>CAWAGF010000007.1:0-206781 GCA_963781675.1 uncultured Actinomycetota bacterium | reverse complement strand
ACGGGGAGGTCGGCAGCGGCCCGCTGGTGAGGACGGTGAGCCGCTCGCCGTCGAGCGGCTGCAGGGCTCGCTCCAGCGACGCGCGCCGGACAGCACGTCGGACAGCCCGGGGTCGGGGCGGCAGCTGCATGACGTCGGCGACCGTCGGCTGGCGCAGGTCGGCGTCCACGAGGACGACGTGCTTGCCGGCGTGGCTGGCGATGACGGCGACGTTCGCCGCCACCGTCGTCTTGCCCTCGCCCGGGCCGGCGCTGGTGACGACGAAGGACTTCGGGAGCGCCGTCCGGGCCGGTGAACTCGAGGTTGGTCCGGATCTGCCGGTAGGCCTCGGTGCGGCGCGAGCGCGGTCGGGTGCACGGCGATCAGGCGCTCGTCGCCGTACTCCTTGGGGATGACGCCCAGCAGGCCGATGTCGGTGAGCCGCTCGACCTCGCTGCTCTGCCGCACCGTCGCGTCGAGGCTCTCGCGCAGCAGCGCGGCGGCGAAGCCGAGCACCAGGCCGAGGACCAGGCCGACGAGGTAGTTGCGCGACGGCCGCGGCGAGAAGGGCTCGGCCGGGACGCCGGCTGCCTCGAGCACCGACAGCTGCGGCAGCGAGGTGCCGGTCGGCGCCTGGTCCAGCTCGGTCACGACACGCGGGCAGGACGCGTCGACGTAGGCGTTGGCCACGGCGGCCGCGGCCTGGGGGTCGGTGCCGGTGGCCGTGATGGTGAGGAAGGGGCTCGAGCCGTCGGCGGTGGCCTGGACCTGGACGCCCCGGCGACGCCCGCCTGCCTCGAGCGCGGCCGACACGGCCGGACCGGTCGTCGCGTACTGCGCGTAGGCCCCGGCCCGCTGCGTCGACAGCTGGCGCTTGGTGATCTCGTCGATGGCGTTCTCGCTCGCCGAGGCCGAGACCAGCAGGCGCGTGCTCGCGTCTGGTACTTCGGGGTCTGCAGGAACGTGGCGACGGCCGCGCTCCGGCGACGCAGATCACGACGGCGAGCGCGACGAGCCACCAGCGGCGGCGGCAGGATGCGAGGTAGTCGGCGAACTCCACGTCACTCCGTCACGTCGGCGGCTGGTCCACCGGCAGGCCCGGCGTCGCGTCCAGGCTAGCCAGCCCGGCCGCGGCGCGCCCGGACGTGGCTGAACTGTGCCGCCCGCGGATGCGGTCGAATGCCCCGTGCGCGTCTCCGAGCAGCTCCTGGCCGTGGCTGTCCTGGTGCTGGTGACCGGCTGCGTCCTGCCGCTGGCCCGGCAGCGGTAGCCTGGAGCGGCGGCCCTGGCCTGGGCGCTGGCCGCGGCGGCCACGGTGCTGGCCTGGTTCCTGCACAAGGCGCCGTACGAGGGGCCGGCCATCCTGGAGCGTCACCGACACCCGCGGGTTGACGGTGGTGGACATGGTCGTGCCGCCCGGGCTCGCGCTGTCCGGTGCGGTCGTCTGGCGCTGGTGGCGGGGCCGCCCGCGCTGAGAGGGACACTCACCTCGTGCCCCGGTCGTACCTCGTCTCCTACGCGCTGCTCCTCGGCCTGGGCGGGGCCGTCGTAGCGCTGGTCCAGGACGTGGTCCGGGCGCGCCGCGGCAGATCACCCCGCGAGCAGGAGCTGGTCTTCCTGCGCTGCACGTCGTGCCGGCTCCGGTGGCGGGCGAGCAGAGGCCAGCGCCACGGGGGGCTGGCGCTCAGACGCCGTCGAGCCATCCGTCGCCTTCGCCGCCGGCTGCACCTGGGCCGCAGCCGGATGCCGACCACCTGGGACCGGTGCCCCAGCTGCCTGTCCCGCAACGTCCGCACCTCGCGGCAGCAGGACTGAGCGTCAGGGGACGTGCCGGGCCGGCCGCGGACATGGCTGACCCCCGACCACTTCCACCTTGCGGTGGGCCGGCTGGACGGGCCGGCGGCCGGGGGTCCGGTGCCTGTTCTGGATTCGCCGTACGCCGTAGAAGACGCGCGATCGAAGACCAGCGTGCAGTCCTTGCTACGGCGTCCTAGCGGACAGCCACCTCACTCGTCCGATGACGTATCAAGTCTCGGATCACCTCCCTTCCAGTGTGCTGAGAAGCGTAGGACGACTCCGGCCGCTTGTCACCGCGGTTCTCCTTCAGGTGCGTCCGGATCAACCTGCCGCGTTCCCGGTTCACCCGTCCGGCGGTCCGGCCGGCGTCACCCGGCTCCGATCAAGAAGAGGTCCCCGACAGGACCGCTCAGGAGGAACCGTGGACATGGCAACGACCCGCCCGGCCGACGCGGCCATGGCGCTGCTCGGCAACGGCGTGCCGCTCTCGCTGCTGCTCGACCTGGTGTGCGGCCCGAGCAGCGAGGACCTGCTGCGCAACGAGCTGCCGCAGCAGCGCGCAGGGCTAGGACCGGGCTCGGCCCGCAGCCGGCGCGGCCGGCGCCTGCGGCCGAGGATCCAGCCCGGGCGTGCTCAGCAGGCCGGTCGGCCTAGGAAGCCAGTGCCGCCTCGAGGGCCAGCACCTGGAGCGTCGTCAGCGCGCCGGTCCGCGGGTTCGTGCTCGACAGGACGTAGGGCTGCCCGGCCGTCGGGCGGTAGACGGTGTAGCTGTGGCCGAGGTAGGACACGGCGGTGAAGCGACCGCCCGCGGTGTCGGACGGCAGCGGCACCTCGAGCTGCTCCTGGGTGCAGCCCAGGCCGTAGCAGACGGCCGGGACGGCCGCGACGGCCTGCTGGTCGGCTCCCAGGTGGTCGAAGCGGGGCGAGGTGTAGCAGGCGAAGGCGCCGGGGGTGGCGACGGCCCCGACGCAACGGGTGACGTCGGCGTGCGCCGCTCCAGCGGGCAGCAGGGCCCCGGTGGCCAGCACCGCGATGCTCGCTGCACCGAGCCGCGCGGCGCGGCGGGCGCGGCTGGCAGCTCGGCGGTGGCGTGGGGCGTGCAGCAGCGACACGGGTGCTCCTGGGACTCGGGACAGTGAGGTGTCCCAAGTGTGCCGCTTGTGCCGGGTTGTGCGCTAGGGAGGTGGGACGCGCAGAACAGGACATCTGGCGCACGAGGCACCAGATGTCCTGTCCATGTCGTCCTGTGCGGTGCTACAGGGCCAGCGGGGCCTTGTAGTAGCTCTGGATCGACGTGCGCAGGTAGCCGCCGTCGTCGTCGGCGACCGCGGACTGCCGGCTGCTGCAGACGACCTTGCCGCTGCTCCAGCCGTCGCTGTTGCAGACGGGCGCGGGGTTGGTGACGAGGTCCGCCATCGCGTCCCAGTACGTGGTCGCGTCGACCTGCGTGGTGCCGAAGAGCATGCCCACCATGCCGGCGTCCCGGAGCTCGGCGACGTGGCCGAAGAAGTACTCCACCCGGTTGTCCTGCCAGTGGCCGCGGGTGTTGTTCATCGGGGTGTACAGCTGGTTGCCGATCGGCACCTGCCACACGATCGACTTCCGGGCTGTCGTCGTGGTGAAGGCCTTCACGTACGCCTCCCAGCGGTGGAAGTTCGGGAAGACGGCGTTGTCCTGGTCCCAGAAGCGGGGCTTGCCGAGGACGTAGGTGTAGTAGGCCGCGTCCTTGTTGGACACGTCGTTGAACAGCAGGTCGTAGGGGGTGTGCGTGCCGTCGGTGGTGCCGGCGCCCGCCGCGGCGGCGAAGGAGCCCGCCTTGTTGCCCAGGGCCACGGGGTCCAGCGCGCCCGTGGCGCTGTTCAGGTCGTAGCCCGTCGCCCAGTTGCTGACGTGCATGGCCATCCGGACCTTCGGCGCGTAGAGGTCGCGGATCCTCAGCAGGGCGGCGTTGAAGCCGGTGTAGGTGTTCGGGTAGGCGGCGGCGACCGGGTCGCCGGAGCTCTTGACCGAGGCGCGGACCAGCGACGGGTCGTTCCCCGTGCCGCTGCAGAAGCCGAAGCACTTCACGGAGGACAGAGCGGCGTTCTGTGCGTAGCCCGACAGGTCGGGCTCGACGTGCACGATCGCGTCGCCGCCGAAGCCGGTCACGCCGTCGTAGGTGCCGCTGCCCAGGCGCTGCATCAGCCGGCGGAAGTCGGCGAAGTAGAGCGCCATCACGGCCGGGTCGTTGAGGTTGGTCAGGTCCCGCTGGGCCTCACCGCACGCGTCGCTGCAGGCACCGTTCGCGGCCAGCAGCGTGTAGTAGGAGAACACGGGCGTGTACCCGCGGGTCGCGGCGGCCGTGGCGTACGTCTTCGGGTAGGTCGCCGACGGCTCCCACTCCGTCCAGTTGCGCGCGCCGCCGGTGTTGAGGCCGCCCCCGAGGTAGCGGTAGGCGTAGTCGATCGGGGCGCCGGTGCGCGGCATCCAGCCCTGGAGGGTCTTGCTGTCGTTGGCGGCCTGGACGCCCACGCCGAAGGTCGTCGGCACCTTGCGCGCGAACGCCGTCGCGGCGGCGGCGGTCTGGGCGGGCGCAGGCGCGGCGGGAGCCAGGACGGGCTGGACCGCCGGCACGGGGTCCGCCGCGGGTGCCGTGCCGCTCGTGGGGGCGGGCGCCGTGGTCGTCGCCGGGGCGGCCGGTGCCGTCGCCGTGGCCGCGGGGGACGGCGCCGGGCTGGCAGCCGCCGTCACGCCCCTCTTGCCGGTCGAGCCCGACGGCGCGGCCTTGCCCGCCGAGGCCGAGCCGGCGAGGGCGACCACGAGCAGCAGGGCTGCGCCGGTGAGGGTGGCTGAGCGGTGGCGGTACTGCACGGGAAGGTCTCCAGGGCCGGACGGGCGTGCTGACGCGAGCACCGTCACAGACCCCCGGATCCTTGTGAAGACAAAACGGACAAGACGAGCAGAAGGGACCATCCCGCGGCCGTAGGAGGACCAGGCGGGATGGCCCGTCCTGACTACCGCATCGTGCGCAGCACGCGGGCGGGCACCCCGGCGGCGATGGCGTAGTCCGGCAGGTCGGACGTGACCACCGCGTTCGCGCCGACGACGCAGCCCTCCCCGATGGTGACGCCGGGGAGCACGACCACGCCGATGCCCAGCCAGGTGCCGGAGCCGACGCGGACCGGCCTCGGCTCGGTCATCGCCCAGCTGAAGCGGGGAGGACCCGGCTCGCCCCGCAGCTGCGGCGCCAGCCAGCTGTCGTAGTCGTGGAGCTGGTCCAGCAGCGCGATCCGGGCGGACATGAGCACCCCCTCGCCGACCTCCACCAGCTCTCCGCACGTCACCGTGAGGTCGTTGCCGATGACCGATCCCGCCCCGATGCGCAGCCGCGCGGAGGCCTTGTTGATGTTGATCCAGGCACCGCGGCCGATGTAGGCACCCGTGCCCAGCTCGATCTGCCGGGCGACGTGCCGGCCGGCCGCGTGCGGAAGGCGGTACGGCCAGCGCACCTCCGCACCGGCGCGCCTGGCCCTGACCTGGAGGCGAAGCCGCTCCGCCAGCGTGCCGTCGATGGACGAGCGCCTCATCGCACCAGCTCCTCCTGCCGGGCGAGGAAGTCCTCCAGCGCCGTGACGTCCACCGTGCGGGTGCGCTGCAGCCGCCGCCGCACCGCCAGCTGGCGGGGCAGCCCGGCGGCCCCCGCCACCCGGCCCAACGCGTAGGGCAGCCGAACCTCGCGCCGCCCCGCCGCCGCCCACTCGCGCCTGGTCGCGCGGACGATCAGGCGCGGGTGCAGCCGTGGCGGGTTGCGCACCGCGCACCACAGGCTGTTGCGCGAGATGTGGAACCAGGTGCGGAACGGCCGGCCGCTGGCACCGAGCAGGTGCTCGACGCGCGCGCCCGGCACCAGCAGCGCGCGGTGGCCGCGCAGCCGCGCGCGCCAGGCCAGGTCGATGTCCTCGTAGTAGAGGAAGAACGACTCGTCGTAGCCCCCGAGCGACCGGAAGACGTCACGCCGGAACAGCGGTGCGGCACCCGGGGCGGCGAAGACCTCGTACGGCTGCCGCGGCACGTCGGACAGCTGCCTGCCCTGCAGGAGCTTGTAGGCGGTCGTGCCGTGCCGCCAGCCGTCCCCCGCGCTCTCGACCACGTCCCGGTCGTCGACGAGCACGCTGCCCCAGGCCCAGACGTCCGGCGGGCTGGTCCCGACCGACTGGAGCAGCGCCGCCAGCCAGCCGGGGCGCGGCCGCGCGTCGCTGTTGAGGACGACGACGTACGGGCGCGCCACCGCAGCGACGCCCGCGTTGGCGCCGCCGGCGAACCCGGTGTTCCTCGGCAGGCGCAGGACGGTCGTGCCGCGACGCTCGAGGAGCCGCAGGGACCCGTCGGTCGAGGCGTTGTCGACGACCAGCACCTCGAGCCCGGGGTGCTGCGCCTCGACCGCGTCGAGCGTGGCGTCCAGCAGCCGCTCGCCCTGGTAGTTGGGGATGACGACCGCGACGTCCTCAGGACCGGTCACGAGCGGGTGCCCACCACCCGCGCCGGTGAGCCCACCGCGATGGCGAGGTCGGGGACGTCCTGCAGCACGACGGCGCCGGCGCCGACCACGGCGCCCCGCCCGATGCGGCAGCCCACGACCGTGGCGTGCGCGCCGATCCACGCACCCTCGCCGATGAAGACGTCCTGCTCCACGATCGGCTCCTCGCGGACCGGGCCCGTGCCCGCCGTGCCGTGGTTGCCGGCGACAACGACGACACCTGGACCGAGCAGGACGTTGCCCTCGATCCGGACCTCCGCGGTCGACCAGCCGCCCCAGACGCAGCACTGCGGGCCGACGCTGGTCTTCGCACCGATGAAGACGCTTTCGGTGAAGCGCAGGCTGGCCAGCGGCGAGATCCACGCGCTCGGGTGCACCCCCGGCGCGCGCCGGGCAGCGACGTGCTCCTCCCCGACGGTCCGGGCCAGCCGGGTGAGGGCGGCCAGCTCGTCCGGGCCGAGGTCGCTCAGCCGGGCCGCCGTGCGCAGGCCGGCGCGCAGCCGCCGCGCGCGCGTCCCGAGGCTGGTCACGCGCGGACGCTATCGCCCTGCTGGTGGCTCGGTGGCCACCCACGCGGACCAGGCCGCGTCTGCCCTCTAGGAGGGACTGCCGGACGCCGCCTCGCGTCCGCGGCCGGGCGCGTAGGTCGCCGCCGCGGAGCCGAGGGTCCCCGCGTTGAGCACGACCCCGATCACCCGGGCGCCGACACCGTCCAGCCGCTTGCGGGCCTCCTCGGCCGTGTCGGCGGTGGTGCGACCCGCCCGCAGGACCAGCACGACGGCGTCGGCCTGCGCGCCGAGGACCACGGCGTCGGTGACGGGCAGCACGGGCGGCGCATCCACGACGACGACGTCGACCAGCGTGCGGAGCTCGGTCAGCAGCCCCGCCATGGCGGCGGAGCCCAGCAGCTCGCTGGGTCCCTGCGGCAGCGGCCCGGCGGTGACGACGCGCAGCCGGTCGGGGCCCTCCTGCAGCGCCTCCGCCAGCGTCGGCCCGGCCGGCCAGGACGTCGCTGAGGCCGGGGGCAGCGGGCAGGTCGAGCGCCCGGCCCACGGAGGCGTGCCGAAGGTCCGCGTCGACCAGGGCCACCTGCTCGCCGGCCTGCGCCAGCGCGAGCGCGAGGTTGACGGCGGTGGTCGTCTTGCCGTCGCCCTCCGCCGGCGACGTCACCACGACGGTCCCGGTCGCGCCGTCCGGTCCTGCGAAGGCGATCGCCGTGCGCAGCGCCCGGTAGGCCTCGGCGGCCGGGCTCGCGGTCGGCGGCATCCAGGCGGGCTTGCGCCCGCGCAGCCGTGGCACGACGGTCAGCACCGGCAACCCGGTCCCGTCCTCGACCTGTCCGGCGGACCTCATCCCGCGGTCCAGGCCGTCGAGCGCGAGGGCCAGCGCGAGCCCGGCTGCCAGGCCGAGCAGCAGGCCGAGCGCCAGGTCGTACGCCGGCCGCGGCTCGAACGGCGAGCGCGGCAGCAGCGGAGCGTCGAGCAGCTGGACAGCCACGGCCACATCGGCGTCGCGGGTGCGCTCCAGCTCGGTCACGGCCTCGGACAGCGCCGAGGTGGTGGCTGCCGCGATGGCCTGCGCCCGGCGCGGGTCACCGTCGACGGCCGAGATGCTGAGCACGAGGGTCTGCGGCTCCGGCTCTGCCGAGAGGCGGCCCCGCAAGGACCTCCGCCGACTCCTCGAGGCCGAGCTCGTCGCGCACGCGCTCGGCGACGTTGCGGCTGGTCGCGACCAGTGCGTAGCTCGGCAGCAGCTCGTTGGCCAGCTGCACGCCCTGGATGCCGGACTGGACGTTGGCCGCGGGCGGGATGTTGACGAACACCCGCGCCGTGGCGCGGTACTGCTCGTCCTTCTGCGCCGTCAGCAGCAGGGCACCGACGACGCCGGCCAGCAGGCAGAGCGCGACCGGCACGGCGCGCCGTCGCAGCAGCCGCAGCACGCCCCCCAGGTCCACGACGGCAACCTATCCTCCGCACCACCAAGACCGAGCGCAGCGACAGGGGGTCCCGTGGTCAAGGCGGCGCCGCGGGTGAGCGCCGTCGTCATCACCTACGGCCACCAGGACGAGATCGCGGAGTGCCTCGACGCTGTGCTCGCCCAGCAGGTGGCGGGTGGTCTCGAGGTCGTCGTGGTCGACAACGCGTCGCCGGACGGCACTGCGGAGGTGCTGCGCGGCTACGGCGACCGCATCGTCCTGCTGGAGCAGCAGGTCAACACGGGCTACGCCGCAGCGACGAACACGGCGGCAGCCGCCGCCCAGGGGGAGCTGCTGCTGCTGCTGAACCCGGACTGCGTCCTCGACCCCGGCTGCGTGCAGGTGCTGGCCGACCACCTCGACACGACCCCGGGCGCAGGGGCGGCCTCGGCGCTGCTGCGCTACCCCGACGGCCGGCCGCAGGCCTTCTGCCGCCGGGACCTCACGCTCGGCTCGGCCCTGTGGGACCTGACCGAGGGTGGCCGCCGCTGGGACCGCCGCTTCCGTGACGACGCCGGCCGCCGCGAGCGCCGCTACGGGGAGGACTTCGACGCGGGCGGGCCGACAGCGGTGCTCGAGGTGGACTGCCCGGCGGCGGCGTGCGTCCTGCTCTGGCAGGCACTCGTGCGCGGCGAGGTGATGTCGCCCGAGCTCCCCCTGTTCTTCAACGACGGCGACCTCTACGACCGGCTGCGCGCGAAGTCCTACCGCGTGCAGGTCGTGCCGGAGGCGACCGCCGTGCACGGCTACAGCACCTCCCTGCAGCGGCTGGTCTCGGCGCGCAAGCGGGCCGAGTTCGTCGCGTCGATGCGGGTGTGGGCCCGCAGGTGGTGGCCGTTGCGCCGGCGGGTCGCGCTGTGGCTGCTGCTCCTGCTCGACGCCGTCACGGCGGTGGTGCTCTCGCTGCGCGGTCGCAACCGGTCCCGCGCCCGGCAGCACGCGAGGGGCACGCTGGGCGGGCTCGGGCTGCCGGGCGGCGCCGCGCCGTGGCTGACGACGTTCCCGCCGCTCGCCGTCCGGCTGCGCCGGACCGCCCTCTCCTGCTACCAGGCGGGCTGGTCGTGGCTGCACGCCGCACGTCGACGGAGGCGCCGGCGGCAGTTCCTGCGGCGGGTGCGCCGTGACGCGTGGCTGTCCCGGTCGACCGTCGTCCTCGAGGTCGACCGCTCCGCCGACGTCGCCCGCGACGTGCGCGTCGAGCTGCGGCGCGGGGGCGCCGGCATCCTGCGGCTGGGGCCGCGCTCGGTCGTGCAGTCCGGTGTCGTGCTGCGGCTCTGGGGCGGAGAGCTCTCCGTCGGACCGGGCGCGCAGGTGCGGTACGGCGCCTGCCTGACCGTCAAGGGGCGGCTGCTGCTGGAGGGCCGCTGCATCATCAGCAGGGGCGTGAACGTCCACGCCGACGGCGAGATGTGCTGGGGCTTCGGCAGCTCGGCCGCCGAGGGAGCCACCGTGCTCGACACCGAGCACGTCCTGTTCACCCCCCTGCCCATCTTCGACCTGCCTGTGGTGCACCGTCCGGTGCGCGTGGGGCCCGGGGCCTTCATCGGAGCCAACGCCGTGGTGACGGCCGGGGTCGACGTCGGCGCCCGCTCGGTCGTCGGTGCCGGCAGCGTCGTGACCCGCGACGTCCCGCCGGGGGTGCTGGTCGTCGGACAGCCGGCCAAGCCGCGCCCCGCGCGCCGGCCCCGGGCTTAGCCTCGTGGAGGAGCACCTGCCTGGGGCGGCACGTCAGCGGCCAGGCGGCCTCTGGATCCGCCGGACCTGACCGGCACGAGGAGGCGGCGCAGACGGGCGGTCTCCTCGGTCAGGGAGAAGCGCTCCTGCACCCGCTCGCCGAGCGGCAGCGGCGCGCGCGGCGGACTCCTCGGGCCGGTCGAGCACGTGCCCGAGGGCGTCGGCCAGCGCCTGCGGGTCGTCCGGCGGCACCATCAGCCCGCAGCCGTCGCCGAGCATCTCCGGGATCGCGACCTGGTCGCTGGCCACCACGGGCACCCGTCGTGCCATGGCCTCCTTGATGACGACCGGCATCGAGTCCCGGTCGCCGTCCGCGGCTACCCGGGCCGGGAGGCAGAACACCCGGGCGCCGGCCATGCGCGCGAGCGACTCCTCGTGCGACCGCGGGCCGAGCAGCCGTACGTGGTCGCCGAGCCCGAGCTCCTGGACCATCGCCTCGAGGCGCTCGCGCTCCCGTCCCTCGCCGACGACGTCGATGCGCAGCCCCGGACGCGTCCGGCGCAGCACGGCGGCCGCACGCAGCAGCGTGTCGAAGCCCTTCTTCTCCACCAGCCGGCCGACGGCCACGACGTCGGCCTCCGCCAGCACCGGCCATCGGCTCCGCCGGCAGCTCGCACGCCGCAGACCACCAGGTCGACCGGCCGCGTCAGCGCGAGGTGCTCCCGCATCCAGCGCAGGTTGTAGTCGCACACCGTCACGAGCACGGTCGGCCTGCCGCAGCTTGAGCTCGAGGTTCCGCTGCTGGCTGAAGATGTCGTTGGCGTGCAGCGTCATCGACCAGGGCAGGCCGGTCAGGCGCGACAGCAGCAGCGCGGCCGCGGCGCCGGACCACGCGAAGTGCGCGTGCAGCGCGGTCGGCACCTCGCTCGCCGCAGCGTCGGCCGCCACCAGCGGCAGCCGCTTCCACGGCACGTGGTCGCGACCGGTCCCCATCTCCGACGCCAGCGGCGCGCACGGCGAGCAGGAAGCGCAGGTAGCCCCAGGGCCGGCGGCCAGCGCGGCCAGAGGTGGGCGCACGGCGAGGGTGCGGACGCCGTGCGGCAGGTCTGCGACGAACACGGCATCGTCCGGAGCAGGCTGCTGGCCGTGCTCGATGGACACGACCAGCACCTCGGCGCCCTGTCGCCGCAGCTCGGCAACCTCGTTGGTGACGAAGGTCTGCGAAGGCTGCACCCAGCGCGACAGCACGTACGCGATCAAGCCCGGTCGACCTCGAGCGAGGGCGTGAGGTCGGCGATCCCGGCGGAGCCCGGCCGGTCTGCGACGCCGAAGTGCGCTGCGGCGTGCTGGGTCAGCATCAGCCGGTCCCACTCCCGGGGCACCACGGCGACGTCCAGGGTGTAGCCGCCCTGCGTGAGGTTCATCCGTACCCGCGACCGGACCACGGCGCGCTCCCCGGCCCGCATCGCCGGTACGTACGGCCCGTCGTCGTGCCGCCAGGCGGCCACCATGCCGGCGCCCTCCTTGACGACGCGGAAGCCGATGATCCCCTCCGCGACGTCCTTGACGGCCTCGACCGTCACCTCGATCACGCACGCCTGACCCGGCTCCCACAGCGGGACCTCGCCGCCGTCCTCGTCCAGCACCCGGACCGAGCGGAGGGCGAGCTCGCCGGTGGCACCGGCGTCGTCGCCGATCTGGCCCGCGCCGTCGCCCTGCGCGAGCATCGCGTGGTAGCGCCGCCGACCACCTCGGACACGTCGCCCTGGGTGTCGCAGCCGGCCCTTGTCGAGCAGCAGCGCGCGGTCGGCCAGGCTCAGCACGGCGGTGAGGTTGTGGCTGACGAACAGGACCCCGACGCCCTGGCGCGCATCTCCCGGATGCGGTCCAGGCACCGCACCTGGAAGGGCAGGTCGCCGACGGCGAGCACCTCGTCGACGACCAGCAGCTCGGGCTGGGTGTGGATGGCCACCGCGAATCCGAGCCGCATGAACATGCCGCTGAGGAGTACTGCCGCACCGGCTGGTCGATCGACGTGCGCGCAGCTCGGCGAAGTCGACGATGTCGTCGAAGCCGCGTGCGCGATCTCGTGGTCGCCCATGCCGAGCAGGCGGGCGTTGACGCTCGACGTTCTCGCGGC
This sequence comes from uncultured Actinomycetota bacterium, assembly GCA_963781675.1. Lineage (GTDB taxonomy): Bacteria > Actinomycetota > Actinomycetes > Mycobacteriales > SCTD01 > SCTD01. The sequence goes on along the minus strand of CAWAGF010000007.1, from coordinate 194,700 downwards.
CGGTCAGCTCGGGGTGGAAGCCGGCCCCCACCTCGATGAGCGGCGCCATGCGGCGCGGCCGTCGCAAGGTCGCCCGTCGTCGGGGTCGTCGACCCCCGCCGCGAGCTTGAGCAGCGTCGACTTGCCGGCGCCGTTGCGGCCGATGACGGCGACGACCTCGCCGGCGGCACCTCGAGGTCGAGCTCGCGCAGGGCCCAGTACGTCCCGGGGCCGGTGCCCGGCGCGTGAGGCCGAGCGCCAGCGACCGCTCGGTACGTACCCGGTAGCGCTTGCTGACGCCCACCGCCTCGAGCAGGGCGTCGCTCACGTGCTGCCCCCTCTCGGCGCTGGGCGCTGGCTGCACCGCGGTGCACCGCACGAGCGATCTCGAGGGTGCACAGCCAGTCGAGCACGGACGCCCGTGCCCCCCAGAGCCACGAGCGGCACCTCGTGGCCCGCGCCGCGCGCGCGCCGCCAGATGCCCAGCGTCAGCCGGCGTCTACGGCGGCTGCCGGTCGCGCCATGCGCTCGGCCTGGCCGGGCACGCCGCCCGAGATGCGCCGGACCTTGACCACCGAGCTCGCGCACGTTCGCGCGCGGGGTGCTCGACGAGGGCGTCCGGCGTGTACACGAGCGCGGCAGCCGGCGGCCGACGACCCGGCGGCAGAACTCCGCGTCGCCGCCGGTGCGCAGCCGCCCGTCGAAGCGGTGCGCGCTCCAGGACCCGCGGCGGACGCGCGAGGTTGCAGGTCGCGGCGTACCCGTCGTGCGCGACGTACGCCTCCTGCTTGAGGTGGCGGCAGGAGTCGACCCACTCCGCGGCGGTGGGCCGGGCGCCGCGGAAGGTGAAGCGGACGCCGCCGCCGCTGAGGTCGGCCGTCTGCCAGCGCGCGCAGGTGCGCGGCGACCCAGCCCGGCGTCACCACGCAGTCGGCGTCGGTGAACAGCACGGCGTCGACGGCCGGCGGGCAGGGCCTCGATTGCGGCGTTGCGCGCGGTGTAGGAGCCGCCGTTGACCGGCCAGCGGGACGACCGTTCGCGCCGTGCCGTTCGGCGCCCTCGACCGTCGCGGGCTAGGCGCCGTCGACGGCGACGACCACGTGCGAGCGCCTCGCGCGGGTGGTCCAGGCGCCAGAGCGAGGACAGCAGCGCGGCCAGGGCGCTCGTCTCCCGGTAGGCCGGGATGACGATCGCCCACCTGCGGAGCTCACGCCCGCCGCCCGGGAGCGCTGCGCGAGGCCGGCCACGAGAGCCGTCGTGGCCCAGAACAGCTCCTCGTACTGCGTCAGCAGCGCGACCGTCGTCAGGTTCAGGAAGGCAGCCGCCAGCCCGACCGCCCAGGCGCTCTCGACCAGGGGCAGGCCGGGCCGCAGCGCGGTCCGGAGGACCAGGAGCCCGACTGACGAGCAGAGCGCCGAGCGCCAGCGCCCCCGAGGTCAGGTGGACGACGGCGCAGCTCGCTGTCGATGGACTTCAGCCCTGTACGCCGTGCGACCGCCTCGGTGACCGACCCGCCTTCCGCGGGAAGGCCCAGCAGCGAGAACTGCTCGGGGTCCTGTGCCACCTCGAGGACCTGCAGCCGGTACTGCGCGCTGCGCGCCTCGGCGCTGTCGCCGGTGCTGCTCCGCTGCAGCGCCTCGAGCGTCCCGAGCACCGGCGTCGTGACGGCGACGATGCCGATGACCGCCGCGGCTGCGGCTACCCGCAGCGCGTCGACGTGGAAGACGTGCAGCAGCAGCCAGCAGCCGATGCCCAGGCCTGCCATCAGCAGCGGTCCGCGGCTCAGGGTCGCCGTGAGCCCGAGCAGGATCACGCCGCAGGCGGCCAGCAGGGCGGCCCGGAGGAGCAGGCCCTCGAGGGTGACGGTCAGCGCCACGGCCAGCACCAGAGCGAGGGCGAGGAACATGCCGAACGCGATGGGGTGGCCGAAGCTCGCCTCGGCGCGCACCCCGCTTGCCCGCAGCTCGGGCCGGGCCCACTGCGCGGCCTCGAGCTCGGGGCGGACCAGCGTGAAGAACGGGTTGGCGCCGCCGCTGCGCTCGTACAGCCCGACGAAGGAGAGCGGGACCGCGACGGCGACCACGACGACGGCCAGCCGGCGCGGCACGTCCCCGTCCAGGGTGAGCAACCGGAAGACGGCGTACGGCAGCGCCGTCGTGAGCAGGACGTTCAAGGTCGCGCCCAACGGACCCTGGGCGTTGACGAGCGCACTCACGCAGCGCAGCAGCACCAGGCGCGCCACGGCGAGGTCGAGCCGCTCCAGCTCGGACGCCGCTGCGCGCTGCAGCAGCGGCCGGCAGCAGCACGAGGCAGCACGCCGCAAGGGGGGACAGGCCCACGGCACCGACGAGGTAGCGGCCGTCGTAGAAGGGCACGAGCGCGGCGACGGCGGTGGTCACCAGGAGGGCCGGCACCGGACGCCGCCAGGCCAGCAGGGCCGCGAGCCCGCCGAGCAGGCCAGCCGTGACGAGCGCAGCGGGCAACGGCAGCAGGCCGAGTGCGACGACGAGCACGCCGGCCGGCGCGAGGGCCGTCAGCGCAGTGCGGGCGACCCGCTCCTGGACGGCGGTCACACCAGGTCCGCGAACTCGCCGGAGCGCCGCCGGAAGACCACCCACGACAGGCCGAGCAGCAGGACTGACCCGACGACGGTGAGGGCGACGGCCCGGCCGTCCAGGGGGCGGTCCAGCACGGCCGTGCGGTACAGCGACAGCACGCCGGTCATCGGGTTGAGGTCGAGGTAGGGCCGGGCGGCCGCCGGCACCTTGGAGGCGTCGTACAGGATCGGGGAGGCGTAGAGCCCGACCAGCAGCAGGGACTCGATGACGTAGCGGATGTCGCGGAAGGCGGGGTGGAAGGCCGCCGTCATGAGCCCCAGCGCGAGGATCAGCGCGAGCTCCACGAGCACGGCGAGCGGGAGCAGCAGGAGCGCCGGGCCGGCCGTCCCGGCCAGCAACGAGGTCACGAGCAGGACGACCAGCGACGCCGAGAAGGCCACGGCGATGCCACCCACGGCGGCCGCGGGGAACACCACCAGCGGCACGGCGACCTTGCGCACCAGGGACCCGTTGTCGGAGATGGCGGTGGTGGAGGCCAGCAGCGACTGGGTGAAGAACGACCAGGGCAGGATCCCGCAGACGACGTAGGCCGCGTAGTGCTCGATCCCGCCGACGTCGAAGACCTTCGTGAACACCAGGGCCAGCACCGCGGCCTGGAAGGTGGGCTGCACGACGGCCCACACGACGCCGAGGGTGGCGCGCTTGTAGCGCACCTGGAAGTTCTTCAGCGACAGGGCCTGGACGAGGGCCAGCCGCTCGATGACGTCGCTCACGCGGCACCTGCGTAGAGGCTCAGCAGCCGGTCCGCCACCACGTTCCAGTCCGCTGGTCAGCACCGCCTCGTCGGGCCGCCCGCCGCGCGGCTTGCCGGAGCAGCGCGTCCGCCTGTCGGCGAAGTCCGCGGCACGTGCACGCGCGGCGACACTCGCACGCCCGGCAGGTCAGTGGCCACCACCGGCAGGCCGGCGGCGAGGTACTCCAGCAGCTTCATCGGGTCCATGCTCGTGGTCAGCCGGTCCACGGTGTGCGGGAGCAGCCCGACCCGGGCGCGCGCTGGAGCAGGCCCGGCACCAGCTCCACGTCGACCGGGCCGAGCCAGGTCAGCGGCATCCGCGCAGCGCGTCCGCGGCGGCAGCGCGTCGCCCCGCCGGCGACCACGACCGGGACGCGGCCGGCAGCCGCCGCCAGCAGGTCGAGGTCGACCCGCTGCTGCGACCTGGCCGACGTAGACCGCGAACGGCCCCTCGGGCAGGCCGGCCGGAGCGGGCGCCGTCGAACGGTGTAGCGGCCGAGGTCCACGCCGTTGGGCACGGGCCGTGCCTGCACCCGGGTCGTGCTTCGAGAGGCGATCGGCCAGGGTCTGCGAGACGGCCGTGACCACGTCGAAGCGCGGCAGGCGCGGTAGCCCGTCCTCCACCCGGCGACTGACGTGCTGCCATCGACCGGCAGGGCGCGCCAGTCGTCCACCGCGTCGAAGCAGCGCCGCTCCGCGCGGGCAGGGCTGGCACGCGGGCGCCCACAGCGGTGTCGCCGTCGACGACCGACGTGCTGCCCGGCCGATCCCAGCGAGCCGCCGAGCGCGCGGGCGGCGGCCGCCAGGCCGACGCCGTCACCGGCGCCCCCGGCGTTCCGGCCAGGCACGCGTCAGCCTGCAGGCAGCGCACGCCGGCCAACCAGGAGGGCTGCTCGCACGACGCCGGGCGGCGCCGGTCGGAAGAGCGGGAAGTCGACCACCGTCAGGCCGCGCACGCGCCGGTGCTCCGCCCAGCGCCGCAGGACGCGCCCGCCAGCGCGTCCCGTGGTGCTCCAGCTCGGCGAAGCGGGTGCCCAGGAGGACAGTCACCGTGATGTGCAAGGGCGTCCGTCTGCGCTGCCTACGCTGCGCAGCGTGCAGCTCGCGGACGTCGGCGTCGTGGTGGTGACGTACGCGTCGGCCGGCCACCGTCGGGCAGACGCTGGCAGCCCTGCCGCTGCGTGAGCTCGCCGCGACCGTCGTGTCGTCGACAACGCCTCCCCGGACGGCACCGCGGAGGTCGTGGAGATTCTGGCGCTCCCCGGCGTCCAGGTGGTGCGGCAGGCGAACCTCGGCTTCGGCGCCGGGTGCAACCGGGGCGTGCCGGAGCTGCCCCCGGCCGCCGCGCTGCGTGCTGTTCCTCAACCCGGACGCCGTGCTCGCCGCCGACGACCTGCGGCTGCTGGTGGCCTGGCTGGACCGCCACCCGACGTGCGCCGTCGTGGGCCCGCGCGTCTACACCGAAGGGCAGCCGAGCTACTCGGCCGGGGACCTCGCCACGCTGCGCAGCGAGCTGCGACCGCTGCTGCCGGCGCCGCTCAGCCGGCTCGGCCGGCCGCGCCGGCTGCCCCCGCAGCACGCTGTCAGCGGCCAGGTCGGCTACGTCGAGGGCGCCTGCTTCCTCGTCCGCCGCGCGGCGCTGGACGACGTGGGCGGCTTCGACCCGGCGTACTTCCTCTACTTCGAGGAGATGGACCTCGCGCGCCGGCTTCGGCCCGCCGGCTGGCAGGTGCACCTGTGCGCCGAGGCGCGGGTGGAGCACGCCGTCGGGGTCTCCAGGGCGGTGCTCCCCTTCGCGGGCAGGCCGCACCTGGTGGCCTCGTGCGTGCGCTACCTGGCGTCGCGCGCAGGGGCAGACCGCAGCGCGGACGTGGGTCCTCGCCGCACGGGCGTCCTGGGCCCTGCGCGCCTGGACGGGCCGGCTGGACCCGGCCGACGCGAGGGCCGCTGCTGCGGCAGCCCAGGGCTGTCGTCCACGAGCTCAGGCACGGCTGACCGCCTGCGCGAGCCAGTGCCCCAGCGGCGCGGCCGCGGCCGCCCAGGACGAGCCACCCCGCTGGAGCAGGCGCTCGCGCCGGTGACGGTCGTCGTGGTCGCTCAGCAGCCGCACCAGGGCACCGGGCAGGTCGTCCGTGACGACGCACGCCTCGCGGGCGTGCGCCGGGACCGACGCGCCGCCGTAGGGAGGGCACACGACCACCCGGGCGTGCGCGACGGCCTCCGCCACCTTCACCTGGGTGCCCCCGCCCGACGTGGCCGGCGCGAGCACGACGGAGGCGCCCGAGTAGCAGTCGGCGAGGTCGTCGACGAAACCGGCTGCAGCAGCACCTGGCGGCAGCGTCGACGGGGCGCCGCGCCCGACCAGCAGCAGCCGGGCGTCCGGCAGCGCGCGGCGCACCGCGGGCCAGACCCGCTCCAGGAGCGGACCGAGCGCCCGGCGGTTGTCGTCGTAGCGCCAGTCGGCGACGGCCAGCACGACTCCGTCGTCCGGCGACGGCGGGAGCGCCGTCGCATCCGAGGCGTTGGGCACGACCAGCACGTCCCGGGCTCCCCAGCCGCGCGCCGTCCGGGCGTCCCGCTCGTCCACGGCGAGGCACAGGTCGGCGCGGCGCACCGCGGCCGGCTCCCAGCGCCGCGCCTTGAGGTGCTCGAGGACCGCCACCGCCCGGCGCCCTGCAGGGCCGGCGCGGACCGCCGACCTGCTGCGCGCCACCTCGAGGTTCGGCAGGTCGAGCACGAGCGGGACGCCGAGGTCGGGCAGCATCGGCAGCAGGTACGAGTGCGTCACCAGCACAGCGTCCGGACGGTGCTCGGCCCGCAGCTCCACGATCCGCTCGACGGCCGCGGCGCCGATCAGACCCGCGCCCAGCCGCGGGTGCGGCCCCAGCACCGCTGCCGCACGGCTGCGGCCGGCTCCGGGCAGCGGGACGACGGGCAGCGGGCCGGGCTCCCGCGGGCCTGCACCAGCCGCGGCCACAAGCACGTCGTGGTCCGCAGCGAGGGCTCCCAGCAGGCCGGCCATCCGTGCGCGCCCACCGTTGTGGACCGGCCAGGGCGACTCGTTCGCGACGGCGAGCAGGCGGCTCACGCGACTCGGCCCCCGGCCACGGCCGCACGCACGGCGGCGAGGTCCCTGGCGAAGCGCTCCTCGTGCTCCGCGCGCATCGACACGACCTCGGCCGCCAGCCGGTCGGCGCCGTCGAGGGCCGACCGGACCGCGCGCGCCAGGTCGTCCGCGCCACCTCCGGTGAAGACCGTCCCGCGGGACAGGTGCCCGCGCAGTGCCCGGGTGCCGGACGCGACGACCGGGCGCCCCGCGGCCACGGCCTCGTACGCGGCGCGCTGCATGGTGTCGTCCCGCGTCGTCAGCGCGAGGACCACCGTGGCGGTCGCGACGAGCTGGGCGTACTCCTCCACGGAGACGTAGCCGGTCAGCCGGACGTTCGCGGGCGCGGCCACCCCGGCGGGCGGGCGGCCGGTGAGCAGGAACTGCACGTCCGGCAGGAGTCGCGCTGCGCCCAGCACGTCCTGCCAGGGCTCGTCCGCGTACCAGCTGGCCGGCATGAGCACCGTCTGCGACAAGGGCGGCTGCTCCGCCGCCGGCAGCGGCGGGTCGTGCAGCGGCAGGGCGCGCACCCCCGCGCGGGCGAGCAGGTCCGCAAGGCGCTGCGTCGTCACGACGACGAGGTCGGCCCGGGACAGCCACCGCGTGGGGCGCGGCCGGCCGGTGACGGCGTTGATGACGGCGTTGCTGTGGGCGTCGACGACCAGCCGCCCCCGCTCAGCCGGCGCCAGAGCAGCGCCAGCGCGACGAGGTCGGACGGCGGGGCCATGACCCACAGCACGTCGGGCCTCTGCCGCAGCAGCAGCAGGACGGTGCGCACCGCCTGCAGGAGGTGGCGCCAGGGGGCGGTCCGCCGGTTGCCGACGTGCCCTGCGCCGACGAAGGCGCACGTCGCGGGCAGGGCACGGCACAGGTCGAGCGCTGCGCCCGTGGTGCCGGATCCACGAGACGAACAGGGTCGTGCCGGCGAGCACGCTCGCCCTCGAGCGTCATGCGTCCTCAAGACCGGCCGGGTGGCCGGAGGTCACGCCAGGCGCTCGAGCGGGTCGTCGGTCATGACGACAGCATCCACCTGCACGAGCCCGGTGTGGCGCGCCTGGCGCACCATCGCCCGCTCGGCCAGGTCGCGGTCGAGCTGCATCGGCACGACGACGTTGCCGCCGCGCTCGGCGGCCAGCGGCGGCGCGATCGGTGGTCAGGCACGGCGGCGATGCGCTCGGCGGCCATGCCGTCCCAGCCCTCGGGGCGGCGGTGCGCGGGACGCGTCGTCGAGGTCGCGGTAGGCCGCCAGGATCGTCGCGGGGTCGGTGCCGACGACGGTGTTGGTGCCCTCGGTGACGGTGATCGGCCGCTCCGTGTTGTCGCGCAGGGTGAGGCAGGGCACGCCGAGGACGGTCGTCTCCTCCTGCACGCCGCCGGAGTCGGTCAGGACGACCGCCGGCGGTGTCCTGCAGCCGCAGGAAGTCGAGGTAGCCGAGCGGCGGCAGCCAGGACGACGCCGGGCGCCTGCTCGAGCACGCGCCAGCAGCCCGGCTCGTCGCAGCTGCTGCGCCGGTGCGCGGGTGCACGGGGAAGACGACCGGCCGGTCCTGCGACGACCTCGACCGCGACGTCCGACCAGGCCGCGCAAGACCGCGGGCTCGTCGACGTTCGACGGCCGGTGCATCGTCCAGAGCGCGTGGCCGCCGCCGCGCGACGCCCAGCCGCTCGAGGACGTCGGACTGCTCGCCCGGCGGCGGTTGTGCAGCAGCGTGTCGACCATGACGTTGCCGACCCGCCAGACGCGGTCGCCGGTGATGCCCTCGCTTGGCGAGGTTCGTCGTCGGCGTCGGCGCTCGGGGTGAGCAGCCAGTCCGAGAGGTGGTCCACCGCGATGCCGGTTGACCTCCTCCGGCATCGCGCGGTCGCGCGAGCGCAGTCCGGACTCGACGTGGGCGATCGGCACTGCCGCCTTCGCGGCGACGAGCGCGCAGGCGAGCGTGGAGTTGACGTCGCCGCAGACGACCACGGCGTACGGCTCGAGCTCCTCGAGCAGCGGCTCGAAGCGCCATCATGACGTCGGCCGTCTGCACGGCGTGGCTGCCCGCCACCGCAGTGCAGGTGGTGGTCGGGCGGCCGGATGTCCAGCTCGTCGAAGAAGGCGTCCGACATCTGCTCGTCGTGGTGCTGGCCGGTGTGCACCAGCACGACCTCGACGCCGCGGCGCTCCGAGAGCGCGCAGGACCGGGGCGACCTTCATGAAGTTGGGCCGCGCGGCGGCGACGACCAGCACGACGCGTCATCGGGCGCTCGCTTCCGTGCTCGCGGACGGGTCACGCGGACGACACGAGGCGCTGTTGCCGTACGAGGTAGCGCTTGAACATCGACGCGGCTCCTGCAGCAGGCGGAAGGACCACTCGAGGCCCGCCTGCTGCATCCACTTGCGGCGCGCGCTGCGCGACCCGGCGAAGACGTCGAAAGAACCGCCGACGCCCATCCGGAAGGGCACGCCCAGGGCCTCGCCGTGCTGCTCGAGGAAGAGCTCCTTGCGGGGGCTCGGCAGGGCGAGGAAGAGCAGGTCGGCGCCGCTCGCGGCCACCTCGGCGACGACCTCCGCCTCCTGCTCCGCCGTCCAGTAGCCGCTGCGGGCCCCGACGACCGCGATGCCGGGGTGCTCGCGCTCGGCGCGCGCTCGACGACCGCGTCGACCACCTCCTGCCGCGCGCCCAGGAGGTAGACGCGCGATGCCGTGCTCGGCGGCCCGCCGAGCAGCCTCGCGAACAGGTCGACCCCGGCGACCCGCTCGGGCACCGGCCGACCCAGGCAGCGGGAGGCCCAGACGACGGCCTGGCCGTCGACGCTGACGAGGTCGCACGCGCTGATCGCCGCGCGCAAGCTCCGGCGAGTTGCGTCGAGCTCGACGACCTTGGCGGCGTTCAGGCACACGTGCTGGTGCGGCGCCCGCAGCCAGGAAGGCATGCACGGCGTCGACCGTCGCGTCCATGTCAGCGGGTCGGCCGCCACCCCGAACAGCTCGACCCGCGGGCGGTGCGGGTCGCGGACCGGGCAGTCCTCGGCGTGGGCTGCCGGTGCGGACCGCGCACGGCCGCCGCTCCACGTGCCCATCACGCTCATGACGCCCCCCGGTACGCCGCGCTCACGACGTCTCACCCTCTGCAACGGCGCACGACCAGGAACCTCGCGGGGTCAGGAGCAGCTTCTTGCGCGGCCGGTGCAGACAGTGTGCGCCGCCGGTCGCGGCCGCCGCCCAGCGTGTCGCTGCGCCGCCTGCACCGATGCGCAAGAGTGCGCGGTGGCGCCGTGCCGGGGCGCCGCTCGAGGAGGCTCGCCCGTGTCCCGTCGTCGTCCCCCCTCTCGGGCGGCGCGGTCCTGCGCAGCAGCGCTCGCGGCGACGCTGTTCGGCAGCGGCCTCGTCCTGGTCACCGCCCCGGCGCGGCGGCAGCGCCGACGTGCCTGAGCCCTGGGGACCCGACCGTGCCGGGTTCGCGAGCGACAACGGCGACGGCACCAGCAGCTTCGTGCTCGTAGGGCGCTCGGACACCGCGACCGCGACGGTCACGGTCCCGCGCGGGGTCGACGTCCGTGCGGCTGGACGTCTGCGGTGCTCAAGGGCCAACCCGACGAGTGGCCGACGCCGGCTCCAACCGGGGCGGCACGGGAGGTCGCAGCATGGGACGCTTCCGCTCGACCCGGCAGCCCCGACACGTCGCTGGCGGTCGTCACCGGGCACGCGGGACGGCCTCGTGGGTGGTGGTGGCGAGGGTCCGGGCGGTGGACGGAACGGAGGAGGGTTCTCCGGGGTCTTCCTCGGTCACCGGAGCAGTCGAGTGCGACCGCCCTCTTGGTCGCGGGTGGTGGCGGTGGCGCGACGGCCTCGGGTGACGGCGGCGCAGGTGGAGGCGCCCCGGTGCGCCAGGTGCGCGCACCGGTGCGCCGTGGGTGCCGGCGGACACCCTGGACGGTCGGGCCGGCGGGGGCGGCAGCCAGGTCGGCGGTGGGGCAGGGGGCGCGGGGCGCCCGGCATCCCGCCGCTGGTCCCGGCCGGCGCAGTCCTGGCAGCGCCGGCAGGGCCTTCCGCGGCGGCGAGCGGCGCGACGCCGGCCAGCAGAGCAGGCGCGGTGCAGGCGGCGGCGGCGGCTTCTTCGGCGGTGGTGGTGGCGGAGCCGGGCCGCCGAGGTCCCGGTGGTCCCGGCGGTGGCGGTCCGGCTACGCCGACACGCGGCCGGCTGACGGGGGCCTCAGCCGTAGCGAGCACCCGCGGGGGCGACGGCGCGGTCGTGATCACCTTCCGACGCCCGTCCCTCCCGCGTTCGAGTCCGCGCTGGCGGACGACAGCCGTCCTCGGGGTGCCCTACGACAGCACCGCGACCGTCCGGGCGGTGCCGACGGCCCGGCCTCCGGTCGAGGGGCAGCTCCCGCCAGGTCATCGCCCGGGTCGGCCAGCCCGGAGAACACCCTGCGGCTGACGGGCCGCCTACGGCCCCGGCACCTACGACCTCGCCCTCGTCGCGACCAAGCCCGGCGGGGTCGACCAGGCAGCCCGAGCAGATCGTGGTCCGTGTACCCGGTCGCGACGTCCAGTCGCCGCTCGCCGTCAGCCTCGGCGGCCTCGACGCCCAGCCCTCACCCAGCCCGAGCGGGCCGACGACTCCCGCCGCGACCACCCGGCAGCTCGGCCGCGGCCGTCGGCTCCCAGCGACACCGACCGCGACACCGAAGCCCTCGGTGGGGCGCTTCCAGGCGGTGACGCCGGCGCGCATCCTGGACACGCGGACGGAGGGCTCGCCCGTCTCGGCGGGGTCCGACCGCCGGGTCCAGATCACGGGACGTGGCGGGGTCCCGGCCGGCGGCGTGACGGCCGTCGTGCTGAACGTGACGGCCACCGGGGCCGAGCGCCGCGGCGACCTGCAGGTCTACCCGACGGGTCAGCGGCCCGACGAGCGGACCTCGAACGTGAACTTCTCCGCGGGCGAGGCGGTGCCGGCTCAGGTCCAGACCGGGGTCGGCAGCGAGGGGTCGGTCACGGTGTCCGTGAACACCGGGAGCGTTTCCGTCGTCGTCGACGTCTTCGGCTTCTACGTCGACGAGGGCGCGCCGGAGGGCAGCAGCGGCTACACGGCGCTCCAGCCGCGACGGCTGCTGGACACGCGCACGGCGAGCCGTCCGGTCCAGGCCGGTGCCGACATCACGGTGCCCGTGTCCGGACGGGCGGGCGTCCCTCTCGACGCGACGGCCGTGGCCTGAACGCCACGGTGCTCGGCACACCGGGGAACGCCGACGTCTCGGTGTACCCCTCCGGCGCGCAGCAGGCCGGACGCACCAGCAACCTCAACGTCCGGCGGGGTCAGACGAAGGCCAACGCCGTGACGTCCGCCCTGGGTGCGGACGGCTCGCTGAGGGTGTCCGTCAGCCAGGCGTCGGCCCACGTGGTGCTCGACGTGCTCGGCTACTACAGCCCCGGCGGCCGCGGCCGCTTCATCCCCCTGACCCCGCAGCGCGTCCTCGACACGCGGAGGGAGAGCACGTCGCTGTCGGCCGGTGGTGACCGCGTGGTCCCGCTCGGCGGTCGTGCCGGGGTTCCTCCGGGTGCGCAGGCTGCCGTCCTCAGCGTGACGAGCACCGGGGCGAGCGCCCCCGCCGACCTGCAGGTCTTCCCGACCGAGGACAGGCCGGGCAACCGCACGTCGACGCTGAACATCAGGCCGGGGGAGGCGGTCGCCAACCTCGCGGTGGCGACCCTGGGGCGCGGGGACGCCGTCACCCTCTCCCTGTCGCAGGGTCGGGCCGCAGCCATCCTCGACGTCGTCGGCTACTTCACCGCCGACTAGACGAAGCGGCGCGAGCGGCAGGCGCCGCTCACAGCAGCGCCGCCTCGAAGGCGTCCCGCAGCTGCGCCGTCACCGCACCGACCCCCAGCGTCGCGCCCGTCCAGCCGCACCACGGGCGCCACCCCCCGCACGCTCGACAGCAGCATCACCTCGTCGGCCGCCCGCAGCTCCTCGACCGTCCCGCGCCGCACCTCGACGGGCACCGGCGACATCCCGAGGGCGACGTGGGCGGTCGTCCCGGGCAGCGTCCCCACCTCGTCGGCCGGCGGCGTGACCAGCACCCCGCCCGTCACCCAGGCGACGGTGGCGGTGGGCGCCTCCAGCACCTGGCCGTCGCTGCTCACCCACACCGCGTCCTGCGCACCCTGCGCCTCGGCGGCCCGGATCGACGCCATGTTGACGGCGTACGACGTGCTCTTCACCCCGCCGAGCAGCCAGCGCGCCTCGGAGCGCAGCGAGGCGGGCACCCCGAGGGTCAGGGTCACGACCGACACGCCCTCCGTACGGGCGCGCAGCGTCTCGGCCGGCACCGGCGAGGCGAGCGCGAAGCCGACGGGGAGCCGCCCGGGACGCCCTTGCTGCAGGTCAGGCGCAGCACGCCGTCCGCGGCGCCGTACGCGGAGCACGCCGCCAGCGCGAGCGCCTCCCAGCCGGGCGGCAGGTCGATCGCCAGCCGCTCCGCCGACCGGGCCAGCCGGGCCAGGTGCAGGTCCAGGTAGGCGGGCCGGCCACCGGCGATGCGCAGCGTCTCGAAGACGGACTCGCCGCGGGCCACCCCCAGGTCGTCGGCCCGCAGCACCGGCGTCGTGGGGTCGAGCAGCACCGGCGGGTCGCCCAGCAGCGCGAGAACGGTCACCGGTCGGAGGCTAGTGTCCGTCCATGGGGCGAGGGGGTGCGGTCGGGGCCGACTGGCACGAGCAGCTCCGGTCCCGCGGCTACCGGCTGACCCCGCAGCGCCAGCTGGTCCTCGAGGCCGTCGCCCGCGCTCGGGCACGCCACGCCGGAGGAGATCGCGGCGGCGGTACGGGAGACGGCCACGGGCGTCAACATCTCCACCGTCTACCGGACGCTCGAGCTGCTCGAGGAGCTCGGGCTGGTCCAGCACACCCACCTCGGGCACGGCGCCCCGACGTACTCCGTCGCCAGCGAGCTGGACCACGTGCACCTGGTCTGCCGGGACTGCGGCGCGATCGACGAGGCGCCGCCGTCGGTGGTGGCCACGGTGGTGGAGGAGCTGGCCGCGACGCGGGGCTTCCAGGTGGACGTCGGGCACTTCGCGGTGTTCGGCCGCTGCCGGGCCTGCGCCGGGACCTAGGTCACGAATCGGAACAAGTCGGGCACCCAGGGGAGGAACCCGCTCACGCAGAGCGAACCTTGACCGTGTTCCGACGTACTGAGCAGTGAGCCCCTCGTCGCTGCACCCGCCTACGGTGGTCGTGCCCCTCTGCGCCACTGGACTGGAGTCCCATGAAGATCGCTGTACGCCGCCGGTTGGCGGCAGGCGTCCTCGCCACGAGCTCAGCGCTCGTCGCAGGCGTCCTGATCGCCCCCGCCTCGACGGCTGCCGCCAACGGCCTGTCGATCTCGCCGAACACGGTGGTCAACACCCAGACCGTGGAGCTGACGTTCCGCGGCACCGACGCCGACTTCACGTTCGGCGGGAGCGCCACGTTCACGCGGATCGGCACCAGCGCCAGCTTCGACGTGACGATCGACGACGCGTCCGGCGACCCGCTGCGGGGCTCCAACGAGGGCACGGCCACGGTCAACTTCTCCGACCGCGGCAACGGCCTAGGCGTCGACGGTCCGCTCGACGCCGGCACCTACTCGGTCTCGGCCGACGGCGAGGACGGCGTCGTCGCCGGCGGCGGCAACGACACCTGCGTCTCCTGCTTCACCATCCTGAGCCCGGGCAGCGTCGCGGTCGGCTCCGTGGCGCCGAACAGCCTGCGGCCGGGCACCGCGGGCAACATCTCGATCCTCGGCAACAACTTCGAGCGGCTCTCGCGCGTCGACGTGCTGTTCCCCGGGTCGGACAACGTCGACAGCGCGATCAACGCCAACCAGGCGCCGCTGAACAGCGACGGCACGGCGCAGACGTCGGGCATCACCACCCGCACCGAGCTCAAGCGCCGCGCGACGGTGGCCCCCGGCGCCCAGGCCGGCACCCGTGACGTCCGCGTCACGAACCTCGACGGCACCAGCGCGCGCTGCCTCGACTGCTTCTTCGTCGCCGGCGCCTCCCTGACCAGCGTCAACCCGACGGGCGACTTCAACGACCCGACGCAGGCGCTGACCACCCTCACGTTCCAGGGCACCGCGGTGGCCGCCGACGGCCAGCCGCGCCTGGTCTTCGTCGGCGATCCCGGCAGCGCCAGCCGCGACCAGCTGGCCATCGAGGGCCAGAACGTGCGCAACCGCATGGCGACCTCGGTGACCGCGGACTACGACCTGCGCAACGCCGCGCCGAACCCCACCTCCGACGACCGCGCCGGCGGAAGCGCCTACCAGCCGTTCGTACGGGGCAACAACGGCGTGGTCAACGCGTGCGACAACTGCCGCTTCCGCGTGATCCAGCGCGACGCCCGTACGCCCACGCTCACCAGCCTGGACCGCTCCTCCGACGCGGGCGTGCAGAAGAACCTGCGCCAGGGCGAGTCGGCCACCTTCACCGCCACCGGCACCAACTTCAGCAAGGGCGCGACGGTCGTCCTCCCGGCCGGCCTCACGGTCACCGGCGTCGAGTTCGTCAACCCCGAGCAGTTCCTCGTGACCATCGCCGCGGCGGCCGACGCCGCTCCCGGCGACAAGTCGGTGACGGCTCGCCTGACCGACGGCAAGACCAGCCCCGCCTGCAACGCCTGCCTCACGGTCACCCCGGGCACCGGCGCCAGCCCCGGCCCGAGCAGCTCGGCCAGCCCGGCGCGAGCAGCTCGGCCAGCCCGAGCGCGTCCAGCTCCGCCACCCCGGGCGCGTCCGGCTCGGCCAGCCCGTCGCCGACGGCCTCCGCCGGCGCGCGTGCCGATGCGCGCTACGTCGGGCTCGCCAGCCCGGTCCGCGTGCTCGACACCCGCGCAGCCGCGGTGCCGCGCGCACGCGGCGAGATCGTCCTCGACCTGTCCCAGCGCATCGCGGACGCAACGCCACGGCGGCCGTGCTCAACGTGACGGTCACCAACCCGACGCCGGCGCGGCTTCCTCGTCGCCTACCCCGACGGCAGCACCAAGCCGGGCACCTCGCAACGTCAACTTCGAGCGCCAACCAGACCCAGGCCAACGAGGTCATCGTCGGCCTGCCGGCAGCGGCGGGTGTCGCTGTTCGTCGACTCGGCCCAGGCCCACGTGATCGCCGACCTGGTCGGCTTCGTTCACGACCACCTCCTCGACCGACACCGGCCGGGTCGACCACGCGGGCGCCGGTGCGCGTGCTCGACAGCCGCAACACCGGCACGCCGCGCCGCAGCGGTGAGGTCGTCCTCGACCTCAGCGGCCGGCTGCCGAGCGGCAGCGACCGAGCGCGATCCTCAACGTGACCGTCACCGGGCCCGAGCGCCCGTGGGCTTCGTCGTCGCCTACCCGACCGGCACCGACCGGCCGGGCACGCAGCAACGTCAACTTCGAGCGCGGCCAGACGCAGGCCAACGAGGTCATCACCCGCGTCGGCACCGGCGCCAACGCCAGCCGCGTGTCGCTGTTCATCGACTCGCGCCAGCACGGCGCTGATCGTGGACGTGGTCGGTGCGGTGACGCCCGGCAGCGCCGCTGCGACGCAGGTCTTCACGGCGCTGGCGAACCCGGCCCGCGCCCTCGACACCCGCGACCGCACCGCGGCCGCGCCGCCGCAGCGGGAACGTCGTCGTGACCCGATGCCGTGCCTCGTCCCGTCCGGACGCCACGGGCGTCGTGCTCAACGTGACCGCGACCAACGGCTCCGGCCGCGGGTTCGTGACGGTCTTCCCGGCCGGCGCGACCCAACCCGGGCACGTCCAACGTCAACTTCCCGATCGAACCTCACCCAGGCCAACGAGGTACTTACCCGGCATCGGCAACAACCGCCAGGTCACGCTGTTCGTCGGCGGCCGCACGGCGCCCCGCGCGCACCTGATCGTGGACGTCGTCGGCTACCTGACGGCCGGTGCCGCCCCGGCGCCGAGCGGCTCGGCCAGCCCAGTCGCCGTGTCACGGAGTCGCGCGCCTCGCCGACCTGCACGCCCGGGCTGCTCCACCTCCTGCCCGCGGGCAGCACGTCGCCGAGCGCCTCCGGGAGCCCGGCCGCCAGCACCAGCCCGCGCCCCAGCAGCAGCGCCGTGCCACCTCGGCGCCGAGCACCACGGCCCGACGACCGCCGGGGCCGCACCACCCGGCGGCCCCCGGCTCGCCGCGGCCGTCCTCGTCCGGCAGCCCGCGCGGGCGACGAGCCCGCTCTGCCAGCCCTCTGCTCGACCCAGCACGTCTGCCGCGGCCCCTCGTCCTCTCGGGAGGGGCCGCGGTGCGTCCGGGAACACGGTGCGGGCACCCGCCCTTGCATCTCGCGGTCATGACCCTCGCGCGCCCCGGAGCCGTCCCCGCCGACCCGCCCGACGCCGGGCGTCGCCGCGCCACTACGGCGACCCGTACGCCGAGCAGCGCCGCCTGGAGGACGCACGGGACCGAGGCTGCCCTGGTCGACCTGTCGCACCGCGCCGGTCCTCCGGTCAGCGGGCCGGACCGGCTGAGCTGGCTGCACAGCCTACCGCCCAGCACCTCACCGGGCTCTGCAGCCCGGCCGTGCCGACGCAGGCGCTCGTGCTGTCGCCGCAGGGCCACGTCGAGCACCACCTGCAGCTCGTCGACGACGGCGAGGCGGTCCTCGCCCACGTCGAGCCCGGCACCGCCGACGCGCTGGTCGAGTTCCTGCAGCCGGATGCAGTTCATGCTGCGCGTCGAGGTCGACGACGTCACCGCGACCGTACGCCGTCGTCGCCGACCCGGAGCCGCGGCTGGTGCCGCGCGCCGAGCTCGGCGGCCTACGACGGGCCGCTCGCCGGGGTGCATGGCGTTCGAGGCGCTGCGCGTCGCCGCCCGACGGCCGCGCCTCGGGCTGGACACCGACCACCGGACGATCCCGCACGAGGTCGGCTGGCTCGACGACGCGGTCCACCTGGACAAGGGCTGCTACCGCGGGCAGGAGACCGTCGCGCGCGTCCACAACCTGGGCCGGCCCCCTCGACGGCTGGTGCTGCTGCACCTCGACGGCTCCGACAGCGAGCTGCCCGCCACGGGCGACGCCGTCCAGCTCGACGGCCGGGACGTCGGCCGGGTCGGCACGGCCGTCCGGCACCACGAGCTCGGCCCGATCGCGCTCGCGCTGGTCAAGCGGCAGGTGCCCGACGACGCCGCGCTGACCGCCGGCGCGGTCGCTGCGGCGATCGACCCGGAGCCGGCCTTCGAGGCGCCGGTCTCCGCCCGCGCGGGAGGCCGCTGCCGCCCGCGCGGGCCTGCTGCGCTTCAGCCGCTGACGGCGCCGCTGAGGCCGTCCCGCTGCGGAGGCCGACGGCGTCCGTCGCCTCGACCTCGAGCTGGTACGCCACGCCGCGCCGCACGCTGCGCAGCGCGCTCCCGACCGCGGCTGCCGGTCCCGGCGGCGACCACCTCGCCGCTGTCGGTGCGCCGGAGCCGCCAGGCCACCTGCGCCACGCCGCTGCCGGCGCCGGGTCGCTCCCGCCCCAGGCGAGCGCGAGCACGCCTGGTCCGGGCGCTGCGGCCGAGCGTCGCGCCGGCGCCCGGCGGCGTGCGGTCGAGCACGAGCGGCGCGCTCGCCGTACGGCAGGCGCCGCCCTCGACGCACCGCCAGCACGGCTGCGGTCGTCCGGTCCGGGCCGTCCCGAGCGTCAGCGAGGTCGGCGGCGCGCGCGGCCGCCGCGGCGCAGGCAGCCTCTGCGGTCTCGGCCAGTCCGTAGCGGGCCGTGCGGGAGCCCGGGGCGTACGGCGCGACGGCCACCGCGCCGCCGGTGGTGGCAGCGGGTGCCGTGAGCGCGGGGGCGGCCAGGCGCGGCGCGAGTGCCGACCACTGCGGGCTGCCGAGGCCGGTCGCGAGGTCGTAGCCCGGGCCGGCCTGGTGGCGCAGGCCGTCGCCCTCCACCACGTCGCGCAGGCCGACGCCGTCGCGGGCCGCGGCGTACAGCGGCACGTGCACCCGGCCGAACCCGAGGCTGCGGCCGAGACCGCTGACGGCGCTGGCCAGCTGACCGGCCAGCAGCGGAGCGGACCCGCTCGTCCCGCCTGCCGTCTGCCAGCTGCGCCGGCCGCTGTCGTCCGGGCCGTACACGCCGAAGCCGGTGCGACGCGTCGGCCACGGCGGCGAGATCAGGGCACCGCACGCCTCCCGCGGCCTGCCTGCCACACCGGGCGCGGGAACAGCGTCGACAGGCCGCCGCCGGTCCCGCTGCCGGCGTAGCCGGGGCCGGAGGTGCGCCGGTCGGACCAGGCGGCCTCCGACCAGCCGGCGCCGTCGCGGAGCAGGGTCGTCCCGCCGACCGCGAGCACCGACGGGCTCGAGGCCGGGTAGTCGACCGCGAGCCGCGGGTCCGGCGCCTGCTCGGTGGCGCAGCCGTACGCGCCCTGCGTCCCCCGAGGCGGCGAAGACCGTCGCCCCGGCGGCGACCATGCGCGCCAGGCTCTGCTCGAGGGCCTGCACGAGCTGCGGCGCCGTCTCCTGCTCGCAGGCGCCCCAGGAGATGCTGACGGCCGTCAAGGTGGAGCGCTCGGCCGCGCTCGCGACCGCGTCGTACACGGCGATGGCCCCGCTGGTGGTGTTCGGGGCGACGTAGACCAGCTGCCGCGCGTCGGGTGCGGCACCGAGCACGGCCTGCACGTCGAGCGCCACCTCGAGGTCGCCGCCCGCGCCGTCGGAGCGCTCGGTACGGGCGCCGGCGACGGGCACCGTCGTGATCTGGCCGGGCGACAGCGGGATCCCGGCGGCGCGGGCGAACACCTGCGCGTCGCTCGGCTGCCAGCCCGAGAACTGGATGGTCGCGACCGTGGTGCCGCTGCCGCCGGCCGGCGCTGGCGTACGCCGCGCGCAGGTCCTCCGGGGCGTAGCCGACCGGCACCGTGCGGGGGCGCATCGTGCCGGCGGCGTCGCGCACCACCGACAGGACGCTCGGCCGCAGAGCGGGTGGCAGCCGCCGGGTCAGCAGGTGGGCCGGGCCGCGTGCGGTGACCGTCCAGGTGGTCGCGCTCTCGACGGTGAAGCCGTGGTCGGTGAGCCACCGCTCGACGCCGCGCCGGGCGGTGGGGGCCAGCAGGCGGGCGCGCTCGGTGCGGTCGGCGGCGTCCTGCGGCGGTCGTGCGGCGGCCTGCTGCAGCGCGGCGGGCGACGACGCGCGGAGGGTCAGGACGACCGTGGCGGGCGTGGCCTCGGCGGGGGTGGCCACGAGCGCTCCCGCGGCTGCCGCGACCGCGGACAGCACCATCGCGAGGGGCCGGCGGAGCACGCGCCCATGGGACCACGGCGCCGCGCCGGTGCGCGGCGTTTCGTCCTGCTCGGCCTGCGCCGTCTCGTCCTGCTCAGCCTGCGCCGTCTCGTCCGACCCGCCTCCCGTCGCTGCGCCCCGAGACCCGGCCTTCCCGGTCGCTGCGCCCATGATCAGGGCCCTCCTGGTGGTCCGAGCGACCGGGAAGCGGCGACCCGCGGTCAGCCGCGGCCGAACAGGCCCTTCTTCTTCTTCGCAGGAGCGGCGGCCGGGCGCGGTGCCGGCGGGCGGGCCGGGCGCGTCGGCGGGGGCGGCGGCGGGTCGTCGTCGAGGCCCAGCGAGCTGAGCTCGCGCAGCAGGGCGGCGGTGTCGGTGTCCTGGTGGTACGAGGGCATCGGCTGGTCGTCGAGCTCCACGACCGGCGCGGGCGCCTGGACGGGCTCCGCGACGGCGACCGCGGCAGAGGCCGACAGCTCGGCGAAGGCGGCGGCCTGCGTCTCGTGGTCGACGGGGGGCAGCGGGGCGTCGTCGAAGCCGGCGGTGAGGGCCGCGAACTCGGAGGCGGCCAGGTCGGCGGCGGCCTGCTGCGCGCGCGCCTCCTCGTCGAGGCGCTCCTGCTCGGCGCGCTCCTGCTCGAGGCGGGCGGCCTCGGCCTCGGCCTCGTGCGGCGAGCCGTGCCTCTCTCCTCGGCGGCCGCGCGGCCTCGGCGGCAGCGGCTTCCTCGGCCTGCTCGGCTGCGGCTTCCTCGGCCTCGGGCCTCGGCGGCGAGCCGTGCCTCCTCCTCGACACGTGCCGCCTCAGCGGCAGCAGCCTCCTCAGCCTGGCGGGCCTCTTCGGCCAGCTGCGCTTCCTCAGCGAGCCGCGCCTGCTCGGCGGCTTCGGCTTCGGCGACGAGCCGTGCCTCCTCCTCCGAGCCGGGCGGCCTCCAGCGGCCTCTTCAGCCTGGCGTGCCTGCTCGGCGGCCTCGGCCTCGGCAGCGGCGGCTTCCTCAGCGAGTCGTGCCTGCTCGGCGGCTTCGGCTTCGGCGGCGAGCCGTGCCTCCTCCTCGACCCGTGCCGCCTCAGCGGCAGCGCCTCCTCAGCCTGGCGGGCCTCTTCGGCCAGCTGCGCTTCCTCAGCGAGCCGCGCCTGCTCGGCGGCCTCGGCCTCGGCGGCGAGCCGGGCCTCCTCCTCCTCGGCGCGCGCGGCCTCGGCGGCAGCGGCCTCCTCAGCCTGGCGGGCCTCTTCGGCCAGCTGCGCTTCCTCAGCGAGCCGCGCCTGCTCGGCGGCCTCGGCCTCGGCGGCGAGCCGGGCCTCCTCCTCCTCGGCGCGCGCGGCCTCGGCGGCAGCGGCCTCCTCAGCCTGGCGGGCCTCCTCGGCCAGCTGCGCTTCCTCAGCGAGCCGTGCCTGCTCGGCGGCCTCGGCCTCGGCTGCGAGCCTCGCCTCCTCCTCGACGCGTGCGGCCTCAGCGGCAGCGGCCTCCTCAGCGAGGCGCGTTTCCTCGGCGACGCGCGCTTCCTCGGCGAGTCGCGCTTCCTCGGCGAGCCGCGCTTCCTCAGCGGCCTCGGCCTCAGCGGCGAGCCGCGCCTCCTCAGCAGCAGCCGCAGCCTGCTCAGCCAGCCGCGCCTCCTCGGCCGCCGCGGCCGCTCGTACCGACTGCAGGTCCACGACCTCGGCCACGTGGTCCTCGCCGTGCTCCGCGGCGAACGACGCCTCGGACGCCGCCTCGGACGCCGCCCGGGCCGCTTCGAGCTCGGCCTGCGCGAGCGCCAGCTCCTCGGCGTCCGCAGCCCGCCGCTGCGCCGCCAGCCGGTCGCGCTCGACCTTCCTCGGGTCGACGGGCGGGGGCGGCGGTGCGGCGGAGGGCCGGTGCGTCGGCGCGCTGAAGACGTCGTCGGAGGCGGTGGCCGGACCGAGCAGCGCGGCGAGCGCCTCGGAGACCCGGGAGATGGAGCCGTCGACCTGGTCGCCCTCAGGGGCGGTCGGCAGGGCGCGCGTGGGGGTCGAGCGCTGCGACGGGACCGGGGGTGCGGACAGCGCGGAGGCCAGCCGGGAGGCGACGTCGGCGGGGGCGAGGTCCGCGGGCGCGGCAGCCGCCTCGGCGAGGAACGCGGCGGCGTCGACGACCTCCTCGGGCTCCTCGAGCTCGAGCAGGCCGGCGCCGACGAGGGTGGACACGACGCGCCCGGCCTCGTACAGCGTGAAGCCGCACTCGCGGGCCAGCTCGGTGATGGTGCGTACGCCGTCGACCTTGCACAGCAGCGACCAGGCGTCGGCGTCGATCTCGGTCTCGGCGTTGGCGGTGTCGGCCGCCGACAGCAGCGGGACGGCCTCGGGGTCGCCGAACCACTCGGCCTGCTCGTCCAGGCGCGCGTCGATCTCGGCGAGCAGCTCGTCGACGGGGACGGGCGGGGCGACGTCCTCGCGGGTGCGCTCGTTGACGCGGAACTTCCACGTCGCGTGCCGCCACGGCAGCAGGTCGGACAGCGACGCGCGGACCTGCTCGTTGACGAAGTCCTCGACGACCGGCTGGTCGACGTAGCCGAGGTGGACGAGCAGCTCGCCCAGCCGCCAGCCCTGCAGCTCGGTGCGCTGGGCCTCGAGCGCCTCGGCGAGCGCCTCGGGGCCGAGGGCGCCGGAGGAGACGAGCCGGGCGCCGAGCTGGGGGCGCTTGCCCGGGGCGATGACGGCGTAGACGCGGCCGCCGCGCAGGTAGACCTTGGCGGTCTCGCCGGCGCCGTCGAGGACGTTCAGGCAGCCGGTCGCCGCGCCGTCCGCGAGCTGTCGCAGCACCTCGGGCAGGGGGGTGGTGGCCAGATCGCCCTTGAGCACGTTCCGGCCTCCTTCCACGCCCCCCGGCTGAGCACGGCGCCGTCCGGCACCGCACCCTCCGACCATCGGCAGCGAGGGGCTCCACGTTGAGCCGTACGGGTCAACCTTCCCGGAGCGCTCCGCGCGCCTCCGCCATCTGCCACGATGGGCCCTGTACACGCCCTCGAACCACCCGAAGGAGCAGTCCGTGAGCGTCGAGCCGACCGTGGGAGGCAACCGGCGCATCGACCGTGTCCTGGCCGAGGACTTCCTCGAGGGCCTGCGGGACCTGCCGCTGTCCGAGGTGCGCGAGCTGCGCACCGAGGCCGAGCAGGAGGAGGTCGACCTCTCGTACCTCCGCCGCATGATCCAGGGGCGACTGGACATCCTGCGCGCCGAGCTCAACCGCCGTGACGGCACGACCAGCGGCACCCTCGTCGACGGCCTGGCCGCGATCCTGGCCGACGAGCCGCGCGGCCCCGCCCGCGGGCTCGGCCGGCACACGACCGTCGAGCCGTCGCGCGCCGACAGCCACCGCCGCTACGTCGAGGCGCTGGTCGCGAACGTCGGCCTGTCCGACGTCTCCGCCCGCTCCACCGACGAGCTCGCCCACGCGATGCGCACCCTCTCCGAGGAGGAGCAGGGCATCTCCGCCAAGCGCCGTCAGGTGCAGCAGGCCATGGACGCGTGCAGCGCGGAGATCACCCGCCGCTACCGCGACGGCGAGGCCGACGTCGACGCGCTGCTGAGCGAGCAGCCGCCCGCCGCCGGGTGAGCGCCCCCCTCCTGGTCGAGCTCGTCCGCTCCGGCGTCGTCGAGAGCACCCACGGCGTCCTCGCCGTCGCCCTGCGCGCCGACGGCAGCACCGCGCTCGCGGCCGGCGAGGTCGAGCGCGCGGTCTTCCCGCGCTCCTCGAACAAGCCGCTGCAGGCGGTCGGCCTGCTCGACGCCGGCTGGGAGCCGCCGGACGACGGCTGCCTCGCCCTGGCCACCGCCTCGCACTCCGGGCTGCCCGAGCACCTCGAGGTCGTACGCCGGACGCTGTCCGCCGCGGGCCTGGACGAGCGGGCGCTCGGCTGCCCGCCCCTGCTCCCGCTGGACGTCGAGGCCGCGCACCAGCTGCTGCGCACCGGCGGCGAGGCGAGCCCGCTGACGATGAACTGCTCCGGCAAGCACGCCGCGATGCTCGCCACCTGCGTCGCCAACGGCTGGCCGGTCGAGGG
This sequence comes from uncultured Actinomycetota bacterium, assembly GCA_963781675.1. Classification (GTDB taxonomy): domain Bacteria; phylum Actinomycetota; class Actinomycetes; order Mycobacteriales; family SCTD01; genus SCTD01. Next base: position 171,013 of record CAWAGF010000007.1, on the reverse strand, counting down.
CTACCTCGCGGTAGACCACCCGGTGCAGCAGGCGATGACGGCGACGATCGAGCGGCTGGCCGGCGAGCGGGTGCCGCACGTCGCCGTGGACGGCTGCGGCGCGCCCCAGCACGCGCTGACGCTCACCGGTCTGGCGCGCGCGTTCGCGGCGCTGGCCACCGGTGACGGCACCAGTGCCCGCACGGCTGGTGCGATGCGCGCCCACGCCGGTCTGGTCGGCGGCCCCGGCCGCGAGGTCAGCCGGCTCATCGACGGCATCCCCGGGCTGGTCGCCAAGGACGGCGCCGAGGGCGTCTTCGCGGCCGCGCTGCCGGACGGCTCCGCCGCCGCGGTCAAGGTGCTCGACGGCGCCACCCGCGCGGCCGTGCCCGCACTGGTGCACGCCCTGCGTGCGCTCGGCGTGGAGCAGCCCGTCCTCGACGAGCTGGCCACGTCGCCGGTGCTCGGCGGCGGCGTGCCGGTCGGCGAGCTGCGCGTCGCCGTCAGCCGCTAGCGCGCCACCCGCCGCCGCACCACCGCGGCGCCCAGCAGCAGCACCACGGCCAGCAGGGCGCCACCGGTCGCGAGGCCCGTCGTCGGGATGGTCCCGGTCGTGGGCGAGCCGCCGCCGGTGCCCGGACCGCTGCCCGGCTGACCGCCGGGGCCGGTGACCGGGCCGGTGCTGCCCGCGGCCACGAGCCGGAACTCCAGCGCCGGCGCGTTGTCCATCGGGTAGAGGTAGGACTGCACGCGGGCGTCCGGCGCGACGTTGACCAGCGAGTAGGCCACGGCGTCCGGGAACAGCGAGCCCACGGTCGCCGCGGCCTCCTGCGGGCGGCCCTTGTCGTCGCTGCCCTGGAGCGTCTTGAGGACGTTGCGCGGCACGCTCATCCGGATGACGCCGGCCTCCTCGTCCACCTTCCCCGGGATCTCGAGGGTCCCCGGGTAGACGACGATCTTCTCCGCGGTCGGGTCGGCCTGCCCGGACTCGGTGCTGGCCGTCTCGTAGCCGTCGTAGGCGAACGACCAGCCGGTCACCGGCGACCAGCGCGCCGTGGCGCCGCTCGGCTGGTAGCCGTTCGTCCAGCGGAACAGGTAGATCAGCGACGTGCCCCCGCCGGAGGTGGCGGCTGCGGTCTTGGCCGCGGTGGACAGGTCGGCGATCCGCATCGTCACGGTGAAGCCGCCGTCCGGCACCGGCGCGCCGCTCTCCAGGTCGACCTCCGGGCCGACCTCGACGGCCGGGCCGCCCTCGTCGACGAAGTCCGCGGCGTCCTGGTTCGCGGTGCCGGGCGGTGCGCACGGCACCTGCGGCGGCGTGATGCAGAGCGTGCCGTACGGCGACAGCGCGTCGCCCGCGCCGTCCGAGCTCGTCTGCCGGACCCTCGCCCGCTTGGGCTTCAGCGTCCCGCCGAGCAGGCTCGGGCCGGCCATCTGCACCGTCGTGACGGGCAGCCCGACGTGGCCCATCGCCTCGTCCGGCTTCTTGGCGGCGTTGTTGTAGACGATGTTGAGCCGGCCGTCGACGGGGTTGAGGTCCATCGCGAAGTAGTCGACGAGGGTGCGGTCCCCGAGCTCGGCGGCGCAGATCGTGCCGTTGAGGCAGATCGAGTCGTAGTGCATCGGGAAGGCGGTCGCCCGCGTCTGCAGCACCTCGGGGTCGGCTGCGAAGGCGTCCAGCACCATGCTCACGTAGACGTGCCAGGCGCCCTTGAAGTCGCCGGTGTTGGGGTCGCCCTCCTGGTCGCTGCCGTAGTAGGCGACGGCGAAGCGGCCGGCCTCGCCGCTGGCGACGGCCCACGGCATGACGGTCGTGACGACGTCGCCGTGGTTGAGCAGGATCTTGCGGCCGGTGCCGACCATCGCGTCGTCCTTGCAGCCCGCGACCTTGTCGGCGCGCACCGGCATGACGTAGCTGTCGCGCCCCTCGCCCTTCTCGCCGTACGTCACGAAGATGTTGCCGGCCTTGTCGTGGTCGGCGACCACGAAGCCGGCCGTCGGGTCGACCTCGGCGTCCCCGACGGTGCAGGTGCCGAAGGTCTCGCCGCCGTCGGTGGAGACGGCGAGCTTGACCAGCGTCCCGCTGTCGAAGGGGAAGTAGACGACGGCCTTGGCCGGGTCGCCGTCGAGGATCGCGCGGATCGGGCCGATGCGGCCGCCCTCGGTGGTGACGACCTGCTGCGGGCCGTAGGAGTAGCCGCCGTCGGTGGACTTCTGCACGACGAAGCCGGCGGCGAGCTGGTTGTAGTTCAGGAAGACGGTCTTGGCGTCGGTGAAGACCAGCCACTGGCGGTCGACGCCGGGCACGGACTCGCTGATCGGGCTGCCGTACAGCGTCTGGCCGGTGTCGGGCGAGGTGCCGGTGCTGAAGTTCGTGAGCGGGCCGAGCCCGGTGTAGGCCCACTGGTACTGGCCCTGCTCGTTCTTGACCGGCGCGGAGGCCAGGCCGCAGTCGCCGCCGCCCTCAGCCGTGGAGATCTGGCCGCGGGGCGCCGTGCCGAGCAGGTGGAACTGGTCGCCGCCGTCGCGCGAGACCTCCGCGTAGTCGGCGATGTTCGAGAAGCCGGAGGGCCCGCAGGTGTAGACGTTGCCGCCCGGGTCGATCGACACCTCCGGCTCACCCTGGTCGCGCTGGACGTCGGCCGGCAGGCTGGCCGCGAACTCCAGGCCCCCCGTCGGGACGGCCGGGGCCGCGGGTGCTCCGGACGCGAGGCCGACCGTGGCCAGGCAGGCGAGGACGAGGGTGACGGACAGGGACCTGCGCACGACGGGGCTCCTCTGGGTGACGGCGTCCGGATCGTGCCACTTCCTGCCCCGCTGCGACAGGTCTGCAGCAGCGCGAGGGGCCGGTGCGCGACAGGGCCTACGGGCGCTCGCGGTCGGCGACCCGGTCCCGCAGCGCCTCCGGCAGAGCAGCACCCCGTCCGGCCCCCGCGTGCTGCCGGACCTTGTGACGGACCTCACCGGGTTCTGCTAGCAGGAGTGCTTGCAGTTGCTAGCACCCGGGCATAACGTTCTCGTCAGCAGCGACGCAGCACCGCGAGCGGAGGAGGTCACCGTGGTCGGCATCGACGTCCGTCACCTCGGCGACTACATCCGCGAGCAGCGCAGCGCCAGCGACATCTCGCTGCGCCAGCTGGCCAAGCTGGCCGGCGTCAGCAACCCCTACCTCAGCCAGATCGAGCGGGGGCTGCGCAAGCCCAGCGCCGAGATCCTGCAGCAGATCGCCAAGGCGCTGCGCATCTCGGCCGAGGCCCTGTACGTCCAGGCCGGCATCCTCGAGCAGCGCGAGGGCGACGGGGCCGTCCCCGACGCCGTGCTCGGCGACGAGGGCCTGAACGAGCGGCAGAAGCAGGTGCTGCTCGAGATCTACGACAGCTTCCGCAAGGAGAACGCCGCGGCGCAGCCGGCGGGCAGCGACGACCGCAGTGGCAGCGACGACGTCGCGGTCACGGTCGTCACCGCCGAGCCGGTCAGCGCGGAGCAGGTCGCCCCCCCGATCAAGCGCGCCGGCGGCACCAGGCGCGCGACCAAGGCCACCGCGCCCACCAGCTCGGAGCGCCTGACCCGCCGCACCGTCCCGAACGTCCGCACCACCACCCCACCGCCAGGAGGCACTCGCATGTCCGTCACCACCACCGCCAAGAAGCCCACCGCCGACGTCGACGTCGACAAGACCGGCAGCACGGTCACGGGCCGCTTCACGATCAAGAACCTCCCGACCTTCGACGTCGCCGAGGCCACCAAGCCGCTGTTCGCCGTCGTCGGTGTCGCCGACCTCGCGATCGAGCAGGCCAAGGAGGTCCCGGCCGACGTGACCGCCCGCGTCAGCAAGGTCCAGGCGCGCCTGTCCGAGGTCCCGGCCCAGGTCAAGGAGCTCCCGGCCCAGGTCAAGACCCTCCGCAGCGAGGTCGAGACCCGCGTCGAGAAGGCCACCGAGAAGGCGACCGACCTCTACACCCAGCTGACCGTCCGCGGCGAGCGCCTCGTGACCCAGATCCGTCGCCAGCCGGCCACCGAGGCCGCCATCGCCGAGGGCAAGGAGGCCGTGCGCAAGGCCGAGGCCGCCGCCGTCGCCGCCAAGAAGTCCGCCAAGGCCGGCGAGCGCGCCGTCGAGGACGCCGCCGCCAAGATCGGCTAGTCCTCCACTCCCTGCACCACCTGCACCCCCGCAAGCACGCGCGACCCCCGGCAGCCCTCGTGGCCCGGGGGTCGCGTGCGTTCCGGGGCTGCGCGAGGATGACCGGGTGATCGACCTCTTCGGCACCTCCCAGCTGCTGCTCCTCGTGCTGGGCGCCGGCGCCCTCGGCCTGAAGGTCTGGGCGCTGGTCGACGCCCTCAGCCGCCCCGCCCCCGCCTTCGAGGCCGCGGGCAAGCTCACCAAGACCGCGTGGGTCGTCATCCTGGTGCTCGCCGTGCTGCTCGGCCGGCTGGCGCTGCTGGGCCTGTTCGGGCTGGTCGGGCTGGTCGCCGCGATCGTCTACCTCGTGGACGTCCGGCCTGCAGTGCGCGGGATGCGGCCCGGCGGTCCGTGGGGCTGATCGAGCTCGTCACCGGCAGCGGCGGCCCGGTCACCGTCGCTGCCCACGGCCTGGGCGCCTCGATCGCCGAGACCCGCCCCCTGCTCGGCGGCGTGACCGGCACCCGCGTGCTGTACGAGGCCCGCGGCCACGGCGGCTCGCCGCTCCCTGACGAGCCCTTCGACTACGCCGCCCTCGGGCGCGACCTCGAGCAGGTGGCCGACGCGCACGGCGCGACCCGCGCGCTCGGCGTCTCGATGGGCGCGGGTGCCCTGCTGTCGCTGCTCGCCCGCCGCCCCGAGCGCTTCGAGCGGGTCGTGCTGTTCCTGCCGGCGGCGGTCGACCGTCCGCGCACCGACGAGGCGGTACGACGCGTGGCCGCGCTCGGCGACGCCCTGGACGGCGGCGACGCAGGGGAGGTCGAGCGGCTGGTCCTCGCGGAGCTGCCGGCCGACCTGCGGGACCAGCCGGCGGTGGCGGCCTACGCCCGCACCCGCACCGCGCACCTGCTCCGCTCGCCCGGGGTGGCCGTCGCCGTGCGGGCGCTGCCCGCCGTGACGCCCGTGCCGGACCGCAGCCGGCTGGCGGCGGTGAGTGCGGACGTGCTGCTGCTCGCGCAGGAGGGCGACCCGCTGCACCCCGCGCAGGTCGCGCGCGACCTGGCGGCCGTGCTGCCCAAGGCGCGGCTGGTGGTGTTCGCCGAGCCGGGCGTGGTCTTCCGCGAGCGGGCCCGGCTGCGGGCCGAGGTCAGCGGCTTCCTGAACAGCTAGGCGCCGGAGCGGGGGCTGTGCTGGAGCTCCGGGGCGAGGTCGCCCGCCGGCTCCTGGCCCGCGTGGATGAACACGAAGGCCTCGTCGTCGTTGCCCGCGACGTGGGCGGTCTCGCCGTTGGCCTCGTACACCTCGACGAGCCCCGGAGCGTCGCTCGCGGCGAGCAGTCGCTTGACGCCCTCCTGGACCATCGTCGACTCCCCGTCGCGGACCCCGCCGCGCAGCACCACCAGGTCTTCAGCCATGCGCGGACGGTACCCCCGCCCCTGTGGCGGAGAAACCGGCGACAGGTCGTCCGGGTGCGCCCGCAGATGTCCCGGTATCCGCGTCCCCCGAGCGGGTGATGCTCGTCTCGAGCCGTCACCGGCCCCCCGGCCCCTCGTTGCTCAGGGTGTCTCCGCAGCACGAAGTCCCCGACCCAGACCCAGACCCCGAAGGGCACTCCCCATGAGCATCGCCACCGTCCGCACCGAGCTCGAGCTCCGCCTGGTCGTCCCCGGCGGCCCGTCCCTCCCGGTGCTCGCCGACCTGCGCTACGCGGCCGACGACCCGTGGGCGGTGCGCGTGGCCTTCCAGACCGGCGGCGAGGGCGACGGCATCGTCGAGTGGATGTTCGCCCGCCAGCTGCTCACCGACGGCATCTCCGCCACGGTCGGCGAGGGCGACATCCGCGTCTGGCCGGCCATGAGCGGCGGCGAGCGGGTCATCAACCTGGCGATGGCCTCCCCCTCCGGCTCGGCGCTGTTCGAGATCGACCGCGACTCCCTCGTCGAGTTCCTGCAGCAGACCTACCTCGCCGTCCCGACCGGCTCCGAGGGCGACGTCGTCGACCTCGACGCCGAGCTCGCCCTGCTGCTCGAGGACTGACCCGCAGACGGAGACACCTGAACGGCCCGGCCCTCCTGATCAGGGGCCGGGCCGTTCTGCTGCCCGGGGGGCGACGGTGGCCCACGGGACGGTCAGCTCGCCGAGGCGCGCCCGCCGTACGTCCCGCTCCCACGCGAGCGCCTCGCAGGCCGCCACCCAGCGCGCCCGCGGTCCGAAGACCGCGTGCGGTGCGGCCCGGTCCCACGCGTCGTCCAGCGCGGCCAGCAGCGCGTGCACCGGCCGGCCCGGCACGTTGTGGTGGATCAGCGCCTTGGGCAGCCGCTCGGCGAGCGACGAGGGCCGGTCCAGCGCCGGCAGGTGCGCCGCGAGGGTGAGCGTCTGCGGCCCGTCGGCGGTCAGGGCCACCCAGGCCGCGCGCCGGCCGATCTCGTCGCAGGTGCCCTCCACGAGCAGCCCGCCGGGCGCCAGGCCGTCGAGCAGGGTCTGCCAGGCTTGGAGCGCCGGCTGCTCGTCGTACTGCCTGAGCACGTTCAGCGCCCGGACGACCAGCGGCCGCAGGCCGGCCAGCTCGAAGCCGCCGCGCCGGAAGGACAGCCCCTCCCGCTCGGCCGGCCTGGCGACGTCGACCCGCTCCTGGTCGATCTCCAGGCCGACCACCTCGACGTCCGGCCGCACCTCGCGCAGCCGGGTGAACAGCTCGACGGTCGTCACCGGTGAGGCGCCGTAGCCGAGGTCGACCACGAGCGGCCGCTCCGCGTCGCGCAGGAGCGGCCCGTGCACGCCGGTGAGCCAGCGGTCCACGCGGCGCAGCCGGTTCGGGGCGGTGGTGCCGCGGGTGGCCAGCCCGAGCGCGCGGGCCCGGCCCGCCGCGTAGCGCTTGGGGCTCAGCGCCGGACGACCTTGCCGACGCCGGCCTGCTGCTGCGGCGTGATCTGCACGAGGTCGACGTTGACGTGCGCCGGCCGGCCGGCCACCCACGCCACGGCCTCGGCGACGTCCTCGGCGGTCAGCGCGTCGACGCCCTCGTACACCGCGGCGGCCTTGTCCTCGTCACCGCCGAAGCGGACGGTGGAGAACTCCTCCGTGTGCACCATCCCGGGCGCCACCTCGCTCACGCGCACGCCGCTGTCGACGAGCTCGAGCCGCCAGGTGTCCCGCAGCGCGGCCAGCGCGTGCTTGGCCGCCACGTAGCCGCCGCCGCCCTCGTAGACCCACCGGCCGGCCGTGGAGCCGGTCAGCACGACCTGCCCGCGCGAGCGCTGGAGCGCCGGGAGCAGCGCCTGGACGGTGCGGACCGTGCCGAGGACGTTCACGTCGTACGTCCGCGCCCAGGTCTCGGCGTCCGCGTCGGCGAGCGCGGCCAGGTCGAAGGCGCCGCCGGCGTTCGCGACCAGCAGGTCGCACTGCGGGACGGCGTCGACGAGGTCGTCGACCGAGCGCGGGTCGGTGACGTCGAGCGCCTGCGGGCGGATCCCGGGTGTCGAGGCGGCCAGCTCGCCGAGCCGGTCCAGCCGGCGGGCGGCGGCCACGACGGACCAGCCCTGCGACGCCAGCAGGCGTGCGGTGGCGGCCCCGATCCCGCTGCTGGCTCCGGTGACGACGGCGGTCCTCTGCATGGCGGGGAAGTCTGCCCTGCTCGACGATGTTGGGCAGGGGCGGGGCAGACTGCCTCCTGCAGGGGAAGGGGGACGTCGATGACCCTGACGTCGGTACGGCCGCGGCGCGTCGCCGTCCTGTCCGTGCACACCTCGCCGCTCGAGCAGCCGGGCACCGGCGACGCCGGCGGCATGAACGTCTACGTCGTCGAGACGAGCAAGCGCCTCGCGCAGCTCGGCGTCGAGGTCGAGGTCTTCACCCGGGCCACCTCCAGCGACCTGCCCCCCGTCGTCGAGCTGGCCCCGGGCGTCACCGTCCGGCACCTCACCGCCGGCCCGTTCGAGGGGCTGTCGAAGGAGGACCTGCCCGCGCAGCTGTGCGCGCTGACCTCCGGCGTCCTGCGCGCCGAGGCCGCGCACGAGCCCGGCTGGTACGACGTCGTGCACTCGCACTACTGGCTGTCCGGGCAGGTCGGCTGGCTGGCCACCGAGCGCTGGGGCGTGCCGCTGGTGCACACCGCGCACACCCTGGCCAAGGTCAAGAACCTCGCGCTCGCCGAGGGCGACGCCCCCGAGCCGCTGCGCCGCGTCGTCGGCGAGCAGCAGGTCGTCGAGGCCTCCGACCGGCTCGTCGCGAACACCGAGGACGAGGCCCGCCAGCTCGTCGACCTCTACGGCGCCGAGGCCGCCCGCGTCGTCACCGTCGCGCCCGGCGTCGACCTCGAGCACTTCCGCCCGGGGGAGGCCGGCAACCCGCAGACGCTCGCGCGCACGATGCTCGGCGTGCCGCCCGACGCGGTGGTCCTGCTGTTCGTCGGGCGCATCCAGCCGCTCAAGGCGCCCGACGTCCTGCTCCACGCCGCCGCGCGGATGCTGGCGCAGGACCCCTCCCTCCGCGACCGCCTCGTCGTCGCGGTCGTGGGTGGGCCGAGCGGCACCGGGCTCCTCGAGCCCACCGCCCTGCAGGACCTCGCGCACGGGCTCGGCATCGCCGACGTCGTCCGCTTCGAGAAGCCGCGGGGCGCTGAGCGGCTGCGCGACTGGTACCGCGCGGCCGACGTCGTGGCCGTGCCCAGCCACAACGAGTCGTTCGGCCTGGTGGCCCTGGAGGCGCAGGCCTGCGGCACGCCCGTCGTCGCCACCGACGTCGGCGGGCTGCGGACCACCGTCCGCGACGGCGTCAGCGGCCTGCTCGTCCCCGGCCACGGCGCCGACCAGTGGGCGGCCGCCCTCACCCGTGCGGTCGCCACGCGCCCGGCGCTGTCGGCCGGCGCGGTCGCGCACGCCGCCGGCTTCTCCTGGGGCCGCACGGCCGACGGCCTGCTGTCGACCTACCGCGACGCGCTCGCCGACCGGGTGTCCCTGCCGCTGGCGGTCGCACGATGAGCGACCTGCACCAGACCATCCAGGCTGCTCTCGACGAGGCGGGCCTGGACTACACGTCCCCCGACGAGGGGCAGTTCTTCGTCGTGCTGCCCGGCACGCACAAGCTGGCGACCAACTGCTGGCTCGTCGCCGGCCGGCACGCCCTGCTCGTCGAGGCGTTCGTCTGCCGCAAGCCCGACGAGAACGTCGAGGAGTTCTACCGCTTCCTGCTGCGCCGCAACGCCCGCCTGTACGGCGTCTCGTTCTCGATCGACGCCGCCGGCGACGTCTACCTCGTGGGGCGCCTGCCTCTGCACTCCGTCACGCCGGACGAGGTCGACCGCCTCCTCGGCTCGGTGCTGCAGTACGCCGACGAGTCCTTCGACCCGCTGCTCGAGATCGGCTTCGCCGGCTCGATCCGGCGCGAGTGGGCCTGGCGGCAGAAGAACGGCGAGAGCACCCGCAACCTGCAGGCGTTCGCGCGCTTCGCGGACCCGGACCGCTGAGCCCCACGGGCGCCGGGCGGTGAGCACCGCCTGGGAGCTGGACGGGCAGCTGCTCGACGTGCTGAGCGACCTCGGCGCGCGCTTCGAGCGGGTGGAGGCCGGGGCGTACGTCGTGCACCTGCACGGCAGCCGTCGACCGTCCACGCTCGTCTGGCTGGTCGCGGGCGAGCAGGCGGTGGCCGTCGAGGCGTTCGTCCTGCACCTGGTGGACGTCGCCGACCCGGCGCCGCTGCACCGCTACCTGCTGGCCCGCAACCTGCGCCTGCGCGACGTGCACTTCGGGGTCGACGACGTCGGCGACGTCTTCCTCACCGGCTCGATCAGCGACGTCGCCCTCGCCGACCGGGTGCTCGGCGAGGTGCTGCAGCTGCTCGAGGAGAGCAGCGACGCGCTCGTGCAGCTGGCCTACGGCGACCGGCTCCGCACCGACCCGGCCCTCGCCGCGAAGGTGCTCGCGGACGGCGCTGGACGACGCCCGGCCGGCACCCCGGAGCGGGCACCCCGCCGGGACGCGCGCCGCTGACGCTGGGAGACTGCTTCCCATGGCGACCCTGGTGCTGCTCCGTCACGGCGAGAGCGAGTGGAACAAGAAGAACCTGTTCACCGGCTGGGTGGACGTCGACCTCACCGAGCTCGGCGAGGAGCAGGCGCGCCTCGGCGGCCTGCAGCTCGCCAAGGCCGAGCTCCTCCCCACGGTGCTGCACACCTCGCTGATGACCCGCGCCATCCGCACCTCGAACATCGCGCTCGAGGCCTGCCAGCGCAGCTGGATCCCGGTCAAGCGCCACTGGCGGCTCAACGAGCGCCACTACGGCGACCTGCAGGGCAAGGACAAGACGCAGGTCCGCGAGCAGTACGGCGAGGACCAGTTCATGCTGTGGCGCCGCTCGTACGACACGCCGCCGCCGAAGATCGAGGTCGGCAGCGAGTGGGACGTCAGCCGGGACCCGCGCTACGCGCACCTGACGACCGACCTCGTGCCGCGCACGGAGTGCCTCAAGGACGTCGTGCACCGGCTGCTGCCCTACTGGTACGACCAGGTCGTGCCCGACCTCGCCGCCGGCGAGACGGTGCTCATCGCCGCGCACGGGAACTCCCTGCGGGCGCTGGTGAAGCACCTCGACGGGCTGACCGAGGAGCAGGTCGTCGGGCTGAACATCCCCACCGGTCAGCCGCTGCGCTACGACCTCGACGACGACATGCACCCGACCAACCCCGGCGGCACCTACCTCGACCCCGAGGCCGCGAAGGCCGCGGCCGAGGCCGTGGCGAAGCAGGGCCACTGATGGCCAGCAAGAAGAAGAAGCGGCCCACTGCGCCCCCGGCTCCGGTCCGCACGAAGCCGCCGCGCGCCGCGAGCGCGCCGACGGGACCGACGCGCAAGGAGCAGGAGCGGACCGCGGCGGCCACCGCGGAGCGCCGCGACGCGCTGCGCCGCAAGGTGGTCACCGGAGCGCTGCTGGGCGCCGTCGTGGGTGCGGTCGGGCTCTACCTGATCGTGGACAACAGGCGGGACGCCGAGCTGCGCGACGCGCTGACGTCCGGCAGCTGCGACGTCGACCGCGAGGCCGACCCCACGCTGCCGGCAGGCCAGAACCACGTGCAGAGCCCGTCGTACTCGGTGAACCCGCCGGCCGGCGGCAACCACCTGGCCTCGAACGCGCGGGCGGGCGTCTACGCCGGGTCCTCGCTGCCGAGCGACGGCCTGCTCGTGCACGCCCTCGAGCACGGCTACGTCATCGCGTGGCACCGCCCGGACCTGCCTGCCGAGCAGAAGAAGGCGCTGCAGGACTTCCAGGACCAGCACGAGGACGACGTCATCGTCGCCGAGCGCACCGGCCTTCCGGTGCCGTTCGCGGCCACGGCGTGGGACCACCGGCTGCTCTGCCAGCAGGTCGAGGCCGCCCCGCTCCAGCGCTTCTTCGACGAGCACGTCGGCAACGGGCCGGAGGACGTCCCGCGCGGCTGACCGCTTCCCATGACTAGTCATCCCGGGCTCACCCGGTCGGGGTTCAGCGCCCCGACGCCGGGCGTCGATGCAAGGAGGGTCCCGCACCACCCTCAGCGATAAGGGCAAACCCGTCGGAAGGCGGGGACGCAAAGCCACGGGCCCAGAACGGGCAGCCGGGCCGCCGAACGAGGGAGCTCCAGCGAGCTCTCGCGTCGCCTTGCCGCGCAAGTGCTCTGGAGCTCCACCGTGCGCACTGCCACGCGCGCCCTGCCCCGCAGGGCCACCGTCACCGCCCTCGCCGCGACCGCACTGCTGGTCCCCGCCGCCGGCGGTCTGGCCGTCTCCTCCGCGCAGGAAGGCGGCAGCCCCGTCGAGGTCGCCGCCGTCGTCGAGGCCGCCGACGGCAGCCTGACCGTCCGGCACGGCTCCGCCCGCTCCGCCGCCCGCGGAGAGGCGCTCGCCGACCGCTGGGAGGAAGAGCCGCAGGTCGTCACCGCCGCCGTCGTGCAGCCGGTGCGCGCGCTGGCTGCCGACCCCCGCCTGACCGACCAGTGGGGCATGACCGCGCTGTCCGCCACCACGGCGTGGGCCGCAGGCTCCGCGTCGTCGCAGCTGGTCGCGGTGCTCGACACCGGCGTCGACGGCGCGCACCCGGACCTGGCCGGCGTCGTCGTGCCCGGCAAGGACCTGGTCGCCAGCGGCGACGCCCGCACCGACCCGAACGGCCACGGCACGCACGTCGCCGGCATCATCGCCGCGCTCGGCGGCAACGGCATCGGCGGCGCGGGCCTCGCGCAGGGGGCGCACGTCCTGCCGGTCCGCGTCCTCGACGCCTCGGGCTTGGGCAACGACGGAGTCGTCGCGCAGGGCGTCCTCTGGGCGGTCGAGCAGGGCGCGACCGTCCTCAACCTCTCGCTCGCCGGCGACAGCCCCAGCGCGCTGCTCACCGCGGCGATCCAGCACGCGCTCGACAAGGGGGTGGTCGTGGTCGCCGGCTCCGGCAACTCCGGTGAGAAGGGCGACCCCGTCCTCTACCCGGCCGCCACCCCGGGCGTCATCGCCGTCGGCGCGGTCAACCGCGACTCCGCCCGGCCCGCCTGGTCCAGCACCGGCAGCCACCTCGCGCTCGTCGCGCCCGGCGCGTCGATCGTCTCGACCGTGCCGGGTGGCGGCTACGAGGCCTGGTCCGGCACCAGCATGGCGTCCCCGTTCGTCGCCGCGGCGGCCGCGCTGCTCAAGCAGGCCGAGCCGCGTCTGACTCCGGCGCAGGTGCGGGCGCGTCTGATGTCCAGCGCCCGCGACCTCGGCCCGACGGGCCAGGACGCGCAGTACGGCGCGGGCCTGGTGGACGTCGTCGCCGCGGAGGCCGCCGGACGTCCGGCGCCCGCGCCGGTGGTGAGCGCGCCGGTGGTGAGAGCGCGCCGGTGGTGAGCGCGCCGGTCGTCTCGGCGCCCGTCACGAGCAAGCCGGGGGTCAGTGCGCCCGCCGTGAGCAAGCCGGCCAAGAAGCCGGTCGTCACCGTGCGCGGCTCCCGCAGCGCTGGCGCCGTGAAGAAGGGGACCGCCGTGGCGTTCAGCGTGCGCACCCTCGCCGACGGCACCGCTCGGGCCGGGCTGCCGGTGCAGCTCGAGCGCCGGACGGGCAGCGGGTGGACCGTGGTGCGCCGCGGGACGAGCGGCAAGGCGGGGCTGCTCGTGCTGAGGCTGCCCCAGGACCGGACCGCGGAGTACCGCTTCCGCAGCGGCGCGGCCCTCTCCGGCGCGCTGCGCGTCGTGGTCCGGTAGCCGGGCGCTGCTAGCCCGTGACGTCGGGGCGCTCGCCGGTGACCAGGTAGACCACCCGGCGGGCGACGGACACGGCGTGGTCGGCGAAGCGCTCGTAGTAGCGGCCGGCGAGCGTGATGTCGATGGCCGCCTCGACGCCGGCCTCCCACTCGTCGTCGAGGATCGCGGTGAACAGCTGCTTGTGCAGCTCGTCCATCACGTCGTCGTCCTTCTCGAGCTCGGCAGCCATCTGGATGTCGCGGCGCGCGATGACGCTGCCGGCCTTGGCGACGATCTCCTCGGCGGCGTGGCCCATCTTCAGGACGGTGGACCGCAGCGCCGGCGGCACGGCCGACCCGGGGTAGCGGCGACGGGCGATCTTCGCGACGTGGACGGCGTTGTCGCCCATCCGCTCGAGGTCGGCGACCATCCGCAGCGACGTGACCAGCACGCGCAGGTCGCTCGCGACCGGCTGCTGGCGGGCGAGCAGGTCGAACGCCCGCGCCTCGGTCTCGCGGTAGAGCGCGTCGACGGACTCGTCGTTCGCGATCACCATCTCGGCGAGGGTGAGGTCGGCGTCGAGCAGCGCGGTCGTCGCCCGGCTCATCGCGGAACCGACGAGGTTGGTCATCTCGACCAGCGACGTCGAGATCGCGTCGAGCTCTTCGTGGTAGGTGTCGCGCATGTCGGCAGGGTAGACGGCATGCACCTCCCTGAGCGCGCAGCGCGTGAACCCCTGCCGTACGACGGGTGAACACTGCTTTCGCCGTGCGCCTGAGGCGATCTTCCGGACCTACAGTTCGAGGGTGACCGTCGCCGGCGTGCTCGTCGGGCTCGTCGTGGGCCTGCTGCTCGGCGCCCTGCTCGTGCCCCGCCTGCGCCGCGAGTCAGGAGGTCGAGCAGGAGGAGCGGCCGCGCCCGGCGCAGAGCCTGCGGACGCCGAGCAGCGCGCAGGTCATCGACGCCGTGCCGGCGGCCGTCGCGGTGGTCGACGCCGACGACTGGGTCGTCCTCGCGAACCGGCGCTCGGTCTACCTCGGCCTCGTGCGCGGGCAGCGGCTCCTCGTCCCCGAGCTGCGCCGGCTGGTGAACGACGTGCGGCGCACGGGCGAGCCGCAGGAGGCCGAGGTCGAGCCGGAGCGGACGCGGCTGGCGCGGCTGCCCGAGGCCGTCCGCGTGCGGGTCGCGCCGATCGAGGGCGAGAGCGGCCACGTCGCGCTGCTCGTCGAGGACGTGACCGAGGCCCGCCGGGTGGACGCCGTGCGGCGCGACTTCGTGGCGAACGTGAGCCACGAGCTGAAGACGCCGGTGGGCGCGATGTCCCTGCTGGCCGAGGCGATGCAGGACGCGAGCGGCGACCCGACCGCGGTGCGCCGCTTCGCCGGGCGGCTGCAGCACGAGGCCGGCCGGCTGGCCCGGCTCGTCCAGGAGCTCATCGACCTCTCCCGGCTGCAGGGGGCTGAGCCGCTGCCGGACCAGCAGCTGGTGTCGGTCGACCAGGTGGTGGCCGAGGCGGTGGACCGGACCCGGACGGCTGCCTCCGCCGGAGCGATCGAGATCGTCCGGGGCGGGCAGCGCGGGCTCACGGTCTGCGGCAGCGAGTCCCAGCTGGTGACCGCGGTCGGCAACCTCATCGAGAACGCCGTGCACTACAGCGCCGAGCGGACCCGGGTCGCCGTCGCGGTGCGCGAGCGGGAGGGGGCGGTCGAGATCAGCGTCACCGACCAGGGCATGGGCATCGCGGAGAAGGACCTGGAGCGCGTCTTCGAGCGCTTCTACCGCGCCGACCCGGCCCGCTCGCGGGCCACCGGCGGTACCGGCCTCGGGCTCGCCATCGTCAAGCACGTCGCCACGAACCACGGGGGCGAGGTGAGCGTCTGGAGCGTCGAGGGCTCCGGGTCGACGTTCACGCTGCGGCTGCCCCCCGTCCCGGACAAGGAGAGGACGTCATGACCCGCGTGCTGGTGGTGGAGGACGAGGAGTCGATCAGCGACCCGCTGTCCTACCTGCTGCGACAGGAGGGCTTCGAGGTCGCCGTCGCCGCGACCGGGCCGGACGGCCTGGCGGAGTTCGACCGGGGCGGCGCGGACATCGTGCTGCTCGACCTGATGCTGCCGGGGCTGTCCGGCACCGAGGTGTGCCGCGCACTGCGCGCCCGCTCGAACGTGCCGGTCATCATGCTGACCGCCCGCGACAGCGAGATCGACAAGGTCGTCGGGCTCGAGCTCGGCGCCGACGACTACGTCACCAAGCCCTTCAGCTCGCGCGAGCTCGTGGCCCGGGTCCGCGCGGTGCTGCGCCGGCGCGGCGAGGTCGAGGACGTCGCGACCGCTGCCCTGGAGGCCGGGCCGGTCCGCATGGACGTCGAGCGCCACGTCGTGACCGTCGACGGGCAGCCGGTCTCCCTGCCGCTCAAGGAGTTCGAGCTGCTGGAGCTGCTGCTGCGCAACGCCGGACGGGTGCTCACTCGAGGCCAGCTCATCGACCGGGTGTGGGGGGCGGACTACGTCGGCGACACCAAGACGCTGGACGTCCACGTGAAGCGGCTGCGCGCCAAGGTCGAGCCCGACCCGGCGAACCCGAAGCACCTGGTGACCGTGCGCGGGCTCGGCTACAAGCTCGAGGCCTAGAGGGGCGAGGCGGGCTCGGCGCCGCCGGCTTCCAGCACCACGGTGCTGAGCTCGGTGGCCGGGTGCAGGGGCAGCGACGACCGCTGCCGGCACAGGCGCGCCAGCTCGTCGTAGGCCGGCTGGCCGAGCAGGGCGACGAGCTCCGGGCCGTACGAGACCCAGAGCGGGTCGGCGCCCACGTGGGCGGTCGGCGAGGACGTGCACCACCAGTGCAGGTCGGCGCCGCCGGGGCCCCAGCCGCGGCGGTCGAACTCGCCGATGGAGGTGACCAGGACCTGCACCTCGTCCGGGCGCTCGACCCACTCCTGCGTCCGGCGCACCGGCAGCTGCCAGCAGACGTCGGGCTTGGTCTCGAGCGGGTGCAGCCCGGTGCGGTCCGCGAGGGCGTGCAGCGCGCAGCCGGCCCCGCCGGCGAAGCCGGGCCGGTTGAGGAACAGGCAGGCGCCGTCGACGGTGCGGGTGCGCCGGGCGGCCTCGCCCTCGAGCTCGTCGTCCTCGGAGATGCCCTGCGCACGACCGACATCGGCGTGCTGCCAGTGCTTCTTCTTCAGCTGCGCGGCGAAGCGCTCGACCCGCTGCTCGTCCTCGTCGTCGGCGTAGAACGCGCCGTGGCTGCAGCAGCCGTCGTCCGCGCGCCCCTCGACCACTCCCTCGCAGCCGCGCCCGTAGACGCACGTCCACGACGACAGCAGCCAGGTGAGGTCGGCGCGCACGACGCCCTTCGGGTCGGCCGGGTCGGGGAACTCCACCCAGTCGCGGGAGAAGTCGGGGTCCACCTCGCGGACGGCGGGCATGCCGAGGTCGGTCACGGCAGCACCCGCACGACGAGCAGCGCCACGTCGTCGTCGAGGTCGCCGTAGGCCAGCTCGCGCAGCAGGTGCTCGCAGATGGCGTCGGCATCGCTGTCGGGGGCGGAGGCGAGGGCGTCGGCCAGCGCCTGCAGGCCGTCGTCGATCGGGCGGCCGCGGTGCTCGACCAGGCCGTCGGTGTAGAGCACGAGGACCGAGCCCGGCTCGACGACCTCCTCGACCTCGTCGCGATCGGTGCCCAGCGCGGCGCCGACCAGCAGGCCGGCGTCGGTGGCGATCAGCCGGACCTCGCCGGACGGCGAGCGCAGGGCCGGCGGCAGGTGGCCGGCGTTCGCGACGCGCAGCCGTCCGGGTGCGCCCTCGAGCGGCGGGTCGAGCCGGCCGTAGAGGCAGGTCGCGAGCTGGGCCATGTCGAGGCCCTGCACCAGCTGGTCGAGGCGGTCGAGCACGACAGCCGGAGGGCTGCCCTGCCAGGCGTAGCTCCGCAGCACCGACCTCAGCTGGCCCATCGCGGCGGCGGCGGTCATGTCGTGCCCCATCACGTCGCCGACCGCGATGCCGACGGTGCCGTCCGGCAGGCAGAACAGGTCGTACCAGTCGCCGCCGACCTGCGCGGCGGTCGCGCCGGGCAGGTAGCGGGCGGCCCGGTCCAGGCCGTCGATCTGCGGCAGCTGCGGGAGCAGGCTGCGCTGCAGCTGCTCGGCCACCTCGTGCTCGCGGGAGTACAGCCGCGCGTTGTCGACCGTGAGCGCGGCGCGGCGCGCGAGGTCGGCGGCCATCGCCAGGTCGTCGCCGTCGAAGGTGCGCGCGCCGCCGTCGCTGAACAGCGACAGGACGCCGAGGACCTGCCGGCGCGCCCGCAGCGGGACGACGATCGCGGAGCGCAGGCCGACCTGCCGGTAGACGTCCGCGAGCTCCTGGTCCTGGATGCCGGCACCGAGGACGGCCTCGTCCACGTCGAGGAGCACCGCGGGGCCGCCGGCCAGCACGCCGGCGGTCGCCGAGCCCTCGCTGAGACCCTCGGGCTGCAGCTCCTCGAGGCGGCGGAGCAGCGGCAGCTTGCCCTCGTCGGAGTGCCGCGACGCCACGCGCTGCACGCGCCCGTCGTCGCCCAGCAGGTGCACCGTGCACCAGTCGGCCATCACCGGGACGACCAGGCTGGTGAGGCGGTCGAGCGACTCGTCCACGTCGAGGGTGGCGGCGAGCATGGAGGTCGCCTCGGCGAGCAGGGCCAGCCGGCGCTGCGCCCGCTCCGCTTCGGCCCGGGCCGCGCGCTCGGCCTCCAGGTGACGCTCGCGCTCCTGCTCGATCTGCACCCGGGCGCTGACGTCGGCCTGGATGCCGACGTAGTGGGTGAGCGCCCCGTCCGCGTCGTAGACCGGGGACAGCGACAGCTCGTTCCAGAACGCCGTCCCGTCCTTGCGGTAGTTGAGCAGCGTGAGCGTGAGGTGCTCCTCGGCCGCCATCGCGGCGCGGATCCGCTGCACGTCGGCCGGGTCGGTGTGCGGGCCCTGCAGGAAGCGGCAGTTGCGCCCCTGCACCTCGTCGCGGGCGTAGCCGGTGGTGCGCTCGAACGCGGGGTTCACGAAGACGAGCGGGTTGTCCGGCAGCCTCGTGTCGCTGATCGTGAAGGAGAGACCGGCCGCCACCACGGCGCGGTCGCGGACCCTGGAGAGCTCGTCGTCGCCGGGGTCGACGTCGAGGAGGACGACCAGCGACTGCTGCGGCCGCCCGGACTCGTGCGGGATCGGGAAGCCCGTCGCCCACACGAGCTGGTCGCGGCCGTCCCGGGTGAGCAGCACCGGCTCGCCGGGGACCGGCCGGCCGGCTGCGGCCAGGTCGACCGGGCCGGAGCCTCCCACGATCGGGGTGCCGTCGAGGCCGCGCAGCGCAGCGGCCTCGCCCCACGCGCCCACCGGGACGGGCAGCCCGTCGAGGCCGGGGGTGAGGGCGCGGGCGGCCGGGTTGGCCTGCACGACCTGCCGCTCGGTGGTGTCGACGAGCAGCACCGCGGCCGGGCTGTCGTGCAGCACCCGGGGCAGCCGGTGCCGCCGCAGCGAGGGCTCGGCGTGCTCGACGGCGTCGTCCACGGCCCGGCGCACCGCGCGGCTCTCGTCGGTCTGCTGGCGGGTCATGGCCAGGCTCGGGACAGGGCGGACATCGTGCTGAGGGTAGCGGCGCGGTCACGGATCCCGCAGCCGAGCGCGGGCGGTCTAGCGTCGCCGCGCATGAGGCTGGGCGTGCTGGACGTGGGCAGCAACACCGTGCACCTGCTCGTCGTCGACGCCCAGCGCGGCGGTCACCCCGACCCGGTGCGGTCGCACAAGACGCCGCTGCACCTGGCCGAGCTGCTGCAGGGCGACGGCTCGCTGGGGGCGCGCGGCACGGAGGTGCTGGTCGACGCGGTGGCCGCGGCGCGCGGGGCCGCGGAGGAGGAGGGCGTCGAGGACCTGATGGCCTTCGCCACGTCCGCCGTCCGCGACGCGACCGACTCCGCGGACGTCCTGCAGGCCGTACGGCAGCGGGCGGGGGTCGAGCTGCAGGTGCTGCCGGGCGAGGACGAGGCGCGGCTGACCTTCCTCGCGGTGCGCCGGTGGTTCGGGTGGAGCGCCGGGCGGCTGCTCTGCCTCGACATCGGCGGCGGCTCGCTGGAGATCGGCGCCGGCCGCGACGAGGAGCCCGACGTCGCGCTGTCCCTCCCGCTGGGCGCCGGCCGGCTCACCCGCGACCGCCTGCCCGGCGACCCGCCGTCGGCCCGGGACGTCGCGGCGCTGCGCGAGCACGTCGGGGTGTCGCTGGCCGAGGTCGTCCCGCGGCTGCTCGCCGTCGGCCCGCCGGACCGGGGCGTCGCGACCAGCAAGACGCTGCGCTCACTGGCCCGGCTCGACGGGGCGGCGCCGTACGCCCGGGGGCCGCGCGTCGCGCGCACCCTGAGCCGGGACGGCCTTGAGCGGATCGTCGAGCAGCTCGCCGTCATGACGGCGGCGGAGCGGGCCGAGCTGCCGGGGGTCGGGGCGAGCCGCGCGGGGCAGCTGCTGGCGGGTGCGGTCGTCGCCCACGAGGCGATGCTGGCGTGCGACCTCGAGCAGGTGTCGGTGTGCCCATGGGCGCTGCGCGAGGGCGTCATCCTGCGGCGGCTCGACTGGCTGGCCGGCACGTAGCCTGGAGGGGTCATGACGCTTCCTGGGCCCGTCCGCGTGCCGACGGCCCGCGTGGGGCTCGCGACGGCGAGCGTCTACCCCGAGTCGACGGCCAACGCCTTCGAGATCGCGGCGAGGCTGGGCTACGACGGCGTCGAGGTCATGGTCTGGACCGACCCGGTGAGCCAGGACATCACCGCCCTGCGCCGGCTGTCGGACTACCACCAGATCCCGATCCTCGCGCTGCACGCGCCGTGCCTGGTCATCACGCAGCGGGTCTGGGGCACCGACCCGTGGGCCAAGCTGGTGCGGGCCAAGGACGCCGCGGAGGAGTGCGGCGCCGAGACCGTGGTCGTGCACCCGCCCTTCCGCTGGCAGCGGGAGTACGCCCGGCAGTTCCTCGGCGGCATCCAGCAGATGGCGGACGAGACCGATGTGCGCTTCGCGGTGGAGAACATGTTCCCGCTGCGCGCCCGCGGCCGCGAGGTCGTGCCGTACGCCCCGGACTGGAACCCGACCACCGAGGACTTCCCGGACTTCACCCTCGACCTGTCGCACACCTCGGTGTCGCAGAGCGACGCCCTCGAGATGGCGGCGCTGATGGGTGACCGGCTCTCGCACGTGCACATCGCCGACGGCAACGGCACCGCCCGCGACGAGCACCTGGTCCCCGGGCGCGGGACGCAGCCGTGCGCCGAGCTGCTGGAGGGCCTGGCGGTGCAGGGCTTCGAGGGGCTCGTCGTGGCGGAGATCAACACCCGCAAGTGCGACGACCGCGCGGAGCGCGAGGCCGACCTCGCGGAGGCGCTCGCCTTCACCCGGCTGCACCTGGCCGCACCCGCCGAGGTGGACACCAGCGCCTTCAAGCGCTGAAGATCCGCCGATGGAGACGCTGCGCACCCCTGACGACCGCTTCACCGACCTGCCCGGCTTCCCGTACGCGCCGACGTACGTCCAGACCTCCGACGGCCTGCGGGTCGGGCTCGTCGACGAGGGCACCGGACCTGTCGTGCTGCTCCTGCACGGCGAGCCGACCTGGTCCTACCTCTACCGCAAGATGGTCCCCGTCCTGGTCGACGCGGGCTTCCGCGTCGTGGCGCCGGACCTCGTCGGCTTCGGCCGCTCCGACAAGCCCGTGCGGGACGAGGACTACACCTACGCGCGGCACGTCGAGTGGATGCGCAGCGCGCTGTTCGACGCCCTCGACCTGCAGGACGTGACGCTGCTCTGCCAGGACTGGGGCGGCCTGATCGGGCTGCGCCTGGTCGCGGAGAGCCCGGACCGCTTCGCGCGCGTCTGCGCCGCGAACACCGGCCTGCCCGACGGCACGCGCCGGCTGCCGGAGGCGTGGTGGCTGTTCCACGACTTCGTGCAGAAGACGCCCGACCTGCCGATCGGCTTCCTCGTCACGAGCGGCTGCGCCGACGGGCTCCCCGACGACGTCGCCGCGGCGTACGACGCGCCCTTCCCGGACCAGACCTACAAGGCGGGCGCGCGCGCCTTCCCGTCCCTCATCCCGCAGACGCTGGAGGACCCGGCGACGCCGGACAACCAGGCCGCGTGGGAGGTGCTCTCGCGATGGGAGAAGCCCTTCCTGTGCGCCTTCTCCGACAAGGACCCCATCACCGGCGGCGGCGACCGGATGCTGCTGGAGCGGATCCCCGGCACGGCCGGGCAGCCGCACACGACGATCGAGGGCGGCGGCCACTTCCTGCAGGAGGACCGCGGGGAGGAGCTCGCCCGGGTCGTCGCCGCGTGGGCGCGCGCTTGAGGCTGGAGCCCGTCACCGCGCAGAGCTGGCGCGACGTCGTCGCGGGCTCCCTGCGCGACTGGGCCGTCGTGCGGCTGGTCCTGTGAGGCTCGAGGTCCGCATCGCGCTCTCCTTGCTGCACAGGGGATCCGGTCATGAGTTCGGCACCGACCCGTCCCAGGTCGGCGACCTGCACCTGCCGAGGGGCAGCGGCCCGCACCCGGTGGCGGTCGTGCTGCACGGCGGCTACTGGCAGACGCAGTACGGCAAGCTCGTCACGCGCCCGCTGTCCCTCGACCTGGCCGACCGCGGGTGGGCGGCCTGGAACCTCGAGTACCGCCGGCTCGGCAGCCGTCGCGGTGGTGGGGGCGGCTGGCCGCAGACCTTCGAGGACGTCGCCGCGGGCATCGACCTGCTGGCGACCCTCGACGCCCCGCTGGACCTGTCGCGGGTCGTGCTGGTCGGGCACTCCGCCGGCGGGCAGCTCGCGCTGTGGGCAGCGCGCCGGCCCCAGCTGCCCGAGGGTGCCGTCGGTGCAGGGCCCGCGGTCGTGGCGCGCGCGGTCGTGGCGCTCGCACCGGTGACGAACCTGGAGCGGGCGCGCGTGCACGCCGAGCAGCTGCTGGGTGGGAGCACGTCGGAGGTCCCGGAGCGCTGGGCGCAGGCCGATCCGGTGCGCGCGGGTGCGCCCGCCGTGCCGGCGCTGGTCGTGCACCCGACCGCCGACGAGACCGTCCCGGTGGCGCGCTCGCGGGAGTACGCCGCGGCCACCGGCGTGCCGCTGGTGGAGACCGCAGGCGCGCACCGCGACCCGATCGACCCGACCAGCGAGGCGTGGCTGGCCGCGGCCGAGTGGCTCGAGCAGCACCGGTGAAGCCCCGCGGCGTGTCCCGCTGGTCCGCGCTCCGCAACGTCGTGCAGTCCGTCGTCGACCTCGAGCGGAGCACCCGGCCGCGCGGCCCCGCCCCGACCGGCAGGCGCCGCGCGGTCGCCCGGCTGCGCCGGACCCTGTCGTACGCGCCGCGGCTCGACGGCGCGGCCGATCCCGGCGAGATCGTCTGGACCGAGGTCGCCTACGAGGACCAGCCCGACGTGGTGAAGGACCGGCCGGTGCTCGTCGTCGGCCGGCGTGACGAACGCACTGTCCTCGGGCTGATGCTGTCCAGCAAGGGCCACCGCGCGGACGACGCGAACTGGCTCGCGATCGGCACCGGCGAGTGGGACCGCGAGCGTCGCCCCAGCTACGTGCGGCTGGACCGCGTGCTGGAGCTGGCCGAGGACAGCATCCGGCGCGAGGGCGCTGTGCTGGACCGGGCCCGCTTCGAGCGGGTGTCGCAGGCGCTGCGCGCCCGGGGCGGCTGGGAGTAGCGGCCTCGTACGGGGAGCGCGGTGATGCACTGACGCACCGGACACACTCGAACGCCGCAGGATTCCACCTCTGGCGCGGGCCCTCGGAGCGCTGATCTGCAGGTCCCCATGATCCACAGAAGGTTCGGTCTCGTAGGACGCCGGTCGACGCGCTGAGGAGACCGATGCTTCTGATGATCAAGACAGGGCGGACGCTAGGAGCGGTTCTCCGGCGTCAGACCCAGCCGTGCTGGTTGAGGCGGCGGCCGTTCTTGAGGGTGATGGTCTGGCCGCGGTGGACGGCGTCGTGATCGGTGTCGCAGAGCAGGGCGGTGTCGCTGAGGGTGGTGGTGCCGCAGGCTGCCCAGGCGTCCGGGTGGTGGGGGATGAGCCGGCATCCTGGCCCGCGGGTGCAGCCGGCGCCTTCGCACTGGCCTCCCGTCTCGAGGTGCTTGATCCTGCGCTCATGTGCTTTCAACGTCCGGCTGGTGTGGCTGGTCTCGAGCACCCGGTGGCCGAGGCCGAGGACGTAGCGGGTGACGTAGGCGTCGCACCACCACTTCTTGACCAGGCTGAGCGGAAGCGCGAGCCCGGAGGCTCCGACGCTGGGCCTGGCGCCGGGGTCGCGGTTGAGGGTGTTCAGGCCGGTGTGCACGCCGAGGTGGGGGGCGACCTTGTCCCGCTGGCCGAGCTGTCCGCTGTTCAGGATCTCGCGTAGCGCGAGCCTGAGCGCGTCGTGCAGCCGGCGGCCGCGCGACCGGGGCGGTTCCCAGGTGCGGTTCGGCAGGCTGGCCGGGAGGGGGTCGCCGAACTCCCACCCGGACTCCCGCAGCTGCTCGATGGCGCTGGTGTCGTGGGGGTTGTCCGGGTCGGTCGCAGCCATGGCGGTCAGGAGGGTGTGCGCGAGCTCGCCGGTCTCCAGGTCGAGCTCGCCGCGCAGCAGCCAGCCGGATCCGTCGGCGTTGGGTCGGAGTGCGAGCTGGGCCTGATCGGCAGAACGCGCCGCCCGCTTCTCCAGCTCGATGGGCAGCAGCGCATCCACCAGCATCGACAGGGCTCCGGGCAGGTGCCCGGCAGGCAGGTGCAGGGCCAGCAGGATGAACGCCGCCTCGAGCCGGGCCAGCTGGCTCGTCGGCGAGCACGACACCTCGCTCAGCGCGTCGCGCAGCTCGGCCACCCGCGGGTCGTCGTCGGCCAGGCCGCCCGTCGCCTGGAACACCAGGTCCGCCACACCGTCGAGCACGACGGCGGTGACGGTCTCCTCGCCCGGCTGGCCGTCGATCAGCCCGTCGGGCCGGTCGACCAGCGGCCGCAGCCTGGTCAACGCCGTCGCGATCCGGCAGGCGGCCACCCGGCTCAGCGACCCGTCCTGCATCGCCTCGTCGAGGGCGGGGAGCCGGTTCAGCCTGCGCGCCAGGGTGACCACGTCGACGTCGACGTCGCCGTCCTGCGCCCGCACCCACGCCGTCGTGGTCGGGCTGGCGTCGAGCCGGTGCAGCTTGCGCGCATCGACATCACCCAGTCGGCGCAGCAGAACCGCATCCAGCTGGGCCCGCAGCGCAAGCAGCTCGCGCGCGTCGGCCAGCGCCAGCCCGGCCGGCAGCTCGACCGGGTCGACCACCGCCAGCGTGGCCAGCGCCGCACGCAGCCGGGCCATCTCGGCAGAAGGCTCGACCGGCACCGGGACCGCCGGGGCTGGGGTCGAGACGGGGCCGCTCTCCGCGTCTCCGCCACCCCGTCCACCAGTGTCGAACACGTGTTCGACACTACCCGCACGGCCGCAGTCCGGCAAGGGGTGTGAAGGACGAAAGTGCCTCACAGCAAACGCTTTTCGCCTATCGGCGAGCCCATCGTGACCGCGGGCGAGGACCGGCCTTCGTCCCTGCTGTGGCGCCGCCCTCCCTCCCGATCCGCCCTGTGCGGCCGGCCGTTGGGGCTCAGAGGTCCAGCACCCCGCTGCGGGTGCTCCGCGGCCCGCCCCGCTGCAGCCAGCTCGAGCGGAAGGCCTGCGCCAGCAGGGCATCCCGCGCGCCGGCCGCCGCGACGGAGCGGGTCTCGAGGATCCGCCCGAGCAGCAGCGACAGGCGGGTCATCGCGGCGACGTGCGGGCGCCGCAGCGGCTCGTACTCCGCCACGCGCCCGGCCGGCAGCAGCGTCCCGAGCGCCCACGCGTCGCGCACCCCTGCGCCCAGCCCCTGGCCGGCGAACGGCGGCATCGTGTGGGCGGCGTCGCCGGCGAGCAGCACCCGCCCGCGACGCCACGTGGCGGCGTGCCGCGCGCCGTAGCGGTACTCGACCGCCCGCAGCACCTCCACACCGTCCGGCAGCAGCGGGCGCGGGTCGAAGGCCGGCTCGCCCTCCTCGAGCAGCCACTCCCAGCGGTGCCCGCCCGGCAGCGGCATGTCGACCGACGGCCGGCGCGGGTCGCAGCGGTAGGTGAAGCCCTCCGCCGGGACGTGCCCGGCCACGTCGACCACCAGCCAGCGACGCAGGTCGCGCCCCGACCAGCGGATCCCCGCGGCGTGGCGGACAGCGGAGGACGCGCCGTCGCAGCCCACGACCCACGAGCTGCGGACCGAGGTGCCGTCGTCCAGCCGCACCGACACCCCGAGCGCGTCCTGCGCCAGGCCGTCCAGCGCGACGCCCAGCCGGACCTCGCAGGCGAGCCGCGCCCGCAGGCGCGCCTCCACCGTCGGCTGGTGGAACAGCGCCAGTCCCGGCCGTCCTGCGACGCCGGCGGGGAAGCGCAGCGACCCGACGTGCTGGCCGCGCGCCCCGAGGAAGCGCACCGGCACGTCCAGCACCGCACCGTCCATCGCGTCCGGCGCCACGCGCGACAGCAGCTCCTGCACCTCGTCGTCCGCCGCGACCGCCCGCGGCAGCGGGTGCACCTCCGACGAGCGCTCCACGACGAGGACGTCCGCACCGGCAGCGGTCAGCCGCGCGGCGAGCACCGCACCGACCGGCCCGCAGCCGACGACGACCACGTCGTACGACTGCACGCGTCCGCTCCTCGCCACTACCGTCCACCTCATGCTCCGGTCCGTCATCCTCGCTGCCTCCCGCAACGCCCGCGTCGAGCGGCTGGTGGGCGGCGCCCCGATCAGCCGCAACGTGGTCCGGCGCTTCGTCGCGGGCGAGGGCGTCGACGACGCCGTGCGCGCCAGCACCGAGCTGGTCGGCAAGGGCCTCGCGGTCAGCCTCGACCACCTCGGCGAGGACACCCTGGACGCCGGTCAGGCGGACGCGACGGTGAAGGCGTACCTCGTGCTGCTGCAGCGCCTGCGCGAGGCCGGGCTCACCGGCGACGGCCGCACCGAGGTGTCGGTGAAGCTCTCCGCCGTCGGGCAGACCCTCAGCGACCAGCTCGCGCTCGAGGGCGCCCGCACGATCTGCGAGGCCGCCGACGCAGCCGGTACGACGGTCACCCTCGACATGGAGGACCACACCACGACCGACCGGACGCTCGAGACGCTGCGCACGCTGCGGCAGGAGTTCCCGAGCACCGGCGCGGTCGTGCAGAGCTACCTGCACCGCACGGTCGACGACTGCAGGGCGCTTGCCGTCGAGGGCTCGCGGGTGCGGCTGTGCAAGGGCGCCTACAAGGAGCCGCCGAGCGTCGCGCACCAGTCGCCGGAGGACGTCGACCGCGCGTACGTCCGCTGCCTCGAGGTGCTGATGGCCGGGCCGGGCTACCCGATGGTCGCCACGCACGACCCGAAGATGGTCGAGGCCGCGGGCCGGCTGGCCAAGGACCGCGCGCCGGGGACGTACGAGTACCAGATGCTCTACGGCATCAGGCCGAACGAGCAGGCGCGCCTCGCGGCCGCCGGCGAGACCGTCCGCGTCTACGTGCCGTACGGCGACGAGTGGTACGGCTACCTCATGCGACGCCTCGCCGAGCGGCCGGCCAACCTCGTGTTCTTCCTGCGCGCGCTGGCGAGCAAGTCGTGAGCACCCCAGCACGTCCTTCGCTCCGCTCACGACGCGCCGGGGGCCCCGCGTGACCGCCACCATCGCGCTGCTCGGCGTCGGCAAGCTCGGCGAGGCGCTGCTGTCCGGGCTGCTGCGCAGCGGCCTGCCTGCCGGCGACGTGCTCGCCGCGGAGCGGCACCAGGAGCGCGCGCTCGAGATCGCCGAGCGGTACGGCGTCCGCACGCCGTCGCCGGAGGAGGCCACCGGGCAGGCCGACGTCGTGCTGCTGGCCGTGAAGCCGCAGGACATGCGCGCGCTGCTGACCGACGTCGCGCCGCACGTCCGGCCCGGCACGCTCGTCGTGTCCATGGCCGCCGGCATCACCTCCGCGCTGGTCGAGGAGCTGCTGCCCGAGGGCACCCACGTCGTGCGCGTCATGACGAACACGCCGGTCTTCGTCGACGAGGCGATGTCGGCGATCAGCCCCGGCTCGCACGCGGGCCCGGAGCACCTGCAGGTGGTCGAGGACCTGCTCAGCCCGGTGGGCAAGGTCGTGCGCGTCCCGGAGTCGCAGCAGGACGCGGTGACCGCGCTGTCCGGCAGCGGCCCGGCGTACTTCTTCTTCCTCGTCGAGGCGATGATCGACGCCGGCATCCTGCTCGGCCTGCCGCGCGCGGTCGCCGCCGAGCTGATCGTGCAGACCGCGGTCGGCAGCGCGCGGATGCTGCGCGAGTCCGGCGAGCACCCGGTGCTGCTGCGCGAGGCGGTCACCAGCCCGGGGGGCACGACCATCGCGGCCATCCGCACGATGGAGGACCACGGCGTGCGGGCCGCGCTGCTCGCCGCGATCGAGGCGGCACGGGACCGCTCCCGCGAGCTGGCCGCCGGCGGCTGACAGCAGGCAGGGTGCGCGCCTGCTCCGTACGCTGAGGCGGTGAAGCGCGCCCTGCTCCTGCTGGCCGTCCTCGCGGCCGGGTGCAGCGGGGACGGCACCCCCGTCGTTCAGGTCGCCGAGGTCGAGCGCCGGACCGTCGCCGAGACCGTCGACGCGCCCGGCAGCGTCGGCGCGCGCGCCAGCGCGACGGTGAGCGCGCCGACCGACGCGAGGGTCGAGCAGGTGCTGGTGCAGGACGGCGCGACCGTCGCCCCCGGCGCGGTGCTGGTGCGGCTGTCCAGCAAGAGCGCGCAGGAGCGGCTGCGGCAGGCTCGCGCCGCGCAGGCGTCCGCCGCGAGCGGGGCGGTCGACGTCCCGCGCGCCGACCTCGGGCCGCTGCAGGACGCCGTCGACGCGGCGGCCGCGGCGTCCTTCGCCGCCGGGCGCGCGGCGGCCCGGCAGATCAGCGACCCCGAGCAGCGGCGGCAGGCCGAGCAGCAGGTGGCGCAGGCCGAGCAGCAGTACCGCGCCGCGTCCGCCGCCGCCCGGCGCACGCTCGCCTCGATCGACAGCGGTGCGCAGGGGCTGGAGGACGCGCTGGCCGCGGTCGCCGGCAGCCAGCGCGCGCAGGCGAGCGTCGCCGTGACCGCGGCGCAGGCGACGGTCGACGCGCTGACCGTGCGCGCCCCGATCGGCGGGGTCGTCACGCTCGGCGGCGCGGCCGCGCAGGCGCCGCAGGGCGACCTGGCCGGGCTGCTCGGCGGCCTGCCGCCGGAGCTCGCCGCGCAGGTGCCCGCCACCGGCAGCAGCTCCAGCACGCAGTCGGACGGACTGGCGGCGGGGGCGCAGGTGAGCAGCGGCGCCACGCTGCTCACGGTGACCGACATCGGCGGGCTGACCGTCACCGCCGAGGTGGACGAGACCGACGTGCTGCTCGTGAAGGCCGGCCAGTCCGCGACCGTCGAGCTCGACGCGGTCCCAGACGCGACCTACCCCGCGACAGTCGCGGCGGTCGACGTGACGCCCACCGCGTCAGCCGGCGGCGGCGTGACGTACCGCGTCCGGCTGACCCTCGCGGGCGGCCAGACGGCCGACGGCGATCCCGCTCCCAAGCCGAAGCCCGGCATGAGCGCGATCGTCGACCTGCAGGTGCGCACCGCCCAGCAGGTGCTGGCCGTGCCGAGCGCCGCCGTCGTGCGCGACGAGGGCAAGGACGCCGTGTTCGTCGTCGAGGACGGCAGGGCGCAGCGCGTCGAGGTGACCGTCGGCGCGCAGGGCGAGGACCTGGTCGAGGTGACGCGCGGCCTCGAGGGCGGCGAGCAGGTCGTGGTGCGCGACGCGGACCGGCTGGAGGACGGCCAGGCCGTCGAGACATGACCGCCCCCGCTCTGGAGGCCGTCGACGTCACCCGCTCGTACGTCCTCGAGGACGTCACGGTGCAGGCGCTGCGCGGCGTGACCCTGACCGTCGAGCAGGGCGACTACGCCGCGGTGGTCGGCCCGTCGGGCTCGGGCAAGTCGACGCTGATGCACCTGCTCGGCGGGCTGGACCGGCCGACCACCGGCGTCCTGCGCGTCGGCGGCCGCGACATCGCCTCGCTGTCCGAGGACGAGCTGGCCGAGGTGCGGAACGCGACGATCGGCTTCGTCTTCCAGGCCTTCCAGCTGCTCGGCCGCACCAGCGCGGTCGACAACGTCGCGATGCCGCTGGTCTACCGCGGGATCCGCCGCGCCGAGCGCCGCCGCCGCGCGGTGGAGGCCCTCACCCGCGTCGGCATGGCGCACCGGCTGGACCACCGTCCCGCGCAGCTGTCCGGCGGTGAGCAGCAGCGCGTCGCGATCGCCCGCGCGCTGGTCGGCGACCCGCAGGTGCTGCTCGCCGACGAGCCGACCGGCAACCTCGACACCCGCACCGGCGAGGAGGTCATGGCGCTGCTCGAGACGCTGAACGCCGAGCAGGGCGTCGCCGTCGTCCTCGTCACGCACGACCTCGAGGTCGCGGCCCGCGCCCGCCGGCAGATCAGGGTGCGCGACGGCCTGCTCGAGACGAGTCCCCAGCACCAGGGTGCTGTGGACTTCTCGAAGAGGCTGGGGAAGGGCGGCCGCCGG
Source organism: uncultured Actinomycetota bacterium (assembly GCA_963781675.1). Lineage (GTDB taxonomy): Bacteria > Actinomycetota > Actinomycetes > Mycobacteriales > SCTD01 > SCTD01. The sequence goes on along the minus strand of CAWAGF010000007.1, from coordinate 141,163 downwards.
TGAGGCTCGCCGAGGCGTGGCGCGTGGCCGTCACGGCCCTGCGCGCGAACCGCCTGCGCAGCCTGCTCACCATGCTCGGCGTCGTCATCGGCGTGGCCGCCGTCGTCGTGCTCGTGGCGATCGGCACCGGCGCGAAGGCCGAGGTCGAGGAGCAGGTCAACGGCCTCGGCGCCAACCTCGTCATCGTCGTGCCGGGCAAGCTCGACTTCGGCAGTGCGCCCACCAAGAGCCGGCTCGAGCTCGGCGACGCCGACCGGATCGGCCGGGCCACCGGCCAGGAGGTGGCGGTGAGCCTGGCCTCCGGCGAGACGGTCCGCTTCGGCGGCCGCGAGGCCTTCGCCACCGTCAACGGCACCAACTCCGCCGTGTCCCGCGTCTTCGTCCGGCCGGTGGCGCGCGGCGAGTACCTCCGCGAGACCGACGTCGACACCCGCCGGCGGGTCGCCGTCATCGGCCCGGACCTGGTCACCAGCCTGTTCGACGGCGCCGACCCGCTCGGCCGCACCCTCAGCGTCGGCGGCGTGCGCTTCCGCGTGATCGGCGTCTTCGAGCCGGTCGGCAGCAGCACCTTCGGGGGCAGCCGCGACGCCGAGGTGCACATCCCCGTGACCGCCGCGCAGCGGCTGTTCGGCGACATGCGCATCGACGCGATGGCGCTCAAGGCCCCGACCACCGACACCATCGACGAGGTCAGCGACCAGGCGCTCGAGGTGCTGGCCGACCGCTACCCGGACGAGGAGTTCAGCGCGGTCACGCAGGACCAGATCCTCGGCACCGTCGGCAAGATCCTCGGCCTGCTCACCAGCGTGCTCGCCGCCATCGCCGCGATCAGCCTGCTCGTCGGCGGCGTCGGCGTCAGCAACATCATGCTCGTGAGCGTCCGCGAGCGGACCCGCGAGATCGGCCTGCGCAAGGCGGTCGGCGCCCGGCAGCGGGACGTCACCCTGCAGTTCCTGCTCGAAGCGGTGCTGCTCACGACGATCGGCGGCGTCATCGGCATCGCTCTGGGGGTAGGAGGGTCGCTGGGCCTGTCCGCTGCCGTGGACCAGCTCCCGGCGCAGATCACCTGGTGGTCCCCGGCGCTGGCCTTCGGGGTCAGCGCGGCGGTCGGGATCTTCTTCGGCGTCGTGCCGGCCCGGCGGGCGGGACGACTCGACCCGGTCGTCGCCCTCCGAACGGAGTGAGGCGCCAGTGACAGCGGACGGAGTGAGCACCTCATGAGCGACAGCACGCTGGTCGTCTGGGACGACGTCTTCACCGAGTACGACTTCGGCCCCAGCCACCCGCTGCGCCCGCTGCGGCTCGAGCTGACGATGGCGCTGGCCGGGCAGCTCGGCGTCCTCGACCGGCCCGGCGTCGAGGTCCGCGGGCCGCAGAGCGCCGGTGACGACGTCCTCGAGCTGGTGCACGACCCGATGTACGTCGCGTCGGTGAAGCGCGCCCCCGACGACCTGATGGGGCGGCTGTCGCTGAAGTACGGCCTCGGCACAGGGGACGTCCCGATCTTCCCGCAGATGCACGAGGCCGCCGCGCTCGTGACGGGCGCGACCGTCGACGCGGCGCGCGCCGTCTGGGAGGGCACCCACCAGCACGCGGTGAACATCTCCGGCGGCCTGCACCACGCGATGCGCGACCGGGCCAGCGGCTTCTGCGTCTACGACGACCCGGCCGTCGCGATCGCCTGGCTGCTCAGCCAGGGCGCCACCCGGGTGGCGTACGTCGACGTCGACGTGCACCACGGCGACGGCGTCGAGGCCGCCTTCTACGACGACCCGCGCGTGCTGGTCGTCAGCGTCCACGAGAGCGGCCGCACGCTGTTCCCCGGCACCGGCTGGGCCGACCAGGTCGGCGCCGGTGAGGGCGTCGGCGCGAACGTCAACCTCGCCCTGCCGATGGGCACCGGCGACGCCGGCTGGCTGCGCGCCTTCTCCGCGGTCGTCCCGCCGGTCCTGCGCGCCTTCCGCCCGCAGGTGATGCTGACCCAGCACGGCTGCGACACGCACGCCCTCGACCCGCTGGCCCACCTGCTGATGAGCGTCGACGGGCAGCGTGCGGCGTACCGCGTCCTGCACGAGCTCGCCCACGAGCTCTGCGAGGGCAGGTGGATCGCGGTCGGCGGCGGCGGCTACGAGCCGGTGCAGGTCGTGCCCCGCGCCTGGACGCACCTGCTCGCCGAGGTGACCGGTGCCCCCGTCGACGGCGCCACGCCGAACGACTGGCGCGACGAGGCGGCGCGCAAGGGCGACGAGCACGCCCCGACGTCGCTGACCGACGGCAAGGCGCCCGACTTCGTGCCGTGGGAGGGCGGGCCCGGCGGCGAGGACGACGCCGTCGACCGCGCCGTGCTGGAGACGCGCGAGGCGGTCTTCCCGCACCTCGGCCTCGACCCCCTGGCGGTGGCCGGGTGAGCGACCTGCGCGAGCCACCTGGTCCGGTCCCGCATCGCCGGGGACGTCGCCACCCCGCGCGACGACAACCTGCGCAACGCGCGCCGGATGAGCCAGGGGCTGCCCAAGTACGACTTCGGCCTGCGGCCGCTGCGCGACTGGTCGTACGAGGAGGTCGTCGCGGTCATGGCGGAGCGCTGCGGCACCCACCCCGACCTGGCGTACGAGGACGGCCCGGACACGATCGACCCCGACCTGACGCTCGCCCAGCTCGAGCGCTGGCGGGAGCGGCTGGCCAAGGCCGCGGCGAACCGCGAGCGGGTGCTGCTCGCCACCGGCCACCCGACCGGCGTGCTGGTCGTCCACCTGCAGGTCGCCGCGGCGCTGCGGGCCGCCGGCGCGCAGGTGCTCGTGCCGGAGCAGGACTGGCGCGAGCAGGTCGAGGGCTGGCCGCCGCCCGCGGACCGTCCGCGCGCTGAACGGCGTCCACGTGCTGGCCACCGGCGGCGAGCTGCTGCACACCCACCTGCCCGAGCCCATGCGCGCGCTGCTCGCCGCGCTGGACGCGCCGCCGGACCTCGTCGTGGCCGACCACGGCTGGGCCGGGGCGGCCGCGGAGGCCGGCATCGAGACGCTCGCGCTGGCCGACTGCAACGACCCGGCGCTGTTCGTGGCCGAGGCCGAGGGCAAGCCGGTGGTCACCGTGCCGCTGGACGACAACGTCCGGCCGCACCTCTACGACCCGGTCAGCGCGTTCGTCACCGACTGGTCCTGACCCCCTCGGATTGGGCCGAACGGGGGACTGTGCGGATCACATCCGTACCGATACCCTCACGCAGCACGTGCGTGTCCGATGCCAGGGGTGGGGAAGCCGCTGGCCGCGACGCGTGCCGACGGCGGGTGAGCATGTCCAGCTTGAGCGAGATCAAGTTCCTGACCGTGGCGGAGGTCGCCGCGGTCATGCGCGTCTCGAAGATGACCGTCTACCGGCTCGTGCACTCCGGCGAGCTGGCCAGCGTGCAGGTCGGCCGGTCGTTCCGGATCCCGGAACGCGCCGTGCACGACTACCTCAAGGTCGGCTTCGACGAAGTGGGCTGAAGAGGCGGCTGCGCCGCACGGGTAGTCTCGGCAGTTCCGACTACTTCGAGCAGGGGTTCCACGTGGGTTCCGTCATCAAGAAGCGCCGCAAGCGGATGGCCAAGAAGAAGCACCGCAAGCTGCTGAAGAAGACCCGCGTCCAGCGTCGCAACAAGAAGTAGGCCTTCCGCGGTAGGAAGGGCGCATGCAGCAGAAGTGGCTGACCTTCCTCTCGGACTACGGCTTCGAGGACGCGTTCCTCGGCGTGTGCAAGGGCGTCATCGCCCGTACCGCCCCTGAGGTCCGCGTCCTCGACGTCCTGCACCTGGTCGTGCCGCAGGACGTCGAGCAGGGCGCGGCGGTCCTTGCCAGCGCCCTGCCGTACCTCCCGGCCCCGGCCGTGCACCTCGCGCTCGTCGACCCGTTCCGGGCGACGCCGGCACGGGGCGTCGCCGTGCGCACCGGCGACGGCTCCACCTTCGTCTCGCCCGACAACGGCCTGACCTCGCTCGGCTGGGACGTCTGCGGCGGCGCGATCGAGGCGCGCATCATCGACAACCCCGAGCTGTGGCACCCCACGCCGGCCCGCACCTTCCGCGGCCGCGACGTCTTCTCCCCCGTCGCCGCGCGCCTCGCCGACGGGCTGGACCTCGCCGAGGTCGGCACTCCGCTCGACGTCGACGAGCTGGAGCGCCTCGCGCAGCGCCAGCCCACCGTCGAGGACGACCACGTGCACGGCGAGGTCGCGCAGGTCGACCACTTCGGCAACCTCACGCTCAACCTCCAGCGCGCCCACCTCGAGCAGGCCGGCATCTCCCTCGGCGACGACGTCGAGCTGCGCTGCAGCGGCAAGACGATGGTCGTGCCGTTCCTCGAGACGTACGGCCAGGTGGGCCGCGGGCGGGTCGCCGTCTGCGAGGACTCCTTCCGCACGGTCACCATCGCGGTGAACCAGGGCAGCGCCGCCGTCCGGCTACGAGCCAGCCGCGGCGAGCCGCTGGTCATCTCCCGGCTGGTCACCGCGGGCGCACCGGGCCCGGTGGTGCTGCCGCCCGAGCCGAACGTCGTCGCCGGCCGCTGATCGTCGCGCGTCGCGACCAGTCTGATCGCCGGCCGCTGACCCTCGCGCGTCGCGGCGGCCGCCGTCCGGCTCGACGTCCGGTTCGTCCCGTTCCGGCCCGCCGTAGACTTCGGCGCGTGTCCCCCCGCGTCGTGCTCGTCACCGGTGTCAGCCGCTACCTCGGCAGCCGGCTCGCCGGGGTGCTCGCGGCCGACCCGTCGATCGAGCGGGTCGTCGGCGTCGACACCGTGCCGCCGCGCCCCGAGCAGAAGCGCCTGCTCGGCCGCACCGAGTTCGTGCGCGCCGACATCCGCAACCCGCTGATCGCCAAGGTGGTCGCGCAGGCCGAGGTCGACACGGTCGTGCACATGAACGTCATCGCCACGCCGCTGGGAGCCGGCGGTCGCACGGCGATGAAGGAGATCAACGTCATCGGCACGATGCAGCTGCTCGCGGCGTGCCAGAAGGCGCCCAGCATGCGCAAGCTCGTCGTGAAGTCGACGACCGCGGTCTACGGCTCCTCGCCGCGCGATCCTGCGCTGTTCACCGAGTCCGTGGAGCCGCGGGCGCTGCCGAAGTCCGGCTACGCCAAGGACGCCGTCGAGGTCGAGGGCTACGTCCGCGGCTTCGGCCGGCGCCGCCCGGACGTCACGCTGTCGCTGCTGCGCTTCACCAACTTCATCGGCCCGTCGATCGAGACGCCGCTGACCCGCTACTTCTCGCTGCCGGTCATCCCGACGGTCTTCGGGTTCGACCCGCGCATCCAGCTGTGCCACGAGGACGACGGCATCGAGGTGCTGTCCCGCGCGGTGCGCGAGGAGCACCAGGGCATCTTCAACGTCGGCGGCCCCGGCGTGCTGCTGCTCTCGCAGGCCATCCGCCGCCTCGGCAAGCCGGCGCTGCCGGTGCCCTCGCCGGCGGTCTCGCTGGTCGCCCGCGCCTTCCGCGGTGCCGGCCTGGTCGACTTCTCCCCCGAGCAGATGCGCTACCTCGAGCACGGCCGCGTCGCCGACGTCAGCCGGCTCCAGGGGGAGTTCGCCTGGGGGCCGCGTCCGACGGCGCAGGCGTTCGAGGACTTCGTCGCCGCGACCACCAGCGGCCGCGTGCTGAGCCACGAGGCCGCCGAGGCCGCCGAGCAGAAGGTGCTCGACCTGCTCGCTCGCCGCCGACCCGCTGCAGAGGGAGCTCCCGTTGCCTGAGGCTGTCCCCGCACCCGGTCCGATGGGCAAGGTCATCCCGCTGCACGGAGACGCCGTCCCGGCCGAGCCGCTGGAGGTCGTGCCCGACGCGGCGCCGGCCGGCCCGCCGTCCGCCTTCGAGCAGAAGCTCGCCGGTGGCCTGAACTTCCTGCGCCGCCGGCTCACCGGTGAGTACGAGGTCGACGACTTCGGCTTCGACCCCGACCTCACCGAGCACGTGCTGCTCCCGCCGCTGCGCCCGCTCTACGAGAAGTGGTTCCGGGTCGAGACCCGCGGCCTGGACAACGTCCCGGACGTCGGCGGTGCCCTCGTCGTCGCCAACCACTCGGGCACGATCCCGATGGACGCGGTCATGACGGCGCTCGCGCTGCTCGACCACCACCCCGCCCACCGCCACCTGCGGATGCTCGGCGCGGACCTGGTCTTCAAGCTCCCCGTCGTCGCCCCGCTGGCCCGCAAGGCCGGCAACACGCTCGCCTGCAACGCCGACGCCGAGCGGCTGCTCTCGCAGGGAGAGCTCGTCGGCGTCTGGCCCGAGGGCTTCAAGGGCATCGGCAAGCCGTTCAGCGAGCGGTACAAGCTGCAGCGCTTCGGCCGCGGCGGCTTCGTGTCCGCCGCGCTGCGCACCGGCGTCCCGATCATCCCGTGCTCGATCGTCGGTGCGGAGGAGATCTACCCGATGGTCGGCAACCTCAAGACGCTGGCCCGCCTGCTCGGCGTCCCGTACCTCCCCGTCACGCCGACGTTCCCGCTGCTCGGCCCGCTCGGCGCGGTGCCGCTGCCCAGCAAGTGGATCATCGAGTTCGGCGAGCCGATCGAGACCAAGGACCTCGGCGGTGCGACCGCTGCCGAGGACCCGATGCTGGTGTTCAACGTGACCGACCAGGTGCGCGAGACGATCCAGTCGACGCTCTACACGCTGCTGATGCAGCGCAGGTCGGTCTTCTTCTGAGGGGAGCTCCGCCTCGACGCACTCGCGCAGGCTCCGCGCACGCGCATTCGGACCTGCGCCTTCGGCGCTCTTACGGTCCTTCACCACGCGTGCGCTCCGCGGCCTAAAGTCGCGGGGTGACCAGTCCGGATCGTGTCCGTGTCCGGTTTCCGGGGATCAGTCCGCGGGCGTACGAGCACCCGGCGGACCGGTCGGCGCTGGTAGCGCTCCGCAAGCTGCAGGGCTTCGACACCGCGCTGAAGGTGCTGGCCGGGGCGTTCCGCGAGCGCAGCCTGCGGCTGGTCTTCCTGGCGTCGTCGGTGCGTGTCGGCGAGACGCAGTTCGGCGAGGTGCACGCGATCGTCCAGGACGCTGCGTCGGTCCTCGACCTGTACGAGGTGCCGGAGGTCTTCGTCGTCCAGGACCCGTCGGTGAACGCCTACACGCTCGGCATCGACAAGCCGTGGATCGTCGTGACCACCGGTGCGCTGGACCTGTTCGACGACGCCGAGCTGCGCTTCGTGCTCGGGCACGAGTGCGGCCACGTGCTGTCCGGGCACGGCGTCTACCGCACGATGCTGCACCAGCTGATGGCGCTCGCCGCCCGCGTGGCGTGGATCCCCGTCGGCGGCTGGGGCCTGCGGGCGGTCGTCTTCGCGCTGGAGGAGTGGCACCGCGCGGCCGAGCTGTCCGGCGACCGCGCCGGGCTGCTCGTCGTGCAGGACGTGGACGCCGCGCTGCGCGCGCACATGAAGACCGCCGGCGGCTCCCGCCTGCGGGACATGGACGCGGGCGCCTTCCTCGCGCAGGCCGACGACTACCGCGGGACGACGCAGGCGCGCGACAGCATCGCCAAGCTGCTGAACCTCATGGGGCGCACGCACCCGTTCGCCGTCTCGCGCGCCGGCGAGCTGCGGGACTGGGTGGTGTCCGGGGACTACAACCGGATCCTGTCCGGCGAGTACCCCAGCCGGGTCGACGACCAGGACGTCTCCGTGCGCCAGGAGGTCGCCGCGACGCTGCGCTCCTACCGGGACAAGGCGGAGAGCTCGACCGACCCGCTGGTCAAGCTCCTGCGCGACGTCGCGAGCGGGGTGGGCGACGCCGCGGGAGACGTCGCCGACCGGCTGCGCGGCAGGTTCGGCCGGGGCGACGCCTCGGCCTGAGGCTCAGCCGAACGAGCGCAGGACGCCCCGGTCGGCGCGGCGGCGCTGCAGGGCCAGCGCGGCCACGACGCCGCCGGCCAGCGCGCCGGCTCCGGCCGCCGCGGGCACGCCGACCTTGGCCGCCTTGCGGCCGGTGCGGAAGTCGCGGACCTCCCAGCCACGGGCGCGGGCCTCGACCCGCAGCGCCGTGTCGGGGTTGACCGCCACCGCGTGCCCGACCGCCGAGAGCATCGGCACGTCGTTGCTCGAGTCGCTGTAGGCGGTGCAGCGCGAGAGGTCCAGCCCCTCCCGCTCGGCCAGCGCACGGACCGCCTCCGCCTTGGCGGCGCCGTGCAGCGGCTCGCCGACCAACCGGCCGGTGTAGAGGCCGTCCTCCACCTCGCTGACCGTGCCGAGCGCGCCGGTCAGCCCGAGGCGGGCGGCGATGATGCGGGCCAGCTCGACGGGCGTGGCGGTCACCAGCCACACCCGCTGCCCGGCGTCGAGGTGCTGCTGGGCCAGGGCACGGGTCCCGGACCAGATCCGCCGCTCCATGAGCTCGTCGTAGATCTCCTCGCCGTACGCCACGATCTCGGCGACGGACTTGCCGGCGACCAGCCCCAGGGCCTTGTCGCGGGCCTCCGCGACGGCGTCGAGGTCCTCGGTGCCGCGGACCCGGAAGGCCAGCTGCTGCCAGCCGAAGCGCAGCAGGTCCTTCGTGGTGATGAGGCCGCGGCCGGCCATGCCCTTGCCGAAGAAGTAGATCGAGGCGCCGCGGATCATCGTGTTGTCGACGTCGAAGAAGGCGGCGGCGGTCGCGTCCGGCGGGACCGACAGGCTGTCCTCGACCTCCGCCGCGGCGGCGGACGCAGCGCCGGCGAGCACCGCGCGCACGCCGGCGTCCTCCCGCCGCCCTCGACCGGGCACTCGCAGGGCGCGTGCCACGGGGCCTCCAGCTCGTACGGGTCGGGTGGTCGTCGCCGAGCCTAGAGGAGTCCCGGGGGACGCCGAAGGCCCCCGCTCGCTGAGCGGGGGCCTTCGGGAGGAGCGGGGAGTGCTAGGCGGTCACGCGGCGACGGCGCAGGACGAGCGCGCCACCGATCAGGCTGAAGGCGATCGCGGCCAGGGCCTCGTCACCACCGGTGCGGGGCAGGCTCACCGGGACGGTGGTCGGCGTGACCGGCGTCGAGGTGACGGACTGCGCCTTGACGCTGGCCTCGGCCGGCACGAAGCCGATGCGGAGCAGCGGGGTGGCCGGCGTGCGCAGCGGGTCGAGCACCAGGACGGCGGCGGAGGCGGCAGCGGTGGCCTCGTCGGCCGTGGCCTTCTCGGTGACCGTGGACTGGGTCGGGTTCTGCAGGCCGAGGGTGCTGGTGAGCAGCGTGGTGACCTGGGCGACGGCGTCGTTCACCGTGCCGAGGACGTCGGCGGGCAGCGCGTCGCCGACGGCGCCGCCGAGCTGGGCGCGCAGGGTGTCGGCCAGCTCGAGGGAGACCAGGTCGCCGACCTTGGCGCGCAGGATCGTCGCGTTGGCGTCGGCGTCGGAGGCGCCGCCGTTGCCGAGGCTGGCGAGGGCGTTGGACTCGATGCCGTCGACGGTGACGAGGCCGCCGAGCAGGTCGATGCCGACGAGCTTGTTGCTGACCTGGCTGGTGACGGTGCCGGCCTTGCGGGTGACCTGCTGGGTGCTCTCGACCAGGCCGACGTCGAGCAGGCTGTCGCTGGCGGAGATGTTGAGGACCTGGGTGTTGAGGTCCGCGAGCAGGCCGTTGATCGTGGCGGTGAGGGTCTCGACCGCGGCGCGGGTCTGGTCGCTGACCGGCGCGGACGCGTCGCTGGTGACCTCGTCGAGGGCGTCGAGCGCGGTGCCGAGCACCTCGGAGACCGTGGTGGTGACCGGGGCGACCGGCGAGCTGCCGGCGGGAGCGGCGGCCGGGCCGGCGGCGGTGACGCCGAGGGCCTGGGAGAGGACGGCCTCGACGGGGGCGAGGACGGCGCCGAGGGCGCCGGAGCCCTTCAGCTCGAGGGAGGCGATGCTGCTGCTGCTGGAGGAGATGACGCCGTCGACGTTCGGGTTCGCGACCTTGGAGACGGCCTTGAGGGCGCCACCGGTCAGGCCGAGCGGGTTGGCGGGCACGTCGGCCAGCGCGTAGTTGCCGTCGGCGGTGCTGAGCGAGCTCTGCGCCTTGCCGTCGAGCAGGCCCTGCAGGGCGCTGACGTTGCCGTTCTGGCCGAGGAAGCCGTTGGCCAGGGCGGCGGCGGAGTCGCCGGTGCGGGCCGCGCCGTCCGACAGGACGATGTCCTGGACGATGTGCTGCGGCACGACGCCGGGGACGCCGGCGGGCAGGTTGATCTCGACGCGCAGGACGGCGCCGCTGCTGGCGGCGCTGAAGATGCGGTCCGTGTTGACGGTGGCGGCGCCGGCCGGCGCGGAGCCGACGGCGACCAGGGTGCCCGTGGCCACCGCGAGGGCGGTGAAGCGGGCGAGGTGTCCCTTGGACATGAACTGTTCCTTCCGGAAGGCTCCGGGGCGCTCGCCCCGTGGAGTGGTGGTCGTTCTCCGGACGAAGCCGCTGGAAGGTCCCCCGCCGCGCATCGTCTTGACCCCAGCAACGAGGAGTGACGACCCCGGTGACGGCTGTCACGGAACTTTTTCTGCTCCGGCAGGTGTGGGACCAGGACGACGGGGCCGCTGCGGGACGAACCGGGCACTGCTCCGCCGCGCGCAGCGGGGACGGCCGTGCTACGGGAGCGGGTACGACGCGGTCGCGGGCCGACGCGGAGCGCCTCGTCGACGGCGGTGGCGGACCGGCGGTTGCTGCTGTCTGCGGCACGCGGCTCGAGCCCGGGCCTGACGCTGCGGCTCCGCGGCAGCAGGGAAGAGCCGGGAGGAACGCGGCCCGGCAGCCGGAGACCCGGAGCGAGCGGGAGGCAGCTAGGGGCGAGCGGGGAGCGGCCCGACCTGCGGCAGCGGCGACGGCACGACCGGCGCCGGGTCCGAGGACGACGTGCTCCGGCTGGACGTGCCGGGCAGCACCGGGTCGAGCGCCGTCACGACCGGGGCGAGCGGACCGAACGTGATCGTCGGCACCGGCACGGGCAGCGACGGGACCGGCACGGGCAGCGACGGCACCGGGACGGGCAGGCCACCGCTGCTGGGCGACGGGGAGGGAGCGGGCGAGGCGGGCGGCGGCGAGGGCGCGGAGCTCGGCTCGGGCTCGGCGGGTGCGGGCGTCGGCTCGGGCTCGGGGGCGGAGGACTCGTTCGGAGCGGTCGGACCGGGCGCTGGCACGGGGGTGGGTGCTGCGCAGTCGCACGGGACCTCGGTGCTGCTGCCGGCGGGCGCTCCGGGCACGACCGGCAGGGTGGGCGCGGCCTGGGTCGGGTCGCAGCCGTCGGTGCAGGTGCCGAGGCCGAGCAGCTCGGTCGTCGTCTGCTCGACGTCGGTGAGCAGCGCGAGCGAGATGCGGGCGCGGTCCTGGCTGCGGACCGGCAGCGCCGGGAGCAGCGCCGCGAGGTCCTCGCTCTGCCGGGTCGCGAACGTCTGCAGCACGCGCAGCGGCTCGCCGGCCCGCGAGGCGCGGTAGGCGTCGGTGAGCAGCTCGGTGCCCTCGCGGGTCTGGTCGTCCATGGCGGCGAGCGTGTCGCGGACGCGGTCCACGTCGTCGGCGTCGGCGGCGGACCGGGAGGCGGTGGGCAGCGGGGCGTCGGCGTCGACGGCGTCGCGGCCGAGCGTCAGGCCGCGGACCTCGCGCAGGCGGGTGGCGGCGAACTCGAGGTGCTGCGCGCCCTTCTCGAGGTCACCGTCGGCGGTGCGCAGCTGGAAGGCCTCGGCGGTCTTCTTCACGCCGTAGAACGGGTCGCCCGGCAGGGACTGGCTGCCGGCGACGGCGACACCGGACACGGCGACGACGGAGGCCATCGCGCCGGCGGCGACGGCGCCGGCGCGGCGACGCCAGGACACGGCGGAGGACAGCGGCGCGGCGGCGGCCGGGGCGTTGGCCTGGACCGTCGCCACCGCCATGAGGCGCAGGCGCAGCGCGTCGCGGAACTCCGGCCGGGGCGCGACGGCGCCGTCCAGCGCGGAGCCGACCGTGCGCAGGCGCGCGGCGAGGGCGAGACCGGGGAGGGCGGCCGCCGTACCGCCGTCGAGGGCAGAGGCGAAGTCGGCGGCGCCACGGGAGCCGAAGGGGTTCACCGCTGCACCTCCTGACCGGTCCTGTGCACGCGGAGCTCGCCTGCTGCGAGGGACAACGAGCGGCGGGCACGAGCGGTGACGGCCTGGAGGGCGAAATGACTCGTTGTGACTACCGCAACACGCATCGGGACCATCAGAGCTCGACGCCCTCGGGCAGCAGCCGGCCCAGCGAGCGGATCGCGCGGTACTGCAGCGCCTTGATCGCGCCGTCGTTCTTGCCCATGGCCTGGGCGGTCTCGGCGACCGAGAGCCCCTGCAGGAAGCGCAGCACGATGCACTCCTGCTGCTCGGCGTTGAGCTGCTTGACCGCCTCGAGCAGCACCTTGTTCTGCATCGCCTCGAGGACGGCGTTCTCCGGCCCCTCCTGCGTGAGCCTGGCGCCCGACTCGCTGACGTCGTCGGTCGTCATCTCGAGCCGGTAGCGACTGCTCTTGTAGTGGTCGGCGATGAGGTTGCGGGCGATCGTCACGAACCACGCGCCGACGTCGCGGCCCTGCCAGGTGAACGACGACAGCCGGCGCAGCGCGCGCAGGAAGGTCTCGCTGGTCAGGTCCTCGGCCACCTGGGCCGAGCCGACGCGGTAGTAGACGTAGCGGTAGACGAGGTCCACGTAGCGGTCGTACAGCTCGCCGAACGCCTCGGAGTCGCCGGCCTGCGCCCGCTGGACGAGCGCGAGGGTGACCGCGACCTCGCCCTCGGCCGGCGCGTGCACGACCTCCGCGTCGTCCCCGGCGGCGGTGGGCGCGGGCACCGAGACGGCGGTCAACGGCTCGGCCTGGCGGGGGGCGACGGCGGTGACAGGGGGCGTCACCGGATGACCCGGCCGAGGGCGCGACAGGACCCGGAGGCGGCTCGCGAGGCGCTGCTCACGGGTTCTCCTGTCGCACGGGAGGGACGCCCACCCCCGGACCCGGAGGGTCGCGGACGTGAGCGTGACCACAGATGGTACGGGCACGGCTGCACGGCTGGTACACGAACTACGTCGGCAGATGTCCCGTTCGGCCTGAGCGTCAGTCCCGACGGCTCAGGGCGAGGGTGAGCCGGGACAGCTCGCGCTCGAGCCGCGGCAGCCCCTCGACCTTGCCGAGGCAGAGCGCCACGCCGGCGTCGCGGGCCTGCTGCTCGACGGTCTCGTCGAGGTACGCGGTGTAGAGGACGACCTGCTGCCCCGCCCGCAGGGCGCGGATCCGGCGGGTGGCCTCGAGGCCGTCGATGCCCGGCATCCGCAGGTCCATGACGACGACGTGCGGGTCGAGGTCGACGGCCATCCCGATCGCCTGCTCGCCGTCCGCGGCGGTGCCCACGACGTCGAACCCGTCGAGCGCGAGCATCTCGGCGACGAGGCACCGCACGTGCTCGGTGTCGTCCACGACGAGCACGCGCACCGAGGTCACCGGGCGGGTCATGGCCGTCACCATGCCGCACCGCCTCCGCGCCTCATGCGGCGGACGTACCCTCGATCCATGTCCTCAGCCGCCGTCCCCCGCCCCGGACGCGCCGGCGCCGGGCGGACGGCGCCCGCTCCGGGGACCCCGCGGCGCCTGTCCCCGAGGGCACGGCGGCGTCGTCGCGGCCGTCGCGCGGCCCGCGTCTTCCTCGTGCTCGTGCTGGCCGCGCTGGTCGGCGTCAGCACCTTCGTGACGGGCCTGCTGGCTGCGCCGTTCGACGTCCGCGCGGTGCCGCCGGCCCCGAAGTCGGTGCTGCTGCTGGCTTCCGACGGCACGCAGTTCGCGCAGATCCGCCCGCCGCAGCGTCGCGAGGTCATCCAGGCGCAGGACATCCCCGACGTGATGCGCAAGGCGATCATCTCCGCCGAGGACGCGCAGTTCCTGGTGCACGGCGGCGTCGACCCGACGGCCACGCTGCGCGCCGCGTACCGCGACCTCGCCGGCGGCCGCACGCAGGGCGGTTCGACCATCACGCAGCAGTACGTGAAGAACGTCTACGTCGGCAACGACCGGACCCTGCTGCGCAAGGTGAAGGAGGCCGGTCTCGCGGTCCGGCTGGAGAACCGCAAGAGCAAGGACGAGATCCTCACCGACTACCTGAACGTGCTCTACCTCGGCAACAACGTCTACGGCGTGCAGGCCGCGGCCAAGTACTACTTCGGCGTCGACGTGAAGGACCTCGACCTGGACGAGACGCCGGGCCGCAACAACCGCCGCGACAAGGGCCTCGCGCTGGCCCGCGCCTCGATGCTGGCCGGCATCGCCCCGGCCCCGTCCGCGTGGAACCCGGTCAAGGACTTCGCCACCGCCCGCAAGCGCCAGCAGTACACGCTGAACCAGATGGTGATCAACAAGCACATCACGTCGGAGCAGGCGAGCGACGCCTACAAGCGCGTCACGGCCGTGAAGCCGCTGCAGGAGACGCCGCCGGAGCCGCCGAGCACCGCACCGGAGTTCGCCGACCTGGTCAAGGCGCAGCTGCGCGCGAAGTACAAGGACGACGAGGACGCCCTCTACCGCGGCGGCCTGCGCGTGACGACGACGCTGGACAGCGACCTCCAGGAGGCCGTCACCCGCGCCGCCAAGGAGGTGCTGCCGGACCCCGACGACCCGCAGGCCGCGGTGGTGGCCGTCGACATCCGCAACGGCGACGTCAAGGCGATGACGACGCTGCGCCGCTACCCGGCCTTCGTCGACAAGAAGGGCAACCGGCGCGAGGCCAAGAACGGCTACGAGCGCGACGACTTCAACCTGGCCACCAACGCCAAGCGCTCCACCGGCTCCACCATCAAGCCGTTCACGCTCGCGGTCGCGCTGGAGAAGGGGCTGACGCTCAACACCCGCCGGCCCGCCCCGGCCTGCAGCACCATCCGCGACCGCTTCGCCAAGGACGGCATCTACCGCTACTGCAACGCTGCCGGCGAGGGCGGCGGCAGCCGCGGCAGCCTGACGCTGCGACGCGCGCTGCAGGGCTCGGTCAACACCGTCTACGTCCCGCTCGCCATCGAGGTCGGCCGCGAGCGCATCAAGCAGCTGATGCTCGACAGCGGCGTCGTCGCCAACGAGGAGAAGTTCTTCACGAGCATCAGCTCGTTCGGGCTGGGGCCGTCCGCGAACGTGACGCCGCTGTCGATGGCCAACGCCTTCGGCACGCTGATGAACCACGGCGTGCACATGAAGCCGCGCTACGTCACCGAGACCCGCAGCGCCGACGGCGCCGTGCTCGCCAAGGAGCCGGCGAAGCCGGAGCCGGTCCGCCGCGCGATGGCCACCGACGTCGCCGACCGCGTCGTCGAGGCGATGTCCGGCGTCACCAAGCCCGGCGGCACCGCTCCCGCCGCGCGCCAGGACTTCACCGTCTACGGCAAGACCGGCACCACCAACGACAGCACCGACGCGTGGTTCATCGGCTGCGCCAAGTCGCCGCAGAACATCTGCCTCGCCGTCTGGATGGGGTACGAGGACCAGGTCTGCGATGGCGTCCAGGGCCGCGCGTGCGGCGGCATGAAGAACGTCAACGGCGTGAAGCAGGTCTACGGCGGGACGCTCCCCGCCAGGATCTTCGACCGGTCCTTCAAGATCCTGCGCGAGATCCAGGCGGAGAAGCGGCGCGTCGCGAACGGCGAGCCGCCCACCGCCACCGCGTCGCCGGTCGCGAGCGAGCCGGAGCCGGTGTCGACCCCACGCCCGCGTCGCCGCCGCGCGTCGCAGGCGCCGGCTCCGGTGCCCGCCGTCGAGCCGGAGCCCTCGCAGCAGGCCGAGCCGGAGCCGCAGCCGGAGCCGGAGCCGTCCGAGGAGCCGCCACCGCCGCCGGTCGTGCCCCCGCCCGCGGACCCGAGCCCCGGCGCCGGAGCGCCGCCGGGCTAGCGGTCCGGGTGCTTGCAACTGTGCAACACTCGCGCGTGGCCGGCCTCGTCCCGCCGGCCTGACCGGAGGGGCTCAGTGACTGCACCCGTGTCGGGCAACCTGGCCGGGCTCGTGCGCTCCGCAGCGCTGCGCGCCGGCGACCGGCCCGCGTTCGTCCACCGCGGTACGACGCTCACCTGGTCGCAGGTCGACGCGGCCGTGGACGCCGCCGCCGCCGGCCTGCTGGCGCTCGGCCTCGAGCCGGGCGACCGCGTCGGGCTGCACCTGCCCAACACGCTGGACTTCCCGGTCGCCTACTTCGGCGTGCTGCGCGCCGGGCTGGTCGCGCTGCCGCTCAATCCCGGCTACACCCGCGACGAGCTGGCGCACGCCCTCGGCGACAGCGGCGCCCGCGCGCTGGTGACGACCCGCAGCACCGCCGCGACGGCGCAGGTCGTGGCGGCCGAGCTCGAGGCGCTCGAGCACCTGGTCGTCACCGGTGTCGACACCGCGCCCCCTGGCGCGACGACCTGGGACAGCCTGCTGGAGAGCGGCGGGGAGCCGGTCGACAGCGACCGCGGCGACGAGGACCTCGCCGTGCTCATCTACACCTCCGGCACCAGCGGCAGGCCCAAGGGCGCGATGCTGCCGCACCGCGCGCTGCTGGCGAACCTGGGGCAGGGCGCCGAGATCGACCCGCCGGTCATCACGCCGGACGACGTCGTGCTGCTCGTCCTGCCGCTGTTCCACATCTACGGGCTCAACGCCGGCCTCGGCGCCGTCGCCCGCGAGGCCGCCACCGGTGTGCTCATGGAGCGGTTCGACCCGGTGGAGACGCTGGCCGAGATCCGCCGCCACGAGATCACCAGCGTGCTGGGCGCCCCGCCGATGTACGTCGCCTGGTCGATGCTCCCCGACGTCGGCGACGCCTTCACCTCCGTGCGGGTCGCGCTGTCCGGCGCCGCTCCGCTGCCGGGCCCGGTGCTGCACCGGATCCTCGACATCACCGGCCACCACGTCTTCGAGGGCTACGGCCTGACGGAGACCGCTCCGGTCCTGACCAGCACGCTGATGAGCGAGGTCGCGAAGCCCTTCTCGATCGGCCGCGCCATCCCGGGCATCGAGCTGAAGCTGGTCGACGAGCGCGGCAACGAGGTCGACGAGGGCGACCCCGGCGAGATCTGCGTACGGGGCGCGAACCTGTTCGTCGGCTACTGGCCGGACGCCGTCGAGGGACCGGACGGCGACGGCTGGTTCGCCACCGGCGACGTCGCGTACCTCGACGACGACGGCGACCTGTTCCTCGTGGACCGGCGCAAGGAGCTGATCCTGGTCAGCGGGTTCAACGTCTACCCGCGCGAGGTCGAGGACGTGCTCGCCGCGCACGCCGACGTGGAGGAGGCCGCCGTCATCGGCGTTCCCCACCCGTACACCGGCGAGTCGGTCAAGGCCCTCGTCGTGCTCAAGGAGGGCGCGCGGACCACGGCCGACGACCTCATCGCGCACTGCGCCCGCTCGCTGGCCCGCTTCAAGTGCCCCACCGCGGTGGAGTTCGTCGCGGAGCTGCCGCACAGCGCGACCGGCAAGGTCAGCAAGGGCAGGCTGCGCGAGCTGGCCGGCTGAGGCGCGTGAGGCTCCGACGGCCGCGCGTGGGCTCGGTGGTGCTCGTGACGCGCGCCGGCTGCCACCTGTGCCAGGAGGCCGAGCCGGTGGTCGCCCGGGCGGCCGCCGACGCAGGCCTGCCGCTCGCGGTGCGCGACGTGGACGCCGACCCGCAGGACCGCGAGCGCTGGAGCGACAAGGTCCCGGTCGTGCTGCTCGACGGGGTCGAGCACGCCTACTGGCGGATCGACGAGAAGGTGCTGCGGAAGGCGCTCGCGCTGCGCCTGTGACGGCGCTCACCGACTTTGTGCATGCGTTCACAAGCGCGTAACCTGAGGTTCGCAGGGGCCGCGCGGACGCGCCCCGTCGGGCAGGAGTCGTCGTGAGCGCGCAGTCCAGCACGGGCGGTCGGTCGCTGGCCGCCGAGCTGCCCCGCGCCCGCCGCGCGGAGGTCCCGGACGCCACCGTCGCCCGCCTGCCGGTCTACCTGCGCGCGCTGCACGCCCTGGCCGAGGCCGGCCGCACGACCGTCAGCAGCGAGGCGCTCGCCGCCGCCGCAGGGGTCGGCTCGGCCAAGCTCCGCAAGGACCTGTCGCACCTGGGCTCGTACGGCACGCGCGGCGTGGGCTACGAGGTGCAGGAGCTCGTGTTCCACATCAGCCGCGCGCTCGGTCTCGGCCAGCGCTGGTCGGTCGTGCTGGTCGGGGTCGGCAACCTCGGGCAGGCGCTGGCCGGCTACGGCGGCTTCGACGACCGCGGCTTCCGGATCGCCGCCCTGCTCGAGGCCGACGCGGCGCGGGTCGGGGACGTCGTGGCCGGCATGCCGATCCGCGCGCTGGACGAGCTCGCGGACGTGGTGCGCGACGAGGACGTCTCCATCGGCGTCATCGCCACGCCCGCGGAGGCGGCGCAGGACGTCTGCGACCGGCTGGTGGCGGCGGGCGTGCGCAGCATCCTGAACTTCGCGCCGACGGTGCTGCAGGTGCCGGACGACGTCGACGTGCGGCGGGTCGACCTGTCGAACGAGCTGCAGATCCTGTCGTTCCACGAGCACCGCAAGGCCTCCGCCGCGCTGTCCGAGGTGCCGGCGTGACCGCGCCCCACGTCTGCGTGGGGACCTGCCGATGAGCGTCCTCGTCGTCGGCATCTCGCACCGCAGCGCGCCGGTCAGCCTGCTCGAGCAGGTCACCGTCGGCGTCGGCGACCCGGGGCTGCTCACCGACCTGCGCAGCAGCGGCCCCTTGTCGGAGGCGGTCGTGCTGTCGACCTGCAACCGGGTCGAGGTCTACGCCGACACCGAGGGCTTCCACCCCGGAGTCGACGCCGTCAGCGACCTGCTCGCCCGGCTGTCCGGCGTCCCGCTCGACGAGCTCAAGCGGCACCTCTACGTGCACTGGGAGGGGCAGGCCGTCCTGCACCTGTTCGAGGTCGCGTGCGGGCTCGACTCGATGGTGGTGGGCGAGTCGCAGATCCTCGGCCAGCTCCGTCGGGCCTACGCCGAGGCGCGCGACGGCGGCGCCGGCCCCACGCTGCACGAGCTGTTCCAGAAGGCGCTCAAGGTCGGCAAGCGCGCCCACAGCGAGACCGGCATCGACGAGGCCGGCCGCTCGCTGGTGACCGTCGGGCTGGAGCGCGCGGTGGAGGCGGTGGGCCCGCTCGACGGGCGGCACGTCCTCGTCGTCGGCGCCGGCTCGATGGGTGCTCTCGCCGGCGCGACGCTACGGCGCGCAGGTGCGGGCGACGTCGTCGTCGCCAACCGCACGCTGGACCGCGCGGAGCGCCTGGCCGGCAACCTGGAGGGCCGCGGGATCGGGCTCGACGGCCTGGACGCCGCCCTGGTGGACGCCGACGTCGTCGTCTCCTCGACCGGGGCGACCGGCGTCGTCCTCACCTGCGAGCAGGTCCGCCGGGCGCTCGAGCAGCGCGGCGGCCGGCCGCTCGCGATCCTCGACCTGGCCCTGCCGCGCGACGTCGAGGCCGGCGTGCGCGACCTGCCCGGCGTGACGCTGGTCGACCTGGAGTCGCTGCAGTCAGTGCTCGCCACCACCGAGGCCGGCGCCGACGTCGAGGCGACGCGCGGGATCGTCACCCAGGAGGTCGGTGACTTCCTGGCCTGGCAGCGCGCCGCGAAGATCGCCCCGACCGTCGTCGCCCTGCGCAGCCGGGCCGCCGAGGTCGTCGACAGCGAGCTCGCCCGCCTCACCGGCCGCGTCGACCTGGACGAGGCTGCTCGCGCGGAGGTGCAGGCCACCGTCCGCCGCGTCGTCGACAAGCTGCTGCACACCCCGACCGTGCGGGTGAAGGAGCTGCAGGAGGCGCCCGAGGGCCTCTCGTACGCCGACGCCCTGCGCGAGCTGTTCGGCCTCGACCGGGCCGCCCCCGCGGCCGTCACCGCGACGCCCGTGACGGTGTTCGAGTGACCCGGATGCTGCGCCTCGGCACGCGGGGCAGCGCGCTGGCGCTCGCCCAGAGCGGCCAGGTCGCCGCGACGATCATCGCCGAGCTCGGCGTCCAGGTGGAGCTCGTCACCGTGCAGACCGAGGGCGACGTGAACCGCGCTGCCATCGCGCAGATCGGCGGGACCGGCGTCTTCGTGACCGCCCTGCGCGACGCCCTGCTCGCGGACGAGGTCGACCTCGCCGTCCACTCGTACAAGGACCTGCCCACGGCGCCGGCCCCCGGGCTGGTCATCGCGGCCGTGCCGCTGCGCGAGGACCCGCGCGACGCGCTGGTCGCCCGCGACGGCCTGACGATCGGCGAGCTGCCCGCGGGGGCGCGGATCGGCACCGGCTCCCCGCGCCGCACCGCCCAGCTGCTCGGCCTCGGGCTCGGCCACGAGGTCGTGCCGATCCGCGGCAACGTCGACACCCGCATCGGCAAGGTCCGCTCCGGCGAGCTGGACGCCGTCGTCCTCGCGCGCGCCGGCCTGCAGCGGCTCGGCCGGCTCGACGAGGCCACCGAGGTGATCGACCCGTTGACGATGCTGCCCGCGCCGGCCCAGGGCGCGCTCGCGATCGAGTGCCGCGCGGGCGATGAGGAGCTGGTGCGCCTGCTCGGCGCGCTGGACCACGAGGACACCCGTACCGCCGTCGCCGCCGAGCGGGCGCTGCTCGCTGCGCTGGAGGCCGGCTGCACCGCGCCCGTCGGCGCGCTGGCGCAGGTCGCCGAGGGCGACGACGGCGCGGAGATCTACCTGCGCGGCCTGGTGGCCGCCGTCGACGGAACAGACGCCGTCCGCCTCTCGGCGACCGGTCCGACGTCCGAGGCCGTGGAGGTGGGACGCCGGCTCGCCGCCGAGCTGCTCGACCTCGGCGCCGCGGACCTGATGGGAGACAAGGCATGAGCCCCACGAAGAAGCCGACCGGCCCCGCCGGGCAGGTGGCCCTGGTCGGCGCCGGCACCGGCGACCCCGGCCTGCTGGCCGTCCGCGCCGCGCAGCTGATCGGCGCGGCCGACCTGCTGCTCGTCGATCGCCGCGTCGACGAGGCGCTGCTGGCGGGTGCTCGCGAGGACGCCGAGGTCGTGCGGACCGAGCCGGGCGAGGCGCAGGGCACGGTGCTGGTCGGCGCCAGCAGGGACGGCCGCACGGCTGTCCGCCTGCTGCCCGGCGACCCGTACGCCACCGCCGAGGGCCTCAAGGAGGCCGAGGCCGTCCTCAAGGCCAGGCAGCGCCTCGAGGTCGTCCCCGGCGTGACGCTCGAGCAGGCCGTGCCGGCCAGCGCCGGCGTCGCCGCCAGCAGCCCCCGCACCGTTGCGCGCGTCGAGGACAGCACGCCGTGGCGCGGGCTCGCCGCCGCCCCGGGCACCCTCGTGCTGCTGACCACGGTCGGCGACGTCGCCAAGTGCGCCGCCTCCCTCGTCGAGCACGGCCGCAAGGGCGGAGAGGCCGTCTCCGTCACCGTCGGCGGCACGACCTCCGAGCAGCGCACCGTGACCGCCACCCTCGACAGCGTCGAGTCCGTGCTGGCCGACCTGTCCGGCGAGGCCGTCGTCGTCGTGGGCGACGCGGTGAAGAAGGCCGACCGGCACGCGTGGTTCGAGAGCCGCGCGCTGTACGGCTGGCGCGTGCTCGTCCCGCGCACCCGCGACCAGGCCGGCGCGCTGTCGGCCGTCCTGCGCTCCTACGGTGCCGTGCCCGTCGAGGTGCCCACCATCGCGGTCGAGCCGCCGCGCACGCCCGCCCCGATGGAGCGTGCCGTGAAGGGCCTGCACGACGGCAAGTACGCCTGGGTCGCCTTCACCTCCGTCAACGCCGTCAAGGCCGTGCGCGAGAAGCTCGAGGAGTACGGCCTGGACGCCCGCGCGCTGTCCGGCGTGAAGGTGGCGGCCGTCGGCGACACCACCGCGCAGGCGCTCGTCGACTTCGGCATCCGCCCCGACCTCGTGCCGAGCGGCCAGCAGTCGAGCGAGGGCCTGCTCGCGGACTGGGCGCCGTACGACGACGTCTTCGACCCGATCGACCGCGTCTTCCTGCCGCGCGCCGACATCGCCACGGACACGCTGCTGGCCGGCCTGCAGGAGCTGGGCTGGCAGGTCGACGACGTGACGGCCTACCGGACCGTGCGCGCGGCGCCGCCGCCCGCCGAGACGCGCGAGGCGCTGAAGGGCGGCGGCTACGACGCCGTGCTCTTCACCTCCAGCTCCACGGTGCGCAACCTCGTCGGCATCGCCGGCAAGCCGCACGACACCACGGTCCTCGCCGCCATCGGCCCGCAGACCGAGGCGACCGCCAAGGAGCTCGGCCTGCGCGTCGACGTCCTGGCGCCCAAGCCCGACGTCGCGACTCTGGTCGAGGCGCTGGCCGCCTTCGCCGTCGAGCGCCGCAAGACGACGGACGCGCTCCCGAGCGCCGCGCACCGGCGCAAGGTGGCGCGGGCCGCCCGCAGGTGACCTCCTTCCCCGCCGCCCGGCAGTCCTCCTTCCCCGCCGCCCGGCAGTCCTCCTTCCCCGCCGCCCGCCCACGCCGCCTGCGCCGCACCGCGGCGCTGCGGCGGCTGGTGGCCGACGTGCACGTGCGGCCGAGCGACCTCGTGCTGCCGGTGTTCGTCAAGGAGGGCATCGCCTCGGCGCAGCCGATCGCGTCGATGCCGGGCGTCGTCCAGCACACGCGCGAGTCGCTGAAGAAGGCAGCGCACGAGGCGGTCTCGGCCGGTGTCGGCGGACTGATCCTGTTCGGCATCCCGGCCGTCAAGGACGCCCGGGGCTCGGGCGCCGACGACCCGGACGGCATCGTGCAGCTCGCGCTGCAGGACGTCGTCGCGGAGGTCGGCGAGGACCTCGTCGTCCTGACCGACCTGTGCCTGGACGAGTACACCGACCACGGTCACTGCGGGATCCTGCTGCCGGACGGCGACGTCGACAACGACGCGACGCTCGAGCGCTACGCCTCCGCGGCGGTGGCCCAGGCCCGCGCCGGCAGCCAGGTCGTCGCGCCCTCCGGGATGATGGACGGCCAGGTGGCCGCGATCCGCGCAGCCCTGGACGCCGACGGCTTCACGTCGCTGCCGGTCCTGGCCTACAGCGCGAAGTACGCCTCGGCCTACTACGGCCCGTTCCGCGACGCGGCCGAGTGCGCGCCGCAGTTCGGTGACCGCGCCGGCTACCAGCAGGACGGTGCGCGCAGTGCCGACGAGGGCGTGCGCGAGGCGCTGCTGGACGTCGCCGAGGGTGCGGACGCCGTGATGGTGAAGCCCGCCGGCGCCTACCTGGACGTGGTGCGCGCGGTCGCCGACGCCGTGGACGTGCCGGTCGCCGCCTACCAGGTCAGCGGCGAGTACGCGATGGTCGAGGCCGCTGCGGCGCAGGGCTGGATCGACCGTGAGCGGATCGTGCTCGAGCAGCTGACGGCGATCCGCCGGGCCGGTGCCGGGATGGTGCTGACGTACTGGGCGACCGAAGCAGCCGGCTGGCTGCGTTGACCGACGGCCTGGCGACAGCGGTCTTCGTGCTGTCGCTCGCCCTCGGCGCCTGGGCGCTGGTGTGGGCCGCGCGGGACGTGCTGCTGCCGAAGCTCCACCTGCAGGCGCTGTTCCTGCTCCAGGCGGTGCTCGTCCTGCAGGCCGTCGCCGCGCTGGTGCGCATGGGCGACTGGGGCGGCAGCAAGGGGGAGCTGTCCGGCTACCTCGCGGTCTCCGCGCTGCTCGTGCCGGGCGGCCTGGTGCTCGCGGTCGAGGAGCGGTCGCGGTACGGCACGCTCGTCCTGGCCGTCGCCTGCCTCGTGGTCGCCGTGGTCGAGGTGCGGCTGCTCAGCGTCTGGGACGCCGGCGGTGGCTGAGCGCACCGGGCGCGGCCCCGGCCGGCTGCTCGTCGCCGTCTACGCCGTCTTCGCCCTGGCCGCCTCCTCCCGCGCGGCGCTGCAGCTCGCGACCCGCTTCGACGAGGCGCCGGTGGCGTACCTGCTGTCTGCGCTGGCCGCGGTCGTCTACCTGGTGGCGGCGGTCGCGCTCGGCCGCGACCTGCGCCGGACCGCCCTGTACGCCTGCGGTTTCGAGCTGGTCGGCGTCCTGGCCGTCGGCACCGCGTCGGTCCTGCTGCCGGACGCGTTCCCCGACCAGACCGTGTGGTCGACGTACGGCAGCGGCTACGGCTTCGTGCCGCTCGTGCTGCCGGTGCTCGGCCTCCTGCGGCTGCGCAGCACCCGCGGCGGAGCGGCACCCGGAGCCTGACGGCAGGGAGCGCCCGGGACGCACCTGCTCGCGGTGAAGCGGAAGGGCGGTGTGGCTGGAGACGACCGAGCCCGGCACCCCACGAGCTGGGTCACAACCGGCGGCGCCATCTCGTCATGATGTGTAGCCGGGCGGGGTGGGCGCCGGCGAGACGGAGGGACGACGCGTGCGGATCGCAGTGGCCGGTGGAACCGGCGTGGTGGGCCGGCACGTCGTGGCGGCTGCCGCGGGCGCAGGTCACGAGCCGGTGGTGCTGGCCCGCTCCGTCGGCGTGGACGTGACCACGGGGCGCGGCCTGGCGGCCGCGCTCGACGGGGCGGAGGCGGTGATCGACGTGAGCAACATCGCCACGACGCGCCGGCGGCGGTCGGTCGCGTTCTTCGAGGCCGCGAGCGAGCAGCTGCTGACGGCCGGGCGGGAGGTCGGGGTGGGCCACCACGTGGTCCTGTCGATCGTCGGGATCGACCGGGTGGACTTCGGCTACTACGAGGGCAAGCGCCGGCAGGAGGAGCTGGTGCTGGCAGGTCCGCTCCCGGCCAGCGTCCTGCGGACCACGCAGTTCCACGAGTTCGCCGGGCAGCTGATGGAGCGGAGCCCCGGTCCGGTTGCGCTGGTGCCGCGGATGCGCGTGCAGCCGATCGCCGCGCGCGAGGTCGCGGCGGCCCTGGTGGCGCTGGCGGTCGGACCTGCGGTAGGACGGGCTCCGGAGCTCGCCGGCCCGGAGGTGCACGAGCTGGTCGACCTCGCCCGCCGTGTTGCCCGCGCTGCTGGTCAGCGCCGTCCCGTGCTCTCCCGTCCGGCTGCCCGGCTCCACCGGCCGCGCGATGGCGGACGGCGGCCTGCTGCCGACCGGCCGCGGCCCGCGCGGTGCGCAGACGTTCACGTCGTGGCTGGCCACCGACGCCTGACGCCTCATCGACGCGACGGAAGCGGCGGACGGGCCCACAGCCCAACACCGGCCTGTGGCAGCCTTCCGCTTCGCCTGGCCGCGATCATCGGCGCGACGGCGGACGTCAAGCCCTCGCGAGACGCGCCTACCGCCCTGGGCCCGCCACCGCGGCACGCCGCCGGACGTGCCACGCGACGGCATGCAGGATGCGGGCATGGAGGCGCACCGGACAGCAGGAACGGCGCAGGATCGAGCGACGTCCGCGGCACTGCCTGACAGCCGCCGCTACGGCCCTGCCGTCGGCGAACCACCGCTGGCCGCCGACCCTCGACGCTGGGGCAGCCTGATCGGCCTCATCGGCGCCGCGACGTTCATCACGGCGTACTCGCCCGCGCTCGGCCCTGCCGTCGCCGCGGCGACGAGAGCCGCCGGCCTCGTCGGCGTAGGAGCAGCGCTGTTCGCGCACTACGCCCGCCCTGTGCGTCTCGGCCCGCTGGTGCGCCCGCGACCGCTCGCCCTGGTCGCCTACGGCGGCTGCGTGCTGGCCGAGGTGGCCCTGCTGGTGCTCGGGTTCGCGCCTCCTGGCCTCGAACGGTCAAGAAGCCTTGCGACCGGCGCTCATCGCTGCCGTGGTGGGCGTGCACTTCCTGCCCATGTCCTGGGCCTTCCAGGAGCGACTGTTCCGCTACCTCGGCGCAGCGGTCACCGCTCTCGGTGTGGCGGGACTGGCCGCCGGCGGTCTGGGGGTCCGGCACGCGCCCGAAGCGGCAGCGGTCACCGCTGGGCTCGTCATGCTCGCCCTCATCACCGCCCATGCACGAGGACGCTTCACGCCGCCGCTGACGTGAGCGACAGCGACGGGTCAGCCCCTGAGTGGGCCAGACTCTGAGCGCACCCGCCCCGGTGCGGTCACGGCATGCTCAACGCGGCAGGTAGCGCCGGCTCCTCGTCCTCGCGGCTCCCTGCTGCCGCCGCAGGAGAGCGTCAGGACTAGACCACCCAGCCGTGCTGGTCGAGCCGACGTCCGTCCGTGAGGGTGATCGTCAGGCCGCGGTGCAGCGCGTCGTGGTCCTGGTCGCAGAACAGCACAGCGTCGTGGAGCGAGGTCGTCCCGGTGCGGCACCAGGCGTCGGGGTGGTGCGGGACCAGGCGGCACCCTGGTCCGCGGGCGCAGCCGGCGCCCTGGCAGCGGCCGCCGGTCTCCAGGTGCTTGATGCGGCGTTCGTGCGGCTTGAGGGTCCGGCTGCTGTGGCTGGTCTCGATCACGCGTCGGCCGAGGCCGAGGACGTAGCGCGTCACGTAGGCGTCGCACCACCACCTCTGCACGAGGCTCAGCGGCAGGGACAGCCCGGAGGCCCCGGTCGCGGGTGTCGCGCCCGGCTGCCGCTGCAACGTGCGCAGGCCGACGGTGACGCCGATGTGCGGGGCGACCTTGTCGCGCAGGCCGAGGTCGCCGCTGTCGAGCAGCGCGCGGAGGGCCAGGCGCAGCGCGTCGTGCAGGCGGCGGCCACGGGAGCGCGGGCGGTCCCAGGTCCGTCCGTCGATGTCGACGCCTTCGGGGAGCGGGTCGCCGAACTCCCAGCCGCTCTCGCGCAGCCTCACCCCGGCCGCGGTGTCGGCCGGGTTGTCGGGATCGGTCGCGGCCACCGCCGTGAGCACCGCGTGCGCGAGCTCGCCGGTCTCGAGGTCCAGCTCGCCGCGCAGCAGCCAGCCCGACCCGTCTGCGTTCGGGCGCAGGCTCAGCTGGGCGTCGTCGGCAGCGCGAGCGGCGCGCTTCTCCAGCTCGTTCGGCAGCAGCGCGTCGACCAGCATCGCGAGCGCACCGGGCAGGGACCCGGCAGGCACGTGCTGGGCCAGCAGCACGAACGCGGCTTCCAGTCGTGCGAGCTGGCTGGTCGGGGAGCACGAGATCTCCGACAGCGTCGCCAGGAGCTCGGACACGCGGCTGTCGTCGTCAGGGAGGCCGCCGAGCGACTGGAGCACGGCGTCGCTGACGCCGTCCAGCACCACGGCGGTGACGGTCTGCTCGCCGGGCTGCCCGTCGATCAACCCGTCCGGGCGGTCCACGAGCGGGCGCAGCCTCGTGAGCGCCGCGGCCACGCGCCCGGCCGCACCGGCGCTGAGCGTGCCGCCCCGGACGGCCTGGTCCAGGCCGGGCAGGCGCACCAGCCGGCGGGCCAGCACCACGGTGCGGGGGTCCACGGCGGCGTCCTGCGCGCGGACCCACGCCGTCGTCGTCGGGCTGTCGTCGAGCTGGTGCAGCTTGCGGGCGTCGACGTCTCCGAGCCGCCGCAGCAGCAGCGACTCCAGCTGTGCCTGCGCCGCGAGCAGCTCCCTCGTGTCGATGAGGGCGAGCGTCGCCGGCAGCTCGACCGGGTCGACGTTCGACAGCCCGCGCAACGTCGCCCGCAGCTGCGCCACGGCCGGTGAGGGCGTGGCCGGAGCGGTAACGGACGCGGTGTCGAACACGTGTTCGATACTACCGGCTGAAGGGCTCCTCGTGAAGGGGTGTGCACAGGGAAATCGTCTGTGCTGCAGGCCTTTTCGCGGTCGCCCGACCGCCCCACGGCTCCGCGCCTTTCGGCCTGCAGGGCTATCCCTTCCAGCCCGGCCCGGCCTCCCACGCCCGCCCGGCGGCCAGCGCCTCGACGACCGCCCCCGCCCGTACGTCCGCCTCCCGGTTCAGCACGTGCTCGCTCGTCGTCAGCGTCGTGTGGCTCTTCACCTTCGACCAGGTGACGGTGCGGCCCTCCAGCAGCGCGGCGATGCGCGCCACCAGGTCGGCGTTCTTGACCGACGTCCCCTCCTTGGTCATCCAGCGCTCCGGGGGCACGCGGCCACCGCGGCTCCACGAGTGCACCCATGTCGTCACGCACCGCTGCGCGTAGGTGCTGTCGTAGACGACGTGCAGCGGGCGGTCGGCCGGCACCGCCTCGAGCAGCGCCTGGATCGCCACCAGCTCGCCGACGTTGTTGGTCGAGGTGCCCTGGACGGCGAGGGCCTGCCAGCAGTGCGGGGACACGAACCACGCGCCGGCGGCGTGCCCGGGGTTCGGCCGGGCCGACCCGTCGGTCGCGGCGACGACCGGTGGTCCGACCGCCGCGGGGACCTCGTCGTCGAAGAGGGCTCCCTGGGTCACGCCGGGACCGTACTGTCCGGGCCATGGCGACCGTGCTGAGCGTCAAGGAGCGGCTGAAGCGGCAGATCGGCGCGCTCGAGCCGATGCACCTGCGGCAGGCGACGCTCAACGACATCAGCGTGTCCGCGGCCGTGCAGGCCGCGGGCGAGCTCGGCGCGCGGACGCTGAACGTGCCGGTCCGCGTCGTGCGCCCAGAGCACGACGACGTCGTCGTGGTCGGCCTGTCGGTGAAGGCCGGCGGCTACGGCAAGCACGAGGTGATCGTGCCGACGACGCCGATGACCAACGAGCAGTACGCCGACTACCTGGAGTTCCGCGCCGAGCTCGGG
Source organism: uncultured Actinomycetota bacterium (assembly GCA_963781675.1). Lineage (GTDB taxonomy): Bacteria > Actinomycetota > Actinomycetes > Mycobacteriales > SCTD01 > SCTD01. The sequence continues at coordinate 112,748 of CAWAGF010000007.1, read as the reverse complement.
CCGGACGAGGCGCTCGCGACGGTGCTGGAGGGCTAGACCCGGTCGTACAGCTCCATGCCTGCAGCCTCGCACTAGCGTCGGACGGATGACGCTCAGCACCGAGCAGGCCGGCGCCGACCTGCGCGCCTTCGTGGACGCCTCGCCCTCGCCGTTCCACGCCGTCGCGGAGATGGTCCGCCGGCTGCGCGACGGCGGCTTCACCGAGCTGCACGAGCGCGACCACTGGGCGCTCTCGCCGGGCGACGCGCGCTACGTCGTGCGTGACGGCGGCAGCGTCATCGCGTTCCGCGTCGGGACCGCTCCCGTCGCCGAGGCCGGCCTGCGCCTGGTCGGCACGCACACCGACTCGCCGACCTTCAAGGTCCGCCCCCGGTACGACCTGACCCGCGGCCGCTACCGCCTGGTCGGCGTCGAGCCGTACGGCGGGCTCCTCGCGCACACCTGGCTGGACCGCGAGCTGACGGTCGCGGGGCGGCTGGCCACGCGCGCCGCCGACGGCGGTGTCGACCTGCACCCGGTGCGGCTGCCCGGCGGGCCGATCCGCCTGCCCTCGCTGGCGATCCACCTCGACCGCGCCGTGCGGGAGGGCCTGAAGCTCGACCCGCAGCACCACCTCGTGCCGGTGTGGGGCAGCGACGACGCCGAGGCCGACTCGCTGCTCGACGCGCTCGCCGAGGTCGCCGGGGTCGACGCCGCCGACGTGCTGGGCCACGACCTGGTGCTGGCCGACAGCCAGCCGTCCGCGGCCACCGGGATCGACGGCTCCTGGGTCGCGGCCCCGCGGCTGGACAACCTCGGCTCCTGCCACAGCGGCACGCTCGCGCTGCTCGCTGCCGCTCCTGCGAAGCACACCCAGCTGCTCGTCGCGAACGACCACGAGGAGGTCGGCAGCGGCTCGATGGAGGGCGCCCGCGGGTCCTTCCTCGAGGACGTCGTCGCCCGCGTCGTCGCCGCCACCGGGGACAAGGACACCGACGGCCTCCGGCCGTACGACCCGCAGGACCTGCACGTCGCGATCGCGCGCTCCCACCTGGTCAGCGCGGACATGGCGCACGCCCAGCACCCGACCCAGGGGGAGCGGCACGACCCGTCGCACGCCCCGGCGCTCGGCGGCGGACCGGTGCTCAAGCTCAACGCCAACCAGAGCTACGCGACGGACGCGCGCAGCGGCGGGTGGTTCGCGGCGCGCTGCGCCGACGCGGGGGTCCCGCTGCAGCACTTCGTCAGCCGCAACGACCAGCCGTGCGGCTCGACCATCGGACCGCTGACGGCCATGCGGCTCGGCCTGTCGACGGTGGACGTCGGCTCGCCGCTGCTGGGCATGCACTCCTGCCGCGAGCTGGGGTCGGCGGCCGACGTCCCGCTCATGGTCGCCGCGCTCACGGCCTGCCTCGAGATCGGCTGACCCGGCGGGATCCGGCCTCCGGGCGCAGGCTGAGGGCTCCGCACCTCCCGCCTGACCCCGAGGAGAACCCCATGCTCGTCAAGGCCCTTCGCAGCACCGGCATCAGCAGCGACGTGCTGCAGCTCGCCGCCCTCGCCTCCATCGCGGGCAGCATCCTCACCTGGCGCGCAGCCAAGTCCAAGGGCGACCCGGCGCACGCCGAGCGCTTCGGCATCTTCATCGGCCTGTGGGCGCCGACCTTCTTCGCGCTGGCCGACGGGGTGAAGCAGGCGGAGGTCGTCGAGGCCTGAGCCTGGACACCGGCCCGGCCGGCGCGGTTGGGTGCGCGCCATGAGCATCCGCACCTCGCCGTGGCCGGCCGGCGCGGCCGGGCTGGCCGACCCGTGGGGCGCCGCGTTCTGGGTCGGCCAGGCGCCGCCGGACGCGCCGCAGCCCGACCGCGCCGGCTGAGCAGCCCCAGCGGGCACAGCCTGCCTGAGCGGCGGCAGGAGCCGCAGGGGAGGATGGCCGGCATGACCCACCCCTTCGAGGCGCCGGCCAGCGAGGCGCTGTTCGACCGTGCGCAGGCGGTGATCCCGGGCGGCGTGAACAGCCCGGTGCGCGCCTTCCAGGCGGTCGGCGGCACGCCCCGCTTCATGGCCTCCGGCACCGGGCCGTACCTCACCGACGAGGACGGCCGCGAGTACGTCGACCTGGTCTGCAGCTGGGGTCCGATGATCCTCGGCCACGCCCACCCGGCCGTCGTCGAGGCGCTGCAGACCGCGGCGACGCGGGGCACCAGCTTCGGCACGCCGAGCCGCGGCGAGGTCGACCTGGCCGAGCTCCTCGTCGACCGCGTCGCTCCGGTCGAGCAGGTCCGGCTGGTCAACTCCGGCACCGAGGCGACCATGTCGGCGATCCGGCTGGCGCGCGGCTTCACCGGCCGCAGCAAGGTCGTGAAGTTCGCCGGCTGCTACCACGGCCACGTCGACGCGCTGCTCGCGAGCGCCGGCTCGGGCATCGCCACGCTCGGCCTGCCGGACACGCCCGGCGTCACCGGCGCGACGACCGCCGACACGATCGTGCTGCCGTACAACGACCTCGCCGCCGTGCAGCTGGCCTTCGAGCAGAGCGGCGACGAGATCGCCGTCGTCATCACCGAGGCCGCTGCGGCCAACATGGGCGTCGTCCCGCCGCTGCCCGGCTTCAACGCCGGGCTGAAGGCGCTCTGCGAGCAGTACGGCGCGCTGCTCGTGCTCGACGAGGTCATGACCGGCTTCCGCGTCAGCCGGGCCGGCCACTACGGCCTCGAGGGCGTGGCCGCAGACCTGTTCACCTTCGGCAAGGTCATGGGCGGTGGCCTGCCGGCCGCGGCCTTCGGCGGCCGCGCCGACGTCATGGCGCGCCTCGCGCCGAAGGGTCCCGTCTACCAGGCAGGCACCCTGTCCGGGAACCCGCTCGCCGTCGCGGCGGGCCGCGCCACGCTCGAGCACTGCACCGACGAGGTCTACGCGCACGTCGACGCCACCGCCGAGGCCGTCGGACGGATGGCCTCCGAGGCGCTCACCACGGCCGGCGTGCCGCACCGCCTGAACCGCGCCGGCAGCCTGTTCAGCGTCTTCTTCTGCGACCACGCCGTCGTCGACTACGCGACCGCCACGCAGCAGAACGTCCTGCGCTACAAGGCGTTCTTCCACGAGATGCTGTCGCGCGGGGTCTACCTGCCCCCGAGCGCGTACGAGGCCTGGTTCGTCAGCGCCGCCCACGACGACGCCGCGCTGGAGCGGGTGGCCGACGCGCTGCCGCACGCCGCCCGCGCCGCGGCCGCCGTCGACGCCCCTGAGCTCGTCGCACCCCCCACGGCGGAGGACCGCGCATGAACGCACCCCAGCACGTCGCTCGCTGGCGCTCACGACGCGCCGGGGACCCCGCATGAACGCACCCCAGCACGTCGCTCGCTGGCGCTCACGACGCGCCGGGGACCCCGCATGAAGGCACCCCGCACGAGGACGACCGTCCACCTGCTCCGCCACGGCGAGGTGCACAACCCGACGGGCGTCCTCTACGGCCGGCTGCCCGGCTTCCGGCTGTCCGACGACGGGCTGAAGATGGCGTACGACGCCGCCGAGGCGCTGCGCGACCGGGACATCACCGCCGTCGTCGCCTCGCCGCTGCAGCGCGCGCAGGAGACGGCCCGCCCGACCGCCGAGCTGTTCGAGCTGCCGATCCACACTGACGAGCGGCTCATCGAGAGCGGCAACTACTTCGAGGGCAAGACGGTCGGCGTCGGCGACGGGGCGTTCAGCGACCCGAAGCACTGGCCGCAGCTGCGCAACCCCTTCACCCCGAGCTGGGGCGAGCCGTACGTCGAGATCGCCCGCCGGATGCTCGCCGCCGCGGAGACCGCGCGTGACCGGGCGCTCGGCCACGAGGCGGTGTGCGTCAGCCACCAGCTGCCGATCTGGACCGTCCGGCGCTACGTCGAGGGTCGCAAGCTCTGGCACCGCCCGGACCGCCGGCAGTGCGGCCTGGCCTCGCTCACGAGCATCACGTGGGTCGACGACCGGATCGTCACGGTGACCTACAGCGAGCCGGCCGGTGCGGCCGCCCGGCGTCCGGGCGCCGGCGCCTAGCGCCCCGACGCCGGGAGCGCGGCGGCCCCGCCGACCGCCTCGTACCGCGGTAGGCAGCCGCGCCCGCTGTCCGCGACAATGGGGAGGTGACCCCGCGCCCGGCCCTGCTCGCGTCCGCGCTGGCCGCCGTGCTCGCGCTGACCGGCTGCACCGGCGACGCCAGCTCCGCCGAGGACCCGACGTCGCCGCAGCTCGAGGTGGTCGACGCCGGGAAGGACGGCCTCATCGCGATCGGCGACCGGCCGCCGGCGCCCTCCCTGTCCGGCACCACGCTGGACGGCGAGCGGCTGGACGTCGGCGACTACGAGGGCAAGGTCGTCGTCCTGAACTTCTGGGCGTCGTGGTGCCCGCCGTGCCGGGCGGAGGCGCCGAACCTCGTCGAGGTCGCCGAGCAGACCAAGGACAGCGGCGTGCAGTTCATCGGCGTGAACGTCAAGAACGCCAGGGACGAGGCGATCGCGTTCGAGCGCAAGGCCGGCGTCCCGTACCCCTCGCTGCACGACCAGCCGGGCGTGCTGCTGACCCGCTTCCGCAAGCTGGTGCCGCAGGTCCCGCCGACGACGCTGGTGCTCGACCGGCAGGGCCGCATCGCCGGCCGCTTCATCGGCGGCGTGACCACGCGCGAGCTGCTCGTGCCGGTGCAGGCGCTGGCCGCCGAGCCCGCGTGAGCGCCCGATGAGCCCCCGATGAGCCTGGCCGACACCTTCGTCGACGCGGTCACCGACGGCTCGCTGCTCGTGGCCGCACCGGTCGCCGCGGCGGCCGGCCTGGTGTCGTTCCTCTCGCCGTGCGTGCTGCCGCTCGTGCCGGGCTACCTGTCGTTCGTCACCGGCCTGTCCGGCGAGGAGCTCGGCGACACCCGCCCGCAGGCCACCGCGCCGACGCGCACCAACCCGCTCGGCGGCACGCTCGTCGACGCGCCTCCGGTGGCCGTCCGGCGCGGCCGCGTCCTCGCCGGCTCGGTGCTGTTCGTGCTCGGCTTCAGCGCGGTGTTCGTCACGAGCGGCGCGCTGTTCGGCGGGCTCGGCTCGCTGCTGCTCGAGCACAAGGACGTCGTCGACCGCGTGCTCGGCGTCCTCACCGTCGTGCTTGGCCTGGTGTTCCTGGGCGTGCTTCCCGGCCTGCAGCGCGAGGTGCGCTTCCACCGGCTGCCGTCACCGGGGCTGGCCGGTGCGCCGCTGCTCGGCGTCCTGTTCGGCGTCGGCTGGACGCCGTGCCTCGGTCCGACGCTGGCCGCCGTGCAGACGCTGGCCTACACCGAGGCCAGCGCCGCGCGCGGGGCGTTCCTCACCGCCGCCTACTGCCTCGGGCTGGGCGTGCCGTTCGTGCTGACCGGCCTGGCGTTCCGCCGCGCGCTCGGCGCCTTCGCCGTGGTGAAGCGGCACTACGCGCTGGTCATGCGCCTGGGCGGGCTGCTGCTCGTGGTCGTCGGGCTGCTGCTCGTCAGCGGCCTCTGGGAGGACCTCATGGTCGAGGTCCGCGGCTGGGTCTCCGGCTTCGAGACGGTCGTATGACCACGCTCGACGACGCGGCCGGCCGCACCGCACACCTCGACGACGCCACCCGGCTGTCGACCGCCCCCGCGCCGCTGACGCCCCCGCCGCCGCGGACCACGCTGCTCGCCCCGCTGCGCCGCACCTGGCGCCAGCTCACCAGCATGCGCACCGCGCTGCTGCTGCTGTTCCTGCTCGCGCTGGCCAGCGTCCCCGGCTCGTTCCTGCCGCAGCGCAACCAGAACCCGGTGGCCGTCCAGCAGTACTTCGCCGACCACCCGTCGCTCGCACCGGTGCTCGACCGGCTGTTCGCCTTCGACGCCTTCGGGGCGCCGTGGTTCGCGGCCGTCTACCTGCTGCTGTTCATCTCGCTCGTCGGCTGCCTGTGGTCGCGCGTGCGGCTGCACGCCCGCGCGCTGCGGAACCCGCCGCCGGCCGTGCCGCGCGTGCTGTCCCGGCTGCCCGCGACCCTGCGCTGGGAGACCGGCGCGACGCCGGACGAGGTGCTCGCCGCGGCCCAGCAGCAGCTGCGCGGCTGGCGCACGGTCCGGGCTGGGAACGGCCTGTCCGCTGAGCGCGGCTACTCCCGCGAGACCGGCAACCTGCTCTTCCACATCAGCCTGGTCGCGCTGCTCGTCGGGATCGCCCTGGGCGGGCTGCTCGGCTTCAAGGGCACGGTGCTGGTGAAGGAGGGCGAGGGGTTCGCCAACACCGTCCTGGCGTTCGACGACATCAAGCCCGGCCGCCGCTTCGACGCCGACCGGCTGGTGCCCTTCAACTTCGTGCTCGACGACTTCCGGGCGACGTACGCCGACGACGGCAAGGCGCTGACCTTCGACGCCGACCTGCGCTACGCCGAGGACCCCGACGCGCCGCTGAAGCCGCGGAACGTGCGGGTCAACCACCCGCTGGTCGTGGACGGCGCGAAGACCTACCTGCTCGGCCACGGCTACGCGCCGAAGGTCCTCGTGGTCGACCGGGAGGGCAACGAGCTCCCGCAGACCGTGGCCTGCCTGCCGCAGGGGCCGACCTTCCTGTCGACCTGCACGATCAAGGTGCCGGACGCCGCCGGCGAGCAGCTCGCCTTCGAGGGCGTCTTCACCCCGACCACCGTGCAGGACCCGCAGACCAGCCGCGTCACGTCCGTCTACCCGGCGCCGGACAACCCGGCCCTGACGGTGCTCGGCTTCCGCGGCGACCTCGGCATCGACTCCGGCGCGCCGGCCTCGGTCTACGCGCTGGAGGACCGGTCCCGGCTGGAGCCGGTCGACGGCGGCCGGGCGCACAAGCTCAGCCCCGGCGACACCTGGGAGATGCCGGGCGGCGGCAGCATCACCTACGTCGAGACGACGGAGTGGGCGACCTTCCAGGTGACGCAGGACCCGGGCAAGGGGCTCGCGCTGGTCGCCGGCACCGGCATGGTGCTCGGCCTGTGCCTGTCCCTGTTCGTCCGCCGGCGCCGGGTCTGGGTGCGCGCCTCCCCGGCAGGCGAGGGCCCCGACGGCGGCCGTACCGTGGTGGAGGTCGCGGGCCTGGCCCGCAGCGGCGCGGAGGGCTTCCGCGAGGAGTTCGACCGGCTCGCCCAGCGGCTGCGCGACACCGCACGACCCACCACCGAGGAGCACGCGTGACCGACACGGCACTGGCCGGGCTGTCCGACGACCTGCTGTTCGCGTCCGTCCTGCTCTACGGCCTGGCGATGCTGGCCTTCGCGGGCGAGCAGGCCAGCAAGCGCTCCCTGCGCCTCGCGACCGCCGCCACCCGCAGCGCCGCCGCCGAGCGCACGGCCGCGATGGCCGGCACCACCGCGCTCGCCCCGCCGCCGGCCCCCGAGCGGACCGTGAACAGCAAGGCCGGCCAGGTCGGGCTGCTGCTCACGCTGGTCGGCGCCTGCGTGCACGTCGTGTCCGTGGTCTCCCGCGGCCTCGCCGCCGACCGGGTGCCGTGGGGGAACATGTACGAGTTCTCCTCGGCCGTGGCCCTGACCGGCGTCGTGACGTTCCTGGTGCTGGTGCTCACCGGCAAGGTCGAGCGCAGCCTCGGCGCCTTCGTGATGGTCCCGGTGGTGCTCTACCTCGGCCTCGCCGGCACCGTGCTCTACACCGCGGCCGGGCCGCTGGTCCCCGCGCTCGACTCGTACTGGATCAAGATCCACGTCTTCGCCGCGGTCGTGTCGTCGGGCGCCTTCCTGCTGTCCGGCATCGTCGCGCTGCTCTACCTCGTGCGGGCCAGGCACGACGAGAACGCCCTGGCCGGCAAGGCCTCCCGCTTCCCCGTCTCGCTGGGCTCGGCCCTGCCGGCGGCCCCGACGCTCGACCGCGTGACGTACGCCGTCATCGCCTTCGCGTTCCCGGTCTGGACGTTCGCGATCATCGCGGGGGCGATCTGGGCCGAGTCGGCGTGGGGCCGGTACTGGGGCTGGGACCCCAAGGAGACCTGGTCGTTCATCACCTGGGTGCTCTACGCCGGCTACCTGCACGCCCGTGCGACCGCCGGCTGGAAGGGCACCAAGTCGGCGTGGATCGGCGTCGCCGCGGCCGGCGCCCTCGTCATCGACTACTACGTCGTGAACATCTTCGTGGTGGGCTTCCACTCCTACGCCTAGCGGACCAGCTCCTCCGGGACGAGCGTCACCGGGAACGGTCGTTGCACGGTCACCGACCCGCTGCTCGCCACCTCGACGTACGCGCCGTCCTGCAGCTCGAGCACCGTCAGCGACGGCGCGTCCGTGTCGAGCAGCCAGTACGACGGCACACCGGCCTGCTCGTACACGTGCCGCTTGAGGGTGAGGTCCGTGGCGCGGCTGCTGGCGGAGAGCACCTCGACGACCAGCAGCGGCTGCCGCTCCAGCCGGAGGGTCGGCGCCTCGCGGGGGACGACGAGGACGTCGGGCTGCAGCTGACGCGCCGGGCTGAAGCGGACGTCCAGGGGTGCGGTGAGCACCCTCATCTCCGGCGGCGCCTGCCGGAGCAGCACCTCCACGAGGTTCACGACGGCCACCTGGTGGATCGCCGAGGGAGACGGGCTCACCAGGAGCACCCCGTCCACGAGCTCGTAGCGCAGGCCGTCATCAGGCAGGTCGTCGAGGTCGTCCGCGGTCCAGTCCCCGGCGCGTGGCATGACGGTCACGTGGCTCATGGTGCTCCCCCGGCTCGGCCATGTCACCAGCGTGGCCTCCGCACGGACGAGGCGTCAGGGCTGCCAGGCAGCCTGTGGAACGTCAGCCGTCCCGCGGGTCGCGGCGGCGCCGGTCCAGCTCGCGCAGGAAGTCCTCGTCGTCGTCCGGCGCCCCGCGCTCGGCACGCGGTGCGGGCACGGCGTCGCGGGCCGGTCGGCCGGCGAGGAACCACGCTGCCGGCCCGAACACCGGCGGCAGCACGACCAGCAGCCACAGCGGCTTGGGCAGCGTGCGGACGAGCTCGCGCGGCGTGCGGAGCACGTCGAGCACGCAGACGACGAGCAGGAGGAGCGAGACGGCGTACAGGAGGACCACGAAGGGTCCAACGCCTAGCGGGGGTCGGACGATCCCGGGTCGGCCTCGCGGGCCTCACGGGCCTTGCGCTCCTGCTCGGCCGCCCGCCGCTGCTGCTCGGCGCGCTCCCGCAGGCCGCGCAGGAACGCCTCGTCGTCGTCGGGGGAGTAGGCCGTGGCGCGCCCCGGCCGGTCGTACTCCGGCGGGATCCCGGTGTTGCCCTTGTACGGCAGCGAGCGCACCGGGCCCTGCGGCCGGCCGGCCACCAGCCAGGCGATGCCGCCGACGATCGGGAAGAGCAGGACGAGCACCAGCCACAGGAGCTTGGGCAGGTTGCGCACGTCGGCGTCGGGCGTGGTGATGATGTTGAGCACGCAGTAGACGACGAGGCCGAGCTCGACGAAGAACAGCGCGCCACCGCCGTACAGCACGGGGCTCTCCTTCCGCGGGACGCGCGGAGGGTAGCGGCTAGATCGAGGCGCTGGTGCGACCGGGCTGCGGCTGCGCGGGGATCTCGCCGGCCAGGGTCCGGCCGCCCTCGAGCAGCGCGCGGACCTCGGACTCGCGGAAGCGGCGGTGGCCGCCGGGGGTGCGGATGCTGCTGATGCGGCCGGCGGCCGCCCAGCGGGTGACGGTCTTGGGGTCGACGCGGAACAGCGTCGCCACCTCGCCCGGCGTCAGGAGGCGTCCCCGCGATGCCTGCGACTCGTCCATCTGTGCTCCCCCCTCGCCCGGGGCCCACCCCCGGTGCTTGATCAACCCAACGAGAGAACCACGCACGGGTGACGGGCCGTGTCCAAACGGACAGATCTGCGTGTCCCGGTCAGGTGAGGTTGCCCTAACATGAGGGCCGTGGAGCTCTTCGTCTTCAGCACCGACCCGGTCTTCGCCTCCTCCTGCGTGCAGGCCGGCGCGGCCGGCGTGATCGTCGACTGGGAGCGCCGCGGCAAGGCCCGGCGGCAGGCCGGCGAGGGCACCCAGATCAACCAGGACACCCCGCAGGACCTGGCCCGCGTCCGCGCCGCCACCGGCGGGCGGGTGCTGTGCCGGGTCAACGGCGCCGGCCCGTGGACCGCCGCCGAGGTCGACCTCGCCGTCCGCCTGGGCGCCGACGAGGTGCTGCTGCCGATGGTGCGCACGCCCGAGCAGGTCGACCTCGCGCTGGAGGCCGTCGCCGGTCGCTGCGGCCTCGGGATCCTCGTGGAGACGCAGGACGCGGTCGACCGGGTCGACGAGCTGGTCGCCCGCCCGCTGTCCCGCGTCTACCTCGGCCTGAACGACCTGCGCATCGACCGGCGCAGCGACGCGCTGTTCCACCCGCTCGTCGACGGCACCGCCGACCGGGTCGCCGCCGCCTGCACCGTCCCCTTCGGCGTGGCCGGCCTCACCCGGCCGGACGCCGGCTGGCCGGTGCCGTCCCGGCTGCTGTCCGCGGAGCTTGCCCGCCTCGGCGCGTCGTTCACCTTCCTGCGCCGCTCCTTCACCGCCGACGTCGCGGGGCGCAGCGTCTACGACGAGGTGCCGCGGATCCTCGCCGCCTGCGCCGGCGACCGGCTCCGCACGGACGGCGAGGTGCTGGCCGACCGCCTCGAGCTGCTCGACGCGGTGCTGCCGGTGGCCCAGCCGGCGTGACGCGCGCGCTGGTCACCGGCGCCGGCGGCTTCGTCGGCCGGCACCTGTGCGCCCGGCTGGTCGCCGACGGCTGGGACGTCGTCGGGACGCGTGCGACCGGGCGCGCCCGCCCCGCCCGACGTCGAGCCGCTGCCGGTCGACCTGACCGGCCCCCTTCGCCGTGCCCGAGGTCGAGGTGGCCTTCCACCTGGCCGCCGCACGCACCCGCGACCTCGACGCCGTGCTCGTCAACGCGATGTCGGGCGTGCACCTCGTGCAGGCGCTGCCGGCGTCCTGCCGCGCCGTGGTCCGGCTGGGGTCCTCGACGGAGTACGCCGAGACCGGCGGGCCGATGGGGGAGGACGCGCCGCTGCGCCCGCGCGGCCTCTTCGGCGCCACCAAGGCGGCCGGCTCGCTGCTGCTGGCCGCCGCCGCCACCGAGCGCGGGCTGCGGTCGACCGTCCTGCGGGCGTTCCAGGTGTACGGCGCGCACGACAAGGCGACCCGCTTCGTGCCGGCGGTGCTGCGGGCGGCGGCCACCGGCGAGGTGCTGCCGCTGACCGCTCCGGGCTCACGGCGCGACTGGGTGCACGTCGACGACGTCGTCGAGGCCTGCCTGCTCGCGGCCGCCGCCGACGACCTCCCGCCCGGTCAGGTGCTCAACGTCGGGACCGGCGTGCAGACCGCCAACGAGGAGCTGGTCGCGCTCGCCGCCGAGGTCACCGGGCGCGAGGTCCGCACCGCCGTCGGCGCCCACGAGGGCCGCTCCTGGGACGCCGCCTCCTGGGTCGCCGACCCCGCGCTGGCCCGCACGCTGCTCGGCTGGGAGCCGCGGCTCGACCTGCGGACCGGGCTCGCCCGGACGTGGGCGGCCACGTGAGGGTCGCCGTCGTCGTGCCGGTCTACGGCAACGCCGGCACCCTGTCGCCGCTCGTGTCGCGGCTCGGCGCCGCGCTCGCCGGCCACGACTGGAGCGTCCGGCTCGTGGTGGACGCCTCGCCGGACGACAGCGCCGCCGTCGCCGCGCGGCTGGCTGCCGACCCCCGCGTCGTGGCGCAGGTCCTGCCGCAGAACGTCGGCCAGCACCGCGCGCTCGCCCTCGGCCTGGCCGCGGACGGCGACGCGGACGCCTGGGTCTGCCTCGACGCCGACCTGCAGGACCCGCCCGAGGCCGTCCCGCTGCTGCTCGACCGGCTCGCTGCCGGTGACGTCGCCGCCGTCTTCGCCGGCCGCCGCGGGTCGTACGAGTCCCCCCTGCGACTGCTCACCGGCCGCGCCCACCGCGCCCTCATGGCCCGCCTGACCGGCCTGCCCCCCGACGCCGGCGCCTTCCTCGCGATGGACCCCCGCGCCCGGTCCGCCGTCCTCCGCCTCCAAGCCCCCTCCCTGGTGGCGGCGCTGGGCGCGTCGGGGCTCGCACTCGCCTCGGTCCCCGTCGAGCGAGCGGAGCGCGAGCTCGGCTCGTCGGCCTGGACCACGCGAGCCCGCGTGCAGCAGTCCGCGCGCACCCTGCTGTGGACGCTGAAGCGACGGTGACGGCGTAGGGCCGTCAGGGAGCGCAGCGACAGGCCCGAGCCGTCACCGCCGCGCAAGCGTCCACCTCTGCAGCACCATCGCCACGCTCGACCCGTCGAACACCTGCGTCTGGACGACGACGAACCCGCGACCCTCCAGCTGGTCGTCGTCGTCGGACCGCGCGAGCGGCGCGGTGTAGCTCTTGGGGCGCAGCAACCACACGACCTCCTCCCCCGGGGGGGCGTCGTCCGGCGGCAGCAGCAGGTCGTCGCGCACCGACCCCCGGGCGTACTGCACCAGCGCGAGCGCCGCCCGCCGGTCCACCGCCACCACCGGCTGCCCGGCCACGTGCTGCGCCGCGAGGGCGGCCACCGCCCCCTTGGCGTCGTCGCGGGGCGGTGCCGTCGCGAGCGGGGCGGAGGCGAACAGCGACGCGGCCACCAGGGCGGCGACCCCCGCGCCCCGCCAGCGGCCGGCCAGTCCCGCCCCGGCCAGCACCGCCAGCCCGAGCAGGCCCGGCAGGAGGTAGCGCGGCACGAACACCGGCCGGGCCAGCTCGGCGAGCGTCACGAGCAGCACGGGCACGAGCACCCAGCACAGCCCGACGGCCACCAGGCGGGTCCGCGCACGCACCGCCAGCGCGACGCCGAGCAGCGTCATCGCCAGCAGCGGCGGGGACTTCGAGGTCCACGCCTGCAGCGACAGCCAGGGGACGGCCCCGCCGGTGTCGGCGATCCAGCCGGTCGTCGTGCCGCCGGCGTCCACGCGTGCGGCGAGGACGACGAGCGCGAGCGCGGGCAGCGCGGCCAGCGCCGTGACCGCGACCAGCGGCAGCGCCGCGCGCCGGCGCAGCAGCAGCCCGGCCAGCGCGAGGCCGGCGACCACCGGCAGCGCGAACCAGTGGGCCAGGCCCGCCGCCGTCGCGCCCAGCGCGCAGGGCCACAGGCTCCCGCCGTCCAGCCACCGCACCAGGGCCAGCGCCGTGGCGCAGGTCGCGAGGACCGCGAGGCCGTAGCCGCGCGCCTCGACGGAGTACTCCAGCAGCAGCGGGTTCGTGGCGGCGGCGAGGCCGGCGGCCACGGCAGCGGTCCGGCCGGCGAGCCGGTGCACCGCCCGGACGAGCAGCAGCACCCCGAGGACGGCGGCCACCAGCGACAGCGAGCGCAGCGACAGCTCGCCGGGCGGCTGGTGCAGCAGGGCCAGCCAGCCGTGCACCACGACGTAGTACGGCGCGTTGTAGGAGGGCGGGACGCTCGCGAGGTACGGCGCGGTCCCGTGGCCGGACAGCACCGCGTCGGCGATCCGGCCGAGCGGCAGCGGCGCGACCTGCGCCGTGAAGAGCTCGTCGTACCAGAGGCTGCGGCGCCGGCTCAGCAGCGCGCTGCCCAGGACGGCCAGGACCAGCGGTGGGAGGAGGAGCAGCAGGTCAGGGCGCCGCGGGCGCGTCGACTGCGGCACCCGGGGCACCCGTCCAGGCTAGGCGGGGGGACATCTTCGGGCAGAGGCCGCGGACCCGGGCGCACCGTGACGGGTAGGGCACAGATAGTCCCAACGGGCCATGGTCGAAACGGGACAACCCGTCGATCCTGCTGGAGAACCCCGGTGGCCCTCGTCGCCGGTCCGCCTGTCGTCGGCTCTCTGGAGACCATCGTGCGTCCCTCTCCCCTCCTCTCCGCGGCCGCCGCCGCGGCCCTGCTCGCGGCCGTCGCCGGCCCCGCCTCCGCGGCCACCACCCCGGCTCCGGCCAAGGGCGTGGCGTCGTCGTCGGTGACGCTGCTCGGCGTCGCCGCCGGCGGTCACACCGTCAGCGCCGGCACGCTCGAGCTGCTGAGCGACATGCTCGGCGCCGAGAGCGTCGCCAAGATCCTGCTCACCCCGCTCACCGCGGACGGCACGGCGTACGGCCAGCAGACGGTCACGCCGGCGAGCTCCCCGGTCAGCGCCCCGGCGCTGTCGACCGGCGCGGTCGCCCCGGCGCTCGCCGGCCTGGTCGGCATCACGACGCCGGTCCTCGACGCCACGGCCAGCAACGACGGCGGCGAGCCCAAGACCGCCGCCGGCGCCGACTCCCTCGGCGGCCTGAACGTGCTGGGCCTGCCGGTCGCCATCGACGGCACGCTCGACGTCAGCTCGCTGGTCACCAAGGCCGGCGGCGCGGCAGGCACCAAGGAGATCAGCATCGAGGGCGTGGCCCTCCCCAGCGTGGCGGACCTGCTCGCCGCCCTCGGCCTGGACCTGAAGGCCCTGCCGCTCAGCGTCCTCAACGAGCTGCTCGGCGAGCTCGACCTCGTCAACCCCGCCGTCACCGCCGCCAACAAGGCGCTGACCGACGCGACCGCCGCCGCCCAGGCGACGATCGACGCGGCCCAGAAGGCCGTCGACGACGCCTCCGCCGCGCTCGCCGCGAAGACCGCCGAGCTCGCCGGCCCGCAGAGCCAGCTCGCCGCCAAGGAGAAGGAGCTGGCCACCGCGACCGCGGCGCTCCAGCCGCTCAAGGACGCCGTCGCCGGCGCGCAGTCGCAGCTCACCGCCGCCAACAGCACCCTCACCGGCGCGCAGGCCCAGCTGACCGCGGCCACCAGCGCCCTCGACCTGGCGCTCGTCAAGACGCCGCTGCTCCAGGGCGCCGTGACCACCGCGCAGACCGCGGTCACCGCGGCGAACGCCACCGTCGCCTCGGCGACCGCCGCCGTCACCAAGGCCACCACCGACCTGTCCACCGCCCAGTCCGCGGTCGACGTCATCGCCGCCGCCGTGACCGCGCTGAAGGGCACGATCGCCACGATCCAGGCGGCCATCGACGGCCTCCAGGCGACGCTGGACGCGGCCGTCAAGGCGCTGCAGGGCCTGCTCGCCAACGTCCAGCCGCAGATCGACGCCCTCCTCGGCGCGATCCTGGCCGTGCTCGACGGCACCCCGCTGGTCAGCTTCGACAGCCTGTCGATCCTCACCCAGTCGTCCGCCTCCTCCAACAAGGAGGGCGGCCAGACGGCCAAGGTCGTCGGCGGCGAGATCACCGGCCTCAACGTCCTCGGCACCGACGTCCTGTCCAACGTCCTCGGCACCAGCTCGGTCGACCTGCTCGACCTGGCCGGCACCCAGCTCACCGCGGTCAACGGCCTCATCGCCGACCTGACCGGCACGCTGTCCAGCGTCCTGTCGACGGTCCCGCAGTTCCCGACGCTGTCCATCCCGGCGCCCGAGGTCGGCCTGCTGACCAAGAGCACCAGCACGAGCATCACGGACGGCTTCGGCGTCGCCAGCACCGCCGTCAAGGGCCTGTCGATCACCCTCCCGTCGGTGAGCATCCCGACCGCCCTGGCCCTGCCGGGTGCGGCGGACCTGCCCGCCCTCGACGGCATCACCCAGGTCGCCGGCCTGCTGACCAGCGCCCCGGTCAAGATCGACATGGCCACGCTCAGCAGCAACGCCCGGTTCGCCCCGGCCGTCGTCGCCGCCCCGGCCACGGGCACGCCGACCACCGGCACGCCGGCCACCGGCACGCCGACCACGGTCACCCCGCAGCTGCCGCGCACCGGCGCCTCGCAGGCCCTCGCGGCCCTGGGTGTCGCCCTGATGGCCGCCGCGGTCGTCGCCCGCCGTCGCCGGACCGAGATGGACGCCGCGGTCTAGCACCTCGTACGACGCTCCCCGGGCGCCGTCGCACCTGCCACCGGCAGGCTGCGGCGGCGCCCGTCGCGTTGCCGGGGGCGCCTAGCCTGGGGTCATGAGCGACGCCACGAGCGAGACGCCGCGCCCGGGCCGGGCCTTCGCCGTCTACTCCGCGCTGCGCCTGGCGCTGCTCGTCGTCTCGGCGGCCGTGCTGCGCGCGGTGCTCGGCGGGGGCAAGGAGCTGCTCGTGCTCGGTGGTGCGGTGCTGGTGTCGGCGCTGCTCAGCCTGGTGCTGCTCCGCAGGCAGCGGGACGCCTTCGCCAGCGCGTCCATGGCCGCCGCGGACCGGCGGCGGGCCGCGCGCGAGGCGCGGCGGGCGCGGCTCGACGACCCGTCGGAACAGACCGGGGCGTAGCGGCAGGAAGCGGGCGCGCGGCGGCGAAGAACGGGCGGACCAGTCCCGTCTCCCCTGCCCCTGGGCTCGGTGCGGCGGGTCGTCCCGTACGGAAGGACGCCCAGTGCGCCGCCCCCTGCTCGCCGTCGTCGCCGCCGGAGCCCTCGCGGCCGGCGCCGCCTTCGGACCCTCCGCCTCCGCGGCGGCCCCGATCGACCCGCTCGCCTACGGCTTCCAGGGCGAGGGCGGCCTGCTGGCCCCCGACGCCGACGAGCGGGCCGGCGTGGTCTCCCCGTCGGCCGCCCAGCAGGCGGCGGTGCGCTCCCTCGGCGCCCGCGCCGTGTGGAACGCGTTCGGCACCCCGAAGGTGCTCACCCGTGACGACGCCGGCTTCCTGAGCGGCCCGCCGCGCCGGCAGCGCCGGCCGACGCGGCGCGCGCCTTCCTCGCCGGCAACCTCGACCTGTTCGGCCTGACCGCCGCGCAGGTGGTGCCGGAGGCGCTCGAGGTCGCCACCGACGTGCCGCTGCTGGAGTCCCCCGAGCTGCGCGCCAAGATGGCCGGCAAGGGCTACCCGGACCGCAAGGCCCCGCACGTCGTCAAGCTCCAGCAGGTCTTCGGCGGTGCGCCGGCCGGCCTCGACGGCGTCGTCACGGTCGGCCTCGACCCCGAGAACCGGGTCGCCTACGTCAGCTCCAGCCTGACCCGCGACACGCGCGTCACGAACCGGGCGACCGTCTCGCTGACCGACGCCTACCGCGCGGCCGCGAAGGACGCGAAGGTCGACCTGGCCGGCAAGGACCTCGACGTCACCGACCTCATGACGCCGCACGGCGCCAGGGTGCTGCGCCTCGAGGGCATCCGCGACCAGCAGACGATCCGGCTGATGACGATCCCGACGCCGCGGGACGGCGTGCGCCTCGCCTACGAGGTCGTCGTCCTGCGCAGCGACCCGGGCGCCCTGCTCGGCGAGCACCCGTACGCCTACATCTCGATGGTCGACGCGGAGACCGGCGAGGTCCTGCACCGCCGCAACCGCCTCCAGCACGCGGACGACACGGCCGCCGCCCCCGGCGCCGCCTCCGTCCCGTACTGGCGCGTGTTCCCGAACGCCCCGGACTTCCCGCAGGCGGGCGTGAAGACGCCGGACAACCGGCAGTACTGGTGCTGGACCGCCGGCGCCGAGTGCTCCCGCGTCCTCGGCGGCGAGAGCAACCCGGCCTCGCCGTTCGCCTACGACGAGGTGCCGACCGACCAGGGCGTCGCCGTGCCCGTCGCAGAGCACGCGTGGCAACAACGCCCAGACCGCCCCGTCGCGCGCCAGCTTCCTCACCCCGGACCTCGCGGTCTCGCCGGTGAGCCCGACCCGCACGTACGACTTCCCGTTCACCGACCAGTGGCACAGCAGCGGCTGCAGCCAGACGAGCTTCGTCACGCCGTCGCTGAACGACGTCGACGCCGCCACGACCAACCTGTTCGTCATGCACAACCGCATGCACGACTGGAGCTACTACCTCGGCTTCACCGAGGAGAACAACAACATGCAGCTCGAGAACGTCGGCTCCGAGGCCGACGCCGAGGAGCGCGAGAACGACCCGGAGATCGGCAACAGCCAGTCCGGGTCGATCGGCGGCGGCCCGACCTTCCAGGGCCGCGACAACGCCAACCAGATCGCCATGAACGACGGCACGCCCGGCATCACCAACCAGTACCTCTGGGAGCCCCTGCAGGCCGGCTTCTACGCCCCCTGCACCGACGGCGCCTACGACATGGGCATCGTCGGCCACGAGTACGGCCACGCCATCAGCAACAAGATGACCGACGGCAGCAACGGCCTGTCGGGCGCGCAGGCCGGCTCCATGGGCGAGTCCTGGTCCGACCTGATGGCCGTCGAGTACCTCAACGGCTTCGGCCTCGCGCCGTACGCCGACGAGAACCGCTACTCGCTCGCGCCGTACGTCACCGGTGACAAGAAGACCGGCATCCGCAACTACGGGATGAACGACAGCCCGCTGAACTTCTCCGACATCGAGTACGACGGCAACGGCACCACCTCGCCGCACGCCGACGGCGAGATCTGGAACGCCACGCAGTTCGACATCCGCCAGGCGCTCGTGGAGAAGTACGACGCGAGGTTCCCGGAGGCCGACAAGGTGCTGCAGCGCGCCTGCGCCGACGGCCTCAAGGCCAGCACGGTCTGCCCGGGCAACCGGCGCTGGATCCAGCTGATCTTCGACGGCTACCTGCTGCAGCCGGGCTCCACCTCGATGCTCGACAGCCGCGACGCGATCCTGGCCTCGGACAAGATGCGCTACGGCGGGGCCAACCTGCCCGAGCTGTGGGGGGCCTTCGCCAAGCGCGGCATGGGCGACGACGCCTTCACCGAGAGCACCGCGGACCGCGACCCCGAGGCGGGCTTCCGCAGCCCGGTCGCCTCGGCGCAGAACGCCACGCTCCGCTTCCGCGCCGTCCCGCAGTCCGGGACCCCGGAGGAGGTCAACGTCTACGTCGGCACGTACGAGGCGCGCATCACCCCCGTCGCCACGATGGAGGGCAAGGCCACCAGCGCGCCCAAGAAGTTCGTGCCCGGCACCTACGAGCTGTACGTGCAGGCGCCCGGCTACGGCCACAAGCGCATGAGCGTCACCCTCGCGCCCGGCCAGACCACGACGCTGGACCTCCCGCTGCGCCGCAACCTCGCGTCGCTCACCAACGGCGCCGAGGCGACCGGTGACGGCGGCAACCTCGAGCAGCTCATCGACGACAGCGAGGGCACGAACTGGGGCTCGGTCGAGGGCGCTCCGCAGAACCCGCTGGAGGAGCCGACCGTCCGCGGCAAGCAGGTCACCGTCGCGCTCGCGGGCGGCGCCTCGCTCGTCCGCGAGGTGCAGGTCAGCGCGGCCAACCGGCCCGCCGTCTGCCAGAGCGAGGTCGCGGCGCAGGACGCCACGCTGTGCGAGCTCACGACCGACGCGCCGTACGACACCGGCGGCCAGAGCCGCTTCGCCGCGCTGCGCTCGTTCGAGATCCTCACCTGCGACGCCACCACCGGGAAGGAGTGCGCCGACGAGGCGG
This sequence comes from uncultured Actinomycetota bacterium, assembly GCA_963781675.1. GTDB lineage: Bacteria > Actinomycetota > Actinomycetes > Mycobacteriales > SCTD01 > SCTD01. The sequence continues at coordinate 93,560 of CAWAGF010000007.1, read as the reverse complement.
ACTTCACCTCCCGGCTGGTCGCCAAGGACGCCTTCCCGGCGGACCGCCCGCGCCCGACCGTCGCCGACCTGAAGCTCCGCACGTTCGCGATCCCGGAGACCAAGGCCACGCACGTCCGGATCAAGGTGCTCGACAACCAGTGCACGGGCGGCCAGGCCTACACGGGCGAGGCCAACGGCGAGGGCAACGAGCTCAACGACCCGGACTGCACGATGGGCTTCACGACCGCCGCGGCGGCCGGCGCGCCGAAGTCGCTGCTCTCGCTGTCGCAGAAGAAGAACGTGCGCATCGCCGAGCTGCAGGTCTTCGGCAGCCGCTCGGTCGCTGCCCCGGTCGTGGCTCCGCCGGCCGTCGCGCCGGTGCCGGACGCCGCGCCGCCGGCCACCGGGCGGCCGAGCACGTCCGGCGGGTCCCTGCCCGCCACGGGCCCGCTGCCGCTGGCCCTGCCGGCCCTGCTCCTGGTCGGCATCGGCGCCGCCCTGGTGCGCGGCCGCCGCTACGGGCTGGTCTGACCCCAGGCCCCCTTCGCCGGCCACCTCGTGAAGTCCCCAGCACCCTGGTGCTGGGGACTTCACGCGTCCGCGGGTCAGCGCAGGGCCCGGCGCAGCTGGGCGGCGACGCGTGCCTCGTCGTGGCGCAGGTGCCCGCGGGTGAAGCGGAGCAGCAGGATCCGGTCGTGCTGCTCGACGAGCTGGATGTCGTTGGCGCGCAGCGCGTCCTGCTCCCAGGTGCCGACGCTGCGGTGGTGGGCGCCGTCCATCTCGGCGCTCACGCGCTCCCGCTCCCACCAGGCGTCCAGGTAGCGCAGGCCGGAGGCTCGGACGGGCCGCTGCAGCCGGTCCGGCAGCGGCAGGCCGTGCCGGCGCAGGAAGCGCAGCAGGTCGAGCTCGCTCGCGGCGTGCGCGCCCAGCTCGACGTCGTCGAGCACGTCACGCACCAGGGCGCAGCGCGGGAGGCGAGCCATCTCGCCGACGGCACGGCGCAGGTCGGCGGCACTCACCAGCCCCTGCTGGACCACGGCGGCCAGCCGCCACTCCGCGGCCCGGTCGCTGCCTGCCCAGGCCGCTGCGTGCAGCGCCGCCGGCGCCAGCCGCAGGACGGGGGGCGTGCGCGCCGGGTGCCGCAGCGCCGCCGCCTCGGCGACCCGGCGCACGTCGACCCGCACGGACCCCTGCTCGTCGCGCGGGAAGCGCTGCGGGCGGACCTGCCTCGCGCAGGCGAGGTGGATCGTCCGCGTCGCGGCGAGCCGCATGCCGTGCACGACCAGGGCGGCGTCCGCCGACAGGTAGGCGTCGGCGCCGGCGTAGACCACGGCGGCCCAGCTCCGCTGCCGCTCCGTCACCTCGCCGGTGTGCGCCACCGCCACGCCGTGCAGCACCGACCGCCAGCGCCCGCTGTCGAGGCGCCACTGCCATTGGTCCTCGCTCATCCCGCCGAGCCGCGCCTGGCGCCGCCCGATCACGAGGTCCTGCTGCTCGACCAGCTCCTGCCAGCCGGGCGGGCGGGGGTCGGGCAGCGGCACCGTCATCCGGCGAAGGTGCGCCCGCACTCGCGACTGCGGTGCTTGTCGCGCGCCGCCTGTGGATGCCGTTCGCGTGAAGTCCCCAGCACCCTGGTGCTGGGGACTTCACGAAGAGGTCAGCGCACCGCTCGCCGCGGGGTCAGCGGCCCGACGCGGAGAAGTGCTGGTAGTCCTTCAGCGTCCGGAAGTCGCCGCCCCACTCCCAGCCGACGCTCGCGAAGGCCCGCACGACGGCGTCGCCGGGCACGACCATCCCGGTCCGGACCCGGCCCCGGTCCAGGTAGGCCCGGCCGGCCTCCGGCTCGACGGTCGTGCCGCGCACGTACGGGTTCTGCACCGGGTTGAGGTCCAGCGCGGTGCCGTACGCGTGCTCGGACCAGCCCGTCCCGCCCGCGACCACGCGGCAGTTGAACGCCGAGGTGTTGCCGGCCGCCATCGAGCGGTCGTCGTCGCCGCCGTACTGCTCGACCGTGCGCATGCCCTGCACCGGGAAGCGCGCCTCGTACAGCGCCCGGAAGACCCGGACCACGCCGGCGGCGTGCGCCCGCGCGACGACGAGCTGCCCCTGGTGCGGGCGCCCGTCGAAGCCCAGGTAGGTCAGCGACACCAGGCGCAGGTCGGCCGGACCGACCGGGCAGCCGGCGCGGTAGGAGCTGCCGAGCCGGGCGGCGGTCACCGGGCCGGTGCGCGCGCGGAACTCGCCCCGCCCGGTGTGCCGGAACGCCCCGCGCTGGGGGACGACCGGGCGGGCGGAGGCGAGGGTCGCTGCGGCCGGCTGGGCTTCCGACTGGGCGTCCGGTGCGGGCGCCGTGCCGCAGCCGCTCAGCAGGCAGCCGGCGGCGAGCCCCGTCGCCAACGCCGTCGCGAGAGCAGCCCGCATGCCGTCACTGTGGCACGCGGAGGCGCCTACGCCGCCGGGCTGATCACCGCGGTGAGCTTGCCGCCCTCGGGGCCGGCGCCGCAGGTGTCCAGGGCCGGGCGCACGAACACGTCGTGGGCGGTCTTCGGCGACACGGTGATCTTGCCCTTGCCGCAGAACGACACCACGTTGTCGGCGTAGGTGCCGTCGAACCAGACCTGGAACCCGGCCGACGGGTCGGAGGCGCTGATCTCGAGCGTCTTCTCGCCCTTGGCCGTCTTGAAGTCCCAGCAGCCGGCGTAGGCGTCGCACACCGGGGCCACGCCGCTGACGTTGAGGCTGAACGCCGGCGTGCCGAGCGCGCTGGGCGCGTCGTACTCGAACGTGATCGTGCGCGGCTTCGCCTTGGCCGGGGCGGCGGAGGCCGCCAACGGGCTGAGGGCGACGGCGGCGGCGGTGAGGACGAGCAGGCTGCGCTTCATGGCGTGCACCTTCGGGGGAGGGGACCGGGTGCGGGAGAGTTCGACGCAGGACGTCCGGATCCTGCTCCATCGTTGCGCAATCGCGACCCGCGGCCGCTCCGATGCGCCGCGCGCGGTGATCCGCGCGGGCTAGGGTCCGGCCACGATCGGCGCCCGACCGGGCCGCCGAGGGGCTGATCCCAGCCCAGGACGAGGTGGAGACGCGATGCGCAACCTTCGACGCCAGGGCGTTCTCGCCCTGGGTCTGGCCGGCCTGCTGGCCGGCACCGCTGCCTGCGGCGGCGGCGACAGCGGCGACGACGACAACGGGACCGCCGGGGGCAAGACGGGCGGCACGATGGTGTTCGGCACCTCCGCGGACCCGATCAGCATGGACGGCGCCTACGTCAGCGACGGCGAGTCGCTGCGCGTGGTGCGCCAGCTGTTCGAGACGCTCGTGACGACCGAGCCCGGCGGCACCGAGATCGTGCCCGGTCTGGCCAAGGAGTGGGAGTCCGACGAGGCCGGCACGACGTGGACGTTCACGCTGCAGGACGGCGTGACCTTCCACGACGGCACCGAGTTCAACGCCGAGGCCGTCTGCGCGAACTTCGACCGCTGGTACAACTTCAAGGGCGTCCAGCAGAGCGCCTCGGTGTCCTACTACTGGCAGACCGTCTTCAGCGGCTACGCCAAGAACGAGGACCCCGCGCTCGGCACCAGCCTCTACAAGAGCTGCGAGGCGCAGGACGGCAAGGCCGTCATCAACCTGACCAGCCCGTCCGCCTCCTTCCTCTCCGGCCTGGCGCTCGCGTCGTTCTCGATCGCGAGCCCCGAGGCCCTGACGAAGTACGAGGCCGACAAGGTCACCGGCACCGGTGAGGAGCCCCGCTTCGAGGGCACCTTCGGCACCAAGAACCCGGTCGGCACCGGCCCGTTCAAGCTCGAGACGTACGAGCCGAACAACCGCCTCGTGCTCGCCCGCTTCGACGACTACTGGGGCGACAAGGCCAAGCTCGACAAGGTCATCTTCAAGCCGATCGCGGACGGCCCGGCGCGTCGCCAGGCCCTCGAGGCCGGCGAGATCCAGGGCTACGACCTCGTCGACCCGGCCGACCTCGGCGCGCTCGAGGGCGCGGGGTTCCAGATCCAGGAGCGCCCGGCGTTCAACGTCGGCTACGTCGGCTTCAACACCGCCAAGGCCCCGTTCGACAACCTGAAGATCCGCCAGGCCATCGCCCACGCGCTGAACCGCCAGGCCCTCGTCACGGCGAAGTACCCGCCCGGCGCCGAGGTCGCCAAGGAGTTCATGCCGCCGAGCCTGTTCGGCTACGCCGACGACGTCCCCGAGTACGACTACGACGTCGAGAAGGCCAAGCAGCTCATCAAGGAGTCCGGCGTCGCCAACCCGACGCTCGAGTTCTGGTACCCGACCGGCGTCAGCCGGCCGTACATGCCGGACCCGGTCGCGCAACTTCCAGGCCTTCTCGGCCGACCTGACGGCCGCCGGCTTCAAGGTCGTCCCGAAGTCCGCCCCGTGGAACCCGGACTACCTCAACGCGGTCGACACCGGCGGCACGCGGCATGCGCCTGCTCGGCTGGACGGGTGACTTCGGTGACCCGGACAACTTCATCGGGACCTTCTTCCGGACCAAGCAGACCGCGTGGGGCCCCCTGGAGCAGAGCATCTACAGCGACCTCGAGGCGGCTCGCCAGGAGCCGGACGAGGGCAAGCGCACCGCTGCCTACGAGGCCGCCAACAAGAAGATCATGGAGTTCCTGCCGGGTGTGCCGTACGTCCACACCAAGCCGGCGCTCGCCTTCGCCAAGGGCGTCGAGGGCTACGTGCCGAGCCCGGTGAGCATCGAGGACTTCTCCAAGGTCTCCCTCAACAGCTAAGGCACCGCTGATCCGTTGCTCAAGTTCGCCGTACGCCGCCTGCTCCTGCTGATCCCGATCCTCTTCGGGCTCTCGATCCTGGTGTTCCTGTTCGTCCGGGCCCTGCCCGGCGGACCGGAGACCGCCCTCCTCGGAGAGCGCTCGACTCCCGAGCGGATCGCGCAGGTGCGGGCGGCGTACGGCTTGGACCGGCCTGTCCACGAGCAGTACCTCAGCTACATGGGCAAGGTCGTCCAGCTCGACTTCGGCACGTCGATCCAGACCCAGCAGCCGGTCTCGGAGGAGATCGGCCGGCGCTTCAAGGCGACCGTCGAGCTGGCCATCACCGCGATCCTGTTCGCCGTCGCGGTCGGCATCCCGCTCGGCTTCGTGGCCGGGCGAAGACCCCAGTCGTGGATCGACAACCTGTCCACGCGTGGGCTCGCTCATCGGGATCGCGATCCCGGTCTTCGTGCTCGGCTACCTGCTCAAGTACGTGTTCGCCATCAAGCTCGGCTGGTTCGAGACCACCGGCCGGCAGAACGTCGCGATCACGACGGACCACCCGACCGGGTTCTTCGTGCTGGACGGGATCATCACCGGCGACTTCCCGGCGGCCTGGGACGCCGTTCAAGCACCTCGTGCTGCCCGCGCTCGCGCTCGGCACGATCCCGCTCGCCTTCATCACGCGCATCACCCGCGCGGCGGTGCAGGAGGTCAGCAACGAGGACTTCGTGCGGACCGCCGAGGCCAAGGGCATGACGAAGCGGGTCGTCACGCGCCGCCACATCCTGCGCAACGCGATGCTCCCGGTCGCGACCGTGATCGGCCTGCAGACCGGCCTGCTGCTGTCCGGCGCGATCCTCACCGAGACGGTGTTCGGCTTCGGCGGGCTCGGCTCGTTCATGGCCTCGGCCGTGTTCACCCGCGACTTCCCGGTGATCCAGGGCGGGCTGCTGTTCCTCGCGACCGTCTTCGTCGTCGTCAACCTGCTCGTCGACATCTCGTACGGCGTGCTCGACCCGAGGGTGCGCACCGGATGAGCCTGTCCCAGGTGGAGGCGGTGGAGACCGCCGCCGAGACGCACACCGGCGAGGAGGCGACCGGCGGCCTGCTGCGCGACGCCCTCCGGCGCCTGCGCCGCAACCCGGTGGCCATCATCGGCGCCGCCCTGGTGCTGCTGTTCGTCGTCGTCGCGGTGTTCGCGCCGCTGCTCGCGCCGTACGACCCCAAGTCCGCGGACCTCTCGCAGATCCGGCCGGGCGACTTCCCCGGGCCGTCCCGGGACCACCTGCTGGGGCTGGACTCCCAGGGCCGCGACGAGCTGAGCCGGATCATCTTCGGCGCGCGCTACTCGCTGCTGATCGGCGTCGTCTCGCTGACGATGGGCGCCACCGTCGGGGTCGTGCTCGGGCTGCTGGCCGGCGCCTTCGGCGGCTGGGTCGACAGCCTCATCATGCGGATCGTCGACATCATGCTGTCGATCCCCGGGCTGCTGTTCGCCATCGGCATCGCCGCGCTGCTCGGCCGCTCGCTCACCTCCGTGATGATCGCGATCGCGGTCGTCAACGTGCCGGTGTTCGCGCGGCTGCTGCGCGGGTCGATGCTCGCCCAGCGGCGCTCGGACTACGCGCTGGCCGCCCGCTCGCTCGGCGTCACGCGCAGCCGCATCGTGCTGCAGCACGTGTTCCCGAACAGCCTCGCGCCGGTGATCGTGCAGGCCACCCTCGCGCTGGCCACCGCGATCATCGACGCTGCCGGCCTGGCCTTCCTCGGGCTCGGCTCGCCCGACCCGTCGATCCCGGAGTGGGGCCGCATGCTCGCCGACACCCAGGCGCTGCTCGCCACCGAGCCGCTGCTCGCGCTGTGGCCGGGCCTCGCGATCGTGCTGTCCGTGCTGGGCTTCTACCTGCTGGGCGAGGCGCTGCGCGAGGCCCTCGACCCCAAGCTGCGGCGATGAGGGACAGCCGATGACGACGACCAGCCAGACGAGGTCCAGGACGAGGTCCCCGGCAAGGGGCTCGGCAAGGGCGCGCCGCTGCTCGAGGTGCGCGACCTGCGGGTCACCTTCAAGAGCCGCGGCCGCCGCCCGGTCAAGGCCGTCGACGGCGTCAGCCTCGACGTCGCCGCCGGCGCCACCGTCGGCATCGTCGGCGAGTCCGGCTCCGGCAAGAGCGTCACGTCGCTCGCCGCCCTCGGCCTGCTCGGCCGGCGCGGCGTCGAGATCAGCGGGTCCGTGCGCTTCGACGGCGAGGACCTGCTGAACATGCCCGAGGACGAGCTCCGAGCCGTGCGCGGCAAGGAGATCGCCATGGTCTTCCAGGACCCGATGAGCTCGCTCAACCCGGTGCTCACCATCGGCCGGCAGATCACCGAGATCCTCGAGCGGCACCGGGGTCTGAAGGGCGGGGACGCCCGCGACCAGGCCGCCGAGCTGCTGCTGTCGGTCGGCATCGGCGACGCGCTGCGGCGCCTGAAGTCCTTCCCGCACCAGCTGTCCGGCGGCATGCGCCAGCGCGTGATGATCGCGATGGCGCTGGCCTGCCAGCCGCGCCTGCTCATCGCCGACGAGCCGACCACCGCGCTCGACGTGACCATCAGCGCGCAGATCCTCGAGCTGCTGCGCTCGCTGGTCGTCGGACAGCCAGACCGCGCTGGTGCTCATCACCCACGACCTCGGCGTCGTCGCCGGCCTGTGCGACCAGGTGCACGTCATGTACTCCGGCCGGATCGTCGAGTCCGCGCCGCGACGCGCGCTGTTCGCCGACCCGCAGCACCCGTACACCAACGGCCTGCTCGCCTCCGTGCCGCGCCTGGACCAGCCGCGCGGGGTGCCGCTGCTGCCGATCCCCGGCTCGCCGTCCGACACGCTGCCGTGGGCCGAGGGCTGCGCCTTCGCGCCGCGCTGCACCCGCAAGGTGCCCGAGTCGGTCGGCTGCCCGCCTGCGCTGCTGCCGCTCGAGGGCAGCGACCCGTCGCACCTCGTGCGCTGCGTCAACCCCGTCCCCGAGGGGGGCCCGTGAGCGGAGGCTGCGCGCGGTGCGCCGCGACGAAGGAGCGGTCGTGCCGCGTGCTGCTGGAGGTGACCGCGTGAGCCTGCTCGAGGTCCGCGGGCTGAAGGTCCACTTCCCGATCAAGAAGGGCATCGTCCTCGAGCGGACGGTCGGCCACGTCCGCGCCGTCGACGGGGTCGACCTGTCGGTCGAGAAGGGCCGCACGCTCGGCGTCGTCGGCGAGTCCGGCTGCGGCAAGAGCACCCTCGGCCGCGCCGTCCTGCAGCTCGAGCCGGTCACCGAGGGCTCGGTCGTCTTCGACGGCACCGACCTGTCGACGCTCGGCGCCAAGGACATGCGCGCCATGCGCGAGCGCATGCAGATGGTCTTCCAGGACCCGCTCGCCTCGCTCGACCCGCGCCAGTCGGTCGCCTCCGTGCTCGCCGAGCCGCTGCGCACGCACGGCCACAAGGGCGACCACGACAAGCGGGTGCGCGAGCTGCTCGACCTGGTCGGGCTGCCGGCCACGGCCGCGAACCGCTACCCGCACGAGTTCTCCGGCGGCCAGCGCCAGCGCGTCGGCATCGCCCGGGCCATCGCGCTGAACCCCGAGCTGATCATCGCGGACGAGCCGGTCAGCGCCCTCGACGTCTCCATCCAGGCGCAGGTCGTCAACCTGCTCGAGGAGCTCCAGGAGCGCCTCGGGCTGACCTACGTCGTCATCGCGCACGACCTGGCCGTCGTGCGGCACATCAGCGACGACATCGCGGTGATGTACCTCGGCTCGGTCGTCGAGGTCGCGCCGTCGGACGGGCTGTACGACGAGCCGCTGCACCCGTACACCCGCTCGCTGCTGTCGGCGATCCCCATCCCGGACCCCGAGGTCGAGGACACCCGCGAGCGCATCCTGCTGCGCGGCGACATCCCGTCCGCTGCCGCTCCGCCGCCGGGCTGCCGCTTCCACACCCGCTGCCCGTGGCGCCAGCCGACGCGCTGCCACGACGAGGTGCCCGTCCTGCGCGAGCCCGAGGGCGTGCTGGGGCACACGGTGGCCTGCCACTGGGCGGAGCAGATCCGGGCCGGCGAGCTGCTGCCGGTGAGCAGCGGGGACTCGCTGATGGTCGACGCCGGTCCTGCCGGCGGTGCGGCCGCGGAGCAGCCCTAGCCCACGGTCAGGCTGACCTGCCGGAAGACGGGCGGCGTCTTGAGCTCGTCGGCGTCGCAGGTCAGCAGGTGACGGCCGCCGTCGCCGCTGCGGTCGTACTGCACGACGACCTCGACGTCCGGTCCGGCCAGCCGCACCCGCCAGCTGTCCTGACCGGCGGCGTCCTGCGCGACCGGCACGAGATCGCCTGTGCCGTAGGCGTTCAGCGCCTCCCGGGCGAAGTGCTGAGCGGCCTGCGTCGGCAGCGGCAGGCTGGACCGCCCGCGGACGTGGCCGGCCGGCAGCTGCCCCTCGGCGAGCGCGGCCACCAGGGCGACGACCTCGTCGGCGGCCACCCGTCCGACGTACAGCCCCTCGGGCAGCACCACCAGGTTGGCGGCGAAGCGGTCCCCGCCGACGTGCGAGGACTCCCACGTGCGCTCGGGGTGCCTGCGCGAGAGCGCCTGCGCGACCGGCCGGCCGCGCAGCGCGCAGCACCGGTCGTGCCGGCCGTGCGTGCAGACCAGGTAGAGCGGGCCGTCGTACGGCGTCCACTCCGGGCCGTCCCAGGAGGTGCCGGCGAGCTCGAGGTCGGTGCCGACGTGCAGCGTGCGGACCTGCTCGTGGCCGGGGCGGCTGTCGACGGCGAAGACGTCGCGACCGGCGCCGCAGTCGACCCCCGCGGGCCGGCGGACCATGAGCAGGCGGGCACCGGCGCGCTCGGCCGTCGCCGCGAGGTGGCGGGCCAGCGCCTGCGGCATCCGGCTGCTCGGGACGGACTGCGGGCCCCACGCCCCGCGGTGCTCGACGAGCAGCCAGCGCTCCACCCGGCTGGCGGTGGCCGTGAGCGGCTCCTCGCGCAGGCGCGAGGACGCCGAGCAGAGGTCCGTCATCCCCTGCACCGTACGGCGGCGGCGGCGCCCGCGCGATCTCTGCGCGGGTGGCGCACGACACCCGCGCCGATGATCACGTCGGGGTGCTGCGGCCCGTCCGGGTGCCTACGCTGGGGTGTGACCATCGCGGCCGCGCCCTCCCTGCTCACGGTCTCCACCGTGCGCGTGGACGACCCGGGACCGCTGCTCGACCTGCTGCCGGAGGGCGGCGCGCTGGCCTGGGTGCAGGGCGGCGAGGGACTGGTCGGCTGGGGCGAGGCGGCCCGCCTCGTGCTCGACGGGCCGGGCCGCTTCGCCGAGGCGCAGGCATGGTGGGACGGGCTCGTCGCGAGGGCGTCCGTGCAGGACGAGGTCGGGCTGCCGGGGACGGGGCTGGTGGCCTTCGGGTCCTTCGCCTTCGACCCCGCCCGCGGCTCCTCCGTCCTGGTGGTCCCGCAGGTCGTCGTCGGCCACCGCGGCGGCACCTGGTGGCGCACCACCGTCGGCGCGGCCGTCGTCGAGTCCGCCGGCGCGGCCGTGCGCGCGCCGTCGTCCGTCGTCTTCTCGGACGGGGAGATCACCGGTGCGCAGTGGATGGCGACCGTCGAGCAGGGCGTGGCCCGCATCCGGTCCGGGGCGCTGGAGAAGGTCGTGCTCGCCCGCGCGCTCGACGCCAGGGCCGACGAGCCGGTCGACCTGCGCTGGCCGCTGCGCCGGCTGGCCGAGGACTACCCCGGCTGCTGGGCCTTCGCCGTCGACGGGCTGCTCGGCGCCACCCCCGAGATGCTGGTCCGGCTCGAGGCCGGGGTCGCCACCTCGCGGGTGCTGGCCGGCACGCTGCGCCGCACCGGCGACGCCAACCAGGACAGCCGCCGCGGCGCCGCGCTGGCCCGCTCGATCAAGGACGTCGAGGAGCACGGGTACGGCGTTCGGTCCGTCGTCGACGCCCTCGCCCTGCACTGCACCGACGTGGAGGTGCCCGCGGCGCCCTTCGTCCTCGAGCTGCGCAACGTCATGCACCTGGCCACCGACGTCCGGGGTGCGGTCGCCGACGGGGCGACGTCGCTGCAGCTGCTCGCCTCGTTGCACCCGAGCGCCGCCGTCTGCGGCAGCCCGACCGAGGTCGCCCTCGAGGTGATCCGCGAGGTCGAGGGACTGGACCGCGGGCGGTACGCCGGACCGGTGGGGTGGCTGGACGCCCGCGGGGACGGGGAGTGGGGGATCGCGCTGCGCTGCGCGCAGGTCGACCCGCAGGACGGGCGCCGGCTGCGGCTGTTCGCCGGGTGCGGGATCGTCGCGGGGTCGCAGCCGCTGCACGAGCTGGCCGAGAGCAACGCCAAGCTGGTGCCGATGCGGGACGCGCTGTCGGGCTGAGCCCGTTACGGCGACTAGCCCAGCGCGGCGGCCACCGCCTCGCGCAGCCGCCGGTCCAGGGCCACCGCCTCGACCCGGTCGGTCCGGACCTCCACCACGCGCAGCCCGTCCCCGTCGCGCAGCTGCGCCCGCAGCTCCTCCCGGGTGGAGGCCAGCGACCACGGGGTGCGGGTCGCCGCGCACAGCGCCTGCAGGTCGACGCCGTGCGGGGTGCCGAACACGCGCTCGAACGCGGCCGCGTGCTCCGGCGCTCCCTGCTCGAGCAGCCCGAAGATGGCGCCGCCGTCGTTGTTCACCACCACGACCGTCAGGTCCGGACGCGGCTCGTCCGGGCCGATGACCAGGCCGTTCGCGTCGTGCAGGAACGTGAGGTCGCCGAGGAGCGCGAGCGTCCGGCCGCCGTGCGCGAGCGCGGCGCCGACCGCCGTGGAGACCGTGCCGTCGATGCCGGCCGCACCGCGGTTCGCCAGCACCCGCAGGCCGTCCCGGCCGCCGGCGGTGAACAGGTCGCGCACCGGCTTGGAGGAGCCGACCACCAGCAGGCCGTCCGCTGCGGCCACCACCTCGGCCGCGACGGCCGGCTCCGACAGGCCCTCGTCGAGGACGGCGTCGACGGCGGCCCGCGCCGCCTGGCCGGCAGCGGTCCAGACCGGCAGCCACGAGGGGTCGACCGGGCCGTCCGCTGCGGGCACGGCGGCCAGCACCCGGACCGCCTGGCGCGCCGGGTCGGTCCACCGCGCGCCGACGCCCACGACGTCCGCCGGTGCGGTGCCGAGCAGCCGGGCGACGACCCGCGACAGCGTCGGCCGGCCGACGACGAGCACCCGGTCCGGCGCGTGCGCGTCCAGCCAGCCGGGCGCGGCCAGCACCAGCTCGGGTGCCCGGACGACCTCGTCCGACCACGCGCTGCTCGACGGCTCGGCGACGACCGGGAAGCCGCGCGCGGCGGCCAGCGCGACGGCGTCGGCCGCGAGATCGCCTGCGCAGTCGCCGATCACGACGACGGTGCGAGCCGGCAGGTCGTCCCGCACAGCAGCGCGAGCAGGTGCCACGACGGCCGTCCAGGGAGCACCGTCCGCCCGCCCGTCCAGCGGCTCGACCCACTCGCCGCCGTCGGACGGGATGAGCGGCTCGCGCAGCCCGAGGTTGAGGTGCACCGGCCCGTCGGCGGCAGCGGCGAGGGCGCGGCAGGTCATGGCGCGCCACGAGGCGTTCTGGCCGGCCCGCTCCTCGGGGGCGCCCACCTCCACGAACAGCCGTACCGCACTGCCGTAGAGGCCGAGCTGGTCGACGGTCTGGTTCGCGCCGGTGCCGCGCAGCTCGGGCGGGCGGTCGGCGGTCAGCAGCAGCAGCGGGACACCGCTGTGCGAGGCCTCCAGGACCGCGGGGTGCAGGTTGGCTGTCGCGGTGCCGCTGGTGGTGACGACCGGCACCGGCCGGCCGGACGCCTTGGCGAGCCCCAGGGCGAGGAACGCCGCGGACCGCTCGTCGATGCGCACGTGCAGCCGCAGCCGACCGGCGCGGTCCGCGTCGTGCAGCGCGAAGGCGAGCGGCGCCGAGCGCGATCCCGGCGACAGCACCGCCTCCCGCACCCCGCCGCGCACCAGCTCGTCGACGAGCACGCGGGCGAGCGCGGTGGACGGGTTCACGCCGGCGAGTCTGCCGCCAGCAGCGCCGTGCAGCGCGCCAGCCGGGCCAGCCACCAGTCCCAGCGCTCCTGGGGCGCGGCCAGCGAGGCCAGCAGCGCCGGGTCCGGCTGCACCGCTCCGGGCGTGAGCACGGCGCCGACGGGGCTGCGCACGACGTCGGCCGCCATGAGCGACGTCGTGGCCAGGCCGCAGGCGTACGGCAGCGCAGGCAGCGCGGCGGCCAGCGCCGTCCCCGCGCTGATGCCGACGGAGGTGTCCAGCGCGCTGGAGACGACCACGGGCAGGCCGCACTCGGCGGCGATGTCGAGCGCCGGGCGCACCCCGCCGAGCGGTGCGACCTTGAGCACCAGCACGTCGGCTGCTCCCGCGCGCACCACCCGCAGCGGATCGGCCGCCTTGCGCACCGACTCGTCGGCGGCGATCAGCACCTCGACGCCGGCCCGCGCCAGGGCGACCCGCAGCAGCGCCAGGTCCTCGACGGACGCGCACGGCTGCTCGACGTACTCCAGGTCGAAGGCGCTCAGCGCGGCGACCGCCCAGCGCGCGTCGGACAGCGACCAGGCGCCGTTCGCGTCGACCCGGATGCGGCCGTCGGGGCCGAGGGCGTCGCGCACCGCGGCGACCCGGTCCACGTCGTCGCGCAGCACCTGGCCGGACTGCGCGACCTTCACCTTCGCGGTGGTGCAGCCGGGGAAGCGCGCGAGCACGCCGGGCACGTCCTGCGCCGCGACCGCCGGGACCGTCGCGTTGACCGGCACCTCGTCGCGCACCGGCGCGGGCCAGCCCTGCTGCGACGCCTCCAGCGCTGCGGCCAGCCACCGCGCGGACTCCTCGTCGTCGTACTCCAGGAACGGCGAGAACTCGCCCCACCCGGCCGGTCCGCGCAGCAGCACCGCCTCGCGGTGCAGCACACCGCGGAACGCCATCCGCATGGGCACGGAGACCACGTGGACCTCGGACAGGTCCAGCACGTGGTCCTCCTACGCTCTCGGTGTGACCGCCACGATCTCAGAGCTGTTCGACGCGACGCAGTGGCGGGAGGTTCCGGGCTTCGCTTCCCTGCAGGACGTGACCTACCACCGGCACGTCGCCGAGGGGCGCGACGGCATGGTGGTGCGGGTCGCGTTCGACCGGCCCGAGGTGCGCAACGCCTTCCGGCCGGGCACCGTCGACGAGCTCTACCGCGTGCTCGACCACGCGCGGATGAGCCCGGACGTCGGCTGCGTGCTGCTCACCGGGAACGGCCCTTCGCCGAAGGACGGCGGCTGGGCCTTCTGCTCCGGCGGCGACCAGCGGATCCGCGGCCGCGACGGCTACCAGTACGCCTCCGGCGACACCCCCGAGAGCGTCGACCCGGCCCGCGCCGGGCGGCTGCACATCCTCGAGGTGCAGCGGCTCATCCGCACGATGCCCAAGGTCGTCATCTGCGTCGTCCCGGGCTGGGCGGCCGGCGGCGGGCACAGCCTGCACGTCGTCTGCGACCTGACGCTCGCGAGCGAGGAGCACGCCCGCTTCAAGCAGACCGACGCCGACGTCGGCAGCTTCGACGGCGGCTACGGCAGCGCCGGACTGGCCCGGCAGGTCGGCCAGAAGCTCGCCCGCGAGATCTTCTTCCTCGGCCGGGAGTACACCGCCGACCAGATGCACCGGATGGGCGCGGTGAACGAGGTCGTGCCGCACGCCGACCTCGAGAAGGTCGCCATCGAGTGGGCGCAGGAGGTCTGCCGCAAGAGCCCGACCGCGCAGCGGATGCTGAAGTTCGCCTTCAACGCCGTGGACGACGGGATGGTCGGCCAGCAGGTGTTCGCCGGCGAGGCGACGCGGCTGGCGTACATGACCGACGAGGCCGTCGAGGGCCGGGACGCGTTCCTGCAGAAGCGCGAGCCGGACTGGTCGCCCTACCCGTACTACTTCTAGTGCAGGCCGCCGCGCCGACGCTGGAGCTGGTCGCAGCAGCGCTCGACGGCGGTGAGCCGCTGCTGACCTCGACCGACCCGCGGGTCCTGCAGGTGCTGCGCCCGGACGAGCCGCTGGAGCACGACGACGTCGCCTTCGTGGTGCCGACCTCCGGCTCGACCGGCGAGCCCAAGGGCGTGCTGCTCACGGCGGCCAACCTCGTGTCGAGCGCGCGCGGGACGGCGTCGGTCGTCGGCGAGGGCCAGTGGCTGCTGGCCGTCCCGCCGACCCACGTCGGCGGCCTGCAGGTGCTCGTCAGGTCCGTGCTCGCCGGCTCCGCGCCGGTGCTGCTCGACGGACCGACGACGGTCGAGGCGTTCGAGGCGGCCACCGCGCAGCTGACCGGGAGCCGGCGCCTGGTCTCCCTCGTCCCGACCCAGCTCCGCCGGCTGGTCGGGAGCCCGGCGCTGCAGGAGTACGACGCGGTGCTGCTCGGCGGCGCGGCTGCTCCGGCGGACCTGCTGCGCGCCGCCCGCGAGAGGGGCGTGCGCGTCGTCACGACGTACGGCATGAGCGAGACGAGCGGCGGCTGCGTCTACGACGGCGTACCGCTGCCGGGGGTCGTCGTCGAGGTGGGCGACCGCATCCGCATCAGCGGGCCCGTCGTCGCGCGCGGCTACCGGCGACGACCCGACCTGACCGCCGAGCTGTTCGGCGGGGGCAGCTTCACCACCAGCGACACGGGAGCGATGGTCGAGGAGCGGCTGGTCGTGCACGGGAGGGCCGACGACGTGGTCGTGACCGGCGGGGAGAAGGTCGCGCCGGCTGCCGTCGAGGCCGCGCTCGCCGCGCACCCGTCCGTCGCCGAGGTCGCGGTCGTCGGCGCCCCCGACGCGGAGTGGGGGCAGCGGGTCGTCGCGGTCGTCGTGCTGCGCGCGCCGCTGACCCTGGACCAGGCGCGGGCCCACGTCGGCGCGACGCTGCCGCGCAGCCACGCGCCGCGCGAGCTGAGGGTGGTCGACGCGCTGCCGCTGCTGCCGTCCGGCAAGATCGACCGCATGGGACTGCGCGCATGACCACGGCGGCGCAGTGGCTGGAGGGCGCCCGGCCGCGCACGCTCCCGGCAGCGCTCGCGCCGGTGCTCGTCGGCACCGGTGCCGCGGCGCTGGTCGACCGGTTCCGCCCGCTGCACGCGCTGCTCGCCCTCGTCGTCGCGCTCGCCCTGCAGGTCGGGGTCAACTACGCCAACGACTTCAGCGACGGCGTGCGGGGGACCGACGCGGACCGGGTCGGCCCGCTGCGGCTGGTCGGCTCCGGCGTCGCCTCGCCGGCGTCGGTCAAGGCGGCCGCGTTCGCCTGCTTCGGCCTGGCCATGGCGGCCGGACTCGTCCTCGCGCTGCTCACCACGCTGTGGCTCGTCCCGCTCGGCGCCGTCATGGTGCTGGCCGCCTGGGGCTACACCGGGGGCGCGTCGCCGTACGGCTACCGCGGCTTCGGCGAGGTCGCCGTGTTCGTCTTCTTCGGCCTGGTGGCGGTCTGCGGGACGACCTACGTGCAGGCCGAGCGCGTCACCTGGACGTCGGTCCTCGGCGGCGTCGCCTGCGGGGCGCTCGCCTGCGCGATCCTCGTGACGAACAACCTGCGCGACATCCCCACCGACGTCGTCGCCGGCAAGCGCACGCTGGCCGTGCTGCTCGGCGACCCGCGCACCCGCCTGCTGTACGCCGCACTCGTCGGGCTGGCCTTCGCGGTGGCGCTCGGCCTCACGGCGGTCACGCCCTGGGCGCTGCTCGCCCTGCTGGCCGCACCGCTCGCGCGCGGCCCGCTGCAGCGCGTGCGCGGCGGCGTCACCGGCCGCGAGCTCGTGCCGGTGCTGGCCGGCACCGGCAAGCTGCACCTGGCCTACGCCGTGCTGCTGACCGCCGGGCTCAGCCTGGGAGGATGACGCCCTCGCGCAGCATCCGGCGGCAGAGCACCAGCGCGCTCTCCTCGTCGAGGCCGGGCAGCTCGCCGACCGCGACTGGCCCGTCGAGCAGCCGGCGCAGGGCCGGCTCCACGAAGGCCGGCAGCGCGATCGTCCTGCCCGGCGCGGTCAGCACGACCTGCTCGCCGTCCACCCGCACCGTCACCGCGAGCCCGGCGCGCGGACGGACCGCCGCAGCGGCCGACAGGTCGCGCACCGCCGCGGCCGTCGCGAGCAGTCGCACCGGCTCCGCGGGCACCGAGCGGGCCAGCCGGCGGCGCAGGACCTCCTCCACCTGCTCGACGGGCAGCGACTCCAGCCAGCTCGCTGCCTGACGCAGGAACGCCGGCACGTCCAGGTCGGCCGGCTGCACGGGCAGGGCCTGGCGGAACGCCAGCGCGTCCGCGGCGAGCCCCGCCACGTCGGACAGCACGTCGTACCAGGTCGTCGACAGCACCCCGATCGTGAGGTGCACGGAGTCGACGTCGGTCGTCAGCGCCGCGTGCACGTAGCCGCGCGGGAGGTAGAGCGCGTCACCGGCCTCGAGCTCGACGTCGAGCAGCGGCTCGGCCCCCTCGGGGACGAGGTGCCCGCCCGCCTGGGCCTGCGGCGGCAGCGGGAGGGGCAGGACGGGCTCG
The DNA here is from genome assembly GCA_963781675.1 of uncultured Actinomycetota bacterium. GTDB lineage: Bacteria > Actinomycetota > Actinomycetes > Mycobacteriales > SCTD01 > SCTD01. The sequence continues at coordinate 76,311 of CAWAGF010000007.1, read as the reverse complement.
TGCACGATCCAGCGCTTGCGGCCGCTGACCTGCAGGACGAACACGTCGTGGGTGTCGTGGTGGAAGTCGAAGCCCTGGTGCTGGCCGCCCGGCGTCAGGTAGGCGTTGCACTGCGTCGCGTGGCCGAGCTCCGCGGCGAGCTCGCGGCAGAAGCGCGCCACCGGCGGGTGCATCCGGTGCACGGCGTTCAGGACCAGGGTGGCCCCCTCGGCGTACTGCGCCGCCAGCGCCTCGGGGTCCACGGCGTCGGCCAGCCGCCGGCCGCCTGCGTTGATGCCGCGCACCGGCGAGGGCAGGCCGCCGCCCTCGCGGACGGTGCGGAAGAACGGGGTGCGCAGCGCGCGGTCCGCCACGAGCTCGTCGACGTCCGCGGTCGACAGCAGGTCGTCGAACGGCTGCGGCAGCTCCTTCGCGCGCGACAGCAGCGGCGTGCGCGACCAGTGCTCGGCGGCGAAGGCCTCCGGGCTGACGGACGTGCAGCGGGACAGGGCGCTCATGCGGACCTCCTGACGCCGCCGGCGCCCCGTGCGGAGGGGGCGCCGGCGTCGGGGCGACTAGCTGTCGGAGGAGTCGCTGTCGCTGTCGGAGCCGGCCGGGTCGACGCCCGCCGGGTCGACCTGCTGCTCGTTGCTGTCGCCCTGGTCGGCGTCGCCGCCGCCGGTGTCGGTGCCGGCAGGGTCGACGCCCGCCGGGTCGACCTGCTGCTCGTTGCTGTCGCCCTGGTCGGCGTCACCGGCCGGCAGCGTGTTCGTCGTGGTCGTGATGTCGTCGTCGCGAAGCGTGGTCAAGGCGTACCTCCAGCAGTGCGGGGGAGGCGCGGGGTCCCGCGCTCCGGTGGAGCCCTCCCCGGCGTGGCGCCGGGTCATGCGCAGCAGCCTGCACCGAGCACTCCGCGCGCGCACCCGCGAGGATGGGGGCATGACCCGCGCGACGCTCGACAAGGACCCGGCCGAGGTCGCCGCCATGTTCGACCAGGTGGCGGCCCGCTACGACCTCACCAACGCGGTGCTGTCCCTGGGCCAGGACCGGGGATGGCGCAGGGCCGTCGCGCAGGCGCTGGACCTCGCGCCGGGCGAGCGGGTGCTCGACCTCGCGGCCGGCACCGCCACGAGCAGCGCCGCACTCGCGGACACCGGCGCCGACGTCGTCGGCTGCGACTTCTCGCTGGGCATGCTGCGTGCCGCCACGCCGCACGAGGGCGTCTCCCTGGTGGCGGGCGACGCCCTGCGGCTGCCCTTCGCCGACGCCTCCTTCGACGCCGTGACGATCAGCTTCGGGCTGCGCAACACCCAGGACGTCGACGTCGCCCTGCGCGAGCTGCACCGGGTCACCAAGCCCGGCGGCCGGCTGGTCGTCTGCGAGTTCAGCCACCCGACCTGGCGGCCGTTCCGGACCGTCTACGTCGAGTACCTCATGAAGGCGCTGCCGACCGTGGCCAGCCGGGTCAGCAGCGACCCGGCGGCGTACGTCTACCTCGCCGAGAGCATCCGGGCCTGGCCGGCGCAGGCCGCGCTGGCGGGCCACCTGCAGCGGGCCGGCTGGGCGGGCGTCGCCTGGCGCGACCTCACGGGCGGCATCGTCGCGCTGCACCGCGGCACCCGCCCGGCCTGAGCGCTGCCCGCCCGCTGATCATCCGCACGTCCGCGGCGCGACCCGCCGGCGCGCCACGCCGTAGACGTGCGGATGATCTTCCAAGGCGGTGCATGAGCGGGCGAGCAGCAGCAGGCGTAGACTCGCTTGTGAAAGTCTTCACAAGCCCGGGAGCCCCACGATGACGGTCACCAGCGACGCCGACGTCGTCGTCGTCGGAGCGGGCCCCGGGGGCAGCGCCGCAGCGCACGCCCTCGCGCAGGCCGGCCTGGACGTGCTGCTGCTCGAGAAGACCGGCTTCCCGCGCGAGAAGGTCTGCGGCGACGGGCTGACGCCCCGGGCCGTCAAGAGCCTGGTGCAGCTCGGGATCGACACCACCGAGGCGAACGGCTTCATCCGCAACCGCGGGCTGCGCATCATCGGCGGCGGCATGCGCCTCGAGCTGCCCTGGCCGGACCTGGCCAGCTACCCCGACTACGGGCTGGTCCGCCCGCGGCTGGACTTCGACGAGCTGCTGGCCCGTACGGCGCAGAAGGCCGGCGCCCGGCTGCAGGAGCACACCAACGTCACCGGGCCGCTGCTCGACGAGACCGGCCGCGTCGTCGGCGTGACCGCCAAGCTGGGCCCGGAGAAGACCGAGGTCGTCTACCGCGCCCCGCTGGTCATCGCCGCCGACGGCAACAGCGCGCGGCTGGCCCTGTCGATGGGGATCGAGCGGCGCGACGACCGGCCGATGGGCGTGGCCGTGCGGCGGTACTTCGAGAGCCCGCGCCACGACGACGACATGCTGGAGTCCTGGCTCGAGCTGCGCGGGGAGGACGGCAGCCTGCTCCCCGGCTACGGGTGGGTGTTCGGCGTCGGCGACGGCACGAGCAACGTCGGCCTCGGGATCCTCAACACCACGAACGCCTGGCAGAAGACGGACTACAAGGACCTGCTGGCCCGCTGGACGCGCACCATGCCGGGCGAGTGGCAGTTCGACGAGGAGCACGCGACCGGGCCGGTCCGCGGCGGCGCCCTGCCGATGGGCTTCAACCGCCAGCCGCACTACAGCCGCGGCGTCCTGCTCGTCGGCGACGCCGGCGGCGCCGTGAACCCGTTCAACGGCGAGGGCATCGCCTACGCCATGGAGTCCGGCCTGCTCGCCGCGGAGGTCGCGGTGCAGGCGCTGGCCCGGCCCGAGGGGCCGTCCCGCGAGCGGGCGCTGCAGGCCTACCCGGAGCAGATGAAGGCCGTCTACGGCGGCTACTACACGCTCGGGCGGGTGTTCGTGCACCTCATCGGCAACCCGCAGGTGATGGCCCTGGCGACCCGCCACGGGCTGCCCCGGCCGCTGCTGATGAAGTTCACGCTGAAGCTGCTCGCGAACCTCACCGACCCCCGCGGGGGCGACGCCCTGGACCGCGTCGTCAACGGGCTGACCCGGCTCGCGCCCGCCGCCTGACCTGCGCCTAGGCTGGCCGACGGCCCGCTCGACCCGAGGAAGGAGACCGCAGAAGTGCTCGACAACTACGTGCCGCTGCTGGTCATGTTCGTGCTGGCGGCGGGCTTCGTCGTGGTCTCCGTCGCGGCGGCCGCGATCATCGGCCCGAAGCGCTACAACCGCGCCAAGCTGGACGCCTACGAGTGCGGCATCGAGCCCACCCCGCAGCCCATGGGCGGCGGCCGCTTCCCGGTCAAGTTCTACCTGACCGCGATGCTCTTCATCGTCTTCGACATCGAGATGGTCTTCCTCATCCCGTGGGCGGTCTCCTTCGACCGCCTCGGCCTGTTCGGCCTGGTCGAGATGACCCTGTTCATCGGCACCGTCTTCGTCGCGTACGCCTACGTCTGGCGCCGCGGCGGTCTGGAGTGGGACTAGATCATGGGTAGCAACGCGTAATGGGTGTCGAGGAGAAGATCCCCAGCGGGATCGTGCTGACCAGCGTCGAGAAGGTCATCAACTGGTCCCGCAAGAGCTCGCTGTGGCCGGCCACCTTCGGCCTGGCGTGCTGCGCCATCGAGATGATGGCGACCGGCGCCGGCCGCTACGACCTGGCCCGCTTCGGCATGGAGGTCTTCCGCCCGTCCCCGCGCCAGGCCGACCTGATGATCGTCGCCGGCCGCGTGAGCCAGAAGATGGCTCCGGTCGTCCGCCAGATCTACGACCAGATGCCCGAGCCCAAGTGGGTCATCGCCATGGGCGTCTGCGCCAGCAGCGGCGGCATGTTCAACAACTACGCCGTCGTCCAGGGCGTCGACCACATCGTCCCCGTCGACATCTACCTGCCCGGCTGCCCGCCGCGCCCCGAGATGCTCATGGACGCGATCCTCAAGCTGCACGACAAGATCATGGACGAGCCGCTCGGCGTGAACAGCAGCCGTCGCGAGCTCCCCGGCTACCAGCAGCGCGAGCTCGTCGCGAGCAGCGCGCGCTTCTCGCCCGAGGGCAAGCAGGTCGCCCGCCAGGCGTTCTTCGACGAGATCCGCGGCGGCAAGAGGTGACCGTCAGCGGATCCGGTCCCGTGCCCGGCGCCGTCGAGGGCGCCCCGGCCGGCAGCGACATGTTCGGCGCGACGATGGGCGGCGACACCAGCGGCTTCGGTGGCCTGGTCCGGCGCCGGCCCCTGGACGCGTCCACCCCGCGCCCGTTCGGCGGCTGGTTCGACGAGGCCGTGGACGCGCTCGAGGAGGGCTTCGCCGGCTACGGCGACGTCGTCACCCGGGTCGTCGTCGACCGCGGCGAGCTCACCCTGCACGTCCGCCCGGACCGCGTGGCCGAGCTGTGCCAGCACCTGCGCGACGACCCCGAGCACCGCTACGAGCTGCTGCTCGGCGTCTCCGGCGTCGACTTCCCCAGCCAGGCCGAGCGCTTCCACGTCGTCTACCACCTGATGTCGATGACGTACCGCCGCCGGCTGCGCCTCGAGACGCAGGTGACCGAGGCCGACCCGCACGTCGCCAGCGTCACCGGCGTCTACCCGACGGCCGACTTCCACGAGCGCGAGACGTGGGACATGTTCGGCGTGCAGTTCGACGGGCACCCGGGGCTGACCCGCATCCTCATGCCGGACGACTGGGACGGGCACCCGCAGCGCAAGGACTACCCGCTCGGCGGCGTGCCGGTCGAGTACAAGGGCGCGCAGATCCCGCCGCCGGACCAGAGGAGGTCCTACGCATGAGGACCGTTCCGAGCGAGCTCGCACCGACGCGGGAGCCCCGATGACGACCACGGACGACACCACGACGGACCCGCACGCCGCTGACCCGTACGCCGCTGACCCCTACGCCGCGACGACCCGCGAGACCACCGAGGGCACCGTCTACACGGTCACCGGCGGCGACTGGGACAGCGTGCTCGGCGAGAACGACGACGAGCGCATCGTCGTCAACATGGGCCCGCAGCACCCGTCGACGCACGGCGTGCTCCGCCTGGTGATGGAGCTCGAGGGCGAGACCGTCACGACCGCGCGCACCGTCATCGGCTACCTGCACACCGGCATCGAGAAGAACCTCGAGTACCGCAACTGGACGCAGGGCGTCACCTTCGTGACGCGCATGGACTACCTGTCGCCGATCTTCAACGAGACGGCCTACTCCCTCGCCGTCGAGAAGCTGCTCGGCATCGAGGCGCCGCCGCGCGCGCAGGTCATCCGGGTGCTCTGCATGGAGCTCAACCGGATCAGCAGCCACCTCGTCGCGTTCGCCACCGGCGGGCTCGAGCTCGGCGCGCTGACCGCCATGACCAACGCGTTCCGCGAGCGCGAGATGATCCTCGACGTCCTCGAGATGATCACCGGCCTGCGCATGAACCACGCGTACGTCCGCCCCGGCGGCCTGGCGCAGGACCTGCCGCCCGGCGCCGTCGAGAAGACCCGCGAGCTGCTGAAGGTCCTGCCCGGTGCGCTCAAGGGCATCGACGACCTGCTGACCGGCAACCCGATCTGGCAGGCCCGCACCCAGAAGATCGCGCACCTCGACGTGCAGGGCTGCCTCGCCCTCGGCGTCACGGGTCCGGTGCTCCGCTCGGCCGGCCTCGCCTGGGACCTGCGCAAGACCGAGCCGTACTGCGGCTACGAGGGCTACGACTTCGACGTCGCCACCTCGACCGACGCCGACTGCTGGGGCCGGTTCCTCGTCCGCAAGCAGGAGATGCACGAGAGCCTGAAGATCATCGAGCAGGCGCTCGACAAGCTCGAGCCGGGCCCGGTCATGGTGGAGGACACCAAGATCGCCTGGCCGGCGCAGCTCGCGCTCGGCAGCGACGGCATGGGCCAGTCGCTCGACCACGTGAAGAAGATCATGGGCACCTCGATGGAGGCGCTCATCCACCACTTCAAGCTGGTCACCGAGGGCTTCCGCGTCCCGCCGGGCCAGGTCTACACGGCCGTCGAGTCGCCCCGCGGCGAGCTCGGGATGCACGTGGTCAGCGACGGCGGCACCCGGCCGTACCGCGTCCACGTGCGCGACCCCTCCTTCACCAACCTGCAGGCGACCGCGGCGATGTGCGAGGGCGGCATGCTCTCGGACGCCATCGCGGCCGTGGCCTCGATCGACCCCGTGATGGGTGGAGTGGACCGGTAGATGAGCACCACGAACCCGGAGACGACCGGGCTGACCGAGACGACGCGCGCCGAGATGCGCGAGATCATCGCGCGCTACCCGAAGCCGCGCTCGGCCCTGCTGCCGATGCTGCACCTCGCGCAGTCGGTCGAGGGCTACGTCAGCCCGGCGGGCATCGCCATGTGCGCGGAGGAGCTCGGTCTGACCAAGGCCGAGGTCGGTGCGGTCGCGACCTTCTACACGATGTACCGCCGCAAGCCGGCCGGCGAGTACCACGTGGGCGTCTGCACGAACACGCTCTGCGCGGTGCTCGGCGGCGACGCGATCCTCGACGGGCTCAAGGAGCACCTCGGGATCGGCCACAACGAGACGACCGAGGACGGCCGCATCAGCCTCGAGCACGTCGAGTGCAACGCAGCCTGCGACTACGCCCCCGTGATGATGGTCAACTGGGAGTTCTACGACAACCAGACGCCCGGCAGCGCACGAGACCTGGTCGACGCGTGCCGTGCCGGCAACCCGCCCGCGCCGACCCGCGGGCCGAGCTCGCTGTGCACGTTCAAGCAGGCCTCCCGGGTGCTGGCCGGCTTCGCCGACGGCCGCGCCAACGAGGGCGTGCAGGCCGGGCCGCCGACCCTGGTCGGCCTCGAGCTGGCCAAGGCCCGCGGCGACGAGGCCCCCGCCTACCCGAGCAAGGAGCAGTGACGGTGGTCTTCACGCCGGTCCTGTCCCGCCACTGGGACGACGCCGACTCCTTCACGATCGACGGCTACACGCGCCGCGGCGGCTACACCGCGCTGCCCAAGGCCCTCGCCATGGAGCCGGACGCGCTCATCCAGCTGGTCAAGGACTCCGGGCTGCGCGGCCGCGGCGGCGCCGGCTTCCCGACCGGCATGAAGTGGGGCTTCATCCCGCAAGGTGCCGGGGGTCCCCCCGGCAGTGACAGCGCCAAGCCGCACTACCTCGTCGTGAACGCCGACGAGAGCGAGCCGGGCACCTGCAAGGACACCCCGTTCATGCTGGCCAACCCGCACGCGCTGGTCGAGGGCGTGATCATCTCCTCGTACGCCATCCGCGCGGGCTTCGCCGTCATCTACGTGCGCGGCGAGATCGTGCACGTCATCCGCCGGCTGCAGCAGGCCGTCCTCGACGCGTACGCCGCCGGTCACCTCGGCAAGGACATCGGCGGGTCGGGCTACGACCTCGACGTCGTGGTGCACGCCGGGTCCGGCGCGTACATCTGCGGCGAGGAGACGGCGCTGCTCGACTCGCTCGAGGGCTACCGCGGCCAGCCGCGCCTGCGCCCGCCGTTCCCGGCGACGCACGGCCTCTACGCGAGCCCGACCGTCGTGAACAACGTCGAGTCCATCGCCTCGGTCCCGAGCATCGTGCTCGGCGGCGCCGAGTGGTTCTCCAGCATGGGCACGGAGAAGAGCAAGGGCTACACGCTCTACTCGCTGTCCGGCCACGTGAAGAACCCCGGCCAGTTCGAGGCGCCGCTGGGCATCACGCTGCGCCAGCTGCTCGACCTGTCGGGCGGCATGCGCGAGGGCCACCGGCTGAAGTTCTGGACGCCGGGCGGCTCCTCCACGCCGCTGCTCACCGAGGAGCACCTCGACGTCCCGCTGGACTACGAGGGCGTCGCCGCCGCCGGCTCCATGCTCGGCACCAAGGCGCTGCAGTGCTTCGACGAGACGACCTGCGCGGTGCGGGCGATCCTGCGCTGGACCGAGTTCTACGCGCACGAGTCCTGCGGCAAGTGCACCCCGTGCCGGGAGGGCACCTACTGGATGGTCCAGATCCTGCAGCGCCTCGAGGCCGGCACCGGCACCGAGGAGGACATCGCGACGCTGCTCGACACCTGCGACAACATCTTCGGCCGCTCGTTCTGCGCCCTCGGCGACGGTGCGACCAGCCCGATCGTGTCGGGCGTGCAGTACTTCCGCGACGAGTTCATCGCGCACATCACCAACAAGGGCTGCCCGTTCGACCCGGTGGCCAGCACCGTCTTCGCAGGAGCGCCCGCGTGACCGTCACGTCCCCCAGCACCGCCGACGTGGTGCCGTCCGACCTCGTCACCCTCACGATCGACGGCTTCGAGGTCGCGGTGCCCAAGGGCACGCTGATCATCCGCGCGGCCGAGCTGCTCGGGATCCAGATCCCGCGCTTCTGCGACCACCCGCTGCTCGACCCGGTCGGCGCGTGCCGCCAGTGCATCGTCGAGGTGGAGGGCCAGCGCAAGCCGCTGACCGCCTGCACCAGCACCGTCACCGAGGGCATGGTCGTCAAGACCCAGCTCACGAGCCCGGTCGCCAAGAAGGCGCAGGAGGGCACCCTCGAGCTGCTGCTCATCAACCACCCGCTCGACTGCCCGGTCTGCGACAAGGGCGGCGAGTGCCCGCTGCAGAACCAGACGATGACCAACGGCAACGCCGAGTCCCGCTTCCACGACGTGAAGCGCACCTTCCCGAAGCCGATCGCCATCTCCAGCCAGGTGCTGCTCGACCGCGAGCGCTGCGTGCTCTGCGCCCGCTGCACGCGCTTCAGCCAGCAGGTGGCGGGCGACCCGTTCATCGAGCTGTTCGAGCGCGGCGCCCTGCAGCAGGTCGCCATCTACAGCGACCAGCCGTTCGAGAGCTACTTCTCCGGCAACACCGTGCAGATCTGCCCGGTCGGCGCGCTGACCGGCGCGGCCTACCGCTTCCGCGCCCGGCCGTTCGACCTGGTGTCCACGCCGATGGTCTGCGAGCACTGCGCGTCGGGCTGCGCGCTGCGCACCGACCACCGCCGCGGCAAGGTGCTGCGCCGGCTGGCCGGTGACGACCCGCAGGTCAACGAGGAGTGGAACTGCGACAAGGGCCGCTGGGCCTTCACCTACGCCCAGCAGGGCGACCGCATCGCGACGCCGCTCATGCGCGACTACGCGACCGGCGCGCTGCGCCCGGCGTCCTGGACCGAGGCGCTGCACCGCGCGGCCGAGGGCCTGCGCCTGGCCAAGGCGGACAAGGGCGTCGGCGTGCTGCCCGGCGGTCGCCTGACCGTCGAGGACGCCTACGCCTACAGCAAGTTCGCCCGCGTCGTGCTCGGCACCAACGACGTCGACTCCCGCGTGCGCCCGCACTCCGCCGAGGAGCAGGACTTCCTCGCCGCGCACGTCGCCGGCCGCTACGCCAGCCAGGAGGGCGTGGTCACCTACGCCGACCTGGAGAGCGCGCGCACGGTGCTGCTCGCCGGCTTCGAGCCGGAGGAGGAGTCGCCGATCCTGTTCCTGCGGCTGCGCAAGGCCGTCCGCCGCGTCGGCACGCGCGTCTTCGCGGTCGCGCCGTTCCGCAGCCCCGGCACGGTCAAGACCGCCGGCCGCCTGATCCAGACCGCCCCCGGTGCCGAGGCCGTCGCCCTCGCGGGCCTGCTCGGCGCGGCCGAGGGCATCGCCGGTGAGGCCGCCACCGCGCTCGGCGAGCCCGGGGCGATCATCCTGGTCGGGGAGCGGCTCGCGGCGACGCCCGGCGCGCTGTCCGCCGCCTCCCGCCTGGCCACCGCCACCGGGGCGCGGCTCGCCTGGGTCCCGCGCCGCGCGGGCGAGCGCGGCGCGATCGACGCCGGCACGCTGCCCGGCCTGCTCCCCGGCGGCCGCACGACTGACCAGGCCGGCGACCTCGGCTGGGGCGACCTGCCTGCGCAGCCCGGCCGCGACCTCGACGGCATCCTCACCGCCGCCCGCGACGGCGAGCTGTCCGCGCTGGTCGTGGGCGCGGTCGACCCCGCCGACTGCCCCGACCCGTGGCTGGCGCTCGACGCGCTGGACAACGTCGGCTTCCTGGTCAGCCTCGAGCTGCGCCGCTCGCCGGTCACCGACCGGGCGGACGTCGTCTTCCCGGTGGCCGCCGCCGTCGAGAAGGCCGGCACGTTCCTCGACTGGGAGGGCCGGGCCCGCCCGTTCGAGCAGGTCCTCGGCACCAGCGGCCACCTGACCGACGGCCGCGTGCTGCACGTGCTCGCCGACGAGCTCGACGTGCCGCTCGGCCTGCCGGACGTCGCCGCCGCCCGCGCCGAGATCGGCCGGATCGGCGCCGCTCCCGGCACCGCCCCCGCACCGAGCGCGGACGCCGCCCCCGCCCCGGAGCCGCAGGCCGGTGAGGCCGTGCTCGCCTCCTGGCACTGGCTGCTCGACGACGGGTCCCTGCAGGACGGCGAGCCGTTCCTCGCCGGCACCGCCAAGAAGCCGCGCCTGCACCTGTCGGCCGCCACCGCCGCCGAGGTCGGCGCCGCTGAGGGCAGCCTGGTCACGGTCTCCTCCGACCGCGGCAGCCTGACCCTCCCGCTGGTCGTCGCCGACCTGCCGGACCGGGTCGTCTGGGTGCCGATGCGCACCCCGGACGCCGCCGTCCGCCGTGACCTGGCCGTCGTGCCGGGCTCGGTCGTCCGCATCGCCGCCGGAGGTGCCGCATGAGCCTGCTGCTCACCCAGGACGGCGGCAGCGACACCCAGCTGCCGCTCACCAGCTTCGGCAACGAGCCGATCTGGCTGACCATCTGCAAGGCGCTGTTCGTCTTCGTCCTGCTGCTGCTGATGACGCTGTTCACCATCGTCTTCGAGCGCAAGGTCGTCGCGCGCATGCAGCAGCGCAGCGGCCCGAACCGCGTCGGCCCCGGCGGCTGGGGCCAGTCGCTCGCCGACGGCCTGAAGCTCGCCTTCAAGGAAGACATCATCCCGAAGCTGGCCGACCGGCCGGTCTACCTGCTCGCCCCGTTGCTGTCCGCGATCCCGGCGCTGCTGGCGTTCTCGGTCATCCCCTTCGGCCCGAAGGTCAGCATCGGCGGCAACGAGACCGCCCTGCAGCTGACCGACCTCCCGGTCGGCGTGCTGTGGATCCTGGCCTGCGCGAGCCTCGGCGTGTACGGCATCGTCCTGGCCGGCTGGAGCTCCGGCTCGACCTACCCGCTGCTCGGCGGGCTGCGGTCGGCCGCCCAGGTCATCTCGTACGAGATCGCGATGGCGCTCGCGCTCGTCGCGGTCTTCCTCTACGCCGGATCGCTCTCCACCAGCGAGATCGTCGCTGCGCAGGAGGGCCGCTGGTTCATCCTCACGCTGCCGGTCAGCTTCGTCATCTACGTGATCGCGATGACCGGTGAGACCAACCGCGCGCCGTTCGACCTGCCGGAGGCCGAGTCCGAGCTGGTCGGCGGCTTCCACACCGAGTACAGCTCGCTGAAGTTCGCGATGTTCTTCCTCGCGGAGTACATCAACATGGTGACCGTCTCGGCGCTGGCCACGACGCTGTTCCTCGGCGGCTGGCAGCCGATCTTCCCGTTCAGCCAGGTCGAGTGGATGAGCGAGGGCTTCTTCCCGATCATCTGGTTCCTGTCGAAGACGATGGTCTTCATCTTCTTCTTCATCTGGCTGCGCGGCGTGCTGCCCCGCATGCGCTACGACACCTTCATGCGCTTCGGCTGGAAGGTGCTCGTCCCGGTCGGCCTGCTCTGGATCCTGCTCGTCGCCGCGATCCGCACGCTGACGCTGGAGGTCGACAGCCGGCGCACCCTGCTGACCATCGTCTTCGTGGTGTTCGCCGTCGTGCTCGCGGTGTTCTGGCTGATCCCGGCGCCCAAGAAGGACGGCGAGCTGGTCGGCGAGGGCCAGGAGCGCACCGGGCCCGGCACCGACGTCACGCCGCTCGACCAGGGCGGCTTCCCGACCCCGCCGATGGACCTCGTCGTCCCGCCGACACCGCGCTCCCTCGCCCCGGCGCGCGTGAGCGCAGGCGCCCCCGACACCACCGACAGGGAGGCCTGACCATGGCCGGCTTCCTGGACCCCGTACGCGGGTTCGGGCTCACCTTCGCGCAGATGTTCAAGAAGGTGACCACCGAGCAGTACCCGGAGGAGGTGACGCCGACCGCCCCGCGCTACCACGGGCGGCACGTGCTGAACCGGCACCCGGACGGCCTCGAGAAGTGCATCGGCTGCGAGCTGTGCGCGTGGGCCTGCCCCGCGGACGCCATCTACGTCGAGGGCGCGGACAACACCGAGGCGGCCCGCTACTCCCCGGGCGAGCGCTACGCGTCGATCTACCAGATCAACTACCTGCGCTGCATCTTCTGCGGCCTGTGCATCGAGGCCTGCCCGACCCGCTCGCTCACCATGAGCAACGAGTACGAGCTGGCCGACGACAGCCGGCAGGACCTCATCTTCACCAAGACGCAGCTGCTCGCGCCGCTGCTGCCCGGCATGGAGCAGCCGCCGCACCCGATGCGCCTCGGCGACACCGACACCGACTACTACGTCGGCGCCGCGAACAGCACGTCGCCGGTCGGCGGCGACGCGGCCGTCGAGGGACGGCTCGACCCCGCGAGCTCCCGTGCCGGCGACCCGCAGGCGGTGGACCGGTGACCGTGCTCGCCGCCACCTCCACCGGCGAGGCCATCACCTTCTGGGTGCTCGGCCCGCTCGCCGCGATCGCCGCGCTGATGATGGTGCTGTCGCGCAACGCCGTGCACGCCGCGCTGTTCCTGGCCGGCGTGATGCTCAGCCTGGCCGGCCTCTACGCCGCTCAGGACGCGCCGTTCCTCGCCGCCGTGCAGGTCATCGTCTACACGGGCGCGATCCTCATGCTGTTCCTGTTCGTGCTGATGCTCGTCGGCGTCGACTCGAGCGACTCGCTCATCGAGACCCTGCGCGGCCACCGCGTGCTGGCGATGGTCGTGGGGCTGGGCTTCGCGGCCCTGCTCATGGGCACGATCGCCGGCGCGGTCGTGGGCGACGACGGCACGGTCGCCTCGGTCGGCCTGGACACCGCCAACGAGGAGGGCAACGTCGTCGGCATCGCCCGACTGCTCTTCACCGACTACCTGTTCGCCTTCGAGGTGACGAGCGCGCTGCTCATCACCGCCGCGCTCGGCGCGATGGTGCTGGCGCACAAGGAGCGCACCACCCCGAAGGCGACGCAGCGCGAGATGGCCCGCCAGCGGTTCGCCAGCGACCACCCGTTCCCGCTGCCCGGCCCCGGCGTCTTCGCCGGCCACCAGTCGACCGCCACGCCCGCCCTGCTGCCCGACGGCAGCGAGGCCAAGGACAGCGTCAGCCCGATCCTCGAGTCGACGTCCGGCGGCCAGACCAACGAGGGCACGGTCCAGTCGTGAACGAGTCGTACTACCTGCTGCTCGCGGCGCTGCTGTTCACCATCGGCGGGCTCGGCGTGCTGCTGCGCCGCAACGCCATCCTGGTGTTCATGAGCGTGGAGCTGATGCTCAACTCGGTCAACCTGACCCTGGTGACCTTCAGCCGGACGACCGGCACCCTCGACGGCCAGGTCATGGCGTTCTTCGTCATGGTCGTGGCCGCCGCGGAGGTCGTGGTAGGGCTCGCGATCATCATGAGCATCTTCCGCAGCCGCCGGTCGGCCTCGGTCGACGACGCCAACCTGCTCAAGTACTAGACACCCCCGCACGCGGCCCTGACCCGCCGCGTCACGACAGAGGACGAGGACCGACCCGTGCTGCCCATCAGCGGAGCTGACCGGTGAGCCTGCTCCTGGACGCCGTCGTGCGCACGGAGTCCGTGCTCGCCAGCGAGGCCCCGGCCGTGCCCCTGCCCACGGGGGACTACGCCGCCGCCAGCGGCTCGCTCGAGCTGCTCTGGCTGCTCGTCGCGCTGCCGCTGGCCGGCGCCGCGGTCCTGCTGCTCGGCGGCAGGCGCACCAACAGCTGGGGCCCGTACCTCGCCATCGCGGCGTGCGGCGCGTCCTTCCTCTACGGGCTGGTCGCGTTCGCCGCACTGCTCGGCCTGGACGACCGCACCGCCGACCTGCAGCTCTACTCGTGGGTGCCGGTCAACGCGCTGCAGGTCGACTTCGGCCTGCTGCTCGACCCGCTGTCGGCGACCTTCGTGCTGCTCATCACCGGCGTCGGGTTCCTCATCCACGTCTACTCGCTCGGCTACATGGCGCACGACCCGCGCCGCCGGCTGTTCTTCGCCTACCTGAACCTGTTCGTCGCGGCGATGCTCGTGCTCGTCCTCGGTGACAGCTACCTCGCGCTGTTCCTCGGCTGGGAGGGCGTCGGCCTCGCGTCCTACCTGCTGATCTCGTTCTGGTTCTACGTCCCGGCGTACGCGACGGCCGCCAAGAAGGCGTTCATCATGAACCGGGTCGGCGACGTCGGCCTGCTCATCGCGATCTTCCTGATGTTCGCCGCGCTCGGCACGACGCAGTTCACCGGCGTCTTCGAGCAGGCCGAGCTGCTGACGGCAGGCACCGCCACCGCGATCGGCCTGATGCTGCTGCTCGGCGCCTGCGGCAAGAGCGGCCAGTTCCCGCTGCACACCTGGCTGCCGGACGCCATGGCCGGCCCGACGCCGGTGTCCGCGCTCATCCACGCCGCGACGATGGTCACCGCCGGCGTCTACCTGATCGCCCGCTCGCTGCCGCTGTACGAGGTGAGCGACACCGCGCGCCTGGTCGTCGGCATCATCGGCGCGATCACGCTCGTCATCGGCGCCGTCATCGGCTGCGTCTACGACGACATCAAGAAGGTGCTGGCCTACTCGACGGTCAGCCAGATCGGCTACATGTTCCTCGCGGTCGCCATCCCCGGCGCCGCGGCGGTCGCGATCCTGCACCTGCTCACGCACGGCTTCTTCAAGGCCTGCATGTTCCTGTCGGCCGGCTCGGTCATGCACGGCATGGACGACCAGGTCGACATGCGGCGCTTCGGCGGGCTGCGCAAGGAGATGCCGGTGACCTTCGCCTGCATGACCGCGGGCTACCTGGCGATCATCGGCTTCCCGCTGTTCGCCGGCTTCTTCTCCAAGGACCTCATCATCGAGCACGCCCTCGACCAGGGCGGCGCACGCGGCTGGGCCTTCGGCCTGACCGCCATCGCCATCGCCGGCGTCACCGGCTTCTACATGACCCGCATGATGATCATGACGTTCTTCGGCCCGAAGCGGTGGACCGAGGACGTGCACCCGCACGAGTCCCCGGCCGTCATGACGGGGCCGATGGTCGTGCTCGCGATCGGCTCGGTCATCAGCGGCTTCGTGCTCGTGCACGTGGCCGACCTGCAGCGCTTCCTCGCGCCGGTGCTCGGCAGCGAGGAGGAGGACCACGTGCTCGAGCCGATCGTCCTGACGCTCATCGTCACGGCTGTCAGCGCGCTCGGCGTGCTCGTGGCCTACCTGCAGTACGTCAGGAAGCCGGTGCCGACCACGGCCCCGGTCGCGGTCAGCGCGCTGACCGTCGCGGCCCGCAGGAACCTCTACTTCGACGCGCTCAACGAGAGCGTGCTCATGCGCCCCGGGCAGTACCTCACCCGCGCCCTGGTCTACGTGGACAACCGCGGGATCGACGGCGCGGTGCACGGCCTCGCGGCCGGCATCGGCGGCGGCTCCGGCCGCCTGCGCCGCTGGCAGAACGGGTTCGTCCGGTCCTACGCCCTGTCCATGTTCGGAGGAGCTGCTCTCGTGGTCGCCGCCCTGCTCGTCGTGAGGCTGGGAGCATGAGCGACACGCCCTGGCTGACCGTCCTCGGCCTCGTCCCGCTGGCGGGTGCGCTGGTCGTCGTGCTGCTCCCGCGCGGCCGTGACCTGCTCGCCAAGCAGGTCGCGCTGCTCACCTCGCTCGTCGTGCTCGCGCTGACCATCGTGATGTGCGCGCAGTTCGACCCGCAGGGCGACCGCTTCCAGTTCCAGCAGGCGCACGACTGGATCCCGGCGTTCGGCGTCCAGTACGCCGTCGGCGTCGACGGCATCGCCCTCGTGCTCATCGCGCTGATCGCCGTGCTCGTCCCGGTCGTCGTGCTGGCCAGCTGGTACGACGCGGACCCGCAGTCCGAGCAGGACACCGCCGGCGTGGCCCGCGGTGCCGCCGCCCGCACGATGGACGCCGACCAGGGCGCAGCGAGCTCCGCCGACGTGGGTGGCCTGGTCGACGGCGCCGCCCGCACCGGTGGCGCCACCGCGGTGCTCGAGCGCCCCGCGCAGGACGCCGCGAACCCCAACGCGGTGCCGCCGCTCGACCCGCCGCGCAAGCGGAGCGTCAAGACGTTCTTCGCCCTGCTGCTCGTGCTCGAGACGATGATGATCGGCGTCTTCGCGGCGACCGACGTCTTCCTGTTCTACGTCTTCTTCGAGGCGATGCTCATCCCGATGTACTTCCTCATCGGGAGCTACGGCGGCCCGCGCCGCTCCTACGCCGCGGTGAAGTTCCTGCTCTACAGCCTGGTCGGCGGGTTGCTCATGCTCGCCGCGGTCATCGGCCTCTACGTCGTGTCCGCCAGCCAGGGGGAGGGCACCTTCGCCTTCGAGCAGCTCACCGAGCTGGAGATCACGACGCCGGTGCAGATCGCGCTGTTCAGCGGCTTCTTCATCGCCTTCGCCATCAAGGCGCCGCTGTTCCCGTTCCACACCTGGCTGCCCGACGCCGGTGCCGAGGCGCCCGTCGGCGGCGCCGTGCTGCTGGTCGGCGTGCTCGACAAGGTCGGCACCTTCGGCTTCCTGCGCTACTGCCTGCCGCTGTTCCCGGAGGCCAGCCGCATCCTCGGCCCGTACGTCATCGTGCTGTGCGTCATCGGCATCCTGTACGGCGCGTTGCTCGCGATGGGCCAGAAGGACCTGAAGCGGCTCGTCTCCTACACCTCGGTCGCGCACTTCGGCTTCATCGGCCTGGGCGTCTTCGCGTTCACCAGCCAGGCGCAGACCGGCGCCGTGCTCTACATGGTCAACCACGGCCTCTCGACCGGCGCGCTGTTCCTCGTCATCGGCTTCCTCATCGTGCGCGGCCGCACGCGGATGACCGCCGACTACTCCGGCGTCGCGAACGTCGCGCCGGTGCTGGCCGGGACGTTCCTCGTCGCCGGCCTCTCCTCGCTGGCGCTGCCGGGGCTGTCGACGTTCGTGAGCGAGTTCCTCGTGCTGCTCGGCACGTTCGCCCGCTACCCGGTGGCCGCGATCCTGTCCGCCCTGGGCGTCATCCTGGCCGCCCTCTACATCCTGCTGGCCTACCAGCGGACGATGCAGGGGGTGCTGCGCCTGCCCGCCCACCTCGGCGAGAAGCTGCGCGACCTGAACCTGCGCGAGGTGCTCGCCGTCGCGCCGCTGCTCGCGCTGATGATCTTCCTCGGCTTCTACCCGAAGCCGCTGACCGACGTCATCACGCCGGCCGTGGACGCCACCATGCAGGACGCCGGCGTCTCCGACCCGGCCCCGACCGCCGTCGAGCGCTGAGGACGACATGCCCACCGACATCCAGTCCCCGGACCTCGCCTACGGGCCGATCGTCCCGCTGCTGATCGTGTTCGGCGCCGCGCTGGTCGGCGTCCTGGTCGAGGCGTTCGCCCCGGCGGGCAAGCGCCGCGCGTTGCAGATCGCCGTCGCCGCGCTGGGCCTGCTCGGCGCGCTCGCCTCGGTCATCTCACTGGCCGGCACCCATGAGCTCGTCTTCGCCGACGCGGTCGCCGTCGACGGCGTCACCCTGTTCCTGCAGGGCACCCTCGCGGTGCTCGGCCTCGCCTCGGTCCTGCTGCTGTCCGAGCGGTCGCTGGACGCCTCCGGCGGCGCCGTCGTCGCCCGCGCCTCGACGCTGCCCGGCAGCCGCGAGGACGTGATGCTCGCCGAGGCGACCGAGGTGCAGACCGAGGTCTACCCGCTGGCGATGTTCAGCCTCGGCGGGATGATGCTCTTCCCGGCCTGCAACAACCTCATCCTGATGTTCATCGCGCTCGAGGTCCTGTCGCTGCCGCTGTACCTCATGGCCGGCCTCGCCCGCCGTCGCCGCCTGCTCTCGCAGGAGGCCGCCGTCAAGTACTTCCTGCTGGGCGCCTTCGCCTCCGCCTTCTTCCTGTACGGCGTCGCGCTGCTGTACGGCTACGCCGGCAGCGTGGACCTCGGCGACGTGTTCACGGCCACCGGCCTCGCGCAGAGCAACGAGGCGCTGCTGTTCACCGGCCTCGCGATGCTCGCGGTCGGCCTGCTGTTCAAGGTCGGCGCCGTGCCGTTCCAGGCGTGGACGCCGGACGTCTACCAGGGCGCCCCGACGCCGGTCACCGCGATGATGGCCGCGACCACGAAGATCGCCGCCTTCGGGGCGCTGCTCCGCGTGCTCTACGTCGGCTTCGGCCGCACGGAGTGGGACTGGCGCCCGATGATGTGGGGGGTCGCGATCCTCACGATGGTGATCGGCGCTCTGCTCGCGGTCACCCAGACCGACGTGAAGCGGATGCTCGCCTACTCCTCGGTGGCGCACACCGGCTTCATCCTGATCGGCGTGATCGCGTTGTCGAAGGACGGCCTCGCGGGCACGCTGTTCTACCTGCTGGCCTACGGCTTCACGACGCTCGCGTCCTTCGCCGTCGTCACGCTCGTCCGCGACAGCAGCGGCGAGGCGACGCACCTGGCGCAGTGGGCGGGCCTCGGCCGCAAGAGCCCGCTGGTGGCCGGCACGTTCGCCTTCTTCCTGTTCGCCCTCGCCGGCATCCCGCTCACCAGCGGCTTCATGGCCAAGTACGCCGTCTTCAAGGCCGGCGTGGACGAGGGCGCGACCGCGCTGGTCGTCGTCGGCCTGCTGGCCAGCGCGGTGACCGCGTTCTTCTACGCGCGCGTCGTGGTGCTGATGTTCTTCAGCGAGCCGGCGCCGGACGGCCCGACCGTGGCGGTGCCGAGCGGCTACACCGCCGGCGCCATCGCGCTCGGCCTGGCCGTCACGGTCGTCCTCGGCGTGCTGCCCCAGCCGGTCCTCGACCTCGCCGAGCGCGCCTCGCAGCTCGTCTACTGATGGCCGTCCCGGCGTGAGGGCCAGCGGAGCGGCCGTGCTGGAGGCGGCCGACCCGGCGCTCGCGGCTGACGTGCAGGACGGCCTCGAGGTCGTCGAGGAGCGGCTGCGCGACGTCGTGCGCAGCGCCCACCCGATGCTCGACGTCGCGGCCGGCCACCTGGCCGAGGCCGGTGGCAAGCGGGTGCGCCCGCTGCTCGCCCTGCTCGCCGCGCGGCTCGGCGACCCGCACGCGCCGCAGGTCGTCGACGCCGCCGTCGTGGTCGAGCTGACCCACCTCGCGACGCTGTACCACGACGACGTCATGGACGAGGCCGCCGTGCGCCGGGGCGCTCCGTCCGCGAACGCCCGCTGGACCAACACGGTCGCGATCCTCACCGGTGACTTCCTGTTCGCCCGCGCGTCCGACCTCACGGCGGGCCTCGGCACCGAGGCCACCCGCGTCCAGTCGCGCACCTTCGCGCGGCTGGTCGAGGGGCAGATCGCCGAGACCGCCGGGCCGGCCGAGGGGCAGGACCCGGTCGAGCACCACCTGCAGGTCATCGCCGACAAGACCGCCTCGCTGCTCGCCACCTCCGCCCGGCTCGGCGCCATGACGGCCGGGGCGCCGCCCGCGGACGTGGAGACCGTCGCGCGCTTCGGCGAGGTCTTCGGGACGGCGTTCCAGCTGTCCGACGACCTCATCGACGTGCTGAGCGACACCGAGAAGTCCGGCAAGACCCCGGGCACCGACCTGCGCGAGGGCGTGCGCACGCTGCCCGTGCTGCTGGTACTCGCGGGGAACGAGCCGGCCGGTGCGCGGCTGCGCGAGCTGCTGCAGGGCGACCTCACCGACGACGCCCTGCTCGACGAGGCGCTCGCGCTGCTGCGCGCGCACCCGGCGATGGAGGCCGCGCGCGCACGGCTGATGGCGTACGTCGAGCAGGCCCGCGCGGTCGCCGACGACCTGCCGGCCGGACAGGTGCGGGCGGCCCTGCACGCGCTGACCGACTTCGTGCTGGCCCGTACGGGCTGACGTGATCGCGTCCGCGGAGCCGGCCGTGCTCGTGCTCGACCGCTTCCGGCTGACCGTCCTGAACGTCGGCCTGGCCTGCTGCGCCGTCGAGGCGATGGTCGGCGCGCTGGAGGACGACGGCCGCGTGCCGTACGCCGTGGCCGGGGAGCCCGTCCAGGTGCTGCTCGTGTCCGGGACCGTCACCGCCAAGCTGGCGCCGCTCGTGCAGCAGCTGCACGCGGCGACGCCGGGCTGCCGCGTCGTGGCCTTCGGCGCCTGCGCCAGCAGCGGCGGGCCGTACTGGGACTCCTACTGCGTGACCTCCGGCGTCGACCAGCTCGTGCCCGTCGACCTCTACGTGCCGGGCTGCCCGCCGCGGCCGCAGGCGCTGCTGGACGCGCTCGCGACGCTGGCCGGGCCGGCGTCCGCGCCGCCGGCCGGCACCGGGCCGCTGGTCCGGCCTGCCGTCGAGGTGGGCCCGCAGGAGCTGCGGGCCCGGCCGCTGTGAGGGACCGGCTGGCCGCCGTGCTGCCCGCCGCCGCCGTGAGCGAGTCGTACGGCGTCGTCACTGCCGACGTCGCGCCGCAGGACTGGGTGGCCGCAGTGACCGCCGTACGGGACGACCCCGAGCTGGACGGCTCCTACCTCGACGTGCTGCTCGCCGTCGACGAGCACCCGCGCGGGTTCGACGTCGTGGTGCGGCTGTGGTCGGTGGCCCGGCGGCACGGCGTCCACCTGCGCACGTCGGTCCCGCGCGAGGACCCGCGGCTGCCCTCGCTGGTGGGCGTCTTCGCCGGCGCAGCCTGGCACGAGCGGGAGGCCGCGGAGATGTTCGGGCTGGTCTTCGACGGGCACCCGGACCTCGCGCCGCTGCTGCTGCCCGACGGCTTCGTGGGGCACCCGCTGCGCAAGGAGCGGGTGCTGGCGGCGCGGCAGGAGCCGTGGCCGGGGCGGCTCGACCCGGCGGGCAAGACGAGCCGCCGGCTGCAGCCGCCCGGCTACCCGCCACCCGTCGCACCCGGGGAGCCGCTGTGAGCGCCGACGGAGCCGACAGGTCCGCCGCCGCCGCCGACGGCGCGCCCGCCGCCGACCCGTCCGCCGCCGACCCGCCATCGCCGGACCTGGCGCAGGCGCTCGACCTCGTCCGCGCCGCAGACGCCCAGCAGGAGCCCCCCACCCGCAGCCGCGGCACCATCGCGCTGCTCGAGGAGAACTGCACCGTCTGCATGCTCTGCGCGCGGGAGTGCCCGGACTGGTGCCTGCACGTCGAGGGCCACACCGAGCAGGCGCCGCCCGCCCGGCCCGGCGGCCGTCCCCGCGTGCGCAACGTCCTCGACCGCTTCGCCATCGACTGGTCGCTGTGCATGTACTGCGGCATCTGCGTCGAGGTCTGCCCCTTCGACGCGCTGTTCTGGGCGCCGGCGCTCGTGCCGGCCGAGCCGGAGCGGCCGGTCGAGGAGCGGGAGGCGCTGCGGGCGTGGGTGCGCGAGGTGCCGCCCCCGCCGCCGCTGGACCCGGCCGCTGAGCCGGCGGAGGAGGTCGTGGCCGCCGAGCGGCTGGACGCCGTCGCCCGGGCGCGCGAGGCGCGCTGAGGCCTCGGACGCCCCGCCCGACCGGAACGAGGTCCCCGCCGGCGGCGTTCTCCCGGTGCAGGCACCCACGAGGAGGACACGTGCACGCGCACCGCAACGGGCTCAAGACGGCCGCCCTGCTCGGGCTGCTCTCGGCGATCATCCTGTTCGTCGGCGCGCAGTTCGGCTCCGGCGGCCTCGTGCTGGCGCTGGTCATCGCGCTCGGCGTGAACGGCTACAGCTGGTTCTACAGCGACAAGCTGGCGCTGCGGAGCATGCGCGCCTACCCGGTCAGCCAGGTGCAGCACCCGCGGCTGTACGCCATCGTCGCGGAGATCGCCCAGGCGATGCGCATCCCGATGCCGCGCCTCTACCTCTCGCCGACCACCGCGCCGAACGCCTTCGCGACCGGCCGCAACCCGCAGCACGCCGCCGTCTGCTGCACCGAGGGGATCCTGGAGCTGCTCGACGAGCGGGAGCTGCGTGGCGTCCTCGGCCACGAGCTGGCGCACGTCGGCAACCGCGACATCCTCATCAGCTCGGTCGCGGCGGCCCTGGCCACCGTCATCACCTTCCTGGCGAACATGGCGCAGTTCGCCATGATCTTCGGCGGGAGCGGCCGGGACCGCGAGGGCGGGAACGTCCTCAGCAGCCTGCTGCTCATCGTCCTCGGCCCGATCGCGGCCGGCGTCATCCAGATGGCCATCAGCCGCAGCCGGGAGTACGCCGCGGACGCCACCGGGGCGCAGGTCACCGGTGACCCGCTCGCCCTGGCCAGCGCGCTGCGCAAGCTCGAGCTCGGCACCGCTGCCCGGCCGCTCGTCGAGGACGCCAGCCTGGCGCCGACGAGCTCGCTGATGATCGCCAACCCGTTCCGCGGCGGCGGCCTCGGCAAGCTGTTCAGCACCCACCCGCCGATGGCCGAGCGCATCGCGCGGCTCGAGGCGATGGCGGGCTACTCGCGCTAGGTCCCGGAACGCCGACGGCCGGCACCCCGCGAGGGGTGCCGGCCGTCGGCGTCTGCTGGGCTAGACCGCGCGGGTCAGCCGCCGGCCGAGCAGCGCCGCACCGAGCAGGCCGACTGCGACCAGCGCCAGCAGGCCGGACGCGCCGGTGGCGGGCAGCCGGCCGGTGGCCGGGGAGCCGCCCGGCGCCGCGGCGCCGGGCGCCGGTGCGGCGTTCTGCGGCTGGACGGCCAGCGGGTCGGCGATCTCGGGGATGGCGACGGCGATGGCGTGCACCACGGACCGGTCGCGCGCGGCGGGCGGGTCGTACGTCGTCGCCGTGCCTGCCTTGAGGTAGTAGTCCACGCCGTCCGGCGTCACCGCACCGCCCGGGATGGTGCCGGCGAAGCTGCCCGGCGCCGTGCCCTTCCTCAGCTGCTGCGCGACGTAGCCGCCCTTGGCGTGCCGCCGGTAGAAGAGCGTCACGGGCTGGTCGCCGGAGCCGCCGAGCACGACCGCCCGCACGTCGACGGGCTTGCCGCTGACGGACTGGCGGACGGCGGAGTGGTAGACCACCGGCTGGGCCGTCCGGACCGCCGGCTTCGCGGTGGCCACGCCGAAGAAGGCGAGGCTGCGACGGAGCACGTCGGTCGCCGCGTCGGCGGTGGCGTGCTGGGAGAGGTTGTAGCCGAGGGTCACCGTCTTGAAGCCCTTGTGGGCCGCGTCGCCGGTGACGGCCACGCCGTACGTCTCGCCCTCGTCGTTCGCCGGCGAGGTGAACAGCGCCTGGGCGGCGCCGAACGCCTGGTCGGAGGGCGTCATCGGGTCCAGCGTGCAGCGGCCCGGGCAGACGGTGAGGCGCTGGGCGCCCGCCATCAGGCCCTTGCCGGTGAGCGCGGTGTCCACCGTCATCGGCTCGACGCCGCCGCTGGCCGCCCCGAGGAAGTTCAACGCGAAGGCCGCGCCGTCCTCGCTGGCGCCCGGGTTCGTGCGGCCGGGCGGGGTCGCCAGGGCGCTGACGGCGCGGTTGCTGGTGAGCAGCAGCTTGCCGCCTCCGTTGAGGTAGCTGGTGAGCGCCTCGACGTCGCCGTCGTCCAGCTGGCCGACCGCGCGGTCGCCGCCGGCCTCCCAGACCACGGCCTGGAACTTCTTCAGGGTCGCGGCGTCCGGGTGCTCCGTGACGACGGTGTACGGGACGCCGAGCGCGGAGAGCGAGCCGGCGACCGCGACGTCCTGGTCGAGCGCGCCGTCGTCGTCGACGACCAGCACCCGCGGGCTCGCCGAGCCGACCCACAGCTCGGTGGCCTGCACGTCGTTGCTCGTCAGCGCGTTGCCGCTGCTCGTCACGGTGGTGACGAGGGTGTGGGCGCCCTCCTCGCGCGGCGTCCAGGTGAACGGGAACGCCTTGCGGGTGTAGGCCCCGAGGCCGGTGACGGTCCCCTGGGCGACGACGGGGCCGCTGGCTGAGCCGTCGCGGACGACGACGGTGGCGGAGGAGACCGCCTTGCCGCCGTTGTTGAAGACGGGGACCGTCATGGCGCTGGGGCGGCCGGCGTTCGCGCCCTGGGTGCCGCGGCCGGAGACGCCGCCGGTCACGAAGCCCGGGGAGGTGTCGCTCTCGCTCGCGCCGAGGTTCACGACGTCGAGGCTGATCGCCCCGCTGCCGTCACCGCCGTCCGCGGCGTGGTCGAGGCCGTTCGCCGCCTTGGGGCCGATGTTGGTGAAGGCCCAGCCGGTCGGCTTCTTCGACCAGTTCGACCAGGTGTCGGCGGCGCCCTTGGTCTCGAGCACGCCGCCGGAGTTGGCGAAGGTCACGCTGCCCTCGTACTGCAGGCAGCCGGCGAAGTCGCCGACGCGGGCGATGTACTCGCCCGGCTGCGGGTCGTTGACCACGATGAGCTCCTCGGCGCCCACGAAGCCGCCGTCGACCGGCGCGCTGAGCTCCTTGCCGTCCCGGAGCAGCTGCAGCGTGCAGTCCCCGGTGCCCTGGACCCGTACGGTCATCGACCTGTTGTTCGGGTTGGCCTCGACCGTGAACGGGCTGTCCGCCGTCTGCGTCGGCGGCACCACTCCGGAGAGCGCGATGGACTCGCTCGGCGGGCCGTCGAAGACAGCAGTGTCGGCGTCCGGCGGCAGCAGGCGGGTGCCGCTGGTGATGCCGGTCGCCGCGGAGGCGATGAGGTCCTCCGCGTTGCCGCGGCCCTTGTTGAGCTGCAGCTCCTGGGTGTTGTCGTTGAAGTCGAACTCCATCGGGTCCATCTGCGGCCGGTTGGCGTCCGTCTGCGCGTTGTTGCTCTGGAACAGCACGTTGCTGCGCAGGTAGTAGTCGAAGTGCCAGGCCATGATCCCGCTGTTGAAGAACGAGCGGTCGAAGTACGGCTGACGGGTCATCTCCGGGTGGATGGAGGTCGGCGCCGTCGCGGTGCGGTTGATGTTCTCGAGGTAGTAGCCCTCGATGACGAACTTGCCGGTCTTCGGGTTCTTGGCCAGGCCGTAGACGTCGTTCTCGGTCCACTCGTGGCCGACCGCGTCGGTCTCGCCGACGGCGATCTCGGTGACCGGGACGAGCAGCAGGCTCGGGTTCGGCCGGCTGGGGTCGTAGTCCTTGGGCCGGATGCGGCGGGGCTGCAGCACGTAGCCGCGCAGGTCGCTGTTCACGACCGTCGGCGTGGTCCAGCCCTGGAAGACGCGCGAGGCCGGGTTGAAGCCGGTCGGGTTGCTGCCGGTCGG
The DNA here is from genome assembly GCA_963781675.1 of uncultured Actinomycetota bacterium. GTDB lineage: Bacteria > Actinomycetota > Actinomycetes > Mycobacteriales > SCTD01 > SCTD01. Next base: position 51,179 of record CAWAGF010000007.1, on the reverse strand, counting down.
GTTACCGCCGTACGAGCCGCCCGACATGATGTCGTGGTCGCCGGTGCCGGCGCTGGTGTAGGTGGTGTTGTAGTAGTCGGGCTCGCCGAGGGCGTGCGCCATCTCGTGCGTCGCGACGCCGATCGGCAGCAGCTTCCCGGGCTCGTCGAACTCCGGCATCGTGAAGAGCCGGTCGACGAAGACGCCGTCGCTGGTGGGCAGGCCTCCGCCGAGGGTGCCGGGGGTGAGGCCGGCCGCGCCCTCCACGATGCCGTTCGCGAGGGTCGCCTGGATGGCGTGCGACCAGGTGTTGCACGGGTCACCGGTGACGGCCATGTCGGCGCCGGAGTGGACGATGCCGACGAAGTCGACGACGCCGTCGCCGTCGTTGTCGTAGTCGCCGAAGTCCACGGTCGGGTCGGCCTGCGGGAGGGACTCGACGGCCATGCCGAGCGCGCCGCCGCCACCGATGCCGAGCACGTCGTCGAGCAGGTCGAGGTCGGTGCGGTTGTCGTCACCGACGGCGATGCCGCCGTAGTAGCACTCGTCCTCGGCCTGCGACCGGTAGGAGGTGAACGGGCCGAAGACGTCGACCTGCACCAGGAAGGTCCCGAAGGAGTCCTCGAAGTAGAACTCGGTCAGCGTGCCGGTCGGGTTGCCGCCGAAGCCGTCGAGCAGGCCCTTGAAGTGCTCCGGTGTGTTGCTGCCGTCCTGGAACTGCGGCCCGGTCTGGCCGGCTGCGGAGTCCCACCAGGTGGCGAGCATCAGCACGGGGAAGCGGAAGACGCGCGGCTCCGCGACCGAGGCGGTGCCGTTGGCCGCCGCCGAGGCGATCTGCATCTGGCGCAGCATCTCGGCGTGGCCGCGGGCCTGCGCCACCTCCTGCGGGCTGACCTGGTCGGGGGAGCGGCGGCCGGCGCCGGGCTGCAGGCCGGCGGGCACGCTGTCGCGCCCCACGACCGCGGCCGACGCGGTCAGGCTGCGGCCGTCGGCGGCCTTCACGGCGTAGCGCCACGTGCCGTCGGTGCCGCGCAGGACGGTGAAGCCATCGGACGTCTCCAGCGAGCCACCCGTCTCGGCCGGCGCGATGCGCACGGGGACGGACTGGCCGCCCGGGCCCTTGACGAGCTGCTGCGCGTCGTCGGCGGGCTGGCGGAACTCCTCGACCGGGATGTCCACCCCGTCGAAGCCCGGTCCCTCGGCCAGGGCGGGGTACAGCTCGGCCGCGAGCCGGGCGACCTCGCCGTCCACGGGCACCGGCTGCGAGCCGGACGCGAACTGCGGGGCCACGCCCAGCAGCAGGAGGAGCGCCACCGGCAGGGCGGCGCGACGACGGACGTTCATGGGACTCCTCGAGCACAGCGACCCACCGCGGGCCGCTGTGCCGTCTTCGACGCCGTTCCGCCTCCTCCTGCGTGACGCTGGAGTCAGCGGTAGTTGGTGAACTGCAGCGCGAAGTCGAAGTCAGCGCCCTTGAGCAGCGCGATGACGGTCTGCAGGTCGTCCTTCTTCTTGGCCGAGACCCGCAGCTGGTCGCCCTGGATCTGCGCCTGCACGCCCTTGGGGCCCTCGTCGCGGATGAGCTTGCTGACCTTCTTCGCGTCGTCCTGGGCGATGCCCTCGTTGACCGACGCGGTCAGGCGGTACTCCTTGCCGGACTGCTGGGGCTCGCCCGCGTCCAGCGTCTTGAGCGAGATCTGGCGCTTGACCAGCTTCTCCTTGAAGACGTCGAGCAGCGCCGCGCAGCGCTCCTCCGAGCTCGCCTTGACGACGATCGACTCGCCGGACCAGGCGATCTCGGCGCCGGTGCCCTTGAAGTCGTAGCGGGTCGCGGCCTCCTTGGCGGCCTGGTTCAGCGCGTTGTCGACCTCCTGCCGGTCGACCTTGCTCACGACGTCGAACGACGGGTCGGCCACGGCACGCTCCTTGCTATCGTCTCCCGCGCACCAGGCGGGTTGCCCGAGTGGTCAAAGGGAGCAGACTGTAAATCTGCCGGCTCAGCCTACGAAGGTTCGAACCCTTCACCCGCCACAGGTCGCCACGGCCCCTGACGCCCCGCGTCAGGGGCCGTCCGCGTCCCTGGCCCGCGCGCCACAGCGGCCTCACCTTCCGGGTGCCCGGGTTGTCCGGTCCGAGGCGCGGGCACGGCTCCGGTGCCGCGGTCTGACCCCTGCGCCCCCACCCGAGGACGGGAGACCGCACCGTGCTGCCCCGGACGACGCACGACCCTGCGCACGACCTCCGCGTGCGCGTGGGCGCGAGCGCGAGACGGCGCAGGTGCTCCGCGACTACCTGCGCGACCACGGCCGCCCGGTGGACGTGCCCACGGCCGACAGCGCCTTCGCGTGGACGGTCGCGCACGCCGAGGACGATCGCGCCGTGCTCACCTTCAGCGGCGAGCTCGACGTCTACGTCGCGCACCGCTTCCGGAACGCCCTGGTCGACCTCGCGGAGGCGGGGACGGTGGACGTCGACCTGGACCTCGAGGGCGTGACCTGCCTGGACAGCCACGGGCTGTCGGTGCTGCTGCACGCCCGTGTGCGCGCGCTCCGGCAGGGCGGCTCGCTGCGCGTCATCGCGCTGAGCGGGCAGGTGGAGCGGGTGCTGGAGACCACCGGCACGCGGGACCTGCTGCTCCGCTGACCGGCCGGCCCGCCGACCGACGCCGGCCGCCCCCCTAGCGCGCCGTCGCCCGCCGGGCGAACCGGAAGCGGGCCGGCACCGCCGCGAACGGCTCCTCCCGCCGCAGCACCCCCCGTGCCAGAAGCTCGACGGTCAGCACGACCGCAGCGGCCTGCACCGCGAGCAGCGCCACCAGCACGAGCAGCTGCACGGCGCCGGCCTGCACCGGGCTGGCGCCGCCGAGCAGGGTGCCCACGAAGGTGCCGGGCAGCGCGACGAGGCCGACCGTGCGGGTGGAGTCGAGGCCGGGCAGCAGCGCCTCCGCGGCGGCCGGGCGGCTGACCATGAGGCCTGCGTCGCGGTCGGGGAAGCCGAGCGCCATGGCGGCCTCGACCTCGCCGCGCCTGGCCTGCAGCTCGTCCAGCCCGCGGCGCCCGGCGAGCACGGTGCCGGTCATGGCGCCGCCGATGAGGATGCCGGCGACCGGCACGACGGCCACGCCCTTGGCGGGCACCACCCCGAGCAGGACGAGCACTGCGACGACGGGCAGCGCGCCGAGGCCCACCGGTACCGCGCACCACCAGCCGCAGCGGGAGCGGACCAGCCGCCGGCCGGCGGTCCCGCTCGCGACCACGAACATGCCGAGCACGAACACCAGGCTGAGCAGCAGCGAGCGGACGACCGCGGCGATGACCAGCGCGATGAGGCCGAGCTGCAGCGCCGCGCGCAGGCACGCCACGAGCACGTCGCGCTGCAGGCAGAGCCGGCCGTACGCCGCGAGCGCGCAGGCGACGCCGACGAGCAGCAGCAGCGCGGCCGCCAGGGCCGGGCCGACGTGCACGAGCGGGGACACGCGCCAAGCGGAGCACGGCCGCGTCGCCGGCGGCACCCCGGGCCCTGCGGCCGCCTCCCCCCGCCGTCCGCCGGAGCGCGCCTGGGGTAGGCTTCTGGCTGCTTCGCCGCCCCCTTAGCTCAGTCGGCAGAGCGTCTCCATGGTAAGGAGAAGGTCTACGGTTCGATTCCGTAAGGGGGCTCTGCTCCGCTGCCGGTCCTCGGGCCGTCGGCGGTCTCGGCGGTGTAGCTCAGCCTGGTAGAGCAAGCGGCTCATAATCGCTGTGTCACCGGTTCAAGTCCGGTCACCGCTACACCCTCCGGCGCGCGCGCCGGGTAGTCTGGTCCCACTGCACGTCCCACGATCCGAGAGAGCAGGCACCTCCGCATGGCCGCCACCGACGTCCGTCCGAAGATCACGATGGCCTGCCAGACGTGCAAGAACCGCAACTACATCACCAAGAAGAACCGGCGCAACGACCCGGACCGCATGGACCTCAAGAAGTTCTGCCCGCACTGCCGGCAGCACACCGACCACCGCGAGACGCGCTAGCCGCTCCGCGTCGACGTCGAGGCCGGTCCCCGCTGGGGGCCGGCCTTCGTCGTGCCCGGCCCGCGCTAGGGTCTGTGAACCGTCGTTCACATCAGGGAGCCCCGTGCCCGTCAACCGCGACTTCATCGGCCGGCAGTACCCGTCCTCGTCCAGCTACGAGGTGGGGCGCGAGCACATCCGCAGCTTCGCCCGGGCGATCGGCGACGAGAACCCGGCCTACACCGACCCGGCGGCCGCCCGGGCGCTCGGCCACCCGGACGTCATCGCGCCCCCGACGTTCCTGACGGTGCTGAACTTCCGCTTCGCGGCGGAGGGGCCGGTCGCCGATCCCGCGCTCGGACTGGACTACTCGCTGGTCGTGCACGGCGAGCAGAGCTTCGAGCTGCACCGCCCGGTCCGCGCGGGCGACGTGCTGACCAGCGTCGCGCGGGTCGACGACATCAAGGACGCCGGCCGCAACGAGCTCATCACCACGGTCAGCGAGGTCACCGCCGCGGACGGGGAGAGGGTCGCGACCCTGCGCGGCACCATCGTGAGCCGCGGCACCGCCGCCGGCAAGGAGGCCTGACGTGCCGTCGTACGACGAGGTCGAGGTCGGCACCGAGCTGGCCGAGCGCACCTTCCCGCTGACCCGGGCGGACCTGGTGCGCTACTGCGGCGCGAGCGGGGACGCCAACGTCATCCACTGGAACGAGCGGGTGGCCAAGGCCGTCGGCCTGCCCGACGTCATCGCCCACGGGATGCTCACGATGGCGGTCGCCGGCCGGACCGTCACCGACTGGGCCGGCGACCCCGGGGCGCTGCTGGAGTACTCCGTCCGCTTCAGCCGGCCGGTCGTGGTGCCGGACGACGACCGCGGAGCCGTCCTCACGGTCCGCGGGACGGTCGAGGACAAGCGCGCGGACGGCTCCGTCGTCGTCGGCCTGGTGGCCACGGTGGACGGCAGCAAGGTGCTGACGAACGCGAAGGCCGTCGTCCGGCTGCGCTAGTCACAGCAGCCCCAGTGGTTGCTGCATCCGGCGTGCAACCTCCCTAGCGGGAGCAGCAGGAAACCAGGACACTCCGTCGAACTGTGACGCAGCGCACAACCCCAGCGTGCGCGCGCCCTGCTCCAGGAGGCTCCGTGTACCGCAGCTCGCCCGCCCGCAAGTACGGACCGCTCGCGCTCCTCGCCGCGGCCCAGCTCGTCGTGGTGCTGGTCGCCCCGTCGACCGCCCCGACGGCGGGCGCCGACACCGTCGCCGCGGGCTCCTTCGCGGGGGCCCCTCCCGGCACGGTGCTCGCGGACGGCAGCACCGTCGCGGCGGACGGCAGCATCGTGGCCGCCGACGGCACGGTCCTCGCGCCGCCCGGCAGCGCGGGCGGGAGCGGAGCGACCACGACGGGCGCGGTGCCCGGCTCCACCGGCACGACCGGGGGCGGCCCCACCACGACGACCACCGCCGCGGGCGGCGGGGGCGGCAAGGCCCCGGTGGCGGCCGTGGCCACCGGCGACACCTCGCACTGCGTGAGCGGGCGCCAGTTCGACCCGAAGATCGAGTTCTTCGCCCCGCCGTGCGCCCCCGGCAAGCCCGGCGCGACCGGCGTGGCCAACGGCGGCGCGACCTCCATGGGCGTCACCAAGGACAAGATCACCGTCGTCCAGTACATCCCGGACTACGGCGCGGAGGTCAACGCGATCCTGCGCGCGCAGGGCCTGTACTACGACGCCAGCGCCGCCCGCGTCTCGAACGCCGCCTTCCAGACGTTCATGAACAAGACCTACCAGCTGTACGGCCGCAAGCTCGACATCAAGACCTTCCAGGGGACCTGCCGCACGGTCCCGCCGGACCTGCAGTGCCTCATCCCGGAGATGAACCGGATCGTCGACACCTACAAGCCGTACGCCGTCTTCTTCCAGACCACCGTCTGCTCGGCCTGCTACGCCGAGCTCGCCCGGCGCAAGGTCGTCAGCTTCGGCGGCGCCGGCTTCTCCGACGAGTTCCGCCGCGACCTCAAGCCGTACAACTACGACTACGGCATGAGCTCCACCCGCATGAGCAAGCTGTTCGCCGAGTGGTGGTGCGGGAGCATGGCCAAGAAGCCGGCGGCCTTCGCCGGGCCGCAGAACGCCGCGCAGGACTTCCGCAAGACCACGCGCCAGCTGGGCGTCGTCAGCACCAACGACCCGGACAACAAGACCGTCATCCAGAAGGTGCTCTACCCGGCGCTGGCCAAGTGCGGCGAGAGCGTCAAGGGCCACGAGTACTTCTACGAGCAGAACCTCAGCACCGCCGCGACGCAGTCGCAGGCCGGGACCGCGGTCATGAACAGCCGGGACAACCCCGCCACCAGCGTCGTCTGCTTCTGCGACCCGGTCGCGCCGCAGTTCTCCTACATGGCCGCCAAGAACAACAACTACTGGCCGGAGACGCTGCTCGCCAGCAACCAGGCGATGGACACCGACTCCGCCGGTCAGACCTACGAGGGCGACACCGCCTGCCCGCCGCCGGACAACGGGTGCTCCTTCGACGGCGCCCTGGGCCTCGGCATGTCCGAGAAGTCCACCGCGCCCGAGAACCTCGGCGGCGTCAAGGTCTTCAAGGCGAGCTCCACGTCGACGACCACGCTGCAGCCGCTGATCCTCGAGATCTTCTGGCAGAACTACAACATGTTCGCCAGCCTGCTCCAGACGACCGGCCCGAACCTCACGCCGGCCAACATGGCGGCCAGCGCGCCGCGCCTGGGCTCGCGGGGCGGCGGCACCACCGGCTTCAGCCGCCGCGCCTTCGAGAACGGCGAGCTGTCCTGGACCCAGGACGCCTTCGTGACCTACTTCAACAAGAAGAAGAAGAGCCCGTACAACGGCGTGACCGGCGCCTTCGTGCAGGCCTACGGCGGCAAGCGCTTCGGGCTCGGCCAGCTGCCCAAGGGCGACCCGCAGGTGCCGACCGCGGACAAGCGGGCGTAGGGGCATGACGGCGACCCTGCTGCGCGAGACCGCCGACCCGGCGGCCGCGCCCCGGCCGGGCGGGCTGCCCGGCCTGCTCAGGACCGTCGGCGGCGGCCTGCGCGGCTCCGGCCGCGGACCGGTCCTCGGCCGCTACGCCGCCATCGCGGTGGTCTACCTGGCGTTCATGAACCTCGTCGTCGGCCTGTCGGCGAGCAACATCCTGAACGGCATCGCGCTGGGCTCCCTCTACGGGATCATCGGCGTGGCCCTGGTCCTCGTCTACCGCACCAGCCGCATCATCAACTTCGCGGCGGCGGCGCTGGGCGCGGTGCCGGCCATCACGGCGCTGCTGCTCACCACGACCTTCGGCGTGAGCTACCTGCTCACGTTCCCGCTCGCGATCGTCGGCGGCCTGGGCGTCGGGGCGCTGACCGACCTCGTCGTCATGCGCCGCTTCAGCAAGAGCCCGCGCTTGATCGTCACCGTCGTGACGATCGGCCTGGCCCAGACCTTCGCGGTCATCGGCTTCTTCCTGCCGGTGTGGTTCGGCGAGCGCGCCGACCAGCCGCCGACGGTGCAGACGCCGTGGGACGGCCTGGCCTTCAACAGCGCGCGCGGCGAGCCGGTGCTGTCCGGCAACCAGGTGTTCGCGTTCCTCGTGGTCGGCCTGCTCACCGGCGGCCTGGCGCTGTTCTTCAGCCGCAGCCGGATGGGCATGGCCGTGCGCGCCGCGGCCGAGAACGCCGAGCGGGCGGCCCTGCTCGGCATCCCGGTCAAGCGCGTCGGCACCGTCGCCTGGGCGCTCGCCGGCCTGCTGTCCAGCCTGGCGATCTTCGCGCAGGCGCCGCTCATCGGTGTGCCGAGCGACGCGACGCTCGGCTTCGACACGCTGCTCTACGGCCTGGCGGCGGCCGTCGTCGCCGGGCTCGAGCGCTTCGGCACCGCGCTGTTCGCCGGCACCGGCATCGGCATCCTCATCTTCGCCAGCGTCGCGAAGACCGGGCAGAACGACGTGGCGTCCGCGCTGATGCTCCTCGTCATCCTGGCCGCGCTGCTCCTGCAGCGCGGGACCCTCTCGCGGGCCAAGGACACCGGCGTCTCGAGCTTCCAGTCGGTCAAGGTCTTCCGGCCGATCCCGACCGAGCTGCGCGACGTGCCCGAGGTCAAGGTGGCGCGCTACGTGCTGCTCGGGTCGGCCGTCCTCATCGCGGTCGTGGCGCCGCTGCTCGTCGGCGAGGCCAACCTGCCGCGCCTGACGCTGCTGCCGATGTACGGCATCGTCGCGGTCAGCCTGGTCGTGCTCACCGGCTGGGCCGGCCAGATCTCGCTCGGCCAGTTCGGGCTCGTCGGCATCGGCGCGGCCGTCTCCGGCGGGCTCATCGCCGACCACAACATCGACTTCTTCGTCGCGTGCTTCCTCGGCATCGCCGCGGGCGCGCTGGCCGCCGTCCTCATCGGCCTGCCGGCCATCCGCATCCAGGGGCTCTACCTCGCGGTCACCACCCTGGCGTTCGGCTACGCGATGCAGAACTACGTCCTCAACCCGAGCTTCGCGCTCGGCGACCTGCTGCTGCCCGACGGCGTCGTCGGCGCGATCGTGCGGCCGCGGGTCTACGGCCGGTTCGACCTCGAGGACAACACGAGCTTCTACTACGCCTGCCTCATCGCCCTGGCGCTGACGATGGCCGCCGCGCTCGCCTTCCGCAGCAACCGCAGCGGGCGCGTCGTCATCGCGATGCGTGACAACCAGCGGGCGGCCGCGTCGTACTCCATGAACCCGGTGCGGGTCCGCCTCGCGGCGTTCGCCATCTCCGGCGGCATGGCCGGCCTGGCCGGCACGCTGTTCGCCTACTCCCAGCACAACGTGCTCGGCGACAGCTACGACGTGCTGTCCAGCATCTTCGTCTTCCTCGCGGCGTGCGTCGCGGGCCTGACGTCGGTGTGGGCAGCGGTCGTCGGCGTGATCCTGTTCGAGGCCACGGTGCTGTTCGGCCCCGACCTGTGGCAGGGGCTGGGCGAGACCTTCGCGCAGGCCGTGCCGCTGCTGCTGACCGGGCCGCTGCTGATCCTGAACCTCTACCAGAGCCCCGGCGGGCTCGCGGGCTACGCCTTCGAGGAGCGCGACAAGTACCTGCGCCGGATCGCCGCCAAGCGCGGCATCCACGTGCCCAGCCTGGTCGCCGACCGCCGCGTCGAGGACGACGAGGGCCACGAGTCCTCGCTGTCGGCCGAGCCGGACGCCAGCCTCGAGGCAGCGGCTGCGCACGGGCACGAGGTGCTCGAGGAGCGCCCCGACGCGCTGGCCTGCCCGGTGTGCGACGAGCCGCTGACGCTCGAGACCTTCCAGACCCACGAGCACCTGCGGGCCCGCGCCCGCGAAGGGACCCTGCGATGAACCTGTCCTGGCTCAAGCGCTCCTCCTCGGACGACGCCGTCGAGGACGTCACCGGCACACCGGGCGGTCCGCTGCTCTCGTGCCGCGGCGTCGACGTCGCCTACGACAAGGTGCAGGTGCTGTTCGGGGTCGACCTCGACGTCCAGCGCGGCGAGATCGTCGCCCTGCTCGGCACGAACGGCGCCGGGAAGTCCACCCTGCTCAAGGCCGTCTCCGGCCTGGTGCAGCCCGTCGGCGGGTCGATCTGGTTCGACGGCAAGGACATCACCCGCTCCGACGCGGTCGCCACCGCGACGCAGGGCATCGTGCAGGTGCCCGGCGGCAAGGCCGTCTTCCCGACGCTGACGGTCGCCGAGCACTTCAAGGTCGGCGCCTGGCTGTTCGCGGACGAGGACCCGGCCGAGGTCGACGCGCGCACCCAGGAGGTGCTGGGCATGTTCCCGCGCCTGCAGGAGCGGTGGGACCAGCTGGCCGGCAACCTGTCCGGCGGCGAGCAGCAGCAGCTCGCGCTCGGCATGGCGTTCGTCGCCAAGCCCAAGCTGCTCATCATCGACGAGCTGTCCCTCGGGCTGGCGCCGACCGTCGTCGGCCAGCTGCTCGACATCGTGCGCAAGATCCACGCTTCGGGCTGCACCATCGTGCTCGTCGAGCAGTCCATCAACGTCGCCCTGACCGTCGCCACCAAGGCGTACTTCATGGAGAAGGGCGAGGTGCGCTTCTCCGGCCCGACCGAGGAGCTGCTCGAGCGCGACGACATCCTGCGCTCGGTGTTCCTCCACGGCGCGAGCAAGGGCATGGGCGAGCAGGCCGACACCGCGACCGCCAGCCTGCGCGAGCGGGAGCCGGCGAAGAAGGGCCCGGTCCGTCCGGTGCTCGAGGTCGCCGGGCTCACCAAGCGCTTCGGCGGCATCAGCGCCGTCACCGACGTGACGTTCACCCTGCACGAGAACGAGATCCTCGGGCTCATCGGCCCGAACGGCGCCGGCAAGACGACGATCTTCGACATGGTCAGCGGCCACCTCGCGCAGGACGGCGGCACGATCCGCCTCGAGGGCCTCGACGTCTCCACCTGGGCGGCCGACCGCCGCGCGGCGATCGGCCTCGGGCGCTCCTTCCAGGACGCGCGCATCTTCCCCTCGCTGACCGTCGCCGAGAACATCGCGCTCGGGCTCGAGCGGCACATCGACGTGCGCGACCACGTGTCCGCGCTGCTGGCCACCCCGGCGATGCGCGAGAGCGAGGAGGACGTCGCCTTCACCGTCGACGACCTCGTCGAGCTGCTCGGCCTCGGCGCGTTCCGCGACAAGTTCGTCAGCGAGCTGAGCACCGGCTCCCGACGCATCGTCGACCTGGCCATGTCGATCGCGCACGACCCGAAGGTGCTGCTGCTCGACGAGCCGAGCTCGGGCATCGCCCAGCGCGAGACCGAGGCCCTCGGCCCGCTGCTCGTCGACATCCGGCGGGCCACCGGCTGCGCGATGCTCATCATCGAGCACGACATGCCGCTCATCACCGGGCTGTCCGACCAGATCCTCGCCCTCGAGCTCGGCCGGGTCGTGCTGCAGGGCGAGCCCGACGAGGTGCTGGCCGACCCGCGGGTGGTGTCCAGCTACCTGGGCGGCGACCTGTCGACCATCAAGCGGTCCGGCGCCGAGAAGGCCCCGGCACCCGCCCCGCGCCCCCGCCCGCGTCGCCGCCGGGTGGCGGCCGGAGCGGGTGCGAAGGAGGAGTCGTGACGGCTCGCCGGGCGGCCCGCGGCGGCGCCGTCCTCGCCGCGGGCGCCACCGCGCTGCTGGCCTCGGCCGTCCCGGCGGCCGCTCAGGAGGCGCCCGCTCCCGAGCGGACCGCCTTCTACAGCGCGGCCAGCGGCGGCGGCCTGGCCGCTCCGCAGCCGACCGCGAACGACGGCGACCTGCGCGTCAGCCGGACCGTGCGGACCGAGAACTTCGCCGCGCTGCTCTACCAGGCCGAGGGGGTGCGCGCCTCGCTCGACCTCACGATCCGCGACGTCCCCCCGCCGGCCGGCACCCCGGACGTGGTGGTCTGCCCCACGGTGGGCACCGAGTGGGAGGCCGGCCCGAACCAGCCGGTCGACGCCGCACCGGAGTACGACTGCGAGGCCGGGATCGCCTTCGGCGTGCCGTCCGAGGACGGGCTGACGGTCTCCTTCGCGCTGGACCGCGCCTTCCAGGTCGCGCCCGGGACGTGGAGCATGGTGGTCGTCCCGACGCCGTACGAGCTGCAGGTCGTCGTCGACGTGCCGAAGGTCCCGGCGCCGTTCTCGCTCGACTTCGCGGCCCCGGCGGCCGGCGCCTTCGTGGTCGAGCCGGAGTTCGTGACGCCGACGCTCGAGGAGCCGGGCAGCGACCCCGGCACCACCGACGGCACGACCGGGGGCGGCACCGGCGAGGCGTTCCTCCCGGGCGGCTTCGAGGCGCCGCCGACGTTCGACGGCGGCACCGCGGAGGCGCCGCTCGTGGCGGGCGGGCTCGACGCGGCCCTGCCCGAGCCGGCCAGCGCACCGGAACCCGCTGTCGCCGCCGGCGCACCGACGGCAGCCGTCCCGCTGCTCGTCGCCCGCCCCGCCGGGGTCGTCCAGGACCTCGGCTCCGGGCGGCGGCTGCTCGCGCTGCTCGTGCTGGCCGGCGGCAGCGCGGCGGTGGGCTACGCGGCCGGCCAGCAGCGGCCCGGGCCGCGGCTGATCGGCGGCCGCTCGCGCGCGGTCGTGCCGTCCGCCGTGCCCGCGCTGGCCGGCCCGGCGCCGGCCGAGGAGCGCCCGCGCGGCATCGGCAGGTTCGCCAAGACCCGCGACGCGGCCCCGCGGCGGCTGCGGTGAGCCTGGACACCGCGCAGGACCTGCCCGCCCAGGACGAGCAGCCGGTCGACGGCCGCACCGCCCGCGGGCAGCGCACCCGCAGCAGCGTCGTCGACGCGCTGCTCGCCCTGCAGGAGGAGGGCGACCTGTCGCCGACCGCCCAGCAGGTCGCGGCCCGCGCCGGCGTCGCGCTGCGCACCGTCTTCGGTCACTTCTCCGACATGGAGACGCTGTGGGCCGAGGCCGGTCAGCGCGAGCTCGCCAAGCTGGGCTCGCTGGCGGACGCCATCGACCCGGAGCTGCCGCTGGGCGAGCGCATCGAGCGGTTCAGCGCCTCGCGCGGCCGGGTGCTGGAGGCGCTGATGCCGGTCATGCGCGCCGCCCGCCTGCGCGAGCCGAGCTCGCCGCAGCTGCTGAAGAACCGCGAGCTCTACAACGAGGTCGGCGACGACGAGGTCCGGCGGGTCTTCGCGTCCGAGCTGGACCGGCTGGACGCCGACACGCGGGCCCGCACGCTGGACGCGCTCTACCTCTGCAGCGCCGCCGCGGCGTGGGAGGCGCTGCGCCACGACCGGGCCCTCTCGCCCGAGCAGGCGGTGGGGGTGGTACGACGGTCCGTGGCCGCCGTCCTGTCCGGCTGACCGCTCCGCCCCACCCCCTGGAGGAACGCCTGTGACCTCGCTCGTCACCGCCTCGACGCTGCCCCGCCGTGCCGAGGAGGCCCTGGAACGCCTCGGCGACCACCCGAGCCTGTTCTTCGAGGGGACCTGGCAGACCTCCGGCGAGCTCGCGGCGCGGGCCCGCCGTGCCGCGGCCGGCTTCGCCTCGCTCGGCGTGAAGCCGGGCGACCGGGTCGTGCTGTTCATGGCCAACTGCCCTGAGGTCGGGATCACCTACTCGGCGCTGTGGCGCGCCGGTGCGGTGGCGACGCCGGTGCTGTTCCTGCTGACCGAGGACGAGCTGCGGCACGTGCTCGCCGACTCCGGCGCCGTCGCGATCGTCACGACCCCGGAGTTCCTCCCCAAGATCCTCACCGTCGCGGACGGCCTGCCCGTCGTCGTGGTCGGCGGCGACGGCGGCACCACGGCGTTCGGCGAGCTGGAGTCCGGCGACGAGCTCCCGATCGTGGACCGCACGCCCGAGGACCTGGCCGCGCTGCTCTACACCGGCGGCACCACGGGCCGGAGCAAGGGCGTCGCGCTGTCGCACGCCGGCCTCGACGCCGCGGGCGCCGCCGGCTACTCCGCCGCGTACCGGCCGGGCCGCGTCGTCGGCCTGCTGCCGCTGCCCCTCGCGCACGTCTACGGCCTGATGGTCAGCGTCACCGGGCTGCACGCCGTCGAGGCGGGCCGCAGCGTGCTGATGCGCTGGTTCGACCCGGCCGGCTTCGTGTCGCTCGTGGAGGAGCACCGCGTCCAGCAGGCCGCGCTCGTGCCGTCGATGCTCCAGATGCTGCTCACCCAGCCGCTCGAGGACCACGACCTGAGCTGCCTGGAGCGGGTCAGCAGCGGCGGCGCGCCGCTCGCCGTGGAGGTCGCGCACGAGCTCGAGCGCCGGCTGCCCGGCCTGGAGGTGCGCGAGGGCTACGGCTGCACCGAGACCACCGCGCTCATCGCGACGCAGCCGCTGGAGGAGCGCCGCCTCGGCTCGGTCGGCAAGCCCGTCGGCGGCATCACGATCCGCATCACCAGCCCGGAGGGCGGGGAGCTGCCGGCCGGCCAGGACGGCGAGATCTGCGTGCGCGGCCCGCTCGTCATGAAGGGCTACTGGAACTCCCCGGACGCGACCGCGCAGGCGATCCGCGACGGCTGGTTCCACACCGGCGACGTCGGCCACCTCGACGACGACGGCTACCTCTACGTCGTCGACCGCATCAAGGACCTCATCATCCGCAACGGCTTCAACGTCTACCCGCGCGACGTGGAGGACGTCCTGCTCGCGCACCCGGAGGTCACCGCCGCGGCGGTGGTCGGCCGCCCCGACCCGAAGGTGGGCGAGGAGGTCGTCGCGTTCGTCTCCGTGGCCGCCGGCTCGTCGCTCACGCCGGACGCGCTCGTCGCGTTCACGAGGGAGCGCATCAGCGCCGCGAAGTACCCGCGCGAGGTGCGCATCGTCGACGCGATCCCGCTGACCAGCGTGCTCAAGACCGACCGCAAGGCGCTGCGGGCGCAGGTGCGCGGCTGATGGCCGGCACGATGCGCGCCGCGCGCTTCGACACGGCCACCCGCACCCTCCAGGTGCAGGACGTCCCGATCCCCGTGCCGCGCCCGCACGAGGTGCTGGTCCGCGTCGAGGCGTGCGGCATCTGCCTGTCCGACGTGCACCTGCTCGACGGCACCCTGCCGACCGCGCTGTCGGCGGTCACGCCCGGGCACGAGGCCGCCGGCACGGTGGAGGCCACCGGCGACCAGGTCCTGGGCTGGTCGCCCGGCGACCGCGTGCTCATCGCCGGCGGCCGCAACTGCGGGTCGTGCCGCTACTGCGTGCGCGGCCGGCTCGAGGAGTGCGAGGCCTTCGAGATCATGGGCTTCGCCTTCGACGGCGCGTGGGCGCAGTACGTCGTCGTCCCCGGTGGCGCCCTGACCGGCGTGCCGAGCACGATCCCGATCGAGCAGGCCGCGATCCTCACCGACGCGGTGTCCACGCCGTACGCCGCCGTCACCGAGCGCGCGGCCGTGCGCCCCGGCGAGGCGGTCGGCCTGTGGGGGATCGGCGGGCTCGGCGTGCACGCCGTGCAGGTCGCCCGGCTGGTCGGCGCCGCGCCGATCATCGCGGTCGACCCGCTGCCCAGCGCGCGTGAGCGTGCGCTGCGCCTCGGCGCGGACGTCGCCCTCGACCCGCGGGCGGTCGACGTGGTCGAGGAGGTCCGCCGGGTCACCGACGGCCGGATGCTCGACGTCGCGATCGACCTCGTCGGCACGAACGCCGTGCTGGCGCAGGCCACCGCGAGCCTCGGCCGGTTCGGGCGCAGCGTCATGGTCGGGCTCGGCCTCGACCCGATCGAGCTCGGCCCGGGCGTCTTCTTCGGCGTCCAGTCGCAGTCGCTGCTCGGCCACCTCGGCTACAAGAAGCGGCACCTCGACGAGCTCGTCCGCCTGGTGGAGCTGGGCCGGCTGGACGTGTCCGGGTCGGTCAGCGACGTCATGCCGCTCGAGGACGTGGGCAAGGGGGTCGAGCGCCTGACGAGCAAGGAGGGCGACCCGGTCCGACTGGTCGTCCAGCCCTGGGCCTAGACCCGCAGCTCGACCAGGCGCGTCGCCCGGCGCGACGAGCCCGGACCGCCGCCCCGGGCTCAGTCCAGGCCGTACCGCTTGTCGAGGTACATCGAGGCGTCCGCCGCCGCCAGCAGCGCAGCCGCGTCCGGTCCCTCCTCGACCGACCAGGAGATGCCGACGCTGGCGCTGACCATGACGGTCTCGCCGGTCGGCAGCGCGATGGGCTCGGCGCAGGCCCGCCGGATCGCGGCCGCCACCCGGGCCACGCCGACGTGCGTGACGTCCTCCTCGCAGAGCACGACGAACTCGTCGCCGCCGTGCCGGGCGACGGTGTCGGAGGCGCGGGCGCAGGCGCTCAGCCGTGGGCCGAGCGTGCGCAGGACCGCGTCCCCGGCAGCGTGGCCCCAGGAGTCGTTCACCTCCTTGAAGCGGTCGAGGTCGACGACGAGCACCGCGACCTGACCGCCGCCGCGCCGGACCCGGGACAGCGCGTGCTCCAGCCGGTCGGCCAGCAGCGGGCGCGTCGGCAGGCCGGTGAGCGGGTCGTGCAGCGCCTGCACCAGCGCGGTCCGCTCGCGGTCGGCCCGCTCCAGCGCGCCGGCCAGCACGTTGGCCAGGCCCTGCAGGAACTGCACGTCGACCGGGCTGTAGAGCCGCGGCGTGGTGCTGTGCGCGCCGAGCACGCCGATCGGGCCGGCCACCCCCTCGAGCACGACGTCGAGCCCGGACACGATGCCGCGCTCGGCCTGCTCCGGCGTCGCGCCGTACCGCTCCTCGAGGGCGAGGTGCTCGCTGATGGTGGGGTGGCGGCGGGCCAGCGTGGCCCCGGCCTGCGTCGTCGTGCCCGGCGGCCAGGCGTGCCCGGCCGGCAGCGGGTCGGGCCCGACCTGCAGCCGCACCCGCAGCCGCTCGTCCGGGGCGAGCAGCAGCAGCGTCACCCACGGCGTGCCGAGGAGGCCGGCAGCGCGCTCGAGCCCCTCGCGAAGCACCGCCTCGAGGTCGTCGGTCCGCAGCGCCCGCACCCCGAGGTCGGCGACGACGCTCTGCGCGCCGAGCGCGTGCACGAGGGTGACCTCGGCGCGGGCGCGGTCCTCGACGTCCCGCGTGACGTAGAGCAGGCCCTGGACCTCGGGGTCGTCGAGCAGGTTGACCCCGTGCGTCTCGACGTGCCGCCAGCCGCCGTCGGCCCCCGGCACGCGGACCACCGTGGTGGTGGTGCGACCCGGCTCGCCGAGCAGCCACTGCTGCCGCTCCAGCACCAGCGCCCGGTCGTCGGGGTGCACCCACGACACGGCCTCGCCGCCCGCGGCGTCTGTCGAGGTGACGGTGACGTCGTCGTGCGCGTGGTTGACGAAGCGGACGAGGCCGTCGGCGCCCACGACGGTGATGACGTCTCGGACGTGCCGGACGATGCTCTGGTGCAGCGCGCTGCGCTCCCCAGCCTGCATCCGCGTTCCTCCCCCGGTCGACCGGAGCATCCTGCATCAACTCCGGTGCATGGTCAGCCGCTACGGTCGATCCGTGTCCCAGACCCCCGACGCACCTCCCGCCGACGTCCTCGCGCTCGCTGAGCAGCGGGCAGAAGCCCGAGCCAGCAAGGACTTCGGGGAGAGCGACCGGCTCCGCGACGCCCTCGCCGACGCGGGCTGGGTGGTGCGTGACGGTCCGGACGGGTTCGTCCTGGCGCCGCGGCCGCCGTACGACGTCCTGCCCTCGGTCGACGCCCTGCCGGACCGCAGCGCGGAGCCGGACACCCACCGCTGCACCGTCGCGCTGCTCGTCGACGGCTGGCCCGACGACGTCCGCACCTGCGTGCAGGCGCTGCTCGCGCACGCGCCCGACGACGTGCGCGTCGTGCTGCTGGAGAACGGCGAGACCGACGCGGGCGCGGTCGTCCACGAGCTGGCGGGGGAGCGGGTCGCCGAGCTGCACGTCGAGCGCGCTGCGGGCTGGGCGCAGGCGCGTCAGGCGCTGGTGCGCTGGGACACCGCGGCCGTGCACGTGCAGATGGACCTGTCGACGGTGCTGGAGGGCGACGCGCTCACCCCGCTGCTCGACGCGCTGCAGGACGAGGGCGTCGCGGCGGCCGGCTGGCGGGGCGTGCGGGTCGTCGACGGCTGGCGCGAGTTCGAGGACGCCGGCACGGGCGACGTCGAGGCGCTGCTCGGCTACCTGCTGGCGGTGCGGCGGTCGGCGGCGCTG
The DNA here is from genome assembly GCA_963781675.1 of uncultured Actinomycetota bacterium. Taxonomy (GTDB): domain Bacteria; phylum Actinomycetota; class Actinomycetes; order Mycobacteriales; family SCTD01; genus SCTD01. Next base: position 33,635 of record CAWAGF010000007.1, on the reverse strand, counting down.
CAGGTGCCGCTGCCGGCCAAGGCGCGCTTCTACCGCAACGCCGACATGGAGTGGTCCTTCCTCCTGCGCGAGGCAGGCGCCGGGCGCCTGGTCGCCCTGGACCTGCCGGTGCGGCAGGACCGGCACCGCGGCTACCACGACACCGACCCGGCCTACCGGGACAAGGAGTCGAAGAAGACCTACGACCGCTTCCTGCAGCGCTTCCGCGGCCGCGAGGACCTGCGGCTCCCGAAGGACTAGCCCGTACGGGCCATGGCGCGCCTGACCCGCTGCCGCTGACACTCCGGGTGGAGGTGGTCGCGAGTGCCCGGTCTGCACGGCTTGCTGCACCGCCGCGCCCTGCGCGCGCAGCCCGGGGGGTACCGCGACGCCGTCGTGCTCTCGGGCGGCGGCAGCCTCGGCGCGGCCCAGGTCGGGGCGCTGCGCGCGCTGCTGGAGTCCGGGGTCCGGCCCGACCTGCTCGTCGGCTGCTCCGTCGGCGCGCTCAACGCCGCCTTCCTCGCGGTCGACCCGACCCCCGCGCGGGTCGACGAGCTGGAGGCCGTCTGGCGCCGGCTCGACCGCAAGGACGTCTTCGGCCCGGCGCGCCGGATGGCCAGCCACGCGCTGCAGCTCGCGGTCCGTCGCAGCGACCACCTGTACGAGGCGCACGCCCTGCGCGCGCTGGTGCGCACGTGGGTCCCGCTCGACGACCTCGCGCACACCGCCGTCCCCTGCCACGTCGTGACGACCGACCTGCTGACCGGCGGCACCTGCTGGTGGAGCAGCGGCGACCCGGTGACGGTCCTGACCGCGAGCGCCTGCCTGCCGGCGGTCTTCCCGCCGGTCGCCCTCGGCGACAGCCTGCACGTCGACGGCGGCGTCACCCGGCCGGTCCCGGTCGACCGGGCGCTCGAGCTGGGGGCGGCCCGCACCTGGGTCATCGACGTGAGCGGCGGCTCGATCGGCCGGCGCGACGAGCGGATGAACGCCCTCGACGTGCTGCTGCTCTCCTTCGCCATCAGCCGCTCGCACCTGGACCGCGACAGCACGGTGCTGCGCCCGGAGCAGCGCGTCGTGCGGCTGCCGCGCATCGACGCCGGGCCGCTCGAGCTGCGCGACTTCAGCCAGACCGCGCGGCTCATCGACCTCGGGTACGCAGCCGGTCGCGAGGCCGTCCAGGCCGAGGCCGTCGCCGCCGTCCCCCGCGCACGACGGACCGGCTAGAGGTTCTTGCACCTCCCGCGCGAGAAGTGCGCCGGCGCACGTAGCCTCCGGCCATGACGTCCCCCGCCCTGCCCGCGCACGTGCGGGTGGCCGTCGTCGGCAGCGGCTTCGCCGGGCTCGGCACCGCGGTCCGCCTCGCGCAGGCGGGCGTCGAGGACTTCGTGCTGCTCGAGCGGGCGGCCAGCGTCGGCGGCACCTGGCGCGACAACACCTACCCGGGCTGCGCCTGCGACGTGCCGAGCCACCTCTACTCCTTCTCCTTCGCGCCGAACCCGGACTGGTCGCACGTCTACGGCCGCCAGCCCGAGATCCGCGCCTACCTCGAGCGGGTCGCCGACGACTTCGAGCGTCCGCCCGCACCTGCACCTCGAGACCGACCTGGTCGCCGGCACGTGGGACGACGCGGCGATGCTCTGGCGCCTCGAGACCAGCCGCGGGCCGCTGACCGCCGACGTGCTGGTCAGCGGGTGCGGCGGCCTGGTCGAGCCGGCGCTTCCGGACGTGCCCGGCGTCGAGGAGTTCCACGGCCCGGCCTTCCACTCCGCGCGCTGGGACCACGACGTCGACCTGACCGGCAAGCGCGTCGCGGTCATCGGCACCGGCGCCTCGGCGATCCAGCTCGTGCCGGCGATCCAGCCGACCGTCGGCCGGCTGGTGCTGTTCCAGCGCACCCCGCCGTGGATCGTCCCGCGGCTGGACTGGGCCTACCCGCAGGCCCAGAAGCGGCTGCTGCGCGCCGTGCCGGGCGCCCTCACGGCGAACCGCCTGCGGCAGTACTGGTTCCGCGAGTGGAACCTGCTGGCCTTCACCGGCGGCGGCCGGCTGCGCGCGATCGCCGAGCAGCAGGCGCGCAAGCACCTGGAGCGGTCCGTGCCGGACCCGGAGCTGCGCGCGCGCCTGACCCCGGACTACGCGATCGGCTGCAAGCGCGTGCTGGTCAGCAACGACTACCTGCCGGCGGTCGGCCAGCCGAACGTCGAGCTCGTCACCAGCGGCATCACCCGGGTGACGCCGACGGGCGTCGTCGACGCCGACGGCGTGGAGCACGAGGTCGACGTGATCGTCTACGGCACCGGCTTCCACGTGATGGACATCCCGCTCGCGCACCGGCTGACCGGCCGCGACGGCCGCACCCTGTCCGAGGAGTGGGCCAAGACCGGCGCCGAGGCGCACCGCGGCACGACGGTGGCCGGCTTCCCCAACCTGTTCCTGCTCCTCGGGCCGAACACCGCGCTGGGCCACAGCTCGGTGGTCTTCATGATCGAGGCCCAGATCGCGTACGTCATGAAGGCCCTGCAGGCGCTCGAGTCCTACGGCGCGCGCGCCCTCGAGGTCCGCCGCGAGGCGCAGGACGCCTACAACGCCGCGCTGCAGGCCCAGCTCGACACCACCGTCTGGAACCAGGGCGGCTGCCGCGCCTGGTACCGCGACGCCAGCGGCAAGAACTTCACGCTCTGGCCGACGCACACGTTCACCTTCAAGAAGCAGCTGTCCCGCTTCGACGCCGAGTCGTACGCGCTGCGCCGCCCCGCTGAGGAGACCACCCGATGAAGAAGAAGACCCTCGTCCTCGCTGCGGCCGCAGGCGCCGGCGTCGTGGTCGCCCGCCGCCGGGCCGCCGCCCGCGGTGTGGACGACCCCGTCCCGGAGAAGGCGGTCGCGCCGCCCCCGCCGCCGGTCGGCCGCGCCCGCACCGTCCTCGCGGAGGACGGGGTCGAGCTGTCCGTGCTGGAGCACGGCGCGCAGGAGTCCGCCACCGCGACGGTGCTGCTCGCGCACGGCTACGTGCAGAGCTCCGCCCTGTGGAACGGCCAGGTGCGCGACCTCGTCGACGCGCGCCCCGACCTCAAGGTCGTGACGTACGACCACCGCGGCCACGGCCGCTCCGGCCGCACGTCGCGCGACGCCGCGAACCTCAAGCAGCTCGCCCGCGACATGGGTGCCGTCCTGGACGCCGTCGCCCCCGCCGGGCCCGTCGTCGTCGGCGGCCACTCCATGGGCGGCATGACCGTCATGGCGCTGGCCGAGGAGCGCCCCGAGCTGTTCGGCGACCGGGTCGTCGGGGCGGCGTTCGTCGGCACCTCCGCCGGCGGTCTCACCGACGTGACGTACGGCCTGCCCAGGCCGGTCGCGCAGGTGGTCAAGAAGGTGCTGCCCGTCCTGAACGAGGCGGCGGTCAAGGCCGAGGTCAAGGGCAAGGCCCGCAAGGTCGGCAAGGCGGACGCCTACATGATCTTCCCGCGCGGGGCCGACCCGGCGCTCGTGCGGGAGGCGCTGGAGGTCCACAAGGCGTGCTCGGCCGAGACGGTCGCGGCCTTCCTGCCGACCTTCTCCGACCACGACCGGCTCGAGGCGCTGCAGGCGCTCTCGCACGTGCCCTCGGTCGTCGTGGCCGGCGACAAGGACCTGCTCTGCCCGCTGCCGCACGCGCACGCCATCGCCGACGCGCTGCCGCAGAGCGAGCTCACCGTCTTCCCCGGCGTCGGCCACATGGTCCACATGGAGCGCCGCCAGGAGGTCAGCCGGATCCTGCTCGGGCTGGTCGACCGGGCGCTCGTCGGCCGGCGGACGCTGTCGGCGGTCTGAGGCCCGCCCCGGCCGTCGCGGCCGGCGCCGTCCTGGTGCTGCTCGGCGGGCTGTCGGTCGTCGGGCTGCAGGCCCGCGACCGCGAGCAGCCCTACGACGAGCAGGCCGCGGTCGAGGCCTTCCGCTCGGCGGCGGCAGCGCCCTCCGTGGCGGCAGCGCCGGTGCCGAGCCGTCGCACGCCGCCCGCGGGCACGCGCCCGTCGTCGACGGCACCGCGGCCGGCCTCCGCAGCCCCCGTCCTCGGCGGCGCCCCCACCGCACCGCGGACCGTCGCCGCTCCGGCCTCGCGCGCACCGGAGGCGGAGGTGCCGACCGGCGTCTACCGCTACGCCACGACCGGGGGTGAGCAGGTCGACGCCCTTGGCGGTGCCCGGCACGACTACCCGGCGAGCACCACTGTCACGTACTCCCGCGCGGGCTGCGGTACCGAGGAGCGGTGGCAGCCGCTCGAGGGCCGCGTCGGCGTGACCCGCCAGTGCGCCGGACGCGACGGCACCGAGCTGCGCGCGACCTACCAGGAGCGCGAGTTCTTCGGGCAGAGCCAGAGCAAGGCGTACGCCTGCGACCCCGGGCTGCTGCTGCGCCCGCGCGACCCGCAGCCCGGCGCCACCTGGACCGGCCGCTGCACGACCGAGGACAGCACGATCGACCTCACGGCGCGGCTGGTCGGCCGGGAGCGGCTCGACGTGGAGGGCAGCGCCGTCGACGTCCTGCACGTCCGGATCGCCGGCGTCCTCAGCGGCTCGACCCGTGGCCGCAGCGACCGCGAGGTCTGGCTGCGCGCGAGCGACGGCCTGCTGGTGCAGGCGACCGGCGACACCGACACCGATGCGGACACCTCAGGCGGGACGGTTCGGTACCAGGAGGAGTACGGGCTGCGCCTGCAGTCGCTGACCCCGCGCCGCTGACGGCTACTCGGCCTCGGCGAGCAGCGCGGCCAGCCGGCCGACGCCCTTCTCCAGGTCGTCGTCGCCGAGGGCGTACGACAGCCGGAAGTAGCCGGGCGTCCCGAAGGCCTCGCCCGGCACGACGGCCACCCCGACCTCGTCGAGCACGAGCTCGGCGAGCTGGGCGCTGCTCTCGACCGTGCGGCCGCGCAGCTGCTTGCCGACCAGCGCCTTGACCGAGGGGTAGGCGTAGAAGGCGCCGAACGGCTCGGGGCACTCGACGCCCGGGATCTCGTTGAGCAGCCGGACCATCGTCTGGCGCCGCCGGTCGAACGCCGCACGCATCTCCTCGACGGCGCTGAGGTCGCCGCGGACCGCCTCCAGCGCGGCCATCTGCGCGACGTTGCTGACGTTGCTGGTGGCGTGCGACTGCAGGTTGGTCGCCGCCTTGACGACGTCGGCCGGGCCGATCAGCCAGCCCACCCGCCAGCCGGTCATGGCGTAGGTCTTCGCGACGCCGTTCACCACGACGCAGGTGTCGGCCAGGGCGGGCACCACGACCGGCATCGAGACGTGCTCGGCGCCGCCGTAGACGAGGTGCTCGTAGATCTCGTCCGCCACGACCCAGATGCCGTGCTCGACCGCCCACTCGCCGATCTCGCGCACCTCCTCGGGGGAGGCCACCGCACCGGTCGGGTTCGAGGGGGAGCACCAGAGCAGCACCTTGGTGCGCTCGGTGCGGGCCGCCTCGAGCTGGGCCACGGTCACGCGGTAGCCCTGCCCCTCGTCGGTCACCACGTCGACCGGGACGCCGCCCGCCAGCCGGACCGCCTCCGGGTAGGTCGTCCAGTAAGGCGCCGGCAGCAGCACCTCGTCGCCCGGGTCGAGCAGAGTCGCGAACGCCTCGTACACCGCCTGCTTGCCGCCGTTGGTCACCAGCACCTGCGCGGCCGTCACGGCGTAGCCGCTGTCGCGCTGGGTCTTCTCGGCGATCGCCGCCTTGAGCTCGGGCATCCCGCCGGCCGGGGTGTAGCGGTGGTTCTTCGGGTCGCTGCACGCCCTCTCTGCGGCGGCCACGATGGGGGCGGGCGTCGGGAAGTCGGGCTCGCCGGCGCCGAAGCCGACGACGTCCTCGCCGGCGGCCTTCTTGGCCTTGGCCTTGGCGTCCACCGCCAGGGTGGCGGACTCGGCGATGCCGCCGATGCGCGAGGAGACGCGGGCGCGGACCTGACCGGCTGAGGTGCTCATGCCCCCATCGTCCCAAGTCCGTCCAGGGGCTTGCCGCCGGGGCAGGTACCTCGGCCGGCGGTTGAGGCCCGGACCGCCGACGCCGTACACTCGTCGGCCTGGGGGCTGACGCCTCTGCTCCGGCGCGCCCGCGCACCGGAGCGGACGACACCCTCGGAGGGGTGTAGCTCAGTTGGCCAGAGCGCCGGTCTCCAAAACCGGATGTCGCAGGTTCGACTCCTGTCACCCCTGCCGCACGGCACGACCACCCGACAGCAGCTGACCAAGGGACGTCCATGAGCGACACCGCGGGGACCGCCACCGGTCTCGGCACGCCCGACCGCCCCGAGCGGGCGGGCACCGAGCGGCGCCCGGGTCGGCTGCGTCGGGCGGTCACCTTCTACAAGCAGGTCGTCGCCGAGCTCCGCAAGGTCATCTGGCCGACGCGGCGCGAGCTGCTGACCTACACCAGCGTCGTCCTCGTGTTCGTCGTCTTCATGGTGGCGATCGTCAGCGTCTACGACTTCGCCTTCAGCCAGGGCGTGCTCAAGGTCTTCGGCAACGGCTGACGCCGGACCGCCCGACCCGCACGCCCCGCCCCGCCCCCGACCAGAACAGGACGTCCACGTGTCCGAGCCCACCCTCCCCGCCGACCTGCCCGACGAGGGCCCCAGGTCCGAGCAGGGCGAGGCCGTCGACGGCGCTGCGGGCCTCGCGCCGTCCTCGGAGGCCGGCACGGCCGCGGCAGACCTCGAGGAGCTCGGCGCGGGCGGAGTGTCCGACGCCCCGAGCGGCTACCTCGACGACGCCTCGCCGGAGGGCGTGGGCACCGCCGCGGGCGACGCCCTCACCGGTTCCGAGGCCGACGCGAACGCCGACGCCCTGGGGCTGCCGGCCGCGGAGGCCGACCAGGTGTCCGACGACGACATGGACCCGGCGGACCGGCTGCGCCAGGAGCTGGCCGGCCAGCAGGGCGACTGGTACGTCGTGCACAGCTACGCCGGCTACGAGAACAAGGTGAAGACCAACCTCGAGAGCCGCATCTCCTCGCTCAACATGGAGGACTACATCTACGCGATCGAGGTGCCGACCGAGGAGGTCACCGAGATCAAGGGCGGCAAGCGCCAGCAGGTCGTCCGCAAGAAGCTGCCCGGCTACCTGTTCGTCCGCATGGACCTCACCGACGAGTCGTGGTCGGTCGTGCGCAACACCCCCGGCGTCACCGGCTTCGTCGGCCAGACCTCGCGCCCCTCGCCGCTGTCCATCGACGAGGTCGTCAAGATGATCGCCCCGCCGAAGCAGAAGACGGTCGTGGCGCAGAAGGCCGTCGACTTCGAGGTCGGCGAGTCGATCACGGTCACCGACGGCCCGTTCGCGACGCTGCCGGCGACGATCAACGAGATCAACCTCGACAGCCAGAAGCTCAAGGTGCTGGTGTCGATCTTCGGCCGCGAGACGCCGGTCGAGCTGTCCTTCAACCAGGTCGCCAAGCTCTAGCTCGCGCACCACAACCTAGGAAACCAACATGCCTCCCAAGAAGAAGCTCGCCGGCGTCATCAAGCTGCAGATCAAGGCTGGTGCCGCCACGCCGGCGCCGCCCGTGGGCCCCGCCCTCGGTCAGCACGGCGTCAACATCATGGAGTTCTGCAAGGCCTACAACGCCGCGACCGAGTCGCAGCGCGGGGACATCGTCCCGGTCGAGATCTCCGTGTTCGAGGACCGCTCGTTCACGTTCATCACCAAGACCCCGCCGGCCGCGCGTCTGATCCTCAAGGCCGCGGGCGTCGACAAGGGCTCCCCGACGCCGCACACCAAGAAGGTCGCCACCATCTCGCAGGCCCAGGTCCGCGAGATCGCCACGACCAAGCTTGCCGACCTCAACGCCCGCGACATCGACGCGGCCGCCAAGATCGTCGCCGGCACCGCCCGCTCCATGGGCATCACCGTCACGGACTAGCACCACCCGTTCGCTCGCCTTCGGCGAGACACCCTGTGGGAGGGCGCCGGACCGTCCGGCGCCCGCTCGGACCACGACTGCTGCACGCGCAGCAGAGAGCAGGACAGCCATGAAGCGCAGCAAGGCCTACCGCGCCGCCGCGGAGAAGATCACCCCGGACAACCTCTACAGCCCGCTCGAGGCCGTCCGCCTGGCCAAGCAGACCAGCGTCACCAAGTACGACGCGACCGTCGAGGTCGCCATGCGCCTGGGCGTCGACCCGCGCAAGGCCGACCAGATGGTCCGCGGCACCGTCAACCTGCCGCACGGCACCGGCAAGACCGCCCGCGTCATCGTCTTCGCCGTCGGCGAGAAGGCCGCCGAGGCCGAGGCCGCCGGCGCCGACGTCGTGGGTGGCGACGACCTGATCGAGAAGATCCAGGGCGGCTTCCTCGACTTCGACGCCGCCGTCGCGACCCCGGACCAGATGGGCAAGGTCGGCAAGATCGCGCGCATCCTCGGCCCGCGCGGCCTGATGCCGAACCCGAAGACCGGCACCGTCACCGCGGACGTCACCAAGGCCGTCAACGACATCAAGGGCGGCAAGGTCAACTTCCGCGTCGACAAGCAGGCCAACCTGCACCTGGTCATCGGCAAGGCGAGCTTCGACGAGAAGCAGCTGGTCGAGAACTACGGCGCGGCGCTGGACGAGATCGGCCGCGCGAAGCCGGCCACCTCCAAGGGCACCTACATCAAGAAGGTCGCCGTCTCGACGACCATGGGCCCCGGCATCGCCGTCGACCCCAAGCGCACCCGCAACCTGCTCGAGGACGGCTCGTCGACCGACGCCCAGTAGGCGTCGACGACCGGCGTCCTGCACGTCCTGCACGACCCGTCCGGTCGGGGCTGCCCGCCCCGGCCGGACGGCTGCTAGTGTTCTGCTCGCCCAAGACCGCCGGTCGCCACTGCTCGCAGTGGTCGAAGGCCCCGCTTCCCGCGGGCGGCCCGCGCAGGTGAACGTGGACAGACCCCCGTCTCCTCGGAGCCGGAGACCTCTGACGCCCCGTGCGCCCTGCGCCGGGGCGTCCTCGCGTCCCGGGGCCTGCAGCGCCCGCGCTGCCCGGCTTCCCGACCGAGAGGAGGCGCATGTCCGTCACCACCGACGACAGCGCTGACACCGCCGTGCAGCACAAGCGCGCGACCGTCCGCCCCGAGAAGGCGGACGTGGTGGCGGAGCTCGCCGAGGCGTTCCGCGGCTCGTCCGCGGCCGTGCTCACCGAGTACCGCGGCCTGACCGTGAAGCAGATCAGCGACCTGCGCACGGCCCTGGGTGCCGACACGTCGTACGCCGTCGTGAAGAACACCCTCACCAAGATCGCCGCTGCTGACGCCGGGCTGGAGGGCGTCGAGGCCCTGCTGTCCGGTCCGACCGCGGTCGCGTTCGTCAAGGGCGAGCCCGTGGACGCCGCCAAGGCCCTGCGCGACTTCGCCCGGGCCCACCCGGCGCTCGTCGTCAAGGGCGGCGTCATGGACGGCAAGGCCCTCACGGCCGACGACGTCCGCAAGCTCGCCGACCTCGAGTCCCGTGAGGTCCTGCTCGGCAAGATGGCCGGTGCGCTGCTGGCGTCGCTGTCCAACGCCGTGTACCTGTTCAACGCGCCGCTGGCCCAGGCCGCCCGTCTCGCGGGTGCGCTGCAGGCCAAGGCGACCGAGGACCCGTCGATCCTCAAGGGCGGTGCCGGCACGCCGGCGCCGGCCGCGAGGCCGCCGAGGAGGCCGCCCCCGAGGCCGCCGCCGACGAGGCCCCCGCTGCCGCCGACGAGGCTGCTGCTCCCGAGGCCGTCGCGGCCGAGGGCGTCACCCCCGCGGAGACCGACGGCGACACCCCCAGCGGCACCCCCAGCGACACCCCTGCCTGACCGGCTCCGGCCGTACGCACCACCCCCACCCGAAGCCGGAACCGGCACTGATCAGAAGGAGACGCCACCATGGCGAAGCTCAGCACCGACGAGCTCCTTGACGCGTTCAAGGAGATGACGCTGATCGAGCTCAGCGAGTTCGTGAAGCAGTTCGAGGACACCTTCGGCGTCACCGCCGCCGCCCCGGTCGCCGTCGCGGCCGCGCCGGCTGCCGGTGGTGGCGGCGGTGCCGCCGAGGCCGCCGCCGAGCAGGACGAGTTCGACGTCATCCTCGAGAGCGCCGGCGACAAGAAGATCCAGGTCATCAAGGAGGTCCGCGGCCTCACGAGCCTGGGCCTCAAGGAGGCCAAGGACCTCGTCGACGGCGCCCCGAAGCCCGTCCTCGAGAAGGTCGCCAAGGACGCTGCCGAGAAGGCGAAGGCCGCCCTCGAGGGCGCCGGCGCGACGGTCACCGTCAAGTAGTCCGCACACCCGCACGTCCCCGGAGGGGCGGTCCGCCACGGCGGGCCGCCCCTCCGGCGTGTGGCGGACACCCTGCGGCGAGTCCGGTTCGTTACTGCCCGAATGGTCCCGGGCACGGCATCGGACGTACGATGGCGTGTCCCGGGTCACAGGGCCTCACGGAGGCTGGAGCTCAGGGCTTCAGGGGTGCGCACGTGCGGCGGCAGCCGTACCGAGGGCGAGAAGGAGACGGGCCGCAGTGGGCGTCGAGATCCAGGTCAACAACCTCACGAAGCGGTTCGGCAGCCAGACCATCTGGGAGGACGTCACGCTGACGCTCCCCGCGGGCGAGATCAGCGTCATGCTCGGCCCGTCCGGCACCGGCAAGTCCGTCTTCCTGAAGTGCCTGATCGGGCTGCTCAAGCCGGAGAACGGCGAGATCATCATCGGCGGCAAGGACATCACCCGGGTCAAGGAGCGCGAGCTCTACGAGATCCGCAAGCTGTTCGGCGTGCTGTTCCAGGACGGCGCTCTGTTCGGCTCCCAGAACCTCTACGACAACATCGCCTTCCCGCTTCGTGAGCACACGAAGAAGAAGGAGAGCGAGATCAAGAGGATCGTCCTCGAGAAGATGGAGATGACCGGTCTCGCCGGCGCGGAGAAGAAGCTCCCCGGGGAGATCTCCGGCGGCATGCGCAAGCGCGCCGGCCTGGCCCGCGCGCTCGTGCTCGACCCCGAGATCCTGCTGTTCGACGAGCCCGACTCCGGCCTGGACCCGGTCCGCACCGCCTACCTGAACCAGCTGATCGTCGACCTCAACGCCGAGATCAAGGCGACCTTCCTCATCGTCACGCACGACATCGCGACGGCTCGCTCGGTCCCGGACAACATCGGGCTGCTCTACCGCCGCCACCTGGCCATGTTCGGACCGCGCGAGATGCTGCTCAGCTCGAACGAGCCGGTCGTCCGCCAGTTCCTCAACGGCCAGCGGCAGGGCCCGATCGGCATGGCCGAGGAGAAGGACGCCGGCGAGCTGGCGGCCGAGGCCGCTGGCGGCGGCGAGCTCGGCAAGCTGCCCCCCATCCCGGAGCAGCTCCCGACCTCGGACGGCCGCATCCGGGAGACCCAGCGCCGGCCCGGCTCCTGGCTCATCGAGCACGGCGTCGTGCCGCCGCCCGGCTCCTTCGCGGGCCTGGGCGTCGAGGGGCTGCCCGAGTCCCGCGGCGACGGCCCCACCGGCTGGACCGGCGAGACGCCCCCCACCGCGGGCGCCCGCCCGGCCGCCGAGGCGTCCCGCCCGCTGCGCTCGCGCGTGAGCAACGACGACGACGAGCCGCAGGACGGCGCCGGCTCCGGCGACGACTCCCGCGACGAGGCCCCCACCGCTGCGCGGCCGCGCGCCACCGCCCCCCGCAAGCGCACCGCCCGCTCCGCCTCCACCGGCGGCGGCGTGGACGTGCTCGAGGACGAGGCGCCCGCCAAGCGCCCGGCCGCCAAGACGGCCGCGGCCCGCCGCCGCACGAGCAGCAGCTGATGGCGCCGAGCCCGCTCGCGCCGGTACGCACCTCGGGCGACTTCTTCGCGTTCTCCCTGGACATCCTGCGGAACCTGTTCAAGCGGCCGTTCCAGGGCGCGGAGTTCATCCAGCAGGCCTGGTTCATCGCCTCGGTGACGATCCTGCCGACCGCGCTGGTCTCCATCCCGTTCGGCGCCGTGCTCGCCCTGCAGGTCGGCAACCTCACCAAGCAGATCGGCGCGCAGAGCTTCACCGGAGCCGTGGCCGTCCTCGGCATCGTCCGCGAGGCCAGCCCGATCGTGACCGCGCTGCTCATCGCGGGCGCCGGCGGCTCGGCCATCTGCGCCGACCTCGGCTCCCGCAAGATCCGCGACGAGATCGACGCCATGGAGGTGCTCGGCGTCAGCCCGCTGCAGCGCCTGGTCGTGCCGCGCGTGCTGGCCACGATGCTGGTGGCCTTCTTCCTCAACGGCCTGGTCGCCGTGGTCGGCGTCGTCGGCGGCTACTTCTTCAACGTCATCCTCCAGGGCGGAACTCCTGGCGCCTACCTTGCGTCCTTCACAGCACTGGCCCAGCTCCCCGACCTCTACGTCGGGCAGCTCAAGGCCGTCATCTTCGGGCTCATCGCCGCCCTGGTCGCCTCGTACAAGGGGCTGAACGCCGGCGGCGGACCGAAGGGCGTGGGCGACGCGGTCAACCAGAGCGTGGTCATCAGCTTCATGCTGCTGTTCCTCACGAACTTCATCATCACGGCGATCTACTTCCAGGTCGTCCCGCAGAAGGGCGGCTGATGGCCACCGTCGGCACCCCGCTGCCGCCGCGCCTGGCGCGGCCGGTCCGCCTCGCCAGGAGCGTCGTCGCCCGGCCGATGTCGGCCCTGGACGACCTGGGCGCGCAGCTGTCCTTCTACGCCCGCTCCCTGGCGTGGACCTACCGCGTGCTCCTCCGCTACAAGAAGGAGGTCGTCCGCCTGCTCGGCGAGGTGGCCCTCGGCTCGGGCGGCCTGGCGCTGGTGGGCGGCACCGTCGGCGTCATCGCCTTCCTCACCTTCTTCACCGGCACCGAGGTAGGACTGCAGGGCTACGCCGCCCTCAACCAGCTCGGCGTCGCGAACTTCACCGCCTTCATCTCGGCGTACTTCAACACCCGCGAGATCGCCCCGCTGGTCGCCGGCCTCGCCCTGTCGGCGACGGTCGGCGCCGGCTTCACCGCCCAGCTCGGCGCCATGCGCGTGTCCGAGGAGGTCGACGCCCTCGAGGTCATGGGCGTGCCGTCGCTGCCCTTCCTCGTGACCACCCGCATGATCGCCGGCTTCATCGCGGTGACCCCGCTGTACGTCGTCGGCCTGCTGGCGTCCTACTTCGCGGCGCGCACCATCACGACCGGCTTCTACGGCCAGAGCACCGGCACGTACGACCAGTACTTCAACCAGTACCTGCCGCCGGTGGACGTGCTCTACAGCTTCCTCAAGGTGCTCGTCTTCGCGGTGATCATCATCCTGATCCACTGCTACTACGGCTACTACGCCAGCGGCGGCCCGGCCGGCGTCGGCGTGGCCGTGGGCCGCGCCGTCCGCACCGCCATCGTGGCGATCAACGTCGTCGACTTCTTCCTGTCGCTGGCCATCTGGGGCGCCACCACGACCGTGCGAATAGCGGGCTGATGGGCGCCGTCCTCAGGAAGCGCCTGTCCGGAGTGCTGTTCCTCGGCGTGCTCATCGGGCTCGTCGCGCTGTCCGTGCTGCTCTACAACAAGGCCTTCACGCCGGTCGTGGAGGTCACGCTGCAGGCCAGCTCCGCCGGCAACCAGCTGTCGGCGCCCAGCGACGTCAAGCTGCGCGGCCTCATCGTCGGCGAGGTCCGCGAGATCACGACGACCGGTGACGGCGCCGAGCTGACCCTCGCGCTCGACCCGGACCAGGTGGAGCTGATCCCGAGCAACGTCGAGGCGCGGCTGCTGCCCAAGACGCTGTTCGGCGAGAAGTACGTCGACCTCGTGATCCCCGAGGGCCCCTCGAGCGACGCCATCGCCGAGGGCGACGTCATCCCGCAGGACCGCTCCGAGGTCGCCCGCGAGACCGAGCAGACGCTCAACGACCTCCTGCCGCTGCTGCGCGCGCTCAAGCCGCAGCAGCTCAGCACGACGCTCAACGCCGTCTCGAGCGCCCTGCGCGGCCGCGGCGACCAGATCGGGCAGAACCTCGAGCTGGTGGACGGCTACCTCAAGGAGCTCAACCCCGAGATCGACACCCTCGGCGAGGACTTCCGCGGGATCGCCGACCTGGCCGACAACCTGGAGCGCTCGACCCCGGACGTCGTCGAGGTGCTGGACAACCTCTCCGCGATCAACCGCAACCTGGTCGACCAGGAGCAGGAGCTCAACACCTTCCTCACCGCGACGACGGGCTTCGCCGGCGAGCTCGGCACCTTCCTCGAGGAGAACGACGAGCGGCTCATCCGCCTGGCCGCCGACAGCCGGCCGCCGCTCGAGGTCTTCGCGCGCTACGCGCCGGAGTTCCCGTGCCTGGCGCGCGGCCTGGCCAAGCAGGAGAGCTTCCTCGGGCCGGCCTTCGGCGGCAACCAGCCCGGCCTGCACATCACGCTGGAGCTCACGAAGGACCAGATGGGCTACCGCGCGGGGCTCGACGAGCCGCGCTACGGCGACGACCGCGGGCCGCGGTGCTACGGCCTGCCGGACCCGGCGGTCCCAGCCCCCGACATCAACTTCCAGGACGGCTACCGCGATGACCAGGGCCCGGACGACTCGTCGACGGACGGAGGCGCCGCTGCGGCGTCCGACCCCGCCGCTGCGCTCGCGAGCCCGCAGGGCCAGCGCCAGGTGATGGGCGCCGTGCTCGGCCCGGTCCTCGGTGTCGCCGCGGACGACGTGCCCGACCTGGCCTACCTGCTCTTCGGACCCATGGCACGCGGAACGGAGGTGGGGCTGTCGTGAAGACCTCGGCTGCCCTCGTCAAGCTGATCATCTTCATGCTGGTGACGTCGTTCCTGACGTTCACCCTCGCGACGACGATCGGGAGCATCGGCTTCGGCGGCAAGACCAGCTACAAGGCCGTCTTCGGCGACGTCACGGGCCTGCTGCCGGGCAATGAGATCCGCATCGCGGGCGTGCGGGTCGGGCAGGTCGACAGCATCGGCCTGGACGACCGCCAGCTCGCGGTCGTGGAGTTCTCCCTCGACGCCGACCGCAAGATCCCGGAGAGCACCATCGCCCGGCTGCGCTACCGCAACATCGTCGGCGAGCGGTACGTCGCGCTGACCGAGGGACCCGGCTCCGCGGAGCCGCTGCGCGAGGGCGCCACCCTCCCGCTGGCCCAGACCCGCAACGCCCTCGACCTGACCGTGCTCTTCAACGGCTTCCGGCCGCTGTTCCAGGCGCTCGACCCGCAGACGACGAACCAGGCGGCCTTCGAGCTGATCCAGACCCTGCAGGGGGAGGGCGGCACGCTGGAGAGCCTGATGGCCCGCACCGCCTCGCTCACCAACACGATCGCCGACCGCGACGAGGTGATCGGCAAGGTGCTGGTCAACCTCGAGAAGGTGCTGGCCACCGTCGACGAGCGCGGCTCCGAGCTCAGCGACCTCATCGTGCAGCTGCGCCGCCTGGCCGCCGGCTTCGCCGAGGACCGCAAGGCCATCGGCGGCTCGCTCGACGGCATCAGCGACCTCACGACCGCGACCGCCGGGCTGCTCAACGACGTCCGCGAGCCCCTGACGGAGGACGTCACGCAGCTGCGCCGCCTCGCGACGACGCTCGACGAGAACAAGGCGGTGATCGACTCGACGCTGAAGCGCCTGCCGCCCAAGCTCGACCTGATCGTCTCGACCGCCACCTACGGGTCGTTCTTCAACTTCTTCCTCTGCGGCTTCGACGGCACGATCGTCCTGCCGACCGGCGAGGTCATGTCGCCGACCGTGGTCAACCAGGCCGCGCGCTGCCAGCGCGACACCGTCAAGGCGGCCAACGGAGGCACCCGATGACCCCGTTCCGGGAGCGCAACAAGACCGTCATCGGCGCCGTCGGCATCCTGTCGATCCTGGCGCTGCTGGCCGGCTCCTTCAGCGTCGACGCGATCCTGGGCGGCGACGAGTACAAGGCGGAGTTCAGCGAGGCCGCGGGCCTGCGCCCGAACGACGAGGTCCGCGTGGCCGGCGTCAAGGTCGGCAAGGTCCTGTCCGTCGACCTGGCCGGCGACCGCGTGCAGGTCGAGTTCCGCGCCAAGGACGTCGAGCTGGGCGGGGCCTCCCGCGCCGACATCCGCATCAAGACCCTGCTCGGCCGCAAGTTCCTCATGCTGACGCCGGACGGCGACGGCGAGATCAAGCCCGGCGGCGTCATCCCGTTGGAGCGCACCTCCTCGCCGTTCGACGTCGCGGACGCCTTCCAGGACCTGTCGGTCAGCGTCGGCGAGATCGACGAGGAGCAGCTCGCCAAGAGCTTCACGGTGCTGGCGGAGACCTTCCGCGACACCCCGGAGGAGGTCCGCGCCTCGCTCGAGGGCCTCGGGCGGCTGTCCCGGACGCTGTCCGCCCGCGACCAGCAGCTGCGCGCCCTGCTCGACCGCAGCCGCGGCGTGACGCAGGTGCTGGCCGAGCGCGACCAGGACCTCACCGCCTTCCTGTCCGACAGCTCGCTGGTCCTGCAGGAGCTGGCCGCCCGCCGCGAGGCGATCAGCCGCCTGCTCGACACCACGATCGTGCTCTCCGAGCAGCTGCGCGCGCTCGTCCGCGAGAACCGCGCCGACCTGCAGCCGGCCCTGGAGCGCCTGCGCGGGGTGACCGAGGTGCTCCGGGCGAACCAGAAGAACATCGACGACACGATCCCGCGCCTGGCGGCGTTCGTCCGCCTGCAGACCAACACCATCGGCAACGGGCGCTGGTTCGACACCTTCATCGAGAACCTGCTCGCCCCGTCCGGCTTCTGCCCCGGCACGTTCGGCAAGGCGGGCACCCAGTGCGCCGCCGGCGCCGCCCCCTCAGGAGGCACCAAGTGACCCGCAGGCCCAGCCGTGTCGTGGTCGGCGTCGTCGGCCTCGCGCTCGTCGGCGGCGTCGCCGGCTGCGGCGCGCTCGGCGGCGAGGACGACCGCAAGACGCTCACCGCCTCCTTCGACCGCGCCGTCGGCCTCTACGAGAAGAGCGACGTCCGCATCCTCGGCGTGCGCATCGGCGAGGTCACCAAGATCGTCCCGGACGGCGACGACGTCCGCGTCGAGATGGCGTACGACGCCAAGTACGAGATCCCGGCCGAGGCCAGGGCCCTGGTCGTCGCGCCGTCGATCGTCAGCGACCGGTACGTCCAGCTCACCCCCGTCTTCACCGGCGGCGCTGCGCTCGAGGACGGCGCGAAGCTCGGCACGGACCGCACGGCGGTGCCGGTCGAGCTCGACCAGATCTACGCCGCCCTCGACCAGCTCAACCTCGCGCTGGGTCCGAACGGCGCGAACAAGGACGGTGCCCTGAACGCCGCCCTGCAGGTGGGCGCCGAGAACCTCGACGGCAACGGCCAGCTGCTCGGCACGACGCTGGAGGACTTCTCCACCTTCGTGACGACGCTGTCCGAGCAGCGCGAGGACCTGTTCGGCACGGTCGCCAACCTGCAGGACTTCACCACCACGATCGCCAACAGCGACCAGACGGTCCGTGCGTTCAACCGCGACCTCGCCCAGGTGGCCGGCCAGCTCGAGGGGGAGCGCGAGGACCTCGCGCGCGCCGTCAAGGAGCTGTCGGTCGCCCTCGGCGAGGTGGCGACCTTCGTGCAGGCCAACCGCGAGGACCTCAAGGCCAACGTGAGCAACCTCAAGACGGTGACCGGGGTGCTGGTCAAGCAGCAGAACGCCCTCAAGGAGTTCATCGACGTGGCGCCGACGGGCCTGTCGAACCTCCAGCTCGCCTACAACCCCTACTCCGGGACCCTGGACACCCGCGACAACAACAACAACGGCGTGGAGACCGACCCGCTCGGGCAGGTCTGCCGCATCGCCGTGTCGCTCGGCCAGCCGATCCCCATGTGTGAGGGCGTCGTCGGCGCGATCCCGTTCCCACCGGGCGCGGCGCCGAGCGCGCCCGCAGCGAAGCCCGCGGCGCCGGCGGCTCCCGTCGCCCGCGACATGACCCTCGGCGGCATCCTGGACGGTGGCCGATGAGCACGCTGCGCACCCCCGCCCGCACCCGCGGCACGGCCCTGCTCGCGGCCGGGCTCGCCGTCACGGTGCTCTCCGGCTGCGGCTTCCGCGGCGCGGCCTCGATCCCGCTGCCCGGCGGGCAGGGGCAGGGCGACGACGCCTACAAGCTGACCATCGAGTTCCAGGACGTCCTCGACCTCGTCCCGCAGTCCGCGGTGAAGGTCGCCGACGTGACCGTCGGCAGCGTGGAGTCGCTCGACGTCGACGGCTACACCGCCCGGGTCGTCGTGCGCGTCAACGGCGACGTGGAGCTGCCCGCGAACAGCACGGCCAGCCTGCGCCAGACTTCCCTGCTCGGCGAGAAGTTCGTCAGCCTCGACCCGCCGGCGGCCTCCGAGGCGCGTGGCCGGCTGCGCGGCGGCGAGACCATCGGCCTGGACCGCACCGAGGCCAGCGCCGAGATCGAGGAGGTGCTCGGCGCGCTGTCGCTCGTCCTCAACGGGGGCAGCCTCGAGCAGCTCCAGACGATCAACCGCGAGCTGGTGGCGGCGCTCGAGGGCCGCGAGGACCGCGTCAAGAGCGTCCTCACCCAGCTGAACACCTTCGTCGGCGGCCTGGACCAGCAGAAGCAGCAGATCGTCCGCGCGCTCGACAGCATGGACCGCCTCACCGCCCGGCTCGTCAACGAGCGGCAGGTCATCGCGACCGCGCTCGACGACATCCCGGCCGGCACCGAGGTGCTCACCGAGCAGCGCGAGGAGCTGACCCAGGTCCTCACCTCGCTGGACCGCCTCGGCGACGTCGCCGTGCGCGTCATCAACGAGAGCAAGACCAACACGGTCGCCGACCTGCGCGCCCTGCAGCCGATCCTCACCGAGCTGGCGAACGCCGGGAAGGCCTTCCCGGACTCGCTCGAGCTGCTGCTGAGCTACCCCTTCCCGCGGACCGTGACCGAAGGCATCACCGGCGACTACGCCAACCTGTTCGTCACGGCCGACATCGACCTGCGCCAGGCGGCCGGGGCGCAGGGCATCCCGCTGCCGCTCCCCGGCGGGTCGCCGGCTCCGCTGCCGGCGGTCCCGGGTGTGCAGGCCCCGGCCAAGACCGCCCCGCAGGCGCCGGCCCGCACCTCTCCCGGTGCGTCCGTGTCCCCGTCGTCCAGCCCGTCGCCGCGCACGCTGCTCCCGGGGCTGACCCCGCCAGGGAGCACCGGTGACGGCGGCGGCCTCCCGCTGCTGGACCGCGACTCCCTCGGTCTGCTCAACCTGCTGATCGGAGGCCTGCGGTGATCACCCGTCAGACCAAGGCGCAGCTCCTGGTCTTCCTCCTCATCTCGGCGATCGGCCTGAGCTACACCGGCATCCGCTACGCCGGCCTGGGCCGCTTCTTCCTCGACCAGGGCTACGTCGTCTCGGCCGAGTTCGTCGACTCCGGCGGCATCTTCAAGGGCGCCGAGGTGACCTACCGCGGCGTCCCCAGCGGCAAGGTCGAGGACCTCGACCTCGTCGAGGGCGGCGTCAAGGTCGACCTGCGGCTGCGTCCCGGCACCGAGGTGCCCTCCGACGTGCGCGCCGTGGTCGGCAACCGCTCGGCCGTCGGCGAGCAGTACGTCGACCTGCAGCCCGCCCGCGACGGCGAGCCGTACCTCGCCGCCGGGGACGTCATCCCGATGAGCAGGACCGAGATCCCGATCTCGCCGACGCAGCTCGTCACGAACCTCGACGACTTCGTGCGCAGCGTCGACACCGAGGCCCTGGGCACCGTCCTCGACGAGCTCGGCGCGGCGTTCGACGACGGCACCGGCTCGGCGCTCCAGGAGCTCGTCGACAGCGGCAACGTCCTGACGCAGGCGGCCATCGACGCGCTGCCCGAGACCAAGGCGCTCATCCGCGACGGCGAGACCGCGCTGAACACCCAGCGCGACGTCGCCCCGCAGTTCCGCAGCTTCAACCGCGACCTGGCGCTGCTGACCGAGACGCTGCGCAGCAGCGACCCGGACTTCCGGAGGCTGTACAGCACCGGCACCCAGAGCGCGAACCAGCTCACGAGCCTGATCCGCGAGAACCGCCCCGACCTGCCGATCCTGCTCGACAACCTCGTCACGGTCGCCCAGATCCAGAAGGTCCGCCTCCCGGCGATCCGCCAGGCGCTCGTCACCTACCCGAACGTCGTGGCCGGCGGCTACACCGTGGCGCCCGGCGACGGCACGACGCACTTCGGCCTGGTCAGCAACAGCGACCCGCCGCCGTGCCGTGACGGCTTCGAGACGACGGACGAGCGCCCCGGCCAGGACATCGAGAAGCGCCCGCCGAACTTCTCCGCCTACTGCTCGCAGCCCCGCGGCAGCCAGTCCAGCGTCCGCGGTGCCCGCCAGGCGCCGTACGCCCCCGGCGGACGTCCGTTCCCCGAGAACGGCGTGCTCGGCGCGAAGCAGGCGGCGCCTCCGCCTTCCCGGACCGCACAAGGCTCCCGCACGCCCACCTTCGACACGCTGTACGGCGACTACGACCCGGACACGGGCCGCGTGGTGACCGAGGACGGCCAGCGGCTGTCCATCGGCTCGACGAACGGCGCGCAGAAGGTGTTCGGCAACGACTCCTGGCAGTGGCTGCTGCTGGGTCCGCTGTCGCGGTGACGGCGACCCTCGAGGCCGCCGCACCTGACCGCTCCAGCGCGGGCTCGGCCGCGCTCGCCCCGTCGCGCCGCCGGCTGCTGCTCGCCCTGTCCGTGCTCGGCCTGCTGCTCATGGCGGCCCTGGTGGTGCTCGGGCTGCAGCTGCGGTCGTACGACCGTGTCGACGACCAGCGCGACGCCGCGGTGCAGGCCGCCCAGCAGTCGGCGCTGAACCTCACCTCGATCGACGACGAGGACTTCCAGGCCGACGTCGACCGCGTGCTGTCCGGCGCCACCGGCTCGTTCAAGACCGACTTCGAAGCCCGCTCGAAGCAGCTCGCCCAGGTGCTGGCAGAGAACGAGGTCGCCTCCGAGGGCAAGGTCATCGACGCGGGGCTGGTGCGCTTCGACGACCGGAACGCCACCGCGCTCGTGGTCGTCGACAGCAACGTGAAGAACACCGCCGTGCCGGAAGGCCGCGTGAACACCTACCGGATGCGGCTGACCCTGGAGCGCCAGGGCGACCGGTGGCTCACCTCGATGCTCGAGTTCGTGGGCTGACGTGACGACTCCGCCGACCGGGCCGGACGAGCCGGTCCTGGACTCCTTCGCCGCCGAGGACCCGCGCGCCGAGGGCGGTCACTCTGCACCGGTGGTCGACTCCTTCGCCGCCGAGGAGCCCGCCGAGGAGCCGGCCGAGCCGGCGGACGCGGCGACCGGCGCCGGCACGCCCGCCGAGCTGCCGGGCGCCGACGTGCCCGGCACCCTCGGCAGCCCGCCTGCTGCGGCGCCCGGCGAGGACGGGCCGCACGGCTCCGACGGCCTGACCACGGCGCCGCCGCCACTGTCCGACTCCGCCGAGGACTCGCCCGCCGACGGCTCGCCCGTCGGGGTGGAGCGGCCGGTCGAGTCCGCGGGGTCGAGCGCGTCCGCCCAGGCAGAGCTGGGCACCGTCGAGCCTGCGCCGCCGTCCGCGCCGGCGGAGGCCGTGCTGTCGGTCGACCCCACCGCTCCGGCCGAGCCGGCGACGCCGGACGCCCCGACCACTCCCGTCGACCCGGCTGCTCCGGTGGACCCGGCTGCTCCGGTGGACCCGCCTGCTCCGGTGGACCCGCCTGCTCCGGTGGACCCGCCTGCTCCGGTGGACCCGCCTGCTCCGGTGGACCCGCCTGCTCCGGTGGACCCGCCTGCTCCGGTGGACCCGCCTGCTCCGGTGGACCCGCCCGCTCCGGTGGACCCGCCTGCCCCGCTCGAGCCCCCGGCGGCGCCCCCGGCGCCCGTCGCGGACGCGCCGCCCTTGGACGTCCCGAGCCCCGTGCAGGCCGCAGGCCCCCTGGAGCCGGTCCTGCCGACGGCGCCCGCCGAGCCGGAACACGTCACCGGCCCCCCGGCCGAGCCCACCGGCACCCCCGAGCCGTCGCTCGCGCCGGCCGGCACCACCGCCGGCACCGAGCCCGCGATCGCCCCCGGCTACCCGCTCCCGCGGGCGGGCGACGAGGCCACGGACAGGGAGACCGGCGGCAGCGAGCACGCCGTCCCCGGCCCCGGGCCGGCCATCCCGCCCCCGCCGCGCCGCAGCCGCGCGTGGCTCCCGCTCACCGCGGTCGGCCTCGCCGTCGCCCTGCTCGCCGGCGGCACCGGCTGGCTCGCGTGGCAGCTGCGCCAGCAGGACCGCGCCGACCGGGCCTCCGTCGACGCGGTCGCGGCCGCGCGCGACGCCGCCCGGCTGCTGTTCTCCTACGACCACAAGACCCTGCAGGCCGACTTCGACAAGGGCTTGGCAGTCACGACCGGCGACTTCCGCGAGCAGTACCAGCGCACCACCAAGGACGTCGTCAGCCCGGTGGCCACGCAGTACAAGGCCGTCGTCAAGGCCGAGGTCGTCGAGGCCGCCGTCGTCGACGCCGAGGCGGACGAGGTCGTGGCCCTGGTGTTCCTCAACCAGGCGACGACCAGCACCCGCGTCCAGGGCCAGCAGGTCGACCAGAGCCGCGTGCGGATGCGCCTCGTCCCGCGGGACGGCCGCTGGCTGGTCGAGGAGGTCAAGGCGCTGTGACGCTGCGCAGGCGATGACCACTCCAGGACCCCGCCGCGGCGCACCCTGGTCGGTCGTCGTGGTGGCGCTCGCCGTGGCGCTGGTCAGCCTCGGCCTCGCCTTGGCCGCCTTCCTGCTCGGCGACCGCGCGACCGACCGCGAGGAGCGAGCCCGCGCGAGCGCCCTGCAGGCCGCCCGCGAGCGCACGACCACGCTGACGTCGTACGACCACCGCCGTCTCGACGAGGACTTCGCCGCGGTGCTGGAGACGGCCACCGGCGACTTCAAGGCCGAGTACGAGAAGACGACGATGCAGCTCGAGGAGGCGTTCGTGCAGCAGCGCGCGGTCGCCGTCGCGGAGGTCGTCGCCGCGGGCCTGGAGGAGTCGGACGTGGACGGGGACGGCGTGGACACCGCGGTCGCGGTGGTCGCCGTCGACCAGGTCATCACGACGCAGGGGCAGCCCGCCCGCACGGAGCGCAACCGGCTGCGGATGGAGCTCGTCCGCCCGGACGGCACCTGGCTCGTCCGCAAGGTCGAGCGGCTCTGACCGGCAGCGCGTGCCCCACAGGTGTGCAGCAGGTGCTTGACGGGGAGGACCCCGGAGGTCACGCTGTCCCGCACGTGACACCGCGCACCACGGGGAGCAGCCTCCCCGCCTCGACAGGCGTGTAGCCCGCGGCTACACTGCCTCTTTGCGCTGCCTCCCGTCATATAGCTGCCCGGACCGGATGTCCGAGGTCGCCGGTCGTGTGTGCGTGCGCCAGCCTCATGCGTGAGCAGGCAGCCCTCGCCGCTGCCGCCGGAAGGACCCGACTCTTGGCCGCCCCTGTCTCGGACCCCCGCAACACCAGCAGCACCTCGCGCGTCTCGTTCGCGAAGATCCGTGAGCCGCTGGAGGTCCCGAACCTCCTGCACCTGCAGACCACGTCGTTCGACTGGCTCGTCGGCAACGACGCCTGGCAGACCCGCGTCCAGGAGGGCATCGACGCCGGTCGCAACGACCTGTCGACCTCCTCGGGCCTGGAGGAGATCTTCGAGGAGATCTCCCCGATCGAGGACTTCTCCGGCTCGATGTCGCTGAGCTTCCGCGACCACCGGTTCGAGCCCACCAAGTACTCCGTCGAGGAGTGCAAGGACAAGGACATGACGTACGCGGCGCCGCTGTTCGTCACGGCCGAGTTCACGAACAACACCACCGGTGAGATCAAGTCCCAGACCGTCTTCATGGGCGACTTCCCGGTGATGACGCCCAAGGGCACCTTCGTGATCAACGGCACGGAGCGCGTCGTCGTCTCGCAGCTCGTGCGCTCCCCTGGCGTGTACTTCGACAAGCAGATCGACAAGGTCACCGACAAGGACACCTACTCCTGCAAGGTGATCCCGAGCCGTGGTGCCTGGCTCGAGTTCGAGGTCGACAAGCGCGACGCCGTCGGCGTGCGCATCGACCGCAAGCGCAAGCAGCCGGTGACGGTCCTGCTCAAGGCCCTCGGCTGGGACGACGCCCGCATCCTCGAGCGCTACGGCGACTACGAGTCGATGCGCATGACGCTCGAGAAGGACCACACCACCGGTCAGGACGACGCGCTGATCGACATCTACCGCAAGCTGCGTCCGGGCGAGCCGCCGACGCGCGAGTCGGCCCAGACGCTGCTCGAGAACCTCTTCTTCAACCCCAAGCGCTACGACCTCGCGAAGGTCGGCCGCTACAAGGTGAACAAGAAGCTGGGCCTCGAGCTCGCGGTGGACCAGGGCGTCCTCACCGAGGACGACATCCTCGCCACGATCGACTACATCGTGAAGCTGCACGCCGGCGAGGCGGGCTTCGAGACCGACGACATCGACCACTTCGGCAACCGGCGCCTGCGCACGGTCGGCGAGCTCATCCAGAACCAGATCCGCCTGGGGCTGGCCCGCATGGAGCGCGTCGTCCGCGAGCGGATGACCACCCAGGACGTCGAGGCGATCACGCCGCAGACCCTGATCAACATCCGTCCCGTCGTGGCCTCCATCAAGGAGTTCTTCGGGACCTCGCAGCTGTCGCAGTTCATGGACCAGACCAACCCGCTGTCGGGCCTGACCCACAAGCGCCGCCTGTCGGCGCTCGGCCCGGGTGGTCTGTCCCGCGAGCGCGCCGGCTTCGAGGTGCGCGACGTGCACCCGAGCCACTACGGCCGCATGTGCCCGATCGAGACCCCTGAGGGCCCGAACATCGGCCTGATCGGCTCGCTCGCGACCTTCGGCCGCGTCAACGCGTTCGGCTTCGTCGAGACCCCGTACCGCAAGGTCACCGGCGGCCAGGTCACCGACCAGGTCGACTACCTGACCGCGGACGAGGAGGACAAGCACGTCATCGCGCAGGCGAACGCGCTGGACGCCTCCGGCCAGTTCGCCGCCAACCGCGTCCTGGTCCGCAAGAAGGGCGGCGAGGTCGACTACATCGACCCGTCCGGCGTCGACTACATCGACGTCAGCCCGCGGCAGATCTGCTCGGTCGCCACCGCCATGATCCCGTTCCTCGAGCACGACGACGCCAACCGCGCGCTCATGGGGTCGAACATGATGCGCCAGGCCGTTCCGCTGCTGCGCAGCGAGTCGCCGCTGGTCGGCACCGGCATGGAGCACCGCGCCGCGGTCGACGCCGGTGACGTCATCGTCGCCGAGCAGGCCGGCGTCGTGGAGGAGCTCTCCGCCGACTACGTCACCGTCATGCACGACGACGGCACCCGTCGCACCTACCGGCTGCTGAAGTTCCGCCGCAGCAACCAGGGCACCTGCGTCAACCAGAAGCCCATCGTGGCCGAGGGCATGCGCGTCGAGGCCGGCCAGGTCATCGCCGACGGCCCCTGCACCGACGAGGCCGAGATGGCGCTCGGCAAGAACCTGCTCGTGGCGTTCATGTCGTGGGAGGGCCACAACTACGAGGACGCGATCATCCTCTCCCAGCGGCTCGTGCAGGACGACGTCCTGACGTCGATCCACATCGACGAGCACGAGGTCGACGCCCGCGACACCAAGCTCGGCGCCGAGGAGATCACCCGGGACATCCCGAACGTCTCCGAGGAGGTCCTCGCCGACCTCGACGAGCGCGGCATCATCCGCATCGGTGCCGAGGTCGTCCCCGGTGACGTCCTCGTCGGCAAGGTGACGCCGAAGGGCGAGACCGAGCTGACGCCGGAGGAGCGCCTGCTGCGCGCCATCTTCGGCGAGAAGGCCCGCGAGGTGCGCGACACCTCCCTCAAGGTCCCGCACGGCGAGTCCGGCAAGGTCATCGGCGTCCGCGTGTTCTCGCGAGAGGACGGCGACGAGCTGCCGCCCGGCGTCAACGAGCTGGTCCGCGTCTACGTCGCGCAGAAGCGCAAGATCACGATCGGCGACAAGCTCGCCGGCCGCCACGGCAACAAGGGCGTCATCGCCAAGATCCTCCCGCAGGAGGACATGCCGTTCCTCGAGGACGGCACGCCCGTCGACGTCGTCCTCAACCCGCTCGGCGTGCCCGGCCGCATGAACGTCGGCCAGGTCCTCGAGACCCACCTCGGCTGGGTCGCCAAGACCGGCTTCAGGTCGAGGGCGCCGACGCCAAGGGCGCCGAGCCGTGGAAGAAGCGGCTCGCCGACATCGGCGTCACCGAGTCCGCCCCCGGCACCAACGCCGCCACCCCGGTGTTCGACGGTGCCCGCGAGGACGAGATCACCGGCCTGCTCGGCAGCACGCTGCCGAACCGCGACGGCGTGCAGATGATCGGCTCCTCCGGCAAGGCGCGGCTGTTCGACGGCCGCTCCGGCGAGCCGTTCCCGGCACCGATCTCGGTCGGCTACATCTACATCCTGAAGCTGCTGCACCTCGTGGACGACAAGATCCACGCCCGCAGCACCGGCCCGTACTCGATGATCACGCAGCAGCCGCTGGGTGGGAAGGCGCAGTTCGGCGGCCAGCGCTTCGGTGAGATGGAGGTCTGGGCGATGCAGGCGTACGGCGCCGCCTACGCCCTGCAGGAGCTCCTGACCATCAAGTCCGACGACGTCCTCGGCCGCGTCAAGGTCTACGAGGCGATCGTCAAGGGCGAGAACATCCCCGAGCCGGGCATCCCCGAGTCCTTCAAGGTGCTCATCAAGGAGATGCAGTCGCTGTGCCTCAACGTGGAGGTGCTGTCCTCGGACGGCATGTCCATCGAGATGCGCGACACCGACGAGGACGTGTTCCGCGCCGCGGAGGAGCTCGGCATCGACCTGAGCCGCCGCGAGCCGTCGTCCGTCGAAGAGGTCTAGCCCCGGGAGCCGGCCGCGCGCGGTGCGCGCGGCCGGCCGCCCCGGTCCCCCGTCTTTCAGCACCACCTGAACAGAGATGAGACACCGTGCTCGACGTCAACTTCTTCGACGAGCTGCGCATCGGCCTCGCCACCGCCGACGACATCCGTCAGTGGTCCCACGGCGAGGTCAAGAAGCCCGAGACCATCAACTACCGCACCCTCAAGCCGGAGAAGGACGGGCTCTTCTGCGAGAAGATCTTCGGTCCGACCCGCGACTGGGAGTGCTACTGCGGCAAGTACAAGCGCGTCCGCTTCAAGGGCATCATCTGCGAGCGCTGCGGCGTCGAGGTCACCCGCGCCAAGGTGCGTCGTGAGCGGATGGGCCACATCGAGCTGGCCGCGCCCGTCACCCACATCTGGTACTTCAAGGGCGTCCCGTCGCGGCTGGGCTACCTGCTCGACCTGGCGCCCAAGGACCTCGAGAAGATCATCTACTTCGCGGCGTACCTGATCACGTCGGTCGACGCCGACGCGCGCCACAACGACCTCGCGAGCATCGAGGCGTCCATGGGCGTCGAGATGAAGCGCATCGAGGACAAGCGCGACGCCGACGCCGAGACGCGCCAGAAGAAGCTCGAGGACGACATCGCGGCCCTCGAGGCCGAGGGCGCGAAGGGCGACGTCCGCCGCAAGGTCCGCGAGGGCGCCGAGCGCGAGCTCCGCCAGCTCCGCGACCGCGCGCAGCGCGAGCTCGACAAGCTCGCCGAGGTGCTCGACACCTTCAAGAAGCTCGAGCCCAAGCAGCTCATCGCCGACGAGACGCTCTACCGCGAGCTGCGCGACCGCTTCGGGCAGTACTTCACCGGCGGCATGGGCGCCGAGGCGCTGCAGCGCCTGCTGGAGAGCTTCGACCTCGACGCCGAGGGCGAGTCGCTGCGCGAGACGATCCGCTCGGGCAAGGGCCAGAAGAAGGTCCGCGCGCTCAAGCGCCTCAAGGTCGTCGCGGCGTTCCTCAACACCCGCAACAGCCCGATGGGCATGGTCCTGGACTGCGTCCCGGTCATCCCGCCGGACCTGCGCCCGATGGTGCAGCTCGACGGTGGCCGCTTCGCGACCTCGGACCTGAACGACCTGTACCGCCGCGTCATCAACCGCAACAACCGCCTGAAGCGCCTGCTCGACCTCGGTGCCCCCGAGATCATCGTGAACAACGAGAAGCGCATGCTGCAGGAGGCCGTCGACGCGCTGTTCGACAACGGCCGCCGCGGCCGGCCGGTGACCGGTCCGGGCAACCGCCCGCTCAAGTCGCTGTCCGACATGCTCAAGGGCAAGCAGGGCCGCTTCCGCCAGAACCTGCTCGGCAAGCGCGTCGACTACTCCGGCCGCTCGGTCATCGTCGTCGGCCCGCAGCTCAAGCTGCACCAGTGCGGCCTGCCCAAGCAGATGGCGCTCGAGCTGTTCAAGCCGTTCGTCATGAAGCGGCTGGTCGACCTCAACCACGCGCAGAACATCAAGAGCGCCAAGCGCATGGTCGAGCGCGCCCGCCCCGTCGTGTGGGACGTGCTCGAGGAGGTCATCACCGAGCACCCGGTGCTGCTGAACCGCGCACCGACGCTGCACCGCCTCGGCATCCAGGCCTTCGAGCCGCAGCTGGTCGAGGGCAAGGCCATCCAGATCCACCCGCTCGTCTGCACGGCGTTCAACGCCGACTTCGACGGCGACCAGATGGCCGTGCACCTGCCGCTGTCGGCGGAGGCGCAGGCCGAGGCCCGCATCCTCATGCTCTCCAGCAACAACATCCTGAGCCCGGCCAACGGCCGTCCGATCACCTCGCCGACCCAGGACATGGTGCTCGGCATCTACTTCCTGACCTCCCACAAGGAGGGCGCGACGGGCGAGGGCCGCGCGTTCTCCTCGGTCGCCGAGGCCGTCATGGCGTACGACACCGGCGAGCTCGACCTGCAGGCCAAGGTCTCGATCCGCATGCGCGACCTGCCGGGCGCCCCCACGGAGGACGGCGAGACCGTCCGCCTCGAGACGACCCTGGGCCGCACGCTGTTCAACGAGGCGCTGCCCGTCGACTACCCGTTCGTCGACAAGGAGGTGTCCAAGCGCGAGCTGGGCGCATCGTCAACGACCTGGCCGAGCGCTACCCGAAGGTGCAGGTGGCGGCGACGCTCGACGCGCTCAAGGAGACCGGCTTCCGCTGGGCGACCCGCTCCGGCGTCACGATCTCGATCGAGGACGTCGTCACGCCGCCCGGCAAGGCCGAGATCCTCGAGCGCTACGAGGGTGACGCGGAGAAGATCGAGAAGCAGTACTCCCGCGGTGTCATCACCGACGACGAGCGCCGTCAGGAGCTCATCGAGATCTGGACCAAGGCCACCGCCGAGGTCGCCAAGGCCATGGAGGAGAACTTCCCGAAGACCAACCCGGTCTGGATGATGGTCCACTCGGGTGCCCGAGGGAACATGATGCAGGTGCGCCAGATCGCCGGCATGCGCGGTCTCGTGGCCAACCCGAAGGGCGAGATCATCCCGCGCCCGATCAAGGCGAACTTCCGCGAGGGCCTGACCGTCCTGGAGTACTTCATCTCCACGCACGGTGCGCGCAAGGGCCTCGCCGACACCGCGCTGCGCACCGCCGACTCCGGCTACCTGACCCGTCGCCTGGTCGACGTCTGCCAGGACGTCATCATCCGCGAGGAGGACTGCGGCACCAGCCGCGGCGTCAAGATGGCCATCGGCACGCGCAACGCCGAGGGCGTCCTCGTCAAGGACGCGCACGTCGAGACCTCGGTCTACGCGCGCACCCTGGCCGCCGACGCCGTCAACGCCGACGGCACCACGGTGCTCGAGGCCGGCGCCGACCTCGGCGACGTCAACATCGGCACGCTCATCGACGCCGGCGTCGAGGAGGTCAAGGTCCGCTGCGTGCTGACCTGCGACTCCAAGGTCGGCACCTGCGCGTCCTGCTACGGCCGCTCGCTGGCCACCGGCAAGACCGTCGACGTCGGCGAGGCGGTCGGCATCATCGCCGCCCAGTCGATCGGCGAGCCCGGCACGCAGCTGACGATGCGCACCTTCCACACCGGTGGCGTCGCGGGTGAGGACATCACCCACGGCCTCCCGCGCGTGGTCGAGCTGTTCGAGGCCCGCAGCCCCAAGGGCGTCGCGCAGATCTCCGAGGTCGCCGGCCGGATCAGCCTGGAGGACACCGCCAAGGGCCGCCAGGTCACGATCACGCCGGACGACGGCAGCGAGGAGATCAGCTACATCGTCTCCAAGCGCGCCCGCCTGCTGTTCGAGGAGGGCGACCACATCGAGGTCGGCGACAAGCTGCACATCGGTGCGGTCAACCCGCACGAGGTGCTGCGCATCCTCGGCCCGCGCCAGGTGCAGCTGCACCTGGTGGCCGAGGTCCAGGAGGTCTACCGCTCGCAGGGCGTGTCGATCCACGACAAGCACATCGAGGTGATCATCCGCCAGATGCTGAAGCGGGTGAACGTCCTCGAGAGCGGCTCCACCGAGTTCCTGCCGGGCTCGCTGGTCGAGCGCGCGGTCTTCGAGGCCGAGAACCGCCGCGTGGTGCAGGAGGGCGGCGAGCCGGCCTCCGGCCGTCCGGTCCTCATGGGCATCACCAAGGCCTCGCTCGCGACCGAGTCGTGGCTGTCCGCGGCCTCCTTCCAGGAGACGACCCGCGTCCTCACCGACGCGGCGATCCAGGCCAAGAGCGACTCGCTGCTCGGCCTGAAGGAGAACGTCATCATCGGCAAGCTCATCCCGGCCGGTACCGGCATCAGCCGCTACCGCAACATCCGGGTGGAGCCCACCGAGGAGGCCCGCGCGCGGTCTACTCGATGGCCGGCTACGACGACCCGGACTTCGCCTTCGGCCAGGGCGCCGGCCAGGCCGTCCCGCTGGACGACTTCGACTACGGCAACAACGCCTACCGCGGCTAGTCCCCGCAGCTGACCTACGGCCGTCCCCCTCTCACGAGGGGGGCGGCCGTCGGCGTTGCCGCCCTAGGCTGCGACCCATGAGCACCCCGCCCAACCCGTTCGCCGCGCCGGAGCCGGGCGCCTCGGCCGAGCCGACCGCAGGCGGGCAGCCGGACGGCGCGGCCGGCCCGCCGCCCGGCTACGCCCCGCCGCCCGGCGCGCCCCCGCCCGGGTACGGGCAGCCGTCGTACGGCGCGCCCGGGTACGGGCAGCCGCAGCACGGCCAGCCGCCCGGGTACGGGCAGCCCCCGGCCTACGGCCAGCCGCAGTACGGGCAGCAGTACGGGCAGCAGCAGTTCGGCCAGCCGCAGTACGGGCAGCGTTCGGCCAGCAGTTCGGTCAGCCGCAGTACGGGCAGCCGTACGGCTCGCCCTACAGCCCGTTCGGCATGCCGGTGCCGACCTCCACGAACGGCTTCGCGATCGCCTCGCTCGTCTGCGGGATCGCCGGCTGCTTCCTGCTGTTCCCGAGCGTGCTCGGCGTCGTGTTCGGCCACCTCGCGAAGAGCCAGCTCAAGCGCCGTCCCGAGAACGGGGCGGGGCTGGCGACCGCCGGGCTCATCACCGGCTACATCGGCCTGGCGTTCCTCGCCCTGGTGGTGGTCGCCGGCATCGGCGGCGCCTTCGACGAGCCCTCGACCTACTGACGTGACCACGCCGCAGCAGCCCGGCTGGCCGGGCGCCCCCGGAGGCAACGGCTACGGGCCGGTCCCGCCGTACGGCCCGCCGCCGCAGCCCGGGCAGGTGCCGCTGGCCTACGGCTACCCGGTGGCGCCGCGCACGGACGGCACCGCGATCTGCGTGCTGGTGCTGGCGGTCAGCTCCTTCGTGCTGCTGCCCGTGGTGCCGGCGGTCGTCGCGCTGGTGCTGGCGCCGTCGGCCGAGCGGGACATCGCCGCGTCCGGCGGGCGGCTCACCGGCGGCGGCCTCGTGCGTGCCGGCCGCGCCGTGGCGTGGGTCCACCTGGGGCTGTGCGCCGGCCTCCTGCTGCTGGTGCTCGCCGCCTTCGGACTGCTCAGCGCCTAGCGGCCTCGCGCAGCGCGCCGTACGCCTCGGCCAGGCGCGGCAGCTGCCAGGAGGCGTTCAGGCCGCTGGGGTTCGGGAGCAGCCAGCACGCGCGCGCCGCCGACCGTGCGGTGCTGCTCCCCGACGCCGGCCCGCCGGTCACCGGTCGCCACCCGGTAGCTCGACAGCCCGAGGAAGGCCACGTAGCGCGGCTGCACCCGCGCAGCCAGCGCCTCCAGGTGGGGCAGGCCCTCGCGCAGCTCGTCGTCGGTGAGCTCGTCCGCCCGGGCGGTCGCGCGGGCGACCAGGTTGGTGATGCCGATCCCGCACCCGAGGACGACGTCGGTCTCGTGCGGCAGCACCCGGCGGGGCGTCCAGCCGGAGGCGTGCAGCGTCGGCCAGAGCCGGTTGCTGGGGCTCGCGAAGTGGTGGCCGACGGCGCCGGACCACAGCGACGGGTTGATCCCGCAGAGCAGCACCGCGAGGCCGGGGGCGACGAGGTCCGGGACCGTCCGCCCGTACGCCGCCTGCAGCTCCTCCTTGCTCGGCTTCGCGGGGGCGGTCACGCAGGCTGGTGTGCCCGCGACCCCCCGTTCTGGACCAGCCAGCCGACGAGGTAGCCGGCCGCAGCGGCCGAGCCGATGCTGCCGGTGAGCAGCTCGCGGGTCCACGCGACGTCGCGGGTGACCAGCGTCGTCAGCACCCAGCCGGTGGTGAGGGCGGTGGTCGCGACCAGCGCGGCGAGCGCGGGGGACAGCGGCCGGGCGGCGAGCTCGACGAGCAGGGCGACGAGCAGGATGGCCGGGACGAAGCGGTAGGTGTCCTGCTGCGTCACGAGGAACAGCGACGGCACGGCCACCGCGACCGCGAGCGAGCCGGGCACCAGCGCCGTACGGGCCTTGAGGATCGCGACGGCGCCCGCGACGAGCACGGCGAAGACGACGACCCCTGCGACGCCGGCCACCTCGCGCAGCTCGCGGACCTGCAGCGACGTCCCGCTGCCGAGCGACTGCGCGTAGACCTGCGTGAAGGGGTTGCTGTACTGGGTGAAGAAGCCGAGGCCGGTGACGACGAAGGCGGCGGAGACCGCGGTCGGCAGCCCGCCCGGAGCGTCGGCCGGCGCGCGCAGCGCGGCCCGCAGCGGTCCGGCGAAGACCAGGGTGCCGGCCGTGATGAGCAGCAGGTGGGGCGGGGAGAGCAGCGCGTTCAGGTCGGCCTCGATGCCGAAGACGGTGTGCCAGACGCCGTCGACGAACCCGGCGGCGCCGACGACGAGGCCGCCGGCCAGGCTCGGCCCGTAGCCGGGGGTCACCCCGCCGGAGCGGCGCTGCTGGAGCACGTGCACGAGGACGGTCGCCGCGACGCCGCTGTAGAGGATGCCGTGCCACGGGGTGAAGAAGGACTCGCCGTCCGGCCGGTGGATGTGGAACCAGCCGTCGAGGAACAGCCCCACGAGGATCCAGAGGTGGGCGGCCGTCACGGTCCAGGCGAAGCGGCCGCCGGCCGGCTCGTGGGCGGAGGCCTGCAGGATCCGCAGCTCCGGCAGCCGGCTGCTCGTCGTCGGGGTGCTGGTCGTCGCCATGCCGGGCCTCCGCAGGTGCGTGGACGGTGCTCGCCGCTAGTGTTACCGCGGGTAACCCTCGGCGGCAAGAGTGGCAGCCGTCACATCCTGCGCCCGCCGGCGGCGTGTCGGCGCGACAGCGGACGGGCAGGGAGTCCCGTCTTTGACCCTGATCCGGGCGGCAGGTACTGTTCCCTCTCGTGCCTGGGGCGACCCAGGCCGCCCGCGCGCCCTCCGCACCACATCCTCGGCCGCGCGAGGCGAGCACCAACCTCTGCACCACCTCCCCGTTCGTTCCTCCGCGCGGGCAGAGCC
>CAWAGF010000006.1:0-648837 GCA_963781675.1 uncultured Actinomycetota bacterium | reverse complement strand
CGCCGTCAGCGACCTGGCCACCGCGCGCGGCATCCCGTGCCAGGTCGCCGTCGAGGAGTCGATGGCCTGCGGCGTCGGCGTCTGCATGACGTGCGTGCTGCCGGTGGTCGGCGAGGACGGCCTGACCCGGATGGTGCGCTCGTGCGTCGAGGGGCCGGTCTTCCTCGGCGACCGGGTGCGCTGGGACGACGTGGGCACGGTGCCGGCCGACGCGGTCGGTGCGCCGACCGTGGGCGCGACCGCCGGGACGCACCGGTGACCGACATGACGACGACGCTCGCGGGCGTCTCCTTCCCCAACCCGGTCTTCACCGCCTCCGGCTGCGCGGCCGCCGGCCGGGAGCTGGACCAGTTCTTCGACGTCACCCAGATCGGCGGCGTCGTCACCAAGTCGATCATGCTGGCGGCGCGGTCCGGCCGGGCGACGCCGCGGATGGCCGAGACGCCCAGCGGGATGCTCAACTCGATCGGCCTGCAGGGGCCGGGCATCGACGAGTTCCTGCGCAAGGACCTCGCCTGGCTGGAGAAGCGCGGCGCCCGCGCGGTCGTCTCGATCGCGGGCGGCAGCGTCGAGGACTACGCCTCGCTCGCGCAGAAGCTGCGCGGCCACCCCGCCGTGTCCATGCTCGAGGTCAACATCTCCTGCCCGAACGTCGAGGACCGCGGGCAGGTCTTCGCCTGCGACCCGCGCGCCTCCAGCGGCGTGGTGCAGGCCGTCCGGCAGAACACCGCCGCCGGCACGCCGGTGTTCGCCAAGCTGAGCCCGGACGTCACGGACATCACGACCATCGCGAGGGCGTGCGTCGACGCCGGCGCCGACGGCCTCTCGGTCATCAACACCCTGCTGGGCATGGTGATCGACACGACGACGATGCGGCCCGCGCTCGGCGGCCTCACCGGCGGGCTGTCCGGTCCGGCCATCCGACCGGTCGCCGTGCGCTGCGTCTGGCAGGTGCACCAGGCGCTCCCGCACGTGCCGATCCTCGGCATGGGCGGCATCCGCACCGGGCTCGACGCGCTGGAGTTCGTCCTCGCGGGCGCGAGCGCCGTGAGCGTGGGCACCACCGTCTTCGGCGACCCGACCGCCCCGGTGCGCGTGCTCGCCGAGCTCGAGCAGGCGCTGGAGCAGCGGGGGATCGCCCGGCTGGCCGACGCGATCGGCCTGGCGCACCGGCCGCCGGACCCGTACGTCCCGGAGCGCGCCGATCCCGTCGGCGACGAGCCGGTGCCCACCGACGTCTTCGAGGAGCAGCCTTCGTGAGAGCCCCCATCGCCGTCGCCCTGGACGCCCCGGACGCGGAGACCGCCGCCCGCTGGGCGCGCGCCGTGACCCCGCACGTGTCCGTGGTCAAGGTCGGCCTGGAGCTGTTCTGCCGCACCGGGCCGTCGATCGTGGACAGCGTGCGCGGGGGGTCCGGCGCCGAGCTGTTCCTCGACCTCAAGCTGCACGACATCCCCAACACCGTCGGGGGAGCGGTGCGCTCGGTGGCGCGCCTCAAGCCGCGCTACCTGACCGTGCACGCCAGCGGCGGCGCCGACATGGTGCGCGCGGCGGTCGACGCCGGCGAGGGCATCACCATCGCGGCCGTCACCGTGCTGACCAGCATGGGCGACGACGTCCTGGACAGCGTCGGCCTGCAGGGGCCGGCGATCGACGCGGTACGGCGCCTCGCGGCGCTGGCCGTCGGGGCCGGCGCGGGTGCGCTGGTCTGCTCGCCCCGGGAGGTCGCCGCCGTCCGCAGCGAGGTCGGGCGAGGGCGTCGTGCTCATCACGCCGGGCGTGCGTCCCGCGGGCTCCGACGCGCAGGACCAGGCCCGGGTGGCGACGCCGGAGCAGGCGCTGGCCGACGGCGCGGACCTGCTGGTGATCGGGCGCCCCATCACGGGCGCGGCCGACCCCGGCGCAGCGGCGGCGCGCATCGCGGCCGCGCTGCCGAAGCGCTAGCCGCCGCAGGCCGTTGCCGCACGGGTCCCGGCCCCGCTAGGTTCCCGTCGTCCTCCTGCCCAGCCGATCCCGAGGTGACCCGCGTGGCGCTGCCGCCCCTGACGCCCGAGCAGCGCGCCGCCGCCCTCGAGAAGGCCGCCGCCGCCCGCAAGGCCCGCGCCGAGCTCAAGGTCCGCCTGAAGTCCAGCGGCACCAGCCTGGACGACGTGCTGGCCGACGGCGACGAGGTCATCGCCAAGATGAAGGTCGTGGCCGTGCTCGAGGCGATGCCCGGCGTCGGCAAGGTGCGGGCGCAGAAGATCATGGAACGGCTGGAGATCTCCCCGTCCCGCCGCGTACGGGGCCTCGGTGCCAAGCAGCGCGAGGCGCTCGTCAAGGAGTTCAGCGGCCCTTGACCGGGAGGCTGACCGTCCTGTCCGGCCCGTCCGGCGTGGGCAAGGGCAGCGTCGTGGGGGTGCTGCGCACCCGCCACCCCGACGTGTGGCTGTCCACCAGCGTCACCACCCGCAGCCCGCGGCCGGGGGAGACCGACGGGGTCGAGTACCACTTCCTCGACCAGCAGGAGTTCGACCGGATGGCCGAGGCCGGCGAGCTCCTCGAGCACGACGCGCACATGGGCGCCTCTTACGGCACGCCCCGCGCGCCGGTGGAGGAGCAGCTGGCGCAGGGGGTGCCGGTGCTGCTGGAGATCGACCTCATGGGCGCCCGTCAGGTGCGGGCGGCGATGCCCGACGCGCAGCTGGTCTTCCTGGCCCCGCCGACCTTCGACGAGCTGGCCCGGCGGCTGGTCGGGCGCGGCACCGAGGACCCCGCGAAGGTGCGCGTGCGGCTGGACAGGGCCCGCATCGAGATGGCTGCGGAGGACGAGTTCGACGTCGTGGTGGTCAACGACGACCTCGAGCTGGCCGCTGATCGACTGGTAGCGTTGATGGGAGTCAACCGCTAGGAGTGCACCGTGGCCGGCACCGTCGCCAACCCGATCGGCATCACCAACCCCCCGATCGACGAGCTGCTCGCCGCCACCGACTCCAAGTACAGCCTGGTCATCTACGCCGCCAAGCGCGCGCGCCAGATCAACGCCTACTACTCCCAGCTCGGCGAGGGCCTGCTGGAGTACGTCGGCCCGCTGGTCGAGACCGGCGTGCAGGAGAAGCCCCTGTCGATCGCGCTGCGCGAGATCAACGGCGGGCTGCTCACGCACGAGCAGGTCGCTGACCCCGCCTAGCCCATGAGCCGGGTGGTGCTCGGCGTCGCCGGCGGCATCGCCGCCTACAAGGCCGTCGAGCTCCTGCGACGGCTGACCGAGTCCGGTCACGACGTCACCGTGGTGCCCACCCGCGCCGCGCTCGAGTTCGTCGGCGCGCCGACCTGGTCGGCCCTGTCCGGCAAGCCGGTGCGCACGGACGTGTGGACCGACGTGCACGAGGTCCCGCACGTGCGGCTCGGTCAGGAGGCCGACCTCGTCGTCGTCGCGCCCGCCACGGCCGACCTGCTCGCCCGCGCCGCGCACGGCCTGGCGGACGACCTGCTCACCAACGTGCTGCTCACGGCGCGCTGCCCGGTCGTGCTGGCCCCCGCGATGCACACCGAGATGTGGGAGCACGCCGCCACGCAGGCCAACGTCGCGCTGCTCCGCAGCCGCGGCGTGCAGGTGGTCGAGCCCGCCGTGGGCCGCCTCACCGGCAAGGACTCCGGCAAGGGCCGGCTGCCCGACCCCGCCGAGCTGTACGACGTGGCGGTCCGCGCGCTGGCCGGTCGCCCGCAGGACCTCGCCGGGCGGCGGGTCGTCGTCAGCGCGGGCGGCACCCGGGAGCACCTCGACCCGGTGCGCTTCCTCGGCAACCGGTCCAGCGGCAAGCAGGGCTACGCGCTCGCCCGCACCGCCGCCGGCCGTGGCGCCGAGGTCGTGCTCGTGAGCAGTGCCGGCCTGCCGGACCCCGCGGGCGTCACGGTCCGACGGGTGACCAGCGCGCTGGAGCTGCACGACGCGGTGCTCGCCGAGGGCAAGGCCGCCGACGTGGTGGTCATGGCCGCCGCGGTGGCCGACTACCGGCCGGTCGAGCGCCTGGCCACCAAGCGCAAGAAGACCGACACGCTGACCGTCGAGCTCGTCCAGAACCCGGACGTGCTCGCCGAGCTGGTCGCGCAGCGCCGTCCCGGGCAGGTGCTCGTCGGCTTCGCCGCCGAGACGGGCGACGCGGACGGCGACGTGCTGACCCACGGGCGGGCCAAGCTGGCGCGCAAGGGCTGCGACCTGCTCGTGGTCAACGAGGTCGGGGAGGCCGGCCACCCGACCGGCTTCGAGGGCGACGTGAACGCCGCCGTGGTGCTCGGCGCCGACGGGAGCAGCACGCCGGTGCCGCTCGGCAGCAAGGACGCGCTGGCCGACGCGGTGTGGGACCTGGTGGTGGAGCGCTTCCCGCAGCACTAGCCCGGCGCGCCTCCCGGTCCGCTGCTGCCCGGCGCGCCAGCCTGGGCGCATGCGTCGCACCGCCCTGCTCGTCCCGCTCCTGCTGCTGACCGCCTGCGGGCAGGACGTGCGCGTCGAGCGCACCAGCCAGGCCGATCCGGAGCCGGCCAGCCCCAGCGCGGCCGCACCGAGCAGGGCCGTCCCCGTGCCGAGCCGCGTGCCGACCGTGGCGCCCGCCCCAACGCCGTCGCCCACGCCCACCCGCGCCGCCGTCCCGAGCCCGCCCCCGGGGCCGGTCGAGCCGGCGGCGCAGGGCGACGTCGACGGCGACGGCACGGTCGACGAGGTGCGCGTGGGCGAGCAGCTCGCCGTCGTCCTGTCCGGCACCGGCAAGACGGTCCGCAGCGCGTTCGACACCGACACGACCCCGGCCGCCAGCGGGTCGGAGGACGTCGACCGGGACGGCCGCGCCGAGGTCTTCCTGCGCACCGGCCAGGGGTCCAGCACGACCTTCCTCACGCCGTTCCGGTGGGACGGCCGCACCCTCGCGCCGCTGACCCTGGACGGCGAGCAGGCCGAGCTGGGCATCGGCGGCAGCGCCACCCACGGCGAAGGCTTCTCCTGCACCGAGCAGGGCACCCTGGTCGTGCGCTCCGCGAGCAGCGACGACGGCACCAGCTTCACCGTGACCACCACGACGTACCGCATCGGCGGGCACCGCCTGGTGCAGTCGAAGCGCACGACGGCGCAGGCGGAGGGGATGGACGACCCGCGCGTCGGCGAGGCCTACCTCGTGGACTGCCGGTCCGTGGGCGAGGCGGGGTAGCCCGGTAGGCTCCTCCGCGATCGCCTGCGCGCGCCTGCGCGAGCCGCAACCACTTGAGGAGCCCTGTGTCCCGTCGTCTGTTCACGTCCGAGTCGGTCACCGAGGGGCACCCCGACAAGATCGCCGACGCCATCAGCGACGCGATCCTCGACGCGCTGCTCGAGCAGGACCCGAAGAGCCGTGTCGCGGTCGAGACGCTCATCACCACCGGCCAGGTGCACATCGCCGGCGAGGTGACGACCGACGGCTACGCCAACATCGCCGACATCGTGCGCAGGACGATCCTCGAGATCGGCTACGACAGCAGCAAGAAGGGCTTCGACGGCGAGAGCTGCGGCGTCTCGGTGTCGATCGGCTCGCAGAGCCCGGACATCGCGCAGGGCGTCGACGAGGCCTACGAGGCTCGCGTCGAGGGCGAGACCGACGACCTGGAGAAGCAGGGCGCCGGCGACCAGGGCCTGATGTTCGGCTTCGCCTGCGACGAGACGCCCGAGCTCATGCCGCTGCCGATCGCGCTCGCGCACCGGCTCGCCAAGCGCCTCACCCAGGTCCGCAAGGACGGCGTGGTGCCCTACCTGCGCCCGGACGGCAAGACCCAGGTCACCATCGAGTACGTCGACGGCAGGCCCGCGCGCCTCGACACGGTCGTCGTCTCCTCGCAGCACGCCGAGGACATCGACATCGTCAGCCTGCTGACCCCGGACATCGCCGAGCACGTCGTGGCGCCGGAGATCGCGGACCTCGGCATCGACACCGAGGGCTACCGCCTGCTGGTCAACCCGACCGGCAAGTTCGTCATCGGCGGCCCGATGGGCGACGCCGGCCTGACCGGTCGCAAGATCATCGTCGACACGTACGGCGGCTACGCCCGGCACGGCGGCGGCGCCTTCTCCGGCAAGGACCCGTCCAAGGTCGACCGCTCGGCTGCCTACGCCATGCGCTGGGTCGCCAAGAACGTCGTCGCCGCCGGCCTGGCCAGCACGTGCGAGGTCCAGGTCGCGTACGCCATCGGCAAGGCCGAGCCGGTCGGCCTGTTCGTCGACACCTTCGGCACCGGGGTCGTCGACGACCAGGTCCTGCAGGACGCGATCGTCGAGGTGTTCGACCTGCGCCCGGCCGCGATCATCCGCGACCTCGACCTGCTCCGCCCGATCTACAAGGGCACCAGCGCCTACGGCCACTTCGGCCGCGAGGGCGCCGACTTCACCTGGGAGTCGACCGACCGCGCCGAGCTGTTGAAGAAGGCCGCCGGCCAGTAGGACCGCTCGTCCCGACGGCCTCGCCCTCCCTGGAGGTGCGGGGCCGTCGCACGTCCGCCCTAGCCTCGTCCGCGTGACGGAGCTGCCGCTGGGGCTGAAGGCGGCCCGCGCTCCGCGCAAGAAGCCGGCCACCGCTCCCGCGGAAGTGCAGCCGGTCGCTCGCGTCGTCGTCGACACCGGGCTGGCGCACCTCGACCGTCCCTTCGACTACCTCGTGCCGGCGGCGGCGGACCAGGACGCGCAACCGGGCGTACGGGTGCGCGTCCGCTTCGCCGGACGGCTCGTCGACGGGTGGCTGCTGTCGCGCGAGGACGCCAGCGAGCACCCCGGCAGGCTGGCGCCGCTGTCCGTGGTGAGCCCCGAGCGGGTGCTGACCCCGGAGGTGCACGACCTCGCGCGGGCCGTCGCGGACCGCACCGCCGGCACCCTGCCGGACGTGCTGCGCCTCGCGCTGCCGCCACGGCACGCGCGGGTCGAGGCCGAGGCCGCTCCCGAGGCCGCACCGCGACCCGCAGCGCCGGGGGCGGGGTCGTGGAGCCGCTACCCGGCGGGCCCGGCCTTCCTCGAGGCGCTCGCCGCCGGCCGGTCGCCGCGCGCGGTGTGGGACGCGCTGCCCGGTCCGGCGTGGCCGACGGAGGTGGCGGCCGCGGTGCAGGCGTGCGCGGCGAGCGGGCGCGGCGCGGTGGTCGTCGTGCCGGACAGCCGCGACCTCGACCGGGTCACCGGGGCGCTGGCGGAGGCAGGCGTGCCGGCCGCCTCGCTCAGCGCCGACCTGGGGCCGGCCGAGCGGTACCGCCGCTGGCTGCAGGTCCTGCGCGGCGGCGTCCGCGTCGCGGTCGGCACCCGTGCGACGGCCTTCGCGCCGGTGCACGACCTCGGGCTCGTCGTCGTGTGGGACGACGGCGACGACCTGCACGACGAGCCGCGCGCGCCCTACCCGCACGTGCGCGAGGTGCTGGCCCTGCGCGCGCACCTCACCGGCGCGGCGATGCTCGTCGGCGGGCACGCCCGGACGGCCGAGGCGCAGCTGCTGCTGCAGACCGGCTGGGCCAAGCCGCTGGTGGCCGAGCGGGCGACGGTGCGGGCAGCGGCGCCAGCGGTCGACGGCACCGGCGAGGAGCAGCTGGCCCGCGACCCGCTCGCGCAGGCCGCCCGGCTGCCGGCCGCGGCCTTCGACGCCGCGCGGGCCGCCCTCGCGAAGGGGCAGCCGGTGCTGGTGCAGGTCCCGCGGCGCGGCTACGTCCCGTCGCTGGCCTGCGTGCGGGACCGCACGCAGGCGCGCTGCCCCGCCTGCGCCGGCCCGCTGGCGACAACCTCTAGGCACGCGATCGCCGCCTGCCGCTGGTGCGGCCGGATCGCCGGGGACTGGCGCTGCCCGGCCTGCGACGGACGCCGGCTGCGCGCCTCGGTCACGGGCGCGGGCCGCACCGCGGAGGAGCTCGGCCGTGCCTTCGCCGGCACGCCGGTCCGCACCAGCGGGCGCGACGGCGTGCTGGCCCGCGTCGACGGGACGCCCGCGCTGGTGGTGTGCACCCCCGGCGCCGAGCCGGTCGCGGACGGCGGCTACGGCGCGGTGCTGCTGCTCGACGGGTGGGCCGCGCTCGGCCGGGCCGACCTGCGGGCGGGGGAGGAGGCGCTGCGCCGGTGGTTCGCCGCCGCCGCGCTGGCCCGCTCCGACGGCCGGGTCGTGGTCGTCGCCGACCGCGCGCTGGTGCCCGTGCAGGCGCTCATCCGGTGGGACCCGGCCGGTGCCGCCGAGCGCGAGCTGGCCGAGCGCACCGGGCTGGGCTTCCCGCCCGCCGCTCGGATGGCGAGCGTCACGGGAGCGCCGGCTGCGGTGGCCGAGCTCCTGGACGGCCTGCCCTTCGAGGTGCTCGGACCGGTACCGGCAGGCGAGCAGGAGCGGTACCTGCTGAGGGTGCCCCGCACCGCCGGCGCCGAGCTCGCCGCGGCCCTCAAGGCGGCGGCCGGGGTGCGCAGCGCCCGCAAGGCCGAGGCCGTCCGCGTGGAGCTCGACCCCCGCACGCTCGTCTAGCCTGCAGACGTGGCCACCCGACCGATCCGCCTGCTGGGCGACCCTGTCCTGCGGACGCCCGCAGTCGCGGTGACGACCTTCGACAAGGAGCTGCGGACCCTCGTCAAGGACCTGGCCGACACGATGATCGAGGCCCCCGGCGTCGGCCTCGCGGCGCCGCAGATCGGCGTCGGGCTGCGCGTGTTCGTCTACGACGTCGACGACGTGCTCGGCCACCTGATCAACCCGGTGCTGCACTTCCCGAGCGACGAGGAGCAGGACGGCCCCGAGGGCTGCCTGTCGCTGCCCGACCTCACCTTCGACTGCGTGCGCAAGCAGGACGTCGTCGCGCACGGGCAGAACGTCTACGGCGACCCGATCACCGTCTCCGGCAGCGACCTGCTGGCCCGCTGCATCCAGCACGAGACCGACCACCTGGACGGCGTGCTGTTCATCGACCGCCTCGACGCCGAGACCAGGAAGGCCGCCATGGAGGCCATCCGCGAGGCGGAGTGGGCGCAGCCGCCTGTGGTGAAGGTCAGCCCGCACCCGCTGTTCGGGCGCGCGCGATAACGCCCCCGCCCACCGCCCCGTGAGGCTCGTCTTCGCGGGCACCCCGGAGCCGGCGGTGCCGTCGCTGGAGGCGCTGCTGGCCAGCCGGCACGACGTCGTCGCC
Organism: uncultured Actinomycetota bacterium; assembly: GCA_963781675.1. Classification (GTDB taxonomy): domain Bacteria; phylum Actinomycetota; class Actinomycetes; order Mycobacteriales; family SCTD01; genus SCTD01. Next base: position 639,708 of record CAWAGF010000006.1, on the reverse strand, counting down.
GTCGTGACCCGCCCCGACGCACCCGCCGGCCGCGGGCGCACGCTGCGACCCTCCCCGGTGCGCGAGCGGGCGGAGGCCGCCGGGCTCGAGGTGCTCACGCCCGGCCATCCCCGCGACCCGGAGTTCCAGGAGCGGCTGCGCGCGCTCGCCCCCGACTGCTGCCCGGTCGTGGCGTACGGCGCGCTCGTCCCGCAGCCCGTGCTCGACGTCCCGCGCCTGGGCTGGGTCAACCTGCACTTCTCCCTGCTGCCGGCCTGGCGCGGCGCCGCGCCCGTGCAGCACGCGCTGCTGCACGGCGACGAGCTGACCGGCGCTACGACCTTCCTGCTCGAGGCGGGCATGGACACCGGGCCGGTCTACGGCGTGACGACCGAGGAGGTACGACCGACCGACACCAGCGGCGACCTGCTCGACCGGCTCGCGCACGCGGGCGCCGGGCTGCTCGTCGCGACGCTCGACGGGATCGAGGAGGGACGCCTGCAGGCCGTCCCGCAGCCGGCCGACGGCGTGTCGACGGCGCCGAAGATCACGGTCGACGACGCACGGGTCGCCTGGACGGCGCCGGCGATGCGCGTCGACCGCGTGGTGCGCGCGTGCACGCCGGCGCCGGGCGCCTGGACGACCCTCCGGGACAAGCGGGTGAAGCTCGGGCCGGTCACCGTGACCGAGGACGTGCTCGAGCCGGGCGAGGTCCAGGACGGGCTCGTCGGCACGGCCACGACCGCGGTGCGGCTGGGCGAGGTGCGCCCCGAGGGCAAGGGCGCGATGCCCGCGGCCGACTGGCTGCGCGGCCTGCGCCTCGAGCCGGGCGAGCGGTTCCGGTGACCCCGCCGAAGGACCGCCGCGCCGCGCGGCCGTACCGCCCGCCGGCCGACGACAAGCCGCGGCGCGCCGCCTACGACGTGCTGGCCGCGGTCCGCGAGAAGGACGCCTACGCCAACCTCGTGCTGCCCGGACTGCTGCGCGAGCGCGGCATCAACGGCCGCGACGCCGCGCTCGCGACCGAGCTGGCGTACGGCGCGCTGCGCGGGCAGGGGCTCTACGACGCGGTCCTCCAGGCGTGCGTCGACCGGCCGCTCGCGCAGGTCGACCCGCCCGTGCGCGACGTGCTGCGGCTCGGCGCGCACCAGCTGCTGCGCACCCGGATCCCGCCGCACGCCGCCGTCTCCGCGACCGTCGACCTCGCCCGCCGGGTGGTCAGCGCCGGACCGGTCGCCTTCGTGAACGCCGTCCTGCGCAAGGTGGCCGCCAAGGACCTCGCGCAGTGGGTGGCCGAGCTCGCGCCGGCCGACGACCGGCTGGGCGCCCTCGCTCTCGAGCACAGCCACCCGAAGTGGATCGCCAGCGCGTTCCGCGACGCCCTCAAGGGCGACCTCTGGCAGACCGGCGCGGCCCTCGCCGCCGACGACGCCCGGCCCGAGGTGCACCTCGTCGCCCGACGCATCGGCCGCGACGAGCTGCTCGCGCAGAGCGGTGGCGCCCCCGGACCGTGGTCCGCGCGCGCCGTCCGGCTCGGTGAGGGCGACCCCGGCGCCGTCGGCGCGGTCAAGCACGGCACCGCGGGCGTGCAGGACGAGGGCAGCCAGCTCATGGCGCTCGCCCTCGCCGCCGCCGAGCTGGACGGGCCGGACAAGTTGTGGGTCGACCTCTGCGCAGGCCCCGGTGGCAAGGCGGCGCTGCTCGACGTCCTCGCGCAGGAGCGCGGCGCCCGGCTGCTCGCCTTCGAAGCGCAGCACCACCGGGCCCGGCTGGTCCGGCGCAGCGGCCCGGCGAGCGTCGTCACCACCGACAGCCGCACCCCCCCGCTCGCGCCCGGCACCGTCGACCGGGTGCTGCTCGACGCGCCGTGCAGCGGCCTCGGGGCCCTGCGTCGCCGGCCCGAGGCGCGCTGGCGCCGGCAGCCGTCGGACCTGCCGCCGCTCACCCGGCTGCAGGGCGAGCTGCTGGACGCCGCCGCCGCGCTGCTGCGCCCCGGCGGCGTGCTGGCGTACGTCACCTGCTCGCCGCACCTGGCCGAGACAGTGGTCCCGGTGCTGGACGTGCTGCGCCGGCACCCGGAGCTGGAGCAGCTCGACGCGCGGCCGCTGCTGCCCGGCGTGCCGGACCTCGGGAAGGGGCCGGCCGTGCAGCTGTGGCCGCACCTGCACGGCACCGACGCGATGCACCTGGCGCTGCTGCGCCGCCGCGCCTGACCTGACCACTCCCACCGGCTGCCGACCCGCGCCAGGCACCCCGGACGCCCGCCGCTACCCTCCGGACGACCCCGAGGAGCCCCCGTGCCGCGCCGTGCCCAGATCTCGCCGAGCATCCTGTCGGCGGACTTCGCGCGCCTGGCCGACGAGCTGGCCCGCATCGACGGCGCGGCCGACTGGGCGCACGTCGACGTGATGGACAACCACTTCGTCCCGAACCTCACGCTCGGGCTGCCGGTCGTGGAAGCGGTGCTGAAGAGCAGCAGCATCCCGGTCGACTGCCACCTCATGATCGAGGACCCGGACCGCTGGGCGCCGGCCTACGCCGAGGCGGGCGCCGGCAGCGTGACCTTCCACGTCGAGGCCGCCGCGGCACCGGTGCGGCTGGCCCGGGCGCTGCGCAAGGAGGGCGCCCGCGCCGGCATGGCGCTCAAGCCCGCGACGCCGGTCGAGCCGTACGTCGACCTGCTGCCCGAGCTGGACATGCTGCTGCTGATGACCGTGGAGCCCGGCTTCGGCGGGCAGGCGTTCCTCGACGTCGTGCTGCCCAAGGTCCGCCGTGCCCGCAAGGCGATCGGCGATCTCGACGTGTGGCTGCAGGTCGACGGCGGCGTGAGCGCGGAGACCATCGAGCGCTGCGCCGAGGCCGGCGCGGACGTGTTCGTCGCGGGGTCGGCCGTCTACGGCAAGGACGACCCGGCGGCGGCGGTGCGGGCGCTGCGCGCGCAGGCCGAGCCGCACGTGGGTCGCGCGTGACCGACCGCGTCCTGATCGCCGACGACGACCGCGACATCGCGGGCTTCGTCGAGCTGAACCTCACCCTCGAGGGCTTCGACGTGCGCGTCGTGCACGACGGGCAGGCGGCCCTGGACGCCGTGCTGGACGACCCGCCTGACCTGGTGCTGCTCGACGTGATGATGCCCGTGCTCGACGGCGTCGAGGTGCTGCGCCGGCTGCGCGCGAACCCGGCGACGGCCGCGCTCCCCGTCGTGCTGCTCACGGCGAAGTCGCTGTCCGCGGACAAGGTCGTGGGGCTGACGGCCGGCGCCGACGACTACATCGTCAAGCCGTTCGACACCCTCGAGCTGCTGGCCCGGGTGCAGACGACGCTGCGACGCACCGCGGAGGCGCGGTCGACCTCGCCGCTGACCGGCCTGCCGGGCAACCACCGGATCGACCTGGAGATCGCCTCGCGCGCCGCGGCGGGCGGGGCCTACGCCGTCTGCCACGTGGACCTCGACGAGTTCAAGGGCTTCAACGACGCGTACGGCTTCCTGCGGGGCGACCGGCTGCTCCTGGCGCTGTCCGCGTGCCTGCTCGAGAGCGTCGCTCGGGCCGGCGAGCCGCGGCCGTTCCTCGGGCACGTCGGCGGTGACGACTTCGTCGTGGTGTGCACGCCGGAGCAGGCCGAGCCGCTGGGGCAGCGGGTGGTGGACGGGTTCGACCGCGAGGTGCGCAGCCACTACGACGAGGCCGACGCCGCGCGCGGCTGGCTCGAGGTCGTCGACCGGCGCATGGAGCTGCGCCGGCACCCGCTGGTGTCGGTGAGCATCGGCGTGGCCGTCAGCACCGGGCCCGACCGCGACCCGCGCGCGGTGGTCGCCGCCGCGGCCGAGATGAAGACGTGGGCCAAGACCCGGCCAGGCTCGCTGGTGGCCGTCGACAGGCGCGCCTGAGGCCTTCTGGCAGACTGGCCGCGACATCACGCGCGCTCCGGGGCAGGGTGCCCATCCCTTCGGGTGGAGAGCCTGACCGGCGGTGACAGTCCGCGACCCGCTGGCAGCCAGTCAGCGGTGGACCCGGTGGAACTCCGGGACCGACGGTGAGAGTCCGGAGGAGAGGCAGCGCGCGGCCGGTGGCGGCGCACGCGTGCGCCGGTCCCGGCCGTCCCCCGGAGCGCGTCCACGCACGCGAGGGGGACCGGTGGAGCAGAGCGAGGCCATGCGCCGCGCCGTCGCGCTGTCCCGGCGCGCCCTCGGCACCACCAGCCCGAACCCGCCCGTCGGCGCGGTCGTCCTGGACGCCGCGGGCGACGTCGTCGGCGAGGGATGGACCCGCCCGCCGGGCGGTCCGCACGCCGAGGTCGTCGCGCTGCAGGAGGCCGGCGAGCGCGCCCGCGGCGGCACTGCCGTCGTCACCCTCGAGCCCTGCGCCCACACCGGCCGCACCGGGCCGTGCACGACCGCGGTGCTCGACGCCGGGGTCGCGCGGGTGGTCGTGGCGTGCGCGGACGAGACCGACCAGGCCGGGGGCGGGGCCGACCTGCTGCGCGCCGCGGGCGTCGAGGTCGAGACGGGCCTGCTCGCCGAGGAGGTGGCGCTCGGGCCGCTCGAGGCGTGGCTCACCAGCCGCCGGACCGGCCGGCCGTTCGTCACCTGGAAGTACGCCGCCACCCTCGACGGCCGCAGCGCCGCCGCGGACGGCACCAGCCGCTGGATCACGTCCGAGGCCGCGCGGGCCGACGTGCACCGCCTGCGCGCCGAGGTCGACGCGGTGGTGGCCGGCGCCGGGACCGTGCTCGCGGACGACCCGCTGCTCGACGTCCGCCCCGACCCGGGGCACCAGCCGCTGCGCGTCGTCGTCGACACCCGCGCCCGCACCCCGCTGACGGCGCGCTGCCTCGCCGGCGGCGCACCCGCGCTCGTCGTCACCGGGCCGCTGCTCGACGAGCCCGGCTACGCCCGCACGGTCCAGCTGCCGCTGCGCGAAGGCCACCTCGACCCGGCCGCGCTGCTCGCGCACCTCCAGGAGTCGTACGGCGTGGTCAGCGTCCTGCTCGAGGGCGGGCCGACGCTGGCCGGGTCGTTCGTCGCGCAGGGGCTCGTCGACCGGGTCGTCGGCTACGTGGCGCCGGCCCTGCTGGGTGACGGGCCCCACGCGCTGGGACCGACCGGAGCGGGAACGATCACCGCGGCGCACCGGTTGCGGTTGGACGACGTCACCCGCGTCGGCGACGACGTCCGGCTGACTCTTCGACCAGCCCAGAGGAGGCCCTGATGTTCACCGGCATCGTCGAGGAGCTCGGCGAGGTGGTGGCGGTGGAGCCGCTGCAGGACGCCTCCCGCCTCACCGTCCGCGGACCGCTGGTCACCAGCGACGCCGGGCACGGCGACTCCATCTCCGTCAACGGCGTGTGCCTGACGGTCGTCGAGAACGTCGACGGCTCCTTCACCGCCGACGTCATGAGCGAGACGCTCGAGCGCTCCAGCCTCGGCGTCCTCGCGCCGGGCAGCCGGGTCAACCTCGAGCGGGCCGTGCGCGTCAGCGACCGCCTCGGCGGCCACCTGGTGCAGGGTCACGTCGACGGCACCGGCACCATCGAGCGGGTCACGCCGGACGAGCACTGGACGGTCGTGCGGCTCAGCCTGCCGGGCGACCTCGCGCGCTACGTCGTGGAGAAGGGCTCCATCACCGTCGACGGCATCTCGCTGACGGTGGCCGCGGTCGGCGAGGACTGGTTCGAGGTCAGCCTCATCCCGACCACCCTCGGGCTGACCACCCTCGGCGCCAAGGGCGCCGGCGACCCGGTCAACCTGGAGGTCGACGTCATGGCCAAGTACGTCGAGAAGCTGCTGCTCGCCGGGGTCCGCCCGCCGACGGCTGTCCCTGACCCGCACGAGGAGAAGCCGTGACCGCTCAGCCCCTTGCCCCGGCAGGGCTCGACAGCGTCGAGCAGGCGGTGGCCGACATCGCCGCTGGCAAGGCCGTCGTGGTCGTCGACGACGAGGACCGCGAGAACGAGGGCGACCTCGTCTTCGCCGCCGAGAAGGCGACGCCGGAGCTGGTCGCGTTCATGACGCGCTACACCAGCGGCTACATCTGCGTGCCGATGACCGGCGAGGACCTCGACCGGCTCGAGATCCCGCTCATGGTCGGTGCGAACCAGGAGCGCATGCGCACCGCGTACACGATCACGGTCGACGCGCGCACCGGCATCAGCACCGGCATCTCGGCCGCCGACCGGGCCCGCACCATGCAGGTCCTGTCCGACCCCGCGACCACGCCGTACGACCTGACGCGTCCGGGGCACATCAACCCGCTGCGCGCCCTCGACGGCGGCGTCCTGCGCCGGGCCGGCCACACCGAGGCCGCGGTCGACCTGTGCCGGATGGCGGGCCTGCGGCCGGTCGGCGTCATCTGCGAGATCGTCAGCGAGAAGGACGGCCACGACATGGCCCGCCTCGACGAGCTCAAGGTCTTCGCCGCCGAGCACGGCCTGTCCATCATCTCGATCGCCGACCTCATCGCCTGGCGCCGCCGCACGGAGTCGCAGGTGCAGCGGGTCGCCGAGGCGAAGATCCCGACCAAGCACGGCGAGTTCCGCGCGGTCGGCTACCAGAGCAAGCTCGACGAGGCCGACCACATCGCCCTCGTGAAGGGCGACATCGGCGACGGGCAGGACGTCCTGGTGCGGGTGCACTCCGAGTGCCTCACGGGCGACGTGTTCGGTTCGCGCCGCTGCGACTGCGGGCCCCAGCTCGACGCGGCGCTGGAGGCCGTCGACCAGGAGGGCCGCGGCGTCGTGCTCTACGTCCGCGGGCACGAGGGGCGCGGCATCGGCCTGATGCACAAGCTCCAGGCGTACTCCCTGCAGGACAGCGGTGCGGACACCGTCGACGCCAACCTCGAGCTGGGCCTGCCGGCCGACGCGCGCGACTACGGCACCGGCGCGCAGATCCTCGTCGACCTCGGCATCCGCACGATGCGGCTGCTCACGAACAACCCGACCAAGCGGGCCGGTCTCGAGGGCTACGGCCTGGAGATCGTCGGGCGGCAGTCGCTGCCGGTGCACGCCACCAAGGAGAACCTGCGCTACCTCAAGACCAAGCGCGACCGGATGGGCCACGACCTGCCTGGCCTTGCGGCCTTCGAGGACGAGGCGACGGAAGCCAGCGCCGGAGCGGTCGAGTGAGCGGGAAGGGCGCGCCTGCAGGCGCTCTCGTCGACGCCCGCGGGCTGAGCCTCGCGATCGTCGCGACGCGCTGGCACGACGAGATCACCGACGCGCTGCTCGACTCGGCCGTGCGCACCGCGCGCGAGTGCGGTGTCGACGAGCCGACCGTCGTGCGGGTCAGCGGCGCCGTCGAGCTGCCGGTCGTCGCGCAGGCGCTCGCGGCCACGCACGACGCCGTCTCGGCGCTGGGGCTCGTGCTGCGCGGCGGCACCCCGCACTTCGAGTACGTCTGCGACGCCGTGACGTACGGCCTCACCCGGGTGTCGCTGGACAGCCACACGCCCGTCGGCAACGGCGTGCTCACCTGCGACACCGAGGAGCAGGCGCGGGCGCGCTCCGGCCTGCCCGGCGCCTCCGAGGACAAGGGCCGCGAGGCCGTCCTCGCCGCACTCGACACCGCAGCCGTGCTCAAGCGCCTGCGCACCGGCACCTACAACTAGAGGGATCACCGTGCTCGCGATCGTCCTGCCCAAGGGCAGCCTGGAGAAGCAGGTCCTCGAGCTGTTCTCGGCCGCCGACCTGCACGTCGTGCGCGGCGGCGACCGCGACTACCACGCGCGGGTCGACGACCCGCGCATCGACAAGGTGCGCTTCCTGCGCCCGCAGGAGATCCCGACCTACGTCGAGCAGGGCATCTTCGACCTCGGCATCAGCGGCCGCGACTGGGTCAGCGAGACCGGCGCCGACGTCGTCAGCCTCGGCGAGATCGGCGGCGGCCGCGCCGGTGAGGCGGTCGTGAGCGTCGTGCTCGCGGTGCCGAAGGAGTCGCCCTGGAACAGCGTCACCGACCTGCCGGACGGCGTGCGGATCTCCACCGAGATGCCGGAGACGACGCGCCGCTTCCTCGAGGAGCACGGCGTCAAGGCCAAGGTGTTCACCAGCCACGGCGCGACCGAGGCCAAGATCCCGGACATCGTCGACGCGATCGTCGACCTCACCGAGACCGGCTCGTCGCTGCGCAAGGCCGGCTTGAAGATCATCGCGACGCTGCTCACCAGCCGCACCGAGCTCCTCGCCAACCGCGAGGCGTACGAGGACCCGGAGAAGCGGGCCGCCATGGACGACGTGGTCGTCCTGCTCCAGGGCGCGCTGCGCGCGCGCGGACAGGTGCTGCTCAAGCTCAACGTCCCGCAGGCGCAGCTGCAGGACGTGCTCGCCGTGCTGCCCGCCATGGCCAGCCCGACGGTCATGACGACGGCGTCCGGCGACATGCGCGCACTCGAGACGGTGGTGCCGAAGAAGGGCGTCAACACGCTGATCCCGTCGCTCAAGGCGGCCGGCGCGCGCGACATCCTCGAGCTGCCCATCTCCAAGATCGTCGAGTGACGGCGGTCGCTGCCCCGCGCTCCCGCACCGCCACGCTGGCCCTCGCGGCGGCCGTCGCGTCCGGGGGCGTCGTCGCGCTCCAGCAGCGCGTCAACGGCGAGCTCAAGACCGCGCTGGGCGACGCGCTGCTCACCGCGCTGGTCTCCTTCGGCACCGGCCTGGTCGCGGTCATCGCGGTCGTGCTGGCCCGTGCGCCCTCGCGGGCGGCCTTCGCGAAGGTCCGCGAGGTGCCGTGGGCGCAGCGGCTCGGCGGTCTGGGCGGCGCCTCGCTGGTCGCGGTCGGTGCGGCCGCGGCGCCGGAGATCGGCGTCGCACTGCTGACGGTGGGCCTGGTCGCCGGGCAGACCACGGGTGGGCTCGTCGTGGACCGGTACGGCCTGGGGCCGGGCGGCGCCCACGGCCTCACCGGTCCGCGGGTCGCCGGCGCCCTCCTCTGCCTGGCCGCGGTCGGCATCAGCGTCCTCGGCGACGGCGCGCGGGAGGCCTCGCCGCTGCTGCTCGTGCTCGTGGTGGCTGCCGGCTTCGCGATCAGCGTCCAGCAGGCGCTCAACGGCCGGGTGCGCCGCACGACCGGGGACGCCGGCGTGGCCACCCTGGTGAACTTCATCGTGGGCACCGCCGCCCTCCTGATCGGCGTCCTCGCGCACGCCGCCCTCACCGGCCTCGACGTGCAGGACTGGCCCGGCTGGGGGCAGTGGTACCTCTACACCGGCGGCCCGATGGGGGCGTCCTTCGTGGCCGTCGCCGCGATCGTCGTGCGCCGGCTCGGGGTGCTGCGCCTGGGCCTCGCCGTCATCGCCGGCCAGCTCGTCGGTGCGCTGCTGCTCGACCTGCTGGTGCCCGTGCACGGCGAGACGGTGGAGCTGCTGACCGTGGTCGGGGTCGCCCTGACGCTGGTCGCCGTGGCCGTCAGCGGACGGGCCGCCCGCACGTGACCTGGCGCCTGGTGAAGCTGAACGTCGGGCTGGTGCTGTTCGCCGTCGGCCTGTGGTTCGGACTGGAGGCCGAGCTCGGGGTCGGGCCCTGGGACGTCCTCACCGGTGGCCTGTCCAAGCAGCTCGGCGTCCGCTTCGGCCTCACCGCGATCGGCGTCTCCGTGGCGGTGCTGCTGATCGGGCTGGCCGCCCGGGTGCGCGTCGGGATCGGCACCGTCCTCAACGTCGTCGTCATCGGGGCGGTGCTCGACGTGCTGCTCCAGACGACGCTGCTCCGCGACCTCGACGACGCGCCGGTCGTGCTGCGCCTGCTCGTCACCCTGCTCGGGATCGCCACCGTCGCCGCCGGCTCCGCGCTCTACCTCGGCGCGCACCTCGGGCCGGGCCCCCGCGACGGGCTCATGGTCGCGATCCACACCCGTACCGGCTGGCGCGTCGGCACCGCCCGCGGCGTCCTCGAGTGCGTCGTGCTGGTCGTCGGGGTGCTGCTCGGCGGCCCCGTCGGCATCGGCACCGTGCTGTTCGCGCTCGGCATCGGACCCGCCGTCCAGATCGCCTTCCGGGTGCTGCGCCAGACCCCGGTGCGCCGCCCGGTGGAGGTCCCGCCGTGACCGTGACCAGCCGCCCGGTGAAGCTCACCCGGGTCTGCTGGGGCGTCGTCGTGCTCGTGATGGCCGTGTTCGTCGCCGTCGCCGTCGCGCTGGGCAGCGGACCGGAGGGAGGCGCGAGGTTCCGGCTGCCGGACCAGGTCGCGATGGTGCTGCTCGGCGTCCTCATCTCCTGCGGGGTGCTGTCGCTGACGCGCGCCCGGGTCAGCGCGGACGCCGCGGGCGTGCGGGTGCGCAACGTCGTGGGGGAGCGGCTGTTCCCCTGGCAGGTCGTGCGCGCGGTGCGGATGGACGACGGCGCCTCCTGGGCGAGCCTGGACCTCCAGGACGACGACACGGTGGCGCTGCTCGCCGTGCAGTCCAACGACGGGGACCGGGCGGTCGACGTCGTGCTCGCCCTGCGGCGCCTGCTGGCCGACAGCCGAAGGGCCCCCTGAGACCTCACCTCGAGGTGACACTTCGGCGCGTCTCCAGCGTGAACGGGCGAACCTGCACAGACTCGGGCTCCAGCACCCGCACCGCCGCGCCGAACCGAGGGACGTGCACGTGAGCCCCCGCCGTCCCTGCTTGGCCGCTGTGGCCGTCGTCCTCGGCCTGCTGGCCGGTCCCGCCGCCGCCGGCGTGCTCGACGAGACGGTTGCCGGCCTCGTGTCCACGACGACGGTCGGGCCGCGCCCCGTCGCGCTGCTCACGGGTGAGCAGACCGAGCCGCCGCCCGCCACCGACGCCCAGCGCGACGCCCTGCGCCGCCGGCTGGAGGCGGCGCTGGCCGGCTCCACCGCCACCACCGTGTCGGCCTCCGTCGAGGTCCAGGGGTACGGCGCGGTCCTGCGCCGGGAGAGCGGCCACGCGCTGCCCCCGGCCTCGACGCAGAAGAGCTACGTCGGGCTGTCCGCCCTGGTCGCCCTCGGCCCGGACGCGCGGCTGCGCACCGAGGTAGCCCGCACTTCCGAGCCCGTGGCGGGTGTCCTGCAGGGCAACCTGTGGCTCGTTGCGGGCGGTGACCCGTACCTCACCAAGCTCGGCCTGCGGCAGCTCGCGCGGGACGTGAAGGCCGCCGGCATCACGACCGTCACCGGCGAGGTGCGGCTGGACGACACCCGCTACGACAGCCGCCGCACCGCCGCGGGCTGGAAGGCGGCGTACATGCCGGGCGAGGCCGGCCCGCTGTCCGCGCTCGCCGTCGACAAGAACAAGCACCGCTCCGACAGCGCCTTCCTCGCCGACCCGGCGCTCCCGAACGCCGTGCTGTTCCGCGACTACCTGCGCGCGGAGGGCGTCACGGTCGGCACCGTCCGCCGGGAGCGGCGCCCGGTGGAGGCGGTGACGGTCGCGGAGCGCGTCAGCGGCCCGATGCCCGCCGTCGTCCAGCGGGTGCTCAAGGACAGCGACAACTTCGCCGCCGAGCTGCTGCTCAAGGAGCTCGGCCGCACCCTGCGCGCCGACGGCAGCTCGGCGGGCGGTCTGGCCGCCGTCCGGCAGGTCCTTGCCGAGCACGCCGTCCCCGTGGGTGCGGGCTCCGACGGCTCCGGCCTGTCCGCGAACGACCGGCAGACCACCGGCGGGCAGGTGCTGCTGCTCAAGGCCGCCGAGGCCTCCGGCTCCGGCGAGGCCTTCCGGGCCGCCCTGCCGATCGGCTGCCGGGACGGGACGCTGAAGCGCCGCTTCTGCGGGACGCCCGCGGAAGGCCGGGTCCTGGCCAAGACCGGCACGCTGAGCGGGGTGCGCGCGCTGAGCGGCTACACCGAGACGACGAGCGGGCGGACCGTCTGGTTCTCCTTCCAGCTCACCGGCGTGAAGGACGGCGGGCGCGCGCTGGCCGCCGTCGACCGCGCCGTCGTGGCGCTGGCCGGCAGCACGGACTGACTCTGCTCCGTGAGGTCCCCAGCACCAGGGTGCTGGGGACGTCACGAGGAGCGCGCGGCCTAGCCTCGGGCGGGTGGACCTCGACGACGGGCTCGCCGACCCGCAGGTCGTCGCCGCGCTGACCGCCCACCGCCAGGACGCCTCACCCCGGACCCGCGCCCGCGCGCTGGCCGTCCTCGCCACCGCCCGCGTGTTCGCCGCCGTCACCGCGCGCAGCACCGCCGAGCACCTCGACCCCGGCACGGGGCTGCGCGCCGAGTCGACCGCCGAGATGGCGCTGGTGACGCTGGCCGGCTCCAGCGGCCGCGGGGTGCCGGTCTTCCTCGACGTGCCCAGCCTCACCGCCTTCGCCGAGGGCGCCCGGCCGGTGCGGCTGACGGTGCCCGAGGCCTGCACCGCGGCGCTCGAGGACGGCGCGGTCGCCCTGCTGGTGGACCCGCCCGGGGCAGCCTTCGTCGTGGTGGGGGAGGAGCTGGCCGAGCTCGCCGCGGGCCGCGTCCCCGTCCCCGGCAGCAGCCTGTCGACCCGTACGGCGGCCGCCGCGCTGACGACGCCGGTCGCGGTGGACCCGGAGCTCGTCCGGCAGCTCGAGCGCGCGCTCAAGGGGGAGCGGGTCCGGGCCCGGCTGCTCGACGGGCCCGACGGCCCGGTGCTCGGCATCGCGCAGCCGCTGCCGCCGCAGGAGCTGGCCGCCCTCGCCGCGCGGCTCGCCCCGCAGCTGGACCGGCCGCTCGATCTCGCCGTCGTGCCAGCCGAAGGGCCGGGCTACCCGCTCAGGAAGCGCCTCTGGGGGAGGTGAGCCGCTCGCCCGGCCCCTCACCCGGCTCGTCCGGGATCGGCGAGGCCTCGCGGAAGGCCTTCTGCAGGGCCTGCAGCCCGTCGCGCAGGGGAGCGGCGTGCACGCCCAGGTCGGGGCGGGCCGCCTGCACCAGGCCGGCCAGCGCGGTGATGAGCTTGCGCGCCTCGTCCAGGTCCTTGTAGGCGTCGCCCTCCTCCGCCAGGCCGCACTTCACGGCCGCCGCCGACATGAGGTGCACCGCCGCGGTGGCGATCACCTCGGCGGCAGGGACCTCGGCGATGTCGCGCGCTTCCTCCGGAGTGCTCACCCTGCTACCCTTGCAGGGCGACCCGGCCCCGGCATGTCCGGGGTCGTGCAAGCGGAGGTCCCACCTCCCACCCGCGGAGCTGCTCGTCGGCGCCCGGGTCCGGTCGGAGCACGGCCACCGTAGGACCAAGATCCACCCTGCACGACCGGCCGTGCCCGTGGTCCGCGTGCCCTCAGGGGCGGGCGGGCGGTGTGGGCCCTGCGCAGCGCGCGGGGCCCTTCTGCATGTCGGGGCCCGTCCAGGCAGTTCTACGAGGAGGCCCCATCAGCGCTGAACCCCGCATCAACGACCGGATCCGCGTCCCCGAGGTGCGGCTGGTCGGGCCCAACGGCGAGCAGGTCGGCATCGTCGCCATCGGCGAGGCCATCAAGCTGGCCCAGGACAGCGACCTCGACCTGGTCGAGGTCGCGCCGATGGCCCGGCCCCCGGTCTGCAAGCTCATGGACTACGGGAAGTTCAAGTACGAGACGGCGCAGAAGGCGCGTGAGAGCCGCAAGAACCAGGTGCTCACCGTCATCAAGGAGATGAAGCTCCGTCCCAAGATCGACCCGCACGACTACGAGACCAAGAAGGGCCACGTCGTCCGCTTCCTCAAGGCAGGCGACAAGGTCAAGATCACGATCATGTTCCGCGGACGCGAGCAGTCCCGCCCCGAGCTGGGGTTCCGGCTGCTGCAGCGCCTCGGCGAGGACGTCCAGGAGCTCGGCTTCGTGGAGTCCGCGCCGAAGCAGGACGGCCGCAACATGATCATGGTCCTGGCTCCGCACAAGAACGCCGCAGACCTCAAGAAGGCCGCGAAGGACGTCCCCGAGGACGCGCGCCGGCCAGCCTAGCCAGACCGCGAGCTAGACCCGCGAGCTAGACCCGCAAACCCAGCACACCCGCGCACCACCGACGCGAAGGAACAGCAGACATGCCCAAGCAGAAGACGCACAGCGGCGCCAAGAAGCGCTTCAAGGTGACGGGGACCGGCAAGATCCTCCACGAGCGCGCCGGCAAGCGCCACCTGCTCGAGCGCAAGTCCAGCGCCCTCACGCGTCGCCTCACGGGCACCGTCGAGCTGGCCCCGCAGGACGCCAAGAAGGTCAAGAAGCTGCTCAGCAGCTGACCTCCTCGAACCTCTCCCACTCACAGATCGGAAACACCAGTGGCACGCGTCAAGAGGGCCGTCAACGCCCACAAGAAGCGCCGTGAGGTCCTCGAGAAGGCCAGCGGCTACCGGGGCCAGCGCAGCCGGCTCTACCGCAAGGCCAAGGAGCAGCTGCTCCACTCGGCGACCTACGAGTACCGCGACCGCAAGAAGCGCAAGGGCGACTTCCGCAAGCTGTGGATCACCCGCATCAACGCCGCGGCGCGCCTGAACGACATGACCTACAGCCGCCTCATGCAGGGCCTCAAGGCCGCCGGCATCGAGGTGGACCGCAAGGTCCTGGCCGACATCGCCGTCACCGACGCCGCGGCCTTCACCGCGCTCGTCGAGGCGGCCCGCGCCGCGCTGCCGACCGACGGCACCGGCGGCCCGGCGGCCGCGAAGAACGCCGCCTGAGCGGTCCCCCATCGCGATCAGCAGCACCAGGAACCCCCAGGTCCTGGCAGTACGACGCCTCACCCGGCGCTCGGCCCGCGTGGCCGAGCGCCGGTTCGTCGTGGAGGGCCCGCAGGCGGTGCGCGAGGCGCTCCCGACGCTGCTCGAGCTCTACGCCGACCCGGACGGGCAGGAGCGCTTCGCCGACCTGCTGGCGGCCGCTCCCTGCCCGGTCGTCCCGGTCAGTCGCGACGTGCTGGCCGCGATGGCCGAGACCGTCACCCCGCAGGGCGTGCTCGGCGTCGCCCCGCTGCTCGACGTCCCGCTCGCGGACGCCCTCCGGGGTCGGCCCCGGCTGGTCGCCGTGCTCGAGGCGGCGCAGGACCCGGGCAACGCCGGCACCGTCCTGCGCACCGCCGACGCGGCCGGCGCCGACGCCGTCGTCCTCACCGAGGGCTCCACCGACCCGCACGGCGGCAAGTGCGTGCGGGCCACCGCCGGCAGCCTCTGGCACCTGCCCGTCGTGCACGGCGCGGCGCTGGCCGAGACCGTCGACGCCCTGCGCGCCGCCGGCCTCGAGGTGCTCGCCACGACCGGCGCCGGCGAGCACGACCTGGACGAGCTGGACCTGTCCGGACCCACCGCCTGGCTGCTCGGCAACGAGGCCGCGGGGCTGTCCGAGCAGGCCCTCGGGCTGGCCGACAGGACCGTCCGGATCCCGGTCCACGGCCGCGCCGAGTCGCTCAACGTGGCGACCGCCGCCGCCGTCTGCCTCTACGCCTCGGCGCGCGCGCACCGATAGGCGCCGCAGGCGTGCTGCTGGGTCGTACAGTGGCCGCCGTCTCAGCAGCGGCAGCAGGCACGGGAGGGGTCGGATGACGGACACGTCCGCGTACGACGACCTCCCCGACGGGGTGCTCGTCGCGGACGCCGACGGCCGCGTGGTCGTGCTCAACCCGGCCGCGGAGCGACTGCTCGGCACCTCCGCCGACGCCGCGCTGGGTCGCGACTACCGCGAGGTCCTGCCGCTGACCGACAGCCAGGGCCGTGACTGGTGGCAGTGCACCGACCCGTACTCCGGCCTGCGCAGCCGCCGACGCCAGCCCGAGTGCCAGCTGACCTACGCCGGCGGGGGCGCCGGCGGCAGCGACCTGCTCGTGACCGCCTCGTACGTCCGCGGCCCGGAGCGGGAGCTGCAGCGCCTGGTCGTCGCCCTGCGCGACACGCACGCCCGGGAGCGGATCGAGCGCAGCCGGGCCAACCTCGTCAGCACCGTCGCGCACGAGCTGCGCTCCCCGCTGACGAGCGTGAAGGGCTTCACCGCGACGCTGCTCGCGAAGTGGGAGCGCTTCAACGACGACCAGAAGAAGGTCATGCTCCAGACGGTCAACGCCGACGCCGACCGGGTCACGCGCCTGATCACCGAGCTGCTCGACGTCAGCCGCATCGACGCCGGCCGGCTCGAGATGCGCAAGCAGGTCGTCGACCTGCCGGCCGCCGTCGACAAGGCGATCGCCGGCCACGTCGCGGCGGGGGAGAAGCCGAGCCGCTTCGACGTGCAGGTCCTCGGCGAGCTGCCGGAGATGTGGGTCGACCCCGACAAGTTCCAGCAGGTCGTGGGCAACCTGGTCGAGAACGCCCTGCGCCACGGCGAGGGCACCGTCACCGTCACCGTCGGGCCGTACGGCAGCGGCGCCGTCGTGACGGTGTCCGACGAGGGCGAGGGCATCCCCGAGAACGTCGCGTCCCGGGTCTTCGCCCGCTTCTGGCGCGGCGGCGACCGGCGGGGCGGCACCGGCCTCGGGCTCTACATCGTGAAGGGGCTCATCGAGGCCCACGGCGGCAGCGTGTCGGTCGGCCGGGGGCCGGCCGGGGGCGCGGAGTTCCGGTTCGTGCTGCCCGCGGGGACGCCGGACTTCATCTAGGTCGGGTCGCCGCGGGCGCCTCTGGGAGACTGTCCGCCTACCCCGACTGGAAGAAGCCCGTGTCCGACCTGCTCACGCAAGACGCCCTCGAACGAGCCCGCGACGCCGCCCTGCACGCGTTCGCCGAGGCCGGCGACCTCGACCAGCTGGCCGCCGCCCGCACCGCCCACGTCGGCGACCGCTCGGCGGTCGCGCAGGCCCGCAAGGCCCTCGGCGGCATCGCTCAGTCGGACCGCGCCGACGCCGGCAAGCGCGTCAACGTGGTCGCGCAGGCCGTCTCCGCCGCGCTCGACGCGCGCAAGGCCGAGCTCGAGGCCGAGCGCGACGCCCGCGTGCTCGTCGAGGAGGCCGTCGACGTCACCGTCCTGCCGCCCCGCCCGCGCGGCGCGCGCCACCCGCTCACCACCCTCTCCGAGCGCGTCGCCGACGTCTTCGTCGCGATGGGCTGGGAGGTCGCCGAGGGCCCCGAGGTCGAGCACGAGTGGTTCAACTTCGACGCCCTGAACTTCGGCGGCGACCACCCGGCGCGCGAGATGCAGGACACCCTGTTCGTCGCGCCGGCCGGCAGCGGCCTGGTCATGCGCACCCACACCAGCCCGGTGCAGGTCCGCTCGATGCTCGACCGCGAGCCGCCCCTCTACGTCATCTGCCCCGGCCGGGTCTACCGCGCCGACGCGCTGGACGCGACGCACTCCCCGGTCTTCGGCCAGGTCGAGGGGCTGGTCGTCGACGAGGGCATCACCATGGCGCACCTGCGCGGGACGCTGGACCACCTGGCCACGGCGATGTTCGGCGAGGGGATGCGCACCCGCATCCGCCCCAACTACTTCCCCTTCACCGAGCCGTCGGCCGAGCTGGACCTGCAGTGCTTCCGCTGCCGTGGCCTCTCGGCTGAACCGGGCGGTGAGGCCTGCCGCGTCTGCTCCTCCGAGGGCTGGATCGAGTGGGGCGGCTGCGGGATGGTCAACCCGGCCGTGCTGCGCGCCTGCGGCATCGACCCGGAGCGCTACTCCGGCTTCGCCTTCGGCATGGGCCTGGACCGCACGCTGATGTTCCGCCACGGCATCACCGACATCCGCGACCTGTACGAGGGCGACCAGCGCTTCACCCTCGCGCTCGGACAGGAGGCCTGAGGTGCGCGTCCCCGTGTCCTGGCTGCGCGCCCTCGTGCCCGGCCTCACCGCCTCCGCCGACGAGATCGCCGCTGCGCTGGTGCGCGCCGGCCTGGAGGTCGAGCAGGTGCACCGCTACGGCGACGACGTCTCCGGCGTCGTGACGGGTCAGGTGCTCGACGTCGAGGAGCTGACCGGCTTCAAGAAGCCGATCCGCTACTGCCACGTCGACGTCGGCGCCCGCGCCCACGAGGTCGTCTGCGGCGCGACCAACTTCGCCGCCGGCGACCGCATCGCCTTCGCCCTGCCCGGAGCCGTCCTGCCCGGCGACTTCCGCATCGCCACGCGGCAGACGTACGGCCACACCTCGGACGGGATGATCTGCTCCGGCGCCGAGCTCGGCCTGTCCGACGAGTCCGACGGCATCCTCGTGCTGCCGCCGGACACCCCGCTGGGCGTCGACGTCGTGGAGCTGCTCGCGCTGCGCGACGAGGTGCTCGACATCGCGGTGACGCCGGACCGCGGCTACCAGCTGTCGATCCGCGGCGTCGCGCGCGAGGCCGCCACCGCCTTCGGCCTGCCGCTGCAGGACCCGGCGCTCCTCGACGCGCCCGCGGCCCGTCGGCGGCCACCCGGTGCGGGTCGAGGACGAGAGCGGCTGCGACCGCTACGTCGCGCGGACCGTGACCGGCCTCGACCCGACGGCGGAGTCGCCGGCCTGGCTGCAGCGCCGGCTGGTGCTGGCCGGCATGCGGCCGATCAGCCTGGCCGTCGACGTCACCAACCACGTGATGGTCGAGCTCGGCCAGCCGCTGCACGCCTTCGACCTGGCGGCGCTGCAGGGCGAGGTCGTCGTCCGGCGCGCCCAGCCGGGGGAGCGGCTCACCACCCTCGACGGCCAGGACCGCGCGCTGGACCCGGCCGACCTGCTCATCACCGACGGCAGCGGCCCGATCGCGCTGGCCGGCGTCATGGGCGGTGGCCCGACCGAGGTCACCGCGTCCACGACGTCGATCCTGCTGGAGAGCGCGCACTTCGCGCCCCTGTCGATCGCCCGCACCGCGCGCCGGCACAAGCTGCCGTCAGAGGCCAGCCGGCGCTACGAGCGGGGCGTCGACCCGGCGCTGGCGCCCGCCGCGGCCGAGGTCGCGGTGCGGATGCTCGTCGAGCTGGGCGGCGCCACCGCCGGCCCGCTCACCGACGTGGGCGGCCCCGCGTCGCCGCCGGTGCTCTCGCTCCCGGTGGACGCCCCGGGGCGGCTGGCCGGCCGCGACTACGCCCCCGAGGTCGTGCGCCGGCGCCTCGAGGACGTCGGCTGCACGGTCACCGGCGCCGACCCGCTGGAGGTCGTCCCGCCGACCTGGCGCCCCGACCTCACCGGCCGCGCCGAGCTCATCGAGGAGGTGCTGCGGCTCGAGGGCTACGACACCATCCCCGTGGTCCTGCCGTCCGCGCCGCCCGGTCGGGGCCTGACCGCGGAGCAGCGCCTGCGCCGCTCGGCCTCCCGCACGCTCGCCGCGCAGGGGCTGGTCGAGGTCGTGACGCCGCCGTTCGTGGGTGCCGCCGCGCTCGATGCCCTGGGCGGCGGGATGGAGTGCCCGCAGGTCCTCAACCCGCTGAGCGCGGAGGAGGCGCTGCTGCGGCCCACCCTGCTGCCGGGGCTGCTCACGGTCCTGGCCCGCAACACCGGCCGCGGCCTGTCCGAGGTCGCGGTCTACGAGACGGGCCACGTGTTCCTCGGCGCCGGCGGTTCGGCGCCTGCGCCGGGGGTCGACGGCCGTCCGACGGAGCAGGAGCTCGGGGCGCTGGACGCTGCGCTCCCGGCCCAGCCGCGGCACGTCGGACTGGCGCTGGCCGGCTCCTCCTGGGACGCCGCCGTGAGCGCGCTGGTCGAGGTCGGGCGGGTGCTCGGCCTGGTGCTCCAGCCGCGGGCCGCCGCCGACTTCCCGTACCACCCCGGCCGGTGCGCCGAGCTGCTGCTCGACGGCCGCCGGGTGGGCCTGGCCGGTGAGCTGCACCCGCGGGCGCTCGGCGTGCTCGGCCTGCCCGCCCGGACCTGCGCGGCGGAGGCGAACCTCGACGTGCTGGTGGCTGCCGCCGCCGCGCAGGGCCCGCTGCAGGCGCCGCGTGTCAGCCACTTCCCGCCCGCGAGCGTCGACGTCGCCCTCGTGGTCGACGCCGGCGTGCCGGCGGCGGAGGTCGAGGCCGCGCTGCGCGACGGCGCCGGGGAGCTGCTCGAGGAGCTCCGGCTGTTCGACGTGTTCACCGGTCCGCAGGTCGGCGAGGGCAAGCGGTCGCTGGCCTACGCCCTGCGCCTGCGCGCCCTCGACCGGACACTGACCGACGTCGAGGTGCTCGGCGTCCGCGACGCCGCCGTCGCCGAGGCCGGCAGCCGCGTCGGAGCCGTGCTGCGCTCGTGAGGGCTCTGGTCACCGGCGGCGGCCGCGGCCTGGGGCGCGCGATCGCCGCGTCGCTCAAGGCCGACGGCTGGACGGTCGGGATCACCGGCCGCGACGCTGCGGTGCTCGAGCAGGCGGTGGCCGCCGGTGACGCCGACCTCGCGCTGCCCGGCGATGCGACGGACAAGGACGCCGTCGCCGCCGCGGTGGCCCGGGTCGAGCCGGACCTGCTCGTCGCGAACGCCGGCCGCTTCGCCACCGGCGGGCCGCTGTGGGAGAGCGACCCGGACGACTGGTGGCGCGACGTCGAGGTCAACCTGCGCGGTGTGCAGCTCGCGCTGTGGGCCGCGCTGCCCGGCATGGTCGCGCGGGGGAGCGGGCGCGTGGTCGCGCTCGGCAGCGGCTTCGGCAACACGGCCGCGGCGCACGGCTCCGGCTACGGCCTCAGCAAGGCGGCGGTGCACCGGCTCGTCGAGTCGGTCGCGCTCGAGCTGGCCGGCACCGGCGTCAGCGCCTTCACGGTCAGCCCGGGACGCGCGCGCACCGACATGACGCTCGCCTTCCCGCCGGGGTTCACCGGCGCGAACCCGGCCTTCCTCGAGCCGCCGGCCGGTGGCTGGGCGCCGCCCGAGGCCGTCGCCTCCCTGGTCGCGCGCCTCGCCACCGGTGAGCTGGACGCGCTGACCGGCCGCTTCCTGCACATCAGCACCGACCTGGCCGCCGCCCTGTCCGCGACCGGCGACGAGGGGACCCTCCGGCTCGTGCCCTGGCCGTCTGCATAGCCATGCAGCTTCATGTATGGTTGTCCGCATGGGAGCGAGGGCCGCGGTCGCGGGTGCCAGCGGCTACGCGGGCGGCGAGCTGCTGAGGCTGCTGCTCGCCCACCCCTCGCTCGAGGTCGGCCCCGTCGCCGGCGGCTCCAGCGCCGGCAAGCCGGTCACCGACCTGCACCCGCACCTGCCCCAGCTGGCCGACGCCGTCTTCGCGGAGACGTCCCCCGAGGTGCTCGCCGAGGCGGACGTCGTCTTCCTCGCGCTGCCGCACGGGCAGTCGGCCGCCCTGGCTGCCGCGCTGCCCGATGGGCTGCCGGTCGTCGACCTCGGCGCGGACCACCGGCTGGCCAGCGCCGACGACTGGACCCGCTTCTACGACACCCCGTACGCCGGCGAGTGGCCGTACGGCCTGCCCGAGCTGTTCCGCGAGCAGCTCGCGGGCGCCACCCGGATCGCCGGCCCCGGCTGCAACGCCACCGCCATGACGCTCGCCCTCGGCCCGCTGCTCGCGGCGGGGCTGGTCGAGCCGCAGGACCTCGTGACGACCACCATCAGCGGCACCAGCGGAGCCGGACGCGGGCTCACCGCGAGCCTGCTCGCCAGCGAGGTCATGGGCGACGTCAGTGCCTACAAGGTCGCCGCGCACCGGCACACGCCCGAGGTCCGGCAGTCCCTGTCGAGGCTGGCCGGCGCCGACGTGACGCTGTCGTACACGCCGACGCTCGCCCCGATGCCGCGCGGCATCCTGGCCACCTGCACCGCCCGCACCTCGGCCTCCGAGGCCGACCTGCGCGCGGCGCTCGTGCGGCAGTACGGCGCCGAGCCGTTCGTGCACGTGCTCCCGGAGGGGCGCTGGCCGCACACCGCCGCCACCGCCGGCAGCAACGCCTGCCACCTGCAGGTCGCCGTGGACGAGGACGCCGGGCGGGCGGTCGTCGTCGCCGCGCTGGACAACCTCGGCAAGGGGGCTGCCGGGCAGGCGCTGCAGTGCGCGAACCTCGCCCTGGGCCTGCCGGAGACGGCCGGGCTGTCCGCGAGCGGGGTGGCCCCGTGAGCTGGCTCCCCGGCGGCTTCCGCGCCGCCGGCACCACCGCCGGCCTCAAGGACAGCGGCCTGCCCGACCTCGCGCTCGTCGTCAACGACGGCCCGCAGCGCGCCGCCGCCGGCGTCTTCACCGCCAACCGCGTCAAGGCCGCGCCGGTCCTCTGGTCGCAGCAGGTGCTCGCGGCCGGGCAGGTCGACGCCGTCGTCCTGAACTCCGGCGGCGCCAACGCCTGCACCGGGCCGGACGGCTTCGCCGACACGCACCGCACCGCGGAGGCCGTCGCTGCCGCCGTCGGCACCGGGGCGGCTCGCGTCGCGGTCTGCTCCACCGGGCTGATCGGCGTCCGGCTGCCGATGGACCTGCTGCTGCCCGGGGTCGAGAAGGCCGCCGCCGCGCTGAGCGAGACCGGGGGAGCGGCCGCCGCGGAGGCGATCCGCACCACCGACACCGTCGCCAAGACCGCCACCTCGCACGGCGCCGGCTGGTCGGTCGGCGGCATGGCCAAGGGCGCCGCGCATGCTCGCCCCGGCGCTGGCCACGATGCTGGCCGTCGTCGCCACCGACGCGGTCGTCGACCCCGCGCTGCTCGACGAGGTGCTGCGGGCCGCGACGGCGCGCAGCTTCGACCGCGTCGACACCGACGGGTGCATGAGCACCAACGACACCGTGCTGCTGCTGGCCAGCGGCGCGAGCGGCGTCACGCCCTCCCGGGACGAGCTGCAGCGCGCCGTGAGCGAGGTGTGCCAGGACCTCGCGCGGCAGATGGTCGGCGACGCCGAGGGCGCCAGCAAGGACATCGAGATCACCGTGCAGGGAGCGGCGTCCGAGGCGGACGCGCTGGAGGCCGCGCGCGCCGTCGGTCGCAGCAACCTGCTCAAGTGCGCCCTGCACGGCAACGACCCGAACTGGGGCCGCGTGCTCGCCGCCGTCGGCACCACCCGCGCCACCTTCCAGCCGGACCAGCTCGACGTCGCCATCAACGGCGTGCAGGTCTGCCGCGCCGGTGCGCCCGGCGACGACCGCGACCTGGTCGACCTGTCCGGCCGGGGCGTGCAGATCGTCGTCGACCTGCACGCCGGCGACCGGAGCGCCACCCTCTGGACCAGCGACCTGACCGCCGAGTACGTGCACGAGAACAGCGCGTACTCCACGTGACCAGCACCGCGCGCGGCCACGTCGCGCTGCCCAAGGCGGCCGCGCTCGTCGAGGCGCTGCCGTGGCTGAAGTCCTTCAGCGGCAGGACCATCGTCGTGAAGTACGGCGGCGGCGCGATGACCAGCCCCGAGCTGCAGCGCGCCTTCGCGGAGGACGTCGTCTTCCTGCGCTACGCCGGTGTCCGCGTCGTCGTCGTGCACGGCGGCGGTCCGCAGATCACCGCCCACCTCGACCGGCTCGGCCTCGCGAGCCAGTTCCGCGGCGGCCTGCGCGTGACGACGCCGGAGACCATGGAGGTCGTCCGCATGGTGCTCGTCGGCCAGGTGAACAGCGACGTCGTCAGCCTCGTCAACGCGCACGGCCCGTTCGCCGTCGGCCTGTCCGGCGAGGACGCGCAGCTGCTGACCGCCGAGCGCCGCGACGCCGTGGTCGACGGGGAGCCGGTCGACGTGGGCAACGTCGGCGAGGTCGTCGACGTGCAGCCGCAGATCCTGCACGCGCTGCTCGACGAGGCGAAGGTGCCGGTCGTCGCGACCGTCGCGCGCGGCCTGGACGGCGAGCTCTACAACGTCAACGCCGACACCGCCGCGGCCGCGCTCGCTGTCGCGATGCAGGCCGAGAAGCTCGTCGTGCTCACCGACGTCGAGGGGCTGTACGCCAACTGGCCGGACACGCCGTCCGCCGGAGGTGGAGCCGAGGGGGCAGAGGTCATCAGCGAGATCAAGGCCGACGAGCTGGCGGCCCTGTTGCCGACGCTGTCGAGCGGCATGGTCCCGAAGATGGAGGCCTGCCTGAAGGCCGTGCGGGGCGGTGTCCCGCGGGCGCACGTGCTCGACGGCCGCGTCGCGCACAGCCTGCTGCTGGAGCTGTTCACCGACGAGGGCGTCGGCACGATGGTCGTGCCCTCGTGACGCTCACGCAGCAGTGGCAGCAGCGCTGGGACGACGCGCTGGTCGCCAACTACGGGACCCCGCAGGTCGTGCTCGCGAGCGGCAGCGGCGCCACGGTGACCGACGTCGACGGCAAGCAGTACGTCGACCTGCTCGGCGGCATCGCGGTCAACCTGCTGGGCCACGCGCACCCCGCCGTCGTCGAGGCCGTGACGAAGCAGGTGGCGACCCTCGGCCACACCAGCAACCTGGCCGCGCACGCACCGGGCATCGAGCTCGCCGAGCGGCTGAAGGAGCTCGTCGGCGCCGGCCCGGACACCCGCGTGCTCTTCACGAACTCCGGCGCCGAGGCCAACGAGGCGGCGCTCAAGGCGTCCCGCCGGCTGCGCCCCGGCGGCGGCTGGGTGGCCTGCGAGGGCGCCTTCCACGGCCGCACCCTGGGCGCGCTCGCCGTCACGGGGCAACCCGCCAAGCGCGCTCCCTTCGAGCCGCTGCCCGGCCCGGTCGTGTTCGTCCCGTACGGCGACGGCGACGCCCTGGCGCTGGCCGTCACGGAGCAGACCGCGTCGGTGGTGCTCGAGCCGGTGATGGGCGAGGCCGGCGTCGTCGTCCCGCCGAGCGGCTTCCTCGAGGCCGCCCGTGCCGCGTGCGACGCGACGGGCGCGCTGCTCCACCTCGACGAGGTCCAGGGTGGCGCCGGTCGCGTCGGCGCGTGGCTCACGAGCAGCGTCACCGCGCCGGGAGTCACCGCCGACGTCGTCACGATGGCCAAGGCGCTCGGCGGCGGCCTCCCGATCGGGGCCGTCGTCCTCAACGGCCGCGCCGCGACCGCTCTGCAGCAGGGCGACCACGGCACGACGTTCGGCGGCAACCCGCTCGCCTGCGCGGCGGCTCTGGCCGTCCTGCGCACCGTCGAGACGGACGGCCTGCTGGACGCCGCGGTCGAGCTCGGGGACCACCTGCGCCGCGGCGTGGCCGACCTCGGCCACGAGCTCGTCACCGAGGTCCGTGGCCTCGGCCTGTGGGTCGGCATCGTGCTGGCCGAGCCCGTCGCGGCCGCTGCCGAGGCCGCACTGCGGCGGGCCGGCTTCCTCGTCAACGCGGCCGCGCCGGACGTCCTGCGGCTGGCCCCGCCGCTGGTCGTCACGACCGAGCAGCTGGACGCGTTCGTGGCGGCGCTCCCGGGCGCGCTGTCCGCCGATAGGGTCGCGCCATGCTGACCTCGGGAGTGGCCAAGTGAGCGTGAAGATCCTCGTGGTCGAGGACGACCCCAGCGTGCGCGGTCTGCTGCAGACGCTGCTCTCGGCAGAGGGCTACGACGTGGTGACCGCGTCCGACGGCCTGGCCGGCCTGGTCAAGGCGACGTCGTCGCCGCCCGCGCTCGTGCTGCTCGACCTGATGATGCCGGACCTCGGTGGCGTGCGCGTCCTCGAGGAGATGCGCGACGACCCCGAGCTGGCCGACATCCCGGTCATCGTCGTCACCGGCAAGGTCGACGCCGTCCCCGGCATGCGCTCGCTGCTGGGCGACGACAACGTGTTCCTCAAGCCGTTCGCCGTCGGCGAGCTGCTCGCGCGCGTCGGCGACGTCGTCGGACCGGGAGCCTGATGCAGCGCCGCTCCCTGCCCGCGCGTGCCCGGACGGCACCCGTGCTCCCGGGAGCGGCAGCAGTCCACGCAGGTGCCGGGACGGCCGCACCCCAGCACCTCGCGCGCCCCCGCCAGGCCGCATGCGCCGAGGACTGCGCATGACCACCTCCCTCGCCCCCCTCACCAAGGCCGCGCGCCAGGCCCGCATCGTCGAGCTGCTCGAGGGCAGCGCCATCGCCAGCCAGACCGAGCTCGGCCGGCTGCTGGCTGCCGACGGCGTCGCGGTCACGCAGGCCACCGTGAGCCGCGACCTCGACGAGCTCGGCGCGGTGAAGACCCGCACCAGCCGCGGCATGGCGTACGTCGTGCCCGAGGAGAACGCCCCCGCGGGGCGGCACCGCCGAGGCCGTCGACGCCCGGCTCGGCCGGCTGCTCGAGGAGCTGCTCGTGTCGGCCGAGGCGACCGGCGGCACCGTCGTCCTGCGCACGCCCCCCGGCGGCGCCCACCTGCTCGGCTCCGCGCTCGACCGCGCGGGGCTGCCCGAGGTCGCCGGCACCGTCGCCGGCGACGACACCGTCCTGCTCGTCACCCGCACGCCGCCGACCGCGGCGTGCACCGCCCTCGCCGAGCGCCTCCTGCGCCTGGCCGAGGGCCGACCCCTAGGAGAAGCACCGTGAGCAGTCCCTCAGGCCGCGACCGCATCGTCCTGGCCTACTCCGGCGGACTGGACACCTCCGTCGCCATCGGCTGGATCGCCGAGGAGACCGGCGCCGAGGTCGTCGCCGTCGCCGCCGACGTCGGCCAGGGCGGCGAGGACCTCGAGGTCATCCGCCAGCGCGCGCTCGACTGCGGCGCCGTCGAGGCCGTCGTCGCCGACGTGCGCGACGAGTACGCCGACGAGTACTGCCTGCCCGCCCTGCAGGCCAACGCGCTCTACATGGGCCGCTACCCGCTGGTCTCCGCCCTGTCGCCGCCCGCTCATCGTCAAGCACCTCGTCGCCGCCGCGAAGAAGTACGGCGCCTCCACGGTCGTCGCACGGCTGCACCGGCAAGGGCAACGACCAGGTGCGCTTCGAGGTCGGCATCGGCGCGCTCGCGCCCGACCTGCGCGTCATCGCCCCGGTCCGCGACTCCGGCATGACCCGCGACAAGGCGATCGCCTTCGCGGAGGAGAAGGGGCTGCCGATCGACGTCAACAAGAAGTCGCCGTACTCCATCGACCAGAACGTCTGGGGCCGCGCGGTCGAGACCGGCTTCCTCGAGGACCCCTGGAACGGCCCGATCGAGGACGTCTACTCCTACACGCAGGACCCCGACGCGGCCGCGCGAGCCCGACGAGCTGGTCCTCACCTTCACCGACGGCGTGCCGACCGCGATCGACGGCCGGCCGGTCACGGTGCTGCAGGCGATCGAGCAGCTGAACCAGCGCGCCGGTGCGCAGGGCGTCGGCCGGCTCGACATGGTCGAGGACCGGCTGGTCGGCATCAAGAGCCGCGAGGTGTACGAGGTGCCCGGCGCGCAGGTGCTCATCACCGCGCACCAGGAGATGGAGAACCTCACCGTCGAGCGCGACCTCGCCCGCTACAAGCGCGGCGTCGAGCAGCGCTGGGCCGAGCTGGTCTACGACGGGCTGTGGTTCTCGCCCGCTCAAGCGCGCCCTCGACGACTTCGTCGCGCAGCTCGCAGCAGCACGTCTCCGGCGAGATCCGGCTGACGCTGCACGGCGGGACGCGCGACGGTGACCGGCCGCCGCAGCGACGCCTCGCTGTACGACTTCAACCTCGCGACCTACGACGCCGAGGACACCTTCGACCAGTCGCTGGCCAAGGGCTTCGTCGAGCTGTGGGGCCTGCCGAGCAAGATCGCGGCCAAGCGCGACCAGCGTCTCGGCGGGTGACGGGCACCGGGCAGACTGACCGGTGACCGCCACCTCCTCGACCGCACGTCCCTGTGGGGCGGCCGCTTCGAGGGCGGCCCCGCCGAGGCGCTCGCCGCGGCTGTCGGTCAGCGTCCACTTCGACTGGCGGCTCGCGCCGTACGACCTGCTCGCCTCCCAGGCGCACGCCCGCGTGCTGCACCGCGCCGGGCTGCTCGACGACGACGAGCTCGGCCGGATGCTCGGCGCGCTCGACGAGCTGCGCGGCCGAGGTGCGCGGACGGGTCCTTCCGCCCGCGGGTCGAGGACGAGGACGTGCACACCGCGCTCGAGCGCGGCCTGCTCGAGAAGCTCGGCGCGCCTCGGCGGCAAGCTGCGCGCCGGCCGCTCCCGCAACGACCAGGTCGCCACCGACCTGCGGCTCTACCTGCGCGACCACGCGCGGCTGGTCGTCGACCGGCTCGCCGAGCTCGAGCAGGCGCTGGTCGACCAGGCCGACGCAGCACCTCGACACCCCCGCGCCCGGCATGACGCACCTGCAGCACGCCCAGCCGGTGCTGTTCGCGCCACCAGCTGCTCGCGCACGTGCAGGCCTTCGCCCGCGACGTCGACCGGCTGCGCGACTGGGACCTGCGGGCCGTCGGTGTCCCCGCTCGGCTCCGGCGCGCTGGCCGGCTCGTCGCTGCCGCTCGACCCGATCGCGACCGCCGCCGAGCTCGGCTTCGGCGTCGGCCGCGCCGAACTCGATGGACGCCGTGTCCGACCGCGACTTCGTCGCGGAGTTCCTCTTCGCGGCCGCGCTGCTCGGCGTGCACCTGTCGCGGCTGGGCGAGGAGGTCGTGCTCTGGAACTCCACGGAGTTCGGCTGGGTGACGCTCGACGACGCCTTCTCGACCGGCTCGCTCGATCATGCCGCAGAAGAAGAACCCCGACATCGCCGAGCTGGCCCGCGGCAAGGCCGGCCGGCTCATCGGCCACGTCACCGGCTCGCTGGCGATGCTCAAGGGCCTGCCGCTCACCTACGACCGCGACATGCAGGAGGCGCAGGAGCCCTGCTTCGACGCCGTCGAGACGCTGCTGCTCGTGCTGCCCGCGATGGCCGGCATGATCGCGACGATGACGCGTCCACGCCGACGTGCTCGAGGCCTCCGCGCCGACCGGCTTCGCGCTCGCCACCGACGTCGCCGAGCTGCTCGTCAAGAACGGCGTCGCCGTTCCGCGAGGCGCACGAGGCGGTCGGGCCACCTCGTCGTCTGGTGCACCGTCAACGGCAAGGAGCTGCACGAGGTCAGCGACGAGCGAGCTCGCGCACGTCTCGCCGCACCTGACCCCCGACGTCCGCTCCGTGCTGGACGTCCGCGGCGCCATCGCGGCGCGCGACGGCCACGGCGGCACCGCGCCGGTGCGCGTGCAGGAGCAGCTCGACGCCGTGGCGCTCGAGGTCGCCGCGCAGCGCCGCTGGGCGGCCGGCACCGCCGACTGACCGTGGACCTCGACCGGCCCGGTCGAGCAGGTCGCGCCCGCGCTGCTCGGCGCGCTGCTCGTCGCACGACGACGTCGTCCTGCGCCTCACCGAGGTCGAGGCGTACGCCGGGGAGGCCGACCCCGGCTCGCACGCCTTCCGCGGCCGGACCCCGCGCACCGAGGTCATGTTCGGCCGCGCCGGGTCGCCTACGTCTACTTCACCTACGGCATGCACTGGTGCATGAACGTCGTCACCGGGCCGGACGGCACGGCGTCCGCCGTCCTGCTGCGGGCCGGCGAGGTCGTCGACGGGCTCGACGCCGCCCGCGCCCGCCGGCCCGGTGCGCCGACCGCGACCTCGCCCGGGGGCCGGCCCGGCTCGCCAGGGCGCTCGGCGTCGACGGCGCGCTCGGCGGCACCGACCTGCTCGCCCCGGCCTCCCCGCTCCGCCTCGAGCCGGGGGACCCGGTCGACCCCGCGCAGGTGCAGGTCGGGCCGCGCGTGGGCGTCGCCGGCGCCGGAGCGCCCACCCCGTGGCGGTTCTGGCTCGACGGCGACCCCACCGTCTCGCCCTACCGGCCCGCCGCACCCCGGAGGCGCCGACCCACCTGACGCCCGCGGGCCGTCCGCTCCTCGCGGCGCCCGTGCGGGAGGATCACCGCGTGACCGACGCACCTCCCGCCCCCGCCGACGGCGCCGCCGTCCTCGACGACCTCACCTGGCGCGGCCTCGTCGCCCAGACGACCGACCCCGCGGCGCTGCGCCGCGACCTGGCCGCCGGGCCCGCTGACCCTCTACTGCGGCTTCGACCCGACCGCCGACAGCCTGCACCTCGGCAACCTGGTGCCGCTGTTCGCGCTGCGCCGCTTCCAGCTGGCCGGGCACCGGCCGATCGCGCTCGCCGGCGGCGCCACCGGCTTCATCGGCGACCCCACCGGACGCACCTCCGAGCGCGTGATGATGACCCCCGACGTCGTGGCCGAGCGGGTCGAGCGGATCCGCCGCCAGATGGAGCGCTTCCTCGACTTCGACGGCCCGCGCGGCGCCGTTCTGGTCGACAACCTCGAGTGGACCGCGCCGATCGAGCGCGCTGGACTTCCTGCGCGACGTCGGCCAGCACTTCCCGGTCAACCAGATGCTCGCCAGGAGTCGGTCAGCGCCCGGCTCGAGGGCGGCGGGCTGTCCTTCACCGAGTTCAGCTACCAGCTGCTGCAGTCCAACGACTACCTCGAGCTCTACCGCCGGTACGGCTGCCGCCTGCAGATCGGCGGCAACGACCAGTGGGGCAACATCACCGCCGGCCTCGACCTGATCCGCCGCGTCGAGGGCGGCGACCGCGCCGTGCACGCGCTGACGCTGCCGCTCGTCACCGACTCCAGCGGCGCCAAGATCGGCAAGAGCACCGGCGGCGGCAACGTCTGGCTCGACCCGGCGCACCTCCCCGTACGCCCTGTACCAGTTCCTGCTCAACGTCGACGACCGCGACGTCGGGCACCTACCTGCGCCTGCTCACGTTCGTGCCGCGGGAGGAGGTCGAGGAGCTGGACGCGCGACCGCCGAGCGCCCGCAGGCCCGGGCCGCCCAGCGCCGCCTCGCCGAGTGCTCATCGCGCTCGTGCACGGCGCGGAGGAGCTCGTACGCGTGCGAGGCCGCGAGCGCCGCCCTGTTCGGCGGGGGAGCGCTCGAGGAGCTCGACGAGCCGACCCTGGCGGCAGCGCTGGCCGAGGCGCCGTCCACGCGGTCTCGGGGCTGGCCCCCCCGTTGGTCGACCTGCTGGCAGCCGCGCTCGGCATCTCGCAGTCCGAGGCCCGCCGCGCGGTGCGCGACGGCGGCGCCTACCTGAACAACGGAAGCTGACCGACGAGGCGGCGCTCCCGAAGGAGGGCGACTGGCTGCACGGCCGGTTCCTCGTGCTGCGCCGGGGCAAGCGGGCCGTCGCGGTCGTCGAGCGCGGCGCGCCCGCAGTAGCAGCAGGTCGCTGCCGCTGCGCAGCCGGACGCGCGCGGGGGCGGGTGTGCGGCTCGCCACGTTGACGTGGGCCTCCGGTCATTTGACTCCGGCGCCGTGGGCTCGCTAACTTCGTCCTCGCCCCCGGAGCACCGGACAGCAGCGGTTCGACTCGCTGCAGGACGGTCCGCGGGCACCTCCACGACGGATCAGCACGGCAGCGCCGTGTCCGCGGGAGGGCCGAGCAGGGCGTCGAGGCAGACCAGCAGGTTTGACACGGCGAAAGGCCGCAGGTAGGTTAGGCGAGTTGCCCCGAGAACGGCCGCGAGGTCAGGACCGGTGAGCGTCCGTTCCTTGAGAACTCAACAGCGTGCCGAAAGTCAGTGCCATATGTCCGGCACGAGATCGACAGGCGTCCTCATTCCGAGGGCGTGCTGCAGCTCGGCCGGATCTGGCGCAGAGATGGACAACTATCTACAAGCTAGTTGACTCTTGATCGCCGGGACAACAGCTGACCTCCTCCAGGGAGGCAGCGACTCTCTGCCCTCGGGGCGCTATTCATTAACGGAGAGTTTGATCCTGGCTCAGGACGAACGCTGGCGGCGTGCTTAACACATGCAAGTCGAGCGGAAAGGCCCTTCGGGGTACTCGAGCGGCGAACGGGTGAGTAACACGTGGGCAACCTGCCCCTAGCTCTGGGATAACTCCGGGAAACCGGGGCTAATACCGGATACGACCTCCGACGGCATCTTCTGGAGGTGGAAAGTTCTTCGGCTAGGGATGGGCCCGCGGCCTATCAGCTTGTTGGTGAGGTAACGGCCCACCAAGGCGACGACGGGTAGCCGGCCTGAGAGGGCGACCGGCCACACTGGGACTGAGACACGGCCCAGACTCCTACGGGAGGCAGCAGTGGGGAATATTGCGCAATGGGCGAAAGCCTGACGCAGCGACGCCGCGTGAGGGATGAAGGCCTTCGGGTTGTAAACCTCTTTCAGCAGGGACGAAGCGAAAGTGACGGTACCTGCAGAAGAAGCACCGGCCAACTACGTGCCAGCAGCCGCGGTAATACGTAGGGTGCAAGCGTTGTCCGGAATTATTGGGCGTAAAGAGCTCGTAGGCGGTCTGTCGCGTCGGCTGTGAAAACTCGGGGCTCAACCCCGAGCCTGCAGTCGATACGGGCAGACTAGAGTGCTGTAGGGGAGACTGGAATTCCTGGTGTAGCGGTGAAATGCGCAGATATCAGGAGGAACACCGGTGGCGAAGGCGGGTCTCTGGGCAGTAACTGACGCTGAGGAGCGAAAGCGTGGGGAGCAAACAGGATTAGATACCCTGGTAGTCCACGCCGTAAACGGTGGGTGCTAGGTGTAGGCGGTATTCCACGCCGTCCGTGCCGCAGCTAACGCATTAAGCACCCCGCCTGGGGAGTACGGCCGCAAGGCTAAAACTCAAAGGAATTGACGGGGGCCCGCACAAGCAGCGGAGCATGTGGCTTAATTCGACGCAACGCGAAGAACCTTACCAAGGCTTGACATGCACCGAAAACTCGTAGAGATACGGGGTCCGCAAGGGCGGTGCACAGGTGGTGCATGGTTGTCGTCAGCTCGTGTCGTGAGATGTTGGGTTAAGTCCCGCAACGAGCGCAACCCTCGTTCTATGTTGCCAGCGCGTCATGGCGGGGACTCATAGGAGACTGCCGGGGTCAACTCGGAGGAAGGTGGGGACGACGTCAAATCATCATGCCCCTTATGTCTTGGGCTGCACACATGCTACAATGGCCGGTACAAAGGGCTGCTAAACCGCGAGGTGGAGCGAATCCCAAAAAGCCGGTCTCAGTTCGGATTGGGGTCTGCAACTCGACCCCATGAAGTCGGAGTTGCTAGTAATCGCAGATCAGCAACGCTGCGGTGAATACGTTCCCGGGCCTTGTACACACCGCCCGTCACGTCACGAAAGTCGGTAACACCCGAAGCCAGTGGCCCAACTCGCAAGAGAGGGAGCTGTCGAAGGTGGGATCGGCGATTGGGACGAAGTCGTAACAAGGTAGCCGTACCGGAAGGTGCGGCTGGATCACCTCCTTTCTAAGGAGCACCTGGTCGGCCTTCGCGCCGATCCAGACCCACGCGTAGGACGTTCATGCTCCGGTGGAGCTCAAGGGTGGAACACTGACCAGTAGGCCGGATCGTCGCCCTCACGTCTAGTACAGCTGCTCTCGAGCGGCAGGAACGGGTGGAGCGGACGAGGAGCAGGCCCAGGCACGCTGTTGGGTCCTGAGGGAACGGGACCGCTCTTCGGAGCGAGACGCACCTCGGTGACGCCGAGCCTCCGCGCACCGCCTTCGGGCAGTGGTCGGGGGCTCTGCCACGAGCGGACCAGCCGGCACCGAACCACTCCGCATCTCGCGGGGCAGGCGGCGACCACCGGACTGGGACCGCCCGTAGCTTGAGAACTGCACAGTGGACGCGAGCATCTTTGTGGTCAAGTTAGTAAGGGCGCACGGTGGATGCCTTGGCACCAGGAGCCGATGAAGGACGTAGGAGGCTGCGATAAGCCTCGGGGAGCTGTCAACCGAGCTGTGATCCGAGGATTTCCGAATGGGGAAACCCGGCAGGAGTCATGTCCTGTCACCCATGCCTGAACACATAGGGCATGAGGAGGGAACGTGGGGAAGTGAAACATCTCATTACCCTCAGGAAGAGAAAGCAACCGCGATTCCGCGAGTAGTGGCGAGCGAAAGCGGAAGAGGCTAAACCGATCACGCGTGATAGCCGGCAGGCGTTGCGTGATCGGGGTCGTGGGACCATTCAGGTCGATCTGCCGATCGTCCAGGGAGTGACAAAGTACGGCGTTAGACGAAGCGCATGGGAAGGCGCACCACAGCGGGTAAGAGTCCCGTAGACGAAAACGACCGTACCTCCCGAGTGGTATCCCAAGTAGCACGGAGCCCGTGAAATTCCGTGTGAATCCGGGGGGACCACCCCCTAAGCCTAAATACTCCCTGGTGACCGATAGCGGACAAGTACCGTGAGGGAAAGGTGAAAAGTACCCCGGGAGGGGAGTGAAAGAGTACCTGAAACCGTGTGCCTACAAGCCGTGGGAGCGTCGTCGTCAGCTTGCTGGCGGCCGTGACTGCGTGCCTTTTGAAGAATGAGCCTGCGAGTTTGCGTTGTGTGGCGAGGTTAACCCGTGTGGGGAAGCCGTAGCGAAAGCGAGTCCGAACAGGGCGCCTGAGTCGCACGACCAAGACCCGAAGCTGAGTGATCTACCCATGGCCAGGTTGAAGCGCCGGTAAGACGGCGTGGAGGACCGAACCCACTTAGGTTGAAAACTGAGGGGATGAGCTGTGGGTAGGGGTGAAAGGCCAATCAAACTCAGTGATAGCTGGTTCTCCCCGAAATGCATTTAGGTGCAGCGTCACGTGTTTCTTGCCGGAGGTAGAGCTACTGGATGGTCTAGGGGGCCCACAAGCTTACCGAAATCAGCCAAACTCCGAATGCCGGTAAGTGAGAGCGTGGCAGTGAGACTGCGGGGGATAAGCTCCGTAGTCGAGAGGGAAACAGCCCAGACCACCGGCTAAGGCCCCCAAGCGTGTGCTAAGTGGTAAAGGATGTGGAGTCGCACAGACAACCAGGAGGTTGGCTTAGAAGCAGCCACCCTTTAAAGAGTGCGTAATAGCTCACTGGTCAAGTGGTTCCGCGCCGACAATGTAGCGGGGCTCAAGCACACCGCCGAAGCCGTGGCATTCAGACAACGACCTGCTTTCGAGCCAGGTGTCTGGATGGGTAGGGGAGCGTCGTGTGGGCAGTGAAGCGGCGGGGTGACCCAGTCGTGGAGCCCACACGAGTGAGAATGCAGGCATGAGTAGCGAATGACGGGTGAGAAACCCGTCCGCCGAATGACCAAGGGTTCCTGGGGCAGGCTAATCCGCCCAGGGTAAGTCGGGACCTAAGGCGAGGCCGACAGGCGTAGTCGATGGACAACGGGTTGATATTCCCGTACCCGCTTTGATTCGCCCATGACGAATCCAGGGTTGCTAACGGTCGGAAGCTCACAAAGCCTTCGGGTGGAGTGGGGGACTCACCGGACCCACGCTGGTAGTAGTCAAGCAACGGGATGACGCAGGAAGGTAGTCCAGCCCAGGCGTTGGTTGTCCTGGGGTAAGGGTGTAGGGCGAGTGGTAGGCAAATCCGCCACTCATGAAGCCTGAGACCTGATGCCGAGCCGATCGAGGCGAAGTGGATGATCCTATGCTGCCAAGAAAAGTCTCTAGCGAGAATCATGGCGGCCCGTACCCCAAACCGACTCAGGTGGTCAGGTAGAGAATACCAAGGCGATCGAGCGAACTATGGTTAAGGAACTCGGCAAAATACCTCCGTAACTTCGGGAGAAGGAGGGCCTCAGGGCGTGTAGGAGCTTGCCTCCGAAGCGTCAGGGGGTCGCAGAGACCAGCGAGAAGCGACTGTTTACTAAAAACACAGGTCCATGCGAAGTCGCAAGACGATGTATATGGAGTGACGCCTGCCCGGTGCTGGAACGTTAAGGGGACGGGTCAACCCTTCGGGGTGAAGCTCAGAACTCAAGCGCCAGTAAACGGCGGTGGTAACTATAACCATCCTAAGGTAGCGAAATTCCTTGTCGGGTAAGTTCCGACCTGCACGAATGGCGTAACGACTTCTCGACTGTCTCAACCATAGGCTCGGCGAAATTGCACTACGAGTAAAGATGCTCGTTACGCGCAGAAGGACGGAAAGACCCCGGGACCTTTACTATAGCTTGATATTGGTGTTCGGTTCGGCTTGTGTAGGATAGGTGGGAGACTGTGAAGCTTGGACGCCAGTTCAGGTGGAGTCGCCGTTGAAATACCACTCTGGTCGAATTGGATGTCTAACCTCGGTCCGTGATCCGGATCAGGGACAGTGTCAGGTGGGTAGTTTAACTG
Organism: uncultured Actinomycetota bacterium; assembly: GCA_963781675.1. Lineage (GTDB taxonomy): Bacteria > Actinomycetota > Actinomycetes > Mycobacteriales > SCTD01 > SCTD01. The sequence continues at coordinate 604,084 of CAWAGF010000006.1, read as the reverse complement.
GGGCGGTTGCCTCCCAAAATGTAACGGAGGCGCCCAAAGGTTCCCTCAGCCTGGTTGGCAATCAGGTGTCGAGTGCAAGTGCACAAGGGAGCTTGACTGTGAGACAGACATGTCGAGCAGGGACGAAAGTCGGGACTAGTGATCCGGCACTGGCTTGTGGAAGCGGTGTCGCTCAACGGATAAAAGGTACCCCGGGGATAACAGGCTGATCTTGCCCAAGAGTCCATATCGACGGCAAGGTTTGGCACCTCGATGTCGGCTCGTCACATCCTGGGGCTGGAGTAGGTCCCAAGGGTTGGGCTGTTCGCCCATTAAAGTGGCACGCGAGCTGGGTTTAGAACGTCGTGAGACAGTTCGGTCCCTATCCTCTGCGCGCGCAAGAGACTTGAGAAGAGCTGTCCCTAGTACGAGAGGACCGGGATGGACGAACCTCTGGTGTGACAGTTGTCGTGCCAACGGCACTGCTGTTTAGCTACGTTCGGCAGAGATAACCGCTGAAAGCATCTAAGCGGGAAGCTCGCTTCAAGATGAGGTCTCTCACAGGGTCAACCTGGTAAGGCCCCCGACTAGACCATCGGGTTGATAGGCTGGAAGTGGAAGCTGAGCAATCAGTGCAGCTGACCAGTACTAATAGGCCGAGGGCTTGACCACAAAATGCTACGCGTCCACTGTGCGGTTCCCGAGATACGGTCGGGAACCCGAACCACCAGCTCCCACGACCACGGGGGCCGGCGGGTGCACCACGATATCTCCATAGAGTTACGGCGACCATGGCGAAAGGGAAACGCCCGGCTCCATTCCGAACCCGGAAGCTAAGCCTTTCAGCGCCGATGGTACTGCACGGGGGACTGTGTGGGAGAGTAGGACGTCGCCGGACATACTTTGAGACGAGGGTCAACCACACTGTGGTTGGCCCTCGTCGCATTTCTGGACCCTTTTCTTCAGCAGGAGGCAATGCCATGGCGGGACCCCGCGACGACGACGGCGGTTCGCGAGGCGGGCCTGCGGGACGGGGGCGCCCCGCCGCTCGACGGGGTGCGCCTGGAGGACCCGCGGCTGGCTCGCGCCGGCCGTCCGCCTGCGGGCGGGAGCGAGCGCGCCACCGGCCGCGATGCCCGCGCTGCGGATGCGGACCGTCGCTTCCGGCGCGAGGACGGCATGAGCCCGGCCACCGACGGGGGCGCGGACAGGCGACCGCACTGGCGGTTCGTCAGCGTTTGGCCGTTCGGGGCCGTCGGCCGATCGCGACGGGGGCGCTCAGGCCCGCCCCGTCGCAGGTCGAGGAGATCGCCAGGGGGCTCCGCCGCGGGGTGGCGGTGGCGCTCGGGGTGTGCAGGCCGCCCGGCCGGCCCGTCCGCCGGTGGCCTCAGGTCGGGCATCGGGACCGGCAGGTGACGCGCGGGGAGGTGGCGCCGGCGGAGGCGCCCGCGGTACGCGGTCTTCCGCGGGGGGCCCGGCCGACCGGTCGTCGTCGGCGAGCGGGCCGGCGAGTCGCGATCGGCGGGCCGCCGGCGCCGGTGGAGTCGCGGGCGCTGCTCGTCCGCTCGGCGGTGGCCGGCCCTCGGGTGCGGGACGGCCTGTGGTGGGCGGCCGACCCGCGGGTGCCGGCCGTCCGCCGCTCGTGGGCGGGCCCTCCAACGGGGGTCGCGTCTCGGCCGGCGGCGGGGCCCCGGAGGCCGGACGTGCGCCGGCCGGGCGTCCCCCCAGGGCGGCTCGCCCGTCGACGGCGGGTCGAGCCTCCGGTGGCGGGCGTCCGCCGGTGCAGACCGGCGCGGACGAGGCCGCGCAGGCTCGTGGCTACCACCGGTCAGCTGCTGGTGGTCCTGCGGCCACGGGTGTCGGCGGAACGTCGTCGAGCACCCGCTCCGCGCCGACCGGTCGGCCGAGCGGCGAGCGCAAGGACGGGCGGGGCTCGTACGACAGCGGCCGCAGCGCGGGCAGCCCGGCCCGGAGCGCGCCGGCGCGGGGTGGCGCCAGCCGCGAGGAGATCGCGCAGCGGGCGTACGACCCGCGTCGCGAGGAGCGGCGCAAGGCGACGCGGGTCGCCCTGCCCGACGACGTGGACCCGCGGATGCTCGACGCCGACGCGCGTCGGGAGCTGCGCACGCTGTCCAAGGACACGGCTGACCTCACCGCCCGCCACCTCGTGATGGCCGGTCGGCTGCTCGACGACGACCCGGAGCAGGCGCTGGCCCATGCCCGTGCCGCTCGCGCGCTCGCGGGTCGGGTCGGGGTCGTGCGCGAGGCGGCCGGACTGGCGGCGTACGCGGCGGGCGAGTGGGCCGAGGCCCTGTCCGAGCTCCGAGCTGCGCGGCGGATCACCGGTCGGCCGGAGCACCTCGGCGTCTTCGCCGACTGCGAGCGCGCGCTGGGCCGCCCGGAGCGGGCGCTGGCGTACGGCGACGACCCGCAGCTCGTGCAGCTCAGCCAAGACCAGCGGGTCGAGCTGGTGATCGTGCTGGCCGGGGCGCGCCGCGACCTCGGCCAGGCAGACGCGGCCGTGCTCACGCTGCAGGACCCTGCCCGGCGCACGACGGAGAAGCGACCGTGGGCTGCGCGGCTCTGGTACGCCTACGCCGACGCGCTGCTCGAGGCCGGCCGCACCGACCAGGCGCAGGAGTGGTTCGCAAAGGCGGCCGCGGTGGACGTGGACGGTGAGACCGACGCGGGCGACCGGCTCCTCGAGCTGGACGGCGTCGTCATGGAGCCGGTGGCGGAGGACGACCTGGAGGACCGTGACGGCCTGCCGGACGACGCCGAGCTGGCGGAGCTCGCCGGCAGCATCCGGGTCGTCCCGTTCGCGCCGGAGCCGGCCGGCGCGGACGCCCCGGCCGGCGGGGATGGCGAGCACAGGTCACCGGCGGAGGGTCAGACGGCGGACGATGCCGGCGCCACCGCGGTGCCCGAGCTGGACGGACCGGGAGCGGCGAGCTCCGGGGTGCCGCAGGCGGCCTTCGTCCCGGAGGCCGACCTGGAAGCCGAGGCTGTCGCGTCCCCGCCGCCGCTGGGCGGGGTGGCCGTTCCGAGCTTCGTGGCGCCTCCTGGTGAGCCGGACGAGGACGGGGACCTGCGGCTGTTCGAGTAGCCGCCGTCCACAGGCGGGCCTGCGTCCACAGCCGCCGGCCGTGACCGGTCCTCGGACGGCACCGACGGCATCGTCGTCAGCGGCCGTCCGACCGCGGGGGGCCGGACGGGAGCGTGACGTGGCAGCACGAGCAGCACAGGTGGAGCTGGGGGAGCCGGCGTCGACGGCGCGCAACGAGGTCGTCCTCGTCGGACGGGTCTCCGGGGAGCCCGAGGAGCGGGAGCTCCCGAGCGGTGACCTGCTGGTCACCTGGCGCCTCGTCGTCGAGCGGCCAGCGCCGCGGCGCGCCGCTCCCGCGGGAGTCCGCGCCCCCACCGTGGACACGCTGGACTGCGTCGCCTGGGCGGCGCCGGTGCGTCGCACGGCCCGAGGACTGGCCGACGGCGACGTCGTCAGCCTGCACGGGGCGCTGCGGCGCCGCTTCTGGCGGGCGGGAGCGGGTGCGGCGTCCCGGACGGAGGTCGAGGTGGAGCAGCTGCGACGGCTGCACCGCCGGAAGCCGACCTAGTACGCGCCGGGTCACCGGCTCGGCGTCCACCGGCTCGGCGTCCACCGGCTCGGCGTCCACCGGCTCGGTGTCCTACCGGGTCCGCGCCGGTCCACCGGCTCGGCGTCTACCGGGTCCGGCTGTCTACCGGTGTCCCGCGTCTACCGCGTGCCGCGGCGCTGGCACTCCGGGCTATGTGTCGCGGTGGTCGCGGATGACCAGCCCCGTCGCCGGCTTCGGCGTGAACAGCGTCGACTTGCGGGGCATCCGCTCGCCGGACCCGGCCACCTGCGCGACGGCCTCGACCGGCGTCGGGTTCAGCAGGACCGCGGTGCCGCCGGTGCGCGCGGCCGCGGCCAGCGCGCCCTCGACGTCGTGCTCGTAGCCGACGTGCTCGATGTCGTCGGTCAGCCCCCAGAGCGCCGTCACGAGGTAGGCGTGCAGCACGCTCACGTCCAGGGCGGCCCAGGCGGCGGACCGCTCCGGCGGGACGGCCGCGGCGAGCCGGGCGGGGTCGGGTTCGGTGACGAGGTGGATGCGGCTGCCGTCGCCGGCCACGAGCAGGAAGGCGGAGCCGGGGCCGCCGGCCTCCTGCAGCGCCGCCAGCGCGTCGTCGAGCCCACCGCTGAGCTGGCGGACGGCAGCACCGGCAGCGCTGCGCTCCGCCAGCTGGTCGGCATCGACGCCGGGGACGTAGCGGTGGATCGGGTGCACCTGCGGCCCGAAGGCCGTCGCGTCCACGAGCAGGCACAGCCCGCTGTCCCACGCGCCCGCGCCGTACCCGCCGGCGTGGCGGTCGGCCTGGCGGCGCAGGTAGGTGGCGTACCGGTGGTGGCCGTCGGCGATGAGCGCCTTGCGCGGCAGCAGGTCGGCGGCCACGTCGGCGAGCACCTGCGGATCGGTGATCGCCCAAAGCCGGTGGCGCAGGCCGTCCGCGAGCCTCGTGTCGACCAGCAGGGTCGGCGCCCCGCCGGGCTGGTCCACCGAGGCGACCGCGCGGCTCGCGGCGCCGCCCCCGTCGTACACCAGGAAGATCGGCTCGAGGTCGGCGTCCACGGCCGTGTAGAGGGCGAGCCGGTCGCTGACCGGGCCGGCCATCGTGTTCTCGTGCGGCAGCACGACCTCGTCCTCGGGGGGAGTCAGCGCGAGGGCGCCGAGCAGCCCGCGCTGCACGTGGCCGTCCGGCCCCGCCTGCGTGTCGGCTTGCTCGTAGACGTACAGCGCAGGCTCGGCGTCCGGCACGAGCACGCCCTCGGCGCGCCACCGCTCGAGGGTCGCCGCGGCCGCCGCGTAGCGGTCCTGTCCCGGATCGGCTCCTTCGCGTGGGAGGATGAGGCGTACGACGTTGTGCTCGCTCGCTGCCTCGAGCGCGGCCACCCCGTCGGCGTCGATGACGTCGTACGGCGGGGAGGTCAGCGCGAACAGGTCGCTTGCGCGGTCGGTGTCGTAGCGCAGCGCCCGGAAGGGCGACAGGACCAACCCGCTCGGGCGGGGGACGGAGGACGAGGCGGGACCCGTAGCGGGGTCTTCGGGCGCAGGCCCGTTCTGGTGGTTGCCGGCGCTCATGCGGCGAGACTAGAGGTGCGGCTCCATCCCGTACGACGAGGACGACCCAGAGGAGGAGGCTGCGTGTCTGAGAGCCGGTACGACCCCAGGTACGACCCGCGCGCCCCGGACGAGGAGCGCCCGAAGCCGTTCGCCGAGCTGCCTCCGCCGCCGCCGGACGTCGTGCCGTCGGGTGAGGTCTACGACTGGTACGTCCGCGGGTGCGACCTGCTGGACGCCGGTGAGACCAGCGCGGCGGTCCAGCTGCTCAGCCACTGCGCTCAGGCCGAGCCGGAGTCGCGGGCGATCCGCGAGGCGCTGGCACGCGCCCAGTTCAACGCCGGGATGTACACCGAGTCGGTCGCGAACTACGAGTGGATCATCAGCATCGACCCGGCGGACGACTACGCGCAGTTCGGGCTGGGGCTCGCGGCCACCAAGGCCGGCGACCTCAAGTCCGCCGTCGAGCACCTGGCCCTGGCCGCCGCGATGCGCCCGGACGTGCAGCACTACTCGCTCGCCCTGCGCGGAGCGCGGGCCGCGCTGACCGCCGCCCAGCGCTGACCGAGCGCGGGCGGGGCCTCGGCTCCTGCGACCGGCCGCTGGCGGAGGCGTACGACGCTGCGCTGTGCGACCTGGACGGCGTGCTGTACCTCGCCGACGAGCCGGTGCCGCACGCCGCGCCCAGCGTCGCGGCGGCGCGGGCAGCGGGCATGCGCTTCGCCTACGTCACGAACAACGCCTCCCGCACGCCGGTCGCCGTGGCGGACAAGCTCAGCGCGCTCGACATCCCGACCGGCCCGGACGAGGTGGTCACCAGCGCCCAGGCGGCCGGCCGGACGCTGGCCGAGCACCTGCCGAACGGCTCGGCCGTGCTCGTGGTCGGGACAGACGCGCTGGCGGAGGAGGTCCGCCGCGCCGGGATGGTGCCGGTGCGCACGGTGGACCAGGCCGGCCAGGCGGGCCCGGCGGCCGTTGTGCAGGGGCTGGCGCCGGAGACGTCGTGGGCGGACCTGGCCGAGGCGGCCGTGGCGCTGCACCGGGGGGCGCTCTGGGTTGCCGGCAACACCGACGCCACGCTGCCGACGACGAGGGGGCCGCTGCCCGGCAACGGGGCGTTCGTCGCGGCCCTCCGGCTGGTGACCGGTCGAGAGCCGCTCGTCTCCGGCAAGCCCGACCCGTCCCTGCACCGGGCGTCGGTCGAGCGCGTGGGGGCGCAGCGACCGCTGGTCGTGGGGGACCGGCTGGACACCGACGTGCTGGGGGCGGTGCGCGGCGGGGCCGACAGCCTGCTCGTCCTCACCGGAGTGGTCGGGTTGCCCGGGCTGCTCGCGGCGCCGGCCGGAAGCCGTCCCACGTACGTGAGCAGCGACCTGCGCGGCCTCCTCGAGCCTCAGCCTGAGGTCGAGGTCGACGGTGAGACCGCACGCTGCAGGGCGGCCACGGCACGCGCGACGGACGGCTCGCTGTCCGGCGACCGGGACACGGACGACGGGATCCGGGCGCTCTGCGCGCTGGCCTGGGCGAGCGCGGACCGCGGAGTGCCGCTCGCCTTGCGGTGACGTCCGGCCGCAGGCCCGGTCTTCAGAGCAGGGCGCGGAGCTTCAGCAGGTCGAGCGGGCTGGCCTGCACCTTCAGCCGTCCTGTCGCCCAGGCCACGGGCGGTGACAGCTCCCCCTCGAGCAGGGCCACCAGGTCGTCGCTCTCGGCCGCGAGCCGCACCTGGGCGCCGTCAGTGTCGCGCCCGTCCGTGCAGCGCAGCTCCTCGATGCCCTCGTCGTTCAGCGTCGCGAGGAACACCACACCGAGGTCGGGCACCCGGCAGGCCAGCGTTCGCTGCACGACGTACTTCGCGCGCACGTCGGGGTCGACGGCAGCCAGCCTTTCCGCGAGCGACATGAGGGCGCGCTCGCACTCCTGGACCGACGCCACGCCCACCTCCCCTCGTCCGCGCGCCCCTTCCCGATGCGCGCCGGATCACGCTAGCCCTGGCGGCCGAGCATCCCGCGGTACCGTCCGGGCCTCGTCGAGCGACAGGGGTACACGCCGTGCGCGATGCGCTGAAGAGCTACCTGGCCCTGGCCGGGGGCGTCACCGAGGTCACCCGCCAGCGGGCGCTGGACGCCGCGAAGGCGCTGGTCGCGTCCGGTGAGGCGGCGGCGGAGCAGGTCAGCTCGCTGGCCGAGGACCTGCTGTCGCAGACGCGGCAGAACCGGGAGGCGGTCGTGGCCCTGGTCGGCTTCGAGGTCGACCGGGCGCTCGGCCGCGTCGGGCTGGCCAGCGCGGACGAGGTTACCGAGCTGACGCAGCGGGTGCGGACGCTGGAGGCGCAGCTGGCGGAGAGCCGTGGAGCCGGCGGCGGCGGGGCGGGCGCAGAGTCTGGTGCGAAGGCAGGCGCGTCCGGCGGCGGCGGCGGGGCGGGCGCGGCGTCCAGCTCGGCAGCCAAGACCCCCGGCCAACCCGCGGCGGCCAAGGCGCCTGCCAAGACGGCGCCTGCGAAGAAGGCGCCTACGAAGACGGCGCCTACGAAGAAGGCGCCTGCGAAGAAGGCGCCTGCCACGAAGGCCGGCGCGTGACCGGGGCCGACACCGTCGCCGCGGGCGAGCCGCCGGCCGTGGTCGCCGCCCTCAGCCGGCTGGACGGGCTCGAGGACCGGCCGACCGCCGAGCACGTCGAGGTCTTCGACGAGGTGCACCGGCTGCTGCAGGACGCGCTGGCCACGCTCGACGAGGCCTGAGCTGGCCCGCCGCGCGCGCCTTGACGCCGAGCTCGTCCGTCGTGGCCTCGCCCGCAGCCGGGAGCAGGCCGCGGAGCTGGTCGCCGCCGGACTGGTGAAGGTCGCCGGCACCGTCGCCACCAAGCCGGCGACTGCTGTAGAGGCGGCGACCCCACTGCTGGTGGACCAGCCGGCGGGGCCCTCGTACGTCAGTCGTGGCGGGCACAAGCTGGCCGGGGCGCTGGACGCGTTCGGGTACGACCCCGCGGGCAAGCGGGTGCTCGACGCCGGTGCGTCCACGGGCGGCTTCACCGACGTGCTGCTGCGGCGCGGGGCGGGGCACGTGGTGGCGGCCGACGTCGGCTACGGGCAGCTGGCCTGGTCGCTGCAGACCGACGAGCGGGTGACGGTGCTGGACCGCACGAACGTCCGGTCGCTGACGCTCGACGAGCCGGTCGACCTGGTGGTGAGCGACCTGTCGTTCATCCCGCTCGGGCTGGTGCTGCCCGCGCTGGTGGGCTGCTGCCGGCCGGGCGCCGACCTGCTGCCGATGGTCAAGCCGCAGTTCGAGGTCGGCAAGGAGCGGCTGCCGAGCGGCGGAGTGGTGCGCGACCCCGGCCTGCGGGCGGAGGCGGTACGGGGCGTGGCGGCGCAGGCCGCCGAGCTCGGCCTGGGAGTCCGGGCGGTGACGGCCAGTCCGCTGCCGGGGCCGAGCGGGAACGTGGAGTACTTCCTGTGGCTGACCACCGACGCTCCGCCGCTGGAGGAGGAGCTGCTCCTGCGGGCGGTTGCGGAGGGGCCGCAGTGAGAAGGTCGGGGGCGTGACGACGCGCTCGGTCCTGCTGCTGGCCCACACCGGGCGCCCCGACATCGCCGAGGCCGCCCGGCACGCGGCGCACCGGCTGCAGGACGCCGGGGTGACGGTGCGGGTCCTCCAGCAGGAGGCCGCCGACATCGGGCTCACCGGGATCGAGCACTGCGACGGCGGCCCGGGCTCCGCCGCCGGCGCGGAGCTGGTGCTCGTGCTGGGCGGGGACGGCTCGATCCTGCGCGCGGCGGAGCTGGCGCGTGCGGCGGCGGTACCGCTGCTCGGCGTGAACCTCGGGCGGGTCGGCTTCCTGGCCGAGGCCGAGTCCGCCGACCTCGACCTCACCCTGGACCGCGTCCTGGACCGCGACTACGAGGTCGAGCAGCGGATGACCCTCGACGTCGACGTGCTGGTCGACGGGGAGGTCGTCGACACCGGCTGGGCGCTGAACGAGTGCAGCGTGGAGAAGGCCGCGCGCGAGCGGATGCTCGAGCTGCTCGTCGAGGTCGACGGACGACCGCTGTCGCGCTGGGGCTGCGACGGCGTCGTGGCTGCCACGCCCACCGGCTCCACGGCGTACGCGTTCTCGGCCGGCGGTCCCGTGGTGTGGCCGACGGTGGAGGCGCTGCTCGTCGTGCCGATCAGCGCGCACGCCCTGTTCGCCCGGCCGCTGGTCGCCGCGCCCACGTCGGTGATCGCGCTCGACGTGCTGCCGAGCGGGACGACGGGGGTGGTCGCGTGCGACGGCCGGCGCACGCGCGACCTCCCGCACGGGGCGCGCGTCGAGGTGAGGCGGGGGACCGACCCTGTCCTGCTGGCACGCACCCGAGGCAAGCCCTTCACCGACACCCTCGTCAGGAAGTTCGCGCTGCCTGTGGAGGGCTGGCGTGGCGCGCGGGAGAACGTCCGACCCCCGGCCTAGTCTTCGAACGCACGAGCGAGTCGGAGGTGGAGCCGTGCTGGAGGAGATGCGCATCCGCGGGCTCGGCGTGATCGACGACGCCGTCCTGCAGCTCGGCCCCGGGCTGACGGTGGTGACCGGCGAGACCGGCGCCGGCAAGACGATGGTCGTGCAGGGGCTGAGCCTGCTGTTCGGCGGGCGCAGCGACGCCGGGCGGGTCCGGCCCGGCGCCGAGCGCGCGCTGGTGGAGGGCCGCCTGCTCCTGCCCGCCCACCACCCGGCGGTGACCCGGGCGACCGACGCCGGCGCCGAGCTCGACGACGACGCCCTGCTCGTGAGCCGCACCGTCGGCAGCGACGGCCGCTCCCGCGCGCACCTCGGCGGGCGCAGCGTCCCCGTCGGGGTGCTGGGCGAGCTCGGCGAGCAGGTCATGGCGCTGCACGGGCAGAGCGACCAGCAGCGGCTGCTCAAGCCGGCGCAGCAGCGCGCAGCCCTGGACCGCTACGCCGGTGAGGCCGTCACCGCGCTGCGGGAGCGGTTCGCCGCAGAGTGGGTGCGCTGGCGGGACGTACGGGCCACGCTGGAGCAGCTGCGTGCGGAGGCCGCCGAGCGGGCCCGCGAGGCGGAGCTGCTGCGGCTCGGGCTGGCCGAGGTCGAGGCCGCGGAGCCGCTGGCGGGGGAGGACCTCGCGCTGGTGGCCGAGATCGAGCGGCTGGCCAACGCCGACGACCTGCGCGCCGCGGCGGCGACAGCCGCGCAGGCGCTGACCGGGGACGAGGCCGCGCCGGACGCGGGCGACGCGCTGTCGCTGGTCACCGCTGCTCGCCGGGCCCTGGACGGCGCGGCCGGCCACGACGCCCTGCTCGGGGCGCTTGCCAGTCGGCTGGCCGAGCTGGGCCACCTGGTGACGGACGTGGCGCTGGAGCTGTCGAGCTACCTGGCCTCGGTGGACGCGGACCCGGTACGGCTGTCCGTCGCCCAGGAGCGGCTCGCCGTGCTGACCGCCCTGGTGCGGCGGCACGGGGTGGACGACCTCGACGCCGTGCTCGCCTGGGCCGCACGGGCCAGCGACCGGCTGCTCGAGCTGGACGGCGCGGACGACCGGATCGCCGCGCTCCAGGAGCAGGACGTCGCGCTGGAGGCCTCCCTCGGCGGGCTCGCGCAGCGGCTGAGCGACGCGCGAGGCAAAGCCGCTGGGCGGTTCGGCAAGGCCGTCAGCGCTGAGCTGACCGACCTGGCGATGCCCCACGCGAAGGTCAGCGCGCTGGTGACCCAGCGGGACGAGCCGGACGGGCTGCCCGTCGGTCAGCGGCGACTGGCCGCCACCGCCGACGGCGTCGACGACGTCGAGCTGCTGCTCGAGCCGCACCCGGGGGCGCCGGCGCGGGCGCTGCAGAAGGGGGCCTCCGGCGGTGAGCTGTCGCGCGTGATGCTCGCGGTCGAGGTCGTCTTCGCCGGGTCGGACCCGGTGCCGCTCATGGTGTTCGACGAGGTGGACGCGGGCGTCGGCGGCAAGGCGGCCGTCGAGGTCGGGCGGCGGCTGGCCCGGCTCGCCCGCGACCACCAGGTCGTCGTGGTGACGCACCTGCCGCAGGTGGCGGCGTTCGCGGACCGGCACCTGCAGGTCGTCAAGGCCAGCGACGGGTCGGTGACGCGCAGCGGCGTGGTGACGCTCGACGACACGGAGCGGGTGGCCGAGCTGTCCCGGATGCTGGCGGGCGTGGACACCGGGCTCGCACGGGGGCACGCGGAGGAGCTGCTGGCCGCGGCGGCGGTGGACCGCGCGGCGCCCTGACGCCTGCGCGCCTCCCGGGACGGGCACGCCCGCTCTGGCAGACTGGTCCGCGATGAGGCTCGCCGTGCTGCGACGTGGCCGGAACGCCGAGCGGCTTCCCGGCACCGTCGGCGTCGCCCGGCTCGACCGGCGCACGAAGAACCTCACCAAGCGGATCCGGCCCGGCGAGATCGCGGTCATCGACCACGTCGACATCGACCGGGTCAGCGCCGACGCGCTGGTCACCTGCAAGGTCGCGGCGGTCGTCAACGCGGCGCCCAGCACCAGCGGCCGCTACCCGAACCTCGGCCCCGAGATCCTGCTCGCCGCGGGCATCCCGCTGCTCGACGCGGTCGGCGACACCGTGTTCGGCGAGCTCAAGGACGGCGACGTCGTCCGCCTCGACGGCGACACGCTCTACGACGCGCAGGAGCGCGTGCTGGCCGTCGGGACCGAGCAGGACGCCGAGACGATCGGCGCCGCGATGGCGGAGGCCCGCGCCGGGCTCGCCACCCAGCTCGAGGCGTTCGCCGCGAACACGATGGAGTACCTGCTCAAGGAGCGGGACCTGCTGCTCGACGGCGTCGGCGTGCCGGAGATCCGCACCCGGCTCGAGGGCCGGCACGCGCTGATCGTGGTGCGCGGGTACGACTACCGCGAGGACCTGCGGGCGCTGCGGCCGTACATCCGCGAGTACCGGCCGATCCTCATCGGCGTCGACGGCGGCGCGGACGCGCTGTGCGAGAACGGCTACCAGCCCGACCTCATCGTCGGCGACATGGACTCGGTCAGCGACGAGGTGCTGCGCTGCGGCGCCGAGGTCGTGGTGCACGCCTACGCCGACGGGCACGCCCCGGGCCTGCAGCGCGTGCAGGACCTCGGCGTCGAGGCCGTCGTCTTCCCGGCCGCCGGCACCAGCGAGGACGTCGCGATGCTGCTGGCCGACGAGGCGGGCGCTCAGCTCATCGTCGCGGTCGGCACGCACGCGACGCTGGTGGAGTTCCTGGACAAGGGCCGCCAGGGGATGGCCTCGACCTTCCTCACCCGGCTGCGGGTCGGCGGCAAGCTCGTCGACGCGAAGGGCGTGAGCCGGCTGTACCGCCAGCGCATCTCGGCCTGGTCGCTGGTGCTGCTCGTGCTCGCCACGCTGATCGCCATGGCTGCGGCGGTGTTCGTCTCCTCGGCGGGGCAGGCGTACGGCGAGCTCCTGGCCGACCAGTGGGCCAGCTTCACGTTCTGGTTGCGCGGGCTGCTCTAGTCGCCGAGCGGCCGAACCCGGGCCCATGCGTCGCGGCCGGTGATCCGCTCGTGCTCGGCCTTCATCCGCCCGGACTGGTGCGCCAGCACCAGGCAGCTGATCAGCAGTGGTCCGCCGCCGTGGCGGTCGTAGCGCAGGGCCAGCGCGAGGTCCGCGACCACCATGAGCACAGCGCCGCCGAGGACCCACCACCAGCGGGCCATCTGCCGGCGCCACTGCTCAGGGGTGCGCCGCACGTCCTCCCGCAGCACCCGGCGGTCGAGGTCACGAAGCCGCTGCCTCAGCACCCCGTCAGCCTCGCACGTTCAGCCCAGGTCGCGGAACGGCTGCGCGTACGCGAACGCTCCGCGGACCGAGGGGTCGTACGCGTGCAGCGGCCGCACCTGGAAGTGCGCGCCCCAGGCCGCGACCGGCGGCTCGACCCCGAGGTCGGTGCCCCGGCGGAACCCGAACTGCGGGTAGTAGTCGGTGTGCCCGAGCAGCGCGACCAGCGGCTCGGTGAGCGCGTCCGCGGCGCCGAGCACCGCGTGCACGAGTGCGCTGCCGACACCGGTGCGCTGCAGGTCCGGTCGTACGGCCAGCGGTCCCAGCGCCACCACCGGCACGTCGTCGACGTGCGCGCGGGTGCACGCGACGTGCCCGGCGATGCTGCCGTCGGCCCCCAGGGCGACGAGCGAGAGGGCGGGCAGCCAGCCGGCGTCGCGGCGCAGCGCGTCGAGCAGGCGCACCTCGACCGGGTCGCCGCCCCCGAAGGCCTCCCGGACCACCACGCGGACAGCCGGCCGATCGGCGGCGGTCTCGCGGCGGACGATCACCGCGACGACGCTAGCCTCCGGGCGTGCGGCAGCTCGTGCGGTTCGCCTGGATCGAGGCGCAGTGCTGCCTGTTCGCCGGGCTCTTCTTCGCCGGGCTGGCGGTCGTGCGGGTCGTCCCGCTGCCGCTCGGCGCCGCGGACGCGCTGCTGCTCTGGTGCCTCGGCGTCACCCTCGTGCTGTGGCTGGTCGGGTGGGAGACCGGCCGCGAGGTCGCCGTCATCGGCGGCTTCCACCTCGTCGGGCTGGCGCTCGAGCTGTTCAAGGTCGCGCAGGGCTCGTGGTCCTACCCCGACCCGGGCTGGGCCGCGGTCGGCGCCGTCCCGCTCTACAGCGGCTTCATGTACGCCGCGGTCGGCAGCTACGTCTGCCAGGCCTGGCGGCGCTTCGACCTGCGGATCACGCGCTACCGGCCGCTGGCGACCGCGGCCGTCGCCGGGCTGGTCTACGCGAACTTCTTCACCGAGCACGCGCTGCCCGACCTCCGGCTGCCGCTCGCGCTGCTGCTCGTCGTCGTCACCTGGCGCACCTCGGTGCGCTTCACCGTCGGCAGACGGCGGTACGCCATGCCGCTCGCGGCGTCCTTCGTCTGCATCGGCTTCTTCCTGTGGCTCGCCGAGAACCTCGCGACGCTGCTGCGCGCGTGGCAGTACCCCTCGCAGGAGTCGGTGTGGACGCTGGTCCACCCGGCCAAGCTCGGCTCCTGGTCGCTGCTCGTCGTGGTGAGCATCGTCCTCGTGGCGGCGGTCAAGGCCTACGAGGGACGGCTGTACGGGGCGGTCCAGGACCGCACCGTCCAGCGGTCGTACGACGCGCCGGCGCTCCCGCTGCCGCCGCAGCGCGGCCGGGACGACGCAGCCGGGCAGCGGGTCCCCGCGCGTCATCGCTGACCTCGGTCACTCCCGCGACTAGCGTCCCCACCTGTGTCCTGGACCCCGCCGCGCCCGCTCGCGCCGACCCCGTCGTCGCCGGTGCGCTGCACGCCGCGCCGCAGGTCAGGAGCCTGAACCGTGGTGGACTTCCGGTACCACCTGGTGTCGATCATCGCGGTGTTCCTCGCGCTGGCTGTCGGCATCGTCGTCGGCACCGCCGCGTTGAACGGACCCATCCAGGACGGCCTGCGCACCAGCATCAACCGCCTCACCGACGACAAGCGCGCGCTCGAGGGCGACGTCGAGCAGCTGCGGGGGGAGGTCGCGGCCTCCGACGAGTTCGCCTCCTCGGTCGCTCCGGCGCTCGTGCAGGACGTGCTGGAGGACCAGCGGGTCCTGCTGGTCACCACGGCCGACACGCCCGGCGGCCTCGCGGAGGAGGTGCGACCGCTGCTGACCGACGCGGGCGCCACCGTCACCGGCTCGCTGGAGGTGCGCGCCGCCCTCGGCGAGTCCGAGCAGCGCCAGCTCCTCGAGGACCTCGTCGGCCCAGGTGGTTCCGGCGGGCGTGAAGCTGCCCGACGGCGAGCCGGTCGAGCGCGCCGCCGCAGAGCTCGCCGCCGCGCTCACGTCCGGCGCCGGGAGCAAGGCCGTCGACGCCGGCGAGGCGCAGGCCGTGGTGGCCGCCTTCGAGGAGGCCGACCTGGTGCGCTTCAGCCCGGAGGCCGGCAGCGGCGACACGATCACGCCGGCCACGCTCGTGCTCCTGCTCTCGCCGCCCGGTCCCGGCAAGGAGCCGTCGGCCGGCCAGCAGCAGCAGCTCGACGCGATGCTCGCCCTGAGCAAGGCGTTCGACGCGCGCTCGCGCGGTGCCGTCCTCGCCGGACCGTCGGCCGCGGCCACCGAGGGGGGCCTGGTGCGGGCCCTGCGCGGGCAGTCCTCCCTGGCGGCGGACGTGTCGTCGGTGGACAACGCCGATCGCGGCATCGGGCAGGTCGCGACGGTGCTCGCCCTGGCCGAGCAGGTGCGTGAGCGGGCGGGGCAGTACGGCGCCGGTCCGGGCGCCTCGGCCCCCCTGCCGGCGGCGGCCACGCCGTGACCCGCCGCGGCGGCGGTGGCGTCGCGCGCCGCGCCGCCGCGCGATGAGGTCGGCGGCCACCGGCGCGCTCGTGGCGCGTGGAGCGCAGGCCGCACTGCTGTCGCGACCGCCCGGCGGCTCCGTCCGCTGGACCCGCACCAACCACCGCGGCCGGCCGCTGTCCCTGCTCTCCGGACCAGCGCTCGCCGTCGCCCTCGCAGCCTCTGCCGACCTGCCCCGGCGGGCCGCGCTCGTGGGCGCGCTCGGCGCGGCGGCAGTCGGCGCGTACGACGACGCGACGGGGCAGAAGCACCCGCACGCCAAGGGGTTCCGCGGTCACGTCGCGGCGGCGCGCTCCGGTCAGCTGACCGGCGGGGCGGTGAAGGTGGTCGGCATCGGCGGAGCCGGCCTCGCCGCCGCGCGCCTGCTCGGACGGCGGCCGCTGGGCGACGTCGTGCTCGGCGGTGCGGTCGTGGCCGGCAGCGCCAACCTGCTGAACCTGCTGGACCTGCGCCCCGGGCGGGCGCTCAAGGCAGGTGCGCTCGGTGCGCTGGTCCTGCGCCAGCCCGGTCCTGCCGCGGCCGCCGTGGCGCTGCTGCCGGACGACCTGGGAGAGCGGACGATGCTCGGCGACGCCGGCGCCAACGCCCTCGGCGCCGTGCTCGGCCTGGCCCTGCTGCATCGGCACCCCGAGCGCAGGCTGCGCGCGCTGGCGGTGCTCGCCGCGCTGACCGGGCTGTCGGAGGTCGTCTCGTACAGCCGCGTCATCGACGCCGTCCCGCCGCTGAGGTGGGTGGACCAGGTCGGCCGGCTGCCGTGAGGGGCCGGGTGCTGCTGGGCGCGGCCGCCGGCATCGCGCTGGTGACGCTGGCCTCGCGCGTCGTCGGCTTCGGCCGCATCGCCGTCCTGTCCCGCACCCTCGGCACCTCGTGCGTCGGCGACACCTACCAGGCCGCGAACTACCTCCCGAACGTGGTGTTCGACGTCGTGGCAGGCGGTGCGCTCGCGGCGCTCGTGGTGCCGCTGGTGGTCGCGACGCTGCCGCGCAGCAGCGAGGTCGTGAGCGCGCTGCTGACCTGGACCGTGGCGCTGCTGCTGCCGATCGCCCTCCTCGGCGTGGTCACCGCGCCGTTGCTCATGCGCGCGCTGCTCGGCGACGACCCCACCTGCGCGGGGGCCGTCGACGTCGGCAGCCGGATGCTCGTGGTGTTCATGCCGCAGGTCGTGCTGTACGGCGTCGGCATCGTGCTGGCCGGCGTGCTGCAGGCGCACCGGCGCTTCCTCGGCCCGGCGCTCGCGCCGCTGCTGTCCAGCCTGGTCGTCATCGGCTGCTACCTCGGCTACGCCGCCACCGGACGGGTCGAGCGGGCCGCCGACCTCAGCCGGGGCCAGGAGCTGGTGCTGTCGGTGGGCACCACGCTCGGCGTGGCCGTGCTGTCGCTCGGGCTGGTCGTCCCGCTGCGCCGGCTCGGCCTGCGGCTGCGCCCGACCTTCGCGTTCCCGCCCGGCGTCGCCGCGCGTGGCCGGCGCCTGGCCGCAGGCGGGGTGGCGGGCCTGGCAGCACAGCAGCTCGCACTGCTCGTCGCGTTGCGCCTGGCCGCCGACGGGCAGGAGGGCTCGGTCGTCGTCTTCACCGTCGCGACCGCGCTGTTCCTGCTGCCGTGGGCGGTGCTCGCGGTGCCCGTCGCCACCAGTGCCTACCCGACGCTGATCGCCGCCGAGGAGCAGGAGTACCAGGCGGTCGTCGCCGGAGCGGTGCGCACGGTGGTGCTGGTCATGACGGGCGCCGCAGCGGTGCTCGCGGTCGCGGCGCTGCCGGTCGCGCAGCTGCTCGTACGCGGCGCCCCGGGCGTCGAGAGCAGCACCTCGCTCGCGCGCGCGACGGCAGCCTTCGCGCCCGGGCTGCTGGGGTACGGACTGCTCGCCCTGCTGACCCGCGCCCTGAACGCCCGGGACGACGTCCGCACGCCCGCCGTCGCCACCGCCGTCGGCTGGGCTGCCGTGGCCGGCTCCGACCTGCTGCTGGTGCTCGCGCTGCCGGACGTGGAGCGGGTGGTCCTGCTCGGCGCCGGCAACAGCATCGGCGTCACGCTCGCCGCGCTGCTGCTCGTGCGCGGCCTCCGGCGTACGGCGCTCGACGGCTGCGGCCGGACGCTGCTGGTGGGCCTGCTCGGGGCGGGGATCGCCGTGCTGGCAGGGCTTCTCGTGCCAGACATCGGACCGGTGCTGCTGCGCGCCGGGCTCACGGCCGGCGCTGCCGCAGCGGCGTTCCTGCTGGTCGCGCGGCTGCTCGACCCGCGCGGCCTGCGGGAGGCGCTGCGTGCCTAGGGTGCTGCTGGTGCTGGCCACCAGCACCGGGGGCGTGGGCCGGCACGTCCAGTCGCTCGCGGCCGGGCTCACGTCGCTGGGCCACCGGGTCGTGGTCGCCGGACCGGCGTCGACGCGCGAGGTGTTCGACCTGCCGTCGTACGAGGTGGTCGAGATCGGGGCGACCCCGCACCCGGCGCGGGACGCCGCCGCGGCCGCCCGGCTGCGCACGCTGGCCCGCGAGGCCGACGTCGTGCACGCGCACGGCCTGCGCGCCGGCGCCCTGTCGGTGCTCGCGCCCCGCCCCGTCGTCGTCACGATGCACAACGAGGTGAGCGGCCGGGTGGCGGCGGTCCTGGAGCGGCTGGTCGCGCACCGGGCGCGGGTCGTGCTGGCCGCCAGCGCCGACCTCGCCAGCCGCGCCCGGGAGGTGGGTGCGAAGGACGTCCGGGTGGCGCCGGTGGCCGCGCCGCGGCTGGTGCCCACCGGCCGCGACCCCGGCCTCGGCCACCCCCTCGTGCTGGCCGTCGGGCGGCTGCACCCGCAGAAGGGCTACGACACGCTCGTGGCCGCCGCACCGGCCTGGCCGGACGCCGTGGTGGCCGTCGCCGGGGACGGCCCGCTCGCCGAGAGCCTCGCCGCCGCAGCCCCTTCCGTGCGCTGGCTCGGCCGCCGGGACGACGTCGCCGACCTGCTCGCCGCCGCCGACGTGGTGGTCCTGCCGTCGGTCTGGGAGGCCCGGTCGCTCACCGCGCAGGAGGCGCTGCGGGCCGGCCGGCCGCTGGTCGCCACCGCGGTGGGCGGCATCCCGGAGCTGGTGCAGGACGGCGCGGTGCTCGTGCCGCCCGGCGATGCCCCCGCGCTGGGCGCCGCCGTCCGCCGGCTCCTCGACGACCCAATGGAAGCGGCCGCCCTCGCCGCGCGCGGACTGGCCGTCGCCGCGACCTGGCCGGCTGAGGAGGACACCGTCGCGCAGGTGGCGGGCGTCTACGCGGAGCTGCTGCGGTGAAGCGGCTGCTGCTCCTCGTCGTGCTGGTCGTGCTCCTGCCGATGGCGCCTGCGAGCGCCTCCACCGGGTGCCTGCCGGAGTGCGCGCCGGTCGTCGTGGTCGGCGTGCCGGGGCTGCGGTGGAGCGACGTCGGCGACGCCACCCCGACGCTGCAGCGGCTCGCCCGCGAGAGCGCGGTGGGGGCGCTGTCGGTGAAGGCTGTGCCCGCGGTGAGCTGTCCTGCAGACGGCTGGCTCACGCTGGGCGCGGGCAACCGGGCGGCGGCGCTCGACGGTGCGATGCCCTGCGGCGGTGGGCTTCCGGACGACGCCGACGCGCTGGTGGCGCGGAACGCCCGCGAGCGCGAAGGGGCTGAGCTCGGCGCGCTGGTGCGCGCGGTGCGGGCTGACGGCCGGTGCGTCGACCTGGAGGGGGAGGGACCGCGGCTGGCGGCGCGCGGTGCAGAGCCGGGTGCGGCAGCGGGTCCGGCGGACGCCGCGCTGGCAGGTCCGGCAGGCGGCGCGGGTCCGGCGGGCGGTGCGGCCGCCCCCGCCGGCGGCGCGCTCCCCGGGAGCGCCCGGCCGTGCGACCTCCGCCTCGTCGAGGCCCCGCCCGTCGCCGGTCAGGGCACCGGCCGCGTGGAGGACGCCATCGCCGCCGACCGCGCCGTCGCGCAGGCCCTGGAGACCGCCGGCACCCTCGTCGTGGTCGGCCTGTCCGAGGCACCGGGCGACGGCACCGCCCGGCTGCACGTCGCGCTCGCGCACGGGCCGTCCCTCGCGCCGGGCGCGCTGCGGAGCGCGTCCACCCGGCGGGCCCCGTACGTCCAGCTCGTGGACGTCGCGCCGACGGCGCTCGCGCTGCTGGGCGTGGGGGTGCCGGCGTCGATGACCGGCCAGCCGTGGCGCTCCGCCGGAGGCGTCCCCACCGCGGCGGAGCTGGCCGACGTGTCGCTGCTCGCGGAGGTGCACAAGCGGGTGACGGTGCCGTTCTTCGTCGTGCTCCTCGCCGGGGAGCTGCTGCTGGTGGGAGCCCTGTGGCGGCGGCGGCCGGAGCTCGCCGAGCTGGTTGCGCTCGGGGGAGTCGCAGCGCTGGGAGCGTCCTACGTCGCGAACCTCGTCCCGTGGTGGCGGTCACCGGCGCCGCTGCTGACGCTGCTCGGGGTGGTCGTGGTGCTGGCAGCCGGGGTCGCCGCCGTCGCCCAGCGCGGGCGCCTGCTGCGACCGGCTGCGGTCGTGACCTCCTTCACCGCAGTCGTCCTCGTGCTCGACCTGGTGACCGGGGCGCACCTGCAGATGTCCAGCGTGGCCGGCTACAGCCCGCTGGTGGCGGGGCGCTTCGCGGGGATCGGCAACGTGGCGTTCGGCGTGCTGGCCGCAGCCGCGCTGCTCGCGGCGGCGGCCTGGCGCAGGGGCGTGCTGCTCGTCGGGCTGGTGGTCGTCGCCGTGGACGGGGCGCCGCCGTGGGGGAGCGACGTCGGCGGCGTGCTGTCCCTGCTGCCGGCGTTCGTGCTGCTCGCCATGCTGCTGTCCGGGCGCCGGGTGTCGCTGCTGCGGCTCGGGCTCGCGGGCCTCGCGGGAGCCGCGGTCGTCAGCGCCTTCGCGCTCGCCGACTGGTCCCGGCCGGAGCAGGACCGCACGCACGTCGGCCGCTTCGTGCAGGACGTCGCGGACGGGACCGCCGGCACGCTGCTGGGCCGCAAGGCCGACGCCGTGCTGGGGCTGCTGCTGCACAGCCCGGTCACCGCGCTGCTCCCGCTGGTCGTCGCGGCGGCGGTCTACCTCGTCCTTCGCCCCCCGCGCCCGTTCGAGGACGCTCTCGAGGCCGCTCCCGCCTGGCGCGCCGGGCTGCTCGGCACCGGCCTCGCCAGCGCGATCGGCTTCGCCGTCAACGACTCCGGCGCCGCGGTGCCCGCGATGGCGCTGACCGTCGCCGTGCCCGCGACACTCGCCGTCGTGCTGCGGCACCGGGTGGCCCCGCGCTGCTAGCCTGAACCTCCGTGCAGCGGACCGTCCGGTCGGCTCAGAGCACGGGAGCGCCAGTGCCGCGTACGAGTCACCTGTTCGTCACCGGCGGCGTCGCCAGCTCCCTCGGCAAGGGGCTCACCGCGTCCAGCCTCGGCCGCCTGCTCAAGGCCCGCGGCCTCAAGGTCACGATGCAGAAGCTCGACCCGTACCTCAACGTCGACCCCGGCACGATGAACCCGTTCCAGCACGGCGAGGTCTTCGTGACCGACGACGGGGCGGAGACCGACCTCGACGTCGGCCACTACGAGCGCTTCCTCGACGAGGACCTGCACGGCAGCGCGAACGTCACGACCGGCCAGGTCTACAGCGCGGTCATCGCCAAGGAACGGCGCGGCGAGTACCTCGGCGACACGGTCCAGGTCATCCCGCACATCACGAACGAGATCAAGGAGCGCATCCTCGCGCTCGGCGGCCCTGACGTGGACGTGGTCATCACCGAGGTCGGCGGCACGGTCGGCGACATCGAGTCGCTGCCGTTCCTCGAGGCCGCGCGCCAGGTGCGCCAGGAGGTCGGGCGGGACCGGTGCTTCTTCCTGCACGTCAGCCTGATCCCGTACATCGGCCCGTCCGGCGAGCTGAAGACCAAGCCGACCCAGCACTCCGTGCAGGCGCTGCGCACGATCGGCATCACGCCGGACGCGATCGTCTGCCGGTCGGACCGCCCGATCCACGACGGCATCAAGCGCAAGATCGCCAACATGTGCGACGTCGAGCAGGAGGCCGTCGTCTCCGCCGTCGACGCGCCGTCCATCTACGACATCCCGAAGGTGCTGCACGCCGAGGGCCTGGACGCCTACGTCGTGCGCCGGCTCGGCCTGTCCTTCCGCGACGTCGACTGGACCGACTGGGACCAGCTGCTGCAGCGCGTGCACTCGCCCGCCAAGCAGGTCACCGTGGCCCTCGTCGGCAAGTACGTCGACCTGCCCGACGCCTACCTGTCGGTCACCGAGGCGCTGCGCGCGGGCGGCTTCGCCAACGACGCGAAGGTCGACATCCGGTGGGTGCCGTCCGACGACTGCGAGACGCCGGAGGGGGCGCGCAAGGCGCTCGACGGCGTCGACGGCGTGCTCATCCCGGGCGGCTTCGGCGTGCGCGGCATCGAGGGCAAGCTCGGCGCGATCCGGCACGCGCGGGAGTCGCGCACCCCGGTGCTCGGGCTGTGCCTGGGCCTGCAGTGCATGGTGATCGAGGTCGCCCGCCACCTCGCCGGGATCGAGAAGGCCAGCTCCTCCGAGTTCGACCCGGCCTCTCCGGACCCGGTGATCGCGACGATGGCCGACCAGCAGGACGTGGTGTCCGGCGAGCGCGACATGGGCGGCACGATGCGCCTCGGGCTCTGGCCGACGAAGCTGACCAAGGGCTCCGTCGCGGCGCAGGCGTACGGCGAGGAGCCGGCGACCGAGCGGCACCGGCACCGGTACGAGGTCAACAACGCCTACCGCCCGCAGCTGGAGGCGGCCGGCCTGGTGTTCTCCGGCACGTCGCCGGACGGCACGCTGGTCGAGATCGCCGAGCTGCCCGAGTCGGTGCACCCGTTCTTCGTCGGCACGCAGGCGCACCCGGAGTTCCGCTCGCGCCCGACGCGGGCGCACCCGCTGTTCCAGGCGTTCATCGGCGCGTCGGTCCAGAACGCCGACAGCCGGATGCTCCCGCTCCAGCCCTAGCTCAGCCGACGGGCAGGGCCTTCTTCGCGGCCTTGGCCTGCTTCTTGACCGCCTTCTTGGTGCTCTTGGCCGCGCCCTTGGTGTCGTCGACCAGGGCGTCCAGCACGAGGGCGAGACCCGCGCCGAGCATCCAGACGTCCTTGGCGATGGCGGTGCCGGCCTGCGTCGGGCGGATGCCGTCGGCCTCGGTCATGCCCGGGGTGCGCTTGTACATCGTGAGCAGGCCGCCGCTGAACGCGGTGAGCGCGAGGCCGGCCTTGAGCGGCGAGACGAACGGCAGCAGCAGGGCTGCGCCGAGCGCCATCTCGCCGGTCGAGAGCACCTTGCCGAACTGCTCCGGCGGCATCTTGCCGGCCTGCGGAACGACGGCCGCGGCCATGCCCTGCATGCCCGCGGCGCTGTCCGCGTCCAGGCCGCGCTTGGTGAGGCCGGAGTTGAGGATGAAGGCGCCGGTCGTCAGGCGCAGGGGGACGTGGCTGATTCGCATGCGTTCGCGGTACCCGGAGCAGGGCCCCCTACTCGACCTGCACCTCCGCGCGTCCGACCTCTGCACGCCGGGCATGCTGCCGCCATGCTCGGACGACGCACCGCCGCAGAGCGGGACCAGGACCGCAAGCTCGCCTTCGTACCGCTCTGGCCGCTGGTCGGCGCGGTCGTGCTGATCGTGCTGGTCGCGGTCCTGCTCGGATGAGCCACGACTACGAGGTCGTCAGCAGCGAGACGACGTACGCCGGCCGCATCATCTCGGTCCGCAAGGACGTCGTGAGCATGCCGGGGGAGACCACCAGCCAGCGCGACGTGGTCGAGCACCCCGGTGCGGTCGGCGTCGTCGCCCTGGACGAGCAGGGACGGGTGCTGCTGGTGAACCAGTACCGCCACCCCGTGCGCCGCCGCCTCGACGAGCTGCCCGCGGGCCTGCTCGACGTCGAGGGGGAGCCCGCGCTCGAGCACGGCCAGGCGCGAGCTCGCGGAGGAGGCCGGCTACGCCGCCGACACCTGGCACGTCCTGGTCGACACGCTGACCAGCTCCGGCATGACGGACGAGGCGATCCGGGTCTTCCTCGCCCGGGACCTGCGCGAGGTCGAGCGCGACGTGCAGGAGCACGAGGAGCTCGACATGACCTCCTCGTGGCTGCCGCTCGAGGAGGCGGTGCGCCAGGTGCTCGCCGGCGAGCTGGAGAACGGCATGGCCGCGGTCGGCCTGCTCGCCGCCGACCGGGCGGTGCGGGACGGCTTCGCGACCCTGCGGCCCGCGGACAGCCGGTGGCCGTCCCGCAAGAGCGGCGACTGACAGGCAGGGGATCCGGACACCGCGGCGAAAGGGTGCTTGCACTGGTACTGCAACAGGACGGATCCAGCTCATGCGCGTGCTGCCTCTCCTCCTCGCCCTCCCGGTCGCCGTGGCGGTGCTGCCGGCCACGCCGGCGGCGTCCGCCCCGCCCGGTGACGTCCGCATCGAGGTGCTGTCCGGCCGCGGTGACCTGGTCACCGGCGGCGACGCCCTCGTGCGGGTCGTGCTCCCGGCCGGGGCCAGCCCGAAGGGGCTGAAGGTCGACGACGACGGTCGCGACGTCACCGCCGCGTTCAAGGGCCGGCTGGAGGGCCTGGTCACCGGCCTGTCGCTCGGCAAGAACGTCCTGCGCGCCGTGCTGCCGGACGGCCGCGGCGCCCGCATCACGCTGACGGACGCCCCCCTCGGCGGCCCGGTGTTCAGCGGCCCGCAGATCCAGCCCTGGGCCTGCACCGACGGCGCGAAGGACGCGCAGTGCAACCGCGAGCCCGTGGTCGCCTGGTCGTACATGCCGACCGGCGGCGGCGGTCTGCAGCCGTACGACCCCGCGAGCCCGCCCACCGACGTCGCGACGACGACGACCGACGAGGGCAACGAGGTGCCGTTCATCGTCCGTGAGGAGACCGGCGTCAGCCTGCGCGACGAGTACAAGATCGCGGCGCTCGCCGACCCGACGAAGCCGATCGACCCCGCTGCCGAGAACCCGGGCTTCGCGAACAAGCTCGTGCTCACGCACGGCGCCAGCTGCGACACGGCCTACGAGATGGGCTCCGCACCGGACGTGATGTTCGAGGACGCGCTGGCGCAGGGCTTCGCCGTCGCCTCGCACGCGCTCGACAACGCCGGCCACAACTGCAACCTGGTGACGCAGGCCGAGTCGCTCATCGTCACCAAGGAGCTGGTCGCGGAGCGCTTCGGGCCGCTGACCTACACGATCGGCAGCGGCTGCTCCGGCGGCTCGCTGGTCCAGCAGCAGGTCGCGAACGCCTACCCGGGCGTCTACCAGGGGATCATCCCGCAGTGCAGCTTCACCGACGCGTGGAGCTCGGCCCAGCAGTACGTCGACTTCGTCGGCCTGCGCGCCTACCTCGAGGGCCCCGGCCTGGCGGACGGCATCCTGCCGGCGCAGTGGGCGTCGATCTACGGCCACGCGAACCCTGCCAACGCCATCGACTTCACCGAGGTCATCCCGAACAGCGGCGACCCCTCGCGCAGCTGCCCCGGCGTACCCGCCGAGGACGTCTACAGCGCGGACAACCAGAGCGGCGTGCGCTGCTCCTTCCAGGACTACATGGTCAACGTCTTCGGCACGGTCCCGAGCGGCCCGGACGCCGGCAAGGCCCGCCGGCCCATCAGCAACATCGGCATCCAGTACGGCCTGTCCGGCCTGCTCGCCTTCCTGAAGCAGGACGTGGCCGACCCGACCCGTCCGCCGTTGGCCCCCAGCCAGTTCGTGGCCCTGAACGAGGGCGTCGGCGGCTTCGACTACGACTTCGAGCGGACCGACACCCGCACCGTCGCCGACCCGGTGGCGCAGGACCGCGTCTACCGCAGCGGCGCCGTGAACACCGGGGCGCACCTCGACCAGGTCGCGATCATCGACCTCGGCGGCCCGGAGCCTGGCGCCTTCCACGACGTCTACCGCAAGTACGCCATGCGTGACCGCCTGGTGCGCGAGCACGGCAGCTCGGCAAACCAGGTCTTCTGGGAGGGGCAGACGCCGCTGCTCGGCGACGTGTCGTTCGTCGACGACGCGATCCGGGCGATGGATGAGTGGCTGGCCGCCGTCGAGGCGGACAAGAGCAGCCTGCCGCTGGCCAAGAAGATCCTGGCCGCCAAGGAGAAGACCGGCGTCACCGAGCGCTGCGTGGGGGCGGACGGCGCCGACGTGCCGCTGAGCGTCTGCGACACCACCGTCGACGCGACGATCTTCTCCTCGCCGCGCATCGAGGCCGGCGGCGGCGACGCGCTGGTGGGCTTCACCGACGACCGGCTGGACTGCCAGACCGTCCCGCTCGAGTCCTACGACTACGCCGGGCAGGCCTTCACCGAGGTGTTCAGCGCGGCCGAGCAGGCGACTCTCAAGGCGGTCTACCCGACCGGCGTCTGCGACTACAGCAAGCCCGGCAAGGGGTTCCAGGCCGCTACGACCTGGCTGACCTACCAGGACGCGCAGGGCAAGGTCGTCTACGGCGGCACGCCCATGGGCGCCGCTCCGGTGTCGGTGCCCTTCCGCGGCGCCGGTGCGGCGGCGGGCGGCTCCGGCCCGGGCGTCGCCTCCGGCCAGCTCCCGGCGACCGGCGCCTCCGCGCTGGTGGCCGTCCTGGGCGTCCTGCTCCTCGGCGGCGCCTTCCTGCTCCGACGCCGACGGGCCTAGGCCCGCAGGCCGTTCGCCCGCAGCTCGAGCGCAGCCAGCGGACGGCGCAGCCCGTCGCCGGCCTCCCTGCAGCTCGCGGCCGGGCGCTCCGAGCCTGCGGACGGCGTCGTCGACCGCCAGCCCGACGCGCACCCAGACCTAGCACCCACAGGGCGACGAGGACGTCGGTGACGATCTGGCGGGTGCGCAGGGGGCCGGTCTCGGCGTACCACTTCATGCGGCCGTCCCTGCCTGCCCGGGGCAGGAGCAGCCGCCCCGACCGCGAACTGTGCCGCGAGCCCACTGGAGGAGCCCTCGTGAAGCCGTCCCGCCTGCTCGCCGGCGCCGCCCTCGTCGCCGGCACCCTGCTGGCCCCGCCGGCCGTGGCCGCGCCCGCGCCGGCCCCCGCACCCGGCGACCTCGCGGCCACCATCGCCGAGCGGTCCCGCTTCTTCGGCGCCGAGAACGTCGACCAGCGCACCGGTGCGCTGCCGCGCGACGAGGTGCACCTGACGTGGGTGTCGGTGTCGACCTTCGCCGCCGCGCTCGACGGCCACGTCGTGCTGTTCGACGCCTACATCCACAAGGGCGAGGAGGAGCGGGCCTACGTCCCCGCCACGACCAAGGACCTGATCGCGCTGCACCCCGAGGCGATCCTGCTGGGCCACGGCCACTACGACCACGGCCAGCTCGCCGGGCCGATCGCCGCGGCCACCGGCGCGACGATCGTCGGCACGCAGGGCCACTGCGACCAGGCCAGCGCCGACGCGGGGAAGCAGCTCCCGTGCGTCGTCGCGTTCGCCGAGGACGCGCCGTTCGGCACGCGCAAGGAGATCTCGGTGCTCCCCGGCGTGTGCACCACCGCGGTGCTGCACGTCCACTCGGCCGCCGAGCCGCCGGACCTCGAGCGCGACCCCACCAACCCCGCCGTCGGCACCCCCGACCCGAGCGTGATCCTCGAGCACCCGCCCGGCCCGGGCACGACGGTCTTCGCCCCGGGCGACGAGCACGGCACGGTGCTCTACCAGCTGCGCATCGGCCACTTCGCGCTGACGATGCACGACTCCTCCGGCCCGCTGAAGGAGGAGGCGCCCGAGGTCTTCCCGGTGCTGCGCAGCCTGCACCCGACCGACGTCCAGGTCGGCGCGCTGGTCAGCTTCAACAACCCCACGAACGGCCTGCGCGACGCGGCGATGTACGTCGACGCCCTGCAGCCGAAGGTGTTCGTGCCGAACCACCACGACTTCATCGGCGGCGAGTACGGCGGGGCCGACGAGTACGAGCCGCAGCTCGAGCGCGAGCTCGCCTCCTACGACGTCCACCCCGAGCTGCGCTTCCTCTACGACCCCTACGACTACGTGCGGCCCGGGCTGCTGCGCTTCGACGTGGACAGCCCGCGCTGGGTGGACCGCGAGGCGCCCTGCCCGCGAGCCGCCGGCTCCGCCCGCTCCACCGCCACCTCGGGCCGGGCCGCGGTGGCCGTGGCGGACGCCGCGAAGGTGCCGCTCGCGGCCACCGGCGCCGGTCGTGCCGTGGCGGTCGCCGGGCTGGTCCTGCTCGCCGTCGTGCTCGTGCTCCGGAGGCGCCCGCACGCGGTGTGACCGGTCCTACACTCGGCGCGCCGCGCAACGAGGCCGGCAGCAGCGTCGGACCGGACCGGTCCGGCCGTCAGGAGGTTCTCCGGTGAAGGTCGGCATCCCGCGCGAGGTCAAGAACCACGAGTACCGCGTGGCCATCACGCCTGCCGGTGTCCGGGAGCTGGTGGGCTTCGGCCACACGGTGCAGGTCGAGAAGGACGCCGGCGTCGGCTCGTCCATCACCGACGAGGAGTACGTCGCCGCAGGCGCCCAGATCATCGGCTCGGCCGACGACGTCTGGGCCGAGGCCGACCTGGTGCTCAAGGTCAAGGAGCCCATCGCGGAGGAGTACCACCGCATGCGGCGCGACCAGGTGCTGTTCACCTACCTCCACCTGGCCGCCTCGCGCGAGTGCACCGACGCGCTGCTGAAGGCCGGGACGACGGCGGTGGCGTACGAGACGGTGCAGCTGCCGGACCGCTCGCTGCCGCTGCTCGCGCCCATGTCGGAGGTCGCCGGGCGGATGGCCCCGCAGGCCGGGGCGCACTTCCTCGAACGGGCGCAGGGCGGGCGCGGGGTCCTGCTCGGCGGCGTGTCCGGCGTCTACGCCGGCAAGGTCGTCGTGCTCGGCGGCGGCGTCTCCGGCCTCAACGCCGCGGCCATCGCCCTGGGCATGCAGGCCGAGGTGCTGCTGCTCGACAAGAACGTCGGCCGGCTGCGCGAGGTGGACCGGATCTACCAGGGCCACATGCAGACCGTCACGTCCAACACCTTCGAGGTGGAGCGGGCGGTGCTCGACGCCGACCTGGTCATCGGCGCGGTGCTCGTGCCGGGTGCCAAGGCGCCGATCCTGATCAGCGACGACCTGGTGGCCGCGATGAAGCCGGGCTCGGTGCTCGTCGACATCTCCGTCGACCAGGGCGGCTGCTTCGAGTCGACCCGCCCGACCACGCACGCCGACCCGGTCTTCGAGGTCAACGGCTCGCTGTTCTACTGCGTCGCCAACATGCCGGGCGCCGTCCCGAACACCTCGACCTACGCGCTCACGAACGTCACGCTGCCGTACGCCGTCGAGCTCGCGAACAAGGGCATCAAGGCCGCGGTGGACGCCGACCCCGCGCTGGCGCTGGGCGTGAACACCGTCGACGGCCAGCTCGTCTACGCCCCCGTCGGCGAGGCGCACGGCCTGCCGTCGGTGGCGCTGGACGAGGTCCTCGTCTGAGCGTGCTCGCTCCGGCGGAGCCGCTCGCCGCGCGGGCCGTCGAGGTCTACCTCGACCACCTGGCAGTCGAGCGCGGGCTGGCCGCGAACACGCTGTCCTCCTACCGGCGCGACCTCACGCGCTGGCTGGAGTTCCTCGCCGCGGCCGGCCGCCCTCGGCTGTCGGACGTGACGGAGGCCGACGTCGGCGCCTTCCTGGCCGCGCTGCGGGCGGGGGACGAGCAGCACCCGGCGCTGTCGGCCTCGTCCGCCGGCCGGGCGGTGGTGGCGGTACGGGGCCTGCACCGGTTCGCCCTGCGCGAGGGCTGGACGACCGTCGACGCGGCCCGCGAGGTGCGCCCGCCGGTGCCTGCGCGCCGGCTGCCCAAGGCGATCAGCGTCGCCCAGGTCGAGGCCCTGCTCGCCGCGCCGGACGCCGAGACGCCGCTCGGCCTGCGCGACCGGGCGCTGCTCGAGCTGCTGTACGGCACCGGCGCCCGCATCAGCGAGGCCATCGGGCTGGACGTCGACGACCTCGACCGGTCCGCCGGGCTCGTCCGGCTCGACGGCAAGGGCGGCAAGCAGCGCGTCGTGCCGGTCGGCTCCTACGCCGGCCGCGCCGTCGAGGCCTACCTCGTCCGGGCCCGGCCGTCCCTGGCCGCGGGCGGCAGGGGCACGCCCGCGCTGTTCCTCAACGCCCGCGGCGGCCGGCTGTCCCGGCAGAGCGCCTGGACGGTGCTCCGGGCAGCGGCGGTGCGGGCCGGGATCACTGCAGACGTCTCGCCGCACACGCTGCGGCACTGCTTCGCCACGCACCTGCTCGACGGGGGCGCCGACGTGCGCGTCGTGCAGGAGCTGCTCGGCCACGCGTCGGTGACGACGACGCAGGTCTACACGCTCGTGACCGTCGACCGGCTGCGTGAGGTGTACGCGACGGCGCACCCGCGCGCCCGTTGCTGAGGTCGTGCGGCCGGTCGACCTCGCGCGTGGACCAGGACGAGTCAGGGGCTGCCGCGGTCGGCGCGCCTCGTACTGATCCTGGCGCCGGTTCCTGGGGGCTGCCGGGGCCGCGACGCGTTCGAGGATCAGTACGAGTCAGGGGCTGTCGCGGTCGGCCCGCCTCGTACTGATCCCGGCGCGGGATGCTGGGGCTTGCGGGAGCCGCGGCCCGCTCGAGGATCAGTACCAGGTCGGTCGCTCCGAGCAGGCCGTCACGCTCCCTGATCCTGCAGCCCGGGGGCGGGACGCGACGGTCTGGCGGCGGGGCGGTCGTTGATCCGCAGCTGTGGCGGCCCGTAGAGTCCCGGCGACGCTCGCCGCACGTGAGTCGTCGCGCCCCTGCTTCGGCGACGCGATCTGGAGACCCATGCCCAAGGCGACATCCGGCGGCAAGGCGCGCCCGGCAGCGGCCGGCCGGGCGACAGCCCCGGGACGCACGGTGCCGGCGCCCGGTCGCGCGCCGGCGGCCGCTGCCGCCGCTCCCGGCAAGGCGGCCAAGGTGCCCGCCAAGGGTGCGAAGGGTCCGGCGAAGGCCGCTCCCGCCACGGCGTCCGCGACGCCGAAGCGGACCGCCGCCGCGCGCCCGAAGGCCGCCCCCGCCAAGGCCGCCCCCGCCAAAGCAGCGCCCGCCGGGGCCGCGACGTCCTCGCCCGCGAAGACCCAGCCGGTGAAGGCCGCCCAGGTGAAGCCGAAGGCCGCCCCGGCGAAGGCCGGGGCCCGCTCCGCCCCCGCACCCACCCGCACGAAGGCCGCCGGCCGCGACCTGGCGGGCGCCGCCGAGGCCGCCAGGACCGTCGCCACCGCGCAGCCGAGCGGCGAGGGCACCATCCCGAGCAGCGAGGCGCGCGCCCGCGCGGCCGGCGTCGGCCCGACCGGCCGCAAGAAGCCGGTCTTCCCGGACCCCAAGCCGCTCAAGAAGCACGGCCCGGCCCGCATCCTCGCGATGTGCAACCAGAAGGGCGGCGTCGGCAAGACGACGACGACCATCAACCTGGGCGCGTCCCTGGCCGAGCTCGGCCGCAAGGTGCTGCTCGTCGACTTCGACCCGCAGGGCGCGCTGTCGGTCGGCCTCGGCGTCAACCCGCTGGCGCTCGAGCAGACGGTGCACAACCTGCTCATGGAGCCGGGCGTCACCGCCGAGGACGTCCTGCTGCGCACCGACGTCCCGAACCTGGACCTGCTGCCGAGCAACATCGACCTGTCGGCCGCCGAGGTGCAGCTCGTCAACGAGGTGGCCCGCGAGCAGACGCTGGCCCGGGCGCTCGCCCCGATCGCGCCGGACTACGACGTGATCCTCGTCGACTGCCAGCCGAGCCTCGGCCTGCTGACGGTGAACGCGCTGACCGCCGCGCACGGCGTCATCATCCCGACCGAGGCGGAGTTCTTCGCGCTGCGCGGCGTCGCGCTGCTCATCCAGACGATCGAGAAGATCCGCGAGCGGCTCAACCCGACGCTCGAGCTCGAGGGCATCCTCGCGACGATGTACGACGCCCGCACGCTGCACGGCCGCGAGGTGCTGGCGCGCATCGTCGAGGCCTTCGGCGACCGGGTCTTCCACACCGTCATCAACCGCACCGTCCGCTTCCCGGAGACGACCGTCGCCGGGGAGCCGATCACGACGTACGCGACCTCCTCCGCGGGCGCGACCGCCTACCGCGAGCTGGCCAAGGAGCTGCTCGCGCGATGACGTGCCCGGGGACGCTCTGACGTGCTCTACGCCCTCGGCGACCCCGTGTCGCTCGTCCTCCTGCTGGCCTCGTTCGTGTTCGCGGTGACGTTGCACGGCTGGGTGCAGTCGCTCGTCGCGCGCCGGCACGGCGACCGAGCCGTGGTCGCGGAGCGCCGCACGTCGCCGGACCCGCGCCGGCACCTCGACCCGTTCGGCGCGGTGGCCGCGGCGATCGCCGGCATCGGCTGGGCCCGTCCGGTGGAGCCCCCGGACCGCCGCCGCCGCGGCGCGCTGGTCCAGGTCCTGCTCAGCGGCGCGCTCGCCAACCTGGTCGTCGGGCTCGTCGCCGCTCGTGGCGCTCGGCGCGGTGTCGGCGCTGGCGGCGTCGGTCGGCCCGAGCCTGATCCTGCAGTCCGGGCTCGGCGGCGACATCGGCACCCGCGCGCTGCTGCTGTTCGGGCTGGCGAACCTCATGACCGGCCTGCTCAGCCTGGTGCCGATCCCGCCGCTGGACGGCGGGCGGCTGCTGTTCGGCCTCGCGCCGCGCACGCCCGGCTGGCAGAAGGCGGAGTACCAGCTCGACGAGCGCAACATCGGCGTCGCCGTCCTGCTCGCCCTGCTGCTCATCCCGCTCGGCGGCCCGCAGGCGCTGCTCCCGACGATCCTCGACACGCTCGCGGGACCGCTGGTCCGCCTCGTCACGGGTGGCTAGCGCGTTGACCGCGGAGCACGTCTTCTCGGTCCACCTCGACGAGTACGAGGGGCCGTTCGACCTGCTGCTCGGCCTCATCGCCAAGCACCAGCTCGACGTCACCTCGCTCGCGCTGAGCAAGGTGACCGACGACTTCATCGCGCACATCCGCGCGCTCGGCAGCACCTGGGACCTCGGCCAGGCGACGGAGTTCCTCGTCGTCGCGGCCACTCTGCTCGACCTCAAGGCGGCGCGGCTGCTGCCGTCCGCCGCGGTCGAGGACGAGGAGGACCTCGCGCTGCTCGAGGCCCGCGACCTGCTGTTCGCGCGGCTGCTCCAGTACCGCGCCTACAAGCAGGCCGCCGCGCAGCTGGCCGTGCTGATGGCGGGGGAGGCCCAGCGCTACCCGCGCTCGGTCTCGATGGAGCCGCAGTTCGCCGGGCTGCTCCCCGAGGTGCTGCTCGGTCTGGGGCCGGACCAGCTCGCGCTGATGGCCGCTCGGGCGCTGGCCCCGAAGCCCGAGCTCGAGGTCGCGGTCGACCACGCGCACGGCGGCACCGTGAGCGTCCGCGAGCAGACCGCGCTGCTGCGCGAGCGGCTGCGCCGTACCGGCAGCGGGTCGTTCCGCAGCCTCACCGCGGACTGCAACGGGACGCTCGAGGTGGTCGCGCGCTTCCTCGGGCTGCTCGAGCTCTACCGCGAGGGCGTGGTGGCCTTCGAGCAGGTCGAGGCGCTGGGGGACCTGCACGTGCGCTGGACGGGAGAGGCCGATGCCTGAGCTGAGAGCGGTGCTGGAGGCGGTCCTGCTCGTGACCGACGAGCCGGTGCCGGCGACGACGCTGGCGCAGGTGGCGGAGCGGCCGACCGCAGAGGTCGAGCAGGTGCTGCAGGAGCTGGTGCAGGACTACGCGTCGGCCGGGCGGGGCTTCGAGCTGCGCCTGGTCGCCGGCGGCTGGCGGCTCTACACGCACCCGGACTGCGCGCCGTACGTCGAGCGCTTCGTCGTCGACGGGCAGCAGGCACGGCTGACGCAGGCGGCGCTCGAGACGCTGTCGGTCATCGCCTACCGGCAGCCGGTCACCCGTGCGCGGGTCAGCGCCGTCCGTGGCGTGAACGTGGACGGCGTCGTCCGTACCCTTCTTGCACGAGGGCTGATCGCCGAGGCCGGGCAGGACCCGGACAGCGCCGGCACCCTCTACCGCACCACCCCGCTGTTCCTCGAGCGGCTGGGCCTGCAGAGCCTCGACGAGCTGCCGGCCCTCGCACCGCTCCTGCCCGAGCTCTCCGAGCTCGACGACGCCTCTACCCAAGGATTCCAGTGAACGACAGCGACGGCATCCGTCTGCAGAAGGTGATGGCTGCTGCCGGCATCGGCTCGCGGCGCGCCTGCGAGGCGATGATCGAGGCCGGCCGCGTCTCCGTGAACGACGAGGTGGTGCTGGAGCAGGGCCGCCGCGTCGACCCGGAGGTCGACGTGATCCGGGTCGACACGATGCGCATCAACACCGCCGCCGGCAACGTCTACCTGGCGATGAACA
Organism: uncultured Actinomycetota bacterium; assembly: GCA_963781675.1. GTDB lineage: Bacteria > Actinomycetota > Actinomycetes > Mycobacteriales > SCTD01 > SCTD01. The sequence continues at coordinate 570,441 of CAWAGF010000006.1, read as the reverse complement.
AGCCGCGCGGCTACGTCACGGCGATGACCGACCCGGAGGGCCGCCCCACCGTCGGCGACCTCGTGCGCGACCGCGTCGAGCGGCTGTTCCACGTCGGGCGGCTGGACGCCGACACCGAGGGGCTGCTGCTGCTCACCAACGACGGCGAGCTGGCGCACCGCCTGTCGCACCCGTCCTACGAGGTGCCGAAGACCTACCTGGCCGAGGTGCTCGGCCCGATGGAGAAGGGGATCGGCAAGCGGCTCAAGGAGGGCGTGGAGCTCGACGACGGCATGGTCCGCTTCGACGCCTTCAAGATCGTCGACTCGACTTCGAACAAGCTGCTGCTCGAGGTGGTCCTGCACGAGGGCCGAAAGCACATCGTCCGGCGCGCGCTCGCCGAGGTCGGCCACCCGGTGCAGCGCCTGCTGCGCACGGCCGTGGGTGGCGTGCAGCTCGGCCCGCAGAAGCCGGGCAAGATCCGCGCGCTGACGCGGGACGAGCTGGCCGGCCTGTTCACGCTCGTGGGCATGTGATGGCGGTACGCGCCGTGCGCGGCGCCATCCAGGTCGACCAGGACGACCGGCAGCAGGTGCTCGACGCGACGACCGAGCTCATCACGGCGGTGCTCGAGCGCAACGGGCTGACCCAGGAGGACATCATCAGCGTCGTCTTCACGGCGACGCCGGACCTCACGTCGGAGTTCCCGGCGTACGCCGCACGGCAGCTCGGATTCGTGGACGTGCCGCTCATGTGCGCCACCGAGATCGCCGTGCCCGGGGCCATGCCGCGCGTCGTCCGGCTGCTCGCGCACGTGGAGACCGACCTGCCGCGCGCCGGCATCACGCACGCCTACCTGCGCGGGGCCGCAGCCCTGCGGCGCGACCTGCCCAGCTGAGGTGGACCTGCTCGTGGTCGGCACCGGCCTGATCGGCACGTCGATCGGGCTGGCCCTGCGCGGGCAGCTCGACGTCGCCCTCCACGACCCGGACGGTGCCTCGCTGGACGTCGCCGTCGACCGCGGAGCCGGCCGCCGGTGGGACGGTCAGGAGCCGTTCGCGCACTGCCTCGTCGCCGCGCCGCCGTCGGCCGTCGCGGGCGTCATCGCCTCGCTCCAGGGCGGGACCTTCAGCCACGTGTCGTCGGTGCAGCGGGCGGTGCAGGCCTCGCTGGTGGAGGCCGGGGTCGACGTGAGCGCCGTGCTGCGGCAGCCACCCGATGGCCGGCAAGGAGCAGTCCGGTCCGGCGGCGGCGTCGGCCGAGCTGTTCGCCGGACGGCCGTGGGTGCTCTGCCCGTCGCAGGCCACCTCGTCGGCCGCGCTGGAGGCGGTGCGGCAGGTCGCCGCGCGCTGCGGCGCCGAGCCGGTCGTGCTGGCCGCGCAGGAGCACGACGCGGCCGTCGCGCTCGTCAGCCACCTGCCGCAGGTCGCGGCCTCGGCCCTCGCGGCCGTGCTCGCCGGTGCGGGCGGCTCGCTGGCGCTGGCCGGTCCCGGCCTGCAGGACACGACCCGCATCGCGGCCAGCGACCCCGGCCTCTGGGTCGAGGTGCTGCGCGAGAACGCCTCCGCCGTCGCGCCCCTGGTGCGCCGCCTCGCGGAGGAGCTCGGCTCCGCCGCGGACGCCCTGGACGGCGGCGACCTGGAGGCCGTGCAGGCGCTGCTGCGCAGGGGCAACGAGGGCCGCCGTCTCGTCCCGCGCAAGCGCGGCGAGCTGGACCGCGACTTCGTGCCGGTCTCGGTCTCGGTGCCCGACGAGCCGGGGCAGCTGGCCGGCGTGCTGGTCAGCGCGGCGCAGGCCGGCATCAACGTGGAGGACGTGCGGGTCGAGCACCTGCCCGGCCGCCCGACCGGCGTCATCGAGCTGCTGGTGCACCTCGACGCGCAGGAGCAGGCACGGCAGGCGCTCGCCGCGGCCGGCTGGGACGTCCGGCCCTGAGCCCTCCCGGCGTCGGTGATCCACAGAAGCATCGATGTCGTAGGACGCCGTTCACGCCGCTGAGGGGATCGATCCTTCTGTGGATCACGGGGTGGGGGCGGCGCAACTAGGCTGATCGTCGTGCCCGTACCTGTCATCGCCCTCGACGGTCCCTCGGGCTCCGGCAAGAGCACCGTCGCGCGCGCGCTCGCACGGCACCTGCGGTGGCGCTACCTCGACACCGGCGCGACCTACCGCGCCGCCACGCTCGCGGTGCTGCGCGCCGGCACCGACCTCGGGGACCAGGCGGCGGTCGCGGCGACCGTGGCGCGCGCCGACATCGTCGTGTCGACCGACCCGGACGCCGCCGGCACCACGCTGGACGGCGAGGACGTCAGCGCCGTCATCCGCGGTCCCGAGGTCACCCAGGCGGTCAGCGCGGTGAGCGCCGTGCCGGACGTGCGCGTGCGCATGGTCGCCCTGCAGCGCGCACTGGCCGGGAACGCCGGCGCGGTGCTGGAGGGGCGCGACATCGGCACCGCCGTCTTCCCCGAGGCAGCCGTCAAGGTGTTCCTGGACGCCTCGCCCGAGGTGCGCGCCAGCCGCCGCGCGGGGGACGCCCACACCGGCGTCGCCGCGGGGGGCGACGTCGCGCAGGACCTCGCCCGCCGCGACCGCCTCGACAGCTCGCGCGCGGCCAGCCCGCTGCAGCCGGCCGAGGACGCCGTGCAGCTGGACAGCAGCAGCCTCGACGCCGACGCCGTGGTGCAGCGGGTGCTGGAGCTGGCGCGCTCCGCCGGTCTGACCGGATGAGCCCGCCCCATGAGCGAGGTCGCCGTGCGCCGTCGCGCCACGGGGACGCTGAAGCCGCCGGTGCGCGCCGCCGTGCGCGCCGTCGGGACCGGGCTCGCCCACGGCGTGCTCAGCCTGTCGGTCACCGGCCGGGAGAACGTCCCTGCCGAGGGGCCGGTCCTGCTGGCCGGCAACCACAGCGGCATCCTCGACGGCCCGCTGGTCTTCTTCGTCAGCCCGCGGCCGGCCAGCCTGCTGACCAAGTCCGAGGTGTTCGTCGGCCCGTGGGCGCGCGCCTGCGGCTGGCTCGGGCTGATCCCGGTGCATCGCGGCCAGGCCGACCGCGCTGCGCTGCAGTCCGGGCCTCGCGCACCTGGCCGCCGGCGGCGCGCTCGGCGTCTTCCCCGAGGGCACGCGGGGGAGCGGCGGCTTCGACAGCATCACCGACGGCCTGGCCTACCTCGCGCTGCGCAGCGGGGCGCCGGTCGTGCCGATCGCGGTGACCGGCACCGGCGCCGCCCTGCCCAAGGGCTCGACCGTCCCGAAGCTGCGGGCGCCCGTGCGCATCGCCTTCGGCCAGCCCGTGACCGTGGACCCGACCGGCGACCCGCGCGCCCGCCGTACCGTCCGCGACGCGGCCGAGCAGCTGCGCCTGGCGCTGCTCGCCCACCTGCAGCGCAGCACCGAGGAGCACCGATGACCGAGCCGTACGACGAGGACCTGACCCCGCAGCCGGTGCTGGCGGTGGTCGGCCGGCCCAACGTCGGCAAGTCCACGCTGGTCAACCGCATCCTCGGCCGGCGCGAGGCCGTCGTCGAGGACGTGCCGGGCGTGACGCGCGACCGGGTGACGTACGACGCGCAGTGGCGCGGGCGCCGCTTCACCGTGGTCGACACCGGCGGCTGGGACCCCGACGCCGTCGGCCTGCAGAAGTCCGTCGCCGCCCAGGCGGAGGTGGCGGTCGCCGCGGCCGACGCCGTGCTGTTCGTCGTGGACGTCACCGTCGGCGCGACCGACGCGGACGAGGCCGTCGTGCGGGTGCTGCGCAAGGCGAAGAAGCCGGTCGTGCTGGTCGCCAACAAGGTCGACGACGAGCGGGCCGAGTCCGACGCCGCGATGCTCTGGTCGCTCGGGCTCGGCGAGCCGTACACCGTCTCCGCCCTGCACGGCCGGGGGAGCGGCGACCTGCTCGACGTCATCCTGGACGCGCTGCCGGACACGCCGGCCGAGCGCTTCGACGAGGAGGGCGGCCCGCGTCGCGTCGCCCTCGTCGGCCGCCCGAACGTCGGGAAGTCCTCGCTGCTCAACCGCCTCGCCGGCGAGGAGCGCGTCGTGGTGGACGACGTCGCCGGGACCACCCGCGACCCGGTCGACTCGCTGGTCGAGGTCGGTGGCGAGACCTGGCGCTTCGTCGACACCGCCGGCCTGCGCCGACGGGTGGCGCACGCCTCCGGCGCGGAGTACTACTCCTCGCTGCGCACGCAGTCCGCGATCGACGCCGCCGAGGTCGCCGTCGTGCTGCTCGACGCGAGCGAGCCCATCAGCGAGCAGGACCAGCGCGTCATCGGCATGGCCGTCGAGGCCGGCCGCGCGCTGGTCATCGCCTTCAACAAGTGGGACCTCGTCGACGAGGACCGCCGCCCCCAGCTGGCCAAGGAGATCGAGCGCGAGCTGGCCCGCGTGCAGTGGGCGCCGACCCTGAACGTCAGCGCCCTGACCGGTCGCTCGGTCGACAAGCTCGCCAAGGCGCTGCACACCGCGCTCGAGGGCTGGGAGACCCGCATCTCGACCGGCAAGCTCAACACCTGGATCTCCGAGCTGGTCGCGGCCACCCCGCCGCCGGTGCGCAGCGGCAAGCAGCCCAAGATCCTGTTCGCGACGCAGGCCGGCACCCGCCCGCCGCGGTTCGTGCTGTTCACCAGCGGGTTCCTCGAGGCCGGCTACCGGCGGTTCATCGAGCGGCGCCTGCGGGAGGACTTCGGCTTCGCCGGCAGCCCGATCGAGGTGAGCGTCAAGGTGCGCGAGAAGGGCAAGCGCTGAGCCGCTAGTGTTGCCGTCGCACCACGGGCTGTAGCGCAGCTTGGTAGCGCACCTGACTGGGGGTCAGGGGGTCGCAGGTTCAAATCCTGTCAGCCCGACCGTGCACGCAGAGGCGGTGCCGCTCCACGGAGCAGCACCGCCTCCTGCGTCCGGCGGCGATCCTGCGCAGCTCGCGGCCCGGGCGGTGCGCCGCTCGCGGCTCACCAGACGTCGCCGCGGCGCCAGTCGCAGACCAGCTCGGCGGCCAGGTCCAGCCCGGAGCCGAGCACCAGCACCGAGCCGTCGTCCTCCGGCGTCCGCACCACCCCCTGCGGCGTCCGCACCGCCAGCGGGCCGCGCCACGGCTGCCAGCCCAGCGCGAGGTAGAAGGGCAGCCCGGCGTCGGTCGTGCTGAGCGCGAGCACGTCGTACGGCTGGGCCTGCACGGCGGCCATCAGCGCCCGGCCGTGCCCGCGCTGCTGGGCGTCGGGCCGTACCGCCACGCCCTCGACGTAGCCGACGCGCAGGTCCCGACCGGACCACAGCGTGCGCGGCACGACCGCGGCGTGGCCGACCAGGCCGGCCTCGTCGCGCAGCAGGACCTGCACGCCGCCGAGGCAGTGCGCCCAGTCGTCGTCGCCGAAGTCGCCCGCGAAGGCGCTGTCCAGCAGCGCGCGGAGCTCCTCGGACACGGCCGCAGGCTCGCACGCGCGGGACGCGGCGGGAAGGGCGACGAGCGGCGACGCACGCCGGACGGAGGCGGCGAGCAGACGACGAGGTGGACGAGCGTCTACCGGGGTCCGTACGCGTCCGGGTGGAGGAGCAGGACGTCCCGCCGGTCGAGCACCCGAACGACTCCGACCGGGCCGGCGGGCCGTGCCGCCGCCGGGCCCCGCCGTGTCACCGGGGTCGTGGCCCGGCCGCCCGATAGGGTCCCCCGGTCAGGACGATCCGAGGGGGCAGCGTGACGGAGCAGCTCGACGCGCCGGCGTCCGAGCTCTCGAACCGCGTCTGGACGATCCCGAACGTCCTGTCGATGCTCCGCCTGGCCGGCGTCCCGCTGTTCCTCTACTGGGTGCTGGTCGCCGAGCACGACGGCCGCGCCATCCTGCTGCTGATGGCGGCAGGGGCCAGCGACTACTTCGACGGGATGATCGCCCGCAAGTACGGCCAGTTCACCCGGCTCGGGGCGCTGCTCGACCCGCTCGCGGACCGCCTCTACATCCTGGCCACGCTGCTCGCGCTGGTCTACCGCGACGGCCTGCCGCTGTGGTGGGCGCTGACGCTCATCGGCCGCGACGCGGTCCTGTCCTGCTTCCTGCCGGTGCTGCGCCGCGCCGGCCACGGGCCGCTGCCGGTGCACTTCCTGGGCAAGGCGGCCACCTTCAACCTGCTGTACGCCTTCCCGATGCTGCTGGCCGCCCTGCCCGGCAACCACGGGCTGCTGGCCACGGTCTTCCGCCCGATGGGCTGGGCCTTCGCGACGTGGGGGAGCGTGCTCTACCTCTGGGCGGGCGTCCTCTACGTCGTCCAGGTGCGCCAGGTGCTGCGCGCGGACCGCGAGGCCGACGGCGCGGCCGCGGAGGGCGCCGGGGCGTGAGCCCCGGCGAGGCGGGCAGGACCGGGGCGTGAAGGCGGTCGTCATGGCCGGCGGCGAGGGCACCCGCCTGCGGCCGCTGACGGCCAACCAGCCCAAGCCGCTCCTGCCGGTCGCGAACCGGCCGATCATGGAGCACGTCCTGCGGCTGCTGAAGCGGCACGGCTTCGACGAGACCGTCGTGACGGTGCAGTTCCTGGCCAGCCTCGTCCGGACCTACTTCGGGGACGGCGAGGACCTCGGCATGCACCTGTCGTACGCCACCGAGGAGACGCCGCTCGGCACCGCCGGGTCGGTGCGCAACGCCCACTCCGCCCTGCGGGACGACGCGTTCCTCGTCATCTCCGGCGACGCGCTCACCGACATCGACCTCGGCGCCCTCGTCCGGGCGCACCGGGAGGCGGGCGCCCTCGTCACGGCCTGCCTGACCCGCGTGCCGGACCCGCTGGAGTTCGGCATCGTCATCCAGCGCGAGGACGGCCGCATCGACCGCTTCCTGGAGAAGCCCACCTGGGGGCAGGTCTTCAGCGACACGGTGAACACCGGCATCTACGTCATGGAGCCGGAGGTGTTCGACCACGTGGAGCCCGGCGTGCCCGTCGACTGGTCCGGCGACGTCTTCCCGCGGCTGCTCGAGATCGGCGCCCCCCTCTACGGCCACGTCGCCGAGGGCTACTGGGAGGACGTCGGCAGCCTGGACTCCTACGTCCGGGCGCACGCGGACGTGCTGCACCGGCGGGTCGACGTGGAGATCGACGGCTTCGAGATGGCGCCGGGCGTGTGGGTCGGGCAGGGCGTCGAGATCGACCCGGACGCGCGGCTCACGGGACCGCTGTGCATCGGCAACGACGTCAAGGTCGAGGCGGGGGCGCGGGTCGGCGAGCTCTGCGTCCTCGGCGACAACGTGGTGGTCAAGGGCGGCGCCTCGCTGGAGCGCTCGGTCGTCCACGACAACGTGTTCGTCGGCCCGCAGGTGAGCCTGCGTGGCGCCGTCGTCGGCAAGAACACCGACGTCATGCGGGCCGCCCGCATCGGCGAGGGCGCGGTCGTCGGCGACGAGTGCGTCGTGGAGGAGGAGGCCTACCTCGCCGACGGCGTGAAGGTCTACCCGTTCAAGACCATCGAGGCCGGCGCCGTGCTGCACACGAGCGTCATCTGGGAGAGCCGCGGCAGCGCCTCGCTGTTCGGCCCGCGCGGGGTCTCCGGGCTGGTCAACGTCGAGATCACGCCGGAGTACGTCGTGCGGCTGGCGTCGGCGTACGCGACGACGCTGCCCAAGGGAAGCGTCGTCGTCACGGCCCGCGACGCCTCCCGCGCCGCCCGGGCGCTCAAGCGCGCGGTCATCTCCGCCCTGAACTCCAGCGCGATCGACGTGCGGGACCTGGAGGTGACCCCGCTGCCGGTCACCCGCTTCATGACCTCCCGCAGCGACGCGGCTGGAGGGATCGTGCTGCGCACGACGCCCGACGACCCGCAGTCGGTGGACATCGTCTTCCTCGACGCAGGCGGCGGGGACCTCCCGCCGGCCCGCCAGCGCGTGCTGGAGCGGGTGTTCAGCCGACAGGAGTTCCGCCGGGCGTTCCCGGGCGAGATCGCCGAGCTGACCTTCCCGTCCCGCACGGTGGAGACCTACGTCCAGGAGCTGGTGCGCACCGTCGACGTCAGCGGCGTCGAGGAGGCCGGACTCAAGGTCGTCCTCGACACCGCCGGCGGGGCGGTCTCCCTGGTGCTGCCGGCGCTGCTCGGCCGGCTCGGGGTCGAGGTGCTGACCGTGAACAACCGCCTGGACGAGGGCGCCACGAGCGAGACGGTCGCCGACCACATGCGCGACCTCGAGCGGCTCGGCGACCTGGTGTCCAGCTCGCGGGCGGCCTTCGGCGTCCGGTTCGACAGCGTGGGGGAGCGGCTCGCCCTGGTCGACGAGCGCGGCCGGCTGATCCACGACGACCGGGCGCTGCTCGTCGTGCTGGACCTGGTCGCGGCCGAGCGCCGCAGCGGGCGGGTCGCCCTGCCGGTGACCACCACCCGCGTCGCCGAGCAGGTGACGACCTTCCACGGCACCGAGGTCCTGTGGACGTCGACCTCGCCCGCCGACCTCACCCGCGCCGCCGACGCCCCCGGCGTGATCTTCGCGGGGGACGGGCGCGGCGGGTTCGTCCTGCCCGAGCTGTCACCGGCCCTCGACGGGATCGCCGCCTTCGTCCGGCTGCTCGGCCTGGTGGCCCGGACCCGGCTGACGCTCAGCCAGATCGACGCCCGCATCCCGCACGCCCACCTCGTACGCCGGTCCGTCCCGACCCCGTGGGCGGTCAAGGGCGCGGTCATGCGGACCGTCATGGAGGCCGCGGACGGACGGGAGGTCGACACCACCGACGGCGTACGGGTCGTCGAGCCCGGCGGCGGCTGGGCGCTCGTGCTGCCCGACCCGTCGGAGGCGGTCACCCACGTGTGGGCGGAGGGGCCGGACGCCGCGTCGGCCGCCGACCTCGTGACGCGCTGGGCCGAGGTCGTGGAGTCCACCCAGCCCTGACCCCCGCTGGGGCAGGATGAGCGCTGTGACGACCGCTCCGCCCCGACGCGTCGACGGGTCCATGTCGCTGCTCGTCGACATGATGAGCAACACGCTGGACGAGGGCTACGCCGAGCGGGCCGCGCGCAAGGCCGCCGCCCCCGCTCCGAGCGGCACCCCGACCGTCGTCCGCCGCGGGACCGCCGCGCTCGCCCTGATCGCCATCGGCGTCGTCACCGGGACCGCCGTCACGCAGGTGCGCCAGCGGCAGGAGGCGAGCAGCGGGCTGCGCGCCGAGCTGGCGAGCGAGGTGGGCGACCGCACCGCGGAGACCGACCGGCTGGTGGCGCAGGCCGAGGGGCTGCGGGCCGACGTGGCCGCCGCACAGGCCGCCGCGCTCGGCGCCGACACCGCGGGGCGCAGCGCCGCCCGCCGGCTGGAGGCGCTCGGCCTGGCCAGCGGCACCCTCGCGGTGAGCGGGCCGGGCCTCTCCGTCCGCCTCAGCGACGCCCCCGCGGGCGCCGGCGAGCAGGACGAGCCGCTGCGCGGCGGCACCGCCCTCGACGGGCGGGTGCAGGACCGCGACCTCCAGGACCTCGTGAACGGGCTGTGGGCGGCGGGCGCCGAGGCCGTCAGCATCAACGACGTGCGCCTCACGGCGCTGACCGCCATCCGCAGCGCGGGCGACACCGTGCTCGTCGACTTCCGGCTGCTGTCCCCGCCGTACGTCGTGCGCGCCGTCGGCGACCCCCAGCGGCTCGAGCTCGAGCTGCTCGACGGGCCGACCGGGCGCCGCCTGGCCACGTACACCCAGCTGTACGGCCTCGGCTTCGAGGTTCGCCGCGAGGAGGCGCTCGCGCTGCCCGGCGCCAGCACGCCCCAGCTCCGCGCCGCCCTGCCCGAGGAGGAGCGCTCGTGATCCCCGCCCTGGCGCTGGTGGTCGGCGTCGTGCTCGGCCTGGTGCTCGAGCCGACGGTCCCGGCCGCCCTGCAGCCCTACCTCCCCATCGCGGTCGTCGCGGCGCTGGACGCCGTCTTCGGCGCGGTCCGGGCCCAGCTCGAGGGGATCTTCGACGATCGGGTCTTCGTCGTGTCCTTCGTGAGCAACGTCGTGGTCGCGGGCCTCGTGGTCTTCCTCGGCGACCAGCTCGGTGTCGGCGGCCAGCTGTCCACCGGCGTCGTCGTCGTGCTCGGCATCCGGATCTTCAGCAACGCGGCCGCCATCCGCCGCCGCGTCTTCCACGCGTGAGCGAGCCCACGCCGCTGCGCCGCCTGCTCACGCCGCGGCTGCGCCGGGTCGACCTGGCCGTGGCGGCGCTGCTGGGCGTGCTCGGCTTCGCGGCCGTCGTCCAGGTGCGCTCCACCCAGGAGGACGGGCCGCTGGCCGCGGCGCGCCAGGAGGACCTCGTCCAGATCCTCGACGAGCTGTCCAACCGCAACGACCGCCTGCGGGCCGAGGTGTCCGCGCTGAACCAGACCCGCGCCGAGCTGGGCAGCGGCGGGGACCGCACCGCCGCGCTCGCCGAGGCCCGCCGGCGCACCCAGCTGCTCGGCGTGCTGGCCGGCACCGTCGCCGCCCGCGGACCCGGGCTGCTGCTCACCATCACCGACCCGGACGAGCGGATCGGCCCCGAGGTGCTGCTCGACGCGCTCGAGGAGCTCCGGGCCGCCGGCGCCGAGGCGGTGCAGATGGAGGGGCCCGTCGACCTGAGCGTCGAGCCGTCCAAGGCGGGCGCCGGGGCGCAGGTGCGCGTCGTCGCCTCCACCGCGCTGGTCGAGGGGGAGGAGGGCGGCGTGGTCGTGGACGGGGTCGCGCTGTACCCCCCGTACCGGTTCGTCGTCGTCGGCGACGCCGGCACGCTCGCCTCCGCGGTCGGCATCCCCGGCGGCGTCGTGGACAACGTCGAGCAGCGCGGCGGCACCGCGCTGGTCGAGCAGCAGGACGAGGTGCGCGTGGGCGCCTTGCGGGTGCTCGAGCCGCCTCGTTACGCTCGCCCCGCCCCGCAGTCCGGGGACTGACCGCAACGAGGGAAGGCCCTGGCCGTGGAGCTGAAGTACACCGCCGAGCACGAGTGGATCGCCGTCGTCGGCTCCGGCGACGACGCCGTGCTGCGGATCGGCATCACGCCGTACGCGCAGGAGGCCCTCGGCGACATCGTCTTCGTGACGCTGCCCGCCGTCGGCACGGAGGTCACGCCCGGGCAGTCGTTCGGCGAGGTCGAGAGCACCAAGAGCGTGTCCGACGTGTACGCCCCCGTCGCCGGCACGGTGACCGGTCGCAACGAGCAGCTGGACAGCGCTCCGGAGCTGGTGAACAGCGACCCGCTCGGCGACGGCTGGATGGTCGAGCTGCGCCCGGCCGACGGCGTGGAGGCGGCGCTGGCCGCCGACGGGCTGCTCGACGAGGCCGCCTACACCGCTCTGACGGACGGCGCGTCCTAGCCCGGCACGGCATCGAGGGGGCTGAGCTGCTCAGCGCGCCCCTTGGCTGTCTCGACCTCAGGTCGAGGTGAGGCGCTCCGATCCTCGACGACCGGTTGACCCTCGTCGCGCGGCCGCACTAGGTTCGCGCTGCGAGCCGGGTCCGCGTCAGCGGGTCCGCTCCGGCGGGTAGGGCTCCTCCCGCAGCAGGACGGGACCCGCGCCGCGGGGGCCGGCGGGCACCGCCCGCACACCAGCTCCACGGAGGCGGGCGAGAACGTGTTCTGCACCCAGTGCGGCCATCAGAACGCCGAGGGCAGCCGCTTCTGCGCCCGTTGCGGCACCGCCCTGTCCAAGGGGCAGGAGGGCGCGGCGAGCTCGGTCGAGACGACGTCCACGATCTCGCTGGCCGCCCTCGAGGGCGCGCTGGAGAACGAGGCCGCTCCCACCGCCAGCGAGCCCGCAGGCGACGCGGCGCCGGTCGAGGCGCTCCCGCCCGGCAGCGCCCTGCTGGTCGTCAAGCGCGGCCCCAACGCCGGCAGCCGCTTCCTGCTCGATGCCGACGTCACCACCGCCGGCCGCCACCCCGAGTCGGACATCTTCCTCGACGACGTCACCGTCTCGCGCCGGCACGCCGAGTTCGTCCGCGAGGGCGGCGGCTTCGTCGTCCGCGACGTCGGCAGCCTCAACGGCACCTACCTCAACCGCGAGCGCATCGACGCCGCCGGACTGGCCGGCGGGGACGAGGTGCAGATCGGCAAGTACCGGCTGGTGTTCCTCGTGGGCACCCGCGGGGCCGAGGCGTGACGAGCGCAGCCGGCGCCGTGCCCACCCGCGCGTTCATGAGCATCGGGGAGGTGCTCGGCCAGCTGCGGCCGGACTTCCCGGACATCACCATCAGCAAGATCCGCTTCCTGGAGGCGGAGGGGCTGATCGAGCCCGAGCGGACGGCCAGCGGCTACCGCAAGTTCAGCCGCGAGGACCTGTCCCGGCTGCGCTACGTGCTGTCCGCCCAGCGCGACCACTACCTGCCGCTGCGCGTCATCAAGGAGCACCTGGACGCCATCGACCGCGGCCTCGAGCCGCCGGCGCTCGGTGCGGCCGGCCCCAAGGTCCCGCGCGCGCTCGTCGCCGCCGAGGGGCTGCCGGACGCCGACGCCTTCCTGCCCGAGGTCAGCGAGATCCGGCTGTCCCGGACCGAGCTGCTGTCCGCCGCCGGCCTGCAGCCCGAGCAGCTCGACCAGCTCGAGCAGTACGGACTGGTCGCTCCCCGCCAGGGCGGCAGCCACTACGACGGCGACGCGCTGGTGGTGGCCAAGACCGTCGCCGAGATGGCCCGCTTCGGCATCGAGGCCCGTCACCTGCGGCCGTTCAAGAGCGCCGCCGAGCGCGAGATCGGCCTGGTCGAGCAGGTCGTCACCCCGCTGGTGCGCCAGCGCAACCCGGAGGCGCGGGCCCGCGCCGACGAGGTCGTGCGCGAGCTCGCCGCGCTGTCGGTCAAGCTGCACGCCACGCTGGTCCGGGCCGGTCTCGGCCCCGGCCTGCGGCGCTGACCTGCTCCCTCCGGGAGTAGGCTCAGCAGTGCTCGAGCACCGCACGTCGACCGTCCTGGAGGACCCCGTGGAGCCGTCCGACGAGGGCACCCCGCTGTCGGAGCTGAGCGTGGTGGGCGTGCGCGTCGAGCTGCCCAGCCAGCAGCCGATCGTGCTGCTCAAGGAGGTCGAGGGGGAGCGCTACCTCCCGATCTGGATCGGCGCCGTCGAGGCCACGGCGATCGCCTTCGCCCAGCAGGGCGTGGTGACCGCCCGGCCGATGACGCACGACCTGCTGCGCGACCTGCTCGACGCGCTCGACAAGCCGTTGCAGACCGTCACGATCACCGAGCTGCGCGAGGGCGTCTTCTACGCCGAGCTCGCCTTCGAGGGCGGCGTGACCGTCAGCGCCCGGCCGTCCGACGCCATCGCGCTGGCGATGCGCAGCGGCGCGACGATCCGCAGCGAGGAGGCGGTGCTCGCCGAGGCCGGGATCGCCATCCCCGACGAGCAGGAGGACGAGGTCGAGAAGTTCCGCGAGTTCCTCGACAACGTCACGCCCGAGGACTTCGAGAGCGGCTCCTAGCCCTGAGCCTCCACTGCAGGTCGAGGGTTGCGACACGACGCGCGACATCGTTGACCTGACCTCGAGGACTGCCTAGCGTCCCCGTCCTGGTCGACCCGCGACGGACCCCGCGAGGGGCGGCCGCCCGCCGGCCCCGCCGCAGCAGCTGGACCCGAGACAGGAGCCGATCGTGGTGGACGAGCCGGACACGGAGACCGCCGGGACCGAGCCGGGCCCGCGCACGCCGCTGGGCCTGCAGGGGACGCTGTTCGACGACCTGCCCGAGGCCGAGCGGCCCGGCGGCTCCGAGCAGGACATCGGCTACCGCGGCCCGACCGCGTGCAACGCCGCCGGCATCACCTACCGGCAGCTCGACTACTGGGCCCGCACCGGGCTGGTCGAGCCGAGCGTCCGCGAGGCCTCCGGCTCCGGCACGCAGCGGCTCTACTCGTTCCGCGACATCCTCGTCCTGAAGATCGTCAAGAAGCTGCTCGACGCCGGCATCTCGCTGCAGAACATCCGCACCGCCATCTCCACCCTGCGCGACCGCGGCGTGGCCGACCTCGCGCAGATCACGCTGATGAGCGACGGCACGACCGTCTACGAGTGCACCTCCACCGACGAGGTCGTCGACCTGCTGCAGGGCGGGCAGGCCGTCTTCGCCATCGCCGTGGGCCGCCACGTCCGCGACGTCGAGGGCACCCTCGCCGCGCTGCCGGGGGAGCGGGCCACCGCCGACACCGCCACCTCGGCGAGCGACACCGCCGCCGACGAGCTGGCCAGCCGCCGGCGCCGTCGCACCACCGCCTAGCCGCTGCTCCCTCTGCACCCCCAGCGGCGGGCAGTGGCGGAGCGATCCGTACCCCGGTGATCCACAGAAGGATCGGCCGCCTCTCGGGTGCGCCACGCGGCTGAGGACGTCGAAGCTTCTGTGGATCACCTGGAGCGCGCGGCGCTCGGAGCGCGCGGCGCCCGGGGCAGGGCCGCACCGCGCGTCGCGGGCTGGAGCGGGGCCTTCCGCCGGGGTAGCCTGGCGGCCGCTGAGCACCCCGTACGGGAGAGTCCCCTCACCGCCAGTGCGGGGCGCCGAAGGAGCAATCCTCCCCAGGACCACCAACCTCTCAGGCACCCGGACCGCACGGGGCGAGGCGACTCTGGAAAGCAGGCGCGCGAGCGCCTCACCGACGGTGCAAGCCCAGCTGGTCACGCGCACAGCAGGGTGAAGCTCTCAGGTCCCATGACAGAGCGGGGAGGGCAGCGGCTGCGCGCCCGCGCGCCGAGAGCCCCGGACGCTGGAGCCTCCCCATGACCAGTCAGAGCCTGCGCGACCTCGAGTCGGCCCCCTTCGAGGTGCGCCACATCGGCCCGAGCCCGGACGAGCAGGCCAAGATGCTGGCCGTCCTCGGCGCGGGCAGCCTGCAGGAGCTGGCCGACCAGGCGGTGCCGGAGGCGATCCGCGCCACCGAGCGGCTGGACCTGCCGGCCGGGCTGTCCGAGCCGGAGGTGCTCGCCGAGCTGCGCGCGCTGGCGGACCGCAACACCGTCACCACCCCGATGATCGGGCTCGGCTACCACGGCACGTTCACGCCGCCGGTCGTCCTGCGCAACGTCATGGAGAACCCGGCCTGGTACACCGCGTACACGCCCTACCAGCCGGAGATCAGCCAGGGGCGGCTCGAGGCGCTGCTGAACTTCCAGACCGTCGTCACCGACCTGACCGGGCTCGACATCGCCGGCAGCAGCCTGCTCGACGAGGGCACCGCGGCGGCCGAGGCGATGACGCTGGCCCGCCGCAGCAGCAAGGCCCCGACGGGCGCGGTCTTCGTCGTCGACGCCGACTGCCACCCGCAGACGATCGCCGTCGTGCAGACCCGGGCGCTGCCGCTCGGCCTCGAGGTGCGGGTCGCGGACCTGGCTGACGGGCTGCCCGACGGCGACGTCTTCGGCCTGCTGGTGCAGTACCCGGGCAGCTCCGGCGTCGTGCGCGACCCGCGCCCGCTGGTCGAGGCCGCGCACGAGCGCGGCGCCGTCGTGGTCGTCGCCTCCGACCTGCTGGCCCTCACCCTGCTCACCAGCCCCGGCGAGCTCGGCGCCGACGTCGCCGTCGGCACCAGCCAGCGCTTCGGCGTGCCGCTCGGCTACGGCGGCCCGCACGCCGGCTTCATGGCCGTCCGCAAGGGGCTCGAGCGCACCATGCCCGGGCGCCTGGTCGGCGTGAGCGTCGACGCGGACGGCAACCAGGCGTTCCGCCTCGCGCTGCAGACCCGCGAGCAGCACATCCGCCGTGAGAAGGCGACCAGCAACATCTGCACCGCGCAGGTGCTGCTCGCCGTCATGGCCGGCATGTACGCCTGCTACCACGGGCCGGACGGCCTGGCCCGGATCGCGCGCCGCGCGCACCGCTACGCCGCGCTGCTCAGCCGGGCGCTGCCGGGCGTGCGGCACGAGGCCTTCTTCGACACCCTCACCGTCGACGTGCCGGGCCGGGCCGCCGAGGTCGTCGCGGCCGCCGCCGAGCGCGGCGTCGACCTGCGCCTGGTGGACGCCGACAGCGTCGGCATCAGCACCGACGAGACGACCACGCGGGCGCACCTGGACGCGGTCGTCGCGGCGTTCGGCGCGCAGGCGCAGGACTGGGACGCCCTCGACGCCGAGGTCGCGGAGGCGCTGCCGGAGGAGCTCCTGCGCACCTCCTCGTACCTCACGCACCCGGTGTTCTCCGAGCACCGCAGCGAGACGGCGATGCTCCGCTACCTGCGCCGCCTCTCCGACAAGGACCTCGCGCTGGACCGGACGATGATCCCGCTGGGCTCCTGCACGATGAAGCTCAACGCGACGACCGAGATGGAGCCGGTCACCTGGCCGGAGTTCGGCGCGCTGCACCCGTTCACGCCCGCCGCGAACGCACAGGGCTACCGGCAGGTCGTCGACGACCTCGAGCGCTGGCTGTGCGAGATCACCGGGTACGACGCGGTCAGCCTGCAGCCGAACGCCGGCAGCCAGGGCGAGTTCGCCGGGCTGCTCGCGATCCGCGGCTACCACCTCGCGAACGGCGACACCGAGCGCGACGTCTGCCTCATCCCGGCCTCCGCGCACGGCACCAACGCGGCCTCCGCGGTCATGGCGGGCATGCGCGTCGTGGTCGTCGCGACCGCCCCGACCGGCGACGTCGACGTCGACGACCTGCACGCCAAGATCGCCCAGCACGGGGACCGGCTGGCGGCGCTGATGGTCACCTACCCGAGCACGCACGGCGTCTTCGAGGACACCATCACGGACATCTGCGCCTCGGTGCACGACGCCGGTGGCCAGGTCTACGTCGACGGCGCGAACCTCAACGCGCTGGTCGGCCTGGCCCGGCCCGGGAAGTTCGGGGCGGACGTCAGCCACCTCAACCTCCACAAGACGTTCTGCATCCCGCACGGCGGCGGCGGCCCCGGCGTGGGCCCGGTCGCCGTGCGGGAGCACCTCGCGCCGTACCTGCCGAACCACCCGCTGGCCCCCGAGGCCGGCCCCTCGACCGGACCGGGCCCGATCAGCGCCGCGCCGTACGGCAGCGCGGGGATCCTGCCGATCAGCTGGGCGTACGTCCGGCTCATGGGCGGCGAGGGCCTGACCCGGGCCACCCAGGTCGCGGTGCTCAACGCCAACTACGTCGCGCACCGGCTGCAGCCGCACTTCCCGGTGCTCTACACCGGGCGCGGCGGCCTGGTCGCGCACGAGTGCATCGTCGACCTGCGGCAGATCACCAAGGAGACGGGCGTGACCGTCGACGACGTCGCCAAGCGGCTCATCGACTACGGCTTCCACGCCCCGACGATGAGCTTCCCGGTCGCCGGCACGCTGATGATCGAGCCGACCGAGAGCGAGGACCTCGCCGAGCTGGACCGCTTCTGCGAGGCGATGATCGCCATCCGCAAGGAGATCGACGAGGTCGCCTCCGGCGCCTGGCCGAAGGACGACAACCCGCTGCGGAACGCCCCGCACACCGCGTCCTGCCTGGCCGGGGAGTGGGAGCGCAGCTACCCGCGCGAGACGGCGGCCTTCCCGGCCGGGGTGTCGCGGGCCAGCAAGTACTGGCCGCCGGTGCGGCGGATCGACGGGGCGTTCGGCGACCGCAACCTGGTCTGCAGCTGCCCGTCGCCTTCCGCGTACGAGGAGTAGCGCGTAAGGGACTGCGTACGAGGAGCAGCAGGCCTGACGAGGCGGGCGGGCTACGCGGCGGGCGGGCTACGCGGCGGGCGGTCCAGACGCGGCAGGCCGGGCGGTGCGGCGCGACCGTGCGTCCGTCGGGCAGGATCTCGCCGGTGTCCTCGAACAGCACCACCCCGTTGCAGAGCAGGCTCCAGCCCTGCTCGGGGTGAGTGCTGACCACCCGGGCCGCGTCGTGGTCAGCGGCGAGGGCGGCGGGGCAAGCGGGGCTGTGGTTGCACATCGTCGTGCTCCAGGTCTGGGGCTGCGGGTCGATCCGGTGCGAGCTGTGCCTGTGCTTCGCGTCACACTCGTTGTCGGACGGGTTCCGTGAAGCCTGAACGCTCCAACGGGGGACAGCTGCCGGGGCTGTCCCCAGGGTGGCACCGCGAGGTCGCCCGGCTGGAGTGGCGCGCCGACGACACGGGCGACCCTGCGGCGCTGCTCGACGGCTTCCTCGCCGAGCACCTGCGCGACGGGACGGCCGTCGGGCTGCTGCTCGGGGGCCAGGGCTGCGCCCGCCTGGCCGGCCTGCCGGAGGGTCCGCCGACACCGGTGCCGGCCGTGCCGGAGCTGGTGGCCGTCGCCGTGCAGCCGGGCGGGGACCCGACCCCGGCCGGCGGGCCGGACGTGGGGGAGTGGGCCACCACCTGGACCGACGCGGAGCACGCCGCCGCGGTGGAGGTCGTGCGGGAGGCGATCGCCCGCGGCGACGTCTACCAGGCGAACGTCGTGGGCCACCGCAGCGCGCCGCACCGCAGCGACCCGCGCGACCTGGCCGCGGCGGTGGCCGCGCTGCCGGGGGCGACCTACGGGGGAGTGCTCAGCGGCGACGGCTGGGCGGTCGGGTGCGCCTCGCCGGAGCAGCTGGTGCGGGTGGTCGGCGACCGCATCACGACCGTCCCGATCAAGGGCACGCTGCGGGTGGCGCCCGGCTCGGACGCGCTGCTGCGGGCGAGCAGCAAGGACCGGGCCGAGCACGTCATGATCGTCGACCTCGAGCGCAACGACCTGTCGCGCGTCGCCCGCGCCGGGACGGTGCAGGTCGAGGAGCTGTTCGGGCTGTACGAGTGGTCCGGCCTGTGGCAGGCCGCCTCGACGGTGGCCGCGCAGCTCGCGCCGGGGACCGGGGTGCTGGACGTCCTGCGGGCGCTGCTGCCCGGCGGCTCGGTGACGGGGGCGCCCAAGCGGGCGGCCTGCGCGCTGCTGAGCGGGCTTGAGCCGGTGGGCCGGGGACCGTCGATGGGGGCCTTCGGCACGATCACCACCGCGGGGCTCGACCTCGGGTTGACCATCCGCACGGTGGCCGCCGACGAGGAGCGCGTGCACCTGTGGGCCGGGGGCGGCGTCACGTGGAGCAGCGACCCGGCCGGCGAGGTGGACGAGGCGCACGCCAAGGCCGGGCCGGTCCTGCGGGCGCTGGCGGGAAGGGCCCAGGGCGCCTGATCCAGGCCGTCACGTCCGGCCCTCAGGTCCGACCCTCGTCCTCCTGCGCCTCCTGCAGCGCCGGCTCCTCGCCCATCCAGCGCGCCCGCAGCACCCGGAAGCCGGCCGCCTCGTACGCGTCGCAGACCTGCTCGTCGTCGTCCACGGCGACGGCCACGGTCCGGTCGGCGGCCAGCCTGCGCAGCAGCTCGAGCTTGGCGACCCGGGCGGGGCGGAAGTCGCGGCTGCGGCGCATCGACAGCGTCCCCTCCGGCAGGCCGTGCCGGGCGAACCACGGCCAGCGTGTCCGCGCGGCACCGCTCCGGCCGGCCGGTCACGTAGACGACCTCGCACTCCTCGGCGCTGGCGACCGCCAGCGCCACCCCCTTGGCGAGCGGCGGGTCGTCCACGGCGGCGCCGAAGAAGGCGTCCCAGTCCTTGGGCCGGCCCTCGACGAAGCGCAGCCGGTGCCGGACGTCGGCGAGCACGCCGTCGACGTCGAAGACGGCAAGGGGCCTCATGCGGGCACCGGTTCCCGCTGGGCGAGGCGTTCGAGCGGCAGCAGGGCCAGCAGCGCGACGCAGTGCGGCAGGAAGACGATGGTGATCATCGAGAAGGTCATGAGGTGGAAGCCGAGGAAGGACAGCGCGAGCAGCCAGGTGACCCGCGGGTCGCGCCAGCGGACGAGCAGCAGCGGCGCGACGACCAGCTCCATGGTCATGATCCCGTACTGCGCGGCGTGCAGCACCCACGGCACGTCCAGCAGCGGCTCGGACAGCGGTGTGCTGCGGCGCAGGACCGCCCGGGTGAGGGTGGCGCCGTCGACCCAGTCCCACCCGCCGAAGCGGAGCTTGGCGACGGCGGCGAGCACGTACGTCGCCACCACGGCCAGCGCCACCATCGAGAGCGCCCAGCCGGCCGCCTCGGTGCGCTCGCGCGAGCGCAGCGGCGCCCGGCCCACGCTCGGCAGGACGAACAGCGCGACGAGGAAGGCGAACCGGTCGTGGTCGACCTTGCCGTAGCTCATGGCCACGACCATCCACTCCAGGTAGAGCACCGCGAGCAGCCAGCCGGTGAGCCGGGGGAGCACGTCCCGGACGGCGGCGACGGCGGCGGCCAGCGCCACCGCGACGAGCACCACCTGCAGGACCTCCACCCACGGCCCGGGCGTCGGCAGCGGGAGCAGCCGGCCGAGGCGCAGCGGGACGTACAGCTCGCCCGGCACCTGCGCGTGCGCCCGTACCCACGTCGTCGTCAGCAGGACGTCCACCGGGACGAACAGGCAGACGACGACCCGCAGCACGGCGACCCGGGCCAGGGGAGCGGGGGAGAGCAGCCAGCTCACGGGCGCCGCCAGGTCGCGACGACGCGCTCGGTCCGGGCGCCGGTCGGCCGGCTGTCGCGCAGCGCGTAGCGGAGCTCGACGACGCGCACCTCGGCGTACGGCGTCTCGTCCGGGCGCAGCCGGTCGTGCGTGCGGGACAGCGCGCCGAGCAGCGCCGGGTCGTCGCGGAAGCGCTGGACCTGCCCCTCGACCTCTGCGCGCTTGAGCCCGGTGGAGCGCTCGTCCACCACGAGCACCTCGCCGTCGGGGGAGACGGCCTCCACGCGGGTGCTGACGACGGTGCCGTCGGGGTCGTCGCGGGTGCTGTACATCCGGAAGGGCCCGAAGGGGAAGTCGTCGTCCTGGCCGACGAACGTGCCGGCCAGGGTGAGCGCGGCGACGGCGAGCGTCACGCCGGCGCGGGTGCGTCGTCCCGCTGCGGTCATCACGCTCCGCAGCCAGCCTCGTCACTCAAGGTGACGAAGGGTCGTGCCGAAGAACCGGACAACTGCTCCCAAGGTGAGGCCGGTCCCATGCGTCTGCGTTCACTCTCCGTCGCGATCCTCGCCGGTGTCGTGCTCGTCCCGGTCAGTGCGTCGGCGGCCAGCGCGTCCGACTCCCTGCCCACCGTGTCAGCCATGGCCAAGACCTACAAGAACTCCGAGGCCAAGCGGGTCAAGCGCGCCGCGCGCACGCGCACCGTGCAGGCGCCCCGCACGAGCGCACCGGTCGTGACCGCCCCGGTGGTCGGTCCCGCGACGACCTCCTCGTACGCCGGACGCGTCCTGGCCCTCACCAACGCCGAGCGCACCAGCCGCGGCCTGCGCCCGCTGGCCTTCTCCTCCTGCGCCGACGGCTTCGCCGACACCTGGGCCGGCAGGCTCGCCACCGCCGGCGCGCTCAGCCACCAGGCGCTGTCGCCGATCATGAGCAGCTGCGGTGCCCGCGGTGCCGGCGAGAACGTCGCCTACGGCAACGTCAGCCCCGAGGCGCTCGTGCAGATGTGGATGGGCTCCGCCGGCCACCGCGCCAACATCCTGAACGCCAGCTTCACGCACCTCGGCGTCGGCGACGTGACCACGTCGACGGGGCGCGTCTACGCCGCGCAGGTCTTCCTCACCCTGTAGCCCCACCACGCTGGACTGCACGACCGACTGCGCCCGGCCCGACGAGCCTGAGCACCTCGTCGCGCCGGGCGCCGTCGTGCACGGGGAGGACCTGGTCCCGCTGACCTGACATAGTGTCGATTATCGGCGATGTGCAGGCGCGCGGCAGGATGGGGTCCGTGGAGCTCGACGACCTGTACGACGCGGTGCCGGCGGCGCAGGAGGAAGACCTGCTCGACGAGCTGGTGCAGGAGCGCCGGCACTCCGAGACGTCCGCGTGGCTGGTCGCGCTCGGCGTGGACGAGCCGGAGCCGGCGGCCGACGAGCTGCCGGTCGACGAGGCGCCGCCGCTGCGGCCCGGTCAGGTGCTCGGCCTGCTGGAGCACCAGCTCGGCGCGGTCGTCCTGCCGGACGAGGACGGCACCGCCACCTGACCGGCTGAGCCGGTCATCCGCACGGGGGCCTGTTCACCCGCACGGGTGAACCCGCGGATGTCCGGTTCGCCCGACGTCCAGTGCATGACCACGAGCCGACGGGCGCTGCTGCGCGGTGCGACCGGCGTCGCCGCGCTGGCCGCCGTCCAGGCCGCACCCGGTGCCGCGCACGCTGCCGAGCGCCGCAGGCTGGGACCGGTCAGCGCCCAGGTCCCCCGCCGCACTCCCGCGGCGCCCGCGCCGGCGCCCTCGGCGGCGCCCGCGCTCCCGACCGGCGAGGCGTTCACCCGTCACCTGCTCAAGCGCACGACGTACGGCCTGACGCCGGAGCTGCTGGCCGAGTCCCGCGACCCGGCGGCCTGGCTGGAGCAGCAGCTGGCCCCGGAGCGGCTCGACGACAGCGCCTGCGACGCGGTCGTGCGGCGGTTCCCGCACTACTTCTCCGACCCGCCGCAGATGCACGCCGAGCACGAGCTCGGCGCCTGGCCCGGCATGATGGACACGGTCCGGCAGGCGTTCGTACGGGCCTGCTGGAGCAAGCGCCAGCTGTTCGAGGTCATGGTCGAGTTCTGGTCCAACCACCTCAACACGACGGCGCCGGCCGGCGACGTCTGGTCGGGCAAGGGCTGGGACGACCGGCACGTCATCCGCCCGCACGCGCTGGGCCGCTTCAGCGACATGCTGGTCGCGAGCGCGTCCTCCCCGGCGATGCTGCGCTACCTGGACGGTGCGGAGTCCAAGGGCTCGGCGCCGAACGAGAACTACGGCCGCGAGCTGCTCGAGCTGCACACCGTCGGGCGCGATGCCGGCTACACGCAGGCCGACGTCGTCGCCGTCGCCCGCGCGCTGACCGGCCGCTCCACCTGGACGCCCTGGAACGGCGGCGTCGCCGCGAACCTCGGGACCTTCCGGTACCGCCCGGAGTGGCACCACGTGGGGCCGCTGTCGGTGCTCGGCTGGTCGCACCCGAACACCTCCGCTGCGGAGGGCGTCGCAGTCGGCGACAGCCTGCTGCGCCACCTCGCCGCCCACCCGGCCACGGCCCGGCGCATCGCGTCCAAGCTCTGCGTCCGCTTCGTCTCCGACACCCCGCCGCCCGCGCTGGTGGACCGGCTCGCCGCGGTCTACCTCGCCTCCGGCACCGCGGTCGTGCCGGTGCTGCGCGCGCTGCTCACGAGCCCGGAGTTCGCCGCGAGCGCCGGGCAGAAGTACCGCCGGCCGTACGAGGACGTCGTCGCCAGCGTCCGCGCGCTCGGGATCGTGCCGGCCGCCAGCGGCAGCGAGGCCGTCGCCGACCTGTGCTGGGAGCTGCACGAGATGGGGCACGCGCCCTTCGGCTGGCACCCGCCGGACGGCTACCCCGACGTCGCGTCCGCGTGGACCGGCACCGGGACGGTCCTCGGCCGCTGGAACGTCCACGCCGGCCTGACGATGGCCTGGTGGAAGGAGGGGCTCGTCTACCCCGGCACGAACCTGTTCGCCCGGCTGCTGCCCGGCCCCCGCCCCGCCACCCGCGCCGACCTGGTGACCGCCGCCGCGGCGCGGCTGATGCCCGGCACCGTCCTCCCCGCGGGGCACCGCGACGCCCTGGTCGCCTTCCTCGGCGGACCCGGCCCGGTGCGCGACAGCGACGTCGGCATCTTCCCCGTCCTCGTCGCGCTGCTGCTCGACTCCCCTGCCTGGAGCGTGCGATGAGCGCCTGCTGCGACGAGGCGCGCGGCCTGTCCCGCCGCCGCTTCCTCCAGGGGCTGGGCGTCGTCGCGGCGACCGGCGCCGTGTCGGTCCGGACGGCGTACGCCGCCGACGCCGCAGGCGACGTCCTCGTCGTGCTCAGCCTGCGCGGTGGCATGGACGGGCTCTCCCTGATCGCCCCGGTGGGCGACCCCGACTACGCGCGCCTGCGCCCGACGATCGGCATCCCCGCCTCGACCGGCGTCCCGACCGGCGACCGCATGTTCGTGCTGCACCCCGGCCTCGCGCCGCTCAAGCCGCTGTGGGACGCCGGCACGCTCGGCGCCGTCCACGCGGTGGGCAGCCCGGACGGCTCGCGCTCCCACTTCGCGGCCACCGAGGAGCTGGAGCGGGCCGCGCCCGGCACCACGCTGCGCACCGGCTGGCTGGACCGGGTCCTCGGCGTCACCGGCACCGGTGCGGTGTTCCAGGCTGCCCGCCTCGGCTCCGGCACCCCGGGCCGGCTGCTCGCCGGTCCCGAGCCCGAGCTGGCGGCCCGCAGCCTCAAGCGCTTCGCACTCGCCTCCTCCGACTGGGTCGGACCGCGCCTGACGACCGCCCTCTCCGCCCTGCACACCGGCGTCGACTCGCCGCAGGTGCCGGCCGCGCGGCTCACTCTCGACGCCGTGCGCACCGCCGAGGCCGTCGTCACCACCGACGCCACGCCCCGCAACGGCGCGGCCTACCCGGACAGCGACCTGGGCCGGGCGCTCGCGGACGTGGCCCGCCTCGTCCGTGCCGGCAACGGCCTGCAGGCCGCCTGCGTCGACCTCGGCGACTGGGACATGCACTCCGGCCTCGGCCGTGCCGGCACCGGCTGGATGGCGGACAAGGCCGGCGAGCTCGCGGCCGCGCTGCTCGCCTTCGCCACCGACCTCGGCACCGACCTGTCGCGCGTCACGCTGCTGACCATCAGCGAGTTCGGCCGGCGGGCCAAGGAGAACGGCTCCGGCGGCGTGGACCACGGCTTCGGCAACGCCATGCTGGTCATGGGCGGCGGGGTCGTCGGCGGCAAGGTCCACGGCCGCTGGCCCGGGCTCACGGAGGCGGCGCTGGACCACGGCGACCTGGCCGGCACGACCGACTTCCGCTCGGTCGTCGGCGAGCTGCTCGTTCGGCGGGCGCGGGTGCCGGAGAGCGCCCTCGCGCAGGTCTTCCCTGGCTTCCGCCCGGCGTTCCTCGGCCTCGCTCGCGGGTAGTTGCACGGGGGATCCGCTGCGCGCCTGGTCGTACGAGGCGAGCAGCGCCGGTCGCGACGAGACCGGGCGACCGGCCACGACGTGCCGCTGGGCGGCTCCTGCCCGGTCAGGAGGGGGTGTTCGCCGCGATCTGCGCGTCGGCGGCTTCGAGCGCGTCGTCCAGGCGCTGCTCCGCGCCGGGCTCGCCGTCCTCGACGGCCTGCACGGCGCGGGAGACCTCGACCATGGTCTCGCGGTCGACGACCTTCACGCGCTCGCGCGGCTGATCGCCGACCGGCCCGAAGGCCGCGCCCAGGGAGAGCTCGTGGGCGTCCAGCAGCTGCCAGCCGTCCCAGGTCGTGTAGGCGACCCCGCGGGCGGCGAGGAACTCGGTGACGGCCTCGACGGACGGCTCGGCGGCCGCCGGCATCGCGTCCAGGTCCTCGAGCATGGAGCCGACCGTCTCGATCGCGTCGCCCTTGGTGTGGCCGATCAGCCCGACCGGGCCGCGCTTGACCCAGCCGTTGACGTAGACGCCCGGGATCGGCGTGCCGTCGAGGTCGAGCACCCGGCCCTTGGCGTGCGGCACGACGTGGTTGCTGCTGTCCCACGGCAGGCCGGGCAGCTCGGTGGAGCGGTAGCCGACGCAGCGGTAGACCGCCTGCACGGGCCAGTCGTGGAAGACGCCGGTGCCCGTGACGTTGCCGTCGCCGGTCAGCTCGGTGCGCTCGGTGCGGAAGCCCTCGACCCTGCCGTCGCCGGTGATCTCCACGGGCGACTCGAAGAAGTGCAGCCACAGCTTGCGCGGGCGCTCTCCCTCGCCGTGCTCGGCGGTGCGCATCGCGTACTTCTCCAGCTCGCGCACGACGAGCTTGGTCTGGTTGTCGCTGTTGATCGCCGCGACCGAGCCGTCGTCGTACTCGATGTCCTCGGGGTTGACCAGCACCTCGACGTTCGGCGAGTGGTCGAGCTCGCGGAGCTCGAGCGGGGTGAACTTCGCCTGCGCCGGGCCACGGCGGGCGAAGACGTGCACCTCGCGCACCGGCGAGGCCTTGAGCCCCTGGTAGACGTTGTCCGGGATCTCGGTGACGAGCAGCTCGTCGGCGGTCTTGCTGAGCATCCGGGCGACGTCGAGCCCGACGTTGCCGGCGCCGACGACCGCGATCGACTCCGCCTCGAGCGGCCACTCGCGCGGAACGTCCGGGTGGCCGTCGAACCACGAGACGAAGTCCGCGCCGCCGAAGCTGCCCGGCAGGTCGACGCCGGGGACGTCGAGGTCGCGGTCCTTCTCGGCGCCGGTCGTGAAGACCACCGCGTCGTAGTAGCGGCGCAGGTCGTCGAGCTTGACGTCCACGCCGTACTCGACGTTGCCCAGCAGGCGGATCTCGGGCTTGGACAGCACCTGGTGCAGCGCCTTGACGATGCCCTTGATGCGCGGGTGGTCCGGCGCGACGCCGTAGCGGATCAGGCCGAACGGCGCCGGCTGGCGCTCGTACAGGTCGATCGAGACGGGGGTGTCGCTCTTCATCAGCACGTCGGCGGCGTAGATGCCGGCCGGGCCGGCGCCGACGATCGCCACCCGCAGCGGGCGGTCCTCGGTCCCTGGGCGCGCCACGAGCACTCCTCGACGTCGACGGTCTGGTCCGCTCCGCAGAACGCGCAGCGATCAACCCATTGTTCCGTACGACGAGCCGCCCGCGAGCCGGCCGGACGTGACCTGCGCCACCCGTGCGGTGGTCCGGCGCGGGCTCAGCCGAGCCGCACCAGCCGGACCGACGGGGCGGCGTAGACGCGGCGGACGACGACGCGGCCGAGCGTAGCGGAGGCGTCGACCATGTAGCCGTGGCCGAGGTAGACGCCGAGGTGCGGCTGGTCCGGGCGGTCGTAGACGACCAGGTCGCCGACCCGGGCGTCGGCCAGCGCGACCCGCTTGCCCCTGGCGACGAGGGCGGCGCGGTTGCTGGGCAGCGCCGCTCCCCCGGCGTGCTTCCAGGCGGTGGCGACCAGGCTGACGTCGTTCCAGCCCGATGGCCCGACCGGGCGGCCGGCGACGGACTTCGCGCCCGCGGCGGCGCGCAGGGCGACCTTGCTGGAGGGCGCCTTCTGGGTGCCGGGCAGGCCGGCGAGCGGGGCAAGGCCGGCGGTGACCGGCTTGCTGACCGGCTTGCTGACCGGCTTGCTGACCGGCTTGCTCACCGGCTTGCTGGCCGCTTGCGGTCGGCGCGGCTTCGGGGCCTTGGTGGCGGTCGGGCTCGGCTTCGGGCTCGGCTTCGGGCTGGTGCGCGCCGGGACCGACCGGGGGGCGGCAGCCGCCGCGTCGGGCGAGTCGGCCACGGGCGCAGCCGGCACGGGCGAGGGCAGCGGCGGCGGGGTCCACGGCTTGACGGCCGGCATCCCGCGGCGGGGCACCCGGCCGTACCGCACCACGCCGGCCGTCCAGATGCGGCGCTCGACGACGGCGGACCGGGAGGCGCCCGCGTCGATCATGTAGCCGCCACCGGAGACGATCCCGACGTGCGTGACCGGGTTGCCGAAGAAGACGAGGTCGCCGCGCAGGGCCTGCTCCTGCGGGATCGGCACCGCCCACTCCTGCTGGTCGCGGCTGACGCGCGGCATGTCGCCCGCGCCGCCGACGCTCTTCCACAGCCGGGACAGGCCGGAGCAGTCCCAGCCGTCCGGTCCGGTGCCGCCCCAGACGTAGGGGTCGCCGAGCTGGTTGCGGGCGACGTGCAGCACGTCGGCGGCAGCCTGGTCCGGCGCGCCGTCGAGGGGCGCCGCCGCCCCGCTCCGCGCGAAGGTGGTGCCCGCGGCAAGGGCCAGGCAGGCGACGACGAGACCGACGGCGCGCAGACGCAGTCCGGAGGATCGGACGGGCGACACGGCGCGCCTCCTGTGGTTCGAGTGACTGATGTTGTATCGGTCCTCGGCCACCGGCGCGGCCCGCCTGAGCA
Organism: uncultured Actinomycetota bacterium; assembly: GCA_963781675.1. GTDB lineage: Bacteria > Actinomycetota > Actinomycetes > Mycobacteriales > SCTD01 > SCTD01. The sequence continues at coordinate 542,774 of CAWAGF010000006.1, read as the reverse complement.
ATCCGGACGAACTACACGGTTGTGACCTCGTCCTGCTGCAGTGCCCGCACGCCCAGCGCGACGGCGCCGGCGGCGACGGCGACCAGCCCGAGCCCGGTGCCCTTGCTGACCCGGCCCTTGGCCAGCGCGCCCGCGACGGCCAGGGCGTCCACGCCGTCCGACAGCACCCCGCCGGCGAGCCAGACCCGCGAGGCGGCGCGGTCCGGGCTGCGCAAGGCCGCGAGCGTCCCCAGCCCCAGCGCGATCTCCCGGGCGCCGAGCATCTGGACGGCCCACGCCATCCGGGTGGCCGTCGCGGAGTCGACCCCCAGTGCCTGCGGCACCGCCCGCGGGCGCACCACCATGACGGCGCCCGCCCCGGCCCGGCCGACGGCGAGGTGCGCGGGGGTCGCCCGGTCGGCGAGCACCTGCAGCGGCGAGCGGCGGCGGACGGGCTCGGGACGGGTGCGCAGCAGCATGCGGGGCTCCTCGGGACGTCAGCGCTCCGCCGCAGGTGTCCGCGGCAGCACGACCGGGAATCCTCCCAGCCGTCTGCACGTTGTCACGGCAGACGACCTGACCCTGGAGGCACCCCATGAGCGATCGCGTCCTGCGAGGCACCCGACTCGGCTCGGTGAGCTACGAGAGCGACCGGCACACCGAGTTCGCGCCCCGCCAGCGCACCGCCTACGACTGCCCCAACGGCCACGAGACGGCGATGCCGTTCGCCGCTGAGGCCGAGATCCCCTCCTCCTGGGAGTGCCGCGTGTGCGGCGCCACCGCGCTGCTGCGCGACGGCGCGCAGCCCGAGGAGAAGAAGGGCAAGCCGGCCCGCACCCACTGGGACATGCTGCTCGAGCGCCGCTCCACCGCCGAGCTCGAGGAGGTCCTGGCCGAGCGCCTGGCCGTCCTGCACGAGCACCAGGGCAAGGTGAAGGCCGCGCTCAAGAGCGAGCGCGCCAAGGACAAGAAGAGCGCCTAGCTCCTCCGCCGTACGACGGGCCGTCTCCTCCGGGAGGCGGCCCGTCGGCGTTCCCGGGTCCAGGGCTCAGACCGGCGGCAGCGGGCGCTGCGGCGGCGGGCCGTCGCCGTCGTCGACCACCTGGCCGTCCACGACCTCGCCGTCCACCACCGTGCACGCGCGCCCGGCTGCCGCGCCCGGTCGGCCGCCAGCCCGCCGACGAGCCCGGCCACGCCCAGCCGGCGCGCCACGACGCCGGTCAGCATCCGGCGCAGCACCGCGCGGCTCGGCGGCAGCACGCAGGCCAGCCCGACGACGTCGGTCGCGAAGCCGGGCGTCAGCAGCAGCGCGCCGCCGAGGACCACCAGCGCGCCGTCGGCCACCTCCCGCGCCGGCACCCGGCCGGCCTGCAGCGCGCCGCGGAAGGCCCGCCACGTCTTGGCGCCCTCGCGCCGCAGCAGCCAGGCGCCGAGCACGGACATGACGAGCAGCAGCGCCACGGTCGGCAGCGGCCCGATGACCTGCCCGACCTGGACGAGCAGGTAGATCTCGACCAGCGGGACGACGACGAGCGCGACGACGAGCAGCGCGGGCACGTCAGCCCCTCAGGGCGGGCCGTACGCCGCGGGAGCGGCCGGAGCGCAGGCCCCACCAGGCCACCCGCCAGACGGCCTCGAGCACGATGCTGCGGTTCATCTTGGACTCGCCGCGCTCGCGCTCGACGAAGGTGATCGGCACCTCGACGACCTCCCAGCCGGCCTTCCAGGTCTGCCAGGCCAGGTCGATCTGGAAGCAGTAGCCCTGCGACACGACGTCCCCGAGCGGCAGCGAGTCCAGCACCTCGCGGCGGTAGGCCCGGTAGCCGCCGGTGACGTCGCGCACCGGCAGGCGCAGCAGGGTGCGGGCGTAGGCGCTGCCGCCGCGGGACAGCACCTCGCGCGACTTCGGCCAGTTGACGACCGACCCGCCCGGGACCCAGCGGCTGCCGAGCACGAGGTCGGCGTGCTCCAGCGCGGCCAGCAGGCGCGGGAGCTGCTCGGGCTGGTGCGAGCCGTCCGCGTCCATCTCGACGACCACGTCGTAGCCGCGCTCCTTGGCCCAGCCGAAGCCGGCGATGTAGGCGCCGCCGAGGCCGTTCTTCTCGCTGCGGTGCAGCACGTGGACGCGCGGGTCGGCGGCGGCCATCCGGTCCGCGATCTCGCCGGTGCCGTCCGGGCTGCTGTCGTCGACCACGAGCAGGTGCACCTCCGGCACGGCCGCGAGCAGGCGCCCCGCGATGATCTCGAGGTTCTCCCTCTCGTTGTAGGTCGGGACGATCACCAGCACCCGGCCGATCGGCGCCCTCATGCGGCCCGCCGGCGGGCGGCCAGGCCGAGGCCGACCAGCCCGCAGGGCGGCGAGCGCGGCCTCGGGCCACGCGCCGGCGCGGGTGGCCGGCGTGCGGCCGGCGCGTACGGGGACCTCGTGCGACCAGGACCTCTCGGGTGAAGACGGGGGCGTCGTCCACGATCCTGCCGTCCGGCGCGATCACGGCGCTGATGCCGCTGGTCGCGGCGACCAGGACCGTCCGGCCGTGCTCGACGGCGCGCAGCCGGCCCATCGCCAGCTGCTGCGCGGTCTCGCCGCTGCGCCCGAAGGTCGCGTTGTTGGTCTGCACGACCATCAGCCTGCCCCCTCCGGTGACCACGTCCCGCACCAGGCCGTCGTAGGCCACCTCGAAGCAGATGACGTCGCCGAGCCGCACCGGCCCGACGTCCAGCACGCCGACCGTCGTCCCCCGGCGCGAAGTCGCGCGGGACGAGGTCGACCTTGCTCGTGACCTTGCGGACCAGCGAGCGGTACGGGATGTACTCGCCGAACGGCACCGGGTGCCGCTTGACGTAGCGTCGGCCGGGCCCGGTGCACCGGGTCCCACACGATGCCGGCGTTGCTGACCTGCGTCGCCCGGCCCGTGCGAGGACGGCGCCGACGAGCACCGGCACGCCGACGTCCTTGACCGCCGCGTCGATGACGGCGTACGCCTCGGCGTCGGTGAACGGGTCGAGGTCGGAGGCGTTCTCCGGCCACATGACCAGGTCGGGGCGTCGCTGCCGGCCGGCGCGGACGTCCGCGGCCAGCCGGCGGGTGGCCTCGACGTGGTTGGCGCAGCACAGCGGCGCGCTGGGCGTTGAAGTCCAGCCCCAGCCGCGGCACGTTGCCCTGGACGACGGCCACGCGGACGGGGTCGCCGTCGGTCGGCAGCGGCACGCAGCGCGGCCGCGCGCCACGGCGACGGGCCACCGCGGCGAGCACGACGGCAGCCGGCGCACGGCCAGGACGGACCAGGCCAGCGTGCCGGCCAGCAGCGCGACCGCGAAGCTGAGCAGCGGCGCGCCGCCGAGGGCCGCCAGCGGGGTCAGGGCGGAGTCGCCCTGGCTGAACGCCAGCCGTCCCCACGGGAAGCCGCCGAACGGGATGCCGGTCCCGCAGCGCCTCCTCCAGCACCCACAGCGCCGCGGTCCACAGCGGCCAGCCGCGGCGCCGTGGCCGACGAGGGCGAGCGCCGCCCGAGCAGGGCGAGGAAGGACGGCCTGGAGCAGCGCGAGGGCGACGCAGCGCGCCGACGCCGGCGTTGGCTGCCGTCCACTCCACCAGCGGCAGGAACAACGCGAGCCCGTGCAGCAGGCCGAGCAGCGCGCCGTGCCGGACGCGGGCGCCGCGGCAGACGAGGACCAGCAGCGCGACGGCCGGCAGGGCCAGCCACGGCAGGTCCGCCGGGGGGAAGGCGGCGTAGAGCAGCAGGCCGGAGGCGACGGCCCCGAGGCGGCGCCAGCCCCGGACGGGGACAGCCGGCGGGGCGGCTCCCCCGAAGGCGTCGGGGCCCGCTCCGCCGGCTGCTGCAGGCTCAGGGCTGCCCGGCTCTCCACGGGCTCCATCCTGCCCGATGGGAGCCCGCGGGGGGTCCACCGCGGCAGGCGCTCGGACGCCCTTCGGACCGACCTGACGGTCGGCTGGGAGCGACCGGCCTGCCGTTGTCTACTGAGCGCCGGACGCCTGTCCGGCGGTGACCGAGGGGGAGGTTACTGGGCACCGCCCTAGGGCTGTCAACAGGCCCCTGACCTGGGCTTTCGCCTCAAAGCCGCAGGTCAGGCGGGGTGCCGGCGGACACTGCACGTTCGACCTGGGAGTTCACCCCTGCCAGACGGCCCGCCGCGCACGACGGTCCGGCGGCAGACGGGGTCTGCGGCGGACAGGTCCGGCAGCCCGGCGACCCCGGCCCGCGGGTCGGTCGACCAGCCGGCCACGCGGTCGTCCGGCGCCTGCACGACGAGTTCGCCCGGCACGTCCCAGACGGCGAAGGTCGCGGGCGCGCCCGGCGCAGCTCGCCACGTCGTCCTCCCGTGCCGCGCGCCAGCCACCGCGGGTGTGCGCGCAGAAGGCGGCCCGCGCGGACAGCCGGCTCTCCGGCGTGTGGTGCTGCACCGCGGCGCGCACGGCCCCCCACGGGTCCACCGGCGTGACCGGGCGCGTCGGAGCCGAACGCGAGCGGGACGCCGGCGGCCGCCAGCGCGGCCAGCGGGTTGCATGTCGCGGGTGCGCTCCCAGCCCAGGCGGGCCGCGTACAGCCCGTCCGCGGCCGCCCCAGCGCGCGTCGAAGACGGGCTGCACGCTGGCCACGAGCCCGAGCGCGGCCATCGCGCGATGTGCCGCGGCAGCGGCACCTCGACGTGCTCGATCCGGTGCCGGGCCGCCCGCAGCACGTCCAGGCCGACCTGCTCGGCGGCCGCGGCGTAGCCGTCGAGCACGGCGGTCAGGGCGGCGTCGCCGATGGCGTGGAAGCCGGCCTGCAGGCCGGCGAGGGTGCACGCCACGACGTGCGCGGCGACCTGCTCGGCGTCAGGTAGGCGTAGCCGGTGGTGTCCTCGTCGTCGTAGCGCGCGTGCAGGCAGGCGGTGCGGCTGCCCAGGGAGCCGTCGGCGAACAGGTCGCCGCCCGGCGGCCACCGCCCCCAGCTCGCGGGCCCGCTCGACGCCGCCGAGCTCACCCCAGTAGCCGAGCACGTCCGGACCGGGCTCGTCCGCGCGAGCGCCAGCAGCGCGGTGAAGTCGTCCTCGCCGTCGATGCCGGGCCCGCCGCACTCGTGCAGGCAGGCGATCCCGAGCGACGGCCGCGCGCTCCCGAGTCGCGCGCTGGGCCGTCCCGTCGCTGGCTGGGCGTGCAGCCCGGCGAAGGCCACCCGGCGCACCCGGAGTGCGCCTCCTCCTTGACCAGCCGTCGCCGCGAAGGAGCATCTCCGGCGCCTCGGGGCCGCGGCCAGCAGCGCGCTGGAGGCGACCGCGCTGTGCACGTCGGTCCGGGCCAGATAGACGACGCCGCCGTAGCTGGCCCGGTCGAGCTCGGCCGCGGTCGGCGGGCGCCCCTCGGGCCAGCCGTCCTCCTCCCAGCCGGTGCCGAGGACCACTCCCCCGCGGGCCTTGCGCGCGGCCTGCTCGACCCGGTCGAGCAGCGCCGCCAGCGACGGCGCGGCCGCCAGGTCCAGGCCGGTCAGCGCGAGGCCGGTCGTCGTGGAGTGCACGTGCGCGTCGACGAACGCAGGGGCCAGCCAGCCGTCCTCGAGGTCGACGGTCGATGTCGGCGCTCATCGCGTCGGCGGCGGCCTCGCTGCCGACCCAGGCGACCGTTCCGCCGTCCACGAGCAGCGCGGTGGCGAAGGGGTCGGCGGGGCTGCGCACCCGGCCGTTGCGGTACAGCGTCGTGGTCACCCGCCGAGCCTAGGGACGCGGCCGGTGATCCACAGAAGGATCGACGGCCTCAGGCGCCCGCGGTGCGGCCTACGCCGTCGAAGCTTCTGTGGATCACTCAAGGTTGGACGGGACGCACGGGAGATCCGCCCGCTCAGGTGCTTCCCAGCGGGACGATCGCCGTCTACCGTGGCCGGATGACGACTCTCGCGCCTCCCGCCGCCGTGACTCCGGAAGTGACCCCGACGACCGTGCACGACGTCCTGCGGCAGAGCACTGCTCGTGGACGGCTTCGACATGGTGCTCGACCTCGAGGGGAGCCGGGGCAGCCGGCTGCTCGACGCCCGCGACGGGACGTCGTACCTCGACCTGTTCACCTTCTTCGCCAGCAGCGCGCTCGGCATGAACCACCCGGCGCTGGTCGAGGACGCGCTGTTCCGGGAGGACCTGCTCGCCGCGGCGATGAACAAGCCGAGCAACTCCGACGTCTACACCGAGGCGATGGCCAGGTTCGTCGCGACCTTCGCGCGCGTGCTCGGCGACCCGGGCCTCCCCCACCTGTTCTTCGTCGAGGGCGGCGCGCTCGCGGTCGAGAACGCGCTCAAGGTCGCCTTCGACTGGAAGTCGCGCTGGAACGAGAGCGCACGGCATCGACCCGTCCCTCGGCACCAAGGTGCTGCACCTGCGCGACGCCTTCCACGGCCGCAGCGGCTACACGATGTCGCTCACCAACACCGACCCGGTGAAGGTCGCCCGGTTCCCGCAGTTCTCCTGGCCGCGCATCGCCCCGCCGTACCTGTCCAGCGCGCACGGCGACGTCGAGGCGCGCGAGGCGGCCACCCTCGCCGAGGCCCGCGCCGCCTTCGAGGCGCACCCGCACGACATTGCCTGCTTCCTCATGGAGCCCGATCCAGGGCGAGGGCGGCGACCACCACTTCCGTCCCGAGTTCCTGCAGGCGATGCAGTCCCTCTGCCACGAGCACGACGCCCTGTTCGTGCTCGACGAGGTGCAGACCGGTTGCGGCCTCACCGGCACCGCCTGGGCCTTCCAGCAGCTCGGCGTGCAGCCGGACGTCGTCGCCTTCGGCAAGAAGACCCAGGTCTGCGGCGTCATGGCCGGCGGCCGCGTCGACGAGGTGCCGGACAACGTCTTCGCGACCTCCAGCCGCATCAACTCCACCTGGGGCGGCTCGCTCACCGACATGGTGCGCGCGCGCCGCATCCTCGAGGTCGTCGAGAGCGAGCGGCTCGTCGACCGCGCGGCCGACCTCGGGCCGGTCCTGATGGGCCTGCTCACGACCTGGCCGCCGAGCACGACGAGGTCACCGACGTACGCGGCCGCGGCCTGATGTGCGCGTTCTCGCTGCCGACCGCCGCCCTGCGCGACGCGGTGCTCGACCGCGCTGCGCGAGGATGAGCACGTGCTGCTGCTCGGCTGCGGCACCCGCAGCGTCCGCTTCCGCCCCGCCCTCACCGTCTCCGCCGAGGACCTCGCCGCCGGCGTCGCCGCCCTCGACCGCGTGCTCTCCCGTCTGAAGGACAACGCCTGATGCGCATCGACTCCCACGTCAACGGCTCGCCCCTCCGTCGGCGCGGCCGGCACGCTGACCTCGCACCAACCCGGCCGCGCTGTCGCGACGTCGTCGCGCGAGGTCTCGCTGGCCACGGCCGACCAGGTCGTCGAGGCGTTCCGCGCCGCCAAGGCCGGCGCAGGCCGGCCTGGGCCGCGACGCCCGCCCCGGTGCGCGGCCAGGTCATCGCCAAGATCGGCCGGCTCGTCGAGGCCAACGCCGAGGCGCTGGCCGCAGCTGGTCACCCGCGAGGTCGGCAAGCCGATCGCCGAGGCGCGCGGCGAGGTGCAGGAGATCGTCGACACCTGCGACTTCTTCCTCGGCGAGGGCCGCCGGCTCTACGGCCAGACCGTCCCGAGCGAGATGCGCGACAAGCAGCTGTTCACCTTCCGCGTGCCGGTCGGCGTCGCCGGCATCATCACGGCGGGCAACTTCCCCGTCGCGGTGCCGTCCTGGTACCTCGTGCCGGCGCTGCTCTGCGGCAACGCCGTCGTGTGGAAGCCGGCCGAGTACGCCGCCGCCCTCGGCGACGCGCTGACCCGCATCTTCGTCGCGGGCGGCCTGCCCGCCGGGCGTGCTCAACACCGTGCACGCCGACGGGCCCGTCGACCTACGAGGGCCTGGAGAAGGCGCTGGAGGCGGGCCTGGTGCAACAAGATCGGCTTCACCGGCTCGTCCGAGGTCGGCGTGCGCATCGGCGAGCTGGCCGGCCGCCACCTGCAGAACGCCTGCCTCGAGCTCGGCGGCAAGAACCCGCTCGTCGTCATGCCCGACGCCGACCTCGACCTCGCCGCCGAGGGCGCGCTGTTCTCCGGCTTCGGCACCGCCGGCCAGCGCTGCACCTCGCTGGGCGTCGCGATCGTGCACGACGACGTCTACGACGCCTTCCTGGAGAGGTTCCTCGCCCGGGTCGAGACCGCCGTCGTCGGCGACCCGACCGACGCCTCCGTCCTGTACGGCCCGATGCTCGGCGAGCGCTTCCTGCGACGGCTTCGAGAAGTGGCTCGGCGAGGTGCAGCCGCACCACGAGGTGCACGGCTCGACCGGCACCGGTCGCATCACGTCGGCGAACCCGCGCGACGGCTTCGTCGGCGACCCGGACGCGGGCGTGTTCGCCCACCCGGCGGTCGTCACCGGCGTGCGCCGCGGACGACGCGCTGTACCGCAACGAGACCTTCGGCCCGCTGGTCTCGGTCATGCGCTTCTCGACCTTCGACGAGGCCGTCGAGCTGGCCAACGGCCACGGCTACGGCCTGTCCAGCGCCATCTACACGCCGCGACGCGCAGACGGCGTTCCGCTTCCGCGAGCGCGTGTCGCGCCGGGATGCTGTCGGTCAACAACTCGACGTCGGGCGCCGAGGCGCACCTGCCCTTCGGCGGGAACGGCAAGAGCGGCAACGGCTCGCGCCAGTCGCGGCGTCTGGGTGCTCGACCAGTTCACCCGCTGGCAGTCGATGAACTGGGACTACGCCGGCAAGCTGCAGAAGGCGCAGATGGACACCGAGGTCAGCACGTACGACGCCGCCTTCCGGCTGCTGCAGACCCCCTGCCACCGGAGCGGACGGCGGCATGGCGGGCCGCGTCGAGGCGGTCAGCCGCAGCCCGCGGCACCGCTTCAGCAAGCAGTCGTCGACCGAGGTGCTGCTCGTCGCCGGGCCACGGCGTCGAGGGCGACGCGCACGCCGGCGCGACGATCCAGCACCGCTCCCGCAAGCGCTGGCGTCCGCACGACCCCAACCCGCGCCAGGTGCACCTGCTGCACGCCGAGCTGCTCGAGCGCTGCGTGCCAGGTACGACGTGTCCGCCGGTGACGTCGGCGAGAACGTCCTCACCCGCGGCGTGGACCTGCTGGCCCTCCCCCGCGGCGCGCGGGTGCGGCTGGGCGCCGACGCCGTCGTGGAGGTGACCGGCCTGCGCAACCCGTGCGTGCAGCTGGACCGCTTCCAGGACGGCCTGATGGAGGCCGTCCTGCGCCGCGACGACGACGGCGGGCTCGCGCGGCTGGCCGGTGTCATGGGCGTCGTCCTGACCGGCGGCGAGGTGCGGCCGGGCGACCCGATCGAGGTGGAGCTGCCTGCGGGCGAGCAGCTCCCCCTCGAGCCCGTCTAGCGGCGCTGCGGGTCGCGGGCCGTCTCGGTCGGGTAGGGCTCTGCGCCCTCGCTGACCAGCTCCTCGAACACCTGGCGGAAGTGCAGCATCCCCTGCCGGACCTGCTCGGTGTCGGCGCTGCCGGTGGTGTTCGCCTGCTCGATCGCGTGCCCGGCGCGGAAGCCGTCCAGCACGTGCGTGTGCTCGACCGAGAGCATGTCCTCCTGCGTGCGCACGTCGTCGGTCGGGAAGCCGCGCTCGGACATCAGCCGGGTGAGCAGCGCGTCGGCCTCGGACAGCGCGAGGACGGGGGCGTCGACGAAGCGGCTCTGCACGCCGTCCCACGCGGTGAGGTAGCGCTGGCGGCTGGCGGCCGACAGCGGGCGGATGTCCAGCTGCTGGTGGCGGGTCTGGCGCTCGGCGAGCTCGCGCTCGGCGTCGCGGCGCTTGTCGGACGTCTCGACGGTGCGGTCGTACTCCGAGCCGAACGTGTCGCGCAGCGCGGTGCTGCGCTTCTTGCGGCGGGCGGCGACGGCCAGCGCGACGACGAGCAGCACGGCGACGACTGCCAGGACGAGCAGGAGGATCTCGCTGGTGCTCATGACGGCTCCTCGGGAGGGGGATGGTCCCGGCGGTCTGCCCTCCCCCGGCCGGCGCAACCAGGTCGTCACTCTGCGTAGCGGCAGCCAGAGGGGGTACGACGGCTGCATGACCCTCGACGCCACGGCCGTGCAGGTGCTCGACGAGCTGCCGGCGGAGGTGGTGCTGGTGACCGTGCCGGTGCTCGTCCGGATGCGCAGCCACGCTCCGGACGAGCGTGCGGCCGTCGCGGACGTCACCGCCCGGCTCGCTCCCGTGCGCGACCTGCACGGCGAGGTGCTGGTCGAGCGCCGGGAGGACGACGGCAGCTTCTTCGTGGTCGGCCGTTTCGTCACCGTGAGCGTCGACGTCCACACCGCGGTGGTCGGCGTGGCCGACACCCTGACCGCGGCCGGGATCGCGGTGGACGAGGTCTGGGCGGTCTAGCGCGCGGCGAGCTGCCGCACGGTCGCCTCCAGGTCACCGCGCGAGACCCCGCCCTGCGAGCGGCCCACCTCGCTGCCGTCCGGGCCGAAGACCACCAGCGTCGGGATGCTCCGGATCTGCAGCAGCTCCGCGGTCCGTGGGTTCGCGTCGACGTCGCAGCTGCCGAACCGCACGGGCCCGTCGTGCGCCCGCGCCACCGCCTCGTACACCGGCGCGAAGGAGCGGCACGGGGCGCACCAGGCCGCCCAGAAGTCGACGACCGTCCAGCCGCCCTCGGTCAGCGCGAAGAAGCTGTCGTCGTCGACCACCAGCACCGGGCTCGGCCCCTTCTGCACGACGTCGGGCTCGGGAGCGGGCGCAGGGTCGGGTCGGCGGCGGAGCACCGGCTCATCCTCCCCTAGCGTCGCGCCGTGAGGTGGCTCCGCCGGCTGCTCGGCTCCCCCGTCGACCGCTGGCCGACGCGCACGCCGCCGACCGCCGCGCCCAGGGGCCGGCCGGTGTTCCACTGCCCGGCCTGCCGCACGCCCGTGGCGGACCACCGGACCCGCTGCCCCTCCTGCGGGGCGGCGCTCCCCTAGCCCCTGGCGCGGTACCAGTTGGGCGAGGTGTTCGGCGGCGGGTCGTAGGTCGCCTTGACCACCAGCAGGTTCGGCCCGCCGCTGGCGATGCCGGCCGCGACGGCCCCGGTCAGCTCCTCGACCGTCACCTCCCGCGCGGGCACCCGGAAGGCGCGCGCCATCGCCACGAAGTCCGGCGGCTCGAGCTCGGTCCCGACGGGCTCCTCGCCGTCCTTCACGAAGTCGTAGCGGAGCATCCCGTAGCCGCCGTCGTCGACGAGCACGACCGTCACCGGCAGGTGCTCCTGCGCGGCCGTCGCCAGGTCGCCGCACCCGAACAGGAAGCCGCCGTCGCCGACCAACGCGACCGCGGGGCGTCCGGAGAGCGCGGCGCCGAGCGAGGCCGGGAAGCCGAAGCCGAGCGTGCCCCAGCCGACCGGGTACGCCAGCCCCCGCGGCTGCCGGACCCGCCCGTAGCCGCCGTACCAGTAGCCGGCCACGCACATGTCGGCCACGAGCACGGCGTCCTCCGGCAGCGCGGCTTCGAGCGCGTCGAGGAACGGCATCGCCGGCCGCTCCCCCACCGGCGACCACCACGGCTCGCGCGGCGGGTCCTCCCGGAGCTCGAACACCAGGCGCAGCAGGGCTTCTCGCGCATCGGCGCGCACCAGGACGTCCGGCGGGTAGTTCACCGGCTCGGCCAGGTCGACCGCGACGAGGGACGGCGGCCGGGGCTGCCGGAAGCCCTGCGTGTTCATCGCGTCCAGGTCGCTCCCGACCACCAGCACCACGTCGGCCGCGTCCCACAGGGCACCCGCCTCCGGGCTGTGCGGCGGCAGCCCGACGTAGGAGGGCGAGTCCGCAGGGACGAGCCCGCGACCGCCGTACGAGGAGAGCACCGGCGCGCCGAGCCGCTCCGCGAGGGCGGTCAGCTCCCGGGAAGCGCCGGCCGCGGTCGCGCCGCCACCGGCCCAGACCAGCGGCCGCTCGGCGCGGCGCAACGCGTCCAGCGCCTCGTCCACGCGCAGCACCCGCTGGTCGGCGCCTCGGGGCACCTCGACCGGCACCGGCTCCGGCACCGGCGCGGACAGCAGGTCGGTCGGCACCTCCAGGTAGACCGGCCGGCGAGGGGCGCGCAGGGCGAGCCGACCCGCCGTGACCACCTGCTCGTACAGGTCCTCGGCGCGCTCGACCCGCACCGTCGCCTTGGTGACGGGACGGAAGAACGACGCCTGGTCGGTCGTCTCGTGCAGCACGCCGCGGTACTGCCCCTCGCGCCGCACGCTGGTCGGGATGTCGGTCGCGATGACCAGCAGCGGCGAGTGGCAGGACCACGCCTCGCCGGTGGCCGCGACGACGTTCGCCGCGCCGGGGCCGGTCGTCGTGATGGCGACGCCGAGCCGGCCGGTCGCGCGCGCGTAGCCGTCGGCGGCGTAGCCGGCGGTCTGCTCGTGCCGCACCCCCACCAGGCGGACCCCGGAGCCCGAGAACCCCTTCCAGGCAGCCAGGTTGTGCACGCCCGGCAGCCCGAAGGCCACCTCCACCTCGAGGTCGCGCAGCGCCGCGACCAGGACGTCACCGCCCGTCCGGACTCCCTCAGCCACCCGTGACCTCCCCCACCTGCGACTCCGACAGCCCGAGCGCCGTCAGGACCTCGACCGTGTGCTGACCCAGCGTCGGAGGCGCGCGGCGCACCCGTGGCCGCACGCCGTCCAGGCGGTACGGCGAGCCCACCACCCGCACGGCCCCCGCGGGGTGGTCCACCTCCTGCAGCTGCCCCGTCGCGACGAGCTGCGGGTCGTCCGGCAGCGTCGAGAGGTCCTGCACGACCGCGCACGGCACGCCGGCGCCGTCCAGCACCTGCGCCCACTCGGCCGCCGTGCGCTGCGAGAACACCTGCTGCATCGCCGTCCTGAGGGCGGTGCGGTCGGCGACCCGGCCGGCGTTGGTGCGCCAGGCCTCCGGTGCGGCCAGCCCGACGGCGGCGGCCAGCGCCGCGAACTGCGCGTCGTTGCCGGCCCCCACCACCAGCGGGCGGTCCGCGCACGGCACCGGCCCGTACGGCGCGATGTTCGGGTGGTCGTTGCCGGCGAAGCGGGGGACGCGCCCGCCGACCAGCGCGTTGCTCGCCTGGTTCACCAGCATGCTGACGGCGGCCTCCAGCAGGCCGACCTCCACCCGCAGCGGACGCCTGGCCAGCAGACCCGCCAGCGCCCCGACGGCGGCGTAGAGGCCGGTGACGACGTCGGCCACCGCGACGCCCACCTTCGTCGGCTCGGTCGTGCCGGTCACCGACATCAGGCCGCTGCGCGCCTGCGCCATCACGTCGTAGCCCGGCTGGTCGCCGGCGGGCCCGTCGCCGCCGGCGCCGCGCACCGACACCCACACCGCGCTCGCCTCGTCGCGCAGCTCGGCGAGGCCCAGCGCGGACAGGTGCCGCGGCAGGAAGTTCTCGACCACGACGTCGGCCTCCTGCGCAAGGCGCCGCACGACGGCGCGCCCCGGCTCGCCCGTGAGGTCCAGCGCCACCGACCGGCGGTCGCGGTTCACGGAGAAGAAGTACGCCGCGTCGTCGCCGTGGAAGGGCGGCCCCCAGTGGCGGGTGTCGTCGCCGACCCCCGGCCGCTCCACCTTGACGACGTCCGCGCCGAGGTCGGCCAGCACCATGCAGCAGTACGGGCCGGCCAGCACGCGCGACAGGTCCAGGACCTTCAGATCGCCGAGCGGGCCCTGCGGCGGCAGCCCCGACGGCCACCCGGGGCCGGCGTCGAGGGCGCGCATCAGCTGGACGGTGGACATCGCGGCGAGCCTTCCACGGGCGGCCGATCTCAGGACGGCGCAACACGCATGACACGGGCACGCAGGGGCAGGGTCCGCCTGAGCCCGTGATCAACGGGACGGCGATCACGACGAGGAGGTCGGGATGCGCGGAGCGGCGCTGCTCGCAGCAGCCCTGTGCACCGTCCCGCTGGCGGCGTGCGGAGGCGGCGACGACACCGCCGGCGGCGCACCGACGGTGAACTGGTACATCGGCAACGAGGGCTGGCTGCCCGACGTCATCGAGGCCTGCAACGCCGAAGCCGCTGGTGCCTACCAGATCGTGGCTGAGTCGCTGCCGACGAACCCCGACCAGCAGCGCGAGCAGCTGGTGCGCCGGCTCGCGGCGCGCGACGACTCCATCGACCTCATCGGCATGGACGTCGTCTGGACCGGCGAGTTCGCGAAGGCCGGCTGGATCAGCCCGTTCGAGGCGGGCGAGCTGCAGGAGGTCGGCAGCGCCGACAAGGTCCTGAAGGGGCCGTTCGAGAGCGCGCAGTTCGACGGGAAGCAGTACGGCGCGCCCCTGAACAGCAACACGCGGCTGCTCTGGTACCGCAAGAGCGTCCTCGGCGACCGACCGGTCCCCCAGACCTGGGACGAGCTGCTCGACACCGCCGAGGAGCTCGGCGTCAAGGTGCAGGAGACCGGCAAGCGGGCGGAGAGCCTGGTCGTCTTCTTCAACGCGCTCGTCGAGAGCGCCGGCGGCTCGCTGGTGAAGCCCGGCGAAGACGGCACCACCGAGCTCGACCTGCCGAAGGAGCCGACGAAGAAGGCGCTCGAGGTCATGAAGCGGTACAGCGAGTCGGCCGCCGCGCCGGCCGCTCTCTCGACCTCCGGCGAGGACGACAACCGCCTCGCGTTCGAGTCCGCCGACAGCGACTCCGGCTTCATGCTCAACTGGCCGTACGTCTACCCGAGCGTGCTCGAGGCCGACCCGGAGCTGGCCAAGGACTACGGCTACGCGCCCTACCCGCAGGTGCTCCCGGACCAGCCGGCCCGGCCGGCGCTGGGTGGCTACAACCTCGGGATCGGCAGCTACACCAAGGACCGCGAGGCGGCGCTCGCCGCCGTCAACTGCCTGACCAAGCCCGAGCAGCAGCGGACCATCGCCACCGTCGGCGGGCAGCCGTCGGTGCTGCGCGCGCTGGGCAAGGACCCCGAGCTGCTGAAGGCAGCTGCCGTTCCTGCCCATCATGACGACGCAGCTGGAGAACGCCGCGCCCCGGCCGGTCTCCCCGCAGTACAACGACATCTCGCTGGCGGTCCGGCAGGTGCTGCACCCGATGCAGTCGATCGACCCCGACAGGTCCTACGACGAGCTCAAGGACCTGCTCGAGCGGGCCCTCGACAGCCAGGCGGTGCTCTAGATGACGGCGACCACCACCTCTGCTCCCGCGCACCGGCGGCCCTCGGGCGGTCCGGTCAAGACCACGGACCGGGCGCGCGCCGAGCGCAACCTCGGGCTCAAGCTGGCCGCCCCCGCGGCGATCATCATGCTGCTGGTCACCGCCTACCCGATCGCCTACGCCGTCTACCTGAGCCTGTTCCGCTACGACCTGCGCGTGCCCGAGGAGAACGCCTTCGTCGGACTGGACAACTACGTCCTCATCCTCACCAGCGGCGTGTGGTGGGAGGCTGTGCTCGCCACCGCGCTCATCACCGTCATCTCGGTGGCGGTCGAGCTCGTCATCGGCCTGGCCTTCGCACTGGTGATGCACCGGGCGGTGTTCGGCCGGCGCACGGTGCGCACCGCGATCCTCATCCCGTACGGGATCATCACCGTCATCGCGGCGTTCGCGTTCCGCTTCGCGGTGCAGCCGGACACCGGCTTCCTCGGCGACGCCAACCCGCTGGGCGGCACCGTCGGCTCCTTCGCGACCATCATCGTCACCGAGGTCTGGAAGACCACGCCGTTCATGTCGCTGCTGCTGCTGGCCGGCCTCGCGACCGTGCCGGAGGAGCTGCAGGAGGCGGCGAAGGTCGACGGCGCTACGGCCTGGCAGCGGCTGTGGAAGGTGACGCTGCCGAACATGAAGTCGGCGATCCTCGTCGCGCTGCTGTTCCGCGCGCTCGACGCCTTCCGGATCTTCGACACCGTCTACGTCCAGACGGCCGGCCAGTTCAAGAGCCAGACCATCAGCGGGCTCGGCTACAACGCGCTCATCAGCCGGGTCAACCTCGGTCTGGGCTCGGCGATCTCGATCCTGCTCTTCCTGATGATCATCGCCATCGCCTTCCTGTTCGTGAAGGGCTTCAACACCAACCTGGGCACCGTGAAGGGGGAGGACTGATGACCGCCTCGACGATCGGCGCGGAGAGCGTCGGCGCCCGCACGGCGCCCGCGCCGGCCCGCACCACCAAGGGGCGCGCCCGGCAGCCCGGCAGCGGGACGATCTGGAAGATCGGCACCGCCGTCATCGTGGCGTACGCGCTGTTCCCGGTGCTGTGGATCCTGTCGCTGTCGCTCAAGCCCGCAGGCGACGTCGGTGACGGCAAGCTCATCCCGACGAACCCGAGCCTGGGCAACTACAAGGACATCTTCACCAGCGGCGAGTTCGTCCGGCCGCTCATCAACTCGATCGGCATCTCGCTCATCACCACCGCGATCGCCGTCGTGATCGCCGCCTTCGCGGCCTACGCCATCGCCCGGCTGGACTTCCCCGGCAAGGGCCTGCTGCTGTCCGGGGCGCTGGCCATCGCGATGTTCCCGCCGGTGAGCATCATCGGCCCGCTGTTCAACATCTGGCGCGCCACCGGCCTCTACGACACCTGGCCGGGTCTGATCCTGCCGTACATGACCTTCGCGCTGCCGCTGGCGATCTGGACCCTCGCGGCGTTCTTCCGGGAGATCCCCTGGGACCTCGAGCAGGCCGCGCAGGTGGACGGCGCGACGCCGTACCAGGCGTTCCGCAAGGTGATCCTGCCGCTGGCCCTGCCCGGCGTGTTCACCAGCGCGATCATCGTGTTCATCTTCTGCTGGAACGACTTCCTGTTCGCCATCTCGCTCACGTCGACCGAGGCGGCGCGCACGGTCCCGGCGGCCACGGCGTTCTTCACCGCCAGCAGCAACTTCATCAACCCGACCGGTCAGATCGCCGCGGCGGCCATCGTCGTCACGGTGCCGATCATCATCATGGTGCTGGTCTTCCAGCGCCGCATCGTCGCCGGCCTCACCGCCGGTGCAGTGAAGGGATAACGGCGTCATGGCAGCCATCACGATGCGCGGCATCACCAAGCGGTACGCCGACGGCACCGAGGCCGTGAAGAGCGTCGACCTCGACATCGCGGACGGCGAGTTCGTCATCCTCGTCGGCCCGTCCGGGTGCGGGAAGTCCACGCTGCTGCGGATGATCGTCGGGCTGGAGGACATCTCCGACGGAGAGATGCGGATCGGCGACGACGTGGTCAACGACCGCGCGCCCAAGGACCGCGACCTGGCCATGGTGTTCCAGAACTACGCGCTCTACCCGCACCTGTCGGTGCGCGAGAACATGGCCTTCCCGCTGCGCCTGCAGAAGGTGCCGGAGGCGGAGATCATGAAGCGCGTCGAGGAGGCCGCCACCGTCCTCGAGCTGACCGAGAACCTGGACCGCAAGCCGGCCAACCTCTCCGGCGGCCAGCGCCAGCGCGTCGCGATGGGGCGCGCCATCGTCCGCGACCCGAAGGCGTTCCTGTTCGACGAGCCGCTGTCCAACCTCGACGCCAACCTGCGGGTGCAGATGCGCACCGAGATCGCCCGCATCCAGAAGAAGTACGGCACGACGACCGTCTACGTCACGCACGACCAGACCGAGGCCATGACGCTGGCCGACCGGGTGGCGGTGCTGCGCAAGGGCGTGGTGCAGCAGGTGGACTCGCCGCGCAACCTCTACAACTCCCCCGCGAACCTGTTCGTCGCCGGCTTCATCGGCTCCCCGTCGATGAACCTCGTGCCGGGCCTGCTGACCGGCACGTCGCTGACGCTGCCGTTCGGGACGATGGAGCTGCCGAGCGACGTGGCGCAGCGCCTGGGGAACGCCCAGGCCGGCGAGCGCCAGGTCATCGTCGGCATCCGGCCCGAGCACTTCGAGGACGCCGCGATGGTGAGCGAGGACGTCAAGAGCCAGGGGATGCTGTTCCGGAACCGCATCGAGAACATCGAGTGGCTCGGCTCCGAGCTGTTCGCCTACCTCCCGTACACCGGCGGCGATGCGATCGGCCGCCAGCTCGACCAGCTCGCGGGCGACCTGGACATGGAGAACAGCAGCGGCGACGAGTCGCAGATCGTCGCGCGGCTGGATGCGACCAGCCGGGTCCGCGAGGGCGAGGAGTCCGAGATCTGGCTCGACGCACGCAAGATCCACCTGTTCGACCCGGAGACCGGCGAGGCGCTCGCCCGGCCGCCGGTCAGCTGAGGCGGCTGCGCTGAGCCCCGGCCGCGCGCCGGGGCTCAGTCACGTCCCGGGTCAGTCGCGCCGGCGGCGCGCGTCGGCCAGCAGGCTGAGCTGCTCGACCACGTCGTCGTCCCACCGGTGCGTGCGCAGCACGAGGTAGCGGTCCTTGGCGAAGCGCAGGTAGACGGCGGCGTCCTGCATGCTCTCCCCCGGGTGCAGGCCGGCCTCGCGCAGCATCGACAGGACCGGCTCGTACTCGTCGGTGAACCATGCGAGCGCCACGGCCGCACGGTCGAGCAGCTCGCCGCGCTCCTGCATGCGGCGGAAGCCCCACGCCTCGACGCCCTCGGCGAGCACCGCCCAGTCGTGCGGCTCCGCGAGCACGATGCGGCTGCAGAGGGCGCCCGGCAGCGGCACCCGCTCGCGGAACAGCCGCTCGTGCCCCTTCAGCGGCAGGTCCGAGATGCGCAGGTCGCTGCCGGCCTGGACCGCGGTGCGCACCAGCGTCACGTGCGCGGCGACGACGTCGCGGCCGAGCGCCCTCAGCACCGCGACCCGGTGGTGGCCGTCCCGCACGAAGTGCACCTCGCCGACCCGGTAGAGGTCGACCGGCGGCAGGTCCTGGCCGCGGCGCACGGCCAGCGCCAGCCGCTCGAAGCGCCGCCGGGTGAGGTCGCTGGTCGGGCGGAACTGCCGGTCGAAGCCGGTCACCCGGTCGACCGAGCCGACGATGCTGTCCAGCTCCACCGTCTGCAGCCGGAGCGACTGCTCGCCGCGGTGGCCGAGCGCCCCCACGACCTCGTCGAACGGCAGGAGCACGTCGACGTCGCCCTCGCGCATGCGCAGCCGCGCGGCCAGCCGGGCCAGCACCGCACGACGGCGTGCGCGCGCGAAGTCGTCTCGGGAGTCCGCAGCCGAGAACCCGGTGTCCACGCTCTGCCCCTCCCCCAGGACCGGCAGGTCAAGCACTCCGGGCATAGCCTCCGCGGGTGGCCCTGGACCCGCACGCGCTCGGCCGGCCCGAGCTGGACTTCCTCGCCGAGCGGCACCTCGCGACGCTCACGACGCTGCGCCCCGACGGCACGCCGCACGTCGTGGCGGTCGGCTTCACCTGGGACGAGCACGCCGGCCTGGTGCGCGTCATCACCAACGGCACCTCGCGCAAGGTGGCGCACGTGCGCGCCGGCTCGCCGCGCGCGGTCGTGGCGCAGGTCGACGGCCGGCGCTGGCTGTCGCTGGAGGGGGTGCCGACGGTCAGCGACGACCCGGAGCGGGTGGCCGAGGCCGTGCGCCGCTACGCGCTCCGCTACCGCCAGCCGAGCGAGAACCCGCGCCGCGTCGTCATCGAGATCGCCGTCGACCGGGTGCTGGGCAAGGGCTAGACCGCGGGCGGCGGCGTGCGGCCCTCCCAGGGCGTGCTGAGCACGACGGTCGTCCGGGTGGAGACCGCCGCCGCGGCGCGGACCTCCTGGAGCAGCTGCTCGAGCTCGGCCGGGCCGGCCACGCGCACCTTGAGGATGTAGCTCTCGGTCCCGGCGACGCTGTGGCACGCCTCGATCGCCTCGAGGTGCCGCAGCCGGTCCGGGGCGTCGTCGGGCGCGGCCGGGTCGATGGCCTGGATGGAGATGAAGGCCGACAGCGGCAGCCCGGCCGTCACCGGGTCGACCACGGCGCGGTAGCCGACGACCGCCCCGCGCTGCTCGAGCCGGCGCACCCGCTGGTGCACCGCGCTGGTCGACAGGCCGGTGTCACGGGCGAGGTCGGCGTAGCTGCGCCGGCCGTCCTCGGCCAGCAGCCGGAGCAGCGACCGGTCGAGCTCGTCGAGCGGGAGGGGGGTGGTCACGACGTGAGGGAGCGGCCGATGACCAGGCGCTGGATCTGGTTGGTGCCCTCGAAGATCTGCATGATCTTGGCCTCGCGCAGGTAGCGCTCGGCCGGGAAGTCCTCGACGTAGCCGTACCCGCCGAGCACCTGCACCGCGTCCGTCGCCACCCGCATGGCGGTGTCGGTGCAGAAGAGCTTGGCCATCGACGCCTGCGGGCCGTACGGCCGGCCGGCGTCGCGCAGCCGGGCCGCCGACAGGTAGAGCGACCGGGCCGCCTCCACCTGCGTGGCCATGTCGGCGAGCAGGAACGACAGCCCCTGGAAGTCGGCGATGCGCTGGCCGAACTGCTTGCGCTCCTTGGCGTAGTCGACGGCCAGGTCGAGCGAGGCCTGCGCGTGCCCGACGGCGCACGCGGCGATGCCGAGGCGCCCGCCGTCCAGCGCGGACAGGGCGATCCGGAAGCCCACGCCCTCCTCGCCGAGCAGCCGGTCGGCCGGCACCCGCGCGCCCTCGAGCGTGATGCTGGCCGTCGGGCTCGACCGCAGGCCCATCTTCTTCTCGGGCGGCTGCGGCAGCAGGCCGGGCGTGTCCGAGGCGGCCAGCAGGCAGGAGATCCCCTTGGGGCCAGGGCCTCCCGTGCGGACCATGAGGTTGTAGAAGTCGGCGTGGCCGCCGTGCGTGACCCACGCCTTGGTGCCGTCGACGACGTAGTCGTCGCCGTCGCGGACCGCCCGCGTCACCAGCGCAGCGGCGTCCGACCCGCTGCCGGCCTCGGACAGGCAGTACGCCCCGAGCAGCTCGCCGCCGAGCATCTCCGGCAGCCAGCGGTCCTTCTGCTCCGCCGTCCCGAACGCCGCCACCGGGTAGCACGACAGCGTGTGCACGCTGACGCCGACGCCCACCGCGAGCCAGCCTCGGCTCAGCTCCTCGAGCACCTGCAGGTAGACCTCGTACGGCTGGCCGCCGCCGCCGAGCTCCTCGTCGTAGGCCAGCCCCAGCAGCCCGGCCTTGCCCAGCGTGCGGAACAGCTCGCGCGGGAACTCCGCGCGGCTCTCGAACTCGGCAGCGCGCGGGGCCACCTCCCCCTCGACCAGGTCGCGGGTGAGCTCCAGCAGGGCCTCGGCCTCGGCGGACGGCAGCGAGCGGACGACGGTCGGCATGGCGTCACGGTATCGCCGGAGCCCCGAGGTGGCAGGCTCAGGACGTGCCTGGACAGCTGACCCTGCTCGACGCCCCCTCGCTCTGGTACCGCGCCTTCCACGGCGTGCCCGAGTCCGTCACGGCGCCGGACGGCTCGCCCGTCAACCTGGTGCGCGGCACCATCGACCTGGTCGCGCGGATCGTGAAGGACACCCGGCCGGCGCGCCTGGTCGCGTGCCTGGACCACGACTGGCGGCCGGCGTTCCGGGTCGCGGCGATCCCGTCGTACAAGTCGCACCGGCTCACCGAGAACGGCGCGGAGGCCGAACCGGAGACGCTCCCCCACCAGGTCGGGATCCTGCTGGAGGTGCTCGACGCGGTGGGCATCGCGACGACCGGGGTGGAGGGGTACGAGGCGGACGACGTGCTCGGCACCCTGTCCGCGCGCGAGTCCGGCGCGGTGGACGTCGTCACCGGCGACCGCGACATGTTCCAGCTGGTGCGCGACGAGGGACCGGTCCGCGTGCTCTACACGGTCGAGAAGATGAAGCCCTACACGCCGGGCACCGTCGCGGCGAAGTACGGCATCCCGGGGACGGCCTACGCGGAGTACGCCGTGCTGCGCGGGGACCCGTCCGACGGGCTGCCCGGCGTCAAGGGCGTCGGCGACAAGACGGCCGCCGCGCTGGTCAGCCGGTTCGGGACGGTCGAGGGGATCGTCGCGGCGCTGGACGCCGGCGAGCAGGACGGCTTCCCGGCCGGGGCGCGCGCCAAGCTGGAGGCTGCCCGCGACTACCTCGCGGTCGCGCCGGCGGTGACCCGCGCGGTGCGCGACCTGCCGGTGCCCGAGCTGGACGACGCGCTGCCGCGGGCGCCGCGCGACCCGGAGCGGCTGGTCGCGCTGGCGGACCGCTGGGGGCTGGACAGCCCGCTGGACCGGCTGCTCAAGGCGTTCGAGACCGCCCACACCGCCTGAGGCCTGCTGGTCAGCCGCCCTGGTGGAAGGCGCCCGCGTCGTCCGGCGGCGTCGGGTCGAGCCGGTCGCGCAGCCAGTGCTCCGGCAGCACGACGTGCCGCGGCCCCTGCACGTGGCCGCGCGGCAGCAGCTCCGCGCCGGCCGGCAGCTCGGCGGCCGGGTCGAGCGCGTCCAGCAGCTCGTCCAGCTCGGCGAGCGAGGACGCCATGGCGAGCCGCTTGCGGGCGGCGCCGCCGACGGGGTAGCCGGTCATGTACCAGCCGGTGTGCCGGCGGAAGTCGCGGACGGCGAAGCCCTCGTCGCCGCGCGCCTCGACGAGCATCCGGGCGTGCTGCTTCATGACCGGCACGACCTCCCCGACGCGGGGCGGTGCCTGCGGCGCGCGCCCGGTGAAGACGTCGGCCAGGTCGCGGAACAGCCAGGGCTTGCCCAGGCACCCGCGCCCGACGACGACGCCGTCGCAGCCGGTCTGCTCCATCATGCGCAGTGCGTCGGTGGCCGCCCAGATGTCGCCGTTGCCCAGCACCGGGACGTGTGCGAGGGCGCTCTTCAGCTCGCCGATCGCGTCCCAGTCGGCGCGGCCGCTGTAGAACTGCTCGGCGGTGCGGGCGTGCAGCGCGACGGCGGCGGCCCCCTCGTCCTGCGCCCGCCGGCCGGCTTCCATGAACGTGAGGTTCTGGTCGTCGACCCCCTTGCGCATCTTGACCGTGACCGGCACGTCACCCGCGGCACGCACCGCGGCGCGGACCAGGTTGCCGAAGAGCACCGGGTGGGCCGGCAGCGCCGAGCCGCCGCCGCGCCGGGTCACCTTCGGAGACGGGCAGCCGACGTTGAGGTCGACGTGGTCGACGCCGTCCTCGTCGACGAGCTTGCGCACCGCGGCGGCCACGACGTCCGGGTTGGTGGCGTAGAGCTGGATGCTGCGCACGGTCTCGTCGGCGCCGAACGACGCCCGGCGGTTTGTCGTCTCGTTGACCTCGAGCAGCGCCCGGGCGCTGACCATCTCGCTGACGTAGAGCCCGGCGCCGTACGACCGGCAGAGCGAGCGGTAGGCGGCGTTCGTGACGCCGGCCATCGGCGCCAGCACGACCGGCAGGTCGACCTGGAGCGGGCCGATCCGCAGGCCCGGGTGCAGCGCGGTGGTCACGACCGGGCTCTCATGTCCAGAGGTCCGTGATCTGGACGTCGAGCTCGGCCAGCAGGTCGCGCAGCAGGGGCAGCGACAGGCCGATGACGTTGCCCGGGTCGCCCTCGATCCCGTCGAGGAACGGCGCCGAGCGGCCGTCGAGGGTGAACGCGCCGGCCACGTGCAGCGGCTCACCGCTGGCGACGTAGGCGTCCACCTCCGCGTCGCTGGGCGAGCCGAAGCGGACGGTCGTGGAGGCCACCGCGGCGGCCAGCCGTCCGGTCGGCACGTCGACGACGCAGTGACCGGTGTGCAGGACGCCGGTGCGGCCCCGCATGCGCTGCCAGCGGGCGGTGGCGTCGGCGGCGTCGCGCGGCTTGCCCAGCACCTCGCCGTCGAGCTCGAGCATCGAGTCGGCGCCGACCACCACCTCGTCCGCGCCGAGCGCGCCGGCGACGGCCTCGGCCTTGAGGACCGCGAGCTCCAGGACGAGCGCCTGCGGGTCCTCGGCCTGCACGCCGGTCTCGTCCACGCCGCTGACGACGACCCGCGGGTCGATGCCGGCGTCGCGGAGCAGGCGCAGGCGCGCAGGCGAGGCGCTGGCCAGCACGAGCGGACGGGTCGTCACGCCGATCGAGGCTACCGGCGCGTCAGCTGACGCTGCTGTAGGCGACGACGCCGCGGCGCACGGCGTCCATGGCCTTGCGCGTCGTGCGCCGCACCTCCTCGCCGCGCGGCGACAGGTCGCCGGCGACCAGGGCGATCTGCCCGAGCAGGTCGACGATCTGCTTGCACCAGCGGACGAAGTCGCCGGCCGTCATGTCCTGGTCGTCCTGGAGCACCTGCTCCAGCGTCGCTCCCCCGGCCCACCGCCAGGTCGCCCAGGCGAAGCCGTTGTCCGGCTGCCGCAGGAACTGCACGCCCGCCTCGGACTCGACCTCGCCGAGCGTGCGCCACAGCCGGTCCATCTCCTTCAGGGCGGCCTGCACCGGGCCGGACGGCACGAGCGGGTTGGACTCGTCGGCGCGACGCGCGCTGTAGACCAGCGTCGACACGACAGCGGCCAGCTCGGCGGGCGACAGGTCGTCCCACAGCCCCTGCCGCAGGCTCTCGACGGCCAGCAGGTCGGACTCGCTGTAGACGCGGGACAGCGACCGGCCGGCCGGCGCCACCTGCTCGCCCTGCAGGTAGCCCAGCGCGTCGAGCACCGCGCACACCCGGTCGAAGGTGCGGGCGATGGAGGACGTCTTGCCCGAGACGCGTCGCTCCAGCTTGTCGGTCTCCTCGCGCAGCCGGTGCCAGCGCTCGGCCCAGCGCATGTGCGCCTCGCGGTCGTCGCAGCCGTGCACGGGGTGCCGGCGCAGGGCCGACCGCAGCGCCGCGAGCTGCTCGTCGTCGGCCGCGGCGGCCCGCCGACGGGAGCGCCCCTCGTACGGCAGGTCCAGGTTGCGCAGCGTGCCCGCGAGGTCGCGGCGGGCCTGCGGCGAGCGCGCGTTGAAGCCCTTCGGCACCTTGACCCGGGCCAGCGGCTCGACGGCCTGCGAGAAGTCGGCGGAGGAGAGCCGGCCGGCCCAGCGGTCCTCGGTGACCACCATGGGGTGCGCGTCGCCGTTGCTGCCGACGCCCGGGTCCAGCACGACCGCGAGGCCGGACCGGCGGCCGGTCGGGACGCGGATGACGTCACCGGGCTTGAGCTGCTCCAGCGACGCGGCCGCGGCGGCCCGGCGCTGCGAGGCACCGCTGCGGGCCAGGTCGTTCTCGCGGCGCTTGAGCTCCGCGCGCAGCTCGGCGTACTCGTTCGCGTCGCCGAGGTGGCAGGTCATCGCCTCGCGGTAGCCCTCCAGCCCCTCGAGGTTGCGGCTGATCTGGCGGGCCAGCCCGACCACGGAGGCGTCGGCCTGGAACTGCGCGAACGAGCTCTCGAGCAGGGTGCGCGCCTGCTCCCGCCCGAGCGAGCCGACGAGGTTGACGGCCATGTTGTAGGACGGCCGGAAGCTCGACCGGAGCGGGTAGGTGCGGGTAGAGGCGAGCCCGGCGACGTGCCGCGGGTCCGTTCCGGGCTGCCAGAGCACGACGGCGTGGCCCTCGACGTCGATGCCGCGACGGCCGGCGCGGCCGGTGAGCTGGGTGTACTCCCCCGGCGTCACGTCGGCGTGCGTCTCGCCGTTCCACTTGACCAGCTTCTCGAGGACGACGGAGCGGGCCGGCATGTTGATGCCGAGCGCCAGCGTCTCGGTGGCGAACACGGCCTTGACCAGGCCGGTGGTGAACAGCTCCTCGACGACCTCCTTGAAGGTCGGCAGCATCCCGGCGTGGTGCGCCGCGATGCCGCGCTGCAGCCCCTCCAGCCAGTCCCAGTAGCCGAGCACCCGCAGGTCCTCGCGCGGGAGGGAGGCCGTCTTGCGCTCGACGACGACCCGGACCCGCTCGGCCTCCTCCGCGGTGTTGAGGCGCAGGCCCGAGCGCAGGCACTGCTCGACCGCGGCGGCGCAGCCGGCCCGGCTGAAGATGAAGGTGATCGCCGGGAGCAGCCCCTGGCTGTCCAGCCGCGTCAGCACGTCCGGGCGGCTGACGACGGGCCGCCGGGGGGCCGGCCGCGAGCCGCGACCGCCGCGGGCCGGGAGGCGCCCCTCGTCCCGGGCCAGCCGCTCCAGCTGCGGGTTGACCTCCTTGCCCTCGCCCACGACACGTCCGTCTCCGACGAAGAGGTCGTAGAGGCGGCTGCCGACCAGGACGTGCTGCCACAGGGGCACCGGCCGGTGCTCCTCGACGACCACCTCGGTGTCGCCGCGCACGGTGCCCAGCCACTCGCCGAACTCCTCGGCGTTGCTCACGGTCGCCGACAGCGAGGTGACCTGCACCCCCGCCGGGAGGTGGATGATGACCTCCTCCCAGACGGCGCCGCGCTCGCGGTCGGCGAGGTAGTGCACCTCGTCCATCACCACGTGGGCCAGGCCCCGCAGGCGGTCCGACCCGCCGTCGAGGTCGGCGTACAGCATGTTCCGCAGGACCTCGGTGGTCATCACGACGACGTCAGCGTCGCCGTTGACGGCGTTGTCGCCGGTGAGCAGCCCCACCCGGTCGGCGCCGTGCCGCTGCACCAGGTCGTTGTACTTCTGGTTCGACAGCGCCTTGATCGGCGTGGTGTAGAAGCACTTCTGCCCCGAGCGGAGCGCGAGGTGCACCGCGAACTCGCCGACGACGGTCTTGCCCGCGCCGGTGGGTGCGGCGACCAGGACGCTCCGGCCGGCCTCGAGGGCGGCGCAGGCGGTGCGCTGGAAGGCGTCCAGCCCGAACGGGTACCCGACCTCGAAGTCCGCCAGCGCCGCGCCCACCTGGTTGCGGCGGAAGGAGGCGTAGCGCTCGGCGGGCGAGGTGCTCACCGTCGAAGGCTACGTCTAGAGCGGCGAGGGCCGATCGTCGACGTAGGACGTCTCGTCGTCCCCGAGCCGCTCCAGCTCCTGGGCGCCGGGCTGCACCGCACGGCGCCGTCGCTGGGCCCGCTCACGGACGCGCGCGATGACGATGCAGGCCTCGTACAGCGCGTAGAGCGGCAGGGCCATCGCCATGAAGGTGAAGGGGTCCTGGGACGGCGTCAGCACGGCGGAGGCGACGGCGATGCCGACCGTCATGCCGCGCCGCCAGGAGCGCATGCGGTGCGAGGGGAACAGCCCCACGAAGTTCAGGAACAGCACGATCACCGGGAACAGGAACGCGATCCCGAACGCGAGCAGGGTGAGCGTGACGAAGGACAGGTAGCTCTGGATCGAGGGCAGCGTGACGATGCCCTCGCCGCCGAAGGAGAGCAGGAACTGCAGGCCGCGGCTGATCGTGAGGTAGGCGAAGACGACGCCGATCGCGAACAGCACCAGGGCCGCGCCGAGGAAGGCCGCGGCGTACTTCTTCTCCTTGCGGTGCAGGGCCGGCGTGATGAACGCGCCGAGCTGGTAGAGCCACACCGGCGAGGAGACGATCACAGCGGCGATCAGGGAGATCCGCAGGCTGACGGAGAACTGCTCGAAGGTCCCGAAGGCGAACAGCTCGCACTGGTTGCCGGAGGCGCGGGCCGCCTCGCGGGCGACGTCGGTCTGGCAGTACGGGCGCTTGAGCAGGTCGAAGATCCGCTCGCGCATGATCAGCGCGCCGACGACCGCGACGGCGAGCGCCAGCAGGGAGATGCCGAGCCGGTTGCGCAGCTCGCGCAGGTGCTCGACCAGGGCCATCCGGCCGTCAGGCGGCCGCGCGGTCTTCCGGCGCGCCGCGGGCGCGGCCATCTACAGCTGTCGGGGGTCGGTGCCCGGCGCCGGCTGGGGGCTCGTGGCGCCGCCCTGCTGCTGGGCCAGCCAGCGCTGGTACTCCGCGTCGTCGCGCGGGTCGCCGGGGACCGCCCGCGTCTCGCTGTCGACCGTGCCCGGGACGTCCTCGTCCGAGCGCAGGCCCTTGGTCTCGGCCTTGAAGATGCGCAGCGAGCGGCCGAGCGAGCGGGAGGCGTCCGGGAGCCGCTTCGCGCCGAAGAGCACCATGATCACGATCACGACCAGGACGAGCTCCCAGCCTCCGGGCAACGACACGGTGGTGCTCCTCTGCGCGTGGACGACAGGGGGAAGCGTACGCCGGGAGGGTGGACGGCGGGTGGCTAGCGCGTGGCCGACGCGCGCAGGACCTTGGCCTGCACGGGGGTGCCGCACGTCGGGCAGGGCTTGACCTCGAGCGGCCCGCCGACGCGGGCGTCGACCACGTCCTGCTGGACCTGCGCGGCGGTCTCCCCCGCCTCGGCGACCTGCCGGCCGAGCACCTTGACGCGGCGCCAGAGGCTGAGCAGCGTCAGGCCGAGGGCGACCAGGCTGACGAGCAGCAGGAGCGAGAGCAGGACCCAGAACACGTGCGGAGGCTAGCGCCTCAGGTGCGGACGGAGGCCCCGGCCGCAGCGGCCAGCAGGTCGGTGGTGCCGAGCTGCAGCGCGAAGTCGAGCAGGTCGTCGTAGGACAGCCGCGGGCCGTCCTTGACCTCCAGCGCCTCGCTCGGGACGTCCCAGACGTGGGCCGGGACGCCGCCCGAGACGAGCAGCGACACGACGTGGTCGTCGGCCGGCTTGCGCACCTCGTCGTGGCAGCCCGGGCAGGAGAACGCGTAGTACGACAGCGGCGCGTGGCTGCAGACCATGAGGGACACGTCGGCGGGGGTCAGCTCGACCTCGCCGCAGGTGGGGCAGGACGCCTTGATGGTGGTCATGGCCCGGATCTCCCTCGTCTGTCGTCGCGGTGTGCGACACAGACGGCTTCGGCAGACCTGCCCTGGTGCTTGACCCCGGAGCTTCGCGATCACTCAGAGTGATGACGGGTACGGCCGTACGGGTCAGTCGCCGTACGCCGCGAGGGCCAGCGCGGCGTCCGCGCGGACCGCCTCGGCCAGCTCCAGCGGGGCCAGCACCCGCCCCTGGTCGCCCAGCCGGAGGACCAGCCGGCGCACCCAGGAGGTGTCGCGGGCCCGCAGCCGGACCGTCAGGCCGCCGTCCGGGGCCTCCGTCACCGACTCGCAGGGGTGGTAGTCGGCCACCCAGGCCGCTCCCGGCCGCAGCGCCAGCGTCACGAGCAGGTCGTCCGGCCCGGGCCGGAACAGCCCCTGCGACAGGTCGCGCGGCGCCGCGTCGTGCGGCGGGTCGGACGGCACGTCGAGCAGCTGCACGTCCGCGACCCGGTCGAGGCGGAACAGCCGCACGCCCTCGACCCGCCGGCACCACGCCTCCAGGTAGCTGCGGCCCTCGACGAGCAGCAGCCGCATCGGGTCGACGTCGCGCTCGGTGGTCTCGTCGCGGCCGGGGACGTAGTAGGACAGGTGCAGCCGGCGACGCTGCTCGAGGGCGCCCTGCACGACGGGCAGGACGCGCTCCTCCCCCTCCACCGAGATCTCGACGCGGGTGGCCGGCACGGCAGCGGTGCCGGCGGCCTGCTCGACCTTCGCGAGGGCCCGGTCGACGGCGTCCCGCTCGTCGAGGCCCGGGGTCTCGGCCAGGGCCCGCAGCGCGACGATCAGCGCCAGCGCCTCGTCGACGGTCAGCCGCAGCGGCCGGGTGACGCCGGCCGGCTCGAGCAGCGTGACCGTCTCGCCCTCGAACTCCACGTCGATGAGGTCGCCCGGCCCGTGCCCGGGCAGCCCGCACACCCACAGCAGGTTGAGGTCCTTGCGCAGCCGGTCCTCGCTGATGCCGAAGTCCCTGGCCACCTCGGCCAGCCGCACGCCGGGACGGGCCAGGAGGTACGGGACCAGGGCCAGCAGGCGGGGCAGCTGCCCGACGGTGCTCATCGAGGCGTCCTCACGGCGGGGCTCACGAGGCCAGCCCCTGCAGGCGGCGGACGACGGCCTCGCGGGCGGCGGGCGGGGACAGCACGACGGCGTCGGCGCCGAAGCCGGTGACCCGGTCGGCCAGCCGCTCCGGGTCGGAGAAGCCGACCTCCGCGACGGTCCAGCCCTCCCGGTCGGGGTCGTCCGCGGTGGCGGTCGCCTCCCGGCGCAGCTCCCAGCCGGCGCCCGGTCGCAGCGACACCCGCGCCGTCTCGCGCGGCTCCTCGGTGGCCATCCGGCCGGCCATCGCCCGCAGGTCGACCCCCTCCGGGGGCACGACCGCACCGGGCTCGCCGACGCCGGCCACGGTCCCCACGATGCGGGACAGCCGGAACACCCGCTCGGCCCCGCGGTCGGCGTCGTGGCCGACGAGGTACCAGCGGCCGCGCCAGGACACGACGCCCCACGGCTCGACGTGCCGCTGCTGGGGCGCGGCCACGCCGCTGGCGCGGTAGTCGAAGACGACCCGCCGGCCCTCCTGCACGGCCCGCAGCGCGCTCTCGAAGGCCGGTTCGGAGGCGCCGACGCGCGGCTCCAGCGCCGCCGGCGCGCGCACGGCCTCCACCCCCGCGGCACGCAGCTTGAGCAGCGCGGTGCCGGTGGCGCCGGCCAGCGGCGCGGACTGCCAGAGGCGTGCGGCCAGGCCGAGCGCGGCCGCCTCGTCGGGCTCCAGCGAGATGGCCGGCAGCTCGTAGTCGCGCCGCGCGATCCGGTACCCCGGCTCGTCGTCGTGGGCGTGGCTGTCGGTGCCGGTCTCGAGCGGGACGCCGAGCTCGCGGAGCTCCTCCTTGTCGCGCTCGAACATCCGGCGGAACGACTCCTCGGTGTCCTGCTCGTAGCCCGGCACCGCCGCGCGGATCTCCTGGACGGACAGGAAGCGCCGGGTGTGGAGCAGGCAGATCACGAGGTTGAGCAGCCGCTCGGTCTTCTTCGCCGACATCGCGCCGACGTTAGCCTGCGCCCCATGATCCGGTGGCGCCGCGGCGAGGTCGTGGTGCTCGGCCGGGCCTGGCCAGGAGCGCAGGAGCTGGACGTGTCCGTGGACGGCGTGGTGCTGCGGGCGCTGGCCCACCCGCCGCTGGTCGGCGAGCCGCGCATCGGCGACGCCGTGCTGCTCAACGTCGGCGCGCTGGACCTCGGCCTCGGCACCGGCGGGTACGCGCTGGTGGTCGCGCTCCCGGACCGGCTGCCGCCGGACGCCGAGGGGCCGGGGCACCTCGTGAAGGCCCGCTACACCCCCCTGCAGGCCGTCGTCCTGGGCGCCGACGAGCAGGACTCCCCCACCCACGACGTGCTCGCCGCGGACGACCCGCTGCCCGGCACGCCCGTGGTGGTGGCGGACCTGCACTCCGCGCTGCCCGCGGTGCTGGCCGGGGTGCTGGCCGCGCGGCCCGGGACGCGGGTGTCGTACGTCATGACCGACGGCGGATCGCTGCCGCTGTGGTTCAGCCGGCTGGTGGCGGCGCTCCGCGACCGGCTGGCCGGCACCGTGACGGTGGGGCAGGCCTACGGCGGCGACCTGGAGGCGGTCAGCCTGCACAGCGGGCTGCTGGCGGCGGTCCGGGTGCAGGGCGCTGAGGTCGTGGTCGTCACGCAGGGCCCGGGCAACCTCGGGACCGGCACGACGTGGGGCTTCTCCGGGGTGGCGGCGGGCGAGGCCGTCAACGCCGCGGCGGCGGTCGGTGGACGACCGGTCGCCGTGCTGCGGATGTCGGAGGCGGACTCCCGGCCCCGGCACCGGGGCGTGAGCCACCACAGCACGACGGCGTACGGCCGGGTCGCCCTGGCGCCGGCCGACGTCGTCGTGCCCGTGTCGGCGCGGTCGCTGGTCGACCCCGCGCCGTTCGCCCGGCACCGCCTGGTGGAGGTCGCCGACGACGACCTGCGCGGCGTGCTGGCGCCCTGGTCGGCGCTGCTGTCCTCCATGGGCCGCGGCCTCGACGACGACCCGCTCGCGTTCGTCGCCGCCGCGGCGGCCGGCCGGCACGCGGCAGGCCTGCTCGCGTGAGCCGCGGCGCCGAGTCCCGCGCGGTCGAGCAGCGGCTCAGCCGCGCGGTCTTCGCGGCCAACCTCGCGGGGGCCCTGGTCGTCTACGTCTTCCTCAGCTACCTGCTCGACAGCCCGGTGGACCGCCTGGACGGCGGGCGGCTGCAGCGGGTCAACAACGTCTCCTTCGTCGCCTACATGGCCTTCACGGCTGCGGGCGGGCACGTGCTGGGCCTGCGCCTGAACCGGTCGCTGATGCGGTGGCTGGACTCCGGCCGACCCGGTGACGCGGCCGCGCGGTCCGCCGTGCTGCGGGCACCGCTCGCCATGTCGTTGATGAGCGGCGGCTTCTGGGGCGTCGCCGCCGTCCTCTTCGGGCTGCTCAACGGCGCGGTCCTCGCCCCGCTCGGCGTGCAGGTCGCGCTCACCATCGCGCTCGGCGGGATGACGACCGCGTCACTGGCCTACCTGCTCGCCGAGCGGGTGCTGCGCCCGGCCGTCACGCGGGCGCATGCCGGCAGCGCGGAGGCGCCGCCCGTCCTGCTCGGGATCACGCGCCGGATGGTCGTCGCGTGGGGGGTCGGGAGCGGCGTGCCGCTGCTGGGCATCGCGCTCGGCGTCGTCGAGCTGATCGACGACAGCCCGCTGACCGACGCCGGGCTGCTGTTCCTCGTGGGGTGCGGGCTGACGGCCGGGCTGTTCGCCACGGTGGCGGCGGCGCGGGCCGTCGCCGACCCGGTGCAGTCGGTGGCGACGGCGCTGCGCGACGTCGGGGCCGGACGGCTCGACACGTCGGTCCCGGTCTACGACGCGTCCGAGGTCGGCCAGCTCCAGGCCGGCTTCAACGCGATGGCGGTCGGCCTGCGCGAGCGCGCGACGCTGCAGGACCTGTTCGGCCGGCAGGTCGGCACCGACGTCGCGCGGCTCGCCCTCGAGCGGGGCGTGCGGCTCGGCGGCGAGCGGAGGGAGGTCGCCGTGCTGTACGTCGACGTCATCGGGTCGACGGCGCTGGCCGTGACGCACGACCCGGAGGAGGTCGTCCGCCAGCTCAACGCCTTCTTCGGCGTGGTCGTCGACGCCGTCGCCGGCAAGGGCGGCTGGGTCAACAAGTTCGAGGGCGACGCCGCACTGTGCGTGTTCGGCGCGCCGGTGGACCGGCCGGACGCCGGGGCGTGCGCGCTGGCCGCCGCCCGCGCGCTGGCCCGCGGGCTGGAGCCGCTGGACCTGCGGGCCGCGATCGGCGTCTGCGCCGGACCGGTCGTCGCCGGGAACGTCGGCACCGAGAGCCGCTTCGAGTACACCGTCATCGGCGACCCCGTGAACACCGCCGCCCGGCTGGCCGAGCTGGCCCGGTCCGACCCGGGGCTGCTGCTCGCGGACGGGGACGTGGTGGCGGGCGCCGGTGCCGAGGCGGCGGAGTGGGAGCTCGGCGAGCCGGTGGTCCTGCGCGGGCGGACGACGCCGACCCGGCTCGCGCGTCCCGTCCACCGCTGACGGCGGACGCGCCCCGGCGCGGGTGCACCGGGCGACCGGCCTCGGGCATGACGCAGCCCCAGGGCCGAGGCGCCCGGGGCTGCGTCGACGCGACTAGCGCACGCCGAGCAGGTCCACCACGAAGACGAGGGTCTCGCCGCCCTTGATGGCGCCCCCTGCGCCGCGCGAGCCGTAGCCGAGCTCCGGCGGGATCGTCAGCCGGCGACGGCCGCCGACCTTCATGCCGGCCACGCCCTGGTCCCAGCCCTGGATGACCTGGCCCTGGCCGAGGCCGAAGGAGAACGGCTGGCCGCGGTCCCAGGAGGCGTCGAACTGCTTCTTGTCCGACCACGCGACACCGACGTACTGCATCGTGCAGGTGGTGCCGGACGTGGCCTCGGGGCCGTCGCCGACCGTGAGGTCCTCGATGACGAGCTCGGTCGGCGGGGCGGTGTCGGGGATCTCCACGGAGGGCTTCTCAGTCATGCAGCGACCCTGTCACATGCTCGCGATGAGCTTCTCCACGCGGTCGTCGACCGCCCGGAAGGGGTCCTTGCACAGCACGGTGCGCTGCGCCTGGTCGTTGAGCTTGAGGTGCACCCAGTCGACCGTGAAGTCCCGCCGCTTCTCCTGCGCGCTCTTGATGAACTCGCCCCGCAGCCGCGCGCGGGTGGTCTGCGGCGGCAGCGACTTGGCCTCGAAGATCCGCAGGTCGGTCGTGGCCCGCTCGACGGCGCCGGTCCGCTCGAGCAGGTAGTAGAGGCCGCGCCGGCGGTTGACGTCGTGGTAGGCGAGGTCGAGCTGCGCGATCCGCGGGCTGGACAGCGGCAGGTCGTGCTTGAGCCGGTAGCGCTCGATCACCTGCAGCTTGGTCACCCAGTCGATCTCGCGGTCGACCAGGGACAGGTCGCCGGTCTCGACGGCGGTCAGCGTGCGGCCCCACAGGTCGAGCACGCGCATCACGGTGGCGTCGCCGCCGCGCCGGGCGATGAAGTCGCTCGCCTTGGAGTGGTACTCCCGCTGGATCTCCAGCGCACTGGCCTCCCGGCCGTTGGCGAGCTTGACCTTGCGGCGGCCGGTGATGTCGTGGCTGATCTCGCGGATCGCCCGGATCGGGTTCTCCAGGGTGAGGTCGCGCATCACGACGCCGGCCTCGATCATCCGCAGCACCAGGTCGGTCGCGCCGACCTTGAGCAGCGTCGTCGTCTCGTTCATGTTGCTGTCGCCGACGATGACGTGCAGCCGGCGGAAGCGCTCGGCGTCGGCGTGCGGCTCGTCGCGGGTGTTGATGATCGGGCGGCTGCGCGTCGTCGCGCTGCTGACGCCCTCCCAGATGTGCTCGGCCCGCTGGCTGACGCAGTAGACGGCGCCGCGCGGGGTCTGCAGCACCTTGCCGGCGCCGACGACGACCTGGCGGCTGACGAGGAACGGGATGAGCACGTCGGCCAGCCGGCTGAACTCGCCCTGCCGGCCCACCAGGTAGTTCTCGTGGCAGCCGTAGGAGTTGCCTGCGCTGTCGGTGTTGTTCTTGAACAGGTAGATGTCTCCCGCGATGCCCTCCTCGCGCAGGCGCCGCTCGGCGTCCATCAGCAGGCCCTCGAGGATGCGCTCGCCGGCCTTGTCGTGGGTCACCAGGTCGACGGCGTCGTCGCACTCCGGGGTGGCGTACTCCGGGTGCGAGCCGACGTCGAGGTAGAG
This sequence comes from uncultured Actinomycetota bacterium, assembly GCA_963781675.1. Classification (GTDB taxonomy): domain Bacteria; phylum Actinomycetota; class Actinomycetes; order Mycobacteriales; family SCTD01; genus SCTD01. The sequence continues at coordinate 508,112 of CAWAGF010000006.1, read as the reverse complement.
CCGCGCGCCGTTGCGCAGGAAGACGTTGCTGCTGCGGCCCCAGCTCACGACCCGGCGGAACAGGTAGCGGGCCACCTCGTCCGGCGAGAGGCGCCGCTGGCCGCGGAACGTGCAGGTCACGCCGTACTCGTTCTCGATCCCGAAGATCCGGCGCTCCACGGGCCGACGCTACAGCGCAGAGCACGTCCCGCCCGGCGGACGCGGTACGGGCGCGCCGCAGGGGGAAGCACGGGACTGGCGGGCCTGCCGCCGGTCGCGCCCGGGAGGGGGTCCGCGTGCCGCTCGGTGACCCATGCGTGCTGGCCGTCGCCCACCGCGCCGGGAACGCGCTGGACGCCTACGCCGCGGCGGTGGCGCTGGGGGTGGACGTCGTCGAGTGCGACGTGCACGCCTCCCGCGGCCGGCTCGAGCTGCGGCACAGCAAGACGCTCGGTCCCCTGCCGTGGCTGTGGGACCGCCAGCCGTGGCAGCTCACGTCGCGCCGGCTCCCCCCGCTGCACCTCGAGGACCTGCTCGACCAGCCCGGGCCGACGCTGATGCTCGACCTCAAGGGCGCCGGCGGCGTCGGGCCGCGCACCGCGCGGGCGCTGCAGGCACAGCCGCGGCCCGTGCTGGTGTGCGGGCGGTGGTGGCCGGCCGTGGAGGCCTTCGCCGGGCTGGACGGCGTGCGGACGGTGCTGTCCGCGCGCAACCGCTCCGAGCTGCTGCGCCTGCGGCGACGGCTGCGCCGCCGCTCCGCCCCGTACGGCGTGAGCCTGCACGGCTCGCTGCTGTCCGCCCCGGTCGTGGCGGAGCTGCGGGAGCGGGTCGAGCTGGTGCTGACGTGGGGCGTGGACGACCTCGACCGGCTGGCGCGGGTGACGGCGCTGGGCGTCAACGGCGTCATCTCCGACAGCGCGGAGGTGCTGCGCGCCGTGACCGGTCAGAGGTACGAGCGCAGCTCCCACAGCTCCGGGAAGTAGCGCATCGCCAGGCGCGAGCGCAGGTACTCGCCGCCGCTGGACCCGCCGGTGCCGGGCTTGGTGCCGATCTGGCGCTCGACCATGTCGACGTGCCGGCTGCGCCACTGGCTGGCCAGCGCGTCGTGGCTGAGCAGCGCCTCCGCCAGCTCCCACAGCTCGGCGTGCTCACGCTCGCGGGCCAGCGCGAGGAACGTCTCCCGCCGCTGCTCGACGGTGTCGACGGCGAAGCCGCGCTGGACGAGCAGCGCGAGGAACGCGTCCCACAGGCTGGGCTCGGCCAGCCGTGCCTGCATCCGCGAGCGCTCCTCGTCCGAGGCCTGCCGGAGGCGGTCGACGTAGCCGGGGTCGCGCGCGCCGGACAGGAACTCCAGCTCGCGGAACTGCACCGACTGGAAGCCGCTGGCCGGCGCGAGCAGCGCCCGGAACGCCAGGAAGTCCTGCGGCGTCATCGTCTCCAGCACGACGACCTGCTCGATGAGGATCTGCTCGATGCTGTGCACCCGCTGCAGCGCCTTGCGCGGCTCGAAGGTGCGCCCGGCGAGCATCTCGTCACGGGCGAAGCCCAGCTCGTGCAGGCACTGCTTGAACCACAGCTCGCACACCTGGTGCACGGTGATGAACAGCAGCTCGTCGTGCGCCGGCGGGTCGGACTGCAGCACCTGCTGGTCGAGCAGCTCCGGCAGGTGCAGGTAGCTGCCGTACGACAGCCGCGCGCCCTCCTCGCCGAAGTGCCGCTCCCCCATGAGCGGGGACCCTACTGGCGGGCCTTGGCCGTCTCGCGCTGGTTGGCCTTGTCGATCGCCTGGACGAGCTCGTCCTTGCTCATGGACGACCGGCCGGGCACCTCGAGCCGCTGCGCCAGCTCGTACAGGTGCTTCTTGCTGGCATTCGCGTCGACGCCGCCGGCGTTGTCCCCGCGACCGCCGTCGCTGGGGCCGAGCTCGTCCTTGGGCTCCCAGTGGTCGCCCACCTTCTCGAAGCCGTGCTTGACCGCGGCGAAGGCCGTGCGCGCGGCCCGGCTCTCGTCGCCGTCGTAGGTCTCGACCGCCGAGTCGTAGGTCTTGGCGAACGTCGCCTGCGCCTTGCGCGGTGAGCGCTGCAGCGTGCTCGGGAGCTCGTCCTTCTTGGGCGCACCGGCCCTTGTCGTCTTGGGCATGCGGTGGTGGTGCCCGCTAGCCGGCGACCTTCACCAGGTCGACGACGAAGACGAGGGTCGCGCCCGGCGGGATGTCGGGGCCGGCACCCTGCTGGCCGTAGCCGAGGTCCGGCGGGATGACGAGCTGACGACGGCCGCCGACCTTCATGCCGACGATGCCCTGGTCCCAGCCCCCGATGACCTGACCGCCGCCGAGCTGGAACGGGAAGGGCTCGCCCCGGTCCCAGGAGGCGTCGAACTGCTTGCCGTCGGCGTAGGTGACGCCGACGTACTGCATCTCGACGTTCTGCCCGGAGCAGGCGAGGTCGCCGTCGCCCTCGACGATGTCGGAGACCTGCAGCGTCGTCGGCGCCGGCTCCTTGGGCACGGTGATGGCCGGCTTGGTCGACAGGTCCTTGGTGGCGTCGGCGGGGGCCGGCACGGGCGTCGGCGCGCCGGGGCAGGCGGTCGCCTTGGGCGCGGCGGCCGGAGTGGCCGTGTCGGTGCCGCTGTCGTCGCCGCAGGCGGACAGGGTCAGCGCCGCAGCGAGGGCGAGGGCGGGCAGCAGGCGGGGGTTCACGTGGTCTCCTGGCCGAGCAGGCGCTCGAGTCGGGGGCCGACGAGGCGGGAGAACGCTCGTCGCGGTCGGGTGCGGTCCAGGACCGCGGCTTCGAGGTCGTCGGCCGCGATGGTGCGCGGCTCGCCGTCCGGTCCGGTGTGCGCGAGGGCCTCCACGCCCAGCCGGAGCACCTCCTCCAACGAGGCCGTGGGGTCGTGGCGTTCCTTGACGTACGCCGCGAGCGGCTCGGAGTTGCCGCCCATCGCGACGTAGCCGTGCTCCTCGGCGACCGACCCGTCGTAGGTCAGCCGGTAGAGCTGGTCGTCCTGCTGGCGCTCCCCCACCTCGGCGACGACGAGCTCGACCTCGTAGGGCTTGCCGGCCTCGGTGAAGATCGTGCCGAGGGTCTGCGCGTAGGCGTTGGCCAGTCCACGGCTGGTCACGTCGCGCCGGTCGTACTGGTAGCCGCGCAGGTCGGCGTAGCGCACGCCCGCGAGCCGGAGGTTCTCGAACTCGTTGTACTTGCCGACCGCCGCGAAGGCGATCCGGTCGTAGATCTCGCTGATCTTGTGCAGGGCGTTGCTGGGGTTCTCGCCGACGAACAGGATCCCGTCCGCGTACGCCAGCGTGAGGACCGAGCGGCCCCGCGCGATGCCCTTGCGCGCGTAGTCGCTCTTGTCCTTCATCACCTGCTCAGGTGAGACGTAGAAGGGGGTGCTCACTGCTCTCCTCGCGTCGCGCTCTGGGCCGGCACGCTCAGCCGCCCGGGTTCGTCATGCGCTCGTCGACGACGGTCTGCACGACCGCCCCGACCTCGTCGTCCGGCAGCCGGCGCAGGCCCTCGTCGGTGACGCTCATGACGACCGGCCAGATCTTGCGCGTGAGGTCCGGCCCGCCGGTGGCGCTGTCGTCGTCTGCTGCGTCGTAGAGCGCGTCGACGCACAGCTTGACCGCCTCGGCCTCCGTGATGCCGTCGCGGTAGCGCTTCTTGAGCGCCCCGCGCGCGAAGATGCTGCCGGAGCCGACGCTGTGGAAGCTGTGCTCCTCGTAGCGCCCGCCGGTGACGTCGTAGCTGAAGATCCGCCCGACGCTCCCGTCGAGGTCGTAGCCGGCGAACAGCGGCACGACGGCGAGGCCCTGCATCGCCATGCCGAGGTTGCCGCGGATCATCGCGGACAGGCGGTTGGCCTTGCCGTCCAGGCTCAGCACGTGGCCCTCGAGCTTCTCGAAGTGCTCGAGCTCGACCTGGAACAGGCGCACCATCTCGATCGCGAGGCCGGCCGTGCCGGCGATGCCGACGCAGCTGAACTCGTCGGCCGGGAAGACCTTCTCGATGTCGCGCTGCGCGATGATGTTGCCCATCGTGGCGCGGCGGTCGCCGGCCATGACGACGCCGCTGGCGTGGGTGACGGCGACGATCGTCGTGCCGTGCGGGGCGTCCACCGTGCCGGCGGGCAGGGTCAGCCGCGACGGGAGGAGATCAGGCGCCGCAGCTCCGAGGAACTCGGTGAAGGAGCTGCTGCCGGTCGCGGTGAAGTGAGCCGGTAGACGCCCGGACACACCTGCTGCCTCTGCCACGTGGTCCTCTCGAGGTAGTCGATCGCGCTGCGCATGACGTCCGCGCGGTCCCGGAAGTTGCCCAGGCCCTGGTTGCAGCAGGAGCACAGCACACCACGCACGCGCCCGGTCATGTGGTCATGGTCCACGTGCTGCGGCGGACGCTCGCGGCAGATCGCGCAGACGCTCCCCTGCTGCTCGATGAGCACCTGCACTTCAGCTGCCGAGATGCCGTACCGGCGCTGCAGGTGGTACTCACGGCTACCACCGTGGAGGCGCATGCGGCTCTCCGGCTGCGCGCGTTGTTGCAGGGCTTGCAGTAGCAGCGGATGGCCACGCTGCGTGAGGACCGGTCGCGGGCGAAATCCGCGACCGGTAGGACTGCTCGCAGTCCGGGCAGTACGCCATGGAGCCCTCGGGGAGCTGCCGTGTCAGTGACCGTCCGTCCTGCGGCGGCCGCCTTCCGCTCCCGGTAGGCCTTGTACCGGATGGCGAAGCACGGCTTGCAGTAGAGGCCGTGACCCGTCGCTGCGGCTCTTGTTCAGGGGGAACTCGTCGAGAGGCTTGTCGGCCTCGCAGTCGGGGCAGCGCGCCGATCCAGACGACGGCATTTTGTCGATCACTCTCCCCCTTTTTGTACGAACCCCTTCACGAACTCCTCCGCGTTCTCCTCGAGCGCCTCGTCGATGTCGTCCAGCAGCGCATCGACGTCGTCGGTCAGCTTCCCGACGCGCTCCTGGACGTCCGACGTGGCCTCGGCCTGCGTCTCCTCGACGTCCTCGCTGCGCTTGGTCGTCCGGTCCTGCCCGCCGCTGTCCCTCGTGGCCATCGGGTGCTCCTCGCGTGTCGCTCGACGTCCTGCAGCGACAGTATCCGCGCGGTACGACAGGCGCCGCCTACTCCACGACGAGCGTGTCCGCGTTCGCGCCGGACCGCTCCGGCGGCGCAGCTTCAGCACCAGCCCGTACGCCTTGACCACCTGCGTGTAGCCGGGCGTCCTGCCGACGTAGAAGAGGAAGCCCTTGGGGCCCTCGACCATCTTGCCGCTGTCGAGGTCGTACCTGCTGCCGTGCCAGGGGCACACCAGGCAGCCGTCCGCGTCCAGCGACCCCTTCGACAGGTCGGCCAGCTGGTGGCGGCAGCGCGAGCTGACGGCCTTCACCTCGCCCTTGCGGTTCGCGACCGTCCAGGGGCCCGCGCGGCCGACGGAGCCCTCCGGCAGCGAGGTGGCGGGGATGCGGTGCTGGGCCATGCGGGGTCTCCCGGGGTCGTGGGGCTGTCGCGGGGCCTGTACCCGCTCCAAGCGCGCCCACGACCTGCTGTGAGCGGTCACAACAGGCATCCGTGCCAGGGCCGCGAAGTAGACGGGCATGCTGCGCCGCACCCTCGTCCTCGCCCTGTCCGCCACCGTCGGCCTGCCCGCCGCCGTCACGCTGCTGCCCGCGCAGGCAGCACCGCTTCCGGTGCCCGACCCCACCGTCGCCGCCGCCCGCCAGGTCGACCCGGTCGTGCTGACCGGCGAGGCGTTCGGCACCTGGGCCGTGCCGAGCAACGTGACCGCCAAGGCGCCGCTCACGGACCTGTTCGACTGCCAGAGCTTCGACGAGCAGTGCGAGCACAACCACTACGAGGACCCCGAGGTCGACAGCAGCACGCTGGTGGCGCCCGAGGGCACCGACGTGGCGACGCTGTCCGGCTGGAAGTGGGACGGCAGCCGCTTCGTCGAGGTGCCGTTCCAGGTCGACGAGGTCTTCACCCGCTACCTCGACAACAGCGCGTCCGGCTTCGCGGTCTACAGCGGCGAGGACCAGCACACGACGTACGCCTTCGACCGCGAGGGCTTCCGCTTCACCGAGTCCTCCCCCACCGACCCGTGCCAGGCCGTCGCCGCCAGCGAGAGGGCCGTCGACCCGATCAAGGGCCTCGACAGCAACGACGAGGTCGTCTTCATGGCCCGCGACGCCGGCGCCCAGGCGCCCGCCGACGCGCTGCGCCCGCACGGCACGACCGGCGTCAAGCAGGTCACGGTCGTCGACCCGCTGACCCAGCAGGCGAGCTACCTCTACGTCATGCAGGGGCTCGCCCCCACGTTCGACGCCGGCAGCGGCTACGTCCGCTACACCCGCGACGCCAACGCGGGGACGTTCGAGAAGAGCGAGTCCTCGTACGACAACTACGGCAACGCCGCGGCCGGCCCGTACTGCGACGCCGACGGCAACGTCGTGCTCAAGGCCGACGGCACGCCGGACGTCCAGCGCCGCCGCCCGCGCGACCTCGCGACGGTGGAGACCGACCGCTACCGGTACCGCTACGACGGCCGCTGGCTGATGACCGACGTGCGCGTCAAGGAGGACGAGGCGACGACGTACGGCGCGGACCTGGTCGACCGCTGGAAGGCCCGCGCGTTCCAGCAGGACGCCGAGTCCGAGACCCCGTGCTGCGGCTACGAGGAGGAGGACACCAACTGGGGCGGCTCCTCCACCCTGCTCGGCGAGCGGACCGGCCCGGTCCGCACGGTGCGCGAGACGTGGGGCGCCGACAGCGGCACCAACGTGATCCGCCGCGAGACCTTCTACCGCGACGACATGGTCATGAAGACCTGGCTGCGCGTGCACGTCATCCCGCCGCTGGACGGCATCTACGCCCAGTGGGACTACAACGCCGGCGTCATGACCCGGCACTACAACCCGAACGTCCCGGACGGCGTCGCCGTCGACGGCCGGAACGACGAGGTGCTCGGCAACTTCGACGACCCCTGCAACGCCAAGTACGACGCGAACGGCACCGGCGGCGTGACGCCAGACCTACCGCGAGGTCTACCGGACGGCCGGCGCGTGCTCGCTGCCGTACCACCAGAGCTTCGACGTCACCGACCCGACGATGAGCAAGCCCGGCGCGGCGCTCGACTGGTCGGTCACCGCCGGCCCGGCCGGCACCATCGTCGACCGGTACTCCTTCGAGCCGACCAGCGTCACCCCGGGCGGCTTCGCCCAGAGCGTCGCGGCCGTGCCCTACTACCGCGACGACGCCTGCTTCGACGACGCCACCGGCACGAACCCCGGCCCGCGCCTCAAGCTGCGCAGCGCCGGCGAGCCGACGACCGACCCGGCCACCGGCCAGCCGCGCCGCTGCTGGACGCCGGAGGACGGCGTGGTCGACAGCAGCACCGCCTTCTTCCAGGGCGACATCGGCGCGCACGGCGTGCACCTGCTGTTCCTCGCCGACAGCGACAACGCCCGGCAGACCGTCCCGGTGACCGAGATCGTGTTCTCGCAGCGACAGGTCTTCCTGCCCGGTGAGCGCGACGGCTCGGTCGGCGAGCAGTACGGCCGGGGCTTCGAGAAGCCGCTGGTGACCACCGCCGGCGACGCTGCGTTCGACGAGGCCCCGCCCGCCGCGCCGGCCAGGGCCGTCACCGAGCTGGCGTACGACGGCGACACCATGGCCGGTCCCCAGAAGGCCGTCCGCCTCGCGGCGACGCTCACCACCGCGGGCGGCGCGCCCGTGGCCGGCGCGTCCGTCGTGTTCACCTTCGACGGAGCGGACTACCCGGCGACGACCGGCTCCGACGGCCGCGCGACGGCCCGCGCGAGCTATCCCAAGGGCAGCGCCCGGTCCGTCGAGGTCGACGTCGTGTACGCGGGCGACGACACGCACGAGCCCAGCCGGGACACCGCGACCGTGGCCCGCAAGGAGTAGCGGGCACCGATCGGGGCGTGACCCTGGACGACACCGCCGACCGGCTGTACGCGCTCGCGCCGGAGGAGTTCACCGCGGCCCGGGACGCCGCCGCCAAGCAGGCGAAGGCGGACGGCGACGCGGAGCTCGCCAAGCAGGTCAAGGCGCTGCGCAAGCCGAGCGTCGGGGCCTGGCTGGTGAACCTGCTCGTCACCGAGGAGGCCGACCTGCTCGAGCAGCTGCTCTCCCTCGGGCCGGCGCTCGCCGAGGCGCAGGCGCAGGGGCAGGGCGACGAGCTGCGGCAGCTCGGCGCGCAGCGGCGCGAGCTGGTCGGCGCCGTCACCTCCCGCGCCGTCGAGCTGGCCGGCCGCTCCGCGACGGCGGCCCTGCGCGACGAGGTGTCCTCCACCCTCGAGGCGGCGCTCGCGGACCCGGCGTCCGCCGACGCCGTGCGGTCCGGCCGCCTGGTGCGCGCCCTGTCGTACGCCGGCTTCGGGAGCGTCGACCTGGAGGGCGCCGTCGGCACGCCGGTGGCCGCGAAGGCCGACAAGAAGACGAGGCCCGACGACGGGGTCGCCGCCGCCGAGGCCGCGGCTCTGGAGGCGGCCGGCCGGCTGGACGACCGGGTCCGGGAGTGCGAGCGGCTGGAGGCGGAGCGGGCTGCCGCAGAGCACCGAGTGGAGCAGGCGCACGCGGACGTCGAGCGGCTGCGGGCGGCGCTGGCCGTGGCGCAGGACGCCGCGCACGAGGCCGACCAGCAGCGCAGGGCTGCCGAGCGGGAGAGCCAGAAGGCGGTGGACGAAGTGCGGAAGGCGCAGCGGACCGAGGAGCAGGCGCGCGCCGAGCTCGACCGCCTGCGGCGGCGCTAGCGGCGGGTCAGCGCCTCCACCAGCTGCACCGCGCTGGACGACCGCTCCAGCAGCTCGCCGACGTGCGACTTGGTCCCGCGCAGCGGCTCCAGCGTCGGCACCCGCTGCAGCGACTCGCGACCGACGTCGAAGATGACGGAGTCCCACGACGCCGCCGCGACCTCGCCGGGGAACCGGGACAGGCACGTCCCGCGGAAGTAGGCCCGCGTGTCCTCCGGCGGGCTGTCGACCGCCGCGCGCACCTCGTCCTCCGTGAGCAGCAGCTCCATCCGCCCGCTCTGCACGAGCCGGTTGTAGAGCCCCTTCTCCGGGCGGACGTCGCTGTACTGCAGGTCGACCAGGTGCAGCTTCGGCGCGTCCCAGCCGAGGCCCTCGCGGTCGCGGTAGCCGTCGAGGATCGCCAGCTTGGCGACCCAGTCGAGCTCCCGCGAGAGCGACATCGGGTCGCCGGACAGCCGGTCCAGCACCGACTCCCAGCGGGCCAGCACGTCGAGGGTCTGGGCGTCGGCGTCGGCCCCCAGCCGGTCCTCCACGTGCTTGCGCGCCTGCTCGAGGTACTCCAGCTGCAGCTGCACCGCTGTCATGCGGCGGCCGTCGCGAAGGTGCACCAGCCGCTTCAGCGTCGGGTCGTGCGACACCTGGCGCAGCGCGCTGACCGGGCCGTCGACGGACAGGTCGATCCCGTTCGCGCTCAGCCAGCCGTCCTCGATCATCGCGAGCACCAGCGCGGTGGTGCCGACCTTGAGGTAGGTCGAGATCTCGGAGAGGTTGGCGTCGCCGATGATGACGTGCAGCCGGCGGTACTTGTCCGGGTCGGCGTGCGGCTCGTCCCGGGTGTTGATGATCGGCCGCTTGAGGGTCGTCTCCAGGCCGACCTCGACCTCGAAGAAGTCGGCCCGCTGGCTGAGCTGGAAGCCGTGCTCGCGCCCGTCCTGGCCGATCCCGACCCGGCCTGCGCCGGTGACCACCTGGCGGCTGACGAAGAACGGCGTGAGGTGCCGGACGATGTCGGCGAACGGCGTACGGCGCGCCATCAGGTAGTTCTCGTGGGTGCCGTAGGACGCACCCTTGTTGTCGGTGTTGTTCTTGTACAGCAGGATGTTCGGCGTCCCCGGCACCCGCAGGGCGCGCTCGGCCGCGGTGGCCATGACCCGCTCCCCCGCCTTGTCCCACAGCACCGCGTCGCGCGGGTTCGTGACCTCCGGCGCGCTGTACTCCGGGTGGGCGTGGTCGACGTAGAGCCGGGCGCCGTTGGTGAGGATGACGTTCGCCAGGCCCAGGTCGTCGTCGAGCTCGTGGTCGCTCATGCCGGCGCCGACGTCGAACCCGCGGGCGTCGCGGAGCGGGTTCTCCTCCTCGAAGTCCCAGCGCGTGCGGCGGCTGCGCGCCGGTCCCTCGGCCATGCCGCTGGCCCAGCCGTTCACGACCTGGCTGGAGGCGACCATCGCGCCGCTCGCGGGCTGCCCGGGCACGGACACGCCGTACTCCGTCTCGATGCCCATGACGCGGCGCGTGGTCATGGGCCGAGCCTAGGTGCGGACGGGGACCCCGGCGCGTCTTGCGGCAGCGACGGAGGTGTCGAGTGTCCCTAGAGGTACTGACCCGTGTTGGCGACCGTGTCGATCGAGCGCCCGGTCTCCGAGCCCTTCGCGCTGGTGACGAGCGTGCGCAGGTAGACGATGCGCTCGCCCTTCTTGCCGGAGATGCGGGCCCAGTCGTCGGGGTTCGTGGTGTTCGGGAGGTCCTCGTTCTCCTTGAACTCGTCGATGCACGCGCTCATGAGGTGCTGCAGCCGCAGCCCCTTCTGACCGGTCTCGAGGAAGTCCTTGATGGCCATCTTCTTGGCGCGGGCGACGATGTTCTCGATCATGGCGCCGGAGTTGAAGTCCTTGAAGTACAGGACCTCCTTGTCGCCGTTGGCGTAGGTGACCTCGATGAAGCGGTTGTCCTCCGCCTCGGTGTAGATGCGCTCGACGGTCCGCTGGATCATCGCCGCGACGGTCGCCTCGCGGCTGCCGCCGTGCTCGGCCAGGTCGTCGGCGTGCAGCGGCAGGTCGGTGCGGATGTACTTGCCGAAGATGTCCTTGGCGGCCTCCGCGTCGGGACGCTCGATCTTGATCTTCACGTCGAGGCGGCCGGGACGCAGGATCGCCGGGTCGATCATGTCCTCGCGGTTGGACGCGCCGATGACGACGACGTTCTCGAGCGTCTCGACGCCGTCGATCTCGCTCAGCAGCTGCGGGACGATCGTCGTCTCGACGTCGGAGCTCACGCCCGACCCGCGGGTGCGGAAGATGGAGTCCATCTCGTCGAAGAAGACGATGACGGGCGTGCCCTCGGAGGCCTTCTCGCGGGCGCGCTGGAAGACCAGGCGGATGTGCCGCTCGGTCTCGCCGACGTACTTGTTGAGCAGCTCCGGGCCCTTGATGTTCAGGAAGTAGGCGCGGCCGTCCGGCTTGCCGGTGACCTCGGCGACCTTCTTGGCCAGGCTGTTCGCGACGGCCTTGGCGATGAGCGTCTTCCCGCACCCGGGCGGGCCGTACAGCAGCACGCCCTTCGGCGGCCGCAGCTGGTGCTCCTTGAACAGGTCCTTGTGCAGGAACGGCAGCTCGACGGCGTCGCGGATCTGCTCGATCTGCCCGGCCAGCCCGCCGATGTCGCCGTAGTCGATGTCGGGGACCTCCTCGAGGACCAGCTCCTCGACCTCGGACTTGGGGATGCGCTCGTAGACCCAGCCGCTGCGGGAGTCGAGCAGCAGCGAGTCGCCGGCCTTGAGCGGGACGTCCTTGAGCGAGTCGGCCAGCGCGACGACGCGCTCCTCGTCGGTGTGGCCGAGCACGAGCGCGCGCTCGCCGTCGGCCAGCAGCTCCTTGAGCAGCACCACGTCGCCGTGGGTCTCGAACTCCAGCGCCTTCACGACGTTCAGCGCCTCGTTGAGCATGACCTCCTGGCCCTTGCGCAGCTCGTCGAGCTCGATGCCGGGGCTGACGGTCACGCGCAGCTTGCGGCCGCCGGTGAACACGTCGACGGTGTCGTCCTCGTGCCGTTCCAGGAACACGCCGTAGCCACTGGGCGGCTGGGCCAGGCGCTCGACCTCCTCCTTGAGGGCGACGATCTGGTCCCGCGCCTCGCGCAGGGTGCCGACGAGCCGGTCGTTCTGGCCGGTGAGACCGGCGACCGAGGACTGCGCCGCCGACAGGCTCTCCTCGAGCTGGCGGACCTGCCGCGGGGAGTCGGCGAGCTTGCGCCGCAGGACGCCGACCTCCTGCTCGAGGTAGCCCACCTGGGCCTGCAGCTCGGACACCTCGCGCGCCTGCGCCGAGTCGTCCGAGGCGCTTCCGCGCGCTCCTGCCACGTACCTCACCACCCTGGAGTCGAGGACTTCCCGCATCCTACGTACGGAGCAAGCACTCTCGCCGGTTGCGGCGCGCTCTAGGGCAGGTTCGGCCGGAACGGCTCGGTGCGCTCCACCGCGGAGTCAGCGACAGCCTCAGGAGCCAGGTCCATCCCCTTGCTCGGACGGCGCCGACGCACCGGCGGCTCCACCCCGTCGGCCAGCCGGCGCGAGGTGCACAGGAAGCCGGTGTGGCCGATCATCCGGTGCTCCGGACGCACGGCCAGCCCCTCGACGTGCCAGCCGCGGACCATCGACTCCCACGACTGCGGCTCGGTGAAGGTGCCGTGCGCGCGCAGCGCCTCGACGACGTTCGACAGCTGGGTGGTGGTGGCGACGTAGGCGCAGACGAGGCCGCCCGGACGCAGCGCGCGCGAGACGGCGTCGAGCACCTCCCAGGGCGCCAGCATGTCGAGCACGACGCGGTCCACGTCGGTCTCGTCCAGCGCCTGCGCGAGGTCGCCGACGGTGACGGTCCAGGCCGGGTGCGGTCCGCCGAAGTACCGCTCGACGTTCTTCTTCGCGATCTCGGCGAACTCCTCGCGGCGCTCGTACGAGGAGAGCCGTCCGGTGTCGCCCACCGCGCGCAGCAGCGACATCGACAGGGCGCCGGACCCGACGCCGGCCTCCACGACGTGCGCGCCCGGGAAGATGTCGGCCATCTGCACGATCTGGCCGGAGTCCTTGGGGTAGACGACCTGCGCCCCGCGCGGCATCGACAGGACGTAGTCGCTCAGCAGCGGCCGCAGCGCGAGGTAGCTCGCCGAGCCGATCGCGACCACCACGCCCTCGGGGCCGCCGATGAGGCTGTCGTGCTCGAGGATCCCCTTGTGGGTGTGGAACTGCTTGCCCGCCTCGAGCGTGATGGTGTGCATCCGCCCCTTGGGGTCGGTGAGCTGCACCTGGTCGCCGGGCTGCAGGAGCCCGCGGCGGCGCCCCGCTCCGGTGGTCATGCGGCGGCCGGGGTGGGCGGGGTGCGGGTCACGAGCAGACGAGGCTAGTCGCGCGTCAGGCGGTGAGGCGCGTCAGGCGGTGACGGCCTCGGCGACGTCGGCGGTGACCAGCACGCGCACCGGTCCGGTCGGGTCGGGCACGAGGTACTCGGAGGCGGGGAACGCCCGCATCGCCGCGAGCAGCGCCTCCCCCTGCAGGGCGGGGTCCAGCACCAGGCCCTCCTCGAGCCGGCGGGACACGGTGCCGACCGTGACCCACGGCCGGCGCTCCTCCGGGGTGGCCAGCACGGCGGCCTCGCTCACCACGGCCTGCAGGCGCCCGCTGCTGTCGGTGACGACGATGGCGCGGGTGCCGGCCTCGTGCGCACGTCGTACGGCCTCGGCGAGCGGCAGGTCGGCCGGGACCTCGAGGGCGGGGCGCGCCAGGGCGGCCACCGACGCGCGTGGCAGCCGCTCGACGAACCGGGCCCGCTGCAGCGACGCGGTGGCACCCACGTAGATGAAGGCGGCGACCAGGACGGTGAAGACCAGCGTCGTGACGTCCAGCGAGGTGAAGCCGACGGCGGGCAGCACGCCGAGCAGCAGTGCGGGCACGACGACGACGGCCACGACGCGGCCGGACCAGGCGGCGAAGCGGGTGCTGCGGTCCGGGTCGCCGGTGACCTGCCAGACCGCCGCGCGCAGCACCCGGCCGCCGTCGAGCGGCAGCCCCGGGAGCAGGTTGAAGCCGGCGACCAGGCCGTTGGAGATGCGCGATGATCGCGGCGAGCAGGAAGGGCAGGCTGTCCGGCTCGAACAGCTGGACGGACGCCAGCCCGAGGCCGGCGAGCAGCAGCGACACCATCGGCCCGATGACCGCGACGGCGTACTCCCTCGCCGGCGTCTGCGGCGGCTCGGTGATCTCGGTCAGCCCGGCGAGGAACGTCACCGTGATGCTGCGCACCGGCAGGCCGAAGGCGCGCGCGACCACGCAGTGGCCGATCTCGTGCAGCAGCACGCTGAGCAGCAGCAGCACCGCGAAGGACGCGGCGCCGACGTAGGCCCGCGTGGTGCCGAAGCGGTCGGTCAGCGCCGGGCCGTAGCTCAGCACGATGAAGGCCGCGAACAGCAGCCACGAGGGCGACACGAGCACCGGGACGCCCAGCACGCGCCCGATCCGGACGCCGCCGGTCACGGGATCGCCGGCCGCTGCCACGGCTCGACCCTACGGCTCGAGCGGGCGCACCGCCGACCAGGCGACCCGCGCCCCGACCCGCTCGACGTGCCGCAGGTCGAGGCCCTCCGCGGCGGCCACCCGGGTGGCGGCGGCGCTGTCGGCGGCCACCGCCACGAGCCGCCCGCCGGGGGCCAGCCGGCGCACCGCCGTCGGCACCTCGTACGCCGCCCCGGCGATGACGACGGCGGCCTCCTCCTCGACCAGCTCGCTGGTGCCGGTCATGGCGAGCAGGGCGCGCGCCACCTGCGGGGCAGCGCCCACCACCGCGACGCGGTCGCCGGTCCGGGCGCCGGCGAGCGAGCAGAGGACGGCGGCCAGCACGGGGTCGTCCTGCACGTGCGCCCGCCTTCCGTCCCGGTGTCGTGTGGCACCCTCCCAGATCGTGCGCTGGTGCTCGTTCACGACGACCACGGGCGGCGGCGCGCCGCGACTGGGGGCGGTCGTCGCCCGCGACGGCGTGGACCGCGTGCTGGACGTCGGCGCCTGGGCCCGCAGCCGCTCCGCCGACGCGCCGCTCGACCTCGTCGACCTGGTCGAGGCCTCGCCCGCCGGTCAGGAGCGGGTGAGCGACCTGGTCCGCTCCGCGCCGGCCGACGGCACCGGCTGGGTCCGGCTGGAGGAGGTCGTGCTCGCGGCGCCCGTCCGCGCGCCCAACTCGCTGCGCGACTTCCTGGCCTTCCGGGACCACGTCGAGCGCGGCGCCGCCCGCCGCGGCGCCCCCGTGCCGGACGCGTGGGACCGGATCCCCGTCTACTACAAGGGGAACCGCCGCTCGATCCTCGGACCGGGCGAGGTGGTGACGTGGCCCTCGTACACGGAGAAGCTCGACTACGAGTGCGAGATCGCCGCGGTCGTCGGCCGGGGCGGGCGCGACGTGGGCGCGGGCGACGCCGAGGCGCACGTCTTCGGCTACACGATCATGAACGACTGGTCGGCCCGCGACGTGCAGCGCGACGAGATGGCCTGCTGGCTCGGGCCGGCCAAGGCCAAGGACTTCGCGACCACGATCGGCCCCTGGCTGGTGACGCCGGACGAGTGGTCGCCCGAGGACGAGCACACGATGGAGGTGCTCGTGGACGGCGAGGTCTGGTCCAGCGGCACGACCGCCGGCCGGCGCTGGACCTTCGCCGAGATGCTGGCCTGGGTGTCCCGCGACGAGGACCTCTACGCCACCGACGTCCTCGGCTCGGGCACCTTCGGGGGCGGCTGCGGCCTGGACCTCGACCGCTGGCTGCCGGCCACGTGCACCGTCGAGCTGCGCGTCGAGGGCCTCGGCGCGCTGGTCAGCCCGGTCCGGCGGCGCTAGCGGACGACCGCGGACGTGGTGCCGAGGTTGTAGGTGTCGTCGGCCGTGCGGGCCTGCAGGGCCGAGCCGCCGGTCAGCGGCATGGACGCCGCGTAGATGCCGCTCGCGTCGCACCGGGCCTGCCGGAGCAGCCGGCCGTCGCGGTAGATGCTCACCAGGCGCCCGGGCAGCGCCGGGTAGACCCGGCCGGTGACGACCTGCGTCGAGCCGGACCGGCGCACGTTGATCGATGCGACGCTGCGGACCGCGATGATCGGGGCCACGCCGGTCGCCGTCGTCCCGGCGGTGCGGCCGGTCAGCCGGGTGTTGCGCTGCGGCCGGTGCGTCGTGGTCGCCCGCCCGCTGCTGTCCAGGGTGATCGTGGTGATCCGGCTGAACTGGGTCGCCGGCTGCGTCCGGGACAGGACCTCGACGACCTGACCGGGGCGCCCGGTCCAGGTGGCGGTGACCGGCTGCCCGGCGCTGATCGCGGCCGGGCTGACGGTGAGGCCGGGCGCGGGGTCCGAGCGAGTGACGCGCACCCGCAGGCCCGCGTCGTCCTTGGCGAGCACCTCGACGCCGACGCCGGAGGGGTGCCCGTAGCGGGGCACGTCCAGGTCGAAGGGCGCGTCGTCGAGCTCGTGCCCGCAGTCCGCGGGCCGCGAGCCCGGCCGGCTGTCCACGACCTTGGTGATGCCCTCGCCGGAGCCGACCCGGTCGTCGACGGTGTAGAGCAGCAGCCCGGTGCGGCACGACTCGGCGTCCAGCCCGTCGCGGGTGCGGTACTCCCCGACGAGGACGGTGCTCGGCCCGGTCCGCACGACGAACGCCACCGGGTCCTCGGCCGACGTGACCGGCGCCAGGGTCAGCTCCTGCTCCTCGCTGCGCGGCAGGCACAGGACCTGGGCGTCCTCCACCCAGCCGAGCTGCCAGCGGTGCCAGGCGAACAGCTCCGGCTGCGTGACCGGGCCGCCCATGAGGTCGAAGCCGCCGATGAAGCGGTCGGTGTCCTCGCCGTCGTACGCGTAGAGGTCCGGCAGCCCGAGCGTGTGCAGCGTCTCGTGCTCCGGGATCAGGTCACCGGGCGGCCCGTCGTCGTTCGTGAGGTCGACCCAGGCGCGGATCTCCTTGCCGTCGACGACGACGCCCTCCCCCTCGGGCACCGTCGCGGCGTGGTTCGCCGGGAGCGACGGGGTGCCGGGCGCGGCCACGAAGTAGACGACGTCGTACGGCGCGTAGTCGACGTCGTCGTCGGTGAGGGCGATGACGTCCTCGAAGTAGGCGAGGTGCTCCTCGAAGGTGAAGCCCTCCTCGTCCTCCATGCCGATCGACGCGGCCGAGCGCTCCATCTGGTACCAGCCGGGGTGGACCGTGAGCTGCACGTCGAGCCGGTCGTGGGAGAGCTGCAGCAGCCGCTCGCGCACGCCCTCCGTCGCCCAGCGCGCCTGCGCGTCGGTGCTCACCGTCGCCCGCGCCTCCGGGAAGTCGACGAAGACCACGATCCCCTTCAGCGTCCCGGTGCCGGGGCGCACGACGTCGGGGTCCACCGGGCCCGCCTCGGTGTCCGCCCGCAGCGCGCACGGTCCCGACTGGGCCGCCTGCGCGCTGCTGCTCGCCAGCAGCGGGCAGGCCATGGTCAGCAGCCCGACCGCTCCGAGCAGCGCCGTCCTTCGCGTCGAACGCACGGGGCTCCCCTCGGCGCCACGTCGCGCGGCGCGTGGCCGGGACAGTGGCACCGGTGGCGCGGCCTGTCGAGGGAGGTCAGGCCTCGGGCTCGAGCAGCCCCAGCCCGCGCGCCCACGACGTCGTGTAGGCCGCGTGCTCGGCGGCCTTGGCCTCGTCGGCCACCTGCAGCGGCTCGACGCACTCGATCATGACCGCCACCTCGCTGGTGCCCTCCAGCTCCGCCGCCGCCTCCGCAGCCCCCGGCTGCGGACCGTGCTGCACGCCGGCCGGGTGCAGCGTCATCCAGCCCTGGCCGATCCCCTTGCGGCTGAAGAAGTCGCCGCGGCTGTAGAAGATGACCTCGTCGTTGTCGACGTTGGCGTGGAAGAACGGCACCCGCAGCGCCTCGGGGTCGGTCTCGAACGGCCGCGGGACGAACGTCGCGATGTCGAAGCCGCCGCACCGGAACGTCGTGTGCACGCTCGGCGGCAGGTGGTAGCCCGGCGCCGTCACCGGCCGGATGTCGCTCACCGAGAGCCGGTACGGCGCGAGGTCCCCCGCCCAGCCCACCGCGTTGAACGGGTTGTGCGGGTAGCGGAACGTCGTCCACTCGCCGCGCCGCCGGACCTTCAGCCGCCAGCGGCCGTCCGCGTCGCCGGCCCAGTCCGCCGGCGGTGCCTCGTACGGCTCCGGCGTCACGAGCACCCGCGGGTCGACGACGGCGTGCCGGCCCATCAGCCCGAAGTCGGGCCGGGTGACCGGCGCGGTCGACTCCACGACGAGCAGGAACGTCGGAGCGCTCGGGACGAAGCGGTGCGCCGTGCCGCGCGGGATCACGAGGTACTGCTGGTCGGTGAACTCCAGCGGGCCGTAGTCGGTCTGCAGCACGCCGGCGCCCTGGTGCACGTAGACGACCTCGTCGGCGTCGCCGTTGCGGTAGGCGAACGGCATGGGGGCGGACAGCCGGCTGACCCAGACGCGCAGGTCGGCGTTCGACAGCACCAGGCTGCGCCAGCCCTCGGCGTCCTCGCCGTCGGCCGGCTGCAGCCCGTTGAGGTCGAAGGCCAGCGGTCGCAGCGGCCCGTCCACGTCCACCCAGGCCGTCGGCGGCTGGGTCCGGTAGAGGTGGCTGACCGGTCCGGCGAAGGCCTCGCGGCCGTGCTCCTCCTCGACCAGGCCCTGCGGGATCCCGACGTGCGTCTGGCGGGCGACGCGCCCCTTCACCTCGCTCATGGCGCGGAAGGTACGCCTCGCGCACCCCGTCCACCGCTGCGGCGTTGCTCCCCCGAACTGTCGGTGCCCGCACGTAGCGTGCCTGCCATGACCGCCGGGGCCCTCGTCGACCTGCCGCTCCCCGTCCTGGGGTCGCTGTCGCCGTCGCGCGCCGGGGACTTCATGACCTGCCCGCTGCTGTTCCGCTTCCGCACGATCGACCGGCTGCCGCAGGCGCCGTCCTCCGCGGCGACCCGCGGCACCGTGGTGCACGCCGTCCTCGAGCGGCTGTACGACCTGCCCGCCTCGGAGCGGACCCTCGACGCGGCGGCCGCCATGCTGCAGCCGGAGTGGGAGCGCCTCGTCGCGGCCGAGCCCGAGGTGGCCTCGCTCTTCGACGAGCAGAGCGAGCTGGTGGCCTGGCTCGACAGCGCGCGCGAGCTGCTGGCCGGCTACTTCACCCTCGAGGACCCGACCCGGCTGGAGCCCGCGGAGCGCGAGCGGCTCGTCGAGGTCGTGCTGCCCGGTGGGCTGCGCCTGCGCGGGATCGTCGACCGGCTCGACCGCACCCCGAGCGGGGACGTGCGGGTGGTCGACTACAAGACCGGCCGGGCGCCGCGCGAGGCGTTCGAGGGCAAGGCCCTGTTCCAGATGAAGTTCTACGCGCTGGTGCTCTGGCGCACGACCGGCGTCGTGCCGCGGCTGCTCCAGCTGATGTACCTGGGTGACCGCGAGGTGCTGCGCTACTCCCCCGACGAGCAGGACCTCGTGGCCACCGAGCGCAAGCTGCTCGCCCTGTGGCAGGCGATCGAGCGGGCCACCCAGCTCCGCGACTTCCCGCCCCGCAGGAGCCGGCTCTGCGACTGGTGCGACCACCAGGCGCTGTGCCCGAGCTTCGGCGGCACCCCGCCGCCGTTCCCGGACGTGGTGCCGGGCCCGGACGTGCCGCTGCCGCACCAGCGGGCCGCGGTGCTCGCGCACCAGGAGCGGCCAGCCGACCCGACCGCCTGACGGCCTGCTGGGTCGCGGCCTGCTGCCCTAGGCCACCGGTCCGCCCGCGCGTCCCCTCCCGGCGCGCGCGGACCGCCCGCCTCGGGCGGAGGGTCGCCCTGCGGCGCTGCCGGTGGCAGGATGTGCCCCAGCCCACACCCTGAGGAGTGCCTGTGAGCATCACCGAGCAGACTGCCGCCGAGCACGCGGACGAGCTGGTCACCGAGGCCGTCACCGATACCCCGCTCGACGCGGCGGTCGCCGGCAAGAGCCTGTTCCTGCCGCTGCCCCCCACCTTCGACTCGGTCGAGGAGGAGCGGACGCACCGCAAGGCCAAGCTCGCGGCCGCCTTCCGGATGTTCAGCAAGGCCGGCCTCGACGAGGGCGTCGCGGGCCACGTCACGGTGCGCGACCCCGAGTTCCCGGACTCCTACTGGGTGAACCCGTTCGGCATGCACTTCAGCATGATCAAGAGCTCGGACCTGGTGCGCGTCGACCACGAGGGCAACGTCGTCGAGGGCGACCGCGCGGTGAACGGCGCCGCCGTGGCCATCCACTGCGCCGTGCACGCCGCCCGGCCCGACGTCGTGGCCGCGGCGCACGCGCACGGCCCGTACGGCAAGACGCTCTCGTCCCTCGACATGACGATCGAGCCGCTGACGCAGGACGCCTGCGCGTTCTACGACGACATCGGCACCTACACCGACTACCGCGGCGTCGTGCTGTCCTCCGAGGAGGGCGAGCGGATCGGGCGCGCGCTGGGCCCGCACAAGGCCGTCATCCTGCGCAACCACGGGATGCTCACCGTCGGCGAGACCGTCGACAGCGCCGCCTGGTGGTTCCTCACCCTCGAGCGCACCTCGCAGAGCCAGCTGATGGCCTACTCGGCCGGCGCGGGGCTGGGCAGCAAGCCGATCCAGATCGACCCGGAGGAGGCCGCCGCCACCCGCGGGCAGGTCGGCTTCGAGCTCGCCGGCTGGTTCCAGTTCCAGCCGATCTGGGAGCGCATCAGCAGGGACAACCCCGACATCTTCGACTGAGCCCTCCCGACGGCGCCGCACCCGGCAGGGGCGGCGCCGTCGGCGTGTCCGGCGTCAGACGAGGGCGCGCAGGTCCGCCACGGCCACCTGCACCAACGAGGTCACGACCAGCCGGCGCGGCTGCGGGGCGAACTCGACCTCGGGCAGGCTCGGCACGGCCACGACGGCGCAGCCGGCCGCCTCCCCCGCGGCCGCCCCGGACGGCGAGTCCTCCAGCACGACGCAGCGGGCGGGGTCCACGCCCAGCCGGGCGGCGGCCGTGAGGTACGGCTCCGGGTGCGGCTTGCCGTGCACCACCTCGTCGCCGGCGAGCGTCAGCGCGAACGGCCCGACCCCCTGCGCCAGCACGGCGTCGACGAGCACGCGGTACGACGAGGACACCAGGGCCATCGGCACGCCCTCGGCGGCGAGCGCCGCCAGCAGCTCCCCCGCGCCGGGCATCAGCGCGGAGGTCGAGGCGAACAGCTGCACCATCCGGTCGAGCAGCCACGCAGAGGTCTCGGCCACCTCGGCCGGGCCGGCCGCCGCGCCGAAGTACCGCAGGATCGTCGGCACGGCGACGTCGAGCCGGGTGCCCACGACCAGCGCCTTGATGGCGTCGTCCCAGGTGCCGCCGAGGCGCGGCGGCCAGCTCGACCTCGGCGATCGTCCACAGCGGCTCGCTGTCGACCAGCAGCCCGTCCATGTCCCACAGGACCGCGTCCATCAGCGCCGTACCGCGCGCTGGCACAGGTACACCACGAGGACGAGGCCCGGTGCGCTGAGCAGGTCCGCGGCGGTGAGCCCGTTCCCGTCGACCGGCACCACGAGGACCGCGCCCTCGTACGGCAGGTTGGACAGGCTCCAGGCAGCGATGCCCGAGCCGGCGAGCGCCGCGGCCGGCACCTCCCACCTCGGGTGCCACACCGCCCAGTAGGCCAGCGCGGTCCCGAGGACCAGCAGCGTCAGGGAGAGCAGCGCCCGTGGATCGGCCAGAGAGGCGCCGGAGGCCACTAGCGGGCCGCGAAGTACTTGGCCTCGGGGTGGTGGACGATGATCGCGCTCGTCGACTGCTCGGGCGTGAGCTGGTGCTCCTCGGACAGCTCGACGCCGATCCGCTTCCAGTCGAGCAGGACCTCGAGCTTGTCCTGGTCCTCGACGTTCGGGCAGGCCGGGTAGCCGAAGGAGTAGCGCGAGCCGCGGTAGGCCTGCTTGGACAGCACCGCCTGCAGGTCGCTGCTGTCGTCCGCGCCGAAGCCGAGCTCGCTGCGGATGCGCGCGTGCCACATCTCGGCCAGCGCCTCCGTCAGCTGCACGGACAGGCCGTGCAGCTCGAGGTAGTCGCGGTAGGCGTCCTTCTGGAACAGCTCGTTGGCGACGTCGCTGACGTGCCGGCCCATCGTCACGACGTGGAAGGCGACGACGTCGGTCTCGCCGGACTCCTCCGCGCGGAAGAAGTCGGACAGGCACAGCCGCCGGTCGCGCCGCTGCCGCGGGAAGGTGAAGCGGCAGCGCTCGTTCCCGCTGTCCGGGTCGAGGACGATCAGGTCCTCGCCCTTGGACACGGCCGGGAAGTAGCCGTGGATCACGGCCGCCTGCATGATGCCCTCGCTCTGGACCTGGGCGAGCAGCGCGCGCAGCCGCGGCCGGCCCTCGGTCTCCACGAGCTCCTCGTACGACGGGCCCTCGCCGGCGCGGGAGCCGCGCAGGCCCCACTGCCCGAGGAACAGCGCGCGCTCGTCGAGGTAGCTGGCGTAGTCGGCCAGCGCGATGCCCTTGCTGACGCGCGAGCCCCAGAACGGCGGGACCGGCACCGGGTTGTCCGCAGCGACGTCGGAGCGGCCGCCGACCTCGGGCTCCTCCTCGCGGGCGGCGCGGGCCTCGGCGATGGCGCGGGACTTCAGGTGGCGCGCCTTGCGCTCCTCCTCCTTCGCGCGGTCGGCAGCCAGCTGCTCGGCCGGCACCTCGCCCCGCTTGACGGCCATGAGGGTGTCCATGAGGCGCAGGCCCTCGAAGGCGTCCCGGGCGTACTTGACCTCGCCGTCGTAGACCTCGTCGAGGTCCTGCTCCACGTAGGCGCGGGTCAGCGCGGCGCCGCCGAGGATCACGGGGAACGTCTCCGCGATGCCGCGGGCGTTCATCTCTACGAGGTTCTCCTTCATGACCACCGTCGACTTCACGAGCAGGCCGGACATCCCGATCACGTCAGCGCTGTGCTCCTGCGCGGCGTCGAGGATGGCGTTCACCGG
Organism: uncultured Actinomycetota bacterium; assembly: GCA_963781675.1. Lineage (GTDB taxonomy): Bacteria > Actinomycetota > Actinomycetes > Mycobacteriales > SCTD01 > SCTD01. The sequence continues at coordinate 485,369 of CAWAGF010000006.1, read as the reverse complement.
CTGCTTGATGCCGAGGTTGATCACGGTGTAGCCGTTGTTGGTCAGGATGATGTCGACGAGGTTCTTGCCGATGTCGTGCACGTCGCCCTTGACCGTCGCGAGGACGATCTTGCCCTTGCCCTCCTGGCCCTCGACCTTCTCCATGTGCGGCTCGAGGTGGGCCACGGCGGTCTTCATGACCTCGGCGCTCTGCAGGACGAACGGCAGCTGCATCTCGCCGGAGCCGAAGAGCTCGCCGACGACCTTCATACCGGACAGCAGGGTGTCGTTGACGATCTGCAGCGGCTTCTGCCCCTGCGCCATCGCCTCCTCGAGGTCGGCCTCGAGGCCGTTCTTCTCCCCGTCGATGATCCGGCGCTGCAGGCGCTCGTCGAGCGGCAGCTCCATCAGCGCCTCGAGCCGCGACTGCGGGCCGGCCCCTTCGACGACGTTCTCGAACAGGTCGAGGAACGCGGTCAGCGGGTCGTAGCCCTCGCGCCTACGGTCGTAGACCAGGTCGAGCGCGACCTCGCGCTGGTCGTCCGGGATCCGGTTCATCGGCAGGATCTTCGAGGCGTGCACGATCGCGCTGCTCAGGCCGGCCTTCTGGCACTCGTGCAGGAACACCGAGTTCAGGACGACGCGCGCCGCCGGCTTGAGGCCGAACGAGATGTTCGACAGGCCGAGGGTCGTGCCGACCTCGGGGTGCTTGTCGGCGAGCTGGCGGATGGCCTCGATCGTCTCGATGCCGTCGCGGCGCGACTCCTCCTGGCCGGTGCCCAGGGTGAAGGTCAGGAAGTCGACGAGGATGTCGCTCGGGCGCAGCCCCCACTCGCCGGTGAGCGTGTCGATGAGGCGCTCGGCGACGCGCATCTTCCACTCGGCGGTGCGGGCCTGGCCCTCCTCGTCGATGGTCAGGGCGACGACGGCCGCCCCGTGCTCGCGCACGATCGGCATGATCTTCGCGAAGCGGCTCTCCGGCCCGACGCCGTCCTCGAAGTTGACCGAGTTGATGACCGCGCGCCCGCCCAGGCACTCCAGCCCCGCCTCGATGACCGGCGGCTCGGTGGAGTCCAGCATGATCGGCAGCGTCGAGGCGGTGGCCAGCTTCGCGGCGGCCTCGCGCATGTCGATCGCGCCGTCCCGGCCGACGTAGTCGACGCAGAGGTCGATCATGTGCGCGCCCTCGCGCACGGCGTCGCGGCCGATGTCGACGACCTTCTCCCAGTCGCCGGCGAGCATCGCCTCGCGGAACGCCTTGGAGCCGTTGGTGTTCGTGCGCTCGCCGACCATCAGCACGCCGGCGTCCTGCCGGAACGGCACCGCGCTGTAGAGCGATGCGGCGGACGGCTCGACCTCCGGGGTGCGCGGCGCGACCTCGCGGCCGCGGACCCGCTCCACGACCTGGCGCAGGTGCTCCGGCGTGGTGCCGCAGCACCCGCCCACGAGCCCGACGCCGTACGTCCGGACGAAGTCGTCGAGCGCGTCGGCCAGCTCGCCCGGCTGCAGGGGGTACACCGCGCCGTGCTTGCCCAGGGTGGGCAGGCCGGCGTTCGGCATCACCGACAGCGGGACGGTCGCGTGCTGGCTGAGGTAGCGCAGGTGCTCGCTCATCTCGGCGGGCCCGGTCGCGCAGTTCATGCCGATGACGTCGATGCCGAGCGGCTCGAGGGCCGCGAGGGCGGCGCCGATCTCCGAGCCGAGCAGCATCGTGCCGGTGAGCTCGACGGTGACCTGTGCGATGAGCACGACCCGCTTGCCGGTGGCGGCCATCGCGCGCTTGGCCCCGACGACGGCGGCCTTGACCTGGAGCAGGTCCTGCGCGGTCTCGACGAGCACGGCGTCGGCGCCGCCCTCGATCATCGCCTCGCACTGCTCCTGGTACGCGTCGCGCAGCAGGGCGTACGGCGCGTGCCCCAGCGTCGGCAGCTTGGTGCCGGGACCGATCGAGCCGATCACGTAGCGGGGGCGCTCCGGGGTGGACCAGTGGTCGGCCGCCTCCCGGGCGATGCGGGCACCGGCCAGCGCCGTCTCGCGGATGCGCTCCGGGATGCCGTACTCCGCCAGGGCCGCCCAGTTGCTGCCGAAGGTGTTGGTCTCGACGGCGTCGCAGCCGGCCTCGAAGTAGGCGTCGTGGACGCTGCGCACGATGTCCGGGCGCGTGACGTTGAGGATCTCGTTGCAGCCCTCGTGCCCCTCGAAGTCGCGCTCGAGGTCCAGGCCCTCGCCGACGTGCTCGGCGGCCTGGAGCATCGTCCCCATGGCGCCGTCCGCGACGACCACGCGCTCGCGCAGGGCCGTGAGCAGGGCGGGGACGGGCTCGGTCGACATCCGTCGATCCTACCGAGGGGGTCCTCGTCGGCCCGGAGGCGAGCGGTAGGTTCCGCGTCACACGCAGGAACGTCCCTGGAGGGCTTGTGAGCGGCTACACCACCGTGATGGTCGGCACCGACGGGTCCGAGTCGTCGTTCCGCGCCGTGGACCGGGCGGCAGAGGTCGCGCGCGGCGCCGGCGCGACGCTCATCCTGGTCACCGCCTACCACCCGATCTCCGCCCGGGAGCAGCAGGCCGCGGCCGACGCCCTCGGCGGCGAGTCCTACAAGGTCGCCGGCTCCGCCCCCGCCGAGGAGGTGCTGCGCAGCGCCTGCGAGCGCGCCACCGCCGCCGGCGTCGAGAAGACCGAGACGATCGCGCTCGAGGGCGACCCGGTCGACGAGCTGGCCCGGATCGCCAAGGAGCGCGACGTCGACCTCGTCGTCGTCGGCAACCGGGGGCTGAACAGCCTGGCCGGACGCCTGCTCGGCTCGGTGCCGGCCAACATCAGCCACCGGGCCCACTGCGACGTGCTGATCGTCCACACCACCGGGCGCGGCGCGAAGCGGTGACCGACCCCCGGCCGCTGGTCGACGAGCCGCCGGTGGCCGGCGGGCTCGACGTCGACCTCCCGGGCCGGGACGTCCGGCTGCGCGCCACCCGCTGGCCCGGCAGTGCTCACGGATCTGCCACCCCGGTGCTGCTCCTGCACGGGCTCGCCTCCACCCGCCACATCTGGGACCTCGTGGTCCCCGGCCTGGCCGGCCTGCCGGTGCTCGCCCTCGACCAGCGCGGCCACGGCGACAGCGACCGGCCGGAGGGGCCGTACGACGGGGAGGCCGTCGTCGCGGACGCGCTGACGGCGCTGGACGCCGTCGGGCTGTCCCGCGTCGTGGTCGCCGGCCACTCCTGGGGGGCCTGGACCGCGCTGCGGCTCGCCGCGGCCGCCCCGGAGCGCGTGCTCGCCGTGGTGTGCGTCGACGGCGGGACGCTGCGCCTGCGCGACGCCGGCACCACCCGCGAGCAGGTCCGCGAGATGCTCACGCCGCCGCGGACGGCGCTGCCGCCCGAGCAGCTGCGCGCGATGATCAGCCAGGGGCCGCTGCGTCCGTGGTGGACGCCGGCCGTGGAGCGGGCTGTCCTGTCGATCTTCGCCGTGGGCGACGACGGGCTGGCGCGGGCCCGGCTGCCGTTCGAGAGCCACATGAAGATCGTCGACGACCTCGTCGACGCCGACCTCGAGCCGCTGCTGCCCGGCATCCGCTGCCCGGCCTGGCTGGTCTCCTGCTCCCCGGACGCCGCTCGCGCCGAGGCGCTGGAGCGCACCGCCGGCCTGCTGCCCTCGTCGCGGACGCTGCGCTGGGACGGCGCGCTGCACGACGTGCCGCTGCAGTGGCCGGCGCTCGTCTCCGGCGTCGTGCGCGCCGCCGCCGACGAGGTCTCGCTCCGGCTGGCCGGGGAAGGGTCCGGGTCGTGACCTCCGCCCAGCCGCCCCGGGACCGCGCATGAGCGTGCTGCCCGCGCGGCCGCCGGCCGACCTCCCGCCGCTGCGCCGGCCGGTCGTCATCGCCGCCTTCGAGGGGTGGAACGACGCCGGCGACGCCGCCTCCGGAGCGGTCGAGCACCTCGAGGAGGCCTGGGACGCCCGCAAGGTCGCGGCCATCGACCCGGACGACTACTACGACTTCCAGGTCAACCGGCCCACCGTGTCGCTCGTCGACGGCATCACCCGCCGCATCACCTGGCCCACGACGCGCGTCAGCGTCTGCCGCCTCCCGGACGCCGAGCGCGACGTCGTGCTCCTGCGCGGCCTCGAGCCGAACATGCGCTGGCGCGGCTTCTGCGAGGAGCTGGTCGCGATCGCCGAGCAGCTCGGCGCCGAGCTCGTCGTGACGCTCGGCGCGCTGCTGGCCGACAGTCCGCACACCCGCCCGGTCCCCGTCAGCGGCACGGCGTCCGACCCGCAGACGATGGAGGCGCTCGGGCTGGAGCGCTCGCGGTACGAGGGCCCGACCGGGATCGTCGGTGTCTTCCAGGACCTGTGCACGCAGGCCGGCCTGCCGGCGATCAGCTTCTGGGCCGCGGTGCCGCACTACGTGGCGCAGCCGCCGTGCCCCAAGGCGACGCTCGCGCTGCTGCGCCGGGTGGAGGACCTGCTCGACCTGCCGGTGCCGCTCGGGGACCTGCCGGACAAGGCCCGCGCGTGGGAGCGGTCCGTGGACGAGCTGGCCGCCGAGGACACCGAGGTCGCGGAGTACGTCGCCTCGCTCGAGCAGCGCGAGCCGGAGGTCGACCTGCCGGAGGCGTCCGGCGAGGCGATCGCCAAGGAGTTCGAGCGGTACCTGCGCCGAGGCGGGGACGACCAGCGGGGTTGAGGGGTGGGCGCGGCTGTCGGGCGCGGCTGCGTGAGAGGCCGCTTGGACCTGCTCGCGAGCTCGCCTCTACGGTCCTGCGCGACCCCTCACTCCGCCACGCGGGCAGCAACGCGCTGGGCTGCCACACCCCCCGGCGCGCCACGGCGCGGCACTGGCGCGGCGTCGGTCCCGGGCCCGACAGTCAGCGGGCAGCACGAAGGGCCGGACCTGTGGCAGGTCCGGCCCTTGAGCGTGCTCACGTGCAGGGGGTCCGCCGCCGAGCGCGGCGGAGGCGGGACGTTCGCGAAGGACCGTAGGAGCGAGCCTGCGAGCAGGTCCGAGCGGACGTCCCGACGCAGCCGCGCGACCCTCCCTACTGGAACGTGTTGGCGATCGAGGTCTCGGCGTTGGCGTAGGCGGTGCCGGCCTGCGACATCAGCTGGCTGATGCCGTCGAGCGCGTGCTTGAGCCCCTGGGCGGAGCGCTGCCACTCGTCCCACAGGCCGTTGAAGCGCTGCGAGGCCTGGCCCGCCCAGTCGCCGCCGACGAGCGGGGCGATGGTGTTGGACAGGGCGCGCAGCTGGCCCTCGATCTCGCCCGAGCCCCGCGCGACCTGGCCGGACAGGGCGTTCAGCTGCTCCGGGGTGACCTTGATGCCGCTCATGTCCTGCTCCTTCGACGTCCGTGGTGGCGGCCCCTCCGGCCGACGGGGGGAACGCTAGAGCGGCCGGCGCAGGTGCGGGAGGCCGCGGGACGATCTGTGGACAAGCGGGAACTAGAGGGCGATCCCGAGCAGCGCGTCCACGGCGTCGCGCACCAGCGCGGGGGCAGCGGCGTCGTCGCCCCCGGCCGCGGCCCAGGCGTCGACGGCGGCCAGCGCGGCGGGCGTGTCCAGGTCGTCGGCCAGCGCGGCGCGGACCTGCGCGAGCAGGGCGTCGCCGGAGGGGCCGCTGGGCCGGGCGACAGCGGTGCGCCAGGCGGCGAGCCGGGCCTGTCCCTGCTCGAGCGTGCTGTCGAACCACTCGCGGTCAGTGCGGTAGTGCGCGGACAGGAGCGCGAGCCGCAGCGCCCTGGGGTCGACGCCGGCCGAGCGGAGCCGGGAGACGAACACCAGGTTGCCGCGGGACTTGCTCATCTTCTCGCCGTCCAGCCCGACCATCCCGGCGTGGACGTAGGTCCGCGCGAACGGCCAGGCGCCGGTGCCGACCTCGGCGTGCGCGGCCGACATCTCGTGGTGCGGGAACAGCAGGTCCGACCCGCCGCCCTGGACGTCGAAGCCGGAGCCGATCCGGTTGAGGGCGATCGCGGTGCACTCGACGTGCCAGCCGGGCCGGCCCCTGCCGAGCGGGCTGTCCCAGGACGGCTCCCCCGGCCGGGCCGCCAGCCACAGCAGCGGGTCGAGCGGGTCCTTCTTGCCGGGGCGCTGGGGGTCGCCGCCGCGCTCCGCGGACAGGGCCAGCATCGTGCTCGCGTCGTACGCCGACACCGCCCCGAAGTGGGCTGCCGTCGCGACGGAGAAGTAGACGTCGTCGTCGAGGCGGTACGCCGACCCGCCCTCGAGCAGCTGGACGACCAGCGCGGCGATCTCGTCCATCGCCTCGACGGCGCCGACGTAGTGGTCCGGCGGCAGGACGCGCAGGGCGGTCATGTCCTCCCGGAACAGCGCCGTCTCGCGCTCGGCGACGGCCACCCAGTCCTCGCCGTCGCGGTTCGCGCGCTCGAGCAGCGGGTCGTCGATGTCGGTGACGTTCTGCACGTAGTCGACCGCCAGGCCGCGGTCCCGCCACAGCCGGACGAGGGTGTCGAAGGCGAGGTAGGTGGCGGCGTGGCCCAGGTGCGTGGCGTCGTACGGCGTGATGCCGCAGACGTAGAGCCGGGCGGTCGGGCCGGCCACGTCGACGTCCACCAGCGCGCCCGCGGAGCTGTCGTGCAGCCGGAGCGGCACCGCGGCGGCGTCCCCCGGGAGGGCGGGTACCGCGGTCGCGGGCCAGGACTGCATGCGGGCCAGCCTACCGACGCCTCTGGCGCGGGCCTGGTCACGCATGAGAACACCCTGCGTAGTCGGCGACGTGGCGCCGCACGCTCCGGTTCACCCGGATGGCCCACTGCAGGAATCACGGATAGTGACCGAAGCAGAATGCATGTCACTCACCGTGAACGTCCGCCGCACCGTCGTCGCGACCGCCGCCCTGGCGCTGTCGGCCCTCGGCGTCGTCGGCGCGGTCGCCCCGGCCGTCGCCGGCGCCGCGCCGCACGGCCCCGCGGCCGTCGCCGGCAGCACCGGCCCGGACGCCGCCTTCAAGCGCGTCGGCGACGTGACCCGCAGCTCCCGCACCGCCGGCGCGGCGGCCTTCGCGGTCCGCGGCACCAGCACCACCTCCACCAGCTACGCCTTCTCCACCGTGCTGGACGGCTCCCCCGTCCGCTGGGACCCCTGCAGCACGATCCGCTGGACCGCGAACACCAGCCGCGGCCCGGCCGGCGGCCTCGAGGTCCTCAAGGCGTCGGTCGCCCGCGTCGCGGCGCTGACCGGCACCACCTGGGAGTACGTCGGCAGCAGCACGGCGACCCCCCGCGGCAGCTACCTGCCGACCAGCGCGCAGGCGCAGTACCCGCCGGTGCTCATCGGCTGGACCGACGGCGCGAGCAGCGACCTGCTCGCCGGCCAGGCCCGCAGCGTGCTCGGCATGACCCGTACCGCGTGGTTCGGCGTGCAGACGGCGGAGGGCAGGAAGCTCGCCGCCACCCGCGGCGCCGTGATCGCCCTCGACCGCACCGACGCGCTGCCGCTCACGGGGGCGAGCTCCTGGAGCGCCGTCGCGCTGCACGAGCTCGGCCACGCGATGGGCCTGGGCCACGTCAGCGACCGCACCCAGCTCATGGCCAGCGTGCTGCCGGCCGTCACGGACCTGCAGGCGGGCGACCGCGCCGGCCTCGCGAAGGTCGGCCGCGCCGCCGGCTGCGTCACCGTCCCGGGCGCGTAACCAGAGCTCAGAAGGGCGGCCAGGGGATGGCCGGCCAGTCCGGTGAGGGCTCGGGGAAGCGGCGGCGCGTCAGCAGCCGGTCCACCCGGGCCCTCGTCGCGTCCACCTCGGTGACGGTCAGCAGCTCGTGCAGCGCGTCGCCGAGCGGCCCCTCGAGCTGGGCCCGGACCCCCGACAGCACCTCGACGGCCTCGTCCGGCAGCGACCGGCCGCGCCACTGCCAGAGCAGGGTGCGCAGCTTGTCCTCGGCGGAGAAGCAGATCCCGTGGTCGACGCCCTGCACCCGGCCGTCGGTGCGGGGCAGCAGGTGGCCGCCCTTGCGGTCGGCGTTGTTGACGACGGCGTCGAAGACGGCCATCCGCTGCAGGTCGGGGTGCTCGCTGCGGGCCAGCGCAGCCAGGTCGACCTCCTCGTCGACCTCGACCCACAGCTGGCACATGCCGGGCCCGAACGGCCCCTCGCGCATCACCGTCGGCGGGACGACGTCCCAGCCGGTCGCCTCCGAGACGAGGTACGCCGAGACCTCGCGGCCGGCGAGGGTCCCGTCGGGGAAGTCCCACAGCGGGCGCTCGCCCCGTACCGGCTTGTAGACGACCGCGGCCGTGACGCCGTCGAGGGTGGCCGCGCAGTAGAGGGTGGCGTTGCTGGCGTCGACCAGCCGGCCCTCGACCGTGAGCTCGCCCTCGCGCAGGAGGCGCAGGACGTCCTCGAGGTCGAGGCTGTGGTCGGGCTCGACCGTCAGCGCCGGTGGCCGTTCTGGCGCGGGCAGACGTGCCCCTCCGGGTCCAGCGGCAGGGCGCACAGCGGGCACGGCGGCCGGCCGGCGGCGACGACGCGCTGGGCCCGCACGACGAACGCGCGCGCCAGCTGGGCGCTCATCCGCACGCGCAGGGCGTCCGGGCCCTCCTCGGCCTCGCTGAGCGGCTCGACCTCGTCCTCGCCCTCCGCCGGCGCGAGCGCCTCCACGACGACGACCTCGTCCTCGCCGTCCCACGCCAGGCCCATGCTCCCGACGCGGAACTCCTCCTCGACGGGGGCGTCGAGCGGAGCGGTGTCCTCCAGCTCGCGCGGCGCGATCAGCGGCACCTCGCCGGCCCCGCGGCGGCGTACCTCCTCGAGCAGCTCCTCGAGCCGTTCGGCCAGCACGCTGACCTGCACCTTCTCCAGCGCCACGGACACGGTGCGCCCGCCGCCGGAGGCCTGCAGGTAGAAGGTGCGGTCGCCCGGCTGGCCGACCGTGCCGGCCACGAAGCGCTCGGGCGGGTCGAAGAGGAAGACCTGGCGGGGCACGGCTCGACCCTAGACGGGCGCGCCGGTGCCGCCACCGACGACCGCGTCCGAGGAGGCCTTGCTGCGGCGGCCCTTCTTCTTCGGCGGCACCAGGTCAGCGACGCCGCCACCCGTGTCGTTGACCCGCACCACGAACGGGCGCAGCTCGCTGTAGCGGATGACCGTCACCGAGCACGGGTCGATCGAGATCCGCTGGAACTGGTCCAGGTGCAGGCCCATGGCGTCGGCCACGACCGCCTTGATGACGTCGCCGTGCGAGCAGGCCAGCCAGGTGGCGTCCGGACCGAGCCGCGCGTTCCAGTCGCGGACGGCGTTCACCGCGCGGGCCTGGGTGTCGCGCAGGGCCTCGCCCTCCGGGCCGGGGAACACGACCGCGGACGGGTGCGCCTGCACGACCTTCCACAGCGGGTCCTTGGCCAGCTCCTTGAGCGGCCGGCCGGTCCAGTCGCCGTAGCGGCACTCCCCCAGCCGCTCGTCGACCTGGAGGTCCTGGTCGCGGCCCTCCAGCACGGCGGTCGCGGTGTCCAGGCAGCGGTCCAGCGGGCTCGAGACGACGGCGTCGAAGGCCAGCGGGCGCAGCCGCTCGGCGACCGCGGCGGCCTGCTCCTGCCCCCGCTCGTCGAGGTGCAGCCCCGGGGTCCAGCCCGCGAGCACCGGCCCGGTCAGGTGCGTCAGGCCGTGGCGGACGAGCACGACGGTGGTCACGCGCCGACGCTAGCCCGCGCCCCGGCCTCGCGCCGCTCGGCGCCGTGCCAGGCTGCCGCGGTGACGACCACCCGCTACGCCGTGGCAGCCCGAGGCCTGACCGAGGGCGGCGGCAAGGGCTTCGCGCTGATCGAGCTCAGCGACCCCGACGACGCCGAGCTCGACGCGGTCGCCGAGGAGCTGGGGCTCCACCCCGACGACGTGCGCGTGGCCGCCGGGGAGCACCGCCGTCCCCAGCTGCGCGCGCTGGAGGGCGTGCTGTCCGTCGTGGTGCTGACGCCCACCCTGGACGAGGCCGCCGCGGTCGAGCTGGGCCAGGTGGCGGCCCTGGTCACGCAGGACGCCGTGGCCCTGGTCGGCCGGGACGCCGGCACCGTCCTGGCCGACGTACGGGAGCAGCTCGCCGGCGGCGCCACCCGGCCGGCCGAGGTGCTGCTGGCCCTCCTCGCGGTGGTGGCGCCCGTGCTGGACGAGGTGCTGTTCGGCCTGGACGAGGACACCGCGGAGGTCGAGGGCCAGGTGTTCAGTGCCGACCGGACCGACCACACGAAGCAGATCTACTCCCTCAAGCGCGAGCTGCTCGAGCTGCGGCGGGCGACCGCACCGCTGACCGACGTGGTCGACCGACTCGGCACGGAGCCCTCCTGCCCCGTGCCCGACGCCCTGCGCGACGACTTCCTCGACCTGCTCCGCCGGGTCGCCCGCACCGCCGAGGGGGTCGACCACCTCGACGGCCTCATCGACGGCGTGCTCGACGCCCAGCTCGCCCAGATCGGGGTCCGCCAGAACGAGGACCAGCGCAAGATCTCCGCCTGGGCGGCCGTCGCGCTGGTCCCGACGGTGGTGGGCGGCATCTACGGCATGAACTTCGAGCACATGCCCGAGCTGTCCTGGCGCCTCGGCTACCCGGCCGCGCTCGCGGTCATCGCGACGTCGTGCGTGTCGCTCTACCTCGGCTTCCGGCGCAACGGCTGGCTCTAGACGACCGTCGTACGACGGCGTCGCAGGAGCGCGACGGCCCCGACCAGCACGAGGGCGGCGAGCGGCACGGCGACCGGCAGCCCGGTCGTCGGGAGCGACCCGCTGGGAGCCGCCGGCGCGGCGCTGCCGCCGGACGGCGGAGCTGCGGGCCTGCCCTTGGCCGGTGCCGCCGGGGCGGCGGCGTCCAGCGCGGTCGAGCGCCTGGCTGCCGCCGTCGTCTTCACGACGTAGAAGCCGAGGTTGCCGTCGGAGTACCAGTACTCGTCGGCTCGCGGCGAGAAGGCCGGGGCGGCCATGGCGAAGGCGCCCTGGTGCAGCGGGTTGTCGTCCGGGAGCACCTTGCCGTTGAAGTAGGCGATCTCCTGCGGCTTGGCCGGGTTGCTGATGTCGAACAGCCGGAAGCCCGACACGATGAAGGAGCAGGCGACGATCGTCGGGTCGACCCGGGTCGGGATCGTGCAGTAGTGGCCCTCGTAGCCCTGGAACTGCTCGCTGGCGCCGGGGTCGGCGTTCTGCTCGCCGGCCTGGTCGGCCTCCTGGTTGACCTTCAGCCGCATGTTCGAGACGACGAACGGCTTGGTCTCGTCCTGGATGTCGATGATCCGGCCGGCGCCCACCTTCGCGCCGCTGCCGTACTCGTCGGTCTCCATCAGGTACTTGTGGCCGTTCTGGGTGAACGGCTCGGTCGTCTGCGGCGTGCCGACGTTGGGCCAGGTCGTCCGGCTGACGATCGGGACCGTCGGGTTCAGCACCCGGTCCCTGATCTGGGTGACGTCCAGGATCGTCAGCCCGTCGAGAAGTCGGACGCGTCGTCGAACTGCCGCCTCGGACATGTACAGCCGGGTGCCGTCGTCGCTGATGCTCATGCCGTGCGGCTGGTAGTCCGTCGTCACCCACAGCACGCTCGGGAGCAGCGGGTCCGTCAGGTCGACGGCGGCCAGCGTGTGCCCGTACAGCGAGCCGCTGTAGTAGGTCAGGCCGTCGGGCGAGAAGCCGCTCTCGTGGCCCAGAACGCCGAGCGGCGTGGAGGACTGGAGCACCGGTGCCAGGCAGTTGGCGGAGACGTCGTAGACGTCCACGAAGCCCGGGTTGAACGTCGGGTAGCTGAGGGTCGCGACCAGCAGGCCGCGCTTCTGGTTGAGCCGCAGCGACTCGTGCGGGGACTGCATCGCGGGTGTGCTGAGCGTGGCCACGTGGACCGGGTTGGCCGGGTCCTTCATGTCCATGACGTAGACGCCGGTGCCCTCGGCGCCCTGCTTGAGCGAGTCCTTCGGGAACAGCAGCGTCGTGTCGTAGTAGGCGCAGACGTTGCCCGCCTTGTCGACGTAGCTCTCGACCCGGAAGCCACCGGTCTGCCCGAAGTGGCCGAGCTCGCGCGCGTTGCAGGTGTAGCCCTTCGCCGCCCGGCCGTCCTCCACCTCGGCCAGCGGCACGCGGCCCTGCGTGGTCTCGGGCAGCGAGCCCGCGTCGCAGGCCACGCCGGGCGTGGGCGGGAACGCGTCGGCAGCCGAGCTCGCGGTGGCCGGGACGAGCAGGCTCAGCGCGAGGGCGGTGAGGGTGACGGCTGCGGCGGCTGTCGAGCCGCGGCGGGGAGGAGTGCGCATGCGACGGTCTCCGCTGGTTCCGGGGCTGGGCACCCTGTGTGCGTCGACTGTTGCACGGCGCTGCCCGTTTCCATGTGCGATGTCGTAGACATGGCCGTCGAGCAGGAGGAGGACCGGTGCGGCAGCGTTCCCGGTGGGCGGTCGTCGGCGCGCTGCTGGCGGCCGGCTTCCTCGCCGGTCCGGGCACGGTCCCGCTGTACGACGGCGTGGCGTTCCCCGACGAGCCCTACCGCTTCGTGCCGCCGCGTGGGCAGGACCAACGCGCCGCGACCGTCGCCGAGGCACGGCTGCCGGTGTCCCGGGGGGCGAACACCGGGGGCCTGCTGGTGAACAGCATGGAGCGCGGCCCCCAGGTGACCGTCTACGCACCGCCACGCGCCTTCGGAGCGGCTGCCGAGGTGCTGCTGCGGGCCGAGCCGGTGGAGCTCCAGCGCCCCTCCCCCCGCGGGGTGGTCGAGTCCAACGTCTACGCGCTCACGCTGAGCAGCGCGTCCGGCCCGGTCACGCTGCAGCCGGAGGCGCAGTCGCCGACGATCACGCTGCGCTCGGTGACCACGACGGCCCCCCTGCCTGTCGTGCAGCACCGGGAGGGCCCGGGCCGGCCCTGGTCGGCGCTCACGACGCGCCGGGTCGGCAACGACGTCTTCTCGGCCGACGCACCGGGGGCGGGCGAGTACGTCCTGGCCCGGCCGGCCGCCGGCGGAGGCGGTGCCGGGACGCCGGCCCTGCTCGGCCTGGGCGCTGCCCTGGTCGTCGCCGTGCTGCTCGGGACGCGGGCCCTGACCCGGAGGCGGGAGTGAGGCTGCGCGCCGCCGTGCTGCTGCTCGGCTTCGCCGCCGCCGTCGTGGGCCGGGCGGCCGTCAGCGGCGCAGCCGGCGCCCACTCGGTCCCCGGCGGCCTGCTCTTCGGCGCCGTGCTCCTCGCGGCCGTCGCAGGGACCGGCACCGCCGTCCGCGTGAGCGCCCGCGCGGTCGCGATGGGTGCGGCCGGTGTGCTCGTGCTGTGCCTGCCGGTGCTGCTCACCTGGGCGCCGCGCGTGGTCCCGGTGGACGGCCTGCTGCGCTGGTCGGCCGTCGTGTCGGTCGTGGCCGTCGCCGAGGAGCTGTTCCTGCGCGGGACGCTCTACGACGCCGTCAGGGCGGTGGCCGGCGACGACGGGGCCATCGCCGTCACGGCAGTCTGCTTCGGCCTGCTCCACCTGCCCCTGTACGGCTGGGGGGCCGTGCCGCTGGACGTGTGCGTCGGGGTGCTGCTCGGCGAGCTCCGGCGCGTCGCCGGCACCCCCGTCGCGCCGGCTGTCACCCACGCCGGCGCCGACCTGGTCGCCTGGTTCCTGCGCTGACCCGGGCTCAGGTCAGGCCAGCACGGCCAGCACGGCGGCGCCGGGGGCCCACGCTGACCCGGGCTCAGGTCAGGGCGAGCACGGCCAGCACGGCGGCGCCCAGCGCCACGCGGTAGGGCACGAAGGCCACGATCGAGTTCGTGGCGACCAGCTTCAGCAGGAAGGCGATCGAGGCGTACCCCACGGCGAAGCTCACCGCGGTGCCCAGCAGGACCGGCCCGACGGCCACGCCGTCCAGCGCCGACGGCAGCTCGGTCAGGCCGGCGGCCGTGAGCGCGGGGATCGCCAGGAAGAACGACAGCCGGGTGGCGGTGACCCGGTCGATGCCGCGCAGCAGCCCGGCCGAGATCGTCGCGCCGGAGCGGGACACGCCCGGGACCAGCGCGATGCACTGCGCCAGCCCGATGACGAGCCCGTCCGTGACGGTCACCTCCGCCTCGCCGCGCTCCTGGGTGGCCCGCCGCTCGGCGTAGACCATCACGACGCTCCAGGCGATGAGCGCGATCCCGACGGTGACCAGCGAGCGCAGCACCGGCCCCTTGATGACGTCCTTGAGCAGCAGGCCGACCACGCCGATCGGCAAGGAGCCGAGCACGACGGCGAGGGTGAAGCGCCAGTCGTCGGTCTGCCGGCCCTGCGCGCTGCGCAGCCCGCCGACGAAGCCGCGGAAGAAGCGCGCGATGTCCTCGGCGAAGTAGAGGAGGACGGCGGCGATCGCGCCGACCTGGATGACCGCGGTGAAGGCCGTCACCGAGTCGTCGTCGACCTCCAGGCCGAGCAGCCCCTCGGCGATCGTCAGGTGACCGGTGCTCGACACGGGGAGGAACTCGGTGAGCCCCTCCACCACGCCGAGCACCACGGCGTCCACCAGACCGAGGCTCACGCGGCGTCCTCCCGGATCAGGCGCCGGGCGACCACCGCGGCGAGCCCCAGACGGTAGAGCGCGGGCCCGCGCAGGGACCGGGTGGGCCGCAGGTGCCGCGTGGCGAGCGCCCCGGCGACGGCGGCCGCCGCGGCACCGGGCAGCGCTCCGGGCTGGCACCCGCCGGGCGCGGGCCAGCGTGAGGCCGGCCGCGCCCGCGGTCACCGGCAGCGACATCAGCAGGCTGAAGCGCTCGGCCCGCGGCAGCGGCACGCCGGCGGCGCGCAGCGCGGTGAGGGTGGCGCCGGAGCGGGAGACGCCGGGCACCAGCGCCGCGGTCTGGGCGAGGCCGGCGAGAGCGGCGTGGCGTGCGCTGAGCGCGACGTCGGCGGTTCCTTCCGAGATCAACAGCGCGTCGCCGCCGGACACGCCCGGCGTGTCGCGCGGCAACGTGCTGTTGACCTTCCCGGCGGGGGCGGCGGGGGCGGCGGGGGCGGCGGGGGCGGCGGGGGCGGCGGGGGCGGCGGGGGCGGCGGGGGCGGCGCGCGGGGGCGGCGCCCGCGGGGGTCCGGGCCTCCGCTCCTGCGCCCGCGGCACGCCCGGCGCGCGCGTCCGCCCACCACATCAGCGCGCCGGCCCCGGCGAGCAGCGCGGCCAGCTGCGGCGGCCGGCCCAGCCGCTCCTCCACGACGTCGGCGGCCAGCAGCCCGGCGACGGCGGCCGGCACCGACGCCGCGGCCACCAGCGCCAGCTCCTGCCGGCTGGGCGGCGCGGACCGCAGCGCCCAGGCGATCCCGAGGCAGGAGCCGGCGTGCAGCGCCGCGGCGAAGGTCGTCCGGTCGGCCGGCTGCTCCCAGCCGGCCAGCCAGGGCAGCAGCACCAGCTGCGCGCTCGAGGAGACGGGGACGACCTCGGCCACCCCCTGCACGGCGCCGAGGGCGAGGGCCCGGAGCGGGGTCAGCCGCCGACGCCCGCCAGCTCGAGCGCCTCGATGGCCGTGCGCAGGGTGGCCTTGCGCTCGTCCAGCGAGCCGGTGAACGGCGACAGCGTCAGCGTCGTGACACCGGAGGCGGCAAGCGCCTGCATGCCCTCCGCGATGCGCTCCTTCGGCCCCAGCAGCGCCGTCTTGTCGAGGAACTCGTACGGCACGGCCGCGGCGGCCTCGTCGTACTTGCGGTCCAGGTAGAGGTCCTGGATCTCCTTGGCCTGCTCCTCGTAGCCCATCCGGGAGGCGAGCTGGTTGTAGAAGTTCTTCTCCCGGCTGCCCATGCCGCCGACGTACAGCGCGGCGTACCAGCGGATCGGGTCGGCGCACGCCCTCGGGTCGTCGCCGACCACGATCGGCACGGTCGGGACGACGTCGAAGCCGTCCAGCGTCTTGCCGACCTTGGCGCGGCCGGTCTCGATCGAGGCGAGCTGGTCCTTGGCGAAGTCCGGCGAGTAGAAGATCGCCAGCCACCCGTCGAACAGCTCGCCGGACAGCTCGAGGTTCTTCGGGCCGACCGCGGCGAGGTACATGGGGATGTGCTCGCGGACCGGGTGCACGGTGAGCTGGAGCGCCTTGCCGGGGCCGTCGGGGAGCGGCAGCACGTAGTGCTGGCCGTCGTACCGGACCTTCTGGCGGGACAGCGCGAGCTTGACGATGTCGCTGTACTCCCGGGTGCGGGCCAGCGGCTTGTCGAAGCGCACCCCGTGCCAGCCCTCGGAGACCTGCGGGCCGGACACGCCGAGGCCCAGCCGGAAGCGGCCGCCGGAGAGCGTGTCGAGCGTCGCGGCGGTCATCGCGCAGTTGGCGGGCGTGCGGCCGGGGATCTGGAAGATGGCCGAGCCGATGTCGATCTGCCTGGTCTGCGCGGCCACGAAGGCGAGCACGGTCGGCGCGTCCGAGCCGTACGCCTCGGCCACCCACGCGACGTCGAAGCCGAGGTCGTCGGCCTCCTTGGCGAGCGCGAGGTTGTCGGCGTCGTTGCCGGCGCCCCAGTAGCCGAGGTTCAGGCCGAGCTTCACTGCGTCTCCCCAGGGTCGGTGTGGCGGCAGGGTATCGACCGCCTTCCCCACTAGCGTCACGGCGGTGAAGCAGCGTCATCTCGGCCGCAGCGGCCTGGTCGTGTCCCGGCTCGCCCTCGGCACCATGACGTGGGGCCGCGACACCGACGAGGACGACGCGGCCGCGCAGCTGCTGGCCTTCCGGGAGGCCGGCGGCACGCTGGTGGACACCGCGGACGTCTACGCCGACGGCGAGAGCGAGCGCGTCCTCGGACGGCTGCTGGCCGACGTCGTGCCGCGCGACGAGGTGGTGCTGGCGACCAAGGCGCACGGCGTGACCGGTCCGGGGCCGATGGGGCGCGGAACGAGCCGCGGCCACCTGCTGTCGGCCCTGGACGCCTCGCTCGAGCGGCTCGGCACCGACCACGTCGACCTGTGGCAGCTGCACGCCTGGGACCCGGTGACGCCGTGGGAGGAGGCCATGGCTGCCGTCGACACGGCGGTGGCGTCCGGCCGCGTGCGCTACGCCGGCGTCTCCAACTACTGCGGCTGGCAGCTCGCGGCGACCGCCTCCTGGCAGAGCGCCCTGCGGCGCGCGCCCCTGGTGAGCAACCAGGTCGAGTACTCCCTGCTGCAGCGCGGGGTCGAGCGCGAGGTCGTCCCCGCCGCGCTCGAGCTGGGTGTCGGGCTGCTCCCCTGGTCGCCGCTCGGCCGGGGCGTCCTGACCGGCAAGTACCGCAACGGCGCGCCCGCCGACAGCCGCGGCGCCACCAAGCACTTCTCGTCCTTCGTCGAGCCCTACCTGTCCGACGACGCCGCGCACGTCGTGGACGCCGTCCTCACGGCGGCGGACGGCCTCGGGGTCTCCCCCGTCGCCGTGGCGCTGGCCTGGGTGCGGGACCGGCCGGGGGTCGTCGCGCCGGTCGTGGGTGCCCGCACCGCGGCCCAGCTGCAGGCCTCGCTGGCGGCCGAGCAGGTGGAGCTGCCGCCCGAGATCCGGTCCGCGCTGGACGACGTGAGCGCGCCGGAGACCGGCTACCCGGAGACGATGCCGCGCTGGTCCTCGGAGGACCTGGAAGACTGAGGGCGTGACGTACGAGTACCGCGTCGTGCCGGTCGCCCCGGACACGCCGCGCGAGCAGCTCCGGCAGATGCTCACCATCCACGCCGAGTACGGCGACTGGGAGCTGTCCGGCCACCGCATCTACCCCGGCGGCAAGCGGTCGGTGACCGTCCGCCGGCGGGTGCGCAGCGACTACGGACCGCCGCTGCCCAGCTAGCAGGAGCTCGCGGGCGGCGGTGGCGAACTCAGCCCCATGCGCCCCCTCCGCCCCCTGCTCGCCCTCGCCGTCGCCGCCGCCCTCGTCGGACCGGGCGCGGCGCTCACCGCGACGGCCGCGCCCGCCCCCGCGGGCCCCGCCGCCGGGGACGCGACCGTGATCGCAGTCATCGACAGCGGCTTCTCGCCGTACCACCAGGACTTCCTGGCCAGCCGCATGCCCGCCGCCGCGCGGCCGCCGCTGGACCGCGCGCCGCACACCTGGCTGAGCGGCTTCCCGAAGCCGTCCGCGTTCGCCTCCTACAGCCCGCTGCAGCTCACGCTCGACGGCGCGGACGACCGGCTGATGTCGGAGCTGCACGACGCGGACCAGGAGCAGTGGGACAGCGTTCAGGAGAGCGGCAGCGACGGCGTGCACCTGCGCTGGATCCCTGGCACCAAGGTCATCGGTGCCCTCACCTTCGGCGCGGAGGACAGCGACCGGCAGTCCGACCAGGCGGTCTTCGGCGGCGCCGGCACCATCTACGGCAGCGGCGGCGCGGAGCACGGCATGGGCTCGGCCTCCTCGGCCGTCGGCAACCTGCACGGCACCTGCCCGCAGTGCCTGCTGGTCTTCATCCAGTACACGACGCAGGGCTCCGCGGAGCGGGCGCTGGCCTGGGCGAACAGCCAGCCGTGGATCGACGCGGTGACCAACTCCTACGGCTTCTCCGCGGGCATCGCCGTGCGCGACCGCGTCTACAACGGCACCGACGTCGAGACCGAGAAGAAGGCCAGCGAGCGCGGCCAGACCACCTTCTTCTCCGCCGGCAACGGCCTGGAGAACGCCTTCACCGTCCCGAACAGCACCCTGACGTCCTCGCAGGAGGGCCCGGACTGGGTCGTCACCGTCGGCGCGACCGACCCGGACAACGGCCGCGACTTCACCGGCACCGGCAAGCCCGCGGACGTGGCCGGCATCGGCCACAGCTACCCGACCGCCTACCGCAGCACCACGACGAGCAACGGCGAGGAGTTCAGCGGCACGAGCAACGCGACGCCCCAGGTGGCCGGGACCTACGGCCGGGCGCTCTGGCACGCGCGCCGCGCGCTGCCAGGCGCCTCGCGCACCCAGTCCGCCGGCGTGGTCGCCAAGGGCAAGGCCGTGCGCTGCGGCAGCGCACGCAGGGCGTGCGAGCTCGGCGACGGCACCCTGACCGCCGGCGAGCTGCGCACCCGGCTGCTGCAGGGTGCGACGCCCACCGAGGGCGGCTTCACCGACGGCCTGTCCGGGCTGGCCGAGACCCCGGCGGTGGCGGACAGCCGCTTCGCCAGCGAGGGCCACGGCACCTACCGCGGCCTGCTCGACGAGCAGTGGGACGAGGCCTTCGACGCCCGCGTCGTCGCGCCGATGCTCGGCCGCGCGGCCGCCCCGCAACGGCCGGCCGGCGAGGTCGAGTGGTTCCGGGTCGACTCGGCCTGCCGCCAGCACGTCTGGGGCGAGTGGAGCGGCGGGCTCTACCGCGACGAGGCGTCGACACCGCAGCCGGCTGCGGACCCGGTGGCCTGGCCGACCCGCACCGCGATCCAGGAGACCTGCCCGTTCCTGCAGCCGCCTCCCCCGCCGATCGTCTAGCAGGCGTCCAGGGTCATGCTCGATCCAGGAACTGGTCCAGCACCCGCACGCCGAACTTCAGCGACTCCAGCGGCACCCGCTCGTCGACGCCGTGGAACATCCCGGAGAAGTCCAGGTCGGCGGGCAGGCGCAGCGGCGAGAAGCCGAAGCACCGCATCCCCAGCCGGCTGAAGCTCTTGGCGTCGGTCCCGCCGGAGAGCATGTACGGGACGGCGCGCGCGCCGGGGTCCTCCGCCTTGAGCGCGCCGGCCATGGCGTCGACGAGCGCGCCCTCGAACTCGGTCTCCAGCGCGATGTCGTAGTGGACGTACTCCCGCACGATGTCCGGCCCCAGGGCCTCGTCGAGCTCGCGCTCCCACTCGTCCTCGAAGCCGGGCAGGAAGCGGCCGTCGACCATGGCGGACGCGCGACCGGGGATGACGTTGTGCTTGTAGCCGGCGTCGAGCATGGTCGGGTTCGCGGTGCCGCGCAGGGTGGCGCCGACGATGCGGGCGAGCGGGCCGAGCTTGGCGACGGTGCCCTGCATGTCGTCCGGGTCCAGCTCGATGCCGAACGCGTCGCTGACCTCGCCGAGGAAGGCGCGGACGGTCTTGGTGACGTGCACCGGGAACTCGTACGCCCCGAGCCGGGCGACCGCCTCGCAGAGCCGGGTGACGGCGTTGTCGTCGTTGACCATCGAGCCGTGCCCGGCGGTGCCGGTGGCCGTCAGCCGCATCCAGGCCATGCCCTTCTGGGCGGTCTCGATCATGTAGAGGCGCAGGTCGTCGTTGACCGACAGGGAGAAGCCGCCGACCTCGCTGATCGCCTCGGTGCAGCCGTCGAACAGCTGCGGCTGGTTCTCGACCAGCCACTGGGCGCCGAACACCCCGCCGGCCTCCTCGTCGGCGACGAAGGCGAGCACGACGTCGCGCGGGGGCTTGCGGCCGGTGCGCAGGCGGTCGCGCACGACCGCCAGCGTCATCGCGTCCATGTCCAGCATGTCGACCGCTCCCCGGCCCCAGATCGCGCCGTCGGCGACCTCGGCGGCGAACGGGTCGTACGTCCACTCCTTCGGCTCGGCCGGCACCACGTCGAGGTGGCCGTGGATGAGCAGCGCGCCCCGGCTCGGGTCCTCGCCCTCGATCCGGGCGACGACGCTCGTGCGGTTGCGGGCCGACTCGAAGACCTGCGGGTCGAGGCCCACCTCGGCGAGCTTGCCGGCGACGTACTCCGCCGCCTCCCGCTCGCCCTTGCCCCGGCCGGTCCCGTCGTTGACGCTCTCGAACCGGATGAGGTCCCGGCAGAGCTCGACGGCCTCGTCCTGCGGGTCGATGTCCTTCATGGGCGCACGCTAGCCCGCGCCCGAGTTCGCTACAGTCCTCAGCGTCCGGTGCGAGGCACCGGGTGCACTCGCGCGAGTGGCGGAATGGCAGACGCGCAGCGTTGAGGTCGCTGTGTCCGAAAGGACGTGGGGGTTCAACTCCCCCCTCGCGCACACGAGCCCCTCGGGGCGCAGCGACTAGCGGACCGGGTCGCCTTCCGCTCGACGTGCACGTCACCGTCGCGACGGCGCGTGACCGCCCTAGCCCCGGTCGCAGCTCTGCTCCAGGTCGTAGACCCGGCGCTCGAAGGCGTGCAGCCGGTCGTCGGCCGCGGCGATCTCGTCGTCCCCCGCGGTGCGGGCGTCGATGAGGCGCTGCTGCTCCGCCCGCCGCTGCTCCCGCTCCGCCTGCAGTGCGGGCAGCCCGTCGCAGGACTGCCCGGAGCACCCGGTCAGCAGCCCGGCGGCCAGCAGCGTGACGAGCAGCCGGGTCATCGGGCGGTGACGGTGACCCGCTGCAGCAGGACCGTCGTGCGCGGCCGTCCGTCGCCCGGGCCGTTGCTGTCATCGCTGCCCGCCGCCGCGACCCGACGCAGGACCTCCAGGCCCTCGGTGATCCGGCCGACCGGCGTGTAGTCCGGCGGCAGCTCCGAGTCCTCGTAGACCAGGAAGAACTGGCTGCCGTTCGTCCCCGGCCCGCTGTTGGCGAGCGCCACCGTGCCCGCGCCGTACGTCGCACCCGCCAGCGCCTCGTCGGCGTAGCGGTAGCCCGGTCCCCCGCTGCCGGTGCCGCTCGGGTCGCCGCACTGCAGGACGCGGATCCCCGCGGTCGTCAGCCGGTGGCAGGGGCTGCTGTCGTAGTAGCCCTGCCGAGCGAGCGAGCGCAGGCTGGTCAGCGCGCACGGGACCGAGGCCGCATCGGCGGTGAACGCGACCCGCCCGACGCTGGTGGCGAGCTCCACCTCGTACGCGCCGGAGGTGGCGAGATCGGCCTCGCCCGGCGGCTGCACCGGCCGGACGGGGGCGCCGTCCGGCTCGTAGCTGCACGGGCCGACCGTCACCGTGCCCGGGGCGGGCGCCGGCGCCGGGGCCTGCCCGGAGCCGGTGGAGGTGCTCGCGACGCTGTCGCTGTCCCCGCGGCTGGCCAGTGTGCGCAGCAGCAGCGCGCCCGCGCCGACCAGCAGCAGGACCAGCACGCTGACGACGGCGACCACGGCGATCACGGTCGCGTGGGAGGTCCGGCCCGACACCGGGACGCCGGCGAGCTGCGTGGAGGAGGTCCACTGGATGCCGTCCCAGTAGCGGGACTGCGGCTGGCCGGTGGGGTCGGGGTACCAGCCGGGCGGCTGGGCGGGGCTCGTCACGGACCGATCCTCCTCTAGAGCACGGCGTACGACGTGCCGAGCCGGCGCGGGCCGCGCTCCGGGTCGCTGCCCGGCGGGAGCAGCCGCACGCCGGCGTGCAGAGCCACCGCCCCGGTCCGCCGGACGAGCACGGGGTCCAGGACCACCTCCGCGACCTGCGGCAGCTCCTCGCCGATCCGCGCGACCCGCTGCAGCAGGCCCTCGAGCGCCGGCACGTCAGCCGGCTCCCCGGAGGCAGCGCCGGTCAGCAGGGCGTAGCCGCGGATGGAGCGCACGAGATCGGCGGCGTCGAGGTCGGTCAGCGGCAGGGTGCGCGTGACCGGGTCGACGAGCAGGTCGACCGCCACCCCGCCGAGGCGCAGCGACAGCAGCGGGCCGGCCGACGGGTCCTGCACGAGGTGCACGACCGTGGAGACGCCCGGCGCGGCCATCGGCTGCACGAACGCCGCGCCCCCGCCCGCCGCCTGCTGCACGTCGCGCCACGCCGCGCGCAGGTCGTCGGCGTCCGCGAGCCCGAGCCGCACCGCACCGACGTCGAGCCGGTTGCGCCACCGCTCGTCGGCCGCCTTGAGCGCGACCGGCCAGCCGAGCCGGTCCGCCGCGGCCACGGCGGCACCGGCGTCCTGCACCAGCTCGGAGGGCCACAGGTCGATGCCGACGTGCCGCAGCACCTGCGCGGCCTGCGCCTGCGAGAGCCACTGCCCGTCCAGCGGCAGGTCGGCGAGCTCGGCCCGGGCGGCCCGCACGTCCACCCGGTCCAGCTCCGGCACCACGCCCTCCGGTCGCGCCCGCCACTCCGCGTAGCGCACCACCCGGGACAGGGCGAGGGCCGCGGACTCCGGCGAGGCGTACGAGGGGACGGACCCGCGCACCGGCGCGCCCTGCTCGCCGAGCACCGCGAGCGTCGGCGGCACGCCCTCGTGTCCGAGGAAGCTGGCCAGCACCGGCAGCGGTCCCCCGCCTGGCTCGTCGCAGGACCGCGCCCAGCTCCTCGGCCGCCCGCTCCCGCTCGCGGCCGTGCGGCGGCGGGACGACGACGGCGAGCACCGCGTCGACCGCTCCGCTGCCGAGCACGGCGTCGAGGGCCGCCTGCAGCTCGGCGGCGCCGGCGAAGGGCCCGAGGTCCACCGGGTTGCCCGTCTCGGTCGCCGCCGTCAGGCCACGCAGCCGGTTCGCGGGCGGCCTCGGGCAGGACCGGCACCTCGAGTCCCGCCTCCCGGCAGGCGTCGGCGGCCATGGCGGCGAGGGCGGAGGAGTTCCCGACGATGCCGACGCGGCGGCCCTGCGGGAGCGGCTGCAGCGCGAACAGCTGCGCGGTGGTGAACAGCTGGCCCAGCGAGCGCACCCGGACCACGCCTGCCGAGGCGAACAGCGCGTCGACGGCGACGTCTCCGGCGCCGTGCCCGCTCTTGAGCGCGACCACCGGCTTGGTCCGCCCGAGCCGCCGGGCGATGCGGGTGAACTTGCGCGGGTTGCCGAACCCCTGCAGGTGCAGCAGCACGACCTCGGTCCGCTCGTCGGCCTGCCAGTGCTGGAGCAGGTCGTTGCCGGACACGTCCGCGCGGTCGCCGATCGACACGAACGCCGACAGCCCGAGGGCGCGCCGCTCCGCCTCGGCGAGGAAGGTGCCGGCCAGCGCGCCGGACTGCGAGAGCACGCCGACCGCACCCACCGGCGGCGAGCCGACGGCGAAGGTGGCGTGCAGCCGCACCGCCGGGTCGGTGTTCACCACGCCCATCGCGCTCGGCCCGATCAGGCGCATGCCACCGGTGCGGGCCAGCCGCACGACCTCCTCCAGCCGGGCCCGCCCCTCCTCGCCCGCATCACCGAAGCCGCCGGACACGACGACCAGCCCGCGGACCCGCTTCGCCGCGCAGGCCCGCACGACGTCGGCGACCTCCGCGGCCGGTACCGCGATGACGGCGAGGTCGACGGGATCCGGGACCTCGCGCACGTCGGCGTACGCCCGGACGCCGGAGACGGACGTCGCGGCCGGGTTGATCGGGTAGACGGGACCCTCGAACCCGTTGCGCAGCAGGGACTTCAGCAGCTCGTGGCCGGGTGCGCCCGGCTCCCGCGAGGCGCCGACGACGGCCACCGAGCGCGGGGCCAGCAGCCGCTGCACGGACCGCGCCTCGGCCCGGTGCTCCCGCGCGCGCATCACCTCGAGCGAGGTCTCCGTGGGGCGGATCGGGAAGTCGAGGCTCACGTAGCCGTCGGCCAGGTCACGGGTCACCTCGTAGCCGGCGCTGCGGAAGACGGTGAGCATCGCGCGGTTGGTCGGCAGGACGTCGGCCACGAAGCGGTCGATGCCGCGCTCGCGGGCCGCGGCCGCGAGGTGCTCCAGCAGCACGGCCCCCAGGCCCCGCCCCTGGTGCGCGTCGTCGACGACGAAGGCGACCTCGGCGTCCGCGCTGCCCGGCAGCCGGTCGTACCGGACCACGCCGATGATCTCGTCGCGCAGCGTCGCCACCAGGGCGACCCGGTCGTCGTGGTCGACCTGGGTGAAGCGGGCGACGTCGGCGTCGGACAGCGACGGGCGGTAGGCGAAGAAGCGGTTGTAGACCGTCTCCTTCGACAGCCCCGCGTGGAAGGCGCGCAGCCGGTCGGCGTCGTCGGCCAGGATCGGCCGCAGGTGGACGGTGCCGCCGTCGGTGAGCACGACGTCGGCCTCCCAGTGCCGGGGGTACGGGAGGGGGTCGGCGCTCACGCGCCGATCCTGCCCGACCGGGAGGCGGGTCGGCGTGCACGCCCTCAGCGCGGGTGGTCGACCTTCCCGTCGCCGTCGGTGTCGTTGGTGACCGTGTAGACCGTCGTCGTCGCGCTGACCTGCTCGCCCTGCCCGGCGAGGAAGTCCTGCCGCCCCCTCCAGCCAGGCCCGGACGGACGGGTCGGCGGACAGGTCGAGCGCGCGGGCCGCCGGCAGGTAGGCGGTCCCGGTGCCGTGGTTCTCCCCGATCGTGCCGCCGGAGTGGTCGAACAGGACGGTCACGTGCTCGTCGTCGTCCTCGTTCTCCCGGCCGTCGGTGTGCGGCACGACGTCGTTCCGGTTCTCCAACGACAGCACCTGCACGCCGTCCGGCGCCGTCATGCCGCCGACCGGCGAACCCGCGGTGACGACGTGGGTCACCGAGAGCCGGCCGGCCAGCTCCTGCGCCGCCCGCACGGCGACCATGCCGCCCTGGCTGTGCCCGACGAGCATCACCGGCTGGTCGGGCGCGACGCCCGCGTCGGCCAGCGCGCGGGTCAGGGCCTCGACCCGGGCGTTCTCGATGCCGGCCATCAGCTCGAGGTTGCTCGCCGCGTCGTTGAGGGCGGGGCGCGTCGACGGGTCGATCTGCCAGTCCTTGGTGCCGGGGATGTCGACGATCCACGAGACGAGCTCCCGGCCGTCCGGACCGAGGGTGACGACGCGCGTGACGCCGATGTCGCCCTGCGTCCCCCCGCCGATGGTGGCGTCCGCGTTGCGGTGGTCGAGCCGCTCCAGGACGTCGCCGATCCCGCCGGGCACCAGGGTGGCCGTCTCGTCGGTGTCGACCCGCCGCTCCCAGACCGGACGGCCCGGGCCGTAGAGCAGGGCGAGGAGCCCGGCTGCCTCCGCCAGGTCGCGCGGCAGCAGGGACTCCCCCGTGAGGGCGCGGAACGCCTGGTCGCCGAACACCGGCAGCGGACCGGCGAGCCCGGAGCGCAACGGCCCGGACAGCAGCGTCATCGTGCCGAGCACCTCGTCGATGACTCCCGGGTGCTCGGTGAGCGCGCGCTCGAGCTCGGCCAGCGGGTCGCCCCCGGCGGCCAGCACCCCGCCGACCCAGCCGAGGCCGGCGCCGACCGCCAGCGGCGCCAGCGCGGGAGCGGCGCCGAGCAGCAGCCAGCGCCGGGCCTGCACGGCCTGCTCGGCCAGCACGTCGCTCGCGCGGTAGCGGGCGACCGCCACGAGCAGCTGCCCGGCGCGCAGCTCCAGCGCGCCCCCTGCGGCGGTGAGGCCGCGGCTGCCGTCCAGCGCGGACAGCAGGGCGCCCTCGGCGCGGGCGAAGCTGCCGGGTGACAGCACGGCGCTGGCCAGCAGGTCGGCGTCCGCGAGCATCCGGTGGCGCGTCACCGCGAGCCCGAGCAGCGCGCCGCCCTCGTCGCGCAGCAGGCGCGGACGCGCGGCCCAGCTCGTCGTACTGCACCTCGAGGCCGCCCACGCCCCCGCGCACCTCGACGCTCATGCGGCGGCCCGCGCCACGAGCCCGGCCACGCCCCCGCGCACCTCGACGCTCATGCGGCGGCCCGCGCCACGAGCCCGGACACCCACGCGCCGAGGTCGCCCGGCAGCACCGGCACGAGCCGCACCCAGGGGCGACCGCCGCGCGAGGGCAGCGGCTCCAGGCCGGTCCAGCCGGCGCCGTCCCAGACCCACTCGACGCTGCCGACGAGCCCGGCCGGGCGGTCGGTGCGCGCACCGGCGTAGACGGTCGCGTGCAGCGTTCCGGGGGCACGGCCCTGCAGCCGGCTGCCCGACCCGTCGAGCAGGACGTCCAGCGGCACCTCCTCGACGCCAGCAGCAGACGGGTCGCCCAGCGGCGCGGGCACCACGCCGGCCAGCTCGTCGGCCAGGTCTGTCGCGCGGAAGGCCGACAGCTGGACCGCCGTGTCACCGGTGCGCAGCAGCCCGGCGCCGCGGGGACCGGACAGGGCGAGGCAGGCGTGCACGTCCAGCCCCGGGCGGGCGGCCCGCACCGTCACGGCGACCTCGGGCACGGCCAGCACGCGCAGGTCCTCGGCCACCGCGGGATGGACGCTCCAGCCGTCCTCGGCCGGCACCGCGACGCCGGCCTCGTGCAGCAGCCGCTCGGCGGCCTCCAGCGACCCGGACCCGGTGGCCTCCAGGGAGAAGCCGGGCGGCAGCGCCAGCGGCGGCGGCAGGACCTGCTGGCGCAGCAGCTCGAGGGCGGTCGTCGACAGCAGCAGGCGGGCGGTCACAGGTGCACTCCGCGACCGCGCAGGTAGTCGCCGACCTCGAGCCACGCCTTGTCGCCGGCCGCCGGCAGGGTGCCGGGCCGCCACGCCCAGCCGCTCCACGGCGGGTCGGCCACGACCTTGCGCACGGCCCCGAGCGGGTCGGTCACGGCGTCCGCCACCGCACGGGCGGCGGACTGCAGGGACCGCAGCTGGTCGTCGAACCAGCCGGCCACGGCGCGCTCCAGCGCGCGGATCTGCTCCAGGCGCGCGCGGACGTCGGCGGCGTGCGCGCGCATGGCGGCGGCGGCCTCGTCGAGCTCCGCGGCCGCGTCGCGCAGCTGCCCCGCGTCCTGCTCGACCGTGCGGCGGAAGGCCTGCGCCGCCTCGCCCTGCCAGCGCAGGTGCGCGACGTGCGACTCGATCGCGCGGGCTCGCGCACGCACGCCGTCCGCGTCGGCGGCCAGGCGCCGGGCGTGCGCGTCCAGCACGTCAGGGTCGCCGTACCAGGACACGGGGCGATCCTGCGGGGCGCGAGCGGCGCGGTCGAGGGGTTCGCAGGATCTGTGGACGTGACGCCTGCAGCCGGACCCGGCGCGGACGAGCCGGGCCCGCACGAGCACGGCGACGAGGCGGCCGAGCGAGCCGGCCTACGGGAGCCGGGCGCCCCAGACCAGCGAGGCCACCGCCGCGCCGATCCCCAGTGCCAGCGCGACACCCGTGACGCCCGCCGTCACCTCGCGCCGCTCCGTGGTGGTGCCGACCTGGCTGCCGATGTCGTCGTAGACCGCGGCCAGCTCCTCGCCGCTCTCGGCGGTGAAGGACGAGCCGCCGGTGGACTCGGCCAGCCGCTCCAGCGCCGGTCCGTCGACGGGCACCGGGACGAGCTCGCCCTGCACCTGCACCACGCCGTCGGGCGTGCCGTACGCGATGGTCGACACCGGGACGCCCGCGTCGACGGCGGCCTGCGCGGCCTCGGACACCTCACGGCCGACGGTGTTGGTCCCGTCGGACAGCAGGACGACGCGAGCGGGCGGCGCCGGCTGGCCGGGCTCCCCCGGCACGGCGCGGATCGCCTCCAGGGCGGAGAAGACGGCCTCGCCGATGGCGGTGCTGGGGCCGAGCTGCAGGGAGCGGACGGCGGACACGACCAGCTGGTGGTCCTGCGTGGCCGGCACCACCACGGAGGCCGAGCCGCTGAAGGACACCAGCCCGACGTTGAACGCCTCGGGCAGCCGCTCCACGAAGGCGGCGGCCGACTCGCGAGCCGCGCTGATCCGGTCCGGCGAGACGTCGGTGGCCTCCATGGAGATGGAGGTGTCCAGGGCGACCACGACCGTGGCCCGCTCCCGCGGCACCTGCACGTCGGCCTCGGGACGCGCGAACGCCGTGACCAGCGCGGTCAGCGACAGCAGCAGCAGCCCGGCCGGCACGTGCCGCCGCCAGGCGGCGCTGCGCGGGACGAGCGAAGCCAGCAGGTCGAGCTCCGTGAAGCGCACGGCGTACGCGGGTCGCCGGCGCTGCAGCACGACGTAGGCGACGAGCAGCGCGAGGACGCCCAGCAGCAGCCAGAGCCGGACCGGGGCGAGGAAGCTCATGACGGCCGCCGTCCGGACCCGCGCGTGCGCCGGCGCGCGGCGAGGTGGCCGGCCAGCGCGACGAGCCAGTCCTGGTCGGTGCGCAGGACGACGTGGCCGGCCCCGGCGGCGCGGACCGTGGCGGCATGACCGGCGCGGCGCGCGGCCGCGGCCTCGGCGTACCGCTCGCGCAGCCGCCGGCTGCCCGTCTGCACCTCGAGGTGCCGGCCGGTCTCGGGGTCGACGAGGCGCAGCACGCCGACCGACGGCAGCTCCAGCTCGCGCGGGTCGACGACCTCGGCGACGACGACGTCGTGCCGGCGCGCCAGCGCGCGCAGCGGCTGCGCCCAGGACGGCTCCCCCGAGCCGCCGGTGAGCAGGTCGCTGATGACGACGACGAGGCCGCGGCGGCGGGGCGGGCTCGCGACCAGACGCAGCCCGTCGGCCAGCGACGGCCCGGCGCCGTCGACCGGACGCGTCGTCTGCAGGACGTGCAGCAGGGCCAGCGACGCCAGCCGGCCGGGCCGGGCGGGCACGCGGCGCAGCTCGTCGGCCAGCACGACGGCGCCCAGCCGGTCACCGGGTCCGCCGGCGAGGTGGCCGAAGGCCGCGGCCAGCGCGACCGCCACCTCGCGCTTCTCGGAGCGGCTGGTGCCGAAGGACATCGATGCGGTGAGGTCGACGACCAGCGTCGTCTCGAGCTCCCGCTCGGCGACGGCCTGGCGCACGTGCGGGTCGCCGGTGCGCGCGGTGACGGCCCAGTCGATGCGGCGCACGTCGTCGCCGGGCTGGTAGGCGCGCGCCTCCGCGGGCTCGGTCCCCGGGCCGGGCAGGTAGCCGAGGTGGTCGCCCTGCAGCAGCCCGTCCAGGCGGCGCGCGACCTGGAGGGACAGCCTGCGGACGGAGGTCTCGGCGGCGAGCGGCGGCGGAGGCAGCGGCGCCGTGGTGGCGCGCCGCATCACGCCACGCCCTCGCCCGACCGCCAGTGCTGCGACGCCTGCTGGGACGGCGCGACCTGCGGCGGCTCGACGGCCTCGAGCACCTGCTCGACCAGGCGGGTGGCGGGCACCTCGTCCGCGAGCGCCTCGTACGTCAGGACGAGGCGGTGGGCCAGGACGTCGACGGCGAGGTCGGCCACGTCCGCCGGCAGGACGTAGTCGCGGCCGCGCAGCAGGGCCAGCGCCTTGGAGCCCTGCACGAGGCCGAGGCTGCCGCGCGGCGACGCGCCGTGGGCGAGCATCGGACGCAGGCCAGGCAGCCCCCAGCGGTCCGGCTCGCGGGTCGCCATCACGAGGCGCACGGCGTACTCCCCGACCGCGTGGTGGACGAAGACGCCGTCGACCGCCTCCTGGAGCGAGACCAGCTCGTCGAGCCCCAGCACCTGCTCGGCCCTGGGCGGCGAGACGGCCATGCGCCGCACGATCTCCATCTCCTCGGCCATGGTCGGGTGGCCGACGCTGACCTTCATCAGGAAGCGGTCGCGCTGCGCCTCGGGCAGCGGGTAGACGCCCTCGGACTCGATGGGGTTCTGCGTGGCCAGCACCAGGAACGGCTTGGGCAGCTTGTGGGTCACGCCGCCGATGGAGACCTGCTTCTCGGCCATGACCTCGAGCAGCGCCGACTGCACCTTCGCCGGCGCGCGGTTGATCTCGTCGGCCAGCACCAGGTTGGCGAACACCGGACCGAGCTCGACGTCGAACGCCTCCTGCGAGGCGCGGTAGATCCGGGTGCCGAGGATGTCGCTCGGGACGAGGTCCGGCGTGAACTGCAGGCGGACCGACGACCCGCCGACGACGGTCGCCAGGGTCTCCACGGCCAGCGACTTCGCGACACCGGGCACGCCCTCCAGCAGGCAGTGCCCGCGGGCGAGCAGCGCGACGGCCATCCGCTCGACCATCCGGTCCTGGCCGACGACGACCTTCTTGACCTCGAACAGCGCCCGCTCCAGCAGCGCACCGGCGTCCGTCGTGCCGATCGGCTCCGGCTGCGCGACCCTGCGCGTCGTCCCTGCCACGTCCTGCTCCCTCTGCCGCCTCGTCCCACCCACTGTCCCCTGAGGGTGCGGTGCGGCTCGTGAAGGGGGCGTGAAGAGCCCTAGCGCTTGCGGACGGGCCGCGGGCCGTGCAGCAGCTCCTCGCGCTCGCCCTCGGACAGGCCTCCCCACACGCCGTAGGGCTCGCCGCTGGTCAGGGCGTGGTCCAGGCACTCCCGCTTGACCGGGCAGGTGGCGCACACCTGCTTGGCTGCGGACTCCCGGTCGCTGCGGGCCGGCTCCCGCTCGCCGTGCGGGTGGAAGAACAGGTCGTCGCGGCCGCGGCAACGCGCCGCCACCTGCCAGTCCCAGCGCCAGGTCTGGGCGCCGGGGGGACGGGCGGTGCCGAGCAGGTCAGGCACGGCGGGCTCCTTCTCGAGGGGTACGAGACGAGTCTCTCCTACAACGCGTAGAAGTTCTACCGGTCGTAGTATGACGCGCGTGACACGCCTCGGAGACCTGGAACGCGCCGTCATGGACGCGGTCTGGGAGGCCGGGCCGTCGACCGCCCGGCAGGTCGCGGAGCGGCTCGCCGACCGGGGGCTGGCCTACACGACCGTGCTCACCGTCCTCGGCCGGCTCGAGGGCAAGGGGCTGCTCCGCCGGGCCCGCGACGGCCGGGCGCACACCTACAGCGCGGTGGCCAGCCGCGAGGACCACATCGCGGTCCTGATGCAGAGCGCGCTGGGGCAGGCCGACGACCGCGAGGCCGCGCTGCAGCACTTCGCCCGGTCGGTCAGCCCGGCCGAGGCCGAGGCTCTCCGCAAGGCGCTCGAGGGCCGGTGATCCCAGCAGCCGCAGCGCTTCTCGGCTGCCTGCTGCTGCTCGCGGTGCTCGTGCCGGACCGGCTCGCACGCGCCTCCTGGGCCCCCCGCTCCCCCGGCCTCGCGCTGCTGCTCTGGCAGGCGCTCGGCCTCGCCGGCGGCCTGCTCGCGCTGGAGACGGCCGCCACGGTGGCGCTGGCCCCGGCCGGGCCGACCCACCTGGAAGCGCTGCGCGCGCTCGCCGACGGACGCGCCGGCGAGGTCCCGCTCTGGGCCGGAGCCGCCCTCGCCACCGGGGTGCTCGTGCTGCTGCGGCTGCTCGGCGTGCTGCTGGCCTCCGCGGCGCGCACCCTTCGGGCCCGGCACGAGAACCGGGTGCTGGTCGACCTCGTGGCGACCCGGAACCCGCTGCTGCCCGGCGCGCGGGTCGTCGAGCACGCGGTGCCGCTGGCGTACTGCCTGCCCGGGCTCCGGCCGCGCGTCGTGCTGTCCAGCGGGGTGCTGGCGCTGCTGCGCGAGGACGAGGTGCGCGCGGTCCTGGCGCACGAGGCCGCGCACGTCGACCAGCGGCACGACCTGGTCGTGCTGCCGTTCGTCGCCCTGCGCGCGACCTTCCCCGGCCTGGGCGGCGTCCGGACGGCCGTCGGGGAGGTCGGCCTGCTCGTCGAGATGCTCGCCGACGACCGGGCGTCCCGGCGGCACCCGCGCGAGGTGCTGGCCCGCGCCCTGTACAAGGTGGGCACCGGCGAGGTCCCGGCCGGCGGGCTGGCCGCCGGCGGCAGCTCCGTGCTGCTGCGGGCGCAGCGGCTGCTCGACCCGCCGGCGCCGCTCGGGCTGAGGGCACGACTGGCCGTCGTGACCGCGACGGTGGCCGTCCTGGCCCTTGCCCCGCTCGGCCTGCTGCTGCCGCTGCTGGCGTCGAGGTGACGATCACGGTTGACCGATCGGCGGGTGCGGTAGGCATCGCGGCATGGCAGAGACGACCGTCCCGGACCCCCTCGAGCCCCTGACGCCCGACGTCGTCGCGCGGCTGCAGGCCCGCCTGGACGGTCCGCACGCGCCCGTCCGCGCGCAGACGCGCGAGGCGCTGTGCGGGCTGCACCTGGAGCAGGCGGAGGGGCTGGACCGCGACGCCTACCGCGACCGGGTCCTGGAGTGGCTGCGCGGCCTGGCCGGCGGCGGCGCCGGTGCGCGCTCCTTCCCGCCGGAGCTCGGCGGCAACGACGACCCGGCCGGCAGCATCGCCAGCTTCCAGACCCTGGCCCACGGCGACCTGTCGCTGCTGGTCAAGGTCGGCGTGCAGTTCGGCCTGTTCGGTGGCGCGGTGCACCGGCTCGGGACCGAGCGGCACCACCGCACCTACCTGCCGGGCGTGGCCTCCGTCGACCTGCCGGGCTGCTTCGCCATGAGCGAGAGCGGTCACGGCTCCGATGTGCGCAGCATCCGCACGCAGGCCCGCTACGACGCGGCGGCGCAGGAGTTCGTCCTGCACACCCCGGACGACGACGCCCGCAAGGACTGGATCGGCAACGCCGCCAGGCACGGCCGGGTCGCGGCCGTCTTCGCACAGCTCGACGTCGCCGGCGAGGCCCGCGGCGTGCACGCCTTCGTGGTGCCGCTGCGCGACGAGGACGGCAACCTCTGCGAGGGCGTGGAGATCGAGGACTGCGGCGACAAGATGGGTCTGCAGGGCGTCGACAACGGGCGCATCCGCTTCTCGGCCGTCCGGGTGCCGCGGGAGGACCTGCTGGACCGCTACGGCCAGGTGTCGCCGGAGGGCGAGTACACCTCGTCGATCAGCTCCCCCGGAGCGCGCTTCTTCACGATGATCGGCGCGCTCGTGCAGGGCCGGATCTGCATCGGCAGCGCGGGTCTGGCCGTCGCCCGCAACGCGCTGACCATCGCCGTGCGGTGGGGCGAGCGGCGCCGGCAGTTCGGGACCGGGCTCGACATGGACACCCCGCTGATGGACTACCTGACCCACCAGCGCCGGCTGCTCCCGGCGATCGCCGAGTCCTACGCGCTGCAGGCCGCCTTCGACCACCTCACGTCGGAGTACGTCGCGGTGCTGGAGGAGCCGGGCGGCGAGCGGCAGCGCGAGGTCGAGGCGCTGGCCGCCGGGCTCAAGGCCGTCGGCACCTGGCACATGGTCCGCACCGTGCAGGACGCCCGCGAGTGCTGCGGCGGCAAGGGCTACCTCACCGAGAACCGCTTCGCCTCGCTGCGTGCCGACTCCGACGTCTTCGTCACCTTCGAGGGCGACAACACCGTCCTGCTGCAGCTCGTGGCCAAGACCATGCTCAGCGACTACGCCTCGCAGTTCGAGGACCTGGACGCCGTCGGGATGGCCCGGCACCTGACCACCCGCTCCGTCACCCGGCTGCTGTCGGAGTCCGGCCCGCTGGGACGGCTCACCCGGGACAGCGCGGAGCTGCGCGACGGGGACTGGCAGGGGTCGATGCTGCGCTCGCGCGAGGAGCGGCTCGTCGACGCCCTCGCCCGCCGGCTGCGCCGCCTGGTGCAGAGCGAGGGCATGGACCCGCTGCGCGCGCTGTCGCACTGCCAGGACCACGCGCTCAAGACGGCGACCGCGCAGATCGAGCGGGTCGCGCACGAGCGCTTCACCCTCTCGCTGGAGCACGTGGAGGACGAGGCCACGCGCGAGGTGCTCACCCGGCTGCGCGACCTCTACGCCCTCACCGTCATGGAGCGGGACCGTGCCTGGTGGCTGGAGCACGGCTTCTTCGACGGCGACACCGGCAAGGCGGTGCAGAAGGAGGTCAACGTCCTCTGCGGCCAGCTGCGCCCGGCCGCCCTCGGGCTGGTCGAGTCGTTCGGGATCCCGGACGCGCTGCTGCGCGCCCCGATCGCCGTCGCGCCGCAGACCAGCGGGGCCGGCACCGACTGACAGACTCGGCGCGTGAGCGTCGACGAGGCCGTCCTGCACGAGGTCCAGCAGCGGGTGCTGTGGCTGGCCACGAGCATCGTGCAGGCGGCGAACTCCCGGCCGGACGACCGCTCCGGCCTCAAGGTCGGCGGGCACCAGGCCAGCAGCGCGTCGATGGTCGGCGTCATGACCGCCCTGTGGTTCGGCGGCCTCACGCCGGACGACCGGGTCAGCGTGAAGCCGCACGCCTCACCGGTCTTCCACGCGCTGAGCTTCCTGCTCGGCCGCCTCGACGCGTCCTACCTGCCCCGGCTGCGGGAGTACGGCGGGCTGCAGCCGTACCCCTCGCGCACCAAGGACCCGGACGTCCCGGACTACTCCACCGGCAGCGTCGGCATCGGCGCGACGGCCCCGGTGTGGGGTGCGGTGGCGCGGCGCTACGTCGAGACGCACAGCGACCTCAAGCCGGCCGGCCGGCAGATCAGCCTGCTGGGCGACGCCGAGCTCGACGAGGGCGCGATCTGGGAGTGCGTCGCCGACCCCGCGGTGCAGCGGCTGGGCGAGGTCCTGTGGGTGGTCGACCTCAACCGGCAGTCGCTCGACCGCATCGTGCCGGACATCGCGATCGGCCGGTGGATGGGCATGTTCGCGGCTGCGGGATGGCAGGTGCTGGAGGCGAAGTACGGCCGGCGCCTGCAGGCGCTGTTCGCCCGTCCCGAGGGAGCTCTGCTGCGCGAGCGGATCGACGGGATGGGCAACGAGGAGTACCAGTGGCTGCTGCGGTCGGCGCCCGAGGTGCTGCGCGACCGGCTGGTGGGCGAGGACCACCGGCTGCGGGTGCTGCTCGAGGACCTCACCGACGCCGAGGTCAGCGCCGCGCTGCGCGACCTCGGCGGCCACGACCTGGTGCTGCTCGACGAGGTCTTCGGGCAGGTCGACCACGAGCGGCCGACGGTCGTGTTCGCCTACACCGTGAAGGGCCGCGGCCTGCCGATCGAGGGCCACCCGGGCAACCACTCCGCGCTCCTCACCGCCCAGCAGTACGCCGACTTCGCGGCCGCGCTCGGCATGTCCGCCGACGACCCGTGGCAGGCGTTCCCGCCCGACTCGGAGGCGGGACGGCTCTGCGCGCAGGTGGCTGCCCGCCTGCACCGCGAGCCGGTCGACGCTGCTGGAACCGCCTGCGGTGCCGACGGAGCTGGGCCGCGCCTACCGCGGGCTGCACTCCACGCAGGCCACCCTCGGCCGCGTCCTCACCGACCTGGCGCGGGACGCGCCGGACGTCGCCGCCCGCGTCGTGACCGTCTCCCCCGACGTCGCGTCCTCCACCAACACGGGCGGCTGGATCAACAAGGTCGGCGTCTGGTCCGCGCAGGACCGCCGCGACTGGTTCGCCGACGACGGCGACCGGCTGGTCCGGTGGAGGGAGACGAGCAGCGGCCAGCACGTCGAGCTGGGCATCGCCGAGACCAACCTGGTCGGCCTGCTCGGCGAGCTGGGCAGCACCTGGTCCACCCTCGGGCAGCCGCTGTTCCCGATCGGGACGGTCTACGACCCGTTCGTCGCCCGGGCCCTCGAGCCCTGGGTGTTCGGCACCTACGCCGGCGGCCAGAGCATCCTCGTGGGCACGCCGTCCGGCGTGACGCTCGCCGCGGAAGGCGGTGCGCACCAGAGCATCACGACCCCCTCGATCGGCCTGGAGACCCCCGGCGTGACGGCGTACGAGCCGGCCTTCGCCGTCGAGGCGGAGTGGTGCCTGCTCGACGCCCTGTCGCAGCTCGGCCGGCCCGGCGGCGAGTCCGCCTACCTGCGCCTCACCACCCGGCCGCTGGACCAGGAGCTGTGCGCGCTGCCGGCCGACGCCCAGGAACGCGAGCAGCGGCGGCGCGACGTGCTGGCCGGCGGCTACCGGCTGCGCTCGGCGGCAGGCGAGCCGGACGTCGCGCTGGCCGTCGTCGGCGCGGCGGTGCCCGAGGCGCTGGAGGCCGTCGACCGGCTGGCCGCGCTCGGCGTGCAGGCGGACGTCAGCGTGGTCACGTCGTACGACCGGCTGTGGCGCGCGGTGCAGCTGCGCCGCGGCCTGCTGCGCGGGCCCGCCCACGGCGTCGACGAGACGGTGCTGGACCGGCTGCTCCGCCCGGTGCCCCTGGTGACGCTGCTCGACGGCCACCCGCACACGCTGGCGTTCCTCGCGACGCTGCACCGCGTGCCGGTCACCTGCCTGGGCGTCCAGCAGTTCGGGCAGGCCGGCTCGCTGGCGGACGTCCAGCGCCACCACGGCATCGACGCGCAGGCCGTCGTCGAGGCGGCCCTGGACCTGCTCGACGTCTGACCGCCCCCGTCAGCCGACCAGCAGCTCGCGCAGCCGCCGGACGACGGGCCAAGCGCCCTCGGTGGTGTTCGACAGGACCGTCCACGTGAGCTGCGCCGCGGGCTCGTGGACGCTCTGGAAGGAGACGCCCGCATCGCTGCCGAGCAGGGCGACGGCGTCCCCGGTGGGGCGCAGCCAGAAGCCGAGGCCGTAGCGCGCGGACTCCTCCGGCACGTCGCTGCGCGGGCGGACCAGCTCGGCGACGAGGTCGGCCGGGACGATGCGGTCCGCGAACAGCGCCGACCAGAGGGCGGCGACGTCCGCGGCCGTCGTGCTGAGACCGCCGTCGCCGCTCCCGAGCACCGGCAGGTGCAGCAGGTTGGTGCGCAGGCCGTCCGCGGCGAGGTAGCCCAGCGCGGCCCCGTCCGCCGGCTCGTCGGAGCGCAGGAAGGCGGTCCTCGTCATCCCGGCGGGCGCGC
Source organism: uncultured Actinomycetota bacterium (assembly GCA_963781675.1). GTDB lineage: Bacteria > Actinomycetota > Actinomycetes > Mycobacteriales > SCTD01 > SCTD01. The sequence continues at coordinate 448,420 of CAWAGF010000006.1, read as the reverse complement.
ACACCCGCGCCTGCAGCAGCTCCGGGAACGGGGTGCCCGTGGCGCGCTCCGCCAGCAGCGCCAGGATCACGAAAGCGCTGTTGTTGTAGGCGAACCGCTCCCCCGGCGGGAACACCTGCGGGCGCCCGTCCAGCACGGTGAGGTAGTCCCGCGTCTCCACCAGCAGGTGCACGGGCACCGGCATCACGTAGTCGGTCATCGACTCGACGAGCTCCTCGTCGAAGTAGTCGCCGATCCCCGAGCGGTGTGCCAGCAGGTGCTCCACGGTGACGCCGCCGTCGACCAGCGGCAGGTCCTCACCGAGCAGGGACCGCGCCGTCGTGGCCAGGTCGAGCCGGCCCTCCGCCACCAGGCTCGCCACCACCAGCGCTGTGAGGGACTTGGTGCCGCTGGCGGTGCCGAAGCGGGTGTCGACGGTGTTGGGGATGCCGTGGCCCCGGTGGGCCAGGCCCCACGCCCGGGCGAGCACCGGGCTGCCCTCCCGGTCCACGCGGACGACGCCGGAGAAGCGGGTCGCGGCGGCGACCTCGTCCAGCGCCTCGCCCAGGTCGTCCATCCGCGGGGAGACTAGACCTGGCCGGCCCCCAGCGCATGAGGATCCGCGGGAAGCCGCCCGAGACCGCCGACGTGTCAGCGGCTCTGACGAAGCCGGCCTGCTCGAAGAGGGCACGCGTCCCGACGTAGGCCATCGTCAGGTCCACCTTCTCCCCGCGGTTGTCGACGGGGTAGCCCTCCACCGCGGGCGCGCCCTGCGCGAGGGCGTAGTCGACCGCGCCGGCCAGCAGCCGGTGCGAGATCCCCTTCCCGCGGTGGCCGGGGCGCACCCGCAGGCACCAGACCGACCACACGGGCAGGTCGTCCACGTGCGGGATCTTGCGCGACCGGGCGAACGGCAGCTCGGAGCGCGGCGCCACGGCGGCCCAGCCCACGACCAGGTCGCCTTCGTACGCCAGGACGCCCGGCGCGACGTCCCGCTCGCAGAGCTCGCGCACGAAGGCACCCCGGGCGGGACCGACGAGAGCGCGGTTGGTGCGCGCGTCGACGCGGTGGCTCAGGCACCAGCACACCGACGAGGTCGGGTTCCTGGGGCCGAGCACCGCTGCGACGTCGTCGAAGCGGTCGCCCGTCGCGGGCCGCACGTCGTGCACCGGGCTACTGCTTGCGCGAGATCGCGTCCGCGCAGGTGCCGAGGCCGTAGGAGCGGAGGTACTCCAGGTCGACCTCGCCGGCGTCGGGCACCTGGCCGAGCAGCGGCAGCAGCTTGGCCTGGTCGTCCCCGGCGGCCTTCACCTTCACGGCGAACGCCTCGCCCTCGGCGACGACGTCGCCGAACGGCTCCAGGACCTTGGACTCGAGGTCCTCCGCGTCGGCCTCGGGCAGCTCCAGGGTGCTGAGGTCCTCCTGCGCCTGCTTGGCGATCTGCACGACCGCGTCGGCGTACGGCGCGAACTCCGCCGGGGTGGCCGGGCTCTTGAGCGTGTCGGTGTCGGCCTGCGCGCGCTCGCACACGGCCTTGGCGTCCGCCACGAAGGTGGCCTTCGCGTCGTCGCCGCCCCCGCACGCGGCGAGCAGGAGCACGGTCGTGAGCAGCAGGCCTCGTCTCATGGGGCCGAGTCTGTCAGGGACGCCGGCCCAGGACCCAGCACGCCACGGCCGCGGCGGCCCCGACGTTGAGCGAGTCGACACCCGCCGCCATCGGGATGCGCACCCGCTCGTCGCTCGCGGCCATGACCTCCTCGGTCAGCCCCGGCCCCTCCGCGCCGAACAGCAGCGCCACCTTGTCGTCGGGACCGACCACCACGTCGGCCAGGTCGGTGGCGGCCGCGTCCGGGGTCAGCGCCAGCACCCGGAAGCCGGCCGCGCGCACCTCGTCGATGCCCGCGGGCCAGTCCTCCAGGTAGGCGTACGGGACCGAGAACACCTGCCCCATCGACACTCTCACCGTCCGGCGGTAGAGGGGGTCGCAGGAGTTCGGGCTGAGCAGCACCGCGTCCATGCCGAGCCCTGCAGCGCAGCGGAACACGGCGCCGAGGTTGGTGTGGTTGGTGACCTGCTCCATGACGACGACCCGCGTGGCGGCCGCGAGGACCTCCGCAGCGCTGCGCAGCGGCAGCCGGCCGAACGAGGCGAGTGCCCCGCGGTGCACGTGGAAGCCGGTGACCGCCTGGAGCACGTCGTACGACGCGACGTAGACCGGGCAGTCCAGCGCCTCGACGGCCGGCATGAGGTCGGCCAGGCGCGCGGGGCTGACCAGCAGGGAGCGCGGCGGGTAGCCCGCCGCAGCCGTGCGGGCGATGACCTTCTCGCCCTCGGCGATGAAGAAGCCGGCGCCCTCCTCGTGCTTCATCCGCCGGGCGCCGTCGGTCAGGCCGACGTAGTCGGCGACCCGGGGGTCGTCGGCGGCGGCGACCTCCTCAGGCACGGGCGCGCTCGTACTGCACCGGCCAGGTCACGTCCACGCCCAGCTCGGCGGCGGCGTGCAGCGGCCAGTGCGGGTCGCGCAGCAGCTCGCGGGCGAGCAGGACCACGTCGGCGTGCCCCTCCTCCAGCACCTGCTCGGCCTGCCGTGCGCCGGTGATGAGGCCGACCGCGCCGGTGGGCACGCCCGCGCCGGCGCGCACCGCGGAGGCGAACGGCACCTGGTAGCCGGGCGACAGCGGGATCGTCGCCAGGACGTTGCCGCCGGAGGAGCAGTCGACGAGGTCGACCCCTCGGGCCGCCGCCTCCTTGGCCAGCGCGACGGAGTCCTCGACCGTCCAGCCGCCGTCGGTCCAGTCGCTGGCCGAGATGCGCAGCAGCAGCGGCTTGTCGTCCGGCCAGGCCGCGCGGACGTCCTCGACGACCTCGAGCACCAGCCGCATCCGGCCGGCGAGGTCACCGCCGTACCCGTCGGTCCGGGTGTTGGACAGCGGCGAGAGGAACTCGTGCAGCAGGTAGCCGTGCGCGGCGTGCAGCTCCACGACGTCGAAGCCGGCGTCCAGGGCGCGACGGGTGGCGGCCACGAAGTCGGCGCGCACCTTCGCGATGCCCTCCTCGTCCAGGGCCGCCGGCTCGGCCAGGCCCGGGAACGCCTGGTCCGTCGGGCCGACCGGCACCCAGCCGCCCTCCGCGGGCAGGACGGCGCCGCGGCCCTCCCAGGGCCGCCGGGCACTGGCCTTGCGCCCCGCGTGCGCGAGCTGGACGCCGGCGAGGGCGCCCTGCTCCTGCTGGAAGGCGACGATGCGGGCCCACGCCCGCGCCTGCTCATCGGTCCAGATGCCGGTGTCCTGCGGGCTGATCCGGCCCTCGGGGCTGACCGCCGTGGCCTCGCTGATGACCAGGCCGGCCCCGCCGACGGCGCGTGCGCCGAGGTGCACCAGGTGCCAGTCGCCGGGCATGCCGTCGACGGCGGAGTACTGGCACATGGGGGCGACCCAGATGCGGTTGCGGGCGGTGGCCCCGCGCAGGACCAGGGGCTCGAACAGTCGGCTCATGGAGTGGGCAACCCCTCGCGAGGCGGCGGCGATTCCGCCCGGGGCCGCCGGTAGCCTGGTCCGGCGCCCGCCCACACCCCGGAGGACCCCATGGCAGACCTCGGCAGCACGTCGATGGCCGGCACGGCCCACAAGCACCAGGTCACGTCCTGGATCACGGTGCTCGTCCTCATCGTCGCCAGCGTCGTCATCGGCGTCGCGTTCGTGATGCAGTCCCTGGCCGTCGGCATCGCCGGTGCGGTCATCGGCCTGGTGGGCGTCATCATGATGATCGCCTTCAAGGTCATGGACGACGCCCACTGACCACCCCCGAGAGCCGGGCGGCCACCTCGGCCGCCGTCGGCGCCCTCACCGACTTCCTCGTCGAGATGGAGGCCGGGTCACCCCGGCCGGTCGGGCACTACCTGCAGCAGCTCGTCGACGACGACGGGGTCGGCGCGCTGGCGCAGGGCTACTACGGCCTGCTGAACCTGGCCGCGCTGCTGCTCCCCATGGCCGCCGCCCACGAGGGGCTGGCGCCGCGCGAGCTGCTCACCCAGATCGCCCTGGTGGTCGCGCGCGAGCCCGAGGCCTAGCGGACCGTCTGCTCCAGCAGCCAGTCGCGCCGCTCGTTGAGCACCTCCACCGGCGCCGCCGCCGACGGCGGGCCGGGCACGGCCTTGCGGACGCGGGCGTGCACGACGCCGTGCGGCGCACCGCTGCGCGCGGCGAGCTGCCCCACCAGGCTGTTGATCTCACGCCGCAGATCGCCGGCGGCGCGCCACGACCGGGCGTCGAGCTCGGCCTGGTCGAGCTCCTGCTGGCTGCTGACCTCGTCGACGCGGGTGCTGCTGGCCCGCTTGCGGTGCTCGGTGTCGCGACGGGCGAGCAGCGCCGCGGTCTGCTCGGCGGACAGCAGCCCCGGCAGGCCGAGGAACTCCTCGTCCTCCCCCGTCAGCTCCAGCGAGGCCACGACGGCCCGGCCGCCGTGCAGCACGTGCGCGAACTCCGCCTCCGCCCCGAGCGCCTGCCACTGCGTCGACCGGCTGCTCGTCGCCCTCCTCCGGCGGCAGCGGGTCGTAGAGCTCCTCCTCGCCGGCGGAGGCGGGCGGCGGCAGCACGTGGTTGCGCTCGCTCTCCATCTCGGCGGCGAGCGCGAGCAGCGGTCGTACGGCCGGCAGGAAGACGGTGGCGGACTCCCCCGGGCGGCGGCTGCGCACGACGCGACCCACGGCCTGGGCGAAGAACAGCGGCGTCCGGTACGAGGTCATCCAGGCCAGGCAGGCGGCCCGCGGGACGTCGACGCCCTCGGAGATCATCCGGACGCAGACGGCGAACCGCTCCGTGCCCTCGCTGAACTTCGTGATCTTGCTGGAGGCCTTGGGGTCGTCGGACAGGATCAGCGCCGGCTTGCTGCCGGTGACCCGCTGGACGATGGCGGCGTAGGCGCGGGCGTCGTCCTGGTCGCTGGCGAGCACGAGCCCTGCGGCGTCGGGCATCCCGGCCTCGCGCAGATGGGTGATGCGCTCGTCCATCGCGGCGATGACGTGCGGCACCCACTCGCCACCGGGGTCGAGCGCGGTCTTCCACGCGGTGGCCTCGACGCTCTTGGTGGACTCGCCGGTGAGCGAGGCGGAGACGACCTCGCCCGCGCTGTTCCGCCACCGCGAGACGCCGGTGTACGCGGCGAAGACGACCGGCCGCACCACGCCGTCGCGCAGCGCCTCCCGGTAGCCGTAGCCGTAGTCGGCGGTGCTGGCCAGGGCCCCGTCGCCGTCCGGCTCGTACCGCACGAAGGGGATGCGCTCGTCCGGCCGGGTCCGGAAGGGCGTGCCGGTCAGGCAGACCCGGCGCCTGGCGCCGTCGAAGGCGTGCGCGACCGCCTCGCCCCACGACAGGCCGTCGCCGGCGTGGTGCACCTCGTCCAGCACGACGAGGGTGCGCTTGGCGCTGGTGCGTGCCTCGTGGATCGCCGGGCGGGCGGCGACCTGCGCGTAGGTCGTGACGTAGCCCTGCAGGTCCGGCGCGGACCGGTCCGACGCTCGTTGGGCAGCGTCGGGTCCAGCCCGATGCCGCGGCCAGCGCGGCCTCGGCCCACTGCGTGCGCAGGTGGTCGGTCGGGCAGACGACGACGACCCGCTCGACGGTCGCGCGCGCGAGCAGCTCGGCGGCCAGCGCCAGCGCGAAGGCGGTCTTGCCCGCCCCGGGCGTCGCGGTGACCAGGAAGTCCGGCGGCGCCCTGCTCCCGGTAGGCCTGCAGGGCCTCGCGCTGCCAGGCGCGCAGCGGCCGGCCGGAGGGCGCGGTGAGGGAGGGGGCGGTCACGAGGGGGTCGAGTCTAGGGAGCGTCAGGACGCGGTCACGAAGTCGATGAGCATCTCGACCGACCGCAGGACGGGCACCTCGAGGTCGGCGAAGGAGTCGACCCCGGCGAGCACCCGCCTCCAGCCCTGCCAGGTCTCGCCCCAGCCGAGCGCGGCGCAGACGCCCTCCTTCCACGGCTGCCCCTTCGGCACGACCGGCCAGGCGGCGATGCCGACGGCGGCGGGCTTCACGGCCTGCCAGACGTCGACGTACGGGTGGCCGGTGACGAGCACGTGCGGGTGCGTGCACGCCGGCGACGATCCGGCTCTCCTTGCTGCCGGGGACCAGGTGGTCGACGAGCACGCCGAGCCGCCGGCCCGGGCCGGGGCCGAAGGTGCGGACGAGCGCCGGCGAGGTCGTCCACGCCGTCGAGCGGCTCGACGACGACGCCCTCGACCCGCAGGTCGTGGCCCCAGACCCGCTCGACCAGCTCGGCGTCGTGGGTGCCCTCGACCCAGATGCGGCTGGCCTTGGCGACCTGGGCCGTGTGCCCCTGCACGGCGACCGAGCCCGACGCGGTGCGTCGCGGCGGCGCCGCGGCCGCCGCGACGGGGCGGGCCAGCGTCACCGCGACGCCGTCGAGCAGGAAGCCGGCCGGGTCCAGCGGGAAGACGCGCACCTTGCCGTGCCGGTCCTCGAGCGAGACCCGCTCCTTGTCGCACGTCGACCACCGCGCCGCAGAAGCCGGTGCCGGCCTCCTCGACCACCAGGCCGGCCTCCGCAGGGACCGCCTCGACCGCCCGGCGCGCCGGCCGGGCGGTGACGAGCGAGGGGTCGTACTGGCGGCTGCGCATCCCGGCGGACGCTAGGGCGAGCGGGCGCCTGATCCGGTCAGCGACACGGCCGGGGTCCCGCGCTAGGCTCGACCCTCGTGTCCACCGCCGTCGGCAGTCCCCTCCGCGCAGCGCGCTGCTGGCCGCCTGGGGCAACGCCTGGCTGGCCGGCGACGCCGGCCTGCCGGAGCTCGTGGAGCGGGTGACCGCGTACGACGACGACCACCGCGTGGCCGGGCTCGCGGCCGACGCCCTGCCGCTGGAGCGGGCCGTCGCCCGGCTGCGTGCCGCGGGGGTGCACGCGCCTGCGCCTGGTGCTGCCGGCACCCGGCGACGCGCTCGGCCTGCCCGGTCCGGGACCGTTCACGACCGCGGCGCTGACGGCCAGCGAGGGCGTGCTCGCGCTGCGCGCGGACGGCACCGGCACCGGGCTGGTCCCGGCGCTGCAGTCGCACGGCTCGGCCTTCGACGGGACCGTCACGACCGTGACGCTGGACGGCCTACGACGTGACCGTCGCCGGACCCGACCCCGGCCCGTACCTGCACGACGCCGAGCACGACCTGCGGCGCGGCGTCGTCGAGTGCGCCTCGGCGCTGCGCGACCTGGACGTCGCCCGCTGGCGCCCGGACGTCGCCGGGGCGCTGCAGGACCTGCGCAAGCAGGCCCGCGCTCGGGCATCGACGAGGACGAGCTGCCCGGCGGCTACCCGCAGCGCGCCCGGCAGCTGCTGGTGCAGGCCCGCCAGCTCGCCGGCGTGCTGTCGCTGGCCGGTCAGGACGTCGGCGGCGCGGTCGACACCCGCGAGGCGGCCGCTCGCGAGCAGGCGCTGCGCGAGCTCGCACGGCTCGTGCGGCGGGCCCACGTCGCCGCCTACAACGCCTACGGGCTAGCCGGATGAGCCTGCTGCTGACGGTCACCGGCCACGACCGCCCGGGCGTCACCGCCGCGCTGTTCGACGTGCTGGCCGAGCACGGGTCGGTGCTGTCGGACGTCGAGCAGGTGGTCGTGCACGACCGGCTGCTGCTCGGGGTCGTGGTGTCCGGCCCCGGCGACGGCGCGGCGGTGCGGGCGGCCCTGGAGGCGCGTGCGGCCGAGCTGCAGGTCGAGGTCGAGTTCACGCCGCTCAGCGACACCGAGCCGGCCACCGCCGGCGACCGCCACCACGTCATCGTCCTCGGCGCGCCGCTGGAACCCGCTGCGTTCGCGGGCATCGCGCGCCGGCTGGCCTCCTGCGGCGCCAACATCGAGCGGGTGCTGCGGCTGTCGAGCTACCCGCTGTCGGCGTACGACCTGCTCGTGTCCGGCGGCGAGACCGACCGGCTGCGCGCGGAGCTGGCGGCCGAGGCGGTCGCCCAGCGGGTCGACATCGCCGTCGAGCAGGCGACCCTGTGGCGGCGCGCCCGGCGGCTGGTCGTGATGGACGTCGACTCCACGCTGGTGCAGGGCGAGGTCATCGAGATGCTCGCCGCGCAGGCCGGCTGCGAGGCCGAGGTCGCCCGGGTGACCGAGCAGGCGATGGCCGGCGAGCTCGACTTCGAGGCCTCGCTCCGGGCCCGGGTCGCGCTGCTGGAGGGGCTCCCGGTGTCAGCCGTCGACGCGGTCCGCGCCCAGGTGCGGCTCACCCCGGGCGGGCGGACGCTGGTGCGCACCCTCAAGCGGCTGGGCTACGCGGTGGGCATCGTCAGCGGCGGCTTCACCAGCGTCACCGACGACCTGCGCGACGAGCTCGGGCTGGACCACGCGCTGTCCAACACGCTCGAGGTGGTCGACGGGCGGCTGACCGGGCGGGTGCTCGGCCGCGTGGTCGACCGGGCGCGCAAGGCCGAGGCGCTGCGGGAGTTCGCCGCGCTGGAGGGGCTGTCGATGGCGCAGACGGTCGCGATCGGCGACGGCGCCAACGACCTCGACATGCTGGCTGCGGCCGGCCTCGGGATCGCCTTCAACGCCAAGCCGGTGGTGCGCGAGGCCGCCGACGCCGCGCTGTCGGTGCCGTTCCTGGACGCGGTGCTGTTCCTGCTGGGCGTCCCGCGCGAGGAGGTCGAGGCCGCCGACGCGGCCGACGGCGAGCCGTAGCCTGCGCCTGTGCGCCTCCCCCTCCTGCTCGGCGTCGCGCTGCTGCAGGTCGCGGACCCGCCCCGCGCCTGCACCTCGGTCAAGGAGCCGCTGCGCGCAGCCACACCGTCGCCGCCGCCGGCACCGTGACCACCCCGCCGGCCGCCCCGGCGCCGGCAGCGCGTCGCCGCCAGCAGCTCGCCCGGCCAGGTCCACCTCGACCGGCTCGCTCGCGGTGTTCAGCACGGCCACCAGCCAGCCGCGGCGGACGCCCAGCAGGTCGTCGCCGAGGTCGAGGAAGACGACCTCCTCACCCGGGTCCTCCTGCAGCACAGCCCTTCTCGCGCCGAGCAGCCGCCGGTAGACCGCCAGCACCGAGTCGGGGTCCGCGCGCTGCACGTCGGCCGCGAGGGCCGCGCTGTCCGCGCCGAACGGCAGCCACGGCTCGCCGGTCGTGAAGCCGTAGCCGGCCGCGGCCGCCTCCCACGGCATCGGCGTGCGGCAGCCGTCCCGGCCGGGCAGCGCGCCCGCGGTGCGCCGGAAGATCGGGTCCTGCCGGCGCTCGGGCGGCACGTCCCCCTCGTCCAGGCCGAGCTCCTCCCCCTGGTAGAGGTACGGCGAGCCGGGCAGGGCGAGCAGCAGCGCGGTGACGGCCAGCCCACGGCGCCGACCGAGCGAGCCGCCGCCGTAGCGCGTGACGTGCCGCGTGAGGTCGTGGTTCGACAGCACCCACGTGGCGGGTGAGAAGTGCTCCAGCGCCGTCTCGAGCGTCTGCCGCAGCGGAGCCGCACCCCACGGCGTGGCCATCACGGTGAAGTTGAAGGCCTGGTGCAGCCGGGAGACGCCGACGTAGCGGGCGATCCGCGGCACGTCGAACAGGTAGACCTCGCCGACCATCATCCGGTCGCCGTCGTAGGAGTCGAGCAGCCGCCGCCACTCCTCGTACACCGCGAGCACCTCGTCGCGGTCCCACACGTGCGCGTCGTCGACGCTGTTCTGCTTGCCCTCCGGGAGGTCGGCCAGCGTCGGGTTCTTGTAGAGGGCGTGCGCGACGTCGATCCGGAAGCCGTCGACGCCCCGGTCCAGCCAGAAGCGCAGCACCCGCAGCAGCTCCTGGTGCACCTCCTGGTTCGTCCAGTCGAGGTCGGGCTGGCTGCTGTCGAACAGGTGCAGGTACCACTGGCCGGTCGGCGACTCGCGCGTCCAGGCCGGACCGCCGAAGACGCTGCTCCAGTCGTTCGGCGGGCCGTCCCCGACGCCGTCGCGGAACAGGTAGCGGGCCCGCGCCGGCGACGCCGGGTCGGCCAGCGCCTCCTGGAACCACGCGTGCTCGTTCGAGGTGTGGTTCGGGACGACGTCGACGATGACGCGCAGCCCCTGCGCATGGGCGTCGGCGAGCAGCCGGTCGAACGCCGCGAGGTCCCCGAACAGCGGGTCCACGTCGTCGTAGACGGCCACGTCGTAGCCGTGGTCGTGCATGGGCGAGCGGTAGAACGGCGTCAGCCACAGGGCGTCCACCCCGAGGTCGACCAGGTGCGGCAGCCGGCTGCGGATGCCCTCCAGGTCGCCGACGCCGTCTCCGTCGCTGTCGGCGAAGCTGCGGACGTAGACCTCGTAGACGACCGCGTTCCGCCACCAGGGACCCATCGGCCGAACGCTACCGGCGGCGCACCGGCGCGGGGCAGCAGCCGATCGGGCAGCGGTCGTGCGTGGCCGGCGCCCCGTGCGAGGCCAGCTCCGGTCCGTCGAGCCGCTCCACGACCAGGTCGCGCAGCATCGCGACGAACTGCGGGTCGGTGCCGACGGTCGCTGCCCGCTTCGCCACGAACCCGTCGAGGTGCGCGACCTGCTGCTGCGCCTGGTGGTCCAGGTCGTAGCGGACCTCGACGTGGTCGCTGGTGAAGCCGAGGGGCACCATCACCGCCTCGCGCACCCCCTGCGCGTGCAGGGCGAGCAGGTGGTCGCCCACGTCGGGCTCGAGCCACGGGACCTGCGGCGGGCCGCTGCGCGACTGGAAGACCAGGTCCCACTCGTACGTGCCGCCGAGCCGGGCGACCACGCCGGCGGCGGCCTCGCGCAGGGTCGCGACGTACGCCCCGCCGCCGGGGCCGCTGGTCTCCGCCATGGAGGTCGGGATGCTGTGCGCGGTGAAGACCAGCCGCGCGCCGGGCGAGGGTGCGGTCGCCGCCACGTTGCGGGCCATCGGCGCGAGGAAGCCCTCCTCCGCCCAGTAGTGGCGCAGCTTGCTCACGAGCGGTGCCCCCGGCACCTCGCCGCGGGCGCGCCACCAGTCCTCGCGGTACTGCCGGCAGCCGCTGTACGAGGGGAAGGCGCTCGTCACGACGGCCAGCGCGTGCCGCCGCCCGTCGTCACGCATCGCGGTGAGCGCCTCGGTGAGGAACGGGTGCCAGTTGCGGTTGCCCCAGTAGACCGGCAGGTCCGGACCGCGGGACGCGAGCTCGGCCTCGAGCGCGGCCTTCAGCGCACGCGCCTGCGCGTTGAGGGGGCTCACGCCGTCGAAGAGGTCGAGGTAGTGCCGGCTGACCTCCTCGAGCCGGGCCTGCGGGATGCCGCGTCCGCGGGTGACGTTCTCCATGAACGGCAGCACGTCGTCCGGGCCCTCCGGGCCGCCGAAGGACACCAGCAGCAGCGCGTCCACCGGCGGGGCCTCGAGCGGGCGGTCGTCGATGCCGGCGTACGAGGGAGCGGTCACCCGTCGATCCTCCCGCGCACGGGCGTGCGCCGCTCGCCCGGCTGCCGCACGCTGGGCGGGTGGCCCTGCTCCTGCCCCTGCTGCTGGTCGGCCCTGCGCTCATGCTGGCCACCGCGTGCGTCGCCCTCTGGGCGCACGGCCCGCTGGGCTGGCTGGCCTCGGTGCTGCTGGTCGGCGGGGTGCTCGCGGTGACCCGCTGGGGCTGCCGCGCGGTGCTGCGCTGGTGGCGCAGCACCAAGGCGCCGGTGCGCGAGGGCTGACGCCACGCGGCAGCAGCGCGCGGGCAGTGCGGGGGCTAGCGGCGGCGGAACGGGTCCGGGGACGGCGGCGCGACCAGGGCGGCCCGCGGGCAGGTCGCCAGGGTGAGGTCGGCGTACTGCAGCGCGTCGTCGCACAGGCGCTCGACGCTCCAGCCGACCTCCCGGCCGTGAGGGGTCGTGGTGACGCGGTAGATCGTGATGTCGTACTTGTTCGGCGTGCCGTAGACGGCGGCGATGCTGCCCACCAGCTGCGCCGCGCCCCGGGTGCCGCCGACGCCGTCCCACGGCACGTCGTAGCGCTGCCACAGCCCGCTGCTCGCGCTCCACACCCCGCCCTGGGAGACGTCGCGGGTCTCCAGCTCGCGCACGACCGCCCGTGCCGCGGCCTCCCCCAGCACCGCGGAGGGGCGGATCACCGTCGTCGCATCGCCCGTCACGGGCACCATCCTGCCCGGTTCGCCCAGATGGAGCATTGCCGGAGGCGTGCTCGCTCGTTGTGACGGGAAGGAAGCAGCGCGTGGACCTCCCGCCGGTCCGCGCTGGAGCAGCAGGAGGCGCCGTGCCCCACCCGTCCTCGACCAGCCGGCGCGCCGCCGCGGTGGGCCTGACCGCCCTCGCGCTCTCGCTGACCGGCTCCCCCGCCTTCGCGCAGGACGCCCTGCTGCCGCAGCTCGGCACCGTGGCGCCCGCCCTCGCGCCGGTCACCGCGGTGGCGGCTCCGGTCGTCGACCCGGTCGTCCAGGCGCTCGCCCCCGAGGCCGCTGCCAGCCCGGCCGCCGAGGCCGACCCGCTGCCCCTGCCGGTCCCTGAGCCGCTGCGCCCCGTCGTCGACCCGGTCGTCGAGGCGGTCACGTCGGAGCTGCCCGCCACCCCGGTCACGGGCAACGGCTCGCCGCCGCAGGAGGTCCCGGCGCCGGTGACCGGTCAGCCGGCCCCGCAGCCCGCCACCGCGCCGAGGCCCGCCACCGCCCCGGAGCCGGACGCTCCCGGCGCCCGTCCGGCCGCCGCGCCTGCCGGATCCGGCACCAGCGGCAGCACCGGCTCGGCCGCGCTCGGCGCGCTGCCCAGCGCGCCTGGCCGGTCCGCCGGTACCGGCGTCGCCTCCGTGCCCGCCCTCGGCGCCCCGATGGTCGTCGCCGGGCCTGCCTTCACGCTGCCCGGACTGGCGCCGCAGACCGCTCCCGAGTCCACGGTCGCCGCCGCCCGCCCGGCCTCGCCGGCGTCCGCCCCGGCCGGCCTGCCGGCGCTCGTCGTGGCCGTCGCGGCGGTCGCCGTCGCCGCGGCCGGTGCGGGTCACGTGAACGAGCTGCGCGTGCGCCGGGCGGCCGCGAGCGCCTGATCACCGGGAGGTCCTGCTCCGCTAGCGTGCGGCGCCCGACCCCCGACCCAGGAGCCGTCCGTGCGCGCTGTCCAGATCACCGAGTTCGGCGGGCCCGAGGTCCTCTCCGTCACCGAGGTGCCGGACCCTGTCGCGGGCGACGGCGTGCAGGTGCTCGAGGTCAGCTCGGCCGGCGTGAACTACGCCGACACCCACCAGGTCGAGGACAGCTACCTCTCGCGCACCGAGCTGCCGCTCGTGCCGGGCAGCGAGGTCGTAGGGCGCCTTCCGGACGGCACCCGCGTGGCTGCCTTCGCGATGGGCGGTGGCTACGCGGCGAAGGCGCTCGTCCACCCGGCCATGAGCTTCCCGCTCCCGGACGGCGTCAGCGACGGGCAGGCGCTGTCGCTGATGGTGCAGGGGCTGACCGCCTGGCACCTGCTGCGCACGTCGACGCACCTGCAGTCCGGCGAGTCCGTCGTGGTGCACGCCGCCGCCGGCGGGGTCGGGACGCTGGCCGTCCAGCTCGCCAAGGCGTGGGGCGCCGGCAACGTGATCGGCGTCGCGTCCAGCGACGAGAAGCGCGCGCTGGCAGCGTCTCTCGGCGCGGATGTCACCGTCGACGCGGGCGAGGCCGACCTCAAGACGGCGCTGGAGCGGGCCAACGGCGGGCGCAAGGTCGACGTGGTGCTCGAGATGGTCGGCGGACCGACCTTCGACGCCTCCCTGGCCGCGCTGGCACCGTTCGGGCGGCTGGCCACGTTCGGCATGGCATCGCGCACCGCGCCGAAGCCGGTGCACTCCGGCGAGCTGATGTCCCGCAGCCGCGCGGTCGTCGGCTTCTGGCTCGCGCACTGCTTCGCCCGGCCGGACATGCTGCAGCCGCAGATGGCCGAGCTCCTCGCCATGGTCGAGGCCGGCACGCTGACCCCCGTCGTCGGCGGGACGTACCCGCTGTCCGAGGTCCGCCGCGCCCACGAGGACCTGCGCAGCCGCGCCTCCCAGGGCAAGCTCGTCCTGGACTGCACGGCTTGACCGAGCCCCTCTGGGAGGACGGCGCCTGGTCGCCGCTGCCTCCCCTGACGGGCGACGTCACGGCCGACGTCTGCGTGGTCGGGCTCGGCGGCTCCGGCCTCGCGGCCGTCGACGAGCTGCGCGCGCGGGGCGCCTCCGTCGTCGGCCTGGACGCGGGGCTGGTCGGCGGTGGCGCAGCGGGGCGCAACGGCGGCTTCCTGCTCGCGGGGCTGGCCGAGGGGCACCACCAGGTGGTCGCCCGGCTCGGCCGCACCCGCGCCGCGGAGCTCTACGCGCTGACGCTGGGCGAGCTCGACCGGATCTGCGCGACGGTCCCGCAGGCGGTGCGACGGGCCGGGTCGCTGCGCATCGAGGACGACGAGGCCGGCCTCGCCGACTGCGCGGCGCAGGCGGCGGCGCTGCGGGCGGACGGGTTCGCGGTCGAGGAGTACGACGGCCCCGAGGGGCGCGGCCTGCTCTTCCCGGACGACGGGGCGATGCAGCCGCTCGTGCGCTGCCGCTCGATCGCGCGCCAGGCGGCCGGCGCCGCGCTGCACGAGCGGTCCCCCGTCGTGTCCCTCACCCCAGGGCGGGTCCGGACCGCGGCCGGCTCCGTCGCGTGCGGCGCGGTGGTGGTGGCCGTCGACGGACGGCTCGACCTGCTGCTGCCGGAGCTCGCGGGCACGGTGCGCACGGTCCGGCTGCAGATGCTCGGGACGGCGCCCACCGACGAGGTGCGGGTGCCGCGGCCGGTCTACCTGCGCGGCGGCTACGAGTACTGGCAGCAGCTCCCCGACGGCAGGCTCGCCGTCGGCGGCTTCCGCGACGCGGGCGGCGAGCTCGAGGAGACGACGTCGGCCGAGCCCGCCGAGCCGGTGCAGTCGGCGATCGAGCGGCTGCTGCGCGAGCGGCTCGGCGTGACCGCGCCGGTCACCCACCGCTGGGCCGCCTCGGTCGGCTACACCCGCGACGCGCTGCCGTTCCTCGGCGAGGTGCGCCGGGGCGTGTGGGCGGCCGGTGGCTACTGCGGGACGGGCAACGTCGTCGGGGCGCTCTGCGGCCGCGCCGCAGCCGCCCGTGCGCTGGGCCAGCAGCACCCGGCCACCGCCTTCGAGGGGCTGACTGCGGCCTAGGCCGGCTCGCGCTCCAGCGCCACCAGCTTCGGGCAGGCGCAGCCCCAGGCGTCGTGCCAGGCACGGCGGCAGCCCGGCGGGTACTCCAGCGGCCGCACCACCCGCGCCGGGTTGCCGGCGACCAGCACGTCGTCCGGCACGTCCCTGGTCACGACCGAGCCGGCCGCGACGACGACCCGCTTCCCGATGGTCACGCCCGGCATGATCATGGCCCGCGCGCCGACCCAGGTGCCGTCGCCGATCCGCACCGGGGCCTCCACGTGCGGCTTGCCCTCCACGCCGTGGCTGTTGCTGTCCATGACGTAGACCTCGTTCGCCAGCGCCACGTCGTCGCCGATCGTGATCTCCAGCACCGAGAGCAGCACCGTGCCGCAGTTGACGAAGACGCGGTCGCCGATGCGCAGGCGCCCCCAGCCGCTGATGAGGGTCTGCCGGTGGCCGGACCACACCTTGAAGTCGTCGCCGATGACCAGGTCGGTGGCGTCGACGGTCGGCCGCCCCAGCACGTTCGGCCGGCGCCCGACGCGCTGCACCTTGCGCAGCGACCACTTCGCCTTGGCCTGCTGCCGGTACGCCGCGGCGTACCACTGCAGCTCCACCCTGCGCCGTTCCCAGTCCACGGGCGACGAGGCTACGCGGGCGGGCAGGATGGGGGCATGGAGCTCGAGGACGTGCCGTGCTCGGCCAAGGGCTGTCGCGCCGCGGCCCGGCACCTGCTGGTCTGGAACAACCCGAAGGTGCACACACCGGACCGGGAGAAGACCTGGGTCGCGTGCGACGAGCACCGCGGCTCGCTGTCCGAGCACCTGGACGTACGGGGCTTCCTCAAGCGGGTCGACCCGCTGCGCCCGACCTGCGACGGCTGCGGCGCCAGCTTCCCTGCCGAGCAGGAGTTCTGCCCGGTGTGCGCCGAGGTGCGGACCGGCTCCTGCGGCTCGCGCGACTAGGCGGACCGGCGGGTCCGCCCCGCCTCGCGCAGCGCCCCCTGCAGGGCGCTCACGAACCGCGCGGGCACGCTGGAGCAGGCGTCGTGGTCGGCGTCCAGCAGCACCGGCTCGACGCCGAGCGCGGCGGCCAGGGCGCGCTGCTTGCGCGGCGGCACCAGCCGGTCGCGGGTCATCACCACGACCGCGCGCGGCGGGGTGAGGCTGCCGACCCAGCTGCTGCTGTCGAAGCGACCCAGCTCGCGGCCGGCCTCCGCGAGGTCGACGGCCGAGCCGCGGGACAGCTCCGAGGCCACCCAGTTGCTCTCCCGCGAGGGCGCGCCGGCCAGCCGCATCCCGCCGCGCCAGATGCTCTGCGGGAACAGGCCGAGCAGCAGCCGCAGGCCGCCCATCGTGTGCCAGAAGGCCTTCTGGCGCGGGTCGCTCCAGTCCAGCGCCGTGGCGCAGAGCACGAAGCCGGCGACGACGTGCGGGTGCCGCTCGGCCAGCAGCTGCGTGACGGGGCCGCCCATGGAGTAGCCGACGACCAGCGCCGGCGGCAGCCCGAGGGCGCTCAGCACGCCGGCCGCGTCGTCTGCGCAGTCCTGCAGCCGGAACGGAGCCCCCGAGCGCAGGCCGCGCCCGTGGCCGCGCAGGTCCATCGCGAGCACCCGGTAGCCGGCGCGCTGCAGCGGCGCGTAGACGTGCAGCCAGTTCAGGTCGCTCGGGAACATCCAGCCGTGCACGAGCAGGACCGGCCGGCCGCTGCCACCGGAGTCGCGCACGAAGAACTCGCCGCGGTCCGGCACGAGCACGGTGCGGCCCGGCGGCAGGGGCAGCGGCGGGACGGGCGCCGGCGGGTCGGACGGAGCAGCCATGCCTCCAGTCTCGCCACCCGACAGCCGCCGACACCGCCGACCCGGTCACACGCCTAGCCTCGGACGCGTGCTCGCCCTCGCCGGCCAGCAGGTGCTCGCCGAGGGCCTGCCGCCAGACGTCCCCGCCGCCCTGGTCATGAACGTGCACATCACCGGGCTCGCGGTCGCCCGCAGCCTGGGCCGCCAGGGCATCCCGGTCGTGGGGCTGGACGACGAGCGCGGCGGCCTGGGCCAGAGCAGCCGCCACCTCGCCGGCCTCGGGCTGGTGCCGAGCCCGACCGACGACGTGGCCCTCGCCGAGCACCTGCTGCAGCTCGCCCCGTCCTTCGCCGAGCGCCCGGTCCTCCTCCCCACGAACGACGACTGGGTGCTCGCGCTGGCCAAGCACCGCGGCCGGCTCGAGGAGCACTACCGCTACCCCTTCGCGCCGTACGACGTTGTGCGCCGGGCGCTGTCCAAGACCGACCTGTACCGCGCCTGCGAGCAGGCGGGGGTGGCGATCCCGCGCACCTGGTACCTCGACGGCGCGACGCCGGAGCAGGTCGCCGCGACCGTGCCGTACCCGTGCGTGCTCAAGCCCGACGACAGCCGCGGCTTCTACAACGCCTTCCGGGCGAAGGTCTTCGTGGTGCAGGACGCCGACGACTTCGTGCGCCGCTGCGGCGAGGCCGCGGCGGCCGGGCTCACGCTGGTCGCGCAGGAGTGGGTGGACACCGAGCCGGGCGGGTTCTGGTCGGTGGCGTCGTACCTGTCGCCGGACGGCACGCCGCGCGGGGTGTTCACGGGGCGCAAGCTCGAGCAGTGGCCGCCGGACTTCGGCACCAGCTGCCTGGCCGACGCACGGTGGGACCCCGCGATCGCCGGCGCGGGCGTGCAGGTCCTGCAGGCGCTGGGCTACAGCGGGATCAGCGAGATCGAGTTCGTGCAGGACGCCCGCACCGGGCAGCAGCTGCTGCTCGACGTGAACACCCGCGCGTGGAAGTGGGTCGGCCTGCCGATCGCCTCCGGGGTCGACCTGCCGCTGCTCGCCTACCGCGACGCCGTCGGGCAGCCCTTCGACAGCGGGCCGCAGCGCGACGGCGTGCGGTGGACGTTCCTGCGCGACTACCTGCCGCTGGTGAAGGCGCGCGCGGCGACCGTGCCCGAGGCGCAGGTCACCAAGGACGAGTGGACCGCGCTGCTCGCCGGCCGCCCCAGTGACCTGGTCGACGCGGTGCACGACCCGGACGACCCGGAGCCGGCCTACGACGTGCTGTGGTCCGAGCTCACGGGCGGCCTCGGCTACCGCTGTGCCTGCTGAGGCCTGCTAGTAGCTGTCCTCGGCGCCGTCGCCCTGCGCGGCCTCGCCGTCGTCGGAGCCGCCCGCCACCGGCTGCTCCGCCGGGTCCAGCGGCTCGTCGGTCGTGGGCGGGTTCTCGGTCCCGGGCTGCTCGCTCATGCCCGGCTCCTACCCTGCCGGGGTGCCTGACGACCTCGACGCCCTGCGCGCCTCCTGCGACCGATCGCTGACCGGCCACGGCCCGGTCCGCGCCGCCGACCTGCTCGCGACGATCCCGGGGGACACCGAGGTCGACCGCTACGGCGACGGCGGCGTGGTGGCCGCGCTGGAGGCGGAGGTGGCCGGGCTGCTCGGCATGCCGGCGGCGGTCTACCTGCCCAGCGGGACGATGGCGCAGCAGGCCGTCCTGCGGGTGCACGCCGACCGGCGCGGCCGGCGCACCGTGCTGTTCCACCCGATGTGCCACCTCGACCGGCACGAGGGCCGGGCGCTCGAGCGGCTGCACGGGCTGGTCGGCCGGCCGGTCGGCGCCGACACCCGGCTGATCACGCTGGCGGACCTGGAGCAGGTGGCCGAGCCGGCCGCCGCCCTCGTGCTGGAGCTGCCGCAGCGCGACCTCGGCGGCCAGCAGCCGTCGTGGGAGGACCTGCAGGCGCAGGTCGCCTGGGCCCGCTCGACGGGTGCGGCCGCCCACCTGGACGGCGCGCGGCTGTGGGAGGCGAGCGCCGGCTACGGCCGCACCCCGGCGGAGGTCGCCGGGCTGTTCGACACGGCGTACGTCTCCTTCTACAAGGGGATCGGGGCGCTGGCCGGCTGCTGCCTGGCCGGGCCGGAGGACGTCGTCGCCGAGGTGCGCGAGTGGCGCCGCCGGATGGGCGGCACCCTGTTCGGCCTGTGGCCCGGGGCCGCGTCCGCCCTGGCGCTCCTGCAGCCGCGGCTGGCCCGGATGCCGGCCTACCTCGACCTGGCGCGGGAGATCGCGGACGCGCTGCGCCGCGTGGACGGCGTGACGGTCGTGCCGGACCCGCCCCAGACGCCGATGCTCCACCTGCTCCTGCGCACCAGCCCGGAGGCGTTCCGGGACACGGCACGGGCGCTGGCGCAGGAGGGCCTGTGGACCTGGCCGGCCGCGATGCCGGCGCTCGACCCGGGCAGCTGCCGGGTGGAGCTGTCGGTCGGCGAGGCCACCTGCGCGCTCGGCGCCCAGGGCGTCGCGGCCGTCCTGTCCCGCTTCGTCCAGGCTCCGTGATCGGACCGTGACCTCTGTTAGGTTCGGGGCTCAGCCTGCTCTTCCACCCCTGGGGGTCCTGTCGTGCTGCACGCCAAGCCGCGTGCCGGCCTGCGCGCCCGCGCCCTGCCGGTCCTGCTGATGTCGGCCGTGGCCGCGGCCTTCGGCGGCCTGGTGGCGCTGGCGCCGGCCCAGGACGACCGCCCCGCGGTGCTGGCCTACACCGACGTCGCGCCGCTGGTGCTCGAGCAGCCCGCCACGCAGGAGCGCGCGCAGGCCCGCGCCTCCCGCGACCGCCGCCTGGACGAGCAGGCCCGCGCGAAGGCTGCTGCGGAGGCGAAGGCCAAGGCCGCCGCGGCCGCTCAGGCGAAGGCCGCGGCCGACGCGAAGGCCAAGGCGGCCGCTGCGGCGAAGGCTGCGGCGGACGCGAAGGCTGCGGCGAAGGCTGCGGCGGCGGCGAAGGCCCGCCGTGCCCCCATCGGCTCGCTGCGCACCGGCGGACGCTGCCCGGTCCCGAACGCCACCTTCACCGACACCTGGGGCGCGGCCCGCTCCGGCGGTCGCCAGCACAAGGGCACCGACATGCTCGCGCCGTACGGCTCCCCGGTCTACGCCGTCGCCGACGGCAGGATCCGCGGCGCCTACAGCAGCAACGGCGGCATCTCGCTCTACCTGGACGCCGACAACGGCGACACCTACTTCTACGCCCACAACTCGCAGAACCTCGTCACCGGCGGGCGGGTCGAGGCCGGGCAGCTGATCGCGCGCGTAGGAAGCACCGGCAACGCCGGCAGCGTCAACCACGTGCACTTCGAGCGCGAGGTCGGCGGCCGCTCGGTCAACCCCTACGCCTTCGTGCGCAGCATCTGCTAGCTGCGGAAGCCGTCCAGGAAGCGGCGGAAGACGCCGCCCTCGGGAGGCAGCGGCGGCGCGGTGACCGGCGCGGTCTCGCGCCGCCGGGCGACCGGCTGGTCGTAGTCGGTGTGCCAGATCGCCTCGACGACCTGCTCCTCGGTGAAGTCCTCGCTGCCGGGGATGGTCGGCACGAAGCCGCGCAGCATCCCGTCCGCCATCACCGTGGCCTCCAGCCCGGCCGTGCCGTCGGTGTCCCAGACGGCCTCGCGCCCGTCGGGCAGCGAGACGACGATCCCGAACTGGTAGACGCCGGCCTTCTTCATCGTGGCCGGCACCCCGTGGGCGCGCAGGCCCTCGACGACGCGCCGCGCGCGGTTCTCCTCCATGCCCTGGACAACGCAGGACCCCGCGGGCTTGTGCCCGCGGGGTCCTGCGCGTCGTACGCGGGGTCAGACGGTGGTGCTGAGCTCCGTCAGGCGCGTCTCGAGCGCCTGCAGGACGCCCTTGCGGGCCTTGTGGGCCTGCTCGTAGGCGAGGATCTCGCGCAGGTGCTCGACGTCGTCGCTGTCGGCGACGTGCCGCATGACGCTGTCGCCGGACAGCGTGCTGTAGGCCGCGAACGGCTGGTGGTCCTCGTCCAGGCCGGTCAGGTCGAGGACCTGGTCCGCGGCCTGCTCGCCGGCCTGCTGCGCCTTGTCGACGCCGGCCTTGGTGGCGCCGGTGACGTCCTCGGCGACGGCCTCGACCTGCGAGACGGCGCTGTCGACGGCCTTGCCGGCGCCCTCGGCGACGGTGGAGGCGGCCGAGCCGGCCTTGCGGCCCAGCAGGCTGCTGGCGCGGTTGACGCCGCCGGAGACGACGGCGAACGGCACGCCGAGGGTCCGGCGCGCGACGGTGACGGCGGCCTGGACCGGCGTCGCCTTGAGCGCCGAGGTGCCGGTGCGGCCGACCTCGGACAGGCGGGTCTCGAGCCACTCGATCGTCGCGGTGTGCGCGGTCTCGAGCCGGTCGAGGACCGGGATGACCTGGCTGTAGCCCAGGCTCTCGGCCAGCGTGCGGGCGTAGCGGGCGCGCTCGCGGAGCTGGTGCTCGAGGGCGAGGTCGCCGAGCAGCGCGCCCTGCAGGGTCTGCACCTGGTTGACCTGCGTCTGCAGGAAGGCGCCGGCCTTGCCGAAGGTCGCGCCGACGACGTCGGGGACGCCGCCGGTCTGCTTGATGGCGTCGCGCAGCAGCTGCTGGCGCTCCAGCGACTTGCCGGCGTTCGCCTTGAGCTCGTCGGCGATGCTCGTGCTGGCCGCCTGGAGGCGGCGGACGTTCGCGATGACCTGCTCGGACGCGGTGAGGCGGAGCAGGTCCTGCAGCTCGGAGAGCAGCATGTCCTTGGTGACGGCCACGGGGGCCTCCTTCGTCTGTCGGGGTCGCCCCAGGTGGTTCCCGGTGCTGCCTGCAGCAAGCACCTGATCAAGCCCCTGTGAGCGGGGCCACACCCGCCGCCGCCGTAGCCTGCCGGGATGCGCTTCGGCTACTGGATGCCCGTGTTCGGCGGGTGGCTCCGCAACGTCCGCGACGAGGGGATGTCGACCGACTGGTCGTACGTCAAGGAGCTCGCCGTCGAGAGCGAGCAGGCCGGCTTCGACCTGTCGCTGATCGCCGAGCTGAACCTCAACGACATCAAGGGCCACCACGCCCCGTCGCTCGACGCCTGGACGCTGGCGCCGGCCGTGGCGGCCGTGACGGAGCGGCTCGAGCTCATGCTTGCCGTCCGCCCCAACTACCACTCCCCCTCGCTGACCGCGAAGGCGCTGTCCACCCTGGACACCATCGCCCCGGGACGGATCAGCCTCAACGTCGTCAGCTCCTGGTGGAAGGACGAGGCGAGCCAGTACGGCGCGCCCTTCGACGTCCACGACGCGCGGTACGAGCGGACCGAGGAGTGGCTGACGGTCCTGTCGCGGCTGCTCACCGAGGACGCCGTCACCCACCACGGCGGGCTCTACGACCTCGAGGGCTGCGTCATGGAGCCCAAGCCGTCGGTGCTGCCGACCGTCTACATGGGCGGCGAGTCCCCCAAGGCCAAGGAGGTCATCGGCCGGCACGGCGGCGCCTACGTCATGCACGGCGACGCTCCCGAAGTCATCGCCGCGAAGGTCGCCGACATGACCGCCCGCGCCGCCAGGCCCTTCCAGTACGGCGTCTCCGGCTACGTCATCGTCCGCGACACGGAGGAGGAGGCGCAGGCCGAGCTCGACCGGATCCTCGACGTGAAGAGCGACCCGGAGGCCTACGCGAGCTACCAGGACTTCGTCGCCGGCAGCCAGCTGGAGTCGCAGGTCTCGCTCGAGGAGTACTCCGTGAGCAACCGCGGCCTGCGCGCCGGCCTGGTCGGCACGCCCGAGCAGGTCGTCGCCCGGATCCGGGAGTACGAAGCGGCCGGTGTCGACCTGATGCTCGCTGCAGTTCAGCCCTCAGCGCGAGGAGATGGCCCGCTTCGGCGAGCAGGTCATCGCGGCGTACTAGCCGGGCTGCTCAGCCGCCGATGGCCGACATGGGGCGGTCCGGCTGCACGAAGCCCGGCTCGCCGATGCCGTGGCCCTTCTTCTTGCCGAGCACCGCGGCGCGCAGCCGGTCGGCCAGCTCGTCGTCGGTGGCCCCGGCGCGCAGCGGTGCCCGCAGGTCGCTCTCCTCGGTCGCGAACAGGCAGTTGCGGACCTGGCCGTCGGCGGTCAGCCGCAGCCGGTCGCAGGCGCCGCAGAACGGCCGGCTGACCGAGCCGACGACGCCGACCGTGGCCGGCCCGCCGTCGACCACGAACTCCTCGGCCGGAGCGCTCCCCCGGGTCGGCACCGGGGTGAGCGTCCAGCGCTCCCCCAGCCGGGTCAGGATCTCGTCGGCGTCCAGCATCGTCGCGCGGTCCCAGCCGTGCTGCGGGTCCAGCGGCATCTGCTCGATGAAGCGCAGCGCGTAGCCCTCGTCCAGCGCCCACTGCAGCAGGTCGGCCGCCTCGTCGTCGTTGACGCCGCGCATGAGGACGGCGTTGACCTTGACCGGCTCGAGGCCGGCCGCCTTGGCCGCAGCGAGTCCGGCGAGCACGTCGTGCAGCCGGTCCCGGCGGGTCAGCTCGGCGAACCGCTCCGGGCGCAGGCTGTCCAGGCTGACGTTCACGCGTCGCAGGCCGGCCTCGCGCAGCGCCTGCGCCTGCCGCGCCAGCCCCAGGCCGTTGGTCGTGAGGGACAGCGCGAGGCCGAGGTCGGCCAGCCGGCGGACGAGCCCGGGCAGGCCGGGGCGCAGCAGCGGCTCGCCGCCGGTCAGCCGCACCGTGCGCACCCCGAGCTCGGCCAGCACGCCGGCCAGGCGCACCAGCTCGTCGTCGGTGAGCAGCTGCGGCTTCGGCAGCCAGTCCAGCCCCTCGGCCGGCATGCAGTACGTGCAGCGCAGGTTGCAGCGGTCGGTCAGGGACAGCCGCAGGTCGGTGTGCACCCGGCCGAAGCCGTCCACCAGTGGCGCCCGCATCTGCTGACTGTAGGCGCGTGTGCCGCAGGATGGGCACATGACGACGAGCCACCCGGTCGCGGGCTGGTACGCCGACCCGTGGCAGCAGGGGCACCTGCGCTGGTGGGACGGCGTGAGCTGGACGCCCGCGACGCAGCCGCTGCCCCCGGTCGCGGCGGCGCAGCGCCTCGCCGTCCCCGGGCGCGTGCTCGGCGCCCGCAACGTCACGGCCTTCGCGGTGTGCGGCCTGCTGGCGCTGGTCGTGGTGCTCGGGGAGGTCGGACCGACGGCCTTCGTAGCGGCGGTGGTCGCGGCCCTCGTGCTCGTCCCGCTCTACGCCTGGGCGGCCCTGTCGCTGGACCGCTTCCACCCGGAGCCGAAGGCGGCGCTGGCCTACGCCTTCCTGGCGGGTGCGACGACGGTCGTGCTGGCTGCGCTCGTCCTCAACGGCGTGCTCGGCTGGGTGGTCGGCGGCGACGACCTGGCCGAGGCCGCGCTGGTCGCGCCGCTGGTCGAGGAGGGCAGCAAGGCCTCCGTCCTGGTGCTGCTCTACCGGCGGTTCCGCCACCAGATCGGCGGCCCGCTCGACGGGATCGTCTACGCCTCGATGGTCGGCCTCGGCTTCGCCACCGTCGAGAACGTCCTCTACTACGGCCGGGCGCTGGAGGACGGCTCGCTGCCGGCGGTGTTCGTGCTGCGCGGCGTCTTCTCCCCGTTCGCCCACCCCGTCTTCACCGCGTGCACCGGCATCGGCCTCGGACTGCTCGCGGCCGGCCGCACCCGCCGTGGCCTGCTGGCGCCGGCGCTCGGCCTGCTCGGCGCGGTCTGCCTGCACGCGCTGTGGAACGGCTCGGCGTCCTTCGACGGCGGCGGCTTCCTGCTGGTGTTCTTCGGGGTGATGGTCCCGGCGTTCGTCGGGCTGATCGTCCTGGCCCGGCGCGAGGCCCGGCGGGAGAAGCGGGCGGTCGCGCACTACCTGTGGCCCGAGGTGCGGGCGGGCGTGCTGGCCGAGGCGGACGTCGCCGCCCTGGCCGACGTCGGCGCCCGCAAGCGCCTCATGCGCGCCGCCCGGGCGCTGCACCCGGCCGCCGGCGCAGCCGCCCGCGACCTGGCCGGCGACGTGCTCGAGCTGGCCACCACGCGC
This sequence comes from uncultured Actinomycetota bacterium, assembly GCA_963781675.1. Classification (GTDB taxonomy): domain Bacteria; phylum Actinomycetota; class Actinomycetes; order Mycobacteriales; family SCTD01; genus SCTD01. The sequence goes on along the minus strand of CAWAGF010000006.1, from coordinate 423,546 downwards.
GAGCGCCTCGACCGCGGCGCCTACTCGCCGCGCTACGGCTCGCCGGAGGCGGCGCTCGCGGAGCTGACGACCCGGGTCGCGCGGGCGCGGTGGGCGCTGCCGCCGGCGCCGCCGCACGCCCCGTGGTCGGGCATCGCCGGGGGCCTCGGTGTGCCGCTGGCCGTCGCCTGGCCGCGCTAGCTGCCGCGCTTGACCCACTCGTCGTAGGACGGCGCCTCGGCGGCCACGGTCGTCTCGTCGCCGTGCCCGGTGAGCACCCGCGTCTCCGGCGGCAGCGTGAGCAGGCGCGTGCGGATCGAGTCGAGGATCGTCGGGTAGTCGCTGTGGCTGCGCCCGGTGGCGCCCGGCCCGCCGGAGAACAGCGTGTCCCCGCTGAACACGACCCCGAGGTCCGGGACGGAGAAGCAGACCGCACCGGGGGCGTGGCCCGGGGTGTGCAGCACGTGCACCTTCGTGCCGGCGACCTCGAGCACCTGGCCGTCGCGCAGCGACCCGTCCGGCTCGTGCCGCGCGTGGGTCAGGTCCCACAGCACCCGGTCGTCGGGGTGCAGCAGCACCTGCGTCGACAGCCGCTCGGCGAGCTCCGGTGCGGAGCGGACGTGGTCGTCGTGGGCGTGCGTGCAGGCGATCGCGACGACGGTGCGGTCGCCCACCGCCGCGGCGATGGCGTCCGGGTCGTGGGGGGCGTCGACGACCAGCACCTCGTCGTCGTCCCCGAGCAGCCAGACGTTGTTGTCGACGTCGAAGACCTGCCCGTCCAGGCTGAACGTGCCGCTGGTGACCAGGTGCTCGATCCGCGCCGCCATCAGAGGACGACCACGGAGCGCAGGACCTCGCCGCGCTCCATCCGGTGGAACGCCTCCTCCACGTCGCCCAGCGCGATGCGCTCGCTGACGAAGGCGTCCAGCGCGAAGCGGCCCTGCAGGAACAGGTCGATGAGCAGCGGGAAGTCGCGGGTGGGCAGGCAGTCGCCGTACCAGGAGGACTTCAGCGCGCCGCCGTGGCCGAAGAACTCGATCAGCGGCATCTCCAGCTGCATCTGCGGCGTCGGCACGCCGACCAGCACGACGGTGCCGGCGAGGTCGCGGGCGTCGAAGGCCTGCCGGTAGGTCTCCGGCCGGCCGACCGCGTCGATGACGACGTCGGGACCGAAGCCGCCGGTCAGGTCGCGCAGCGCCTGCACGACGTCACCGCTGCCGGCGTTCACGGTGTCGGTCGCGCCGAAGCCCTTGGCCCACTGCAGCTTCCGGTCGTCGAGGTCGACGGCGATGACCTGCCGCGCGCCGGCGTAGACCGCCCCGGCGATGGCCGCGTCGCCGACGCCGCCGCAGCCGAGCACGGCGACCGTGTCGCCCTTCTGCACGGGCGCGGTGTTCACCGCGGCGCCCCAGCCGGCCATGACGCCGCAGCCGAGCAGGCCGGCCGCGGCGGGGTCGGCGCGCTCGTCGACCTTGATGCAGGCGCCCTCGCCGACGAGGGTCTTCTCGGCGAAGGCGCCGAGCCCGAGGGCGGGCGCGAGCGGCGTGCCGTCCTGGAGCGTCATGGGCGAGCCCTGGTGCCGGCTGTCGAAGCACAGGTGCGGCCGGCCGCGCAGGCACGCCCGGCACGTCCCGCAGGGGGCGCGCCAGGCGAGCACGACCCGGTCGCCCGCCGCCACGGTGGTCACGGCGTCGCCGACCGTCTCCACCCGTCCGGCGGCCTCGTGGCCGAGCAGGAAGGGGAAGTCGTCGTTGATCCCGCCCTCGCGGTAGTGCAGGTCGGTGTGGCAGACCCCGCAGGTCTCCACCCGCACGACCACCTCGTGCGGTCCCGGGTCGGGGAGGACGATCGTCTCCAGGCTCACCGGTGCGCCCTTGCTGCGCGCGACGACCCCCTGCACTTCCTGCGGCACTGCGTCTCCCTCGGTCGGTGTGCGGACGCTACTTCGGCCGCCGGACCTCGCGCACGTTGCCGTCCAGCCGCCGGGTCCACCCACGGCCGTCGAGGTGCTCGAGCAGGGGCACGGCCACGCGCCGGGTGGTGCCCAGCGCCTGCCGCGCGGCCGACAGCGTGAACGGCTGCGGCAGCGCGGCCAGCACCCGCATCGCCCGCGCCGGGCCGTCCGGGAGCAGGACGACGTCGCCGCCGACGCGCACCAGCCGACCGGCCCGCTCGGCGGCGGCCAGCTCCCGTGGGCCGAGGTGCAGCGCGTCGAGCTCGGGCGACTCCGGAGCGGCGAAGGCGCTCCCGCGCAGCCGCTCCTCGAGCGCCGCCACCCCGAGCTCGGCCGGTCCGAGGTCGGCGACCGCCCCGGGCCGCCGGAGCCGGCCGCCGACGGCCTCGACACCGGCCGCCGCGGCCAGCCCTGCCAGCAGCCGCACGTCCGGGAGGTCCAGCGCCCGGCGGGCGGCCTCGGCGGGCAGCCCGGCCTCCAGCGGCGCGGCCAGCGCGTGGGCGTCCACCGCAGCGGCCAGCTGCTGCACCCACTGCGCCCAGCGCTGCGGGTCGACGAGCCACTCCCCCTCGGCCCGTACCGCCCCCAGGTCGTCCAGCGGCACCCCCACCGCGGCGAGGTCGGAGCGGCGCGCGGCTCCGCGGCGGGCGACCTCGGTCGCGAGGTCCGGCACGGCGCTGGCGCCGACGAGCGCCCGGGCGCGCTCGGCGGCCGCTCCCCGCCGGCGCAGGGCGGGCGGGTCGACGTCGAGCACGAGGACGCCGGCCGCGACGGCCTGGGCGCCCGGGTCGCGCAGCAGGGCACGGTCGCCGGCGCGCAGCGGGAGCGGCCGGTGCAGCGTGAGCCGGGCGGTGTCGCCGCCGAGCGTGCGCAGCCGGACCGCCACCGCCGTCGACCCGACGTGCAGGACGAGCTCGGCGGGCAGCGCACGGGGGTCCGCGGACAGCCGGACGTCGACGCCGCCGGTGTCCCGCCAGCTGCCCGGGGTGAGCAGCGCATCGCCCCGGCCGACCTCCTCGCGCTCGACCCCGCGCAGGTTCACCGCGACGCGGGCGACGGCGCGCACCTCGTCGTACGGCTCGCCCAGGCTCTGCAGGCCACGGACGCGGACGGCCCGGTCGCGCAGGACGAGCTCGTCGCCGGTGCGCACGGTGCCGGCGGCGAGGGTGCCGGTGACGACGGTCCCGCTGCCGCGCACGGTGAACGCCCGGTCCACCCAGAGCCGTACCGGGGCGCGGACGTCGGGCTCGGGCTGCTGCGCGACGAGCCGGTCCAGGGCGGCGCGCAGCTGGTCGACCCCCGCGCCGGTCGCGCCCGAGACCGCGACGGCCTCGACCGTGCCGAGGCTGGAGGCGGCGACCTGCTCCAGCGCCTGCGCCGTCGCCGCGCCAGGGTCGGCGAGGTCGCTGCGCGTCACGGCGAGCAGCCCGCTCGTCAGTCCCAGCGCGTCGACCGCCGCGAGGTGCTCACCTGACTGGCGGCGCCACCCCTCGTCCGCCGCGACGACGACGAGCACCGCGGGCGCCGGGCCGAGGCCGGCCAGCATGTTGCCGATGAAGCGCGCGTGCCCCGGCACGTCGACGAAGCCCAGCACCTGCCCGGACGGCAGCGTCGTCCACGCGTAGCCGAGGTCGATGGTCATGCCGCGCCGGCGCTCCTCCGCCCAGCGGTCCGGCTCCATGCCGGTGAGCGCGCGCACGAGGGTGCTCTTGCCGTGGTCGACGTGGCCGGCGGTCGCGACGACGTGCACTAGGCGGTCAGCGCCCGCACGGTCGCGGCCAGCACGTCGTCGTCGGCCTCAGGGACGCAGCGCAGGTCCAGCAGGCAGCGGTCCCGCTCGACGCGACCGACGACGCACGGGTCACCGGCGCGCAGCCGCGGGGCGTACGACGCGGGCAGGGCGACGGCCCAGCCCGGCAGGACCTGCCCCGGGGCGCCTCCCCCGCCGACGGCGCCGTCGCTCGGCACGACGTGCCCTCCGACGAGGTCGGCCAGCCGCTCGCACCGCGCCCGCAGGACGGCCGGGTCCGCGGTGAGCGCCGCCCAGGTCGGCGTCCGCGGCCCGCGCAGGGTGGCCTCCAGCGCCGCCAGGGTCAGCTTGTCGACGCGCAGCGCCCGCGCCAGGGGGTGCCGCCGCAACCGCTCGAGCACCTCCGCCCGGCCGAGCAGGAGGCCGGCCTGTGGCCCGCCGAGCAGCTTGTCGCCGCTGGCCGTCACGACGGAAGCGCCTGCGCGCAGGGCGGTGTCGGCGTCCGGCTCGTCCGGGAGCAGCGGGTGCGGTGCGAGCAGCCCGCTGCCGACGTCGGCCACGACGGGCACCCCGAGGCCGGCCAGCTCCGCGACGCCGACCGCGCTGGTGAAGCCCTCCACCCGGAAGTTGCTGGGGTGCACCTTCAGCACGCAGCCCGTCTCCGGACCGACCGCGTCCGCGTAGTCGCGCAGGTGCGTCCGGTTGGTCGTGCCGACCTCGCGCAGCCGGGCGCCGGTGCTGGCGATGAGGTCCGGCAGCCGGAAGCCGTCGCCGATCTCGACCATCTCGCCGCGGCTCACCAGCACCTCGCGTCCGGCGGCCAGGGCGGTCGTGGCCAGGACCAGCGCCGCGGCGCCGTTGTTGACGACCAGCACGTCCTCCGCGGCCGGCACCGCATCACGAAGCGCAGCGAGCGCCCCGCGGCCCCGGCGGGCCCGGCTGCCGTCGGCCACGTCGTACTCGACGTCGACGTAGCCCGCGGCGGTCCGCACGGCGTCCACCGCCGCGGGCGAGAGCGGGGCGCGCCCGAGGTTGGTGTGCAGCACGACGCCGGTCGCGTTCAGGACCGGGCGCAGCGTCGTGGCGCGCGACGGCAGCGCGCCCACTGCGGCGTCGACGACCTGCTCAGGCGCCAGCGTGCCGCTGCGGGCCAGGCCCTGCGCGTGCACGACGGCGGCCTTCACCAGGTCGACCCCGAGCCGCCCCGCGGCCTCGACGAGACGGGGGTCGGCGAGCGCCACGTCCGTGCGTGGCACGCGCCGGCGCGGGTCGTCGAGGCTCACCTGACGACCGTACGTCGGGCTAGGAGCTGTGCTCCTCGACGTACTCCTTCGGGTCGAGCTCCTCGCGCGACAGCCCCTTGGCGTTCTGGTGGTCCTCCAGGAACTTCATCCAGCGCATGCCGAGCTCGCCGCGCTTGTCCTCGTCGACCTGCTCCTGGAAGGGCGGGAGCACGTCGGTCTCCTCCTCGCCGAGGTGGTCCACGGTCGCCTCGCGCGCCTCGCGGAAGGCCTCCCACCAGGCGTCGCTGCCGACCTCGTGGTCGTCGACCTTGCGGGTCGTCTCGCGGATCTCGTTGTGGTCCTTGACCGCGTGCTCGGTGTCGCCCTCGCTGTCGTCGACGTCCTGCAGCAGCTCCGGGTAGAAGACCTCCTCCTCGCCGGCGGCGTGCACCTCGAGCTGGTCGGACAGCTCACGCCAGCGCGAGGTGAGCTCGTCCTTGTCGGTGAGCCCCTCGATCTCGGTGAAGGCGCGGCGGAACGCGTCGTGCTCGGAGCGGATCAGGACGGTGATGTCGAAGTCGGCCACGGCTCCTCCCTGCCCGGGACCGGCGCGATCACTCCCGCGCCCGGTCGGCGGCGGCTTCGGCGGGCTGGGCAGCCGGCTCGTCCTCGTCAGCGTGCGCGATGTGCGCCAGCTGGCCCCAGATGAGGACGCAGAACACGGCCGAGCCGACGAAGGCGAACCAGAACGGCCCGGTGACGCCCCACCGCTGGGCGATCAGGCCGCCGAGCGCCGAGCCCAGGACGAGCCCGCCGTAGACGCCGAAGCCGTTCACGCTCCCGACCCGCCCCTGCAGCGCCGTGGGCACGGCCCGCTGCCGGACGGTCACCGACGTGGTCCCCCAGATGAAGGCGTGCGCGCCGAAGACGAAGAAGATGACGAACGCCAGCGCGGGCGAGGTCGTGAGCGCGAGCGCGAGGTGCGTCAGGGTCTCGACGACCAGCCCGACGCGCATCAGGTCGCCCAGGCTGATCCGCCGCGTGATCCAGCCGTACGACGTGGTCCCGGCCAGGCCGCCGACGGCGGAGACGGTCGTCAGCAGGCCGAAGCCGACCTCGCCCATGCCCAGCCGCTCGGTCGCGTACAGGACCAGCACCGACCAGGCCGCGCCGAAGGTGATGTTGAAGGTGAAGATCGTGAGGATCAGGGTGCGGACCGCCGCGTGGTGCCGCACCCAGCGGAAGCCCTCGGCGATGTCCCGCCGGACGTGCGACGGCCCGCCGGCCTCGCGCCGGTGCGGTGCCACGACCAGCCGCGAGACCAGCACCGCGCCGAGCGCCACGAGGACGGCCTGCAGGACGAAGGGCGAGGCGGCGCCCGCCGCGAACAGCGCGGCCCCCAGCGGCGGGCCGGCGAGCTGGTTGACCGTGATGAAGCCGGTCTGCATCCGGGCGTTGGCGATCGCGAGGTCGGCCCGCGGGACGATCATCGGCAGCAGGGTGCTCGCCGCGTTGTCGGCGAAGACCTCCGCCGTGCCGACCAGGAACAGCGACACCAGCACGACCGGCACCGACACGACGCCGGTGACGATCGAGGCGGCCAGCAGCACCAGCACCCCGGCGCGCAGCAGGTCGACCGTGACGACGATGACCCGGCGGTCGAGCCGGTCGGAGAGCGCGCCGGCGAGCAGCCCGAACAGCAGCCACGGCAGCTGCTGCAGCAGGACCGCGGACGCGACCAGCAGCGGGTCGCGGGTCTGCGAGGCGATGAGCAGGGGCCCGGCGGCGAGCGCGATGCCGTCGCCGAGGTTCGACACCCAGGAGGAGGCGAGCAGCCAGCGGAAGCCGGGCCCGAGGCGGGCCGGCACCACGGTCTCGACGAGGCGGCTCACCCGCCGGACGCTAGTGCTGCGGAGGCGCTGCACCAGGAGTGCAGTACGTTGCACTGCATGGACACGCTGGAGCTCGCCCACGCCGTGGGAGACCGGGTGCGGTCGGCCCGCACCTCACGGGGCTGGACGCTCGACCAGCTCGCCGCCGCGAGCGGCGTCAGCCGGCGGATGCTGGTCCACGTCGAGCAGGGCGGGACCAACCCCAGCATCGGCACGCTGCTGCGCCTGGGCGACGCGCTGGGGGTCGGGCTGCCGGCGCTCGTCGAGCCGCCGCGAGCAGCGGCGCTGACGGTCACCCGCGCGGGCGAGGGCGTGGTGCTCTGGCGGGGCGCGCACGGCGGGCGGGCGGTGCTCGTCGCCGGCACCGCCGCCCCGGACGTCGTCGAGCTCTGGGACTGGACCCTGGGCCCCGGCGACCGCTACGACAGCGAGGCGCACGCCGCGGGGACGCGCGAGCTGCTGCAGGTCCTGGACGGCTCGCTCGTCGTGGAGGTGGGCGGGCAGTCGGCGGCGCTCGAGGCGGGCGACGGCACCGCCTTCACCGGCGACCGGCCGCACGCCTACGTCGCCGCGAGCACAGGGGCGCGCTTCTCGTTGGCCGTCCACGAGCCGGCCGTAGGAGCTCCCGTCCGCGGGGCGGTGGCTCGTGCGTGACCTCGACGCGTTCCTGGCCGCCGCACGCATCGATGACGACGTGCTGGCGCTCCGGCCCGACTACCGCGCCCTGCTGCTGGCCGTCGACGGGATCGAGCCGGGTGCGAGCGACGCGGTGAGCGAGGAGCTGCTGCAGGCGGCGGAGGCCTCGGCGCGGAGCGCCTTCGCCGAGCAGCCCGTCGAGGAGCACCCGCACGTCGCGGCCTGGCGGGAGGCGTACCGCGCCTTCGGCGAGCGCAAGCCGCAGCGGCACCGCAACAGCCTGGAGGCGCTGCTGCGGCGCGCCGAGGCCGGGCTGCCTCGGGTGAACCGGCTCACCGACGTCTACAACGCCGTCTCGGTGCTGCACGGCGTCCCGCTCGGCGGCGAGGACCTGGACCGCTACGCCGGACCGCCGCGCCTGGTGCGCAGCACCGGCAGCGAGCCCTTCGACACCGCGTCCGGCGGCGAGCCGGTCGTGGAGCACCCGGAGCCCGGCGAGGTCGTGTGGTGCGACGACGCCGGCGTGACCTGCCGACGCTGGAACTGGCGCCAGGCCCGCCGCACCCAGCTGCACGACGGCACCACCGCCGCGCTGTTCGTCCTGGACGCGCTCGGCCCCCTGGACGACGCGGCGCTGCAGGCCGCGGCAGACGACCTGGTCGCCCACCTGCGACGCCTGGGTCCGGACGTCCGGGTCGCGCAGCGGGTCCTGCGCGCGCCGCAGCCGGCCGAGGGCAACGCCTGAGTACGGTCCGGCCACGGCGCCGGACAGGAGGTCACGCGTGCGACCGCTGCGGTACTCGATCAACGTCACGCTCGACGGCTGCTGCCACCACGAGGCGGGGCTGCCGCCGGACGACGAGTCGATGCGCTACTGGACCGCGCAGCTGGAGCGCGCCGACGCGCTGCTGTTCGGCCGGGTCACCTACGAGATGATGGAGTCGGCCTGGCGGCGGCCGGTCACGGGCAGCTGGCCGGACTGGATGGGCCCGCACGAGGTCCCGTTCGCCGAGGCGATCGACCGGGCGCGCAAGCACGTCGTGTCGGGCACCCTCGACGCCGTCGACTGGAACGCCGAGCTGGTGCGGGGCGACCTCGCGCAGGCGGTGCAGCGGCTCAAGGAGGAGCCGGGCGAGGGCCTGTGGGTCGGTGGGGTGACGCTCCCCCTGGCGCTCGCCGACCTCGGGCTGATCGACGAGTACGAGCTCCTGGTGCAGCCGGTCCTCGCCGGCCACGGCCCGGCACTGCTCGGTGGCCTGCGCGAGCGGATCCAGCTGGACCTCGTGGACCGGCGCGACTTCCGCTCGGGGGCGATGGCGCTGCGGTTCCGCCCCGCGCCCGTCGCAGCCTGACGCTGCGGCGGAGAGCGCCGCCACGTCGCGCCCCGCGCAGGACGGAGGGGCCGGCGCGCTGCACCGGCCCCTCCGTGACCCGCGTCGACCTAGACGACGCCGACCGCGCGCCAGGCGGCGTTCACCGCTGCGTACTCCGGCGAGCCCGAGCCGCCGTAGAGGGACGCCGCCGCGTTGAGCGTGGCGAGGCGCGCGTCGGCGTACTTGCTGCGGGACGTCAGGTACGTCGTCAGCGCCCGGTACCAGATCGCCCCGGCCTTGGCCTGCGTGATGCCCACGACGGCAGGCGCAGCGTTGCACGTCGGCACCGTGAGGCCACCCGTGTACCGGGTGCTCGTGCTGCCCTCCGAGAGCAGGTAGAAGAACCGGTTCGCGACGCCGGACGAGTAGTGCACGTTCAGGCGGCCGAGCGACTTGGAGTAGCAGTTGGGCGAGGAGCCGTCCTTGATCGGGTTCCACATGAAGCGGAACGGCTGCCCGTGCGTGAACTGCTCGCCGATGTCGTAGTCGCCCACGTCCGCCGCGTTCGCGGCGTAGAACTCGACCATCGTGCCGAAGATGTCGCTGGTGGCCTCGTTGAGCCCGCCGCTCTCACCGCTGTAGTTGAGCCGCGCGGTCCGGCTCGTGACGCCGTGGCTCATCTCGTGTCCCGCGACGTCCAGCGAGACGAGCGGCCCGTCGTCGTAGCCCGCGCCCTTGGCACCGTCGCCGTACGTCATGCAGAAGCAGCTGTCCTGCCAGAAGGCGTTGTCGTAGTCGGTGCCGTAGTGCACCCGGCTGAGCGCGCCCTTCCCGTCGTTGGCGATGCCGCTCCGGCCGTAGGTGCTCTGGTAGAAGTCCCAGGTCTTGGCCGCGCCGTAGTGCGCGTCGACCGCCGCCGACTGCCGGCTGGTCAGGTCACCGCTGCCCCACACGTCGTCGGCGTCGGTGAAGGCCGCACCGCTGCCGGTCGTGGCGCCGTTCAGGTCCGTCGTGCGCTGCAGCCCCGCGCCCCGATCGGCGTCGGTGAGCGTGAAGCCGCCCGCGACCTGCGTGGTCGAGATCCGGACCTGTCCGCTCCAGAGGCTGTTGCCCGTGCCGGTGTCGGCGGTCTCGACCTGCTCCTGCGTGTCGACGATGCGGCGGCTCTGCGCGTCCACGAGGGTCAGCAGCTCGGACGGCGTCTGGTCCTCCTGCTGACCGAGCACGACGACGGCCCACACCAGCCGCGGACCCTCCTCGCGCGCGTCGATCTCGAGGACAGCGCTGGCGACCCCGGTGGCGCCGTTGTCCGCAGCGGCGCGGGCCGTGGCGATGGCCTCCTCCTTCGTCACCGACGAGGTCAGCGACAGGCGCAGAGGCCGGCGCGTCGTGGCGGAGACGCCGCGCAGCGCGCCGTCGGGGGCCTGGTGGACGACGAGGTCGCCGCCCAGGACCGGGAGGCCGCTTCGCGTGCGGTCGAACCGCACGTGCGCGGTGCCGTCGGCGTCCGTGAACTGGTCACGCACGATCAGCGCGTCGCTGTCATCCAGCGCGACCTGGTTCGGGTGCGTCCGGGCCGCCTGCTCGGCGCGGGTGGCCCGATCGGGCGCGGCGGACGCGCTCGGAGCGGCGACCAGCCCGGCGGCGAGCGCTGCCACAGCGACGGAGCAGGCGGAGAGCTTGCGGAGCACGCGTCCTCCAGGACGACGAATGGCGGAAGAGGACGAAGTGTGGCACAGGTCACAACCGGGCACTTAGACCCTTCGCACACCTGGGCCGCCCGGCGCCGGTGCGCGCCGAGCAGGACAGAACCGCAGCTCAGCGGAGGCGGACGGGAATCGAACCCGCCAGGACGAGGTGCTCGCCCTCACCGGTTTTGAAGACCGGGGCGCCCACCAGGAACGCGTACGCCTCCCTCGACGCCGGACGCAGCCGGCGCGAGGACCCGCACGCTACTTCGGGGGCATCCGGATGCCGCCGTCGACGCGGACGACCTCGCCGTTGGCGTAGGTGTTCACGAGCAGCTCGACGACCATCGACGCCAGCTCCTCGGAGCTGCCGAGGCGCTTGGGGAACAGCACGTTCGCGCCGAGCTGCGCCTTGAACGCCTCGGAGGCCTCGCCCTCGCCGTAGATCGGCGTGTCGATGAGCCCCGGCGCGACGCAGTTGAGGCGGATGCCGGCGGCGGACAGGTCGCGCGCGACCGGCAGCGTCATGCCGACGACGCCGCCCTTGCTCGCGCTGTAGGCGGCCTGGCCGATCTGGCCGTCGAAGGCGGCGACGGAGGCCATCGTGACGATGGACCCCTTCTGCCCGTCGGCGTCGACGGCGTCGTGCCGCGCCATCGCGGTCGCGGCCAGGCGCACGCAGTTGAAGGTGCCGACCAGGTTGACGGCCAGCACCTTCTGGAAGGCGGCCAGGTCGTGCGCCGAGTCGTACGACCCGTCGCGGCCGATGGTGCGCGAGGCCCAGCCGATGCCGGCGGCAGTGACGAGCGTGCGCAGCGGCCCGTGCTCCTCCGCCGCCTCGATCGCGGCGACGACCTGCTCCGGGTCGGTCACGTCGGCCCGCACGTAGCCGCCGCCGACCGAGCTGGCGACGGCCTGGCCCTTCTCGTCCTGGAGGTCGACGACGACGACCGAGGCGCCCCGGGCCGCCAGGGCGCGGACGGTGGCCTCGCCGAGGCCGGAGGCCCCGCCGGTGACGAGGGACGAGGTACCGGTCAGGTCGAGCATCGGGGACTCCTCGGAGCAGGGGCTGGTGGGACAGAGCCTGCCAGCGCGTCACCCGGATGCCGCGGTTGGGGCCCGGGAGAAGGGGGAGCAGACGGTCGAAACCGTCCAAGACCTGTCGACGTGCCGGAAGAGAAGGACCACCGATGACCGAGCTGGACCGCCTGAGCGCTGCTGACCTCGAGGCCGAGAGCGCCACCGCGCTCCCGACCAAGGAGGTCCTGTCGCTGCTGGACCTGAACGCCGACGTGGACCTCGCCCTGGACCTGGCGGCGCCGGTCGACCTGGCCGTCGCGGCCAACCTCAACGTGGCGGCCCCCATCACCGCGGCCGCCTCCGCGAACCTGCTGTCGGTCGGCTCGGAGGCCACCGCGCTGACCGACCAGGCCGTCCTGATCGACCAGACGCAGTCCGGCGACGCCATCGCCAACGCCCCGCAGACCTCCGTCCTCGACCAGGGCGACGACAGCATCCCGGAGACCAGCACGCCGGTGGCCGAGCAGCCGACCGACGGCGACGTCGCGGTGGGCGACCTGTCCGCGGGCGGCAACCTGCTCGACGTCGACCTGGACGTGGACGCCGACGTCGACGCCGCTGCCCCCATCGCGGGTGCGGTCGCGGCCAACGCCAACATCGCCGCGCCGATCGACGCCGCGGTCTCGGCCAACGTCGGCTCGGTCGGCTCCGAGGCGACCGCGGTGGCGCAGCAGACCGCGATCATCAACCAGGACCTGGACGGCGTGACGGCAGATGCCACCGCTGCCCAGGACTCCACGATCCAGCAGTAGCAGCCGGTGGAACTCCTCGGCGCCCGCGCGCCTGCCCGGGCGCCGGGCGTCGAGCTGCTCGGCGAGCTCTCCGGCTCCGGCTACCAGGACGTGCCCGGCCTCGTCCGCCGGGGCGACGGCCAGACCGTCCAGGTCACGCCGCTGCTCTACGCCCTGCTCGACAGCCTGGACGGCGAGCGCGACCTCGACGCGCTCGCCGCCGAGCTCGGCCGGCGCGTCGGCAAGGCGGTCGCGGCCGAGGACGTGCAGTACCTGCTGGAGCACAAGCTCGACCCGCTCGGCCTGCTCGGCGACCCCGACGGCGCCGCGCCCGAGGTGCAGAGGGCGAGCCCGCTGCTCGGCCTCAAGCTGAAGGTCGTCGTCTCGGACCCGGCCATCACCCGCCGCATCACCGCGCCCTTCGCCTGGCTGTTCCGCCGCTGGGTGGTCGTCCCGGTGCTGCTCGCCTTCGCCGCGACGTGCTGGTGGGTGCTCGCGGAGCGCGGGCTGGCCGCCGGCACGCGCCAGGCGTTCGACTCCCCCGGCCTGCTGCTCGCGGTCTTCGCGATGACGGTGCTGTCGGCCGGCTGGCACGAGTTCGGCCACGCGGCGGCCTGCCGCGCCCGCGGGGCCACCCCCGGGGCGATGGGCGCCGGGCTCTACCTCGTCTGGCCGGCCTTCTACACCGACGTCGACGACTCCTACCGCCTCAGCCGCTGGGGCCGGCTCGTCGTGGACCTCGGCGGCCTCTACTTCAACGCGCTCGTCGCCGTCGGCATCACCGGCGTGTGGATGCTCGTGCACCAGGACGCGCTGCTGCTGGTCGTCGCCACCCAGCTGCTGCTCATGCTCCGCCAGCTGGCCCCCGTCGTGCGGGCCGACGGCTACCACATCCTGGCCGACCTGACCGGCGTCCCCGACCTGTTCCACCACATCCGCCCCACGCTGGCCGGGATGCTCCCGCAGAACTGGGGCACGCCGCAGCCGCTGCGCCGCTGGGCCCGCTGGGTCGTCCGCGGCTGGGTGCTCCTGGTCGTGCCGCTGCTGCTCTGGATGATGCTCGTCGCCGTCCTGCTGCTCCCCCGACTGGTCGCGACCGCGTGGAAGGGCCTGCACCAGCAGGGGTCCGAGCTGGCCGCCGCCGCCGAGCAGGGCGACGTCCTCGCCCTCGGCGCCGGCGCCCTCGAGGTCCTCGCGCTGGTGCTGCCCGTGGCCGCCGTGTCGTACCTGCTGGTCCGCCTGGTCCGCTCCACCACGACGTCGACCTGGCGCCGCACGCAGGGCCGCCCGGTCGCGCGGACGCTGGCGACGGCCGTCGGCGCCGCCCTGCTCGCCCTGCTGGCCTGGGCGTGGTGGCCGTCCGGGCAGTACGAGCCGGTGCGCGCCGACGACCGCGGCACCATCGGCCAGGCGCTGCAGCTGCGGACCGCGTCGTACGAGCGGCCCGCGCAGCTGAGCGCCCGCATGACCCCGGCGCTGGCGCTCGTCCCGCGCGACGCCTCTGCGCCGGTGCTGCTGCTGGTGCGCCCCGAGGACGGCGGCCCGCTGCAGACCGTGCTGACCTCCAGCCCGGCGGAGGCCGGTGCGGCCACTGCGGCGCAGGTCCTCCCCTTCGCCGTCCCGGAGGCTGCGGGCGAGGGCGACAACCAGGCCGTCGCGGTGAACACCGAGGACGGCACGGTCCAGTACGACGTGGCCGTCGCGCTGGTGAAGGTCGTGGACGGGCAGCGGGTCGACAACCGCAACGAGGCGTACGCCCTGGCCTCCTGCCAGCGCTGCGCCACGGTGGCGGTGGCCTTCCAGGTCGTCCTCGTCATCGGCCAGAGCGACGTGCAGATCCCGGTGAACACGGCTGTCGCCGGCAACCGCGACTGCGTCCAGTGCCTCACCACCGCGCTCGCCGTCCAGCTGGTCGTCGCGCTGCAGGACGCGCCGAGCGAGCAGGTGGAGGCCGAGCTGAAGGCGGCCTTCGCCAAGCTGGAGGGCGTCGAGCAGCTGGTCGAGGACCTCGACCTGGCGACCGTCTACCGCACCGTGCAGGAGGTCCAGGCCGAGGTCCTGGCGGTGCTGGTGCGCAACGGGCTGGTGGACGAGCAGGACGTGACGCCGGCACCGGTCACCTCCGCGCGGCCCTCGGCGTCTGCGCAGCCGAGCGCGTCCGGGGCGCCCGGGCCGGACAGCTCCCCCACCCCCGGGAGCAGCAGCGAGCCGTTGGAGCCGTCCGCGACGCCGAGCGACGAGCCGGTGCAGACGAGCGCGCCGCAGGCCGAGCCGTCCCCGGCCGCCTCCGCGCCGGAGCCCTCCGCACCGAGCGCCGCCGCCTCGCCCGGCTGACCCGGGAACCCGGCCGTAGCCTCGGCGGTGTGGCAGCGACCGGAGCGGTGGTCCTCGCCGGCGGCCGGTCCTCCCGCATGGGGGCGCCCAAGTCGTCGCTGGAGTGGCACGGCTCGACCCTGCTGCGGCGGGTCGTCGGGCTCGCCGCCCGCGGCGTCGACGGCACCGTCGTCGTGGTGCGCGCGCAGGGGCAGCAGCTCCCCGCGCTGCCCGCCGGCGTCGAGGTCGTCGACGACGTGGAGCAGGGGCGCGGTCCGCTGCAGGGCATCGCCACCGGGCTGGAGGCGCTGGCCGGTCACGACAGCGCCTTCGTGTGCTCGACCGACCTGCCGTTCCTGCACCCGGCCTTCGTCCGCTGCGTGGTGCGCGCGCTGGGCGACGGGGACGTCGCGCTGCCGGTGGTGCGGGGGTTCCGCCAGCCGCTGGCCGCCGCCTACCGCACCGCCCTCGCCGCACGGGCCCGGGCGCTGCTGGCGCAGGACCGTGCCCGCGCCGGCTTCCTGCTGGAGGACGCCGCCGTGGCGTTCCTCGACGAGGCGGCCCTGCTCGCCGACGCGCGCCTGCGCCGGGCCGACCCGTCCCTGGCGTCCGTCGACGGGGTGAACGACCCGCTGGAGTACGACGCCGCGCGCCGCCGCCCGGCTCCGGAGGTGACCGTCGCGCGGTTCGGCGTGCTGGCCGGCTCCGGCACCACCACCGTCCGGGCGGCCACGCTCGGTGCGGCCGCGGAGGCGGTCGGCCTCGTGCTGGACCGGCACCTGCTGGCGGCGGTGGACGGCGACGCGGTCGTCCGCGACGTCGAGACCCCGCTGGCCCAGGGCGACGCGGTGAGCTTCCTCTCGGCGGACGCCGGTGGCTGAGGCCCCCGGCGGCTGCTTCGGCCGCGCGCTCGTCGTGGACGTGTCCGACGGCTCCAGCCAGGTGCTGCCGCTGCCGGAGCGGGTGCTGCGCGACCACCTCGGCGGCGCCGGGCTCGGCGCGTGGCTGCTGCACGAGCTCGCGCCGCCCGGTGTCGACCCGCTCGCGCCGGAGGCCCCGCTGGCGTTCGTGTTCTCGCCGCTGGTCGGCACGCCGCTCACCACCAGCGCCAAGTTCGCCGTCGTGGCGAAGTCGCCGCTCACCGGGTTCCTCACCGATGCGCTGGCCAGCAGCCACTTCGCCATCGCCGGCAAGCTCACCGGGCACGACGCGATCGTGCTCGTCGGTGCCGCGACCTCTCCGGTCAGCATCGCGATCGGCGCGGACGGCGTGCAGGTGCGGGACGCCTCGGCGCAGTGGGGCCGGACGGCGGCGGAGGCGGAGGCCGCCGTCGCCGGCGAGCTCGGCGCGGGCTGGCGGGTGGCCTCGATCGGCACGGCCGGCGAGCGCGGCGTGCGCTACGCGACGATCAGCCACGACGGGCGGCACGCCGGGCGCGGCGGGCTCGGCGCGGTGATGGGCAGCAAGCGGGTCAAGGCGCTGGCCGTCCACCCGGTCACGAAGGTCGCCCCGGCCCACCCGGAGCGGGTCCTCGCGGCGGCGAAGGACCTGCGCGAGCGCTCGCTCGGCCGGGCGACCCAGAAGTACCGCGAGCTCGGGACGATGGCGAACGTCCTGGCCTTCAACGCCCTCAGCACCCTGCCGACGCGCAACTTCCAGGAGGCCGTCTTCGAGGGCGCGCCGCAGCTGGCGGCGGAGGAGCTGGCGCAGGCCCGGCAGGTCACCAGGAGCTCCTGCGCGTCGTGCGCGATCGGCTGCGAGCACCTCTACAAGGGCAAGGGCGGCCGCAAGGTCCGGATGGAGTACCAGAACGTCAGCGCGCTGGGCCCGATGTGCGGCGTCGCGGACCCCGAGGCGGTCCTCGCGGCGAGCGCGCTGTGCGACGACCTCGGCATCGACACCATCTCGGCCGGCGGCACCGTCGCCTGGGCGATGGAGTGCGCCGAGCGCGGTCTGCTCGACGCACCGTGGCTGCGCTTCGGCGACGGTGCGGCGCTGCTGCGGGCGCTGCGCGAGATCGGCAGCGGCGAGGGGCTCGGGCCCCTGCTGGCCCTCGGGTCGCGCGCGGCCGCACGGGAGGTCGGGCAGGGCAGCGAGGCCTTCGCCGCGCAGGTCAAGGGGCTGGAGCTGCCCGGCTACGAGCCGCGGACCATGCAGGCGATGGCCCTCGGCATGGCGGTCAACGCGCGCGGCGCCGACCACAACCGGTCGGGCGCCTACGAGGCCGACCTGTCCGGCGAGCTCGACCGCACCCGCGGTGGCGACGCGCACGTGCGCGGCGCCGTCGAGGCCGAGGACCGCAGCGCGGTGATGGACTCGCTCATCCTGTGCAAGTTCCTGCGCGGGGTCTTCGAGGAGCCGTTCGCCGAGTGGGCGCAGCTCCTGTCCGCCGTCACCGGCTGGGACGTCGACGAGGCCGAGCTGCGCGCGACGGCGCAGCGGATCGTGCTGCTGAAGCGGGCGTTCAACCTGCGCGAGGGCTGGCAGCCGGAGGACGACTGGCTGCCCGAGCGCTTCCTCACCGCCGACGTCGAGCTGGCCTCCGGCCGCTCGGCGACCCTGACGCCGCGAGCGGCTGCGGGCGATGGTGGACGCCTACTGGGCGGCCCGCGGGCTGGACGAGCAGGGTCGGCCTAGGGTCGGGTGATGGACCGCCTCACGTCGTACGCCTCCGGCGGCGGCTGCGCCTGCAAGATCCCGCCCGGCGAGCTCGAGGAGGTCGTCCGCGGCCTCACCGGCCACGTCTCCCCCGACCTGCTGGTCGGTCTCGACGACGGCGACGACGCCGCGGTCGTGCGCATCGACGAGCAGACCGCCGTCGTCGCCACTGCCGACTTCTTCACCCCCGTCGTCGACAGCGCCTACGACTGGGGGCGCATCGCCGCGGCCAACGCGCTGTCCGACGTCTACGCGATGGGCGGACGGCCGGTGGTCGCCGTCAACCTCGTCGGCTGGCCGCGCGCCAAGCTGTCCAACGAGCTGCTCGGCGAGGTGCTGCGCGGCGGCAACGACGTGGCGTCGCTGGCCGCCTGCTTCGTGGCCGGCGGCCACAGCATCGACGACCCGGAGCCGAAGTACGGCATGGCCGTGACCGGGCTGGTCGACCCCGACCTGCTGCTGCGCAACGACTCCGCGGTGGCCGGCCTCCCGCTCACGCTCACCAAGCCGCTCGGCGTCGGCGTCCTGAACAACCGGCACAAGAGCACCGGCGAGGTGTTCCCGCACGCCGTGGAGAGCATGGCCGCGCTCAACCGCGACGCCTCACATGCCGCGGTCGCGGCGGGCGCGAAGGCGGCCACCGACGTGACCGGCTTCGGCCTGCTGGGCCACCTGCACAAGATGATGCGGGCGAGCGGCACGACCGCGGTGGTCGACGCCGCGGCCGTGCCCTACCTCGACGGCGCACGCGAGGCGCTGCGCGACGGCTTCGTCAGCGGCGGCAGCCGGCGCAACCTCGACTGGGTCCGGCCGCACCTCGCCTCGGGCGTCGACGAGGACGAGCTGCTGCTGCTCGCCGACGCCCAGACCAGCGGCGGGCTGCTGGTCGTGGGCGAGGTGCCGGGCCACCCGGTCGTCGGCGAGGTCGTCGCCCGCCGCGACGGGACGACCGTCCAGGTCCGCTGACAGGTCTGCAGCGTCAGCTCGCCCGCGCGACGACCCTGTGCTGCGGGCGCAGCTCCTGCACGGTGCCACCGCGCTCGGACGCCGTCTCGGGGGCGGCGTCAGCCGTCGCGGTCAGGAAGCGGTTGGGCAGCGACAGCTTCCAGATCGTGCGCAGCGTCTGGGTGTACTGCCCCCACAGCGTGCCGGTCGTGTACGGCAGGTCGTAGCGCGCGCAGATGTCCTTCACCCGCTCCGACATCTCGGCGTACCGGTTGCTCGGCAGGTCGGGGAACAGGTGGTGCTCGATCTGGTAGCACAGGTTGCCGGACATGAAGGCCATCAGCGGGCCGGCCGTGAAGTTGGCCGAGCCGAGCATCTGGCGCAGGTACCACTCGTGCGGCGTCTCGTCCTCGAGCTCCTGGACCGTGAACTTCTCGGCGCCGTCGGGGAAGTGCCCGCAGAAGATGACGGTGTAGGACCACAGGTTGCGCATGAGGTTGGCGGTCGCGTTGGCGGTGAGGGTCGAGACGAACTGCGGCCCGGACAGCAGCGGGAACAGCACGTAGTCCTTGCCGGTCTGCCGGCCGATCTTGCGGCCGATCTGCTTGAGCTGGCGCCAGGTGGTGCGCGGGTCCTTCCGCCCCTTGCGGATGTCCTTGATGTTCAGGTCGTGCAGCGCGACGCCGTACTGGAAGAACGTGGCCAGCAGGGCGTTCGTCAGCGGCTGCGCCAGGTACACCGGCGACCACCTCTGGTCGCGGGTGATGCGCAGGATGCCGTAGCCGACGTCGTCGTCCTTGCCGACGACGTTGGTGTACTTGTGGTGCACGAAGTTGTGCGAGTGCTTCCACTGCTCCGACGGGCAGGCGGTGTCCCACTCCCACGCGCTCGAGTGCACCTCCGGGTCGTTCATCCAGTCCCACTGGCCGTGGATGACGTTGTGCCCGAGCTCCATGTTCTCGATGATCTTCGCGAGGCCGAGCATCGTCGTGCCGGCGACCCAGGCCGGCGGGAACGCGCTCGCGAACAGCGCGGTCCGCCCGCCGACGGCCAGGCCGCGCTGCAGTCGGATGGCGCCCTTGATGTACGCGGCGTCGCGCTCGCCTCGGCTCTGCTCGACGTCGCGACGGAGCTGGTCGAGCTCCTCGCCGAGCGCGGTGACGTCGTCCTCGCTGAGGTGGGCGAACGCCTTGAGATCGGTGACGGCCACGCAGGGCCTCCGTCCGGGGTAGGGGGTGGGGGTCGGGTCAGACGCCGAGGACGCAGTCGCCCGCGGCGGCGGAGATGCAGGTCTGGATGCGGTCGCCCTCGACCTTGACGTCGCCGTTGCGCAGGTCGCGCACGGAGCCGGCGACCAGGGGGACGACGCAGCTCTGGCAGATGCCCATCCGGCAGCCGAAGGGCATCTGCACGCCGGCCTGCTCCCCGGCCTCGAGCAGCGTCGTCGCGCCGTCGACCTCGGCCGTGCGACCGCCGGCACCGAAGGTGACGGTGCCGCCCTCGCCGCCCGCGCCGTCGAGCTGCAGGGTGAAGCGCTCCACGTGCAGCCTGGCGGTCAGGTGCTCGCGCTCGAACAGCTGCTCCGCGGCGTCGAGCAGCGGCGCCGGCCCGCAGGCCCACGTCTCGCGCTCGACCCAGTCGGGCACGACGTCGACCAGCCGGGACACCTCGAGCAGGCCCATCCGATCGGTGTGCTGCTCGTGCAGGCGCAGCGTCGGGTGCTCGTCGGCGAGCCTGTGCAGCTCCTCACGGAACAGCACGTCCTGCTCGGACGGCGCCGAGTGCACCAGGACGACGTCGGGCATCGTGTCGCGCCGGTGCAGCATCCGGAGCATGCCCATCACCGGGGTCAGTCCGCTGCCCGCGGTGAGGAACAGCACCTTCTCCGGCGGCGGGCTCGGCAGCACGAAGTCGCCCTGCGGGGCGGCCAGGCGCACCACCGTGCCGGGCGGCAGCCCGCCGACCAGGTGCCCGGACAGGAAGCCCTCCGGCATCGCCTTGACGGTGATGGAGATGGTGCCGTCGCCGTGCGTGGGCACGGAGGTCAGCGAGTACGAGCGCCAGTGCCAGCGCCCCTCGACCTGCACGCCGATGCCGATGTACTGGCCGGGCTCGTAGCTCGACGACCATCCCCACCCGGGCTGGATCACCAGCGTGGCGGCGGTCTCGGTCTCCTGGACGACGTCGACGACGACGCCCCGCAGCTCCCGGGCGCTCCAGAGCGGGTTCAGCAGGTGCAGGTAGTCGTCGGGCAGCAGTGGCGTCGTGAGCCGGCTGGCAAGCGCCCGCAGCAGGCCGACCTGCGGGGGCGGACCGCCGTCGGGCTCCTGCGCAGCCGCGTCCCGCGCCGGTGCGGGCACGGCGTCGGAGGCCGGCGTCGCCAGGGTGCGCCGGGCCGCACCGGCGGACGTGCGCAGCCGCCCGGCCCCGGCGCGGGCGAGCGCGGCGAGAGAGGCTCGGGACGTCGTCGACCGTTGCGGGGTCATCTCGGCACCAGACAGTTAGTGTTACGCGGGTTATCAGAAAGGTAGGTGCCCTGTGCCCGAGCGTCAAACCCCCGAGCCGCGGCCGGACGGACGTCGTCAGCGCTGGGCGCAGCACCGCGCGGACCGGCGCACCGAGCTGCTCGAAGCGGTCATGACGGCCGTCCGGGCGCGCGGGGCTGCGATCGACATGGACGACGTCGTCGAGGTCTCCGGCATCGCCAAGCCGGTCTTCTACCGCTACTTCGACGACAAGGCCGACCTGTACGTGTCGGTCGGTCGCGAGGTCGGCGAGCGCCTCGTCACCAGGGTGGTCGCCGCCGTCGGCGGCACGACCGATCCGCGCTCGATGGTGGCGGCCGGCGTCGAGACCTTCCTCGCCGAGGTCGAGGCCGACCCCGAGCTGTACCGCTTCGTCGTCCAGCGGCCGTCCACCGCCGGTACCGCGAGCGACTACACGGCCGTCATCAGCAAGCACGTCAGCACCGTCATCGGGGACGTCCTGCGCGCCGCCGGGCGGGACACGGGTGTGGCCGAGCCCTGGGGCTTCGGGATGGTCGGCGCCGCCCGCGCCGCGGCGGAGCGCTGGCTCGACGAGCCCACGATGAGCCGGTCCGCGCTGGCGGACGCGCTGACCGCCCTGCTGTGGGGCGGCGCCTCGTCGGCCGCGGCGGCTGCCGGCTCGGGACGGCCGCCGCGGCGATCTAGCTGAAGAGGTCGGCGGCGCGCCGGACCGTCTGGACGATGCCGTACGCCAGCGGGATGCCGACGAAGGTCCACGCCCCGATCAGGCGGGCCGTCAGGCTGCTGCCACCGCTCGAGGTGTCGCTGCTGCTGCTCACTGCTGCGCTCCTGTCTTCTCGCGCGCGGGCGCTCCGCCCGTCACGTCCCCCGAGTAGTGGTGCCTGTCGTCGACCGGGCGCACCAGCAGGTTCGCGACGAAGCCGACCCCCAGCAGGCCGACCATCACCAGCAGCGAGGGCCGGTAGGCGGCCTGACCGCTGGCGCCGCCGTCGCGCTGGCTGTCGGTGATGACGTTGACGATCAACGGGCCGGCGACACCCGCCGCCGACCAGGCGGTGAGCAGCCGGCCGTGGATGGCGCCGACCTGGAAGGTGCCGAACATGTCCTTGAGGTAGGCCGGGACCGTCGCGAAGCCGCCGCCGTAGAAGCTGATGATGACCGCAGCGAGCGCCACGAAGACGAACACCGCGCTGCTGCCGGCGGTGGCCAGGAAGAAGAAGGCCACGGCGCCGACGCCGGTGTAGAGCATGTACGTCGGCTTGCGGCCGATGAGGTCCGAGGTCGACGACCACAGGATGCGACCACCCATGTTGAACAGCGACAGCAGACCGACGAAGCCGGCGGCCTCGGCAGGGCCGACGTCGTCGGGGAAGAAGTCCTGGATCATCGGCGAGGCCTGCTCGAGGATGCCGATGCCGGCGGTGACGTTGCAGAACAGCACCGTCCACAGCAGCCAGAACTGGCGGGTCTTGATGGACTCCGCGGCGCTGACGTTGGCGGTCGTCATCATCTTGTTGGTCCCGCCGGCCGGGGCGACGTAGCCCTCCGGCTTCCAGCCCGCCGGGGGCACCCGCACGGTCAGGACGCCGAAGCTCATGAAGGCGGCGTAGATGAGCGCGAGGGTGAAGAAGGCCGGGGCGACCGCGTCCGACGGGACCCCGGGGGGCGCCACCGAGGTGTACGCCTGCAGCAGCTCGTTCGACAGGTTCGAGGCGATGAACGCGCCGCCGCCGAAGCCCATGATGGCCAGCCCGGTCGCCAGGCCCGGCCGGTCCGGGAACCACTTGATGAGCGTCGACACCGGCGAGATGTAGCCGATGCCCAGGCCGATGCCGCCGATGACGCCGTAGCCGAGGTAGAGCAGCCAGAGCTGCTCGGTCGCGATGCCGAGCCCACCGACGAGCAGGCCGGTGACGAAGAACAGGGCCGAGACCGCCATGGCCTTGCGCGGGCCGTTGCGCTCCATCCAGGTCCCGCCGAACGCGGCAGCGAGGCCGAGCATGACGATGGCGATCGAGAACACGACCGCGATCGCGGTCTCGCTGGTGTCGAAGCGCTCCACCAGCGGGGTCTTGAAGACCGACAGCGCGTACACCTGGCCGATCGACAGGTGGATGGCAAGGGCTGCGGGTGGGACCAGCCAGCGGCTGAACCCTGGGCCGGCGACCGACCTCTCCCGGTCGAGGAACGAGGACATGGCTACCCCTTCTCGGGTGTACCGGCGGGCGACTGCCCGCTCGGGTGTCGCGTCGGTCCGCGACGGGCGAGGCGCTCCCGCTGCGGCACGACGACGTACCTGGGGTCTCTCGTCGACTCCTGGCCCGCCTCGAACACGCCGAAGCGCAGGCACGCGGAGCCGGCGAGCAGAGCGGCGCCGGAGGCGGCCGCGGCGGTGCGGCTGCGGCCGCCGAGCAGCGCTGCGCCCAGGACGCCGGCTGTCGTGAGCACCTGGCTGGCGCGCATCAGCGAGCCGGCGCGCCCCTCGTGCAGGGGCTCGACCGTGATGCCCATGGCCGACTCCATCCGGCGCTCGACGGCCAGCTCGAGCAGCGCCCCGCCGACGGCCAGCCGGCGCGCGGGGCCGGCCTGGTCGACGGGGGCGGCCAGCATGCCGAGCCCGCCGGCGGCGGCGCAGGCCGACCCGACGAAGACGAACGGCAGGTGCTCGTGCATGTCGTGCCAGGTCGGCGTCGCGGTGTCGGTGAGCAGCACGGCGGTGTACGACGCGACTGCCGGCGCGACGGCCGCGGCGACGAGCCCCGCCGGGCGGCCGGACAGGCCGAGCAGCCGGCCGACCAGCCCGTCGCGCAGCCGGCGCGGCAGCAGCCCGCGCGCCTCGCTGGCGGCCGCGAGCCCGGCGAACGGGCCGTACAGCGTCAGGATCCAGGTGCCGACCGACATCGGCGAGGTGGGCTTGGCGACGCGCAGCATGTGGTGGAAGCGCTCGGGCCGGCCGAGGTCGTGCACCAGCGCGACCATCGACAGCACCAGGCCGACCAGGGACGCGGAGCGGCCGGTGCGGCGCAGCGCCGGTCGGCCGGTCAGGTCGGCGCCCGCGGCCAGCAGGGAGGAGCCCGCCGCCAGCCCACCGAGGAACAGGTAGGCCGGGATGTCGTTCTCCCACGGGGACGCCTTGACGATCGGACGCCCGTAGTAGGAGGTGAACTCGGCCGGCGGGACCATGCTCCGCTCGGCGCCGCCGCCCTTCTTGCGACGCCGACCGCCGGCCGACCCGACGGGCGCCTCGTGGGCGCGTCCCAGCAGCTCCGGCTCGCGGCTCATCCGCGCGCGCCGAACACCGCGACCGCGCCGGCCAGCATCGTCAGTGCCGCCAGCCCGGCCTTGCGCCACATCGCCGGCAGGTCCTTCGTGGTGACCACCGGGTCCGGCGGCAGGCCGTAGACCTCGGGCTCGTCCAGGAGCAGGAAGAAGGCCCCGAGCCCGCCGATGCCGTCGGCGGCGTCCTCGCCGTACAGCCGCGCGTCGGCGACGCCGTTGGCCTTGAGCACCTCGACGCGCGCCGCGGCGCGCTCGCGCAGCTCGTCGAGGTCGCCGAACTGGATGGACTTGGTCGGGCACGCCTTCGCGCAGGCCGGCTCGAGCCCGTCGCCGAGCCGGTCGTAGCAGAGCGTGCACTTCTGCGCGATGCCGGCGTTCGCGACGACGGCCTTGTCGCCGATGCGGCGGTCGATGACGCCGAAGGGGCACGCCGGCACGCAGTACCCGCAGCCGTTGCAGATGTCGTCCTGCACCACGACGGTCCCGAACTCGGTCCGGAACAGCGAGCCGGTCGGGCAGACGTCCAGGCAGGCGGCGTGGGTGCAGTGCTTGCAGACGTCGCTCTCCATGAGCCAGCGGAACTCCGTGCGCTGGGCGCCGTCCGCCGCCCCGGGCAGCGCCGTGCCCGGCATGCCGAGGTCGACCGGTGCGCGCAGCTCGAGCGGCTCCATCGACGTGCCCAGCGACAGCCGGTCCCCGGCGAGCGCGGAGTCGGCGGTGCGGTTGAGCACGTCGGCGGCCGCCGGACCGGCGGCGGTGTCCTGCATGCCCGGCTGCTGGTGGCCCAGCGCCTTGGGCTGCTCGATGAACTTCACGTGGCGCCAGGTGCTCGCACCCAGCGCGCCGGTGTTGTCGTAGGAGCTGCCGAGCAGCTGCAGGCCGTCCTCCGGGACGGCGTTCCACTCCTTGCAGGCCACCTCGCAGGCCTTGCAGCCGATGCACACCGAGGTGTCGGTGAAGAAGCCCTTGCGGGCCGGCGCCTCCTCCCAGCCCGCGTCGGCGGCCGGGTCGACCGGGCCGTACCAGGACGTGCTCACGCGTCCTCCGCCTGGCGCGGCTCGGCGTCCGAGCGGTAGTTGCCGGTCGCCGTCGTGATGCCCGCCCGGTCGCGGTAGGCCTCGACGTGCCGCAGCAGCGCCGGCCCCGTCGGTCGGCGTCCCGGGGTGATGTCGCAGCTGGCCACCTTGCTCTCCTGGATGTGCACGTTGGGGTCCAGCGACAGGCCGAACAGGTCGTTGGCGGAGTCGCCCGAGACGAGCGCCTCGTCACCGACGCCCCAGTGGTAGGGCAGGCCGATCTGGTGCACCACGGTCCCGCCGACGTGCAGCGGCACCACCCGGTCGGTGACCATGACGCGCGCCTCGATGGCGGCGCGGGCGGTGGTGATGGTCGCCCAGCCGAGGTGCTCGAGCCCGCGCTCGCGGGCCAGCTCCGGCGAGACCTCGCAGAAGAACTCCGGCTGGAGCTCGGCGAGGTAGGGCACCCAGCGGCTCATCCCGCCGGCGGTGTGGTGCTCGGTGAGCCGGTAGGTGGTGAACACGTAGGGGAAGACGCCCGCGCCCGGCGCCGTCCCGGAGGGGTGGGACGGGTTGTCCTCGCGCCGGAACACCTGCCGCGTCGGGTTGGCCTGCTGGTCGTAGAGCGGGTTGTCGACCGGGGACTCGTGCGGCTCGTAGTGCGACGGCATGGGGCCGTCGAGCAGGCCGCTCGGGACGTACAGCCAGCCCTTGCCGTCGGCCTGCATGACGAACGGGTCGTCACCGGCCAGCGCGTCGGGTCCCTGCGCGTCCTCGTCGGGCCGGAACGACGGCGGCTTGTCGACCTGGAAGTCCGGGACGTCGTGGCCGGTCCACCGCTGGGCGTCCTCGTCCCACCAGACGTGCGCCTTGCGCTCGCTCCACGGCCGGCCGTCGGGGTCGGCGGAGGCGCGGTTGTACAGGATGCGGCGGTCCATCGGCCACGCCCAGCCCCACTCGGCAGCCACCGGGCCCTGCTCCTGACCGGGCCGGCGGCGGGCGGCCTGGTTGACGCCGTCCTTGTAGACGCCGGTGTAGATCCAGCAGCCGCCGTCGGTCGAGCCGTCGGCCCGCATGTCGGTGAAGCCGTCGAGCATCTGCCCGGCGCGCGGCCCGGTCAGGTGACGGCCGTTGATCTCGGCGAGCACCGACTCGGGCTGCACCTCGCCGTGCTCGTCCAGCGCGTAGTCCCAGACCAGGTCGAGCACCGGCCGGTCCCGCTCGAGGCCGGAGTCCGCGAGGCGCTCGCGCACCAGGCAGCCGAGCCGGTAGTAGAAGTCGAGCTCCGGCCGGGCGTCGCCCGGCGGGTCGACCGCCTTGTGGCGCCACTGCAGCAGGCGCTGGGTCTGCGTGAAGCTGCCGGCCTTCTCGACGTGGGTCGCCGCCGGCAGGAAGAACACCTCGGTGTCGATGTCCTCGGTCCGCAGCTCGCCGGTGGCGATCTCCGGGCCGTCCTTCCAGAACGTGGCCGACTCGATCATGTTGACGTCGCGCACGACCAGCCACTTCAGCTTGGCCATGGCCAGGCGCTGCAGCTTGCCGTGCGCGGAGCCGACCGCGGGGTTCTGCCCGACGACGAAGTAGCCCTCGACCTTGCCGTCGTGCATGTCCAGCACGGTCTGGTAGGTGCCGTGGTCGCCCGTGAGCCGCGGCAGGTAGTCGAAGGCGAAGCCGTTGTCCTTGGTCGCCGCCTCGCCCCAGTACGCCTTGAGCAGGCTGACGGTGTAGGCGTCGGCGTTGGCCCAGAACCCCTTCTGGCCCGGCGAGTGGATCGCCCCCAGGTAGTCCTCGAACAGGTCGTGCTCGCCGGCCTTGGGCATCGGCAGGTAGCCCGGCAGGATGTTGAACAGCGTCGGGATGTCGGTCGAGCCCTGGATGCTCGCGTGGCCGCGCAGCGCGAGGATCCCGCCGCCGGGACGGCCCATGTTGCCCAGCAGCAGCTGGATGATCGCCGCGCCCCGGATGTACTGCACCCCGACGGAGTGGTGCGTCCAGCCGACGGAGTACACCCAGGCCGTCGTGCGCTCGCGGCCGCTGTTCGCGGTGACGGCACGGCACACCTCGAGGAACTGCTCCTGCGGGACGCCGCACACCCGCTCGACCATCTCCGGGGTGTAGCGGGCGTAGTGCCGCTTGAGCACCTGGTAGACGCAGCGCGGGTGCTGCAGCGTGTCGTCGCGGACGACCGACGAGCCCTCCATCGTGGGTCCGTGCCCGCCGAGCTCGTGCCCGGCGGCGCGCTCGCCCTCGGACTGCTCGGACTCGTCGTCGTGGTCGTCGCCGCCGCTCGGCCGCCGGATCCCCGCGGCGGACGCCGAGACCTGGCCCTCGTAGGCCCACGACGTGGTGTCGTACGTCGCGGTCTCGGGGTCGTAGCCGGAGAACAGGCCGTCGAGGTCCTCGGTGTCGACGAAGTCCTCCGACACCAGCGTCGCGGCGTTGGTGTAGGCCACGACGTACTCGCGGAAGTCGAGCTCGTTCTCCAGGACGTAGCGGATGATCCCGCCCAGGAAGGCGATGTCGCTGCCGGCGCGCAGCGGGACGTGCTGGTCAGCCAGCGCCGAGGTGCGGGTGTAGCGCGGGTCGACGTGGATCACCTTGGCGCCGCGCGCCTTGGCCTCCATCACCCACTGGAACCCGACCGGGTGGCACTCGGCCATGTTCGAGCCCTGGATGACGATGCAGTCGCTGTTCGCCAGGTCCTGCTGGTAGTTCGTGGCGCCGCCACGACCGAACGAGGCCCCCAGACTGGGGACGGTGGCGCTGTGTCATATGCGCGCCTGGTTCTCGACCTGGATCGCGCCCAGGGCCGTGAACAGCTTCTTGATGAGGTAGTTCTCCTCGTTGTCCAGCGTCGCGCCGCCGAGCGAGGCGAAGCCCAGCGTCCGGCGCAGCGTGCGGCCCTGGTCGTCGACGTCCTGCCAGGTCCGCGCGCGCGTCTCGACGACGCGGTCGGCGATCATCTCCATCGCCCGGTCCAGCGGCAGGTCCTCCCAGTCGGTGCCGCCCGGGCGGCGGTAGCGCACCGTCGTCACCCGGCGGGCGCCGTTGACGAACTGCTCGCTCGCACTGCCCTTGGGGCACAGCCGGCCGCGGCTGATCGGGCTGTCGGGGTCGCCCTCGATCTGCACGACCTTCTCGTCCTTGACGAACACCTTCTGGCCGCAGCCGACGGCGCAGTACGGGCAGATGCTCTGCACGACGCGGTCAGCCGTCGCGGTCCGCGGCTGCAGTGCAGCGCTGCGCGGCGACTGGGCGGCCGCGCCACGCCCCAGCGGGTCCTCGCCCGTCAGCTGCCGGTAGACCGGCCAGCTGAGCAGGACGTCCCTGACACCCACGTGCACACCTCCAGCGCTGTGGTCCCCGTCACTACCCAACACCGTGGCGCTCAGACGCGCACGTCGGGGCCCTAGTCGCCGTCGTTCTCGGTGAGGAAGCCGCGCACGCCCTGCTGGCGGTTCACGCAGGACGCGAGCGCCGTCTCCTGCCGCTGCGTGCTGTCGGCGATGTCGAAGCGGACCGTGAACCGGCCCTGCACCCGCGGGTCGGGGTTGCCGCGGTCGGCGACCACAGAGACGCCGGGCAGGCTCCCGCAGGCCTGCTTGAGCCGGTCGCGGTCGGCCTGGCCGGCGTCCTGGTCCATCGTCACGACGAGCACCCGCTGGTCGCCGGCGAACAGGTAGTTGGTGAACGCCGGGAAGAGCATCCCGGCCAGAGCCAGCGCGAGGAAGGTGCCCACCACGGCGCGGGTGCGCCGGCGCTGGTCGCGCCACCACGGGGTCGTCTGCTCCACCACGCCACCAGTATCCGCGCTCACTAGGCTCGGTGCATGGCCGAGCAGCAGCAGTGGCGCCGGCCGGACCCCGGGCTGCTGAGGCTGCGGCGCCGGCTGGCCCTGCTGCTCGTGGCCGTCCCCGGCCTCGCGCTGGTCGTCGCGCTCCTCGCGCTGAGCGGTCCGGCGCAGGCCGCCGCCTCGCTGGTCTGCGCCGGCGTCCTCACCGGCCTCGTGCTCGTCGCGGTGGAGCGGCGCTTCGCGGCCTGGGGCTACCTCGAGCGGGAGGACGACCTGCTCGTGCGCCGCGGGGTGCTGGTGCGCCGGACCTCCGTCGTGCCGTACGGCCGCATGCAGTACGTCGACGTCACGGCGGGGCCGCTCGCCCGGCGGTACGGCCTGGCCACGGTCACCCTCCACACGGCTGCGGCGGCCACCGACGCCTCCCTGCCGGGGCTGCTCGCCGCGGAGGCCTCGCGGCTGCGCGACCGCCTGGCCGCGCTCGGCGAGGCGCGGCAGGCCGGGGTGTGACCGACCCGCCCTGGCTGCGCCTGCACCCGCTGACGCCGCTCCTGCGAGGCGGGCGCTTCGGCCTGGTGCTGCTGGCGGTCCTCGGTCAGCAGGGGCTGCGGCAGGCCTCGCCCCAGGCGGTCCTCACGGTGCTCGGCGTCGGCGTCCCGCTGGCCGTGCTCGCCGGCTGGGTCGCCTGGCGGGCGATGCGCTACCGGGTGACCGACACCGAGCTGCAGGTGGAGAGCGGCGTGCTGACCAGGCGCAGCCGCCGGGTGCCGCTGGCCCGGGTGCAGGCCGTCGACGTGGTGCGCCCGTTCTACGCCCGGCTGCTCGGCCTGGCCGAGCTGCGGCTCGAGGTCGTCGGCGGGTCGGGCGACGCGGAGGCCCCGCTGTCCTTCCTGTCCGAGGACACCGCCAAGGCGCTGCGCAGCCGCCTGCTGGACCTGTCCGCCGGCCGCAGCGGCCCGGCCGCCGAGCCCGAGCCGGACCGGGTCCTGGTCACCGTGCCGACCGGGCCGCTGATCTGGTCGACCCTGCTCGGCGCGCCCCTGGTCGTGGTCGCGCTGGTGCTCGTCGCCCTGTTCGGAGCAGCGCTCGCCGAGGGCGCGGCCGCCGGCGCCGTCCTCGTCGGCTCGCTCCCGCTGCTGCTGGCCGTCGGCTCCTTCGCCGTCCGGCGCGTGCTCACGGAGTACGGCTTCACCGTCGCGGAGAGCCCGGACGGGCTGCGCCTGCGGCACGGCCTGCTCGACACCCGCAGCCAGACGATCCCGGCCGGCCGGGTGCAGGGCGTCCGGCTGCGCGAGCCGCTCCTCTGGCGGCGCTTCGGCTGGGTGCGGGTGGAGGTCGACGTCGCCGGCTACTCCGGCGGCGGCGAGGAGCAGGCGGCGACCGGCGCGCTGCTGCCGGTGGCGCCGCGCCAGCTCGCCCTCGACCTGGTGGCGCGCGTGCTCGGCGCGCCGCTGCCGCCCGCAGACGTGCGCGCGCCGCGGGCGGCACGGTGGCGGGCGCCGCTGCGGTTCCGGCGGCTGCGCTACGGCGTGGACGACCGTCACCTGGTCGCCGCCACCGGCGTGCTCACCACGACGACCGACGTCGCCCCGCTGGCCAAGGTCCAGAGCCTGCGCGTGACGCAGGGGCCGTACGAGCGCCGGCTGGGCCTGGCCAGCCTGCACGCGGACACCGCGGGACGCCGGCTGCCGGGCGCCGTCGTCGCGCACCGCTCGCAGGCGGAGGCCGCTGCGCTGCTGGACGACCTGACGGCCCGGGCGCGCGAGGCCCGGCGGTAGCGTCCGGCACCCGACCCCAGGAGGTACCCCCGTGCAGCTCGCCGGCGCCGTCGCGCTCGTCACCGGAGGAGCCAGCGGGCTCGGCCTCGCGACGGCCACGGAGCTCGCCGCCGCAGGTGCTGCCGTCGTCCTCGCCGACCTCCCGAGCAGCCCCGGGGAGAAGGCGGCGCAGGCCCTCGGCGGCGACGCGGTGTTCGTGCCGACCGACGTGACGGACGAGCGCTCGGTGCAGGCGGCGGTCGACCGTGCCCAGGCGCTCGGGCCGCTGCGGGTGGCCGTCAGCTGCGCAGGCGTCGGCACCCCCGGCCGGGTGCTCGGCAAGGGCGGGCCGCTGGCGCTGGACGCCTTCGCGCGGGTCGTCACGGTGAACCTGGTCGGCACGTTCAACGTGATCCGCCTGGCCGCCGCGGCCATGGCGGCCAACGAGCCGGTGGACGGCGAGCGGGGCGTGCTCGTCAACACGGCGAGCGCCGCGGCCTTCGACGGGCAGATCGGCCAGGCCGCCTACAGCGCCAGCAAGGGCGGCGTCGTCGGCATGACGCTGCCGATCGCGCGCGACCTGGCGGACCGGCTGGTCCGGGTCATGACGATCGCGCCCGGCCTGTTCGACACCCCGATGCTGCAGGGCCTGCCGGAACCGGCCCGCCAGTCGCTCGCCGCGCAGGTGCCGATGCCCTCCCGGCTGGGCGATCCCGCGGAGTTCGCGGCGCTGGTGCGGCACATCTGCGAGAACCGGATGCTCAACGGGGAGGTCATCCGGCTCGACGGGGCGATCCGGATGGCGCCGCGCTAGCCCTTCGGCTGCAGCAGGCCCTTCAGGTCGGCGCACAGCACCTGGACGGCCTCCGCGCACGCCGGCGACACGTGGCCCAGACCGAAGAAGCCGTGGATCAGCCCGTCGAAGCGGCGCGCCACGACCGGCACGCCGGCCTTCTCGAGCGCCACGGCGTAGGCCTCGCCCTCGTCGCGCAGCGGGTCGTACTCCGCGGTCGCGACGACCGCCGGCGGCAGCCCGCTGAGGTCGGGAGCGCGCAGCACGGAGCCGTAGGGATCGCTCTTGCGCCCCGGGTCCTGCATGTAGTGGTCGCGGAACCACGCCATGTCGGCGGCGGTGAGGAAGTAGCCCTCGGCGTTGTCCACGCGGGACGGGTAGTCGTCGCTCTCGGTGAAGTCGACGCTCGGGTAGAGCAGCAGCTGGGCGGCGAGCTGCACCCCGCGCTCCCGCGCGCCCAGCGCGACGGCCGCGGACAGGTTGCCGCCCGCGCTGTCGCCGGCGACGGCGATGCGCGACGCGTCCCCGCCGAGCTCGCCGACGTGCTCGACCGCCCACAGCGCGGCGGCCAGGCAGTCCTCGTAGCCGCCCGGGAAGGGCGTCTCCGGCGCCAGCCGGTAGTCGACGCTGAGCACCACGGCGTCGACGTCCCGGCAGATCAGGCGGGTGTGGTCGTCGTGCGTGTCCAGGTCGCCGATCACGAAGCCGCCGCCGTGGAAGAAGACGACCGTCGGGTGCGGCCCCTCGGTGGCGGGGCGGTAGACGCGGGCGCGGACCTCGCCGGCGGCGCCCGGGACGGTGCGCTCCTCGATGCTGCCGACCGGCGCCAGGTGGGCCGGGTCGCGCAGGTCGACGGTCATGAAGCGGAAGCCCGCGCGGGCCTGCTCGGGGGTGCCGTTCGACATCGGCGGCGCGCCGCTGCTCTCCATCAGCTGGAGCACGGACGCGAGGGCGGGGTCGAGCGGCACGGGCATCTCCTGGCGGCTGCAGCGGGTCCGCCGACGCTAGCCGAGCGCCTCCGCCTGCCGGCCGGGAGGCGCCTGCGCACGTAGGCTCGGCTCGTGCTCCGCTCCCCCTCGCGCGCTGTCCTGCTCCTGCCGGCGCTGCTGTCCACGACCGTGCTCGCCGCCTGCGGGACCTCCCTCGAGCACGGCTGCCTCGGGCGCTCCGGAGCAGGCCGGCCCCGCCGCCGCGCCGTCGCCGACGTGCACCCCCGCGCCGCTCGAGAAGCGCGCCGCCGCGGTGCTCGTCGTCGGGATCCCCGGCGTGAGGACGGCCGACGAGCCGCTCGGCCGGTCGCTGGTCGACATGGGCGTGGGCGGGCTGTTCCTGTCCGAGCCGAACGTCGAGTCCGCCGAGCAGGTGACCGCGCTGGTGGCCGGGCTGCGCGCCCGCGCCGGCCGCCCGCTGCTGGTCTCCACCGACGAGGAGTCCGGCCGGGTGGCCGTGACCCGCGACATCGTCGGCGCCGGGCCGTCCCCGCGCCGGCTGGCCCGGCAGAGCACACCGGCGCAGGTGCGGGAGTACGCCAAGGGCGTCGGCACCCGCCTCAAGGAGGTCGGCATCGACCTCGACCTCGCGCCGCTGCTCGACCTCGACGACGGCCCGTACAGCGGCATCGTCGGCGACCGCTCCTTCAGCGCCGACCCGGCCGTCACCGCCGAGTACGGCCTGGCCTTCTCCGCGGGGCTGGTCGACGCCGGCGTCACGCCGACCGTGAAGCACTTCCCGGGCCAGGGACGCTCGACGACCGACACGCACGCCGAGGCGGCCGTGGTCGACGCGACCGTCGAGGACCTGACGGCGACCGACCTGCTGCCGTTCCAGCAGGCCATCGACGCCGGTGCGCCGGTCGTGATGCTCAACCACCTGGGCTACCGCGCGATGGACGCCGACCTGCCCGCGACCCTCTCGCCCAAGGCCTACGCCCTGCTGCGCGAGATGGGCTTCCAGGGCGTCGCCATGACCGACAGCCTCGGCATGGGCGCGGTCAACCTGCGCTGGGACTTCCCGGAGGCAGCCGTGCGGGCGATCACCGCCGGCGCGGACGCGGCGCTGGCCACCGACGGCAACCAGGCGCAGCGGATGCGCGACGCCCTCGTGGAAGCGGTCAGGAGCGGGCGGCTGCCCGAGGCACGGCTCGACGAGGCCGCCGCGCGCGTCACGGCACTGGCCGGCGGGGACGCGCAGACGCTGACCTGCCTGTCCCCGAAGGTGCCGGCGCTGACCGTGCCGAGCTCCTGACGCGATGACGCGCGTCGCGGTCCTGCTGCGCGGCGTCAACGTCGGCGGCCACAACCGGATCGCGATGGCGGCCTTCCGCACGCTGCTCCAGGGGCTGGGCTGCGAGGACGTGAAGACCTACCTGCAGAGCGGCAACGCCGTGGTCACCGCTCCCGCGAAGGGGCTGGCGGCCAAGGTCGAGCGGGCGCTGCACGACGAGCTCGCCCTCGACGTGGCGGTCGTGACGCGCACCGGGGCGGAGCTGGACGCGGTGGTCGCCGCCAACCCCTACGACCCGGACCCCAAGCTGCTGCACGCCGTCTTCCTCGGCGACCGGCTCGACCCGGCCGTGGTCGACCCCGAGGCGCTGCTGCCCGACCGGGTCGAGCTGGGCGACCGCGTCCTCTACGTGCGGTACGCCGAGAGCTCGCACGACACGCGGGCGTCGAAGCTGCTGAGCAGCAAGCGCTTCCCCGTGGTCGCCACGGCACGGAACTGGCGCACGGTGCTGGCGCTGCAGGAGCTCGCCGCCACCTAGTCGCGCCACTGGCCGCGGTGCACGACCTCCTCCTTGTGGCGCCGGCGTGCCTCGATGGAGACCGCGTCCTGCGGCTCGAGGCCCGGGTGCCGATGTGCGACGGTGATGCCGCCCAGCGGCTCGTACGCGTCCGGGATGCCGAACTCGGCCTTGAAGCCGGCCCGCTGCTCGTGCTGGATGCCGAAGAAGCAGGCGCCCAACCCCTCGTCGACGGCGGTGAGCAGCATGCAGAGAGAAGCCATGCCGGTGTCGACGTACCAGTACGGGACGGGCCACACCTTCACGCCCGCGGCGGCCTTGTCCGGCTTGGCGTAGCGCTCGACGTACGCCGCCTCGTGCGCGAGCGGCACCACGACCAACGGGGCGTCCTTCATGGTCGGCGTCTGCGTGGCCCGCGTCGGGACGAACGGCCAGAACCGCGCACGGTCCTCCGGCTCGGTCAGCACCAGGAAGGCCCAGCCCTGCGAGAAGCCCGCCGAAGGCGCCCGAAGCGCGCTGTCGAGCACCCGCTCGACGAGCTGCGGCGACAGCGGCTCGTCGGTGTAGTGGCGGACCATGCGACGGCGCCGCAGCACCTCGGAGTACTCCATGCCGGGACCCTACGGCGGCGCGTCGCCGCGCTCCCGCTCCTGCACCACCAGCTCGGGCAGGTCCTTCAGCCGGTCGAGGCCGAGCAGCGGCTGGCGCATCCGGTGGTTGTCCTGCAGGCGCCCGCGGTTGCGCTCCAGGAACGCCCAGTACCCCGCGGTGTACGGGCAGGCGGTCGGCCCGACGCGCACCTTCGGGTCGTACGCGCAGCCGCTGCAGTAGTCGCTCATCCGGTTGATGTACGCCCCGCCGGCGGCGTACGGCTTGGTCGTCATCCAGCCGCCGTCGGCGTGCTGGCTCATGCCGGTGACGTTCGGGAGCATCACCCAGTCGTAGCCGTCGACGAAGACCTCGTGGAACCACGCCGTGACCTGCTTCGGGTCCCAGCCGCGCTGCAGGGCGTAGTTGCCGAGCACCATCAGCCGCGGGATGTGGTGCACCCAGCCGCGCTCGCGCAGGTCCCGCAGCACCGACGACAGGCAGTTCGCCGTGACCTCCTCGTCGGCGTCGAGCGTCCGGAACCACGTCGGCAGGTCCGCGTCGGCGGACAGGGCGTTGCGGTCGCGGTAGCCGTCCGGCATCTGCCAGTAGACCGACCAGACGTACTCCCGCCAGCCGATGACCTGCCGGACGTAGCCCTCCACGCTGTTGAGCGGCGCGTCGCCGGACCGGTAGGCCTGCTCGGCAGCCTGTGCGCACTCCAGCGGGTGCAGCAGCCCGAGGTTGAGGGCCGGCGACAGGGCGCTGTGCGCCATCCACGGGTCGGCGCCGAGCATGGCGTCCTCGGTCGGGCCGAAGTCGGCCAGCCGGTGCTGCACGAAGTGCTCCAGCGCGGCGGTCGCCTCCCACCGCGTGACCGGCGCCCACCGCGGCCGGTCGGCACCGACGAAGGTCGCGAGGCCGTCGCGCTCCCAGCGGTCGAGGTCCTCGCGCACCTGCGCGTCGACGTCGTCCTCGCCCGGGTACCACGGCTCCGGCAGGCCGAGCACCTCCCGCTTCGGGGGCGGCTGCCGGTTGTCGTGGTCGAGGTTCCACCGGCCGCCGGCCGGCTCGTCGCCGTCCATGAGCAGGTCGAACCGCACGCGCTGCCAGCGGTAGAAGTCCTCCATCAGCAGGCGCTTGCGGCCGCTCACCCACTGCGCGAAGTCCTCGCGCGTCGTGGCGAAGCCGCGCCCCTCCGGCACCACCTCGACGCCGCGGTCGCGCACGAAGCGGTCAGCGGCGTACGAGGTGGGCTGCACGACCGACAGCGGCTCGTCGACCTGCCGCAGCGCCTCGTCGTAGGTGTCCACCTGCAGGTAGGTGCACTGGTCGCCGAGCTCGAGCGCGCGGTGCCGGAGCGCGGACAGCAGCAGGTGCGCCTTGGCGCGGTGGAACGTCCGGCGCCGGAAGACTGCGCGCGACTCGACGAGCAGCGCCGGCTGGTCCCGCGCGTCGAGGAACTGCGGGCCGAGCTGGTCGGCGAACAGCCAGCGGCGCGTCATGCGACGAGCCTGGCAGCGGTCGGTCAGCCGCGCGACTGGATCGAGCCGCCTTGCGGGTCGTCGGTCTCGCCGACGGCGGCGGCCTGCTCGAGCTCGCCACCGTCCTCGGTGCCGAGGGAGGCGTCGCGCTCGCCCAGGTCCTTGCGCAGCTGCTCGCGGGCGCCGGTCTCGCCGTCGGCGCCGCCGCCCGCCAGGCCACCGGAGCCGGGTCCCGCGGAGTCCATCCGGTCGGCGGCGTCGCCGCCCTGCACGCCGCTGTCGCCCGCGGCGTCGGACTGCGTCGGGCCGCTCGCGCGGGTGTCGTCGGACTGCTGGCTGAAGGGCTCGGTCATGCCCTGCCCCTACCCCGGATCCGGCTAGTTGACCTGCCGCTCCTGGCCCGCCCAGTACTGCTCGCGCAGCTTGAACTTCTGCACCTTCCCGGTCGCGGTGCGCGGGATCGCCTCGCGCAGCTCGACGGAGGTGGGGGCCTTGTAGCCGGCCAGCCGCGTCTTGCAGTGCGCGATGAGCTCGGCCTCGTCGGCGCTCTCGCCGGGGGCCAGCACGACCAGCGCCTTGATGGTCTCGCCCCACTTCTCGGACGGGACGCCGATGACGGCGACCTCCGCGACCGCGGGGTGGCTGAACAGGCAGTCCTCCACCTCGATCGAGGAGACGTTCTCGCCACCGGTGATGATCACGTCCTTGCGCCGGTCGCTGATCGACAGGTAGCCCTCGTCGTCCAGCGTGCCGCCGTCGCCGGTGTGGAACCAGCCGCCTTCCAGGGCGTCCGCTGTCGCGTCCGGCTGCTCCCAGTAGCCCTCCAGCACGGTGTTGCCACGGGCGAGGACCTCGCCGCTGTCGCTGATCCGGATGCGGGTGCCGAGAGCCGGCATCCCGGCCCGGCCGAGCCGCTTGGCGCGCTCCTCCGCCGACAGGTCGTCCTCCTCCGCGCGCCGCCGGTTCACGGTCAGCAGCGGTGAGGTCTCGGTGAGGCCGTAGATCTGCAGGAACTCCCAGCCGAGCTCCTCCTCGACGCGCTGGATGGTCCGGCTCGGCGGCGGGGCCCCGGCGACGACGATGCGCGTGCGGTCCCGCCCCGGGACGTCGCCCTCCCACGTCTGGGCGGCCTCCAGCACGGAGGCGACGACGGCCGGTGCGGCGCACATCAGGGTCACGCCGTACCGCTCCACCCTCCCCAGGACGTCGGCCCCGTCGATCTTGCGGATCACCACCTGCGGGACGCCGAGGCCGGTCAGCGCGAAGGGCATCCCCCAGCCGTTGGCGTGGAACATCGGCAGCGTGTGCAGGTAGACGTCCCGGTCCGTCACGCCGGCGTGCAGCGCGAAGGTCACGCCGTTCAGCCAGATGTTCCGGTGCGTGATCTGCACCCCCTTGGGCCGCGCGGTCGTGCCGGAGGTGTAGTTGATCGTGGCGGTCGCGTCCTCGTCCGGCTCCTCCCACGGCGCCGGCGCGGTGCCCGGGCGCAGCAGCGCGGCGTCGGACTCCTTCCCGAGCACGAACCGGTGGGCTGCGGTGACGTCCGCCAGCGCCGCGTCGAGCTCGGGGTCCACGAGCAGCACGGTCGCGCCGGAGTGCTCGACGATGTAGGCGACCTCGTCGCGGCTCAGCCGGAAGTTCACCGGCACCAGCACGCGCCCCCAGGCGGTGACGCCGAAGAAGAGCTCGAGCAGCCGGGCGCTGTTGTGGCTGACCACCGCGACCCGCTGGCCGCGGCCGACGCCGAGCTCGTCCAGCCCCGCGGCGATCGCCCGCGCCCGGTCGGCGAGCGCGGCGTAGGTGAGCGTCCCGAGGCCGCCGTCCTGGTGCTCCCCCGGCTCGTCCACGACGGCCGTCCGCTGGGGGTAGACCTGCTCCGCGCGGTCGAGGAAGTCGGCGGTCGTCATCGGCACCTTCATGGCCGCACCGTACGACCCGCGGCCAGCCCGGCACCACCTCGCGCGGCCCGTCCGTCCCGCAGCAGCCAGCTGACGATCGACTGGTGGAGGGGGTCCACGCCCGCGGGCTAGGGGCGGCCGACCGGCTCCCCCAGGACCTCCGCGTCCACGGTCGCGGCGGTGGTCGCGCGGGTGGCCAGCACGCAGCCGAGCAGCACCAGCGGGAAGCCGACGACGGCCCCGAGGGTCAGCGGCTCGTCGAGCAGGGCGATCCCGAGCAGCAGCGCGACCGCGGGGTTGACGAAGGTGATGACCAGCGCGCGCTGCGGGCCGGCCTCGGCGATGAGCGCGAAGAAGGCCAGCAGCGCGGCGACGGTGCACGCCAGCGACAGGACGACGACCGCCCAGACGACCCGCCCGCTCGGCACCTCCAGACCCGGGAGGCCGAACGGCGCGTAGACCAGCGCGGTGAGGCCGAGCGCCGCAGCGGTGACCCCCGTGGACGGCACGTCCGACAGCCAGCGGCTCACCACGAGCGGCGCCAGCGCGTAGCAGACGACGGTCAGCGCCACCTCGCCCACCGAGACGAGGTCGCCGCCGCGGACGTCGATCCCGACCAGCGCGGCGACCCCGGCGAAGCCCACCGCGAGACCCAGCGCCCGACGCCGGTCCAGCCGGTCGGCGTGGTCGCCGAGCCGCGCCGCGAACGCCGCGACGAGCGGGACCGCGGCCACGAGCAGCCCGGTCAGCGAGCTGCTGAGGTTGCGCTCGGCACTGGCCAGCAGCAGCCACGGGACGGCCAGCTCGAGGAAGGTGAACACCAGCAGCGGGCGCCAGTGCCGAAGCACCGGGGCGAGCTGGCCGCGCGCTGCGGCCCACGGCAGCAGGAGCACCGCCGCGAGCCCGGTGCGCAGCAGGACGAGCTGCGGCGGGCTGAGCTCCTCGACCGCGACCTTGATGAGCAGGTACGGCATCCCCCACAGCACGCACATCGCCGTGAAGAGCACCCACCCCCGCCGCGTCATGCGCGACAGGCTAGGACGGTCGTGACAGCGGCTAGCGGTCGGCCCCCTCGACGACGGCGCCGCCGTCGCCGTCCGGCTCCTCGAAGCTCTTCTCGCCGATGGCGGCCGGGTCGGTGGCCGGGTCGCCGCTGCCCTCGCGGGCGTCGTGGGTGTCGGGCTCGGTCACGGGGTCCTCCAGCAGGGTCGGTGCGCGTCCGGTGGCCCGAGCCGCGCCTCGTAGGCTCCCACCCACCGTCCGCCCGCCCCGAGGAGCCCCGTGGTCCGCGCCGCCGTCCTGTCCGCCCCCGGTGAGAGCCTGCGCCTGGCCGAGCTCGACCTGCCGGAGCCCGGCCCCGGTCAGGTGCGCGTCCGGATCGCCGCCACCGGCGTCTGCCACAGCGACCTGTCGCTCGCGAAGGGCACGCTGCGCCAGGCGATGCCGGTCGTGCTCGGCCACGAGTCGGCCGGGACCGTCGTCTCCGTCGGCGAGGGCGTCACCAGCGCCGCGCCGGGCGACCGCGTCGTCCTGTGCTGGGCCCCGCCGGACGGCACCTGCTGGTACTGCCTGCAGGGCGAGCCGTGGCTCTGCGAGACCAGCAGCAGCGCGGCGAGCGCGCCCTACGCGAAGGTCGACGGGCAGGACGTCTACCCCGGCCTGTCCACCGGCGGCTTCGCGGAGGAGACCGTCGTCTCCGAGCGCGCGGTCCTGAAGGTCCCGGACGCGGTGCCGCTCGAGCACGCCGCCCTCGTCGGCTGCGCGGTCATGACCGGTGTCGGCGCGGTGCTCAACACCGCGAAGGTGCGCGCGGGCCAGTCGGTGCTCGTCGTCGGCCTCGGCGGCGTCGGCCTGTCCGTCGTGCAGGGCGCGCGGCTGGCCGGCGCGGGCGAGGTCATCGTGGTCGACCGCGCGCCGGAGAAGCTCGAGCTGGCGCAGGCCATGGGCGCCACGCAGGTGCTGGAGGCCGGCGGCGAGCTCGCCAAGCAGGTCCGCGGGCTGACCGACGAAGCGCGGCGCCGACCACGCCTTCGACTGCGTCGGGCTCGCCGACACGATCCGCTCCTCCTGGTCCGCGACCCGCCGCGGCGGCACCACCACGATCGTGGGCATCGGCGGCAAGGAGCAGCAGGTCACCTTCAGCGCCCTCGAGCTGTTCCACTTCGCGCGGGTCATCCAGGGCTGCGTCTACGGCAACACCGACCCGATGACCGACATCCCGAAGATCCTCGGCTACGCCGCGGAGGGCCGGCTCGACCTCGGCGCCCTCATCACCGGCACCGTCGGGCTGGACGGCGATCGACGGCGCCTTCGCCGACATGAGCGCCGGCAAGGGCGTCGCGCACGGTGGTCGTCCCCTAGTGGACCTCGGGCTGCAGGACCGGGTCTTCCTCGTCACCGGCGGCTCGCGCGGGCTCGGCCTCGCCACCGCCGAGGCCCTGGTGGCCGAGGGCGCCCGGGTGGTCCTCGCCGCGCGGGACGCCGACCGCGTCCGCGCGGCAGCCGACCGGCTCGGCGCTGTAGGGGTCGTCGCCGACCTGGCCGACCCGGAGGCGCCCGGAGCGCCTCGTGGCCGCCGCGCAGGAGGCGTACGGCCGCCTCGACGGCGCCCTGGTCAGCGTCGGCGGCCCGCCCGCCGGCAGCGCCCTGGAGCTGACCGACGCGCAGTGGTCGGGCGCCTTCGACAGCGTCTTCCTCGGTGCGGTCCGCACCTGCCGCGCGGTGGTCACCGGGCTGCCTGCCGAGGGCGGCGCGCTGGCGCTGGTGCTGTCGACCAGCGTCAAGGCGCCGATCGCGGGCCTGGCCGCGAGCAACGGCCTGCGACCGGGCCTGGCCATGCTCGCCAAGACGATGGCCGACGAGCTCGGCCCGCGTGGCGTGCGCGTGAACGGCCTGCTCCCCGGGCGGGTGCTCACGGACCGGCTGCGCGAGCTCGGCCTGGACGCCGAGCAGGAGCCGCTCGACATCCCGCTGCGCCGCTACGGCGACCCCGCGGAGTTCGGCCGGGTGGCGGCGTTCGTGCTGAGCCCGGCCGCGTCGTACGTCACCGGCACGATGGTCACGGTGGACGGCGGCTACGCCCGCGCTCTCTGATCAGGCGAGCTGCTTCTCCAGCACGACCTCGAGCCGCTCCTCCGCGTCGCCGGGCACCGCGTGCTCCAGGCGGAACAGCGAACGCCGACCCTCGAGCTCCAGCGTCGCGATCTCGTTGTCGAAGCGCGGCCCGTGGTCGACCCGCCACCACAGCTCCGGCTTCGGGACGCGGGCCAGCACCATGAGCAGCCGGCCGACGCCGCGACCCACGGGGGTGCGGGCGAAGCGGTCGCCGAGCTGGATCGGGCGGTTCACCGGGTTGCGGACCGGCGAGCAGACGGCCTGGTGCACCGCGCTCGTCACGCCGCGATCGGCGTGGAAGCGCGCCTTCGCCAGGTAGGAGAAGTGCACGTCGCCGCCGAGGAAGGTGATGCTCGCCGGCGCCGGGCCGCACCGGCCGGAGCCGACCTCCTCGACCAGGCGCATCAGCCGGACGAAGGAACCGCGGAACGCCGCCCAGTGCTCGAGGTCGGCGCCCTGGCGGATCTTCTCGCCCCAGCCCTTCCACCGCTCGCCCCACGCGCCGTCGCAGACGGCCTCGTTCCACGCCTCCAGCCCGTGGATCGCCGGCGGCAGCAGCACCGGCAGCGAGGAGGCCAGCAGCAGGTGCGAGGCGCAGTCGCGGGTCTGCTCGACGATCCACTCCCACTCCGCCTCGTCGACCATCGACCGGTCACCGGTGTCGAGCACCCGGCCGCCGCGGGAGTCCAGCACCAGCAGCCGGACGTCGCCGAAGTCGCGCCGGTAGCTCCACCGCACGC
The DNA here is from genome assembly GCA_963781675.1 of uncultured Actinomycetota bacterium. GTDB lineage: Bacteria > Actinomycetota > Actinomycetes > Mycobacteriales > SCTD01 > SCTD01. The sequence continues at coordinate 381,675 of CAWAGF010000006.1, read as the reverse complement.
CCTTGCCGCCGTCGGCCTCGGCGTCGGCCCTCCGGGCGTGCTCGCGCAGCACCTGCTCGCCGTCCTCGACCTCCTGCAGGCGCGCCCACACCTCGTCCTGCTCGAGGGCGGCCGGCGAGAGGTTGCCCAGGTGCTGGTAGAGCCAGTAGCTCATCAGCCCGCCCTCGATGCGGGCCGGCCACCAGTCCAGCGCCTGCATCTGCCGGCGCCAGACGGCGGAGGTGTTCCAGTCGTCGTGCACGTCGTGGTCGTCGAAGACCATCGCGCTCGGCAGCGTCGACAGCGCCCACCGCACGAGCGGGTCGCTCCACGCCTCCTGGTAGAGGACGGTGTACTCCTCGAAGTCCGCGACCCCCGCCCCCGGTGGCTGTTCCGTCCCGCGGGTCCGCTCGATGTAGGCGAGCGTCTGCGGCGACAGCTCGTCGGCGTAGACCTGGTCGCCCAGCAGCAGCAGCGCGTCCGGCCAGGACGGCTCGTCCTGCGTCAGCATCCGCTTGGCGTAGGCGTGCAGCGCGTCGACGCCGACGCCCTCGTCGCCGGTCGCCAGCGTGTACGGCGGCTCGTGCGGGCGGGTCACCCGGCACGAGCCGAACAGCAGCCGGAAGGGCTTGGCGCCGTCCCGCGTGCGGGTCCGCACGGTGGGTGCGGGGTACGGGTCGTCGGCCCGCGGCCACACCCGCTCGCCGTCCAGGGACACGTCGTACGGCGTGACGGTCCCGGGCTCGAGCTCGTCGCAGACGACGAGGGCGTAGTGGTGGCCGGCGACGGTGAACGTCTGAGCGCTGCAGCCGAGCACCTGCACGCGGCAGGGGGAGTCGGTCTCCACCCACACCGTCGCGGACGTCTCGTCGACGTGGCGCAGCAGCGGGCCGAGCAGCAGGTCGGGCACCGCGTCATCCAAGCACCGTGCGGGTAGGCCGACCTCATGACGACGCCAGACGACAGCCCGCAGGTCTTCGAGGGGACCGACATCGCCGTCGACCCGTCCGAGCTGGAGGACCCGCCGCCCACCGCCACCAGCGACGCGGAGGCGATGGACGAGGGCGACGCCCTGGGCGGTACCGGCGGGTCGAACGCCGGCGGCGCGGGCTAGCGCCCGACCCGCAGCCCGCGGCCGTCAGCGGAGGCGGAACGGCGCCTTCACGACGAGCTCGACGTTGCGCTCCTCCGCGGTGCCACGGCGGGCGTCGGGGTCGGCCTCGGCCCGGGTGTTCGGGTTGTTGGCCGACAGCTCGCGGGACAGCCCGGCCAGCTGCAGCGGCGAGGCCAGCCCGCCGGCCAGCGAGGCAGCCGTGTCGATGACCGTGCCGAAGACCGAGAGCGTGCCGTCGCGGTTGTCCACCAGCTCGACGAGGCGGGACTGCTGCGGCCAGTCGATGTGCGAGGCGCTGGTGACCTCCCAGAAGCCGCCGGCCGGGCCACGGTGCGGCGTCACCGCGTTGGTGTGCGTGTGGCCGTTCAGCCAGGCGACGACGTTCGGGAAGCGGAGCAGCAGCGCCAGCACCTCGTCGCCCTGGATCCGCCGCTGCGTCTCCCCCGGCGCGAGCAGCGGGTTGTCCATCGTCGCGACCGTGTGGTGGCTGGCGATGAGCACCAGCCGGTCGCGCACGCCGGGCTGCGACACCCACGTCCCGTCGGCGGAGAGGTAGCGGGAGGAGCAGGAGCGCAGCTGCTCCTCGAGCCAGTCGCGCTGCGGCACGTCGATCGAGCCGGTGTCGTAGCCGCCCGGGGTCGTCGAGTCGAGCGCCAGCAGGCGGACCTGCGGCGCGACGTCGGCGGCGTAGTAGGCGGTGTCCTGCTCGACGTTCTGCGCCGTGAAGCCGTGGCCGACGGGCAGGCCGGCCGTCTTCAGGTGCTCGGCCACCCACTCGCGCTTGGTGAGGAAGCGCCGGTCGGGGTCGGCCGTGACCAGGCGCGCCGGGCCACCGAGAAGGACGCCCGGCGTCAGCGCCGGCAGGTCGGACGGCGACGGCCCGAGGCCGATGTGCTTGACGGGCCCGACGGCGTACTCGCCCAGGGACGGGTTACGGGTCAGCGTCCCCTGGATCGCCCCGTCGTGGTTGCCGTAGACGGAGTACCAGGGCAGGCCCAGCCCGGTGCTGGTGAACGGCCGGCGGCAGGCGTCGAGCAGCCCCGGCAGCTCGGGGAAGCCGAGCAGCTGGCGCAGCCGGTCCGGCTCGCGCCCCTCCGGCTGCCCGTCCGGGTGCCAGTAGTGCACGTCGTACGAGAGCAGGTCCTGGTCGCTGACGCCCTCCCAGCGGCTGCGGTCACCGCTGTCCGCCCGCACCTGCTTGCCGCCGTCGAGCAGGTCGATGAACCAGCGCACCTCGTTGTACTGCCGGTTGTCGACGTTGTCGCCGGTCGACAGGGCGAGGTCCAGCGGCCGGCCGGTCACCGGTCCTCGCCCGGTGCGACGGACCGCCGTGGCCATGGCGTCGACGACCTGCGTGCAGAGCACCTCCTGCGGCCGGTGACCGCCGGCCAGGGCGCCGCCGTAGCGGGCGACGAACTCGGCGCGGGCCGGCGACTGCGCGTCGACGACGTGGGTGTCGGTCAGGTGCGCGAAGGCGAGCAGGGCGCGGCGGGTGGCCAGCCGGCGACGGGACGGGGTCGCCAGGTCGGTGCGCACGACGTGCGGCTCGGCCGGACCGCGGCGCAGCGAGACGTAGCCGCCACGGCCGGCCTGCCCGCGCAGGTACGTGCCGTCCAGCGTCGTGTGCGCGGGCGCGGCGACGTCCGGCGTCGCGGTGCCGGCCAGCGACGGCGCAGCGCCCTTGACGGCGAGCAGCGCGCTGCCGGCGACAGCACCGCGCAGCAGGGACCGGCGGGTGACCTCCATGCCGGAGCAGTTCGACGCCGGGGCGCCTGCCCCTGCTAGTCGGCGGCCGCCACCGGCTCGTCCTCCTGGGCGGCGAACTGCCGCCGGTAGAGCTCGGTGTAGAGCCCGCCCCGCTCGAGCAGCTCCTCGTGGCGGCCGCGCTCCACGACCCGCCCCTCCTCCACGACGAGGATCTGGTCGGCGTCGCGCACGGTCGACAGCCGGTGCGCGATGACCAGGGACGTACGGCCCTCGAGCGCGCGGGCCAGCGCGCGCTGCACGGCGGCCTCGGACTCGCTGTCCAGGTGCGCGGTCGCCTCGTCGAGCACGACGATCCCGGGGGCCTTGAGCAGCAGCCGGGCGATGGCCATGCGCTGCTTCTCGCCGCCGGACAGCCGGTAGCCGCGATCGCCGACGAGGGTGTCCAGGCCGTCGGGCAGCGTGCGCACCAGCGCACCCACCTGGGCGGCGTCCAGCGCGGCCCACAGCTCGTCGTCGCCGGCCTGCGGTGCGGCGTAGGCGAGGTTCGCGCGGATGGTGTCGTGGAACATGTGCGCGTCCTGGGTGACGACGCCGACGGTGTCGCGCAGCGACTGCATCGTGACGTCCCGGACGTCCAGCCCGCCGAGGCGCACGGCGCCGGCCTCCACGTCGTACATCCGGGTCACGAGCTGGCTGATGGTCGTCTTGCCGGCGCCGGACGGTCCGACGAGGGCGATGAGCTGGCCGGGCTCGGCGTGGAAGGAGACGCCGTGCAGGACGGTGGTCGCGGGCGTCCTGTCCAGCACGGCGACCGACTCGAGCGAGGCGAGCGACACCTGCTCGGCGGTCGGATAGCCGAACACCACGTCGTCGAACTCCACGGACGCGGCGCCCCGGGGCAGCTCCACCGCGCCGGGCTTCTCGGCGACCATCGGCTCGAGGTCGAGCACCTCGAAGACGCGCTCGAACGAGACCAGCGCGGTCATGACGTCGACCCGCACGTTGGACAGCGCGGTGAGCGGGCCGTACAGGCGGGTGAGGTACGCGGCCAGGGCGACGACGGTGCCGACGCCCAGCGAGCCGGACGCGGCCAGCACGCCGCCGACGCCGTAGACCATCGCCGTGGCCAGCGCCGCGACCGTCGTCAGCGAGACGAAGAAGACGCGGCCGTACATCGCGCTCGTGACGCCGATGTCGCGGACGCGGCCCGCCTTGTCGCGGAAGGACCGCTCCTCGTCCTCGGGACGGCCGAACAGCTTGACGAGCAGGGCGCCCGAGACGTTGAAGCGCTCGGTCATGGTGTTCGTCATCTGCGCGTTCAGCGCGTAGGACTCGCGCGTCAGCGCCTGCAGCCGCGTGCCGATCAGCTTGGCCGGCACGACGAACACCGGCAGCAGCACCAGCGACAGCAGGGTGATCTGCCACGACAGCACGAGCATCGCGGCCAGCGTGAGCACGACGCCGATGACGTTGCTGACGACGCCGGACAGCGTGCCGGTGAAGGCCTGCTGCGCGCCGAGCACGTCGTTGTTGAGGCGGCTGATCAGCGCCCCGGTCTGGGTGCGGGTGAAGAAGGCGATCGGCATGCGCGAGATGTGCGTGTAGACCTGCGAGCGCATGTCGAAGATGAGGCCCTCGCCGATGCGCGTGGAGCACCACCGCGACCACAGCGACAGCCCGGCGTCGACGATCGCCAGCCCGGCGACCAGCAGCGCGAGCTGCACGACCAGCCCGCGGTCGCCGGTGACGGGCGGGTTGGTCCCGATCCCGTCGTCGATGATCTTCTTGAAGATCAGCGGGTTGAGCACCGCGAGGAACGCGGCCACGACGATGAGGGCGAGGAACAGCGTCAGCTCACGGCGGTACGGCGAGGCGAAGCGCGCGATGCGCTTGGCGGTGCCGGGCGCGAGCTTCTTCTCCGTGACCTCGGGGTCGCGGCGGAAGGACCGCATGACCGAGAAGCTGTGCATCTCGCTCATGCGGGCCCCCCTTCTGTCAGAAGGCTGAGATCCCTGTGAGCGCGCGGCCGATGATGAGCTGCTGGATCTGCGAGGTGCCCTCGTACAGCGTGGTAACCCGCGCGTCGCGCAGGTACTTCCCGGCGGCGTACTCGTCGATGTAGCCGTAGCCGCCGTGCGCCTGCACGCAGGCGTTCGCGGCGCGCACCGACATCTCGCTGGCGTAGTACTTCGCCTTGCTCGCCGCGAGCGAGTAGTCCTCGCCGCGGGTCTTGAGGTCGGCGACGCGGTAGGTGAGCAGCCGGGCGCAGTCGACCTCGACGGCGGTGTCGGCGATGAGCGCCTGCACGAGCTGGTGGCCGGCGACGGGCTTGCCGAACTGCACGCGCTCCTTGGTGTACTTCACCATCGTGTCGAGCGCGGCCTGGCCGAGCCCGGTGCAGGAGGCGCCCAGCGACATGCGGCCGTCGTTGAGGGCGGTCAGCGCGACCCGGATGCCCTTGCCCTCCTCGCCGCCGAGCAGCGCCTCCGGGCCGACCTTCACGTCGCGCAGGACGAGCTCCGCGGTGTCGCACGAGCGCAGGCCCAGCTTGCCGTGGATCGGCTTGGCCTCGAAGCCCTCGGCGTCGTTGGGCACGAGGAAGGCGCTGACGCCCCGGGCGCCCTCGCCGCCGGTGCGCGCCATGAACAGGGTGACGCCGGCGATGGTGCCGTTGGTGATGAAGATCTTGTTGCCGTTGAGGACGTAGCCGCCGTCGGCCTGCTTGACCGCGGTCGCCTGCAGGTCGGCCGGGTTGCTGCCGTAGTCGGGCTCGGTCAGGCCGAAGCAGCCGAGCACCTCGCCGGTCGCCATGCGCGGGAGCCACTGCTCCTTCTGCTCCTGGGTGCCCCAGCGGTCGATCGACCCGGCCACCAGGCCGAGGTGCACGCTGACGATCGAGCGCACGTTGGCGTCGCCGCGGCCGAGCTCCTCGATGTAGAGGACGTAGGACATCGGGTCGCCGCCGCCGCCGCCGAACTCCTCCGGGATCGACAGGCCGATGAAGCCGGTCTGCTTGAGCCCGTCGAGCGCCTCCTGCGGGAAGCGCTCCTTCCGGTCGTTCTCCAGCGCGGGCGGGGCGACGACGTCGTCGACCCACTCCTTGACGGCCTTGCGGACGGCGTCCTGCTCCGCGGTCAGCGTCATGTCCATGAGGTGCGGCTCCCGGTGCTCTGAGGTGGGCCGAGCCTGCCACCCCGGCCGCCGCCGCGCTGCCCCGGGTACGCCGCGGGCCGGCCTCCCCCGTGGGAGGCCGGCCCGGGGCAGGACGGCTAGGAGCTCTTCTTGCGCGTCGCCCCGCCACGTCCGCGCAGGGTGGCGCCGGACTCGTTGAGGATCCGGTGCACGAAGCCGTACGAGCGGCCGGAGGACTCGGCGAGCAGCCGGATGCTCTCCCCTCCCTCGTACCGCTTCTTCAGGTCTGCGGCCAGCTTGTCGCGCTCGCCGCCGGTGACCCTGCTGCCCTTCTTGAGCTCTGCCACGAGGTGCCCTCTTCTTCCGCTGGTGGTGCTGGTCGGGGTGGCTGTTCCCGGGATGATCGTTAGCAACCACGACCGACGTGATGCATCGCGCACGCCGTCCTGGGCCCTGCGGCCGTACAGTAGGGAAGGTTGCCCTAACCTCCGTTGAAGGAAGCTCCGTGCCCCGTCGCTCCCCCGTCCTGCGCGCCCTCGGGCTGTCGGCGCTGGCCGTGCTGCCGCTGGCCGCGGCCGGCTGCGGCATCGTCCCCGGCACCGGCGGCCCGGCGATCCAGGTCTACTCCGCGCGCTCGTACGGCGCCGAGCAGGCCTACGAGCAGTTCACCGAGGACACCGGCATCGACGTGGAGTTCCTCAACGGCAGCGACGCCGAGCTGCGGGAGCGGCTGGCCGCCGAGGGCGCGGACACCAAGGCCGACGTCTACATGACGGTGGACGTCGCGAACCTCTCGCTGGCCGCCCAGCAGGGCCTGCTGGCGCCGATCACCTCGCCGGACCTCGAGGCCGCCGTCCCGGCCGCGCTGCGCGACCCGCAGGGCCGCTGGTTCGGGCTGTCCGAGCGGGCTCGGGTGATCATCTACAACCCTGCGGAGGTGCAGCCGTCGGAGCTGTCGACCTACGCCGAGCTCGGCGACCCGAAGTGGAAGGGCCGGCTCTGCTTCCGGACCTCCACCAGCGCCTACACGCAGTCGCTGGTCGCCTCGATGATCGAGCACGACGGCGAGGCCACGACGCGCCGGACGCTGGACGCCTGGGTGGCCAACGAGCCGCAGATCATGGCCAACGACAACGAGATCGTGCGCACCATCGCGGCCGGCGGCTGCGACGTCGGGATCACCAACCACTACTACGTGGCGCGCGAGCTCGACAAGGACCCGGACCTGAAGGTGAAGGTGTTCTTCCCGAACCAGGCGAGCACCGGCACGCACGTGAACATCAGCGGCGCCGGCGTCACGAAGAACGCCGACGACGCCGCCGACGCCCAGACGTTCCTGGAGTGGCTGGCCACCAAGGGGCAGTCGCTGTTCGTCGACGGCAACTTCGAGTACCCCGTCAACCGGTCGGTGCAGCCAGTGGCGCTGCTCGACACGCTGGGCACCTTCGAGCGCGACGCGCTGAACGTCGGCGAGCTCGGCGACGACAACGCCCAGGCGGTCCAGCTGCTCACGGACGCCGGCTACAAGTGACCTCGAGCGCGGGCCGCCGGGCGTCCGGCGCGGTGGTCCCGGCCGCCGCGCTGCTCGTCCTGCTGCCCGTGCTCGCCGTCGCCGTCGGCGTCCTGAACGCCGGCTCAGCGCCCTGGCACCGCGTCGCGGGGTCCGGGTGGGTCCCGCTGCTCGGCACCACGCTCGCGCTGCTCGCCCTGGTCCTGCTCGGCACGCTCGTGCTCGGCGCCGGGCTGGCCTGGCTGACCACGGCCTACCGCTTCCCCGGCCGCCGGGTCCTGCAGTGGCTGCTCGTCCTGCCGACCGCGGTGCCGGCGTACATCCTCGGGCTGGTCTGGTCGTCGCTGCTGTCCTACCCGGGACCGGTGCAGAGCAGCTGGCGCGCGGTGCTCGGCGAGGACGCGCCGTTCCCGCCCGTGCGGACGCTGCCGGTGGCCGCCGCCGTCCTGGTGCTCACCCTCTACCCGTACGTCTACCTGCTGGCCCGCGTCGCCTTCCGCGACCAGGCGGCCACGCCGTACGGCGCAGCGCGCACGCTCGGCGTCCGCCCGCTGCAGGCCGCCCGGCGGATCGTGCTCCCGCTGGCCCGGCCGTCGCTGGCCGCCGGCGCGCTGCTCGTGGCGCTCGAGGTGCTGAGCGACTTCGCGACGGTGCAGTACTTCGGCGTCGACACCCTCTCGGTCGGCATCTACAAGGTGTGGCGCGGCCAGTTCGACCGGCCGGGGGCGACCGTCCTGTCGCTGCTCGTGCTGCTGCTCGCCCTCGCCCTGCTCGGCGGCGAGCGGCTGCTGCGCCGCGGCGCCCGCTTCAGCAGCCCGGTGCGCGACACCTCCCCGATGGCCGCGGTGCAGCTGACGGGGGTGCGCGCGTGGGCCGCCACCGCCGCCTGCTCGCTCGTGCTGCTGCTCGCCGTCGGCATCCCGCTGCTGACGCTCGCCCTGTGGTCGACGACCACCGGGATCGGCGACGTGACCGGCTTCCTCACCGCGACGGCCAACAGCGTCCTGCTGGCCGGTCAGGTGTCCGTCGTCGTCGTCGTGGTGTCGCTGCTGCTGGTGCACGCCGCGCGCGTCGACGGCCGCCGCCGGGTGCAGCTCGGCGTGCAGGCCACCGTCTCCGGCTACGCCGTCCCCGCGCCGGTGCTCGCGATCGGCGCGCTGCTCGCGCTGGCCGGGGCCCGCAGCGCCCTGGACGCCCTCGGCCTGCCCGGCGGCGGCGGCCTGGTCACCGGCTCGGTGCTGGCCCTCGTCGTCGTCTACACCGCCCGCTTCCTCGCGCTCGGCTACACCACGACCGAGGCGCGACTGGCCAGCGTCTCGCCGTCCCTCACCTCGGCCGCGCTGTCGCTGGGCGCCCGGCCCGGGCGGGTGCTGCGCGGCGTGCACCTGCCGCTCGCGCGCTCCGGCATCGCGGTGGCCGCCACCCTCGTGGCCGTCGACGCGCTCAAGGAGCTGCCGATCGTGCTGCTGCTGCGGCCGTTCGGCTTCGACACGCTGGCCGTGCACGTCTGGCAGCTCGCCGCGGACTCCCGCTACGAGATGGCGGGGCTGCCTGCGCTGGCCATCGTGCTGGTCGCGATGATCCCTGTCGTGCTGCTGTTCCGGGGCGACGACGACGTCCAGCTCGCTGACGACGCCGTCGACGTCCTGCCCGCCACCGACCCCAGCGGCGAGCCCGAGCTCGCGGGAGTGGCCCGGTGACCGCCGTCGAGCTGCAGGGCGTCCGCAAGCGCTTCGGCCGGACCACCGCCGTGGACGACGTCAGCCTGTCGGTCGCGGAGGGCGAGCTCGTCGCGCTCGTCGGCCCGAGCGGCTGCGGCAAGTCGACGCTGCTCATGCTGCTCGCCGGCCTGCTCGAGCCGGACGCCGGCAGCATCGTCGTCGACGGCCGGGTGGTCGCCGGCCCCGGCGCGTGGGTGCCGCCGGAGGACCGCCGCGTGGGCGTCGTCTTCCAGGACGCCGCGCTGTTCCCGCACCTGCGGGTGGCCGACAACGTCGCCTTCGGGCTGCCCCGCGGGCGCGACCGCGACGGCCGCGTCGCCGAGCTGCTCGCGCTGGTCGACCTGCCGGACCTCGGCCGGCGCTACCCGCACGAGCTGTCCGGCGGGCAGCAGCAGCGCGTCGCCCTCGCCCGGGCGCTCGCGCCCCGACCGGGGGTCGTCCTGTTCGACGAGGCGTTCGGCAACCTCGACGCCGGGCTGCGCACCAGCGTCCGCGAGGCCACCGTGGCGGCCCTTCGCGGCAGCGGTGCGGCCGGCGTCTTCGTCACGCACGACCAGGCCGAGGCCCTGGCCGTCGGGGAGCGCGTGGCGGTCATGCGCGAGGGCCGCTTCGAGCACGTCGCCGAGCCGGCCGAGGCCTTCCACGCGCCCGCCACCCGCTTCTCCGCCACCCTGCTCGGCGAGGCCGACTTCCTGCCCGGGACGCAGGACGGCGCGGTCGTGCAGACCGAGGTCGGGCCGCTGGCCGCCACCGCCGGCGCGACCGGCGCCGTCGACGTGATGCTCCGCCCGCACGAGGTCGTCTTCCGCCCCGACCCCAGCGGCGCGGGGCGGGTGCTGCGGCGGGAGTTCCGTGGGGCGTCGTACGTCTACGTGCTGGGCCTGCCGTCCGGTGCGCAGGTGCGCTCGCTGCAGCCGCACACCGTCGACGTCGCCCCCGGCACGCCGGTGGTGCTCGGCGTCGAGGCCGGGCACCCGGTCAGGTCCTTCCCCCGCTGACGCCGCCGCGCCGGGCGTGCGGGTCCGGGACGCACCACCTGCCTGCGGTGCGACTGCGACGCGCCCGCGACACGCCGGCGCGGCGACCCTCAGGCGGCTGCACCGGCGTGTCAGCGACGGGTTGCAGCGGCAGGCCCCGCCGGACCGCGGCTGACTAGGCCAGGGCCACCAGGTCGGCGAAGTCGTCGCTCCACTGGTCCTCGACGCCGTCCGGGAGCAGCAGCACCTTCTCGGGCTGCAGCGCGAGCACCGCGCCCTCGTCGTGCGTCACCAGCACCACCGCGCCCTTGTAGCCGGCGAGCGCGGAGAGGACCTCCTCGCGGCTGGCCGGGTCGAGGTTGTTGGTCGGCTCGTCGAGCAGCAGCACGTTCGCCCCGCTGACGACCAGGGTCGCCAGCGCCAGACGCGTCTTCTCGCCGCCGGACAGCGTGCCGGCCTTCTGGTGCACGACGTCGCCGCTGAACAGGAACGAGCCCAGCACCCGGCGCGCCTCAGGCTCGGCGAGGTCGGGGCTCGAGCTGCGCATGTTCTCCAGCACCGTGCGGTCGGTGTCCAGGGTGTCGTGCTCCTGGGCGTAGTAGCCGAGCCGCAGGCCGTGCCCCGGCAGCACCTCACCCGTGTCCGGCAGCTCGGTGCCGCTCAGCACCCGCAGCAGCGTCGTCTTGCCGGCGCCGTTCAGCCCGAGGACCACGACCCGGGCGCCGCGGTCGATCGCGAGGTCCACCCCGGTGAAGATCTCCAGCGAGCCGTACGACTTGGACAGGTCGCTCGCGGTCAGCGGCGTCTTGCCGCAGGGGGCCGGCTCGGGGAAGCGCAGCTTGGCCACGCGGTCCTGCGCGCGCTCCCCCTCGACGCCGGCGAGCAGCTTCTCGGCCCGCTTGAACATGCCCTGTGCCGCCTTGGCCTTGGTGGCCTTGGCGCGCATCTTCTCGGCCTGGGCGTTCAGCACGCCAGCCTGCTTCTCGGCGTTGATGCGCTCGCGCTTGCGTCGCTTCTCGTCGGTCTCGCGCTGCTGCAGGTAGGTCTTCCAGCCGACGTTGTACTGGTCGAGCTCGGCCCGGTTGGCGTCGAGGTGGAAGACCTTGTTCACGACGGCGTCGAGCAGCTCCACGTCGTGGCTGATGACGATGAGGCCGCCGGAGTGCTTCTGCAGGAAGCCTCGCAGCCACACGATCGAGTCGGCGTCGAGGTGGTTGGTGGGCTCGTCGAGCAGCAGGGTCGTCGCGTCGCTGAACAGGATGCGGGCCAGCTCGATGCGTCGCCGCTGACCGCCGGACAGCGTGCCGAGCTGCTGACCGAGGGCGCGCTCGGGCAGGCCGAGGTTCGAGCAGATGCGGGCCGCCTCCGCCTCGGCCGCGTAGCCGCCGAGCGAGGTGAACCGCTCCTCCAGCCGGCCGTAGCGCTCGAGCAGCTCGGCGTCGTCCGGCCGCTCACCCAGCTCGACCTGCGTCTTCTCCAGCTTGCGCATGATGTCGTCGAGCCCGCGGGCGGACAGCACCCGGTCGCGCGCCAGCACGTCGAGGTCGCCGGTCCGCGGGTCCTGCGGCAGGTAGCCGACCGGCGCGCTGTGCGTGATGGAGCCGCCGGCCGGCAGCGTCTGCTTGGCCAGGGTCTTGGTGAGGGTGGTCTTGCCGGCGCCGTTGCGGCCGACCAGCCCGATCCGGTCGCCGGGCTGGACGCGGAAGGTGACGCCGGACAGCAGCAGGCGCGCACCGGCGCGCAGCTCGACGTCCTGGACGGTGATCATGGTGCTCCTCGGAGGTGACGGACGGGCAGCGGCGACTCGCGCCGGCTCAGTCGGTCGTCAGAGGCACCCGCCCAGCCTACGCCTCACCCGTTCGCGCAGGAGTGCGGCGCGACCGCCTGTGGGCAGAAAGGCGGCATGGACTTCGACGACGACGCGCGGCTCGACACCTCCCGGGTCAGCACCAGCAGGGGTCGCGGGCGCGGTGCCGCCATCGGCGGTGGCGGCATCGGCATCGTCGGGCTGCTGCTCGCGCTGGTGCTCGGGGTGAACCCGGCCGACCTCGGCGGTGGCGGGAACCGACCGGCGGCTTCGCCGACGACACCGCCGTGGCCACCGACGACCTCGCTGCCGAGTGCCAGACCGGTGCGGACGCCGACACGAACGACCGGTGCCGCGTGGTCGGCATCGACAACAGCCTCACCGACTACTGGACGCAGGCCGTCCGCGGGCTCCAGCCGCCCGACACCCGCATCTTCTCGGGCAGCGTCGCCACCGGCTGCGGCCAGGCGACCTCGGCCGTGGGGCCGTTCTACTGCCCGCCGGACCAGGGCATCTTCCTCGACCTCGGGTTCTTCGACGAGCTCGAGACGACGTACGGAGCCAAGGGCGGCGACTTCGCACAGGCGTACGTGCTGGCCCACGAGTACGGCCACCACGTGCAGAACGTCACCGGCACCAGCGAGAAGTCGCGGCGGCTGCCCGAGCAGACCGGCCCCCAGGGCGCCTCCACCCGGCTGGAGCTGCAGGCGGACTGCTACGCCGGCGTCTGGGCCGCGAACGCGCAGCAGGGCGGCTTCCTCACCTTCGACGACACCGACATCGACGAGGGGCTCTCCGCGGCCGCGGCCGTCGGCGACGACCGCATCCAGGAGGCCTCCCGCGGGCGGGTCGACCCGGAGAGCTGGACGCACGGGTCGGCCGAGCAGCGGCAGAAGTGGTTCCGCACCGGGCTGAGCAAGGGCGACCCGCGGGCCTGCGACACCTTCGCCGCCTCCCGGGTCTAGTGGACCCGGCCGTCGCGCTGCTGGCCGCGCACCCGGCGCGCTTCACCGCCGAGCAGGCGGCCGTGTGGGTGGCGGCGAGGCGCGGCCTGCTGCAGGCCCGCGCCACGCCGGTGGACCCGGCCGACCAGGGCAGCAGCGGCTGCGCGTCGGCCGGCCTGCAGGCGCACGCGCAGCAGCTCGCCGAGCAGGCCGCGCACGCGCTCGCCCGGCTCGACGCCGGCCTCGCGACGACCTGCGAGCGGTGCGGTGGGACGGTGCCGCTCGCGCGGCTGGACAGCGCCCCGGCCGCGGTGACCTGCGCGGCCTGCTGACGCCGCCCTCAGCGCGCGCCGACGACGAGGAGCAGCCTCACCGGACGTCGGTACGCCGGCGGCGCGGCTGGTCGACCCCGTGCCGCGGCGAGAGGTCGTCCGGCCCGCCGTACTTCCCGCGCGGCGTGATGATCGTCCCGGCGCGGCCCTCGAGGATCTCCACCGCGTCCTCGAGCCGGCCGATCGCCGCCATGTCGCCGGTCACCTCGACGAACCGGCAGGCCGCGTCCACCTTCGGGCCCATCGAGCCGGCGGCGAAGTCCTCGCGCAGCAGGCTGCTCGGCGTCGCCCGCAGCACCGGCTCCGCCTCGGGCGTGCCGTAGCCGCGCACGACGTGCGGCACGTCGGTGAGGATCATCAGCACGTCGGCGTCCAGCGCCTCGGCGAGCACCGACGTCGTGAGGTCCTTGTCGACCACTGCCTCGACGCCGGACAGCCGGCCGTCGGCGGCGCGGATGACCGGCACGCCCCCGCCGCCGGCGCACACGACCACGGCGCCGCTGCCGAGCAGCAGCCGGATCAGCCGGGTCTCGACGACGCGCTGCGGCCGGGGCGAGCCGACGACCCGGCGCCAGTGCTCCCCGTCCGGCTTCACCGTCCAGCCGCGCTCCTGGGCGAGCCGCTTCGCGGTCTGCTCGTCGTACACCTCGCCGATCGGCTTGCTCGGGTTCTCGAAGGCGGGGTCCGCGGCGCTGACGAGCGTCTGGTTGATGATCGCGGCGACCTGCCGGCCCGGCAGCGTGTTCTGGAGCGCCTGCAGCAGCCAGTAGCCGATCATCCCCTGCGTCTGCGCCCCGAGGACGTCGAACGGGTACGGCGTGGTCAGGTGCGGGTCGGACGCGCTCTGCAGGGCCAGCACGCCGACCTGCGGGCCGTTGCCGTGCGTCAGGACCAGCTCGTGCTCCTGGGCGAGCGGCGCCAGAGCGGCGACAGCCCGCTGGACGTTGGCGGCCTGGACGGAGGCGTCCGGCGTCTGCCCACGGCGCAGCAGCGCGTTGCCGCCGAGCGCGGCCACGATGCGCACGTCAGCCGGCCAGCGTCGCGACCATGACCGCCTTGATGGTGTGCATCCGGTTCTCCGCCTGGTCGAACACGATCGAGTGCTCGCTCTCGAACACCTCGTCGGTCACCTCGAGGGCGTCCATCCCGGTCTTCTGGAAGACGTCCTCCCCCACGACGGTCTGCCGGTCGTGGAAGGCCGGCAGGCAGTGCATGAACCGGACGTCGGGCTTCCCGGTGGCGCGCAGCACGTCCATCGTGACCTGGTAGTCGCGCAGCAGCGCGATGCGCTCGGCCCAGACCTCCTTGGGCTCGCCCATGGAGACCCACACGTCGGTGTAGACGACGTCCGCGCCGGCGACGCCCTCGCCGACGTCCGCAGTGAGCGTGACGCTCCCGCCTGTCTGCGCCGCCAAGGCGCGCGCCTGCTCGACCACCTCGGGCTCGTTCCAGAGCTGCTCCGGCGCGACGATCCGCACGTCCATCCCGGACAGCGCGCCGCCCACGAGCAGGCTGTTGCCGACGTTGTTGCGGGCGTCGCCGAGGTAGGCGAACGAGATCCGCTCGCTCTGCACGTGCTCGCGCATCGTGAGCACGTCGCACAGGGACTGGGTGGGGTGCCACTCGTCCGTGAGGCCGTTCCAGACCGGGACGCCGCTGTGCTCGGCGAGCGTCTCGACCAGCGCCTGCGCGGAGCCGCGGTACTCGATGCCGTCGTAGAACCGGCCGAGCACGCGCGCGGTGTCCTTCATCGACTCCTTGTGGCCGATCTGCGAGCCGGTCGGGTCGAGGTAGGTGACGTGCGCGCCCTGGTCGTACGCCGCCACCTCGAACGCGCAGCGCGTGCGGGTGGAGGTCTTCTCGAAGATCAGCGCGATGCTCCGGCCGCGCAGCCGCTGCTCCTCCGTACCCGCCTTCTTGGCGGCCTTGAGCTCGGCGGACAGGGTCAGCAGCGACTCCCACTCCGCCGCGGTGAGGTCGAGCTCCTTGAGGAAGCTGCGTCCGCGCAGGGCCGTCGTCATGGGGTGCACCTCTCGCCGGGCTGCCGTCCGGACGACCCTAGGGGTCGAGCACCTGCGCGGGCGGTGCAGGGAAGCGGCGCCGCGCGGCGAACTGCTCCAGGACGCACCCGCTCCCCCCGAGGCCCCGGGCGGGTCCCTGGACCGAGAGGACCTCCGTGAAGGACGCCACGCACGGCCGTCGCAGGGCGCTGGTGACCGCCGCCCTGCTCGTGCTGCCGCTCGTCGGGCTGGGCACCGCCCAGGCCGCCGCTCCCAAGGCCCCCACGCCGCACTTCGGCAAGGGCAACGTGCCGGCGGTCTGCGCTGCCGAGATGCGCGACCTGCTCGCCGACGGCGAGGAGAACGAGGACTTCTGGCTGCGCAACACCAAGACGCCGGTCTGCCACCACATGCGCACCGACATGAACGGCCTGGACTCCCCGCAGGTGGACGTCCTGATCATGGTGCCGATCTCGCCGGCGGCCGAGCGCGACATGCGGATCATGCGCCAGTCGATCGAGATGTGGGAGGGCGGCATCGACCACATCGCGAAGAAGCTCAAGCTGGACTGGCTGGCCGACGGCATGGACTTCCACGTGTCCGTGGACTACTTCGACCCGACCGGCAAGGGCGGGGAGTTCACGACGTACCCGGTCGTCGACCCGGAGGTCGTGGTCGTGGCGACCAACCCCGTCGGCGGCCTCGGCATCGGCATCGACCCGGTCGACTTCGCCGACGACCTGTTCGGCGTCGGGGGCGGCCAGGGGCTGTGCCACGGGATCCCCAACGCCGCGGACATCTCGGCCTGGGAGGCGCTTCCGGGCTTCGACAGCCACCACGAGGCGCGCGAGGGCATCTACAACGAGGACTGCGGCGGCTCCGGCGGCAACATCTGCTTCGCCGTCAACGGCGCGATCGACCCGACGCCGGGCGAGGGCGCGCTCGAGGACTTCTTCTCGCTGTTCGACCTGGTCTCGCACGAGGTCGGGCACTGCCTGAGCGTCGGCCACGTCGGCGACGGCGCGGAGGGCTCCTGGGGCGGCCTGCCGACCAACGACATCATGGCGTACCACTCGGACCCGCCCGGCGTGAACAAGTGCGTGTCCAGCCTGGACGTGGAGGCCCTGGCGACCCGGATGAGCCGCTACCTGGACGTGAACCACGACGGCAAGGTCACCGACAAGGACCGCCTGCTGGCCAACGACCAGGTGGGCGACGGCAGCAGCCCGTTCCAGGTGCAGCGGCCGCAGGACCACTTCTACGCCTCCAGCACCGGCAAGCCGGGAGACTGCCCGCAGGCCGACCTCGGCCTCGTGCCCGGCGAGCGGACCGACTGGACCCCCTAGTCCGCTGCGCCCACGACGATCGGGTCAGACGTTGAACCCCAGGGCGCGCAGCTGGTCCCGGCCGTCGTCGGTGATCTTGTCCGGGCCCCACGGCGGCATCCAGACCCAGTTGATGCGGACGTCGTCGACCAGCGGCGCCAGGGCGCTGCGCGTCTGGTCCTCGATGACGTCGGTCAACGGGCAGGCCGCCGACGTCAGCGTCATGTCCAGGGTGACCGTGTTGTCCTCGTGCACCTGGTTGCCGTAGAGCAGCCCGAGGTCGACGACGTTGATGCCGAGCTCGGGGTCGACGACGTCCTTCATCGCCTCGGTGATGTCGTCCTCGCTGGCCCGCTGCCTGGGGGCGTCCGCCGCCGTCGGGGTCTCCAGGACCTTGTCCTCGCTCATGCCGTCTCCTCCGTCGTGGTCACGGCCTGTGCGGTCGCGTCCTTCCATGCCATCCAGCCCAGCAGCGCGCACTTCACCCGCGCGGGGTAGCGGCTCACGCCGGCGAAGGCGACGCCGTCCTCCAGCACGTCCTCGTCCGGCTCGAGCTGCCCCCGGCTCTGCATCAGCGCGAGGAACGCCTCGCTCGTCTGCAGCGCCTCCTCGACCGGCTTGCCGATGACGAGGTCGGTCATGACCGAGGTGCTCGCCTGGCTGATCGAGCACCCCTGGCCCTCGTACGAGACGTCCTGGACGGTCCCGTCCGCCACCTTCACGCGCAGCGTGACCTCGTCGCCGCAGGTCGGGTTCACGTGGTGGACCTCGACGTCGTACGGGTCGCGCAGGCCCTTGTGGTGCGGGTTCCGGTAGTGGTCCAGGATGATCTCCTGGTAGAGGCTCTCGCTCATGCTGCCCAGAACCGCTGGACGGTCTGGATCCCCTCCAGCAGCGCGTCGATCTCGTCCTCGGTGTTGTAGAGGTACGACGAGGCGCGCGTCGTGGCCGGCACGCCGTAGCGGCGGCAGACCGGCGCGGCGCAGTGGTGGCCGACGCGGACCGCGATGCCGAGCTCGTCCAACGACTGGCCGACGTCGTGCGGGTGCACGCCGTCGATGGCGAAGCTGACGGCGGCGCCGCGCTGCTCCATCGAGTCGGGCCCGATGACCTGCACGCCGTCCAGCCGGTGGATGCCGTCGATCAGCCGGGCGGTGAGCAGCTGCTCGTGCGCCTGCACGCGCTCCAGTCCGAGCTCGTCGAGGTAGTCGCAGGCCGCCGCGAGGGCGACCGCCTGGCTGATGACCGGGGTTCCGGCCTCGAACCGCTCCGGGGAGGGCGCGTAGGTGGAGCCGCCCATCTGCACGACCTCGATCATCGAGCCGCCGCCGAGGAACGGGGGCATCGCGTCGAGCAGCTCCCGGCGGCCCCAGAGGACGCCGACGCCGGACGGCGCGAGCATCTTGTGGCCGGTCAGGACGAAGAAGTCGACGTCCAGCGCGGCGACGTCCACCGGCTGGTGCGGGGCGGACTGCGCGCCGTCGAGCAGGGTCAGCGCGCCGACCTGCTTCGCGCGGGCGACGAGCACGTCGACCGGGTTGGCGGTGCCGAGGATGTTGCTGACGTGCACGAACGCCAGCACCTTGGTGCGCTCGTTGACGAGGGCGTCCAGGTCGGTGAGGTCGAGCCGGCCGTCGTCCGTGAGCGGGATCCAGCGCAGCGTCGCGCCGGTGCGCTCGCACAGCATCTGCCACGGCACGAGGTTGGAGTGGTGCTCCATCTCGGTGACGCAGACCTCGTCGCCCGGGCCGAGCGCGAACCGGCTGCCGGCCTTGGCGTTGCCGAAGGAGTAGGCGACCAGGTTGTAGGCCTCGGTGGCGTTCTTGGTGAACACGACCTCGCGCGCGTCCGGCGCGTGCAGGAAGCGCGCCACCCGCTCGCGGGACGCCTCGTAGGCGTCCGTCGCCTCCTGCGAGAGCGTGTGCACGCCGCGGTGCACGTTGCTGTAGTGCTGCTCCACGAACTGCCGCTCGGCGTCGAGGACCTGCCGCGGCTTGTGCGAGCTGGACGCGTTGTCGAGGTAGACCAGCGGGCGGCCGCCGACCTGCCGAGAGAGCACCGGGAAGTCCGCGCGCACCGCAGCGACGTCGTACGTCGTCGCGGAGAGCAGGGAGGTCACGCCGCACCGCCGGGGCGCCGTGCGCGCACGCGCGCTGCGGGGCTCATGCGGTCGTCACCGCGCCGGGGACGACCGGGCCGGTCGGCAGCGCGCGACCGGCGACGGCGTCCGGCAGGGCGCCGCCCTCGGCGCCGACGTACTTGGCGTAGCCGTTCTTCTCGAGCTCGTCGGCCAGCTCCGGGCCGCCCTGCTCGACGATCCTGCCCTTGACGAAGACGTGCACGAAGTCGGGCTTGATGTAGTTGAGGATCCGCGTGTAGTGCGTGATGAGCAGAACGCCGGTGTCGCCGCTCTCGCGGACGCGGTTGACGCCCTCGGAGACGACGCGCAGGGCGTCGACGTCCAGGCCGGAGTCGGTCTCGTCCAGGACGGCGATCTTCGGCTTCAGCAGCTCGAGCTGCAGGATCTCGTGGCGCTTCTTCTCGCCGCCCGAGAAGCCCTCGTTGACGTTGCGCTCGGCGAAGGCCGGGTCCATCTCGAGCCGGCCCATCGCCTCCTTCTGCTCCTTGACCCAGAGCCGCAGCTTCGGGGCCTCGCCGCGCACGGCGGTGGCGGCGGAGCGCAGGAAGTTGGAGACCGAGACGCCGGGCACCTCGACCGGGTACTGCATCGCCAGGAACACGCCGGCGCGGGCGCGCTCGTCGACGCTCATCGCGAGGACGTCCTCGCCGTCGAGGGTGACGGTGCCGCCGGTGACGGTGTACTTCGGGTGGCCGGCGATGGCGTAGGCCAGGGTCGACTTGCCGGAGCCGTTCGGGCCCATGATCGCGTGGGTCTCGCCGGACCGGATGGTGAGGTCGACACCGGTGAGGATCTCGGTGTCCTCCACCGCCACGGTGAGGCCGCGGATCTCGAGGGTGGTCATCTAGGGCTCCATCTGCACGAGGACGTCGTCGCCCTCGACGGTCACGGGGTAGGTGGTCACGGGGCGGATGGCCGGCAGCCCGGAGGGCTCACCGGTCCGCAGGTCGAACAGCGAGCCGTGCAGCCAGCACTCGATCTTGCCGTCCTCGACGTCCCCCT
This sequence comes from uncultured Actinomycetota bacterium, assembly GCA_963781675.1. Classification (GTDB taxonomy): domain Bacteria; phylum Actinomycetota; class Actinomycetes; order Mycobacteriales; family SCTD01; genus SCTD01. The sequence continues at coordinate 361,985 of CAWAGF010000006.1, read as the reverse complement.
CGGACAGGGCGACGTCGGCGTGCGAGCAGACGTCCGCGAGCGCGAACACCTCCCCGCCGGACCTCGCGAGGCAGACCGGCTTGCCGGCCAGCTCGACGCGGATGGCGCCCTCGTCGGGGACGTCGGACAGCGACGCGGCACGCAGCGGCTCGGTCATGCGAAGGCCCTCTCCAGCTCGGACTCGATCGTCTCCATGAGGCGCTCCTCGAGCGCCGGCACGCCGAGGTCCTCGACCACGTCGGCGAAGAAGCCGCGCACGACCATGCGGCGCGCGACGTCGGTCGGGAGGCCGCGCGACTGCAGGTAGAACAGCTGCTCGTCGTCGAAGCGGCCGGTGGCCGACGCGTGACCGGCACCGGCGATCTCGCCGGTCTCGATCTCGAGGTTCGGCACGGAGTCCGCGCGCGCCTCGGGCGTCAGCAGCAGGTTGCGGTTCAGCTCGTAGGTCCGCGTCCCGGTCGCGGCGGCGCGGATGAGGACGTCGCCGACCCACACCGTGTGCGCCTCGTCGCCGTGCAGCGCCGACTTGTAGACGACGTTGCTGGTGCAGCTCGGCACGCTGTGGTCGACGAGCAGGCGGTGCTCGAGGTGCTGGCCGCCGTCGGCGAAGGAGACGCCCCGCAGGTCGACGTCGCCGCCGGTCGCGGTGAAGTCGACCGTCTCGTTGATCCGCACCAGGTCGCCGCCGAGGGTGACCTGCGTCGAGACGAGCCGCGCGTCGCGGCCGAGACGGCTCGCGACGTGGGCGCCGTGGACGCTGTCGCCGGACCAGTCCTGCACCTGCACGAGCTGCAGCGCGGCGCCGTCGCCGACCAGCACGGAGACGACGGAGGCGTAGTGGGCGCTGCCGGCGTGCTCCACGACGACCGTGACGCGCGCCTGCTCGGCGACGTCGAGGACGACGTGGCCCCAGACGACCTCGCCGGTACCGGTGCCGGTCAGGCGCAGCACCACGGGGCGGTCGGCCTCGAGCGCCTTGGGCACCCGGACCACGAGCGCGGAGCCGGCGCGCTGCAGCGCGAGCGCGGCGAGCCGGTCGACGGGCAGCGGCACGTCGAGCTCCGAGCTCGGCACCTCGACCAGCTCGACGCCTGCGGGCAGGTCGCTCTCGACGGCCAGCCGGGCGTCCGACGGCGCGCCGTCGAGCAGCACGCGCAGGCGGTCCAGCGGGGTGAAGCGCCACTCCTCCTCGCGCCCGGTCGGCGGGCCGAACACCTCGGGGTCGGCCGACCGGACGCGCTCCGGTCGTACGTCCGCCGGGCTGCGCGGCGTCGACGGCTTCACGCCGACGGCGACCGCGCCGTCGGTGATGCCGCCGGTCTCCTTCAGCGCCGCGCGCTCGGTGCTGAGCGCGTCGGACATGGAGCTGCTAGCCAACGGAGCCCTCCATCTGCAGCTCGATGAGGCGGTTGAGCTCGAGGGCGTACTCCATCGGCAGCTCGCGGGCGATCGGCTCGACGAAGCCGCGCACGACCATGGCCATCGCCTCCTGCTCCGACATGCCGCGGCTCATCAGGTAGAAGAGCTGGTCCTCGCCGACACGGCTGACCGTGGCCTCGTGCCCGAGGGACACGTCGTCCTCGCGCACGTCGACGTACGGGTAGGTGTCGCTGCGGCTGATCGAGTCGACGAGCAGGGCGTCGCACACGACGTTGCTCCTGGAGCCGGTCGCGCCCTCCTGGACCTGGACCAGACCGCGGTAGGAGGTGCGCCCGCCGCCGCGGGCCACCGACTTGCTGACGATGTTGCTGGTCGTGCGGGGGGCCGCGTGGACCATCTTCGCGCCGGCGTCCTGGTGCTGGCCCTCGCCGGCGAAGGCGATGGAGAGCGTCTCGCCGACGGCCCGCTCGCCGAGCAGGTAGCAGGCCGGGTACTTCATGGTGACCTTGGAGCCGATGTTGCCGTCGATCCACTCCATCCGGCCGCCCTCGTGCACGGCGGTCCGCTTGGTGACCAGGTTGTAGACGTTGTTCGACCAGTTCTGGATGGTCGTGTAGCGGACGTGCGCGTCCTTCTTGACGATGATCTCGACGACGGCGGAGTGCAGCGAGTCGCTGGAGTAGATCGGGGCGGTGCAGCCCTCGACGTAGTGCACCGAGGAGCCCTCGTCGGCGATGATCAGCGTCCGCTCGAACTGGCCCATGTTCTCGGTGTTGATGCGGAAGTAGGCCTGCAGCGGGATGTCGACCTTGACGCCGGGCGGGACGTAGATGAACGAGCCGCCGGACCAGACCGCCGTGTTGAGCGCGGCGAACTTGTTGTCGCCGACCGGGATCACCGAGCCGAAGTACTCCCGGAACAGCGCCTCGTGCTCGCGCAGCGCGGTGTCGGTGTCGACGAAGATGACGCCCTTCTCCTCGAGGTCCTCGCGGATCGAGTGGTAGACGACCTCGGACTCGTACTGCGCCGCGACACCGGCGACCAGGCGCTGCTTCTCCGCCTCGGGGATGCCGAGCTTGTCGTAGGTGTTCTTGATGTCCTCGGGCAGGTCCTCCCAGCTGGTGGCCTGCTTCTCCGAGGTGCGCACGAAGTACTTGATGTTGTCGAAGTCGATGCCCGACAGGTCCGAGCCCCACGTGGGCATGGGCTTCTTCTCGAACAGCTTGAGGCCCTTGAGGCGCAGGTCGAGCATCCACTGCGGCTCGCTCTTGAGCGCCGAGATGTTCTCGACGACCCCCGGGTTGATGCCCCGGACCGCGGTCGAGCCGGCGACGTCCGAGTCGGACCAGCCGAACTCGTACGCGCCGAGGCCGAGGGCATCGATCGCCTGCTCAGGGGTGGTGGTCATCGTGAAGCCTTCCCGCTCGGGATGAAGGTGGTGCACACGCCGTCGCCGTGGGCGATGGTCGCGAGTCTCTGGACGTGCACGTCGAGCAGGCGCCCGAGGGCAGCCGTCTCGGCGTCGCACAGCTGCGGGAACTCCGCAGCGACGTGCTTGACCGGGCAGTGGTGCTGGCAGAGCTGCACGCCGTTGCCGTGCGCCGAGGTGGTCGCGGCGTAGCCGTCCGCCGACAGCGCCTCCGCGAGGGCGGCCGGCTTGTCGTCGGCGTCGCGCAGCCGGTCGGAGTAGCGCTCCTCGAGCTCGGCCACCCGGGTCTGGGCGAACCGCTCGACGGCCTCGGTGCCGCCCGCCTCGGCGAGGAAGCGCAGCGCGCCGCTGGCCAGGTCGTCGTAGGAGGAGGGGCCGCCGGCGTGGCCCGCGTCGGTGAGGACGTACAGCCGCGCGGGGCGGCCGCGCCCGCGCAGGCCCAGGACGTGCGGCTCGCGGGTCGTGACGGTGCCGTCGGCGAGCAGCGCGTCGAGGTGCTTGCGCACGGCGGCGGGGCTCAGCCCGAGGCGCTCGGAGAGCACGGCGGCGGTCGACGGGCCGAGCGCGAGCAGCAGCGAGCGCACGCGCTCCCGGGTGCCCGACTGCTCCGCCACGATTTTCACAACGCCAGTGTCGCGTAAATGCTGCCGCGCGTCGAACCCGCCCCTGGTGAGGCACGCCACGAAGGGCACCCTCACCTGGTCTACGGAGATCATCCGCACGTCGGCGGCGCGACGCGCCGGCGGGTCGCGCCGCCACGGCACGGATGATCATGTGCGTGATCGCTGCGGGGCGCGCTCCGGACTGCCGCCGTAGCCTGGGGAGGTGACCGCGCCCGCTCTCGACGTGCAGGGCCTGGTGAAGCGGTACTCCGGGCGCGCCGTGGTCGACGACCTGTCCCTGCAGGTCCGGCCCGGGACGGTGCTGGCGCTGCTCGGGCCGAACGGCGCCGGCAAGACCACGACCGTCGAGATCTGCCAGGGCTTCCGCACGCCGGACGCCGGCGAGGTGCGGGTGCTGGGGCAGTCCCCGCGCGACGCCTCGCTGCGTCCGCGCATCGGCGTCATGCCGCAGACGGGCGGCGCCTACCCGGGCCTGCGCTGCGCGGAGATGCTGCGCCTGGTCGCGTCGTACGCCGCGCACCCGCTCGACCCGGCGGAGCTGCTGGAGCGGCTGGGGCTGGTCGAGGTGGCCCGCACGCCCTACCGCCGGCTGTCCGGCGGCCAGCAGCAGCGCCTGTCGCTCGGCCTGGCGATCGTCGGGCGGCCCGAGCTGGTCTTCCTGGACGAGCCGACCGCCGGGCTCGACCCGCAGGCCCGGCACGCCACCTGGGACATCGTGGAGGCGCTGCGCAACGACGGCGTGAGCGTCGTCCTGACGACCCACCTGCTGGACGAGGCCGAGCGGCTGGCCGACGACGTCGTCGTGGTCGACCACGGACGGGTCGTCGCGGCCGGGACCGTCGCCGAGCTCACCAGCCGCGGCGCCGCCGGGCAGCTCCGCTTCCGCTCCACCCCGGGGCTGGACCTCGACCAGCTGCTCAGCGCGCTGCCGGCCGGCTCCGCGGCCAAGGAGTCGCCGGCCGGGCAGTACCTCGTGGAGGGCCTCATGGACCCGCAGCTGCTGGCCACCGTCACGGCCTGGTGCGCCTCGAACGACGCCATGGCGGCCGACCTGCAGATCGAGCGCCGCTCGCTGGAGGACGTCTTCCTCGAGCTGACCGGCAAGGGGATCCGCACGTGACCAGCAGCTGGACCCCGGGCGCGCTGGCCCCCGCCCCAGGAGCCGCTCCGCTCCCCCGCATGCTGGCCGCGCAGGCGGTCGCGGAGCTCAAGCTCGTCCTGCGCAACGGCGAGCAGGTGCTGCTCAGCCTGGTGATCCCGCTCGGCCTGCTCGTCGTGCTCATCACGATCCCGTTCATCCCGGTGGACGACGGCGGCCGCGCGGACTTCTTCGTGCCGGGCGTCCTCGCGCTGGCGGTCATGTCGACCGCCTTCACCGGCCAGGCGATCGGCGTCGGCTTCGAGCGGCAGTACGGCGTGCTCAAGCGCCTGGGCGCCACCCCGCTGCCGCGGTCGGTCCTGCTGCTGGCCAAGACCTCGGCCGTGCTGGTCGTCGAGCTGCTCCAGGTGACGCTGCTCAGCCTCGTCGGCCTCGCCCTGGGCTGGCACCCCCGCGGGTCAGTGCTGTCGGTGGTCGCCCTGGTCGTGCTCGGCACGGCGGCCTTCAGCGGCCTCGGGCTGCTGCTCGGCGGCACGTTGCGCGGCCTGACCACGCTGGCCGCCGCGAACCTGCTCTGGTTCGTGCTGCTCGTGCTGGGCGGCGTGCTGTTCCCGGTGTCGGCCTTCGGGCCCGCCGAGAGCGTCCTGTCGCTGCTGCCCACCGCGGCGCTCAGCCACGGCCTGCGCGAGGTCCTGGTGGACGGCGTCGCCCTGCCGCTGCGCGACCTCGCGGCGCTCGCCGTGTGGGCCGTGCTCTCGCTCGCCGCGGCCAGCCGGCTGTTCCGCTGGGAGTAGCGCCCGGAGCGGCCCGCACAGGCGTACGGTCCGCCGCATGCTCGCTCGCCGCGGCCCGGCCGCCCTCGTCGTCGCTGCGCTCGGCCTCGCCACGGTCGCCCTCGGCGCACCTGCCTCCGGCGCCGCCCGCACCGGGACGGACGCCTTCGTCTTCCGGACGACCGTGCTCCAGGACCAGGGCGCCTACGGCGAGCCGTCGCTCGCGGTAGCGCGCGACGGGCACATCGCCGTCTGCGTGCCGGGCGGCGCCGGCGAGACGAGCGACTGGTTCTCGGGCGACGACGGCCGCACGTTCGGCACGTCGCACACGAACAGCGCCAACGGCGGCGGCGACTGCGAGCTGGACTTCCTGCCGAACGGCCGGCTGATCAACGTGGACCTGGAGGTCGTCGACAGCGCGGTGCGCTACTCCGAGGACTTCGGCGCGACGTGGAAGGGCGAGGAGACCGCGGGCATCGAGCAGGACCGGCAGTGGCTGGCGCACACCAGCGACGGCGAGACGGTCTACCTCGTCTACCACGACTTCGTGGCCGAGGCGGAGCTCTACGCCCGCAGCACCGACGGCGGCCTGACCTGGCCGGAGACGGACGCAGCGCTGCCGGTGACCGGGACGGACCAGGTGGCCGCTCCTGGCGCGGCGACGACCCCGGCCGAGGGCGACCCGGCGTCGCTGCTCGACCAGGGCGTCAACACGTTCAGCGGCCCGATCCTCGTGAGCCCGGACGACCAGGACCTCTACGTCCTCTACTCGATCTCGAACGCCGAGAGCAACCTCACGCAGGGCACCCCGCCGTTCGGCCCGACCCGGGGCATCGTCGTGGCGCACAAGGGCGCGAACGACAGCGCCTTCAGCAACCGGTACGCCGTCGTGGACACCGGCGACGTCGCCAACGGGGCGATCTTCCCCTGGGGGACGATCGACGCCGCCGGCAACGTCTACCTGCTGTTCAACTCCGACCGGGAGTCGCCGGGCAACTTCCACACGTACTACGTGGTGTCCAAGGACAAGGCGGCCACGTGGAGCGAGCCGTTGCGGGTCGACGACGCGCCGATGGCGAAGGGCGCGCAGATCTACGCGACGGGGGCGGCCGGAGCGCCCGGTGTGCTGGACCTGGCCTGGTACGGCACGGAGAACGGCGCCAACGCCGACGACCCCGCGAGCGTCTGGAACGTGCACTTCGCGCAGGTGCGCGGCGCCGACACCGACAGCCCGGTCATCAGCCGCGGCGACATCTCGCCCGACCCGATCCACACCGGCGACATCTGCCTGAACGGCCTGCTCTGCGTGCTCGGCGGCGACCGCAGCCTGCTCGACTTCTTCGAGCTCGCCATCGGCCCGGACGGCCTCGCGCAGGTGGCCTACGCCGACGACGACCAGCCCCAGGCCGGCGACGGCCAGGTCGTGTGGGCCAAGCAGACCAGCGGGCCGAGCGCCCTGCTGGCGGCGGCTCCGGCCCCCGGCGCTCCCGCGCCCGCCGCACCCCCGGTGCAGGACGAGCCGGCCCCGCGCCCCGGTGGCGGCGGTGCGGGCCTGCCGGCGACCGGCTCCGGGGTGGTGCCCGGCGTCGCGGCGCTCGCGCTGCTCGTCGCGGGCGGCCTACTGCGACGCCGCCGCACGGCCTGACCGCTCAGCGGTAGCGGCGCGGCACCGTCCAGGTCTCGCCGAAGACGGCGTCCCAGTGCGGCGGGTCGAACGGGCTGTCGCCCCCCGCCGGGCTGCTCGTCAGCTCGCCGACCACCACCCGGTCCGGGAGCACGAACAGGTCGACGCGCACGAAGTCGGTCCCGGCGCCGAGCCGCTCCGCCAGGTCGAGCGCCTCTTCCAGCGCGGCCGGGCGCGGTGGCGGGGCGCTCGCGCGCGGGTGCCCGCCGACGAGGTCCAGCGGCGTCCAGTCGCGGTCCAGGAAGTCGGTCGTGTGGGTGCCGAACCTCCCCTCGTCGACCTGCACGAAGCGGCAGCGGCCGTGGAAGACGAGCAGCTTGTGGTCGGCCGGCGGCCCGCCGTCCGGACCGCGCAGCAGCTCCTCGACGAGCACCCGCGGGCGGACCTGGCCGTACGCCCACTCGTGGTTCGGGCCCCGGCCGTACGTCCTGCTGCACCAGCCCTCGGCGATCGCCGCGAGCTGTGCGGGATCGCCAGACCGCACGTGCGCGTAGACCCAGCCGTGCTCTGGCGTCGGCAGCCGCGCGTCGGCCGGGGCGGCGGGCGAGACGACGACGCAGGCGCCGCTGCCGTGCGTCGGCTTCACGACGCACGCGTCCGGCAGCGCCAGGTCCCGCAGCGCCGCCGGGTCGTCGAGCAGGGCGACCAGCCGCGGCAGGTGCTGCTCCCCGACCGTCGCGGCGACGTAGGACCGCATCGCCGCCTTGTCCGCGAAGACCACCTGGAGCGGCCGGTGGTCGCGAAGCATCTTGTAGCGGACCTTCTCGGTGAAGGTCACCGGTCGGCGGGTCCGCCACAGCCGCGCCCACCGCACGACGCGGCTGCGGTTGCGGCGCGCGCCGGGCTTGGTCCACGGCTTCACGGACACGCTCCCAACAGGCACGGGGCCATCCTGCCGCCCTAGGCTGAGCGCGTGCTCCCCCGCCCGACGCCGCGCACCGTCCGCCGGCTCGCGCTGGCGAGCGTCGTCGCCAACAGCGCCATCGTCGTCACGGGTGGCGCGGTGCGCCTGACGTCCAGCGGGCTCGGCTGCCCGACCTGGCCGCGCTGCACCGACGCGACCTACACGCCGACCGCGGAGTACGCCGGCCACGGCCTGATCGAGTTCGGCAACCGGCTGCTGACCTTCGTGCTGCTCGCGGTCGTGGTCGCCGGCACCGTCGCGGTCTGGCGCCAGCGGCCGCGCCGTCCCGGCCTGCGCCTGCTGGCCGTGCTCGTCCTGCTCGGCATCCCCGCGCAGGCCGTCCTCGGCGGCATCACCGTGCTCACGAGCCTGAACCCGTGGACCGTCATGGGCCACTTCCTCGTGTCCAGCACGCTGATCGCGCTGGCGGTGGTGCTGCACCAGCGCGCGCGCGAGGGCGACCTGCCGCCGCGCCCGCTGGTCGGGCGGCCGCTGCAGCGCCTCGGCACCGGGCTGCTCGTCCTCGTCGGGACCACCCTGGTCGCCGGCACGCTCGTGACCGGCAGCGGCCCGCACTCCGGCGACAGCGCGGCGGCACGCACCGGCTTCGACCCGGAGAGCGTCAGCCAGCTGCACGCCGACCTCGTCTTCCTGCTCGTCGGCCTGACCGCCGCCTTCTGGGCCGCCCTCAAGGCCACCGGCGGGCCGTCGCGCGCCATGGGCGTCCTGCTCGCGGTCGAGCTGAGCCAGGGCGTGCTGGGCTTCGTGCAGTACTTCACCGACCTGCCGGTGCCGCTGGTCGCGCTGCACCTGCTCGGCGCCTGCCTCGTCACCGTCGCGGCGGTGCACGCCGTCCTCGCGCTGCGCGACCGCGGACCGCTCGAGGAGGCGACCGAGCCCGAGCCGGTGCCGGTCCGGGAGAGCCTGCTGCTCTAGAGGAGCGAGCGCACCGCAGCAGCGAAGCGCTCCGCGGACCCCGGCGCCTGGCCGAAGAACAGGCACGGCTCGGTGACCTCGAGCTCCATCAGCAGCGGCTGGCCGTCCGGGCCGGGGACCACGTCGACCCGGGCGTAGAGCAGCGGACCGTCGACCGGCACGCAGGCCAGCGCCGCCCGCGCCACCGCGCGCTCGGCCTCCGACGCGGTGCGCGGCGTGATCGCCACGTCGTGCGGGTCGGCGAGCGTCGGCACGAGCACCGGGTCCTTGCGGGCGGCGTGGCTGTGCTCGCCCAGGAACGACAGCAGCGCGGTCTCGCCGGCGTCGTCGACCGCCGCCTGGTACGGCTGGACCATCACCGTGCGCCCGGCCTCGAGCAGCGCCTGCGCGTGCGCCTGGCTGGACTCCCCCGCGGCGAAGCGCCGGGTGTCCCGCGCCCCCGCGCTGACGGTCGGCTTGACCACGTGCTCGTACGACGGCACCTCGAACGGCTCACCGGGCGCGACGAAGGTCGTCGGCACGACGGGGACGCCCGCCGCGGCCAGCTCGGAGAGGTAGCGCTTGTCGGTGTTCCAGGCGAGCACCTCGAACGGGTTGTGCAGCCGCGGCACGCCCGATGCCCAGTCGAGGAACTGCTCGCGGCGCAGCGTGTAGTCCCACGTCGAGCGCACGACCACCAGGTCGTACGACGACCAGTCCGCGCCCGCGTCCCACACGACGGGCACCGCGTCGACGCCCGCGTCGTGCAGCGGCCCGAGCGCCAGCCGGTCGTCGTCGTACAGCTCGGGGAAGCCGTCGAAGGTGGCGAGCGCGACGCGCGGGCGCATCAGAGCAGTGCGTCGACCGCGACCGCGAGGAACAGCAGCGCGAGGTAGGTGATCGACCAGTGGAACAGCCGCATGGGGCTGGCCTCGTCGCCGCGCCGCACCCGGCGCTGCAGGAGATGCGCCTCGCGCAGGAAGGCTGCGCCGAGCAGGACGGCGCTGACGCCGTAGACCGGTCCGGACGGGCCGAGCGGCGCCACGAGCAGCAGCGAGGTGAGGACCATCGCCCAGGAGTAGGCGACGATCCGCGAGGCCACCACGGCGGGCGCGGCGACGACCGGCAGCATCGGGACCGCGGCGGCGGCGTAGTCGTCCTTGAAGCGCATGGCCAGCGCCCAGAAGTGCGGCGGCGTCCAGAAGAAGATGACCATGAACAGCGCCACGGCCGGCCAGCCCACCTCGCCGGTCACGGCGGACCAGCCGATGAGCACCGGCATGCAGCCCGCGGCGCCGCCCCAGACGATGTTCTGAGACGTCCGCCGCTTGAGCAGCATCGTGTAGACGAGGACGTAGAAGGCGATCGCCGCGACGGCCAGCACGGCCGACAGCAGGTTCGTCGTCAGAGCGAGGCCGACGAAGGACAGCACGCCCAGCACCAGGCCGAAGACCAGCGCGTTGAACGGCGGGACGCTGCGCTGAGCGAGCGGACGCCGCGACGTGCGGTGCATGACCACGTCGATGTCGCGGTCGTAGTAGCAGTTCAGAGCGTTGGCGCTGCCGGCCGCCAGCGACCCGCCGACGAGCGTGACGAGCACGAGCCGGAGCGAGGGCATGCCCTGCTCGGCGAGCACCATCGTCGGCACCGTCGTGACGAGCAGGAGCTCGATGATGCGGGGCTTGGTGAGCGCGACGTAGGCGCCGACGGTGGCGCGCACCGAACGGGTCGCGGGCGCCGGCGGAGCGGTCGGGTCCGCGAGCGTCGTCACGGGCCGAGTCTACCGACGGGCTCCGGTCGTGGCCTGCCGGCTGCCCGGTTGCCCGACGCCGTCCGGGGAACGGCTGGGGATAGGTTCCAGATGATCACTGGACAGCCCCTCGACGAAGGCGACCGCAGCCGCATGAGCTCTCCCGACACCGACGCCCCGACGCTGGAGTGGACCGACCTCGACCGCCAGGCCGTCGAGGTGTCCCGCGCCCTCGCCATGGACGCCGTCGAGGCCGCGGGCTCGGGCCACCCCGGCACGGCCATGAGCCTGGCGCCCGCCGCGTACCTGATCTACCAGCGCCTGCTGCGCCACGACCCGAGCGACCCGGACTGGACCGGGCGCGACCGCTTCGTGCTGTCCTGCGGGCACACCTCGCTGACGCTGTACGTCCAGCTCTTCCTTTCCGGCTACGGCCTGACCGTCGAGGACCTCGCGCACCTGCGGCAGTGGGGCTCGCTGACCCCCGGCCACCCCGAGCACGGGCACACCCCCGGTGTCGAGGTCACCACCGGCCCGCTCGGCCAGGGCGTCGGCAACGCCGTGGGCATGGCCATGGCAGCGCGCTACGAGCGCGGCCTGCTCGACCCGGACGCCCCCGCGGGCGCGTCGCCCTTCGACCACACCATCTGGTGCATCGCCTCCGACGGGGACCTCGAGGAGGGCATCAGCGCCGAGGCGTCCTCGCTCGCCGGCCACCAGCGGCTCGGCAACCTCGTCGTGCTCTACGACGACAACCACATCTCCATCGAGGGCGACACGCAGACCGCCTTCTCCGAGGACGTCCCCGCGCGGTACGAGGCCTACGGCTGGCACGTCCAGCGCGTCGAGGACGGCAACGACGTCGACGAGCTGCACGCCGCGCTGGTGCGCGCCCGCGACACGACCGACCGGCCGAGCTTCATCGCGATGCGGACGATCATCGGCTACCCCGCCCCGAACCTGCAGAACACCGGCAAGGCCCACGGCGCGGCCCTCGGCGAGGACGAGGTGCGGCTGACCAAGGAGGCCATCGGCTTCCCGCCGGACACCACGTTCTACGCCCCCGAGGAGGTCGTGCAGCACGCCCGCGGGGTCCTCGAGCGCGGCCGCGCGGCGCACGCCGCCTGGCAGGAGCAGTACGACGCGTGGGCCGCCGGCAGCCCGGAGCGCAAGGCGCTGCACGACCGCCTGCAGGCCCGCCGCCTGCCGGACGGCTGGGCCGCCGCGCTGCCGGAGTTCGAGGCCGACCAGAAGGGCGTCGCGACCCGCAAGGCCAGCGGCAAGGTGCTGGCCTCCCTCGGCGCGGTCGTCCCGGAGCTGTGGGGCGGCTCGGCCGACCTCGCCGAGAGCAACAACACGACGATCGACGAGGACAGCTCCTTCCTGCCGGAGGGCAACCCGCTGGCGGGCGCCGACCCGTACGGCCGGACGCTGCACTTCGGCATCCGCGAGCACGCCATGGGCGCCGTCATGAACGGCATCGCCCTGCACGGCGGCACCCGCGTCTACGGCGGCACGTTCCTCGTGTTCAGCGACTACATGCGCGGCGCCGTGCGGCTCGCCGCGCTGATGGGCCTGCCGGTCACCTACGTGTGGACGCACGACTCGATCGGCCTGGGCGAGGACGGCCCGACGCACCAGCCGATCGAGCACCTGGCCTCGCTGCGTGCCGTGCCGGGCCTGGACGTCGTGCGACCGGCGGACGCGAACGAGACGGCCGTCGCCTGGCGCACCATCCTCGAGACGACGGACCGGCCGGCCGGCATCTGCCTGACGCGCCAGAACGTCCCCACGTTCGACCGCACCGTCTTCGGCTCCGCCGAGGGCACGGCGCGCGGCGCGTACGTCCTGCGCGACGCCAGCGACGGCGCCCCGCAGGTGCTGCTCGTCGGCACCGGCTCCGAGGTGCAGATCTGCGTCGCCGCGCAGGAGGCGCTCGAGGCCGAGGGCATCCCGACCCGCGTGGTGTCGATGCCCTGCGTCGAGTGGTTCCGCGCGCAGGACGAGGCGTACAAGCGCACCGTCTTCCCGACCGACGTCCAGGCGCGCGTGTCGGTCGAGGCGGCCGTCTCGCAGGGCTGGCACGAGTGGGTCGGGGGCTACGGCGAGTGCGTGGCGCTGGAGCACTTCGGCGCGAGCGCCCCGTACTCCGTGCTCTACGAGCAGTTCGGGCTCACGGCCGAGCGCGTGGTGGCTGCCGCGCGTGCGTCCCTCTCGAAGCTGGGCATGACCACGAACACCAACTGATGTCGGGAGACCCCTCTTGAGCTCTGCCCTGTCCGACCTGTCCGCAGCAGGCGTCGCCGTCTGGCTCGACGACCTGTCCCGTGAGCGGCTGCGCTCGGGGAACCTCGCGGAGCTGGTGCGCGACAAGGACGTCGTCGGGGTGACCACCAACCCGTCGATCTTCCAGAAGGCGCTGTCCGACGGCGCGGCCTACGACGAGCAGGTGCGCGACCTCGCGCTGCGCGGCACCGACGTCGGCGAGGCGATCCGGATGCTCACGACGTACGACGTCCGCTGGGCCTGCGACGTGCTGAAGGAGGTCTACGACCGCACCGACGGCGTCGACGGCCGGGTGTCCATCGAGGTCGACCCGCGGGTGGCGCAGGACACCGCCCGCACCGTCGCCGAGGCCAAGGCGCTGTGGTGGCTGGTCGACCGGCCGAACCTCTACATCAAGATCCCGGCCACGCTGCCCGGCCTCCCGGCGATCACCGAGGTCCTGGCGCAGGGCATCAGCGTGAACGTCACGCTCATCTTCTCCCTGGAGCGCTACGACGCGGTCATGGAGGCGTTCCTCGCCGGTCTCGAGCAGGCTCAGGTCGAACGGCCACGACCTGTCGCGCATCGGCTCGGTGGCGTCCTTCTTCGTCTCCCGCGTCGACAGCGAGATCGACGAGCGGCTCGGCGACGGCAGCGAGCTGCGCGGCAAGGCGGCCATCGCCAACGCGCGCCTGGCCTACCAGCACTACGAGCAGGTCTTCAGCAGTCGCTCAGACCGCTGGAAGGCGCTCGAGCAGGCCGGCGCCAAGCCGCAGCGCGCGCTGTGGGCGTCGACCGGCGTGAAGGACCCGGCCTACGACGACACGCAGTACGTCGTCGAGCTGGTGGCGCCCGGCACCGTGAACACGATGCCCGAGGCCACGATGGACGCCGTCTTCGACCACGGCGTCGTGCGCGGCGACACGGTGACCGGCGCGTACGCCGAGGCGCAGCAGGTGCTCGACGACCTGAAGGCGGCCGGCATCGACTACGACGAGGTCGTGCAGCAGCTCGAGGAGGAGGGCGTCAGCAAGTTCGAGGACGCCTGGACCTCCCTCATCGAGTCGATGACCGAGCAGCTCGAGAAGGCCGGCGCCGACGTCGCTCCCGACGGCGGGACCGACCCGGCCGGCAAGGGCCCCGCAGCCGGCTCTCCCTCGGCGAGCGCCACGTGAGCGAGCCGAGGGCGGAGGACGTCGCGGAGGCGCGGCGGTCGGTCGACCCGGACGCCCCGGCGGCTCCCGGACCCGCGACCAGGTCCGCCCCCGTGGCCGGATCCCCGGTCACCGCGGCGGGTCTGACCGTGCAGACGGCAGGCGGGGCGCTGGTGCAGGCGGCCGACGGCGTGCTCGCGGAGGCGCGGGAGGCCGGGCTTGCCGAGGCGCTGGCGCGCAAGGACGCCACCCTGTGGGGGCCGGAGGCGACCCCGGAGGCGAGCATCCGGCTCGGCTGGCTCGACGTCGTCGACACCGGCCGCGCGCTGCTCCCCCAGGTGCTCGCCCTGCGCGACGAGCTCGCTGCCGAGGGCGTCGACCGGGTCGTGCTCTGCGGCATGGGCGGCTCGTCGCTGGCGCCCGAGGTCGTCTGCCGGACGGCCGGCGTGCCGCTGGTCGTCGTCGACACGACCGACCCCGGCCAGGTGCGCAGCGCCTTCGTCGAGCTCGAGCGCACCGTCGTCGTCGTGTCCTCGAAGTCCGGCGGCACGCTCGAGACCGACAGCCACCGGCGCGCGGCGCGGGCGGCCTTCGAGGCGGCCGGCGTCGACCCGTCGCGGCGCATCGTCGTCGTCACCGACCCGGGCTCCCCGTTCGAGAAGGCGTCGCAGGAGGAGGGCGTGCGCGCCGTCTTCCTGGCCGACCCCGACGTCGGCGGCCGCTACAGCGCGCTGACGGCGTTCGGCATCGTCCCGTCCGGCCTGGCCGGTGCCGACGTCGGCGCGCTGCTGGACCAGGCCGCCGCGCTGCTGCCCTCGCTGTCCTCCGACTCCCCGGCGCTCGCGCTCGGCGCGGTCCTCGGCGGCGGTGCCGTCGGCGGTCGCGACAAGCTGGTGCTCGCCCCCGGTGACGGCCTCGTGGGCTTCGGCGACTGGGCCGAGCAGCTCGTCGCGGAGTCCACCGGCAAGGAGGGCAAGGGCCTGCTGCCGATCGTCGTGGAGGCGCTGGACGCCCCCGGGACCGAGCCCGCCGCCGACAGCCACCTCGTCGTCGCAGCCGCCTCCTCCGTGCAGCCGCCGACGGTCGGCACCGCCGTCAGCGGACCGCTCGGCACGCAGTTCCTCGCCTGGGAGTACGCCACGGCCGTGGCCGGCTGGGCCCTGCGCATCAACCCGTTCGACCAGCCGAACGTCCAGGAGAGCAAGGACAACACCGGCGCGATCCTGGACGGCGCGCCCGTCTTCGGTGCGCGAGCCGCTGTTCTCCGAGGGCGGCGTCGAGGTGCACGCCACCGGCGACCTGCTGGCCACCGTGGACAGCCTCCCGGCCGCGCTGGACGCGCTGCTGGCCGCCGTGCCCGAGCGCGGCTACCTCGCCGTGATGGCCTACCTGGACCGGCAGGCCGACGCGGCGGCCGCTGAGCTGCGGGCGCTGCTCGCCGCCCGGCTGGCGCACCCGGTCACCTTCGGGTGGGCCCCCCGGTTCCTGCACTCCACCGGGCAGTTCCACAAGGGCGGCCCGCAGACCGGCGCCTTCCTGCAGATCACCGGCGCCGTCGAGCAGGACCTCGAGGTGCCGGGCCGCGAGTTCACCTTCGGCAGCCTGCAGGCCGCGCAGGCCCTCGGCGACCTGCGCGCGCTGGACTCCCGCGGCCGGCCGGTGCTCGCGCTGCACCTCACCGACCGCGCCCGGGGCCTGCAGACCCTGCTCAGCGCAGCCCGCGGCCGATGACCAACCCGCTGCGCTCGCCCGGTGACCGCCGGCTCCCCCGGGTCCCCGACCCGTGCACGCTCGTCGTCTTCGGCGTCACCGGTGACCTCGCGAAGAAGAAGCTGATCCCGGCCGTCTACGACCTGGCCAACCGCGGCCTGCTGCCGCCCGGCTTCGCGCTGCTCGGGTTCGCCCGGCGCGACTGGGACCACGGCGAGTTCGAGCAGCTCGCCCGCGAGGCCGCGGAGAAGGGCGCCCGCACCGAGTTCCGCGAGGCCACCTGGGCGCGGCTGTCCGACTCGATGAAGTTCCTGCCGGGGTCCTTCGACGACGACGAGGCCTTCGACAGGCTGGCCGAGATGCTGCGCGAGCTCGACAGCAGCCACGGCACGCAGGGCAACGCCGCCTTCTACCTCTCGATCCCGCCGTCGGCCTTCCCGACGGTGCTCAAGCAGATGCAGCGCACCGGCATGGCGGACAACGACGCGTCCGGCGGCTGGCGGCGGGTCGTCGTCGAGAAGCCGTTCGGCCACGACCTGCCGTCCTCGCGCGAGCTGAACGACCTGGTCGACGACGTCTTCACCGCGCAGGACGTCTTCCGGATCGACCACTACCTCGGCAAGGAGACCGTCCAGAACCTGCTGGCGCTGCGCTTCGCCAACGAGCTGTTCGAGCCCATCTGGAACAGCAAGCACGTCGACTCGGTCCAGATCACGATGGCCGAGGACGTCGGCATCGGCTCGCGCGCCGGCTTCTACGAGGGCACCGGCGCGGCCCGCGACGTGCTGCAGAACCACCTGCTGCAGCTGCTCGCGCTGACCGCGATGGAGGAGCCGGTCGGCTTCGACGCGGAGAGCCTGCGCGCCGAGAAGCGCAAGGTGCTCGGCGCGCTCAAGCCGCCGGACGACCTGGCCGCCTACGCCGTCCGCGGGCAGTACGACCAGGGCTGGCTGGCCGGTGAGCGCGTCAAGGGCTACCGCGCCGAGGAGGGCGTCGCCCCCGACAGCCGCACCGAGACCTTCGCCGCCGTCCGCCTGGAGGTCGAGACCCGCCGCTGGGCCGGGGTCCCCTTCTACCTGCGCACCGGCAAGCGGCTCCCCCGCCGCGTCACCGAGATCGCTGTCGTCTTCCGCAAGGCCCCGCACCTGCCGTTCAGCAAGACCGACACCGAGGAGCTGGGCAGCAACCAGCTGGTCGTACGGGTCCAGCCGGACGAGGGCGTCACGCTGCGCTTCGGCTCCAAGGTGCCCGGCACGACCATGGAGGTCCGCGACGTCGCGATGGACTTCCAGTACGGCGAGGCCTTCACCGAGGCCAGCCCCGAGGCGTACGAGCGGCTGCTGCTCGACGTGCTGCTCGGCGACGCGTCGCTGTTCCCCCGCAACGAGGAGGTCGAGGAGAGCTGGCGGGTCATCGACCCGATCGAGCAGCACTGGGCCTCGCTCGAGGAGGACCCGCACCTCTACCGCGCCGGCGAGTGGGGCCCGCGGGCCGCTGACGAGATGCTCGCCCGCGACGGCCGCGTCTGGCGACGCCCGTGACCGCCTTCCGAGAGGCCCGCACATGACCACGCTCTGGGACACGACCGGCACCGCGGTCGTCAAGGCGCTGGCGGCCGAGCGACGGCGCGCCGGCTCGGTGTCCAGCGGCCTCGCGCTGACGCTCGTCGTGGTCGTCGAGGAGGGCAAGGTCGAGCAGGCCGAGCAGGCCGCGACCCGCGCGGCCGCCGAGCACCCCTGCCGGCTCATCGTCGTGGTCCGGCGCCGCCCGGACGCCGCCGAGGCACGCCTCGACGCAGAGGTCGTCATCGGCGGCCGGCTCGGCCCGGGCGAGGCCGTCGTGCTGAGGATGTACGGCCGCCTCGCCCTGCACGCCGAGTCCGTCGTGCTGCCGCTGCTCGCCCCGGACGCCCCGGTCGTGACCTGGTGGTTCGGCGAGCCGCCGCACGCCATCAGCCACGACCCGCTCGGCGTCTTCGCCGACCGCCGGGTCACCGACACGTCGCTGGCGCCCGACCCGCTCGCCGCGCTCGCCCAGCGCGCCGAGGACTACGCGCCCGGCGACACCGACCTGGCCTGGACCCGCGCCACGCACTGGCGCGCCCTGTGCGCCTCGGCGTTCGACTCGGTCACCAGCACGGCCACCGGCGCGCAGGTCCACGGCGAGGCGGCCAGCCCCACCCGCGCGCTCCTGGCCGGCTGGCTGAACGCCCGGCTCGGCGTGCCCGCACAGGGCGTCGACGGGGACGGCGCCGGCATCACCAGCGTCGTCATCGCGCTGGAGGACGGCGAGGTGCGCCTGGAGCGCGGGGCCGGCGCGACCGCCACGCTGCACCGGACCGGCCAGCCGGAGCGCACGATGCCCCTGGAGCGGCGCGAGCTCGGCGACCTGCTCGCCGAGGAGCTGCGTCGCCTGGACGCCGACGAGACCTACGCCGCGGCCCTGTCCGCCGCCACCGGCGTGACCGGGCTGGCGGACCGGCCCGCCTCGCGCACCCACGTCTGGCACGACCCGACCGCGGCCGACGAGCCCGACCCCGCGCTGACCACCACGTGAGCGCCGGCCCGACGGTCGTCGTCACCAGGGACGCCGACGTCCTCGCCGAGTCGGTGGCGGCCCGGCTGCTGACCCGCCTCGTGGACGCACAGGCGCTGCGCGGCACCGCCTCGGTCGTGCTGACCGGCGGCGGCGTCGGCATCGCCGTGCTGGCCGCCGTCGCGGCGCTCCGGCGCCCGGCACGCCGTCGACTGGCGCCGGGTCGACGTCTGGTGGGGCGACGAGCGCTACGTCGCGCCCGACGACGCCGAGCGCAACGACCTGCAGGCCCGCGAAGGCGCTGCTGGACCACCTCGACCTCGACCCCGCCCGGGTGCACCCGATGGGCGCCCTGGGCGGTCCGGACGGCGACGACGCGGACGCCGCCGCGGCGCGCTACGCCGACGAGCTGCGCCGGGCGGCCCCGGCCGACCACGACGTCCCGCCGTTCGACGTCCTGCTGCTCGGGATGGGCCCGGAGGGCCACACGGCCTCGATCTTCCCCGAGTCCCCTGCCGCGCACGACGAGCGGACGGTCGTGGGCGTGCACGGCTGCCCGAAGCCGCCGCCCACCCGGGTCTCGCTCGCCTTCCCGGCGCTGAACGCCGCCCGCGAGGTCTGGTTCGCCGTCGCCGGGGCGGACAAGGCGCCGATGGTGGCGACCGCGCTGTCCGGCGCCGGCCCGCGTGCAGGTGCCGGCTGCGGGCGCACGGGGACGGGCGTCGACGCTGTGGCTGCTCGACGAGGCGGCCGCGAGCCGACTGCCTCGCGACCTGCGCCGCCGCTGACCCAGAGCTGCACGAACGCCGACGCCCGCCGCGCCGGGATCGGCGGGCGCGGCGTCGGGACGTGCCGGCTAGCGGCTCTGGCGCAGCTTCGCGAGCGCCTCGGCCAGGATCGCCTCGCCGTCCTCGGCGTTGCGGCGCTCGCGGACGTAGGCGAGGTGCGTCTTGTACGGCTCGGTCTTGGTCTGCGCCGGCGGGTTGTCCTTGTCCTGCCCGGCCGGGAAGCCGCAGCGCGGGCAGTCCCAGGTCTCCGGGACCGCCGCGTCGTCGGCGAAGGACGGCCGGGTCTCGTGCGCGTTGGCGCAGTAGAACGGGATGCGCCGGCGGGGAGCGGCCTCGCCGCGCTCCGCCTCGCCCATCGGGCCGGCGCCGACCCGGCTTCCCCTGATCGCGTTGCCGCCTGCCACGGTGGTGCTCCTCGCTCGAAGTCGTACGGGTCGATCGTGCCGGGCGCGGGGCCCGCTGTCAGCCGGTCCTAGACGGCCGGCGCGGTCTCCTTGAGGAGCAGGCCGAGGGCGATGATGCAGGTCACCCAGACCAGGCCGCAGACGATGGTGATCCGGTCGAGGTTCTTCTCGACGACGGCGCTGCCGCCCAGCGAGCTGGAGACGCCGCCTCCGAACATGGTCGACAGGCCGCCGCCCTTCCCCTTGTGCAGCAGGACGAGCACGACCATGAGGATGCTCGTGATCGACAGCAGGAGGGACAGGAAGGTCACCACGGTGGAGCTCCGTTTCGGGGGCCGTGCAGGAGGAGTCGGCTCAGGATAGCGGGGCGCGGACGCTCAGGCTGCCCGTGCGCTTCTTGCTGGCAGCGCGCGTCTCGACCGGCTCGGACAGCTCGGTCGTCGGCTCCGGCAGGTGCGCCTCGCCGCCGACGATGCTCGACGGCCTCGGCGAAGTGGCAGGCCACCGGGTGGCCCTGGCCGCGGTCGACCAGCTCCGGCGGATCGGTCGCGCAGATGTCCTGCGCCTTCCAGCAGCGGGTGCGGAAGCGGCAGCCCGACGGCGGGTTGGCCGGGCTCGGCACGTCGCCGGTGAGCATGATCCGCGTCTTCTGCGCGCGGGCCGCCGGGTCGAGGACCGGCACGGCCGACAGCAGCGCCTGCGTGTACGGGTGGGCGCTCTGCTCGTAGATCTCGTCCTCGGTGCCGATCTCGACGATCGCTGCCGAGGTACATCACGGCGACGCGGTCGCTGATGTGCCGGACGACCGAGAGGTCGTGCGCGATGAAGATGTAGGCCAGGCCGAAGTCGCGCTTGAGCTCCTCCAGCAGGTTGACCACCTGCGCCTGCACCGAGACGTCGAGGGCGGAGACCGGCTCGTCGCACACGATGATCTCGGGCTGCAGGGCCAGCGCCCGGGCGATGCCGATGCGCTGGCGCTGGCCGCCGGAGAACTGGTGCGGGTAGCGGTTGACGAAGTCCGGGTTCAGGCCGACCCGCTCGAGCAGCTCCCGCACGCGGGTCGCGCGCTCCCGCTTCGGCACGACGTCCGGGTGGATCTCCCACGGCTCGCCCACGATGTCGCCGACGGTCATGCGCGGGTTCAGCGAGCTGTAGGGGTCCTGGAAGATGATCTGGATGTTGCGGCGCAGCTGGCGCAGGTCCTTGCCGGACAGGTGCGTGACGTCCTCGCCCTTGTAGTAGACCTTGCCCGCCGTCGGCTTCTCGAGCTGCATGAGCAGCTTGGAGACCGTCGACTTCCCGCAGCCGGACTCGCCGACCAGGCCGAGCGTCTCGCCGGAGCGCAGCTCGAAGTTGACGCCGTCGACGGCGCGCACCTGGCCCACCGTCTTCTTGAAGACGATGCCCTGCGTGATCGGGAAGTGCTTGACCAGCCCGTCGACGCGCAGCAGCGGCACGCCGGACGGGTCGGCCTCGTGGCGGACCACGGGCGCGGTGTCAGTGGTCATGGAGCACCTCTTCGGCGTAGTGGCAGGCGCTGCGGCGGCCTGGCACGACCTCCAGCAGCGGCGGCAGCGCGGTCGGGCAGTAGTCCGTGGCGCGCGGGCAGCGGGGGTGGAACGGGCAGCCGCTCGGCAGGGCCGCCAGGTTGGGCGGCGAGCCCACGATCGGGTTGAGCCGCTGGCCCTTCTGGTCGACGCGGGCGATCGAGGCCATCAGGCCCTCGGTGTACGGCATCGCGGGCGCGCTGAACACCGCGTCCGTGGCGCCTGTCTCCACGATGCGCCCGGCGTACATCACCGCGACGCGGTCGGCGATCTCCCCCACGACGCCGAGGTCGTGGGTGATGAGGATGAGCCCCATGCCGGTCTCCTGCTGGAGCTCGCCCAGCAGGTCCATGATCTGGGCCTGGACGGTGACGTCGAGCGCGGTCGTCGGCTCGTCGGCGATGAGGATCGCCGGGTCGAGGGCGATGGCCATCGCGATCATCACGCGCTGCCGCATGCCGCCGGAGAACTGGTGCGGGTAGTCGCCGACGCGGTCCTTGGCGGCGGGGATGCGCACCCGGTCCATCAGCTCGATGGCCAGCTTCTTGGCCTCGCCGCGCGACGTGCCCCGGTGGCGCCGGAACATCTCCCCGATCTGGGCGCCCACGCTGAACACCGGGTTCAGCGAGGACAGGGCGTCCTGGAAGACGATCGAGATCTCCTCGCCCCGGATGTCGCGCTGCTCCTTGGCGCCCATCTGGAGCAGGTCGCGCCCCTTGTAGCGGATCTCTCCGCCGGTGACGAACCCGGGCGGGCTGTCCAGGATGCCCATGATCGTCTGGGCGCTGACCGACTTGCCGCAGCCGGACTCGCCGAGGATGGCGAGCGTCTCGCCGGCGCTCAGCGTGTAGCTGATGCCGTTGACGGCGTTGACGACGCCGTAGTCGGTGCGGAACTCGACGTAGAGGTCGTCGACCTCCAGCAGCGGCGCGCCGCCGGCGGCGGCTCCGGTCGGGCTGGTGAGGACGCTCGTCATGTCAGCGCAGCTTCGGGTCGAGGGCGTCGCGCAGGGCGTCGCCGAGCAGGATGAAGGAGAGCACCGTGATCGACAGGAAGATGCTCGGGAAGAACAGCAGGTGCGGCGAGCTGCGGATGTAGTTCTGCGCGCTGTTGATCTGCAGGCCCCAGGAGATGGCGGGCTGCTGCAGGCCGATGCCGAGGAACGACAGGGTCGCCTCTGCGGCGATGATCCCGCCGACCGAGATCGTCCCGTAGACGAGCACCGGCGCCAGCCCGTTGGGCACGATGTGCTTCAGGATGATCCGGCTGTTGCTGGCCCCCATGGCGCGGGCCGCGCTGACGTAGTCGGTCTCCTTGATGCTGATGACGCTGGACCGGAACAGGCGCATGAACGTCAGCCAGCCCAGCAGGATCAGGGCGATCGACACGGTCGCGAGGTTGCGCTCGCCGAAGAAGCGCGGGGACGCCAGCAGCTGCAGCAGCAGGATGGCGCCGAGCACGGTCGGCAGGCCGTAGATGATGTCGGTGATGCGGGCGATGATCGTGTCGAAGACGCCGCCGAAGTAGCCGGCCATGGCACCGAGGAAGACGCCGATGAGCATGGAGCCGCCGACGACGACGAGGCCGATGATCATCGAGACGCGGGCGCCGTACACGACCGTCGAGTAGTAGTCGCAGCCGAAGGTGTCGTAGCCGAACCAGGCGCCGTTCATGCCGGGGCCCTTGCGGGAGTTGGCCAGCTGGCAGGCGCCGCGGGCGCGCGGGTCGATGCTCGTGAACAGCTGCGGGGCGATCGACATGACGGTCAGGACCAGCAGCAGCGTCGACGCGATGAGGAACAGCGTGTTCTTGCGCAGCTGGCGCCAGGCGTCGGACCACAGGCTGGCCTGCCGCAGGTCGTCCGTCGCCTTGGGCATCTCGGCGTCGCGGCCGACCGCGCTCGGCGGGACGGCGGCGTCGCCGGATCCCACCCCGCCGCGCCCGGAGGCGTCGGAGTCGACCAGGACGCGGGACGGCGACGCGTCGTCGCGGGGCTCACTCATAGCGGATCCGGGGGTCGAGGGCCGCGTACAGGACGTCGACCACGAGGTTGAAGAAGATGTAGATGAAGACGAACAGCGTGACGATCCCGACGACCACGGCGCCCTCCTGGCTGCGGACGGCGTCGAACACCGCCCGGCCCAGCCCTGGGATGTTGAAGATGCCCTCGGTGACGATGGCGCCGGACAGCAGCAGTCCGAAGTCGGCGCCCAGGTAGGTGACGACCGGGATCAGGCTGTTGCGCAGCGTGTGCTTGCCGACGACGGAGGCGGGCGTGAGCCCCTTCGCCTTGGCCGTGCGCACGTAGTCGTTGCGCAGGTTCTCCACCAGCGAGGTGCGGGTGAGCCGGGCGACGTAGGCGAGGGACAGCGCGGCGAGCACGAAGCCCGGCAGCAGGTAGCTGCGCAGGCCGTCGTTCAGACCGGCGATCGGGAACAGCTTGAGCCGCAGGCCGAAGACGTACTGGCCCAGGAAGCCCAGGACGAAGACCGGGATGGACACGATCAGCGTCGTCGAGACCAGCACCAGGCTGTCGAAGAAGCTCTTGCGGCGGATGCCGGCCAGGATGCCCGCGATCAGCCCGAAGACGATCTCGAACAGGATGGCGACGGTCGCCAGCTTGAGCGTCACGGGGAAGCGCTCGCGGATGATCTCGGACACCTGGCGGCCGCTGAAGTCCTGGCCGAAGTCGCCCTGCACGAGGTTGCCGACGTACTTGCCGTACTGGACGGGGAGCGGGTCGTCGAGGTTGTACTCGTCCCGCAGCGCCTGCTGCACGCTCGGCGACAGCGGACGGTCGCCACCCAGCGCCCGGATGGGGTCCCCGGGGAGGGCGAAGACCATGGCGAAGATGAGGAACGACGCACCTACCAGCACCGGGATGGCCAGCAGGAGGCGGCGCGCGATGTAGCGGGCCATGACCCTCCGTCTCTCGTAGCAGCGGGACAAGGAGCCCCGGTGTCGGGGCAGCGTAGGTCACGAGGCTCGCCTCGCGGGGACTTCTGCCGGCACGGTCTGCCCCGGCAGCGGAACGGCGTGCCGCCGAGGTGCGAGCACCCGGCGACACGCCGTTCCAGCCGGTCCCGGCGCCCCCTCTCACGAGGCGGCGCCGGGACCCAGCGGGGACTACTGCTTGACCGTCACGTCCTCGAGCACGATGTTGCTGAACGCGTCGACCTTGACGTTGCTGATCTTGTCCGAGTGGACGTACGAGCCGCCGGCTGAAGAACATCGGCATGATCGGCATGTCCTCCAGGAGGATGTCGTCGGCCTCCTGGTAGGCCTTGACCGCGTCGTCGTTGCTGTCGGCGCGGTTGCCCTCGGCGACCTTGTCGTCGAACGCCTTGTTCGAGTAGAAGGCGCGAGTTCGAGCCGTTCGGCGGGAGCGCCTTGGTGCTGTACAGCGGCTCCAGGTAGTTCTGCGGGCTCGGGTAGTCCATCGCCCAGCCGAGGCGGAACGGCCCGGTGAAGCCCTTGGCGTCGCCCTTGGGGAGGTACTCCGCGAACATCAGGCCACCCTGGAGCTTGTAGGTGACGCCGAGGTTGTCGCGCAGGTTGTTGCCGACGGCCTGGACCCACTCGTCGTGGCCCGCACCGGCGTTGAACCAGAGGTCGACCGGCTTGCTGGTGTCGAAGTCGGTCTCCTCGAGCAGCTTCTTGGCCTCGTCCGGCTTGTACTCGCAGAACTTGCAGGCGTCCTTGCGGTGGCCGTCGACCACCGGGCTGATCGCGTCGTAGGCAGGCTCACGGGTGCCGTTGAAGATGGCCTCGGTGATCGCCTTGCGGTCGATCGCCATGGAGAAGGCCTGGCGGACGCGCTTGTCCTTGAAGCGGGGGTCGTACGTCGGGAAGCCCATGTACTGGAAGGTGCTGGTCTCCCGGTCGATGGCGCGGTCGCCGAACTCGTCCTGGTAGGTGCTGATGGCGTCCGGCGGGACGTCCGAGAAGTCGAGGTTGCCGGCCTGCACGTCGGTGTAGGCGGTGTTGACCTCGGTGTAGACGCGGAACTCGACCGCGTCGGCCTTGGCCTTCTGGCCCTTGTACTCCTCGAAGCGGCTGACGGTGAACCCCTTGCCCGCCGCGAAGTCGGCGTCGGCCTTGAAGGGGCCGTTGCCGATCGGCTTCTTGCCGAAGGCGTCCTGGGCCGGCTTGCCGGCGAAGAAGGCCTCGGGCAGCGGCGAGAACGCCGTGTAGCCGAGCGTGATCGGGTACTGGCGGAACGGCTCCTTGAGCTTGACCGTGAACTCGGTGTCGCTGACCTTCTTCAGGCCGGACAGCTCGGTCTTGGCCGGCGGCTTGTCGTCCTTGCCCTGCAGGTCGTCGTAGCCGTCGACGTTGGCGAAGAAGTACGAGCCGCCCTGCGCGTTGGCGGAGTTCGACGCGAAGTTCCAGGCCTTGATGAAGGAGTCGGACGTGACCGGCGTGCCGTCGTGGAACGTCCAGCCGTCGTTGAGCTTGATCGTCCAGTTCTGGGAGTCCTCGGACTCGATCGACTCCGCGACACCGGTCATGGCCAGCTCGGTGGTCTCCGGGTCGTACTCGACGAGGCCGGTGAACAGCGCGTCGACGACCTGACCGCCCTCGGTCTCGCTGGTGTTGCTCGGGATCAGCGGGTTCTCGGGCTCGCCGATGTACAGCGAGAAGGTGCCACCGCTGGCGCCCTCGCTGTCACCGCTGTCGCCGTCGTCGCCGCCCCCGCCGCACGCGGTCGCGGCGAGCGCGAGCGTGAGCAGAGTCGCGCTGACGCGCATTCTCTTCTTGTGGACCTGCACCGGCTGTTCCTCCTTCTCCCGGACACGGGAGTACGGACCTGTACCGGGCCGACAGCCCGGCGGGATGGGTTCATGCAAGCACCTGCGCGCTCGTCCCACGCGCACCCGACCGGCGCGGAGCGCGAATCGTGACGGTCCTGTGACGCGCGACGGCGCGCGCTTGACCGTCCTGTGATCGAGGCGTGACGCAGGCTGTCCGGCGGGCTCAGGAGGCGGCGAGGCGGCAGAGCGCCGCGAACTCCTCGGCGTCCAGGCTGGCACCGCCGACGAGCGCACCGTCGACGTCCGGCTGGCCCATCAGGTCCGCGACGTTCGAGGACTTGACCGACCCGCCGTAGAGCACCCGGACGCCGTCCGCGAGCTCGCCCGGGTAGAGCTGCGCCAGCGTGAGCCGCACCTCGCCGCACACCTCCTGCGCGTCGGCGGGCGTGGCCACCTCGCCGGTGCCGATCGCCCAGACCGGCTCGTACGCCACGACGAGGGAGCGCGCCTGCTCGGCCGGGACGCCCTCGAGCGCGGCCTGCACCTGCGCCACCGTGTGGGCGATCTGGCCGTTCCGCTGGCGGACGTCGAGCCCCTCGCCGACGCAGAGGACGGGCGTGAGGCCGTGCTCGAAGGCCTTGGCCACCTTCGTGCGGCAGACCTCGTCGCTCTCGCCGTGGTACTGCCGGCGCTCGCTGTGCCCGACGAGCACGTACGAGCAGCCGAGCTTGGCCAGCATCGCGCCGCTCACCTCGCCGGTGTAGGCGCCGCTGTCGTGCATCGACAGGTCCTGGGCGCCGTACCGCAGGCGGAGCTTGTCGCCGTCGACCAGCGTCTGCACGCTGCGCAGGTCGGTGAACGGCGGCACGACGACGCACTCGACCTTGTCGTGGTCCTCGGGAGTGAGGCTGAACGCCAGCTTCTGCACCAGGGCGATGGCCTCGAGGTGGTTGAGGTTCATCTTCCAGTTGCCCGCGATGAGCGGGGTGCGGCTCGCGTGCTTGGCCATGTCAGTCCTCGAGGATCGTGAGCCCCGGCAGCGCCTTGCCCTCGAGGTACTCCAGGCTCGCGCCTCCCCCGGTGCTGATGTGGGTGAAGCGGGACTCCTCGATGCCGAGCGCGCGGACGGCCGCAGCGCTGTCGCCGCCACCCACGACGGTCAGCGCGCCGGCGAGGGACGCGACCGCCTCGGCCACCCCGCGGGTGCCCTCGGCGTACGGCGCCATCTCGAACACGCCCATCGGGCCGTTCCAGAAGACGGTCTGCGCGCCGGCGAGCGCGTCGCGGAAGACCTCGACGCTGCGCGGGCCGATGTCCAGGCCCATGCGGTCGCTCGGGATCGCGTCGACCGGCACCACGTCGTGGGCGGCGTCGGCGGCGAAGCGCTCCGCGGCGACGACGTCGACGGGGAGCACGACCTTGCCGGTCTCCAGGAAGCGCCGGCACGTCTCGAGCTGGTCCTCCTCGAGCAGGCTCGCGCCGACCTCGTGGCCCTGGGCCTTGAGGAAGGTGAAGCACATGCCGCCGCCGACGAGGAGCATGTCGACCTTGGGCAGCAGCGCCTCGATGACCTTGAGCTTGTCGCTGACCTTGGAGCCGCCGAGCACGACGGCGTACGGCCGCGCAGGCTCCTCGGTGAGCCGCTTCAGCACGTCGACCTCGGCGGCGACGAGCGGGCCCGCCGCGTGCGGCAGCCGCTCGGCGACGTCGTAGACGCTGGCGTGCTTGCGGTGCACCGCGCCGAACGCGTCGTCGACGTAGAGGTCGGCGAACGCCGCGAGCGCGTCGGCGAACGCGCCGCGGGCGGCGTCGTCCTTGCTGGTCTCGCCCGGCGCCCAGCGGACGTTCTCGAGCAGCACGACGCGGTCGGCCCGCCTCGACGCTCTGGCGCGGACGGCCTCGGCGGCCGACTCCCCCACGACGTCCTGCGCCATCCGCACCGGTGCGCCGAGCAGCTCCTGCAGCCGCTCGCCGACCGGGGCCAGGCTGCTGGCCGGGTCGGGCTCGCCCTTGGGCCGGCCGAGGTGCGCGCACACGACCGGCAGCGCGCCGCGGTCGAGCAGGTCGCGCAGCAGCGGGACGCTGGCCCGGATGCGGCCGTCGTCGCCGACGACGCCGTCCTTGACGGGGACGTTCAGGTCGCTAGCGGACCAGGACCCGCTTGCCTCGTACGTCGAGGTCCTTCGCGAGCCGCACTACAGGCTCTTGCCGACGAGCGTGATCAGGTCGGCGAGGCGGTTGGAGTAGCCCCACTCGTTGTCGTACCAGCCGACGACCTTGACCTGGTCGCCGATGACCTTCGTCAGCGGCGCGTCGAAGATGCAGGACGCCGGGTCGGTGACGATGTCGCTGGAGACGATCGGGTCGGTGGAGTACCTGAGGAAGCCCTTCATCGGGCCGTCGGCGGCGGCCTTGACCGCGGCGTTGACCTCCTCGGCACTGGCCTCGCGGGCCAGCTGGACCGTCAGGTCGGTGGCGGAGCCGGTCGGGATCGGGACGCGCACGGCGTAGCCGTCGAGCTTGCCCTTGAGCTCGGGGATGACGAGGCTGATCGCCTTGGCGGCGCCGGTGCTGGTCGGCACCAGGTTGAGGGCGGCGGCGCGGGCGCGGCGCAGGTCCTTGTGCGGGGCGTCCTGCAGGTTCTGGTCCTGCGTGTAGGCGTGGATCGTCGTCATGAGGCCCTTGACGATGCCGAACTCGTCGTGGATCGCCTTGGCCATCGGGCCGAGGCAGTTGGTCGTGCAGGACGCGTTGGAGATGACCGTGTGCTTGGCCGGGTCGTACTGCTCGTGGTTGACGCCCATGACGATCGTGACGTCCTCGTTGGACGCCGGCGCGGAGATGATGACCTTCTTGGCGCCGCCGTCGAGGTGGGCCTTGGCCTTCTGCGCGTCGGTGAAGAAGCCGGTGGACTCCACGACGACGTCGGCGCCGACGTCGCCCCACTTCAGGTTGCCCGGCTCGCGCTCGGCGAAGATCTTGATGGTCCTGTCGCCGACCTGGATGCCGCCGTCGACGACGCTGACGTCGGCCGGGTAGCGGCCCAGGATCGAGTCGTACTTGAGCAGGTGCGCCATCGTGGCGAGGTCGCCGAGGTCGTTCGCGGCGACGATCTCGATGTCGGCTGTCCCCGATGCCGTGCTGGCCGCGACGGCACGGAAGAAGTTGCGGCCGATGCGGCCGAAGCCGTTGATGCCCACGCGGACGGTCACTGCAGGACTCCCTGGTTCGACGACGCTGTCTGGGCTCGGAACCTAGCGGACCTGCGGGGGCGCCCCGCCGTCCGGGTCAGGCCACCGGCACGAGCTGCTCGGTCCGGGCGCTGGTGCGCAGGGCCTCCAGGACGCGCGCCACGACGAGCAGGTCGCCGAGGTCGGCCGGCCACGGCCAGGTCTGCGCGTCGACGTCGCGCCCGCCGGTCGCCGCGGCCAGGGCGGCGGCCGTCAGCTCGAGGCCGGGCCGGACGTCGCGCGGCAGCGGCAGCTCGGCCCCGCCCTCCCAGCGGACCGCTCCCGGGCCGGCCTCGAGCCGCGCGGTCGGGAAGGACAGCCGGACGAGCGGGGCCGGCCCGTCGTGGCTGACCAGGACGGTCGCGCCGCTGCCGGTGAGCAGCGCCCAGGACACCGCCTCCCCGCCGGGGAGCGCGTCCGCGGGCAGCGGCGCGGGGGCGGCGACGACGGCGGCGACCTCCCCGCACCAGGAGGCGGCGAGGTCGACCAGCTCCGCGGCGGCCTGCCTCCCGCGGGGCCAGCCTCGGACGGTCACCTGGACGGGCGGGGCGCCACCCAGCGGCAGCGCGGCGGCCACGACCTGCGCCCACGGCTCCCAGCGCGCGACCAGCCCGACCGCGGCGTCGGCGGCGTCCCGCACCGCGCGGGCGGCGCGGACGGCGTCCGGATCGAGCGGCGCGGCGGTCGGCAGGAGCAGCAGCAGACCGCTCCCCCGCAGCTCGGGCAGCAGCGCGGCGAGGTCGCGGTCCGCGCCGTCCACCGCGACGGCGTCCAGCAGCGGGTCGGCCAGCACCTCCGCAGGCTCGACGTACTGGGCGGCGTCGAGCCGGTCGAGGTACGGGTCGGTGCTGAGCACGCCCCGCAGCCGCCAGCCGGCGGCGCGCAGCGGCGCGGGGTCGACGTCGCCGGCGAGCGCGATCGTCGGCGGCTCGGACGGGTGCCGGCCCAGGCGCGCCGCGCGGGCCGCCTCGCTCACGGCCGCCCCACATGATCAATGCCAGGCTTCCGCACCTTCCGCGGCCTCCAGGAGTGCGGGAACGCGGCGTTGATCACGGCTACGGCGAGTCGGCGAGCATCTCCGGGGTCACGCTCGACTCGGTGTCCGGGATGCCGAGGTCGGAGGCGCGCTTGTCGGCCATGGCAAGCAGCCGGCGGATCCGGCCCGCGACGGCGTCCTTGGTCATCGGCGGGTCGGCCAGCGCGCCGAGCTCCTCCAGGGAGGCGTTGGCGTGCTCGCGGCGCAGCCGCCCGGCGACCAGCAGGTGCTCGGGGGCGTCGTCGCCGAGGATCTGCAGCGCGCGCTCGACGCGGGCCCCGGCGGCCACGGCGGCACGGGCCGAGCGGCGCAGGTTGGCGTCGTCGAAGTTGGCCAGCCGGTTCGCGGTCGCCCGCACCTCGCGGCGCATCCGGCGGTCCTCCCAGGCCAGGACGGCCTCGTGGGCGCCGAGCCGGGTCAGCAGCACGCTGATGGCGTCGCCGTCGCGGACGACGACGCGGTCGACGCCGCGCACCTCGCGGGCCTTGGCGGCGACGCCGAGCCGGCGGGCCGCGCCGACGAGGGCGAGCGCGGCCTCCGGGCCGGGGCAGGTGATCTCGAGCGAGCAGGAGCGGCCGGGCTCGGTGAGCGAGCCGTGCGCCAGGAACGCCCCGCGCCAGGCCGCGGCCGCGTCGCAGGTCCCGCCGCTGACGACCTGCGGCGGCAGCCCGCGGACCGGGCGGCCGTGGCCGTCGACCAGGCCGGTCTGGCGGGCCAGGCCGTCGCCGTCCTTGGTGACCCGCACGACGTAGCGGTTGCCCTTGCGCAGGCCGCCCGCCGCGACGACGTGCACGTCGCTGGCGTGGCCGTAGACCTCGGCGAGCTCCTTGCGCAGGCGCCGCGCGGTGGAGCCGGTGTCCAGCTCGGCCTCCACGACGATCTTGCCCGCGACGAGGTGCAGCCCCCCGGCGAAGCGCAGCAGGGAGGAGATCTCCGCCTTGCGGCAGCACGGGCGGGTGACGGTGAGCCGGGAGAGCTCGTCCTTGACCGCTGCCGTCATCGCCATGCACGTGCCTCCGGGGTGCTGCTGTGCGCTGTCTGGATCAGGACTCCGGCGAGGGCCTCGGCCAGCCGGTCGGGGTCGTGCCGCGGGGTCCCGTCGTCGTGGGCGACGGGGGCGAGGACCAGCTGCCCGCCCGACGCGCCGACGCTGGCCATCAGACCATGCGCGTCGCCGCTGGCGCGGGCGTCCGCGAGAACCACGTCGACCGCGAGGTCGGGCGCGTGGCCGGCCAGCACCTCGAGGTGGGCCTCGGGCGAGAAGCCGTCGGTCTCGCCGGTCTGCGGGGCGAGGTTGAGGCACACCAGGCGGCGGGCGGAGGTGCGGACCAGCGCGTCGCGCAGCCCGGGCACGAGCAGGTGCGGCAGGACGCTGGTGAACCACGACCCCGGCCCGAGGACGACCCAGTCGGCATCGAGGACGGCCTGCACCGCCTCCTCGCAGGCGGCCGGCTCCGCGGGGCGCAGGTGGACGCGCCGCGACGGTGCCCGCGGTCGTGGCGACGGCGACCTGGCCGACCACCTCGGTGGGCCGGCCGGGGTCGTCCGGGTCCAGGCCGAGCACCTGCGCGACGATCTCCAGCGGGGCGCAGCTCATCGGCAGCACCCGGCCCACCGCACCGACCAGCCGGCCGGTGAGGTCGAGGGCGGCCACCTGGTCGCCGGTCGACTCGATCAGCCCGGCCAGGACGAGGTTGCCGACGGCGTGCCCGGCCAGCGGCCCGTCGCCGCCGAAGCGGTGCTGGAGGAGCTGCTCCCAGGTGCGGCCCCACTCGTCGTCGCCGGCCAGCGCGGCGAGCGCCATCCGCAGGTCGCCGGGCGGCAGGACGCCGAGCTCGGTGCGCAGCCGGCCGCTCGAGCCGCCGTCGTCGGCGACCGTGACGACGGCGGTGAGGTTCGGGGTCACCTGGCGCAGCGCCTGGAGCATCGCGGACAGCCCGTGCCCGCCGCCCAGCGCGACGACGCGCGGCCCGTCCGCGGGGACGACCGAGCCGGCGGCGTGGCGGCCGGCGCCCGCGGCGTGCCGGCTCACCAGGACACCTGCCGGCTCGGGGCCGCGCTCACTCGCGCCCCAGGTCGCGGTGCACGACCTGCAGGTCGACGCCCTCGCCGGCCAGCCGGCCGGCGAGCTGCTCGCTCATGGCGACGCTGCGGTGCTTGCCGCCCGTGCAGCCGACCGCCACCAGGGCGTACCGCTTGCCCTCGCGCTCGTAGCCGCCGAACACCAGGCGCAGCAGCCCTTCGTACCGGTCGAGGAACTCGGTCGCGCCGTCCTGCGCCAGCACGTAGTCGCGCACGGCGGCGTCCTTGCCGGTGTGCGGGCGCAGGTCCGGGACCCAGTGCGGGTTCGGCAGGAAGCGGACGTCGGCGACGAGGTCGGCGTCGACGGGCAGGCCGTACTTGAAGCCGAACGACAGGACGGTCAGGTGCAGGCGCGACTCGTCGGCCGGGTCGCCGAAGGCGGCGGCGACCTTCCCGCGCAGCTCGTGGACGTTCAGCACGCTGGTGTCCAGGACCAGGTCGGCCGAGCCGCGCAGGTCGCGCAGCAGGCCGCGCTCGCGGACGATGCCGTCGACCAGCCGGCCCTCGCCCTGGAGCGGGTGCGGCCGGCGGACGCTCTCGAAGCGGCGCACCAGCGCCTCGTCGCCGGCCTCCAGGAAGAGCACCCGGGGGTGCACGCCGCGCTTCTCGATCTCGTCGAGGGCGGTGCGCAGGTCGGAGGAGAACGCGCGGGAGCGGACGTCGACGACGACGGCGATGCGGCCCACGGCGCCCTGCGACCGGGAGCCGAGGTCGACCATCGTGGGCAGCAGCGACGGCGGCAGGTTGTCGACGACGAACCAGCCGAGGTCCTCCAGGCACTTGGCCGCGGTGGAGCGGCCGGCGCCGGACAGGCCGGTGACGACGACGAGCTGCAGCGGCGACGGGGCGGTCACGCCACCACCTCGCCGGTCACCGGGTCGAAGGCCGGCGCGGCCTGCTCCGCCACGGGTGCCGCCACTGCTGCCAGGACCGCCTCTGCGGTGCGCCGTCCGATGCCCGGCACCTCCATCACCTCGTCGACCGTCGCGGCCTTGAGCCGCTTGAGCGAGCCGAAGTGTCGCAGCAGCGCCTTGCGGCGCGTCTCCCCCAGCCCCGCGATGCCGTCCAGCGCCGAGCTGGTCATCGCCTTGGACCGCTTCTGCCGGTGGTAGGCGATCGCGAAGCGGTGCGCCTCGTCGCGCACGCGCTGGAGCAGGTAGAGCCCCTCGCTGGTGCGCGGCAGGATGACCGGGTCCTCCTGGCCGGGCGACCCACACCTCCTCCAGCCGCTTGGCCAGCCCGACGAGGGCGACGTCGTCGATGCCGAGCTCGTCGAGGGCTGCCTGCGCAGCAGCGACCTGCGGCTGGCCGCCGTCGACGACGACGAGCTGCGGCGGGTAGGCGAACTTCCGCGGCCGGCCGGTCTCCGGGTCGATGCCGCCTCGCACGGTCGGGTCCACGTGCTCGTCCGCGACGTCGAGCTGCGAGGTCTCCACCCGCTCGTCGAGGTAGCGCGCGAAGCGCCGTCGGACGACCTCGCGCATGGAGGCGGTGTCGTCGACGCCGTCGTGCCCGCGGACGGCGAAGCGGCGGTACTCGCTCTTGCGGGCCAGCCCGTCCTCGAAGACGACCATCGAGGCGACGACGTTGGTGCCCTGGACGTGGCTGACGTCGAAGCACTCGATGCGCAGCGGCGCCTCGGCCAGGTCGAGGGCCTCCTGCAGCTCGGACAGCGCCAGCGACCTGGCGGTGAGGTCGCTGGCCCGCTTGGTCTTGTGCAGCGCGAAGGCCTGCTTGGCGTTGCGCTCGACCGTCTCCAGCAGCGCCCGCTTGTCGCCGCG
The DNA here is from genome assembly GCA_963781675.1 of uncultured Actinomycetota bacterium. Classification (GTDB taxonomy): domain Bacteria; phylum Actinomycetota; class Actinomycetes; order Mycobacteriales; family SCTD01; genus SCTD01. Next base: position 328,142 of record CAWAGF010000006.1, on the reverse strand, counting down.
CTGCGGGACGCGGATCTGCACGTTCGTGCCGCGCAGGTCGCACAGCCAGGACTGCAGGACGTCGAGGTCCGGCGGCAGCGCCGGGACGAGGACCTCGCGCGGGACGTCGTCGTTGTCCTTGCGCAGCCGCACCCCGGCGCCCGGCGCCATCCGGCGGTCGATCGCGACCTCCTCGACGTCGGGCTCCTCGCCGTACGCCTGGGCGAGGAACTGCCCGACCAGCTCGCCCGTCGTCAGCTCCTCGACCTTGTCGACGACGAAGCCCCGCTGCCCGCGGACGCGGCCGCCGCGCACGTGGAAGACCTGCACCGCGGCCTCGAGCTGGTCCTCGGCCACGGCCACCACGTCGGCGTCGGTGCCGTCGGCGAGCACGACGGCCTGCTTCTCGGTCGCCCGGGTGAGGGCGCCGATGTCGTCGCGCAGCCGGGCGGCCCGCTCGTAGTCCATCGCCTGCGCGGCCTCGGCCATCTCCTTCTCGAGCCGCTTGACGAAGCGGCCGGACTGGCCGGCCATGAAGTCGCAGAAGTCGGCGACGATCTCGCGGTGGGTCTGCTGGTCGACCTTGCCGACGCAGGGCGCCGAGCACTTGTCGATGTAGCCGAGCAGGCACGGCCGGCCGACCTGCTCGGCCCGCTTGAAGACGCCGTTGGAGCAGGTGCGGGCCGGGAAGACGCGCAGCAGCAGGTCGAGCGTCTCCCGGATCGCCCAGGCGTGGGCGTACGGCCCGAAGTAGCGGACGCCCTTCTTCTTGGGCCCGCGCATGACCTGCAGCCGGGGGAAGTCCTCGTGCAGCGTGACGGCCAGCGAGGGGTAGCTCTTGTCGTCGCGGTACTTGACGTTGAAGCGCGGGTCGAACTCCTTGATCCAGGAGTACTCCAGCTGGAGCGCCTCGACCTCGGTCTGCACCACGGTCCACTCGACGGACGCGGCCGTGGTCACCATCTGGCGCGTCCGCGGATGCAGTGCCGACAGGTCGGCGAAGTAGCTGTTCAGCCTGCTGCGCAAGGACTTCGCCTTGCCGACGTAGACCACACGACCCGTCGCGTCGCGGAACTTGTAGACCCCCGCCGACGTCGGGATCGTCCCCGCCGCCGGACGGTACGACGACGGGTCTGCCACGCCTCCAGCCTACGTCCGCGGCACCCCCGGGTCGCCCCTGCGGAGCGCGGCTGCCACCCTGGTCGGGTGCCGTCGCCGATCACTGCCGAGGTCGTCATCTCCGACGACGGGCAGACCGGTCGCGGCCGCCGCACGGTGCTCCAGCTGCTCTGGGAGCCGACCGACCCGCTGGCCGTCCAGCTCGTCCTCACCGCGCAGCCGGACCACCCGGCCCTCCCCCGCGGGCGGTGGGTCGTGCTGCGCGACTTCCTGCGCTACGGGCTGTCCGAGCCGACCGGCGACGGCGAGGTCCGGATCCGCCCGGACGAGCTGCGGGACCGGGTCTGGTTCGAGCTGGCCCGCCCCGGACGGGCCGCCTGCGTCAGCGTCCCGCGGGAGCTCGCGCGCGACTTCCTGGACCGCACCGACGCCGCGACGCCTTACGACGTGGACGACGCGGTGGACGCCCTGCTCGAGCGGCTGCTCACCAGCGACAGCTAGCGGTAGATGCTGACCGGCGTCCCGACGGTGAGCAGCGGGAAGAGCCGGTCCTGCGCGCTGTTGGTCACCCGGATGCAGCCGTGGCTGGCGGGGTAGGCCGGCACGCTCGGGCTGCCGTGGACCGCCCAGCCGCGGAAGAAGTACGCCGGCCGGTAGAGCTCGCCGAGGTGGCTCACCCGGATGCCGTCGATCTTGCGCTCGATCCGGAAGCGGCCGGTGGGCGTGAACGCCCGGTAGTCGACGCCCTGGGAGGTGTACGGCTGGTCGTTGCCGCTGGAGATGTCGACGATGCGGGCCAGCCGGCCGGCCTCGGACAGGTAGAGCACCTGCTTGACCAGGTCGACCTCGACGGCGCGGCCGGGTGCGGGGTAGCGCAGCCGGACGGGCAGCGGGCTGGAGAGCCGGGCGCGGGTCGTCGCGTCGTACACCCCGGTGCGCGGCAGGCCCTGGGACTTCTGGAAGGCGGTCAGGGCGTGCCGCAGGTCGGCGTCGAAGACGCCGTCGAGCCGGCCGACGTCGGCCTTCTGCGCGAGCAGCAGCCGCTCGAGGGCGGAGACCGCCGGGCCGCTCGCCCCTTGGCGCAGGCCGGACGCCGGCAGCGCCAGCACCTGGACGGCGGTGGCCGGGCTGGCCGCTCCGAGGTGGGCCGGCTGGGCCGGCAGGACGGTCCGGAAGACGTAGCGGGCCGGGATGCCCGGCTTCACCGACCAGGAGTACGCACCGGTGGCGCTCGTCGCGATGACGGCGACGCCCCGCCAGGTGCCGTCCGGCAGGCGCCGCTGCACCTGCAGGCGGGCGCCGGCGTAGGCGGGCGTGAGGGTGCCGCGGACGACGGAGGTGCCGCCGAGGCCGACGGTGGCCGGCAGCGCGGCGGCCGACAGCCGCGGCTGGACCCGCACGACGCGGCGCTCGCTGGTGGCCGTGGCGCCGCTCGGCAGCCGCAGGACGTACTCCGCGGTCACCCGCGGGGTCCAGCTCAGCGTCGCGAGGCCGGAGCCGTCGGTCGTGACGCGGCCGACCCGGACCTGGCTGGTGGTGCCACCGGTGCGGGAGAGCACGTCGACCGGCTCGGCCACCAGCGGCGCGCCGCTGCGGGCGGCCCGCACGGTGAGGACGACCGGGCGGCCGGCGGCGACGGTGGCCGCGGAGGCGCTCAGGGCGAGGGTGGCGGTCGCGGTGTCGCTGACGGCGGGGGCCGGAGTCGCGACGGGGCTGGCGGCGGGGCTGGCCGTCGGGCTGGGCTCGGCGGCCACGACCGGGCTCGGGCTGGCCGCGGGGGTGGCCTCCTGCGCCTCGGCCACGACCGGCAGGACGGGCACGAGCACGGCGAGCGCCGCGAGCAGGGTCAGTGCGGGGGTGGTGCGGCGGCGCATGGAGGACCTTCCGGAGGGGCGTGCCCGGACGGTATCGGCACGGCACGCGACAGACACCCGGAACGACGCAGAACGGCACGTCGAGATCGTCCGGCGGCAGGAGCCGGCGCGCCGAGGTCGAAGGGGGCTGCATGCGCACCCGCCCCGCCCTGGTCGCCGCCGCTGCGCTGCTCGGCGCCGCCCTCGCGGTGCCCGCCACCGCGGCCCCCGCGCAGAGCAGCCTGCCGGAGCCGGCCCAGCTGCAGCAGGTCGACGGCGAGCAGACCCGCTCGTACGTCGTGCCGACCCGGCACGGCCCGATCTACCTGGAGGTCGTCCACCCGACCTTCGCCGGGAAGGTGCTGCCCGCCCACGGCATCCTGACGGTCTCGCCCTACTCCGTCCTCGGCCGCAACGGGGACGCGGACGACTACGTCCCGCGCGGCTACGCGCGGATGTACGCCGACGTGGTCGGCACCGGGAACTCCGGCGGCTGCTACGACTACGGCGGCACCCGCGAGAAGGAGTCGGCGCACGACGTCGTCGAGTGGGTCGCGCGCCAGCCCTGGTCGCGCGGCCGGATCGGCATGACCGGCGGCTCGTACGACGGCACGACGGCCACCGGCGCGGCGATCACGAAGCCGAAGGGCCTGGCCACCATCGTCCCGGAGGCGGCCATCAGCCGCTGGTACGACTACGCCTACTCCGGCGGGATGCGCTACACGTACACGAACGAGGTCCTCGGGCACGAGGGACCGGGCGCGGCGACCGACGAGGGCTTCGACACCCCGCTCGCGTTCGACTTCGGCCTTGCCGTCCCGCCGCCCACCGACGTGCAGTCCCCGGACTGGGCCGGCCGCGTCGCCGACGCCATGCGCGTCTGCGACGAGGTCCAGCACACCGAGAAGGGCTACGACCTCACGCCCGACTACGACGCCTTCTGGGTCGAGCGCGACTACGTCCGTCAGGCCTCCAGGCTGACGATCCCCGTCATGGTCGTGCACAACTGGGGCGACTGGAACGTCAAGCAGGACACCGCGCTGCGGCTGTGGGACGCGCTGCCGAAGGGCCCGCGCACCAAGCTCTACATGGGTGACCGCTTCTCCGGCCACGGGACGCCCGGCGGGGAGTACCGGCTCGCCAAGCTCGGCTGGATGGACCGCTGGGTCGGCGGCGTGCAGAACGGCATCGAGCGCGCCCTGCCCGCCGTCACCTCCCAGACCTCGGACAGCGGTGGCGCGGGCGACGTCCTGGCCGGCCCGGCTCCGAAGGTGGAGCAGGTCGAGCTCGGCAGCACCCCGGCGCTCGGCCTCGCACCGGGCAGCGGTGCGGCGGCGCCCGGTCCGGCGGTGCCCTTCGCGGTCGCCGGCTCGGAGAGCCTCGCGATGGCCGAGCTGACGCCCGGCGTGCACGGCGACCAGGTGGTGCTGGTGTCCGCGCCGCTCACCCGTGACGTCCGCATGTTCGGGGCGCCGACGGTGCGCGTCGGCATGGGCACCGACCGCACCTGGACCACCCTCGCGCCGGCCGTGGTCGACGTCGACCCGGCCGGGAGCTTCCCGTCCGTGCCGGTGACCCGCGGCTGGCTGGACACCCGCTACGCCAAGGGCCTGGCCTCCGCGCAGCCCGGTGACGGCACGGGCCTGCGCACGACGGTGCTCGCCAAGCCGACCGACTGGACCTTCACCGAGGGCCACCGGATCGCGCTGGTCGTGCAGACCGCGTCGGTGGAGTGGACGGCGCCCAAGCCGTACGACGGCGTCCCGACGCCGACGTACGCGCTCGAGCTCGGGAGGACGACCTCCCTCACGCTGCCGCTCGTCGGTGCGGGCGACGTCCGGACGCTGTTCGCCCGCTAGCGCCGCGGCCCCGCCGACCCGCCCGCTAGCGCCGCGGCTCGGCCGACCCGCCCGCTACCGCCGCCCGCGGCGCCGCGGCTTCGTCGTGTCCGCCAGCGTCCGCTCGACCTGCCGGCTGAGGCTGCGGCCCAGGTTGGTCACGGTGGCGCGCACGGCCAGCGGCCGCATCCCGTCGACCAGCTCGCCCAGCTCCACCAGGTCGTGCGCCGGGGCGTCGCCGTCCGGCTGGTAGAGGTGCGTCACGACGAAGTCCGCGAAGACGGCCGCGATCTGGTCGGTGGCCCGGGCCAGCCGCTCCTGGACGTCGAGCACGACGGTGGCGGGCACGCCCAGCGCCGCGACGTCCCGCAGCGCCCCCAGCAGCGACGGCGCCAGGACCTCGACGCCCTCCTCGAGCCGGACCACCAGGGCCATCTTCTCGACCCGCTCGAGGATGCGGTCCAGGTCCTCGCCGAACCAGCCGCGCAGCTCGTCCAGCGCGTAGACCTCCGGCTGCTCGTCGTCCCAGCCGTCGAGCAGGTTGCGCCGCACCGCCAGCGCCTGGCCGGCCCGCCCCGCGGGGACGTCGGCCATCGTGCGCTGCACCGCCGCCAGGGACAGGCCCTCCGCCTGCAGCTCGGCGATCATCCGCAGCCGGTCCAGGTGGTCCTGGCCGTAGAAGCCGACCCGCCCGCGCACCTGCGGTGGCGGCAGCAGCCCGCGCTCCTGGTGCGCCCGGACGTTGCGGGCGGTCATGCCGGACAGCCGGGCGAGCTCGTCGAGGGTCACGCCGTCCTGGGGCACCTCGGTCACGCGCTGCTCCTTGACCTCGCCATGACTCATGGCACACAGTACGCGGCACGGTACGCGCCGACCGGGACATCCTCCCGCGTCCGACCCCCTGGAGCCCGCATGACCGCACCGGCACTGCTCTCCCGCGAGGAGCTGGCGGGCCGCCTCCTGCGCACCGCCGCGCGGCACGCGCTCGACCCGGACGTCGAGGTCGACTGGTCGGCGCCGCCCGTGCCCGGCCTGCTCTGGATGCCCGAGCACCGGGTCACGCTGTACGGCAGGCTGCGGCCGCTGGACGAGTCGGTCTGACCGCGCGCGGCTCGCGGGTGGGGCCGGCTAGGCCGAGGCCCGCGCCCGGACCGTCTTGCCCGCGGGCTTGGCGGCCGGCTTCTTGACGGCCGCCTTCTTCGCCGCGGGCTTCTTGGCGGCAGGAGCCTTCACGTCGCCCGGTGCGGGCGGCTCCCCCGAGGGCGAGCGGTGGCCGAGGCTGCCCCGCCCCTCGAGGATCTCCTTGAGGAAGCGCCCGGTGTGCGACGCCTCGACGCCCGCGACGTGCTCAGGGGTGCCCTGCGCGACGACGGTGCCGCCACCGGAACCGCCCTCGGGGCCCATGTCGATGACCCAGTCGGCGGTCTTGATGACGTCGAGGTTGTGCTCGATGACGACGACGGAGTTGCCGCCGTCGACCAGGCGCTGCAGGACGCCGAGCAGCTTGTTGATGTCCTCGAAGTGCAGCCCGGTCGTCGGCTCGTCCAGCACGTAGATCGTGCGGCCGGTCTGCCGCTTCTGCAGCTCGCTGGCCAGCTTCACGCGCTGGGCCTCCCCGCCGGACAGCGTGGGCGCGGGCTGGCCGAGCCGGACGTAGCCGAGACCGACCTCGACCAGCGTCTGCAGGTGGCGCCGGATCGCCGGGACCGCCTCGAAGAACTCGGCCGCCTCCTCGATGGGCATGTCGAGCACCTCGGAGATGCTCTTGCCCTTGAAGTGCACCTCGAGCGTCTCGCGGTTGTACCGCGCGCCCCCGCAGACCTCGCACGGCACGTACACGTCCGGCAGGAAGTTCATCTCGATCTTGATCGTGCCGTCGCCGGAGCACGCCTCGCAGCGGCCGCCCTTGACGTTGAAGGAGAAGCGGCCCGGCAGGTAGCCCCGGACCTTCGCCTCGGTGGTCTCGGCGAACAGCTTGCGCATGTGGTCGAAGACCCCGGTGTAGGTGGCCGGGTTCGAGCGCGGGGTGCGGCCGATCGGCGACTGGTCGACGCGCACGACCTTGTCGAGGTGCTCCAGGCCTGTCACGCGGGTGTGCCGGCCGGGGACCTCGCGGTTGCCGTTGAGCTGCTTGACCAGGACCGCGGCCAGGATGTCGTTGACCAGCGTCGACTTGCCCGAGCCAGAGACGCCGGTGACGGCGACGAGCTGGCCGAGCGGGAAGGTCACGGTGACGTCGCGCAGGTTGTGCTCGCGGGCGCCGACGACGACGAGCTCGCGGCCCTTGGTGCGCGGGCGGCGGACCGGAGGGACGGCGATCTCGCGCCGGCCGGACAGGTACATGCCGGTGATCGAGTCAGGGCTGGCGAGCAGGTCCTCGACCGAGCCGGAGACGACCACCTGGCCACCGTGCTCACCGGCGCCCGGGCCGATGTCGACGACCCAGTCGGCGGTCTGGATGGTGTCCTCGTCGTGCTCGACGACGATGAGCGTGTTGCCGAGCGCCTTGAGGCGCAGCAGCGTGTCGATGAGCCGCCGGTTGTCGCGCTGGTGCAGGCCGATCGACGGCTCGTCCAGCACGTAGAGCACGCCGACCAGGCCGGAGCCGATCTGCGTGGCCAGGCGGATCCGCTGGGCCTCACCACCGGCGAGCGTGCCGGCGGCCCGGTCCAGCGACAGGTAGTCGAGACCGACGTCGAGCAGGAAGCCCAGCCGGGCGTTGACCTCCTTGACCACCCGCTCCGCGATGACCCTCTGCCGGTCGGTCAGCTCGAGGTCGCGCAGGAAGTCCGCGCAGTCGCCGATCGACATCGCTGCGACCTCGGCGATCGACTTGTCGTTCAGCGTGACGGCCAGCACCTCGGGCTTGAGCCGCGCGCCCTGGCAGACGCCGCACGGCACCTCGCGCATGTAGCCCTCGAACCGCTCGCGGCTCGTCTCGGACTCCGCCTCGCCGTGCCGGCGCTCGAGGAACGGGATGACGCCCTCGTACGCGGTGTAGTAGCTGCGCTCGCGGCCGTAGCGGTTGCGGTAGCGGACGTGCACCTCGGTCGGGTGGCCGTGGAGGACGGCCTTCTGCTGCGCGGCGGACAGCTTCTTCCAGGGCGTCTTGAGGGTGAAGCCCATCGCGTCGCCGAGCGCCTGCACGAGGCGGCCGAAGTACTCGATGTTGTGGCCGCTGCTCCAGGGCTGGATGACGCCCTGCTCGAAGGAGGCGTCCTCGTCGGTGATGACGAGCTCGGGGTCGACCTCCTTCTTCACCCCCAGGCCGTGGCACTCGGGGCAGGCGCCGAAGGGGCTGTTGAACGAGAACGACCGGGGCTCGAGCTCCTCGAAGGACAGGTCGTCGTAGAGGCAGGCCAGGTGCTCGGAGAAGGTGCGCTCGCGCTCCGGGTCGTCCTCGGGCTTGTCGACGAACTCCAGGACGACCAGGCCGCCGCCGAGGCCGAGCGCGGTCTCCACCGAGTCGGTGAGCCGGCGCTTGCTGGACTCCTTGACCTGCAGGCGGTCCACGACCACCTCGATCGTGTGCTTCTCCTGCTTCTTGAGCTTGGGCGGCTCGGCGAGCGAGTGCACGACGCCGTCGACGCGGGCGCGGCTGTAGCCCTTGGTCTGCAGGTCGGCGAACAGGTCGACGTACTCGCCCTTGCGGCCGCGGATGACCGGTGCGAGCACCTGGAAGCGGGTGCCCTCCTCGAGCTCGAGCACGCGGTCGACGATCTGCGACGGCTGCTGCCGGGCGATGACCCGGCCGCACTTCGGGCAGTGCGGGGTGCCGGCGCGGGCGTACAGCAGGCGCAGGTAGTCGTAGACCTCGGTGATGGTGCCGACCGTCGACCGCGGGTTGCGGGAGGTCGACTTCTGGTCGATCGAGACCGCGGGCGACAGCCCCTCGATGAAGTCGACGTCGGGCTTGTCCATCTGCCCGAGGAACTGGCGCGCGTAGGCGGACAGCGACTCGACGTAGCGGCGCTGGCCCTCGGCGAAGATCGTGTCGAAGGCCAGGCTCGACTTGCCGGAGCCGGACAGCCCGGTGAAGACGATCAGGGCGTCGCGCGGCAGGTCGAGCGAGACGTCCTTGAGGTTGTGCTCACGCGCGCCGCGCACGACGAGGCGGTCGGCCATCAGGTCCCATCGGAGAGGTCAGCAGCCGGGCGGCGGAGGGGAAGACCCGGCGTTTCCCAGGCTAACGTCGGCCTCCGACAGAGTGCTTCCCGATCATGGGGCGGGGAGCAGGGCCTGCCGCTCGGCGAGCACGCAGACCCACCGCGCGCGGGCGTCCTCGACGCCGTGCAGCCACTCGACCGGCACCTCGAGGCCCTCCTGCGTCGCGCCGGTGACGTGCTCGACCCACCAGCCCGGTGATCGCGTCCCAGAAGGCGTACGCGGTGCCGCGGCGGCCGCCGAGGAAGCGGACGCGTGCCGCTGAGGCGCGCGGTCCGCCCTGCGCCGAGGGGGCTGCGAGGCTAGCGTCGGCACTCCCCCAAGGCAGGCGAGCGAAGGAGCAGGCGTGTCGTACACCGGCGAGGTCACGGTCGGCGGGCCGGCCGACGTCCGCACCGCAGGCTGCCTGCAGATCACGAAGGTCGCGACGCCGCCCTTCGAGAACAACTGCTACCTGCTGCGCTGCACCCGGACCGGCGACACCTTGCTGGTGGACGCTGCCGGCGACGCGCCGCGGCTGCTCGAGCTCGTCGGCGACGGCCGGCTCGTCGGGGTCGTCGAGACGCACGGCCACTGGGACCACGTGCAGGCGCTCGCCGAGGTCAAGGAGGCCAGCGGCGCGCCCGTGCTGGTCCACCCCGGCGACGCCGAGATGCTGCCGGTGCCGGCGGACCGCCTGCTCCAGGACGGCGACACGGTCGAGGTCGGCACCTGCCGCCTCACGGCGATCCACCTGCAGGGGCACACGCCGGGCAGCCTCGCGCTGCTGTTCGAGGGCGACGAGGCGCCGCACCTGTTCAGCGGCGACAGCCTGTTCCCCGGCGGTCATGGGCGGACAGCAGAGCCCGAGGATCACGTCAGCCTGATGGACGACCTCGAGGAGAAGGTCTTCGCGAAGCTGCCGGACAGCACCTGGGTCTACCCCGGCCACGGGCTCGACACGACGCTCGGCGCTGAGCGGCCGCACCTCGCGGTGTGGCGCGAGCGCGGCTGGTAGCCCGACCCGGACGGCAGAGCCGTCGCGGATGTCACGCGCGGGCCGCCACCGCTGAGGCGCCGGCAGGTGACGTCGCTCACGCGGGTTGACGGGAACGCATCGCCGTACGGCCACCTTGTTGCTTGCATGAGCAACGACATGCGTCCAGACCTCTTCGCGCCGTACCGCCTGGGGCCCCTCGAGCTCGCCAACCGCTTCGTGATGGCGCCGATGACCCGCAACCGCACGCCCGACACGGTGCCTGGGGCGCTCAACGCGGAGTACTACGCGCAGCGCGCCGGCGCGGGCCTGATCATCACGGAGGGCGTGCAGCCGTCCGCCGTCGGGCAGGGCTACCCCGGGACACCTGGGCTGCACACCGACGCGCAGACCGAGGGCTGGCGCGGCGTCGCCGAGGCCGTGCACGCCCGCGGCGGCACGATCGTCGCGCAGCTCATGCACGTCGGCCGGATCAGCCACCCCTCCCTCATCGGCACCAGCCCGGTCGCGCCCTCGGCCGTGCGACCGGCAGGGCAGGTCTTCACCGGCGAGGGCATGCAGGACTTCGAGACCCCCCGCCCGCTGGAGACGGCGGAGCTGCCCGGCGTGATCGCCGAGTTCGTCGACGCGGCGACCCGCGCCCTGGCCGCCGGTCTCGACGGCGTCGAGCTGCACGCCGCGAACGGCTACCTGTTGCAGCAGTTCCTGGCCGACAACACCAACACCCGCACCGACGCGTACGGCGGCTCTCCCGAGAACCGCGCCCGCTTCGTCGTCGAGGTCGCCCAGGCGGTCGTGGCTGCCGTCGGCGCCGACCGCGTCGGCATCCGCATCTCCCCCGGCGGCACCTTCAACGACATCGCCGAGACCGAGGTCGATGCGACCTACAGCGCGCTGCTCGAGGGGCTGGCGCCGCTCGGTCTGCTCTACCTGCACGTGATCGCCGACGCCGAGAGCGGCTACGCCGAGGGGCTGCGCAAGCTCTTCGACGGCACCGTGATCGTCAACACCGGCTTCGCGGGGCCGTCGGACCTCGCCACCGCCCAGCAGGTGGTCCGAGAGGGCAACGGCGACCTGTTCTCCGTCGGCCGCGCCTTCATCGGCAACCCGGACCTGGTGGAGCGGCTGCGCACGGGCGCCGCCCTCACCGAGCCCGACCCGGCCACGTTCTACGGCGGCGATGAGACGGGCTACACGGACTACCCGACCGCGTAGCTGCCCCCGACACGACGCCCGTCCCCGCGACCCGGGGGCGGGCGTCGTTCCTGTCCGGCCCGATCACCTGCACGACGGATCCTCCCCGCCGCCGCCCGACGGGGCCGGGCGTGGTGGCGCGAGCAGGGGCCACGGCCGTTCGCGTTCCCAGTGCAGCGCCACGTCCAGCAGGAGGTCGTCGGCGTACCGCGGCGCGATGACCTGCATCCCCACCGGCAGCCCGGACGGGGAGAGGCCGGCGGGCAGGCTGATGGCCGGCAGCCCGCTCAGGTTGAGCGGCATCGTCAGCCGACCGGTGTTGAAGGCGTCCACCGGGGTGCCGGCCACCGCTGTGGGGGACGGCCCTGCCGCGACGTGCGGGTCGTCGGGGTTGACGGCGGTGACGACGAGGTCGACCTGGTCGAACAGGTCCGCCAGCGCCTGCACCACCGCGACGCGCGCCGTGTCGATCTGCGAGGCGGCCGTGATGTCGTACGCCGCAGCCATCTCGAGGGCCTGCCCCACCTCGTCGGTCAGCAGCGGCCGGACATCGGGCCAGAACGGGCCGATCCCGGCCCACATGACCGGCAGTGCCGGGTTGAGCCAGGCCGGCGCCATGTCCGGCAGGGCCAGCGCGGCGTCGACCTGCCGCAGCGCCGCGGAGCGGACGAGGGCTGCTGCCGCGTCCAGCACGACGGAGACGACGTCCGGGTGGACGACGGCACCGCCGAGATCGGGGAGCACGGCGACGCGCAGCCCGCCGAGGTCCCGCTGCCCGAGGCCGGCCTCCCACGCGCGGGTGCCTGGCAGGCTGAACGCGTCGCGGGGGTCCGATCCGGCGGTGACGTCGAGCCACCGCGCGGTGTCGCGGACCGACCGGCTGAGGACCCCGGTCGTCTGGGTGAGCGGCTCGAACGGCGCGGGAGGGCCCATGGGCACCACGCGGAAGCTGGTCTTCAGGCCGACCAGCCCGCAGTAGCCGGCGGGGATGCGGATGGACCCGCCCCCGTCGGTCCCGGTCCCCAGCGGGACGAGGCCGCCGGAGACCGCGGCGGCGCTGCCGCCGGACGAGCCGCCCGGGGTGCGGGTCGGGTCCCACGGGTTGCGGGTCGTGCCGTGCACCTTCGTGGAGGTGTAGGCCACGAGCCCGAGCTCGCTGGCCGTCGTCTGCAGCACCGGCACGGCACCGCCGCGCTCCACCGCGCGCCGGACCGAGGTCGCCGTCCGGTCCCACGACGTCCCGTCCAGCAGCGCCGTCCCGTAGGCGCCGGGCCAGCCCCGTACGGCCTCGAGCTCCTTGACGGCCAGCGGGACGCCGCCGAAGGGCAGGGCCACGTCCGCCGCCGCTGCCGCGGCCCGCGCGCCCTCCTCGTCGACGTGGCACACCGCTCCGAGCTCGGAGACCCGTACGGCGGCCAGCGTGCCCTCCAGCGCCTCGGTCGGGCTGAGGTCCCCGCGGCGCAGCGCGTCCACGAGCGAGCAGGCGTCCCCGGCCCAGGCGTCGGTCATCGCGCGAGTCTGGCGCAGCACGTCCACCCCACGGCAGCGGACCTCATGAACTAGCGTTGATGCGGGCCGTTCCGCACGACGAGTCCCGGGAGGGGGCTCATGTCCGTCGAGACCCGGGCCCCCGCTCCGAGCCTGCGCCAGACGCTGCGCGTCGGCGGTCCGGGCCTGCTGGCGGTGCTCGCGACGATCCAGCTGCTCGACTACCTGGACAGCGCGGCGGTGACAGCGCTGGCGCCGGACCTGCAGCGCTCCCTCGGCCTCAGCGACAGCGCCTTCGCGCTGGTGGTCACCGTGCAGCTCGGCGTCTTCGTGCTGGCTGCCGTGCCCATGGGCCTGCTCGCGGACCGGGTCAGCCGCACCCGCCTGGCCGGCGGCACGGCGGTCGTCGCCGGCCTGGCCACCAGCGCCACCGGCACCGTCGGCGGGCTCGGCAGCCTCTACGCCGCGCGCGTCGTCAACGAGGCGGGGCAGTCGGCGATCCTGCCTGTGCACCCGTCCCTGCTGGCCGACGGCTACCCGGCCGGCGGACGAGCCCGGGTGCTCGGGCTGCACGCCGCCGCCGCGCCGGTCGGTGCGCTGCTCGGACCCGTCGTGGCCGGCGGGATCGCCGCGGCCGCGGGCGGGGCCGAGGGGTGGCGGGTGGCCTTCCTCGTCCTCGGCCTGCCGTCCGTCCTGGCCGGCGTGCTCTGCATGCTGCTGCGGGAGCCGCGGCGGGGTGCGGCGGAGCTCGCCGCGCTGGACGCGGCCGCTCCGGTGCGCACCGAGGTGCCCGTGTCCGGGTCCGTGGGAGTGCAGCGCCTGCTGGCGATCCCGACCTACCGCGCCGTAGTGGGCGCGGTCGCCGTGCTCGGCCTCGAGCTCGTCGCCGTGCCGATCTACTTCGCGCTGGCGCTGGACCGCACGTACGACCTCTCCACCGCCGCGCGCGGCCTCGTGCTGACGCTGGTCGAGGTGGGCGCCGTGGCCGGCACCGTCCTCGGCGGGTTCCTCGGCGACCGGGTCGTGCGCAGCGGGCCGGGCCGGCCGCTGCAGCTGTTCGCGGCGTGCAGCGTCGTGTTCGGGCTGCTGTTCACCGTGTCGCTCGCGAGCCCCTCGCTGCCCCTGCTGGTCGCAGGTGTCGCGCTGGCGAAGCTGGTGTTCCGCACCGGCAGCGTCCCGGCCTACGCCACGGTCGCCGCGGTCGTGCCCGCACGGCTGCGCTCGCTGTCGTTCTCGGTGCTCGGCGTCGCGGTCTTCGTCGGGGGTGGCGCGATCGGGACGCTGCTCACCGGGGCGCTCTCCGACGCGTACGGGCCTCGCGCGGCGCTCGCGCTCGTGGTCCTGCCGACGTGCCTGCTGGCCGCCCTCATCGTCCTGCCGGCCGTGCGCACCGTCGCCGCCGACACGGAGGCGGCAGCCGCCGACCTGCTCGAGGACGAGCAGGCGCCGGTGGACGGCCCGGTCCTCGTGGTGCAGGGCCTGGAGGTCTCCTACGGCGACCAGCAGGTGCTGTTCGGCGTCGACCTGTCGGTCGCCGCGGGCGAGGTCGTCGCGCTGCTCGGCACCAACGGCGCCGGCAAGTCCACGCTGCTGCGCGCGGTCTGCGGCTCGCTCGCCTCCCAGCGCGGGTCCGTGCGGCTGGACGGGCAGGCGGTCACCTACGCGGACACGCCTGCCCGCGTCCGGCTGGGCCTGACGCAGGTCCCGGGCGGCAAGGCCGTCTTCCCGTCGATGACCGTGCGCGACAACCTGCTCGTCGGGACGGCGACGTTCCTGTGGGAGCGGGACCGGCGCACCGAGCGGCTCGAGGCCGTGGTCGCGCTGTTCCCGGACCTGCGCCCGCTGCTGGACCAGCCCGCCGGGCTGCTGTCCGGCGGCGAGCAGCAGATGCTCGCGCTGGCGAAGGCGCTGCTGCTCGAGCCGAAGGTCCTGCTCGTGGACGAGCTCTCGCTCGGCCTCGCCCCCGTCGTCGTCCAGCAGCTGCTCCAGGTCGTCCGGGACCTGGCCGACGCCGGCACCGCCGTGGTGCTCGTCGAGCAGTCGGTCAACGTCGCCCTCTCGGTCGCCGATCGGGCGGTGTTCATGGAGAAGGGCACGGTCCGCTTCGACGGCCCGGCCGCTGACCTGCTCGCTCGGGACGACCTGCTGCGCGCCGTCTTCCTCGGCGGCGCACGGTGAGGGACGTCGTCGCGGCGGCCGGCGCACGGCTGGGGTGGACGCCGGGCCAGTCCTGGACCGTCCTGCCGGGCCTCGCCCTGAGCGCCCCGGTCCTCGTCGCCTCCGTCGTCGGCGTGCTGGGCCAGTCACCCCCGACCGTCCTGCCCACGCTCTCCCTGCCCGCCCCCGCGGCGGCCCCGCCCGTCCGTCCACCGGCGGCACCCGTCGCACCGGCCCTGCCCGACGCTCCCGCGCTCCCTCCTCCCGGAGCGCTGGCACTGCCGCCGGACGTCGGTCCGGGGCTGCTGCCGGGCGTCCTGCCGGCGGCCCCGGCAGAGCGTCCCGCCGAGGACGAGGGACCTCCTGCACCGACGACCTCCCCCGCACCCGTCGAGCTCGTGGTGAGCGACAGCGGCTACGCCAGCGCGCTCGGCGCGGACCCCACCGTGCCCGGCGGCACCCTGCCGGTGCAGGCCGGTCCCACCGGTGAGCTGGCGCGCTCCTTCCTGCGCCTGTCCCGTCGCACCGAGGTGCTGCGGCTGTCGCTCGACCCGTCACAGGGGGCGTCGTACGGCGAGGCGGTCGGCGGCGTGCGCGCCTGCCAGAACGTCGCGGCCGACTGGGCCTCCGGCGGTGGCCAGCAGCTCGCGGCCGCACCGGAGGTCGACGCCGCGCGCTGCGTCACCGGCGTCCGTGACGGCGACGCCTACGCCTTCGACCTCGCCGCTCTGCCTGACCCGGTCGGTGCCGGGCTCAGCCTTCTGTCCGACCCCGCCGGACCGGCGCCCTTCCGCCTCGTGTTCCGCACCCTCCTGGAGGACGCATGACCGCTCCTGTCGACGGCGGCCGCTTCCGCAGCCGCGGTTCCACGTACGGCGCCGCACTGGGCCTCGTGCTCGCCCTGCTGGCCGGCGGCGTGGCCGTCCCGGTCCTGTTCGGCGAGCGCCCGCAGGACGACGCGCTGTCGGCGCTGCCCGGCCAGGCGGACGCCGACGCCGGCCTCGCCGACCTCGACGGGGACGGCGCCCCCGACCCGGCGCCCGGTGCCTCAGGGAGCGCGGCCGCCGGGCCGACCGGCGCAGGCGTCGCGGCTGCAGGCCCCGATGCGGGTGGTGCCTCCCCGGGCAGCAGCACGGGGACGGGCCTCGCCGGCGCCCCCGGGACCGGTCCGGCCGGTGGACGCCCCGCCGCGCCGAAGGGGGGCACCGTCAAGCTCGGCATCGTCCTCACCAACATCGGCGCCCTCGCGGCCGCCGGCTTCTCCGGCACCGAGCAGTACGACACCGACCGCCAGAAGGTGTTCTGGGAGGCCTACATCGCCCGGGCGAACGCCGCGGGCGGAGCGGCCGGCAAGAAGATCGTCCCGGCGTACGCGACGGTCGACATCGTCGGCGCGCAGAGCAGCGCGCAGGCTGCGTGCAAGCAGCTCACCGAGACCGAGAAGGTGTTCGCCGTCGTGCACCTGCTCGGCATCTACGGCGCGCCGATCCTGTGCTTCACCCGCGACCACCGGACGCCCTACCTCGCCGTCGACGGGGCGGTGTCGAGCTTCTACGCCGCCTCCGGCGGCTACCTGTTCACGGTGCAGCCGTCGACGCTGCGCACGCACCTCGACAGCGCGGCGCGGCTGCGCGCGACCGGTGAGCTCGGGGACCCGGCCAAGGGGACGGGCAAGGCCATCGGCGTGCTGTCCGAGGACGGCTACCTGCAGGCCGACAACGACGCGCTGCAGCGCTACCTGGAGCGCGCCGGCTACGAGGTGACGCGCGGGACGCACAGCTCCACCAGCTCGCAGAACGTCCCCGCGCAGCTCTCCGTGGCCGCCAGCAACATGTGCGCCGCGGGCGTCGAGGTGGTGTTCCTCAACACCAACGCGCTGTTCGGCGCGCAGTTCGTGAACGACGTCGAGTCCCGCCCGGGCTGCCGGCCGGCGTACGTCACGAGCGACTTCGACTTCCAGATGTCCGGCGACAGCTTCCTGCAGCAGATGCCGGACGGCTTCTACCGTCGCGCCATCGGTGTCACGGCGAGCCGGGTCGGCGAGGGCCGGTCCGGCGCTGCTGAGCCCGCGTACGACGCCGGCTGCCGCAGGACGTACGAGTCGGTCAGCGGGGAGCGGCTGGACCGCAACGCGACCGGCTCCTTCACCTACTTCCAGGCGATGTGGAACTGCACGCTCATCGACCTGTTCGCCAAGGGCCTGACGGCCGCGGGGCCGGACGCCTCGCGCGCGCAGTTCGCCGCCGCGCTGGGACGCATCGGCACCTTCGACAACGCAGGCTTCGGCCGCTCCGCGTTCACCGGCACCCGGACCGACGCGCCCTCGGTCGTCCGCCGCGTGCAGGCGTTCCGCGACTGCACGTGCTGGAAGGCGCTGGACGCCTTCGTGCCGTCGGCGTTCTGACCTTGCTCAGCCTCGACGTCCTGCTCGGCGGCGCCCTGGCCGGGCTCTGCTACGGCCTGCTGGCCGTCGGGCTGGTCCTGGTGCAGCGGATCTCGGGCGTGCTCAACACCGCGCACGGCGAGACCGGTGGCCTCGCCGCGGCGGTGCTGTCGCTGCTGGTCCTCGACCGGGGCCTGCCGTTCCCGGTGGCGCTGCTCCTGGCCTGCGCCCTCGGCGCCGCGGTGGCCGCCGCCGTCGAGGTCCTCGTCGTCCGGCGGCTGACCGGGACGCCTCCCGTGCTGCTCCTCGTCGCGACCGTGGGCGTCTCCCAGCTGCTGCTGGCGGTGCAGTTCCTGCTGCCGCCTGTGCGGTCGAGCGTGCGGTCCTTCCCGGCAGCGCTCGACCGGCTGATCGACCTCGGCCCGGTCCTGCTCGACGGGCCGCGCCTGTCGGTGCTGGCGCTGGCCCCCGCTGTCGCCGCCGGCGTCGCGCTGCTCGTCACGCGCACGCCGCTCGGGCTCCTGCTGCGCGCGAGCGCCGACAACCGCGAGGCGGCGGAGCTGGCGGGCGTCCGGACCCGGCGCGTGGCGACAGGGGTCTGGGCGCTGTCCGGCGCGCTGGCCGCCGTGACCGTCGTGCTGCTGGACGGGCTGACGCGCCTGCCGCTGGGGCAGCCGCAGGCCGCGCTCGGACCGGCCCTGCTGCTGCGGGCTCTGGTGGCGGCGCTCGTCGGGAGGCTGGTGTCGCTGCCGCTGGCCATCGCGGGCGGGCTGCTCGTCGGGATCGGCGAGGCGGCACTGCTGCAGCTGTCGCCCTCGCGCCCGGGCCTCGTCGACCTGGTCCTGCTGCTCGTCGTCCTCGTCGTCCTGCCGGTGCTGCTGCGCCGGGGCGCCACCGGGCGCGGGCCGGCTGCGGGCGACACCGCGCTCCCCGTCCCGCCCGCCGTCCGGGTGCTGCCGGCGGCGCTGCAAGGGCGTTGGTGGGCGGAGCACCTCGGACCGCTCACCGCAGCTGCCGCCCTCGCGGTAGCGGCCCTGCTGCCGCTGGCGTTCACGGGCGCGGGCGACCTGTTCCTGCTGTCCCGCGTCGCCCTGCTGGCCACCGTCGGGCTGTCCCTCGCGGTCCTGACCGGTTGGGGCGGGGAGGTCTCGCTCGGTCAGGGCGCCCTGTTCGGGACGGGCGCGTTCGGGACCGCGGCGCTCACCGCACGCGGCGTCCCCTTCCCGGCTGCGGTCGTCGAGGCGGTGTCGCTCGGCGTGGTCCTCGCGCTCCTGCTCGGCCTGCCGGCGCTGCGCGTCCGCGGGCTGTTCCTCGCCGTGTCGACCCTGGCCGCCGCGGTCGCCTGCGCCTCGTACGTCTTCTCGCTGGGCTTCTTCGTCGACGAGACGGGCACGGTCGTCGTCCCACGACCGCAGCTCCTGCGGGGCAACGTCGCCTGGTACGAGCTCTGCCTGCTGGTGCTCGCCGGGAGCGGGCTGCTCGTCTCGCGGCTGCGCCGCGGCGCGCTCGGCCGTTCCGTCGTCGCCGTGCGCGCCAACCCGCGCCGCGCGCAGGCGCTCGGTGTTCCGCCGCAGGCGACCGGGCTGGTCGCCTTCGGCCTCGCCGGGGGCCTCGCCGCGCTGGCCGGATCGCTGTACGGCCCCCTCGTCGGACGGCTGTCCCCCCTCGACATCACCGTCGGCCTCTCCCTGCAGGTCGTGGCGATCGCCGTGATCGGCGGCATCGGCCGTGTCGACGGCGCGGTCCTCGGTGCCCTGTGGGTCGTCGGCCTGCCGACCCTGCTCGGCGGCGGCACGCTGCCGCTGCTGCTGACCAGCAGCGTCGGGCTGCTCGCGCTGCTGCTCTACCTGCCGGGCGGCCTGGCCGCAGCGGTCGACCGGCTGCGGGACCTGCTGCTGACGGCGGTCGCCACGCGGCTGCCGCAGCCGGCGCCGGTCCCGCCGGCGACAGCGGTGCCCCGGCAGGCGGCACCGGAGCAGCGCCCGCCCGCTCCCGCCCTGTCCGCCGCGGGCGTCGTCGTGCGCTTCGGTGGCCGCACCGCGGTCGACGGCGTCGACCTGCTGGTCCCGTCGGGGCAGTCCCTCGGCCTGATCGGCGCGAACGGCTCCGGGAAGTCCACCCTGCTCGACGTCCTCGGCGGGGCGCGGGCACCGCAGGCGGGTCGCGTGCTCCTCGACGAGGTCGACGTGACGGCCCAGCCGGCGGAGCGCCGGGCGCTGCTGGGGGTCGGCCGGGTCTTCCAGGACGCGCGGCTGTTCGCCGAGCTCACGGTGACCGAGACCCTCGCTCTCGCCTGCGCCGGCGGCGCCCCCGACGTCGTCCCCGAGCTGCTGTTCGCCCCGCCCTCGCGGGCCGCAGCGCACTCGGCGCACGGCAAGGCGCAGGACGTCCTGGACCGGCTCGGGCTGCGCGCGTACGCCGACCTGCCGGTGCGCGCGCTGTCGACCGGCATGCGGCGGGTCGTCGAGCTGGGCTGCGTCCTGGGTCAGGAGTCGCGGCTCCTGCTGCTCGACGAGCCGACCGCGGGACTGGCCCAGCGCGAGAGCGAGGCGTTCGTCCCGCTGCTGCAGCAGGTGCGCGACGAGCTCGCCGCGACGGTGGTCCTGGTCGAGCACGACCTGCCGCTGGTGCTGGCGCTGTCCGAGCGGATCGTCTGCCTGTCGGCCGGACGCGTCCTCGCCGACGGAGCACCGGACGACGTGGTCGCCGACCCGCTCGTCATCGCCGCCTACCTCGGCACCGACCCCCGGGCCATCGCCCGGAGCGGGGCCGTCGGCGCCGTCACCGGGCGCTAGCCAGCCGCTCGAACAGGTCGCCGAACACCGCGTCGCGGTCGATGTCGTGCACCTCGACCATCTCCGGCCGTCCCGGCGCGGGCCGCCACCTCAGTGCGTCGTCGAGGTCCGGCGTGGCCACCGAGCGGGACGTGCACCACCGCGGGTCGAGCAGCCACGCGATCGGCGCGAGGTCCCAGATCACCTTGCTCGCGCCGCGCCGGTCCAGCTTGAACAGCGGGTGGGTGCGCACGGCGTCCCACAGGTACTCCCCCAGCGACCCCACGCCGGCGACGTGCGCCTCCAGCTCCGGACCGCTTGCCCGCAGCTCCTCCCCGACGAAGTAGCCGGGGACGTAGACCAGCGGGACTCCCGATCCGAGCACGACGCGGGCCGCGGCGACGTCCTGCGCGAGGTTGTAGGAGGCGTTCTCGTACGGCCAGAAGCTCGGGTAGGCAGCGGTCCAGACGACGACCAGCCGCTCGGTGATGCTCGGGTCGAGCAGCAGCGCACTCGCGATGTTGGTCAGGCAGCCGAGGGCCGCGACGTGCAGCCGGCCGTCCCGAGGAGCGTGCGCGAGGTCGACGAGCGCACGAGCAGCCGGCGAGTCCACCGGGGTCGTCCCGTCCGGCAGGTACGACTCCGCGCCGGCGAGCACCGGGACGTCGACGCCGGCGAGACGGACCAGCCGCACCAGCTCCTCGTGGGCGCGTCCTGCACCGAACGACGGCGGCAGGACGGGCACGTCCGACGCGCTGATCCCCATCGCCGCGAGGTCGCGCTCGACCTTCCGCCGGTCGAGCTCGGTGAGCAGGCCGCGGCCGGGCTCGAGCAGCTCCGGTGACAGGCCGTACGGGCACGCGTGGAGGCCCACCAGGCGCAGCCGGTCCGGCCGCAGCAACGCCCACACGAGGGCGAACTGGTCGTCGACCTCGTTCGTCACGTCGGTGTCGATGACGAGGTCCAGGACGCTGTCGGGCGGTGGGCACCAGGGCTGGGTCACCACACCAGCCTGTCAGGGTCGTCGTGAGCAGACCCGCAGGCGCCCCCGGGTGCACCGTCGACGACGACGGCGCACGCCCTCGTCGGCGTCCAACCCCTGATCAGGCCCGCAGGGCAGCGAAGACCACGATGTTGCTCCGGTAGTGACCCGACCGACGGTCGAACTCCCCGCCGCACGTCACCAGGCGCAGGCTGGCGGACCCGTCTCCGCCGTACACGGCCTGCGTCGGGAAGTCGCGCTTGGCGTACTCCTGCAGGCGCTGGACCACGAAGACCGCGAGGGAGCCGTCCGCGCGGCGGACGCGCACCTCGGCGCCCGGCTTCAGCGTGCGCAGCCGGGCGAAGACCCCCGGCCCCCGGTAGCTGTCGACGTGGCCGACGATGACCGCCGCTCCGACGTCCCCCGGGGCAGGGCCCTGGCTGTACCAGCCGGCGCGCTGCGCGTCCTCCGGGACGCGCAACGCGCCGCCGGGCTCCTTGCGCAGCCCGATCAGCCTGGTCGTGATGCCGAGGTCGGGGACGCCGAGGGTCACGGGCGGCGACACCGCACGGGTGACGCGAACAGCGCGGGGAGCTCCCTCGCCGGCCTCTGCACGCAGGTCGGCCTGCGCGGCCGTGACGAGCAGGAGGTCCACGACCAGGATCGCGACGAGGACGACGACCTGCGCCGCGGGTGCGCGCCAGCGGCGCACCGCGCCGCCGGCAGCACGGACGCTGCTGGCCGGCGCGGTGCGACCGGTCACGTCAGACCCGGCGCTGGCGGACGACGACGCCGGCACCCGCGAGGGCGACGCCGAGGAGCGCGACCGTCACGGGCAGGACCGGCAGGCCGTCACCGGACAGGCCGCCGAAGCCCGTCGACACGCCGCCGGTCGGGGCGCTCCCGCTGGCGGTACCCGCACCCTGGGTGGCAGCGCCACCGCTGGTGCCGGCGGTGCCACGAGCGGCCGTGCTGGACCCCGAGTGCGGGAGGGCGAGGTAGGGGAACCTGCTGCCGAACTCGACGTCGTTCTGGTTGACGCCGTCCCCCTTGGCCAGCGCGTCGACGAGCTTGCCCGTGCGGACCGCGCCGGCCAGCGCCTGCAGCTCGATGTCGACGACGTCGTCCGCCAGGCGTCGGCCGTTCGGGAACCCGGCCGTGTCCTTGGCCAGCACGCCGAGGCGGCTCGGGTCACCTGACGGCTTGATCTTGGTGTTGAGGCGGATCTGCTCGGAGGGGGTGACCTTCGGCGGCTTGTTCAGGCCCTCGACGCCGGTCAGGAACACCGAGAAGATGTCGTCCCGCGGCGCGGCCGGTGCCGGGACCTTGTAGATCAACTCGAGCAGCTTGGGCACCTCCGGGTCGTTCACCCGGTCGACCACGGCCTGCACCGTGGCGTCCTTGTCGGGTGACAGGGAGTTGAAGGCGTCCTTCAGACTGGCCGGCACGACCACCTCGTTCACGAGCGGCATGCCCAGTCGTGACACCTGGACGAAGTCTCCGTCGGCCACCGCCTTGCCGGGGCTGAGGTTGATGGTCTGCTGCTGGGTCGTGCTCCACACGCCGACGATCCCGCTGTCGTCGCCGCCCTCGGTCAGTGACGCGACGGGCACCTTGAGGGCGATGCTGTTGACGTTGTAGCCGTCCAGCGTGTCGTTGCCGACCTCGCTCAGGTCGCCTCCGTACAGCAGGTCGAAGACGCGCAGGTCGAGGAAGAAGGGGTCGTCGGCCGGCCCGACGAAGCTGCTGCCACCCTCGACTCCCGTCAGCGGGTTGATCGCCTCGTCCCGCAGGGCGGCGTAGTTGGGCATCGTCGCGTCGCCGACGTAGGACGGGGCGACCTTGCCGCCGTCGACCAGCGTCGTGGAGGCGCCGTCCTTGTCCAGCACCTCGAGCTTGTACGTCTGCTTGAACAGCAGCGTCGCGTCGTCGAAGGAGTTCACGGCGCCGTTGGCGTACAGGAACGTCTTGTCCCCGCGCTTGTCGTCGTTGGTGAACGTCCAGCGGTAGGTCTTGTTCGGCATCGCGTCGCCGTCGGTGTCGACCTTGATGTCGTACTGGTAGCCCTCCGCCCCCCACGGGTAGAAGTTGGGACCGCCGGAGGGGTCCTGGAACCCGGTCCAGTTCGCGATGAGGGTCACCGTGTCGGGATCGTCGGGGCTGACGAAGGCGTACGTGTCGGTGTTGTCGATCAGCGGGTTGCCAAGGGTGTACGGCGCTTCGCGGTGGCTGGACGCGATGCCGGTGCCGGCGCCGAGAAGGGCTGCGGAGCCGGTGAGGGCAACACCTGCGGCAAGCAGGCTGGAGCCGGCGCGGACGCGTCGGCTCCGTCGGGACGGACGGGTCATGGTTCTCCTCGACGGAGGGGCGAGCACGAGGCTCGCGGCGACCCGCCGCCGGTCGGCTGCGGGACCTTCCGCGCCGTCTTCGTGCGAACGGGATCATCGGTTCACTTCGGGACGAGCTGCCCGGTCCAGGGACGACCTGGTGACCAGGCCCGCCGACCCGCTGCCGACGGGACGTGGGTCGACCCGGGCCACGGCACGCACGCGACGCTCGGCGCGGGGCTGCCGTCGGTCGCGCAGTGGCGCGCCCCCGGCTCGCGGCGGGCCTAGCCTCGGCGGGTGCTCGCCGACCTGTGGCCCCCGTACGGGCTCCGCCTCCGCACGCCGCGCCTCGAGCTCCGGCTGCCGAGCGACGCCGAGCTGGCGCAGCTCGCGGAGCTGGCCGGCCGGGGCGTCCACGGACCGGCGGAGCGACCGTTCCTGACCCCTTGGACGGACGGCAGCGCGGAGGACCGCGCGCGGTCGGTGCTGCAGGGCTTCTGGGAGCAGCTGGCCGGCTGGCGGCCGGACGACTGGCGGCTCGGCCTGGCGGTGCTGGGCCGGGGCGGCGAGCCGCTCGGGATGGTGACCCTGCGGGCGCGGGACTTCGCCGTCGTCCGCGAGGTGAGCACGTCGTCCTGGCTCGGGCTGCCCCACCAGCGCCAGGGCTTCGGCACCGAGGCGCGGCTCGCCCTGCTCACGCTCGCGTTCGACCACCTCGGCGCCCAGGCGGCGCTGACGGAGGTCTTCCAGGACAACGCCGCGTCGCAGGGCGTCAGCCGGCGGCTCGGCTACCAGCGCGACGGCATCTCCCGTGACGCCCGCGGCGCGGAGGCGGTCGTCTCCGACCGGCTGCGGCTCCCGCGCGAGGCGTGGCAGCAGGTCGACCGGTCCGGGATCGAGGTGGAGGGCGTCACGGCGTGCGCCGCGATGCTCGGCCTCCCCCGCTGACGCTCCGCGAGCAGGCCCGCCAGGCGCGGGCCCGCTCGAGCACCGCCTGCACGACCTCGGTCTTGGCGTCGGCGTACGCGTTCATGTCCGCCCACTCCTGCGCGGCCAGCCGGCGCTTGGTCCGCGCGTAGAGGTCACGGTCGGCGGCGTCGACCCGCAGCCAGTCGCGCAGGTCGAGGTAGGCGTCGACCGCCGGGTGGGCCGGCTCGTACACGTGGACGTGGACGTCGCGCCCTGGCGTCCGGAGCATCCGGTGCTCGGGCTCCCGCACGCGGAGCACGAAGCCCGCCCGCTCGAGCGGCGGGACGAACGCCGGCTCGTCCTCCACGTCCGCCACCGTCACGAGCACGTCCACGATCGGCTTCGCCGCGAGCCCGGGCACCGACGTGCTCCCGATGTGCTCGACGCGCAGCGCGGCAGGCCCCAGCGCGGCCAGGATCCGCTCGCGCAGGACGCGGTAGCGCTCGGCCCACGCCGGGTCGTGCTCGGCGAGGACGATGTCCACCCGCTCGCGGCCGCCGAGCAGCACGCCCGCCAGGGGGTCCTCGTCGCTGGACACGGCGGCGACGCTAGCGCCGGCGGGCTCAGGACGGAGTGGCAGCCACGTGCAGGGCTACAGCTGGCCGGCGTCCGGGACCGCCAGGACGCGTAGGCCCTCCCCGCGCACCTTCCTTGTGGCGCCGGCCCGGAACGCACAAGATGCACCCACCGTGCAGACGTGCCCGGCTCCGGCGAGACGGAAGAGGACACGGAGAAGGACATGGCCCCGATCACCGCCGCGCAGAAGCAGGCCCTGCGGCAGAAGTACCTGCAGGAGCGGGACAAGCGGCTGCGGCCGGACGGCAACGAGCAGTACCGCCGGCTGTCCAGCGAGCTGCTGGTCGACCCGTACACCCCGCGGGTGGAGCGGGCGCCGAGGACCGACCACGTCACCGTCGCCTTCATCGGCGGCGGCTTCGCGGGCCTCGTCACGGGCGCACGGCTGAAGGAGGCCGGCATCGACAGCGTGCGCATCGTGGAGAAGGGCGGCGACGTCGGCGGCACCTGGTACTGGAACCGCTACCCGGGCGCGCAGTGCGACACCGCGTCGCTGGTCTACATGCCGCTGCTCGAGGAGACGGGCCACATGCCGTCCGAGAAGTACGCGCACGCCCCCGAGATCCTCGAGCACTGCCAGCGGATCGCGAAGCAGTACGCCCTGTACGACGACGCGCTGTTCCACACCGAGGTGCAGGACCTGCAGTGGGACGCCGCGCGCTCCCGCTGGGTCGTGCGCACCGACCGCGGCGACGCGTTCACCGCGCAGTTCCTCGCGATGGGGACCGGCCCGCTGCACGTGCCCAAGCTGCCGGGCATCCCCGGGATCGAGGACTTCCGCGGGCACAGCTTCCACACCAGCCGCTGGGACTACGGCTACACCGGCGGCGACCCGTACGGCGCTCCGCTCGACGGGCTGGCCGACAAGCGGGTGGCGGTCATCGGGACGGGCGCGACGGCCGTGCAGTGCGTGCCGCACCTGGCGAAGGCCGCCCGCGAGCTGTACGTCTTCCAGCGCACGCCGTCCTCGGTCGACGTGCGCGGCAACGCCCCGCTGGACCCGGAGTGGTTCGCCTCGATCGCCACGCCCGGGTGGCAGCAGCGGTGGCTGGAGAACTTCACCGCGACCCAGACCGGCGTCAGCGGCGACGACGACCTGGTCATGGACGGCTGGACCGACCTGGCCCGCCGCATCCGGGCGCGGATCATGTCGCTGCCACCGGAGGACTTCACGCCGGAGAAGATGCGCGCGGCGTTCGAGGACTCGGACTACGAGAAGATGGAGGAGATCCGCGCGCGGGTGGACGAGGTCGTCCAGGACCCGGCGACCGCGGAGGGGCTCAAGGCCTGGTACCGCCAGCTGTGCAAGCGGCCCTGCTTCCACGACTCCTACCTGCAGGCGTTCAACGAGCCGGGCACGCACCTCGTGCACACCGACGGCAAGGGCGTCGAGCGACTCACCGGGACCGGCGTGGTGGCCGGCGGCCGCGAGTACGAGGTCGACCTGGTCGTCTTCGCCTCGGGCTTCGAGGTCGGCACCGACTACGTCCGGCGGGCCGGCTTCGACCTGCAGGGGCGGGACGGCGCGCGGCTGTCCGAGCACTGGTCCGACGGGATGCGCACGATGCACGGCATCCACGTGCACGGCTTCCCGAACGCGTTCCTCGTCCAGCCGACCCAGGGGGCCAACCTCATCAGCAACGTCCCGCACAACCTCACCGAGTCCGGCCGCACGATCGCCACGGTCGTCCGGCGCGCCCTCGACGCCGGGCACGCGGAGGTGGAGGTGACCGCCGAGGCCGAGCAGGCCTGGGTCGACCTGCTGCTGACCCACCCCGGGATGCTCATCAGCTCACCGGACTGCACGCCGGGCTACTACAACAACGAGGGGCAGGACGCCGGCCGCAAGGCCCAGCTCAGCGTCGGCTACCCCGCCGGGGCAGCGGCCTTCTTCTCCTACCTCGACCAGTGGCGCAGCTCGGGCGCCTTCGAGGGGCTGGCGTTCCGGTGACCGCACCCAGCATGGACGAGATGCTCGGGGCGGTCGACGTGGTCGACCCGTACCCGCTGTGGCAGTCGCTGCTCGACGGCGGTCCGGTCGTCTCGCCGGACGGCTCCTTCGCGCTGCTGTCGTCGTACGAGCACTGCGACGCGGTGCTGCGGTCCTCCGCCTTCAGCTCGGACCGGCGCAACAGCACCCGCTGGCAGGAGGTCTCCGCGGCGATGTCGGACGCGGACCGGGCCCGGCTCGAGCGGCAGCGCAGCTTCCTGTTCCTCGACCCGCCGGACCACACGCGGCTGCGGCGGCTGGTGAGCAAGGCGTTCACGCCGCGCACCGTCGAGCGGCTCGGCTCCGTCGTCGAGGAGCTGACCACCGGGCTGCTGGACCGCGCCGGTGACCCGCTGGAGGTGGTGGGCGAGCTCGCCTACCCCCTGCCGGTGACGGTCATCAGCCGGATGCTCGGCGTCCCCGAGCAGGACCACGTGCGCTTCGCCGGCTGGTCCGAGGTGCTGGCCAAGAGCCTGGACGACACGCTCTCGGCGGCCGACGTCGAGGAGGTCCGGCTCCGGCGACGTGCCGTGGACGACTTCCGCGCGTACTTCACCGACCTGTGCGCCCAGCGGCGCGCGGAGCCGCAGGACGACCTGCTCACCGCGCTGGTCGAGGCCGAGGACGACGGCGACCGGCTGAGCAACGACGAGCTGCTCAGCACGGCGATGCTGCTGCTCATCGCCGGCCACGAGACGACGGTCAACCTCATCGCGAACGGCACGCTGGCGCTGCTGCGCGACGAGCAGCTGCGGGCGCAGGTCGCCGCCGACCCGGCCCGCGCGGCCGGGCTGGTCGAGGAGGTCCTGCGGCTGGACCCGCCGGTGCAGATGACGATGCGCATCCCGCTCGAGGACGTCGACCTGCCCGGCGGCACGGGTGCGCAAGGGCGCCACCGTCGTGCTGCTGCTCGCCGCGGCCGGTCGCGACCCGGCCCACCACGCCGACCCGCTGCGGCTCGACCTGGACCGGACGACGCCGCACCTGGCGCTGAGCGCCGGGCCGCACTACTGCCTCGGTGCCCCGCTGGCCAGGCTCGAGGGCCGGGTCGCGCTGCACGCCCTGGCGAAGCGCCTCGAGGGCGCCCGGCTCGGACGGCTGGACTACAAGGAGAACCGCGTGCTGCGCGGCCCGGCGGTGCTGACGGTGGAGCGCTAGCCGGCGCGCACGAGGTCGCTGCGGTCGTTGGCCTGCCGGTCGAGCAGCCGGTCCGGGCAGCCCACGATCATCGGGCTGTGCACCAGGAGCGGCCGGTCGTACGGCACGTCCCGCACGCCGTGCTGCCCGAGCGACCGAGAAGCCGAGCCGCACGGTCGGGTAGTACTGCACCTCCCGCTCGTGGAAGAAGCGGCAGTTGCCGAGCACGGCCGTCACCTCCAGCGTCGCCGGCCTGCCCGGCGGGACGGACAGCGGCAGCCCGGCGACGGAGTCGAGCTCGAGCAGCGGCGCGATCCCGCCGCCGAGCTCGACCGCGGTGACGGTCATCGGCAGCACGCCGCCGTTGTGCACCGGCAGCGTCAGGGACCGCGGTGGCGCCGTGCGCGTAGCCGACGACGTGCATCCCCCGCAGGCCGTAGGTCGGCAGCGTCACCTCGGGGGCCGTGCCACCGAAGGCGGGCGCCAGCGTGGGGATCCGGACGCCGGAGGGCGCGTACGAGCAGCCCGCTGACCACGAGCAGCGCGACGCCGGCGGACAGCAGCGCGGCGACGAGGAGCAGCGACCCGGCGCGCGACGGTGGTCGCTCGGACGCCGCCGACGCCGCGGGCCTCCAGCAGCGCCGTCACGCGCCGCTCCACCGCCGGCGGCCACACGCCGTACGCCGTGCCGGCCAGGACCAGCCCGGCCAGGGCCGGCAGCAGCGAGCCGCCGGTCGCGGCGCAGGCCGCGCCGCCAGCGGGTGCGTGGCCGTGCCCCGCGACCGGCTGCTGCCGGCTCGGCGGGAGCCGGTGCGGGCGCCGGGGCGCTCTCGCCCGGCGCGTCCTGCCGCGCCGGCCGGACGCACCGGGCTCGTCGAACCAGTGCAGCCGACCGGGTCCGGCTCGTCCTCGCGGTTGTAGGTCGCGCAGGGCGCGTTGCGGGCCGTCTTGGTCAGGTTGCCGACCGGCGACAGCGAGCCGCCGGAGGCGCAGGTCGGCAGCGGCGACGATCACGGTGTCGTCGGTGACCTCGCCGGTCGAGATGACGTTGCCCTCCCAGCAGTTGCCGACGCCCTGCTCGTCCCAGGAGAAGTCGACGCCGTTGGGCTGCATCGACGCCGCTCGGGTGGAAGCCGAGCCGGTTGTTCGTGTAGTGGTTGCCGTTCGAGTGTCGTTCTGCTGCGACCGGCTGTAGTCGCCGCGGATGGCGCCCGGCACCCAGAACAGCATCGCGCCGGCGCGCCAGTTGTCGTAGATCAGGTTGTTGTTGACGAAGTTGTAGTTGCCGCCGGCGAACAGGATGCCCGGTGCCGACCGGCACCGGGAAGGCCGGGCAGACCGTGCCCTGCCGTATCCCGCGCTCGGCGGGCTTGCCGCCGCACTTGCCCGCGTGCACGAACTGCTTGTAGTAGTTGCTGTTGTTGCCGTGGATCCGGTTGCCGGTGATCCACGCGTGGTCCTGCGGCATGCCCGGGTGGTTGCCGACGAAGGAGTCCGCGACGTAGCCCGCGCCGTTGTCGTGGAAGTCGTTGCCGTGGAAGTAGACCGAGTTGCCGGCCGTGCCCGGACAGCCCGAGCGCGTTGTGGTGGCTCTCGCAGCCGGTGACCTCGACGGCGTACCGGGTGAGCGGGCCGGTCGACGATGCTGTCCTTGTTCACGTCCGCCTGGCCGCCGGGGTAGACGCCGGAGTCGCCGTTGTACGACGCCTCGCAGTCCTTGATCAGCCCGTGGTCGGAGGTGAAGGTGAGGATGCCGTAGAGGTCGTTGTGCCGGGCGTTGACCCGGTCGAGGGCGTAGCCGTCGGTCTCGTGGACGTAGATGGCGTTCTCGCGGAACAGCTCGACGGTGATGTTGCGCAGGTAGAAGCCGTCGGCGCGGTCGGCCTTGATGCCGTTGTGCTTGACCCAGTCGCCGTCCTCGGTGAAGCCGCCGCGCAGGACGACGTCCTCCATCGTCTCGCCGGTGCCCTCGATCTGCAGCTTGCACAGCGCGTTGTCGCAGATGATGTCCGGGTCGGCTCGGGCTGTCGCCGGCGATGGTGACGAGGTTGACGACCTCACCGCAGCTGACGACCAGCTCGTAGGCGACGATCCCGCCGTGTAGCCCTTGGTGCACGGCGGCGCCCAGCTACGGCTCCTCGCGGTAGGTCCCCGGGCAGGACGTAGATGTTGGTGCCCTGCGTCTTGACCGCGTCGACGGCGGCCTGGATGTGCGGGAAGCTTGCACTGCGCCGAGCAGCCTGGTGTTCAGCGCCTTGACCTTGGCGTCGTCGATCGCCGCGATCAGCGCCGCGCTCCGGGCTTGCACACCACGAGCTGCGGCGTCGCCTCGTCGAACGGCCGGTAGGTCGGCGTCCGCGCCGTTACCGGGCGGGAAGACGGAGGCGCGCTCCTCGTGCGCCTGGGCGGCGGACGCCCCGGCGCCCAGCAGCAGGGCGGCGGCCGCAGCCACCGCGAGGACCCGTCGTACAGCGTGCATGGGCTTCCCTCCGCAGATCGGGGCGGAAGAGTCCCACAGAGCGGCGTCGGCTGTGACCGGCGCCACAGCGGCTAGCGGCGGGTGCGCCGGGGGTTGGCCAGCGGCGTCCAGGGACGCTGCTCCTCGCGGCGGTCCTCGGGGCGGGTCCGGTCGACGTCGTTGCTCACGCCCGGACCCTGCCCCGTACGGCCGTGCTCAGGCCGTGACGTGCCTCACCGGCCGTCGGTGCTGCCCTGCGCGACCGGCTCCTCCGCCGTGGCCGAGGGCACCTTCAGGGCCGCCGACGGGTCCTTCGCCGTCTTGCGGAGCGAGGCGACGACGGTCACGGCCAGCACGGCCAGGATGACGGCGAGCGAGGTGAAGGTGCCGATGTCGGGCGCCCAGTCCTTGCCCCACGAGTACTCGTGCGCGGCGTGGAAGATCAGCTTCAGGCCGATGAAGCCGAGGATGACCGCCAGCCCCTTGGAGAGGTAGACGAGCCGGTCGAGCAGCCCGTCCAGCAGGAAGTACAGCTGCCGCAGGCCCATCAGCGCGAAGACGTTCGCCGTGAAGACGATGTACGGCTCCTGCGTGAGGCCGAAGATCGCCGGGATGCTGTCCAGCGCGAACAGCAGGTCGGTGGAGCCGATCGCGATCATCACCAGCAGCATCGGCGTGACCACGCGCTTGCCGTCGACCTTGGTGGTGACCTTGGCGCCGTCGTAGTCCTTGGTGGTCGGCAGCACCCGCTCCATCAGCCGGACGAAGGCGTTGCTCTCGCTCTCGCCCTCCTCGTCGTGGCCCCGCGCCAGCTTCACCGCGGTGAAGACGAGGAACGCGCCGAACAGGAAGAAGACCCAGACGAAGCGCTCGATGGCCGCCGCGCCGACGGCGATGAAGATGCCGCGCAGGACCAGCGCCAGCACGATGCCGAACAGCAGCACCTTGTGCTGGTACGCGGCGGGCACCGCGAAGCTCGACATGATGATGACGAAGACGAACAGGTTGTCGACCGACAGCGAGTACTCGGTGATGTAGCCGGCGAAGAACTGCGCCGGCGTACTCGCCGCCGCTGACCACCCCGACGCCGATGCCGAAGAGGACCGCGAGGCCGACGTAGAAGGCGACCCAGCGGGTGGCCTCGCCCATGCCTGATGACGTGCGGGCCCTTGCGGGCGGCGACGACGATGTCGAAGACGCAGGACCGCGAGCAGGCCGCCGATCGTGGCGAACCAGACCGAGGTATGGACGTGCAAGGCGTGCCTCCGGTAGTCAGGGGTGGGCTACCGGAGGTCTCTCCCGCCCGACGGGCGGACCGGGCGCGCCGGGCCAGATCGGCCGTGCTGACGACGCGCTCGCGCGGGGATACTCCCCTCCGTACCGCTCACGCTACCCGCTGCCCCACCCACCACGCCTCCGGAGGCTCCCGTGCCCAGCCTGTCCCCCGACCTCGCCGCCGTCGCGGCGGCGACCAAGGGCTTCCTCCCGCCGGACGAGGGCGAGGCGCTGCTCGCCGCCGCGCTGGAGGCGCCGGCCGGGACCTGGCTGGAGGTCGGGACGTACTGCGGGAAGTCGACGCGTGCACCTCGGCAGCGCGGCCCGCGACCGCGGGCGCGCACCTGGTCACGCTCGACCACCACCGCGGCTCCGAGGAGAACCAGCCCGGCTGGGAGTGGCACGACGCGTCGCTGGTCGACCCGCACACCGGCCGGCTCGAGACGCTCCCCCACCTGCGGCACACCCTCTGGGACGCCGGCCTCGACGACGTCGTCAGCGTCGTGGTCGGCACCACGCAGCAGGTCGGCCGCTGGTGGGCGACGCCGCTCGCGATGCTGTTCCTCGACGGCAACCACACCGAGGAGGTGGCGCAGCACGACTACGCCGCCTTCGCGCAGCACCTCGTCCCGGGCGGGCTGCTGCTGGTGCACGACGTGTTCGAGCGGCCCGAGGACGGCGGCCGCCCGCCGTGGAACGTGTTCCAGCGGGCGCTGCGCGAGGGCTTCGAGGAGGTGTCGGCCACCGGGTCGCTCAGGGTGCTCCGGCGGCCCTGAGCGCTGTGTCCCTGAGCCCTGTGTCCTTGAGCCACAGCGCCCGCACGTCGTCCGGCACCGGCGTCGGCGTCCGCTCGCGGTCGGTCAGCACGTAGGTCGTGCGCACCCGGCAGCACAGCCGCTCGCCGACCGAGATGGTGAACGCCACGACGAAGCTGGTGCGCCCCACCCGCTCGACCGTCCCGTCGACGTCCACGACGTCGCCCCAGCGCGCGGGTGAGGACCACTGCAGCTCGCTGGCCACGACGGAGGTGTCGAGGCCGCGCGCCAGCAGGTCCGGGTAGGGCACCCCGCCCTGCGCGAAGACGGCCGTGGCCGCCTCGTCGGCGTAGGCCAGGTAGTGCGCGTTGAACACCACGCCCTGCTGGTCGCACTCGGCGTAGCGGACGGGGGCGGACCAGGCAGGCACCCGCCGATCCTGTCAGGGGACGCAGGCGTCCTCGGGCAGCAGCACCCCGGTCGGCAGGTCGTCGCCGGCGAACAGCGCCAGCGTCGGCCCGCCCGCGAGCGCGTCGGCGGCCAGCACCACCGCGGCGGCGGTCCACGACGACCGCTCCACCGGCCAGCGGACGTCCTCGTCGAAGACCAGTCCGGTCCAGTACGAGCCGTCGTGCTCGCGCAGGTGCTGCACCTCGCGCAGCAGCCGCAGCGCCCGCTCGCGGTCGCCGATCGCGGCGAGCGTCAGGACGAGCTCGGCGGTCTCGGCCCCGGTGACCCACGGCCGGTCCGCCACGCAGCGGGCGCCGACGCCCGGCACGACGAACTCCTCCCAGCGCTCGGCCAGCCGCCGCCGGGCCGCCTCGCCACGAAGGGCGCCGCCGAGAACCGGGTAGTACCAGTCCATCGAGAAGCGGCTCTTGTCGAGGAAGACCTCGGGGTGGTGCGCCACCGCGTGCTGCAGGCGGCCCGCGGCCAGCTCCCACTCCGGCTGCGGCTCCGCCAGCAGGTCCGCCAGCGCCAGCCCGCAGCGCAGCGCCTGGTAGGCGCTGGACGAGCCGGTCACGAGCGCGTCGGGGTCGGTCACGCCCTCGGGCGAGCGCGACCAGTGCAGCTGGCCGTCCGGGTGCTGCAGGTCGAGCACGAAGCCCAGCGCGCGCTGGACGTGCGGCCACATCTCGTCGACCAGCGCGCGGTCGCCGGTGACCGTCCACCACTGCCAGACGCCGACCGCGACGTAGGCGCACTGGTTGGTGTCGACGCTGGCGTCCAGCACCTGCTCGCCGTCGTACTTCATCCGCCAGACGCCGTCCGGCTCCTGCGTGCGCCGCAGCCAGGCGTACGCCGCGCGCGCCTCGTCCAGCCGGCCGCCGAGGACGAGCGCCATCGCGCACTCGACGTGGTCCCACGGGTCGGTGTGGCCGTCCGGCCAGGGCAGCGCCCCCGTCGGGTGCTGCGCCGCGGCGATCGAGGCGACCGTCTGCGCGAGGTCGGCCGCGGTCAGCACGCCCGGCAGGTCACGCAGCGGCACGGGACTCCTCCGGCTTGCGCAGGTAGACCACCAGGCTCTTGCCGACCAGCGGGTCGAGCGCCTTCTCCGCCCAGCGGGTCAGCAGCGGCTTCTTCATGAGGTCCCAGACCAGGAGCCGGTGGTACGCCTTGACCAGCGGGTGGTCGGCGTCGTCCACGCCGACCGCGCACTTGAGCCACCAGTACGGCGCGTGCAGCGCGTGCGTGTGGTGCTGGTCGACGGGCGCCAGACCGGCGCTGCTGAGCCGGCGCTTGAGGTCGTCGCCGCGGTAGATGCGGACGTGGCCGCCCTCCACCTCGTGGTAGGCGCTGGACAGGGCCCAGCAGACGAGCTCCGGGCCCCACCGCGGGACGGTCACGGCGATGAGGCCCCCCGGCTTGAGCACCCGGAACAGCTCGCGCATCGCCCGGTCGTCCTGCGGCAGGTGCTCGAGCACCTCCGCAGCGATCACCTTGTCGAAGCTGCCGTCCGCGAAGGGCAGGTCGTACGCCGTGCCACGGACGGCGCGGGCGCTCGCGCCGGCGGGCACCTCGCCGGCCGTCTGCATGGCGGCGAACATCGCGCGCGACGTCCTTGAGCTCGCGCGGCATCCATGTCGAACGCGGTCACGTCCGCGCCGCGGCGGTACAGCTCGAAGGCGTGCCGCCCGCCGCCGCAGCCCATGTCGAGGACGCGGTCGCCGGGCTGCACGACGAAGCGGGAGTCGAGGTCGACGGTCAGCACGAGGGGCTCTCCTTCAGGACGGTGCGGTACCAGGCGACGGTCTGCTCGGCGACGGCGCGCCAGGTGAAGCGCTCGACGACGCGGGCGCGGCCGGCCGCGCCGAGCCCGGCGGCCAGCCCGGGGTCGTCGAGGAGCCGGCCGATCGCGGCGGCCAGGGCCTCCGGGTCGCCCGGCGGGACGGCGAGCGCCGCGTCGCCGACGACCTCGGGCAGCGCGCCGGCGGTGGTGGCGACCAACGGGGTCGCGCAGGCCATGAGCTCGACGGCCGGCAGGCTGAAGCCCTCGTACAGGCTCGGGACGACGCCGACGCTGGCGCTGCCGAACAGCGTCGACGAGCTCGGCCTCGGGCAGGCCGGAGACGAAGCGGACCGCGTCCTGCAGGTCGAGCCGCTCGACCGCCTGCAGCGCCGGGCCGTCCGCCTTGGGGCGGCCGACGACGACGAGCTCGACGTCGCGCTCGGTGCGCAGCTTGGCCACGGCCTCCAGCAGCGGCACGAGCCCCTTGAGCGGGACGTCGGCGCTGGCGGTCGCGACGATGCGGCCGGGCACGCGCGGCAGGCGGGGCGGCACGAAGACGTCGGTCTCGACGCCGACCGGGACGACGGTGAGCCGCGCGGCGGGCACGCGGAAGTCGCGGACGACGTCGGTCAGGCTGTTCGCGCTGACCGTGAGCAGAGCGGGCAGGCGGCGCACGACCCTGCCCTGCATGCGCAGGAAGGAGTACCAGCGGCGGGTGCTCAGCCGCTTGCGGCCGGTCGCGACGGCGAGGTCCTGCCGGCGGTCCTCGGTGATCGGGTGGTGCACGGTGGCGACGACCTTCAGGCCGGCGCGCTGCAGGAGCAGCAGCCCGTAGCCGAGCGTCTGGTTGTCGTGCACGAGGTCGACGTCGCGCCGGTCGTGCAGCAGCCGCCAGGCGCGCAGGCTGAAGGTGAGCGGCTCCGGGAACGCCGCGGTGGCCATGAGCAGGTACTCGAGGACGTCGACCGGGCTGCGGAGCTCGCGCCAGTGCGGCGTGCGGAACGGGTCGGGCTCGCGGTAGAGGTCCAGGCTGGGGACCTCGGTCAGCCGCGGGCCGGGGTCGAGCTCCGGGTACGGCGGGCCGGACAGCACCTCGACGTCATGACCGAGGGCGACGAGCTCGCGGGACAGCGCGCGGACGTAGACCCCCTGGCCGCCGCAGTGCGGCTTGCTGCGGTAGCTGGTGAGCACCACCCGCAGGGGGCGCCCGCCGTCGGCTGCTGTGCGTGGCACGGGGCTCCTCGGGGTCGGCGCCCAGCCTACCTACGGTGCCGTAGACACCTGTGCGGACCTGTCGGTCCGCGCCGGTGCACGGTCCGGCCCGCGCCAGGGTCCGCCGGGCAGCGGCGACAGCGTGACCGGACGGACGTCAGCGGACGCCTCGGCGGACCTGCCCGCCCGTCAGCGCACCCCGGCGGCGTCCATCCCCCGCAGCTCCTTCTTCAGCTCGTTGACCTCGTCGCGCAGCCGGGCCGCCAGCTCGAACTGCAGCTCGCGCGCCGCCTCGTGCATCTGGTCCGACAGCTGGTGGATGAGCTGCGCCAGCTCGGCGCGGGGCATGCCGGCCAGCTCCTTGGCGTGCTTGCCGGCGCTCGGGCTCGGCGAGCTCATGCCCGGCACCGGCGCCTTGCCGCGGGAGGAGTTCCGGCCGCCGCTCACCAGGTCGGGGTCGTCGCGCACGATGTCGTCGAGGATGTCCGCGATCCGCTTGCGCAGCGGCTGCGGGTCCAGCCCGCGCTCGGTGTTGTAGGCGACCTGCTTGGCCCGGCGGCGGGCTGTCTCGTCGATCGCCTTGGCCATCGACGGCGTGATCGTGTCGGCGTACATGTGCACCTGGCCGGACACGTTGCGGGCCGCGCGGCCGATCGTCTGGATCAGCGACGTGCCGGAGCGGAGGAAGCCCTCCTTGTCGGCGTCGAGGATCG
Source organism: uncultured Actinomycetota bacterium (assembly GCA_963781675.1). Lineage (GTDB taxonomy): Bacteria > Actinomycetota > Actinomycetes > Mycobacteriales > SCTD01 > SCTD01. The sequence goes on along the minus strand of CAWAGF010000006.1, from coordinate 291,593 downwards.
CGACGAGCGAGACCTCCGGCAGGTCGAGGCCCTCGCGCAGCAGGTTGATGCCGACCAGCACGTCGTAGTGGCCCTGCCGCAGCTCCTTGAGCAGCTCGATCCGGCGGATCGTGTCGACCTCGGAGTGCAGGTAGCGCACCCGGATGCCGAGCTCGAGCAGGTAGTCGGTGAGGTCCTCGGACATCTTCTTGGTCAGCGTCGTGACCAGGACGCGCTCGTCCTTCTCCGCCCGCACCCGGATCTCGTGCACCAGGTCGTCGATCTGCCCCTTGGTCGGCTTGACGACGATCTCCGGGTCGACGAGCCCGGTCGGGCGGATGACCTGCTCGACGACGTCGCTGCGCACCCGCGACATCTCGTACGGCCCCGGCGTCGCGGACAGGTAGACGGTCTGGCCGGTGCGCTCGAGGAACTCCTCCCACTTCAGCGGGCGGTTGTCCATGGCGCTGGGCAGCCGGAAGCCGTGGTCGACCAGCGTCGACTTGCGCGACCGGTCGCCCTCGTACATCGCGCCGATCTGCGGGACGGTCACGTGCGACTCGTCCAGGACCAGCAGGAAGTCCTCGGGGAAGTAGTCGAGCAGCGTGTGCGGGGCGGTGCCGGGAGCGCGGCCGTCGATGTGCATCGAGTAGTTCTCGATGCCGTTGCAGAAGCCGACCTGCCGCATCATCTCGAGGTCGTAGGTGGTGCGCATGCGCAGGCGCTGGGCCTCGAGCAGCTTGCCCTGCTGCTCCATCGTGTGCAGCCGGTCGGCCAGCTCGAGCTCGATCCCCTTCGTGGCGCGCTCCATCCGCTCCGGGCCGGCGACGTAGTGGGTGGCCGGGAAGACGAAGACCTCCTCGTGCTCCTCCACGACCTCACCGGTCAGCGGGTGCAGCGTCATCACGCGCTCGATCTCGTCGCCGAACATCTCGATCCGGACGGCGAGCTCCTCGTAGACCGGGAAGACCTCGACCGTGTCGCCCCGCACGCGGAAGGTGCCGCGCGTGAAGGCGAGGTCGTTGCGGGTGTACTGCACGTCGACGAAGCGGCGCAGCAGCTTGTCGCGCTCGACGGTGTCGCCCACCCGCAGGCGGACCATCCGGTCGACGTACTCCTGCGGGGTGCCGAGGCCGTAGATGCAGGACACCGACGCGACCACGATGACGTCGCGCCGGGTCAGCAGGCTCATCGTCGCGGAGTGGCGCAGCCGCTCGACCTCCTCGTTGATCGAGGAGTCCTTCTCGATGTAGGTGTCCGTCTGCGGGACGTAGGCCTCGGGCTGGTAGTAGTCGTAGTAGCTGACGAAGTACTCGACCGCGTTGTGCGGGAGCAGCTCGCGGAACTCGTTGGCCAGCTGGGCGGCCAGGGTCTTGTTCGGCGCCATGACCAGGGTCGGGCGCTGGAGCCGCTCGACCAGCCAGGCGGTCGTCGCGCTCTTGCCGGTGCCGGTCGCGCCGAGCAGCACGACGTCGGGCTCCCCCGCGTCGACCCGGCGCTGCAGCTCGTCGATCGCGGCCGGCTGGTCACCGGCCGGCTGGTAGTCGCTGACGACCTGGAAGCGGCGGGTCGAGCGCTTGAGGTCGGTCGCGAGCCGGGGCACCGTGGGGCGTGCGGCGTGCGGTGCGGTGGTCACCCGTCCACGGTACGTCCGGGGTCCGACAGGATCCTGGCGAGCGTCAGTGCCTGCCGCGCTCCTGCTTGCGGCCGGGTGCCTTGGCCTTGGCCTTGTCGGCACGGGCCTGCTCGGCGGCCGCCGGGCTGGGCTCCGTGGAGGCCGTCGGCACGGCGGCCTGCGACGGCTCGGGCTCCGGTTGCGGCCCGACCGTGCCGGCCGCCTTGGCCAGCGCCCGCCACTGCAGGGTCCCGGTGGTCTGCCACGACCACAGGCTCACCGACCGGGCGCCGTTCGCGCGGGCGTGGTAGAGGAACGCCGCGATGCTCTTGTCCGGCGCCGGGTCCGCGGCGAGGTACGGCGCGTCGAGCCGGCCGTCGTAGCCCTGCCCGACCGGCATGACCGGCTTGCCGAACCGCGCCAGGTAGCGCATCGACGTCGCCGTCACGACCGACGGCGAGCGGTTGTACCAGTACGCCATCGGCACGAAGGCGTCCGCGTACGGTGCGGTCACGGCGTACGGGTAGCTGCCGGTGCGCTTCTCGCTCGGCCAGGGGACGGTCGCGAGGATGGCGGTGCGGGCAGGCAGCCGCCTGCGCAGCTCGGCGTAGTAGCGGCGCACGCGGTCGCCGCGCAGGTCGGTCCCCTCCGAGCCGGTCTCGACGTCCGGCGCAACGGCGCTGACCATCGGCGAGCCGGGCCGGTTCCACCAGGCGGCGCGGGCCAGCCGGCGGGCGTCCGCCTCGGGGTCGTCCAGCTTCGGGAAGTCCCAGGCGATGACGTCCAGGTCGGTCCCGGCGACGACGGGCATGAGCTGGTTGAGGACCTCGGTGCCGATCCAGCCCTTCTTGCTGCTGCCGGTCTGCACGTACAGGTGGCTCAGGCCGATGCTCTGCGCCCGGGCGACCACGGCGTGGGCGTGCCCGCTCTCGCTCTTGCGCCAGTCGTGCAGCCACATGCCGGTGCCGGTCGGCAGCCAGCGCTCGACCGGGGCGGGCGGCGGAGCCGCGACGGGAGCCGCCTTCGGCCGCGGCGCCGGGGCGGTGGGGCTCGGCAGGCTGAGGTCGGGGGTGTGCGCGGCCAGGCCGCTCGTCGTCGTCGGCAGGTGCGTCGGGTGGGGGCTCGGCAACGGGCTGCTGGTCCGTGCCTCGGCCACCGGCTGCACCGAGGCGGCCGGGGGCTGGGCGCCGGCGGCGCCGATCCCGACCAGCAGCACCCCCGCCGCGGTCAGCGAGACCTCGCGGGTGAAGCGCGCGGCGCGCGCCGAGACGTCCAGCCGGTCCGCGGCGGCGCGGGCGGCGCCGCCGAGGCGGGCCCAGCCCGCCCGGTGCGCGACGTGGCGAGCGCGGCCCAGGACCGGACGAGGAGGCACAGACCGACCGTACGTGCTGCCCGGTGACGGCGCGGGCGAAACGCCGGAACCGCCTGTGACGGTCTGGCTACGTTCCGCTGCCGGACGTGAGGTCATGCCACAGCCGGTCGACCTGCGGCGCCAGCTCCTGTAGCGGCCCGTCGTTGGAGACCACGTGCGTGGCCACCGCCAGCTTGTCCGCCAGCGGCGCCTGGGCGGCGATCCGCTGGCGGGCCTCCTGCTCGGCCATGCCGCGCAGCCGCACCAGCCGGTCCAGCTGCGTCTCCGGCGTCGCGGCCACCACGACCACCGCGTCGTACATCCCGGTCAGGCTGTTCTCGACCAGCAGCGGGACGTCGTGCACCACGACCTGCGCGCCCGAGGCCCGCGCCTGCTCGAGCAGCTCGGCCGTCCGCTCCCCCACCAGCGGGTGCACGATCGCGTTCAGCGCCTGCAGCTCCACCGGGTCCGCGAAGACCCGCGCGCCGAGGGCCGCCCGGTCCAGCGCGCCGTCCTGCTGCAGCACCTCGGCGCCGAACCGCCCCACCACCCGCGCCAGCCCGGGCGAGCCGGGCGCGACGACCTCCCGCGCCACCAGGTCGGCGTCGACGACCACCGCGCCGTGCTCGGCGAGCAGCCGGCTGACCGCCGACTTGCCGGACCCGATCCCGCCCGTCAGCCCCACCGTCAGCACGGACGGACCCTAGTCGGGACGCGCCGAGGCCCGGCACCCCGTCGCGGGGTGCCGGGCCTCGGCGGACGTGCGGGCGGACTAGCTGGCGCCGCCGGAGAGCTTCTCGCGCAGCGCCTGCAGGGCCTCGTCGGAGGCCAGCGTGCCGCCGGACGGGGCCGGGGTGGGACGCGGCGCGCCCTCCTCGCCCTCGGCGGCCTCGGAGCCGCCGTCCGCGTCGGACGTGTACGTCGTCGGCAGCGCAGCCTCGGCGTCGGCCGCGGCCATCCGCTTGATCTGCTCCTGGTGGGCCTCGAAGCGCTTCTGGGCGTCGGCGTACTGCTTCTCCCAGAGGTCGCGCGCCTCCTCGTAGCCGGGCAGCCACTCGCCCGTCGAGGGGTCGAAGCCCTCGGGGTAGATGTACTCGCCCTTCTCGTCGTACGACGCGGCCATGCCGTACTGCGCCGGGTCGAAGGTCGCCTCGCCGGCGACGCCGCCCTCGTTGGCCTGCTTCAGCGACAGGCTGATGCGGCGGCGCTCGAGGTCGATGTCGATGACCTTGACGAGCAGCTCGTCACCGACGTTGACGACCTGCTCCGGGATCTCGACGTGGCGCTCGGCCAGCTCGGAGATGTGGACCAGGCCCTCGATGCCCTCGTCGACGCGCACGAACGCACCGAACGGGACGAGCTTGGTGACCTTGCCCGGCACGACCTGCGCGATGGCGTGGGTGCGGGCGAACTGCTGCCACGGGTCCTCCTGCGTCGCCTTCAGCGACAGGGAGACGCGCTCGCGGTCCAGGTCGACGTCGAGGACCTCGACGGTGACCTCCTGGCCCACCTCGACGACCTCGGACGGGTGGTCGATGTGCTTCCAGGACAGCTCGGAGACGTGCACCAGGCCGTCGACGCCGCCGAGGTCCACGAAGGCGCCGAAGTTGACGATGCTGGAGACCACACCGCTGCGGACCTGGCCCTTCTGGAGCGTCGCCAGGAAGGTGCTGCGCACCTCGGACTGGGTCTGCTCGAGCCACTGGCGGCGGGACAGCACGACGTTGTTGCGGTTCTTGTCCAGCTCGATGATCTTGGCCTCGAGCTCCTTGCCGACGTACGGCTGGAGGTCCCGGACGCGGCGCATCTCGACCAGCGAGGCGGGCAGGAAGCCGCGCAGGCCGATGTCGAGGATCAGACCGCCCTTGACGACCTCGATCACCGTGCCGGTGACGATGCCGTCCTCCTCCTTGATCTTCTCGATCGTGCCCCAGGCGCGCTCGTACTGAGCCCGCTTCTTGGACAGGATCAGGCGCCCCTCCTTGTCCTCCTTCTGGAGGACGAGGGCCTCGACGGAGTCGCCGACCTTGACGACCTCGTTGGGGTCGACGTCGTGCTTGATGCTCAGCTCGCGCGAGGGGATGACGCCCTCGGTCTTGTAGCCGATGTCGAGCAGGACCTCGTCGCGGTCGACCTTGACGATGGTGCCTTCGACGATGTCGCCGTCGTTGAAGTACTTGATGGTCTCGTCGATGGCGGCGAGGAAGTCCTCCATGGACCCGATGTCGTTGATCGCGACCTGGGGCGTGGAGGGGCTGTCGATGGTGGACGTCAAGGAGGAGCTCCGTAGGGATGGGGATCGAGCGCTGGGCGCGCTGGAGGCAGGTGCCGGGCGGCACCGGTCGTCCAGACTAGCCGCATGTCCCTGATGCCGTCGAAGGTCGAGCACCGCCAGGCCGGCCCGCTGGAGAGCGCCCGGGCCAACCGCCGCTGGTGGGACGCCGAGGCCGGCAGCTACCAGCACGAGCACGGCGAGTTCCTCGGCGACGCCGACCTGCTGTGGTGCCCGGAAGGGCTGCGCGAGGCGGACGCGGGCCTGCTCGGCGAGGTGGCGGACCGGGACGTCCTCGAGGTCGGCTGCGGCGGCGCGCAGGGCGCCCGCTGGCTGGCCGCGCAGGGCGCACGCGTCACCGCCTTCGACGTCTCGTACGGCCAGCTGCTCGAGAGCCGGCGCCTGGACGCGCGCAGCGGGGTGGCGGTGCCGCGGCTGGTGCAGGCCGACGCCCAGCACCTGCCCTTCCTCGACGGCTCCTTCGACGTCGTGGTCAGCGCGTTCGGCGGCATCCCCTTCGTCGCCGACAGCGCGGGGGCGATGCGGGAGGCGGCCCGGGTGCTGCGGCCCGGCGGCCGCTTCGTCTTCAGTGTCACGCACCCGACCCGCTGGGCCTTCCCGGACGACCCGGGGCCGCGCGGGCTGACCGTGCAGCAGTCCTACTTCGACCGGACGCCGTACGTCGAGGTCGACGAGGCGGGCGAGGCCTGCTACGTCGAGCACCACCGGACGCTCGGCGACCGGGTGCGCGAGCTGGTAGCCGCCGGGCTGGTCCTCGAGGACCTCGTGGAGCCCGAGTGGCCGGACGGCCACGAGCGGGAGTGGGGCCAGTGGAGCCCGTTGCGCGGTGCGCTCATGCCTGGGACGGCGATCTTCGTCACCAGGAAGGGGTAGCCCGGCGGATCGCCCGTCCGTGGTGCGCGGCGACTCGAGTAGCCCCTTCTGACCATTTCCTGCCGAACGGGGACCGGCGAGCGTTCCACTCGGCTTGCATGCAGGCATCGCCCTTCGACGAGATGGATGCCGCATGCCCCGCACGATCGCCCGTACCTCCCTGGTCGCCAGCGGCCTGACCGCCGCCCTGCTGCTCGCCGCGTGCGGCGGGTCGTCGACCGACGACGCCGCCCCGACCACCGACGACGCGCCCGCCCCCGCCGCCGGGGCCTCCACGGGGACCACGGCCGCCGGTGCGGCCGACGGGGACCTCAACTACGCCGGGACCCTGCGCGAGCCCGACGCCACCGCGCGCCCGATCGCCAAGGGCAAGAAGGTCGTCATCATCTCCGCCGGCCAGGCGTCGATCTCGTCGTCCGTGCCGGTCGGCGCCGCCGAGGAGGCCGCCAAGGCCGCCGGCTGGCAGACCGAGGTGTACGACGCCCAGCTCAACCCGGCCAACGGCGCGACGCTCGTGCGCCAGGCGGTGGCCTCCGGCGCCGACGGCATCATCCTGCAGGCGATCGACTGCCCGGGCGTCAAGGGCCCGCTGCAGGAGGCCAAGGCCAAGGGGATCCAGGTCGTCGGCATCTACTCCTTCGACTGCAACGACCCGCTGTTCAAGGGCAGCGACCCGGCGCTGTTCTCGGCCGCCATCAACTACGGCAAGGACGCGCAGGCGGGCATCGGCGACTTCACCAAGAAGTACGGCGCGGACCAGGCCAAGGCCGTCATCGCCGAGACCGACGGCAAGGCCAAGGTCATCTTCTTCAACTCCCCCACCGTCACGGTCCTCAACTACACGGGCCAGGGCTTCAAGGAGGAGATCGAGAAGTGCAGCGGCTGCGAGATCGTCGCCGAGGTCGAGTTCGCCGGCGCTGAGCTCGGCCCGAACCTGCAGCAGAAGGCCACCTCCGCGCTGCTGCAGCACCCCGAGGCCAACGTGGTGAAGAGCCCGTACACCTCCGCCACGCTGCTCGGCATCGCGCCGGCCGTCGTGCAGTCCGGCCGGGCCGGCAAGCTCTACGTCATGGGCGGGGAGGGCTTCGCGCCCGAGCTCGACCTGCTGCGCGCCAACCAGGGCGTCGACGCCGTGAACATCGCGCCGTCCGACTGGACCGGCTGGGCCGCCGTCGACACCATGAACAGCCTGTTCACCAAGAAGCCGGTGGCCGACTCCGGCCTCGGCTGGCAGCTCGTCGACAAGGGGCACAACCTGCCGGCCTCCGGCCCGTTCGTGCCGCAGGTCGACTTCAAGGCCGCGTACAAGAAGGCCTGGGGCGTCTGATGACGGCTCCCGCCCCGGTGCAGTCCTCGGTGCTGCGGGTGTCGAGCCTGTCCAAGGCGTACAACGGCGTGCTCGCCCTGGACGGGGTCGACCTCGACATCCGTCCGGGCGAGGTGCACGCGCTGCTCGGCGGCAACGGCTCCGGCAAGAGCACCCTCATCAAGGTGCTCGCCGGCGTCGTGGACGCCGAGCCCGGCGCGGTCATGCACCTCGGCGAGCGGGAGGTCTCCCTCTCCGGCTGGACCAGTGACAAGGCGTACGAGGCCGGCCTCCGGTTCGTGCACCAGCAGCCGGCCGTCTTCGCCGACCTGTCGATCGCCGAGAACATCGCCTTCGGCACGACGTTCCCGACGGGCCGCACCGGCAAGATCGACTGGAAGGCGCTGAACAAGCGCACCGCCGAGCTGCTCGAGCTGTTCCAGGTGGACGCCGCCCCGACGACGCCCCTCGGGACGCTCCGGGCGGCCGACCGCACCCGCGTCGCGATCATCCGCGCCGTCCAGGACCGCGAGGGCGCCGACAGCGGCGTGCTCGTGCTGGACGAGCCGACCGCCGCGCTGCCGGACTCCGAGGTGCAGATGCTCCTCGAGAGCCTGCGCCGCTACGCCGCGGCCGGCCAGACGATCCTGTACATCAGCCACCGCCTGGACGAGGTGCTGTCGGTCGCCGACCGGGTCACCGTCCTGCGCGACGGCAGGAAGGTCGGCACCGTCGACGCGCAGGGCCTGACGGAGGGCGACCTCGTCGAGCTCATCGTGGGACGGCCGCTGGACCGGATGTTCCCCGAGCACGTCGAGTCCAGCGACTCCGACGTCGTGCTGTCCGTGCGCGACCTCGTCGGCGGTCCGCTCAAGGGCGTCTCGCTGGACCTGCGCCAGGGCGAGGTGCTCGGTGTGGCGGGGCTCCTCGGCTCGGGCCGGTCCGAGCTGCTCCGCAGCCTGTTCGGCGCCTACCCGATCGTCAGCGGCACCATCACGCTCGGCGGCCGCGAGGTGCGCTGGAGCTCGCCGTCCGCCGCGATGCAGGCCGGCATGGCGTACGTCCCGGAGGAGCGGCAGGCCGATGCGCTGCTGCAGGGGCAGTCGGTCCGGCACAACATGACGGCGGGCGACAGCGGCCACTACTTCTCCAGGCTCCGGTTCCGGCACGACGCCGAGAAGCGCGACAGCGCGGACGCGATCCGCCGCTTCCTCATCCGGGTCGCCGTCGACACCCAGCCGGTCGAGACGCTCTCCGGCGGCAACGCCCAGAAGGTCGTCCTGGCCCGGTGGCTGCGCCGCAAGCCGGCCGTCCTGCTCCTCGACGAGCCGACGCAGGGCGTCGACATCGGCGCCCGCGCCGAGATCTACGCCCTCGTCCGCGAGGCGACGCGCAACGGCACCTCGGTGCTGCTCGTGGCCAGCGACCCCGAGGAGATGGCGCACGCCTGCGACCGGGTGGTCGTGCTGCGCAACGGCCGGATCGCGGCCGACGTCCGACCGCCTCTCGAGGCGCACCGCCTGACCGAGCTCGTCAACCTCGCAGAGAAGACCCCATGACCGCCACCCCCTCCTCCGAAAGGCCCGTCGTGACCGACGCCGTTCCCGCGCCCCGCGCGGAGGCCCCGGCCGCACCCGCCGTCCGGGACGCCGCCCCCGCCCGCACCCGGCGCGGTCCCGGCACCTTCGCGATGCACCTGCTGCGGCAGTACTCCCTCGTCGCCCTGCTGCTCGGGTCGCTGCTGGCCTACGGCACCTGGGACAAGACCGCGCAGGTCTTCAACCAGGCCGCCAACTTCCAGAACATCGCCTCCAGCCAGTCCGTGCTCGCCGTGCTGACCCTGGGCCTGCTCATCCCGATGATCTCGGGCAACCTGGACCTGTCGATCGGCTCGACGGCAGGCCTGGCCTCCATCGGTGCCGCGGGCGCGTACGCCAACCACGACGCCCCGCTGGTCGTCGGCATCCTCGTCGGCATCCTGATCGGCGCGCTGGTGGGCCTGGTGAACGGGACCGTCGTCACGAGGTTCGGCATCGACAGCTTCATCGTCACGCTGGGCACCGCGTCGCTGATCCTCGGCGCCGTCAACTGGTACTCCGGCGGCACGTCGATCATCCAGGGCATCCCCCAGGAGGTCATCAGCTTCGGCGGCGCGCGCGCCTTCGGCATCCCGAAGCTCGTCTACGTGCTGGTCGTCGTCGCCTTCGTGGTCTGGTACCTGCTCGAGCAGACGCCGTACGGCCGCAACCTGCACGCGATCGGCTCCAACAAGGCCGCGTCCCGCCTGGTCGGCATCCGCGTCGAGCGCGACACCTGCCTGGCCTTCGTCCTGTCCGGCGCGTTCGCCGGCCTGGCCGGCGTGATGGTGCTGTCGCAGCAGGGCGCGGGCAACCCGCAGGTCGGCCAGACCTTCACCCTCACCGCGATCGCGGCCGCCTTCCTGGGCGCCGCCTCGTTCAAGCTGGGCAAGCTCAACGTGCTCGGCTCCCTCGTGGCGATCTTCTTCCTCGCCGTGAACATCACCGGCCTGCAGTTCGCCGGCGTCGAGGGCTGGATCACCGACGTCTTCACCGGGCTCTCGCTCGTGCTGGCCGTCGCCTTCGCGGGGGTCCTCTCCCGCCCCCGCAAGCACAAGCCGGCCAGCTCGGCCGCTCCGGTCCCCGCTGGGGGCTCCGGTGCCTGACCACACCCTCCTCGCAGAAGAGAGCACTCGCATGACCGCCTGCCCCTCCACGACCCGCACGGTCCTCACCCGCACCGGGGCCCTGGCCGTGGTGTTCGGCACCACGTTCGGGCTCGTGCTCGGCCCGGCCGGGCTGGCCCTGGCGCAGACCGACGCGCCGGCCAGCACCGTCCGCGCCGTCATCGGCGCCGACGGCGCGGTCAAGGACGTCGACCGCATCGGCAGCGACGAGGCGCCCGGCGACCTGCCGGTCACGCTGAAGATCGCCGAGGAGGCCGCCGACGCCGGCCGCACCTCCACCTCGTACACGGTCGAGAACACCACCGTGCAGAAGCAGACGGTCAGCTACCTCGGTGCCGACGGCAAGCCGACCAGCTCCGAGCAGGACGTGGCCCTGCCGCTCGTGGCCCAGCTGTCGGTGCGCCTGCCCGCCAGCCGCACCGACATCAACGCCATCGGCGCCAAGGTCACCAAGCTCGCCGACGGCAGCACCGAGCTGGTGTGGTCGATGGTGCTCTTCGGCCCGGTCGGCTCCCCCATCAGCGACGTCGGCTTCACCTCCGGCGGCAGCGGTGACGCAGTCGCCCGCCTCGCGGTGGCGGCCGTGCAGCCGAACAGCGAGCCCGGCATCTCCGCCGTCGCGCAGTCGGCCAACGCGACCGTCAACGGCAACGGCATCCTCAACACGGTCGCCACCGGCGCCGACGAGGGCCTGGTCAAGCTGTCCGACGGCGTCGGCCAGCTGATCGCCGGGCTCGACAAGCTGTACGCCGGGGCCCAGGAGCTGAACGACGGCATCGCCGCCGGCGCCGACGGCGCCAAGCAGCTCGCGGACGGCTCGGCCACCGCCAAGAAGGGGTCCGGCGACCTCGCCACGGGCCTCGGCACCCTGGCGGCCGGCAACGGCGCGGCCGCGGACGGCGCGAAGAAGCTCTCCGAGGGCCTGGCGCAGATCAGCGGCGGCCTCGACCAGCTCAAGGCCGACCAGGGCCTCCCCGCCGCCCTCGCGGGCGCGGAGAAGCTGCAGGCCGGCGTGGACCAGATCCGCGCGGGTCTCGGTGCCCCGGACAAGGACGGCACGCTGCTGAACGGCCTGGCGCAGGTCGCCGGCGGCCTCACCGCCAGCGGCGACGGCCTCGGCAAGGTCAAGGGCGGTCTCGACGGCCTCGGCGCCGGGCTCCCGCAGGCCAAGGGCGGCGTGGACCAGGTCCAGGCCGGGCTGGCCGCCGCGACGGCGACCGGCGGCCCTGCCGACCAGATCGCCGCGCTGCTGCAGTTCGTCCGCGCCGGCCTCCCCGGCTGCGCCGTGGGCCTGCCGGTCGCCAAGCCGGCCACCCCGTGCGAGGCGCTCAACACGGCCGCCTTCGCGATCACGCACCCGGCGGGTGCCACCGGCGCCACCGACGGCGGTGGCGTCAAGCAGCAGCTGCAGGCCGCCGCGGCCGGGCTCAGCCAGGTCAGCGCCGGGCTCGGTGCCGCCGTGACCGGTGTGGGCGCGCTGTCCGCCGGCGTCACGCAGCTGCAGGCCGGCAACACCGCCCTGTCCGGCGGCGTGGCCAAGCTGCAGGCCGGCGCGAACCAGGTCGCCGGTGGCCTCGAGAGCGGCGACGCCGCGAAGCCGGGCGTGGCCGAGGGCCTGGACGCGCTCGTCGGGGGCCTGGCCAAGGCCGTGGGCGGAGTGGGCCAGCTCGCCACCGGCGCCAAGGCCGCCTCGACGGGGTCCAACGACCTCGCCTCCGGCACGCGCCAGCTCGCGGACGGTGCGGCCAAGGCCGCTGCCGGCTCCAAGGCCCTCGACGCGGGCCTCGGCAAGATCGCGGACGGCCAGCAGAAGGTCGCCGCGGGCCTCCCGGCCGCCGTGGACGGCTCCGGCCAGATCGCCGACGGCCTCGGCCAGGTCGTCGACGGTGCGGGCAAGGTCCGCACCGGCCTCGGCGACGTCCGCACCCAGGCCGTGGGCGTCCTGCAGTCGCAGTTCACCCAGGGCACCGAGCTGGCCCGCCAGCAGCTGGCCGGTCTGGACGCCGCGAGCGCGCTGATCACCAGCACGCCGGGCGCCGCCAGCACCACCTGGGTGCTCACGCAGACGGACGACGACGGCACCGTCAACGCCGAGCTGGCCTCGGACAGCAGCGACCTCGGCCGCAACGCCGCGATCGGTGCCGGCGGCGCGCTGCTGCTCATGACCGGCATCGCCGGTGGCTACCTGTCCGGCCGTCGCAAGACGATGGTCTAGCCGCACCAGCCTCGACGCCCCGTCCGCCTCCTGGCGGGCGGGGCGCCGTGCTGTCCGGGGTGCGTGCCAGCATGTCGGCGGCGGCGCACGCGATCCGGAGGCGACATGGCACAGGGGCACCTCGACCGGCTGACGAGCATCGACGCGGGCTTCCTGCACCAGGAGGACGGCGGCGCGCACATGCACATCGGCGGGCTGGGCGTCTTCGCCGGGCCGCCGCCGACCGGCGACGAGTTCCGGGAGCACATCGCGTCCCGGCTGCACCTGGTCCCTCGCTACCGCCAGAAGCTGGTCGAGATGCCGTTCGGCACCGGCCGGCCGGTGTGGGCGGAGGACCCCGACTTCCGCGTCGGCTACCACGTCCGGCACACCGCCCTGCCCTCCCCCGGCAGCGACCAGCAGCTGCTGACGCTGACCTCACGCATCCTCAGCCAGCGGCTGGACCGCACGAAGCCGCTGTGGGAGATGTGGCTGGTCGAGGGGCTGGCCGACGGTCGCTTCGCCATCGTCGCGAAGACCCACCACGCGATGATCGACGGCGTGGGCGGGGTCGACCTGCTCACGGCGCTGTTCGACCTCAGCCCGGAGGGCACCCGGCTCGAGGTGGACCAGTGGTACCCGGCGGACCCGCCCGGCACGGTCGACCTGCTCACCAGCGGCGCCAAGGGCGCGGTCCGCAACCTGGTGCGGCTCGGCACCCGCGGCGCCTCGCTCGCGCTGCGCCCCAAGGAGGCCGTGCGCGAGGTCGGCTCCGCGCTGACGGCCCTCGGCGCGGCGGCCGCTCCTCTGGTCTCCGGCGCGCCGCCGAGCCTGCTGAACCGCAGGCCCGGCCCGCACCGCCGCGTCGAGGTCGTGCGCACGGAGCTGGCCGACTACAAGCTGGTCAAGCAGGCGTTCGGTGCCACGGTCAACGACGTCGTCCTCACCGCCGTCTCCGGCGCGCTCGGCCGCTTCCTCACCGGGCGCGGCGAGGAGGTCGACGGCGGGCTGCGCCTGCGGGCCTGCGTCCCCGTCAGCGTGCGCACCTCGGACAAGCAGGGCGCCGCCGGCAACGAGATCACGATCATGATGGCGCCGCTGCCCGTCGGCATCACCGACCCGGTCGGCCGGCTGTCGCTGGTCCGCGCGTCGATGGAGCACCTCAAGACCAGCCGCCAGGCCGAGGGCGCGAAGGTGCTCACCAGCCTGGAGAACGCGCTGCCCCCGGCGGTCCTGGCGCGGGCGTCACGCCTGGGCTTCAGCAGCCGGATGTACAACCTGCTCGTCACCAACGTGCCGGGCCCGCAGGTGCCGATCTACATGCTGGGCCGCGAGCTGCAGGAGCTGGCGCCGCTCGCGTTCCTCGCGCCGGAGCACACGCTGGCCATCGCGATCGTCAGCTACAACGGCGCGGTGACCTACGGCCTGCTCGGCGACGCGGACGCGCTGCCGGACCTCGCCGACCTCGCGCAGCACCTGCGCGACTGCCTCGCCGAGCTGGTGAAGGCCGCGAAGAACGCCTAGTCCTCCGGGACGGCGTCGATCCCGGCCTCCTTGCGCTGCTCGGCGGTGATCGGGGTCGGCGCGCCCGTGAGCGGGTCGCCGCCGCCGCCGGTCTTCGGGAAGGCGATCACCTCGCGGATCGACTCCGCGCCGGTGATCATCGCCGCGATGCGGTCGATGCCGAACGCGATGCCGCCGTGCGGCGGAGGGCCGTACGAGAAGGCCTCGAGCAGGAACCCGAACTGCTCCTGCGCCTGCTCCGGCGACAGCCCGATCACGTCGAAGACGCGGCGCTGCACGTCCGACGAGTGGATGCGGATGGATCCGCCGCCGAGCTCGGACCCGTTGAGGATCAGGTCGTAGGCCCGCGCGGGCACGTCGGCCGGGGAGGTGTCGAAGCTGTCCACGTGCGACAGCGCGGGAGCCGTGAACGGGTGGTGCACCGCGGTCCAGCCGCCGGCCTCGGTGGGCTCGAACATCGGGAAGTCCGTCACCCACAGGAACTCCCAGCGGGAGTCGTCCATCAGCCCCAGGCGGCGGCCGACCTCGAGCCGCGTCGCGCCGAGCAGGGCCAGCGCATCTGTCCGCGGGCCCGCGGCGAAGAAGGCGCAGTCGCCGACGGAGGCGCCGACCGCGGCCATCAGGCCCGAGCGCTCGTCCTCGGACAGGTTCTTGGCGACCGGGCCGCCAAGCGTGCCGTCCTCGAGGAAGGTCACGTACGCCAGGCCGCGGGCGCCGCGCTGCTTGGCCCACTCCTGCCAGGCGTCGAAGACCTTGCGCGGCTGGGACGCGCCGCCAGGCATGACGACTGCACCGACGTGCCATGAACCAGGGACCGCCTGGAAGACGCGGAACGGGGTGTCGGCGAAGTACGACGTGAGGTCGACGAGCTCGACGCCGAAGCGGACGTCCGGCCGGTCGACGCCGTAGCGGCGCATCGCCTCGTCGTACGTCATCCGCGGGAACGGCGTCGGGATGTCCGCGCCGAGGACCTCCGACCAGATGCGGGTCATGACGGCCTCGGTCAGCTCGTAGAGGTCCTCCTCGTCGGGGAAGGACATCTCGATGTCGAGCTGGGTGAACTCCGGCTGCCGGTCGGCGCGGAAGTCCTCGTCGCGGTAGCAGCGGGCGATCTGGTAGTAGCGCTCCATGCCGGCGACCATCAGCAGCTGCTTGAACAGCTGCGGCGACTGCGGCAGGGCGTACCAGCTGCCGGGCTGCAGGCGCACCGGCACGAGGAAGTCGCGGGCGCCCTCGGGCGTCGAGCGGGTGAGCGTCGGCGTCTCGATGTCGAGGAAGTCGCGGGCGTCCATCTCGCGACGGATGGCCCGCGTCACCAGCGAGCGGGTGCGCAGCTTCTGCGCGGACGAGGCCCGGCGCAGGTCGAGGTAGCGGTACTTCAGCCGGACCTCGTCCCCGATCGGGGTGTCGTCGTCGAGCGGGAACGGCAGCGGCGCGGCCGCGGACAGCACCTCGACCTCGCTGGCGTCCACCTCGACGGCGCCGGTGGGGAGGGCGTCGTTGCGGTTGCCCTCCGGCCGCACGCGCACCTCGCCGACGACGCGCACGCAGTACTCCGCGCGCAGGTCGTGGGCGATGTCGTTCTCCCGCACGACGACCTGCGCGATGCCCGAGCCGTCGCGCAGGTCGAGGAAGGCCACGCCGCCGTGGTCGCGCCGACGGGCCACCCAGCCGGTGAGGGTGACGGTCGTGCCGGCGTGCTCCTCGCGGAGCGTCCCGGCCTCGTGGGTGCGGATCACAGCAGCTTCTCCTTCAGCGTCTCGACGAGGGCGTCGAGCGGTACGGCGACCTGCGCGTGCTCGCGCAGGTCCTTGAGCTGGGCCTCGCCGGCCTCGAGGTCGCGGTCGCCGAGGACGACGGCGTACGGCGCGCCCGAGCGGTCGGCGGCCTTCATCGCGCCCTTCATGCCGCGGTCGCCGTAGGCGAGGTCGGCGGCCACGCCGGCGGCGCGCAGCCGGCCGACCAGGCCGACGGCGTGCGCCTTGGCCGCTGCGCCGAGCGGCACGACGAACACCGACAGGCCCGGCTCGGCCGGTGCGTCCAGCCCCTCGGCGCGCAGGGCGAGCACGGTGCGCTCCACGCCGAGCGCCCAGCCGATGCCGGGCACCGGCGGACCGCCGATGAGCTCGGCCAGGCCGTCGTAGCGCCCGCCGCCGCCCACGGCGGACTGCGCGCCCAGGCCGTCGTGCACGAACTCGAACGTCGTGCGCATGTAGTAGTCGAGCCCGCGGACGAGCCGGGGAGCCGCCTCGTACGGGACCCCGAGGGCGTCGAGGCCGCTCTGCACCGCCGCCAGGTGGTCGCGGCACGCGTCGCACAGCGCGTCGACCATGAGCGGCGCGTCGGCGAGGGCCGCCTGCAGCTCCGGGCGCTTGTCGTCGAGGACGCGCAGCGGGTTCAGCTCCGCGCGCCGGCGCGTGTCGGCGTCCAGGTCGAGCCCGGACAGGAAGCCGGTCAGCTGCTCGCGGTAGGCCGGCCGGCAGGCGCCGTCGCCCAGCGAGGTCAGCAGCAGGCGGACCTGCCGCAGGCCGAGCCCGGCGTAGGCCTGCCAGGCCAGCGCGACGACCTCGGCGTCCAGCGCGGGGTCGTCCAGCCCGAGGGCCTCCACCCCCACCTGCTGGAACTGGCGGTACCGCCCCGCCTGCGGCCGCTCGGCGCGGAACATCGGCCCGGCGTAGCGCAGCTTCACCGGCAGCTGCCCCTTGTGCAGCCCGGCGTCCAGGGCCGCCCGCAGCACGCCGACGGTCCCCTCGGGGCGCAGCGTCAGCGACCGGTCGGCGCGGTCGGAGAAGGTGAACATCTCCTTGGTGACGACGTCCGTGCTCTCGCCGACGCCCCGGCTGAACAGCTCGGTGGCCTCGAAGACCGGCGCCTCGGCGTAGGCGTAGCCGGCGAGGCGGGCCGGCGCCAGCAGCGCCTCGCGGACCGCCGCCGTCGCGCCGAACTCGGACCCGGGCAGCGACGTCGTACGTCCCCTTCGGGGCGGGCACTACGACACCTCCCGTCGCTCCGGCAGCGCCGCGCGCACCGGCTCGCGCGTCGCCGGGCACCCGGCACAGCCTCTGCGCACTAGAGCCCCCGGGACGGCGGCACCGGCGGCAGGTCCTGCAGGAACGGGTTGGCCTGGCGCTCGCGGCCGATGGTCGTGGCCGGGCCGTGGCCGGGCAGCACGATCGTGTCGTCGGCCATCGGCAGGATGACGTCGCGCAGGCTCGCCTGCATCTGCTCCCAGCTGCCGCCGGGCAGGTCGGTGCGGCCGATGGACCCGGCGAACAGCACGTCGCCGGACAGCAGCACCGGCGCGCCGGCCTCGCCGTCCACCTCGTCGCCGGGCAGCCGGAAGACGACCGAACCCGCCGTGTGGCCGGGCGCGACGTCGACCCCGAGCCGCAGGCCGGCGATCTCGAGCGGCTCGGCGGGGTCGAGCAGCTTCACGTCGTCGGGCTCGGTCCAGGTCAGGCGGCCGCCGAAGATCTGGCTGCTCTGCGGCGAGAGGTACTTGGCCGGGTCGCGCAGCTGGTCGCGGTCCTGCGCGGAGATGTACGCCGGGATGCCGCGGGCGCCGCAGACGGGCGTGACCGAGAAGGTGTGGTCGAGGTGGCCGTGCGTGAGCAGGACGGCGACCGGCTGCAGGTCGTGCTCGCGCAGCAGGTCGTCGAGCTGCTGCTCCACGCCGATGCCGGGGTCGACGACGACGCACTGCTCGCCCTGGCCGGGCGCGACGACGTAGCAGTTGGTGTCGAAGGCCTGGGCGGGGAACCCGCGGACGAGCACGGAGGGCCTCTCGATCGGTACCGGACGGTGACCCGAGCCTAGCGGCGTTCCCCGGACGGGCCCCAACGGGATTCCCTAGACTCCGGGCGCCGATCGGCACCCGATGAGCACTCAGGAGGCAAGCGCGTGGCCAGCAGCAAGCGCGAGAAGGAGCTCGCCCGCCAGCGGGCCGAGCGGCAGGCGGCCCGCCGTGCAGCGGCCGCCCAGCGCAAGAAGCAGCGCCGCGCCGTCGTCGCCAGCGTCCTCGCGGTCCTGCTGCTGACCGTCGGCGTCGTGGCCGCCGCCGTCCTCGCTGGGCGGCGACGACAAGGACTCCGTCGCCGGGCCCGACCCGGTCGCCTCCTCGAGCGCTCCGGCGCCCGGCGGCTGCGAGTACGTCAAGACCGAGGCGCCGGCCAGCCGCGAGGTGGACCTGCCGCCGACGGAGGGCGTCGAGAAGGAGGCCGTCTTCGACGTCACCCTCACGACCAACCGCGGCCCGATCGTCTTCGAGACGCTGACCTCCAAGGCGCCCTGCACGGTGCAGAACCTGCGCCACCTGGCCCACCTGGCCTACTTCGACGACACGCCGTGCCACCGCCTCACGACCCAGGGCATCAGCGTCCTGCAGTGCGGCAGCCCCGACGGCTCGCCGAGCGGCGGCCCCGGCTACTCCTTCGCCGACGAGAACCTCGAGGGGGCGACCTACCCGCGCGGCACGGTCGCGATGGCCAACAGCGGACCGGCGACCAACGGCAGCCAGTTCTTCCTGGTCTACGAGGACAGCGCGCTGCCCCCGAACTACACGCCGTTCGGCAAGATCACGCAGGGCCTCGACGTGCTCGAGGAGGTCGCGGCCGCCGGCTCCGACGAGTCCTCGGGCGCGGGCGACGGCAAGCCGAAGCTCCCGGTCCAGATCACCACGCTGCGCGTCAAGGCCCAGGCCTAGCCGCGGTCCCGACGGCCCGGTCCCCTCGGGGGCCGGTCCGTGCCCCGGGGCTTCTGCTCACCCGTCCGGAGCAGTCGCGCACGGCCGCACGGGTGTAACGCTGCGTGCCCTCCCCACGAAGCACTCCCCGAGGCGAGCACCGAGCGCGCCCGTCGAGGAGGTCACTGTGGCTGGCGAGGCCTGCGACGGCTGCCTCGGCCTGCAGGTGTGCTGGATCTGCCACGGCGACGGGTGCCACCGGTGCGGCCAGTCCGGCCGCTGCCACCTCTGCGCACCCCAGCCGCCTCGGGTGGTGCACCTGGAGCCGGCTCCCTCGGAGCAGGAGCAGGGGCAGGACGCTACGACGTGACGCGGTAGGCGTCGTAGACGCCCTCCACGCCGCGCACCTGGTTGAGCAGGTGACCCAGGTGCTTCGGGTCGCCCATCTCGAAGGTGAAGCGGCTGACCGCCACGCGGTCCCGGGTCGTCGTGACCGTCGCGGACAGGATGCTGACGTGCGCGTCGGACAGCACGCGCGTCACGTCGGACAGCAGGCGGGTGCGGTCCAGCGCCTCGACCTGGACGGCGACGAGGAACATCGAGCCCTGCGTCGGCGCCCACTCGACCTCGACGACGCGGTCCTGCTCGGCCAGCAGCGGCCCGGCGTTCACGCAGTCGCCGCGGTGCACGGACACCCCGCGGCCGCGGGTCACGAAGCCGACGACCTCGTCTCCCGGCACCGGCGTGCAGCAGCGCGCGAGCTTCACCCAGACGTCGCTGACGCCCTTGACGACGATGCCCGGATCGCCCACGGGGCGCGGCCGGCGGACCGGCCTGGTCGGGACGGCGGTCTCGGCGAGGTCCTCGACGGCGCCCTCGGTGCCACCGAGGCCGGCCATGATCCGCTGGACGACGCTCTGCGCGGAGACCCGCCCCTCGCCGACCTCGACGTACAGCGAGGTGACGTCGGTGAGGTGCAGCTCCTTGGCGACGTTCGGGAGCGCCTCGCCGGCGAGCAGGCGCTGCAGCGGCAGGCCCTGCTTGCGGACGGCGCGGGTGATCGCGTCCTTGCCCGCCTCCACCGCGTCCTCGCGGCGCTCCTTGGCGAACCACTGCTTGATCTTGTTGCGCGCCCGCGGGCTCTTGACGAACTGCAGCCAGTCCTGGCTCGGGTGGGCGTTCTCGGCCTTGCTGGTGAAGACCTCGACGACGTCGCCGTTGTCGAGCGTGGACTCCAGCGGGACGAGGCGGCCGTTGACGCGGGCGCCGATGCAGCGGTGGCCGACCTCGGTGTGCACGGAGTACGCGAAGTCGACGGGCGTGGCGCCGGCCGGCAGGCTGACCACGTCGCCCTTGGGCGTGAAGACGAACACCTCGGTGGAGTGCAGGTCGAAGCGCAGCGAGTCCATGAACTCGCCCGGGTCGGCCGCCTCGCGCTGCCAGTCGAGCAGCTGGCGCAGCCACGCCATGTCGTCGCCCTTGACCGGCGTCGGCGGCTGCCCGCCCTCCTTGTACTTCCAGTGCGCGGCGATGCCGTACTCCGCCCGGCGGTGCATCTCCTCGGTGCGGATCTGCAGCTCGACCGGCTTGCCCTGCGGGCCCATGACCGTCGTGTGCAGCGACTGGTACATGTTGAACTTGGGCATCGCGATGTAGTCCTTGAACCGCCCCGGGACGGGCGACCAGGTCGCGTGCACGGTGCCCAGCGCGGCGTAGCAGTCGCGGACGTCGTCGACGAGGACGCGGATCCCGACCAGGTCGTAGATGTCGGTGAAGTCGCGGCCGCGGACGATCATCTTCTGGTAGATCGAGTAGTAGTGCTTCGGCCGGCCGGTCACGGTCGCCCGGATCTTCGCGGCCTTGAGGTCGCCGTTGATGCGGTCGACGACCTCGGCCAGCGAGGTGTCGCGCGACGGCGCCCGCTCGGCGACCAGGCGGACGATCTCGTCGTACCGCTTGGGGTAGAGCGTCGCGAACGCCAGGTCCTCGAGCTCCCACTTGAGCGTGTTCATGCCGAGCCGGTGGGCCAGCGGCGCGAAGATCTCGAGCGTCTGCTTGGCGATCCGCTCCTGCTTCTCCTGCTTGAGCCAGCGCAGCGTGCGCATGTTGTGCAGCCGGTCGGCGAGCTTGATGACCAGCACGCGCGGGTCACGCGCCATCGCGACGACCATCTTGCGGATCGTCTCGGCCTCGGCGGCGTCGCCGAACTGCACCTTGTCGAGCTTGGTGACGCCGTCGACGAGGTGGCCGACGTCGTCGCCGAACTCCCGCCGGACGTCCTCCAGCGTCAGCATCGTGTCCTCGACGGTGTCGTGCAGCAGCGCGGCGACCAGCGTCGTGGTGTCCATGCCGAGCTCGGCCAGGATCGTGGTGACCGCGAGCGGGTGGGTGATGTACGGGTCGCCGCTGCGGCGCTTCTGCCCCTCGTGGCACTGCTCGGCCACCTCGTACGCGCGCACGACCGGGCGCAGGTCGGCCTTGGGGTGGCTGGCCCGGATGGTGCGCGTCAGGGGCTCGAGCACCGGCGGGATGCCGGTCGCCTTGGCGGCGGTGAGCCGGGCCAGGCGGGCGCGGACGCGGCGGCCGGACGGCGGTCCGGCGACGTCCGGCTCGGGCGCCTCCGCGACGGCGGCCGGCTCGGGCGGTGCGGCCGGGACGTCCTCGGCGCGCGGCGCGGGGGGCGCCGCAGGAGCCGGTTCGACGGGGGCGGCCGGCACGGCCGTCCCCGAGCGGGCGTCCGAGGCCACGGGCGGCTCCCAGCGTCGAGGGTGTCTGCCGAGTGTAAGGAGCAGCGGCCGTCCCTGATGCCCCGACGTGCGGTCTAGTAGGTCACGAGTGCGTGCACGTCGCGGCCGGGCAGCGCCGCCCGCCCGTCGAGGAAGGCCAGCTCGAGCAGCACGCTCAGCCCGACCACCTCTCCCCCGGCCTGCTCCACCAGCCGGGCGGCCGCGGCCGCGGTGCCGCCGGTCGCGAGGACGTCGTCGACGACGAGCACCCGGTCGCCGGGCGCGAAGGCGTCCTGGTGCACCTGCAGGACGTTGCTGCCGTACTCCAGGTCGTACGACGTCTCGTGCGTGGCGAGCGGCAGCTTGCCGGGCTTGCGCACCGGGACGAAGCCGGCGCCGAAGTGGTAGGCGACCGGGGCAGCGAGGATGAAGCCGCGGGCCTCGATGCCGACGACCTTGTCGACGGTGCCGCTGTGGTCCGACCCCCGCCAGTGGGCGACGATCGCGTCGACGGCCCCGGCGAAGGCGACGTGGTCGGCGAGCAGCGGCGAGATGTCCTTGAAGACGACGCCCGGCGTCGGGAAGTCCGGGACGTCGACGACCCGGGAGCGCAGCAGCGCCGCGAGGTCCAGGCTCACGGCGCGGCCTCCGGTGCCGGCTCGACGATCCGCACGACGGCCGCGGCGGCGAAGCGCACCGGGACGCCGGGCGAGACCTCGAGCAGGAGCGTGCCGTCGTCGCCGTCGAGGTCCACGACGGTGGCGTGGATGCCGGCGGTGGTCATGACGCGGGCGCCGACGGCGAGCTCGGCGCGGACCTGCGCGACGGCCTTGGCACGGGCGCGCTGCGGGCGGATCAGCAGCAGCCACAGGCCGAGGGCGACCACGGCGAAGAAGGCGACGTCCTGCGGGGTCATGCACGGCTCCTGGGGGCGGGTGCGGGCCAGCCTAGGAGCGGGGTGATCAGCCGGCGTCGCCGAGGTCCAGCGGGAGCACGTCGACGGGGCCGGGCGGAGCCAGGCCGAGGTGCCGCCACGCGGCGGGCGTGGCCATCCGGCCGCGCGGCGTGCGGACGACCAGCCCGGAGCGGACGAGGAACGGCTCGGCGACCTCCTCCACGGTCTCCGGCTCCTCGCTGACGGCCACCGCGAGGGTGGACAGCCCGACCGGCCCGCCGCCGAAGCGGCGCACCAGCGCGTCGAGCACCTCGCGGTCGAGCCGGTCCAGGCCGAGCTCGTCCACGTCGTAGACCTTCAGGGCCGCGCGGGCGGTGGCCCGGTCGACCACCCCGTCGGCGCGCACCTCGGCGTAGTCGCGGACCCGGCGCAGCAGCCGGTTGGCGATGCGGGGCGTGCCGCGGGAGCGGCCCGCGATCTCGTGGCCGCCGTCCGGGCGCAGGTCGACCCCCAGCAGGCCGGCGCTGCGGGCGAGCACCCGCTCGAGCTCGGCGGGGGTGTACGGCTCCATGTGCGCGGTGAACCCGAAGCGGTCGCGCAGCGGTCCGGTGAGCAGCCCGGAGCGGGTCGTGGCGCCGACCAGCGTGAACGGCTCGACCTCCAGCGGGATCGCGGTCGAGCCGGGGCCCTTGCCGACGACGACGTCGACGCGGAAGTCCTCCATCGCGACGTAGAGCAGCTCCTCCGCGGGCCGGCTGATCCGGTGGATCTCGTCGATGAACAGCACCTCGCCGGCTGTCAGGCTCGACACGAGCGCGGCCAGGTCCCCGGCCCGCTCGAGCGCCGGTCCGCTGGTGATGCGGATCCCCGCGCCGAGCTCGGCGGCGATGATCATCGCGAGCGACGTCTTGCCGAGTCCGGGCGCGCCGGACAGCAGCACGTGGTCCGGCGGGCGGCCGCGCCGGCGGGCGCTCTCCAGCACCAGCGACACCTGCTCGCGCACCCGCTCCTGGCCGACGAACTCGTCCAGCCGCCGCGGCCGCAGCGCCGCCTCGACGACCCGCTCCTCGTCGGGCGCGCCCGCCTCGACGACCCGGGTCGCCAGCTCGGCGGCCTCGCGTGCCGCCAGCTCCTCCGGCGTCACCGGGAGCGGCCCAGCTGGGCGAGTGCGGCGCGCAGGAGCGAAGGGACGTCCGCCTCCGTCGCGCCGGGGTGCTCGGCCGCGAGCCCGTTGACGACCTCGTCGGCCTGGGCGCTGCTCCAGCCGAGCCCGACCAGGGCCTGCGCCAGGGTGTCCCGCCAGCCGGTCTGCTGCAGCGCCACCGGGGCGGCCCCGGGCAGGCCGGCCTTGTCCTTGAGCTCGAGCACCATCCGCTGCGCGCCCTTCCTGCCGATGCCCGGGACGAGGCAGAGCGCCGCGAGGTCCTCCGTCGCGAGGGCGCGGCGGACGGCGTCCGGCGTGTGCACCGTCAGCACCGCCTGCGCGACCCGCGGGCCGACGCCGCTCGCGGTCTGCAGCAGCTCGAACATCCCGCGCTCGTCGTCGTCGCCGAAGCCGTACAGCGTGAGGCTGTCCTCCCGCACCACCAGGCTGGTGGACAGCAGGGCCTCCTCCCCCACGCGCAGCCGCGCGCGGGTGCCGGCCGTCGTCTGCACGGCGAGCCCGACACCGCCGACCACGACGACGACCCCGTCGGCGGTCAGCGCAGCGACGCGGCCCTCGACGCTGGCGATCACCGCAGCACCACCGCCGCGGCGAGCCGGGCCTGCACGGGCGAGCGCCACACCGAGCAGATCGCCAGCGCCAGCGCGTCGGCGGCGTCGGCCGGCTTCGGCGGGCCGTCCAGCCGCAGCAGGCGGGCCACCATCGCGCCGACCTGCGCCTTGTCGGCCCGGCCGTTGCCGGTGACGGCGGCCTTGACCTCGGACGGCGTGTGCAGCACCACCGGCAGACCGCGGCGGGCGGCGCAGGTGATGGCGACCGCGCCGGCCTGGGCCGTGCCCATGACCGTGCGGACGTTGGCCTGCGCGAAGACCCGCTCGACGGCCACCGCGTCCGGCCGGTGGAGGTCGAGCCAGGCCTCGAAGACCCGCTCCAGGGCCACCAGCCGGTCGCCGAGCGGGTCCGTCGCGGGCGTCGTCGCGACGCCGACGGCCACCAGCGCGGCGCGGCCAGGACGGCCGTCGACCACGCCGAGCCCGCACCGGGTCAGCCCCGGGTCGACGCCGAGCACCCGCACGCACGCCTCCCGCTCCCCGAACTGGTGTTCGGGCGACGGTACGGCGCGCGCGGCCTCCTTCCTGGAAGGCGCGCCCAGGGGACCGCGCCCCGCCGGGTTCGTCGGGCCCCCCGCGGGCACCCTGGCGTCGATGGCCACCCCACCCGTGCACCGCGACCTCGTCGTCATCGGCGCGTCCGCCGGCGGCGTCGACGCGCTCAAGCGCCTGGTCGCCGCGCTGCCGGCCGACCTGCCGGCCGCGGTCTGCGCCACCATCCACCTGGCCAGCGGGACGCCCAGCATGCTGGCCGGCATCCTGTCGCGCGCCTCGGCCATGCCGGTGGTCGCGGCCGAGGACGGCGCCGTCCTCGAGGAGGGCGTCGTGCACGTCTCCCAGCCCGACGCGCACCTCGTGGTCGTGGACGACCGCCTCGTGCTCGGGCAGGGCGCCAAGGAGAACGGCAACCGCCCCTCGATCGACGTGCTGCTGCGCTCGGCGGCGCTGGCGCGCGGCAATCGCGTCGTGGGCGTCGTGCTGACCGGGATGCTCGACGACGGGACGGCGGGCCTCGGCACCGTGCTGCGCTACGGCGGGTCGGCGCTGGTGCAGGACCCGGACGAGGCGGAGTTCCCGTCCATGCCGCGCAACGCCCTGCGCGGCAACCCGGGCGCCCGCCCGCTGCCCCTGCAGGACCTGGTCGAGGAGGTCGTACGGCTCGTGAGCAGCGACTGACGTGGACGAGGCGGCCGAGGTGGACGCGCAGCAGCGGGCCAGCGACGAGGCCGAGGTGCGCAGCGCGCTCGGCGACGACCCGCTGCTGCCGGACGGCTCGCCGCTGGCTCCCCCCTCCCGCTACGGGTGCCCGGACTGCGGCGGCGTGCTCAACGAGCTGAGCACCGGATCGGGGCTGCGCTTCCGCTGCCGCGTCGGCCACGCCTACACCGCGGCGAGCCTGCTCCAGCACCAGGCCGGCACGGTCGAGGACGCGCTCTGGACGGCGATGCGCGCGCTCGAGGAGCGAGAGGAGATCTCCTCCCGCCTGGCCGAGGAGGCCGCCGCTGCCGGGCGAGACTGGTCCCGCGTGCACTTCCGGCGCCGCGCCGACGAGGCGCGGACCTCGGTCGAGGCGCTGCGGCGTGTCCTGGAGGAGCAGCAGTCGGCCGCTGCGGGCGACGAGGACCCGCTGACCGCGGCCCCCTAGTCTCGGGTCCCCCTCCCCGACCCTCCGGAGCGCTGTGCCGACCGACGACGAGCCCGATCCCGACTTCGAGGCGCTGCTCGTCTTCCTGCGGGAGAGCCGCGGGGTGGACTTCACCGGCTACAAGCGCACCAGCCTGCGCCGCCTGGTCGGCCGGCGGATGCGCGCCGTCGGCGTCGAGGGCCTGCGGGAGTACCTCGACCAGCTCGAGGTGAACCCCGTCGAGGTGCGCGGCCTGTTCGACAGCCTGCTGATCAACGTGACCGCCTTCTTCCGGGACGAGGCGGTCTGGCAGGCGCTGAGCACCGAGGTGGTGCCGGCCCTGCTCGAGCGGCTGGGCCCGGAAGAGCCCGTACGGGCGTGGAGCGCGGCCTGCGCGAGCGGCGAGGAGGCGTACTCGCTCGCGATCCTGCTGCACGAGGCGCTGGGCGAGGAGGCCTTCAAGCGGCGCGTGAAGATCTACGCGACCGACGTCGACGAGCCGGCCCTGGCCGTCGCGCGCATCGGCCGTTACAAGCCGGAGGCGCTGGCCGCGCTGACCGACCTGCAGCGGGCGACGTACTTCACGGCGGAGGACGGCGAGCTGGTCTTCCGGCAGGACCTGCGCCAGAGCATCATCTTCGGCCGGCACGACCTGCTGGCCGACGCGCCGATCTCGCGGGTCGCCCTGCTGCTCTGCCGCAACGTGCTCATGTACTTCACCGCCGAGACGCAGGCGCGCATCCTCGAGCGCTTCGCCTTCGCGCTGCACGAGCAGGGCGTGCTGGTGCTCGGCAAGGCCGAGATGCTGCTGACCCACAACGAGCTCTTCGCCGCCCTCGAGCTGTCGCAGCGGATCTTCCGGAGCACCCGCCGTCCGGGGGCGGGCCGCTTCATGGGCTTCGGGCCGGCGGCCCTCGCCAGGCAGGCCTCCGGCCGGCAGGTGACGGAGGCGGCGTTCCTGCACGCGCCGGACGCCCAGGTCGTCCTCGACGCCGACCAGCGCATCGCCCTGGTCAACGAGCGCGCTGTCCGCGACCTGGGGCTGCGCC
Organism: uncultured Actinomycetota bacterium; assembly: GCA_963781675.1. Taxonomy (GTDB): domain Bacteria; phylum Actinomycetota; class Actinomycetes; order Mycobacteriales; family SCTD01; genus SCTD01. The sequence continues at coordinate 265,003 of CAWAGF010000006.1, read as the reverse complement.
GCGAGGACGTCGGGCGCAGCTTCCACGAGCACGAGCTGTCCTACCGGACGGTCGACCTGCGACCGGTGGTGAGCGGCGTCCTGAGCACCGGCGAGCCGGTGTCGGTCCCGGACGTGCGCTGGAGCAGGACCGGCCACGCCGACCGCTGGTGGGACGTGCAGGTGGCTCCGCTGCGTGGCCAGAACGAGCCGCTCGGCGTCACCATCGCGTTCGTCGACGTCACGCGCTACCACGAGCTGACCGGCGAGCTGTCCCGTGCCCACGGGGAGCTGCAGGAGGCGTACGAGGAGCTGCAGAGCTCGAGCGAGGAGCTCGAGACCACGAACGAGGAGCTCCAGTCCGCGATCGAGGAGCTCGAGACCACGAACGAGGAGCTCCAGAGCACCAACGAGGAGCTCGAGACCATGAACGAGGAGCTCCAGAGCACCAACGAGGAGATGCAGACCGTCAACGACGAGCTCCGCGAGCGCACCGCCGAGGTCGGGGAGATGAACGCCTTCCTCGAGAGCGTCCTCGCCGGGCTGCAGACGGCCGTGCTGGTCGTGGACCGCGACCTGCGGGTGCTGGTGTGGAGCGCGCGCTGCGAGCGGCTGTGGGGCCTGCGCGCCTTCGAGGTGGAGGGCCGCACGCTGGCCACCCTCGACGGCGGCATCCCCTCGGAGCGGCTCGTGGCGACGGCGAACGTCGTCCTGCGCACGGAGGCGGCCTCCGAGCCCGACGGCGTGGTCGCCGTCAACCGCCTCGGCCAGCAGATGCTCGTGACGACGTCGGCCAGTCCGCTGCGCGACCGCAGCGGCGAGGTCCGGGGGGCGATCCTCACCATGGAGGAGCACCCGCTGGAGGACGTGGCCCCGTGAGCGACGACCCGCGGCTGCAGCAGGCGCAGGAGCGGGCGCGCGAGCTCGCGGCGACGCACCAGCAGCTGCGGGCCCTGCGGGCACGCGTGGCGGAGCAGGCCGCGGAGGTGCACGACGAGGCTGCGCGAGTGCACGAGGAGCTGGGCGCGGCGGCGGTGCTCGACCCGCAGGAGCTGCGCGCGCACGCGGAGGCCGACCGTCGCATCGCCGCGCAGGAGCGCACGGCCCTCGCGACGGGCGAGGTCGGCGGACCGGCGAGCGACGGCCGGCCCGACGACGAGCAGGCCTAGCAGCCGCTAGCTCACCGCCACCGGCGCGCCGCCCTCGACGAGGCAGGCCAGCAGCTGGTCGGCGATGTCCAGGGGCGGGATCCGGCGGGTGAAGACGGCCTGCGCACCCGCGTCCACGAGCGCGCGGATGCCCGAGCCGTCCAGGCACTGGGCGCCCACGACGGCGTCGGGGGCGAAGGCGCGGACCCGGCGGACGACCTCGACGCCCGACAAGGTCGGCAGGCGGTCCTCGACGAGCACCAGGTCGGGCTGCTCGACGACGATGGTGCCGGCCGCCTCGGCGCCGTCCTCGAAGACACCCACGATCGCGATGCCCTGCTGCTCGAGGCGGTGGGCGACGCTGTCGCGCAGCCAGGCGTTGCGGTGCGCGAGGACGGCGCGGGTCCTGGCCCGGCCGGCGAGCACGCCGCCGCTCTCGCGGAGCTGCTCCTCGGCGCGGGCCAGCAGCGCCTCCTGCTCGCGGCGGCGGGCCTCCATGCGGCGGCTCAGGTCCAGCCGCATCTCACGGGTGAGCGTGACCGCGTCGGCCGCGCTCTCGCTCGCCCGGCGCGCCTTGTTCCAGGCGTCGATCGCGGCGAGCTGAGCGGTCATGAGGTCGAGCTCGCTGCGCCCGGCGGGTGCCCTGACGCTGGCGTCGTTCGGCAAGGCAACCTCCAGGACAGGGCATGCGGTGCGACGAGCATCGCGGGCAGTGGCGCAGTCGGCTGTGGTCTCAACCCTGTGTGATCCAGTATGCCCGGGGACGGCCCGGCTGTCAGCCTCGTGATCGTCAGCCGACCCGCTCGAAGACCTCGTCGCTGATGTCGAAGTTGGCCCACACGTTCTGCACGTCGTCCAGGTCCTCGAGGGCGTCGACGAGCTTGAGGACCTTGACGGCCATCTCGTCCTCGAGCGGCACGCTCACGCTGGGCATCCAGGCGATGTCCGCCGACTGCACCTCGAGCGAGGCGTCGGTGCAGGCCAGCCGCACGGCGTGCGTGTCGGTCGCGTCGCAGACCACCTCGAAGGCCTCCTCGAGGTCGTTGACCTCCTCGGCGCCCGCATCGAGCACGGCCATCAGGACGTCGTCCTCGGTGAGCCCGTCGGTCTTGGTCACCAGGACGACGCCCTTGCGCCCGAACAGGTACGACACCGAGCCCGGGTCGGCCGGGTTGCCGCCGTTGCGCGTGATGGCGGTGCGGACCTCGGCGTTGGCGCGGTTGCGGTTGTCGGTCAAGCACTCCACGAGGACGGCCACGCCGCCGGGCCCGTAGGCCTCGTACATGATCTCCTCGTAGGCCGCCGCGTCGCCGAGCTCGCCGCTGCCGCGCTTGACGGCGCGGTCGATGTTGTCGGCCGGCACCGAGGTGCGCTTGGCCTTGGCGATCGCGTCGGCGAGGGTCGGGTTGCCGGCCGGGTCGCCCCCGCCGGTGCGGGCCGCCACCTCGATCGTCTTGATGAGCTTGGCGAAGAGCTTGCCGCGCTTGGCGTCGATCGCGCCCTTCTTGTGCTTGGTGGTCGCCCACTTGGAGTGGCCGCTCATGACTCCTCCTCCTGTCGGGGCGCCGTCGGGGTGCTCACCGCCGCGCCTGCCTCACCATGTCGACGAACAGCCCGTGCACGCGGTCGTCGCCGGTGAGCTCCGGGTGGAACGAGGTCGCCAGGACGTTGCCCTGACGGACCGCGACGACCCTACCGGCGGCCGCCGAGCCGTCCTCGGGCACGCGGGCCAGCACCTGCGCGGCCGCCCCCGTCGACTCCACCCAGGGGGCCCGGATGAAGACGGCGTGCACGTCGCCGACGCCCTCGAACGCGAGGTCGGTCTCGAAGCTGTCGACCTGCCGGCCGAAGGCGTTGCGCCGGACGACGACGTCCAGGCCGCCGAGGCCCTGCTGGTCGGGGCGCCCGTCGAGCACCTCGTCGGCCAGCAGGATCATCCCGGCGCAGGAGCCGTAGACCGGCAGCCCCTCGCGGACGCGGGCGCGCAGCGGCTCCAGCAGCTCGAAGACCTCGAGCAGCCGGCTGATCGTGGTGCTCTCGCCGCCGGGCAGCACCAGCCCGTCGAGGCCGTCGAGGTCCTCCAGCCGGCGCACCTGCACCGGCTCCGCGCCGGCCGTGCGGAGCGCCCGCTCGTGCTCGCGCACGTCTCCCTGCAGGGCCAGCACCCCGACCCGCGGGGTGGGGCTCACCAGCCGCGGGTCGCCAGCAGCTCGCCGGCACCCAGCGAGTCGGCGGAGATGCCGACCATCGCCTCGCCGAGCCCGCGGCTGACCTTCGCGATGCGCTCGGCGTCGGTGTAGTAGGCCGTCGCCTCGACGCACGCGCGCGCCCGGCTGGCCGGGTCGCCGCTCTTGAAGATGCCGGAGCCGATGAAGACGCCGTCCGTGCCGAGCTGCATCATCATCGCCGCGTCCGCGGGCGTGGCCACGCCGCCGGCGGTGAACATCACGACCGGCAGGCGGCCGAGCGACGCGGTCTCGCGCACCAGCTCGAGCGGCGCGCTCATGAGCTTGGCGGCCTCGAAGAGCTCGGCCTCGTCCATGACCGTCAGGCGCTTGATCTCGCCGAGGATGGTGCGCAGGTGGGTGGTCGCCTGCGAGACGTCGCCGGTGCCGGCCTCGCCCTTGGTGCGGATCATCGCGGCGCCCTCGGCGATCCGGCGCAGCGCCTCGCCGAGGTTGGTCGCGCCGCACACGAACGGCACGGTGAACTGCCGCTTGTCGATGTGGTGCGCGTAGTCGGCGGGGGTGAGCACCTCGGACTCGTCGACGTAGTCGACGCCGATCGCCTGCAGGACCTGCGCCTCGACGAAGTGGCCGATGCGGGCCTTGGCCATCACCGGGATCGAGACGGCCGCCTGGATGCCGTCGATCATGTCCGGGTCGCTCATGCGGGCCACGCCGCCGTCGCGCCGGATGTCGGCCGGCACGCGCTCGAGCGCCATGACGGCCACCGCGCCGGCGTCCTCGGCGATCCTGGCCTGCTCGGCGTCGACGACGTCCATGATGACGCCGCCCTTGAGCATCTCGGCCATGCCGCGCTTGACGCGGTCGGTGCCGACCTCGGTTCCGGGGGCGTTCTCGTTCATGGCGTTCTCCAGGTCGGTGCGGCCCCGGCAGGTGCGGGGACGCGCTCCATCCTAGGCGCGGGCGCTGACGTCAGCCCACCGTGAGCTTCTGCCCGGCGGGCACCAGCAGGACGAGCGTCGGGCCGGGCGCGAGCGGCAGGTCGCGGCCCTTGTCGTCGAGGAAGCGGGTGCCGGTGTGCGGCGCGATCCGCCGCCAGGTGCCGGACAGCCGGCGTCCGTCGCGCAGCACGGCGACCGCGCCCGTGCCGACGGTCGAGGTGTACGGGGTCGGGTTGCCCAGGACGTCGACGTAGCCGGTGGTGCGGATCTGGACGTGCTGCACGACGACGTTGGCAGGCGCGTAGTCCTTCATGCGGTCGCCCTCCTGGTAGACGGCGTACGTGCCGCGCGCGGCCTCGTACTCGACCGTCACCTTGGACAGCGGCGAGAAGCGGACGCTGGCGCGGGCGGCCGGGAAGCCCGCGCCCGTCGGCAGCGGCCCGAAGCGCAGGCCGATGTCGTGGGCCTTGGTGCCGGACGGCTTGGCAGCGTCGATCTTCTCCGGCGAGCTGAAGAAGTTGATGGCGTCCTTGCGCCGCTCCCCCTTGACGTACGGGCCGGGCACGGTGTCGAAGGACACGTCGAGGATCAGGCCGTGCTTCTCGGCCTGGGCGACGGTGGCGAGCACGCCGGTGTTGCCGCCGGAGGCGCCGAGGGCGACCTTGCCGTACTGCTGGAGCAGCTCGATGTCGCCCTCGCGGATGCTGCGGATCGGGCCGACCTGGTTGCCGGTCGCCGGCGCGTAGACGGCCAGGAAGCGGGTGGCGCCGCCCTCCATGACCTCCTCGTACATCAGCGACGCCTCGTCGAGGCCGCGGTGGAACGGGCGGGCCAGCGGCGAGTTGTCGATCTTCACGGCGACGACGTTGCTCACCGGGACGGGCGCGAGGCCGGTCAGCGGGTTGACCTTCGGAGCGGCCTTGCTCGGCGCCGGCGCGGCCGCCTTCGAGGGGGTGGCGACGGAGGACGGGCTCGGCCGCGCCGCGACGGGCTCGGCGGAAGCGCCGCCACAGGCGGTGAGCAGGGCGGAGCCGGTCAGCAGGACGCACAGCAGGGCAGCGCCCGGGTGCGCACGGGGAGGGGTCGGAGCAGGCACGAGCGCAACGCTACGTCGCACTCCGGGCGATCCCGCGCAGAACCGCGGGGACGTGGCGGACCGGCTAGCAGGCCGTGTCGTCGATCTCGAAGTACTCGGGCATCGCGCGCCGGCCGGCCAGCCGCAGCGCCCGCGGGATGCGCCGGAAGCGCAGCGCCCGGGTGTCCTTCACCGCGGCGTTGTGGAACGAGCGGGCCAGCCCGACGCGGGTCGACGCCGTCTCCAGCTCGGCCAGCGCGGCCTCCCCGGCCAGGTCGTGCACCAGCACCGGCAGCGCCGCCTTGAGCGCGCGGGACAGGTCGTTCTCGAGCGTCTCGCGGCCGTGGTCGGCGCCGTCGAGCGCCGCGGTCGCGGCGCCGTCCAGCGCCTCGCCCGCGACCGGGTCGTCGAGGTGGGCGGCGACGGCGCGGGCGGCCGCGGCCCGCCGCACGAGCTGCGCGTCGAGGGCAGCCCACGCGGCGTCGACGCGGGCGTGCAGGCGGTCCAGCCGGCCGGCCGTCCAGCTCAGGTAGAAGCCGACCAGGAAGGCGATGCCCACGCTCCAGAGCAGCGTCCTCACCGGCGGGCCCGCTCGGACATCCAGCGGCGCAGCGAGGTGACCAGGCGGCCCGCGTCGTCGTCGTCCTCGTCGCCGGGCGGCAGCGCGGCCTCCAGCGACGCGTCGACGGCCACCGGGGCGGCGACGGCGACCGTCTCGTACACCTCGACGACCTGGCGCGTGACGGTCGACCAGTCGTAGGCGCGCACGGCGCGCCGGCCGGCCGCGGCGAGGGCGGCGCGCCGCTCCGGGTCCTGCAGCAGCGCGCCCAGGCCGGCGGCAAGGGCGCCCGCGTCGCGGACGGGCACCAGCACTCCGGCGTCGCCGTCCTCGAGCACCCGGCGGAACGCCTCCAGGTCGCTGGCGACGACGGGCGTGCCGGTGGCCATGGCCTCCACCAGCACGATGCCGAACGACTCGCCGTGGGTGTTCGGCGCGCAGTAGACGTCGCCGCTGGCGAAGACCCGCGGCTTGTCCTGCTCGCTCACCAGGCCGAGCAGCTCGACCCGTTCGCGCAGCGACGGCGGCACCGCCTCGCGCACCTCGTCGGCGTCGCCCGGTCCGGCGACGAGCAGCCGCACGTCGGGCACGAGGCGCACCAGCTCGGGCAGCGCCTCGAGCAGGACGGCCAGGCCCTTGCGCTGCTCGTCGAGCCGGCCGAGGAAGACGACGGTCGGCTGCGCGGACCGACCGGGCAGCGGCTGTGCGTCCTCGAAGCGGCTGACGTCGACGCCGTTCGGGATGAGGACGGCGTCCCCGCCGAGGTGCTCGACCACGACGCGGCGGGCCGCGGGCGAGACGGCGATGCGGCCGATGACCTTCTCCAGCGCCGGCTGCAGCGCGGTGCCGAACAGCTGCAGCGCGCGGCTGCGGGCGGTCGCGGTGTGGAACGTCGCGACGATCGGCCCGCTCGCGGCGAAGCAGGCCAGCATCGACACGCTCGGCACCGTCGGCTCGTGCACGTGCAGGACGTCGAAGCCGCCGTCGCGGAGCCACCGGCGGGTGCGCGCCAGCGACAGCGGGCCGAACACGAGCCGGGCCACCGAGCCGTTGTACGGGACGGGGACGGCACGCCCGGCCGGCACGACGTACGCCGGCAGGTCCGCGCGGTCGGGGTCGTCGACCGGGCTGAGCACCGACACGTCGTGGCCCAGCGCGAGGAGGCTGTCGGCGAGGTCGCGCACGTGCGCCTGCACGCCGCCGGGGACGTCCCAGGTGTAGGGGCAGGCGATCCCGATCCTCACGACCGCGGCGCCAGGTCGTCCAGCCAGAGCCGCTGCAGCATGTGCCAGTCCTGCGGGTGCCGGCCGATCGCGCTCTCGAACGCCGACGCGACGGCCTGCGTCATCGTCGGCACGTCGGTGTGCGGGACCTCCGGGTGGAACACGCACTCCCAGCCGTCGTCGCGGAACGACAGCGTCGCCGGGATCAGCGTCGCGCCGGTGCGCAGGGCGAGCGTCGCCGGACCAGCGGCCATCCGCGCTGTAGCGCCGAAGAACTGCACGTCGACGCCGCGGGCGGTGAGGTCGCGGTCGGACAGCAGGCACAGGGTGCCGCCCGCCTCGAGCCGCTCGACCAGGACGTCGAAGGTGGGCCGGTCGCCGCCGGTGAGGGGCAGCACCTCCATGCCGAGCGACTCGCGGAAGGCGACGAAGCGGTCGTAGACCGACTCGGGCTCCAGCCGCTCGGCGACCGTCGTGAAGGGCACGCCGGTCGCCCCGCACCACGCCCCGGCGTGGTCCCAGTTGCCGCTGTGCGGCAGCGCGAGGATCGTCCCGCGGTCGCCGGCCACGGCGTCGCGCAGGCGCTGCTCGTCGACCGTGTGCATCCCGCTCACGACGCGCTCGGTGGAGGTGACCGGCAGGCGGAAGACCTCGCACCAGTAGCGCGCGTACGAGCGCAGCCCGTCGCGGACCAGCGCGTCGGGGTCGCGGTCCGGGGCGACCCGCGCCAGGTTGCTGCGCAGCCGCTCGACGCCCTTGCCGCCGCGGCGCAGGGCCAGGTCCGCGCCGGCGCGGAACAGCCGCTGCGCGACCGGCTCGGGCAGCGCTCGCACCAGGGCCCAGCCGCCGGCGTAGGCCGCGTCGGTGGCGCGGCCCTGCAGCAGGGCAGCGACGTCCGCGGGGCGCACTACGGCGTGAGGGCCGCCTGGCGGCGGACCTCGACCAGGCGCTGGAAGACGGTGACGGCCGAGGCCGCGGCGAGCACCCAGAGCGCGACGTCCAGCGCGGCGTCGAGGCCGAGGCCGGCGAGCAGCGTCCCGAGCAGCACGACGATGAGCCGCTCCGCGCGTTCCGCGATCCCCACGTTGCAGGTCATCCCGAGGCCCTCCGCCCGCGCCTTGGCGTAGCTGATGAGGCTGCCGCAGACGAGGCAGAACAGCGCGACCCCGCCGAGCAGGCGGTCGTCGCCGTCGCCGGTGAACCAGAGGACGAGACCGCTGAAGATCGCGGCGTCGGCGACCCGGTCGCAGGTGCTGTCGAGCCACGCGCCGAAGCGGCTGGACCGCCCGAGACGACGGGCCATCGCCCCGTCGAGCAGGTCGGTCAGGACGAAGACGAAGACGACCGCGGTGCCCGTGAAGAACATGCCGCGCGGGAAGAGCAGGAGCGCGCCGAGGACGACGCCGAGCGTGCCGGTGACGGTGACCGCGTCGGGGCCGACGCCCGTGCGCAGGAGCCCGGCGGCCACCGGGTCGACCACGCGGCCGAGGGCGGGGCGCACGTGCAGGTTGAGCATCGGGGTCCGTCCGGGTCGGGGTCGTCGGCTGCGCCGGACGATAGCGGGGCACCCGGTCTCGACCCGCGTGCCGCACGGCGGGAGGCTGGTCCGGTGACCGCCCCCGTCGGACCTGCTCCCGCGCCGCGCGCGCCCGCGCAGGTGCGCAACGTCGCCGTGGTCGGCCACAGCGGCGCGGGCAAGACGACGCTGGTCGAGGCGCTGCTGCTCGCGGCCGGCGCGGTCCCGCGGATGGGCGACGTGCAGGACGGCACCACCACCTGCGACGCCGACGAGGTGGAGCACGCGCTCGGGCACTCGGTGTCGCTCGCGGTCGCCCCGCTCGAGCACCGCGGCACGAAGGTGAACCTGCTGGACACGCCCGGCTCCCCCGACCACGCCGGCGCGCTGCGGGCAGGGCTGCGCGCGGCGGACGGCGTGCTGTTCGTCGTGTCGGCCGCGGGCGGGCTCGACCCCGTGACCGTCCAGCTGTGGTCGGAGTGCGAGGCGGCCGGCACGCCTCGCGCGGTGGCCGTCACCCAGCTCGACCGGGCCCGCGCGGACTTCGACGAGGCGGTGGCGCTCTGCCAGCGGCTGCTCTCGGACGAGGTCCTGCCGCTGCAGCTGCCGATGCACGACGACGACGGGTCGGCCGCCGGTCTCATCTCCCTGCTCGACCAGCGCGTCGTGGACCACTCGACCGGCGCGCGGGTGGAGCGCGGCGCCGACCCGGAGCACCTCGCGCTGGTGGCCGACCTGCGGGCCGACCTGGTCGAGACCGTCCTCGCGGAGAGCGAGGACGAGACGCTGCTCGACCGCTACCTCGACGGCGAGGAGCTCGACCCGGCTCTGGTGCTCGGCGCTCTGCACGCCGGCGTCGCCGCGGGCCGCCTCCACCCGGCGCTGGCCGTCGCGCCGCTGGCCGGGGTCGGCACGACCGAGCTGCTCGACCTGCTCGTCGACGGCTTCCCGTCGCCGGTCGACCACCCGTGCCCGCCCGTGACCCGGCCCGACGGCTCCCCCGCGGCTCCCCTGTCGTGCGACCCGGTCGGCCCGCTGGCCGCCGAGGTGGTGCGCACGACGCGCGACGTGCAGGGCGGGCAGGTGTCGTACGTCCGCGTCTTCAGCGGCACCCTCACGCCGGAGGCCCCGTTGCACGCGGCTGACCGCACGGGCCGGCTGCACAGCCCCCTCGGAGCCGCGCTGCGTCCGGTCGCCTCGTGCCCCGCGGGCGACGTCTGCGCCGTCACCGGGCTGTCGGCGCGCACCGGCGACACGCTGTCCTCGCCGGCCGACCCCCTGCTCCTCGCGCCCTGGCAGCTGCCCGAGCCGCAGCTGCCGGTCGCCCTGGAGGCCGACGACGGGACGGCGCTCGCCGACGCGCTGGACCGGCTCGCGCAGGAGGACCCGACGGTGCGCGTGGAGCGCGGCGCCCAGCTCGTGCTGTGGTGCCTCGGCGAGGGCCACGCGGACGTGCTGGTGCGCCGGCTCGCCGCGGCGGGCGTCGCCGTGCGCAAGGTCGACGTGGTGCTGCCACCGCGGGAGACGGTGGCCGGCCCGCACGCCGGAGCGCTGCTGGACGTCGTCCCCGGCGCGCCCGGCTCCGGCGTCGTCGTCCGCGGCGCCGCGCCCGACTCCGAGCGGGCCCTCCGCGCCCGGGCCGAGCGCGGCGTGACCGAGGGGCGGCCGCTGGTCGACGTCGAGGTGGTCCTCGTGCACGGCGACCTCAGGGCGGACGCGGCTGTCGAGGCCCTGACCGAGGCCGTCGTGGCCGCCGGCACCGTCCTGCTGGAGCCGTGGTCGCAGGTCGAGCTGCACGTCCCGACGGCCTTCGCGCGGACGGTCGTGAGCGACCTGCGCGGCCGGCGGGCGCGCGTCCTGGGCAGCGAGGTCGACCCCGAGGACGAGGAGCGCAGCGTCGTGCACGCGCAGCTTCCGGACGCCGAGCTGCTCGGCTACGCCACGGCGCTGCGGGCGGTCAGCCACGCGACCGGGTCCTTCCGGCGGACGCCGCTCGGCTGGGAGCCGGCTCAAGCCTGACGGCCCGGATGCCGATGGGCACCAGGTGAGCCCCCTCTGGCTCGGCCCGTCGGCCGTCGCCCCCGCGAACGTCCGCCGCCTGTCCGGCGCCGGCGTCGAGCAGGGCGTGCCCGTGCAGCGGGTCGCGGTCCCCCTGGTGCCGGCAGCGAGCGTCGTGCCGCGGCAGATCGACCCGGTGGGCCTGCGCCTGATGGCCCTGCAGGTGGAGAACGACCAGCTGCGCGCCGAGCTGCAGCAGCTCCGCTCCGCCTAGCCCGGCTGTGCCGGCGAGACCTCGGCCCAGGCCCGGGCGAGCAGGTCGCGGGTGTCCGGCAGCAGCTGCGGGAGCACCCGCGTGTGGCCGACGACCGGCATGAAGTTGGTGTCGCCGCCCCAGCGCGGGACGACGTGCTGGTGGAGGTGCGCGGCGATGCCCGCGCCGCCGACGACGCCGAGGTTCATCCCGACGTTGTAGCCCTGCGCGCCGGTGGCGTGCCGCAGCGCCCGCAGCGCGTGCTGCGTCATGGACGCCACCTCCGCCGCCTCGTCCGGCGTCAGCTCCTCGTAGCCGGCGACGTGCCGGTACGGCACGAGCATCAGGTGGCCGGCGTTGTACGGGTAGAGGTTGAGCACCGCGAAGGCGAGCTCGCCGCGGGCGACGACGAGCCCCTCGCGGTCGTCCAGGGAGGGGATCGTGCAGAACGGGCAGTCGCCGCCCTTGCCCTCGCCCTTGATGTAGGCCATCCGGTGCGGCGTGTAGAGGCGCGCGAAGGCGTCGGCGATCCCGGCGCCCTGCTGCGGCACGTTGTCGCTCGCTCCAGAGGCGACCGGCGCGTCGGCTCCTTCGTCGCCGAGCAGCGGCCCGCATCCTCCGCTCGCCGGGTCCTGGTGCGCGTCCATCAGGTGCGGTCCCGGACCGCCTGCACGACCTTGGCGATCGCGTCGTCGACCGGGACGCCGTTCTCCTGCGTCCCGTCGCGGTAGCGGAAGGACACCGCGCCCTTGCTGATGTCCTCCTCGCCGGCGATGAGCATGAACGGCACCTTGCTCTTCTGCGCGGAGCGGATCTTCTTCTGCATGCGGTCGTCGGAGGTGTCCACCTCGATCCGGATGCCCTGCTGCGACAGGCGCTTGCCGATGTCGACGAGGTAGCCGTCGTAGTCGCTGTGCACCGGGATCCCGACGACCTGCACCGGCGCGAGCCAGGCCGGGAACGCCCCCGCGTAGTGCTCCGAGCAGCACCGCGAAGAACCGCTCGATCGACCCGAACAGCGCGCGGTGGATCATCACCGGGCGCTGCCGGGTGCCGTCCGCCGCCTGGTACTCCAGCTCGAAGCGCTCGGGCAGGTTGAAGTCCAGCTGGATCGTCGACATCTGCCAGGTGCGGCCGATGGCGTCCCGCGCCTGCACGCTGATCTTCGGTCCGTAGAAGGCGGCGCCGCCCGGGTCGGGCACCAGCTCGAGGCCGCTCTCGGTGGCGACCTCCTCCAGGGTGCGGGTCGCCTCCTCCCAGGTCGCGTCGTCACCGACGTACTTGACCGGGTCCTTGGTCGACAGCTCGAGGTAGAAGTCGGTCAGGCCGTAGTCGCGCAGCAGGCCGAGCACGAAGGTCAGCAGCGAGGACAGCTCGTCCTTCATCTGCTCGCGGGTGCAGTAGATGTGCGCGTCGTCCTGGGTGAAGCCGCGCGCCCGGGTGAGGCCGTGCACCACGCCGGACTTCTCGTACCGGTAGACGGTCCCGAACTCGAACAGCCGCAGCGGCAGCTCCCGGTAGGACCGCCCGCGGGAGCGGAAGACCAGGTTGTGCATCGGGCAGTTCATCGGCTTGAGGTAGTAGTCCTGCCCCGGCTTGTCGCCCTCGGCGTCGAGCTGCATCGGGGGGTACATGCCCTCCGCGTACCACTCGAGGTGGCCGCTCTGCTCGAACAGCTGCCCCTTGGTGATGTGCGGAGTGGCGATGAAGTCGTAGCCCTCCTCGACGTGCCGCCTGCGGGAGTACTCCTCCATCGCCATGCGGATGACGCCGCCCTTGGGGTGGAAGACCGCGAGCCCCGAGCCGATCTCGTCCGGGAAGCTGAACAGGTCGAGCTCGCTGCCGAGGCGCCGGTGGTCGCGCTTCTCGGCCTCCTCGAGCAGGGTCAGGTGCGCCTTGAGGGCGTCCTTGCTCTCCCAGGCGGTGCCGTAGATGCGCTGCAGCATCGGGTTCTTCTGGTCGCCGCGCCAGTAGGCGGCGGCGGTGCGCATGAGCTTGAACGCCGGGATGTCGCGGGTGGTCGGCAGGTGCGGGCCGCGGCACAGGTCCTTCCAGACCAGCTCCTCGCCGGCGAGGTTGTCGTAGATGGTCAGCTCGGCGCCGCCGACCTCGACGCTGGAGCCGTCGTCGTCGCTGCTGCCGCCCTTCAGCCCGATCAGCTCCAGCTTGAACGGCTCGTCCGCGAGCTCCTCGCGGGCGGCGTCCTCGTCGACGACGCGGCGGGCGAAGCGCTGGCGCTGCCGCGTGATGTCGCTCATGCGCTTCTCGACCGCGACCAGGTCCTCCGGGGTGAAGGGCCGCTCGGGCAGGAAGTCGTAGTAGAAGCCGTCCTTGACCGGCGGGCCGATGCCGAGCCGGGTGCCCGGGAAAAGGTCCTGCACCGCCTGGGCGAGCACGTGGGCCGCGGAGTGCCGCAGGACGTTGCGGCCGTCCTCGCTGGCGTACGGCACGGCCTCGACGGCTTCGCCCTCGGCGACGACGTGCGCGAGGTCGCGCAGCTCGCCGCCGATGCGGGCCACCGCGGTGTCCTTGACGCCGGCGGCCTTGAGGACGTCACCGGCCGTCGCGCCCGCCTGCTCCGCGGTCACGTGCACGACGGCGGGTGGCGTGGCGGTGGTCACGGAGGCTCCTGAGACGGGGAGACGACCTCCCGAGCCTAGTGCGGCGGGGCCACCCGGTTCCGCTCCACCTGCGCGCTCGGCACCACCAGCACCGTGCAGGTCAGGAAGACGCGGGACGGCTCGGCCCCCGTGCTCCGGGAGGAGCAGCGGGGGCCGGCGGGATGCAGGCGGCGCTAGGCGAGAGAGGCGTCCAGCGTCATGTCGACGGCCTTGAGCGCCTTGCTGACCGGGCAGCTGTCCTTCGCGGCCTCGGCGGCCTTGAGGAAGCCGGCCTCGTCCAGGCCCTCGACCTCGCCGACGACCTTGAGCGCGATGCCGCTGATCTTGAAGCCGCCGTCGGCGGAGTCCTCGCCGAGCGTGACCTCGGCCGTGACCTCGAGGCTCTGCGGCGTGCCGCCGGCCTCGGCGATCAGGTGCGAGAGCTGCATCGCGTAGCAGGAGGAGTGCGCGGCGGCGATGAGCTCCTCGGGGCTGGTCGCGCCCCCGGCCTCGTCGGCGGCGCGCTTCGGGAAGGACACGTCGTAGGTGCCGACCTTGCTGCTGGTCAGCTCGACCTGGCCGGAGCCGTCGGCGAGGCCGCCGTTCCAGGCGGTGCGGGCGGTACGCGTGGGCATGGGTTCTCCTTGCGGGGTCAGGGGCAGGACCCCCAGTCCAAGGCGCCCCGCCGCCCGCGGATTCCCTCAGCCGTGCCGGACGTCCACGACCACCCGGGCCGGGTCGGCCAGCCGGAAGACCCGGAACGGCTGCTTCCCGGAGGTGCCGACGAACGCCTCGTACACGCCCTCGAAGACCGCGCCCAGCTCCACCTCGCGGACGACCTCCACGTCGGACGGCACGCTCGCGGACTGCGCCTCCTGCTGCCCGGTGTCGTCCGGGTAGCCCGCCCCGTCGATCCGGACGACCAGCGTCGCGTCGCCCTCGACCTCGACCGGCTCGCCGGAGCCGTCGCGGGTCGGGCGGTCGACGTACTCGACCCGCCAGCCGGGCTCCCCCGCCTGCTTGCCCGCCAGCTCGAACACGACCCGGTCGTAGCCGTCCTGCCGCGCCACCCGCACCGCCGTCACCGTCAGCGGGCCGCCGGACGGCTGCTCCACGTCCCTGCCCGTGTCGGCCGCGAACGGCGGAGCCGGCTCGCCGGTCGCCGCGGTGGCCGCCGGCGCGGCCGCGGACGGGCTGCTCACCGCGGCCGGCGGCGGCGACTGCCGGGTGCCGCTGGTGGCCGTCGGCTCCGGGTCGTCGCTGCACGCCGCGGCGAGCAGGCAGGCGGACAAGGCGAGGACGGCGGCGCGGCGGCGGCTCATGCGCCGAGTGTGGACCGGCCGGGCAAGGCCGGCGGGGACGAAGCCGACCTTCCCCCGCGCGTCGGGCGCCCGGGTGTCCAGGAGGCCGTACGGGTGCCACACTGCCGGTCCGAGCGCTCGAGCCGCCCTTGCGGCCCGCGCTGCCTCAGTCCTTGACCCGACTGGAGAGCCATGGCCCCGCACCTCCCGCTCGCCGTGCCGCGGCAGCAGCGCCGCAGCGCCCCGCTGGACGACCTCGAGCAGGAGGTGGCCCGCACCGCCGAGCTGGTCCTGCGCCTGACGGCGCTGGCGGACCGGTACGAGGCAGCGGCGCTGGACCGCGACCGGATCGCCCTCATGCGCGACGCGGTCCTGCGCGGGCAGCGCGCCCTGGGCGACATCGCCCGCGAGCAGCAGGACGCCCTACCGGGCTAGCCGTGCGCGAGGACGAGCAGCGCGACGTCGTCGTCGCCGCCCTCGATCCGGCCGCACTCGCGCAGCAGGTGGTCGGCGACCTGCTCCGGCGGAAGCCGCAGCTCGTCCAGGGCTGCGCGCAGCCGCTCGAGCCCGACCGTGATGCTCTCGCCGCGCCGCTCGACCAGACCGTCGGTGAACAGCACGAGGCTGCTGCCCGGAGCGAGCACCACGGTGCCCTCGGCGTAGTCCCCGCCGGGCACCCCGAGCGGCGGTCCGGGCGCGACCTCGAGGAAGGCCGGCGGTCCCGCGGGCGGCGCCACCAGCGGCGCGGGGTGCCCGGCCGACGCCGTGGTGAGCACGCGGTCGGCCGGGTCGTAGGAGCAGACGAGCAGCGTGGCCAGCTCGAGGTCCATCATCTGGTCGATGCCCGCCGCGAGCCGCGCGAGCAGCGCGCCGGGCCGGTGGCCCTCGAGCGCCAGCGCCGCCCCGAGGCCGTGCAGCTGTCCGGCGCGGGCGGCGGACGCGGTGCCGTGGCCCATCACGTCGCCGAGCATCAGGACCATCCGCCCGTCGACCCGGACGGTCTTGAAGAAGTCGCCTCCGGCGAGCGCGTCGGCGCTGGCCGGCAGGTAGCGCGTGGCCAGCACGACGTCCGGCAGGTGCGCCGGCTCGCGCGGCAGCAGCGCGCTCTGCAGGACGGCCGCCTCGCGCCGCTCCCGGGCGTAGGCCAGCGCGTTGTCGAGGGCCACCCCGGCGCGGGCGGCGAGGTCGACGACGAGGGCGTCGTCGAGCGGCTGGTCGTCGCGGGAGCCGACGGTGAAGCCGCCCTGCACGCCGGTGGCCGCGTGCAGCGGGACGCTCAGGACAGCGCCGCCGTTCAGGGCGCGCATGGCGGCGAGCTGCTCCGGCCCGCTCGCGCGGGCAGCCATGACCTCGTCCGGCACGCGCGGGTAGCCCTCGGGCTCGCCGGTCCGGACGACCTTGCCCACGCCGCTGGACGCCTCGCGCGTCATCACCTGCGCGCGGACGACCTGGCGGAGCACCTGCTCGCGCTCGGGGTCCTCGTGCGCGAGGTGGACGACGTGCAGGCGGGTGGGGTCGCCGCCGGCGCCCGGCTCCCCCAGCAGCTCGGCGACCGCGTCGGTCACGACCAGCACCAGCCAGGCGGCGAGGTCCGGCACCACCAGGTCGGCCAGCACCGCGAGGCACTCGCGCGGCTGCAGGCTCGCGGACAGCGACTCCCCCGCCGCGCTGAGCAGCGCCATCCGGTCGCTGGCCCGGGCGAGCGCCGCGTGCGCCAGCATCCGGTCGGTGACGTCGTGGAAGAAGATCGACAGCCCGAGCTCGTCGGGCCAGACGTAGACCTCGAAGTGGGTGTCCAGCGGGGCGAAGAACGCGTCCACCCGGCCGCTCTCGCCGTGGTCCATCGCCCTCGTGTAGACCTCGTCGAAGGCCGAGCCGCGCACCTCGGGGAAGGCCTCGTAGACGTCGGCGCCGACCAGCTCGTGCCGGGTCCGGCCGTAGATCGCCTCGGCCCGCGCGTTGACGTAGGAGAAGCGCCACTGCCGGTCCAGCCGTACGAAGGCCGCCGGCATCGTCTCCATGAGCCGGGTCAGCTCGTCGCGCAGCTCGCGGTCGGCGGAGGCGTCGTACGCCGTCCCCACCACGCGCGCGGCCGCCCCCAGCATGTCGGGCAGCACCCGACCGCGACCCCTGATCCAGCGGATCCCGCCGTCCGGCAGGACGACGCGGTAGTCGACGACGAGGTCGCCGACCACGGAGACCGCGTGCGCCAGCGCCTCCTGCACCCGGTCCAGGTCGTCCGGGTGCACCACGGCGCTGTAGGCGTCGACGTGCCGGCTGAAGCCCTCCTCGGTGCAGCCGTGCAGCGCCAGCATCCGCGCGTCCCAGACCAGCTCGCCGGTCGGCAGGTCGTACTCGTAGCTGCCCAGGTCGGCGGCCTGGACGGCCAGCTGCAGCCGCACCGCGGAGTCGCCCGCCTGGTCGTCGAGCTCGGCGCTGGCCAGCCCGGCGACGGTCGTCAGCCGGGCGACCTGCTCAGGGGTCCACTCGCGCGGCACGACGTCCGTCACGCACAGGGCTCCGAGCACAAGCCCCTCGCGGTCGACGAGCGGCACCCCGAGGTAGGCCCGCAGCTCGCCGGAGACGACGACCGGCAGGTGGCCGACCCACGGGTGGCTGCGCGCGTCCGCGACGGCCAGCGGACCGCAGGAGGCGGCCGCGAGGGCGCACAGGCTCTCCGCGAGCGGCTTGCGCCGCCCGTCGTCCGGGAGCACCGTCCCGTGCGCGGCGGCCACCACCTGCTCCGCCGCGGCGACCAGCGTCACCGCGGCACCGGAGGCCCCCAGCAGCGCGGCGGCGGCCGCGGCCAGCCGCTCCAGCCGGTCCGGCGAGGGTGCGCGCGCCACCAGCCGGTCCACGAGCGCGATGCGCTCCGCGACGTCGAGCACGGACAGGTCGGGCGGGGGCGGCAGCACGTCCGTCACCCCGCTCCGGCCCCTCGCACGCGGTGACCCTAGGGGGACCTAGCGTGCGCGCGCGGCCGAACGGCGGGACGCGCGGCGCAGACCGGGACATACCGGCGCGCGGGCGCCTGGAGGATGCGCGGGCCTGGATGTGGACGTAGCAGGACTCGAACCTGCGACCTCACGCGTGTGAAGCGTGCGCTCTAACCAACTGAGCTATACGTCCCGGTGGTGCGGCGGCGAGACTACCCGAGCCCCACGAGCTCCTTGGCCCGCGCGACCAGGTCGTACCTGCCGACCAGCCAGATCCCGACGCCGAAGGCGATCAGGCCGCTGACGGTGATCAGCCCGGTGATGACCGGGCGTCGCCTGGCGTTCTCCCAAGCCTCCTTCGCGCTGCGCTTGGCGCGGTCGAGCAGCCGGTCCGCCCAGGCGAACTCCGTGGACCAGACGTAGAGGCCGACGAGGATCGGCGGGATCGTCAGCGGCCCCGGCAGCGCCGCGAGGGCGAGCCCGAGCAGGATGAACAGCAGGCCGACGACGAAGACGATCGCCTTGACCGCGCCCGCCCCGCCCGGCGTCCGGCGCAGGGCCGACTTCCACGCCGCGGCGGAGCGCTGCTCGGTCACCGCCGCATCCTGCCCCACGCCTACGGGCACGGTCAGACGTCGCCCGACGCGAGCACCGGCAGGGTCGGCATCGGTGGGGCGGCGTCACCCTTCTCGCGGGTCACCATGAAGCGGGTGACGTCGCTGACGCTGGCCTGCACCTGCATGCCCTCGAGCACGTCGAGGCCGCTCGCGGTCACGTCGAAGGAGCCGACCGGGCGGCGGTCGCCGTAGCGGCTCTCGCCCCACAGGACGTAGGTCGTGCCGGCCTCGTTGACAGGCAGGCCGTCGACGACGAGCGACATGTCGGTGCCCCGCACCAGCGCGACGGCGACGACCTCACCGGCCTCGCCCTCGAGCGGCACGGTGTCGGTGGAGGGGTCGCGCAGCTGGCCGACCGCGCTGGCCAGTCGGTCGCTCCAGGCGGCCTGCTGGTCGCGCTCGGAGCGCAGCGAGGTGTTCCAGACGCCGAGCGACACCACCAGGGCGGCCGCCGCGGCGACGCCCACCCAGGTGCCGGCCCGGCGCAGGCGCGAGTCGTCGCGACGCCGCCGCACCTCGTCGAGCTGCACGGGCTCCTCCTGCGCCGCGGCGGGCGACGGGAAGCTGGCGCCGCGGCCGGAGGCGAGCACGCCGGCGCGGAGGCCGTCGAGCAGCGCAGCAGGCGGCTCGGCGGCGTCCGGGGCGTAGGCCAGGTGCGCCAGCGTCGACGCGTGCTCGGCCAGCGCGCGCTCGCAGCGGGCGCAGCCGGCGAGGTGGGCGACGAACTCCTGCTCGTCCTCGGGCTCGAGGGCGTGCAGGGCGTGGCCGGCCGCGAGCTCCTCGTAGCGCGCGTGGGCGTCGGGCCGGGTCACGGGGTGTTCCTCTGGTCGGGCGTGGTCGGGGCGGCGGCGTAGCTGTCGGGCGGCTCGAGGCCGCCTGCGGCGTTGGACAGCCCGTCGAGCGAGTCCTTCATCCGGCGCATCCCGGCGAGCATCCGCGTCTTCACGGTGCCCAGCGGGGTGTCGGTGAGCCCCGCGATCTCGCGCTGCGTGTAGCCGCCGAAGTAGGCGAGGGTGAGCGCCTCGCGCTGCGGGTCCGGCAGCGTCGCGAGCACCTCGCGGACCCGCTCGCGGCGCAGCAGCGACCAGACGGCGTCGTCGACGCGGGGGGCGTCGGACTCCCGGTGCTCGAGGGCGTCGGCGGTCGTGCGGCGCTTGCGGAGGTTCTCCTCGCGCCGGACGCTGTCCACCGCCTTGTGGTGCGTCATGGACAGCAGCCAGGTGGAGAAGCCGCCGCGGCTGGCGTCGAAGCGCGACGCGTCCCGCCAGACGGTGAGGAACACCTCCTGCACCGCGTCCTGCGCGAGCTGCTCGTCGGCGAGGATCCTGCGAGCCAGCCCGTAGCAGGCCCGGCCGTAGCGGCCGTAGAGCGCCTCGAGGGCGCCGCCGTCGCCCTCAGTCACCCGGGCGACCAGCGCGCGGTCGTCCATGCCGTCGTACGAGCCGGTGCCGGCGTCCTGAGGAGCCGTGCGCGCGCCGGCAGCCGCGGAACGTCCGCGGGGCAGCGTCATCGAGGTCCTCACGACAGGGCGTTCGCAGCAGCGGGCCGGACGGATGGGGAGGGACCCGCGTCGTGGGTCACAGGCTACGTGGGCCGGTGCACCCGCGCGCGGCCGTACGGGTGAACCGCCGGTTCTGGTCCGCTCGGGCCGGTTACGGCGGCGTCAACGGGGGGATCTCCGATGCACCCGGGGCCGGTCGGCCCTCGCCGCTAGGAAGAGGCCCGAGCCATGACCACTCGCCCGACCTCGGTCTGCTCGGAGCTCCAGCTGCGGCTGGTGGTGCCCGGCGCCGCCTCCCTGCCGGTCCGCGCCGACCTCGCCTACGACGTGGCCGACCCGTACGCCGTGCAGGTGTCCTTCCACACCGGCGCCGGCGCCGAGGGCGGCGACGTCGTCCAGTGGACCTTCGCCCGCCAGCTGCTCTCCGACGGCGTGTCGGTTCCCGCCGGCGAGGGCGACGTGCAGGTGTGGCCGTCGACCGCGAACGGCGCCGCCGTGGTGTGCCTGTCGCTGTCCTCCCCGTCGGGCCGGGCGCTGTTCGAGGTGCCGCTCGGCGACCTCGTCGAGTTCCTCGGCCGGACCTACCAGAGCGTCCCGACGGGCAGCGAGAGCGAGCACGTGGACGTGGACGCCGAGCTGGCGCTGCTGCTCTGGGCCGAGCCCGAGACCTGAGTCCCACCTCCGGCGGCACCCTGCTAGGGTTCTGCCTCGTCGCCAGGGCTTCTCGCCCGGTGCACGCGGACGTGGCTCAGTGGTAGAGCATCACCTTGCCAAGGTGAGGGTCGCGGGTTCGAATCCCGTCGTCCGCTCGGAAGGGCGCCCCCCCGGGGCGTCGGGCCGTCCCGGCCACGCCGGGTCCCCTGGCCGGGTGGCCGAGTGGCTTAGGCAAGGGCCTGCAAAGCCCTGTACGCGGGTTCGATTCCCGCCCCGGCCTCCCCGCGGGCACGACAACTCCACATGCACGGGCGATTGGCGCAGTCTGGTAGCGCGCTTCCCTGACACGGAAGAGGTCACAGGTTCAAGTCCTGTATCGCCCACTCCCGAGCCACAGCGCTCCCACCCCCTCGTCGCGGCGCGCGAGCGGGACCCGCCCGGCAGGGCCCGCAGTGCGGCCGACGCCCCACGTGCAGGGCCGTCGAAGCGCCCGCGTCTTCTCGCACGCGGCGTGCAGGAGTCCGGGCGCGCCTGCCGAACAGGAGCCGGGACGAGCCTCCCCGGTCCGGGGCGGGCTCCCCCACGCGTGCCGGTGCGCCGGCGAGGAGGACCACCTGTGGCCAGCACCCAGGCGCAGCAGTCGGAGGGCGGCTTCGTGGGCCGCCTCAAGGCCCGGCTGGAGGCCCGCCGGCGCGAGCGCGCGGCCAGCGGCAGCACCACGCCGAAGCTCTTCCTGTCGCTCGTGGCGTCGCTGCTCGTCCTGCTCGTCGTCTTCGCGACCTCGCTGACCTACCTCTACAGCGACCCGGACGGCCGGGAGGTGTCGCTGGACCAGGTCAGCGCCCTGACCACGGCGGGCCGGGTGGACCAGGCCACCTTCCTCGACGAGGACAGCACCGTCGTGCTGCAGCTGCGCTCCGCGCAGGAGGCCGCCGACCGCCGCGGCACCAAGCCGGCAGCCGGAGCGGCGCCGGCCGCGCCCGCGGACCCGAAGGTCGCGCGCGTCGAGGGGGTCCCGGACGGCGCCGAGCTGGTGCGGGCGGACCTGCCGAGCACCGGCGCCTTCACCCCGCGGCTGTCCGAGGCGCTGCAGGCCTCCGGCGCCGCGACCGAGGTGGACCCGCAGAGCTTCCAGTCCGGCGTGCGCGTCGTGACGGAGTTCCTGCTGCCGGTGATGATCCTGGCCAACCTGTTCGCCCTGCTGTTCGTCGGCAAGGGCGGCGGCAGCAGTGCGATCGGCGAGGTCACCGACTTCGGCAGGGTCGACGACGGGTCGCGCACCGGCGGCTCGACGGTCACCTTCGCCGACGTGGGCGGCGCCGAGGAGGCCGTCACCGAGCTGGCCGAGGTGCGTCGACTACCTCAAGGACCCGGCCAAGTACAAGGCGCTCGGGGCGGCCCCGCCCAAGGGCGTGCTGCTGTTCGGCCCGCCCGGCACCGGCAAGACGCTGCTCGCCCGCGCGGTGGCCGGCGAGGCCGGCGTGCCCTTCTTCTCGGTCGCCGGGGCGGAGTTCGTCGAGTCGCTCGTCGGCGTCGGCGCCGCCCGCGTCCGCGACCTGTTCCGACGCGTCAACGCCGTCGCGCCGGCCATCGTCTTCATCGACGAGCTCGACGCGGCCGGCCGCAAGCGCGGCTCCGGCGGCGGTGGCGGCGGGTCGGACGAGCGCGAGCAGACCCTCAACCAGCTGCTCGTCGAGATGGACGGCTTCGACGTGTCCACCGGCGTCGTCGTCATCGCGGCGACCAACCGCCCCGACATCCTCGACCCGGCGCTGATGCGCCCCGGCCGCTTCGACCGCCACATCACGGTCGAGCGCCCGGACGCCGAGGGCCGCGAACGGATCCTGCGCATCCACGCCGGCAGGAAGCCGCTCGCGGCTGACGTCGACCTCACCCGCATCGCCCAGCGCTGCCCGGGGTTCACCGGCGCCGACCTGGCCAGCACCGTCAACGAGGCCGCGCTGCTCACCATCCGCCGCGGCGGCAGGCAGATCGAGATGAAGGAGCTGGAGCTCGCGATCGTGCGCGTGCTCGAGGGCCCGCAGCGCCGCGGCCGGGTCCTCACTGCGGAGGAGCGCCGCCGCGCGGCGTACCACGAGATCGGCCACGTCGTCGTCGCCGCCGCCCTCGGCCGGCACGAGGACGTCCACCGCGTCACCGTGCTGTCCCGCGGCCGCACGGTCGCCGCCGCGACCTTCGCCGACACCGAGGCGACGCTCCTCACCCAGAGCGCCCTGCACGCCCAGCTGGTCGCCACCCTCGGCGGCATCGCCGCGGAGCACCTGGTGCTCGGCGAGGGCTCCACCGGCGGCGAGCAGGACCTCGAGCACGCCACCGACCTGGCCCGCGACATGGTCACGCGGTACGGCATGAGCGAGGAGGTCGGCCCGGTCCGCCTGCAGGTCAAGGCCGGCGAGGGCTTCCTCGGCGACGACAGCGCGCTGGTCGACCTCTCCCCCGAGACCCAGCGCGACGTCGAGGAGGCGGTCCGCCGACTCATCACCAGCGCCCAGGACGAGGCCACGGCGGTCCTGCGCGCCCACCGCGGCGAGCTGGACAGCCTCGCGCAGCGCCTGGACGAGGAGGAGACGCTCGAGGACGAGGTCCTGCAGGAGGCGCTCGCGCCGCTGCTCGACGCGCTGGACCGCGCCTCCACCGCCGCGCCGGTCCAGCGCCGCCGCACCGCCACCAAGCGCACCGGCAGCACGGCCAAGCCCCGCACCCGCACCCCGGCGCGGACCTGACCGTGCCCGCCCGTCGCCTGCGCGCCGCCCTCGCGGCCGCGCTCGCGGCACCCCTGCTCGTCGGACCCGTCGTGGCCGAGGCGGTGTCGGTGCCGCTGACCTGCGGTGGCCGCAAGGTCGCCCAGACCGGCCTGTGGCAGCGGCTGCCGGTGGAGGGCTTCCGCGGCGTGCCGGGCGTGACCGGCACCCGGGACGTCGTGACGGCCTACTCCGTCGACGCCGTACGACCCGACCGGCTGCTCGCCACCAACGGCAACACGGTCAAGCGCAGCACCACCGCGGGCTGCACCTGGAAGGACGTCCTCGTGCTCGGGGCGCAGGGCGCTCCCGGCGTGCCCCTGTCCGGCAGCACCTCCACGGTCGTCGCCACCGCCTCCCTGCCCGGCGGTCCCTCGCTGGCGGCCGTGCGCGAGGGCACCTCGGCGGCGAGCCGGCCGCACGTCGTGAGCAGCTCCGACGGCGGCGAGGGCAGCTGGCGCGAGACGAGCGGCGGTCTGCCTGCCCAGGGCAGCCCGCGGCTGCTCGAGCCGGCCGGTGACGGCCGCACCGCCTACCTGACGATCAGCCCGGCCACCGACGCGGGCGGCAGCGGCGGCACGCTGCCCACGCTGCCCGGCGTCGGCGGCGCGCCCGCCGGACCCGCCGGCTTCCTCTTCGCGACGACCGACGGCGGCCGCACCTGGGCCCAGCGCGGCTCGGTCGCCTCGCTGCCGTCCGGCGCGTCCGGCTTCGACGCGCTGGCGGTCGACCCGGCCGACCCCGAGCTGCTCTACGCCGTCAGCGACGGCCGGCTGGTCGTCTCCCGCGACGGCGGCCGGACCCTGTCCGTCGCGCCGGACGTCGCCGGCGTCACGGCCGTCGAGCCGATGGAGGCCGGCGAGGTGGCGGTGCTGGCCGGCACCACGCTGCTGCACAGCCGCGACGGCGGCCGCAGCTTCGCCGAGCGGCCGGCCCCGGTCGGCGCCGGCTCGGCCGCCTACCGCAAGGGCGACGGCGCGCTGGTGGTCGAGGCCGACGGCGCGCTGTTCCGCGTGGAGGCCCGCGCCAAGACCCGCGGCCCGGTCGAGCTGGACGCCGGCGTGCCCGCCACCGCCGGGAGCGCCCGCGGGACGCGCTCGGACCAGGGCAGCTTCTCGGCGCTGGCCGGCCACGACCTGCTGCGCTTCGTCGACCCGGTGTCGCGCGCCGTCGTCGGCACGCCCCGGGCGCCGGGCGACCTGGGCGCCCCGCCCCCGCCGCCCGGCCGGATGGACCCGCCGAGCCGCTCCGTCGTCCTGCCCGTCGGCGAGAGCCGGGTCGTCGACTTCACCCTGGTGCTCCCCAAGAGCCCGACGCCGCTGGACCTGTACCTGCTGGTCGACGTGTCGCAGAGCATGGGCGACTACATCGCCGACGTGAAGGCCAACCTGGAGCCGGTGGCCGGCCAGATCGCCGCGCAGGGCATCGACCTGCGCGTCGGCATCGGCACGGTGGCGGCGGGGCCGCGGGCCGGCGAGCGGCCGTACCCGGACGTCGACCCGAGCGAGCCGCGCTACCGCAAGCCCGACGTCTACAAGCGGGTGCGCCAGATCGGCGAGGTCAACGCCGACCTGCGCAAGGCGCTGTCCGAGGTGGCCATCCAGACGCCGCCGTCCGGCCAGCGCGCCGGCGCGGCCGAGGGCCAGCTCATCGGCCTGGACCAGCTCGTCGACGGCCTGGGCATCGTGGACGACCGGCTCGGCGGCGAGGCGCGCGGCGCGTACGTCGTGCCGCCCGGCCAGCAGGCCGGCTTCCGCGACCAGCCGGGCATCCGGCGGATCGTCGCGCTGGCGACGGACGAGAACTTCACCGACCCGTACGGCACCCGGCTCGGCCCGGACGGGAAGCCCGACATCCCGTCCTACGCCCAGCGCCTCAGGGCGGCCGGCATCAAGGTCATCGGCCTGACGGCGCAGGAGGGCGGCCGCTCCAAGGCCGACCTCATCACGATGGCCCGGCTCACCGGCACCTTCACGCCTCCCGGTGGCGTGGACTGCGGCGACGAGGTGGTGCTGAAGGAGGGCGAGCCGCTGGTGTGCGACAGCGGGCGCAACTTCACGCAGGTGCTGGGGCGCGCGCTGCAGGGGCTGGCCGACCGGCAGAGCGTCGCCCTCGTGCGGCGCGGCCCGGAGACGCTGCTCGGTGACGTCGACGCCTCCGGGCTGCGCGACCTCGACGTGACGGTGCGCAACGACGTGCCCTTCCGGGTCCGGGTGAGCTGCGTCGACGTCGCCGCCGGGAAGTACGCGCCCTCGGTCGACGCCGTGCTGCGCGACACCGTCGTGGCGACGGCGAAGCTGGCGGTCACGTGCACCGCGCCCGTCGCCGCCGCCGCGGCCCAGCCGCCGAAGCCGCCGGCGCCCGCGCAGGACCCCGTCGCCCCCGCCGGGCAGCCCGCCGCGCAGGCCCCCCCGCCGCCGGCGCCGGCGCCGCCCGTCGTGCAGCCGCAGGCCCAGCCCCAGGCGCAGGCCCAGACGCAGGTGCAGGCCCAGGTGAACCCGATGACCGCGGCGATGCTCCAGCAGCAGGAGGAGCTCCAGCTCGCCCTCGCCCTCTCGAGCGACGAGCGGCTGTCGCCCGGCGGCGAGCTGGCGATGGTCGACCGGCAGCGCAGTGCCGAGCTGCGCGCGCTGGCGCTGCTGTCGGTGTCGATGGCCGCCGCCTCCACGCTGGGACTGGCCCGGCTGAGGACGCGACGTGCGGACGCCGTACGGGTGCGCAGGTCCCGGTGAACCTCATCTGCGAGCCGTGCCGCGAGCAGGAGCACGGGCGGTGCCCCGGGAGCACCTGGTGCTGCTGCCAGCACCGCCGGCCCGGGCCGGTCGAGCCGGTCACCGGCCCGCCTGGCGAGTGAGACGCATCCGGCGGCGCCGCCGCGCGTAGGTCGCCGGGCAGCGGGGGTAGGACCCGGCAGAGCCGCTCCCCGAACCGCTGGAGGTCCCCCCGTGCAGCTGCGCGACCTGTCCCCCGTCCTGTCCGCTCCCGGGCCGTTCGTGACCGTGCTGGTCGGCGCCGAGAGCGCCGTGGAGCAGGCCGCCGACCGCTACGAGCTGGCCTGGAAGGCGATGGCGCAGCAGCTCGAGCAGCAGCGCTACGCGGACGACAGCACGCCCACCTCCTAGAGCAGCCCTGCCCCCGCCCCTTCGAAGGAAGCAGTCCCCATGCGCGTCTGGCCCGGTTCGGCCTACCCCCTCGGCGCCACGTACGACGGCACCGGCACCAACTTCGCCCTGTTCTCCGAGGTCGCCACCCGCGTCGAGCTCTGCCTGTTCGACGAGGCCGGGCAGGAGACGCGGGTCGACCTGCCCGAGCGCGACGCCTTCGTCTGGCACGGCTACCTGCCCAACGTGGGCGCCGGCCAGCGCTACGGCTTCCGCGTGCACGGGCCGTACGAGCCGGAGAACGGGCACCGCTGCAACCCGAGCAAGCTCCTGCTCGACCCGTACGCCAAGGCCGTCGACGGCGACATCGACTGGGCGCAGGCCTGCTTCAGCTACACCTGGGGCGACGAGGACTCCTTCAACGACGAGGACTCCGCGCCGCACATGAGCAAGTCCGTCGTCATCAGCCCGTTCTTCGACTGGGACAACGACCGCTTCCCGCGCACCCCGTACAACGAGACGGTCATCTACGAGGCGCACGTCAAGGGGCTGACCAAGACCCACCCGGGCATCCCGGAGGACATCCGCGGGACCTACGCCGCGCTCGCGCACCCGGTGATGCTCGAGCACTACAAGAAGATCGGCGTCACCGCGATCGAGCTCATGCCGGTGCACCAGTTCGTGCACGACAGCCACCTGGCCGACCGCGGGATGCGCAACTACTGGGGCTACAACACGATCGGCTTCTTCGCCCCGCACAACGACTACTCGAGCTCCGGCCAGCGCGGCCAGCAGGTCCAGGAGTTCAAGGCGATGGTCAAGGCGCTGCACGCGGAGGGCCTCGAGGTCATCCTCGACGTCGTCTACAACCACACCGCCGAGGGCAACCAGATGGGCCCGACGCTGTCGTTCCGCGGCATCGACAACGCGGCCTACTACCGGCTGGTCGAGGGCGACGAGGCGCACTACTACGACACGACCGGCACCGGGAACACGCTGCTGATGCGGCACCCGCACACGCTGCAGCTGATCATGGACTCGCTCCGCTACTGGGTGACCGAGATGCACGTCGACGGCTTCCGCTTCGACCTCGCCTCGACGCTGGCCCGCCAGTTCCACGAGGTGGACCGGCTGTCGGCGTTCTTCGACCTCGTGCAGCAGGACCCGGTGGTCAGCCAGGCCAAGCTGATCGCCGAGCCGTGGGACGTCGGCGAGGGCGGCTACAACGTCGGCGGCTTCCCGCCCCTGTGGACCGAGTGGAACGGCAAGTACCGCGACCTCATGCGCGACTACTGGCGCGCCGAGCCGGAGACGCTGGCGGAGTTCGCGTCGCGCCTGACCGGGTCGGCCGACCTCTACCAGCACGACGGCCGCCGCCCGCTGGCCTCCATCAACTTCATCACCGCGCACGACGGCTTCACGCTGCACGACCTCGTCTCCTACAACGACAAGCACAACGACGCGAACGGCGAGGGCGGCAACGACGGCGAGAGCCACAACAGCTCCTGGAACTGCGGCGTCGAGGGCGAGACCGACGACCTCGAGGTCGTGGCGCTGCGCGAGCAGCAGAAGCGCAACTTCCTCACCACGCTGTTCCTGAGCCAGGGCGTGCCGATGGTGCTGCACGGCGACGAGCTCGGCCGCACGCAGGGCGGCAACAACAACGTCTACGCGCAGGACAACGAGATCGCCTGGGTGGACTGGGAGCGGGCCAAGGACTTCGAGGTCCTCACCGAGTTCGTCTCCCGGCTGGCCCGGCTGCGCGCGCGAGCACCCCGTCTTCCGCCGCCGCCGCTTCTTCAACGGCCGGCCGGTCCGCGGGTCGGCCATCGAGGACATCGCCTGGTTCACGCCCGCGGGCGAGGAGATGGACCAGGACGACTGGGACTCCGGCTTCGCCAAGTCGGTGTCGGTCTTCCTCAACGGCGAGGGGATCCGCGAGCCGGACGTGCGCGGCGAGCGCGTCGTCGACGACTCGTTCTTCCTGCTTTTCAACGGCCACCACGAGCCGATCGAGTTCGTGCTCCCCGACCTCGGCGCCGGCGAGCGCTGGCAGGTCGAGGTCGACACGGCCGCACCGATGCTGGGTGACGCCGAGACGCAGTCGGCCAAGACCGGCGAGCCGGTGCAGGTCGACGCCCGCTCCGTGCAGGTCCTGCGGAAGGTCTTCTAGGTGCCGCACCTGCCCGCCGCCGGCAAGCCCGTGCCGGTCTCGACCTACCGCGTCCAGCTCCGCCCGCCGTCCGGTTCGGGGACAGCCGACCACCCCGGCTTCGGGTTCGACGACGCGGCGGCGATCGCGCCGTACCTGGCTGACCTGGGCGTGACGCACCTCTACTGCTCGCCGTACCTGCAGGCGGCGCCCGGCTCCGCGCACGGCTACGACGTGGTCGACCACAGCACCCTGAACCGCGAGCTCGGCGGCGAGGAGGCGTTCGGCCGGATGGTCGCGGCCTGCCGCGAGGCCGGCCTCGGGATCCTGCTCGACGTCGTGCCGAACCACATGGCCGTCAGCGAGCCCGAGTCGCAGAACGCCCAGTGGTGGTCGCTGCTGCGCGAGGGCCGCGCGTCGCCGTACGCCGACTGGTTCGACGTCGACTGGGACAGCGCCGACAACCCCGGCAAGGTGCTGGTGCCCGTCCTCGGCGGGCCGCTCGGCGACGTCGCCGGCGAGCTGGAGCTGCTCGAGGACCGGATCCGCTACTACGACCACGAGTTCCCGATCGCACCCGGCACCCGGGTCGACGGCGACGTGCTGGCGACGCTGGAGCAGCAGCACTACCGGCTCGCCTCCTGGCGCGTGGCCGGCGAGGAGCTGGACTACCGCCGCTTCTTCGACGTGACGACGCTGGCCGGTGTGCGGGTCGAGGTGCCGCGCGTCTTCGACGAGACGCACGCGCTGGTCCTGCAGCAGGTGCGTGACGGCGTCCTCGACGGCCTGCGCATCGACCACCCGGACGGCCTTGCCGACCCCGGCGGCTACCTCGACCGGCTGGCCGAGACGACCGGTGGCGCCTGGGTCGTCGTCGAGAAGATCCTGGAGCCCGGCGAGGACCTGCCGCCCGACTGGCAGACCGCGGGCACGACCGGGTACGACGCCCTCAACCGCGTGCTCGGCCTGTTCGTCGACCCCGCCGGCGAGCTGCCGCTGACCGCGCTGTGGACCTCCGTCACCGGCGACGACGCCTCCTACGAGGACGTCGTCGACACGACCAAGCACCTGGTGCTGCGCGAGGTGCTGGCCGCCGAGGTCAACCGGCTCACCGAGCTCGGCCTGCGGGTCTGCCGCACCGACCCGTCGCTGCGCGACACGACCCGGCGGGCGTTCCGCGAGGCGCTGGTCGAGGTGCTGGCCGGCTTCGGCGTCTACCGCGCCTACCTCCCCCCCACCGGCCCGGCCGACGACCAGGCGCGCCACCACGTCGCGCAGGCCGTCACCAGGGCCAAGGCCGCTCTGCCGAAGCGGTCCACCGAGATCGACCTCGTGCAGCGGCTCGTCCTCGCCGAGGGCCCGTCCGGTCCGGACGCTGCCCCTCATGCCGAGGAGTTCGTGACGCGGTTCCAGCAGACCTGCGGCCCGGTGATGGCCAAGGGCGTCGAGGACACCGCCTTCTACCGCTACCTGCGGCTGTCCGGCCTGAACGAGGTCGGCGGCGACCCGGGCCGCTTCGGCCTGCCGGTGCAGGAGTTCCACGAGGCCTGCGCCGTGCAGCAGCGCGACTGGCCGCTGTCGATGACCGCGCTGTCCACCCACGACACCAAGCGGTCCGAGGACGTCCGCGCCCGACTGGTGCTGCTGTCCGAGTGCCCGGCCGAGTGGGGTGACGCCGTCACCCGCTGGCAGGCCGCGGCGGCCCGCCACCGCAGCCCGGCCGGACCGGACGCGGTCACCGAGCAGCTGGTCTGGCAGACCCTCGTCGGCGCCTGGCCGCTCACCGCGGACCGCGCCGTCGCCTACGTCGAGAAGGCCACCCGCGAGGCCAAGGCCCAGACGTCCTGGGTCGACCCGGTGCCGGCCTTCGACGAGGCTGTCCAGGCGTTCGTGCGCGCGGTGCTCGCCGACCAGGCGCTGGTCGCCGAGGTCGAGGCCTTCGTCGCCCGGCTCACCCCCGCCTGGCAGGTGACCGCGCTCGCGCAGAAGGCCGTCCAGCTCACGATGCCCGGCGTCGCCGACACCTACCAGGGCACCGAGCTGTGGGACCTGTCGCTCGTCGACCCCGACAACCGCCGCCCCGTCGACGTCGAGCAGCGGCGCCGGCTGCTGGCCGCGCTGGACAAGGCCCCGGCGCTCGACGACGTCGGCACCGCGAAGCTGCACCTCGTCTCGCGCGTGCTGCGGCTGCGGCGGGAGCTGCCGGAGGCCTTCCTCGCCGACGGGTCCTACGTACCGCTGGACGCCGGCGCGCGCGCGATCGGCTTCGTGCGCGGCGACCGGGTCGTGACGGTCGCACCGGTGCGGGCGCTGCAGGTGGAGCGCGGCGGCTGGGGCGACGACGCCGTCGACCTGCCGTCCGGGAGCTGGGTCGACGTGCTGACCGGCGCCGAGCGCAGCGGCACCGTGCCGCTCGCCGCGCTGCTGGACGGCTTCCCGGTGGCGGTGCTGCGGCGCGCCTAGCGGTGCGCCGGAGCCTCGGCCGCACTGCGCGGGACCGGTACCCGCAGCAGGCCCTCGTGCCGGTGCGGCCGGCTCGTCTTGTCGGCGTACATCTCCGCGTCGGCGCGGCGGACCAGCTCGTCGAGGCTGCACTCCTGCTCGGGGAACCACACCTCTGCACCGATCGACAGGCGCAGCTCGAAGCCGGCCCCCGAGCGGGCGTTGTGCGCCTCGAGCGCGTCGACGAGGCGGCGGCGCGCGACGTCTGCCTGGCCGTCCTCGCCGAGCAGCAGCACGAACTCGTCGCCGCCGAGGCGCCCGACCAGGTCGGACGAGCGGGAGGCGGCGGTCAGCACCGCGGCCGCGTCGGCGATCGCGCGGTCGCCCTCCCGGTGGCCGAGAACGTCGTTGACCTGCTTGAGGCCGTCGAGGTCGATGAAGAGCAGCACCCGTGCGGTGGCCTGCCGCCGGGCCCGCTCCAGCTCGTGCTCGGCCAGGACGAACCACCCGCGCCGGTTGTAGAGGCCGGTGAGCTCGTCCCGCAGCGCGACCGCCTCCAGGGCGCTCTCCCGCTTGCGGTGCAGCACCACGAGGCCGGTGCCCGCGATGAGCAGCAGCGCGACGACGGCCACCTGGACGAGCCGGCTGGAGCGCACGAGCGCGCCCTCGAACTCGTCGCGCCCCTGCGGCGTCAGCGCGGTCCAGCCGGTGGAGCCGGCGACGGCGAACGAGCTGACCAGCTCCCGGCCCCCGTCGTCGGTCTCGACGATGCCGTCCTGGCCGCCCTCGGCCACGGCGGTGCGCAACCCCGGCAGCGCGAGCGGCGCGCCGATCTCACCGGGGGTGGGTCCGGCGAGGACCCTGCCGGAGCCGTCCAGCACGTAGCCGTGCCCGGTCTTGCCGTAGGCGAGCTTCGACACGTACGTCTGCAGCGCGCCCTTCGCCGGGTCCCACAGCCCGAGCAGCAGCCCGCGGCCGCCGCCCTGCAGCGGGACGGGCAGGCCCATGGCGAGCGCGTGCCCGTCGCCGACCGCCATCACGTCGGACAGCGGCACCACGCCCGGCACCGGCGCGAGGACGTCGGCGCGCAGCGGCTTCCACCCCGGGTCGTCCTGCGCCGGCAGCGCACCGGCCACGCTCCAGGCGGCGATCGGCTGCCCGAGTGGGCTCACGAGCACGGCGCCGACGTCCAGCGCGCGGGTGCCGTCGACCAGGTCCTCCAGTCGGGCGATCGTCGCGGGGTCACCCTGGCGCGTGCTCCACGCCGGGCCGGCCTCGAGCTTGTCGAGCACCTCGGCGGCGGAGAGCAGGGCGTACTGGTCCACCAGTCCGGCCAGGCGCTGCTGCAGCTGCAGCCGGTCCTCACGGTGCACCGCGCGCGCCTGCTTGCCCGCGGCGTCGCCGGCGACGACGCCGAGCAGCCCGATGAGCAGGACCAGGCCGCCGGACACCAGCAGGCTGAGGTGGCGACGCAGGCCGGTCCTCGTGCTCCACTCCACGGCGTCCTCCCGGGGCCAGGTGATCTGACCTTCGGCACGCTCGAGGTGGTCCGCGAGGACTTCCCGCAGAGATCGTCCCAACTGACTAGTCGCGAGGTGGCCCGTCCGCCGGACTAGGAGGCACGCGACCGGGCAGGGGGCCGGTATGACGACGCTGCGCGTGTGGGCGCCCCGGCCGGACCGGGTCGAGGTCGAGGTCGACGGGGCGCGGACCCCCATGGAGCCTGCCGGCGGCGGGTGGTGGCAGACGG
The DNA here is from genome assembly GCA_963781675.1 of uncultured Actinomycetota bacterium. Lineage (GTDB taxonomy): Bacteria > Actinomycetota > Actinomycetes > Mycobacteriales > SCTD01 > SCTD01. The sequence goes on along the minus strand of CAWAGF010000006.1, from coordinate 232,310 downwards.
AGGTCGGCGGCCCCGGCACCGACTACGCGTTCGTGCTCGACGGCGGCGACCCCCGCCCCGACCCGCGCAGCGCGTGGCAGCCGGAGGGGGTGCACGGGCCGTCCCGGCTGGTCGACCACGCCGCCTTCGCCTGGACCGACGCCCAGTGGCGGGGCGTGCCGCTGGCCGGCAGCGTCCTCTACGAGCTGCACGTCGGGACCTTCACGGCGGAGGGCACCTTCGACGCCGCGATCGAGCGGCTGGACCACCTGGTGGAGCTCGGCGTCGACGCGGTGGAGCTGCTGCCGTGCAACGCCTTCGCCGGGCGCTGGGGCTGGGGCTACGACGGCGTCGCGTGGTTCGCCGTGCACGACCCGTACGGCGGCCCCGACGGCCTGAAGCGCTTCGTGGACGCGGCGCACGCGCGCGGTCTCGGCGTCGTGATGGACGTCGTCTACAACCACCTCGGCCCGGCGGGGAACTACCTGCCGGAGTTCGGGCCGTACCTCACCGAGGCGCACACGACGCCGTGGGGGCCGGCCGTGAACCTCGACCGCGAGGGCTCGGACGAGGTGCGCCGCTACGTCCTGGACAACGCGCTGATGTGGCTGCGCGACTACCACGTCGACGGCCTGCGCCTCGACGCCGTCCACGCGCTGGTGGACGAGCGCGCGACGCACCTGCTCGAGGAGCTGGCGGTCGAGGTCGAGGCGCTCGGGGCGCAGCTGCGCAAGCCGCTGTTCCTCATCGCCGAGAGCGACCTCAACGACCCGCGGACGGTGACCTCGCGCGAGGCGGGCGGCAACGGCCTGGACGCGCAGTGGGCCGACGACGTGCACCACGCCCTGCACGTGAACCTGACCGGCGAGACCGCCGGCTACTACGCCGACTTCGAGGGGCTGCCGGCCCTTGCCAAGGTGCTGAGCGGCGTCTTCCTGCACGACGGCACCTGGTCGTCGTTCCGGGGCCGGGCGCACGGCCGGCCGGTCCCGGCGACGGTTCCCGGCCACCGGTTCGTCGTCTACCTGCAGGACCACGACCAGATCGGCAACCGCGCGACGGGCGATCGCATCTCGGCGACGCTGTCCGACGGCCTGCTCAAGGTCGGTGCCGCGCTCGTGCTGACCTCCCCCTTCACGCCGATGCTCTTCATGGGCGAGGAGTGGGGCGCGCGCACCCCGTGGCAGTTCTTCTCCGACCACGAGGGCGAGCTGGGCGAGGCCGTGCGCAAGGGGCGCCGGGCGGAGTTCGCGAGCCACGGCTGGGACACCGAGGAGGTGCCCGACCCGCAGAGCGAGCAGACGCTGCGCGACAGCACCCTCGACTGGTCCGAGCCCGAGCAGGAACGGCACGCCGCGCTGCTGCGCTGGACGCGCGACCTCATCACGCTGCGCCGCGCCCGGCCGGAGCTGAGCGACGGCCGGCGCGAGCGGGTGCAGGTCCGCTACGACGAGGGAAGCCGGTGGCTGGTCGTGCAGCGCGGCCGCGTCGCCGTCGTGTGCAACCTCGCGTCCGAGCGAGCCGTCGTCCCGGTGGAGGGGACGCCCGTACGGGTCCTGCTGCACAGCGAGCCCGGCCCCGTGCACGCGCCCGGGAAGGTCGAGCTCGAGAGCGAGTCGGTGCTGGTGGTCGAGCTCGCCCCCTGACCAGGGTTGTGCACGCAGCGGCCCGGGGACGGGTCCTGCATGCGCATCGTCGTCACCGGAGCCACGGGCAACGTCGGCTCCCAGCTCCTGCCCCAGCTGGTCGAGCACCCGGACGTCACGGCCGTCGTCGGCATCGCCCGCCGCCTGCCGGACGAGCCGGCCGACGGCGTCGAGTGGCACGCCCTCGACGTCGCCGAGGACGACCTCGTGCCGGCCCTCACCGGCGCGGACGTCGTCGTCCACCTCGCCTGGCTGCTGCAGCCGGCGCACGACCCGGACGAGATGCGCCGCGTCAACGTCGTGGGCACCGCGCGGGTGCTGGAGGCCGTCGCCCGCGCCGGCGTCCCGGCCCTCGTGCACGCCTCCTCGGTCGGCGCCTACTCCCCCGGGCCGTCCAAGAGCCGCGGCGCCTCCTCACCGCGCGTCCGGGAGGACCACCCCACGCAGGGCATCAGCAGCTCCACCTACAGCCGCCACAAGGCCGAGGCCGAGCGGATGCTCGACGCCTTCGAGGCCGAGCACCCCGAGCGGCGGGTCGTGCGGCTCCGGCCCGGCGTCGTGCTGCAGGCGCAGGCCGCCAGCGCGCTGGCCCGCTACTTCCTCGGTCCGTTCGTGCCACAGGCGCTGGTGCGCCCCGCCCTGCTGCCCGTCGTGCCGGACGTGGACGCGCTGGCCTTCCAGGTCGTGCACGCCGAGGACATGGCCCGCGCGTACGTGCTGGCCTGCGTCACGCCGGTGACCGGTGCGTTCAACATCGCGACCGAGCCCGTGCTCGACCCGGCGACCCTGGCCGCCGTGCTGGGGGCGCGCCGGGTGCCCGTGCCCGCCGCGGTGCTGCGCGGGCTGGTGGACCTGGCCTGGCGGCTGCACCTGGTGCCGGTCGACCCGGGCTGGGTCGACATCGGCCGGCGCACCCCGCTGCTGGACACCGCTCGCGCCCGCACCGAGCTGGGCTGGACGCCCCAGCACGACGCGGGGCAGGCGCTGCTCGAGACGGTCGAGGCGATGGGCGCGCGGGTCGGCGGTCCCACCCCGGTGCTCCGCCCGCGGACCGGCCTGTCCCGGCGCGCCCTCGAGGTCGTGCGCGGCCTGGTGCCCGGCGCCGGGGGCACCGGCTGACCCGCTAGTTGCCCGGGAGCACCGTGCGGCCGGCGAACTTCGCGCGCTTGGCCGGGCCGGTCAGGCGCACGCTGTAGAAGCCGCTGTTGCCGTCGGTGTACCAGATGTCGCCGGTCGCCTCGTCGTAGGCCGGGGCCGACATCGCGAAGGAGCCGGCGCGCATCGGGTTCACGGCCGTACCCGGGACGACCGGCTTGTTGTGGTAGGCGATCTCGCGCGGCTTGGTGACGTCGGTGATGTCGAACACGCGCAGGCCGGACATGATGAACGAGCAGGCCAGGATGTTCGGGTCGACCCGGCTCGGCAGCGAGCAGTAGTGGCCCTGGTAGCCCTGGAACTGCTGGTCGTTGCCGGGGTCGCCCTCGAGGTCCTCGCCCTGCGCCTCGGCGCGGTTGACCGCCAGGCGGATGTCGGAGACCACCTTCGGCTTGGTGATGTCCTGGACGTCGATGATCCGCGCCGCGCCGATCTTGGCGCCGCTGCCGAACTCGTCGATCTCCATGACGTAGCGGTGCCCGTTGCGGGTGAAGGGCGTGGCGTTCTGCGGGGTGCTGGCGGTGTCCCAGGTCAGCCGGCTGACGATCGGGACGACCGGGTCGAGCACGCGCTCCTGCACCTGGCTGACGTCGAGCACGGTCAGGCCGGTGAACGCGCTGCTGTCGTCGAAGGCCGCCTCGGCCATGTAGAGCGTCCTGCCGTCCTCGCTGAGCGACATGCCGTGCGGCTGGTACTCCTTCGTCACCCACAGCGGCTTGGGCACGCGCGGGTCGGACAGGTCGATGGCGGTCAGCGTGTGGAAGTAGAGCGAGCCGACGTAGAAGGTGTTGCCGTCCGGGGCGAAGCCGCTCTCGTGGCCGAGGAAGCCCAGCGGCGTGCTCGACACCGGCACGGGCTTGCGGCAGTCCTGGCTCACGTCGTAGACGTCGAGCTGACCGGGCGCGGTCGCGGGCGTGCCGAAGGCGGCGGCGAGGAGGCCGCGCTTGGCGTTCAGGCGCATCGACTCGTGCGGCGAGGAGAAGCCCGACGTGCGGAGAACGTCCGTGACGACCGGCTTGGCCGGGTCCTTCATGTCCAGGACGTACGTGCCGGGGCCGTCCACCCCCTGGTCGGCCAGGTTGGTCGGGAACAGCAGCGTCGAGTCGTAGTACGCGCACTCGTTGCCCTGCTTGTCGACGTAGCGCTCGACCCGGTAGCCGCCGCTCCTGCCCTGGTGCGCCAGCTCCGTGACGTTGCAGGTGTAGCCCTTCTGGAAGCGGCCGGTCGCGAGGTCCGCGGCCGGGGCGCGGCCCTGCGTCGTCTCCGGCAGCGAGCCGGGGCCGCACCTGGCGGCGGGGACGGCGGCGGTGCTCGGCGGCGTCGGGGCAGCGGTCGCGAGCGCGGCACCGCCCACGGCGATGACGGCGGCGGACACGACGGCGAGGCGGAGCGACTGCTTGCGCACGGGGACGACCTTCCAGGAACGGGCCGGCGCCGCTGGGTACGGCAGCTCGTTGCCCCCGTGTTTCGACACCGGGAGTGCAGGCTCCTGCTAGCGGACCTGGTCCCGTCCCCGCGCCTTGGCCTCGTAGAGCAGCGTGTCGGCCAGCCGGTAGAGCGCGTCGTCGTCCATGTCGTCCAGCAGCTGGGCCACGCCCGCCGAGGCGGTGACGGTGCCGGCGCTGACGAACGGCACCGCACGCACGGCCTCGAGCACCCGCGCCAGCACCGCGTGCGCCGCCACCGCGTCCGTGTCCGGCATGAGCAGCGCGAACTCCTCGCCGCCGACCCGGGCCAGGGTCCCGGTGTCGCCGGCCGCCCCTCGCAGCCGGTCCGCGATGCCGCAGAGCACCTCGTCGCCCACGGCGTGGCCGAACCGGTCGTTGACGCGCTTGAAGTGGTCGACGTCGAGCAGGGCGAGGCTCAGCGCCGCGCCGTCGACGGAGGCGGTCCGGGTGGACCGGCGCAGCGCGTCCCGGAACGCCCGGCTGTTCAGCAGGCCGGTGAGCGGGTCGGTCTCGGCCCGCGCCAGCAGCAGCCGCTCGTGCGCGCGCTCCTGCGTGGTGTCCCGCACCGTGACCATCCACAGGCCGTCGTCGCCGGGCAGCGGCGTCGCCGTCAGGCTCGCCGAGAAGCGGCTGCCGTCCTTGCGGACCAGCTCGACGCCGGCCTTGCCACCGCCCTCCTCGACCAGCCGGGACCGCAGCGCCAGCAGGCTGTCGGCGTCCTCCCGCGGCCAGAAGGGGTACCCGCTCGCCGCTCCGACGAGCTCGTCCTCGGCGAAGCCGGTCATCGCGCACAGCGCCGGGTTGACCTCCAGCACGACGGTGGCCGTCGTGAGCATGAAGCCCTCCTGCAGGTTGGCGACGACCGCGCGGCTCCGGTCGCGCTCCCGCTCCAGCTGCGCGGCGGCCAGCCGCTCGTCGGTCACGTCCTGGGTGATGCCGTACGCCAGCCGCCGCCCGTCGGAGCGCGTGCCCACGCAGGCGACGGCGCGCACGTGCTTCAGCCGGCCGTTCGGCAGCACCACGCGGTGCTCCACGACGTACTCCTGCCCGTCGTGGACCAGCCCGTGCCAGGCGGCGGCCAGCCGGTCCCGGTCCTCCGGGTGCACCACGGCGAACCAGTCCTGGAGGGTCGGCTCCGGGGCGTGCGGGGCGAGGTCGAGGTGGCTGCGCACCCGCGAGCTGCTCGTCAGCTCGCCGGTCGCGAGGTCCAGCGTCCAGGTCGCGACCTCGGCCAGCTCCGCGGCGCGCAGCACCCAGGGCGCGACCGGCGGATCGACGGGACGAGCCACGGCCTTCCTTCCGGGAGCAGGTCGGACGGGGAGCGGGGACGTCCGCGAGTCGAGCCGACAGGATGCCAGCACGGGCCGCAGGACGGAAGCCCGGTCGTGCGCCGAGGTCGAGCCCGGCCCCGGCCTACCAGTACCACCAGACCGGCCAGGCCGCGCCCGCCTAGCCCGGCTCGGCCTGCCGGGCCAGCGCGGTGAGCCGGCTGACCGCCCGCAGGTACTTCTTGCGGTAGCCGCCCTCCAGCAGCTCCGTGGGGAACAGCCGGTCCAGCGGCAGGCCGCCGGCCAGCACCGGGACGTCCCGGTCGTACAGCCGGTCGGCCAGCACCACCAGCCGCAGCGCGGCCGCCTGGTCGTCGACCGGCCGCACGCCGGTCAGCCCGACGAGCGTCACGCCCTCGACCAGCGCGCCGTAGCGCGACGGGTGCAGCGACGACAGGTGCGCGAGCAGCTCCTCGAAGCCGTCGCAGGTGGCGCCCTCCACCGCGGCGGTCCGCGCCACGACCACGGCGTCGTCGACCGGCGGCGGGGCGGCCGGCTGCCCCCGGTGCCGGTAGTCCTCGCCCTCGACGCGCACCGGCTCGAAGTGCCCGGACAGGCCCTGGATCTCGCGCAGGAAGTCCTGCGCCGCGAAGCGCCCCTCTCCCAGCGCCCCCGGCAGGGTGTTGGAGGTGGCGGCGACGCGGACGCCCGCCTCGACCAGCTTGGCGAGCAGCGTGCTGACCAGCACCGTGTCGCCGGGGTCGTCCAGCTCGAACTCGTCCACGGCCAGCAGCCGGTGCCCGCTGAGCGCGTCGACGGCCTGCGCGAAGCCGAGCGCGCCGACCAGGTGGGTCAGCTCGACGAAGGTGCCGTACGCCCGCGGCTCCGGGGCGTCGTGCCACAGCGACGCCAGCAGGTGGGTCTTGCCGACGCCGTAGCCGCCGTCGAGGTAGACGCCGGGCCGCCCTGGTGGCGGCTTCGGCTTGCCCAGCAGGCGCTTCCTCGGCGGCTCGAGGGTCTGCGCGAAGGCGCGCAGCACCATGACGGCGCGGGCCTGCGACGGGTGCTGCGGGTCCGGCCGGTAGGTGGAGAAGCGGGCGTCGCCGAAGCGCGGCGGCGGGACCATGCCCTCCACGAGCGTCTCCGGGGGGACGACCGGCGACCGGTCGACCAGGCGCTGCGCGGGCACGGGAGCAGGCTAGGCGCCCTCGACGTCGCCCTCGGCGCCCTGCCCGGCGTCCTCGCCCTCGTCGGCGCCGACGACCTCCTCCTCGGCGGTCCCGGTGCCGCCGGGGCCGCCGTAGGTGGTGCCGGGGGCGTCGTCGCCGGGGCTGAACTGGTCGGCGGTCTTGCCGGTGGCGCTCAGGCCTGCGCCGGCGAGGTTCGGGTCGGGCTTCGCGTCGCTCATGCCGGTCCCCTACCCCCGTGCCGCCGTCCTAAGGTGCCGCTCATGACGACGACCACCGCCGGCGCCGACCCCTCCGTCGTCGGGCCGTACCTCGCGACCGCCCTCGGGGACCCCGGCTGGCAGGACTGCACCGTCACGCTGATCGCCGGCGGCAAGAGCAACCTCACCTTCCGGGTGGACGCCCCGGCCGGGTCGGCGATCCTGCGCCGGCCACCGCTCGGCCACGTGCTGCCGACCGCGCACGACATGGTCCGCGAGCACACGGTCATGTCGGCGCTGGGCGGCAGCCCCGTCCCGGTCCCGCAGATGCTGCACCTGTGCACGGCCACCGAGGTCCTCGGGCAGCCCTTCTACGTGATGGAGCGGGTCGAGGGGCACGTCTGCCGCGAGGCGCTCCCGGCCGGCTACGCGGACGAGCCGGCGCAGCGCCGCGCGGTCGGCGAGGGGCTGGTCTCGGTGCTGGCGGCGCTGCACGACGTGGACCCCGCCGCCGTCGGGCTCGGCGAGTTCGGTCGGCCTGCGGGCTACCTCGAGCGGCAGGTCCGCCGCTGGGTCACGCAGTGGGACGCCACCCGCATCGAGGGCCACGACGCGCTGGACGCCCTCGCCGCCGACCTCGCGGCGGAGGTGCCCGCGACGCAACGGCACACCGTCGTCCACGGCGACTACCGGCTGGACAACACGCTGCTGCACCCGACCGAGCCGGGCCGCATCGCGGCCGTCCTCGACTGGGAGATGTCCACCCTGGGCGACCCGCTGGCCGACCTCGGCATCCTGCTCGGCTACTGGTCGCAGGCCGACGACAGCGGTGCCCGCACCTCCGCGACGGTCGTGCCGGCCGCGACCGTCCTGCCCGGCTTCCCGACCCGTGCCGAGGTGGCCGAGCTCTACGCGCAGCGCACCGGCCTCGACCTGACCCCGCTCCCCTGGTACGCCGCGTTCGCCGCGTTCAAGCTCGCGGTCGTGTGCGCCGGGATCGTGGCGCGCGTGCAGGGCGGGGCGATGCTCGGCGAGGGCTTCGACGGCATCGAGGAGCGCATCGGGCCGCTCGTCGAGATCGGCCGGTCAACCCTGGCGGACCGGGCGGTCTGAGCGCGCCACCTGCAGCGCCCAGACGACCAGCGGCACCTGCAGCGGCAGCCGCGCCAGCGCCGCCCAGCGCGGCAGGTCCCCCGGCTCCACGGCCAGGTAGACGTTGGCCGGGAAGACCGCGACGAACAGCGCCGCGGCCGCGAGCGCACCGCGGCGCCGGGTGGCGGGGGCGGCCACGGCGGCCGCGACCGCCAGCTCCGCGACGCCGCTCCCGTACGTCCAGGCCCGCGGACTGCCGAGGAACGGCGGGATCATCCCGTCGTAGAAGCCCGGCTTCACGAAGTGCAGGACGCCCGCGCCTGCCAGCAGGCCGGCGAGCAGGAACGGCGAGGTGCGCTTCACCGCCGCAGTGTGCGGGACCGGCCCGCGTCGGGCACGGTGGGGGCATGACCGTCGCCCCGCACGCCTCCCCCGGCCGCCGCGCGGTCACCACCGCCGCGGTCAGCGTGCTGCTGCTGGTGCTCGGCCTGTGGGCGCTCGGCGAGTACGGGATCGGTCCCGCGCTGTTCCTGCTCGCGCTGGCGGCCGTGGGCCTGGTCGACCTCGTGCAGGTGGTGCGCAGGGAGCAGCGGCGCCGGCGGCGCTGACTACTGCAGGTCGAGCGCGGCGGCCGTGTAGTAGGCCGACAGGAGGGTGTTCTTCAGCCCCTTCTCCAGGAACTGCCGGCCACCGGCCACCTCGGTCATGGTCGCCAGGTCGTCCTGCGGCAGGTGGTACTGCGGGTAGTCGGCAGCCTGGCGCAGCCCCGCCCAGCGCAGCGTCGGGTAGCCCTGGTCGGACCACGACGCCTCGTCGCTGTTGCGGACGTTGGTCCCCTCGAGGCTGACCAGCTGCTTGCCCTTCGGGAAGCGCAGGAAGCGGTAGTTCACGTCGGCCAGCAGCTGGTCGAACGCCTCGTCCCGGGCGCCGCGCCAGATGCACAGGCAGTTCTGGTCCGACGTGGTTCCACCGACGGGCCAGGCGATCCCGACCATGTCGAAGCCGAGGTAGGCCCTCACCTTCTCGCCGGAGGCCTTCCACGCCGCGGCCATCTCGGTGGAGGCGAGCGTCCCCTCCTCCTCGCCGTTGTACCAGGCGAAGACGAGCGTCCGGTGGGTCGTGACCTTGGCGTACGACCGGGCCAGGTCCATGAGCATCCGGGTGCCGGTGCCGTTGTCGTACGCCCCCTGGACGGTGCCGACCATCGAGTCCAGGTGGCCGCCGAAGACGATCTTCTCGCCGGCCTTGTCGGTGCCCTTCTTGGTGGCGGTGACCGCCTGCAGCACCCCGCGGTAGGTCTCGGTGACGACGTCGTAGCCGAGCGCCTCCGCCTCCGCGGCGATGTCCTCGGCCGCCTGGAGCTGCACCGGCGTGCCCGTGATGCGCAGCGGGTGGCCCTCGGCGAAGGCCTGCACGCCGTCGATCATCTGCGCGCCGCTGACCGTCGGCACCGGGTAGTCGCGCAGCGACCGCGGGCCCTTCGGCGCGGGGGCCGCCGACGCGGCGCCGGCGAGCGGCAGGGCGACGACGGCGGCGAGGGCCAGGGCGAGGGTCCGGGTGCGCACGGTGCAGGGTTCGCGGTCCGGGCCGCTCCTCCTGCTGCGCCCCACCGGCGGGATGGGCGGGCAGGATGGGCGGCATGGAGCTCCCGGTCCTGCCGCCCGTCAAGCCGATGCTCGCCACGTCGGTGCCCGAGGTGCCGGAGGGCGACTTCCTGTACGAGCCGAAGTGGGACGGCTTCCGCTGCATCGTGTTCCGCGACGGCGACGAGGTCGAGCTCGGCAGCCGCAACGAGAAGCCGCTGACGCGCTACTTCCCGGAGGTCGTCGAGGCGGTCAGGGCCCAGCTGCCCGAGAGGTGCGTCGTCGACGGGGAGATCGTCATCGCCGCGGGCAAGGGCCTGGACTTCGAGGCGCTGCTGCAGCGGATCCACCCGGCCGCCTCGCGCGTGAAGATGCTCGCGGAGACGACGCCCGCCTCCTTCGTCGCCTTCGACCTGCTCGCCCTGGACGGCGACTCGCTCCTGGACGAGCCGCAGTCGGCCCGCCGCGCCCGGCTGGAGCAGGCGCTCGCGTCCGCCGCGCCGCCGGTGCACCTGACGCCCGCCACGACGGACCCCGCGCTGGCCCGCGACTGGTTCACCCTGTTCGAGGGGGCGGGCCTGGACGGCGTCATCGCCAAGCCGCGGGACGGCGTCTACGCGCCGGACAAGCGCACCATGCTGAAGATCAAGCACGCGCGCACCGCGGACTGCGTCGTCGGCGCGTTCCGCTGGCACAAGAGCGGCCCGGTCGTGGGTTCGCTGGTGCTCGGGCTGCACGACGAGGCCGGCCGGCTGCAGCACGTCGGCGTCGCCGCGTCGTTCCCGATGGCGCGCCGCAAGGAGCTCGTGCAGGAGCTCGAGCCCTACCTGCTGCACGAGGGCGAGCCGCACCCGTGGCTGGGCGACGCGTCCTCGGAGCGGGCGCCCGGCGGCGAGCCCTCCCGCTGGAACCGCGACAAGGACATGAGCTTCGTGCCGCTGCGCCCGGAGCTGGTCGTCGAGGTGGCCTACGACCACATGGAGGGCGCCCGCTTCCGGCACACCGCGCAGCTCCGCCACTTCCGGCCGGACCGGGACGCGTCCTCCTGCACGTACGCCCAGCTCGACCGGCCGGTGCGCTTCGACCTCGGCAGCGTCCTGGGCGCCTAGCCTGCGCGCATGCGCCTGATCGCCCGCTTCCTCGTCGTCGCCGGTGCCGTGTGGGTCGTGGCGGCCGTCGTGCCGGGCGTGACCGTCCGGCAGGGCGTCGGCAGCTACCTGCTCATCGCGCTGGTCTTCGCCCTGGTCAACGTCCTGGTGAAGCCGGTGCTGAAGCTGCTGTCGTTCCCGCTGCTGCTGCTCACGCTGGGGCTGTTCCTCGTCGTCATCAACGCGGCGATGTTCGGGCTCACCGCGCTGCTCAGCGACCGGCTGTCCGTCGACGGCTTCGGCCCGGCGGTCCTCGCCTCGCTCGTCATCAGCGCCGTCACCTGGATCGGGGACAACGTGCTGGGGCTGAAGAAGGACGACTGATGCCGGCCACCCTCGTCGCGAGCGGTGTCACCGTCGTCCGCGGCCCCTCCCTCGTGCTCTCGGGCGTGTCGCTCACCGTCGCCCCGGGTGCCCGCATCGGCGTCGTCGGCCCGAACGGCGTCGGCAAGTCGACGCTGCTCGCCACCCTGGCCGGCCAGCTCGTGCCGGACACCGGCTCGGTCACGCGCGCCCCCACCTCCGCCACCGTCGGGCTCCTCCCGCAGGAGCCGGACCGCCGGCCCGGCGAGACGCTGACCGCCTTCCTGGCCCGGCGCACCGGTGTCGCCGCCGCGCAGGCGGAGCTCGACGCCGCGCTGGAGGCCCTCACCACCGGAGCGGCCGGCCCCGACTACGACGAGGCCCTCACGCGCTGGCTCGACCTCGGCGGCGCCGACCTCGACGTGCGGGCCGAGCAGGTGTGCGCCGACCTCGGGCTGCCGCTGGACCTGCTGTCCGTCGAGACGACGGCGCTGTCCGGGGGCCAGGCCGCGCGCGCGTCCCTCGCCTCGGTGCTGCTGTCCCGCTACGACGTCTTCCTGCTCGACGAGCCGACGAACGACCTCGACTTCGCCGGGCTGGCGCGGCTGGAGGAGTTCGTGCTCGGGCTGCAGGCCGGGCTGGTCGTCGTCTCGCACGACCGCGAGTTCCTGGCCCGCACCATCAGCGCGGTCCTCGACGTCGACGAGCCGTCGCGCACGGCCACGCTCTACGGCGGCGGGTACGACGCCTACCTCGCGGAGCGGGCGCTGCGCCGGGTCCAGGCGCGCGAGGCGTACGAGGAGTTCTCCGACAAGCGCGACGGGCTCGTGTCCCAGGCGCAGCGGCAGCGCGAGCAGTCCGTCCGCGGCGCGCTGCGGGCCAAGCGCAAGATGCCGGACAACGACCGTGCGGCGAAGGGCGCCCGCATCGAGGCCGCCACGCACGCGGCGTCGCGCGTCAAGAACATCGAGTCGCAGCTGCGCCACCTCGACGAGGTCGAGGAGCCGCGCAAGGAGTGGCAGCTGCAGATGTCCATCGCGGCCGCGCCGAGGTCGGGTGACGTCGTGGCGGTGCTCTCGCAGGCGGTCGTGCGGCGCGGCGGCTTCGTGCTCGGCCCGGTCGACCTGCAGCTCGCGTACGGCGAGCGCGTGGCCGTGGTCGGCCCGAACGGCGGCGGCAAGACCACGCTGCTCAACGCCCTGCTGGGGCGCCTGCCGCTCTCCGAGGGCCGGCAGTCGCTCGGCCCTGGGGTCCGGCTCGGCGAGGTCGACCAGGCCCGCTCGGCCTTCACCGGCGCGGCGTCCGTCGTCGAGGTGGTCGAGCAGCAGACGCAGTGGCCCGCCGCCGAGGTGCGCACCCTGCTGGCCAAGTACGGCCTCAGGGCCGACCACGTGAACCGCCCCGCCGGCTCGCTCTCCCCCGGCGAGCGCACCCGTGCCTCGCTCGCCCTGCTGCAGGCCGTGGGCGTGAACCTGCTCGTGCTGGACGAGCCGACCAACCACCTCGACCTGCCGGCGATCGAGCAGCTCGAGCACGCGCTCGAGGCGTACGAGGGCACGCTGCTGCTGGTGACCCACGACCGCCGGCTGCTCTCGGCGGTGCAGACCGGGCGCACCCTCGAGGTCGACGCCGGGCGGGTCCGGGAGCGCTGAGCCCGGCTGGGAGACTGCCCGGCGTGACCACGACCCAGGGAGTGACCCCGCTCGACAAGCTGGTGGACCTGCTCGACCTCGAGCGCATCGAGGTCGACATCTTCCGCGGCAAGCAGCCGACCGAGTCGCTGCAGCGCGTCTTCGGCGGTCAGGTGGCCGGCCAGGCGCTCGTCGCCGCCGGCCGCACCGTGCCCAGCGACCGCCCGGTGCACAGCCTGCACGCCTACTTCCTGCGCCCGGGCGACCCGGGCATCCCGATCGTCTACGAGGTCGACCGCATCCGCGACGGCCGCAGCTTCACCACCCGCCGCGTCGTCGCCATCCAGCACGGGAAGCCGATCTTCAACCTGTCCGCCTCCTTCCAGCTCGTGGAGGAGGGCATCGAGCACTCCTCGACGATGCCCGACGTGGCGCAGCCCGAGGACCTGCTGCGCCTCGAGGACCGCATGAAGCCGTACGCCGACGAGCTCGGCGGCTGGTACACCCGGCCGCGCCCGATCGACGTCCGCTACGTCGGCGACCCGCCCCGCGTCGCCAAGGACAGCGGCTACCGCAAGCCGAGCTCGCAGGTGTGGATGCGCGCGGACGGCACGCTGCCCGACGACCCGCTGCTGCACGTCTGCGCGGTGACCTTCGCCAGCGACATGACGCTGCTCGACTCGACGCTGCTCAACCACGGGCTGGCCTGGGGCACCGGCGACGTGCTCGGCGCCTCGCTGGACCACGCGATGTGGTTCCACCGGCCGTTCCGCGCCGACCAGTGGTGGCTGTACGACCAGGAGTCGCCGTGGACCGGCGCCTCCCGCGGGCTCTCGCGCGGGAGCATCTACACCCGCGACGGCCAGCTGGCCGTCTCCGTCGTGCAGGAGGGCCTGCTCCGGATCCCCCGGGAGCGATGACCCGCGCGACGCGCTAGCGGCGGCGCGGGCGCAGGGCGAGCAGCCCGCCGAGCGCGGCCACGGCGAGCAGGCCGAGCGCGAGTGCGGCCGCACCAGGCAGGCGCAGGCCGGACCGGGAAGCGGTCGGCACGGCCGCCACCTCGGTGACGGGCGCGGCCTGCGCCGATGTCCTCACGGACGGGCCGGCGGCCGGGGCGCCGGCGGCCGGCGCAGTGGCCGGCTGCGGGGCGACGACGGCGGCGCGGGTGGCCTTGGCGCCGCGGACGGACGCCGGCCGGCCGAGGTCGGGCAGCGACACCGAGTACGCGCCGCGGCCGAAGTTGCCGGCCAGCAGGGTCTTCGTCTTCGCCTGCCAGTCCAGCGAGGTGATGGGGGCGTTCGGCAGGCCCTTGCCGACCTTCAGCCAGCTGCGGCCGAGGCCCTTGCTGACGCCACGGGTGAGGAAGACGCCCACGTCGGTGGCGGCGACGAGGTCCTCGCCGATCGCCATGACGTCGTTGACCGGGGCCTGCGGGAGGTTGCCGCTGACGTCCTTCCAGGTCGTGCCACCGTCCGCGGTGCGGAAGACCAGCGACTTCTGCTTGCCGCTGCGGAAGCCGCTGAACGCGGCGTAGGCGACGCGCGCGGGGTCACGACGGTCGATGGTCACCGAGGTGACCCAGTCGGTGGGCAGGCCGGCGGCGCGGACCCAGGTGAGCCCGCTGTCGTGGGTGTAGGAGACGCGGCCGTCGTCGGTGCCGGCGTAGATCGTCCCGTACTCCGCGTCGGCGACGGCGAGCGTCGTGACAGTGCCGTAGTTGCGGAACAGCGGGTTGGTCTCGCGGCCGGGGCCGCCGGTGAGGTCCGGGCTGATCGGCGTCCAGGTCTCGCCCTTGTCCGTGCTGCGGTGGACGATCTCGCTCGCGGTGTAGACGGTGCTGTCGTCGGCCGGGTCGAACTCGATCGGGCTCAGCCAGTTCTTGCGCGAGCCGACGATCTCGTTCTCGAAGCTCTCCATGTCGTCGCCGCCGGTCGTGGAGCGGGCGCAGACGCCGTACTGGCTGCAGCCGTAGACGATGCTGTCGTCGCTCGGGTCGAAGGCCATCTCGGTGCCGTCGCCGCCGGTGATGTCGTTGTACTGCCCCGGGCCGACCTCGTCGTCGCCGAGGTAGTTGCGGTTGCCGCCGTTGTCCTGCAGGCCGACCAGGATCTTGGCCGGGTCCTGCTGGCTGACCGCGATCGAGAACGGCTGGTTCCACGGCATGTACTCGCCGTGCTCGAAGCTCGCGCCGTTGTCGTCGGAGGTGTAGGAGCCGCCGTCGTTGCCGACGTAGACGCGACCGGGCGTGCGCAGGTCCCAGGCCATGCCGTGCTGGTCCGAGTGCAGGCCGGGGCTGCTGGTGAAGCGGACGCCGCCGTCCTTGCTCTCGCTCATGTTCACGCCAGTGACGAAGACGTGGTTCGCGTCCTTCGGGTCGACGTAGATGCGGCCGAACCACCAGGCGTAGACGAACCCGCCGGTGATGACCGGCACGTCGACGCCGGGCGTGAACGTCGCGCCGGCGTCGTCGGAGCGGTACAGGCCCGCGGTGAGGCCGGCCTCGGTGGAGGCGCTGATGTAGACGCGGTTCGGGCTGCTCGGCGCGACGGTGATGCCGAGCCGGCCGAGGGTCGGCTGCGAGGCCAGCGACGGGCCGCCGATGCGCGCCCAGCTCTTGCCGCCGTCGGTGCTCTTGAACGCGCCGCTGCCGGGGCCGGTGTAGAGGCGGCGGTCGGGCTCGCGGATGCGGTCCCACGTGGTCGCGTAGACGACGTCGCTGCTCTTCGGGTCGAGCTGCACGTCGACGGCGCCGGTCGTGTCGTTGGCGCCCTTGAGCACGAGCTGCCAGCTCTTGCCGCCGTTGGTCGTCTTGTAGAGGCCGCGCTCGCCGCCGCGCGTGTAGAGCGGGCCGTTGGCGGCGACGTACACGACGTCCTCGTTGCGCGGGTCCACGACGACGCGGCCGATGCGCTCGGTGCCCTTCAGGCCCATGTTCTTCCACGTCTTGCCGCCGTCCGCGGAGCGGTAGACGCCGGTGCCGCCGTAGGTGATCGAGCCGCCGCCGGGGCCGGCCTCGCCGGTGCCGGCCCAGAGGACGCCGCTGCGCGACACGGCCAGCGCGCCGACCGTCTGGGTCAGGCTGTCCGGCCAGACCGAGCGGTAGCGCTTGCCGGCGTCGGTGCTGTGCCAGACGCCGCCGCTCGCGGTCGCGACGTAGACGCCGTCCTTGCGCTTCGGGTCGACGACGACGTCGAGCACGCGGCCGCCGACGTTGGTGGGGCCGCGCAGCTTCCACGCGGCGCCCGCGAGGCCGGGCTCGCTGCTGCGGGTCGCGTTCCCGAGGCGGGCGGCCTGCTCGGAGGCGCGGGCGAAGGCGCCCGTGGGGATGGTGCCGCCGCGGGCGGCCAGCATCGGGTCACCGGGCTCCTGCTCCGGGTCCAGCAGCGCGTCCAGGCCGCTGGCGCTGATGCCCGGCACCGGTGGGACGTGCCCGGCAGACGCGGCGCTGGGGGCGCCGGACGCGCCGGTGACCCCGACGACCAGGGCCGTGAGCGCGGGCAGGGCGGCGAGCGGGAGCAGGCGGCGACGACGCATGGCGACCTGTTCGCCGTCCGGGCCGTACCTCCTGCCTGATCCCCACGCCTCGTGATGATCAACGCGGGACTTCCGCGCCTCCTGACGGCCTCGTACGTGCGGAAGTGCCGCGATGATCACCGGGCGAGCCCGTGCGTCAGCCGGCGGACGGCTCCTTGGGCGGCCGGCGCGGACGGGGCGGCGTCAGGGCCTTGGCCTGGTCGGCGGCGGCACGCAGCCGGGCGTCCCGCTCCGCGCGCTTCTGCGCGGCCGGCCCGGCGACCGAGGGGCGGCTGCGCAGCGGCTCGCCCTCCATCTTCGGGAACTGCGGCGGGTACGGCGCGTCCCCCTCGCCGTGCCGCTCGTACAGCTCCAGCAGCGGCGTGAGGTCGTGGTGCACGTCGTCGATCGCGGCGTGCACGTCGCCGAGGCGGGCGAAGCGCTCGCGCATCGTCCAGATGTCGAAGTCCTCGACCTCGGCGTCGGGCACCTCGTCCCACGTCAGCGGCGCGCTGACGGTCGCGCGGGGGACGGCGCGGACGCTGTACGCGGACGCGATCGTCTGGTCACGGGCCATCCGGTTGTAGTCGAGGAAGACGCGCTCGCCGCGCTCCTCCTTCCACCACCGGCTGGTGGCCAGCTCGGGCCGCCGGCGCTCCACCTCGCGGGCGACGGCCAGCGCGGCGTGCCGCATCTCGAGGAAGGTGAAGCGCGGCTCGACCCGCAGGTAGACGTGGATCCCCTTGCTGCCCGACGTCTTGGGGAAGCTGACCAGGCCGAGCTCGTCGTAGACCGACTTGACCTCGAGGGCGGTCTCCACGACGTCGTCCCAGCCGGTGCCGGGCATCGGGTCGAGGTCGATCCGCAGCTCGTCCGGCGCCTCGGTGTCGTCCCGGCGGGACGGCCAGGGGTGGAAGTCGAAGGTCGACATCTGCACGGCCCAGGCGACGTGCGCGACGTCGACCGGGCACAGCTCGACGGCGTCCCGGCCGCTGGGGAAGCGCACCGTCACCGTCTCGACCCACGGCGGCCGGCTGTTCGGGACGCGCTTGGTGTAGACGGCCTCGTCGCCGACGCCGCCCGGGTGCCGCTTCAGGACGGTGGGGCGCTCCCGCAGCGCGCGCACGATCCCGTCGCCCACCGACAGGTAGTACTCGACCAGGTCGATCTTGCGGCCCCGGTCGCCGAGCTCCGGGAAGTAGGTGCGGTCGGGGTTGGTGACCTTGACGGTGCGCTCCCCGGCGGGGGTGTCCACCTCGAGCTCCACGAACGGCGACGCCATGGCGGAACAGTACGCAGCGCGGGGGCGCTGCACCTGGCATGACCTACGAGGTGACCAAGACCGACGAGCAGTGGCGCGCCGAGCTCACGCCCGAGGAGTACGCCGTCCTGCGCCAGGCCGGGACCGAGCGGCCCTGGACCGGCGAGTACAACGAGACCAAGACCCGCGGGACGTACTCCTGCCGGGCCTGCGGCAACGACCTGTTCACCAGCGAGACCAAGTTCGACTCGCACTGCGGCTGGCCGAGCTTCTACGCCCCGAAGGAGGGCGACGCCGTCGAGCTGCACGAGGACCGCAGCCTCGGGATGCTCCGCGTCGAGGTGCTCTGCGCGAAGTGCGGCAGCCACCTCGGGCACGTGTTCGAGGACGCGCCGCAGACGCCGACCGGCGACCGCTTCTGCATGAACAGCGTCAGCCTGCGGCTGGAGCCCGCGCAGGACTGACCCGTCCGGGCGACATGGCCGGCCGTTCTGGGGGAACCCCGACGGTGTGGAAGGGGTCCGGGTGCGGCAGGAGCTGGTCGGCGAGCCGACCAGCGCCCGTGACGCGCGCCGCCTCGTGACCAGCACGCTGCGCGAGTGGCGGCTCGACCACCTCGAGGAGAGCGCGGTCCTGCTCGTCAGCGAGGTGGTGACCAACGCCGTCCTGCACGCTCGCACCGAGATGGCCGTGGAGATCGTGCGCGACGGCGAGACGGTACGGGTGACCGTGTCCGACCGCTCGCCCGCCGGGCCGCGCCGCCGCACCACGGGCCTGGAGGCCGGCACCGGCCGCGGGCTCGGGCTGCTGGCGGTGCTGGCGACGGCCTGGGGCACCGGGCCGGCGGAGGACCCGTGGCGCAAGGACGTGTGGTTCGAGCTGCCGGTCGACCCGGCGGCGCTGCCGCAGCCGGGCGAGGACGCCCTGCACGACCTCTAGCCCGGAGCTACGGAGAGCAGCCACCACGTCGGCGACCGGCTTGCGGATGCCGGACCAGAACGGCGTCTCGAGCTTGGTGTGCAGCCGCGCGCGCGAGGTGCGCAGGTGGCGCAGGCAGTCGGTGATGCGGTGCATCTCGTCGGCCTCGAAGGCCAGCAGCCACTCGTAGTCGCCGAGCCCGAAGGCGGCGACGGTGTTCGCGCGGACGTCCTCGTACTCCCGGCCCTGGATGCCGTGCTCGGCGAGCATGCCGCGGCGCTCGTAGTCCGGCAGCAGGTACCACTCCAGCGAGCGGTTGAACGGGTAGACGCAGACGTACTTGCGCGGGTCCTCGCGGCGGACGTAGGCCGGGATGTGGTTGCGGTTGAACTCGGCCGGGCGGTGGATGCCGATGCTCGACCAGACCGGGGAGAGGTGGCGGCCCAGCGCGCTCTGGCGGAAGCGGTTGTAGGTGTCCTGCAGGACGTCCACGTCGGGGCAGGTCCACCAGACGAGGAGGTCGGCGTCGCCCTTGAAGCCCGCGAGGTCGTAGGTCCCCCGGGTGTAGACGTCCTTCTGCAGCGCGGCGTCGAGGAACTGCTGGGCGTCCTCGGCCAGCGCCTGCCGGGAGCCCTCCGGCAGCGGGGTGGTGGCCTTCCAGACGGCGTACATCGTGTAGAGCAGCTGGTCGTTCAGCTCGCGCGCCTTGGTGGCCTCAGGCCGGTCCTCGCTCATGCCCCTCATCCTGCCGCACGGCCGACCGCGCCGCCTCGCGCCCGGACCGCGCGCAGGCGGGGACGCCCACGCCGTCGTACGCCGCGCCCGCGACGGCCAGCCGGGGCTGCCGGGCGACCGCCGCGCGCACCCGCCGGACGAGGTCGAGGTGGCCGACGGCGTACTGCGGCAGCCCGCCGCCCCAGCGGGTGACCCGGCTGTCGACGAGCGCCGGCAGGGGGCCGACGACCGAGGCCAGCTCGTCCCGCACGAGCGCGACCAGCTCGGCGTCCGGGCGCTGCAGGTCGGCGGTCTCGCCGTGCCGGCCGACGCTGGCCCGCACCACCTCGTGCGGGCCGGCGAGGTGGGCCCACTTGCGGCTGCTGAACGTGACGGCCTTGGTGGTCCGGCCCTCGACGGCCGGCACGAGGTAGCCGCTCCCCCGCACGTCGAGCCGCCCGCCGAGCACGAGGGTGACGATCGCGACGGAGGCGTACTCGAGGCCGGCGAGCTGCTCGGCCTCAGCCGGGGCCAGCGGCGCCAGCAGGCGCGCAGCGGGGGCGGCCGGGAGGGCGAGGACGACGGCGTCCGCGTGGAGCACCTCCGGGTCGGCGGCGCTGCCTGTGGTGAGCCGCCAGCCGGCAGGCGTACGGGCCAGCGCGCGCACCGTGCTGCCCAGCCGGACCTCCGCGCCGGAGGCCCGCGCGACGACGGCCGGCAGCCGGCCGAGCCCCGCGGGCAGGCTGTTGAACAGCGGGCCGTCGGTGGGCGGCGTCCGGGCGCGGGCGTCCCGCGCGGCGAGCAGCAGGCTGCGGTGCGCGGCGGCGGGGCGGACGAGCTGGGGCAGGGTCGCGCGCAGGGACAGCCGGTCGGCGTGCCCGGCGTAGACGCCGCCGAGCAGCGGGTCGACCAGGCGCTCCACGACCTCGCCGCCGAACCGCCGGCGCACCAGCGTCGCCCACGCTGACGTCCTCGGTGACCGGTGCCCCGGGCAGCAGCAGGTCGAGCGGGACCCGGTTGAGCCCGCGGCCGGAGAGCAGCCCGGACCGGGCGAGGGCAGCCAGGTCGGTCGGCAGGCCCAGCAGCGTGCCGGTCGGCAGCGGCCGCAGCGCGCCCCGGCTCCAGACCGCGGCCTGCCCGGCGGCCGGCGCCACCAGCTCGGCCTCCAGGCCGGCCTCGCGGGCCAGGGCCAGCCCGTCCGGGACGCGGGTCAGCATCGAGTCCGCGCCCTCGTCCACCTGCAGGCCGCCGACCTCGCTGACGGCGACCTTGCCGCCGAGCCGGCCGCTGGCCTCCAGGACGGTGACGCGGTGCCCGAGGCGGTGCGCCTCCAGCGCGGCGGACAGGCCGGCGACGCCTCCGCCGACGACCGCCACGTGCATGCGGCCAGCCTAGGTCGCCGCGCTCCGGCTTGATCATCAGAAGGATCGCCGTCGTAGGGGGCGCTGGGGTGCGCTGAGGACGTCGATCCTTCTGTGGATCACTGAGGGCCGCGCCCCCGGGAGCGTCGGGCCGAGCCGAGCCCGGCGCGGGACCGGATCGTGACGGCCTCGAGACGCAGCCGGCGCAACGCCCGGCCTCCGGTGTCCGTCGTACCGGCACCGAGACAACGGAGGAACCGATGCGCACCCACCTCGCCGCCGCCCTGCTCGTCCCCGCCCTGCTGCTGGCCGGCTGCAGCGCCGAGGACGCCGGCAGCGCCGACACCGCCGCCTCCTCCGGGGATGCCGGAGCCGCCGGAGCCGCCGCACCGGCGGTCGCGGACACCCCGGAGCAGGCCGTCTCCCTGCGGGTCGCACCCGGGGCGGCCGTCGTGCGGACGGCGGACCTCGAGGTGCGGGTGGACGACGTGCGGGTCGCCGCCGACGCAGCCGGCCGGCTGGCGAGGGCCGCCGGCGGTGCGGTGGACGCCGAGGACCGCAGCGGCAGCGCGGACGGCGGGTCGGCCAGCCTCGTGCTGAAGGTGCCGCCCCAGGAGTTCGACGCCACGATCGCCGACCTCGCGGCGCTCGGTGACGAGCGCAGCCGGCGCCTGGGCAGCGAGGACGTCAGCGACCAGGTCGTCGACCTCGAGGCGCGGCTGGCCACCCAGCGGCAGAGCGTGGACCGCGTCCGCGCGCTGCTCGCGGAGGCGGACGCGCTCGGGGAGGTGGTGCAGGTCGAGGCCGAGCTCACCAAGCGGACCGCGGACCTGGAGGCCCTCGAGGCGCGGCTGGCCGCCCTGGAGGCGCGGGTCGACCTGTCGACCATCACGCTGCGGCTGGACAGCGAGGGCGGCCCGGTGCTGAGCGGCGCGCCGCTGGGGTTCGGGGACGGCCTGCGCGCCGGCTGGTCGGCGCTGTCCACCTCGGGCCGCGTGCTGGCGGTGACCGCAGGCGCGCTGCTGCCCTTCCTGCCGGTGCTGCTCGTCGGCGGCTTCCTGGCCTGGCGCGCGCGTTCCCGCCGCGCGGGGGTCGTGCAGCCGTAGGTTCGACGGGTGGACCTCTTCGCGACCGCCCTGCAGGACGAGGCCGCCCTGCGCGCGCTGTACGAGATGCCGAACGACCTGGTCGCCCGCAAGGAGATCGACCACCTCGACGAGCACTGCAAGCGCTACCTGGCGCTGTGCCGGTTCGCGCTGATCGCGAGCGCCGACCGTAACGGCCGGGCGGACGTGACGCCGCGCGGCGGGCCGGCCGGGTTCATCACCGTCCTGGACGACCACTTGATCGCCATCCCCGACGCGACCGGCAACAAGCGGCTGGACACCTTCCGCAACGTCGTGCAGACCGGGCGCGCCGGGCTGCTGCTGCTCCTGCCCGGACGCGGCCAGACGCTGCGGGTGAACGGCCGCGCCTGCGTGAGCGCCGACCCCGACCTGCTCGCCCGGCTCACCGCCGTCGGCAAGCCGCCGCGCGCCGCGCTCGTGCTGCACGCGGAGGAGGTGTTCACGCACTGCCCCAAGGCCTTCGTGCGCTCCGGGCTCTGGGACCCGGCGACCTGGCCGAGCAAGGAGGAGCAGCCCTCCCCCGCCGCCATGCTGCGCGACCACGTCGGCGATCCGGACTTCACCCTGGAGCAGGCCGAGCAGAAGATGGTCGACGCGGTCACGGTGCACCTGCCCTAGCTCGACGGGCGGCACCGCCCCATCGCTCCTACGGTCGGCGGACGACCACTGCGGTCGCGCACGCCGACCCCGTGGAGAACCCGTGCCCCTGCTCACCGAGACCGAGCGGGAGCGCCGCAGGGCGCGCGCCGCGCAGCTGGCCGCCGCCAAGGCGTCCCGCGTCCGCCCGCCGCCCGAGACGGACCCGGATGCCGAGCCGGTCACCACCGTCTGGCGCGACCGGGACCTGCCGACGCCGCGGACCGGCATGGTGGGCGTGCCGCTCGGCGAGGGGATCAGCAGCGTCTTCCTCGGCGCGGTGGCGTACGTGCCGGTCGCGCTGTTCAGCCGGTACGCGCCGTGGAACTACGTCGTGGCCGCGCTCGCCGTGCTGCTCCTGTCGTACGCGCTGTGGTCCCGGCGCGTGGTGGTCGGCCCGGACTTCGTCGCGGTCCGCAAGTTCGGCCCGTACCGCGTCGCGCCGGCCACCGGCGTCGTGGCAGGGGGGATGCGGCCGAGCTCCCGCGGCGGGGTGCTGGTCCTGCGCACGGGCGACGGCCGGACGATGCGGCTGCGCCGGGTGGAGTTCACCTCCCCGGCGGTGAACGCCGAGCTGCGGCGGATCCTGCTGGCGAGCGGACGGCCGTACGACGAGCGCGTCATGCAGATGCTCGACCTGCCGTGGCGCGAGGACTTCGGGCACCACCGCTACCTGCTGGACGCGGTCCAGTAGCCCCGTCGGCGAGGATGACCCGGTGAGCGCGCCCCCGCCGGTCCGTCATCCTCGTGGCGACCTCGATCGCCGCGTTCACCGCCACGCTGGACAACACCGTCGTCGCGGTCGCCCTGCGCGACGTGCAGGCCGATCTCGGCGCGGGAGTGGCCGAGCTGCAGGGCATCGTCACCGCCTACACCGTCGCCCTCGCCGCGCTGCTGCTCACCGGCGGCACCCTCGCCGACGTGGCCGGCCGCCGGCGGGTCTTCGTCGCCGGGCTGACCGTCTTCGCGGCGGGCTCGGCGGCCTGCGCGCTGTCCGGCACGGCCGGGCACCTGATCGCCGCGCGCGGGCTGCAGGGGGTGGGCGCTGCCCTGGTGCTGCCCGGCGGGCTGGCCGTGCTCGCCGCGGCCTACCCGGAGCCGGCGGCGCGGGCGCGGGCGGTCGGGCTGTGGGCCGCGACCGGGGCCGCAGCGCTGGTGCTCGGTCCCGTGGTCGGCGGCCTGCTCGTGGCCGCGTCCGGCTGGCAGGCGGTCTTCTGGGTCAACCTCCCGCTCTGCGCGCTGGTCGCCCTGGTGGTGCTCCTCGTGCGGGGCGCGCCCGAGGGCCCGGTGCAGGAGCGGCGCGGGCTCGACCTGCCCGGCCAGCTGCTCGGGGCGGTGGCGCTGGCCGCCGCGACGTACGGCGTGGTGCTGGCCGGGCGCGACGGCCTCGGCCCGCCGGTGCTGGTGGCGGCCGTCGTCGCCGTCGCAGCGGCCGTGGGCTTCGCGCTGGTGGAGCGGCGCACGGCGGACCCGGTGCTCCCGCTGTCCCTCGTCCGGTCGCGGACCTTCCTCGGGGCGACCGTGGGGGCGTTCGCGGCCAGCCTCGCGGTCTTCGTGCTGCTGGTCTTCCTCTCGCTGTTCCTGCAGCTCGTGCAGGCCCGCGACGCGCTGCCGGCCGCCCTTCGGCTGCTGCCGCTCACCCTCGCGCTCGTGGTCACGGCTCCTCTGGCCGGACGATGGGCCGCTGCGCGCGGGCCGCGCCCGCCGGTCGTCCTGGGGCTGCTGCTCACCGCGGCCGGGCTCGCCCTGACCGCGCTCCGGCTCGCCACGGCGATCCCGGACCTCGAGCTCGGCGCGCTGCTCGCCGTGGCCGGCGTCGGCATCGGCCTGACGACGGCTCCCGTGGTGACGGCGAGCCTCGACGCGGTCGCCCGCAGCCGCTCCGGGCTCGCCGCCGCGACGGTGAACGTCGCCCGTGAGCTCGGCGGCGTCGTCGCGGTCGCCGGTCTCGGCGCGCTCGTCGTGGCCCGGCTCGGCAGCGACCTCACCCGGCGCCTGCTCGACCTCGGCGTGCCCGGCGGGCGCACGGAGGTGCTCGTGGAGGCGCTGCTGAGGGGCGCGTCGCAGCGCGAGGTGCTGCGCCTGTCCGGGGACCAGGTGCCGCTCGAGGCGCTGCTGCAGCTGCGCGCCGCGGCCGAGTCCTCCTACGTCGCCAGCGTCCGGCTGGCGCTGCTGGGGGCCGCCGCCGTGGTGCTGCTCAGCGCAGGGCTGTGCGGGCTATGGCTGGAGGCCGGCGTGGACCAGCTCGACGACGCGCAGCAGTGAGTCGGGGTCGGTCTCCGGCAGCACGCCGTGGCCGAGGTTGAACACGTGGCCCTCGGCGGCCTGCGCCTCCACGAGCACCTCGCGGACCTTGCGCGCCACGACCTCCCCGGGCGCGAAGACCAGCGTCGGGTCGAGGTTGCCCTGGACGGCCTTGCCCGGGCCGATGCGCCGCACCGCCTCCGACAGCGGCACCCGCCAGTCGACGCCGACGACGTCCGCGCCGGCCTGGCCCATGTCGTGCAGCAGCTCGCCGGTGCCGACGCCGAAGTGGATGCGCGGCACGTCGGGCACCGCCGCGAGCACGCGTGCGCTGTGCGGCTGGACGTACTGCCGGTAGTCCGACGCCGGCAGCGCCCCGACCCAGCTGTCGAACAGCTGGACGGCGCTGGCCCCCGCGTCGATCTGCACCCGCAGGAAGCCGAGCGTGATGGTGGCCAGCCGGTCCAGCAGCGCCGACCACAGCGCGGGCTGGCCGTACATCAGGGCCTTGGTGGCCGCGTGGTTCTTGCTCGGGCCGCCTTCGACGAGGTAGCTGGCCAGCGTGAACGGCGCACCGGCGAAGCCGATCAGCGGCGTCGCGCCGAGCTCGCCGGTCAGGGCGCGGACCGCCTCGGTGACGTACGGGACGTGCTCGGGCGTGAGCGCCGGCAGCCGGTCGAGGTCGGCCTCGGTGCGGAACGGCTGGGCCACCACCGGGCCGACGCCCGGGACGATGTCGAGGTCCACGCCGACCGCCTTGAGCGGCACGACGATGTCGGAGAAGAAGATCGCCGCGTCCACGCCGTAGCGGCGCACCGGCTGCAGGGTGATCTCGGTGACCAGGTCCGGCGTCGTGCAGGCCTGGAGCATCTCGGTGCCCTCGCGCAGCGCGCGGTACTCCGGCAGCGCCCGCCCGGCCTGCCGCATGAACCAGACCGGCGTGTGCGGCACCGGCTCGCGGTGGCAGGCCTTGACGAAGGCGGACTCGCGCGTGGTCGTACGGGCGGTCTCGCCCGGGCTGGTCGTCATCGCCCCCATCGTCCCAGACGTCCCGCGCGGCGCGCCTGCGCGGAACTGTCGGAGGGCCGTGTCACCTTCTGAGCATGGAGATCCGCTGGTGCGCTGAGTGCAAGGACGAGAAGGCCTTCGAGGTGCCGCCGTGCGCCGACGGCCACGGAGCCGACTGCCTCGACCTCTCCTGCGTCGAGTGCGGCTTCGCGATCGTCGTCGGCCTCCACGACGACGTCGTGGTGGTGGAGTACGCCGCGGCCTAGCCGGACGCGAGCAGGACCACGCCCAGCAGGGCGAGCCCGACGCCGGGCAGCTGCGGCCCGACCAGCCGCTCGCCGTGCACCTGCCGGGCCAGCAGGACCGTGACCACCGGGTAGAGCGACGCGAGCACCGCGGTCACGCTGATGAGGTCGCTCTGCGAGGCCAGCGCGAAGGCGGCGTTCGCGCCCACGTCGAACGCTCCGACGACCACGAGCACCGGCAGGTCTCCGCGCCGCACGCCGAGCTCCCACTGCCGCGTCGCGAGCAGCAGCCCGGTCATCAGCAGCACCGTGGTCAGGCGCATCGTCAGCAGCGTCATGACGACGGCCCCGAGCGAGCCACCGTCGGACCCCTCGGCCAGCAGCAGGAACACCGTGCCGAAGCCGACGGCCGCGAGGCCGGCCAGCACGAGCGGCCTGGCCCCCGCGGCCCCGGACAGCTCAGGTCCGCTGGCCAGCACGACGCCGACGACCGCCGCGGCGATGCCGGCCAGCTGCAGCGCGCTCGGCGACTCCCCGCCGGCGAGGCCGGCCGCGACCGGCACCACCACGCCGAGCGCCGCCACGGGCGCGACGACGCCCATCGTGCCGACGGCCAGCGCCCGGTAGAACGCCGCGAGCGCCAGCGGGCCGACGACCCCGGCGGCGATCCCGGGCAGGACGTACGACCGCGGCTCGTCGAACGCGCCGGTCAGCACCGCGACCGGCACCAGGCCGAGCAGCGCGACGAGCTGCGAGACGCCGACGACGGAGGACTCGCGCAGCCGACGGGCCGCCGTGCCGCCCAGGAAGTCGGCGGTCCCCCACAGCAGGCTGGCGAGCAGGGAGAGCAGGACGGGCACCCGCGAACGCTAGCGGCGCGCCGAACGGCTGCGGCCCCGCGCGGGTCGTACGGTCCGGCGATGACCGAGCCCCCGGCGCTGCCCGAGCAGTTCCGGGCTGCCGTCGAGGGCCTGCGGGCCGCGCTCACCGCGCACGGCCGGACCGGGCTGGACCTCGAGGAGGTGCCGGCTCCCAAGCGCCTCGCGCCCTTCGCCGTCGCCGTCTCGGCCGAGGTCGGCCGCGGCGACGACCAGGTGGCCAGCGGGCGCTTCGTGGTGCTGCACGACCCGGCCGGCCAGGACGGCTGGCGCGGCGACACCCGCGTCGTCGCCTTCGTGTCGGCCGACGTGGAGGCCGAGATGGCCGCGGACCCGGCGCTCGCGCAGGTCGGCTGGTCGTGGCTGACCGACTCGCTGCGCGACCGGGACGCCGCGCACACCGCCGCCGGCGGCACCGTCACCCGGACCGTGTCCTGCCGCTTCGGCCAGATCGAGGACGCCGACGAGGTGAGCGAGGTCGAGGTGCGCGCCTCCTGGACGCCGCTGCCCGGCGGCGACGGGACGATGGACCTCGGCGTGCACCTGCTGGCCTGGTGCGACCTGCTGTGCGCCACGGCCGGGCTCCCGCCGCCCGGGGTGCTCGCGCTGCGCCGCTAGCTCTACTGCCGGCCTCAGACGCGGGCGACGACCCGCTGGCCGGGCACGGCGACGTCGGCCGGCGCGACCTGCGCCGAGCGGGGCAGGCGCAGCCGCAGGACGGTGCCCTCGCCCTGGCCGCTCTCGACGTCCAGCCCGCCGCCGGACAGCCTGGCCCGCTCGCGGAGCAGGCCGAGCCCGACGTGCCGGCCGCGGTCCGGCTTGACGGTCGACGGGTCGAAGCCCGGGCCCTCGTCGCGCACCTCGGCGACGACGGCGTCCTGCTCGACCGCCAGGCGCAGGTAGGCGTCGTCGACGTCGGCGTGCTTGACGACGTTGAGCAGCGCCTCCTGGAAGAACCGGTACACCGTGATGGCCCCGGCGAGGGGCAGCGGGTACGGCGAGGTCGGCCAGTCGACGTGCACCACCAGCCCGTAGCGCGCCTCCATGTCGGCCCGCAGCCCGCCGACCGCGGACGCCAGGTCGCCCTCGCGCAGCGCTGGCGGCCGGGTGCGGGCCATGACCGCACGCACCTGCTCCTCGGCGTCCTCGACGTAGTCGGTCAGCTTGGCGATGTCCTCCGGCGACGACGGCTTGGCGGCGAGCAGGCCGCGGGCGATCATCAGCGACTGGGCGACCGTGTCGTGCAGCTCGGCGGCGAGCTGGCCGCGGGCGCCCTCCTCGGCGGCCACCAGGCCGCTGAGCAGCTCGAAGACGCCGGCGCCGGCGGTCTGCGCCTCGCGGCGGTGCCGCTCCCCGAGGTCGTCGGCGACGCGGACGCGCAGGTGCAGCGCGTCGAGCACCTTGGCCAGCTCGCCCAGCTCGACGGTCGTGGCGGTGATCACCTCCGTGGTCGCGCTGACCGGGCCGGAGGGCTCGCGCAGGCGCAGCAGCGCGTTGGACCGCAGCCGGCGCAGCGCGGCGGCCAGCCGGACCGCCCCGCTCACGGCGACGGCCACGAGCACCAGCCCGACGGCGGTGCCGGCGGCCAGGGCCTCCGCGGCGTGCGCGTCCAGCGCGCCGCTGAGGCCGAGCACGAGCGCGGTGGTGCCGACAGCGCCGACGACGGCGCCTCCGCACAGCACGCCGGCCCAGACGGCCAGCGGCAGCGCCGCCCGCCTCACCGCAGCACGCCGGTGGTCGTCCAGTCGGACTCCGGCTTGGCCGGCGGGACCTGCTCGGACAGCTGCAGCAGGTCGGGCTCCGCGGCCAGGGCGACCGCGCCGAGCAGCGAGGCGACGGCCCGCTCGACCAGGTGCAGCTCCTCGACGATGTCGTCCACGCCGCCGGCGGACTCCGCGAGCCGGGCCAGCCGGTCGGCGGACTCGCGCAGGACGAGCAGCGCCGGGGCGGTGGCCGAGCCCAGGTCGGACAGCGCGCGCGCAGCCTCGTCCGCGGCGTCGACCCGGGCCGCGGCGGCGGTGTTGCGCGCGGCCAGGTCGGCGACGCTCAGCCAGGCCTCCGCCTGGCCGACGAGCACCTGCGCGAGGCGGAGCTCGTTGCGGTCGAAGCCGGCCGCCTCCGGGCCGCGCTGGGCGCGCAGGACGGCGAGCGGGGCGTCGGGGTCGCCGAGGACGGCGCTGACGTACGGGCGGCTGCCGCTGCGGCCGGTCGCCACCCCGCGCTCGCCGAGCGCGCGCAGCACCCACGGCTCGTCGAAGACGTCGGAGCCGACGCGCTTGCGGTCCGGGACGCCGGTCTCGTCGCCGAGGTAGCGGACCGGTCCGTCGGAGGCGAGCAGAACGAGCTCGACGTCCGCGCCGCCGAGCAGCCGGGCAGCGGCGGTGACGACGACCTGGGCGCTGACGTCGCTCGAGCGTCCGGTCTCGCGCTCCTGGCCGCGGGCCAGCTCGGCGAACAGCCGGGCCTCGGCGCTGCGCCGGGTCTGCTGGTCGTACGAGCTCCACAGCAGGGCCAGCGGCACGACCAGGCCGAGCAGCCCGAGCGGCGCCTCCACGGCGAGGTAGGCGGCGAGCAGGCCGATCGAGGAGTTGCCCGCGGTGTGCAGCGCGGACAGCGGGGCGCTGCTGGTGACCAGCGAGCGGAACGGTCGCTGCGAGGTGAGCGAGACGGCCACGGCGACGAGCACGTAGTTGACCAGCCAGAAGCCGGCCATGCCGAGGCAGGCGCCGGTGATGCCGCCGCCGACGAGGCCGGCCACGGCCTGCCCGACGGCGGTCGCGGCCATGAACTGCGCGACGTTGAACTCCCGCTTGAGGCGGGGCTGGTGCCGGACGTGCTGCGCGAGGGCGACCCCGAGGGCGACGGCCACGACGGTCCAGGCGCCGGTGCCCACGACGAGCGCGGCTCCCAGCGCGCCCTCGGTGAGCGAGAAGGTCCAGCGCTGCCGGCCGAACTGCAGGTGGACCACCGCGACCTCGGAGCCGGCGACGGCGCCGGCGAGCAGCGGCACGGACCACCAGTGCACGTCGCCCCAGCCGGACAGCACGCAGAGGGCGAGCGCGAGCAGCACGCTCAGCGCGCCGACGAGCCGGACGGTCTGCCCGGGCGGACGGCGGGTCACCGGAGCCACGACCAGGAGTTCGCGGACCACGAGTTCGCCGACCAGCTGTTGGCACTCCAGCTGTTGGCGGACCAGCTGTTGGCCGACCAGCTGTTGGCGCTCCAGCTGTTGGCGTCGAAGCCGCCCTCGCCGGTCGGGTCGCCGCTGCCGGGGCCGTAGGCCGGGTCGTCCGCGGCGTCGCCCGCCACGGCGTCCAGGCGCAGCAGGCCGGCACCGTCCCGGTCACCGGCGAGCGGGGCGGCCGCGCGGCGCAGGGCCGCCTTCACCTGGGCGGGGCTCGCCTGCGGGTGCTGCTGGAGGAGCAGGGCGACGGCCCCGCTGGTGACGGCGGCGGCCTGGCTGGTGCCGCTGCCGCGCCAGAGCCGGCCGCTCACGCGGGCCTTCGGGTTCTCCTGGGCGAGCACCGAGGAGGGCGGCAGGACGCCGAGCACGCCGACGCCGCTGGCGACCAGGTCGGGCTTCTGCACGCCGGCGACGACGTCGCTGCCGCTGAAGGGCGCGACCTGCACCTGCGCGGCGGTGAGGTCGGCGGCGCCGACCGTCAGGGCGCGCGGCGTGAAGCCGGGGTCGCCGACCAGGCTCGGGTCGTTGCCGGCCGAGACGACGACGGTGACGCCCGCGTCGCGGACCGCCTCGACGGCGTCGGTGAGCGGGTCGGCGCCGTACGCCGTGCCCGGTCGGGTGTAGCTGAGCGAGAGGTTCGCGACGTCGACCTGGTCGGCGTGGCCGGCGACCCAGTCGAGACCGGCCAGCACCTGCGACAGCCGGGTGGTGCCGTCGGGCTGGGCGACGCGGACGACGAGCACGGTGGCGCCGGGGGCGACCCCGACCGGCTCGGACTGCGCACCCTCCGCAGGCCCGCCGGCGATCACGGAGGCCAGGAACGTGCCGTGCCCGTAGCCGTCCTCCAGCGGTCCCTTGCGCGGCGAGGCGGAGGTGTCGACCGCGTCGACGAGGCGGCCGGAGCGGCGGGTGAGCCCGGGGGTGTCGGTGACGCCGGTGTCGACGACGGCCACCCGGACGCCGGCTCCGGCGCCGGGCCGGCCGGCGCTGCCGCCGAGGCCGGCGGCCGCGCGGACGGCGGGGCGGTCGGAGGCGCCACCGGTGACGCTGACCGCCACGTCGGGGGTGATGCCGCGGACGCCGTGGACCCGCGCGGCGCGGGTCAGCGCGGACGCCGGCCCCTCGACGACGAGCGCGCCCGACCGCCGGCAGCGACCGCAGCACGTCCAGGCCGGGCAGCGCCGGGACGCTCCCGTCGTACGTCACGACGGCCCGCAGGTCGGGGGCCTGCGCCACCGCGCCCGAGGCGGCCAGCAGCGACGCGCCGAGCAGCGCGGGCAGCAGGGGCCGGGCGGCAGCGAGGGGCACAGGGGTCTCCGGGTGGTCGAGGGGCTCCCCCTCCTGTCGGCACCCGGACGCGCCGACTCCAGCGGCGGTGCCGCCTGTCGCCCGTTCGGACTAGTGCGGGCGCCGCAGAGCAGGTGCACCCGATCGGGCTACAGGTCCCGGCCTCGGGCGCCGACACAGGCAGGACGACGGGCTTCCGCGCCCGCCCAGCGAGTGGAGGACGCAGTGGCTGCCGGTCTCGAGAGTGTCGTTCAGGCACATCCCTGCCCAAGCGGCGCGCACGGAGTCGCCGGGGTTCACCGCGATGGTCGTCGACGACCACCCGCTGGTCCGCGAGTCGATGGTCAACCGCCTCAGGCTGATGGGCGCCCGCGAGGTCGTCGAGGCCGCCACCATCGGCGAGGCCCGCGCCCGCGCCAACCTCTCCGGCCCCCGCGAGCTGTGCGTGCTCGACCTCGGCCTGCCGGACGGCTCCGGCCTCGACCTGCTCGCGGACCTGCGCGCCGCGGGCTGGCAGCGCCTGGTCGTGCTCTCCGCCGCCGACGACCCCTACTCCGTGCGCGCCGCCTTCGTGGCCGGCGCCCAGGGCTACCTGCTCAAGTCCGCCTCCCCGCTGGTCGTCGTCCGACGGCGTCCGCCGGGTGCTCGACGGCGGCGTCTACGCCGACCCGTCCGTCGCGTCCCTGCTCGCCGCGGGTCTGCGCGGCGGCCCGGTCGACACCGGCGTCAGCGAGCTGTCCGGCCGCGAGATCGAGGTGCTCCGCCTGGTCGCCGACGGCCAGTCCAACAAGCAGATCGGCGAGCAGCTCGGCCTGTCCGCGCTGACCGTGAAGTCCCACCTCGCCCGGATCGCCCGCAAGCTCGGCACCGGCGACCGCGCCGAGATGGTCGCCATGGCCATGCGCGCCGGCGTCATCCGCTAGCAGGGCTCACGCGCGCCGGACCGCTCCACGGGCGGCCTGCTCCCGTACCCTCCTGGCTTGTGACGACGACCCTGCCGGGTCACGACGAAGGGGTGGCCGGCTCCCAGGACCCGGCCGAAGCCGAGGTCGAGCTGCTGCTCGCACCGCGTGAGGGCGTGCCGCCGGTCGTGGAGACCGAGGCGGCGCTCGCCGAGGTCGTCGCCCGCTTCGCCGCCGGCACCGGTCCGGTGGCCGTCGACGCGGAGCGCGCG
Source organism: uncultured Actinomycetota bacterium (assembly GCA_963781675.1). GTDB lineage: Bacteria > Actinomycetota > Actinomycetes > Mycobacteriales > SCTD01 > SCTD01. Next base: position 200,120 of record CAWAGF010000006.1, on the reverse strand, counting down.
TCCGGCTACCGCTACTCCCAGCGCGCCTACCTGGTGCAGCTGCGCCGCCAGGGCGCCGGCACCGCGCTGATCGACCCGATCGGCTGCCCGGACCTGTCCGAGCTGTCCTCGGTGCTGCAGGACGACGAGTGGGTGCTGCACGCCGCGTCGCAGGACATCCCGTGCCTGGCCGAGATCGGCATGGTGGCGCCGCGGGTGTTCGACACCGAGCTGGCCGGGCGGCTGGCCGGCTTCGAGCGGGTCGGCCTCGGCGCGATGGTCGAGAACGTCCTCGGCCTGCGCCTGGAGAAGGGCCACTCCGCCGCGGACTGGTCCACCCGGCCGCTGCCCGAGTCCTGGCTGGTCTACGCGGCGCTCGACGTCGAGGTCCTCGTCGAGCTGCGCGACGCGCTCGAGGCGGAGCTGCGCGCGCAGGGCAAGCTCGAGCTGGCCGCCGAGGAGTTCGAGGCGGTGCGGCTGGCGCCCGCGCCGGGGCCGCGCACCGACCCGTGGCGCCGCACCTCCGGCATCCACCGGATGCGCAACCGCCGCCAGCTGGCCGCCGTGCGCGCGATGTGGGAGGTGCGCGACGCGATGGCCCGGCGCCGGGACACCGCCCCCGGCCGGATCCTGCCCGACGCCGCGATCGTCGCCGCCGTCACCGCTGCGCCCAGGACGCCCGCCGAGCTGATGGCGCTGCCCGTCTTCGGCGGCCGCTCGACCCGCCGGCACGTGGACACCTGGTTCGGCGCGCTGCAGGCCGCCGCCGCGCTGAGCGAGGACGAGCTGCCGCTGCCGGTGCCCGGCGGCGACGGCCCGCCCGCCGCGAACCGCTGGGCCGAGCGCGACCCCGTCGCCGCCCGCCGCCTCGCCCGGGTCCGCACCGTGGTGTCCGCGCTCGCCGAGGAGCTGCGGATGCCGCCGGAGAACCTCGTGCAGCCCGAGGCCGTACGACGCCTCGCCTGGACCCCGCCCGCCGCCCTCACGGCCGAGGCGGTGGCCGACGCGCTGCGGGCCTCCGGCGCCCGCGCCTGGCAGGTCAGCCGGGTGGCCGGGCCGCTGGCCGAGGTGCTGCCCGAGCCGCCGCCGGTCGAGGGCGAGGAGCCGGAGCCCTCCCGTCGCAGCCGCCGCGCCACGAGACCCGCTGCAGCTCCCGAGGCGGCCGTCGACGAGGCGGCTGTGCACGACGCTGCTGCCGAGCAGGCACCCGCCGCCACCCCCTCGCCGCCGGGGACCCCACCGCCGTTCAGCGGGTGACCCTCCCGCGCCTGGCCGGCCCGCGCGTCGCCCTCGTGCCGGTCAGCCGCGCCGTCGCGGTCGCCGTCCTGAGCGGCACGCACCCGGGCGCGGCGCTGGCGCCGCTGGGCCTGCGCGCGGGGGACGGGTGGCCGCACGCCGACACCGCCGACGCGCTGCGCCCGCTCGCCGAGCACGGCGCGGAGGGCGACGACGGCGGCTGGCTGGTCGCGCTCGACGGCGCGGTCGTGGGCGACTGCGGCTGGCGCGGCGGCGCGGATGCGAACGGCGACGTGCTGCTGGGCTACGGGCTGGCGGCGCCCGCACGCGGCCGGGGCGTCGGGACGGAGGCCGTCGCGGTGCTCTGCGCCTGGGCCGACGCGCAGCCCGGCGTGCAGCGACTGGTCGCGGACGTGCACGTCGACAACGCGCCGTCACGCCGGCTGCTGCGCCGGCTCGGCTTCGTGGAGGAGCAGGACGACCCGCTGTGGGTCCGCTGCGTGCGGGACGGCTCCGGACGCGCGCCCCGCATCCGGGGTCGGCACGTCTGCTGACGCAGCCCCCGTCGGCGACGCCGACCGCCGCGCAGGGCCCGCGCTCCCCCCTCGCGAGCGCGGGCCCTGGTGACGCTGCCGGCAGTGGGTGACTGTGGCCCCCCTCGGACCACAGCCACCCACTGGTCTAGGGGCGGAGCCGCCGGGTGGACGCCAGCCACGTCTCGAGGGCCAGCACGCCGCGGCGGCACTCCTGGTCGACCTGCCGGCCGACCGGCACCAGCCGGCCGAGCCCGGGCGGCGGGCAGTCCTCGTCCGGCAGCGCCGGGCGGACCGGCTGCAGGGCACGGCCCAGGTGCGCGGCGAGGGCGACGAGCGCGGCCAGGCCGAGCACCACCAGCATCAGCACGACATCGACCTCGGTCGTGGTGGTCCTCACGCCTGCGCCTCCTCGGGATCCGGTCTGCCGATGATGCGCAGCGCAGCAGCAGCGCGGGCGGCTTTCGCCGAACTGCGGCCAGGAAGGGTCCGAACGGACTACACCGGGCTGGTCCCACCGGTCGGACTACGGGCTGCGCGGCAGGTCCACCGTGACGACCAGGCCGCCGTCCGGCCGGGCGCTCGCGCGCGCGCTGCCGCCGTGCAGCTCGGCGACCGCCCGCACGATCGCCAGGCCGAGCCCGGCGCCGCGGCGGGCGGTCCGCGCGGTCCCGTAGCGCCGGAACGGCTCGAACAGCCCCGCCACCTCGGCCGGGTCGATGACGGCTCCGCTGTTGGACACCTCGATGCGCGCCCGTCCCTCGACGGTGCCGGTGTCCACGCGCAGCCACCCGCCGGGGACGTTGTGCCGCACGGCGTTCTCCACCAGGTTGCCGGCCAGCCGCTCCAGCAGACCGCGGTCGCCGAGCGCGCCGCCGGCGCCGTACGACGTGGCGACCTGCAGCCCGCGCTCCTGCACCTCGCCGGCCACGGCCGCCAGCGCCTGCGCGGCGACGTCCTGCAGCTCGACCCGCTCCCGGACCGACGGGCCGGTCATCCGCTCGGACTGGGCGAGCAGCAGCAGGCTGTCGACCAGCCGGTCCGCGCGCACGGTCGCGTCGCGCACCACGCAGGCGGCGGCCCGCAGGTCGTCGGCGGAGGCGGACGGGTCGGCCAGCGCCACCTCCACCTCGGTGCGCATGACGGCCAGCGGGGTGCGCAGCTCGTGGCTGGCGTCGGCGACGAACCGGCGCTGCGCCTCGAAGGCGGCCTCGAGCCGGCCGAGCATGGCGTCGAAGGTGTCGGCCAGCTGCTTGAGCTCGTCCTCCGGGCCGGTCAGCGCGATGCGGGCGTCGAGCCGCTCGGCGGACAGCCGCTGGGCGGCGGAGGTGATGTCCTGCAGGGGCCGCAGCACCCGGCCGGCGAGGTAGTACGACACGGCGACCCCGAGCCCGCCCAGCAGCAGCAGGGCCAGCAGGCCCTGGCGCAGCACCCGGCCGAGGGCGTCGGCGCGCAGCTGGTCCTGGAAGGCGCCCAGGGTCAGGGTGCTCCCGTCCGGCAGCCGCAGGCCGACCCCGCGGATGTTCACGGCGCCGGCCGACAGCGCCCGCTCGACGAGCACGAGCGACAGGACGAGCAGCAGCAGGCCGATGGTGACCGCGACGGCGCCGTAGACCAGGGTCAGCCGCCACCGCAGGGTGGTGCGGTCACTCATCGGCGAGGCGGTAGCCGGAGCCGACGACGGTGTGCACCACCCGCGGCTCCCCCAGCTTCTTGCGCAGCGTCATGACGGTGACCCGCACGGTCGTCGTGAACGGGTCGGCGAACTCGTCCCAGACCCGCTCCAGCAGCTCCTCGCTCGACACGACGGCGCCCTCGGCGGCCAGCAGCACCTCGAGGACGCCGAGCTCCTTCTTGGTCAGCCCCAGGTCGACGCCGTGCCGGGTGGCGGTGCGCCGCGCCGGGTCGACCACCAGGCCGCCGGGCCCGTGCAGGACGGGCGGCGCGGCCGGGGTGGCCCGCCGGCCGAGCGCGCGCACGCGGGCCACCAGCTCGGTGAAGGCGAACGGCTTGGCCAGGTAGTCGTCGGCGCCCAGCTCGAGCCCGGCGACCCGGTCGGCCAGGCCCGCGGCGGCCGTCAGCATGAGGACCCGGGTCAGCGAGCCGTCCGCGGCCAGGCGGCGGCACACGTCGTCGCCCGAGCGCCCGGGCAGGTCGCGGTCCAGGACGAGCACGTCGTACCGCGTCATCATGGCCTTCTCCAGGCCGCTGTCGCCGTCGTACGCGGTGTCGACCGCCATCCCCTCGCGGCGCAGCCCGCGGGCCACCGCGTCGGCGAGCGGCACCTCGTCCTCGACCACCAGCACGCGCACGGCGCGGACGCTAGCGGGCAGGCTGTGAGGCGGCCGTGAAGCGGCATCCGGACCCTCCGCCCTCGCCCGCCTTCACCCGGTTGGCCCCGCCTGCGGACGACCCCCCGCGGGTAGGTTCCTGACGTGCAGGCACCCACCGCTCCCGAGCTCCGACGAGGCGTCCTCGCCGTGTCGGTCCTGCACGACGTGGACCTCGAGCCGGACGCCGACGGCGTGACCCTCACCGGGTCGCCGAGCGTGCGCGTGAGCTGGTCGGAGTGCCGCCGCGCGCTGGCCGGTCACGACCCGGAGAGCGGCACCGGCCGGCGCCGCCTGGCCGACTGGCTGCTCGCCCGCCGCTGGTGCGCCGACGCCGGTCCCGAGGCGCTCGAGCTGGCGCTGCGCCCGGTCGGCCTGCCGGTCGAGCACGTCCTGCACCCGGGCCTGGACTGGGTGCGCGAGCGGGTGCTGGGCGACGCCCTCGACCTCGGCTTCGGCGCGGTCGGCATCGACCCGGCCGACCCGGACCGCGTCGTGCTCGTCCCGCTGCCCGCGCTCGACGACGCCGGCATCGACCCGGAGGTCGCCTGGACCGGCGCCCGCCGGCTGCTCGAGGACCTCGGCGCGCTCGCGGCGGAGCGGGTCGCCCGCGACCCCAAGGGGCAGCTGCGGCCCTACGGCGACTGCGACGCGCTGACCCTGCTCGGCGCCCGCACCCTGCGCACCTCGATCGCCGCCTCGGCCGGCGGGATGGGCGCGGCGGTCGTGCCGATGCGCCGCCGCGGCTGGACCCGGCTGGCGCTCATCGACCCGGCCTTCGGGCCGGCGGCCGCGGCCGCGACGCAGTCCGAGGACCGCGGCTTCACCCGGCCGCTGCTCATGACGGCCGACGAGCTCACGCTGGCGGCCGAGGGCGGTCGGCCGGAGCAGATCGTGCTGCGCGACCCGGCCGCGGACGCGCCGTGGGCCAAGGACGTCCTCTACCGCTGAGCGGCCTGGCTAGGCGGCCCGGCGTCGGCGCTTGAGCGGCGGCGGCAGCTCCGGGCAGCGGCTCCGCGGCGAGCTCCAGCACCCAGTCCTCGCTCGGCTTGCCGAGGCGCTGGTCGATCTTGACCTTGAGCTTGGCGGCCTTGACGCGGTTGCGCCACTGCATCGGGCTGTAGTCCTCGCGGGTGGTCGGCACCCACTCGTACTCAGACATCCGGCCTCCCCTCGCCTCTCGCAGCGTCCCCGCCATGGTCGCCGTCCACGCCCTCGTCGTCCAGCAGGTCGGTCCGCAGCCTGAGCGCCGCGGTCATGCCCGCCTCCAGCAGCTCCAGCTCCTCGGGCCCGGCCAGCCTGCTTGCGGCGAGCAGCTCGAGAGCGTCCAGGCCCAGCTCCTGCTCGACCTCGTCGTCGCTGCGGACCAACGCCGACGCCCACTGGAACCGGTCCCACCACTGCGCGCGCCGGTCGGCCAGGTCACGCTGCCGGACCGTGCGCAGCCCGACGAAGAGCGCGACGCCCCCGACGACGAGCGTCGCGAGCGGGGCCAGGTCCACGTCGCAGACGCTAGCGACGACCTACGACGACTCGGTCTGGTTCTCCACGGCGGCGTCCGCCCCGTCCAGCCGCGAGATGGTCTCGACGACCTGCCGTGCGACGTCCTGCGCGGTGAGGCCGATCTCGGACAGGATCTGCGCCCGGCTGGCGTGGTCGAGGAACCGCTGCGGGATGCCGAGGTCGCGGGTCGGCACGTCGATGCCGGCGTCGCGCAGCGCCTGGCTGACCCTCGAGCCGACGCCGCCGGTGCGCCCGTTGTCCTCGACGGTGAGCACGAGGCGGTACGACCGGGCCAGCTCGACGAGCTCGGCCGGGACCGGCGAGACCCACCGGGGGTCCACGACGGTGACGCCGATCCCCTGCGCGGCCGCGCGGTCCGCGACCTCGAGGCCCAGGCGGGCCATCGAGCCGACGGCGACGACCAGCACGTCGTCGGCCTTCTCCCGGCGCAGCACGTCGACCGGGCCGATCCGCTCGAGCGCGGGCACGTCGTCGCCGACGGCCCCCTTCGGGAAGCGGACGGCGGTGGGGCCGTCGTCGACGGCGAGCGCCTCGCGCAGCTCCTCGCGCAGCGTCGCCGCGTCGCGGGGCGCCGCCAGCCGCATGCCCGGCACGAGCTGCAGCAGGGACATGTCCCACATCCCGTTGTGGCTCGCGCCGTCCTCGCCGGTGACGCCGGCGCGGTCGAGCACGAAGGTGACCGGGAGGCGGTGCAGCGCGACGTCCATCAGCGCCTGGTCGAAGGCGCGGTTGAGGAAGGTGGCGTACAGGCAGACGACCGGGTGCATGCCGCCCATCGCCAGGCCCGCGGCGGAGGTGACGGCGTGCTGCTCGGCGATGCCGACGTCGAAGGTCCGCTCCGGGTAGGCCTCGCTGAAGCGGAGCAGCCCCACCGGCTGGAGCATCGCGGCGGTGATGGCGACGACGTCGCGGCGCTCGGCGCCGATCGCGACCATCTCCTCGCCGAGGACGCTGGTCCAGCCGCGGGCGCTGGCGTTCATCGGCTTGCCGGTCAGCGGGTCGGTCACCGGGGCGACGCTGTGCAGGCAGTCGGCCTCGTCGTCGACGGCCGGCTGGTAGCCGTAGCCCTTCACCGTGACGGCGTGCACGATGACCGGCCCGCCGAAGGCCTTGGCCCGGTGCAGGGCGGCCTCCATCGCGGCGACGTCGTGGCCGTCGATCGGACCGACGTACTTCAGCCCGAGGTCCTCGAAGAGCACCTGCGGCTGGAGGAAGTCCTTGATGCCGCGCTTGAGCCCGTGCAGCGCCGTGTAGAGCGGTGTCCCGACGACGGGGGTGCGCGACAGCGTCGTCTTCACCGTGTCGAGCGCCCGCTCGTACCCCTGCGTCATCCGCAGGCTGGCCAGGTGCTCGGCGAGCCCGCCGATGGTCGGCGAGTACGACCGGCCGTTGTCGTTGACGACGATGACGACCGGCAGGCTCGTCGACGCGATGTTGTTCAGCGCCTCCCAGCACATGCCGCCGGTGAGGGCGCCGTCGCCGACGACGGCCACGACGTGGCGCTGCTCGCCGCGCAGCCGGTAGGCCTTGGCCAGGCCGTCGGCGTAGGACAGCGCGGTGCTGGCGTGGCTGTTCTCGACGAGGTCGTGCTCGGACTCGCTCCGGCTCGGGTAGCCGGACAGGCCGTCCTTCTTGCGCAGGGTGTCGAAGCGGTCGACCCGGCCCGTGACGAGCTTGTGGACGTACGACTGGTGACCGGTGTCCCACACGACCTTGTCGCGCGGGCTGTCGAAGACGCGGTGGATCGCCAGCGTCGTCTCGACGACGCCGAGGCTCGGCCCGAGGTGGCCGCCGGTGCGCGAGACGGTGTCGACCATCACGTCGCGGATCTCGGCGGCGAGCAGCGGCAGCTCGTCCGGGCGCAGGCGCTTGAGGTCGCCGGGCCCGGAGACGCTGTCGAGCAGGCTCACGGGCGGGGCTCCTCAGGGGTCACGGGAGGGACGAGTCTAGAGCGGCGAGGGTCGCCCGTCCGTTCGAGCAACGCCGGGGGGCGGTTCGTCCTTCCGCCGCTCAGAGGCGCGGGACGTGACGCTCGCCGCGCAGCGCCGCGTCCACCAGCGCCACCTGGCGGCCGACCTGCACCAGCCGGCGGCCCTCCCGCTCGTACGCCGCGATGGCCGCGTCGACCACGTCGTTGCCCACCACGCCCTTGAGCTCGGCCCGCGCCGTGCGGATGCCGTGCCGGGCGGCCTCCACGGCCGCGCCCACGTGGCCGGCGGCGAAGCGGGCGAGCACCACGGGGTGCCGGCGCAGGACGTCGTGGGCGCGGTACTCCGCCGGGCACAGGTCGAACAGCCAGCCGATCGCCGAGCGCTCCCAGTCGGGCGCCTGGGGCGGACGCACCTGCTCCGGCCAGCCGGGCGGGACGAGCTGAGGCAAAGCACTCCTCCGGTCAAGAGGGCGCCCCCTCGTGTCGATCCCTCCAGTGTGAGCGACGCGGTCAGCAGCGACCCCGGCGTGCTGCTGCGCGCCGCGGTCCAGGCGCTGCGCGCTCCGCAGGCGGCCAAGCGCGCGCCCGCGCCCGTCTCCTCCGTCTACGGCCGGGCCGCCGCCGCGGTCCCGGACGACGCGCACCCGCCGGCCGCCCGCAGCGTCCTGGAGGCCCGGCTGCGCAGCGTGGAGACCAGCGCCCTGCTGCCCGGCACGACCCTCGCCCTGCTCGTCGTCCCGAGCGCGAAGGTGGCTGCGGACCTGGCCGGCTCCTGCGCCCAGCTCGTGAAGGGCGGCGCCACCGTCGTCGTCCTCGGCCCCGACCTGCCGCGCGCCGTGACCGACCGCAGCCGCCCGCTGACCGTCCCGCTGCGCGCCGACGACTCGCTGGCCGAGGAGTGGGGGCTGCTCGCCTGCGGTCCGGTGCGCCGCGTGGCGTTCCTCGCCCGCCGCGAGGAGGACGACCGCTGGCGCTGGCTCGTGACGCGCGACCAGGTGGCCGTGCAGCGCGCCGGCACCGCGATCCTCGAGCGGGTGCCGTTCCTGCGCCTGCGCGTGCCGGTGCTGGCCTCCTCCCGGGGCTGACGGCCGCTAGACGCGCGCGCCGAGCACCGCGTCGGCAGCCGGTCGCGCCGCCTCGTGCCAGGCGTCGACCAGCGACAGCCGGGTGCGCCGCTCCAGCAGGTCCTCGGGGGTGAGGGCGCCCTCGGCGTGCACGCCCCAGGCGAGCTCGACGCCCAGCACGGGCACGCCCGGCGCGACCGGCTCGAGCAGCCGCGGGTCGCGGGCCGCGAGCGCGGCCACGTCGCCGGACTCCGCGCCGTAGCGGCGGACCAGCCGCTCCGGGACGCCTGAGGGCACCGGCCCGGTCGCGCCGACCAGCGGCAGTGCCGTCGTGCGGCAGGGCCGGTCGGTGAGCACGTCCACCGCGTCCTGCGCCATCCGGCGGTAGGTCGTCAGCTTGCCTCCGAGCACCGTCCAGACGCCGTCCTCGCCGCGCACGACGGCGTGGCGCCGCGACAGGTCGGCCGTCCGCCCCTCGGCGCCGGCGAGCAGCGGCCGGACGCCGGCGAACGAGCCGATGACGTCGCTGCGGGACAGCGGCAGCTCCAGCCCGCCGCTGAGAGTGTCGAGCAGGAAGGCGATCTCGGCCTCGTCGGCGCGCGGCACGTCCGGCAGCGGCCCGTGCACCGGGTCGTCGGTGAGGCCGACGTGGACGATGCCGTCCGGGTGCGGCAGCGCGAACACGTAGCGGTTTCGCTGCCCGGGGACCGGCACCGTCATCGACGCCGCCGGGTGGCCGAGCCGCGCCGCCGGCAGCACGACGTGCACCCCCTTGCTGGGGCGCAGCCGCGTCTCCGGCGCGAGACCGTCGGCCCAGGCGCCGGTGGCGTTGACGACCGCCCGCGCGCGGATCCGCACGGTGGCGCCGGTCCGCTCGTCCCGGACGGTCGCGCCGCTGCCGTCTGCCTCCAGGGCTGTGGCGTACGTGACGACGCGGGCGCCGTACGACGCGGCCGTGCGGGCCAGGGCGACCACCAGGCGGGCGTCGTCCTCGAGCTGGCCGTCCCAGTTGAGCAGCGCCCCCCGAAGGCCGCTGCGGCGCACCTTGGGGAGCAGCCGGACGGTCTCGGTGGCGCTGATGCGGCGCGGGCCCGGCAGGACGCCGCGCGGGGTGCGGGCGACCGTCCGCAGCACGTCTCCGACCCGGTGGCCGGCGTCGACGAGCAGGCCGCCGCGGGGGCCGATGTCGTCGCCGAGCGGGACCACCATCGGCAGCGGGCGGACCAGGTGCGGTGCGGTCGTCGTCATGAGCGTGCCGCGCTCGCGGGCGCTCTCGAGGGCGAGGCCGACGTCGCCGGTGGCCAGGTAGCGCAGGCCGCCGTGCACGAGCTTGCTGGACCAGCGGCTGGTGCCGTGTGCGAGGTCGGACTTCTCGACCAGCGCGACGGTCAGCCCGCGGGAGGCGGCGTCGAGGGCGGTGCCGCAGCCGGTGACTCCCCCGCCGACGACCAGGACGTCGACCGTCGTCCCGGCGAGCAGGTCCAGGTCGCGGGACCGCCGGGCGGCGGTCAGGTGCGGGCCGCTCACCGCAGGTAGCCGTCGAGCAGCCGGCGCAGCTCCGCGCCGCTGGCCTCGCTCTTGTGGTGGGCGGCCAGCACCCGCGCGGAGAAGACGAAGGACTGCGCCGTGAGCAGCAGGCAGGTGGACAGCAGCTCCGGGTCGCCCTGGCGGACCGAGCCGTCGGCCTGCCCGTGCCGCACCTCGTCGGCGACCGCCGCGACGATCGCGCGCTGGCTGGAGCCGAACCTGTCGACGACCAGGGGCAGCAGCAGCTCCGGGTCGAGGTCCAGCACCTTGCACCACAGCGGGTGCTGGGCCAGCCGCTCGACGAACAGCACCCCCGCGCCGACCAGCCGCTCGCGCGCGGTCGGCAGCGCCGCCACCTCGTCGCGGCAGCCGGCCATCAGGCCGAGCAGCTCGCTGGTCAGCAGCGCGGACACGATCGCGCCGAGGTCGCCGTACTGCCGGTAGACGGTCATCCGGCTGACGCCGGCCCGCCGCGCCACGTCGGCGAGGGTGGTCCGGCGCAGGCCCACGTCCAGCACGCAGGCGCGGGCGGCGTCCAGCAGCGGGTCCAGGGGCACGTGACGTTGTGACTCCATGTGTCACACTGTACGCCGTGACGACGCTCCCCGCCGACCTGTCCCCCACCGGCTGGGGCGACCCGGCGCGACGGACCGGGCTGCCCCCGCACGCCACCGGCTTCCTGCGCGGGGAGCTCGGCGCGGCCGCCCCGACGCTGCCGGCCGGCCCGCCCCCGCTCACGCCCTCAGCGCTGCCGGTCGACGCGGCGACAGCGCTCCGGGCGGCGGTCGGCGACGAGCACGTGCTGGTCGACGACGACGCGCGGCTGCTGCGCGCGGCGGGCCGCAGCTACCTGGACCTGCTGCGGCTGAGGGGACGCGAGCCGCTGGACGCCCCCGACGCGGTCGTCCTGCCGGGCTCCGCGCAGGAGGTCGCCGACGTCCTGCGCGCCTGCGCCGAGGCGGAGGTGGCCGTCGTGCCGTTCGGCGGCGGGACCAGCGTCGTGGGCGGGGTCACCCCGCTGCGCGGCCGGTTCGCGGCGGTCGTCGCGCTCGACCTGCGCCGCCTGGACCGGCTCGTCTCCGTGGACGAGCAGGCGCTGACCGCGGTCTTCGAGCCGGGTGTGCGGGGGCCGGACGCCGAGCGGCTGCTCGCGCCGTACCGCCTGACGCTGGGGCACTTCCCGCAGTCGTACGAGCACGCCTCGCTGGGCGGCTACGCCGCGACGCGCAGCGCGGGGCAGGCCAGCACCGGCTACGGCCGCTTCGACGAGCTGGTCGTCGGGCTGTCGATCGAGACGCCGGCCGGGCCGCTGTCGCTCGGCCGTGGTGCCGCCACCGCCGCAGGGCCGGACCTCATGGCGCTGGCGCTCGGCAGCGAGGGCGTGCTCGGCGTCGTCACCTCCGTCACGGTCAAGGTGCGGCGCACGCCCGCGGTGAAGCGGTACGAGGGCGTCTTCTTCAAGACCTGGCAGGCCGGCTGCGCGGCCCTGCGCGAGATGGAGCAGGAGCGGGTCGCACCCGACGTGGCGCGGCTGTCCGACCCTGACGAGACGCGCAGCCACCTCGCGCTCGCCGGCAGCGGCGGCCTCAAGGGGCGGCTGGGCCGGCTGGTGCTGACCGCCCGCGGCTACCGGGGCGGCTGCCTGGCCGTCCTCGGCTGGGAGGGCACCGAGTCCGGCGTCGCCGCCCGCCGCAAGGCCTCGCTGTCGGTGGCGGCGCGGCACGGCGCCTTCGTCGTCGGCACGTCGGTCGGCGACCGGTGGGAGCACGGCCGCTACGACGGGCCGTACCTGCGCGAGGACCTGCTCGACGCCGGCTACCTGGTGGAGACGCTCGAGACGTCGGCGACCTGGTCCCGCCTGGGCGCGACGCACGCCGCCGTCCGGCGCGCCCTGCAGGCCGAGCTGCCCCGCGCGATCGTCATGTGCCACGTGAGCCACCTCTACGCGCACGGCGGCTCGCTCTACTTCACCGTCCTCGCGGTCCGCGACGCCGAGGACCCGGTCGGGCAGTGGCAGCGCGCCAAGGACGCCGCCTGCGCCGCGATCGTGGACAGCGGTGCCACCATCACGCACCACCACGCCGTCGGCACCGACCACCGCGACTGGATGACCGCGGAGGTCGGCCCGCTCGGCGTGGAGGTGCTCCGAGCGGTCAAGGCGACGCTCGACCCGGCCGGGATCCTCAACCCCGGCAAGCTGATCCCCGACGTGGAGCCCTGATGCGCCGCCTGCAGCTCGTGGTCAACCCCTCCGCCGGCGGGGGGCGCGCCCGCACCCTGCTGCCCTCCGTGGAGGCCGCCCTGCGCGGCGCCGGCCACGACCTGGTGGTCACGCCCACCCGCTCGCTCGAGCACGCCGACGAGCTCACCCGGGAGGCCGTCGCGGACGACCGCGTCGCCGTCGCGATGGGCGGCGACGGGATCGTCGGCCGGGTCGCGGGCGTGGTGGCGCAGACGGGCGGCGTGATGGGCGTGCTCCCCGGCGGGCGCGGCAACGACTTCTGCCGCGCGGCGGGGCTCCCCCAGGACGTGCTGCAGGCGTGCGCGGTGCTGGCGTCCGGGGCCGAGCGCGCGGTCGACCTCGGCGTCGTCACGAGCGCCGACGGGGAGGCGCCGTTCCTCGGGATCGCCAGCATCGGCTTCGACAGCGACGTGCAGGAGCGGGTCCTCAACAGCTCGCTCCCCCTCGGCCAGCTCGTCTACCTCTACGGCTCGCTGGCCACCGTCGCGACCTGGAAGCACGCCGAGTTCACCTGCAGCGTCGACGGATCGCCGATGACGCTGCGCGGCTGGTCCGTGGCCGTCGCGAACTCCGGCGTCTACGGCGGCGGCATGCACCTCGCGCCGGAGGCCTCGCTGCACGACGGTGAGCTCGACGTCGTGACGTCCGGCGCCACCGGACGGCTGACCTTCCTGCGGGCGCTGCCCAAGGTGTTCAAGGGCACCCACGTCGACGAGCCGACGGTGGACGTCCGGCGGGCCTCAGTGGTGGAGCTGGCCGCGGATCGGCCGTTCCGGGTGTTCGCCGACGGCGACCCGGTGGGGACGCTGCCGTGCACGGTGACGGTGCGGCCAGGTGCGGTACGGGTGCTGCTGCCGGGCTAGTGGGTGCTGGGGGTCTGCCGGAGGAGCCCTCCGGGTCGTCAGCGGTGGCTGTAGGTGGCCGCAGACGTCATCGAGTCGTGCGCCAGCACGCCCCCGGTGTCGGCCGCCCACAGCTGTCGCGCCGGATCCGTCGTCGAGACGAACGCCTTGGTCGCACGCACCTCGTTTCCAGGCATGACGACCCCTGGCATGGGGCTGAGCCTCCAGGTGATGCTGCCGCCCTTGGCGGGCCGCTGACCGCCGAAAGTCCGCCGACTCTGCGCCGACCGTGGCCGGCAGGGCGTCGAAGGGACCGCTTCATGTGGTGCACCGCGCTGCGCCCGACCATGATCGACGACCACGTCGCGGCCGGGCGACGTTGGCGCCCTCCGCCGCCGCGCCGTCCCCGAAGAGCCTGCTCCACAGCCTCTTCCGGGACACGTGAATTGTCACAGGTCCGCTCTACCGTTGCTCCATGACCGAGGCGACCGACGCACTTGCCGCGTCCGTCGACGCCGTCGTCCACACGGACCTCACGACCCTGACCGTCGCCGGCCTGCAGGCGCAGTACGCCGCCGTCGCCCCGCAGGTGCAGCGGCTGACCGGCTTCGCCGCCGCGGTGCTGGCGGAGCTCCAGGGGCGCACCGGCGGGGTGCTGCCCACCGACGACGGTGGCACCAGGCCGCTCCCCGGCTGGGTGGCGGAGTCGAGTGGTGACAGCGCCTCCGCGGCGGGCCGGATGCTGCGCGTGGCGACCCAGCTCGAGCGCGGGCTGCCACGGGTGGGTGCCGCCGTGCTCGACGGGTCACTGCCGTTCGTGCGCGCGGAAGTGCTGACGCGACTGGTCGGTCGCATCGATGCAGGCGCCCTGCTGGAGGCGCAGGACGGGCTGGTCGAGGTGGCGCGCCGGCTCGACCCGACGGCGCTCGCGCACTGGGTGCGGCACCAGCTGGCGACGTGGGTGGAGCCGCAGGTCGAGCAGGACGAGCGCCGCGCCGAGGACGCCCGCTACCTGAAGACCCGGCCGCAGCCCGACGGCAGCGTCTGGGGCAGCTTCCGCCTGCCCGCCGGCGACGCGGAGGCGCTCCTGACGGTGATCGAGCCGCTGGCACGCAGGCAGGGTGACGTGGACGTGCGGTCCGCGGCGCAGCGTCGCGCGGACGCCCTCACGGAGGTGTGCGAGCAGGTGCTCCGCCACGGCGACCTCCCGGACGCCGGCGGCGCGCGGCCGCAGCTCAGCTACGTCGTCCCCGCCGGCTGGGCGGCCCGCCGCGCCGACGAGCAGAGCTGCACGGCGTGCCGACGCTGCTCCGCACACGCGCCGATGACGTACACCGACCTCGTGCAGGCAGACCTCCCGCCGTCCCACCGGACGAGCGCCGCGTCCAGGCTGCGCGCTCAGCAGGCCTGCGCCACCGCGGCCTGGACCGGCCCGCAGACGCGGCCGCGCATCGAGGCCCTGCTGTGCGACGCCCGCGTCACCCGCGTGCTGCTCGACGACCTCGGTCAGGTCACCGGCATGGAGCAGATCACCGAGCACGTCACCCCAGCGCAACGGCGAGCCCTGGCCGCCCGCGACCTCGGCTGTGCCGCCCGCGGCTGCACCCGGCCGCCCAGCGCCTGCGACGTGCACCACCTCGTGGCGCAAGCCGATGGCGGCGTGCACGCGCTCTACAACCTCGTGCTGCTCTGCCGCCGGCACCACGTCCTCTGGCACCTCGGGAAGCTGGACCTCGACGACCTCCGGGTCACCTGGCCGACCAGCCCGGCGACGGAGTCCCCACCACGCCCGCGGGAGAGACCGCTGACGCTCGTCTGACCCCCGGCGACCGGACGCTCAGGCTCGTCCCACCCCCGCGCCCCGAGACCCCAGCAGCTGACGCCTGCGCGGGTTCTCCACGCCCCCCGGACACGCGCCCGCCCGAGCCCGCTTCCCGACCTCTCGGCCGTCCTGGCGCGAGGACCAGCGACTACAGGAACGGCACCTCGGGCGCCCGGAAGTACGACTGCTCGTGCCGCCACCAGTACTGCGGCAGCGGCTTCCAGCCCGGCCCCTCCCAGCGCTGCAGCACGCCCGGGAAGTACGGGCTGGGGTACCAGCCGGGTGGCGGCACCGAGCGGTCCGGCGCGCGCAGGACCCGGCCGTCGCGGGCCAGCCGCCACAGGCCGGTGCAGGACGGCGCAGCGGTGTAACCGGCCGCGTGCTCGACCTCGTCGCGCGCCTCGATCGTGAAGAACAGCCAGCAGCCGGTCCCGAAGCCCGCGCCGGCCACCACCAGCGCCGCCCCCTGCAGGCCGAAGCCGTTGCCGAGCAGCAGGCCGAGCAGGATCCCGCCGAAGCAGAGCACCAGCGCCCCCCGAAGACGGTCCCAGGACGACAGGCCCGCGACCACACGAGGCGGTACGGCCGGGGACGGCGCGGGCAGCAGGCCGAGCGACCACGCGCGCTGGAAGCCGGGCGCAGACGGCGGCGGGTAGCGCGTAGCCGCCCCGTACACCTCCCACGGCGGCACCCGCACGGCCTCGCCGGGCGGCAGGTGGACCAGGGAGCGGGGCGGTGTCCAGCAGGTGGGGACCCGGGTCAGCGCTTGTCGCCGATCCCCAGCTGGCCCAGCGCACCGGCGATGTCGGTGGGCACGAACCACACCTTGTTCGCCTCGCCCTCGGCGATGCGCGGGAGCAGCTGCTGGCGCTGGAAGGCCAGCACCGTCTCGTCGATGCCGGCGTCCTTGATGGCCTGCACCACCAGGGCGATGGCCTTGGCCTCGCCCTCCGCCCGCAGCAGCGCGGACTCCTTGTCGGCCTCGGCGCGCAGGATCGTCGCCTGCTTGTCGGCCTCGGCGTTGAGGACCGCGGCCTGCTTCTCGCCCTGCGCGGACAGCACGGCGGACTGCTGCTGGCCCTCCGCGGTGAGGATCGCCGCCCGCTTGCCGCGGTCCGCGCGCATGGCCTGCTCCATCGCGTCGCGGATGGTGGGCGGCGGCTCGATGCCGCGGATCTCCACGCGGTTCACCTTCACGCCCCACTTCCCGGTCGCCTCGTCCAGGACCGCGGCCAGCCGCTCGTTGATGTGGTCGCGCCCGGTCAGCGCCTCCTCGAGCTGCATGCCGCCGACGACGTTGCGCAGGGTCGTCACGACGAGCTGCTCGATGGCGACGACGACGTTCTCGATCTTGTACTGCGCGGCCGCCGGGTCGGTGATCGAGTAGTAGATGACCGAGTCGATGCCCACCACGAGGTTGTCGCGGGTGATGACGGCCTGCGGCGGGAAGCCCACGACCTGCTCGCGGATGTCCATCTTGGTGCGCACGCTGTCGAGCACCGGCACCAGCAGGTGCAGGCCGGGCTCCAGGGTGCGGCTGTACTTGCCGAGCCGCTCGATGACGTAGACGGAGGCCTGCGGCACGACCCGCACCGTCTTGAACAGCACGATCGCGACGATCGCCGCGAGGACGATCAGCAGGATGCCAGCGGGGTCCACGGGAGCTCCTCGGGTGTCAGGACAGGTCGGCGGAGTAGACGAGCAGGGTGGCGCCGTCGACGGCGGCGACGCTGACGGCGGCGCCGGCCTCGAGCGGCGGACCACCGGCGTACGGACGTGCGCGCCAGAGCTCGCCGTTCAGGCGGACCTGGCCGGTGTCGTCGCTGACGCGCTCGACGACGAGGGCGGTCGAGCCGGTGAGGGCGCGGGCGTCGGTGCGGGCACCGCTGGCGTCGTCGCCGCGGGCGAGCAGCCGCTGCGCCGCGGGGCGCGCGTAGACGAGCAGCGCCGCGGAGGAGCCGGCGAAGGCGAGCGCCTGGACGAGCAGCGGCGCACCGAGGAAGCCGACCAGCGCGGTGGCCAGCGCGGCCACCCCGAGCAGGCCCAGCACGACCGTCAGCGTGAGCACCTCGGCCACCACCAGGCCGACCCCCACGAGCAGCCAGACGAGCTCGCTGTCCACGCCCCGGACCCTAGCCCGCGGCGTCCCCCAGGATGGGGAGATGGACACGACGCACGCCCCGGTCCGCACGTTCAAGGTGCGGCGCCGGGTGACGACCGGCCAGGCCGACGCGCTGGAGCGCCTGCTGCCGTCGTACGGCGCGGACGGCAGTCGCCCGTTCGTCGCGGAGCAGGTGTTCGGGCGCACCGCGCCGCTCGTGCTCGAGGTCGGCTCCGGCATGGGCGAGGCGACGGCGGCCATGGCGGCGGCGGACCCGGCGCGGGACGTGCTCGCCGTCGAGGTGCACACCCCCGGCCTCGGCAACCTGCTGCGGCTCGTCGAGGACGGCGGGCTCACGAACGTGCGGGTGCTGGAGGCCGATGCGCGCGAGGTCCTGCAGGACCTCCTCACGCCCCGCTCCCTCGACGAGGTGCGGGTCTTCTTCCCCGACCCGTGGCCCAAGGCCCGGCACGCCAAGCGCCGGCTCGTGACGACGGCCTTCGCCGACCTGGTGGCCTCCCGGCTGCGGCCCGGCGGCCTGCTGCACGTCGCGACCGACTGGCCCTCCTACGCGGAGCAGGCCGAGCAGGTGCTGACGGGCTCCCCCGCGTACGACGTGGTGTCGCGGGAGCGCGGCGCGCGGCCGGTGACGCGCTTCGAGCAGCGCGGCCTCGACGCCGGACGGCGCTCGTACGACCTCGTCGCCCGGCGCCGCTGACCGCTCTACGCTCGTCCCGTGCACAGGATCTTCACCACCAGCGTGGCCTCGGTGTACCCGCACTACGTCGCCAAGGTCGAGAAGAAGGGCCGCAGCGAGGCCGAGCTGCGCGAGGTGGTCCGGTGGCTGACCGGCTTCGACGAGGCTGAGCTGCAGGCGCACCTCGACGGCCGCACGACCTTCCAGGACTTCTTCGCCGCCGCGGAGCTGAACCCGCTCGCGGAGACCATCACCGGGTCGGTGTGCGGGGTGCGCGTGCAGGAGGTGGAGGACCCGCTGATGCGCCGGGTCCGCTACCTGGACAAGCTCGTCGACGAGCTCGCGAAGGGCCGGCCCCTGGAGAGGGTGCTGCGCGCCTAGAAGACCGGCGGCGCGAGGACGGCGACGGTCTCCACGTGCTCGGTCATCGGGTAGAGGTCGAAGGCGCGCAGGGACTCCAACGACCAGCCCGCGTCCAGCAGCACCCGCAGGTCGCGCGCGAAGGACCCGGGGTCGCACGACACGTACGCCATCCGGCGCGGCCGCAGCTCGGCCAGCGCCCGCGTCGTCTCGATGCCCGCGCCGGCGCGCGGCGGGTCGAGCACCACGAGGTCGGGCTGCCCCACCCGGCGCACGCCCGCGGCGTCGACCGGCGCGGTGCGGATGCGGACCTGCGGGAGGTCGGCGGTGTTGCGCGCCGCGTCGGCGCAGGCCCGCGCGTCGCCCTCGACGGCGAGCACCGACAGCCCGCGCTCGCCGAGCAGCGCCGCGAACAGCCCCACCCCGGCGTAGAGGTCGACGGCGCTCTCCCCCGGCTGCGGGTCCAGGCCGTCGAGCACCGCCTGCGCGAGCACCTCGGCCGCCCCCGGGTGGACCTGCCAGAAGCCGCCGGCCGCCACCTCGTACGACCGGCCGAGCACGACGTGCCGCAGGCCGTGCGGCGCCTGCACCGGACGCCCCTCCACGACGATGCCGGCCCCGACCTCGGGCAGCTGCGCGTGCCGTCCGGTCACGGAGACCAGCCGCTGGGCGCCGTCCGCCGCCACCTCGACCGAGGCCGCCCCCGTCCAGGGCAGCCGCTCCGCGCCGACCTCCTCGACCTCCTTGGTCGCGATGAGGCAGAGGTCGACGTGCTGCAGCTCGTGCGAGCGGTGCTTGCGCAGCCCGGCCCGGCCGGTGGAGTCGACGGCGTACTGCACGCGGGTGCGCCAGCGCAGCCCCTCGACGTCGCCGGGCACCGCCTCGACCTCGACCTCCTGCTCGAGGCGGGCGACCCGGCGCAGCTGCTCCTCGACGAGCTGCGCCTTGAGCCGGCGCTGCGCGGGCAGGGCGACGTGCTGCCAGTCGCAGCCGCCGCACAGGCCAGGGCCCGCGTAGGGGCAGGGCGGGACGACCCGGTCCGGCGAGGACGCGAGCACCTCGACGGCGTCGGCGCGCAGGTAGTGCCTGGTCTCACCGGTGACGACCACGCGCACCCGCTCACCGGGCAGGGCGTGGCGCACGAAGACGACCCGACCGTCCTCCGCGCGGGCGACGCAGGCGCCGCCAGCGGCGACCGCGCCGACGTCGAGGATCACCGCAGGGTCCCCGGCGCGTCGTGCGCGCAGCGAGCGACGTGGTGGGGTGCGATCACGCCCGGTCGTCGACCGTGGGCCGCCGCGCGTCGCCGGGGGCGCTGCCGCCGTCGTCGTCGTCGCGGCGCCGCTCGGACGAGCGCAGCTGGTAGGCCACGCTGGTCACCATCACGCCGGGCTGGAACAGCAGCCGGCCCTTGAGGCGCAGCGCGCTCTGGTTGTGCAGCAGCTGCTCCCACCAGTGGCCGACGACGTACTCGGGGATGAACACCGTGACGACGTCGCGCGGGCTCTTGAGGCGGATGTCGCGGACGTACTCGAGGACCGGCCGGGTGATCTCGCGGTAGGGCGAGTCGATGATGGTCAGCGGCACCGGGATCTCGCGCCGGTCCCACTGCTCCTGCAGCCGCCGGCTCTCCTCCGCGTCGACCGAGACGGTGAGCGCGGTGAGGTCGTGCGGCCGGGTCGCACGGGCGTACGCGAGCGCGCGCAGCGTCGGCGCGTGCACCTTGGACACCAGCACGATCGCGTGGTTGCGGCTCGGCAGCGGGACCATCTCGTCGTCGGGCTCGAGCTCCTCGGAGACCCGCGTGTAGTGGTTGTAGATGCCGCGCATCAGCGCGTAGAGGATCGGCATCGCGATGAGCACGAGGTAGGCGCCGTGCGTGAACTTCGTGATGGTCACGATGACCAGCACGATCCCGGTCAGGCTGGCGCCGGTGAAGTTGATGGCGCGCCCGCGCTTCACGCCGCCGAGACGCTCGGCGGTCACCGAGCCGCTCGCGATGAGGCGGTTCCAGTACCGCACCATGCCGAACTGGCCGAACGTGAAGGCCGTGAAGACGCCGATGATGTAGAGCTGGATCAGCCGCGTGACGTTGGCGTCGAAGGCGACGATGAGCAGCCCGGCGAAGACCGCGAGCAGCAGGATGCCGTTGCTGTAGACGAGCCGGTCGCCGCGCGTGTGCAGCTGGCGCGGCAGGTAGCGGTCCTGCGCGAGGATCGAGCCGAGCAGCGGGAAGCCGTTGTAGGCGGTGTTCGCGGCCAGGATGAGGATGCCGGCCGCCATCACCTGCACGTAGTAGAAGGGGATGCTGCCGTCGCCGAAGACGGCCGCCGCCACCTGCGCGATGACGCTGCGCTGCACGTCGCCGTCGTCGAACCCGACGAACTGCAGGCCAGGGTCCTCCGAGTAGCGGACCTCGGTCAGGATCGCCAGCGCGGTGATCCCGATGAACATGCTCATCGCGATCGTGCCCATCGCGGCGAGCGTCGTCGCGGCGTTGCGGCTCTTGGGCTTGCGGAACGCGGGGACGCCGTTCGCGATGGCCTCGACGCCGGTGAGCGCGGTGCACCCGGAGGCGAACGCGCGCAGCGCGAGGAACGCGAACGCCAGGCCGGTCAGCCCGGCCTTGCCGTCCTCCGGCACCACCTCGTACATCGCGCTCTCCGCCACCGGGGTGTCGCCGGTGAGGGCGCGGAACAGCCCGTACGCGATCATCGCGAAGACGCCGACGACGAAGCCGTACGTCGGCACGGCGAACGCCTTGCCGGACTCCTTGACGCCGCGCAGGTTCATCGCGGTGAGGAAGACGACGAAGCCGAGGGCGAGCGCGACGCGGTGGTCGGCCAGCCCCTCCGCCGCGGAGATGATGTTGTCGACGCCGGCGGAGACCGACACCGCCACGGTGAGCACGTAGTCGACCAGCAGCGCGCTCGCGACGACGCCGCCGCTGCGCCGGCCGAGGTTCTCCGACGCGACCTGGTAGTCGCCGCCACCGCTCGGGTAGGCGTGCACGAGCTGCCGGTAGGACAGCACCACGACGGTCAGCAGCAGGACGACGCCGGCCGCGAGGTAGGGCGTCAGGTAGAGGTAGGACAGGCCGCCGAGGGTGAGGACGACCAGCAGCTCCTGCGTGGCGTACGTGACGCTCGACAGCGGGTCGCTCGCGAAGATCGGCAGGGCCAGCCGCTTGGGCAGCTCCTGCTCGCTGGCGCGGTCGCTGCGCAGGGCCCGCCCGACGACGACGCGCTTGACGACGTCGTTGGCCCTGGACACGAGGGCAGAGCGTACGGCCGACCCGGCCCTCCCCCGCGTGTAGCGTCGATCGCGGCCCGCGGGGCGGGCCCTCGGACAGGGAGCGGACCGTGCACGTCGTGATCATGGGCTGCGGCCGCGTCGGCTCCGCGCTCGCCAAGGAGCTCGAGGAGCTCGGGCACTCCGTGGCCGTCATCGACCGCGACGCAGGGGCCTTCCGCCGGCTGTCCGCCGACTTCGCCGGCCTCAAGGTCACCGGCGTCGGCTTCGACCGCGACACCCTCGTCGAGGCCGGCATCGAGCGGGCGCACGCGTTCGCGGCGGTCTCCAGCGGCGACAACTCCAACATCATCGCCGCCCGGGTGGCCCGCGAGACGTTCGGCCTCGACAACGTCGTGGCCCGCATCTACGACGCCCGCCGCGCCGCCGTCTACCAGAAGCTGGGCATCCCGACGGTCGCCACCGTGCGCTGGACCTCGGACCAGGTCATCCGCCGGCTGCTGCCCGAGGGCGAGGCGTCCGAGTGGCGCGACCCGAGCGGCCACGTCGTGCTGGCCGAGCTCGCCTACGCCCGCGCGTGGATCGGCGAGCGGATCACCCGGCTGGAGGCCGTCACGGGCGCGCGCGTCGCGCTGCTGACCCGGCTCGGCGACGGGCATGCTGCCGCACGCCGACACCGTCCTGCAGGAGGGCGACCTGCTGCACGTCACGGTGCAGAGCGACCGGATCGACGAGGTGGTCGCGGTGCTCGCCGCCGCGCCGCAGGCAGGGGACCACTGATGCGCGTCGCCATCGCGGGCGCCGGCAACGTCGGCCGCTCCATCGCGACCGAGCTGCTCGGCAACGGCCACGAGGTGCTGCTCATCGAGCGCGAGCCGCGCGCCATGAAGGTCGACAGCGTGCCGACCGCCGAGTGGCTGCTGGCCGACGCCTGCGAGCTCGACACGCTGGTGACCGCCCGTCTGCAGAGCTGCGACGTCGTGGTGGCCGCCACCGGCGACGACAAGGCCAACCTCGTGCTGTCGCTGCTCGCCAAGACCGAGTTCGGGGTCGACCGGGTGGTCGCGAAGGTGAACCACCCCAAGAACGAGTGGCTGTTCAACGAGTCCTGGGGCGTCGACGTCTCGGTGTCCTCGCCGCGCCTGCTCGCTGCCGTCGTCGAGGAGGCCGTGTCCGTCGGCGACCTCGTGCGGCTGCTCACCTTCCAGCGCGGCAACGCCAACCTGGTCGAGCTCACGCTGGCCGAGGACGCCCCGCTGGTCGGCAAGCTCGTCAGCTCGGTGCCGTGGCCGAACGACACCGCCCTGGTCGCGATCCTGCGCGAGGGGCGGGTCATCGTGCCGACGCCCGACGCGGCGCTCGAGGGCGGCGACGAGCTGCTGCTCGTGGCGACGACCGAGGTCGAGAGCGAGCTGGACGCGCTGCTCGGCGGGCACGCGCCGCGGGCGCGCTAGCCCTCAGGGCGCAACGGAGACGCCCGCGACCGCCGTGTCCAGGTCGTCGCTCACGACCTCGGTGAAGCCGACGAGGTCCAGCACGCGCCTCGCCCGGCCGCCGGGCGGCGCCACGACCCGGAAGCCGTGGCCGCGGTCGGCGTGCGCCCGCGCCAGCCGGTGGACGAGCCGGACGCCGGCGCTGTCGAAGAAGGTCGTGGCGGACAGGTCGAGGACGAGAGCGCCCTCTGCGGGAAGCTGCTCCTCCAGGGCCGACGCGGACACGACGTCGACCTCGCCCGTGGCGCGCACGACGCGCACCCCGTGCCGCTCCGGTCCTGCCTCGAGGCTCACGAGGACTCCGCGCGGAGCCGGTGACGCAGGAGGACGGTCGTCCCCTCCGCCTCCTGGATGTCGACCTCGTCCACGAGGGCGTGCACGATCAGGAGCCCTCGCCCGCGCTCGTCGCTGCGGACCGCCGGGCGCCAGCGGCCGTCGTCGTGGACGTGGACCGCCACCCGGTCGGGCCCGTCCGAGGAGGGCTCGCGCCACCCGCGCACCCGGACCAGCTCGCTGCCGCGCCCCCCGGCGCCGTGCTCGGCGGCGTTCGCGATGGCCTCCGACGCCGCCAGGACGAGGTCCTGCGTCGTCGCGTCGTCCGCACCCACCAGCAGCAGCCAGTCACCGAGCGCTCGACGGACGTCGGACAGCGCGCGGAGGTCGGCGGACAGGGACCGGTCGAACGGCGGGCCCTGCCAGGACAGCATCAGCACGCAGACATCGTCGCGCACGACCTCGTCGAGCAGCAGGGTGCCCGTCAGCCGGGCCACCGCCTCCGCCAGCGGGAGCGCTCCCAGCCCGGCAGCCACGTCCGTCAGCAGCGACAGCCCGGCGTCGAGGTCCCGGTCGCGACGCTCGAAGAGCCCGTCGGTGCACAGGAGCAGCCGGTCACCTGGCGCCAGCCGCAGCTCGGCGGAGGGCCGGAGCGCAGGCCGCTCGAAGCAGCCGAGAGGGGTGGACCTCCCGTCCCACAGCAGCCGGGGAGCACCCCGTTCCGGCAGCAGCAGCAGGGGCGGGTGCCCGGCGCACGCGTGCCACAGCAGGCCGGTCGCCAGGTCGAGCTCGGCGTAGGCGACCGTCGCCATGCTGGCGGCCTCGACCTGTGCGACGAAGTGGTCGAGCCGGGACAGCAGCGCCCCGGGGCCGGAGTCCGCTCCCGCCACCGCGCGCACGGCGCTGCGGAGCTGCCCCATCGCACTGGCTGCGCGCAGGCCGCGCCCCACGACGTCACCGACCACCACCGACAGCCGGTCCGGGCCGGACGCGAACACGTCGTGCCAGTCGCCGCCCACCTCGAGCATCTCCACGCCCGGGCGGTACGCCGTGGCGACGGAGAACCGCGGGTCCTCCGGCGGCGGCGTCGCGAGCAGCGAGTGCTGCAGCTCACGGGCTACGCCGGCGCTCTGCTCGTAGAGGCCGGCGCGGTCCAGCGCCAGGCCGGCCTGCTGCCCCACCGCGGTGAGCAGCTCGAGGTCCGGGGGGTCGGCGGCCGTCCCAGGGTGCGGCAGCAGGCACAGCGCGCCCCGCAACGAGGTGGACCCGTGCAGCGGTACGACCACCTGCTCCGCGTCCTGCAGCGCGACGCGTTCCTGCAGCAGCGCGCGCGACTCCGGCAGCCCCAGGCCAGGCGCGGGCTCCGACAGCGGCGCGAGCGTGCCGTCGGGCCCGGCGAGCCAGACGGCTGCGGCGCCCGCGCCGAGCGCTCCCAGAGCCGCCGTGGTCAGCGCCTGCCCGACGGCGGCGACGCCGACGGCCCCGGACAGGGCTGCGGTCGTCTCCTGCAGCGCCCGCAGCCGCGCTGCCGCGCTGTCCGCGGACCGGCGCGCCGCGAGCAGCTCCTGCTCGTACCGCGACCGCTCGCGCGCGCTGCCGAGCGCCACCCGCAGCACGTCCCCCTCGCGCACGACGGTCAGCAGGACCGGCAGCCGGCCGCCGGCGGTCCGCAGCACGACCGCCACCTCCTCGACGCGGCCCTCGACGTGCAGCAGCGGCGCGAGGTGGGTCTCCCAGTAGATGCGCCCGCCCACCGTCAGGAGCCCGCTGAGGGGGCGCCCGACGACCTCCGCCCCGGTCCGGCCCACCCAGCGCAGGACGGTGCGGTTCGCCGCGCTCACCACGCCGTCGAGGTCCAGGGCGAGCAGGCCGCACGGGGCGGCGTCCCAGGGGTCCGGGGTCATGCCGCCTTGAGGTAGCCGCGCATCGCCGCGACGAGCTGCTCCGGTGCGCTGAGGTTGGGGCAGTGCCCCGTGGCGTCGAGCACCACCAGCTCGCTGCCGACGAGGTGCTCGTGGACGTACCTGCCGACCTCCATCGGGGCGATGACGTCGTTGCGGCACTGCACGACGAGCGACGGCGTCCGCACGCGGGCCAGGTCGGCCCGGTTGTCGGACAGGAACGTCGCCCGGGCGAAGCGTCGGGCGATCTCCGGGTCGGTCCGGCAGAAGCTGCTGGTCAGCTCCTCCCCCAGCTCGGGGCGGTCCGGGACGCCCATGATCACGGGGGCGAGGTGCGCCGACCAGCCGAGGTAGTTGCTGTCCATGGTGGCGAGCAGCTCCTCGATCTCCTCGCGCTGGAACCCGCCGCGGTAGCCCTCGTCATCGATGTACCGCGGGCTCGGGCCCACGAGGACGAGGCGCGCGAACAGCTCGGGCCGCCGGGCGGCCGCAAGTGCGCCGATGACGGCGCTCACGGAGTGCCCCACGTACACGACCGGCGGCAGCTGCAGCGCCTCGACGATCTCCACGACGTCCTCGGCGTAGCCCTCCAGGGAGCTGTAGCGCGCCGGGTCGTACGCGCTGAGGTCGCTGCCCCCCGCGCCCACGTGGTCGAACAGCACGACGCGGTGCGTGTCCTCGAACTCCGGGGCGACGTAGCGCCACATGCCCTGGTCGCAGCCGAAGCCGTGCGCGAGGACCATCGGGGGCCCGTCGGGCACCCCCGTGACGGTCACGTTGTTGCGGGCCACGACGTCCATGCCGGGAACCTAGCGCCTGCGCGCCCGGGTCCGGCGCCCTGCGGACCCGGCTGCCGTGCTAGGCGGGTGCGGGCCCCGCGTGACCGCGCGCCCGCTTCACGTAGGCCACCGTCAGCGCCACGGCCCCGATCGTCAGCGGCCAGCCCATGAGCAGCCGGGCGATCGCCAGCAGACCAGGCCGGTCCATCGCGTAGAGCACCCCCTGCACCACCGCCCGCGAGGCGAAGACGAGCGACCAGCCGATCGTCGCCAGCACGAAGATGCGCCGCAGCCTCGCGTCCTCGCGCCAGCGCTTGTCCAGCCCGTCGATCGCCGCGTAGATGGCGCCGACGAGCGGCCGGCCGATGACGGCCGAGCCCAGGAAGACCAGGCCGTACGCGATGTTGATGAAGATGCCCGGCAGGAAGAAGCCGCGGGCCTCCCCCGAGCGGCGCGCGAAGAAGACCGCGACCGCCAGGCCGATGAAGCCCGAGATGGCCTGCTGCAGCGTCTCCTTGCGGACCAGGCGCAGCAGCACCACGAGCACGCCGACGCCGACCGCCGAGGCGATCGCGGCGTTCAGCGCCGCCTCCCGCGACGAGAACGCCTGCACGACGGAGTTCACGAGCACGAAGACGACCGCGGGCAGGCCGCTGTCGACCAGGCCGCGCTTGCCGCCGAGGGCCTCGACGAGCGCGGGCTTGGCCGCCGGCTCGCCGGAGACGGTGTCAGACAACGGCGGGCCGCAGCTCGTACTCCGCGTTGTAGAGCGTGGGCTTGCCGTCGTGCATCGTGAGGCGGCCGTGCGCGACGATCGAGCGGCCGCACTCGATGCCGCCGATCTTCCTGCGCCCCAGCCAGATCAGCCGCACGGAGCCGGTGCCGTCGTAGAGCTCGGCCTCCAGCGTCGGGACGCCGGCGAGCGGGCGGAGCGTGACGGCGCGCAGCGTCCCGGCCACGCGGACCGGCTCGCCCTTGCAGCACTGGGACACCGGAGTGGCGCCGCTCGAGGCGAGCTCCCCCGCAGCGCGCGGTCGGCGACCTCGGCGTCGCCCTCGGTCAGCCGGGCCACGGCCCGGCGGATGCGTCCTGACACAGGAAGAGCGTACGTCCGGGCTAGCGCAGCTCGGTGATCTCGGGGCCGCGCTCCGGCGCGGGCAGCGGCGTCGGGCCGTCGCCCTCCTCGGCGACGGCGGCCGCGGCGGTGACCTCCTTCGGCAGGCGCAGCGGCAGCGGGTCGCGCACCGCCATCGCCTCGCCGCCGCGGACGACCACGCAGTCCTTGAGCGCGGTCATCAGCGGCTCGGCCTGCTCGGGGTCGGTCGCGCCGGGGCCGGTGATCAGCGCGCGCAGGAACCAGCGCGGGCCGTCGACGCCGACGAAGCGGGCCGGGGCGAGCCCGACGCCGCCGCCGGGGGCCTCGGCGGGCACCTGCGCGTGCAGCTCGGTGCCGTACGGGCCGCTCGCGTCCTCCGCCTGGCCGCCGCTCTCGCGCAGCGCACCGGCGATCTCGTCGCGGACCTCGCCCCAGATGCCGGTGCGGCGCGGGGCGGCGAACGCGTTGACCTGCATGGCGGTGGCGCCGCGCACGAGGGTGGCCGCGACGACCTCGCCCTCGGGGCTGACGTCGACGCGGACCTCGGTGTCCGGCGGCACCGGAACCCGCAGGCCGCCGAGGTCGATCCGGTTGAGCTCGTCCTGCGGCGCGTCGGCCTCGTCCCAGGGCCCCTGCGGGCGGGAGGGCTCCGGCGTCGGCTCCTCGGCGGGAGGCGCCTCGACGACCTCCTCGACGGTCTCGTCGACGTCCTGCTTCTTGCGGCGACCGAACACGCTCACCCTCTCGTCCCGGAGGCCGTCACGGGCCCGGCTCCGCTGTCGGCATGGCCCCCGGTGGAGCCGTGCCCTCCTGCACCGCGCGCGGTGTCCGGCAGCTCGCCGGCCTCCTCGCGCCACACGACCTGCTCGACCCGCTGGACCACCAGCTGCGCGACGCGGTCCAGGCGCCGCAGCACCAGCGGCGTGCGCGGGTCGTGGTTGATGACGATGACCTGCACCTCGCCGCGGTACCCGGCGTCGATGGTGCCGGGCGCGTTGACCAGCGAGACGCCGTGGTGGGCAGCCAGGCCGGAGCGCGGGTGCACGAAGGCGGCGTAGCCCTCCGGCAGGGCCAGCGCCAGGCCGGTGCGCAGGACGACGCGCTCGCCGGGCGCGACGACGGCGTCCTCGGTGGTGACCAGGTCGCAGCCGGCGTCACCGGGGTGCGCGTAGGCGGGCAGCGGCACCTCGGGGTCGAGGCGGCGCACCGACACCTCGAGCACCGGCACCGCCTCCTGCGATCATGGGTGGCCCCCCGTCGGGCCGGGAACGACCGTACCCGCGTCCGGTCGTGGCGCTCCCCGCCTGCAGCGCCCAGCAGACGCCCAGCAGAGAGGCCCCCGTGCCCAAGTCCGTCCTCGTCACCGGTGCCAACAGCGGCATCGGCCTGGTCACCGTCCTGGAGCTCGCCGCCGCCGGCTACGACGTCGTCGGCACCGTCCGCAGCGCGTCGAAGGCGGAGGTCGTGCAGCGCGCGGCCGCCGAGCGCGGCGTCGTGGTGCGGACCGTGCAGATGGACGTGGACGACGAGGACAGCTGCCGCGAGGCGATCGGCGGCCTGGGCGAGCTGTGGGCGGTCGTGAACAACGCCGGCTACGCGCAGAGCGGCGCGGTCGAGGACGTCTCCGACGCCGAGGCGCGGGCCCAGCTGGAGACCAACGTCGTGGCGCCGGTCCGCATCGCCAGGCTCGTGCTGCCGGGGATGCGCGCGCGCGGCGAGGGCCGCATCGTCAACGTCAGCTCGGTGGCCGGCCGGCTGTCGACCCCGCTGATGGGCTGGTACTGCGCCAGCAAGCACGCCCTGGAGGCCGTCACGGACGCGCTGCGCATGGAGGTCGAGCCCGACGGGGTGCGCGTCGTGCTGGTCGAGCCCGGCATGTTCGGCACCGACATCTGGTCGGCGGCCAAGGAGGGCGGCTTCCCGGCGCCGAGCAGCGCCCGCTACGCGGCGGCCTACGCCCGTGCCGAAGCCGTCTCGAACCGCGGCGCCGACAGGCTGCCCGACCCGGTGTGGGTCGCCCGGACCATCCGCGTCGCCCTGGCGAACCCGGTCCCGCTGGCCCGCTACGTCGTCGGCGCCGACGCCGTGGGCGGCATCCTCGCCGAGACCCTCGCGCCGACCGTCGTCACCGACTACGTCAAGGCCGTCAGCAGCGGTCTGCGCGCGCTGCCGATCAAGATCCCGTTCCTGGGATGAGCCCGTACGAGGAGCGGCTGGTCGCCCCGCCCCTGTGGTGGCTGGGCGGCCTGCTGGTCGCCGTGCTGGTGGCGGCCGGCATCCACTCCGGCGGCAGCGGGCCGCGCGCGGTCGTGCCGTACGTCGTCCTGCCGCTGGCCGTCGTCGTGGTGCTCGGCCTGTCGTCGCGCGGCCGGGTGCGGGTGGCCCAGGGCGTGCTGCACGTGCCCGGCGCACGGATCCCGCTCAGCCACGTCGGCGGCACCGCCCCGCTGGAGCGCGAGCAGACGCGGCGCCTGCGCGGGCCGCTGGCCGACCCGCGCGCGTACGTCGCGACCCGGCCCTGGCTCGCCACCGCGGTGCGGGTGCAGGTGGAGGACCCCGAGGACGACACGCCGTACTGGCTGGTCGGCACGCGCCACCCGCAGGCGCTGGCCGCTGCCCTCCAGGAGCAGCGCCCTTCGTGAGATCCCCAGCACCCGGGTGCTGGGGAGTTCACGAGGAGCAGGTCAGACCAGCGGGTCGTGGCCCCAGTTCTTCAGCGAGGCCGCCCAGCGCGAGTGGGCCAGCTCGTCGTCGTCCTTGTCCGGCCGCTGCGCCGTGTGCCTGGCGACGTACCCGACGACCTTGCGCATGTGCGCCTCGTCGTCCTCCGTCAGGTCGTCCTTCTTCGTGCGCAGGATCTCGACGATGCGCCGGCCGGACTCGTGGCCGGTCGACTCGCCGCCGGCGCTGTCCTTCTGGCCGACCTCCTTGCTCTCGTCGGTGTCGAGCCAGTCCTCGAGCTGCTTCGGCGTCATGTTCACCGCCTCCGCGAACTCCTCGCGGGCGCTCACGCCTCGTCCAGCGCCGTCGGCTTGTGGACGGCCTCGCCTCCGGACGTGTCGCTCTTCACGAGGTACTGCGGGTCGTCCTCGTCCGCGCGCACCGTGCGGCCGCCGGCCTCGGTGTCACTGGTGATCTTCCTGACCACCTCGCCGACGGCCTCGCCGCCGTGGCTCTTCCAGGTGACGTGGTCGCCCTTGTGGAACTCGTCGCTCATCTCGTGCCTCCGGGGCAGGGGTCCAGGTCCAGCGGGAGTACCCCCTGCGACGTGTCCTGCACGTCCCGCGGGGGCAGGGCGACAGGGACAGCAGGACGAGGGAAGGCACAGACATGGCAGTCGGCTCGAAGCTCATCGGCATCGGCACCGGGATCGTGGTGCGCAAGCTGAGCGACAAGGCCCTGAGCTCGGTGTGGCGCAAGACCAAGCACCAGGACCCGCCGGCCGACCCTGCCTCCCCTGGGACGCCCTGGGCCGAGGCCGTCTCCTGGGCCGCCGCGAGCGGCGTGGCGATGGCCGTGGCCCGCCTGGTGGCGACCCGCGGTGCGGCCACCGCCAAGATGAAGGTGACCGGCAAGGCGCCGGAGGGCCTCGAGGGGCCCGGGGGCAGGCGCAAGACCGCCTAGCAGCAGGAGGACCGCGTGGACCACGACCTCGACCCGGAGGAGGCGGCCTTCGCGGGCGTCCTCGGCCAGCGCGAGCTGCTGCGGTCCGGGCGGCTGACGGCCGTCGAGCTGCTCGAGCTGTGCCTCGCGCGGATCGACCGGCTGGACGGGCGGCTCAACGCCTTCCGCACGTTGTTCCGGGAGTCGGCGCGGGCCGAGGCGGAGGCCGCCGACGCCGCGCACGACGACCGGCCGCTGCTGGGCGTCCCGGTCGCCGTCAAGGACAACGTCGCGGTCGCCGGCCACGCCCCCGGCATGGGCACCGGCTCCCCCGAGCCGGTCGCCGGCCGCGACGCCGAGCAGGTCCGCCGGCTGCGCGCCGCGGGCGCCGTCGTCGTCGGTACGACGCACCTGCCGGAGCTGGCCCTCTGGCCGTTCACCGAGTCGCAGACCTGGGGCGCCACGCGCAACCCGTGGAACCTCGACCACACGCCGGGCGGCTCCTCCGGCGGCTCAGCGGCCGCGGTGGCCGCCGGGCTGGTCGCCGCCGCCACGGCCTCCGACGGCGGCGGCTCGATCCGCATCCCGGCGGCCTCGTGCGGGCTGGTCGGCCTCAAGCCGCAGCGTGGGCGGGTCCCGCTCGCGCCGGACACCGAGCACTGGCACGGCCTGTCCGTCGCCGGCTGCCTCACCCGCACCGTCGCCGACCACGCGCACGTCCTGAGCGTCCTCAGCGACGGGGAGATCCCCGCTGTGGCAGCCGATCCCGGCACGCTGCGCATCGCCTGGTCGGTGAAGGCGCCGGTGCCGACACCTGTCCACCCGGCCGTGCGCGGCGCCCTCGACGGGACGCTCGCCGTGCTGCGGAGCCTGGGCCACGACGTGGTGCAGGGCGATCCCGCGTACGGCGCGGTCCAGCCGTCGTTCCTGCTGCGCTACGGCCGCGGCGTGCGCGACGACCTCGTCCGCCTCGTCGACCCGAGCCGCACCGAGGCCCGCACCCGCGCCGTGGCCAAGGTGGGCGGGCGCACGACCGACCGGATGCTGGCGCGGGCCCGGCGCTGGGGCGACGACGCGGCTGCCCGGCTGGCGACCCTGCCGGGCGGCGCCGACGTGCTCGTCACGCCGACGCTGGCCGCCCCGCCGATCCGCGTCGGCGCGCTGACCGGCCTCGGGACGCTGGCCAGGGCCGGCCGCGTCGTGCCCTTCACGCCGGCCTGGAACGTCACCGGCCAGCCGGCGATCAGCGTGCCGGCCGGCCGCACCGCCGACGGGC
Organism: uncultured Actinomycetota bacterium; assembly: GCA_963781675.1. Taxonomy (GTDB): domain Bacteria; phylum Actinomycetota; class Actinomycetes; order Mycobacteriales; family SCTD01; genus SCTD01. Next base: position 168,260 of record CAWAGF010000006.1, on the reverse strand, counting down.
TGCCGCTCGCCGTCCAGCTCGTGGGGCGGCCGGGCAGCGAGGAGCTGCTGCTCGGCCTGGCCGCCCAGCTGGAGCGGGCCACCTCGTTCTCCGACGCGCGGCCGCCGCTCTGAGCGTCGGCGCGCCCCGTGCGTCAGCCGCAGGGCCGTGGGTAGCGTCAAGATCGTGACTTCCGCGGCACCGGCGCTGGGCGCCGACCTCGACGCGCTGCTCAGCACCCGGCTGCGCCCCGGCTACCAGGGCACGGTGCTGGCCGGCCGCACCGCCACGATCGTGTTCGACGCCACCGACGGCGGCGTGTGGACCGTCGAGCTGGCGAACGGCCGCGGGCGGGTCCGGCGCGGCTCCTCCCCCGACCCGACGCTCGTGGTGCACAGCACCGCCGAGACGCTGGCGCGGGTCGTGCGCGGCGACGCCTCCGGGGTGACCGCCTTCCTCGACGGCGGCCTCACCGTGCGCGGCGACCTGGCGCTCAGCCTGCAGCTCGACGGCCTGTTCGCCCACCCCGAGGAGCGTCCAGCGCACTTCGCGCGGGCGCTCGAGACCACGGCCATGGGCGTGCGCACCAGCCTACCTCGAGGCCGGGCCGCCGGACGCCCCGCCCGTCCTGCTGCTGCACGGTCTCGGCGCCACGAACGCCAGCATGCTGCCGGTGCTCGCCGACCTGGCCGTCGACCACCGGGTGCTCGCGCCCGACCTGCCCGGCTTCGGCGCGAGCGCCGCGCCGAGCGCGCCGTACAACGCGCCGTGGTTCGCCGCCTGGGTCGAGGCGTTCCAGAAGACGACCGGCAGCCGCGGCGCGGTCCTGGTCGGCAACAGCCTCGGCGGCCGGGTGGCCCTCGAGTGCGGGCTGGCCCACCCGCGGTCGGTGCGCGCGCTGGTGCTGCTGACGCCGTCCCCGGCCTTCCGCCGGCTGCGCCAGTGGGTCCCCCTCGTGCGCTGGGTCTCCCCCGAGCTGGCGCGACTCCCGATCCCGCAGAGCCACCGGATGGTCGTGGAGGGCATCCGCGCGATGTTCAGCGACCCCGACCGGCTGCCCCGCCCCTGGTACGACTCGGCCGCCGACGAGGCCGTCCGCGTGCTCAGGGACCGCGCGCACCGGGTCGCGTTCTTCAGCGCCGCGCGGCAGATCTACCTCGAGGACGCGTACGGCAAGAACGGCTTCTGGCACCGGCTTCCGGGGCTGCTGCCGCCCGCGCTGTTCATCTGGGGGGACCGCGACCGGCTCGTGCCGAGCTCCTTCGCCCGGCACGTCCACGACTCGCTGCCCGGCGCCGGGCAGATCGTCATGGAGGACTGCGGGCACGTGCCGCAGTTCGAGCACCCGGACGAGACCAACGCGATGCTCCGCGGGTTCCTCGAGCAGCTCTGAGGGCACGGCTCCTGGGTGCAGACGTTCGTCCCGTACCCCGACCTGCGCACCAGCTGCGTCGTCCTGGACGACCGGCGGCTCGGCAAGCAGCGCGTGGAGACCTTCCAGATCCTGCGCGCGCTGACCTGGCCGGAGTACGCCTGGAAGAACCACCCCGCGGTGCGGATGTGGCGCGGCTTCGTCCCGGCGCTGGTCGAGTACGGCCTGGAGAACTGCCGCGAGTGGACCCGCCGCGGCTACGCCGACTCGGTGGCCGAGCAGCTGCTCGGCTGGTCCGGCGGCGTCGCCCCCGTGGGAGCGCCGCTGCCGCCGTGGTGGGGCCTCGAGGCGCTGCACCTGTCGCACCGGTCCTCCCTGCTCAGGAAGGACCCGGCCCACTACCGGCCGCTGTTCGGCGACGAGCCGGACGACCTGCCCTACCTCTGGCCGCCGGACGTGTTCCCGCGCTGGCCGGTCCGCGGCGGGGACCAGGGCCTGCCGGTGGACGAGGCGGTGCGCCTGCTCGGCTTCGACGAGCCGCGGCCCGGCCAGGCGGAGGCCGCCGCGGCCGCGGCGCAGGGACGTGACGTCCTGCTGGTGATGCGACCCGGCACGGGCGGCTCCACCGGCGCGCTGCTCGCCGGGCTGAGCGCGCCCGGCCGGACGCTGTGGGTCAGCCCTCCGTGGGGGCCGCAGGCGCCGCCCGCACCGGAGGTCGCGCTGCCGGAGCCGCGGGTCGTCGAGGTCGTCGCGGACCGCCCGCCGGCCATCGCCCGGCCGCCGGCCGAGCACGACCTGGCCGCCATGCGCGCGGAGGTGCTGCCGCCGGAGTTCGTCTTCGCGACGCCGGCCACCGCACGGCCGTTCGAGGGGCGGCGGCTGGTCGTCGTCGACCGCGCGCAGGAGGTCGACGGCGGTGCCGGACCGGGCCGGCGCTGCGCTCCTGCTCGTCGTCCCGCGGGCCGACGCCGACGAGCGCGCCGCGCTCGTGGAGCGCTTCGGGCTGCGCGACCCGTTGTGGGCGGGCGGCGGGTGGGACCCGGCCGGCACCGCGCTGGACGTCGCTGTCGGCGCCACCCCGCTGGTGCGCCGCCGCCTGGTCACCGACCTCGTGCGCGCCGAGCGGCCCGCGCTCGTCGTCACCGCCGACCGGGTGCACGCGGACCGGACCGCCACCGCGCTGACGGGCGCCGGCCTCCGCGCAGCCGTCTGGGCTCCCCCGCCGCTGCGGGCCACCCGGGCCGCGGCCGCCGTGGCCGCCTGGCGCAGCCGCAGGCTGGACGCGCTCGTCGTGCCAGCGGGCGAGGCGCCGCCGCTCGGGCGCGGCCGGCTGCCGCTGCTCGTCGACGCCGCCGGCAGCACCTCCGAGCAGTGGCGTGACCGGCTGGCCGGGCTCGGCCCGGAGCGGTCGGTGCTGGTGGCCGCCGACGACCACCCGCTCGCGCACGTCGACGGCTGCCTGCGGGCGGCGCTGCTCGAGCCGTTCGGCGAGCCGGTGGCGGTGCCGTGCGGCCGGTGCGCCGGCTGCGCTTAGCGGGCCTTCAGCTCCTCCACCAGCGCGTCGCCCAGCGAGCGCGTCTCGCGCCGGTTGAGCTCGGCGCCGGCGACCGCGCCGGTGAGGAACGGCGCCATCGTCGTGAGGTTGCGCCCCAGCCGGCGGGCCAGGCGCCGGCGCAGCTGCTGCCGGGCGGCGGCGCCCAGCACGACCCCCAGCGCCGGGATCCCGGACGGGTGGTCGACGCCGCGCTTGGCCGCCCAGGCGGCGACGTAGGCGGCAGCCACCTGCGGCCGCGGGCCGCCCGGCGCCCGGCCGTAGACGACGTGCAGCTCGGCCACCAGCTTGAGCTCGATCGCGACGACCGCCAGCGTCTCCGCCGTCAGCTGGAGCGGCGCTGCCAGCAGCGTCGGCGGCGCGGCGTGCTGCACGGCCGCAAGCGCACCACCCGCAGCGCCGATCCCCGCGGTGGCGAGCATCGCCGTGCGCACGAGCGAGCCGGCCAGCTCGTCGCCGGTCAGCCCGCCGTGGTGGCGGCGCAGCGTCACCAGGTCCCGCACCGGGACGTGCGGGGCGATCTCGTCCACCAGGTCGGCCAGCCACCGGCCGGTGACGGCGGCGCGGGCCCCCGCGGCGCGGAAGCCCGCCGGCGAGCAGCCCGGTCAGCCGGGCCAGCAGCCGGCCGCGCTCGCGCGCGTCGAGGTCGCGGTCGGACAGCCGCCCGACGAGCTCGCCGAGCTCCTCGCGCGGGCACCAGCTCACCGCTCACCGCAGCACTCCCTCGCGGCTACGCGCACTCCTTGCAGATCAGCCGGCCGCCCTCGTCGGAGTCGAGCTGGCTGCGGTGGTGCACGAGGAAGCAGCTGCTGCAGGTGAACTCGTCGCTCTGCTTCGGCAGGACGCGGACGGTCAGCTCCTCGCCGGACAGGTCGGCGCCGGGCAGCTCGATCGCCTCGTTGAGGTCGGCCTCGTCGACGTCGACGCTGCTGGACTGCGCCTCGGCACGGCGCGCCTTGAGCTCCTCGAGGCTGTCCTCGGGCTCGTCCGCGTCGGACCGTCGCGGCTGGTCGTAGTCGGTGGCCATGCTCAGGGGCTCCTTCGTCGTGTTCCGGCGCGTGGACAACGCACGGAGGGGCGGTTCTGTGCCCGCGCCGAGCGCCAGAGGGTAGCGGGCCCGGCGGGACGGATCCGGGGTGCCCCGCGTGACGTCCACGACACCGGGTAGTGCCGCCGGATGACCGTCTACGGAGCGTTCCTGTCCGCCGAGGAGCACGGCCCCCTCGACCTCGTCGCCCAGGCCGTCCGGGCCGAGCAGGCCGGCTTCGAGGCGCTGTGGGTCTCCGACCACTACCACCCGTGGACCAGCGCCCAGGGGCAGGCGCCCTTCGTGTGGAGCGTCCTCGGCGCGATCGCCGCCAGGACCTCCACCGTCCGGTGCACGACGGCCGTGACGGCGCCGATCGTGCGCCTCCACCCGGCCGTGCTCGCGCAGGCCGCGGCCACCACGGCGGTGATGTTCGAGGGCCGCTTCTCCCTCGGCGTCGGCACCGGCGAGGCCCTCAACGAGCACATCCTCGGCGACGCCTGGCCGACGCTGGACGTCCGCCTGGAGATGCTCGAGGAGGCGGTCGAGGTCATGCGCGCGCTCTGGAGCGGCGAGCTGGTCCGGCACCGCGGCCGCCACTACACGGTCGACACCGCGCGGCTCTACACGCTGCCGGAGGCGCCGCCGAAGGTGCTGGTGTCCGGCTTCGGGCCGAAGGCCACCGAGCTGGCGGCCCGGATCGGCGACGGCTACGTCAACGTCGACCCGTCCGCCGACTGGTCCAGCTCTACCGCGACAGCGGCGGCAAGGGCGTCACGCAGGGCGGCGTCAAGGTCTGCTGGGCGCCCGACGAGGCGCAGGCGCGCCGGACGGTGCACGAGCTGTGGGCGGAGCAGGCGCGTGCCCGGCGAGGCGATGCAGGTGCTGCCGAGCCCGCGTGCACTTCGAGCAGGTCAGCTCGCTCGTCACCGAGGACATGGCCGTGGCGGCCGTGGGAGCGGTCGGCAGCCGCGTCGAGGACTTCGTCGAGGCGGTCCGGCCGTACGTCGAGGCGGGGTTCGACGAGGTCTACCTCAGCCAGATCGGCCCGGAGCAGGAGGGCTGCTTCGACTTCTGGGAGCGCGAGCTGCGCGCCGCCCTCGCGGCGATCGCTCTAGCGGCTCGCGCGGCGGTCATCCGGGCGAACCGCCAGAACTCCGCGCTGGCGTCGAGCTCGTCGCCGGGCACGGTCCAGCGGTGGCTGTAGCCCTTGAGGACCCGCATGGTGATGTTGCTGCCCGGTGCCGCGCCCCGATGGTCGGCACCGCGCGCAGGAAGGCCTGCAGCCGCTCGGAGTACTCCTCACCGGCGTACGGCACGGCCGTGTCCTTCTCGCCGTGCAGGTGCAGCGCCCGGATGCGCCCCTGGCAGCGCGGGACCTCGAGCGTCCCGCTCATGACCCCGACGCTGTCCACCAGGTCGGGCCGCGCGCAGGCGAAGCGGTAGGCCATCATCCCGCCGTTGCTGAAGCCGACGACCGCGACGCGGCCGGCCCCGCGCGCCCGCAGGTCGTCGACGACCTCGGTGAGGAACGCGACGTCGTCGACCCCCTGGCGCCACGCCTCGCCGCAGCACAGGCCGGCGTTGAAGGAGCGCCGCACGCCCCGGGGTAGGCGACCAGCACGCCGTCGCGGTCGCCGAGCGCGTCGAAGCCGGTGCTCTTCGCCTCGTCCGCGGGGTCGGACAGCAGACCGTGCACGGACACCATCGCCGGGCGGCCCTCGGCCAGCCGCGGGGCACGGCGCAGCAGGACCGGCACGTGCAGGACGTACGCCCGGCCGCTGCCGAGCACGACCCGGCTGTCGCTGCCCTCCGTCACGGGGTCCAGCGCGCCGGCCAGCGGCGCGACGGCGCCGACGCCCAGCACGAGCAGCGCGAGGGTGCCGAGGACGACGGCACGGCGGGACCAGCCGGTCCACCGCGCCACGTGCCACCCCCTCGACGTGCTGCTCCCGTGCGGGGGCCAGTCTTCCACGGGCTCAGGCCTCGGCGTAGGCGCCGAACAGCAGCCCGGCCAGCTCGGCGACCAGCTCGGCGCGGGTGCACGTGCCGGTCTCGAGCCACCAGTCGCCGGCGGACTGCACCATGCCGACGATGCCGTGCGCCCACGCCGCGCCCGCACCGGCGGCGCCGCCGAGCTCGGCGGCGATGCCGGCGGCCAGCAGCGCCGACAGCCGGCGGGTGAAGGTGCGGACCTGCGACTGCGCGGCGCGGCCCTCGTCGGAGTGCACGAGGAAGCGGTAGACCTGCGGCTCGTCCTCGATCGCGCGACAGGTAGGCGTCGACGGTCCGCACGACCCGGTCCCGGCGGTGCGGCCCGCCTCGAGGGCGGCCTGCAGCTCGCCGAGCAGCCGGCCGGTGTAGCGGTCGGCGAGCGCGGCGTACAGCCCGCCCTTGTCGCCGAAGTGGCGGTAGAGGATCGGCTTGGTGATGCCGGCCTCGGCCGCGATGGTCGCCATCGAGGCGGCCGGGCCGTCCCTGCGCACGATCCGGTCGGCGGCGTCGAGCAGCGCCTCACGCCGCGCCGCCCGGTCCCGCAGCGGGACCGGAGCGGCGTCGGCAGAGGTCATCGGGTGCCTACGGGATCTGGTGGCCGGAGATGGCGCGGCTGATGATCAGGCGCTGGATCTCGCTGGTGCCCTCGAAGATCGTGTAGATCTTCGCGTCGCGGTGCCAGCGCTCCACCGGGTACTCGCGGGTGTAGCCGTTGCCGCCCAGGATCTGGATGGCCTTCTCGGTCACCTCGACCGCGGTCTCGCCGGCGAACAGCTTGCTCATCGAGCCCTCGCCCGCGGTGAACGGGATGTTGTTCTTGCCCATCCACGCCGCGCGCCAGACGAGCAGCCGGCTCGCGTCGAGCTTGGTCTTCATGTCGGCGAGCATGAACGCGATGCCCTGGTTCTCGACGATCGGGCGGCCGAACTGCTCGCGCGTCTTGGCGTACTCCAGCGCGTACTCGTAGGCGGCGCGGGCGATGCCGACGGCCTGCGCGCCGACGGCCGGGCGGGACGCCTCGAACGTCGCCATGGCGGCCTGGCCGCCCTTGACGCGCGTGCGGTCGAGCTTCTCGCCGCGGGCGAGGGCCGCCGCGCGCTCGCGGGCGCGGGCGAGGCGCTCGTCGAGCTTGTCCTTGCCGCCCAGCAGCGCGCTGCCGGGCAGGCGCAGGTCGTCCAGGATGACCTCGCTGGTGTGGCTGGCGCGGATGCCGTGCTTCTTGAACTTCTGGCCCTGCGACAGGCCCTTGCCCTTGAACTCCGGGCCGACGACGAAGGACGCCTGGCCGCGGGCCTTGAGGTCGGGGTCGACCGCGCGCGACGACGACGTGGACGTCGGCGATGCCGCCGTTGGTGATCCAGGTCTTGACGCCGTTGAGGACCCACTCGTCCTTGGCCTCGTCGTAGACGGCGGTGGTCTTCATGCTGCTAGACGTCGGAGCCGGCGTTGGGCTCGGAGACCGCGAGGGCGGCGAGCTTGACGTCGTCCTCGTCGCCGAAGCACTGCGGGACCCACTCGCCGATCTGGTCGAGCGTGCCGTTGGACAGGATGCCGGCGACGCCGAGCGTCGTGCCGACGATCGACAGGCCGATGCCGGCGTCGCCCCAGAACAGCTCCTCCATGGTGATCGGGAGGCTGATGCCGGTCTCGTCGCCCCAGCTGCTGGCGAAGAAGTCGAGGGAGTAGATGCCGGCCTTGGCGGCCTCCTGGATGACCGGCCAGGGGGTCTCCTCCCGCTCGTCCCACTCGGAGGCGGCCGGGCGGATGACGTTCTCGGCGAACTCGTGCAGCCACTTCTGCAGCGTGGTCTGGTCCTCGGTGAGCTCGAGGGTGAAGCCGGTCATGCGGTGCTCCTGGGGTCGCTGGCGGTCGAGGTGTTACCGGGGGTAACAGTCGTTGCCCGACCGGCGCCGTGTCAAGAGCGACTCGCCTCACAGCGCCGTCGCCTTGACGGTGTTACCGTCGGTAACACCCTGGACGGCATGGCTGACGTCACCTGGTCCGAGCTCGCCCGTGCACGGCAACGCCGTGTCCTACGCCGAGGCCGGCGCCGACTCCGGCGGCCCCGTCGTCGTGCTCGTGCACGGCATCGCCTCCCGCGCCGCGCAGTGGGAGCAGGTGATGGCCCGCCTCGGCGAGACCTGCCACGTCATCGCCCCCGACCTGCTCGGCCACGGCCGGTCCGCCAAGCCCCGCGGCGACTACTCGCTCGGCGCGCACGCCTGCGGCATCCGCGACCTGCTGGCCGCGCTCGGCCACGACCGCGTGTCGCTGGTCGGCCACTCCCTCGGCGGCGGCATCGCGATGCAGTTCGCCTACCAGTTCCCCGAGCGCGTCGAGCGCCTCGCGCTGGTCTGCTCCGGCGGGCTCGGCCGCGAGGTCAGCGTCTTCCTGCGCGCGGCCACCCTGCCCGGCGCCGAGCTGGTGCTCCCGCTGCTCGCCGGCTCCTACGTCCGCTCGGCCGCCGGCAAGGTCGGCGAGCTGCTCGGCAAGGCCCGCGTGACGCTGCCGGCCGGGCTGTCCGAGTGCCTCGTCGGCTTCGGCTCGCTCGGCGACCGCGGCACCCGCGAGGCCTTCGTGCACACGGCCCGCAGCGTGCTCGACCCGGCCGGCCAGCGCGTCGACGCCCGCGACCGGCTCTACCTCGCCGCCGACCTGCCGCTGTTCGTCGTGTGGGGCCGCAAGGACGCCATCATCCCGGTGGCGCACGGCGAGTCGCTCGCGGCGAGCGTGCCCGGCACGACGCTCGAGGTGTTCGAGCAGTCCGGCCACTTCCCGCACCTCACCGAGCCGACCCGGCTCGCGGACGTGCTGGCCCGCTGGATCCGCAAGACGCCCGCCGTCCAGATGGACCCGTCGACGCTGACCTCCCGGCTGCGCCAGCCGCCCGCCTAGGCGCTGGTCCCGCCGCCGACCAGCCCGCGGGCCTCGCGCAGCGTCAGGCCGTTGCGCCCGGCACGGCGCGCCGGGCTCGCCGCCCTGCCCGCCGCCGGCGTACTGCTCGAGCGAAGGCCTCGAGCCGCGGGTCGTCCGCGCTCTGCACCGGCAGCGCCACGCCCCAGGCAGCAGCGACGACCGGCGTGCGTCCAGCCCCGCCGACGGGGACACCAGGACGTACTCGCGGTTGCGCTCCGCGAGAGCGGCCAGCCGCTCCACCTGCGCCGCGGGCAGGTCCGGGTCGTGGGTGAACCACACCGCGCCGTGCTCGAGCGAGTGCACCGCCACCTCGTCCGGCACCGGCTCGTCGTAGACGTCGCAGGCCAGCCAGCGCGGGTTGTGCTTGCCCCCGAGCGGCGGCACGCTGTCGTACTCCAGCGGGCCGTCCTCGTGGTCGTGGCTGAGCTCGCCGCGGGCCGGCTCCAGCCCCGCGATCGCCACCGGGGAGGCAGTGGCCGACGCGCGGGCGCTCGCGGACGGGCCGGCCGTCGGGGCGAGCGACGGCGCAGCGGACGGCCCCGGGTCGGCGCCGCAGGCCGAGACCAGGACGAGCGCGAGCAGCAGCGGAGCGAGGGGGCGACGCATGCCCTCGACCGTAGGCGGCGGCGCGTGTGGCGGGCGTGAGAGCCTGCGGCACGCCCCACCCGGAGCGCCGACCCGGAGGACCGCATGGACCTGCTCTACACCGCCGCCGCCACCGCCCGCGGAGGGCGCGAGGGCGAGGTCGTCAGCGACGACGGCGTGCTCGACCTGTCGCTGACCCTGCCCAAGCGAGCTCGGCGGCCCGGGCGGCGACCACACCAACCCGGAGCAGCTGTTCGCCGCCGGCTACGCGGCCTGCTTCCACAGCGCGCTGAAGCGCGTGGCGGGTCAGCAGGAGGTCGACGTGGAGGGCTCGGAGATCACGGCGCGCGTCAGCCTCGGGCTGGACGACCAGGGCTTCGGCCTGGCCGTCACGCTCGTCGGCCGCTTCCCCACCCTGGACGCCGCGGCGGGCGAGGCGCTGATGCACGACGCGCACCAGGTCTGCCCGTACAGCCGCGCGACCCGCGGCAACGTCGAGGTCGCCCTCGAGGTGGCGGGCTAGCTCAGACGACGACCTGCTGGCCCTTGCCGACGACGACGATGCCGCTGTCAGTGACGGTGAAGCCGCGCTCGCGGTCGCGCGCGAGGTCGACGCCGACGGAGGCGCCGGGCCAGACGACGACGTTCTTGTCGAGGATGGCGTTCTTCACGACGGCGCCCCGGCCGACGTCGACGTTGTGCATGATCACGCTGGCGGAGACCTCGGACCCCGAGTGGATGCGCACGTTCGGCGACACGATCGAGCGGCGCACCCGGCCGCCGGAGACGATGACGCCCTGGGACACCAGCGAGTCGACCGCCTGCCCGACGCGGCCCTGCTCCTCGAAGACGAACTTCGCCGGCGGCAGCGCCGGGCACGTCGTGAGGATCGGCCACTGCCGGTTGTAGAGGTTGAAGACCGGGTGCACCGACACCAGGTCCATGTGCGCGTCGTAGTAGGCGTCGAGCGTCCCGACGTCGCGCCAGTAGCCGCGGTCGCGGTCGGTCGCGCCCGGCACCTCGTTGTCGGAGAAGTCGTAGACCTGCGCGCCGCCGCGGGCGACCATCATCGGGATGATGTTGCCGCCCATGTCGTGGACCGAGCCCTCGTCGCCGGCGTCGATCCTCACCGCCTCGAGCAGCGCCTCGGTCGAGAAGACGTAGTTGCCCATCGAGGCGTAGACGGTGTCCGGGTCGTCCGGCAGCCCGGGCGGGTCCTCCGGCTTCTCGAGGAACGCCTCGATCCGCCGGCCGTCCGGCGCGGTCTGGATGACGCCGAAGCCGTGCGCCTCCGACCGCGGTACGCGGATGCCCGCGACGGTGACGCCCGCCCCCGAGGCGATGTGCTGCTCGACCATCTGCCGGGGGTCCATCCGGTAGACGTGGTCGGCGCCGAACACGACGACGTGGTCGGGCTCCTCGTCGTAGACGAGGTTCAGCGACTGGTGGATCGCGTCGGCCGACCCGCGGAACCACTGCGGCCCGAGCCGCTGCTGCGCCGGCACCGGCGTCATGTAGTTGCCGAGCAGGGTCGACATCCGCCACGTGGTGGTGATGTGCCGGTCGAGCGAGTGCGACTTGTACTGCGTCAGCACGACGATGCGCAGGTAGCCGGCGTTCACCAGGTTCGACAGCACGAAGTCGACGAGCCGGTAGATGCCGCCGAACGGCACGGCGGGCTTCGCCCGGTCGGCGGTCAGCGGCGCGAGGCGCTTGCCCGCACCGCCCGCGAGCACGATGCCGAGGACCCGAGGCGAGCGCATGAGGTCGAGTCTGTCGCACTAGCGTCCGACGCATGCGGATCGGTGTGCTGACGCGCGAGTGGCCCGACCAGGTGTACGGCGGTGCGGGCGTGCACGTCGAGCACCTGGTGCGCGCCCTGCGCGCCGGCGGCACCGACGTCGACGTGCACTCCTTCGGCGGTACGGCCGACGGCGCCACCGCGCACGACCCGGACCCGCGGCTGGCCGGCGCCAACGCCGCGCTGCAGGTGCTGAGCACCGACCTGTCGATCGCCGCCGCCACGGGCGGCTGCGACGTCGTGCACTCGCACACCTGGTACGCCGACCTCGCCGGCCACCTGTCGGCGCTGCTGCACGGCGTCCCGCACGTCGTCACGACGCACTCGCTCGAGCCGCACCGCCCCTGGAAGGCCGAGCAGCTCGGCGGCGGCTACGCCGTCAGCAGCTGGGCGGAGCGGACGGCCGTGCTCGCCGCCGACGCCGTCATCGCGGTCAGCGAGGGGATGGCGCGCGACGTGCTCGCGAGCTACCCGGAGCTGGACCCGGCGCGGGTGCACGTCGTCTACAACGGCATCGACGCGGCGGCCTACGCGCCGGTGGCCGGCACCGACGTGCTCGAGCGGCACGGGGTCGACCCGGCCGTGCCGTACGCCGTCTTCGTCGGCCGCATCACCCGGCAGAAGGGGCTGGCGCACCTGCTGCGCGCGGCCAAGGACCTGCCCGGCCAGCTGGTGCTCTGCGCGGGCGCGCCGGACACGCCGGAGATCGCCGCGGAGACCGAGCAGCTCGTGCGCGAGCTGCAGGCCGCCCGCAGCGGCGTCGTGCTCATCAGCGAGATGCTGCCGAAGGACCAGGTGGCCCAGCTGCTCTCGCACGCGACGGTGTTCGTGTGCCCGTCGGTCTACGAGCCGCTCGGCATCGTGAACCTCGAGGCGATGGCCTGCGGCACGGCCGTCGTGGCCAGCGCCGTCGGCGGCATCCCGGAGGTCGTCGTCGACGGCGAGACCGGCCTGCTGGTGCCCTACGACGAGGCCGACCCGCGCGGCTTCGAGGCCGGGATCGCGCGCGCCGTCGCGGAGCTGCTCGGCGACCCCGACCGCGCGGCGGCCATGGGCCGCGCCGGGCGGGAGCGCGCGGTGGCGGCGTTCGACTGGGACGCCATCGCGCGGCGGACGTTGGACGTGTACGCCTCCGCGATGCGCTGAGACCTGTCACCCTGCGTCCATGACGCGCTGGCTCGCCCGCTCCCTCGCCGCCCTCGTGATCGCCTGCGGCCTGGTGCCGCTCGCGGCCGGAGCCTCCTGGGCGTGCTCCTGCGGCGCCTACGGCTTCACCGAGAGCCAGCAGTACCGCTCAGTCGCCGCCAAGGCGCCGGTCGTCTACGTGGCGGACGTCGTCGCGGTCGCGCACACCGAGGGGCAGAACACCTACCGCCTGCGGGTCGTCGAGAGCCTCAAGGGCGGTGCGTCCGGCACCCGCGACGTCAGCACCAGCGACCAGGGCTCGGCCTGCGGCGTGACACTGCCGCAGGGCCGGCGCATCCTCGTCACCTCCGAGCCGTTCAGCCTGTGCGGCGGCTACACCCAGGACCGCGTCGCGCAGCGGGCGGCGATCGTCCGGGCGGCGCTGGCCGGCCGACCCGCGACCCACGTCGTGGCCCGCGGCGACTGGCTGTGGCAGGTCGCGCGCACCGAGCTGGTCGTGCAGGGCCGGACCTTCGCCCGGCCGAGCGACGCCGCCGTGGCGCGCGCGGTGCGCAGGGTCGTCGCCGCGAACCGCCGCGCCGTCGGCGGCGACCCCGACCGGCTGCGCGTCGGCACCCGGCTGACGATCCCCCGCCTGGTCTGAGCCGCCGCGTGCACCGCCCCGCCTGCCTGGCCGCGCTCCTGCTCCTGCCGCTGCTCGTCGCCGTCCCGCCCGCCGCCGCGCAGGAGGGGCCCGGCCCCGTCGTGAGCGCCCACCGCGGCGGCTCGGCGTACGCGCCGGAGAACACGCTCACCGCCTTCCGCAACGCGGTGCGCCTCGGGGTGGACGAGCTCGAGGCCGACGTCCAGCTGACCGCCGACGGCCGCCTCGTGGTCCTGCACGACGACACCCTCGACCGCACCACCGACTGCACGGGCACGGTCCTGAGCAAGACCTCCGCGCAGGTCGCCGCCTGCGACGCCGCCCACTGGTGGAGCCCCGGCCCCTCCGTCACGGTCCGCACCGTCGACGCTCCGCACCCGCTGCGCGGCAAGGGCATCCGGGTGCCACCCGTCGAGGACCTGCTGGAGCTGGGCAAGCAGCCCGGCGCCCCCGACGCTGAGCATCGAGGTCAAGAACATCCCGGGCGAGGCGAACTTCGACGCGCCCGGGACGACCGTCGCGACGGCGCTCGTGGCCGCGATCGCCAAGAGCGGCATCGCCAAGGACCGGGTGCTGGTGCAGTCCTTCTTCCCGACCAGCCTGGAGACGGTGAAGCGCCTCGACCCGGCGCTGCGCACGCAGTTCCTCACCTCCAGCGGCACCGGGCAGACCGCTGCGCAGAACCTCGCCTACGTCGTCGCCCGCGGCCACGACGTCCTGGCGCCCGACGACACCGCCCCGGACCTGCGGCCCGAGCTGGTGCAGGCCGCGCACGCCGCCGGCAAGGAGGTGCTGCTCTACACCCCGGACAGCCGCACCGCGATGCAGGCGGCGCTGGCCAAGGGCGCCGACGGGCTGATCACCGACCGTCCGGCCTGCCTGCTGCGGCTGCTCGGGCGGCCGGTCCCGCGCGGCCTCACCGGCGGCGCCGGCGAGGTGCGAGAGCGAGCGGACGACGTCGGGCCCGACGGACCGGCCCGGCGCCGGAGACGTGCCGCGCGCTGCGCCCGCCCCGCTGGGCCCCGACCACCAGCGCCCACGACGCGCCGAGGAGACCTGCGGGTGGTCGGCCTGCAGTACAAGCAGGACGTCGACAACGTCACGACCTACGACGCCTTCCGCACCGCGATGCGCTGCCTGGTCGAGGACCACGTCGTCCCGCTGCGCGACGGCCGCCCGGTGCTGGCGGTCTTCAACGAGGACATCGGCCTGATGACCCTGGTCACCGGCACCCGCGGCGCGGCCGCCCGCGCGCAGGCGGCCTCCCCGCTGCGCGCGCCGGCGCCGGGCGTCGCACCGGTCGGCGCGGCCGCGGCGCTCGGCGAGATGAACGCCGCCTACGCCCCGCAGGTCGCCGCCTACCAGGCGCTGCTTCGGGCCGGTCGACCCGCGCAAGCAGGTGCTGCTGGCGGCCACGGACACCTTCGCGCGTGCCTTCAGCACGACCTTCAGCGACATCGCCCGCGACTACGGCATCTACGTCGTCGCCGGCAACAACCAGGCGCGCCTCCGCAGCACGCACCGACCCGGCCGAGGTCCGGCTGTTCGCCGACCCCGACCTGCCCGCACCGACGGAGGCGTACGTCGCGGTCGACGGACGCGTCCCGAACGTCGCCTACGTCTGGGGGCCCACCGACCTGGACCCGGAGGCACCCGCGCGGCGAGCGGAACCTGCTGCACCGCAACGAGAAGGTGCCGCTCACCCAGGTCGAGCTCGACCTGCTCGCGCTGGACGCCGGTCCGGTCACCGGACCGGAGGCCGTCGCCAACGTGCGGGGCCCGCGGCTCGCCAGCCACCGCCTCGGGATCGCCACCTCGCTGCCGGCCTTCGTCTACGGCTACCCGTTCGGCGCGCGCCCCGAGGGCTTCCTTCCGTGCGAGGACCTGGCGAAGACCTACATGCTCTGCATGGACGCCCAGGGCGTCGACCTCGTCGTGCAGGACGAGGCGAACCCGGGCCCGTGGGCGGCGTACAACCCGGGCGGCTGGCAGCCGCTCGAGTGGATGAGCTCGACCTGGCGCGCGGTCGCCGACCCGTCCGTGCCGTTCCGCTACAACGTGACGCCGCACCTGGTGGGCAACCTGCTCGACCTGCCCTTCGACGGGCAGTCCGCCATCACCGTCCGGGGCGGTGGCCGTCCGGCGCGGTCGTACGTCGGCACCACCGAACCGCTCGACCCGCGCGACCCGCCGGAGTACGCCGTCTACGCCGGGCGCAAGCCGCACTTCCTGGCGCTCGCGCCGTGGGTGGTCCCGGACGCCCCGCGCCCGCAGCTGCAGGACGTGTCCGCGCGCCTGGCCGGCGGCAGCGGCGACCCGCTCGAGGACCAGTACCTCCAGACCGCCGTGCACGCCGACCTGCTGCCGACGCCCGCTCCGGTCACGCACCAGGACCCGTTGACGCAGCCGGCGCGCGACCGGCTCCCCGCGACCGGGGGCGACCCGCCGTACGCCGCCCTGCTCCTGCTCCTGCTCGTCGTGATCCTGCGGAGGACGCCCCGATGGACCTGACCCGACGCCGCCTGCTCACCGGGGCCGCTGCTGCCGGCGCCGCGACGCTGCTGCCCGCCGAGCACGTGTGGGCGGCCCCCGCCCGGGGGCGCTGCGCGCGCAGGTCGTCGTCATCGGGGCGGGCATGGCGGGGCTGACCGCCGCCCGCGACCTGGCTGACCGGGGCCGCGACGTGCTGCTCCTGGAGGCGCGCGACCGGGTAGGCGGCCGGCTGCTCAACCACGACATCGGCGGCGGGCACGTCGTCGAGGTCGGCGGCCAGTGGCTGGGGCCGGCGCAGGACGTGCCGGCGGCCGACCCGACGCAGGGGGACGTCCGCGGCCAGTCGGCCGCAGAGGAGGTCCTGCAGCGGGTGGGGCTGACGCGCTTCCCGACGTACAACACGGGGGCGTACGTCGACTACCGCAGCGACCTGCCGGTGCAGCGCAGCACCTACAGCGGGCGCATCCCCACCTCGGACCCGGCCGGGGTCGCCGAGGCCGCGAAGACGCTCGCCCAGCTCGACGCCATGTGCAAGGAGGTGCCGCTGGACGAGCCGTGGAAGGCGCCGCGGGCCTTCGCCTGGGACGGCATGACGGTGCAGTCCTTCCTCGACTTCGGCGACACCGCACTGGACGAGCGCGGCCTGCCGGGGACCTTCGGCAACGGCCTGGTCTCCCCCGGCGGGCGGCACCTGGTCACGCTGGCGATCGAGTCGGTGTTCTCGGCGCAGCCGCGCGACCTGTCGCTGCTGCACGCGCTGTTCTACCTCCACGCGGCCGGCTCCATCGAGTCGCTCATCAACACGGCGGGCGGCGCGCAGCAGGACCGTGTCGTCGGCGGCACGCAGCTGCTGGCGATCCGCACGGCGGCGGCGCTCGGCGACCGGGTGCGGCTGTCGTCGCCGGTCCGGCGCGTCACGCAGCGCGCGGGCTCCGTCGTCGTGGAGGGGGACGGCTTCAGCGTCACGGCCGACCGGCTGGTCGTCGCGATCCCGCCCACGCTCTGCGCCCGGATCGACTGGAGCCCGCCGATGCCGGCGCTGCGCGACCAGCTGACGCAGCGGATGCCGATGGGGACCGTCCTCAAGGTGCAGTGCGTCTACGACACGCCGTTCTGGCGGGAGGACGGCCTCGCCGGCCAGGCGACGAGCAACACCGGGCCGGTCAAGCTGACGTTCGACAACAGCCCGCCGGACGGCTCGGTCGGCGTGATGATGGGCTTCATCGAGGGCTCCGACGGCCGGGCGGCGCTGCGCACGTCCGCGGCCGAGCGGCGGCAGGGCGTCGTCGACTCCTTCGCCCGCTACTACGGCGAGAAGGCGCGCGACGTGCAGCAGTACGTCGAGATGAGCTGGGCCAGCGAGCCGTACAGCCGCGGCTGCTACGCCGGCTTCTTCTCCCCCGGCGTGTGGAGCGACTACGGCCCCGAGCTGCGCGCACCGGTCGGTCGCGTGCACTGGGCGGGCACCGAGACCGCGACGGTGTGGAACGGCTACATCGACGGCGCGATCCGCAGCGGCCACCGCGCGGCGGATGAGGTGCTCGCGGCGGCAGGCGCCGCGCCCGCCGGGCCGACCGACCAGCAGGGCCCGCAGACCGACCGGCCGCTGCTGCCGGCCACCGGGCTGGACACCGCGGTGGAGCTGGCGGGGGCAGCGGCGCTCACCGGAGCCGCCGCGGCCGCACGGGCTGCCCGGCGGGGGCGGCCGGCCGGCTAGGGCCGCAAGGACGAGGGCTGCAGCACCCGGGCGACCGCCTCGCCCAGCGCGCGGTGGCCGGCGGGGGACAGGTGCAGCCCGTCGCCGCTGTCGTACTCCGGTGCCAGGCCCTCGGCGCCGGACGGGTCGCGCAGCAGCGCGTCGGCGTCCACCACGAGGTCGGCCGCGCCCGCGGTGAGGATCCAGCGGTTGACGGCCCGCCGGGCGGCGACCGACCCGGCGGAGCGCTTCTTCGCCGGCGGCACCGTCACGAGCACCGTGCGCAGGCCCTTCGCCCGGGCGCGGGCGACCAGCCCCTCGTACTCCCGCTGCAGCCGCTGCGGGGCGATGCCCATCGACAGGTCGTTGGTGCCGGCGAGCAGCACGACGGTGCCGGCGCCGCGACGGGCGAGGACGTCGTGGTCGAAGCGCTGCACCAGCGGGTCGCCGTAGCCGTTGCCGAGCACGACCCGGTTGCCGGCGATCGCGGCGCTGACGACGGGGGTGCCGGGCATCCGCTCCGCGAGCACCTGCGTCCACCGGGCGCCCTCCCCCGGCGGCAGCGGCGCGTCGGTGAGCGAGTCACCGGCGGCGACGACGCCCGCGGGCGCCGCCCCGTCGACCTCGACCTGCTCGACGACCAGCCCCTGGCGGCTCGCGAGGTCGAAGCCCGCACCCCCCTCGGCGCGGGTGCGGTCGCCGCTTCCGTCGGCGCTGCACCAGCCGGTCTCCGCGCCGTACCGGTGCGCGGTCGGCCGTGCGGCGCCGGTGACGGCGAGGCTGACGAGCAGGTCCTCCCCCGCCTCGACCGGCAGCGGCACCGGGTCGGTGTCCACCTCCTGCCCGGCCGGCACCGCGAAGGAGGTCGCGCCTCCGACGGTGACCGGCTGCAGCGAGCCCGACCGGGCGGCTGCTCCCGAAGCGCGCAGCCCGGCGGTGACGGCAGCCAGCTGCAGCGGCGCCGGGCCGAGGGCGTTGGACAGCCGCAGCCGCGCCCGCCTCCCGGTCGCGGTCACCCGGACGACCTGCCGGCAGGTCGTGTCCCGCACCTCGTCGGCCAGCATGCTCATCGGCTGCGCGGCGGCGGCGTGCCAGAGGTCGGGCGGCGCGGCGGGACCGGCCGCCTCGCGCGCCTCGGCGGCGCAGCCCGTGACCAGCAGCGCGAGCGCGAGGAGCAGCCGGCTCACGCCAGCGGGTCCCGGTCGGCGTCCAGCCCGGCCAGCAGGTCGTGCAGCGCGTCGAAGACCCCGGGCGCGGCGGCCAGCACCATGTCGCCGCCCGGCGCACGCCCGTTCAGGCCGCCGACCCGTGCGCCCGCCTCCGTCGCGACGAGCAGCCCGGCGCTCATGTCCCAGGGCGACAGGCCCTGCTCGTAGTAGGCGTCGACCCGCCCGGCAGCGACGGCGCACAGGTCCAGCGCACCCGCGCCGACCCGGCGGATGTCCCGCACGGCCGGCAGCACGGTGGGCAGCAGCGCGGCCTGGGCGGCGCGGCGGCGGGCGTCGTACCCGAAGCCGGTGGCGACCAGCGCCTGGGCCAGGTCGGTCGCCGGGTTGCAGCGCAGCGGCCGGCCGTCGAGCTGGGCGCCGCCGCCGCGCACGGCGGTCCACAGCTCGTCCTTGGCCGGGTCGAAGACGACCCCGACCTCGGTGACGCCGTCGACCTCCACGCCGATCGAGACGCCCCACTGCGGCAGCCCGTAGAGGTAGTTGACGGTCCCGTCGACCGGGTCGACCACCCAGCGCACGCCGGTGGTGCCGTCGTCGGACGCACCCTCCTCGCCCAGGACGCCGTCGCCCGGCCGGGCCGCGCGGATGCCCTCGACGAGCAGCCGCTCGGCGGCCCGGTCCGCGGCGGTCACCACGTCGGTCGGCGAGGACTTGGTGTCCGAGGCGCCGAGGCCGCCGTGCATCGACAGCGCGAGCCCGCCGGCCCGCCGGGCCAGGTCCACCGCGAGCGCGAGCAGCGTGGACGGGTCGGGAGCGGGCACGGGGGCAGTCTGCCCTGCACCCCGCTGTGGCACGGACCACGGCCGCCTGCTAGAACGGCGTTCGGTTTCGACCCCCACCCCGAGAGGAACCGCTGTGGACCTGCGCTTCAGCGAGCAGGACGAGGCATTCCGCAAGGACCTCCGTTCCTGGCTCGACGCGAACCTGCCGTCGGAGATGCGCGAGGCCGCGTTCTGGGCGGACAAGAGCGACGACGAGTCCTTCGAGATCCGTCGCGAGTGGGAGGCCGGCAAGGCCAAGGACGGCTTCGCCGGGATCGTCTGGCCGGAGGAGTACGGCGGCCGCGGCGGCACCCCGACGATGAAGGCCATCTACGACGAGGAGATGGCCAAGGCCAACGCCCCGTCGACGGTCAACCCGCTGGGCCTGGCCTTCCTCGGCCCGACCGTCATGGCGCTCGGGACCGACGAGCAGAAGCGCGACATCATCAAGCCGCTGCTGCACAACGAGGTCATCTGGTGCCAGGGCTTCTCCGAGCCCGGCGCCGGCTCCGACCTCGCCGCGCTGCAGATGAAGGCCGAGCCGCAGGGCGAGGAGTACGTCCTCAACGGCCAGAAGATCTGGACCACCAACGCCATGCACGGCGACAAGATCTTCACCCTCGCGCGCACCTCCTCCCCCGAGGGCGGCAAGAAGCACGCGGGCATCTCGATGCTGCTCGTCGACATGCACCAGGCCGGAGTCGAGGCCCGCCCGCTCAAGCAGATGACCGGCGCCAGCGAGTTCGGCGAGGTCTTCTACACCGACGCGACGTGCAAGCAGACCGACGTCCTGGGCGGCGAGGGCAACGGCTGGGCGACCGCGATGCTGCTGCTCTCCTTCGAGCGCGGCTCGTCCGCGATCGGGCAGTACACCGAGTTCCGCAAGATGTGGGAGGAGGTCACCAACGTCGCCGCGCGGGTCGAGCGCGACGGCAGGCCGGCGACCGAGGACCCCGTCCTGCGCCAGGAGCTCGCGGCCGCGCTGGTCGAGCTCGAGTGCCTGAAGTACCACTCGTGGCACGTGCTGACCCAGACGTCCAACGGCAAGGACCTCGGCTTCGAGGCGTCGATGACCAAGATCATGTGGTCGGAGACGTTCCGCCGCGTCAGCGACGCGCACGAGAAGGTCGTCGGCACCGCCTTCCAGGTCCCCGAGCTGGGCCAGGGCCTGTCGATCGAGGAGCTCACGACCATGGCCATGTGGTCCCGCAGCTGCACCATCTGGGGCGGGTCCCAGCAGGTCCAGCGCACCGTCGTCGCCGAGCGCGTGCTCGGCCTCCCCCGATAGCCCGAGGAGACCGAGCCATGCAGTTCCAGCTGACCGACGAGCAGCGCGCCCTCCAGGACGCCGTCCGCTCCTACCTGCGCGACCGCTTCGGCGCCTCGCAGGTCCGCGACCTCTACGAGCAGCCCGAGTCCGACGGCGTCCCCGCCGGCCTCTGGCAGGCCCTCGGCGAGCAGGGCTGGCTGGCCGTGCTCGTCCCCGAGGAGCACGACGGCATCGGCCTCGGCGTCCTCGACGCGGCCGTGCTGGCCCGCGAGTTCGGCGCCGGCACCGTGCCCGGCCCGTGGCTCGGCACCGTCCTCGCCGGCGAGGCGATCCGCCTCGCGGGCTCCGCCGAGCAGCAGGTCGGCGCGCCTGCCCGGCCTGGCCGCCGGCGAGCTCAAGGGCGCCGTCGCGCTCGTGAAGCAGGGCTGGTCCCCGCTGCCCGGCAGCGCCCCGGCCACCTCCGAGGGCGGCGCGCTCACCGGCAGCCTCGGCCTGGTCGAGTACCCGGCTGCGGCGGACGTGCTGGTCGTCGCGGCGCAGGACGGCCTCTACCTCGTCGACCCGCGCGGCGCCGGCGTGACCGTCACCGACCAGGTGGCGCTCGACCGCACCACCCGCCTCGGCCTGGTCGAGCTGTCCGGCGCCCCGGGCGAGAAGCTCGAGGGCAGCACCCCCGAGCTGGTGCAGCGGCTGCTCGACACGGCCGCCGTGCTCGCCGCGAACGACCTCGTGGGCATCGCCCGCCGGGCCCTCACCGACACGGTGGAGTACGACAAGACGCGCGTGCAGTTCGGCAAGCCGGTCGGGTCGTTCCAGGCCATCAAGCACGACCTGGCCGACCTGCACATCGCGATCACCTTCGCCGAGCACGCCGCCACCTACGCGGCGTACGCGCTGGACGACGCGCGTCCGGACGCCCAGCTCGCGGCCTCCATCGCCAAGGCCAAGGCCTCCGACGCGGCCGACACCGCGACCGCTGCCATGATCCAGTACCACGGCGGCATCGGCTACACGTGGGAGCACCACGCGCACTTCTACTTCAAGCGCTGCAAGCGCCTGCAGGCCGCGTACGGCGACGCCGCCCAGCACCGCGAGCGCATCGCGACGCTGGTCATCGACGCCCCCGGCTCCTCCGACGAGGTCACCGGCGTGACCCCGGGCGGCTCGTCCGGCGTGCAGGGCTCCGGCGTCGCGGCGGGCGCTGTGTCGTCGTGAGCGTCGCGCTCATCACGGGCGGCGCCAGCGGCTTCGGCAAGGAGGTCGCGCGCCAGCTCGTCCGGCGCGGTGACTCGGTCGTGCTCTGCGACGTCAACGACGTCGACGGGCAGGCGGTGGCCGACGAGCTCGGCGCCACGTACCTGCACTGCGACGTCTCCGACTACGACGAGGTGGTCGCGACGACCAAGGCGGCGGAGGAGGTGCACGGCGGGCTGGACCTGGTGTTCCTCAACGCCGGCATCTCGACCGGCTGCGGGATCGGCGACGACTTCGACCTCGCGAAGTACCAGCGGGCCAACGGGATCAACCTCGACGGCGTCGTCTACGGCGCGCACGCGGCCATCCCGGCGCTGCGCCGCCGCGGCGGCGGGTCGATCGTCGCGACCGCGTCCATGGCGGGCCTCACCGGCACGCCGTTCGACCCGGTCTACGGCGCGAACAAGCACGCCGTCGTCGGGCTCGTCCGCGCCCTCGGCCCGGCGCTCGCGCCGGACGGCATCAGGGTGAACGCCTTCTGCCCGGGCTTCGCCGAGACGAAGATCATCACCGACATCAAGTCGACGCTGCAGGCCAGCGGCGTGCCGATCATCCCGGTCGAGGTGGCCGGCGACGCGGTGCTGCAGGCCTTCGACAGCAGCGAGACGGGCCAGGCGTGGCTGCTGCAGGCCGGCCGCGACGTGATGGTCTACAGGTTCCGCGGGATCCCCGGGCCGCTCGGCGAGGACGGCTCGCCGGCCCGCCCCGCGGACCCCACCGGGATCCCCACCGGCATGGCGGAGCCCCCGCCCGCCGGCTAGGCGCACGCACGCCGACGGCCCCCGCTCAGGAGCGGGGGCCGTCGGCGTGGCGGGGACTAGGAGCCGTTGTCGTCGCAGTCGCGCACGTTGTCGATGTGCAGCAGCGCGTTCAGCTCGTGGCAGTCCTTGGGGACGGTCGGGAGCGGCGGGCCGGCGAGCGCGGGGGCGGCGGTGGCGCCGGCGAACGCGGCCGCGAGGGCCAGGGTGAGGACGGTCTTGCGCACAGGTGCTCCTTGATCAGCGGGCGGGATGGCGCGCACTGTGTCAGAGATGCCCCGGTTTGCGCTACGCCCCTTCGACCGTGGCGAGCCCGCTCGGCAGGACTGCCCCGCGGGCGTCCACCCAGCTGACCCGGTGCCGGCCGGCGGCCGCGGGCGGCACCCGCCAGGTGACGGCCGCGACGAAGGTGCCGTCCTCCTCCCGGCGCCACCGCACGGTCGTCGACCAGTCCGCGTCGTCGGCCACGACGGTGCCGCCCTCGTGCTCCACCCGGAAGTACGCCGGCCGCGCCGGCCCGCGCGGGTCGTCGCCCCGCACCTCCACCCGCAGCACGCCGTCCTGCACGACCGGCTCCCCCACGGTGCACGTGGTCGGCGCGGGATCGTCTGCGGGGGCGGGCTTCTGCGGCTTCAGGCGCGGCAGCCCGGCGGACACCGACGGCCGCCCGTCGCGCAGGTCGAGGGCCACGCGGGTGACCTCCTGCACGTACGCCGGCAGCTGCCAGCGGCCGTACATCGTGTGGCCGCCCTCGTAGCGCTGCGCGTCGTACTCCTCCGGCGTCGTCACGTAGCCCGCGTAGTCGTTGGCGTACCCCTGCACGAGGACGCTCTCGAGCGGGACCTCCAGCACCTGCGCGACGGCCTGGCGCAGGCGCAGGCCCGCGACGACCGTGACCTCCTGTGCCAGGCCGATCAGGACCAGCCCTCCCAGTCGCACCAGCTGGATCGGGACCCGGTCGGCCACCATCCCGAGCCGGCCGACCGGCAGCAGCATCGCCTTGGGCGCCTGGGCGTCGCGCAGGTGCGGGCTCAGCCCCCAGAGGACGTGGCTGCAGGCGAGCACGCGCGGGTTGCCGTCCACGCCCTCGTGCAGCGACGTCAGGCCGCGCCCCTCCTTGGTGCCGGCCGCGAAGGAGGCGCCCAGCACGGCCCTGGACAGCCGGTGCCCGTCGACGCGCAGCCCGGGGAGGTCGACGTAGGCCAGCCGGACGTCCAGCGGGCCGAGCAGGTCCTCGCCGCTGCCCGTCAGGGCCTGCGCCGCGCGCAGCTGCCGGTCGCCCACGATCCGGGTGTTCTCCACCTCGTCGCCGGTCGGGCCCTGCACGGCGTCCGGGAGGTTCGGCGACAGGTCGCCGGCGTTGGTCTGCGCGAAGGCGGCCACCAGCGCCGCCTCGTCCTCCCAGGCCCAGGCGGCGTAGCCCTTGTTGTCGCCGCTGATGAGCAGGTTGCGGTTGGTCAGGCTGGTGCCGTGGGTGGCGAACCAGTTCACGACGCCGACGGTCCGCCCGTCGCGCTCGAGCCGGAGCAGCGTGGTCTGCGGGTCGATGCCGTCCGGGAAGTGCGCCCGGTCCGGGTTGCGCTCGAAGGCCTGCGGCGAGCGGTTGACGCTCGCGTCGTGCAGCTCGCCGCGGCTGAGCACCAGCCGGCCCGGGGCCAGGTCGGCCAGGGCCTGCTGCACCGAGGCGACGACGCCGTCGACGAGCGCCCGCAGGGTGTGCCGGCGGACGCCCTTGTTGGTCGTGTTGTACATCCGGTAGCCGGCGAAGCCGCCCGGCCCGGCGTGCGTGTGCGTGGCCGTGAGCAGCAGCTCCTCGGGGCGGACGTCGAGGCGGGCCAGCACCTCGGCACGCACGTTGGCGAAGAACATGCCGATGTCGGCGACGACCAGGACGAGCCGCCGCCCGGAGGCCGGGTCCTGCACGGCGAAGGCCCGCGAGCGCTGGCGCAGGTGGAGGCCGGCGGTGCGCTGGAAGCGCATCCCGTAGCCCATCATCCCGGCGCCCCACGGCTCGCCGGTGATGTCCGCGCTGCCGACGCCGACGAGCCAGGGCGACGCCGAGTCCGTCATCGCCGGACCATCGCACAGCAGGCAGGGCCTACGGACGCAGGCCGGCCAGCCAGAGGTCGCGGTGGCGCCGCCAGTCGAGCCCGCCGGAGGTCGTCGGCGTCTCGCGGATGCCGCGCAGCGCGACGAACAGGCCGACGAGGTCGGCGACCGTGACGCCCTCGCGGCAGGTGCCGTGCTGCTGCGCGTCGGCGATCAGCAGGGCCATCCGCTCGTGCAGCCGCGAGCGCAGCTCCTCGACCGCCGGCGAGCTCCACAGCCGCATCGCGCAGCCCTGCGGCGTGGCCTGCACCTCGGCGACGGTCCGCACGAAGGCCGCCAGGCCCTGCCCGCCGGGCCGGGTCCGCACCTGCTCGTACTCCTCGAGGTAGGTCTGCAGCAGGTCGGACAGCAGCGCCTCGAGCAGGGCCTCCCGGGAGGGGAAGCGGCGGTAGACGGTGGCGACGCCGACGCCCGCGCGACGGGCGACGTCCTCGAGGCTCGCGCCCAGGCCGTTCTCGTGGAAGACCTCGGCGGCAGCGGCGAGCACGCGCTGCCGGTTGGCGGCCGCGTCGCGGCGCAGCGGACGGACCTCCACGTCAGCGGCTCTCGCTGACGAGGGTGCCGGAGGCGACGACGGCCAGCTCGGGGTGCCGCACCTCGTCCTGCAGGACCTCCGGCTCCTGCCGGCGGGCCACCGGCACGAGCAGCGCGACGAGCGCCGCGACCGCGGAGCAGGACGCCAGGACGGCGAAGCCGTGGGTGTAGCCCGCCTCGACGGGCAGCCCGTCGGCGCGCGCGCCGGCGGTGACGACGGAGCCGAGGACGGCCCCGCCGACGGCGCCGCCCACGGTGCGGATGTTGGCGTTCATGCCGCTGGCGACGCCGGTCTGCGACCGGGGCACGGCGTCGACGACGAGGTTCGACATCGCGGCGAACGCGAGCCCGAACGCCGAGCCGCCGAGCACGGTGGCGAGCAGCACCTTCCACACGTGGTCGTGCTGAGTGGCGAGGGCGAGCTGCGACACCGCGGACAGGGCGGCGCCGACGACGAGCAGGCGCTTGGAGCCGAAGCGCGCGGCCAGCCGGCCGGACAGCAGCCCGGCGGTGAAGGTCGACAGCGACTGGGGCAGCAGCAGCAGGCCGGACGCCGTCACCGAGGCGCCGAAGCCGTAGCCGGCCCGCTCGGGCGTCTGCAGGAACTGCGGGATGAAGGCGAAGCCGGCGTACATGCCGACGCCGAACAGCAGGGCGACCAGGTTCGTCGTCCAGACCGCCGGGATGCGCATCATCCGCATGTCGATGAGCGGCGCGTCGCTGCGCACCTCGGTGCGCACCCACAGCGCGCAGAGCAGCACGGCGGCACTCAGCAGACCGAGGCTGAGCGGCGACGCCCAGCCCCAGTCGCGGCCCTGGCTGACCGGGAGCAGCAGGCAGACCAGCCAGCCGGACAGCAGGCCGGCCGCGACGAGGTCGATGCGGCCCTCGGTCCGCACCGGGCTGGGGGGCACGAAGCGCCAGGCCGTCAGCGCCGCCGCCGAGGTCATCACCATCGGGATCCAGAACAGCCAGTGGTAGCTCAGCGCCTCGACGAGCGGCCCCGCGACGACCAGGCCGGCCGCACCGCCGACGGCGAGCAGCGCCGCGGCCGTGCCGATGGCGCCGGCGACCCGCTCGCGCGGGAACTCGTCGCGGATGATGCCGAAGGTCAGCGGCAGCACGCCGCCGCCGACGCCCTGCACGACGCGCGCGAAGATCAGCACGCCGATGGTGGGGGCGAGCGCGGCGATGAGCGAGCCGACGGCGAGCGCGGACAGGGCCACCACGAGCATCCGGTCCTTGCCGACCTTGTCGCCGATGCGGCCGATGATCGGTGTGAACACCGAGGCCGACAGCAGGTAGGCGGTCAGCAGCCAGGTGACGGTGCGCTGGTCGGTGTCGAGCGCCGCCTGGATCGTCGGCAGGACGGGGTTGACCATCGACTGCAGCAGCGAGAACGACGAGACGCCGGCGCAGAGCACCGCGTAGGTCAGGCGGAAGTCGGTGCGGGTGCGCGACAAGGGGTGCTCCGGGTCCGGGGAGGTGGTCCTCCGACGGTACCCAGGAAGTGGAGGAACGCCTCCACATCCCTGCGGTTCGTGACGCACGCCACGTGGGCCGGCTACACGCGCTGGAGCGACTCCGGCGACAGCTCGGTCACCGAGCTGTGCCCGGCCAGGCCCGCCTGCAGGTCCAGGTCGGCGAGGAACGACCGCAGCACGTGGTGCACGCCCTGCTCGCCGCCGAGGGCGAGGCCGTGCACGAACGGCCGGCCGAGCAGCACCGCGGCGGCGCCGAGCGCGAGCGCCTTGCAGGCGTCGGCGCCCGTGCGGATGCCGCTGTCGAACAGCACCGGCAGGTCGCCGGCCGCCGCCACGATGCCGGGAAGCGCGTCCAGCGAGCCGATCGCGCCGTCGACCTGGCGGCCGCCGTGGTTGCTGCAGACGATCCCCTGCACGCCGATCTCGCGGGCCTTGCGCACGTCGTCCGGGTGCTGGATCCCCTTGAGCACCAGGGGCAGCGAGGTGTGGTCGCGCAGGAAGGCGATGTCGTCCCACGTCAGCGTCGGGTTGTTGAACAGCCCCAGGAACTTCAGCACCGCCGGCCCCTGGTCCTGCTCGGGCGTCTTCTCCAGCCCCTGCCGGAAGACGGGGTCGGCGAAGTAGTTGGCCACGCCCTGGGCCTTGAGGAACGGCAGGTAGGCCGTCGACAGGTCACGCGGCCGCCAGCCGAGCTGCCAGGTGTCCAGCGTGACGACGACCGCCTCGTACCGCGCGGCTTCGGCGCGGCGGACGAAGGAGGCGGCCAGGTCCCGGTCGGCCGGCCAGTAGAGCTGGTACCAGCGGGAGGCGTCCGGCGCCTGCGCCGCGATGTCCTCCATCGTGTGCGAGGAGGCGGTGGAGACGACCATCGTCACGCCGGCCGCGGCGGCGGCGCGCGCCACGGCGAGCTCGGCCTCCGGGTGCACGATCTCGAGCACGCCCACCGGGGCCAGCATCACCGGCGCGGCCATCGTGGTGCCGAGGACGGTCGTCTCGTGCGTGCGCTTGGCCGGGATGCCCCGCAGCATCCGCGGCACGAGCCGCCAGCGGTCGAAGGCCTCGCGGTTGGCCCGCACGGTGTCCTCGCCGCCGGCTCCGCCCGCGACGTAGCCGACCGCGCCGGGCGTCATCGCGTCGTACGCCGCGGCCTCGGTCTCGCGCCAGCCGAAGGGCTGGGTCGGCTGCTGACCGAGCAGCCCGTTGAGGTAGACCTCGTTCTGGAAGTCGGCGTAGCTCATGGCGCCGTTCCTACCTCACGACAGGAGATCCGGTGGCGGTGGACCCGCGCGGTGCGGACCTGAAGCGGTACCTCGCGGAGGACCCCGGCGGGCCGGTCGTGATGCTGAACCTGCTGCGGTTCCAGCCCGACGGCGGGCGGGAGCGCTACCTCGAGTACGTCGAGCACTTCCGGCGCACGGCCGGGCCGTTCGGCGCCGAGGTGCTCTACGTGGGCGACGGCTCCACGGCGCTGGTCGCCGAGCCGGGCCAGTCGTGGGACGCGGTGCTGCTGGTGCGCTACCCGAGCCGGCAGGCGTTCAGCGACATGGTGCGCGACCCGGAGTACGGCGCGGGCACGCACCTGCGCACCGAGGCGCTGGAGGAAGCGGTCCTGCAGGCGACGAGCGAGTGGAGGACGGCATGAGGGCCTGGCAGGTGCACGAGCTCGGCGAGCCGCAGGACGTGCTGCGCCTCGAGGACGTCCCGGAGCCGGAGGCGGGCCCGGGGATGCTGCGGCTGCGGGTCGACGCGGTGGCGCTGAACTTCCCGGACGTGCTGCTCTGCCGCGGGACGTACCAGGAGAAGCCCGAGCTGCCGTTCACGCCCGGCCTCGAGGTCTGCGGCACCGTGCTGGACGGCCCGCGCGCCGGGGAGCGGGTGCTGGCCGGGCCGGGGCTGCCGCGCGGCGGGATGGCCGAGCAGGTCGTGGTGCCCGAGGCCGCCGCGCACGCGGTGCCGGACGACATGCCGGCGAGCAAGGCCGCCAGCATGCTGATCACCTACCAGACCGGCTACGTCGGGCTGCACCGCCGTGCCCAGCTCAGGGAGGGCGAGACCCTGCTGGTGCACGCCGGCGCCGGCGGCGTCGGCAGCGCGGCGATCCAGCTCGGCAAGGCCGCCGGCGCCCGCGTCATCGCGACGGCCGGCGGCCCGGAGAAGGTCCAGGTCTGCAAGGACCTCGGCGCCGACGTCGCGATCGACTACAGCAGCGAGGACTTCGTCGCGATCGTCAAGGACGCCACCGCCGGCAGGGGCGCCGACGTGGTCTACGACTCGGTCGGCGGCGACACCTTCGACAAGAGCCGCAAGTGCATCGCCTTCGAGGGGCGCCTCGTCGTCGTCGGCTTCGCCGGCGGCCGGATCGCCGACGCCCCCACGAACCACGCGCTGGTCAAGAACTACTCGGTGGTCGGGCTGCACTGGGGGCTCTACCGGCACTACGAGCCGCAGATCTTCGTGGACACCCACGCCGCGCTGGTCGACCTGTGGAGCCGGCGCGCGGTGGACCCCCTGGTGGGCGCCGAGCTGCCGCTCGAGCAGGCCCCGCAGGCGCTGGCCCGGCTCGGCGACCGCGGCACGATCGGCAAGGTCGTCCTGCTCCCCTAGCTACCGGTGAGTAGCAGGAGGTCGACGCTCCGTGTCGAACACCTCCTGCATGCGACCCAGCCTCCGCCGCACCGTCCTCGCCGCCGTGATCGCCGCCGTCGCCGGCGCCTCCGTCGTGCCCTCCTACGCCCACGAGGGCCACGGGAACGGCAGGGACCACGGCAAGCGCACCGGCCAGCCCAGCGCCTGCACGGGCGACCCGGCCGCCGTCCAGCGGATGAGCCTGAGCGTGGACGGTCAGGAGGCCCTCGCCCTGGTTGCCCTCCCCCGCAAGAAGCCGCGCGGAATCGTCGTGTTCGACCACGGCTACGGCCACACGATGGAGTCCTGGCGCGAGCACCTCGTCCGCACGGCGACGAACCTCGGCGTCATCGCGATCGCCCCGAACTACCGCGGCCAGACCGTCCCGCCGGCGGGCCAGAAGGTCAGCAGTCGCGGCTGGCGCGTGGCCGAGGGCGCTGCCGACTCCATCGCGCTGGTCCAGCGCTACGAGGCGAGGTGCAAGCCGGGCGGCACCAACGTCGTCTACGGCGTGAGCATGGGCGGCAACACCAGCGGCCTGGTCGTCGCCGCGCAGCCGAAGCGGGCGGACGGCAGCCCGCTGTTCGACTACTGGGTCGCGGTCGAGCCGGCCGTCGACGTCAGCCAGACCTACCTCGGCGCCAGCGTCCTCGCGCCGGCCAACGAGTTCGCCGCGAACGCCAAGGCCGACATCGAGGAGGCCTTCGGCGGCACGATCGCCGACAAGCCCGACGTCTACGCCGAGCGGACCGTCGTGAACCGGACGCCGGACATCGCCGGCGCCGGCCTCAAGGGCGTCTACGTCGTGCAGGGCCTGGTCGACGGCCTGGTCACCAGCAACCAGAGCCGCGAGCTGCAGAGCCTGCTGCGCGCGCAGCAGGTCCCGGTCGACCTGTGGACCGCCGTCACGCGCAAGGCGGGGACCGAGCCGGGCACCACGCTGGACGGCTACCTGCCCAGCGGCCAGGAGTCGCCGTTCGCCGGGCACGCCAGCGAGACCAGCACGACGCACGTCGTCGGCGTCGCCGGCTTCGCCGCCCTGGACGGCATCTACGGCGGCACGCCCTTCAGCTGCGGCGAGGCCGTCTACGACGGCACCCTCGACACGACCGTCCGCGCGACCTCCACGGGCTGCTGACAGGCTGACCGCATGAGCACCGCGGTCGTCCTCGCTGCCGGCGGCCTGGTCGGGCAGGCCTTCCACCTCGGCGCCCTGGTCGCGCTCGAGGAGGTGGCCGGCTTCGACGCCCGCCGCGCCGGCACCCTGGTCGGCACCTCCGCCGGCTCCCTCGTGGCGGCCGGCCTGGCCGGCGGGCTGTCCGCGTCCGACCTGCGGGCCGAGGTGCTCGGCGAACCGCTCTCGGCGGAAGGGCGGCGCACCCGCGGGAACCGACCGGCGACGCTGCGGATGCCGGAGCCGGTCGCGCCGGCGCCGCGCCGCGGACCGCTCGCGCCGCAGGCGCTGCTCGCCGCCGCCCGGCGCCCCTGGGCGGTGCGGCCGGGGGCCGTGGCCTCCAGCCTGCTGCCGGCCGGGCGCGCCCGCACCGACATGATCGCCCGCGGCGTGCAGCGCCTGCACGGTGGCGCCTGGCCCGACCGGGACCTGCGCATCTGCGCCGTCCGCGCCGCCGACGCCCGCCGCGTCGTCTTCGGCACCCCCGGCGCGCCGCCGACCGACGTGGGGACGGCGGTGGCCGCCTCGTGCGCGATCCCGTCGTACTTCGCGCCGGTGCACGTCGCGGGCAAGGCCTACGTCGACGGGGGCGTGCACTCCCCCAGCAACGCCGACGTGCTGTCCGGCGACCGGCCCGAGCTGGTCGTCGTGCTCAGCCCGATGTCGCTGGGCCGCGGCACCGCGCGGCTCCCCCGCGCCGACCTCGCGATCCGGCTGGCGATCCGCCGGTACCTCTCCCGCGAGGTGGCCGCGCTGCGGCGGCGCGGGTGCACGGTCGTGGTGCTCCAGCCCGGCCCCCGGGACCTGCCGGTGATGGGCCTGAACCCGATGCAGCACAGCCGGGTGGAGGAGGTCATGCGCACGGCCGCTGCCTCCACGCGGGCCCGCCTGGAGGCGCAGCCGTCGCTGGTGGAGCTGCTCGCGAGCGCCTAGCGGTACTGCGCCGCGATCCCGAGGACCTTCTTCACGTACCAGTCGGCGTGGTTGTAGGCGAAGACCGCGTCGTACAGCCCCTCGGGGCCGCGGTTCGCGCCGAACCGGCACAGGTAGCCCGCCGCCGACGGCACCGCGTCGTACGGGCTCATGATGTCGGCCCTGCCGTCGCCGTCGCCGTCCACGCCGTAGGCGGCCCAGGTGCTCGGCAGGAACTGCATCGGGCCGAGCGCGCCGGCACTGGACGGCCCGAGGTGCCGGCCGTGCCCGCTCTCGACCTGCCCGATGGCGGCCAGCACCGTCCACGACATCCCGGGGCAGTAGCGGGCCGAGTCGATGTAGAGCTCGCGGTAGCTGCTCGGCCGGCCGTTCCGGGGCGCGACCACCTCGGGGCGCAGCACCTCGACGACGGCGTCCTGGCCGAGCACCTCGCGCACGGCCCGCCGCAGCGCGCCGATGCCGCGGTCGGGCGCGCTGACGACGACGCCGCTGGACGGCACGACGCCGAGGGCCTGCGCCCGCTCGCGGCCGGTGACGGCGTCGACGCCGGGCAGGCCGTACGCCGCGACGGCGCCGACGCGGACCTGCGCGTCGCGGGTGGCGTCGACGGCGATGGTGCCGCCGAGGGGCAGGTCGCGGGAGCGGGCGAGGCCGTAGGAGGGCGCGAGGTCGCCGCGCGCGACGGCCTTCCAGAGGGCGTCGGAGGAGGCGGTCTCCTGCGGGGTGAAGGCGCGGAACTGCGACGGGTCGACGCCGAGCACGCGGGCGCTGCGGCCGCCGATGCGCACGGTGCCGGCGTCGACGACGGTGAGGCCCTCGACCTTGCGCACCGCCTGCAGCGCCTTCACCTGCGCGGGGGTGACCGGGCGGCGGACGGTGACGAGCAGGTCCGGCACGCGCAGGTCGGCCAGCGGGGCGACGGCCGGCTCGGGCGCCGGCGCGGCGGGACGGCTGCGGGCGGCCGGCTGGCGCAGCGGCTCGGTGGGCAGCGCGTCCAGCGGCTCGGGAGCGACGGCGTCCTCGGCGACCGCGAGGGGGGCGGGGGCGGCGGGGGCGACGGTGACCGCGGCGACGGACCCGGCGAGCAGGGTCGCGGCCAGGGCGGTGCCGACGACCGCAGGCCGTCCGAGCGCGCGTGCGAGCCGCACCTGACCTGCCTCTCCTGCCGCGCGCACCGGGCGGTGCGACGATCCTGCCGTGACGGACGTGCTGCGGATCGCGAACTGCTCGGGCTTCTACGGCGACCGGGCCAGCGCGCTCTCCGAGGTGCTCAACGACGGACCGGTCGATGTGGTTACCGGTGACTACCTGGCTGAGCTGACGATGCTCATCCTGTTCCGCTCGCGGGCCAAGGACCCCTCCCGCGGCTACGCCACCACCTTCCTGCGGCAGCTCGAGCCGGTGCTCGGGAGGATCGCCTCCGCCGGCACGAAGGTCGTGGTGAACGCCGGTGGGCTCGCACCCGCCGCCTGCGCCGACGCGGTGCGGGACCTGGCCGCCGCGCTGGGCCTCGAGCTGCCGGTCGCGCACGTCGAGGGCGACGACCTGCTCCCCCGCGTCGGCGCGCTGGAGCTGCCGCACCTGGACACCGGCGCGCCCCTGACCGGCACCCCCCTGACGGCCAACGCCTACCTCGGCGCCTGGGGGATCGCTGCGGCGCTGCAGGCCGGCGCGCAGGTGGTCGTCACCGGCCGGGTCACCGACGCCTCCCTGGTCGTCGGCCCCGCGGCGGCGCACTTCGGCTGGGCGCGCGACGACTGGGACCGCCTGGCCGGCGCGGTCGCCGTCGGGCACGTCCTCGAGTGCGGCACCCAGGCCACGGGCGGCAACTACTCCTTCGTGCGCGAGGAGGTCGCGCAGCCGGTCCACATGGGCTTCCCGCTCGCCGAGGTCGCCGCCGACGGCTCGGCCGTCATCACCAAGCACCCGGGCACCGGCGGCGCCGTCACCGTCGGCACCGTCACCGCCCAGCTGCTGTACGAGGTGGCCGGTCCGCTGTACGCCGGCCCGGACGTCGTCGCCGACTTCGGCACGCTGGCGCTGGAGCAGCAGGGCCCGGACCGGGTGCGCCTGTCCGGCGCCCGCGGCAGCGCCCCGAGCGGCCGCATCAAGGTGGCCCTGAACATGCTGGGCGGCTTCCGCAACCGGATGGAGTTCGTGCTCACCGGGCTGGACGTCGAGGACAAGGCCGCGCTCGCGCTGGACGGCCTGCGCGACGCCTACCCGCACCCGTTCGAGCACCGCCTGGTGCGCCTGGACCGCGAGGACGCCCCCACCAACGAGCAGGCCGCCGCGCTGCTGCGCGTGCACGTGCGCGGCGACGACCCGAAGCAGGTCGGCCGGGCCTTCTCCGGCGCGGCCGTCGAGCTCGCGCTCGGCAGCTACCCCGGCTTCACCCTGACCTCCCAGCCCGGGGACGCCACGCCGTACGGCGTCTACTGGCCGGCGCTCGTCGACGCCGCCGAGGTCGAGCACGTGGTCGTGCACGCCGACGGCCGGCGCGAGGTCGTGCCGCACACGCCGCCCGGTCCGCCGGCGCAGCCCGCGCCGGTGGAGCGGCCGGCGCCGGTGCACGGCCAGACCCGAGCGGGTCCCGCTCGGCCGCGTGCTCGGCGCCCGGTCCGGCGACAAGGGCGGCAACGCCAACGTCGGCTTCTGGGCCCGCACCGACGAGGCGGCCGCCTGGCTGGACGGCTGGTTGACCGAGGACGTCTTCCGGCAGCTGCTCCCCGAGGCGGACGGGCTGCCGGTCGACGTGCACCGGCTGCCGAACCTGCGCGCCGTCAACGTCGTCGTGCACGGCCTGCTCGGCGAGGGCGTCGCCTCCTCGTCCCGCTTCGACCCGCAGGCCAAGGGGCTGGGCGAGTACCTCCGGTCGCGGCACGTGGACGTCCCGGTCGCCCTGCTGTGACCTGGGACGTCGCCGTCGTCGGGGCCGGCCCCGCCGGAGCCGCCGCCGCGCTCGCCGCCGCCCGGGCGGGGGCCCGCACGGTGCTGCTGGAGCGCGAGCAGCTGCCGCGCTACAAGCGGTGCGGCGGCGGCATGATCGGCGCCTCGCAGGCCGCCGTCGCCGCGGCCGGCGTCGACCTGGGGCCGCTCTCGCTGGACCGGGTCGGCCGGTTCACCTTCACCTCGCGCGGCCGGGCCGGCTTCACGCGCAGCACCGAGCCGTTCCTGCCGATGGTCCTGCGCTCCCAGCTCGACGCCGCCCTCGTGCAGGTCGCCCTGGACGCCGGCGTGGAGCTGCGCGAGGGCGTGACCGTCACGTCGTACGAGCAGGACGCCTCCGGCGTGCTGCTGACCACGCGGGACGGCACGGTGCGGGCCGGCGCGGTCGTCGGCGCCGACGGCTCCGGCAGCCGGGCCGCCGCGCACGTCGGCGTGGTCTGCGACCAGGTCGACCTCGGGATGGAGGCCGAGCTGCCGACGCCGCCGGGCAGCGACTGGGACGGCCGCGTGCTGCTGGACTGGGGGCCGGTGCCCGGGTCGTACGGCTGGGTGTTCCCGAAGGGCGACACCCTCACGGTCGGCGTCATCGGCGACCGCGGGCAGGGTGAGGCCGTCCGGCGCTACTACCGCGACTTCGTGCAGCAGCTCGGGCTGGACCTGGCGACCGCGCACGTCGACGGCGGCCACCTCACCCGGGTCCGGGCGCCCGGCTCGCCACTGGTGCGCGGGCGCGTGCTCGTCGCCGGCGACGCCGCCGGGCTGCTGGAGCCGTGGACCCGGGAGGGCATCTCCTTCGCGCTGCGCTCCGGTGCGCTCGCCGGTGCGGCGGCAGCCGGCGACCCGGCGGCCTACCCGGCCGCGGTCGAGCAGGCGCTGGGCGCTGAGGTCGCCGCAGGGCGCCGGGCACTGGCGGCGTTCACCCGGCACCCGCGGCTGGTGCACGAGGTGATGCGCTCGCTGCCGGCATGTTCGGCCTGTTCGGCCGCCTGGTCAGCGGGCGCACCTCCCTCGACCAGCAGCTCGAGCGCCGGAGCATCCGGGCGCTGGTGCGGCGTGCTCGGCGGCTGACTGGACTGGCGTGCAGCGGGGACGACCAGGGAGCACCCGAAAGGTCAGGCGCGAATAGATGCCCCGGGTGTCTCGTGCGGCGGCGCCTTCGCCGGTGCCGCCAGCGGCGCGGATGGGCCTACCGCGATGACCGCATCGCCGGCGGCGAGCCTCACGCAGTCAGTCTTCGGCGGGTTCAGCACGACCTCGCCGCTGGCTCCCATGCGGTAGCCGAACGCTGACGCGCCTCGGGCGCTCGCGGCCGGACACGACGGTCGCGAAGCTGATGGGCTCCGCCGGCACCAGGCGCTCCGCTGGGAGCATCACCACCGCCTGACCGCGTGGCGCAAAGAGCTGCCCGAAGAGCGCCCTCAGCTCGAGGCCGCTCGGACAGTTGCGCCATCATCTTGCTCGCCAGCGCATCGCTGATGATCAGGTCGTCAACCCCGACCGGCGAGGCGATGGCGGCGTTGCGCTGGTCCACCAGCTCCGCGACGACGCGCACGTGGTCGGGCGCCTCGGTCGGCCACATCAGGCGGAGGTCAGCAGGGACAGCAGCGTGCGGGCGTCGGCATCCGCCGCAGAGAGTACGTCGCGGTAGGCCAGGAGGATCACCTGGTCGAAGCCCTCCTCCCGGAGGCCCAGAAGATCTTCAGGACCGCCGTGGCCACCTGCAACGGTGACAGATGCCCGCTTCAGACTCATCCTCGAGAGTCCCGCCGGGTCCACCAGGTCGCTGTCCACCTGGATGTGGATGTTCGACCCGGGCGCCAAGAACTGGTCCAGCTCGGTGAGCACCCGCTCGCCGAACTTGCTCCAGCCGATGATGAGGGTCCGCAGTGGCCGGGCAGGGTCGACGGCGGAGCCACGCACCGTCGGCACCGCCCGGGGCTCGACCTCGGTGAGGACGATGCTCGAGTCGTCCGCGGCGACGACGATCAGGCGGTCGTTCAGATCGAGGACGGTGCTGGGGGCGGGGTTCAGCTCGATGGTCTCGCTCGGGGTCAGACGGCCGATCACCGATGAGGCGTCGAAGGCCAGTTGCGCCTCCCCGTAGGTCCGCCCGGCCAACTCGGGGAACCCGCAGAAGTAGATCTCCGCGCCTTCGAAGCTGAGGAGCTCGGTGAAGACCGCGGCGAGGCCAGCCTGGTGGCAGGCCTGCGCGGTGACCTCGGCGACGACGACCTGGCTGGACATAGTGACGACGCGTCCGCGGGACACGATCCGCAGCGTTCGTGCGTCATGCTCGTCGGACAGCTCCGCGACGACGTGGTTCGTACGGTCCGCCAGGTCGGTCGTGCGGAGCGCAAGGACCGCCTTGATCACGCCGGCGTCCCCTTCCTCGTCCCGTACGGCGACGATGGACCTGGCAGTGTCGGCGCACACCCGCTCCAGGTCGCCCGGAGCGGCTGGGTCCCCCTGACGAACGACGACGCGCGTGGAGCGGGTGTCGCGAACACGGGCCCGTATGGCGTCCTCCACCTTCGCCTTCTCCGTACGCGCCAGCACGACGACGCAGGCCCTCCGCTCGCTCTCGTTGGCGCGGACGAGCTCCGAGATGATCTCGGGGACCTGCGGAGACCACCCGAGGATCAGGGAGTGCCCGCTCTCCACCACACGGCCAGAACCGCGCTGCAAGGTCTCGACGCGCTGGTTGACGATGTTGGCGATGAGGCCGATGAGGCAGCCGCCGAGGATGATGCCCACGAGCGTCACCAGCAGTGTCAGGGCTCGTAGCGGCCAAGCTTCGTCGCCTGAAAGCGTCCCCGGGTCGAGCATCCGGAGCAGCGACTGGTAGCTGGACTCGAGGAGGCCCCCTCCGACCGAGTCGAAGCGCAAGTGGAAGATCACGGACAGCGCGCCGCTCAGGAGCACGAAAGCCAGCGCCAGCAGCCCCAGGTAGGTGATGACTCTGCCCGGTCCGCGCGAAAGCGCGTTGTCGAACCCGTAGCGAAGGCGCGCGCGCCGCGCCCGCATCATCGCGCGGCCTCGCGCTCCTCTGATCACGCTCATGCTCCACGACGCAGATGCCGGATGCGGTCAGACGGTTCCAGTGACCAGGAGCCGGCAGACATGCGCGGCAGTCTGTCACCCTGCTGTCGATGGGCGCGGCCACGACGGGGCGCGGCTGGTGCACGAGGTGATGCGCTCGCTGCCAGGCATGTTCGGCCTGTTCGGCCGCCTGGT
The DNA here is from genome assembly GCA_963781675.1 of uncultured Actinomycetota bacterium. Classification (GTDB taxonomy): domain Bacteria; phylum Actinomycetota; class Actinomycetes; order Mycobacteriales; family SCTD01; genus SCTD01. The sequence continues at coordinate 130,741 of CAWAGF010000006.1, read as the reverse complement.
CAGCGGGCGCACCTCCCTCGACCAGCAGCTCGAGCGCCGGAGCATCCGGGCGCTGGTGGGCGTGCTCGGCGGCTAGTCCCGGTTGAAGGCGTACAGCTCCAGCGCGATGCCGTCCGGGTCGCGCAGCTCGACGATCCGGGCCACCCCGACGTCCTTCACCGGCTCGTGCTCCACGCCCAGCGCGTCCAGCTCGGCGACGGCAGCGTCCAGGTCGGCCACGCCGAAGGACAGGTGGTCCAGGCCGACCCGGTCCTCGTCGAAGCGGTCGCCCTGCGGGCCGACCGGGCGCAGCCCCAGCAGCTGGCCCTCGGGCAGGCGGTAGATGACGCCGCCGAACAGGAAGCTCAGCGCCTGCTCGGTCGCGTCGTCGGCGTCCGGCGGGAGCTCGTAGGCCACCTCGAAGGCGAAGACGCTCTCGTAGAACTTCCTCGACGCCGCGATGTCGGTGACGGTGAGGCGGACGTGGGAGTAGCCGGTGGGGTGGACAGGCATGCAGGTCTCCAGGGTCAGGGGGAGGTCGGGGGGTCAGTCGAGCACGACCGGGGGCTGCCCGCGCGACCGCCCTGCGCGTGCCTACGGGCAGACCCGAAACGGACGAACTTCTGCTTGTCCGGACTTCGCGGACAAGTTCTGTGACAGGGCACGTACCCGGTGCTACACCGCCTCCTGACACCGCCAGCTCCAGGGGGACGCATGCCGGCACTCCGCTCGAAGGGGCTCAAGAGCCTCCGGCTGCCCCTCGTCGTCGCGCTCGCCGCCGTCACGACGGCGGTCTCCGTCGTCTCGGCCACGGGCGCCGAGGGGGACCCTCCGGCGCGGGCGTGCGCAGGCACCGAGACGTCCACCCGCCTGCTGCCGGCGCCTCAGCGACTGGTGGACAGCCGGACCGGCCGCGGCGTGCCCGGGGCTCTGCGACCGGACGTCGCCGTCACCGTCGACGGCGGGGCCGAGGCCGAGGGGGCGCTCGCGCTGATCCTCAACATCACCGCCGCCAACCCCACCGCGCGCGGCTTCTTGACCGCCTGGGGGGCCGGCGACCGGCCGGACGCCTCGACCCTGAACTTCACGCGGGGTCAGGAGGCCGCCAACGGCGTGCAGGTGCTGCTCTCGAACAGGACCTTCCGCCTGGGCTCCAACGTCGGGACCCATGTCGTCGTCGACGTGGTCGGCACGGTGCGCAGCGACGCCCGCGCCCTGCGGCTGCTGGAGGGCGGGGAGTCCTGCGCGGTCGGGGAGCGCGAGGTGGCGCTGAGCGGTGGTGCCACCGGGCCTGCGGGTCCGGCCGGAGCCAGCGGCCCGGCGGGACCCGCGGGTCCGCCCGGACCGCAGGGCGCGGGCGGCGGCTCCGGACCCTCCGGCGCGGCGGGTCCTGCCGGTCCTGCCGGTCCTGCCGGTCCTGCCGGGCCCGCCGGAGCGACCGGGCAGGCCGGCGCCACCGGCCCGTCGGGCCTGGACTACACCCGGACCATCGTGGTGAGCCCCCGCGACGGCGAGACCGCCGCGCAGTCCGGCGCTCGGCTGCGGGCCACCGTCGACGGGCTTGCGGGCACGCCCGACACCCGGCCGATCCTGGTCGAGGTCGAGCCGGGCGTCTACGACCTCAGCGGGACGGGCCTGGCCATGCAGTCGAACGTCGACGTCGAGGGCTCGGGCGAAGGCCTCACCTCGCTGCTCGTGAAGCGGAGCGACTTCCGCAACCAGACGGGGGGACCCGTGGATCTGGGCGGGATCGTCGGGAGGAGTCGCAGCCAGCTGCGGGCGCTCACCGTCACCCTGCTGGAGGACCAGAACGGCCCTGGCCCTGGCGGCAGCACGGCGGTGCGCGTGAGCAACTTCGAGGTGTTCTCCGTCCGCGACGTGACGATCCTGGTGCGAGCCAGCAGCGGGCGCGCCCTGAGCTCCAGCTTCGGCTCTGTGCTCACGGCCGAGCGGGTCACGGTCTCGGCGCCCACCGGTACCGCCTTCTCCGCGGACAGCAACGCCGACCTGTTCGTCTACAGCTCACTGGTCACGGCCGCTCTCGACCTGGCGACCGTGTTCAACAACAGCCAGTTCGACCCGAGCTTCGTCAGGATCGCGACGACGCAGGTGACCGGCCGGAACCAAGGCGGGACCTGCGCGCAGTCCTACGACGCGAGCTTCGTCGAGGTGCGCGCCGACTGCGCGACGCCCAGCGGTCCCTCGACCGCGTGACGACCAGCGGCACCTGAGGGTCGGCGCGAGCGCCGCGGCTCAGCCCAGCACGTACATCAGGACGACGAACAGCAGGAGGACGACGAGGCCGACGGCGGCCATCGACACGCCCTGGCCGGACTTCTGCGGCATCAGCCCAGGCCCCTACCCGCTGGAGCGTCGCTGAGGCGCCACAGGTGCGTGCCAGTCCTTCCAGACGCCGAGCATCCGCAGCCCGAAGACCAGCAGCACCGCCGCCGCGGCCACCACTGGCCGGGGGTCGAGCACGGCGACGAGCAGCGCGCCGAGCACCGCCGGCACGGCGTAGAACTCGCGGCGCAGGACGACGGGCACGACGCCGGCCAGCAGGTCCCGGGCCAGCCCGCCGCCGATACCGGTGAGGCAGCCGACCACGACGGACGGGACCAGCCCCAGGCCGGCGTCCAGCGCCTTGGTCGTGCCGGCGACCACGAACAGCCCTAGGCCGGCGGCGTCGAACAGCCGTACCGCCGGACCGAGCCGCTCGACCAGCGGGCTGAAGAAGAAGACCAGCGCGGCGGCCACCGGCGGCACGAGCAGGTAGCGCGCGTCCTCGAGCGTCGCCACGGGTGCGTCGAGCAGCAGGTCGCGCAGCACCCCGCCGCCGAGCGCGGCGGCCCCGGCCAGGAACAGCACGCCGAACGCGTCCAGCCGCTGCTGCACGGCCAGCGTCGCGCCGGACACGGCGAAGACGAACACCCCCAGCAGGTCGAGCACCAGCAGCGAGCTCATGCGAGCTCCGCGCGCACCGCGGCCCCGTGCTCGTCGAGCTCGGGCGCGGGCGGCCGCACCAGCGGGTCGGGCGCGGTGGACACCTTCACCGGGTTGCCCGGGCCGGGCAGGCCGCCGGCCTGCACGACCATCCGGCGCACCGCCGCCTGGTCGCTGCCGACCGCCTCCGCCACGGTGCTGATCGGCCCGCACGGGACGCCCGCCAGGTCCAGCTCGCCGAGCCAGTGGTCGGCGTCCTGCGTGCGCAGCACCTCCTCGAGCCGGGCCTTCAGCTCGTCGCGCCGCGCGTGCCGGTCGGCGTTGCTGTCGAAGCCGGGCAGCGGCGGCAGCCCGAGGGCACCGAGCAGCGCCACGAACAGCGTGTCGTTGGCGGCGCAGATCGTGATGTCGCGGTCCCGGCAGGCGAAGGTGTCGAACGGCGCGATCGCGAAGTGCGCGTTCCCGATCGGCACCGGGTCGGTCCCCGTAGCGAGCCAGGACAGCGCGGCCCCCTCGAGCAGGCTGATCGTGGCGTCGTACATCGCGATGTCGACGTGGCAGCCGCGCCCGGTGCGCGCCCGGCCGAGCAGGGCGCTGGTGATGCCGCCGAAGGCGTAGAGCCCGGCGGACAGGTCGGCCACCGGCACGCCGGGCTTCACCGGGTCGCCGCCGGACGCGCCGGTCACGGCCATGATCCCGCTCATCCCCTGCACGACCGCGTCGTAGGCGGGCCGCTGCGACCACGGACCGGTGTGCCCGAAGCCGCTGACCGAGCAGTAGACGAGGCCGGGGTTGGCCGCCAGCAGCTCCTCGACGCCGAGCCCCAGCCGGTCCATCACCCCGGGCCGGTAGTTCTCCACGAGCACGTCCGCCCGCAGCGCCAGCGCCCGGGCCACGGCGAGGTCGCCCGGGTCCTTGAGGTCGAGCGCGACCGACTCCTTGCCCCGGTTGACCCGGGCGAAGTAGAGGGACCGGCCGTCCACGAACGGCCCGTAGCCGCGGGAGTCGTCACCCGTGCCCGGCCGCTCGACCTTGACCACCCGGGCGCCGAGGTCGGCCAGCATCATCGCGGCGAACGGCCCGGCCAGCACCCGGCTGAAGTCGGCGACGAGCAGCCCGTCGAGCGGGCCCCTCGGAGGGGGGAGCGACACGCCGCCCATCCTGCCCTTCGACGGGAACGTCAGGCCGGGATGTGGTGTTGTTCTAGGCGTGACCGGAACCGTGACACCCCCCGCCCCCACCCTCACCGCCGCCGACCGCTGCGACCGCTGTGGCGCGCAGGCCTTCGTCCGTGTCGTCCTCGCCTCCGGCGACCTCCTGTTCTGCGGTCACCACGCCAAGGCGTACGAGGACAAGCTGCGCGCCTCGGCCGTCGACTGGGTCGACGAGACCGCGACGCTGAACAGCTGAGCCTGCTCCGCCGCCGACGGCCGCCGGACCCTGCTGGGGGACGGCGGCCGTCGGCGTTCGCGGACCTGCTGCGGGTGCTCGCGACGCTCGTCGTGCTGGCCCTGCTGGCCCTCGTGGTCGTGCGCGCCTTCGGTCTCGAGCGCGGCTCCGCGCTGGCGCTGCTCATCGGCGCGCTGCCCCTCACGCTGCTGCCCGCGTACGCCGTCCTGGCTCTCGCGGCGGCCTTGCGGCGGCGGGTGCTCGCGGCAGGCGCCGTCGTCCTCGTGGTGGCGCACCTCCTGGTGGTGGCGCCCGCCCTGGGGGCCGACGACCTGCCGCCCGGCGCGCAGGACGCCCCGCGGCTGCGGGTGGTCACGTCCAACCTCTACGTCCTGAACCCCGAGCCCGAGGCGGCCGGCCGCGCCCTGCTCGCACTCCAGCCCGACGTGCTCGTCGTCCCGGAGCTGTCCGCCGAGGGTCTGGCCGGGCTGCGCACCGCGGGCGTGCTGACAGCGCTGCCCCACTTCGTCGCCGACCTGCAGGGCCGGCCCGAGACGGTCGGGCTGTTCAGCCGGCTGCCGCTCCAGGACGTCACGACCCGCGCGTCGAGCGGCCGGGCCCTGCCCCGCGCGACGGTGCAGGTGGCCGGTCAACCGGTGCGGCTGCTTCCGGCCCACCCGCTGCCCCCGCTTTCGGTGTTCGCCCGGCTCTGGCGCGCCTCGCTGGAGGACCTGCGCGCCGAGTCCGCTGCCGAGCCGCTGCCGGTGGTCGTCGCCGGCGACCTGAACAGCGACCGCGACCACGCCGCCTTCCGCGACCTGCTCGGCACCGGCCTGCGCGACGCCCACGACAGTCGCGGCCGCGGCCTCGTGCGCACCTGGCCTGCCTCCCACCCGGTGCTGCACCTGGACCACGTGCTCGTACGAGGGCTCGTGGTGCTGGACGTCCGCGAGGCGCGGATCCCGGGCAGCGACCACCAGGCGGTCGTCGCCGACCTCGCGCTGCTGCCCTAGAGGGCGGCGGCGCGGGCGGTGAAGCGGCCCTCGCGCTCCTCGACCACCAGCGGCAGGCCGAACGCCCGGGACAGCAGCGGACCGGTCAGCACCTCCGCGCACCGGCCCGGCGGCGATCGACCGGCCGCGGGAGAGCAGCAGCGCGTGGGTGGTGCCGACCGGCACCTCCTCCACGTGGTGGGTGACCAGCACGGTCGGCGGCGCGTCGTCGTCCGCGGCGAGGCGGGTCAGCAGGCGCAGCAGGGCCTCCCGGGCGCCGAGGTCCAGGCCGGCGGCCGGCTCGTCGAGCAGCAGCAGCTCCGGGTCGGTCATCAGCGCCCTGGCCAGCAGCACCCGCTTGCGCTCGCCCTCGGACAGCGTTCCGAAGCGGCGGTCCGCGAAGGCCCGCAGCCCCATCCGGCCGAGCAGGTCCTGGGCCCGGGCGACGTCGGCCGGGTCGTAGCGCTCGGACCAGCGCCCGACCACGCCGTACGCCGCCGTGACGATGACGTCGAGCGCCTTCTCGTGCGGCGGGACGCGGTCGCCGAGCGAGGAGCTGGACAGCCCGACGCGGGTGCGCAGCTCGCCGAGGTCCGCCGCGCCGAACCGCTCGCCGAGCAGCTCGACCGTCCCGCGCGAGGGGAACAGCGAGGCGCCCGCGACGTGCAGGAGAGTGCTCTTGCCGGCGCCGTTCGGGCCGAGGACGACCCACCGCTCCCCGTCGCGGACGGTCCAGTCCACGTCGCTGAGCATCGTGGAGCCGTCCCGGACGACGGCGACACCGGACATCTGCAGCACGGGCTCAGGCATCGGGCCAACGTAGCCTGCCGGGCATGGCCTACCGCTGCTTCGACGTCGAGATCGCCGACCGGGTCGCGCACGTGCGGCTGTCCCGCCCGGACGAGCTGAACACCATGACGCCCGACTTCTGGCGCGAGCTTCCGGAGATCGTCACCGGCATCAGCGACGACGCGAGCGCCCGGGTCGTCGTCATCAGCAGCACCGGCAAGCACTTCAGCGCCGGCATGGACCTCTCGGTCTTCATGGGCGGCGAGCTCGGCGGCGAGGACGCCGAGCCGGGGCGCAAGCACGCGCGCCTGCGCTCGAACGCCAAGGTCCTGCAGTGGTCGTTCACGGCGCTGGAGAAGGCGCGTGTGCCGGTGCTCGCGGCGGTGCAGGGCGGCGTCATCGGCGGCGCCGTCGACCTCGTGACGGCGTGCGACGTGCGCTACGCGACGGCGGACGCGTTCTTCTGCGTGCAGGAGATCAACATCGGCATGACCGCCGACGTCGGCACCCTGCAGCGGCTCGGCAAGGTCACCTCGGAGGGGTTCGCCCGCGAGATGGCCTACACCGGCCGGCGCTACCCGGCGGACCGGCTGCGCGAGGTCGGGCTCGTGCAGGAGGTCTACCCGGACCACGACGCGCTGCTGGCCGGCGTCCTCGAGACGGCGAAGGAGATCGCCGGCAAGAGCCCGCTGGCGGTCTGGGGGACGAAGGTCGCGATGAACTACGCCCGCGACCACCCGGTCGACGACAGCCTCGACCAGATCGCCACCTGGCAGTCCGGGATGTTCCAGCCGGCCGACATGATGGAGGCGTTCGCCGCCAGGAGCGAGAAGCGCCCGGCGGTCTTCCCCGAGCTGCTCCCCGAGCCGCGCGGGCTCTGAGCCGCTACGGTCCGGCCATGAGCGAAGTCGTCGGTGTCGTGCACGTCCGCGCAGCCGCGGGGAAGGTCGACGACGTCGTCGCCGCCTTCACCACCTGCATCCTCAAGACGCACGAGGAGGAGGGGTGCCTCGCGTACGCCCTCCACCGCGACGCGAGCGACCCGGACCACCTGGTGCTCATCGAGCGCTGGCGCTCGCAGGAGGACCTCGACGCGCACATGACCAAGCCGTACGTCGCCGACCTGTTCGCGGTCGCCGGCACGCCCGGCATGCTCGCCGCCGAGCCCCAGCTGGCGTTCCTGTCCCCGCTCGCGCTCGGCACCGAGGGCAAGGGAAGCCTCGGCTGAGGCTGGGTACGGCAGTGCCGTGACCCGACTGTGCGAGGACTGCGGCGAGCACGCCGAGTGGCAGCTGTCGGCGGTGCGGGAGAACGCCGTGCCGCCGGACGCGGTGGAGACCGGCGCGTGCCACGAGCACCGGCTGGACGCGACCGAGAACCTGCTCAGCCAGTACGGCAACGTCACGATCACCGAGACGCTGGGCTAGGCCGCGGCGGGTCGCGAGTGCCGCAGCGTGATGCTCATCCGCGCCCCGGACGCGCTCCTCTCGCGCGGCACCGTGTGGTGCCAGTCGTGCTGCATCGCGCCGCCCATGACGATCAGGTCGCCCTCGCCCGGGGCGTAGCGGCGCACGACGGCCCCGCCCTCCGCCGGGCGCACGAGGAAGGACCGCCGCGCGCCGAGCGACACCGTCGCGACCAGCGGGTCGCGCATCGTCTTGCGGACCGTGTCGGCGTGCCAGGCGACCGCGTCGGAGCCGTCCCGGTAGAGGTTGATGAGGCAGCTGTCGAAGCCCACGCCGTAGCGGGCGGTCAGCGGCGCGACCAGCTCCTGCACCTCGGGCGGCAGCACCTCGCCGGTGCGCCAGGCCGCGACCAGCCGCGGCTCGAGCACCTCGGCGTCCCACATCTGCCGGGTGCGCTGCTGCCACGGCGCGACCTCGAGCATCCGCTCGAACAGCACGTCGTGGTCGGGCACCCAGCCCGGCACGACGTCCAGCCACGACCGGTCGTCCAGCGGGTCGCGGCGCAGCGCGTCGAAGGACAGCCGCGGGCCGGCGTCCTCCTGCCCGTCGAACAGCGACCCCTGCCAGGCCACCTGCGGTGCACGTCCCTGCGTCACACTCCCAGTGTGTGCGATGCGCTGCTGTCCCGTCGTCAGCTCGTGCGGTACGGCGCGCTGGTCGCGGCCACCTTCCCCGCCGGCGGCGTCCTGCTCTCGCAGCGGGCCGCGCACGCCGGACCGGCGGTCCCCATGCACCTCGAGCTGGTGACGGTCACCGACACCTCCGCCGTCATCACGTGGTTCACCGGCGACCCGACGTCGCTCGACGAGTTCGGGCGGCCGGCGCCGGTGGCTGCCCCCGGACGGGTCCTGCTGGGCACCGACCCGAACCCGCTCACCTGGGTGCCGGTGGGCGAGCACGAGCCGACGCCGTACCACTACGTCGAGGTGTCCGGCCTGCGGCCGGGCACGACGTACTACTGGCGGGCGGAGAGCGGCGGCATCCCGGCCGTCATGACGACGATCAGCAACCCGCTGCTGCGGCCGGAGGACGCCCCGCTGGCCGCGCCGCCGACCTTCACCACGATGGTCCCGCCGCCGGGGCGCGAGATCGGGCGGGTCGCCTGGCTGAACGACCTGCACTTCGGCGAGGGCACCTCGGGCCTGGCGATCAGCAACGACAGCCTGCCCGGGGGCGGCCTCCCGCCGGGGTTCTCGGCCGACCCGGACGACCCGTACTGGCGGTTCATGTCGCAGGCGGCGGTCGCGGAGGCCAAGGCCCGCGGCTGCACGCTGCTGCTCGCGAACGGCGACGTCACGGCCGAGGCGCGGCCGGCGGAGGTCGAGGAGGCCCGCCGGATGCTCGACTCCTTCGGCGCGCTCGGCGGCGCCCGGCACCTGGGTCCGGGCGACCCGGCGGCGTACTTCGTCACCCGGGGCAACCACGACCGCGCGCACACCGGTGACCTCTACGCCCGCTGCAGCGGGAGCGACGCGAAGGACTGCTACCGGGACGCCTTCGCCGGCTCGTACGACACCGGCACGTCGCACTTCACCGTCACCGTCGGCACCGGCCGCGCGCGCTACCGCTTCGTCGGGCTGGACAGCAACGACGGCGAGACCACCGGCGTGCTGCGGCCGGGCGAGCTGGACTACCTCGCCGAGCAGCTCGCCAAGGGCGAGGCGACGATCCCGCTGTTCCACCACCCGTCCAGCGACCGCGCAGACCTGACGACGCTGCCGCCCCGTGTCGGCGGCCTCGACCCGGACGACGCCAAGGCGTTCCGCGACCTGCTCGCCACGCACGACAACGTGGCGGGCGTCTACGCCGGGCACACCCACCGCAACACCCGCGCCACCTCGACGGAGACCGGCGACCTCCCGTTCTTCGAGGGCGGCGCGGTCAAGGAGTACCCGGGCGGCTACACCGTCGTGCGGCTGTACGAGACCGGCTACCTCGTGAACTTCTACAAGACCGCCGCGCCGGAGTGCCGCGCCTGGTCGGAGCGCTCGCGCGGGGAGTACCTCGGCCTCTACCCGTACTACGTGCTCGGCGGCCTCGGCGACCGCAACTGGTCGTACGACGTGGACGCGCGCGTGCGGCGGCCGGCGGTGGTGGGCGCACCGCCGACCTCAGCCCCGCCGCCGGACGCCGTCGAGGGAGCGACCGGCTCCTCGCTGCCCGCGACCGGCGGCGCCGGCCTCGCGCTCGCGGGTGCCGCCGCGGTGGGCGGCGCCATGGCGCTGCGGAGGGCGGCTCAGCCGTAGCGGTGGTTCTTGGTGCCGTTCTTGACGTGGTCGGCCTCGCGGGTGCAGCTGCGGCCGCCCATGTTCCGGTGGCCGCACAGGCCCTCGTCCGCCTGCACCGGCACCGGCTGCTCCTTGCGGGGCGCGGGCCTGGCCTGCGTGGACGGCCGGACCGCGGCCGGGGCCTTCGCGGCGGTGGCGTGGCGCGCTTCGCGCAGGGCTCTCATGGCGTCGACCTTGCTCATGCGCGCAGCCTAGGCAGCCGCTCCGTCACTCCGGCTCGCTGACGTCGGCGACCTGTGCACGCAGGTGCTCCAGCGCGCCGTCGGCGTCCAGCGCCACCGCCGTCCCGTGCGCGCCGCCGCCCAGCGTGATCCGCCGGCCGCACACCAGCTCGTCCGCGACGACCGGCCACGCGCGGGTGGCGCCGAAGGGCGTGATCGTCCCGCGCTCGTAGCCGGTGACCTCCTTGGCCGTCGCGGCATCCGGCATCGACATCCGGCTGACGCCCAGCAGGGCGCGCAGCTTGGGCCAGCTGATCTGCCGGTCGCCCGGGACGAGCACGAACAGGAAGTCGTCCTCACCGCGCCGGACGACGAGCGTCTTGACCACGTCCGCGGGCTCGACGCCTCGGGCCTCGGCAGCCTCCGCGAGGCTCCGTACCGGGCCGTGCCGCAGCACCTGGTGCTCCAGCCCGGAGTCCCGTACGGCGGCCAGGGCGGGGTTGTCGTCGGCGTCCACGCAGCGAGTCTGCCCCGCCGTGCGCGGAAGCCGGCCGGGCCCCAGACTGTTGTACGAGACGGCGTCCCCCCTCTGACCCGCAGCGGACGAGACGCCCCGGCTGGAGGCCCGCGTGCGGCAGGACCGCTCGGTCCCCGAGGTCGCCGTCGTCACGGCGGCCCGGCTCAGCCACACCGACGACATCACGCTGCGGCAGCGCCGCTACGTGCTCACCCAGAGCGTCCGCATCATCTGCGTCGTGCGCCGCGGCCCTGCTGCCCGTCGCCCTGGTGTGGAAGGGCGTCTTCATGCTCGGCGCCGTGGCGCTGCCGTGGTTCGGCGTGGTCATGGCGAACGCCGGACCGACCGTCAGCCGCAAGAAGCAGACCTCGCTCGTGGAGCGCCCCGCCGTCGCCGAGCCGCTGCGGATCGCGATCGAGCCCGGCCGGGTCATCGACCAGGACTAGCTGCGCAGGTAGCTCGCGCCGTTGACGTCCAGCACCGCGCCGGTCGACCAGAACGCCTGCTCGCTCGCGAGGAACAGCACCGCGGCGGCCACCTCCTCAGGTGCCGCCACCCGGCCGGCCGGGCTCTGCGCACGCACCGCGTCGCCGCGCGGGCCGTCCAGGACGTGCCGCGCCATCTCCGTCTCCACGAAGCCGGGCAGCACGCTGCCGACCGCGATCCCGTGCGGCGCCAGGGCCAGCGCCAGCGACTGCCCCATCGCGGTGAGCCCGGCCTTCGCCGCGCCGTACGCCACCGCCGTCGGCTCGCCGCGCGAGGCGCCCCGGGACCCGACGTTGACGATGCGCCCGTGCGGGCTCTGCTTCAGGTGCGGCAGCGCGCAGAAGCTCGACCCAGGCCGGGCCGAGCAGGTCGACGTCGACCGTCCGGCGCCAGTGCTCCTGCCACTGCGCGTAGGTAGCGGTCAGCGGGTCGAGCTCGTCGTACACGCCGGCGTTGTTCACCAGCACGTCCAGTCCGCCGAGCTGCTCGGCCGCCTCGGCGACGAAGCGCTCGACCTGCGCCGGGTCGGCCTGGTCTCCCGCGACGGCGACGGCGCCCGGCAGGTCGAGCGCGGTGCCGGTCGTGCTGTGCACCGCGACCAGGTCGCCCTGCGCGGCGAAGGCCTCGCAGACCGCCCGCCCGATCCCCCGCGAGCCACCGGTGACGAGGACCCTGCGGCTCATCGCCTCGGCCACGCGCCGTTGGTGAGCCTCACGCTGTGCACGCGGAGGCGGTCAGCAGGCGGGCGGTCCGGCGCACGTCGGCTCCAGGGGGTTGGCGGTGGCTCAGGCGCGGAAGCACCTGCACACGGCGTGCAACGAGCGGTAGACACCGGGGATGCGGGCCGTCCTGCAGCGAGTGACCCACGCCACAGTCACCGTCTCCGGTGCCGTCGTCGGCCAGATCGGCGAAGGGCTGCTGGTCCTGCTCGGCATCACCCACGAGGACGGCCCCGCGCAGGTCGCGTCTATGGCGCGGAAGCTGCACGAGCTGCGGCTGCTGCGTGACGAGCGCTCCTGCGCCGAGACCGGCGCCGGCCTGCTCGTCGTCAGAAGGGGGCGTCGTCCAGCCACAGCACCTGGCGGACGCCGTCCTGCTCCCCCGCCGGCAGCCACGGCCGCATGAGGTCGTCCGGCGGCGCGAGCTGGTCCTGGTCGAGCTCGGCGAGGGCATCCGGCTCCGGCAGCCGGACGCCGTCGCCGGCATCGACCCCAGGAGGCGGCGGGGTGTGGTGCGGCACCTCGACGACCTGCCCCGCGGGGCTGAACCAGATCGTCGACGTCGGCGTCGCCAGCGGCGTCCAGCCGTAGTGCTTGAGCTGGTGGGTCCTCCGCGCGCGGGCGCGCAGGTTCCACGCAGCAGTCGGCCCGACCGGGTGCGGGACGTCGTGGTCGAGGTCGGCGCGGGCAGCGCGGACACGCGTACCGGTGGGGCCGTCGCAGAAGCGGTCCCGGAGCGCGACGTGCTCCCGCAGCGGCGGCGACGGGTCGTGCTGCTCCTCCACCCGGAACGCCACGTCGCTGATCGGCACCGGGTCCCGCACCATCTCCAGCAGTGCGGTGCGGACGCCCTCTGGATCGGGCGGCGGCCGCACGTCCCGCGCCGCGACGGCGACCAGCTCACCCGTCCCGCTGCGCGAGCAGATCCGGCGCAGCTCGGCGTCCGGCAGCAGCAGTCGCGCCGTCGGCGCGCTGATCCAGCCGTAGCCGTCCAGCCATGCCGGCTCGTTGCTGAGGCCCAGGGCGGTCTCGACCGGGACGCTGATGCTCGCCTGCACCGGCCGGCTGAGGCGGCAGTCCGCAGGGGCGGCCTCCACGAACGCGGGGCGCCGTCCGGCGGGCGCCTCGCCGCGCGCGGGCGCCTGCGGGGGCCGAGGTGCGACGGCCGACACCCCGATCGTGGCACCGGCCGGCACGTGCGTCTGGCAGGGGAAGCCGCCCGTCACCAGGTCGAAGCGCAGCTGCGCGAGCGTCCGCGGGTCGCCGCCCTGCTTCAGCGCCCGGGCGCGCGCATCGACCGTGTCGTACCAGCGGGTCAGCGGCACCGCCGGCCCCTGCACCAGGACGAGCGCCTGGTCGTCCGCCAGCGGCTCCAGCAGGACGCTGCGCTCACTGTTCCTGGCAGCGGTGCGCAGCGCAGCGGCCTCGGGGTCCAGCACGACCGCAGCGCGACGCACCTCCTGCACGATCCGCCACGTCGGCAGGCCCGCCACGCGCTCGGCGAGCCGTGCGTCCAGCCGTTCCGCGAGGTCGTCGTCGTAGGAGGCCAGCTCCGCGACGAAGGCACGGGCCCGAGGGACGGTGAGCCGCCCCTCCTGGAGCAGTCGCAGCGTCTGGGGCAAGCAGGTCGTCAGCCGCTGCGCCGTGCGGATCTCGGCCGCCGCAGCAGCGTCGGAGATCGAGCGCGCCACGGCGACCTCGCGCCGGAAGGACGTCCACGGCGTGCCGCCGCGCTCGTCGAAGGCGCAGCGCGGCACCTGCGCCGCCAGCCGGGCCAGCACCAGGGCGTCGGCCGCCAGCTGCCGGGCGGCCTCCGCCGTCGAGGTGCGCAGCAGTGCCAGGTCGGCCTGGAAGTCGGGGCGCAGCCACGGGCACTCCGCCTCGAGCGCGCGCACGTCCTCCTGGCTGGCCATGCCTCATCCTACCCGAACACGTGTTCGAACGGTAGGGGTGTGAAAGGGGAAATCGTCTGCAGCGCAACCGATGTGGCTCGGCCCCGGGAGACGCGGCTACCCCTTGCCGGCCTTCGCCGCCGCCTTCACCGACTGCTTGTACGACCGCACCTGCTGCAGCGTCTCCGGGCTGGTGACGTCCGCGACGGACTTCAGCGCGCCGTCCTCGCCGTAGGCCCCTGCCGCCTCGCGCCAGCCACGGGGCCGGACGCCGCGCTGCTTGCCGAGCAGTGCCAGGAAGATCTGCGCCTTCTGCTTCCCGAAGCCGGGCAGCGCCTCGAGCCGGCGCAGCACCTCGGCGCCGTCGGTGGCGTCCTCCCAGACGCCCTCGGCCCGGCCGTCGTACTGCTCCACCAGCGCCGCGCACAGGTCCTGCAGCCGCTTGGCCATCGAGCCCGGGAAGCGGTGCACCGCAGGCGGAGTCGCGACGAGGGCGGCGAACGCCTCCGGCTCGTAGGACGCGATGGTGGCGGCGTCGAGCGAGCCGAGGCGGGACAGCAGCACGTGCGGGCCCTTGAACGCCTTCTCCATCGGGATCTGCTGGTCGAGCAGCATGCCGAGCAGCAGCGCGAGCGGGTCGGAGCTCAGCAGCGCGTCGGCGTCCGGGTCCTGGGACAGGTGCAGCGTCGTCATGCGTTCATCCTGCCGCCCCCCGCCGGACGCGCAAGCGCCACCGCGGGACACCGCCGCCCCGTACCGTGACCGGCGTGAGCAGCTCCGAGGTGCCGCACGCCGGCGTGCCCCCGCACCTGGCCAGGGACATGACGATCGCCGAGCAGCAGGACTGGATCGCCGGCTACCTGCGCCGCCACCTCGTCAGCCGCCGCGCGGCGCTCAAGGGCGGCGGGGCGGCGCTTGCCGCGCTCGCCCTCAGCACCGACCCGTTCGCCCGGTCCCTCAGCCGGGCCTACGCCGCCGACGGCGTCAGCGTCGTGGGGCGGCGGACGTCGTACGGCAACGACGCACGCACGTCGATGCGCCTGGCGGGCGAGCTCACGGGCGCTCCCCCGGCCGGCGCGATCGTCGCCGACGTCGGGCTGGACACCGGCTACGGGATGCGGGTGCCGGTCGAGGTGCGCCGGGTGCTGACGCAGGTCCCGTCCGCGGGGCCTGTGGTCACCGGCGCGGAGCAGTTCTTCGTGCACGCCGCCGTCGACGACCTGGCGCCCGGCCGGACCTACCACTACCGCTTCCGCCTCCCCGACGGCACGGTCACCAGGGACGCCACCTTCACGACCGCCCCACGACGTGACGGCGTCGCGAAGCCGTTCAGCTTCACGGTGCTCGGCGACCACGGCACCGACGAGCGGCACCCGATGTCCGGCCGCGACGTCACGAACAAGTACGACGCGGACGACACCCGCCGCGCCGACCGGCCGGCCTCCGCACTGGTCGACCGGATCGTCGCCCAGAAGCCGGCGTTCCACCTGCTCACCGGCGACATCTGCTACGCCGACGCGCAGGGCCTCGGCGCCCCGGAGACCTACAGCACCCTGCTGCCGCAGACCAACGACTACGACCCGTACGCCTGGTCGGTGTACTTCGCGATGATCGAGCGCAGCGCCGCCGGCACGCCGTGGATGTTCACCACCGGCAACCACGACATGGAGGCGATGTACGGCACGCCGCAGGACGTGCCGCCGCTCGCGGACACCAGGCACGGCTACGGCGGGCACCTGCTGCGGCTGGACCTGCCGACGAACGGGCCGAGCGGCTGCCCGTCGGTCTACACGTTCGTCCACGGCAACGTCGCGGTGCTCAGCCTGGACGCCAACGACCTGTCGGCGGAGATCCCGGCGAACACCGGCTACAGCGGCGGCGCGCAGGTCGCCTGGCTCGACCAGCAGCTCGCCGCCTACCGCGCCGACCCGAGCGTCGACTTCATCGTGGCCTTCTTCCACCACTGCGCGTTCTCGACCAGCAAGACGCACGCCTCCGACGGCGGCGTCCGCGACGCGCTGGCGCCGCTGTTCGACAAGCACCAGGTCGACCTCGTGCTGCAGGGCCACAACCACCAGTACGAGCGGACGAACCCGATCCGCGGCGGCACCTCGACCCGGCAGGCGCCGGACCGCTCGACCGTCCGGCCGGCGACCGACGGCACCACCTACGTCCTCACCGGCTCGGGCGGCCGGCCGCGGTACCCGTTCCAGCCGGGCAGCACCGAGCGCTACCGCGGCGACGGGATCGCCGACACCGAGGCGGGCGCCGGCACCGAGGTCGTGAACAGCTACGTGTGGCGCGGCCCGGGCACCGACACCGACCCGCTGCGCAACCCGCTGGTGCAGGAGCCGGAGAGCGTCGACTGGTCGCAGGCGCGGTACGCCGACTACGCGGTGCTCGCCGTCGACGTCGTGCCGGCCGCACCGGGGCAGCGCACCACGATGACCCTGCGCGCCGTCACCGACACCGGGGTGGAGATCGACCGCGTGGTGCTCGAGCGCCGGGTGCGCGGTCTGGTCACCGCGCCGCCCGCGGTGGCCGCCCCGCCGTCGGCGCCGCAGCCCTCCGGGCAGCAGCTCCCGGCAACCGGGCACGAGACCGCCGTCGCCGCGGGCGCCCTCGGGCTGGCGGCCGCCGCGGCCGCCGCGCACCGGTTCGCCCACCGCTGAGGGCGTTTCGCGAGCGGGGCCACGGGCAGTCGCCGGGCATGACGCAGACTGACCCTCGCGCGGCACAGCAGGACGACGACGACAGCGGCGGGGAGCGGGCCGGCGTCGGCTCCGACCCGGCGAAGGACCCGCGCGTCGCCGAGCAGGAGGTCGAGGAGGCCTTCCGCCGCTCCATCGACGAGGGCCGGCGGCGCCTGTCGCGCCGTCCCTGGCCGCTCCTCGCGACCGGCCTCGTCGGCGGCATCGACGTCGGCACCGGCGTGCTCGCGCTCCTCTACGTCGAGCACGAGACCGGGAGCGTGCTGCTCGCGGGCCTCGCCTTCAGCATCGGCTTCATCGCCCTGACCCTGGCCAAGAGCGAGCTGTTCACCGAGGACTTCCTCGTCCCGGTGTCGACCGTCATCGCGAGGCAGGCCCGGCTGCGGATGCTCCCGCGGCTCTGGGCGGTCACCCTCGTCGGCAACCTCGCCGCGGGGTGGGTCTTCACCTACCTGGTCGTGCAGGGCTTCCCGCAGCTCGCGGACACAGCGCTCGAGGCCGGCGGCCACTACATCGACCTCGGCCTGGGCCGGCGGGCCTTCTGCCTGGCGGTGCTCGGCGGCGCCGTCATCACGCTGATGACCTGGATGCAGCACAACACCGAGTCCGAGGGCCTCAAGGTGGTCCCAGCGGTCACCGGCGGCTTCCTGCTGGCCGGGGCGCAGCTCAACCACGCGGTCGTCAACTCGCTGCTCATCTTCGCGGCGCTGCAGACCGGACGGGCACCCTTCGGCTACGTCGACTGGGCCCAGACGGCGGGCCTGGCGGCGATCGGCAACCTCGTCGGCGGCCTGCTGCTCGTGACGCTGCTGCGGCTGTTCCAGGTGCCGCACGCCGTCAAGCAGGAGCGGGAGCACCCGGCGCTCGGCGTCCCGGTCGGCGACGAGCGGCGCGTCGACGAGGAGGGCGAGACCGAGGGCTAGTCGAGCGGCTGCACCGGCACCCGGTCCGCGCGCCGCCGGGCCAGCGTGATGCCGGCGCTGGCCAGGCTGACCAGCACCAGGGCGACCACCTCGCGCGGGCCCAGCGCCTCGCCGAGCACCACGAGGCCGGCCACGGCGGCCGCGGCCGGCTCGAGCGACATGAGGATCCCGAACACCTGCGTCGGGATGCGGCGCAGGGCGGCGAGCTCCAGGCCGTACGAGATGACCGACGACATGAGGGCCACCCCGAACGCGGCGAGCAGCAGCACCGGGCGGTCGAGGACGGCGGAGGCGCCGGACAGGCCGAACGGCAGGACGAGCAGGGCGGCGAAGGCCAGCGCCACGGCCAGCCCGTCGGTGCCGGGGAGCACCTGCCCGACGCGGGCGCTGGCCACGATGTAGGCCGCCCAGAACAGCCCGGCCACGAAGGCGAGCAGCAGCCCGGACAGCGGGGCGCCGCTGCCGCCGTCGAGCCCGAGCAGCGCGACCCCGCCCGCAGCCAGGGCCGCCCACAGCAGGTCGACCGCGCGCCGGGTCTGCACCAGCGCCAGCAGCAGCGGCCCGAGGAACTCGACCGTGACGGCGACGCCGAGGGGCACGGTGCGCAGCGAGAGGTAGAAGACCAGGTTCATCCCGGCCATCGCGCCGCCGAGCAGCAGCGCGGCGCTCCAGGAGGCCCGCGACCACGAGCGGACCGCCGGCCGCAGCACCAGGAGCAGCAGCGCGGCGGCCAGGCCCAGCCGGAGCAGGGTGACCCCCGCGGCGCCGAGGTCGTCGAACAGCTGCTTGGCCAGCGAGCTGCCGACCTGCACGGACACGATCGCGGTCAGGACCAGCAGCGGGGCCGGCACGCGCTCGGTCGCTGCCACGCCGGCGACGCTAGCAACCGGAGAGCGCCCCCTTCGCCCGGTATGTGCACGCCAGGTGCAACGGGTGCGTGCACCGGAGCAGGAGATGTCACAACGGCGGCGAAACACGGGGCCATGACGTCCTCCTCCTCCCGCCGCCCCGGGACGCTCCGCGCCCTGCTCGGCCTCGCCACGCTGGCCCTGACGACCGCCGGCGCGGGTGCCTTCGCCGCCTCGAAGCCGCCGACCGACCCCGCCAGCCCGGCACGCACCGTGCCGTTCGCGGTCGTGCAGGACCGGCCGGTGGACGACCGGCTGCCCGCGGCCGAGGACCGCTACGCGCCGGCCGGCGGCTGCTACGTGCTGGAGGCGCCCGGGCAGGGCTTCGTGGTCGAGGAGGACGGCGCGTTCTCCGTGCGCAAGGCCGCCACCGGCGAGCCCTTCCACTTCCAGGCGACCCGGCTCGGCGAGTACCTGCTGGCGACGAACGAGGGGCGCGACACCGCGTACGAGGGAGCGTTCTGGGACGTCCGCGGCTACCTCGCCGCCGGCTCCACCGCGGGCCTGCTGGCCGAGGACGGCGTCACCAAGGCCGACGCGCCGAGCAAGGACGCCGAGTGGCGCCTCGACGAGGTCGCCCCGCCGAAGCAGCCGAAGGCCGACGGGAAGGGCAAGGAGAAGGGCAAGGAGAAGGCCCCCAAGGACAGGGCGTCCGGCGGCTTCCTGCTCACCTCCGTCTCCCGGGACGAGGCGCTGACCGTGGAGGACGGCGCGCTCTCGCTCGGCAAGGGCACCCCGCTGACGCTGCGCCACGTGGCGGACGACGACAGCAAGGACGGCGACGCCAACGGCACCGCCTGCGCGAACTGGCCCGAGATCGACACCGACGCGGTCGGCCGCCCGACCCCGGTGGCCGACCCGGCCGCCCCGGTGCAGGGCTTCTTCGAGGCGCACGTGCACGGCATGGCGTTCGAGTTCCTCGGCGGCGAGCTGCGCTGCGGCCGGCCGTGGCACCCGTACGGCGTCGAGTACGCGCTCGGCAACTGCAACGACGAGAAGAACCCGTTCAACGGCCTGCTCGAGGTCCCGCTCGGCGGGCAGTCGCCGGAGTACGCCGCGAGCTACGACCCGCAGGGCTGGCCGACCTTCGCGAGCTGGCCGAACAACCACACCCTGACCCACGAGCAGTACTACTGGCGCTGGCTCGAGCGGGCCTACCTCGGCGGGCTGCGCCTGACGACCAACCTGCTCGTCGACAACGAGGCGCTCTGCAAGCTCTACCCGGTCAAGAAGAACTCCTGCAACGAGATGGACGGCGTGCGCCTGCAGGCGCAGCGGCTGTTCGAGCTGCAGGACTACGTCGACGCGCAGTACGGCGGCCCCGGTGAGGGCTGGCTGCGCATCGTGACCAGTCCCGCGCAGGCCCGTGAGGCCATCAACGCCGGCCGGATGGCCGTCGTGCTCGGCATCGAGGTCTCCTCGCTGTTCGACTGCAGCGAGGTGCTGGACCAGCCGCAGTGCACCGAGGCCGACATCGACCGGCGCCTGCAGGAGGTCTACGACATGGGCGTCCGGCAGATGGAGCTGGTGAACAAGTTCGACAACGCGCTGTCCGGCGTCACCGGCGACGGCGGCACCACCGGCGTCATCGTCAACAACGGCAACCGCGACGTGACCGGCCACTGGTGGGACATGCGCACCTGCCCTGGCGACGCGCCGCACGACCACGGCGAGACCGGCGACGAGCACGACAAGACCCAGCTGAGCCCGACCGACGCCACCAGCCAGGCCGGGCAGGAGGGCATCGACGCCCTCGCCGGCCGCGTCATCAACGAGTTCGGCGGCGTCACCAAGGGCTACGCCGCGCCGCTCTACCCGCAGGGCCCGCACTGCAACAGCCGCGGCCTGACCGACCTGGGCAAGCACCTGATCCGCTCGATGATCAGCAAGGGCATGGTCTTCGACCCCGACCACATGAGCGCCTCCGCGCAGCGGTCCGCCCTCGACCTCATCGAGAAGGAGATCGTCCCGGCCGAGCTGGCGAAGGCGAAGAAGGAGGGCCGCGCGCCCGTCCTGCCGGCCGTGCTGTCCAGCCACAGCTGGGGCAACGAGGTCATCTACCAGCGCATCTACGAGCAGGACGGCGTCGTGGCGCCACGCACCGACGACGCGGCCGGCTTCGCGAAGCGCTGGCGCCAGCTGCGGGCGTACGCCGCCGCGCAGGCGCCGGAGGGCTACGACTTCGGCATGGGCTACGGCGCCGACACCAACGGCCTCGGCGGCCAGCCCGGCGCGCGCAGCGACGCGAAGACCAAGCTCGACTACAGCAAGGGCTTCGAGGCGCCGATCGGCGGCGTCACGCTGAAGCAGCAGAGCAGCGGCCTGCGCACGTTCGACATCAACACCGAGGGCGTCTCGCAGTACGGCATGTTCGCCGACTGGTTCCGCGAGGTGCGGATCGCCGCCGACGAGCTCAAGCCCGGCTGGGGCGACGAGATCACCCGCGACATGCTCAACGGCTCCGAGACCTACCTCGGCCTCTGGGAGCGGGCCGTCTACGGCGGCGGCGCGTGCGTGCAGGACGGCTCGTCGCTGCAGGTCAACGACGTGCACGCCGCGCTCGGCCTGAACCTCGAGGGCTTCCTCGACGCGATCGGGCAGCCCGCCGACCGCACCGGCTCCGCGTACACCTACTGCGCCGAGGGCGAGGACGGCACCGAGGTGCTCGACGTGGTCGTCGACGAGACCGGCAAGGCCGTCGACGTGCGGCCCAGCACGAGCGGCGTGAAGCCCGCGCCGGCCAAGGCCGGCCACGACCACGGCACGCACGTGCACGCTCCCGTGCCCGTCCCGGCGGACGCCGACCTGGCGCTCGGCATGGTGCTCGTGCTCGGCCTCACCGGGATCGGCGCGGGCACGCTCACCGGCCGCTACCGCCTGCCGTAGCCCGGGGCTACGTTTCCCCCCTTCGCCCTTCCTCAGGAGGCTCTCCCGTGCAGCAGCTCACCGGACTCGACGCGGCCTTCCTCGCGATGGAGACCTCGTCGGTCTACGGCCACGTCGGCAGCGTCTGCGTGCTGGACCCGTCGACCTCACCGGAGCCGCTGACGCTGGAGCGCCTGCAGCACCTCATCAGCGAGCGGCTGCACCTGGTCCCGCCGTTCCGCAGGCGGCTCGCCGAGGTGCCGTTCGGCTTCGACCAGCCGTACTGGATCGAGGACCCGGACTTCGACATCGAGTTCCACGTCCGCGAGCTGGCGCTGCCGGCGCCCGGTGACGACAAGCAGCTCGCCGAGCAGGCCGCGCGGCTGCACGCCCGCCAGCTCGACCGGCGCCGCCCGCTGTGGGAGCTCTACCTGATCTCCGGGCTGTCCGGCGGCCGGATGGCCGTCTACACGAAGGTGCACCACGCCGCGATCGACGGCGTCTCCGGCAACGACATCCTCGCCGCCGTCCTCGACCTCACGCCCGAGGGCCGCGACCTCGGGGAGACGCCGGAGTGGCAGTGCGACAAGGTGCCCGGCCCGGTGCCGCTGCTGGCCCGCAGCGCGCTGACCCTGGCCGCCCAGCCGGTGCGCGCCGCCAAGCTGACGGCGCAGCTCGCGCGCTCGCTGCCCGGCCTCGCCCTCAGCCCGGCCCGGCCGAAGCTGCCGGTCGTGGACCGCTTCCTGCCCCGCCGCGGCGCCAGCGCCGTGCTCTCGCAGACCGGCCTGCGCGCGCCGCGCACCCCGTTCAACCGGCCGGTCGGCCCGCACCGCCGCTGGGCGTTCTGCACCGTCCCGCTCGCCGACGTGAAGACGGTCAAGAACGCCGCGGGCGCGACGGTCAACGACGTCGTCATGGCGCTCTGCGCCGGGGCGCTGCGCCGCTGGCTCGCCGACCACGACGCGCTGCCGGACGGCCCGCTCATCGCGGCCGTCCCGGTCTCCGTGCGCACCGAGGAGCAGAAGGGCAAGGGCGGCAACCGCGTCTCGACGATGACCGCTCCCCTGCCGACGCACCTGAGCGACCCCGAGGAGCGGCTCGCGCAGTGCCACGAGGCGATGCGCGCGGCCAAGGAGCAGCACGGCGCGCTGCCGGCCGACCTGCTCTCCGACGTCACGCAGTTCGCGATGCCGGCCCTCGCCGGCCAGGCCGCCCGGATGGCCGCGCGCCTGCGCCTGGTCGAGTGGCTGAGCCCGTTCAACCTGATCATCTCGAACGTGCCCGGTCCCAACCTCCCGCTCTACTACGCGGGCGCCCGGCTGCTCAGCTACTACCCGCTGTCGGCCATCGCCGACGGGCAGGGCCTCAACATCACCGTCATGTCGTACGAGGACGGGATGCACTTCGGCCTCATCGCCGACCGCGACCTGGTGCCGGACCTCGACCGCCTCGCGGGCTACCTCGTGGACGAGCTGGACGACCTCAAGAAGGCCGTCGACACCGCCTGACAGGCTGGGTCGCGTGCGCGCCCCGGTCCTGCAGGTCCTGCTGGCGGCGGTGCTGTTCGGCACCACGGGCACGGCGCAGGCGCTCGGCCCGGACGGCACCACGCCGCTCGGCGTCGGAGCCGCCCGGCTGGCCGTCGGCGGGCTGCTCCTGCTGCTGGTCCTCCCCCTGCTCGGCGGCCGCACCGCGGACGCCGTACGGCTCTGGCGCACGCCCACCGGCCTGGCTGCCGGGCTGTGCACCGCGCTGTACCAGGTGTGCTTCTTCGCCGGCGTGGACCGCGTGGGCGTCGCCACCGGCACGCTGGTCACCATCGGCAGCGGCCCGGTCTTCGCCGGCCTGCTCGCGGCGGTGCTGCTGGGCGAGCGGCCGGCGCCGTCCTGGCTGGTGGCCACCGGGCTGTGCGTCGCGGGGCTCGGCCGGCTGTCCGGCGCCGGCGGCAGCGCGGACCTCGGCGGCCTCGGGCTCGCGCTGCTGTCCGGCCTGGCCTACGCGGCCTACACGGTGGCCGCCAAGCACCTGATCACCGCCGGCGCGGGGTCCCCCGCCGTGATGGCCTCGGCCTTCGGTCTCGGCGGCCTGGTGCTGCTGCCGGTGCTGGCGCTCCAGCCGCTGGGCTGGGTGGCAAGCCCCGGCGGCCTCGCGCTCGCCGGCTACCTCGGCGTCGTCACGACGGCGCTCGCGTACGTGCTGTTCGGCCGTGGGCTGGCCGTGCTCCCGGCCGGCCCGGTCACCACGCTGGTCCTCGCCGAGCCGCTCGTCGCGACCGCCCTCGGCGTCGGCCTGCTCGACGAGCGGCTCGGCGCGGCGGGCGTCGCCGGCGCCGGCCTCGTGCTGGCCGGCCTGGTGCTGCAGGGCGTGGCGGCCGGCCGCCGCGGCTGACCCGTGCGGGCGGGCCGCCGCCGCACGGGGGAGACTGCCCTCGTGCCCGCCGACAGCTCCCTCGACGTCGACCTGCCCGTGGTCCTGCTCTCCCACCGCGGGCCGGTCGCCTTCGCGCGCGACGCCGTGACCGGCGAGCGCACGGCGAGCCGCGGCGCCGGCGGCCTGGTGACCGCCCTGTCCGGGCTGGCCGGGCACCTCGACCAGGCCGTGTGGGTGTGCGTCGCGGCGGGCGAGGAGGACGGGCAGGTCTCCCACGAGGCGGGCGGCGCCCCGCTGCGGCTGGCCATGGACGGCGAGCCGCGGGTGCTGGCCGACGGCGAGCGCGCTGGCCGCGAGGTCTCGGTCCGCCTGGTGGACATCCCGGCCGAGGTGCACGAGCCCTTCTACGGCGTCGTCGCCAACCCGCTGCTGTGGTTCGTCCAGCACCGGCTGCACGACCTCAAGAGCAGCCCGTCGATCGGGCGCGAGGAGCGGGCGGCCTGGGAGGACGGCTACGTCGTCGCGAACCAGCTGGCCGCGGACGCCGTCGTGGAGCAGGTGGAGAAGGCCGGCGGCCGGGCCGTCGTCCTGCTGCACGACTACCACTTCTACCTCGTCGGACACCTGGTCCGGGAGCGCTGCCCGGACGCCGTGCTCAGCCACTTCGTGCACATCCCGTGGCCCGGTCCGGACGCCTGGCGGGTGCTGCCGCCGGACGTGCGCGAGCAGCTGCTGACCGGCCTGCTCGGCTGCGACGTCGTCGCCTTCCACACCCGCGCCGACGCGCGCGCCTTCGTGCTCTGCGCCCAGGAGCTGCTCGGCCTGCCGGTCAACATGAAGGACATGACCGTCCAGGTCGCCGGTCGTGCCGTGCACGTGCGCGTCTACCCGATCAGCATCGACATCCCGGCGCTCGAGGAGGTCGCGCACACCGACGCGAGCGACGAGCACCTGGTCGACCTCGACGAGCGGCTGCACGGCGGGCAGCTGGTCCTGCGGGTCGACCGCACCGACCCGAGCAAGAACATCGTGCGCGGCTTCACCGCCTACGACCTGATGCTCAGCGACCACCCGGAGCTGCACGGCAAGGTGCAGTTCCTCGCGCTGCTGCAGCCCAGCCGGCAGGACGTCCCGGAGTACGCCGCCTACCTGGCCGAGATCGGCGCGGCCGCCGCGTCGGTCAACGCGCGGTTCGGCACCGGCGACTGGCAGCCGGTCGACCTGCGGCTGGCCTCCGACATGGCGCTGGCCACCGCCGCCTACCGCCGCTGCGACGTGCTCGTCGTCAACGCGGTCGCCGACGGGATGAACCTGGTCGCCAAGGAGGCCGTCGTCGTCAACGAGCGCGACATGGTGCTCGCCCTGTCCGAGGCCACCGGAGCGCACGACGAGCTCGGGCGCTTCGCGGTGACGCTGCACCCGTTCGACGTGGCGCAGCAGGCGGACGCGCTGCACGAGGCCCTCACGATGCCGCCGCAGCTGCGCCGGGAGCGCCGCGAGCACGCCGCCGCCGTGGTGCACCACAACGACGTCCGGCGCTGGCTCGCGGTGCAGCTGCGCGACCTGGCCACCCTGCGCGCCAAGAGGGCCTGACGGGATCTTCCGAGCCGGGCGGCATGGATGCTCACGCAGCGGGGATAGAGGCGGCACGGAGCGTGACCCCACTCGAAGGAGCCCGCCATGATCGTCCTCGGTCTGATCCTGCTGCTCATCGGTCTGCTCGTCGGGCCGTCCATCCTCACGACGCTGGGCATCATCCTGCTCGTCGTCGGCCTGATCCTGAACCTGGTGCCGCTCGGCGGCACCCGCCGCCGCGTCTACTGACGCCTGGCACCCCAGCACCTCGTACGACGCCGCCGGCCCGCAGGGGCCGGCGGCGTCGTGCTGTCCGGAGCGGCCAGGGGGCGCACGCACGGCGCACCCGGGCCCGCAGGACGAGACCCCCGCCGCCACCCGTGACGGCGCCCCCGAGGGCACCGAGGGCTCCCGCCAGGGCGAGGACCCGGACGGCCGGCTCCCCTAGCGCGCGGCGACGCCCTCGTACAGCGACGCGAACGGGCGCGGCTCCCCCGGCAGGTAGGCGCGGGCCAGCTCGACGACCGTGAAGCCGGCGTCGGTGAGCATCCGGTCGATCGGCCGGGCCAGGTGGCAGCCGCCGGCCACCCGCCTCTGCACCGGCTCCAGCCGGCGCTGCCAGCGCTGCACACCCGCGTCCGGCGCGAGGCCGTGCTCGACGAAGTGCAGGCGGCCGCCGGGCCGCAGCACCCGGCGCACCTCGCGCAGCGCGCGGACGGCGTCCGGGATCGTGCACAGCGTCCACGTGGACAGCGCGCTGTCGAACGACGCGTCGTCGAACGGCAGGCGTTGGCCGTCCAGCCCGGAGCGCTGCACCGGGACGGCGGCATCGCGGACCCTCGGGCCGGCGATCCGCCAGGCGAGGTCGGACGGCTCGACCGCCGTCACGCGCGCCACCGCCGGCGGGTAGTGCGGGGTGTTCAGCCCGGACCCGAAGCCGATCTCCAGGACCTCGCCGGTCAGCCCGGCGCAGACGCGGGCGCGCACCTGGTGCACCTTCGGCGTGCCGAGCGCGCGCTCGACGATGCGCGGCACGACGCGGTCGGTCCACAGGCCCATGCCCGGACCCTAGACCCCGGACGGCCAGCAAGACGGACGTACGGTTTGCGTGCTACCCTCGCCCCGTGCCCAAGGTGACCGACGACCAGCTCGCCGCCCGGCGCGGCGAGATCCTGGCCGCCGCGCGCCGGGCCTTCGCGCGGCACGGCTACGAGGGCGCCACCGTCCGGGTGCTCGAGGCCGAGACCGGCCTGTCCCGCGGGGCGATCTTCCACCACTTCCGCGACAAGGAGGCGCTGTTCCTCGCGCTCGCCGAGGACGACGCCGCCCGCACCGCCTCCGTCGTGGCCGAGGCCGGCCTGGTCCAGGTCATGCGCGACCTGCGCGACAAGGACGCCGGCTGGCTCGGCGTGCAGCTCGAGGTCCGCCGCCGGCTGCGCACCGACCCGGCGTTCGCCGCCTCCTGGGCCGAGCGGCAGGACGCCATCACCCGCGCCGTCGCCGAGCGGCTCGAGCGGCAGCGGGAGGCCGGCGTCGTGCGCACCGACGTGCCGGTCCCGCTGCTCGTCGACTTCCTCCGGCTGGCCTTCGACGGCCTCGTCAGCGGCCTCGCCGCGGGCATGCCCACCGAGCACCTGGACGGCGTGCTCGACCTGGTCGAGGACGCCGTCGGCGGCCTCGCGATGGACACCGTGAGACGCCGTCCGCACCCCCCGTAGCGTGACCCGGAACGACTGAAGGAGCACACATGGCCAGCCAGGACAGCTTCGGCGCGCGCGACACCCTGCAGGTGGGAGACGCCTCCTACGAGGTGTTCCGCCTCGACGAGGTGGAGGGAGCGACCGACCTCCCGTACAGCCTCAAGGTGCTGCTGGAGAACCTCCTGCGCACGGAGGACGGCGAGAACACCACCGCCGACTCGATCCGCGCCATCGCCGGCTGGGACCCCACCGCCGAGCCGGACACCGAGATCCAGTTCACGCCGGCGCGCGTCCTCATGCAGGACTTCACCGGCGTCCCCTGCATCGTCGACCTGGCGACCATGCGCGAGGCGATGGCCGACCTCGGCGGCGACCCGAAGCGCATCAACCCGCTGGCCCCGGCCGAGCTGGTCATCGACCACTCCGTCATCGCCGACTTCTTCGGCTCCAAGGAGGCGCTCGGCCTCAACAGCGCGCTGGAGTACGAGCGCAACCGCGAGCGCTACGAGTTCCTGAAGTGGGGCCAGACGGCGTTCGAGGACTTCAAGGTCGTCCCGCCGGAGACCGGCATCGTCCACCAGGTCAACCTGGAGCGGCTGGCCACCGTCGTGTTCACGCGGACCAAGGAGGGGACGGCCAGGCCTACCCGGACACCCTCGTCGGGACCGACTCGCACACCACGATGATCAACGGCCTGGGCGTGCTCGGCTGGGGCGTCGGCGGCATCGAGGCCGAGGCCGCGATGCTCGGCCAGCCGGTGTCGATGCTCATCCCGAAGGTCGTCGGCTTCAAGCTCACCGGCGAGCTGCCGGCCGGCGCGACCGCCACCGACCTGGTGCTCACCGTCACCGAGCTGCTGCGCAAGCAGGGCGTCGTCGGCAAGTTCGTCGAGTTCTACGGCCCGGCCGTCGGCAACGTGCCGCTCGCCGACCGCGCCACCATCGGCAACATGAGCCCGGAGTACGGCTCCACCTGCGCGATCTTCCCGGTCGACGACGAGACGCTGGCCTACCTGCGCCTGACCGGCCGCCCCGAGGAGCAGGTCGCGCTCGTCGAGGCGTACGCCAAGGCGCAGGGCCTGTGGCACGACCCGTCCGCCGAGCCGCGCTACTCCGAGCGCGTCGAGCTCGACCTGTCGACGGTCGTGCCGAGCCTGGCCGGGCCGAAGCGCCCGCAGGACCGCGTGCCGCTGACCGACGCCAAGGCGATGTTCCGCACCGCGCTGGCCGACTACGCGACGACGACGCCCAAGGCGAAGGGCCCCTCCCCCGCCACGGCCGCCGTCGCGGGCACCGGCATCGACGAGGCCAGCGCCGAGTCCTTCCCGGCCTCCGACCCGGCCGCGCCGGGCACGCAGGACGCCGCCGACGCCCCCGCCGGCGTCGACACCAGCGGCGCCTCCGACCGCCCGAGCAACCCGGTCGCGGCGACGCTCGCGAACGGCGAGCAGGTCACGATCGACCACGGCCACGTCGCGATCGCGGCCATCACGAGCTGCACCAACACCAGCAACCCGTACGTCATGGTCGGCGCCGGCCTGCTCGCGAAGAACGCGGTGGAGAAGGGCCTCACGGCCAAGCCGTGGGTCAAGACGACCCTGGCGCCCGGCTCGAAGGTCGTCACCGACTACTACGAGGCGGCGGGCCTGACGCCCTACCTCGACAAGCTCGGCTTCCAGACCGTCGGCTACGGCTGCACGACCTGCATCGGCAACAGCGGCCCGCTGCCCGAGGAGGTCAGCGCCGCGGTCAACGAGGGCGACCTGGCCGTCGTGTCGGTGCTGTCCGGCAACCGCAACTTCGAGGGGCGCATCAACCCCGACATCAAGATGAACTACCTGGCCTCCCCGCCGCTGGTCGTCGCCTACGCGCTGGCCGGCTCGATGGACGTCGACATCACGACCGAGCCGCTCGGCCAGGACGCCGACGGGAACGACGTGTTCCTGAAGGACATCTGGCCGTCCCCGCAGGACGTCGCCGCCGTCGTCGGCGAGGCGATCACCAGCGAGATGTACGCGTCGCTCCTACGCCGACGTCTTCGCCGGCACCGAGCGCTGGAAGGCCATCGAGGTCCCGCAGGGCGACGCGTTCACCTGGGACCCGAGCTCGACCTACGTGCGCAAGCCCCCGTACTTCGACGGCATGGAGCGCGAGCCCAAGGCGCTCACCGACATCACCGGCGCGAAGGTGCTCGCCGTGCTCGGGGACAGCGTGACGACCGACCACATCTCCCCCGCCGGCAACATCCGCAAGGACAGCCCGGCCGGCACGTACCTGCAGGAGAACGGCGTCGAGGCCAAGGACTTCAACAGCTACGGCTCACGCCGCGGCAACCACGAGGTCATGATCCGCGGCACCTTCGCCAACATCCGGCTGCGCAACCAGCTCGCGCCCGGCACCGAGGGCGGCTTCACCGTGCGCAACGGCGAGCAGACGACCATCTACGAGGCGTCGCAGGCCTACCAGGCCGAGGGCACCCCGCTGGTCATCCTGGCCGGCAAGGAGTACGGCTCGGGCTCCAGCCGCGACTGGGCCGCCAAGGGCACCGCGCTGCTCGGCGTCCGCGCCGTGATCGCCGAGTCGTACGAGCGCATCCACCGCAGCAACCTCATCGGGATGGGCGTGCTGCCGCTGCAGTTCAGCGACGGCGAGAGCGCTGCGTCGCTGGGCCTGACCGGCCAGGAGAGCTTCACCATCGCGGGCATCGCCGGGACCGACGCGATCCCGCGCCAGCTCACCGTCAAGGCCGACGACAAGACGTTCACGGCCACCGTGCGCATCGACACCCCCGGCGAGCAGGGGTACTACCGGCACGGCGGGATCATGCCGTACGTCCTGCGCTCGCTGCTCTAGCGCCCGCCCCCTGGGGTGATCCACAGAAGGATCGACGCGCTCACGGCCCGTCCCGGCCGCTGAGGGCGTCGATCCTTCTGTCGATCATGAGAAGGAGAGGGCTGCCGGTGCGGGTTCCGGACCGCCGAGCGGAAGAGGAGCGATACTGGTCACTGCCTCACCCGCGACGGCGGCTGAGCGTCGTGCCCGTCCCGTCCCCGGGACCGTCAGCCACGGTGCTCGACCTCGTGGGCCGGCACAGGACCCCCGCGCACCCCCGGCCGCCCCGAAGGACGAAGGACGCCTCTGTGACCCCGCCCCGCACCGCTCGCGTCGACGTCGACGACAGCGCGCTCGACGCCGCCGCGGCGCCGACGGACCTGACCGCGAAGAAGGCCGCCAAGAAGGCACCGGCGAAGAAGGCCGCCGCCAAGAAGGCCGTGCTCGCGCAGGCCGCCCCCGCCGGCGGGGCCGCCGAGGAGCCCAGCGCCGAGGAGCTCGAGGCCGACGTCGAGCTCGACCCCGCCGAGCTGGCTGCCGACCCGGCCGCCGACGGCGCCGTCCTGGACCCGGCCGTCGTCGCGGCCGCCGACCCCGCGCTGGCCGCCGCCGCCGGCGCGACCCCGGCCGAGGACGACGACGAGGACGACGAGGACGAGGACGCCCCGAAGGCCAAGTCCGACGACGACGAGGACGACGAGGACGAGAAGAAGCCGCTCGCCGCCGAGGGCGAGGTCGGCATCTCCACCGACCTCGTGCGCGCCTACCTCAAGGAGATCGGCAAGGTCCCGCTGCTCACGGCCGAGATGGAGGTCGACCTCGCGCAGCGCATCGAGGCCGGCCTGTTCGCGGCCGAGAAGATCCGCCAGGCCGAGTCCGGCGAGGCCGCCAAGCTCTCCGCCGCCCTGCGCCGCGACCTCGACTGGCTGGTCGTCGACGGCGGCAAGGCCAAGCGCCACCTGCTCGAGGCCAACCTGCGCCTGGTCGTCAGCATCGCCAAGCGCTACCTCGGGCGCGGCATGCTCTTCCTCGACCTGATCCAGGAGGGCAACCTCGGCCTGATCCGCGCGGTCGAGAAGTTCGACTACACCAAGGGCTACAAGTTCTCGACGTACGCCACCTGGTGGATCCGCCAGGCCATCACCCGCGCCATGGCCGACCAGGCGCGCACCATCCGCATCCCGGTGCACATGGTCGAGCAGATCAACAAGCTCACCCGCGTGCAGCGCGAGATGCTGCAGGAGCTCGGCCGCGAGCCCACGCCGGAGGAGCTCGCCAAGGAGCTCGACATGACGCCCGAGAAGGTCGTCGAGATCCAGGGCTACGCCCGCGAGCCCGTGAGCCTCGAGACGACCATCGGCGACGACCAGGACAGCTCGCTCGGCGACTTCATCGAGGACGCCGACGCGCCCGTCGCCGCCGAGGTCGTCTCGTACGGCCTGATGCAGGAGCAGCTCGGCGAGGTCCTGCGCACGCTCACCGACCGCGAGGCGGCCGTCGTCAAGATGCGCTTCGGGCTGGTCGACGGCCAGCCGCGCACCCTGGACGAGATCGGCCGGGAGTTCGGCCTGACCCGCGAGCGGATCCGCCAGATCGAGAGCAAGACGCTCTCCAAGCTGCGCCACCCGTCGCGGTCGCAGAAGCTGCGCGACTACCTGGACTGATCGCCGCCAGGCGGGTACGTCCGCTTCATGGACGTCCTGCAGGCGATCGGTTCCGCCCTCTCCACCTCCGCCGGGCTGCTCTGGCGCGCGGGGTGGGCGCTCGCGCTCGGCTACGCGGTCTCGGCTGCCATCCAGGTCTTCGTCTCGCGGCGGCAGGCCGGGCGCTACCTCGGTGAGGGCACGCCGCGCCAGCTCGGCCTGGCGGCAGTGCTCGGCTTCGCCTCGTCGTCCTGCTCGTTCGCCGCGCTCGCCGCGACGCGCAGCCTGTGGACCAAGGGCGCCGCGCTCACCGCGGCGCTGGCCTTCATGTTCGCCAGCACCAACCTGGCGATCGAGGTGGCCGCGCTGGCCTGGATCTTCCTGGGCTGGCAGTACGCCGTCGGGCTGTTCGTGGGCGCGCCGATCCTCATCGCCGTCATGGCGGTGCTGGTGCGGCTGACCCGACCAGCCGCCCTCACCGAGCAGGCGCTGCAGCACGCCAAGGACGCCGAGGGCATGGAGATGGACCCCGCCCAGGGACTACCGGAGGCGCTGCCCGAGCGGGTGCGCGAAGGACCTCGGGGAGCTGGCCACCTTCGCGGTCGACTACACGTTCTGGCTCAACCTGCTCGCCCTGGTCGTCGCGGGGACGCTGCTCGTGCTGTCCCGGACCGGCCGCGAGCGGGAGTCGGCGGACGCCTGAGCCGCACTACGGTCTCCCGGTGCAGATCGTCTCGCCGTCGGAGTTCGAGGGCTACGTGGCGGACGCGCTCGACACGCTGCCCCCGGAGCTCGCGGCCCGCTTCAGCAACGTCGTGGTCGTGGTCGAGGACGAGAACGCCGAGGACCCGGAGGTCCTCGGGATCTACGACGGGGTCGCGCTGACCGAGCGCGGAGAGTCCTACACCGGAGTGCTGCCGGACCGGATCAGCCTCTACCGGATCCCGCTGTGCCTCATGGCCGAGGACACCGACCACCTGGTCGAGGAGATCGCGATCACCGTCGTGCACGAGTTCGGCCACCACGTGGGCATCGACGACGACCGGCTGCACGAGCTGGGCTGGGGCTGACCCTCCGCACCCGGGGTAGGGAGGCACCGTGTCCGAGCTGCTGGTCGTGCTGGGCCTGGCGCTGCTGCCTGCCGCGGCCAACGTCATCGGCGGCGGCCTCGCCGAGCTCGTCCGGGTCTCGGACCGGGCGCTCAGCCTGGCCCTGCACCTGGCCGCCGGGATCGTGCTGGCGGTCGTCGGGCTGGAGCTGATGCCGCAGGCCCTGCAGGCCACGCCCGTCTGGGTGCCGCTGCTGGCGTTCGTGGCCGGCGGTGCGCTGTTCGTCCAGCTGGACCGCGCGATCGGGCACGTCCAGGCCCGCTTCGGCGGCCCGGACGAGCGCCGGGGCGCGTACGGGGTGTTCGGCGGCGTGTCCCTGGACCTGTTCAGCGACGGCGTGCTCATCGGCACCGGCACCGTCGTCAGCCCCGCCCTCGGGCTGCTGCTCGCCCTCGGCCAGGTGCCGGCCGACCTGCCCGAGGGGTTCGCCGCCGCCGCCACGCTGCGCCGCGCCGGCGTCCCACGACGCCGCCGGCTCCTGCTGACGGTCGGCTTCGCCGTCCCCGTGCTGCTGGGTGCGGCACTGGGCTACCTGGCGCTGCGGTCCGCGCCCGAGGTCGTCACCCTGTCGGTCCTCGCGCTCACGGGCGGTGCGCTGTGCGCGGTGGTGGTGGAGGAGATGGTGAGCGAGGCGCACGAGGGCGAGACGTCGAGCCTCGGCCCGGTCTTCCTGACCGCCGGCTTCGCGCTGTTCGCCGCGGTGGCCACCGTCCTGCCGGGCTGAGCGCGCTTCCGGGGGTTCGTCCGGTGCGTGCGGGTACGTCCCAGGGGCCTGTGAGCGACCTCACCCGAGGGGGGCTACCGGAATCTCCGCTTCCGCGAGATCGTTGCTCCTTCGTGAGCCGCCTGCCATGGCGATCCACAGGGACGTCCCGCCGTCTCCGCACGGCGCCACCATGCCGTCTGCCGGCGAAGCTCCCGAGCCGTGACCCCGCCCCGAGCACCAGGAGAGACATGCCCGCCCCCGCACGCCCCGCCGACGTCGTCGAGACGCTGGTCGCGCGCTCCCAGTCCGAGGGACCCCTCTCCCTCGGGCAGCTGCGCTCGGCCTTCGACGCCGCCGGCATCGGCCCCGCGGAGGCCCGCACGGTGCTGCGCTCGCTCTCGGAGCAGGGCGCGGTGCTCGACGCGGAGGCGGAACGTCCCGCCGCGCGTGCTCGTCGTACGACCAAGACCTCGGTAGCCCGGCCCGCCAAGCGGCTCGCCGGGCCCCAGGAGACGCGCCCTGCAGGGCGCACCGTGCCGACCCACTCGGCCGACCCGTCCGGAGAGGACAACGCAGTGCCCACGCAGACCGCCCCCAAGGCCGCCCCCAAGGCCGCGGCCAAGGCTGCCGCCAAGGTCGCCACGCCGGCCGCGCCGGCCGCTGCCAAGCCGGTGAAGGCCGCCCCGAAGCAGACCAAGGAGGAGGCGGCCGCCGCGGTCGCCGAGGCCGCGCTGCCCGAGGGCGACACCGTCTTCGCCGAGCCCGCCGCCGCTCCCCCCGTCGTCCTCGACGAGGACAAGCCGCTGGCGCTCGACGAGCCGCCGCCCGGCATCGACCTGGTGAAGGCCTACCTGCGCGAGATCGGCCGGGTCGCCCTGCTGACCGCCGAGCTCGAGGTCGACCTGGCCAAGCGCATCGAGGCCGGCCTGTTCGCGACCGAGAAGCTGCGCCAGCACGCCGCGGGCGAGACCAAGATCCCGGCCGCCATGCGCCGCGACCTGGTCGAGATCGAGAAGGACGGCGAGATCGCCAAGCGCCACCTGCTCGAGGCCAACCTGCGCCTGGTCGTCTCGCTGGCCAAGCGCTACCAGGGCCGTGGCCTGGACCTGCTGGACCTGGTGCAGGAGGGCAACCTCGGCCTGGTGCGCGCCGTCGAGAAGTTCGACTACGCCAAGGGCTACAAGTTCTCCACCTACGCCACCTGGTGGATCCGCCAGGCGCTGCAGCGCGCGCTGGCCGACCAGGGCCGCACCATCCGCGTGCCGGTCCACATGGCCGAGCTGATCACCAAGGTGACCCGCACCCGCCGCGACCTCACCCAGAGCCTGGGCCGCGAGCCCTCCTCCGAGGAGATCGGCGAGCCGCTCGCGATGACCGCGGAGAAGGTCGAGGAGATCCTGCGCCACGGCCGCGACACGCTGTCGCTGCAGGCTCCGGTCGGCGACGACGAGGCCGTCCTCGGCGACTTCATCCACGACGTCGACTCCATCGACCCGCAGGCGGCGGTCGAGACGCAGATGCTGCACGGCCAGCTGTCCGAGGTCCTGGACTCGCTGCCCGAGCGCTCGGCCATCGTCATGCGCATGCGCTTCGGCCTGGACGACGGCAAGCCGCGCACGCTCGACGAGGTCGGCCGCTTCCTGGGCCTGACCCGGGAGCGGATCCGCCAGATCGAGCGCGACACCCTCGCCGAGATCCGCGCTGGCGGTCGTGCCGACGCGCTGCGCGAGTACGTCGCCTAGCAGCACCCCTCGTACGCACGCACGGCCGCCGGGAACCCCGGCGGCCGTTCGTCGTCTGCGGCTCGGGCAGCCGAGCTGACCCTGCGGGCGCCCCTGGAGGCGCACCGCCCGCGCTAGGCCCAGCTGCCGCCGGTCTTCGCCAGCGCCAGCCAGACGCGGTCCGCGCCGGCCGCCCGCTGCGCCTCGAGCAGCAGCTGGGCGTCGCGCCCCCGGCGCGGCACGTCGAAGGCGCCACCCAGGTCCGCGCACCGGCCCGCTGCCGACCGGCGCGGCCCCACGCCGGTCACGGTCCACGAGCCGTCCGGCAGCCGGCACGCGGCGGGCAGGCGTCCGGTGCCCGCAGCCGCCTCCCAGCGCCCGTCCTGCGCCCGCTGGACCGCCACCCCGGCGCGGTCCAGCTGGCCCGGCGCGAAGCTCCACACGAGCGCGTCCAGCCGACCGTCGCCCGGGACCAGCTGGTCCAGCCCGAGCAGGTCGACGCCGCAGCGGGTCATCGCGGCCGCGGTCTCCGGCGTGATGCCGTCGTCGGTGCTCGCCTGGCCGGCCACCGCGGTCGCCCGGTTCACGAACGTGCTGTCCTCGAAGTAGCGCCGGAAGACGGCGTCCTCGCGGGACAGGTCGGCGCCGCCGCAGCGCGGGTAGCCGCCGTAGCCCGTCGGCCGGTCCTCCTGCCGCTGCGTCTCGGCGAAGGCGATCCCGTGCCAGGCGCTGCCGACCCCGCGGCGGCAGCCGCCCGTCATGATCACGACCTGCTTGCCGGCCGCGCGCACGGCGTCCCGGGTCAGCGTCAGCGGGAGCTGGGTGCACTCCCCGCCGGCCGGCGCGTAGAGGCGGTCGCCGAGCGCGGCGAGCACGTCGGCGGCGGCCCGGTCGTGGCCCTCCTGCTCCTCCAGGTGGTCCTCCAGGTAGAGCAGGACGACCTCGGCCGGGTGGGCCACCAGCCAGGCCCGCACCTCGGCCAGCCCGTCGGCGAGCAGCCGCTCGGTGGAGCAGCCGGCGTGCACCGGCGCGGCCTCCGCGTGGCACAGCACCGGCGCCCGCCCGGCGGAGCGGACCGCCGGGAACCAGTGCGCGTCCAGCTCCAGGCTGCGCACGTCCAGGCGCAGCTGGTCGGTGAGCGAGAGCTGCTGGTTGCTGTCCGACGTCGACGCGCTGGCCTGCTCGCTCGTGCTGTTCGCGGAGTTGTGCGTCCCGATCCACAGGCCGGCCTGCAGCGGCAGCCCGTCGCCGAGCGTGCGCTGCAGGGCCAGGGCCCGCGAGGTCTCGGACGCCTCGTACGCCGCCACCGCCGCGGCGCTCGCGTCCGTGGTGCCGAGCGCCTGCGCGCACTCCTCGCGCCCGGCCGTGCGGCGGCAGGTGGCGGCCGCCTGCTCGCCGGCCTTCTGCGAGAGGCGCGCCGCGGCGTCCTGCACCGGGTCGGCCGAGGCCGCGGCGGGCACGAGCAGGGTGGCGGCGAGGGCGCTGGCGAGCAGGACGCGGTGCACGGTTCCTCCGGAGCTGGGTGTGCTGCAGGGTTCGACGTGCACGGCGCAGCCCCTGCCGGCGACGTACCGTCGTACGACCACCACGACCAGGAGCGGGAGGCACCGCCGGCATGGCAGGCACGCAGCGCCACCCGGTGCCCGCGGTCCGGCGCGTGGAACCCTCCCCCAGCGACACGTTCCGGCCGGACGTCGAGGGCCTGCGCGCGGTCGCGGTGCTGCTCGTCGTGGCCAGCCACGTGCTCGGCGTCCCCGCGGGCGGCTACGTCGGCGTGGACGTCTTCTTCGTCATCTCCGGCTTCCTCATCACCGGGCTGCTGCTGCGCGAGCACGCCCGCAGCGGCCGGATCAGCCTGCGCGACTTCTACGCGACGACGGGTGCGGCGGCTGATGCCGGCCGCGGTGCTCGTGCTGGCCGTCACGAACGTGGCTGCCTTCCTGCTGTTCACCGGCGAGCGCGCCGGCCAGGCGGTGCGGGACTCGCTGTGGTCGCTGGGCTTCCTGGCCAACGTCCGCTTCTCGGCGATCGGCACCGACTACTTCGACGACACCCGGCCGGCCTCGCCGGTGCAGCACTACTGGTCGCTCGCGGTCGAGGAGCAGTTCTACGTCGTCTGGCCGTGCCTGCTGGTGCTGGCGCTCTGGCTGGGCCGGCGGCGCGGGGCGGGCGCGGTGCTGCTGGTCGTCACGCTCGCGTCGCTGACCTGGTCGGTCGTGTCGACCGCGGCGGACTCCACCGCGGCGTACTTCTCGACGCCGGCCCGCGCGTGGGAGCTCGGCGTCGGCGCCCTGCTCGCGGTGCTGGCGCAGACCAGCGTGCCGCGCCGGATCCCCGTCGCGGCGGGCACCGCCCTGGGCTGGGTCGGGCTCGGGGGCATCCTCGCGTCGGCGGTCGCCTACACCGAGCAGACGCCCTTCCCGGGCAGCGCGGCGCTCCTGCCGGTGCTGGCCACCGGCCTGGTCCTGCTCGGGGGCGAGGCCGGCGCCGCAGGCAGGAACCCGGTGCTGGTCAACCCGGTGGCCAAGCACCTCGGCCGGCTCTCGTACTCGCTCTACCTGTGGCACTGGCCGGTGCTGGTCCTGTGCACCGCCGTTCTCCCCGAGGGCCTGCAGGTCGTCGTCCCGCTGGTGCTCTCGCTCGTGCTCGCCGAGCTGTGCCACCACCTGGTGGAGGAGCCGGTGCGGCGGTCCTCGTGGCTGTCCCGCAAGCCGGTCCGCCACACGGCGCGCCGCCGCGCCGCTGTCGCGCTCGGGGCGACGGCCGCACTGCTCGGCGGCGGCTTCGTCCTGCCGGCCCTGGCGCTGCAGCAGGACAGCGCCGCCCCGACGGCTGCCGAGCGGCCGGTGCCCGGCACCAGCGCTGGCTCCGCGGACCTCGACGCGCTGCGGCAGGAGATCGCCGCGTCCGTCGCCCCCGACGCCTGGCCGCTGCTGGACCCGCCGCTCGAGGGCATCCGCTACGCCGGGTCCCCGGAGTGGATCGAGGACCGCTGCGACAACGTCAACAGCGGCAACGTCGAGAAGTGCCGGTACGGCCCGCCCGGCGCCACCCGCACCGCGGCGCTCATCGGCGACTCGATGGCGATCAGCTGGCTGCCGGCGCTGCGCGAGGTGCTCGAGCCGCAGGGCTTCGTCATCCAGGTGCTGACGCGCAACCAGTGCCCGCTGCCCGCGGTGATGTTCTTCCGCGAGCGGCCCGAGGAGCCGTTCCACCAGTGCAGCGCGCACAAGGAGTGGGCCCTCGACCAGGTGCAGGCGCTGCGCCCCGAGCTCGTCGTGCTGAGCAACAGCCTCAGCCTGGTCGGCAACCAGGTCACGCAGCCGGAGGGCGACCAGCGCTACGCGCGCTGGGAGGACGGGATGTACGAGACGCTGCGCCGGCTGCGGGCCGTGTCCGACGACGTGGTCCTGCTCGGGCAGCCGCCCCGCGCCGGGAACGTGCAGGAGTGCGTCACCCGCGTCTCGGAGCCGTCCGACTGCACCGAGCCGCTGAGCGAGGAGTGGACGAAGGTCCGCGCCGCCGAGCAGGCGGCCGCGCAGCAGGCACGCGCGTCCTACGTCGACCCGGAGCCGTGGTTCTGCGCCGGCGGGCAGTGCCCGGCCGTCGTCGGCAGCACCCCCGCCTACACCGACGGACGGCACCTCACGGCGGCGTACGCGCGGCGGCTCGCGCCGTACCTCGGACAGGCGCTCGCCGTCCGCTGACACTAGGGTCGGCGCCATGGCTGAC
Source organism: uncultured Actinomycetota bacterium (assembly GCA_963781675.1). Taxonomy (GTDB): domain Bacteria; phylum Actinomycetota; class Actinomycetes; order Mycobacteriales; family SCTD01; genus SCTD01. The sequence continues at coordinate 92,326 of CAWAGF010000006.1, read as the reverse complement.
CAGGGCTCGCGGCAGAACACCACCTTCCCCAGCGGCAGCGGCGAGGCGCACGGCTACCTCGCGCTGCCGGCCTCCGGCTCCGGCCCCGGCGTGATCGTCATCCAGGAGTGGTGGGGCCTGACCGACCACATCGCCGACGTCACCGACCGGCTGGCTGCCGAGGGCTTCGTCGCCCTCGCGCCCGACCTCTACGGCGGCCGCACCACGCACGACGCCGACGAGGCCGGCTCGATGATGATGTCGCTGCCGCTCGACGAGTCGGCGCGCGAGCTCGGCGGTGCCGTCGACTTCCTGCTCGGCCACGAGGCCGTCACGAGCGGCACCGTCGGCGCGGTCGGCTTCTGCATGGGCGGCGGCTTCGTCCTCCTGCTCGCCGCCCAGCAGGGCGAGAAGGTCTCCGCGGCCGTGCCGTACTACGGCGTCGGCCCCGCGGTGCCGTCCACGTACACCGGCCTGACCGCCGCGGTGCAGGGCCACTACGGGCTGAAGGACGACTTCTACCCGGCCGACGACGCCAAGGCGCAGGCCGAGCAGATCCGCAGCGAGTCCGGTGCGGAGGTCGAGTTCCACTTCTACGACGCCGCGCACGCGTTCCACAACGACACCAACAAGCTCGGGACGTACTCCGCCGAGGACGCCCAGCTGGCCTGGTCCCGGACGGTGGACTTCCTGCGCAGCAAGGTGGTCTAGCCGCCTACCGTGGTGGGGGTGCGCGTACCCCTGCTCCTCGGTGCGGCGAACGCCGCCGTGCTGACCGTCGCCGCGCTCGTCGCCGCCGCACCCGCCGGCGGCACGTCGCTGGCTGCACCGGTGCCGCCTCCCGCGACCAGCCCGGCTCCGGTGCCCCGCGCTGTCCCGAGCCCGGTGCCGAGCCCCGGTGCCCAGCCCGGTGCCCAGCCCCGTGCCCACCGTGGTCCGCAGCGTGCTGCGCACCGGCTACGCGCCGTACGCCCGGGTCGGCCCGGTGGTGCTGCACTTCCCGGGCGAGGTCGTGGAGGTCGTCGGCCTGCACGAGTCCGGCCACGACGGCGCGCAGCCGCAGGAGCCGGTCGGCAAGGACCCGCGGATCGGCCTGCTGGGGTCGCGCTCGCGCGGGACGGCCAGCCAGGGCGCGGCCGACGTGGTGGTGGACCCGGCGCGACCGCTGCGCTCCCCCGTCACCGGCACCGTCGTGCGCGCCGGGACCTACACCCTGTACTGCGAGCACGTGGACCAGTACCTCGTCGTCGAGCCCGACGCGCGGCCCGGCTGGGAGGTCAAGCTCCTGCACTTCGAGGGGCTGCGCGTCGGCGAGGGCGACCGGGTGCAGGCAGGCGTCACCGTCGTGGGCGCGCACGCCCGCCTGCTGCCGTTCGCCTCGCAGGTCGACGAGCACACCGTCGCGCCGCACTGGCCGCACGTGCACGTCGAGGTCGTCGACCCCAGCATCGAGGACCGGCCGTCCGGCCGGACCTGCGACTAGCCGTCCGCGCGGACCCAGGCGGTCGTCGGCTTCTTCTTCGCGGGAGCGGAGGAGGGCGCCGGGTCGGCCGGGCCGGTCGGGGTGCTGGTCGAGCCGCCCGCCTGCTGGAGCCACTGCTTCTGCGTCGCGAGCGCCGCCTCGAGCTCCTCGGTGGGCCGGCCGGCCGCACGGGCCTTGTCCAGCTTCTGCTCGAGCTCGACGACCTTCTCGCGCAGCTTGGCGGCGAAGGGCGACTCGTCGCTGGCCTTGAAGCGCTGCTCGCCGGCGCCGCGGACCTTCTCCTCGACCGCGCCCATGCGGTCCTCGAGGGAGCGCATGACGTCGCGCGGGACCTTGCCGGCGGCCTCCCAGCGGTCCTGGAGGGTGCGCAGCCGGGCCTTGGCCTTGTCGAGGCCCTGCGCCGGGTCGATGGTCTCGGCCTCGGCGAGGATCTCCTCCTTGACCTTCTGGTTGCCGCGCAGCTCCTCGTCCTGGACGGCGAAGTGGCCGTTGCGGGCGCTGAAGAAGGCGTCCTGCGCGGCCTTGAAGCGGCCCCACAGCTCGTCCTCGACCTCGCGCGGCGCGCGGCCGGCGGTCTTCCAGTCGCTCATCAGCTGCTTGTAGCGACCTGCGGTCGGCCCCCACTCGGTGGAGGAGGACAGGCTCTCGGCCTCCTGAATGATCTTCTCCTTGCGCTGCTGGCTGACGCCGCGCTGCTCCTCGAGGGCCGCGAAGTGCTGGGTGCGGCGCTCGGTGAAGCGCTTGCGGGCGGCGGCGATGCGCTGCCAGAGCTCGTCCTCGACCTTGCGGTCCAGGTGCGGCAGGCGCTTCCAGTCGTCGCCGAGGGTGCGCAGGCGCTCGCCGGCGGCCTTCCACTCGCTGCTGCCGGCCAGCTGCTCGGCCTCCTCGGCCAGCGCGGCCTTGGCCTCGGCGGCGCGGGCGCGGGCCTCGGCCTTCTTGGCCTTGCCCGCCTCGACGGCCTCGGCGGTCTTCTCGAGCAGCACGTCGACGCGGCGCTCCAGCGAGGACAGGTCGCCCACGGCGGCGGCCGTCGGGATGGTGCCCTTCAGGCGCTGCGCCGACTGGGCGACCTGCTGGGGGTCGCCGGCGCCGCTGCGCAGCCGCTGCTCGAGCAGCGCCACCTCGGTGGAGATCACCTCGTAGCGCCGGGCGAAGTGCGCCAGGCCCTCCTCGGGCGTGCCGGCCTGCCAGGACCCGACCTCGCGCTCGCCGTCCGCGGTCTTGACGAACACGGTGCCGTCCTCGGCCACCCGGCCCCAGTCGCTCATGGTCCTCACCCTCGGTGTCGCGGAGCGCCTCGCGGGCGCGCCTGTGCGCCCTGTGCGGGCGCGGTACCCCTCCATCCTCGCCGATCGGCCGCTCGGCCGTGGGCACCCCGGGCAGGATGGCGGCATGGGCGAGCGCGACCGGACCGAGACGGTCGTCCTCGTCGTGGTCTGGGTGCTGCCGCTGCTGGCCGCCTCCGCGCTGCTCGCCGCCGCAGGGCTGCCGCTGCTCGCCGGCGCGCTGCTGGCCGTCGAGGCGGTCGTGGGCCTGTGCGTCCGCGCCGCGCGCCGGCGGCCGGCGACGGCCGCCCGGACGGTGCCCGGGTGGGTGGTGCCGGTGGTGATGCTCGGCCTGCTCGTCGCGATGGCCGGCGGAGCGGCCCTGCTCGGGTAGCCCGCCGCTCGTCGAGGTACGTCACCGGCGTGCGCCCGCTGCGCCGGGGCGAGCGGATGCTGCTGCCGCCCGCCTAGGGTTCCGCGGGTGACGACCCGGGACGACGCCGAGAAGCACCTGCGCGCGCTGGCCGGCGAGTCCGCCGTGCTGCGCGAGGACCAGTGGACGGCGATCGACGCGCTGGTCAGCGGCCGCCGGCGCGCGCTGGTCGTCCAGCGCACCGGCTGGGGCAAGTCGGCCGTCTACTTCGTCGCGACGGCGCTGCTGCGCGCGTCCGGCGCCGGACCGACCGTCATCGTCAGCCCGCTGCTCGCCCTGATGCGCAACCAGATCGCCGCCGCGCAGCGCGCCGGCATCCGCGCCGTGACGGTCAACTCCAGCAACGTCGACGACTGGTCGCTGGTGTACGACGCGGTCGGCCGCGGCGAGGTCGACGTGCTGCTCGTCAGCCCGGAGCGCCTGAACAACCCCGGCTTCCGCGACGCGGTGCTGCCCTCGCTCGCGGCCACCGCCGGGCTGCTCGTCGTCGACGAGGCGCACTGCATCTCCGACTGGGGGCACGACTTCCGGCCGGACTACCGGCGCATCCGCACGCTGCTCACCGAGCTGCCGGCCGGCACGCCCGTGCTCGCGACGACGGCGACCGCGAACGCCCGCGTCGTCGCCGACGTCGCCGAGCAGCTCGCCACCGGCAGCGGCGGCGAGGCCGTCGTCCTGCGCGGCGTGCTGGAGCGCGAGTCGCTGCACCTGTCGGTGCTGCCGCTGCCGAGCGCGGCCCACCGCTGGGCGTGGCTGGCCGACCACCTGTCCGACCTGCCGGGCAGCGGGATCGTCTACACGCTGACGGTGGCCGCGACCGACGAGCTTGCCTCCTTCCTGCGCAGCCGCGGCATCGCGGCCGCCTCGTACTCCGGACGCACCGACGACGCGGAGCGCCGGGCGGCCGAGGACGACCTGCTCGCCAACCGGATCAAGGTCCTCGTCGCCACCAGCGCGCTGGGCATGGGCTTCGACAAGCCGGACCTCGGGTTCGTGGTGCACCTCGGTGCGCCGCAGTCGCCGATCGCCTACTACCAGCAGGTCGGGCGCGCAGGGCGCGGCGTCGAGCGGGCCGAGGTCGTCCTGCTGCCCGGCGCGGAGGACGAGGCGATCTGGCGGTACTTCGCCTCGCTCGGCTTCCCGTCCGAGGAGCAGGTGCGCCAGGTGCTCGGCACGCTGTCGGACCGGCCCATGTCGACCGCCGCGCTGGAGGCGCACGTCGACCTGCGACGCACCCGGCTCGAGACGATGCTCAAGGTGCTCGACGTCGACGGCGCGGTGCACCGGGTCAGCGGCGGCTGGACCGCCACCGGGCAGCCGTGGGCGTACGACGAGGAGCGCTACGCGCGGGTCGCGGCCGACCGGGCCGCCGAGCAGCAGGCGATGCGGGACTACGCCGCTCTCCCCGAGGGGGGTGCCGCCGCCTGCCGGATGCTGTTCCTGCGGCGGCAGCTCGACGACCCGGAGGTGCTGGCCGGCACCGCGCAGCCGTGCGGGCGGTGCGACCGCTGCACCGGCCGGGCGCTGCCGCCGGACGTCTCGCCGCCGTCCCTGGAGGCCGCCCAGGCTGCGCTCGGCCGGCCCGGCGTCGAGGTGGAGCCGCGCAAGATGTGGCCGACCGGCCTGACCGAGGTGAAGGGGCGGATCCCGGTCGAGCAGCAGGCCGCGTCCGGTCGCGCGCTCGGGCGGCTGTCGGACGTCGGCTGGGGCACCCGCCTGCGCACCGTCTTCGCAGGACCCGACGCGGAGGTGCCGGACGACGTCGTCGGGGCGGTCGTGCAGGTGCTCAAGGGCTGGGGGTGGGAATCCCGCCCGACCGGGGTCGTCGCTGTGCCGTCCCGCGCCCGGCCGCTGCTCGTCGGCTCGCTCGCGGCGCGGATCGCGTCGGTCGGCCGGCTGCCGCTGCTCGGCACGCTCGACCTGGTCCGGGACACGCCTCCCGGCGGGCGCTCCAACAGCGCGCAACGGCTGCGCGGCGTCCGCGGGGCGTTCGCCGTGCCGGCCGGCTGGCCGCTGGACGGCGGACCGGTGCTGCTCGTCGACGACCGGACCGACACCGGCTGGACGCTGACCGAGGCGGCCCGCGTCCTGCGCGAGGCCGGCGCCGGCGACGTGCTCCCGCTCGTGCTCGCCGTCGACGGCTGAGCCACCCGCCCTGGTGCCGGTGATCCACAGAAGCATCGGTGCCGTAGGAGCCCCGTACGGCGTCTGAGGGCATCGATCCTTCTGTGGATCACCGCCGGGGGGCGCGGCTGTGATCTGCGACATCTCGTCGCGAGACGGTCACCTGCCGCCCGTACTGTTCCGCGCATGACCTGGAACCCCCGACAGCTCGCGCAGCAGACCGGCCGCACGTTCGTCATCACCGGCGCCAACAGCGGCATCGGCCGCGAGGCCGCCCGCGACCTGGTCGCCCGCGGCGCGCACGTCGTGCTCGCGGTGCGCGACGTCGCCAAGGGCGAGCAGGCCAGGAGCGGCTTCACCGGGCCGGGCACGGCCAGCGTGCAGGAGCTCGACCTCGCCGACCTGGACTCGGTCGCGTCGTTCGCCAAGACGGTCGCCGCCGAGCACGACGCGCTGAACGCCCTGGTCTGCAACGCCGGGGTCATGGGCGGTCCGCTCCTGTTCACCGCGCAGGGCCACGAGCGGCAGGTGGGCACCAACCACCTCGGCCACGCCGCCCTGGTCACCGCCCTGTGGCCGCAGCTGCACGCGGCCGGCGGGCGGGTCGTCCTGGTCAGCAGCATCGCCGCGCGCGGCGGGCGCCTGTCGGCGACCACGACGCGCGAGCAGCTCGTCGCGCCCTCGCCGTACGTCGGCCAGGCCGTCTACGCCAACAGCAAGCAGGCCAACCTGCTCTTCGCGCAGGAGCTGCACCGCCGCGCGGGCAAGGCCGGCTCGCCGGTCAGCGCAGTGGCCTGCCACCCGGGCGTCAGCGACACCGCGCTGTTCACCCGGCAGCTGTCCGAGCGGCGCCTCGGCATCCTCAACCCGGTGGCGCGCGCGTTCATGAAGGTGACCCTGCAGTCGGCCGCTGCCGGCGCGCTGCCCACCCTGCGGGCGCTGGACCACAGCACCCCGAGCGGCGCGTTCGTCGGCCCGTCGGCCCTCGGCCAGGTGCGCGGCAAGCCGGAGCTGCTCGACGTCTACAGCACCGGCAAGGACCCGGCGGTCGCCGCGCGCCTGTGGGAGCTGACCGAGGAGATCCTCGGCGCGCCGCTGCCCGTCTGACGTGGAGACCGCCCTCGTCGGCCTGGTCATGCTCGTCGGGCTGGCCGGCGTGCTGGTCCCCCTGCTGCCCGGCACGGCACTGGTGCTCGCGGCCGGGATCGGCTGGGCCGCCCTGGTCGTCGACGACGGCAGCACCCGCTGGGCGGTCGTCGCCGTCATGGCCGCGCTGTTCGCCGCCGGGCTCGTCCTCAAGTACGCCCTGCCCGGCCGGCACCTGGCCGGCAGCCTCCCCCGCCGCACGCTGCTGCTCGGTGCCGCCGGCGCGGCCCTCGGCTTCTTCCTGCTGCCGCCGCTCGGGCTGCTGCTCGGCGGCGTCGCCGGGGTCTACCTCGCCGAGGTGCAGCGCGACCGCGCCGACGGCCTGGCGCAGCACCGTGCAGGTGCTCAAGGCGGTCGGGCTCGGCGTGCTCGCCGAGCTCACCGCGGGCGTGCTGATGGTGGCGACCTGGCTGGTCGGCGTCGTCGTCGTCTGACGGAACACGCTGTGGTGCAGCGCTTGTTGCACCGGTCATGAGAGTCGAGATCTGGTCCGACGTCGTCTGCCCGTGGTGCTACGTCGGGAAGCGCCGCTTCGAGCAGGCGCTCGCCTCCTTCCCGCACCGCGACGAGGTCGAGGTCGTCTGGCGCTCCTTCGAGCTCGACCCCACGGCGCCCGCCGAGCGCACCGAGGGGCAGGCGCAGCACCTCGCCGCCAAGTACGGCCGCACCCTGGAGCAGGCGCAGGAGATGCTCGACTCGATGGCGGCCACAGCCGCGCAGGACGGCCTCGACCTCCGCTTCGACCTCATGCGCGGCGGCAGCACCTTCGACGCGCACCGCCTGCTGCACCTGGCCGCGGAGCGCGGGGTGCAGGACGCGCTCAAGGAGCGCCTGATGCGCGCGACCTTCACCGAGGGCGAGCCCACCGCAGCCCACGACGTCCTGGTGCGGCTGGCCGCCGACGCCGGCCTGGACGCCGACGAGGCGCGCGAGGTCCTCGCCTCCGCCCGCTACGCCGACGAGGTGCGCGCCGACCAGCGGGACGCCCAGCGCTTCGGCATCACCGGCGTGCCGTTCTTCGTCGTCGACCGGACGTACGGCGTCTCCGGCGCGCAGCCGGCCGAGGTGCTGCGCTCGGTGCTGGACAAGGCGTGGGAGGACAGCCGCCCGGTGCAGCTCGTGACGACCGGAGGCAGCGGCCCCGGCTGCGAGGGCGACAGCTGCGCGGTACCCGTGAGCCTGCCCGACCTCGCGCGTCGTCCGCACCGCCCAGCTGCTCTCCCTGCCCGCCGGCGCCGCCGCGCTCGCTGTCGAGGGCGCAGGGCGCCGTGCCGCCGGGCAGGACCCGGAGGCGGTCCGCGCGCAGCTGCGCGCCCGCAACGCCGCCCGCACCATCCGCGTGCTCGGCGGCCTCAAGGGCGGCGCGCTCAAGGCCGGTCAGCTGCTCTCCACCGTCGACGCGCTGATGCCCCAGGACCCGGAGGCGACCTGGCGCGACGCGCTGGTCACCCTGCAGGCCGGCAACGCCTCGCTGCCGTTCGCGGAGGTCGAGCCGGTGCTGCGCGCCGAGCTCGGCGACGGCTGGCGCGGGCTGTTCACGTCCTTCGAGGCGGAGGCCGTCGCCGCCGCCTCCCTCGGGCAGGTGCACCGCGGGGTGTGGGCGGACGGACGTGCGGTCGCCGTGAAGGTGCAGTACCCGGGGGTGCGCGAGGCGCTGGTCGGCGACGTGCGCACGCTCTCGCTCGCCTCGCGCGCCGCGGCCCTCGTCGCCCGCGGCCTGGCGATGCCGCCGCTGCTGCGCGAGCTGCGCGACCGGCTCGTCGAGGAGCTGGACTACCTGCACGAGGCCCGCACCCAGACCCGCTTCCGGGACGGGTTCGCCGACGACCCCGACGTCGTCGTGCCGGCCGTCGTACGGGCCAGCTCGCGGGTGCTGGTGAGCGAGTGGCTGGACGGCGCGCCGCTGTCCGCGGTGGCCCGCGACGGCGACCAGCCCGAGCGGGACCGCGTGGCCGGGCTGTACCAGCGCTTCCTGGTCAGCGGGCCCGAGCGCGCCGGGCTGCTGCACACCGACCCGCACCCGGGCAACTTCCTGCGGCTGACCGACGGGCGCCTCGGCGTCCTCGACTTCGGGTCGTCGCTGGAGATGCCGCACGGGATGCCCGCCACCTTCGGCCGGCTCATCGGCGCGCTGCTCGGCGACGACCCCGACGAGGTGCTGGCGCGGCTGCGCGAGGAGCGCTTCGTCCGGCCCGGCGTGCAGGTCGAGGTGGAGAAGCTGGTCGACTACATGTCGCCGTTCACCGAGCCGGCCCGGCACGACGTCTTCCGCTTCAGCCGGGCCTGGCTGAAGACGGAGTTCGGCCGGGTCAACGACCCGCGCAACCCCGACTTCGGCGTCGCGCTGAAGCTGGACCTGCCGGCAGAGCACCTGTTCACCCACCGGGTCTGGCTCGGCATGGTCGGGGTGCTCTGCCAGCTCGAGGCCGAGCTGCCGGTGGGGCCGGTCCTGCGCCGCTGGCTGCCCGGCTTCGACGCCTGACCTGCGGGCACCAGCGTCGCCGCGTGCGCCTGCCCCTGCTCGGTCCTCAGCCGACGTCCGGCGACGGGTCGGCGGCCAGCCGGCGCAGCGCCTTGCGGTCGGTCTTGCCGACGGAGGTGAGCGGCACCGCCGGGACGATCCGCACCTCCCGCGGGTGCTTGTGCCGGCCGAGCCGCTTGCGCGACCACGCGACGAGGTCGTCGGCGGTGACGGCGGCTCCCGCCGTGAGCGACACCCAGGCGACGACCTCCTCCCCCAGCACCGGGTCGGGCCGGCCGACCACCGCGGCCGTGGCGACCTCCGGGTGGGCGAGCAGGACGTCCTCGACGTCGCGCGGGTAGACGTTGAAGCCGCCGCGGATGATGAGGTCCTTGATGCGGTCGACGACGTAGAGGTAGCCGTCCTCGTCGAGGTGACCGACGTCGCCGGTGTGCATCCAGCCGTCGCGCACCGCAGCGGCCGTGGCCTCCTCGTCGCGCCGGCCGTCGGTCCAGTAGCCGGCCATGACCCCGGCCGACCGCACGCACACCTCGCCGTCGCTACCGGCAGCCACCGGCTCGCCCAGCTCGTCGACGACCTTCACCTCGACCCCCGGCAGCGGCAGGCCGACGCTGCCGGAGCGCGGTGCGGTGTACGGGTTCATCGTCGCGGTGGAGGTGACCTCGGTGCAGCCGTAGCCGTCGCAGACCCGGACCCCGCCGACCCGCCGCTCGAACTCCTCGCGCACCGCCACCGACAGCGGCGCCCCGCCGGTCGTGACGTAGTAGAGCGAGGACAGGTCGGCCTGCTCGAGGTCCTGGCGCAGCAGCAGCTGGAGCATCGACGGCACCAGCGCTGCGGCCTGCGGCCGGAGCCGTGCGGCCATGTCCAGCCACTGCGATGCGTCGAACTTGCGCTGCAGCGCGACGAACCCGGCGGCGGGCATGTGCATCCGGGTCACGGAGTTGAGCAGCCCGTAGACGTGCGACAGCGGCAGCGCGAGCTGCAGGTCGACCGCGCCGGACTCGCTGAAGACCTGCGCCCGCGCCCGCGAGATCTGCGAGAGCCCGGTGTGCGTGAGCATCACGCCCTTGCTGCGACCGGTGGTCCCACCGGTGTAGAGCAGGGCGGCCAGGTCGTCCTCCGCGCGGTCGACCAGCGCGCCGTCCCCGTGCACCTCGAGCTCGGCCAGCTCGACGACCACCTGCACGTCGAGGTCCTGCGCCGCCTCGCGCACCAGCGCCAGCGACGCCTCCGACGCGACCGCCACCCGCGCGCCGGAGTCGACGAGGACGTGCCGCAGCTCGGTCGGCGTCACCGCCGAGATGACCGGCGTCGGCACGGCCCCTGCGCGCCAGAGGGCGGCGTACGACAGCAGCACCTCCGGGCAGTTCGTCATGCAGACGACGACCCGGTCACCCGGCCGGACGCCGAGCGCGGCGAAGCCGGCCGACAGCCGGACCGCGCGGGCGTGCAGCTCAGCGGCGGTGTGCCACCGCCCCTCGAACTCCAGGGAGCGGTGGTCGCCGAGCCGCTCCAGCGAGGCCTCGGCCAGGGCACCCAGGGACAGGCTCATCCGACGCGGACGACCATCTTCCCGGTGTTGCCGCCGGTGAGCAGGCCGAGGAACGCGTCGCTCATCCGGTCGATGCCGTCCACGACCGTCTCCTGCGCCTTGAGCCGGCCGTCGGCGAGCATCGGCCCGACCTCCTGGACGAACTGCCGCTGCAGGTGCCCGTGGTCGCTCACCAGGAAGCCCTGCAGCCTCAGGCGCTTGCCGACCACCTGGGCCAGGTTGCGCGGCGCGGGCGCGGGCTCAGTGCTGTTGTACATGCTGATCATCCCGCAGATCGCGGCGCGGCCGTGCACCTTCAGCGAGCCGATCGCGGCCTCGAGGTGCTCCCCGCCGACGTTGTCGAAGTAGACGTCGATGCCGTCCGGGGCCGCCGCGCGCAGCGCCTTGGCCACCGGACCCGCCTTGTAGTCGAACGCCGCGTCGAAGCCCAGCTCGTCGGTCAGCCAGGCCACCTTCTCCGCCGACCCGGCGCTGCCGACCACCCGGCCGCCGCGGGCCTTCACCAGCTGGCCGACGACGCTGCCGACGGCGCCCGCGGCACCGGACACGAAGACCGTCTCGCCCTCGGCGAAGCCCGCCACCTCGAACAGCCCGGCGTACGCCGTCAGGCCCGGCATGCCCAGCACGCCGAGGTGGTACGACGGGGAGAAGTCGCCGCGGGGCAGCACCTTGAAGCCCTTGGCCGGTCCCGCCGACCACTCGCGCCAGCCGAGCCCGTGCAGGACCAGGTCGCCCGGCGCGTGCGAGTCGACGGTGCTGCGGACGACCTCGCCGACCGCGCCGCCGTCCATCACCTTGCCGAGCTCGAAGGGCGGCACGTAGGACTTCACGTCGTTCATCCGGCCGCGCATGTACGGGTCGACGGACAGGTACAGGTTGCGGACCAGGACCTCGCCCTCAGCGGGCTCGGGCACCTCCGCCTCGGCCAGCGCGAAGTCGGTCGCCACGGGCATGCCCTGGGGGCGGGCGACGAGGCGCACCTCGCGCGCGGTGGCCGGGATCTCGGGGGTCGTGGTCATCCCCGCATCCTGCCCCCGGCGCGCAGCACCCGCGGTCACCGGGTAGGCAGAGGGCGTGACCGACGGCGACGGGTGGCTGGACTGCGCGCTCGGCCACCGGCACTGGGGCCGCTTCGGCGCGGCGGGGCTGCTCGCCGTCGCCCCCGGGCCGTACGTCCTGCTGCAGCACCGGGCGCCGTGGAGCCACGGCGGTGACACCTGGGGCGTCCCGGGCGGGGCTCGCGCCAGCACCGAGAGCGCCGAGCAGGCGGCGCGGCGGGAGACGGTCGAGGAGACCGGCCTGGACCTGGCCGGGCTGGTCGTGCACGCCGAGCACGTCGCGGACCACGGCACCTGGAGCTACACGACGTACGTCGCGTCGCTGCCGGAGCGGCGCGAGGTCGTGCCGGACCGCGAGAGCGTCGACCTGCGCTGGGTCGCGGTCGACGAGGTGGACCTGCTGCCGCTGCACCGCGCCTTCGCGGAGGCCTGGCCGGCGCTGCGGCGCCTGCTCCCGTGAGCGGGCCGCTGCCGGGCCGGTGGCCGGTCGCGTTCGGGGAGGCCGAGCTGTTCCAGGACCTCGACCACGAGGACGGGTGGCTGCTCCGCGTCGACGGCGTGGCGCAGTCCTACGTCGACCGGGCGGACCCGACCCACCTCGAGTTCGACTACGTGCGGCTCATGGGCGACGTCGTGGACGTGCTGCCCGAGGGGCCGCTGACGGCGGTGCACCTCGGCGGCGGCGGGTGCACGCTGCCGCGGTACGTCGCGGCCACCCGCCCCGGGTCGCGCCAGCTGGTCGTCGAGGCGGACGCGCAGCTGGCCGCGCTGGTGCGGGAGTCGTTCGGCACCAAGGGGTTCCGGCTGCGGGTCGGCGACGCGCGGCGCGAGCTGCCGGCGCTGCGGCAGGGCGAGAGCGACCTCGTCGTGGCGGACGTGTTCGAGAGCGCCGTCATGCCCGTGCACGTCACGACGCTGGAGTGGGTGCAGGAGGTGCGCCGGCTGCTGCGCCCCGGGGGCGTCTACGTCGTGAACGTCGCCGACGGCCGCCCGCTCGCCTTCGCGCGGGCGCAGGTGGCGACCCTGCTCGCGGCGTTCCCCCACGTGGTGCTGCTGGCCGACCCGTCGGTGCTGCGCGGCCGGCGCTTCGCCAACCTGGTGCTCGCCGCCTCCGACGCGCCGCTGCCGGAGCAGGACCTGGTGCGGCGGGTCTCCCGCGCCGCCGGGCGCGCCCGGCTGGTCAGCGGCGACGACCTGCGCGACTTCACCGGTGGCGCCGCCCCGGTCACCGACGCCACCGCGCGGAGCGCCCCGCGGCCGCCGCCCGACCTGTTCCGCCGCTAAGGCCGCGTGTCACCTCCCGCTGCCCGGCGGTGCTGTAGAGACATGGACCTGCACCAAGGACGAGCAGCCGTGCTGACGCCTCCCCCGCGCCGGCCGGTCGTCGCGGACGAGAGGGGGCCGGTGGCGGTGGGCGCGAGCGGTCCCGTGCGGCCGGACCTCGCGGAGGTCTTCCGGCGCGACTACCTGCTCGTCGTCGGCGTCGCCGCCCGCGTCCTCGGCTCGCGGGACCAGGCCGAGGACGTCGCGCAGGAGGTCTTCCTGTCCTTCGGGCGCTCCGCCGTCCCCGCCGACGAGGCCCGCGGCTGGCTGTCCGTCGCCGCCGCGCACACCGCGCTGAACCTGCTGCGCTCCGGCCGCCGCCGCACCTCCCGCGAGGACGTCGTCGCCGTGCAGGCCGAGGCCGTCGTGCCGGACGTCGCCGACGCCGTCGTCGCGCTCGAGGAGCGGCGCCGGGTGCGCGCCGCCCTCGCCCGCCTGCCCCGCCGGCAGGCCACCGCCCTCGTCCTGCGGCACATCGGCCTGAGCTACGCCGAGGTCGCCGCCGCCCTCGACCTGTCCCCCGCGAGCGTCGGCACCACTGTGCGCCGCGCCGAGTCCGCCCTGCGCAAGGAGCTTCGTCATGCGTCATCCGACTGAGGGCGTGCTGCGCCGCCTGCTCGACGAGCCCGCCGGCGTCGCCGAGCCCGACCGGCAGCACGTCGCCGACTGCCGGCACTGCCTCTCGCTGCTGGACGCCGTGCAGGAGGACGCTGCGCGGGTGGACGCCGCGCTGCTGCCGCCCGACCTGGGCACCCCCCGCGTGGACGACGCGTGGCAGCGGCTGGCCGCCGGCGGCACCCCTGCCCGGGCACCTCGTACGAGCCGCCGCCGGGGGCTGGTCCGCCGCCCCGCCGCTGCGGCCCTCGCCGTCGCCGTGGTGCTCGCCGGTGCCGGCACGGCGGCCGCGAACGACTGGCTGCAGGTGTTCCGCACCGAGCAGGTGGCCCCGGTGAGCATCACGGCCGAGGACCTGCTCGCCCTGCCGGACCTCAGCGCGTACGGCTCCCTCGAGGTGTTCGGCAGGCCCGCCGTGCACCAGGTCCGGGACGCGGCCGCCGCGGCCGCCGAGACCGGCCTGCAGGTGCCGCAGGTGGACGACCTGCCCCGCGGCGTGCGCGGCGAGCCGGTCTACCAGGTCGGCAGCAAGGTGAGCGCGACGTTCACCTTCTCCGCCGCGCGGGCCGCACAGGCCGCGGCGCGGGCCGGTGAGGAGCTGCCGCCACCTCCGCCCGGGATCGAGGGCGCGAAGGTGCGCCTGGACGCCGGGCCTGGCCTGGCCGCCATCTGGTCGCAGGCGGGCGGCACGCCCGCCCTGGTCGTCGCGCGGGCGGTCGCCCCGACGGCCTTCTCGACCGGCGTGCCGTTCGAGGTGGTGCGCGACTACCTGCTCTCCCTGCCGGGGCTGCCCGACGAGGTCGCCGAGCAGCTGCGGACCTTCACCGGCGACGGCTCGACGCTGCCGCTCCCGCTGCCCGCCGGGCAGGTCACCTCGCGCAGCACCGACGTGGACGGCATCCCCGCCACGCTCGTGACGACGAAGGACCGCGTGGTCGCGGCCGTGGTGTGGGTGGAGGACGGCGTGCTGACCGTCGTGGCCGGCTCGCTCGACGACAGCGAGGTCCTGGCGGTCGCGCGGGGCCTGGCGTGACGGCAGCGGGCGCCACGGTGCGCGGTGCCGAGCTGCTGGCGGACCTGCCTGCCGCACCGGCGGTCTGGTGCTCCGGCGTCCGCAAGCGCTACGGCCGGCGGCAGGCCGTCGAGGACGTCTCCCTCGAGGTGGGGCGCGGCGAGGTCGTCGGTCTGCTCGGCCCGAACGGCGCCGGCAAGACGTCCATGATCAAGATCCTGCTCGGGCTGGTGCGGCCGGACGCCGGCGAGGTGCTGCTGCTCGGCCGCCCCGCGGACGACCCGGCGGCGCGCACCCGCGTGGGGTACCTGCCGGAGCTGTTCCGCTACCAGCCGTGGCTGTCCGCGGCCGAGGTGCTGAGCCTGCACGTGCGGCTGTCGGGTCTGCAGGTCTCCGCGCAGGAGCAGGCCGGGTGCCTGGAGCTGGTGGGTCTGGCCGGTCGCACCGGCGACCGCGTCGGCGGCTTCTCCAAGGGGATGCAGCAGCGGCTCGGGCTGGCCGTCGCGCTGGTCGCCCGCCCCGAGCTGGTGGTGCTCGACGAGCCGACCAGCGCGCTGGACCCGCTCGGCCGGGTGGACGTGCGCGACATCGTGCTCTCGCTGAAGGAGCGCGGCGTGGCCGTGCTGCTCAACAGCCACCTGATCGGCGAGGTGGAGCGCGTCTGCGACCGCGTCGTCATCCTCGACCGGGGGCGCGTCGCGGCCTCCGGCACGCTGGCCGAGCTGCTCGGCCAGCGCGAGCTGCGGCTCCACCTGACCGCCGTGCGGGCCGAGGCCGAGGCGCGGCTGCGGGCGACCGGCGCCGTGCAGCGCGAGGGCGAGTGGTTCACGGTCGCGCTGTCCGGCGAGGACGACGGCACGTCGGTCCCCTCCCTCGTCCGCGACCTGAGCGCGCTGGGCGTCCAGGTGCACGCGGTGGAGCCGGCCCGGATCACCCTCGAGGAGCGGCTGCTCGCCGTCCTGCGCGAGGGCGCGGAAGGGGCCCGATGAGCGCCGTCGGCACTGTCACCACCGTCGCCGCGCTGACCCTGCGCGAAGCCTCGCGCCGCCGCGTGCTGCTCGCGCTCGCGGCGCTCACGGTCGTGCTGCTCGCCCTGAGCGGCTGGGGCTTCTCGCGGCTGGCGGACGAGAGCGTCACCACCGGCCAGGCCCGCCTCACCGCCTCGATCGTGCTGAACCTCGTGATGTTCGGCTACAGCCTCATCGCTGCGCTCGGCACGGCGTTCCTCGCCGGGCCGACGCTCGCCGGCGAGACCGAGTCCGGGATCGCCCTCGCGGTGCTGGCCCGCCCGATCCGCCGGTCCTCCTTCCTGCTCGGCAAGTGGCTGGGCCTGGTGGCGTTCGGCAGCGGCTACGTCGTGCTCGCCGGCCTGGCGCAGTGCGCGGTCGTCTACGCCACCGTCGGCTACTTGCCGCCCGAGCCGGCGGAGGCGCTCGGCCTGCTGGCCGCGCAGACGACCGTGCTGCTCACCCTCGCGGTGCTGCTGTCCACGGCGGTCTCGCCCATGGCGTCGGGCGTCGTGGCGGTCGGGCTGTTCTGCACCACCTGGGTGGCCGGCGTCGTCGGCGGCATCGGCGCCGCGCTCGGCAACGACTCGGTCGAACGGGTGGGCTCGGTCTCGCGCGTCCTGCTGCCCACCGACGGGCTGTGGCGCGGCGCGATGCACGGCTTCCAGGACCCGTCCGCGCTGCTGCAGTTCGGCGGCGGGTCGGAGGGGTCCGGGGCGTTCCCGTTCCTCAGCATCGCCCCGCTCACGCCTGCCTACCTGGCCTGGGCCGTCCTGTGGGTGGCCATGGTCTGGGGCGTGGCCGCCGTGTCCTACTCCCGCAAGGACCTCTGAGGGCGCAGTACGGTCCGGCCGTGGGGGGTGCTTCAGGACAGCGCGGTCTGGGCCACCAGCTCGCGGGTGACCCCGGCCGGCCCCTGCTCGCCGACCGCGCGGCGCTGCTGCGCCGCCGAGGTGCCGCGCGCGAGCACCTGCTCCACGAGGCGCCGACACCTCGTCCCAGTCGCCGGTCTCCTCCAGGTCGTCGCGCAGCCGGGCGAGCAGGCCGCGCACGAGCTCGACCCCGGGGGCACGGCCGCCGGTGTGCAGGTCGACCAGGTCGCCGGACAGGCCGAGCCGGGCCGAGCGCCAGCGGGCCGCCTTCACCAGCTCCGGCCGCGGCTCGGCGAACGGCCGACCGGCCAGCGCCTCCCGCGCGACGGTCCGCACCAGGGCACGGCTGAGGCCGGCCTGGAGGACGGCGTCGTCCAGCCGGGGGCAGGTGTCCGCGACGCGCACCTCGACCGTCGGGTAGAGCACGGACGGACGGGCGTCCCAGTAGAGCCCGCGTGCGTCGTCCACCACGCCGGAGGTGACCAGCTCGGCGACGAGGGCGTCGTACGCCTGCCGGCTCCGCAGGACCTCCTGCGAGCCGGTCACCGGGAAGCGGCTGAACCAGACGGTCCGGTAGCTGTCGTAGCCGCTGTCCTCGCCCTCCCAGAACGGGGAGCTGCCGGACAGCGCGAGCAGCAGGTGCAGGTCGGGGCGCAGCCGGTCGCACACCGCGATGGCCAGCTCCGGGTCGGGCACCGAGACGTGCACGTGCTGGCCGCAGATGAGCTGCTGGAGCGCGAGCAGGCCGTACCGCTCGTGCACCCGCTGGTAGCGCGCTCCCTCGCTGAGCCGCTGGTCGGTCCACCGTCCCAGCGTCGGCGTGCCGGTGCCGAGGATGCGGCAGCCGTGCGCCTGCGCGGCGGCGTCAGCGCCCTTGCGCAGCCGCTCCAGGTGCGTGCGCACCTCGGCGAGCGAGGTGCTCACGGGGGTGGCGACCTCGAGCTGGCTGGTGCTGATCTCGCCCTGCGCCTCGGCGCCGAGCAGCGCGAGCGCCTCGGCCACGACGGCGGGCGCGTCGGCGAGCGCCATGGTGGCGGCGTCGACGAGGTGGTACTCCTCCTCGACCCCGAGCGTGGCACCGACCTCAGTCACCTGGAGATCATGCCAGGCGCTCAGCGCGACGCGGCCCGCTTGTACTGCCGGACGGCCAGCGGGACGAAGACCACGAGGATGAGCGCCGACCAGATCACGGTGTACAGCACGGGGTGCTGCAGCGACCAGGCGTCGGAGGTCGTGCCACCCGGACCGGTGTTGCCGAACAGCTCGCGCGCGGCCTGCGTCAGCGACGACACCGGGTTCCACTCGGCGATCGTCTTCAGCGGCCCGGGCAGGCCGCTCTCCGGGACGAAGGTGTTGGCGATGAACGTGATCGGGAAGATCACGATGAACGACGCGCTCTGCACGACCTCGACCGACGGCACGATCAGGCCGATCCAGGCGAACACCCAGGAGATGGCGTAGGCGAACAGCAGCAGGAGCAGGAAGCCGGCGACCGCCTCCAGGAACGAGGTGCGGATGCGCCAGCCCACGACGAGCCCCGTCAGCGACATCACCGTGATGACGAGGACGTTGTTGAGCACGTCGCTCGTGGTGCGCCCGACGAGCACCGCCGAGCGCGACATGGGCAGCGACCGGAAGCGGTCGATGATGCCCTTCTTCATGTCGTCGGCCAGCCCGACGCCGGTCATCGTGGCGCCGAAGATGACCGTCTGCGCGAAGATCCCGGCGATGAGGAACTCGCGGTAGTTCACGCCCGTCCGGTCCTCGCCGATGGCGCTGCCGAAGACGTAGGCGAACAGCAGGATGAACATGATCGGCTGCAGCGTCGAGAAGACCAGCAGCTCGGGACTGCGCTTGATCTTGATGAGGTTGCGCTTGGCGACGACCGCGCCGTCGCCCAGCGCGGTGGTGAGGGCGCTCATGCGGCAGCCTCCTCGGTCTCGGTCGCGCGACCGGTCAGGGACAGGAAGACGTCGTCGAGCGTCGGGCGGCGCAGCGCCACGTCGAGCACCGCGACCCCCGCGGCGTCGAGCTGGGCCAGCGCGTCGACCAGCGCCTTGCCGCCACCGCTCACCGGCGCGGTCAGCCGCCGGGTGTGGTCGTCCACGACCACCTCGCCGGTGGCCAGCGCCGACAGCACGCGGCGCGCCTCGGCGAGGTCGGCCTCGCCGTCGACGACCACCTCCACCCGCTCGCCGCCGACCTGCGACTTCAGCACGTCGGCGGTGCCCTGCGCGATGGCGCGGCCGTGGTCGATGACGACGATCTCGTCGGCCAGCAGGTCGGCCTCCTCGAGGTACTGCGTCGTCAGCAGCAGCGTCGTCCCGCCGCGCACCAGCTCGCGGATGACCTCCCACATGTCGGTGCGGCTGCGGGGGTCGAGGCCGGTGGTCGGCTCGTCGAGGAAGAGCACCGACGGGGAGGCGACCAGCGCCCCGGCGAGGTCGAGCCGGCGCCGCATGCCGCCGGAGTAGCCCTTCAGCGGGCGGTCCGCCGACTCCGTGAGCGAGAACCGCTCGAGCAGCTCGCGCGCCCGCTCCCGTGACTGCTTGCGCCCGAGCTTGTAGAGGCGGCCGATCATGTCGAGGTTCTCGAAGCCGGTGAGGTACTCGTCGACCGCGGCGTACTGCCCCGAGAGCCCGATGTGCCGGCGGACGCCTCCCGGGTCGCGCAGCACGTCGACGCCCGCGACCTGCGCGCTGCCCTCGTCGGGCGTGAGCAGCGTGGTGAGGATCCGGACGGCCGTGGTCTTGCCCGCGCCGTTGGGCCCGAGCAGCCCGAGGACCGTCCCCTCCTCGACCTCGAGGTCGAGGCCGTCGAGCGCCGTCACCTCGCCGTACCGCTTGACCAGCCCCTGCGCGCGCACCTGTGCCCCCATGCGCGGCACGCTAGGCGACGCCTCCGACAAGATCGAGCGACTTCTCCCTCAGCGCACACCGCGGAAGTCGGGCGCCCGCTTGGCGAGGAACGCCGCGACGCCCTCGGCGTACTCCGCGCTCGTCCAGGACGCTGCGTAGAGCGCCAGCACCTCGTCGTCCTCCTCCAGCCGGCCCGCCGCGGACCGGGCCACCAGCTCCTTGCCGCCCACGAGCGAGACCCGGGCGCGGGCGGCCAGCGTCGCGGCCAGGGCGTACGCCCGCGCCTCCACGTCGTCGACCACCTCGTGCACCAGCCCGATGCGCAGCGCCGTCGCGGCGTCGAGCAGGTCGCCGGTGAGCAGGATCCAGCGCGCCCACGCCGGACCGACCACCTCGACCAGCCGGGCGGTCGAGCCGAGCGCGTAGACGATGCCGAGCTTGGCCGGCGTGATCCCGAAGCGGGAGCCCGGCCCGCACACCCGCAGGTCGCAGGCCAGGGCGACCTGGCTGCCGCCGCCGATCGCGAAGCCCTCGATGAGCGCGACGGTCGGCTTGGGGAAGCGGATCAGCGCCTGCTCCCCCGCCTCGACCGCGGCGCCGTAGAGGCGGGCGCCCTCCGGGTCGGCGCGCAGCGTCTGGAACTCGCCGATGTCCGCGCCCGAGGAGAACGGCCCGCCCGGCGTGCCGCGCACCACCACGACGTCGCAGCTGTCGTCCTGCGCGAGGGCCGGCATCAGCCGGCCGAAGGCGTGCCACATCGCGTACGAGATGGCGTTGTGCTTGTCGGGCCGGGTGAGCGCGACCGTCACGACGCCGCCGTCGCGGGTGACGGACAGGTGGGGGGCGGCGTCGCCGAGCACGTCCTCGAGGTCCATGCCGGCATCCTCGCAAGGTCGTCGGCCGAGCCCTCCGGGGGCTGGCCGCAGGCGACCTGCGGAGGTCGACCGCCGTCGCTAGGTGGCGGCGAGCGCCCGTCGGCGCTCCGACGGCCGCGGCCCGGCCGGCAGCAGCGGCGCGGCGTCCGCGTCGATCGTGCGCAGCGAGGCGAGCACCGCGTCCTTGGACCGCGCCCGGTAGAAGCCGGGCAGCGAGTCGAGCAGCACGCGGGCGTACCCGGCCGTCTCCAGCCGCGGGTCGAGCACGGCGACGACCCCGCGGTCGCCGGTGGAGCGGATCAGCCGGCCGGCGCCCTGCGCGAGCAGCACCGCGGCCGGCGGCAGCGTCACCTCGAGGAAGCCGTTGCGGCCGGCGTCGGAGGCCGCCGCGAGCCGCGCCTTGGAGAGCGGGTCGTCGACGTGGCCGAACGGGATCCGGTCGATGACGACGAGCTGGCAGGCGCTGCCGGGGGTGTCCACGCCCTGCCAGAACGACCGCGTCCCGAACAGGCAGGTGCGCGCGTCGGAGGCGAACGCGTGCTGGAGCGCGCCCGGCGAGTCGTCGCCCTGGAGCAGGATCGGCAGGTCGGTGGCGGCGCGGACGGCCTCGGCAGCGCGGACGGCGGCAGCGGTCGAGCTGAACAGCCCGAGGGTGCGGCCGCCGGCGGCCTGCACCAGCTCGACGAGCAGCGCGTCGACCTCCTTCGCCCACGACACCGGCATCCGCCCCGGGTCGGGGAGCTCGCGCGCCACCCACAGCTGCGACTGCCGCGGGTAGTCGAACGGGCTGCCGACGTCGAGGTGCTTCCACCGCGGCGGCGGGCTCTCCTCGTCGCCCGCCAGCGCCTCGTCCACGGCGGCCTTGTCACGACCGTCGTGCGGCTCCCCTTCCCCCACAGGCGATCCCGCCAGCCAGGTCAGCCCGAGCTGCCCGGCCGCGTGCCGGAACGACCCGCCGAGGGTGAGCGTCGCGGACGTGGCCACGACGGTGGTGTCGCCGAACAGCCGGCTGCCCAGCGCAGCCCCGACCCGCAGCGGCGAGACCCGCAGCCGGGTGCTCGACCCGTCGGCGGTGGCGTAGACGGCGGAGGAGACCGACGGCGTGCCGATCTCGCGCGCGGCCTCGGCGACGGCGGTCAGCGACGTGCGCGCCCGCTCGTGCCGGGCGGCCTCGACGTCGTCGCCCTGCACGTCGGCCAGCGACCGGGTGATCTCGGTGCAGGCCGCGGTGGCAGCGGCGTCGAGCGTCCCGAGCACGTCGAGCGCGTGCCGGTCCAGCGCGCGCACCCAGCCGGGCTGCAGCACCTGCAGCACGCCCTCCAGCCCGTCGCGCGCGGACTCGAGCCGCAGCAGGACGGCCTCGCTCACCAGGTCGGTGACCGCGCCCACGGCCCGGCGCACGTCCCCCAGCGCCAGCTCGTGCGACAGCGCGTCGGTGACCGAGTCGACGAACTCGTGCGCCTCGTCGAGCACCACCGCGTCGCGCTCGGGGAGCACCTGCACGCCGGTGAAGACGTCGAGGGCGAGCAGCGTGTGGTTCGCGACGACGACGTCGGCCTCCTTGGCCGCCTCGCGCGCCTTCTCGCTGAAGCAGTCGACGCGGTCCGGGCACTTGCTGCCCAGGCACTCGCGGGCGCTGACCGACACCTGGCGCCACGCGCGGTCGGTCACCGGGAAGGGCACCTCGTCGCGGTCCCCCGACTCCGTCTCCCCCGCCCACTCGCGCAGCCGGACGACCTGGGTCCCGAGAGAGGACTGCGGCCCGTCGAACAGGCTGTCGCTCGGCTCGTCCTCGCGCGCACCCGGCCCGCCGTGCACCTGCTGCAGGCAGACGTAGTTGCCGCGCCCCTTGGCCAGGGCGTACGAGGGGGTGCGGCCGAGCACCGGCTCCAGCGCCCGGGCCAGCCGCGGGAGGTCCTTGTCGACGAGCTGCGCCTGCAGGGCCTTGGTGGCGGTGGCGACCACGACGCGCTTGCCGCTGGTGAGCGCCGGCACGAGGTAGCCGAGCGACTTGCCGGTGCCGGTGCCGGCCTGCACGAGCAGGTGCTCACCGGAGCCGAGGGCGGTCGCCACGGCCTCCACCATCGCCCGCTGACCGGGCCGCTCCTGGCTGCCCGGGACGGCGCCGAGCGCAGCGTCCAGCGCCTGCAGCGCCTTCTTCGCGCGGGCCCCGGTCACGCCCTCGCACGCTAGCCGCCGCAGCCTGCTGCCGTGCTCAGGCTGCTGGTCGTCCACCGCCGGGCAGGCGGCGGCGGGGTCGCGCGGTCAGGAGACCTTGGCGGCTGCCCGTCCCGCGAGGTGCAGGTACGGCGTCCCGTCGTCGAGGGCGTAGAAGGCCGCCGGCAGGTAGCCGGACACGGCGGGCAGCGTGGTGAGGAAGGCGTCGTCCTGGAAGGGCAGGAGCGCGCTCTCGAGCCGGTCGGTGCCCATCGCCGTCGCCATGACGCCGCTCAGGAAGGTGACGAGCACCAGGTCGTCGCCGCGCCGCACGACCTCGTGCTCCATCGACTCGCGGGCGTAGCGCCCTGTGTAGCGGTCCGGGTCGACCGTCGGCGGCTGGTCGGGCGGCGTCAGGCCCAGCGGCAGCTCGGCCCCGGCCAGGTCGGCCAGCAGCTCGCCGACGAGGTCCTGGTACAGCTCGCGCATCTGCCCGCCGTTGGTGAGCAGCACGACCGTCACGTCGGGTCGCTCGCCGGCACCCGGCACCGCGCGCAGGTAGGCGCTCTGCCCGATGGTGGAGCCGTCGTGACCGAACGCCTGCACGCCGTCCAGGTCCATGAGCATCCAGGCGAGGCCGACCCCGCCGCCGAGCGTCCAGCGGTCGGCGACGCGCGCCTGCTGCTCGCGCATCGCCAGCGCCGAGCTCTCGCTCAGCAGCCGCGTCCCGTCGGGCGCGACTCCCCCCGCCAGGTGCAGCCGGGCGAAGGTGAGCAGGTCGCGTGCCTGCGCGTGCACGGCGCCCGCCGGGCCGGCGCTGCGAGCCAGCCCCCACTGCGGTGCCACGACCGGGTGCGCCGCCCCAGGTGGGGCGAGGTGGCCGACGGCAGCGCCCCAGAGCAGCGCCTCCTCAGGCAGCGTTCCGGCAGCGGTCAGGCCCAGGGGCTGGACGAGCCGGGTGCGGACGACCTCGTCCCAGGTGGCGCCGCGCAGCACCTCGACGAGTCGGCCGAGCACGATGAAGCCGGCGTTGCAGTAGCTCATGGTGGCGCCGAGCGGGTGGCTGGCGGGCAGCTGTCCCAGCATCGCGACGTACTCGTGCAGGCAGTCCTCGCCGCGCCCGGTGTCCGGGAGGAAGTCGCCCGCGATGCCGCTGGTGTGCGCGAGCAGGTGCCTCGGCGTGACAGCGGCCGCGAGGTCCTCGTCGGCGAGGCGGAAGTCCGGCAGGTACGTCCGCACCGGCGTGTCCAGGTCGAGCAGCCCCTCGTCGACGAGCTGCATGACCAGGGTGGCGGTCCAGGTCTTGGTGATGCTGCCGATCTGGAAGACGCTGTCCGGCGTCGCCGGCGCGGCTGTCCTGAGGTTGAGGACGCCGCTGGCCGCGACGGCGGTCTGGTCGCCGAGACCGACGGCAAGGCTGGCGCCGACGACGCCGTGCTCCTCGACGAGCGCGCTCAGGCGCTCCTGCCAGTGCTGCTGGTCGAGCATCACGACGCCTCCTGGCGAGTCAGCGGGAAGGGCTTCCCGACGTACTCGAAGCAGCCGCACGACCCCCATGAGAAGACGCGGCCCTCGGCGGGTCCGGTACGACGGCCGCGACGGAAGTCGGTGCGCTCACCCTGCACCACGGCGGCGGCGAACGACGTGCCGGTGCCGGTCACCGCGGCGGACACCGCGGCCCGGTCGGCGGCACCGGAGCTGGCCCGCAGCGCGGTGTCGTACAGCGCCACGCCGGAGCAGACGCTGAGGGCGTAGTAGCGGTCCAGCGGTGACTGCGGCGTGGCTCCGGAACCGGCCTGCAGGTCAGCCAGGCAGCGTCTGCCGGCGGGAAGCGGCGGCGTGGCCCGGACCGTGTCGATCGCGGGGATCCAGCCGATGCCGGCAGCGTTCGTGAGCTGCTGGCGCGGGGTGTTCGCCTCCTGCACCGCGAGCACGGCGCCGGACGTCAGCGCGTACCTCGGCCGGTAGCCCTGGCTCTCGGCGGCCGTGGCGAAGAAGAGCATGAAGTTGCCCTCGACGCTCCCGGAGACGAACAGCACCTGGTCGACGCGCTCGCGCTGGAAGCGCAGGACGGCCGCCTGCATGTCGGTGGTGATGCCGCTGAGGTCGCCGATGCTCTGGAAGCACCGCCCGTCGGCCCGCGCCACGATCGACAGCCCCAGGCGCTTCGCCGTCGGCGCCACCGTCCGCTCGTAGGTGCGGGTGTCGAAGGGGCAGCCCTCGACCACGACGCCGATCCGGCTCGCCGGCGCCAGCCGGCCGGCGGCCGTCAGCTGCTCCAGCAGCGCGCGCAGCCGCTCGTCCGTCGTGAGCGCCGCTGTCGCGAAGAGCGTCGACGCGCCGCGCAGGGACTGCTCGTCGCCGAACGCGTAGTCGCCGGTGAGCTGTGGCGTGCCGGCTCTGGCCAGGCACTCGGCGAACTGCTCCGAGAACAGACCGGTGGTGCTGAGCACGACGTCGACCTTCGCGTCCTGGACGAAGCGGGTGCAGGCCGCTTCCAGGTCCGCCGCCAACGACGTCGAGTTCGACTGCAGCTCTACGTACGTCGGCTCGATCGTGCGGCCGCCCAGGCCGCCCCGTGCGGCGTAGGCCTTGAGCACCCCTTCGTAGACGCGGCGGAGGGTGAAGGTGTTGCCGTTGTCGACGCCGGCGGAGGCCGCGCCCTGGTCGTTGTTCGTGTAGAGGACACCCACCTTGACCGGCCGGCGGTCGCGGTCCGGCGCCGGCGCGGGGCCGCCGCGACCGGGAGCGGGGGCCGCGGGCACCGACGCCGCCGAGCCCGGCACGCGACCGGGGTCCACCGTCCCGGGCCCGCTGCCCCTCGTCGTCGTGGCGCCGCCGGGGTCGGCGTCCGCACCGGGGAGCGCCTCCGCCTGCGGCACCGTCGGCAGCGGACCGCCGAGGCCGTCACCGGCCGCGGCGGCAGGGTCTGCGGCGGCCGCACCCCCCGTCAGGCCCGCCTGCTGCACGGTGCTGCCGCAGGCGACCAGCGACAACGCACACACCGCGCCCAGCAGCGGCGAGATCGGTCGCGGCATGTCACCTCCGGTTGATAATGCGTTACTATCACCGGCGGCGAAGCAGGCGTCAAGGGAGGTGCGGTGACGACGACGGCACAGCCCGGCGCGCTGCTGCGCGGTCGGGCGACCACCCGCGAGCGGCTGCTCGCCGCAGTGGACGCGCTGCAGGCTGAGCGCGGCTGGAGCGGGTGCACGCTGCAGGAGGTGGCCCGCCGGGCCGGCCTGACGACCGGCGCCGTGTACTCCACCTTCGGCAGCCGGGGCGCGTTGCTGGCGGCGGCGCTGCTGCGCCGGTCCGAGGGCTTTGCAGGACTGCCCCCCGAGGAGCGCGATCTGGTCGCGGCGGTGGCGGCGTACGCCCGTGGCTACTGGACGGCGACCCGGGAGGCGGCGGGTGTCGAGCTCTTCACGACGCAGCTCGAGCTGATCCGGCTCGCGCACGACGACGCACCCCTGGCCGCCGCCCTGCGCGAGGGCTTCGACCGGATGCTCGGCCAGCTCGTCGACGACCTCGAGCGCCGCGGCCTGACCGCACCCGCCGGGGCGTCGACCACCGAAGCAGCGCAGCGCCTGGTCGGCGTGCTCCAGGGGTTGAGCATCCAGCGCGTCGCGCTCGGCGTCGACGCCAGCCAGGACGCCTTCGTCGACGCGTCGCTCAGCGTGCTCGGACTCCGCAGGCCCTAGGGACGGTCCCGCACGTCCGGCGCAGCTGGCCTCCTGCCGCCACCTGCCGCGGCGACGCTGCTCTAGGCCTCGAAGCCGAGCGCTGCGGCCAGCTGGCGGTGCTCGGAGGCGTCCTTGCCCTGCCGCTCCAGCGCGCGGGCCAGCGCGAAGCGGGCCCAGCCGTCGTCGGGCCGGCGCTCGACGAGCAGCCGCAGGGCGGCCTCCGCGCGCACGAGCTGCGCGGAGTGCAGCAGCGCGCGTGCCCACAGCTCCAGCGCCGCGTCGTTGGCCGGCTCGGCCTCCACCACCGGCTCGACCAGCCGGGCGGCCTCGGTGGGCTGGCCCGCGCGCAGGAACAGCTCGCCCTGGCGGAACGCGTCGTACAGCTCCGTGCTCATGGGCTGGACAACGCACCGCCGGGGCGGGCGGATTCCGCCTAGCTGCGCAGCTCCTTCTTGAGGATCTTGCCGGTGGCGCCCTTGGGCAGCTCGTCGACGATGCGGACCTCGCGCGGGTACTTGTAGGCCGCGAGCCGCTCCTTCGCGAACGCGATCAGCTCCTCGGGCTCGGCCGACGCTCCGGACTTCAGCGACACGAAGGCGAGCACCTCCTCGCCGAGCTTCTCGTCGGGCTTGCCGATGACGGCCGCCTCGGCGACCGCGGGGTGCTCGAACAGCACCTCCTCGATCTCGCGCGGGTAGACGTTGTAGCCGCCGCGGATGACGAGGTCCTTCTTGCGGTCGACGATGAAGAAGTAGCCGTCCTTGTCCATGTAGGCCAGGTCGCCGGTGTGGAACCAGCCGCCCTTGAAGGCCTCCGCGGTCGCCTCGGGCTTGTTGTAGTAGCCCTTCATGATGTTGTGGCCCCGGATGACGATCTCGCCGACGTTCTCCTCGCCCGGCTCGAGCGGCTGGTCCTGGTCGTCGACGACCCGCACCTCGACGCCCCAGATCGGCTTGCCGATCGAGAGCACCTTGCGCTGCTCGGCGTTGACGTTGAACGTCGTCGTGCTGGTGGACTCGGACAGGCCGTAGCCCTCGAGCACCACGCAGCCGGGGAACTTCTCCTCGAACGCCTTGATGACCTCGCCGGGGATGGCCGCGCCGCCGGAGACGCCGACGCGCAGCGACGACAGGTCCTTGCCGGTGAGGTCCATGTTCAGCAGCCCGAAGTACATGGTCGGGACGCCGCTGAAGATCGTGCACCTGTGCTTGGCGATCGCGTCGACGACCGGCTCGAGCTCGAAGCGCGGGATCAGCACGATGGTGCCGCCGTACCGGACGCTGGTGTTCAGCACGCTGGACAGGCCGAAGACGTGGAACAGCGGCAGCACCGCGACGCCGATGTCGGTCTCCTGGAACTCGAACAGCTCCCCTGCGACGGTGCAGTTCATGTACAGGTTCAGGTGGGTCAGCTCGGCGCCCTTGGGCTTGCCGGTCGTCCCGGAGGTGTAGAGCAGCACCGCCGTGTCGTCGGCGTCGGTCGGCTCGATGTCCCGGGTGTCGTCGGCGAAGTACAGCTCGTCGAAGTGCTTGGTGCCCTCGGGCCGCTGGTCGTTGCCCGGCATGTTCACGACGTACGTCGTGACGCCGTCCAGCTCGGACGCGCCCTTGTACGCCTCCTCCGCGAACATCTCGAAGGTGATGAGCACCTTGGCCTCGCTGTCCTCGAGGTGGTACTTCACCTCGGGAGCCCGCAGCAGCGGGTTGAGCGGCACCATCACCAGGCCGGCCTTCATCAGGCCGAAGTAGGTGAACAGGAACTGCGGCAGGTTCGGCAGCTGCAGGGCCACCTTGTCGCCGCGCTGCAGGCCCGTCGCGAGCAGGGCGCCGGCCACGCGGCCGCTGATCTCGTCGACCTGCGCGTAGGAGAACGTCAGGTCGTTGATGTGGCACAGCGGCTTGTCGGGGTCCTTCTTGGCCGACTCCCGCAGCATGGTCGCGATGTTGAGGCTCATGCCCCGAGCCTAGTGAGCCAGGTCACGCCGTCGGCAGCCGGGCTAGAAGGTGAACGAGCCCTTGCCCGTGCCCTCGTCGAGGCGCACCGGCAGGCCGAGCGTCTGCGGGCCGATGATGCCGAAGACCGGCTCGTTCGGGTCCACGGCCACGGCCAGGTCGCTGAACGTCGCACCCCGCTTCAGCTCGGCCGGGAACGACTTCTTGTTGAAGGTCCAGGTGAGCTGGTTGCCCTTGGCCTTGGGCGCGACGTTGAGGATCGTGTACGGCTCGCCCGTGCTGCTGGCCTCGCCGCAGTCCATCGTGATCTGGTCGCGGCTGCCCAGGGCCGAGCTCGGCGTCCAGTTGATCGTGAAGGTGCCGCAGTCCGGGGTCGTCGCGCTGATGGCGTAGTTCACGCCCTGCTGCGTGGACTGCGGGCCGCTGAGCGTCATCACGACCGAGAAGCCCTTGGACGTCCGGCTGAAGAGCACAGACTGCACGTCGTGCGAGGCGTTCCCGTCGAAGGAGTCGCCCTTCGCGTCCACGATCTGCGGGGCGGGCGCGGCCGAGCCGGGGACGGCGGCAGCCACGATGCCGAGGCCGGCGGCGAGCAGGAGCGTGCGGAGAGGGGTGCGCATGCCGGGAGGGTTCGCCCCCGGCGGCCGGACTCCTGCCGCCTGGCGTCGCCGGCATGGGGCTGTCCACGGTGGCGGAGGCGCAACAGGTGCTCGCCGAGCTGCGACCCGCGCTCGCCGAGCTGGTCGCGGTGCGGGCCGGCGCCGGCTCGCGGAACAGCCCCCTGCCGCCCCACGTTCCCCCTGACGACCTCACCTCTGCAGCAGGGAGCTCCCCCGTGCCACGGCTCGACCCCAAGGACCTCTACGCGCTGGAGCCCGACCTGCCCGAGCTCGGCGAGCCCGTCCTGGTGCAGGCGCTCGACGGCTTCGTCGACGCCGGCGGCGCCAAGCGCCTGGCCCGCGAGCACCTGCTGGCCACGCACGGCTCCCGCGTCGTCGCGACGTTCGACGTCGACGCGCTGCTCGACTACCGCGCGCGCCGGCCGGCGATGACCTTCGACGAGGACCACTGGGCCGACTACGCCGACCCGCAGCTGGCCGT
Organism: uncultured Actinomycetota bacterium; assembly: GCA_963781675.1. GTDB lineage: Bacteria > Actinomycetota > Actinomycetes > Mycobacteriales > SCTD01 > SCTD01. Next base: position 63,343 of record CAWAGF010000006.1, on the reverse strand, counting down.
CCACCTCGCGCACGACGCGGAGGGGACTCCCTTCCTGGTGCTGGCCGGCCCGGAGCCGGACGTGCAGTGGGAGGCCTTCACCACCGCCGTCCGGCTGCTCGTCGAGCAGCTCGGCGTCCGGACGACCGTCGGCATGAACAGCATCCCGATGGCCGTCCCGCACACCCGGCCGCTCGGGGTCATCGCGCACGCCACCCGGCCGGAGACGGTCGCCGGCTACGAGCGCTGGGTCGGCACGGTCCAGGTGCCGTCCAGCGCCGGGCACCTGCTCGAGCTCCGCCTCGGGCAGGCCGGTCACGACGCCGCCGGCTTCGCCGTCGCGGTGCCGCACTACCTCGCCGAGGCGGAGTACCCGCCGGCCGCTCTGTCCCTGCTCGGCAGCGTGGCGCTGCTGTCCGGCCTCGTCTTCACGACCGAGGCGCTGGAGGAGTCCGCCGAGCAGGTCCGCACGCAGGTCGAGGAGACCGTGGGCGGGTCCGACGAGGTGCGCGGCGTGGTCGAGGCGCTCGAGCGGCAGTACGACGCCTACCTGGCGGGCGCCGGCCGCAGCCTGCTCGCCCAGATGGGCGGCTCGCTGCCGACGGCCGAGGAGCTGGGCGACGAGCTGGAGGCCTTCCTCGCCGAGCAGGCGGAGGACGGCTCCTAGCCTCGACGCGTGACCGTGCCGCTCGAGGGCTTCCACTGCGTGAAGCACGCGCTGCGCTTCGCCCCCGCGCTCGTGTCCGACGTCCGGGTGCGGTCGCTCGACGCGGCGCTGGCCCTCGCGGACCGGCTCGCGCCGGACGTGCTGGACGCCCTGCGAGAGCGCGCGGCCGTCGCCGACGTCGCCCACCACACGGGGGTCGAGGCGACCGGCGCGCGCCCGGAGCCCGACCTGTCCGCGCTGCGGCAGCGCACGAGCCCGCTGGTGCTGCTCGACGGCCCGCGCTCCCCCGGCAACGCCGGCGCGGTCGTCCGCGTGGCCGCGGCCGCCGGGGCCAGCGGCGTCGCCTTCGTCGGCGAGCTGGACCCGTGGCACCCGACGGTGCTGCGCGGCAGCGCCGGGCTGCACTACGCCCTGCCGGTGCTGCGCGTCGACCCCGCGGACCTGACGGGACCCGTCGTGGTGCTGGACGCCGACGGCGACCCCGACGCCGCCCTGCCGCAGGACGCGGTGCTGGTCGTGGGCAGCGAGCGCGGCGGCGTCGGCGCCGACCTGCGGGCCCGCGCCGACGTCGTGCTCGCGCTGCCGATGCGCCCCGGCGTCAGCAGCCTCAACCTGGCGACCTCGGTGGCCGCCGCCCTCTACCGGGGCCGGTAGCTCAGCCCGTGTGGGGCATGAGCGCGCCGGCCGGGATCTGCCCGAAGCGGCCCGCCTGGAAGTCCTCGACGGCCTGCTGCAGCTCGGCGCGGGTGTTCATGACGAACGGGCCGTACTGCGCGACGGGCTCGCGGATCGGCTCGCCGCCCAGGACGAGCACCTCCAGCGCGCCGTGCCGGCTGTCCTGCACCTCGTCGGCCGAGATGGTGATGCGGTCGCCGTCGCCGAGGACGGCGGTCTGCCCGGTGCGGATCGGGGCCGCCTTGCCGAAGGCCGCACCCGCGCCGACCGTGCCGTCGCCGGACAGCACGTAGACCAGCGCGTTGAAGTCGGGCTTCCACGGCAGCGACAGCGTCGAGCCGGGCGTGACGGTGGCGTGCAGCAGCGTGATCGGCGTGCGGGTCGAGCCGGGGCCGCGCACCACCCCGCCGTCGCCGGTGGGCAGGTCGCCGGCGATGAGCCGCAGCAGAGAGCCGGCGTCGTGCGACGCGAGCAGCGTGACGTCGTCGCCCTCGAGGTTCTGGTACGCCGGGTCCGTCATCTTGTCCTTGCCCGGGAGGTTGACCCAGAGCTGGATGCCGTGGAACGTGCCGCCGCTCTGCACGAGCTCGACCGGGGGCGTCTCGATGTGCAGGATCCCGCCGCCGGCGGTCATCCACTGCGTCGCGCCGTCCTGGATGAAGCCGCCGCCGCCGTGGCTGTCCTGGTGCTGGAAGGCGCCGTCCATGATGTAGGTCACGGTCTCGAAGCCGCGGTGCGGGTGCCAGGAGGTGCCCTTGGGCTCGCCCGGCGCGTACTCCACCTCGCCCATCTGGTCCATCATGATGAACGGGTCGAGGTGCTTCGGGGCGATGCCCGCGAAGGCACGGCGGACGGGGAAGCCCTCGCCCTCGTAGCCCTGCGGCGCGGTGCTGACGCCCAGCACGGGGCGCTCCACGTCGCCGAGCCCGGCCTTGGGGACGCGGGCCAGGGTCAGGGTGTCTGCGGTCACGGCGGGCATGTGCGCTCCTCGGTAGTTGCGTGTGCAATGACCAACGCTACCGCGTCACCGTTGTTCCAGGACGGCGAGCATGCGCGTGTTGCCGAGGGTGTTCGGCTTGACCCGGGCCAGGTCGAGGAACTCCGCCACGCCCTCGTCCGGCGACTGCAGCAGCTCGGCGCGGACGTCGGGGTCCAGGGCCATCTCCTCGATCGGGGCGAAGCCGTGCCGGGCGAAGAACGCCGTCTCGAAGGTCAGGCAGAACAGCCGGCCGATCCCCAGCTCGCGGGCGTTCTCGACCAGCCGCTCCAGCAGCGCGGAGCCCACGCCGCGGCCGTGCGCCTCCTGCGCGACGGCCAGCGTGCGCACCTCCGCGAGGTCCTCCCAGAGGACGTGCAGCGCGCCGCAGCCGACCACCTGCTCGCCGTCGACCGCGACGAAGAACTCCTGCACGTCCTCGTACAGGTTGACCGTCGCCTTGGCGAGCAGCCGCCGGTCACCGGTGTAGGCGTCGACCAGGGCCCGGATGCCGGGGACGTCGGAGGTGCGTGCCCGTCGGACCTCCGCCAGCAGCGGTTCACGCACGCGGCAGCACCCGGTCGCTGATGATGCGGCGCTGGATCTCGCTGGTCCCCTCGAAGATGGTCGTGAGGCGGGCGTCCCGCCAGTACCGCTCCACCCGCCGCTCGGTCGTGTAGCCGTTGCCGCCGTGCAGCTGCATCGCCGCGTTCGTGACCCGTACGGCCGTCTCGGTCGCGAGCAGCTTGACGGCTGCGGACTCCTGCTCGGCGGGCTCGCCGGAGTCGAGCAGGTGCGCGACCTGCTGCCAGAACGCGCGCGCCTGCGTCACCTCGGCCTGCATGTCGGCCAGCGCGAAGCGCAGCGCCTGGAAGTCGCCGATCGGGTGCCCGAACTGCTCGCGCTCCTGCAGGTAGGTCGTGCAGTCCTCCACGGCCGCGCGCGCGACGCCGACCGCACGCGCCGCGGTGTGCACCCGCGCGATGTTGAGCCCGCGCTGCACGCTGGCGAAGCCGCCCGCGTCGGCGTCCGCGCCCTCGTCGCCGTAGAGGCCGGTCAGCCGGTCGGCGTCCGGCACCCGCACGCCGTCGAGGTCCAGCTCCCAGGTGAGGAAGCCGTGGTAGCCGATCTTGTCGATGACGTGCCCGGTCATCCCGTCCGGGAAGGCGCCCGGCTCCTTGACGACGAGGAACGGCTCGAGGCCGGCGGAGCGCGGCTCGCCCTCCTCGGGATCGCGCACCCGCGCAAGCACCTCGACGAAGTCAGCGGCCAGCGCATTGCCCGCCCACCGCTTGCGGCCGGTCAGCACCCAGTCGTCGCCGTCGCGCACCGCCCGCGTCTGCACGCCGGCGAGGTCCGAGCCCGCGGTCGGCTCGGACAGCGCGATGGAGCCGATCCACCGCCCCTTCGCGCTGCGCGCCATCAGCTCGGCGCGCCGGTCGTCGTCCACCACCTGCGTGCCGAGCCCCTGCCCGCGGGCCAGGATGCTCGCCACGCTCAGCCACGCGCGGGCCAGCTCCTCCGACACCAGGCAGTACTCGAAGACGCCGAGCCCCAGGCCGCCCTGCTCGGCGGGGACCGTGATCCCGAACCAGCCCCTGTCGGCCATCGCGTCGATCAGGGAGCGGGGCATCTCCGCCTTCTGCGGGTCCAGCTCGTCGGCCAGCGGCAGCACCACGTCCCGCGCGAAGTCGCGCGCCTCCTGCTGCAGGGCGGCGCGCCCGGGCGTCCGCCAGGGAGGCAGCAGCTCGGGCAGGACGGGCTCGCGCACGTGGACCTCCGGGGCAGGGTGTGGTCAGCATCGCAGGGGCGGGAGGATCACCCGTCAGGCGCGTCGACGTTGGAGCAGGCATGAGCGACAAGCACCGCGTGGTGGTCATCGGGTCCGGGTTCGGTGGGCTGTTCGCGACGAAGGCGCTGCGGCGCGCGGACGTCGAGGTCACCGTCGTCGACCGGACGTCGCACCACCTGTTCCAGCCGCTGCTCTACCAGGTGGCCACCGGGATCCTGTCCGAGGGCGAGATCGCGCCGCCCACGCGGGACATCCTGCGGCGGCAGAAGAACGCCCGCGTGCTGCTCGGCAACGTCGAGCAGATCGACCTCGAGGCGAGGACGGTGACGCACACGATCGTCGACCGGACGACGGTCACGCCGTACGACTCGCTCGTCGTGGCGGCAGGCGCCGGCCAGTCGTACTTCGGCAACGACCGGTTCGCCGAGTTCGCCCCCGGCATGAAGTCGGTCGACGACGCGCTCGAGCTGCGCGGCCGCATCTTCGGCGCGTACGAGATGGCCGAGCTGACCGACGACCCGCTCGAGCTCGACGCGTGGCTGACGTTCGTCGTCGTCGGCGCCGGGCCGACGGGCGTCGAGATGGCCGGGCAGATCGCCGAGCTGTCGCGCCGCACGCTCAAGGGCAACTTCCGCACGTTCGACCCGTCCACCACCCGCGTGGTGCTGCTGGACGCCGCCGACAAGGTGCTCGGCACCTTCGGCGACCGGCTGTCCGAGCACGCCAAGAACGAGCTCGAGGCGATGGGCGTCGAGGTGCAGCTCGGCGCCAAGGTGGTCGACGTGGACCGCCACGGGATCGTCGTGGAGGACCGCGAGGGCGGCACCCGCCGGCTCGAGGCGCGCACCAAGATCTGGGCCGCCGGCGTGGCCGCCTCCCCGCTCGGCAAGCAGCTCGCGGAGCAGTCCGGCGCCGAGCTCGACCGCAGCGGCCGTGTCCTCGTCGAGCGCGACCTGTCCCTGCCGGGACACCCGGAGGTCTTCGTCATCGGCGACATGATGGGCCTGGACGGGCTGCCCGGCGTCTCCCCCGTCGCCATCCAGGGCGCCAAGCACGTGGCCAAGCAGATCAAGGCCGACGCGAAGGGACGCCCCGAGCGCAAGGACTTCGAGTACTTCGACAAGGGCTCGATGGCCACCATCTCCCGCTTCCGCGCCGTCGCCAGCATCGGCCGGCTGCACCTGCGCGGCTTCATCGCCTGGGTGGCCTGGCTCGCGCTGCACCTGCTCTACCTGACGGCGTTCAAGAACCGCATCACCGCGCTGCTGCACTGGGCCGTCAGCTTCGTCGGGCGCGGTCGCGCGGAGCGGACGGCGACCTACCAGCAGGTGTTCGCGCGGACCGAGCTGATGAGGCTGCACGGGGGCGAGCTCGAGGACCGGGCGTCGGTCGGTGCGACCTCTCAGCCGGTCGAGAACCTCTCCGTCACCAGGGGCTCCCAGGGACCGCCGAGGTAGCGCCAGAGGGCCAGCCCGCGCGCCGTCACGTCGTACGGCACGAAGCCCTCCTGCAGGTCGGCCAGCAGTGCTCGCGCCTGCTCCGGCGACACCTTGTTCTGCACCGTCACGTGCGGGCTGTGCCGCTGCCGGTCCTGCGGCGTGAGGTGCTCCCGCCAGCGCGTGCGCAGCTGCTCCCGCACGTCCTGCAGCGCTGCTGACTCCAGGACGTACGCCACCCCGCGCCCGAGGCTGCGCAGCCCCGCCACGCGGACGTCGAACGACTCCCTCGTGGCGACCTGGCGCAGGTCCGCGCGCACCTGCTCCTCGAGCGCGCCGGGCAGGGCGTGGAACAGCGTCACGTGGGCCCGCAGGTGGTTGCGCTCGGGCGGGAAGTGCCGCTCGCGCAGGGCGTCGAAGCGCTGCTGCGCAGCCTCGTCGAGGACCAGCGTGACGATGAGGGGCTGCACGGCTCCAGGGTGCGGGACCCCGGGGCGTCTCGCCCGGCGAGGAACGGGGAGGATGGGGGCCGACACGCACCCGTGCCTGCACCGGAAGGACCACCCATGTCCGACGTCACCCTCGAGCACCCCGGCGGCTCGCTGCCCCTGACCGTCGCCCCCGCGACGGAGGGCCCGGCCGGCATCGAGGTCCCCAAGCTGCTCTCCACGACCGGGATGGTCACCCTCGACCCCGGCTTCGTGAACACGGCGGCCTGCTCGTCCACCATCACCTACATCGACGGTGACGAGGGCATCCTGCGCTACCGCGGCTACCCGATCGAGGAGCTCGCGGAGAAGGCGTCCTTCCTCGAGGTGGCCTGGCTGCTCATCTACGGCGAGCTGCCGACCGCCGAGGAGCTGGACGGCTTCAAGTCCAAGATCCGCAAGCACACGATGCTGCACGAGGACTTCCGCGAGTTCTTCGGCGGCTTCCCCACCGACGCGCACCCGATGGCGGTGCTGTCCTCGGCCGTCTCGGCCCTGTCGACCTTCTACCAGGACAGCCTCGACCCCTTCGACGACGAGCACGTCGAGATGTCCACGGTGCGCCTGCTCGCCAAGCTGCCGACGATCGCGGCCTACGCGTACAAGAAGTCCGTCGGGCAGCCGTTCCTCTACCCGGACAACTCCCTGGGCTACGTCGACAACTTCCTGCGGATGACGTTCGGCGTCCCCGCCGAGGAGTACGTCGTCAACCCGGTCGCGTCCAAGGCGCTGAACCTGCTGTTCCTGCTGCACGCCGACCACGAGCAGAACTGCTCGACCTCCACCGTGCGCCTCGTCGGCTCCTCGCAACGCCAACCTGTTCGTGTCCGTCTCCGCCGGTGTCGCTGCGCTGTTCGGCCCGCTGCACGGCGGGGCCAACCAGGCCGTGCTCGAGATGCTCGAGGGCATCCAGCAGGACGGCGGCGACGTCGCCCGCTTCGTGCAGCGCGTCAAGGACAAGGAGCCCGGCGTCAAGCTCATGGGCTTCGGGCACCGCGTCTACAAGAACTACGACCCGCGCGCCGCCATCGTGAAGAAGGTCGCCCGCGACGTGCTCCAGTCGCTGGACAAGCCCGACCCCATGCTCGACCTCGCGATGCAGCTCGAGGAGGTCGCGCTCGCCGACGACTACTTCGTGTCGCGCAAGCTCTACCCGAACGTCGACTTCTACACGGGCGTCATCTACAAGGCGCTCGGCTTCCCGACCCCGATGTTCACGGTGCTGTTCGCCCTCGGCCGGCTCCCCGGCTGGATCGCCCAGTGGCGCGAGATGATCGAGGACCCGGCCACGAAGATCGGCCGCCCGCGGCAGGTCTACACCGGGCCGGCGCTGCGCCACCTGCCTTCGTAGGGGGCGGCGGTACGGCGGCCGGGACAGGGCTCGGCTGCCGGTTCGCAGCGACGCGCACACCGGGGCCGCCGACGGTCCGTGCGTCCGACGCACCCGACCGCCAGGCGCTTCCGTCCGGCGATTCCGGGTGCTCCGGACGCGCGTCGAAGTCTCTTCTCCACAGGAGATCTCGGGATTCGGAACTGTCAGACGTGGGGTCTAGCGTCTGCGGTGTGAGAGACCTCCTGTTCCCCTCGTCGCCGGCGCTGACCGGCGCGCTGCGCGCGGCGGCGCGGGAGCAGGCGGCCGCCTTCGTCCGCGAGTGCCGGGCCATCGGGCGGATGGTCGAGACCGCGGAGCCGAGCCAGCGGGAGTTCGTCGCGGGCGAGGTCGCCTGCGTGCTTCACGTCAGCCCGCACACGGCGCTCGGCCGCGTCAGCACCGCACTCTCCCTGCTGGCGCAGCCGCGGCTCGTGCAGGCGCTGAGCGACGGCCGCATCGGCGTGGGTCACGCGCTGGCCGTGCTCAGCGAGGTCAGCCACCTGGCACCGCCGCACGCCGCGCTGGTCCTCGACGCCGTCCTGGGCGAGCAGGGCGAGGACGTCGAGCTGACGCCCGGCGAGCTGCGGCAGGCGGTGAAGCGGGCAGCAGTGGTCGTCGACGCCGAGGCCGCGCGCAAGCGCCACGAGTCCGCCCGGAAGACAGCGGGCGTGCGCGGCCGGCCGGGTGTCGACGGGATGGCGCAGCTCGTCGTCGACTGCACCGCGGTCGAGATGGTGACGGCGCTGGCCTGCCTGCGCGGCCGGGCAGCCGCCATGACCTTCGACGACGACGTCACGGCGGGGCAGCGCGACGTCGCCGCACTGATGCACGCCCTCGGCTGCGAGCGGACGCAGGTGCAGGCCGTCCTCGAGTGCCCCGTGGAGCGGGCCGTCGACACGCACGCCCTCGGCCGCTCAGGTGTCTGGTCCGTCGACGTGCGGATGCCGGTGGCCGTCGCGCTCGGGCTCAGCGACCACCCGGCGGTGCTCGCCGGCTACGGACCGATCGGTGCCGATGAAGCCCGCGCGCTGCTGCCCGTCGGCCGACCTCGTCCGCGCCTGCGTCGACAGCAGCACCGGCGAGGTGCTGGCGGTCGACCCGCCGGTGCGCCGGGCGGCATGGACCGCCGGGGACGCCGACCGGACTCGGGCGCTTCGCCAGGCGCTCGTCCGGATGGCCAGCACGGGCAGCCGCATCCAGGAGCTGCGCACCGACGGGTACGTGCCGAGCGAGAGCCTCGGGCGTCTCGTCGACCTGCGCGACGTGACCAGCACCTTCCCGGGCGACAGCACCGCGGCCCGCCGCTGCGACCGCGACCACCGCCTGCCGTACCCGCTGGGACCGACCACCGCAGGCAACCTGCAGAACCTCAGCCGCCGCTGGCACCGCGCCAAGCAGAACGGCTGGAGCAGCCGCCTCGAACCCAGCGGGGACACCCGCTGGACCAGCCCCACCGGCGGGAGCTACCTGCGCCGAGCCAAGCGCACCGTCCCGCCGGACATCCCCGACGGGACGCAGCTGCCACCGCTGGAGTGAGTCCGGGCGGCATGCGCGCTGACGCGGCCACCGCGGCGCAGCCGCCAGCCGCTAGCGGACCATCGCGTCGAGCAGGCGCTCGACCTCGGCCTCCGGGTCGAAAGTCAGTCCGCTGTGCACCGGGCCGGCGTGCACCACCGTGCTCCGCGGCGCCGTCAGCCAGCGGAAGCGCTGCCCCAGCGACGTCACTCCCGCCGGCCCCTCCCCCGCGCAGGTCCGCTCCAGCGCCCCCGCCGCGTCGAGGATCCCCTCCACGTCGGCGGCGCCGTCGAGCGCGCGCAGCCGGCCGGGGTCCGCAGACAGCCGCACGGTGAGGAAGTCGTCGGACTGGCAGTAGAGGACGACGCCGATGTTCACGTACTCGCCCCGCTCGACCCGCGGGGACGCGCGCAGCAGGGCGTACTCGTAGGTCTTCACGGCTGCCACGTCTCGCGCGCAGCGACCCGGCGGAGGAAGTGGTCGACGTAGGCGTCGCGGACGTCTGCCGATGAGGCGAAGCCGGGCTCGTCCTCCAGCCAGGCGTCGGGGACGACAGCGGCGACGGAACGGAGCAGGTCCGCGTCCACCAGAGGCGCCAGCGCGTCACCAGCGGCGGCACGGTCGGTGGCGAAGCCGCCGAGGACGTGGTCGGACGCGTCGTACGGCTTCGCGGCCGCAGCCGACGCCCGGGCCCAGTCGTGGTGGAACACCAGCGTGGCGCCGTGGTCGATGAGCTGGAGGCCGCGGTGCCAGAGCAGCAGGTTGGGGTTGCGCCAGCTGCGGTCGACGTTGCCGACGAGGGCGTCCAGCCACAGCACCCGCGAGGCCAGCTCCGGTGCGACCGCGTGCGCGACGGGGTCGAAGCCGAGGGCACCGGGAAGGAAGTCCATCCCGAGGTTCAGGCCCCCGGACGCCTTGAGCAGGTCCTGCACCTCCTCATCCGGCTCGGCCCGGCCGAGGACCGGGTCGACCTCGACGAGCACGAGCTCGGGCACCGGCAGCCCGAGCGCCCGCGCGAGCTCACCGACGAGCACCTCGGCCACCAGCACCTTGCGTCCCTGGCCGGCGCCGCGGAACTTCACGACGTACGTCCCGAGGTCGTCGGCCTCCATCACGCCGGGCAGCGAGCCGCCCTCGCGCAGGGGCATGACGTACCGCGTGGCGGTGACGCTGCGCAGCGGCTCGACGGACACGCCGTCATCGTGCCAGGGTCGGCCGATGCAGCAGCGCTACGAGTACCTCGTCACCACGATCCGCGAAGGCCTGATCGGCGACGCCGTGAAGCCGGGCAAGGTCGAGGACACCCTCAACGACAAGGCCAAGGAGGGCTGGCAGCTCAAGACGCTGACGGCCGCCGACGTGAAGGGCCGCCTCGGCCCAGGCGCGACCGAGGGCCTGCTCGCGGTCTTCGAACGCCCGGTCGGCTAGCCCGCCCGCTACGCCAGCAGCCCGTCCATCGCCTTGTAGATCCGCTTCTCCGACACGGGGTAGCGGGTCCTCATCGGCTGCGCGAACAGGCTGATCCGCAGCTCCTCCACCATCCACCGGAGCTCGTCGAGCTGCGCGGACGCGGGCACCTTCCGACGCAGGTCGTCGAGCTCGGCCTGCACGCGGGCGACGACGGCGACGTTCAGGCGGTCCCGGCCGGGGTCGGTCTCGAGCTTGTCGAGCCGCACCTCGAGCGCCTGCAGGTAGCGCAGCAGGTCGGGCAGCCGCGCCTTGCCGGTGGCCGTCGCGAAGCCCGGCCCGACGAGGCCGGCCAGCTGCGCGCGTACGTCCGCCACCGACTCGGGCAGCGCGCGCCGCGAGGCTTCCAGCGCAGCCGTCACGGCGTACGAGGCGGTCAGCACCTTCTCCACCTGCGCCAGCACCTGCTCGACGGTCGGCACCAGGTCCTGGCGCACCGCGTCGCGCAGCCGGGCGAACCCGTCCGCGTCCCACGCCGGCCCGCCGGCCTGCGCGACGAGGTAGTCCAAGGCGCACGTCGTGCAGTCGTCGAAGACGGCCGCCGGCGCGACCGGTGACCGCGTCAGCGCCAGCTTCTGCGCGTTCGTCATCCGGCCCGAGATCGCCTTGGCCGGCGGCGGCACCGTGAGCTGGAGCAGCCGCCGCGTCCCTCGCCAGTGCACGGCGGCCTGCTGCGCCGGGGTGGCCTGCACCCGGACGCCGACGGTGCTGCCCTCGTCGACGAGCGCCGGGAACCCGCGCACCTGACCGGAGACGACCTCACGCGGCAGCGTGCCGACGTCCCACGTCGTCAGGCCGGTGCGCTCCACGGACGGGGACGCCGCCGACAGCGCAGAGGCGACCTTGGGCTGCAGCTGCGCCTTGAGCGCCTCCAGGTCCTTGCCCTCGGCGAGCGGCTTGCCGGCGGCGTCCTCGACCCGGAAGGTCATGCGCAGGTGCGGCGGCACCTTCGCCAGGTCCCAGTCCTCTGCCCGCACGTCGACCCGCTTGACGTCGAGCAGCTCGGTCTCGAGCGCGTCGAGCAGCGGCCGGGTGCGCGGCTCGACGACGGCGAGGAACGCGGAGGCCGTGTCGGGCGCCGGGACGCAGCGCACGCGCAGCGGCTTGGGGAGCGACTTGATGAGCGCCGTCACGAGGTCCTGCCGCAGGCCCGGCACCTGCCAGTCGAAGCCCTCGGGCGACAGGCGGTTCAGCACGGCGAGCGGGACGTGCACGGTGACGCCGTCCGCGTCGGAGCCCGGCTCGAACTGGTAGGTCAGCGGCAGCATCAGGTCGCCCTGCACCCAGACGTCCGGGTGGTCCAGCGCCGACAGCACGTCGGCCTCGTCGCTGACCAGGTCGCCGATCGTGAAGGTCAGCAGGTCCGGCGTCTCGTGCCGCGCCCTCTTCCACCAGGCGTCGAAGTGCGCACCGCTGACGACGTCCTGCGGGAGGCGCGCGTCGTAGAAGTCGTACAGCGCCTGGTCGTCGACGACGATGTCGCGGCGCCGCGCCCGGTGCTCCAGCTCCTCGACGTCCTCGAGCAGCGCGAGGTTCGCGGCGAAGAAGCGGTGCCGGGTGTCCCAGTCGCCCTCCACCAGCGCGGAGCGGATGAACATCTCCCGCGACAGCACCGGAGCGATGCGCCCGAACGCGACCTTGCGCTGCGCCACGACCGGGATGCCGTACAGCGTCACGCGCTCGTACGCCATCACGGCCGCCTGCTTGCGTTCCCAGTGCGGCTCGGAGTACTGCCGCTTCACCAGGTGCGCGCCGACCCGCTCCACCCACGCCGGGTCGATGCGCGCGGCGACGCGCCCCCACATGCGGTTGGTCTCCACGAGCTCGGCGGCCATCGCCCAGCGCGGTGCCTTCTTCGCCAGTGCGGACGAGGGCACGATCGCCCAGCGGGCGCCGCGCGCGCCGACGTACTCGCGCTTCTCGACGTCGCGGAGCCCGACGTGGCTGAGCAGCCCGGCGAGCAGCGCCATGTGCACGGCGTCGGCGTTCGTGGGGCTGGCGTCGAGCGAGAGGTCCAGGCTGCGCAGCGCACGGCGCAGCTGGCTGTGCAGGTCCTGCCACTCCCGCACGCGCAGGTAGTTGAGGAACTCCTTCCTGCACAGCCGGCGGAAGGCGCTGCTGGACAGCTCCTTCTGCTGCTCCTGCAGGTAGCGCCACAGGTTCAGGTACGCCAGGAAGTCCGACGTCTCGTCCGCGAAGCGCTTGTGCAGCTCGGTGGCCTGCTGCTGCTTGTCCTGCGGTCGCTCGCGCGGGTCCTGGATCGACAGCGCCGACGCGATCACCAGCACGTCGCGCACGCAGCCCTGCCTGTCCGCCTCCAGCACCATCCGGCCCAGCCGCGGGTCGATCGGCAGCTGCGCCAGGGACCGGCCCAGCTTGGTGAGCTTGCCGGTCGCGGCGTCGATCGCGTTCAGCTCGACGAGCAGGTCGAGCCCGTCCTTGACGTTGCGCCGGTCCGGCGGCTCGACGAACGGGAACGCGAGGACGTCGCCGAGGTCGAGCGCCTTCATCTGCAGGATGACCGACGCGAGGTTCGTACGGAGGATCTCGGGGTCGGTGAACTCCGGCCGGGCGAGCAGGTCCTCCTCCTCGTACAGCCGGATGCAGATGCCCGGTGCGACGCGGCCGCAGCGGCCGGCGCGCTGCGTGGCGGACGCCTGGCTGACAGGCTCGATGGGCAGGCGCTGCACCTTGGTGCGCTGGCTGTACCGGCTGATGCGCGCGGTGCCCGGGTCGACGACGTACCGGATGCCGGGGACCGTCAGCGACGTCTCGGCGACGTTCGTGGCGAGCACGATCCGGCGGCCCGGGTGCGGCGCGAAGACGCGGTGCTGCTCGGCGGCCGAAAGCCGGGCGAACAGCGGCAGCACCTCCGTCCCCTCGGGGACGGAGCCGCGCAGGGCCTCGGCGCAGTCGCGGATCTCGCGCTCGCCGGACAGGAAGACGAGCACGTCGCCGGGTCCCTCGGCGGACAGCTCGTCGACCGCCTGCACCACGGCCTGCACCTGGTCGACGTCCTCCTCGACCATCGGCCGGTAGCGCACCTCGACGGGGAAGCTGCGGCCGCTCACCTCGAGCACCGGGGCGCCGCCGAAGTGGTCCGCGAAGCGCTGCGGGTCGATCGTCGCGGAGGTGATGACGAGCTTGAGGTCGGGCCGGCGCGCGAGCAGCTGCTTGAGCAGGCCGAGCAGGAAGTCGATGTTCAGCGACCGCTCGTGCGCCTCGTCGATGATGATCGTGTCGTAGGCGAGCAGGTCGCGGTCGCGCTGCATCTCGGCGAGCAGGATGCCGTCGGTCATCAGCTTGACGAGGGTGTCGTCGCCGACCTGGTCGTGGAAGCGCACGGTGTAGCCGACGGTGCTGCCGAGCGGCGTCTCCAGCTCCTCGGCGATGCGCTCCGCGACGGAGCGCGCCGCCAGTCGCCGCGGCTGGGTGTGCCCGATCAGCCCCTGCACGCCGCGGCCCGAGGTCGAGGCAGATCTTCGGGATCTGCGTCGTCTTCCCGGAGCCGGTCTCGCCGGCGATGACGACGACCTGGTGGTCGCGGATCGCGGCCGCGATGTCGTCGCGCCGCTCCGACACCGGCAGCGTCTCGGGGTAGGTGATGCGCGTGGGCACCGCCGCCTGCCGGCGGGCCACGCGCTCCTGCGCGGCCGCCAGCTCGGCGGTCACGTCCTGGCCGCGGGCCAGGCGGCGCGACAGGCGGGTGCGGTCCCGCACCGTCAGCGGCGCGAGGCGGTCGTCGAGCGTCATGCCTGTCGGCCGCCGCCTGTCCTCGTCACCCGCTCAGTCTGCCTGCTGCGGTGCGCACCTCCGCCAGCTCGTCCATGATCACAGGGTCCCGGGCCTGTCCAGGGGGTAGGCCTGCGGCAGGTACCACCTGACCCAGGGAGACGTCGTGCTCAAAGGACTGATGAAGGCCGAGATCGCCCGCCGGGTGATCTCCGAGGCCCGCAAGCCCAAGAACCAGGCCAAGGCCAAGCAGCTCCTCGCGAGCCTGCGGAAGAAGGACACCGGCCGCTAGCCCAGCGCGTAGACGACGACGCGCTTGACCTCGACGCCCTCGAGGTCGCGGGTCGTCGGCACGTCGTACGACCCGAGCTCGCGCATCAGGGCCCGCGGCAGGTAGTGCCGGCCGGGGTCGCCGACCACCACCTCGCTGCCGGCAGCGCGGGCGGCCAGCAGCCACGGCTGCACCCGGGCCGACATGCGGGCGTCGTAGAAGACGTCACCCGCCAGCAGCACGTCCACCGCGGGCGGGTCCTCGTCGAGCAGGTCCGCGCACCGCACGTCCAGCGCGATCCCGTTGTGCGCGGCGTTCAGCCTGGCGGCCTCGACGGCGTACGGGTCGACGTCGACCGCCAGCACCTGCGCCGCGCCGGCCCGCACCGCCGCCAGCCCGCACAGCCCCGAGCCGGTCGCGAGGTCGAGCACGGTCCGGCCGGCCACCAGCTCCGGGTGGTCCAGGACGTGCCGCGCCACGGCCTGCCCGCCGAGCCAGGCGAAGGCCCAGAACGGCGGCGACAGCTCGCCGTCGTCGAGCTCGCGCTGCAGGGACGCCCACGCCTCGTCCATGTCGTCGGCGAGGTGCAGCTCGAGCTCGGGCACCACCGGCGGTCGCTGCAGCCGGGTGCGGCTCCGGACGACCTCGCGCGGGTTCACCGGGGCAGCGGCACGCGCGCCAGGTCGGTGGCCACCCGGCCGAACCGGTCGTGGGCGGCGGTCCACTGGCGGCCGGCCTCGGCGACCTCGTCGCGGCTGCGCCCGACGAAGTTCCACCACATGACGATCTGCTCCTCGAACGGCTCGCCCCCCAGCAGCAGCACCTTCGCGCCGTCCGGCGCGGTGAGCAGGACCTCGTCACGGCCGGGCCCGAGGTAGGCGCTGCGCCCCGGCTCCACCGGCTCGTCGCCCAGCACCAGGACGCCGTCCAGCACGACCAGCAGGTGCTCGTACGACCGGTCGAGCGGCACCGCGGTGGCACCCGGCTGCACGTCGAGGCTGACGCCGAGCAGCGGGGTGTCGGCCCGCGCGTCCGACGCGGCACCGGCGAGGGAGCCGACGAGCACCGTCCCGGCCGCGCCGGCGAGCTCCACCTGCGGCAGCTGCTCGTGGTGCTCGAACGCCGGTGCGCCGTGCCGGGTGCCCTCCGGCTGCGCGACCCACAGCTGCACGCCGTGCAGCTGCCCGCGGTAGTGGCCGGTCGGCTCCTCCGCGTGCGACAGCCCGTGGCCGGCCGTCATGAGGTTGAGCTGGCCTGGCCGGACCACCTGCTCGCTGCCGAGGCTGTCGCGGTGCAGCACCTGGCCCTCGAGCAGGAAGGTGACGGTCGACAGGCCGGTGTGCGGGTGCGGCCCGATGTCGATGCCGCCGTCGGGCTCCACCGAGAGCGGGCCGAAGTGGTCGACGAAGCACCACGCGCCGACCGTCCTGCGGCGCGCCTTGGGCAGCGAGCGGCGGACGGTCATCCCGCCGACGTCGGACAGCCGCGCCTCCATGAGCTCCGGCGGGCCGACCTCGCTGCCGGTGGCCGGCTGCGGCGGGGTGTCCTGCACGTCCACGGGGCCGCTCATGGCGTGGAACGCTACGCGCGTGGAGGACGGCATCGAGCGGCTGCGCCGGTGGACCGAGGAGCAGCGCGGCGTGCCGCCCGCCTTCGGCCGGACGGGCTGCACCCTCGACCACGTCGCCCTCGCGACGACCACCGTCCGGCTGCCGCTGACACCGGAGCTGCTGCTCTCCTCCGGCTCCCCGACCGGCGCCGTCACGGCGATGCTGGCCGACTTCGGGCTGGCCTCGTGCGTCATCGCCTCGCTGCCCGACCTGCGCGGCGTGGCCACCATCTCCTGCACGGTGGACCACCTCTCGCTGCCGCCGACGTCGGGCGCGCTGCTGGTGACGTGCACCGCGACGCCGTACGACGAGGGTCGTCCGCAGTCGGCCCGCGGAACCGTACGGACCGAGGCCGGGGAGCCCGTGGCCGAGGTGTCCGGGTGGCTGGTGCCGACGCCGGCGGAGGCGGCTGGGGCGCAGCGCGTCGGGCTGGCGCACGAGCCGGCGGCGGCGCACGTGCACGACCTGCTCGGCGTCCCTGCGGAGCAGGCGTTCCTGCTGACCGCTCGTGACGCGCTGTCGAACGCGATCGGCAGCCTGCACGGCGGCACCGTCGCGCTCGCCTGCTCGCTGGCTGCCGAGGCCGCACTGCCGGGGCTGCGGCCGCTGACGACGTCGATCGCGTTCCTGCGGCCGACACCGCTGTCCGGCAGCGTGCAGGTGGCGGCGTCGGTCGTGCGGCAGGGCCGCCGGACCGGGGTCGCCGACGTGACGGTGACCGACGACGCCGGCCGCCTGCTGGTGACCGCCCGGCTCGTCGCGGGCTGACCTCCCGGTCCCGGACGTAGCCTGTGCCCATGCCCGCGTACGACTACCGCTGCCGGACCTGCGACGCGCTGTTCGAGGTGCGCCGCGGCCTGGACGACGCCCCCGCTCCGGCGCCCTGCCCGCAGGGCCACGCCGAGACGAGCCGGGTCTTCACTCCGGTGGCCGTCGGCGGCAGCTCGGCGGCACCGCGTGGCGGCCGGCGGCGGCTGCTGCGGCGGCGGTTGCTGCGGCTGACTTCCTGCCCTCCACAGGCCACGCCGCCCGGGGCGGCGCGGGATCCACAGGTCGTCCACCCCGGGGTCACAGCGGCGCGCCGCACCGTCCCGACGGCGGCCACAGCGGCGTCCACCGGGCTGCTCGACGGCAGCGTCCGCGCCTCCTACCGTCGCCGGAGGGCGACGAGGAGGCGGCATGCGCACGGACACCGACCCGGCGTTCGACGAGGCGCTCGCGCGCATCCGCGAGCTGAGCAGCCGGCTGCACGCCGTCGTCGACCTGCACGACGCGCGGCGCACGCTGCTCGGCGCGCGGGTGTGCCGCTGCTGCAGCCAGCCGTTCCCCTGCGCGACGGTGCAGCGGGCGGCCGGCTGAGCCCGCCCCCTTGACAGCGGCCCGCTCCGGGAGGAGAACGGGCGCCGCAGACGACGAGGAGGGGCGCGGTGCCCGCGAGGAGCGCCGAACCTCCACGAGGACAGCCCGGCCGCATTCCCGGCCGGGCTGTCCCTCGTCCGGGCCGTCGTCCGTGAGAATGGGAGCGTGACCGCGCCCGACTCGCACGCGCCGCCCGTCTACGCCTGCGCGTCCGGCTCCGTCGTGCACGCCCACTCGAGCAGCACTCTCGAGCCGGCGCTGCTGCTGCACACCTTCCTGCCGCCCGGCGTCGAGGACGTCCTGCGCAACGAGACCCCCCGGGTCGACGTCAGCAGCGACGGAGCCGGCCGCGTCCACCGTGACGATCCGCGTGCTCGCCGGCAGCACCTCGCTGTCGTGGTCGGTGCCGATCGGGCCGGTCGTCGCCGCGCTGCCCGGCCAGCCGGGTGACGACGGCCGCATGGTGCTGCTCGCCCTGGTCGACAGCGAGCCGTCCGCGTCGTTCTGGTCCGACCCGATCGACTGCGAGCGGCTGGCTGCGGAGCTGCAGCTCCCGGTCGCCGACGTCGTCGAGGCGCTGCACGGCCGGCTGACGCCGTGGCTCGCCGACGACCTCGAGCTGCTGCTGCACGACGACGCGCACGACCGGGCCGTCGACCGCTCTCCCGCGCAGACGCTCGCGACGGCGTTCCTCGCCCACTACCGCGGCGACCTGGCCGCCGAGCAGGCGACGACGGCGCTGGTCCGCGCGCTGTCGCTGGCGCCGGAGGACTACACCGTCGAGCTCGGCGGGCGGCTGTGCGCGGCGCTCGTCAGCGTCCTGCAGCTGGCCGGCGACAGCGCCCGCGAGCAGGTGCTCGCACAGACCGGGCCGTTCGAGACCGAGGCGCTGCGCCAGCTCACCGAGCTGCCGCCGCTGCTGGACGCCGCGCCCGCCGACAAGCACACCGAGACCGCCATGGACTTCCTGCTGTCCTCGCCGGACCGGGACGACACCGTACGAGCGGCCGTCAGCGTGCTCGGCCGCCTGGCGCGGGCGGCGTACGGCAGCGACCTGCCCGACGAGGAGGTCCTGCGCCGGATCGGGATGGTCGACGACCGCGCGCTCGCCCGGCTCGCCCGGATGTGGGTCGACCTGGCCGCGGCCGCGGGAGGCACCGGCGTCGACGACGCGGCCGTCGCGCAGGACGTCGCGGTGCGCGCCCGCGCCGAGGGCCGCCCCGGCCTGACGTGGCTCGCGGCGACGGCCGCCGCCCTGGTCGGGGCGGGCCTGCACGTCGTCGGTCGGCAGCTGGGCCGGATCGCCGAGCCCGTCGACGCGGTGCGTCAGCTGCTCGACGCCGACGACCCGAGCCTGGACGTGCTGGCCGAGGCGGCGCAGGCCTGCGTGGTGCTGGCGCGCTACGTCCGCAGCCGCGCGCGGGTCGGGCCGGGGCAGTGGCTGCAGACGCCGTCCGCCGTCGCGGCCTCGGCCGTGATGGAGGCGTGGACCGGGGGGCTCGACCTCGACGTCGCGGTCGACCTGCTCGACGGGCTGCTTGACGACGACGTCGACGCGGTGGACCTGCTCGACGGCCTGGTCTGCGCGACGGCGCAGCTGCTCGTGGAGTGCGAGCTGCACGAGGACGCCACCGCCCTGCAGACGCTGACGTCCGAGGCGCTGACCGCGGTCCCGGCCGGGCCGCGCGGGGCGCGCTGGCTGCTGGTCGCCCTGCTGGGCGAGGCGCACGACCACGACGCCGCCGCCCCGGCGCTCAGCGGCTTCCTGCCGGGCGAGAGCGTGGACGTCGAGCGGGCGGCGCAGCGGGCCGGCCGCACCGGCCTGCTGTCCGCCGGGCTGACCTGCCTGTCGGCGATGGCGGCCACCTTCGGGGAGGCCGGGCAGCTGCCGCGCGAGGTCGCGCTGGGCATGCCGCTGCCGGTCGCCCTCGTCGACCACGACCTGCTGCGCCGGCCCGAGGGCGCCGCCTAGGGTGCTCGGGGTGAGCCACGAGATCGACCCCGACTTCCTCGCCCTGCCGATGCGGGAGGCCGCCGCCGCGGCCCTGCAGGCGGCCCGCGACGCCGGCGCCTCGCACGCCGACGTCCGCGTCGAGCGGCTGCGCGGCCAGGACCTGTCCGTGCGCAACGGCCGCCTCGAGCGGCTGAACGACGCCGTGACCGTCGGGCTCGCCGTCCGCGTGGTGCACGACGGGACCTGGGGCTTCACCAGCAGCCCGGACGTGACCGTCGACGAGGCCGTGCGGCTGGCCCGGTCCGCGGTCGAGGTCGCCCGCACCTCGCGGCCGCTGAACAGCGAGCCGGTGGAGCTGGCCGACGAGCCGGTCTACGACGACGTCACGTGGGTCTCGGCGTACGACGTCGACCCGTTCTCCGTCGACCCCGCGGACAAGGTCGCGCTGTTCGCGGACTGGTCGGCGCGGCTGCTCGGCAGCGACGACGTGGACCACGTGGACGTCACCCTCCGGCAGGCGCTCGAGGACAAGTTCTACGCCGACAGCGCGGGGACGACGACGACCCAGCAGCGGGTGCGCGTCCAGCCGCAGCTCACCGCGACGCGGGTCGATCCCGGGGGCGGCTTCGAGACGATGCGCACGCTCGCCCGGCCGGTCGGCCACGGGTGGGAGTACCTCACCGGCGGGCTGTACGACTGGGACGGCGAGCTGGCCGAGCTGCCCTCGCTGCTGGCCGAGAAGGCGAAGGCGTCCTCGGTCGAGCCGGGCCGGTACGACCTGGTGATCGACCCGAGCAACCTCTGGCTGACCATCCACGAGTCGATCGGCCACGCGACCGAGCTCGACCGCGCGCTGGGCTACGAGGCGGCGTACGCCGGCACGTCGTTCGCGACGCTCGACCAGCTCGGCAGCCTGCGCTACGGCTCGCCGGTCATGCAGGTCACCGGCGACCGCACCGTCCCGCACGGCCTGGCGACCATCGGCTGGGACGACGAGGGCGTGCAGACCCAGCAGTGGGACATCGTGAAGGACGGCGTCCTCGTGGGCTACCAGCTCGACCGGCGCATGGCCCGCCAGAACGCCGAGCGGCTCGGCGTCTCCCGCTCCAACGGCTGCGCGTTCGCCGACTCCCCCGGCCACGTGCCGGTGCAGCGGATGGCGAACGTGTCGCTGCAGCCGGCGCCGGACGGGCCCTCCACCGACGGAGCTCATCGGCGGGGTGGAGCGCGGCATCTACGTCGTCGGCGACAAGAGCTGGTCGATCGACATGCAGCGCTACAACTTCCAGTTCACCGGCCAGCGCTTCTACGAGATCCGCGGCGGCCGGCTCGTCGGTCAGCTGCGCGACGTGGCCTACCAGGCGACCACCACCGACTTCTGGGGCTCGCTGGAGGCCGTCGGCGGTCCGCAGACCTACGTGCTCGGCGGCGCCTTCAACTGCGGCAAGGCGCAGCCCAGCCAGATCGCGGCCGTGTCGCACGGCTGCCCCACGTCGCTGTTCCGCGGCGTGAGCGTGCTCAACACCGCGCGGGAGGGTGGGCGATGACGCACCTGGGATCGGCGCTGTGCACGAGGAGCACCCGATGACCGCCGTGTCCGGCGCCGAGGTCGTGGAGCGCGCGCTCGCGCTGTCGCGGGCCGACGGCTGCGTGGTGGTCGTGCAGGAGAGCAGCAGCGCGAACCTGCGCTTCGCGGGCAACACCCTCACCACGAACGGTGCTGTGCGCGGCCGCTCCGTCGCCGTCATCAGCGTCGTCGGGGAGTCGGTGGGCGTGCGCAGCGCCACCGTCGTCGACGGCCTCGAGGACCTGGTGCGGGCGTCCGAGCAGGCGGCACGCGACGCCGCACCGGCCGAGGACCACGGGCCGCTGGTCGAGGGCGGCGCGAGCGCGGACTTCACCGACGCGGCAGCGCAGACCTCGCCCGCGGTCTTCGCCGACGTCGCCCGTGACCTCGGCGACGCCTTCGGCGCAGCCCGGGGCGACGGCATCTCCCTCTACGGCTACGCCTCGCACGACCTGACGACCACCTGGCTCGGCTCGTCGACCGGGCTGCGACTGCGGCACGCGCAGCCGACCGGGTACGTCGAGCTCACCGGCAAGAGCACCGGCGGCTCGTCGTGGGTCGGCCAGCACACCCGCGACTGGAGCGACCTGTCGATCGGCACGCTCGACGGCGAGCTGCGCCGGCGCCTCGGGTGGGGCGCGCGCACGGTCGACCTGCCGGCGGGGCGGTACGAGACGCTGCTGCCGCCGTCGGCCGTCGCCGACCTGATGGCCTACGCCTACTGGACCGCCGCCGGCCGCGACGCCGCGGAGGGCCGCACCGTCTTCTCCCGCGCCGGCGGAGGCACCCGGATCGGCGAGCACCTCGGCCCGGCCGGGCTGCGGCTGTCCTCGGACCCGCACGACGCGGCGCTCGCGACGACGCCGTTCGCCGTCACGACCGCGTCGTCGGCGATGACCAGCGTGTTCGACAACGGGCTGTCCCTGCCTGCGACGGACTGGCTGCGGGACGGCGCGCTCGCCGCGCTGATCCAGACGCGCGCCTCCGCCCGGGCGACCGGCGGCGAGGTCACCCCCTACGTGCACAACCTCGTCATGGACGGCGCCGGCACCGCGAGCACCGACGAGATGGTGGCCTCCACCGAGCGCGGACTGCTGCTGACCTGCCTCTGGTACATCCGCGAGGTCGACCCGGAGACGCTGCTGCTGACCGGTCTGACCCGCGACGGCGTCTACCTCGTCGAGGGGGGCGAGGTCGTGGGCGCGGTGAACAACTTCCGCTGGAACGAGAGCCCGGTCGGCCTGCTCGGCCGGCTGACCGAGGTCGGGCGCAGCGTGCCGACGCTCCCGCGCGAGTGGAGCGACGACTTCACCTGGACGCGGATGCCGACGCTGCGGGTGCCGGACTTCAACATGAGCTCGGTGAGCCAGGCCAGCTGACCGCAGGGGTGCCGGTGGCCTCACGGCTCCCCCCGCCGGCGCCGGACCGCCTCCGCCGTCGCGCGCAGCGTCCGGCGCACCTCCGCGGGGGGCAGGGCCCCGTCCAGCGCCTCGCGCAGGAGCAGCGCGAGGGCGTGCTGTGGGTCTGAGCGCAGCGCCCGGTCGAGGGCGACGTTCGCGCGGGCCCCGTCGCCGCGGCAGTACGCCGCCCAGGCCAGGACCGTGCAGACCGGTGCGTCCCACGGCGCACCCACCTGCGCGGCGACCTGGTGCGCGAGGGCGAGGAGCGCGTCGTCGTCGTCCAGCGCCCAGGTCGCCACCTCGTCGCGCACCCGCACGTCGTGCAGGGCCAGCGCGAGGACGGCCGCGGCCGGGCCGTCCAGCGTGCCGCCCGCGGCGACGAGGGCGAGCGCGTCGCGCGCCTGGCGCACCGCCTCCGCGTGAACCGGCGCGCCCGCCCGCGCTGAGGACACGTCGACGGGTGCGCGAGGGGGCGCCAGCGCGCGGACCAGGTCCTCCCGGGTGTCGAGCACCGCGCGACCGCCGAGCGCGTGCTCGGCTCGTACCAGCGCCGGCGCCTCCCCCACCGGCGTGCCCTCCGGCGGGCAGCAGGGGCCGGTGCAGCGGTAGGAGGTCCAGCGGCCGGTGGCGACGTGCAGCGCCTCCACCACCCGCAGCCCGCGCTGCTCCAGCGCGGCTGCGCACAGGTCGGCCAGCGCGGGCTGCGGCGCGTCCGCGTAGACGACCAGGACGGCAGCCGAGGCGCCGTCCTGCTGCACCCGGTCGGCGAGCAGTGCCGCGCACGCGTCCGCGGCCGAGGGCGCCGGCAGGTCGACGCGGATGGTCAGGCCGAGCCGGAGCCGGGTGCCGCGCAGCGACAGCAGCACCACGCTGTCCTGCGGGCGGAAGCCGCACAGGGCGGGCACGGTCGCGACGAGGTCACCGGGGCTGGACAGCCGGGCGACGGGGCGGCTGGAGACGGAGGTCATGCGGGAGAGGCTGCGCCGGGGCGGCGATCCGTACGAGCGGGCGACGGTGCGCTGTGGACAGGGCCGATGGCGTCACAGGCGGGTGCTAGCGACACCCGTCCGGGTCAGGTGCGGCGGGCCCATGGCCTGACCACGGCCGCCAGCCTCTGGGTGACCGCTGCGGCCGGACTGGCGTGCGGGCTCGGGCTGCTCTCCGTCGCCGCGGCCGGCGTCGGCATCGGCCTGGTGGCGCTGGTGGCGCTCAAGCGGCTGGAGCGCGACGTCTTCCCCCAGCGGCGCGGCAAGCTCGTCGAGCTGCGCCTGGCGGACGGCACCGACCTGCACGACGCGGTACGGGAGGCCGAGCAGGTGCTCGGCGGCCGCGTCGTCGTGCCATGCGTCGCGGCCGCTCCCCGGTTCACGCCGACCTCGGCACGCGAGCAGCCGTCCGACCCTCGGGCGCCCAGGAAGCAGTTGCGCTACTTCTTCTGCCGGCGGCTCCCGCCGTGCCAGTCCTCCGTCTTGCCGGCCGCGTCCGCGGGCACGCCGAGCGCGGGCAGCTGCGGCAGCTCGCGCAGGCTGCGCTTGAGCTCGGCGAAGCCGGCGAAGGACGACAGCCCGACGACGTGGTCCCACAGCTCGACCGCCTGCTCGGCGCTGGGCAGCCGGCTGATGACGGGGCCGAAGAAGGCCACGCCCTGCGGCGGCTGGAAGTGCAGGATCGGCGTCCCGACGTCCTTGCCCGTGAGGGCGAGCGCGGCGTCGGTCTCCGCCTGCAGCTCGGCGTCCCAGGAGCCGTCCTCGAGCGCGTCCGCCAGCGCGGCCGGCAGGCCGGCCTCCTCCAGCGCCTCGCGGGCCAGCGCCGGCACCCGCGCCGCGACGTCCTGCCCCTCGACCGGCGCCGCCTCCCAGATCCGCTGCCCCAGCGCGAGGTAGAGCGGCCCGAGGACCTGCGCGCCGTGCTCCTGCCGAGCCCGCGCGGCGACCCGCAGCAGGCGCAGCCCGGCGGTGTGCCCGGCCTCGTACTCCGGCGGGAAGTGGCTGGCGTAGTCGATGTGCAGCGTTGAGCAGCCGCAGCGAGATCGGCCGCCACTCCACGTCGTACGACCGCTGCTCCGCGACGAGCCGCACCCACTTGCTCGTCATCCAGGCGAACGGGCAGACGGGGTCGAACCAGAAGTCCAGGTCGGCGCTCATGCACCGAGTCTCGCGCAGGAGATGCAGGTCCGCGCCGTCGGGCGGGCCTCGAGCCGCTCGGCGCCGACCGGCTGGCCGCAGGCCTCGCACGTCCCGTACGCCGGGTTGTCGAGCGCGCGCTCGATGTCGGCCCGGGTCCGCTCGAGCTGCTCGAGCAGCGCCACCACCTGCTGGCGCTCGAACGCGATCGTCGCGCCCTCGGGGTCGTGCTCGTCGTCGGCGTTGCTGTCCCGGCTGGCCGCCACGATCTCGTCGCGCTGCTGGGCGAGCGCAGCCCGCTGCGCGGCGTTCTCCGACAACGCCGTCTCGAGCCGCCGGCGCGAAACCATGCGCCATCGTGCACCTGCTGGTGCGAGGGTGGCCGGGTGCCCGTGAACCACGTGACCTTCGACGCGCTCGACCCGTACCAGATCGCCGGCTTCTGGGCGCAGGCCCTGCACGGCCGGCGCCAGGACGACGACCTGCCCGGTGACCCGGCCGCGCTCGTGACGCACAGCGGCACGCCGCTGCTGTTCGAGCAGGTCCCGGACGGCAGGACGGCGGTCAAGAACCGCGTGCACCTGGACCTGAAGCCGCTGCTGCCGCGGGAGCAGGAGGTGCAGCGGCTGGTCGCGCTGGGGGCTCGCGTCGTGGACGACCGGGTGCGGCCGGACGGCACCGGCTGGGTGGTCATGGCCGATCCGGAGGGCAACGAGTTCTGCGTCGAGCGCAGCGCCGCCGAGCGGGGCGAGCAGCCCGCGCATGCCGCGGACCGGCCGCTGCCCAAGGGGGTGCACGCCTCGGACGAGCGGACGCTGCTGCTGGCGATGCTGGAGTGGTACCGCGACGGGGTGCCCGCCAAGGTCGAGGGCCTGGCGCCGGAGCACGTCGGCTCCGTGCAGCTGCCGTCGGGCACGACGATCTCGGGGCTGGTCAAGCACCTGGCCTACGTCGAGGACCACTGGTTCACGCACGTCGTCGCGGGCCAGCCGCTGCCGGCGCCGTGGGCGCAGGCGCCGTTCGACGAGGACCCGGACTGGGAGTTCTCCAGCGCGGCGGCCGAGCCGCTCGCCGACAGCGTCAGCCTCTACGTGCAGGCCTGCGCGCGCTCGCGTGCGGTGACCGCGACCCGGTCGCTGGACGACGTGGTGCGGGACCCGCGGGGGCGCGACGTGTCACTGCGCTTCGTGCTGCTCCACCTGGTGGAGGAGACGGCGCGCCACCTTGGTCACCTCGACGTCCTGCGCGAGCTGGCGGACGGCGCGGTCGGCGAGTAGAGGTAGGCCTCCACGGCCTGCGCGTCGGCCGACAGCGCCTGCTGCACAGCAGCTTCCAGCGGCTCGAGCGGCGTGAGCGTCACGGTGCCGCGGGCGTACCCCCACGTGGCGACGGCGCGGCCGTCCACCATCGCGAACGGCCGGAACACGCCGTTGTCGGTCACCAGCGTGGTGTGGGACCCGACCACGTCCGTGCGGGACGTCCAGCCGAGCAGCACCGGGTCGAACGCGCCGAGCAGCCGCGGGCGCAGGCAGCGGCGCCGGCTCGGCCCTGCCCGGGCAGCTCCAGCAGGCCGTCCTCCCGCTCGACGAGCCGCAGCCGCGCGCAGGCCGCGCCGGACGTCGCCGAGGGGCAGGCCGGCCCAGCGCGCGAGGTCGCGGTCGGACGCGGGGCCGTGCCCGGCCAGGTAGCGCTCCGCCAGCCGCACCAGCGCCGCCTCCCGGTCGACCTCCGGCAGCGGGCCCAGCCAGTCGGCCAGCAGCACGAAGGCCTGGGTGCCGTCGACCACGGGGCCGCGCACGACGAGGCCGCGCAGCGAGGCCAGCATGAGGACGTGCGGCAGCGCCTGCCCGGCCACCGGCACGTCTGCGCTGCGCACCACCTCGCGCAGCGCGTCCCGGCCCAGCGGCCCGTCCGCCAGCGCGCGCACCACAGCGGCCACCCCGCGCTCGGCGGCCTCGGGCGAGACCCCCTCCTGCTGGAGCCGGCGCGCGTTGCCCGTCGCGCAGCTGTGGCGTCGTGAGGGCGTGCAGCTCGGCGTGGTCCTCGCTGCGGACCAGGTGCAGCGTGCCGCGGTTGAGGGTGGAGACGACCAGCGCGCGCTCCCCCAGCGCAGCCTCCACCTCGGCGGCGCTCTGCGCCGTGGAGCGCGCGCGGACCGCGAGGCGGAAGCCGCGAGGGTCCTGCGCCTGGACCGCGAGCAGCCGCTCCACCGCCTCGTGCACCGAGCCGGCCGGCGGACCGGCCAGCAGCTGGGCCGTCAGGCGCGCGGCGTGGACGCTCATCCGGGTCGAGTCTGCCCCTGGTGCATCGGGCGCCGCGGTGCCATCGTGGTGGCACCGGACCGAGAGGCGGGCTCAGATGCGGACGCTCCTGGACAGCGCGAGCAGGGCCGCGCGCTACGCGCCCCTCACGGTGGAGGCGCTGGCCGCGGGGCTGCGCGAGCTGCCGGGCTGGCGCTGCGACGGGAGCCGGCTCGTCCGGACGCTGCGCACGGCGGACGTCTGGGGGCTGCTGGAGCGGGTCGTGGACGTCGAGGAGGAGCTCGACCACCACGCGGAGGTGACGCTCGACAACGGCTGCGTGACCTTCACGCTGTGGACCCACGTCCGGGACGCCGTGACGGCGGTGGACCTCGAGCTCGCGCAGCGCCTGGACCAGGTGGCGGCGGCGCTCACGCCCGGACGCGCAGCTCCCGCAGACCACGGATGACGTAGCCCGGCCCCCACTGCGGCTCCTCGAGCAGCTCCAGCCGGGGCATCCGGCGCAGCACCGTCCCGAACGACGTCTGCAGCTCCAGCCGCGCCAGCGCGGCGCCCAGGCAGAAGTGCACGCCGGCGCCGAAGGAGACGTGCGGGTTCGGGTCGCGGCCCACGTCGAGCCGGTCCGGGTCCGCGAACGCCTCCGGATCGCGGTTCGCGGACCCGAACAGCAGCCCCAGCTCGGCCCCGCGCGGCACGACGGTCCCGCCGAGCTCGAGCTCCTCGAGCACCCAGCGCTCGAAGACCTGCAGCGGCGTGTCCCACCGCATCAGCTCCTCGACCGCGGTCGGCAGCAGCGACGGGTCGGCCCGCAGCCGCGCCAGCTCGGTCGGGTTGCGGAACAGCGCCCACCAGCCGTTGCCGGTGACGTTGACGGTCGCCTCGTGCCCGGCGTTGAGGAGCAGGACGCAGGTGCCGACCAGCTCGTCCTCGGTGAGCTCCGCCACCTGCGTCAGCGCGGTGATCAGGTCTTCCTGCGGCCGCGCGCGGCGCTCGCGGCTCAGGGCCACGAGGTACGCGCCGAACTCCTCGCAGGCGCGCACGGCGGCGCGGGCCGTCTCCTCCGACGGGTCGAGCTCGTACATCCCGCAGATGTCCGCCGACCACGGCCGCAGCAGGTGCCGGTCCGCCTCAGGCACCCCGAGCATCTCCGCGATGACGGTCACCGGCAGGGGCTCTGCGACCACCGCGAGCAGGTCGAACGTCCCGCGCTCCAGCGCCTCGTCCACGAGCCGGTCGGTGACCTCCTGCACCGTGGTGCGCATCCGCTCGACCGTGCGCGGCGTGAACGCGCGGCTCACCAGCCGACGCAGCCGGGTGTGCTCGGGCGGCTCCACGTCGAGCATCCCGTTGCGGATGACGTGCCAGAACGGTGCGTGCTCCGGCGGCTCCTCGGGCCGGCCCATCTCCGCGTGCGTCGCGACGTGCAGGTAGCTGCGGCCCAGCCGGCGGTCGCGCAGCAGCGCGTCGACGTCCGCGTGCCGGCTGACCAGCCACTTGTCCGTCGCCTCGTCGTGCAGCACGCGCGGTCCGCGGCGCAGCACCGCGTAGGCGTCGTACGGGTGCGCGACGAACGCCGGGTCGGACGGGGTGAACACGGTCACGTCGCGACGCTAGAGGAAGAGGCCGCTGCTGCTGCGGCTTGACCTTCAGATGAGCACTGACACCGATGCCGGCCGGGTCGCCGGGCTCGTGGGCCTGCTGTTCGGACTCGCCGGCATGGGCAGCGCCGCCGTCGCCGTGACGCTGCCGGCGATCGCCGACGACCTCGGGCTGTCGACCGGCGGCAGCGCCTGGATCATCAGCCTGTACGCGCTGATGCTCGCGGTGGCGACGGCCGTCTACGGCCGCGTGGCGGACCTGGCGGGCATCCGCCTGCCGCTGACCGTCGGCGTCGGGCTGATGGCCTCCGGCGCGGTGCTCGGCGCGCTGGCACCGTCGTACCCGGTGCTGCTCGCCGCCCGCGTGCTGCAGGGCGCCGGCGCCGCGTCCGTGCCCGTGCTGGGCATGGCGATCGTGAGCGCGAAGTACGACGGGGCGGTGCGCACCGCGGCGCTCGGCCGGGTGGCCGGCACGGCGGCGGCGGTCACCGCGCTCGGCCCGCTCGCCGGCGGCGGCGTCGCCGACCTGCTCAGCTGGCGTGCCGTCGTGGCCCTCCCCGCGCTCGGCCTGCTCGTCGTCCCGGTGCTCTGGCGCGCCGTCCCGACGACCGGCAGCGGCGCCCGGCTCGACCTGCTCGGCGCGCTGCTGGTCGCGACCACCGCCGCCGGCCTGGTGCTGCTCGTCCAGTCACCCTCCGCGGGCGTCGTCGTGGCGGTCGCCGGCGCGCTGCTGCTCACGCTGGGCGTGCCGTCGGTGGCCGCGCGGGTGCGGAGCCGTCCGCAGGGGTTCCTGCCGCTGGTGGTCGTGCGCAACGCGACCGTCGTGCGCAGCGCCCTGTCCTCCTC
Source organism: uncultured Actinomycetota bacterium (assembly GCA_963781675.1). GTDB lineage: Bacteria > Actinomycetota > Actinomycetes > Mycobacteriales > SCTD01 > SCTD01. The sequence continues at coordinate 34,255 of CAWAGF010000006.1, read as the reverse complement.
GGCCGTGCCCGCGGCGTGGTTCGCGCTGCTCATCGCCGTGCCGGCCGTCCTGGTGTCCCGCGGCTGGTCGCCGCTGAACGTCGGCCTCGCCCTCGTGCCCAGCGCCCTCACCGGCATCCTCGCGCCACGCCTCGCCGCGCCGGTGCTGGTCCGCCTCGGGTCCGCGCGCTCGCTCGCGGTGTCCGGCACCCTGGCCGCGATCGCGCTCGTGGTCGCCGCGCTGGGCGCCTCCGTGTCGTCGCCCGGTGCCGCGGCGCCCGTCCTCGTGCTCGCCGTCGTGCTGGTGACCTTCGCCTTCGGGCTCGGCCAGCCCGCGCTGATGGCTGCGGTGGGCGACGCCGTGCCGGCCGAGGTGCGGGGTGTCGCGCTCGGGATCGCCACGCTCGTCTTCCTCGTCGGCGGTGGCGTCGGGTCGGCCGTCGTGGGCGGCCTGGCCGAGGTGCTCGGCATGCGCACCAGCCTGCTGCTGCTGACCCTCCTGCCGGTCGCCGGCGTCCTGGTCGTGCTCCCCCGCCGGACGGCGCGGGTGGCCGTCCCCGCCTAGGGTCGGCGCGTGCAGCGCCCCGTGGACCTGGCCGGCTGGCGCTTCGTGGCGCTCACGACCTACCGCCGGACGGGCGTGCCGGTGACGACGCCCGTGTGGGCGACCCGGGACGGCGACGCGCTGGTCGTGCTCACCCCGCGCGACTCCGGCAAGGTCAAGCGCCTCGCGCACACCCCGCGCGTGCAGGTGCAGCCCTGCGGCCGCTTCGGCGCGCTGCGCGGCGGGCCCGTCGTCGACGGGGAGGCCGAGGTGCTCACCGCACCGGCCGACGTGGAGCGGGTGCGCGCGCTGGTGCGCGGCGCCTACCCGGGCGAGTACCAGCTGGTGCTCGGCGTGGAGCGGCTGGTGCAGCTGCTCCGCCGCGCGCCGGCGGCCGAGCGGATCGCCCTGCGGATCGTCTAGCGCGAGCGGGGCCGCCGCGCTGCAGCGGGCTGACCGGCGCGGGCGGCGAGCTCGGCGCGGGTACGGGCCGGGCCGGCGCTCGCCTTCGCGGCCGGCTTGGCCTTCGGCTGGCCGCTGCGCGCCTTGGGCTGGCCCTGGGGCTGGCGCGGGCCACGGGAGCGCTGCTGCTGCGGCGCCTGCTCGACGACGGGAGCCGGCTCGACGTGGTCCGCGGGCGGCCCGGTCAGCGCGGTGATCTGCGCGTCGCCGGGTCGTACGGACACCGTGGTCGGGCGGATCCCGGCCTGCTTGGCCAGGGTGCGGACCTCGCCCGCCTGGTCGGGCGTCGCAAGCGTGACGACGGTGCCGCCGGCGCCCGCGCGGGCGGTGCGGCCGGAGCGGTGCAGGTAGGCCTTGTGCTCGGTCGGCGGGTCGACGTGCACGACCAGCGCCACGTCGTCGACGTGGATGCCGCGGGCGGCGATGTCGGTCGCGACGAGCACCCGGGTGCTGCCGTCGGTGAAGGCGGAGAGGTTCCGCTCGCGGGCGCCCTGCGAGAGGTTGCCGTGCAGCTCGACGGCGGGGATGCCGGCCGCCGTCAGCTGCTTGGCCAGCTTCTTCGCCGTGTGCTTGGTGCGCATGAACAGCAGGCTGCGCTCCTGGCCGGAAGCGAGCTCGCGGACGACGGCCGGCTTGTCGGCCGCCGACACGGAGAACACGTGGTGGGTCATCGTCGACACGGGCGCGACGGCCGGGTCGACCGAGTGCGTGACCGGGCTGGTCAGGTAGCGCTTCACGAGCACGTCGACGCCGTTGTCGAGGGTGGCGGAGAACAGCATCCGCTGGCCGGTCTGCGGCGTGCGGTCGAGCAGCCGCTTGACCGCCGGCAGGAAGCCGAGGTCGGCCATGTGGTCGGCCTCGTCCAGCACCGTGATCTCGACGCCGGACAAGTCGCAGAAGCCCTGCCCGATGAGGTCCTCGAGCCGGCCGGGGCAGGCGATGAGGACGTCCACGCCGGGAGCGAGCGCCTTGACCTGCGGGTTCTGGCCGACGCCGCCGAACACGACGGTGCTCGTGAGGCCGGCCGCCTTCGCGAGCGGCTGGACGACAGCGAGGACCTGGTTGGCGAGCTCGCGGGTCGGCACGAGGACCAGCGCGCGGGCCTGCTTCGGGCGGCGGCTGCCGCCGAGGAGCCGGGTGACCAGCGGAAGGCTGAAGGCGAGCGTCTTGCCGCTGCCGGTGCGCCCGCGGCCGAGGACGTCCTTGCCGGCCAGGCTGTCCGGCAGGGTGGCGGACTGGATCGGGAAGGGCGCGTCGATGCCCTGCTCGGCGAGGGCGGCGACCAGCGGCGCGGGCACGCCGAAGCCGGCGAAGGTCCCGGTCGCGGCGGGCGGGGTGGCGGCGACGGGCGGCGCGACCGGCACCTGGGCACCGGTGGGGGCAGCGGTGGGCGCGGCTACCGGTGCGCTGGCGCTCACGGGGGCGTGCTCGGCGGTGCCTGCCGCGCGACCGGCGCGGCGACGGCGGCGCGGCGCGCCGGGGCTCTCGGGAGTCATGGGGTCCTGACGGTGGTGGGGCGGCACCGGCGGTCCCCGCACGGCGCTCTTGCCAGGTACAAGGTCGCAGCCCCGGCGCGTGTTCCGGCGCAGGCGCGCGCGAGGATGCGGGAGTGCTCGTCGCCTTCAGCCTCGCCCCCGCCGTGACCGACGCCGACGGCGGCGTCGCCGAGGCCGTCGCGGAGGTGGTGCGGCTCGTCCGCGCGTCCGGCCTCCCCCACGAGACCAATGCGATGTTCACCAACGTCGAGGGCGAGTGGGACGAGGTGATGGCCCTGGTGAAGGCGTGCGTGGACGTGCTCACGGCTCGCTCGCCGCGGGTCTCGCTGGTGCTCAAGGCCGACGTCCGGCCCGGGCACACGGGGCAGCTGACGGCCAAGGTGACGCGGGTCGAGGACCTGCTCCGCGAGTGATGCTCGCCGTCCTGGGCGACCTCGTGGAGGACGTCGTCGTGTGGGCCGACGGTCCGGTGCGGCGCGGCAGCGACACGGGCGCGCAGGTGTTCCGCTCGCGCGGCGGCAGCGCCGCCAACGTCGCGGCCGCCGCGGCGCGGCACGTGCCGACGCGGTTCCTCGGCTGCGTCGGCGCGGACCCGCTCGGCGACCGCCTGGTCGAGGAGCTGCGGGCGGACGGCGTCGACGTGCACGTGCAGCGGCGCGGCCGCACCGGGACGGTCCTCGTGCTGGTGGACCCCGACGGCGAGCGGACCTTCCTCAGCGACCGCGGGGCGGCGCAGGACCTCGCGCCGCTCGACGGCGCCGCGCTGCGCGGCGTCGCGCACCTGCACGTCTCGGCGTACGCGCTGCAGAGCGGCCGGACCGCCGACACCGTCCGCGCGCTGCTGGCCAGGACGGACCTGCCGGTCAGCCTGGACGCCTCGTCCTGGGCGGTGCTCCGGGAGGTGCCCGACCTGCACGAGGTGCTCGCCCGCGTCGAGCTCGTCTTCGCGAACGCCGACGAGCTGCGCGAGCTGCCGCCGCTGCGGTGCTGGGTGGTGCAGAAGAACGGCCCGGAGCCGACGGTCGTCACGGACCCGGACGGACGGACGCGCTCCTTCCCCGTGGAGCCGGTGGAGGCCGTACGGGACTCGACGGGCGCCGGGGACGCGTTCGCCGCGGGCTGGCTGTCCGCGAGGATGGAGCACCTGCCGCTCGACGCCCGCGTCGCCCGCGCCCACGCGCTGGCCCGCCGCGTGCTCACCTCGCCCGGCGCCCGACCCGAGGAGTCCCCGTGATCGTCGTGCACGACCAGGTCCGCGCCGCCCTCGACGAGGGCCGGCCGGTCGTCGCGATGGAGTCGACGATCTACTCCACGCTGGGCCTGCCGGTGCCGCACAACGCGGAGGCGCTGCGCCGCTGCAAGGCGGCCGTCGTCGCGGGCGGCGCCGTCCCCGCCGTCACCGCGGTCGTCGACGGCACCTGGCGGGTCGGCCTCGGCGAGGCCGAGGAGGCGCGCGTCCTGGAGGGCACCCGCAAGGTCGCCGAGCGGGACCTCGCCGTGGCCGCCGCGCAGCGCTGGGACGTCGGCGTCACCACCGTGTCGGCGTCCGTCGCGCTGGCGCACCGGGCCGGCATCGAGGTCTTCGCCACCGGCGGGATCGGCGGCGTGCACCGCGGCGCCGAGCTGAGCGGCGACGTGTCCGCCGACCTCGACGCGCTGGCCAGCCACCCTGTCGTCACGGTCTGCGCGGGCGCGAAGTCCTTCCTCGACCTGGCCCGCACGCTGGAGCACCTGGAGACCGCCGGGGTGCCGGTGCTCGGCTGGCGGCACCCGGACCTCCCCGCGTTCTACGTCCGGTCGAGCGGGCTGCCGGTCCCCCACGTCGTGCAGGAGGCAGACGAGGTCGCCCGCGTGCTGCGCGCCCGCTCGCGGGACACGACCGGGGTGCTGCTCACCGTGCCGATCCCGGAGGCCGACGAGCTCGACCCGGCGCGGCACGACGCGGCGCTCACCGCCGCGCTGGCCGCCGCGCAGCAGGCCGGCATCACCGGCGCGGCGGTCACGCCGTTCGTGCTCGAGCGCGTCGGCCGCGAGACCGAGGGGGGCAGCGTCCCGGCCAACCTCGCCCTCGCGGAGAACAACGCCCGGGTGGCCGCGCAGGTGGCGGTCGCGCTGCGGGCCGTCTGACGGACCGGCGCTGCGCCGTACGGCCCCGACACGACGGGCCATGGCGCACAAGCCCGCAGAGCCGGACACTCAGGACATGGCCCCCTGCTCCTGCCCGCCCGCCGCGCTCACCTGCGTCCGCTTCGCCGACGGCGTCGTGATGGTGCGGTGCGGCGTGCACGAGCAGCAGTCCTGGTCCGTCGACGGTCGACCTGCCGGGCGCGACGACGCCTTGGCGGCGCTCAAGGGCGTCTTCGTGGAGCGGCGCGGCGAGCGCCGGACCGGCCGCGCCCCCTCCCCTCGCCCGCAGGTGATCCGCATGACGGAGCCGGTGGCGTACGACGTGGCGCCGGAGGCAGGGGACGACGCACGGCTGACCGCCCTGCTGCGGGCGCGCGGGCTGAGCGGGACGTGGGCCGTCGCGTGATGCACTGAGGGCGTGCGCTTCGAGGAGCTGGACTGGCAGCAGACGCCCATCGGCGACATCAGCCTGCGCCGGCGCGTCGAGCCGAGCCTGCAGGTCGAGGTGCACGAGGTGCTGCTCGGCGAGGAGTACCTCATGTCGAGCCTGTTCACCGTCGCGGAGGTGGAGCTCGCCCGCCTGGGGCTCGCCGCCGCGACCGGCGACCGGCTCGACGTCGTGGTCGGCGGGCTGGGCCTCGGCTGGACGGCCCGCACGGCGCTCGAGGAGCCGAGGGTCCGGACGCTGCAGGTGGTCGAGGCGCTCCCGCCGGTCGTCGACTGGCACGAGCGCGGGCTGCTCCCGCACGCCGAGCAGCTGACCGGCGACCCGCGCACCCGCTTCGTGCTCGGCGACTTCTTCGCGATGGAGCTGCCGGAGTGCGACGTGGTGCTGCTCGACGTCGACCACTCGCCGCGGCACGTGCTGCACCCGAGCCACGCCGGCTTCTACAGCGAGGCGGGCCTCGTCCGGCTGCGCGAGCGGCTGCGTCCCGGCGGCGTCTTCGCGCTGTGGTCGGACGACCCGCCCGACGAGGACTTCCTCGGCGTGCTCGCCGGCGTGCTCCCGGACCCGCAGGCGCACGTCGTGCGCTTCGCCAACCCGCTGACGGGCGGCGAGTCCGCGAACACCGTCTACGTCGCGGTGCGCACCGGCTGAGCCGTGCGCTGCTCCGGCAGGACCACCCGGCGGGTCCGGGCGCCCTTCGCGGCGTAGAGCGCACGGTCGGCGTCCAGCAGCAGGTCGCGCAGCGTGCTGTCCGGCCGGTTGACGGCTACGCCGGAGCTCCACGGCGCGGCGGAGACGGCGGCCAGCCGGTCGAGCAGGTCGCGGGCCTCGCTGGGGGTCGCGTCCGGCAGCACCAGCACGAACTCGTCGCCGCCGAGCCGGGCGAGGATGTCGGCGGCGCGGATCTCCTTGCGCCAGGAGGCGGCCAGCGACGCGAGCAGCCGGTCGCCGGCGGCGTGCCCGTCGCGGTCGTTCACCGCCTTGAAGCCGTCCAGGTCCACGACGGCGACGCTCAGCGGCGCCCCCGTCCGCTCCGCCTCGGCCAGCGCGGCAGCCGCCTGGCGCTGCAGCCCGGTGCGGTTGAGCAGCCCGGTCAGCGGGTCGGTCACGGCGGCCCGGTCGAGCCGGCCGACCAGCGCGGCGACGGCCTCCGTGCCGACCAGCGCGGTGACCGACGTCAGGAACCACACGTGCGGCGCGCCGCTGAACGGGTTGACCGCGAGACCGGCACCGAAGGCCGCGCAGGCCGCGAGGGCGTACGAGCGCGCTGCGCGCCGGGACAGGAAGAAGGCGGCGAAGACCGCTGCCCACGTGAAGCTCATGCCGAGCGCAGCAGTGCCGGCCGGGGTGGCGGTCGCGGTGGTCAGCACGCCGAGCCCGCCGAGCATCGCGATCGTGCCGACGTGCGACCAGAGCCGGGCCGGCCGCAGCCACGAGGCGAGCGCCAGCACCGCGCCGACGACGGCGAGCACGGCGTTCAGCCGGACCGGCGCCTGCGGGCTCATCGGCACCAGCGCGCCGACGGTCGACGAGAACGCCGACACCGACAGCAGCACCGCCAGCGCCTTGGTCTCGCCGGGCTTCAGGTCCTGCGCGTCCAGCCTCACGGCGGCAGGCATCGGCAGGACACGTCCCGCGCCGTAGGGCCTGCGCGCGAGATGGCCCGAAGGGACCAGGCGGCCTGCCCCCCAGGACGCCCCGTACCGGGACGTGCCGGTCAGGCGGTGCTGACGGCTGCGCGCGGCAGCCGGGTGAAGGCGAGCTCGTCGTACTCGTTCGGCCCGTGCCGCAGCAGCAGCTTGTCCTTCACGTAGTTCTCGTGCAGCTTCCACGGCGCGCCCTCGGCCTGGCGGGGGAACTTGTCGATGGAGCGCAGCACGTAGCCGGACGCGAGGTTCACGAACGGCACCTCCGGCAGCTCCGGCTCGCCCCACAGCGGGGTGACGACGTCGTAGCCGTCCTTGCGCATGTGGTTGAGCAGCCGCGTGACGTAGGAGCAGACCAGGTCGCACTTCAGCGTCCAGGAGGCGTTGGTGTAGCCGATGGCCGCGGCGAGGTTCGGCACGCCGCTGAACATCATCCCCTTGTAGCCGACCGTCTCCGACAGCTCGACCTTGCGGTCGTCGACGACGATCTCCATGCCCCCGAGCACCAGCATGTTCAGGCCGGTGGCCGTGATGACGACGTCGGCCTCGAGCACCTCGCCGTCCTCGAGCCGGATGCCGCCCTCGACGAAGCGGTCGATCTTCGCTGTGACGACCGACGCCTCGCCCTTGCTGATGGTCTTGAACAGGTCGCCGTCCGGGACGACGCAGAAGCGCTGGTCCCACGGGTCGTACGGCGGGGTGAAGTGCTTGTCGATGTCGAAGTCCTTCGGCAGGCTCTTCTCGAGGCCGAGCCGGATGAGCTTCTTCATCACGTGCGGGCGCTTCTTGCTGAGGTTGTAGCTCCAGATCGTGCGCAGGATGTTCTTCCAGCGCACCACGCTGTACGCCGTCTGCGGCGAGACCTTGCCCTCGAGCACCCGGGCGAACAGGTCGTGCGCGGGCAGCGGCGCGATGTAGGTGGGCGTGCGCTGGAGCATCGTGATGTGCGCGGCCTCCTCGGCCATCGCGGGCACGAGGGTGACGGCGGTCGCGCCGCTGCCGATGACCACGACGCGCTTGCCTGCGTAGTCGAGGTCCTCCGGCCAGTGCTGAGGGTGGACGACCTGGCCGCGGAAGTCCTCGAGCCCGGCGAAGTCCGGCGTGTAGCCCTCGTCGTACCGGTAGTAGCCCGAGCACATGAACAGGAACGAGCAGGTCAGCTGGAAGCTCTCGCCGCTGTCGGTGCGCTCGACCGTGACGGTCCAGCAGCCCTGCCCGGTCGACCACTCCGCCCGCACGACGCGCTGGCGGTAGCGGATCCGCTCCTCGACGCCGAACTCGCGCGCCGTCTCCCGGACGTACTCCAGGATCGCCGGGCCGTCCGCGATCCCCTTGGTGCTCGCCCACGGCTTGAAGGAGTAGCCCAGGGTGTACATGTCGCTGTCGGAGCGGATGCCCGGGTAGCGGAACAGGTCCCAGGTGCCGCCGATGGCGTCGCGCGACTCGAGGATCGCGAAGGTCCGGTCGGGGCTGTCCTGCATGAGGTGGACGGCAGCGCCGATGCCGGACAGGCCGGCGCCGACGAGCAGGACGTCGAGGTGCTCGGTCACGACGGGTTCCTCGGCACGCAGTGCGGTCACGGCTGGTCTCCTGGAGAAGGGGGAGCGCCGATTCTCGCACTGTTCGTGCAGGTTGTCTGCGGAGGTGCAGGATGTCCTCGTGCAGGTGGACCGGGCCGTCCCCGAGGACGTGGACGACCTCGCGGCGCTGCTCGTGGACGCGGTGGAGGGCGGTGCGAGCGTCGGCTTCCTCGCCGGGGTGACGCTCGAGGAGGCGGCCGCCTTCTGGCGGACCGCGCTGGTGCACCGCACCTGGGTGGCCCGGCTGGACGGCCGGGTCGTCGGCTCCGTGCAGCTGCTCCCGGCGAAGCTGCCGAACGGCGCGCACCGGGCGGAGGTCGCCAAGCTGCTGGTGCACCGGTCGGCCCGCGGCCGGGGCGTGGCCTCCGCGCTGATGGCGCGCCTCGAGCAGGAGGCGCTGGCGGCCGGGCGCTGGCTGCTGCAGCTGGACACCGAGACGGGCAGCCCGGCGGAGGGGCTCTACCGGAGGCGCGGCTGGCAGGAGCTCGGCGTCCTGCCGGACCACGCGGTGCGACCTGAGGGCGGGCTGGCCCCGACGACGTTCCTCTGGAAGCGGCTCAGCCGCCGGCCATCGCCCCGACGACCAGCAACGGCTCCTGCCCGGCGAGCACCGGCGCCGGCAGCGGCGCGTCGTCGGGCTCGTGCGACAGGTCCTCCTGGCAGGCGTAGAAGCGCACGAAGGGCCGGCGCTTGCCGGTGGCCGCATCGCGCAGCGTGCCGCGCAGCGCGGGGTACGCCGCCTCGAGCGCGTCGAGAACCTCGCGCGTGGTCGTCGCCTCCACGAGCACCTCGCCGTCCACCTTCGCGAGGGTGCGCAGGTGGTACGGCAGGACGACCCTCGTCATCGCAGCGTCTGCACCTCGACCGACAGCACGGGCGGGAGGTCGCGCGACGATCGCCTCCCAGCTGTCGCCGCCGTCCGGCGAGCAGTAGACCTGGCCGGCGCTGGTGCCGAAGTAGACGCCGCACTCGTCGAGCTGGTCGACGGCCATCGCGTCGCGCAGCACGTTGACGTAGCAGTTCTCCTGCGGCAGGCCCTTCGTCAGCGGCTCCCACTCCCCGCCGCCGGTGCGGCTGCGGTAGACGCGCAGCTTGCCGTCCGGCACGACGTGGAAGTAGTCGCTGGTGATCGGCACGACGTAGACCGTCTCCGGCTCGTGGGCGTGCACGTCGATCGGGAAGCCGAAGTCGGTCGGCAGGTCGCCGCTGATCTCGTGCCAGGACGCGCCCGCGTCGTCGCTGCGCATGACGTCCCAGTGCTTCTGCATGAACAGCGTGTCCGGCCGCGACGGGTGCATCGCCAGGTTGTGCACGCAGTGGCCGACCTCGGCCTCCTGCTGCGGGATCTCGCCGGACAGCAGGCCCTTGTTGATCGGCAGCCACGTGGTGCCGCCGTCGTCGGTGCGGAACGCGCCCGCCGCGCTGATGGCGGCGAAGATGCGCTGCTCGTCGGTCGGGTGCAGCAGCAGGGTGTGCAGGCACAGCCCGCCGGCGCCCGGCTGCCACTGCGGCCCGGAGCCGTGGCCGCGCAGCCCGGAGAGCTCCTTCCACGTCGTGCCGCCGTCGGTGCTCTTGAACAGCGCGGCGTCCTCGACCCCGGCGTAGACCGTCTGCGGGTCGGTCAGCGACGGCTCGAGGTGCCAGACGCGGGTGAACTTCCACGGCTTGGCCGACCCGTCGAAGTCCTGGTGCGTGCCGGCGCCCTCGCGGTCGTCGAGCGGCTCGTAGGCGAAGTCGTTGCCGACGGCGTCCCACGTGCGGCCGCCGTCGTCGGAGCGCTGGACGACCTGGCCGAACCACCCGCCGGACTGGCTCGCCCAGATGCGGTCGGGGTCGGCCGGCGACCCCTTGAGGTGGTACACCTCCCAGCCGCCGAAGTGCGGCCCCTCGACCTTCCAGTCGCGCCGCCCCTCGTCGCTCGTGAGCACGAAGGCCCCCTTGCGCGTCCCCACCAGAACTCTCACACCAGCCATGCGGGGCACCGTACTCAGGAGCGGGGCACGCGGAGGCCCATCAGCGCGCAGAGCAGCACGACGGTCGCGCTGACCACGAGCGCCGTCCCGAACGACGCCCGGTCGATGAGCAGGCCGGCGGCGAGCGGACCCATCACCGAGCCGAGGTCGCTGGCCATCTGCCAGACCGCCACCGCGGTGCCGCCCTTGCCCTCCACGACATCGCCGACGATGGCGGCCGGAGCGACGCCGAGCAGCGCGGCGCCGGCGGCGAAGACGGTCATCGCGAGCAGCAGCCCGGTCGGCCCGTCAGCGAGGGCCAGCCCGAACAGCGAGCTCGACGTGAGCAGGCCGCCCAGCACCAGCGCCGGCCGCCGCCCGACCTGGTCGACCGCGCGGCCTGCCGGCAGCAGCAGGACGCCCTGCACGAAGGCCGCCAGCGTGAAGGCCGCACCGATCCACCCCGGCCCGAGGTCGAGGTCCTGCACGACGAGCAGCGGCACGACGGTGCTGCGCACGCCGAGGACGCTGAAGCCGGTGGCGAAGTTGCCGGCCAGCGCCGCCTGGTAGGCCGGGTTGCGCAGGGCACTCCGCAGCGGCGTGCGCGGCGGCTCCGGCACCACGCCCTCGGGCAGCCCGTCCTCCTCGCCGACGCCCATGGCGACCTGGGTCGGCTCGGGCGGGACGTGCTTCGGCAGCAGGACGGCGGCAGCCGTCATCGCCAGCGCGAGCGTGACGGCGTAGAGGAAGAACGGCGCGCGGATGCTGATGCCGAGCACCGCGCCGCCGAAGGCCGGGCCGATGATGCCGCCGAGCAGGAACCCGCCCCGGTAGACGCTCTGCGTCTGGCCGCGCTGCGCGGCGCTGGCCACCCGCAGCAGCAGGCTCGTCGCGGCGATCGTGAACACGGCCGACCCCACGCCGCCGATCCCGCGCAGCACGAGCAGCTGCGGGAAGCTCACCGCCAGGCCGGCCAGCACGGAGCTGACGGCCACGACGCCGAGCCCGACGAGCAGCGCGACCCGCTCGCCGACCCGGTCGACCAGCCGCCCGCCGCCGAGCCCGGACAGCAGGCGCATGAGGGCGAAGGCCGACACGACGGCGCCGGCCGCGGTGTTGCCGACGCCGAACTCCCGCGCGAACAGCGGGACGGCCGGCACGACGATGCCGAAGCCGAGCGCGACGCAGAACGCGACCAGCGCCAGGACGAAGGTCTCGCGTGGCAGGCCCTGCAGCGACTTCGGGAGCCTCACCGGTACCGCGTCAGCCCGTCGGCGTCCTCCCGGACGAGCCGGTCCTGCGCCGCCAGCAGGTCCAGGTGCGCAGCGGTCTCGAAGACGGCGAGCATCTGGTTGAAGCCGTCCAGCTCGTCCAGCCGCCGGCCGTGCCGGGTCCAGCGCAGGACCTGCGCGACGTCGTGCGCCGAGCCGCGCCGCCGGCGTCCAGCACCTCCTGCAGGCGCTTCTCGTGGTGGGCGACCAGCTCGTCGACCCGCGCGTGCACGCTCCCGGTGACCGCACCGTGCGCGGGCAGCAGGCGGGCGTCGGGCCGGCTGCGCACGAGGGCCAGCGAGCGCAGGAACGCCGCCAGCGGCAGGTCCTGCAGCACCGGCTCGAACCCGATCGACGGGGTGATGGTCGGCAGCACGTGGTCACCGGCGAACAGCAGCCCGGCGTCGAGGTCGTGGAAGACGACGTGCCCGGCGGTGTGCCCCGGCGTCGGGACCGTCTCCAGCACCCGGCCACCGGGCAGCGGCACCGGACCCTCGACCAGCCAGTCGTCCGGCGACTCCCAGTCGCTCGGGTCGATGACCGTCCCGGCGACGGCCTTCTCGATGCCGTCGGCCAGCGCGGTCGCGCCCATCCGGCGCAGCTCGGGCACCTGCGCCGACAGCGCGCGCCGATCGCCGCGCTGGAGCAGGTCGAGCGTCGGCTTCTCCCCCAGCCCCAGCGCGACCCGTGCGCCGGTGTCGCGGCGCAGCGCGACGGCCATCGTGTAGTGGTCGCGGTGCACGTGCGTGACGAGGAAGCGCGTGATGTCGCCGACGCCCGCTCCGAGCTCGGCCAGTCCTCGGTCGAGCACCTCCCGGGCCGAAGCGATCGCCCAGCCGCCGTCGACGAGCACCAGCCCCTCGGGCGTCTCGAGGACGTAGACGTTGACGGCGCGCAGCCCGTCGTTCGGCAGCGGCAGCGGGATCCGCGTCACCCCGGGTGCGACGGAGAAGGCGCCGGGCTCGGTCCACGTCATCGCGCTGTCCTACCAGGCGCTCAGTCGTCGAAGGCGAGCTGCTCCGCGCGCCGCGGTACGCAGGCGACGGCCACCGCGATCACCGCAGCCGCCGCGGCGGTCGCCAGGAAGACGTTGTGCGTGGCGGCGTGCAGGCTGGCCCGGGTGAAGTCGGCGACCGCGCCCCCGCCGGACAGCGCGGCGGCCGTGCCGTCGACGTCGTCGGGCAGCCGCCCCTGCAGCGCCGGCGGCGCGTCCTCGAGACGCCGCGCGAGCGTGGTGTTCGCGATCGCACCGAACAGCGCTGCGCCGACCGCCGAGCCGATCGAGCGGCTGAACATGTTGGTGCCCGTGACGACGCCGCGGCGCTCCCAGCCGACGACCGACTGGATCGCGACGATCAGCGGCGAGGACGACAAGCCCATGCCGAGGCCGAGCACGAACATCGCCAGGCCGACCTGCCACACCTGCGCCTGCGCGGTCAGCAGCGTGGCGAGCAGCGCGCCCGTCAGGGCCAGCGTCATGCCGATCAGCGCGGTGTCCCGGAAGCCGATCCGCAGGTAGAGCCTGCCGGCCTGCGAGGCCGCGATCGGCCAGCCGAGGGTGAGCGCCGCGAGGGCGAGCCCCGCCTCGACCGCGCCCGTCCCGAGGACGCCCTGCACCCAGGTCGGCACGTACGTGCTCAGCCCGATCAGGAGCGCGCCGACGCCCATCGCGGCGATGTTGCCGGCGACCAGGATGCGCCGACGGAAGATCCAGAGCGGCAGGACCGGCTCGACCGCGCGCCGCTCCACCTGGGTGAAGGCCACGAGCACGAGGGCGCCCGTGCCGAGCACGGCGTACGACGTGAGGCTCTGCCAGGCCCAGCCGGTCCCGCCCTCGAGCAGCCCGAGGATGAGCAGGGAGCAGCCGACGGTCAGCAGCAGCGAGCCCTTCACGTCGAAGACGTGCGGGCGCCGGACGACCTGCTCGTGGAAGCGGCGCTGCAGGCCCCAGATCGCGAGCGCGCCGAGCGGGAGGTTGATGAAGAAGATCCAGCGCCAGGACAGGTAGTCGCTGAAGACGCCGCCGAGGGTGGGTCCGAGCAGCGCGGCCATCGCCCACACCGAGGCGACGTAGCCCTGGACCTTGGCCCGCTCCTCGACGCTGTAGAGGTCGCCGATGACGGTCATGCCGAGCGGCTGGATGGCTCCCGCGCCGATGCCCTGCAGCGCGCGGCCGGCGATGAGCGCCGGCATCGACCAGGCGACGCCGCAGAACAGCGAGGCGGCCACGAAGACGACGATCCCGAAGACCAGCAGCGGCTTGCGGCCGAGGACGTCCGAGAGCTTGCCGTAGACCGGGACCGTCACGGCCTGGGTCAGCAGGTAGACGCTGAACAGCCACGGGAACTGGCTGAAGCCGCCGAGGTCGTCCACGACCGCGGGCACGGCGGTGGCGATGATCGTGCTGTCCAGCGCGATGAGCGCCGTGCTCAGCATGATCGCGCCGAGGACGGGCCCGCGCTCCGAGCGCAGCCCCACGGAGGCGCGGGTCGGGGCGGTCGTCACGCCTGGGGGCAACCCCCGCGACGTCGGAGTCCTTCCCTTCAGGCGGGCTGGACGACCTCCGGCACCGGCGGTGGGGTGCGCGCGGTCTCGGCGAGCACGATGCCGGTGAGCACGACGGCGCCGCCGAGCAGCTGCACCGGCGACAGCGCCTCCCCCAGCACGAGGTAGGCGACCAGCGCGGCGAGCACCGGCTCGGCCATGCCGAGCAGCCCCGTCCGCGCCGAGCCGAGCGAGCGCAGGGCCAGCAGGATCAGGCCGTACGGCACGACCGTCCCGAGCACCACGACCCAGCCGACGAGCAGCCACGCCGGGACGTCCGCGTCGGGCAGCGGCCCGGGCAGCGCGACCGCACGCGTGAGGTCGTCCCACGGGAACGTCCACCACGGCTGCGCGGCCGACCAGAACAGCGCTGCGGCGGTGAACGTCCACGCGGCCAGACTGAGCGGGTCGCGCCGGCCGAGGCCGCGCTCGCTGGTCAGGTAGTAGGCGGCGAGGCTCATCGCGGCGCCGAGGCCGGCGAGCACGCCGAGGCCGTCCAGCTGCAGGCCGCGCCACGCCTGCGCGACGATGACGAGGCCGACGACGCTCAGCACGAGCGCCGACCACACCCGCGTCCGTACGGCCTCGCGCTGCACGAAGCGCACCCACACCACGACGAGCACCGGCGCGAGGTACTCGAGCAGCAGGGCGATCCCGACCGGCAGCCGGCCGATCGCGACGAAGTAGAGCCACTGCACCAGCCCGATGCCGACGACGCCGGCCAGGCCGAGGAAGGCGAGCTCGCGCGGTGCGGCGCGCAGCGAGCGCGGGCGGGTCAGCAGCACCGCGAGCAGCAGGCACACCGCCGCGCCGGCCGACCGCAGCTCGACCAGCCGCAGCGACGACAGACCGGACTCGAGGACCGTCTTGCTGACGCTGCCGTTCAGCGCGAACAGCAGCGCCGCCGCGCCGGCGGCCACGATGCCGCCGAACGGGCTCACTCCTGCAGCAGCCGCGCGAAGCCGTGCCAGAGGACGACCTCGCGGGACAGCCGGGGCGACCACACCAGCGCGAGGCGGCGGTCCTGCGCGTTCCACTTCTCCTTGCGCTCCAGCAGCACCTCGCCCGGCTCTGCCAGGACCCGCCCGCCTGCGGTGAGGACGTGCGCCGGCGTCACGCGCTGCGGCCCGAAGCGCCCGTCGTCCTCGGGCGCGGGCAGGCCGGACGCCGTCCCCTCGGCGGCGTCCTGCCACAGCGGCCCGCCGTCGACCGGCACCGCGCTCACCCGGAACGGTGACGGCCGCAGCCACTCCACCGTCTGCGCCGGGCCGAAGGTCCGCAGGAACGCCGTGTACTGCGTCTTGCAGTCCGGGCAGCGGGTCTGCTGGCGGAGCACGTCGTCCGTGCTCTTCACGCCGATCGCCCGCCAGTCGCGGTCATCCGCGGTCAGCCGCCGCTCCGGGTGGCAGGGCAGCGCGAACGGGTCGGTCACCTCTCGGCCCGGCGCACCAGCGCGCTGATGTGGTCGGCGAACTCCGGCCACAGCTCGCGCGGCAGGTCGTGCCCCATGCCGTTGAAGCCGACGAACCGCGAGCCGCGGATGCGCCGCGCGAGCGCGAGCCCGCCGGACGGCGCGACCAGCGGGTCGTGCAGGCCGTGCATGACCAGCGTCGGGATGCGGATCTCGCGCAGCCGCTCGGTGCGGTTCGGCTGCGCGATGACGGCGGCCAGCTGGCGCCGGTAGCCGCCGGGGTCGTAGCCCCGCTCGAAGCTGCGGCCCGCGACGTCGCGCAGCCGCTCCTCGTCGAGCGCGAAGCCCTTGGAGCCGATGACGCGGAAGGTGTCGATGATCGTGCTCATCGCCGCCTCGCGGTCGGTCACGTCCGGCCGCTGCAGCAGCCGGCTGATCAGGCGCGGGTCGGCCTGGCCGACGCGGCGGCTGCCGGTCGACGTCATGATCAGCGTGAGGCTGCGCAGGCTGGACTGCCGGCGCAGCGCGGCGGTCTGCGCGATGAAGCCGCCGAGCGAGGCGCCGACCAGGTGCACCGGCGCGAGGTCCAGCGCGTCGATCAGGCCGAGGCAGTCGTCCGCCATGTCGTCGACGGTGTACGGCGGCTTCGCGCGTCGGCTGACCAGGGCCGCCATGCCCGGCAGCGCGCACGCCCTTGAAGTGCGTGCTGGCGCCGACGTCGCGGTTGTCGAAGCGCACGACGTGGTGCCCCCGCTGCGCGAGGTCCTCGCACAGCTCGTCCGGCCAGGCGAGCATCTGCGTGCCCAGCCCCATGACGAGCACGACCGGCGGAGCGCCCCGCTCGCCGAACTCCTCGTACGCGATCTCGATCCCGTTGGCGGGCACGGTCTTCAGCTCAGGCACCCGGTCGACGCTAGCCGTGCGGCAGGGCACGCTGAGGACGTGCTCCTCCTGTCGCGGCTGCAGGCCCGCTTCCGCAGCCGCGTGTCCGGCGACCCCACCGGCGCTCCCGACTGGGTGCGCGACATCGCGAGCGTCGGTGAGGGGCCAGGGTGGTTCGAGCCGGACGGCGTGGTGTGGCGGGTGCACGGTGACCTGTCGACGCTGGTCGGCGGGGTCGCCGCGCTGCTCGGCCAGGGCGCGCACCCGCTGGCGCTGGCCGGCGTCCAGCGGCACTCGGACTACCGGCAGGACCCGTGGAAGCGGCTGGCCGGCACCGCGCGCTGGCTGGTGGTCAGCACCTTCGGCTCGGCCGAGCTAGCCGGGCGGGAGGCGGCCCGGGTGCGCCGGTTGCACACCGTCGTCGCCGGCACCGACGACCTCGGCCGGCCGTACGCCGCCTCCGACCCCGAGCTGCTGCGCTGGGTGCACCTGGCCTTCACCGACGCGTTCCTCGCCGCGCAGGAGCACGTCGGGCGCGACCTCTCGCCGCGCTTCGGCCGGCGCTGGCCGGACGCCTACGTCGCGCAGTGGGCGCGCTCCGCCGCGGAGCTCGGCGCGACCGACCTGCCCGCGTCGGAGGCCGAGCTCGCGGAGGCGCTCGCGGCGTACGGCCCGGTGCTCGAGCCGGTGCCCGCGGACCTGCGGGCCTTCCTGTCGGCGCCGCCGGGGCTGTCGCGCCCGGAGCAGCTGTTCTACGGCGGGCTGGCCGCCGGCGCGGCCCGGCTGGTGTCGCCCACCATCGCGCCGCTCGCGGGCGTGCCCGGACGGTCCGGCGGCGGGTCGCTGTCCCTGCGCGCCGTCGCCCTCCAGCTGCGGGCGCTGCAGGTCGCGCTCGGCCCGTACAGCCCGTCCGAGGAGGCCGCGCGCTACCGCCTCGGCACCGGCCCGGCGCCCTCGTGGCTGGCGGTACGGTCCGGCGCATGACCGACACCACGTGGCTCGACGCCACCGCCTCCGCCGAGCTCGTCCGCTCCGGGCAGGCGTCCCCGTCCGAGCTCGTCGAGGACGCGATCGCGCGCATCGAGCGGGTCAACCCGCAGCTGAACGCCGTCGTGCGCGACCGCTTCGACGAGGCGCGCAAGGAGGCGGCGGGCGAGCTGCCGGACGGCCCGTTCCGCGGCGTGCCGATGCTGCTCAAGGACCTCGGCTGCCACGTCGCCGGCGAGGAGACCAACTACGGCACCTCCTTCCTGCGCGACGCGCACATCAGGTGGCCGAACGACAGCCACCTCGCCGCACGCTTCCGCAGCGCCGGCTTCCTGTTCCTCGGCCGCACCAACGTGCCGGAGTTCGGCACCACCGTGACGACCGAGCCGGTGGCGAACGGACCGTGCCGCAACCCGTACGACGTGAACCACTCGACCGGCGGCTCGTCCGGCGGCTCGGCAGCCGCGGTCGCCGCGGGCCTGGTGCCCGTCGCGCACGCCAACGACGGCGGCGGCTCGATCCGCATCCCCGCCTCCGAGTGCGGGCTCGTGGGCCTGAAGCCGACCCGCGCCCGCGTCTCGCAGGGACCGGACATCGGCGAGGGCTGGGCGGGCGCCACCATCGACGGCGTCGTCAGCCGCACCGTGCGCGACAGCGCGGCGGTCCTCGACTGGATCGGCCGGCCGATGCCGGGCGACCCGTACTGGGCGCCGCCGCTCCCCCGACCGCTCGTCCAGGAGCTCGGCGCTACGGTCGGCAGGCTTCGCGTCGGCCTGGTCGACCGGCCGGGGCTGGCCGGTGCGCTGGACGACCCGGAGTGCCGGGCCGCCGTCGAGGCGACCGGGACGCTGCTCGAGGCGCTCGGCTGCGACGTCACGGTCGCGCAGCCCGCGCCGCTGTTCGAGGAGGAGTTCAGCTCGCACTTCATCACCACCATCGCGGCCGACTCGGCCCTGACGCTGCAGCTGCTGTCGGGCGCCGTGGGCCGGCCGATCACCGACGAGGAGCTCGAGCCGCGCAACGCCTTCTACCGGCTGGTCGGCAACGACCTGCTGGCCAAGGACTACCTCGGCGCGCGCATGTGGCTCGGCGCGTGGGTGCGGCGCATGTCGCTGTGGTGGGCGTCGGCCGAGCAGGGCGGCGAGGGCTTCGACCTGCTCGTCACGCCGACGCTGGCCGCGCCGCCGCCGGAGATCGGCTGGATGACCGGCGAGGACGAGGGCCAGCGCATCGCGAGCTACATCCCCTACACCGCGCAGTTCAACGTCACCGGCCAGCCGGCGGTGTCGCTGCCGCTGCACTGGTCCGCCGCCGGCCTGCCGGTCGGCGTGCAGCTGGTCGCCGACTTCGGGCGCGAGGACGTGCTGGTGCGGATCGCCTCTGCGCTCGAGGAGGCGGCGCCGTGGAAGGACCGCCGGCCGGGGGTCAGCGCCTAAGGCGGATCCCGCCTGTGGACAAGCCGAGATCGGCTCCACCCCAGGCGATCCTGGCTGCATGACGAACCCGCCGGACTCCCCGCTCGCCGACGTCCTGCGCCTCTACGCCGAGCACCCGCTCGAAGACGGCGACGCGGTGCTGCTCGTCGACGACGAGGTCTGCCTCGAGACCGGCGACCTGAGCGAGCTGCGCAGCGACGGCCTCCGGGTGCTGCTGTCCACGGCGACGCGCGTCCAGGTCGCCATCGCCCGCAGCCGCGAGGTCCTGCTGCCGGAGGACTTCCAGCTGTGGCGCGACCTGCACGCCGATCTGCGCGGGACCCAGGTGCAGCTGCTGCCGGTGCGCGCGCTGCCCGCCGCCTGATGGCGCGGATCGAGGTCCTGCCGCGGGCGCTCACCGCGGCGGCACGCGCCGTGCGCGACGCCGCACCGGCGGTGCACGTCCCGGTGACGGAGCTCGGGGACGTGGGCCTCAGCGCTGCGCTGCAGGCCTACCTCACCGCCCGGTCGTGCATGCCGTTCCTGGAGGCCCTCGAGGACGCCTCGCAGTCGCTCGCGACCAGCGCCCAGGCGTACAGCCAGGTCGAGGCGCTGCTGCTGCCCGAGCCGCTGCGATGACCGCCGACGTGGTCGCCCTCCGGGCCGCCGCGGCGCGCCTGGACGCGGCGCAGGTCGAGCTGGAGCGCACCGGTCGGCGCCTGCACGGCATCGCCAGGGCGCTCGACGCGCAGTGGCGGGGAACGGCGGCGGGCGCGGCCGCTCAGGAGCTGCAGGGACTGGTGGGTCGGGCCGCCCTTCTGGCGGGCGGGCACGCGGAGGCCGCCGCGGTCCTGCGGACCTGTGCGCACGCCCTCGAGGACGCGCAGGCGACCCTCGCCAAGGCCGAGTTGCTCGAGCAGCAGGACGCGCAGCGGCGCAGGAGTGCCACCGCACGCGGAGCCTTCGCCGGCCCGTACGACGACACCGGACTGCTGCGCTACGCCAACTCCCTCCGCCGCGCGGCCCACGCGCAGCACGACGCCGCCTGCGCGCGCGCCGCCACGGCGCTGCAGGAGCTGGCCCGGCCACCGGCCTCGGGCCTGAGCGGCGCGGACCAGCTGGCGGGCGTGGGGACTGGTGCCGTCGACGCCGTCCGCGGCACGGCCGACCTGCTGCTCGGGCTGCTCCACGACCCGCGCGGTACCGCCGGCGGCGTGGTGGAGGGCCTCGACCACGCCCGCAGCCACCCTCGCGACGCGGCTGTCGCTGCGACCGGGTGGGACGTGCTGCAGCAGGGCCGGTACGGCGAGTGGGCCGGCGCCTTCGTCCCCGACCTGCTGACCAGCGTGCTGAGCGGCGGCGCCGTGCCCGCCGGCCGCCGCGCGGCCAAGCTGGCCGAGGACCTGCGGGAGCTCGCGGACGACGCCGACCTGCCGCGCCGAGGCCCGCAAGCGCCACCCGGCCGCGTCGGCGCAGGTGGTCCCGTCCTCCCCCGGCCGGGTGCGGTGCTGCACCCCCGCTACCCGCGGCGGATCCTGGACCTCTCCTCCGAGCGGCGCACCCACATCACCGTCGGCGATCCGCCTCCCCGCACCGGCGGCGGCCACAGCTTCGGCGCGGGGCGCGGCAAGTCCGAGTTCCCGCAGGGCTGGAGCGACGACGACATCATCCGGCGCGTGATGGACACCGCGAGGCACCCGCAGACGACTGCCGAGCAGCCCACGCGACCGACGCTGCTGGCGCACGCGGAGCACGACGGCGTGTGCGTCCGGGTCGTGGTGGACCCTGGCGGTGAGGTGGTCACCGCCCACCCGGTCACCGGTGCGAAGGCGGCCGCAGGCTGCCCGACGACGAGGAGCAGGTAGTTGGAGCGCGATCCGCTGATCCCGTACGGCCCCATCGAGCCGGTCTTCGACGCCCTCCGCGCGTGGGTCGAGCGACACCTCGCTCTTTTCCCCGAACGGATCCACCTGCGGGAGGACGTGGAGGAGGTGCCGGGCGACGCCGTGGCCGAGCTCCTCGCGAGCCACGTCCGCGGGGAGTGGGACCTCGACGACGCCGAGCTGGCGCACCTGTGGTTCATCGGCCGCGCCATGGGGTGGCGACGGGAGGAGCTGCTCCCGGACGACGTACTGCGTGAAGCCGTCCCGGGGCGCTCGCAGCGGCCAGAGGACCCGCCCGGTCGGTGGGTCCGGAGCCTCGTGCTGTGGGGCGGCGGCCATGGCGCGGGGCGCGGCCGGCCGGGCAAGCGGGAGTTCCCCGCCACCTGGACCGATGACGAGCTGATCGACCGGGCCATGGACGTGGCGCAGCATCCGAGCGGTGCCGTGGAGCTGCCCGACGGGCGCTTCCGCGCGTTCGGCGAGCGCGCCGGCGTGTTGATCGGGGTGGTCGTCACGGCCGGGGGCCAGCTCCTCACTGCCTACCCGGTCACCGGGCCGGGAGTCGTGCAGAACGCCCTGTCTGAGGAGCGGCGACCGGTGGCCGGGCTGCTCGAGTCGCTGCTCGAGGTCCTCCCCCCGGACAGGAGCCACGGCTGAGCTTCCAGGAGCTGATCGACGTCGGCGAGTGGCCCTACGTCGTCGAAGGGCTGTTCGCGATGGACCTCCCGTGGACCGAGGAGCAGCGCATCGACCTGCACGGCATCGCCGAGGTCTCCGGCATCGACCAGCCTGAGGGCTTCCTCAGCCGAAGCGGCTGACGTCGCCCGCGCCCTCGCGCACGACCTCCGGCGCGTCCGCGGTCCAGTCGACGACCGTGGTCGGCACGGTGCCGCAGTCGCCGGCGTCGAGGACCGCGTCGACCTGGTGGTCGAGCGCCTCCTTGATGCTCCAGCCGTCGGTCATCGGCTCCTCGTCCCCAGGCAGCCACAGCGTGCTCGACACCAGCGGCGCGCCGAGCTCCCGCAGCAGCGCCTTGACCACCGGGTGGTCCGGGATCCGCACGCCGACCGTCTTCTTCTTCGAGTTGGCCAGCCGCTTCGGGACCTCGCGCGTCGCCGTCGAGGATGAAGGTGTACGGCCCCGGGGTCGCCGCCTTGATGCTGCGGAACGCCGCGTTGCCCAGGTGCACGAACTGCCCCAGCTGCGCGAAGTCCGAGCAGACGAGCGTGAAGTCGTGCTTGTCGTCCAGCCTGCGGATCTGCCGGATGCGGTCGGCACCCGTCGGCGCTGTCCAGCGCGAAGCCGAGCGCGTAGCAGGAGTCGGTCGGGTAGGCGAGGAGGCCACCCTCCTGCAGCAGTGCGACGGTCTGCGCGATCGCCCGCGGCTGGGGGTCCTTCGGGTGGACGTCCACGTAGCGGGCCATGCGGCGAGCCTAACTTGATCCGATCCAGATCATGCGGAAGAGTGAGGGCGTGCCCACCCCCGTCGACGCCGAGCGCCTGCTCCGCGACGCGGGGCTCCGGGTGACCCGGCCCCGCCTGGCCGTGCTCGACGCGGTGCACGAGCGCCCGCACGCCGACACCGAGACCGTCCTCGCCGGCGTGCGCGCAGAGCTCGGCGCCGTGTCGCACCAGGCCGTCTACGACGTGCTGCGCGCGCTCACCGACGCCGGCCTCGTCCGCCGCATCCAGCCCGCCGGCTCGGTCGCGCGCTACGAGGCGCGCGTCGGCGACAACCACCACCACGTGGTCTGCCGGGGGTGCGGTTCGATCGCCGACGTCGACTGCGCCACCGGCGAGACCCCCTGCCTGACGGCCTCCGACGACAACGGCTTCGTGATCGACGAGGCCGAGGTCGTCTACTGGGGCCGCTGCTCGTCCTGCACGTCCGCACACTCCGCCTGACCCGCAACAGAGAGGCACTCCGTGACCGAGAACGACCCGAAGCCGAGGGACACCACCGCCAGCCCGCAGGGCACCGACACGACGGCGAGCACCAGCGAGTCCGAGAACCCGGTCATCGACGCGCCGACCGCGGACGCCAGCGCCCGCCCGCGCACCAACCGCGACTGGTGGCCGAACCAGGTCGACCTCTCGGTCCTCAACCGCACCGACCCGAAGGCGAACCCGCTCGGCGAGGAGTTCGACTACAAGAAGGCCGTCGCCGAGCTCGACGTCGATGCGGTCAAGAGCGACCTCGCGCAGCTCATGCGCACGTCGCAGGACTGGTGGCCGGCGGACTGGGGCCACTACGGCGGCCTGTTCATCCGGATGAGCTGGCACGCGGCCGGCACGTACCGCATCGCCGACGGCCGAGGGGGCGCCGGTGCCGGGGAGCAGCGCTTCGCGCCGCTGAACAGCTGGCCGGACAACGCCAACCTCGACAAGGCCCGCCGCCTGCTGCTGCCGGTCAAGCAGAAGTACGGCCGTGCGCTGTCCTGGGCCGACCTGCTCGTGCTGGCCGGCAACGTCGCGCACGACGACATGGGCCTGAAGACGTTCGGCTTCGCCTTCGGCCGCGAGGACGTCTGGCAGCCCGAGGAGGTCTTCTGGGGTCCGGAGGACACCTGGCTCGGCGACGAGCGCTACAGCGGCGACAACCCGCTCGACCTCGACGAGGGCGACCTGGGTGCCGTGACGATGGGCCTGATCTACGTCAACCCGGAGGGTCCGCAGGGCAAGCCCGACCCGGTCGCCTCCGCGCACGACATCAAGATCACCTTCGGCCGGATGGGCATGAACAGCGAGGAGACCGTCGCGCTCATCGCCGGCGGCCACACCTTCGGCAAGGCGCACGGCGGCGGCGACGCCTCCCTGGTCGGCCCCGAGCCCGAGGGCTGCCCGGTGCACTCCGGCGGCCTCGGCTGGAAGAACGAGTTCGGCAAGGGCAAGGCCGAGGACACGATCACCTCCGGCCTCGAGGGCCCGTGGACCGCGAACCCCACGCAGTGGGACAACGGCTACTTCGACCTGCTCTTCAAGTACGAGTGGGAGCTCACGGAGAGCCCGGCCGGCGCGAAGCAGTGGAAGGCCAAGGACGTCGCCGACGAGGACCTCGCCGACGACGCGCACGTGCCCGGCAAGAAGGTGCCGACGATGATGGCGACCACCGACGTGGCGCTCGTCAAGGACCCGGAGTTCCGCGCCATCTCCGAGCGCTTCCACCAGGACCCGGAGTACTTCGCCGACCAGTACGCGCGGGCCTGGTTCAAGCTGCTGCACCGCGACATGGGCCCGAAGAGCCGCTACCTGGGACCGGACGTGCCGCAGGAGGAGCTCGTCTGGCAGGACCCCGTTCCGGCCGTCGACCACGAGCTGATCTCGGACGCCGACGCTGCTTCGCTGAAGCAGCAGATCCTCGCCTCCGGCCTGTCGGTCTCCCAGCTGGTGCACACCGCCTGGTCGGCCGCGGCGTCGTACCGCGGCACCGACAAGCGCGGTGGCGCGAACGGCGCGCGCCTGCGCCTCGAGCCGCAGCAGTCCTGGGCGGTCAACGCCGGCACGGCCGAGGTCGTCGCCAAGCTGGACGAGGTCCGGCAGGCGTTCGGCAAGCCCGTCTCGCTCGCGGACACGATCGTGCTCGGCGGTTGCGCCGCGGTCGAGAAGGCCGCTGCCGACGCCGGTGTCGAGATCACTGTGCCGTTCACGCCGGGCCGCACCGACGCCTCGCAGGAGCAGACCGACGTCGACGGCATGAGGTGGCTCGAGCCGCGCGCCGACGGCTTCCGCAACTGGGTCAAGCCCGGCGCGAAGCTCTCCCCCGAGCAGCTGCTCGTGGACCGGGCCTACCTGCTCGAGATGACCCCGAAGGAGCTGACCGTCCTCGTCGGCGGGCTGCGCGTCCTCGGCGCCAACACCGGCGGCGTGCAGCACGGCGTGTTCACCGATCAGGTCGGCGTCCTGTCGCAGGACTTCTTCACCACGCTGCTCGACCTCGGCATCACCTGGCGCACGTCGACCGACGACGAGGGGGTGTACGAAGGCCTCGGCAGCGACGGCCAGGTCGCGCACACCGCCACGGCGGTCGACCTCGTCTTCGGGTCGAACTCGATCCTGCGCGGCATCGCGGAGGTGTACAGCTTCGCGGACGCCAAGGAGAGGTTCGTCCGGGACTTCGTCGACGCGTGGGACAAGGTCATGATGCTGGACCGCTTCGACGTGACGTAGTCCCTGCTCGTCCTCGACGCCCCGGTCCGCAGTCGCGGGCCGGGGCGTCGTCGTCGCCCGCCTGGAGCGGCCCGCCGAGCAGGCACCCGGCGGAGCAGGTACCGGGGTCAGGTCGCACGCCCGTCCCGGCGTGCACGGGTTAGCCGAGTCGGCGCTCGATCGCCTGCAGCACCGTCCTGCGGCCCTTGCCGTGCTGCTCCTCCGCCTTCTTCGCCCGCTTCAGCAGCGACGCACCGTCCATCGCCCGGACGGCCTTGACCGCGTCGGCAGCGCTCATCGTCAGCAGCTCCGCGGCCGCGCGCGCCTCCTTGGCCGCGTCGGTGTTCGCGACGAACTGCTCGTCGGCGCTCTTCTTCTTCGTCGTCCGTCTGCTCGCGCTCCGCCTTGGTGAGCAGCTTCCACGCGACGTCGGGCAGGTAGCGGCTGGTGCCGCCCTTGCCCCGCGCGTCCGCACCGCCGCCCGCGGTGTGCCAGTCCTGGTCGCCCCACTTCTCCAGCGAGCGTGCGGCGTCGTCCTTCTCGCCGGTGGTGTAGCCGCCGCCGGCCTTCTCGTACTCCTGCACGAGCAGCTGCGACTTGCGGGCCGACCACTGGCCCTTCTTGCCGCCGCGGTCGCCGGCCTGGATCTCGTCCTTGAGCCGCGCGCGCAGGGCGGGGTCGGTGTACTTGTCGTCGTCGGCCACGGGTCGGGGCCCCTCTCGCTCGGTGCCCGGGGCGTTCCCGCTCCCGCGCGGTCCTAGCCTCGGCGCAGGTGGACGACGCTGTCGATCAGCTCGCCGGGCTGGTGGTCCGGGCCGACCGCCGAGCGCACGACGTCGGCCACCTCGAGCACCTCCCAG
Organism: uncultured Actinomycetota bacterium; assembly: GCA_963781675.1. Lineage (GTDB taxonomy): Bacteria > Actinomycetota > Actinomycetes > Mycobacteriales > SCTD01 > SCTD01. Next base: position 8,622 of record CAWAGF010000006.1, on the reverse strand, counting down.
TCCACTCCGAGCGCCAGGTCAGCGGCGACCGTCCGCGCCGAGGGCATCAGCGCCGGGTCCGGCTGGTGCGTCGACCACGGCGGCGGCGCGGCGTGCCCGACGACGAGCAGGTGCCCGCCGGGCCGGAGGTCGGCCGCCGCAGCGCGCAGGACGTCGAGGCGCGGCAGGTCGACCGGCGACTGGAAGAACATCGCCGACACCAGGTCGTACGGCCCGGGCGGCAGCCCGCCGGCCAGGTCGGCCTCCTGCCAGTCGACGGCGAGCTCCCGCCGCTGCGCCTCCGCCCGCGCGCGCTGCAGGGCAGTGGTGCTGATGTCGACGGCCGTCACCCGCCAGCCGCGCTCGGCCAGCCACAGGGCGTCGCCCCCCTCGCCGCAGCCCAGGTCCAGCGCCCTTCCCGGCGGCACGTCGGCGACCCGGTCGGCCAGCGGCGCGTTCACCTTCCCGCTCCAGACCTGCGCGCGCCCGCCGTACAGGTCCTCCCAGAACTGCTTCACCTCGGTCATGCCCTCAGCATGCGCCTCGCAGCTCGTCAGCCGACCCGGTGGCTCTTGCGCCAGGCGCTGTACGACCGGAGCGAGCCGCTGCCCGGCCGGACCAGCCACGGCCACGGGTGCACGGCGGCGACGTCGAGCCGCTCCGACCGCCGCCGGAAGCCGGGCACCGGCGCGTGCGTCACCGCGAGCCTCGTCCCGCTGAGCTCCTCGACCGGGTCGCCGCGGCGCACCTCGACGTCGAGCTCGGCAAGCGCCTGCGCGAGGAACACCAGCCGGATCCCGGACAGCTGCAGCCGCTGCAGGAGCGGCGCGTCGAAGACGAACACCCGCGGCAGGTCCGAGTGCGCCACCGTCGCTGGGTCGTCGCTGCCGAGCGACTCGGCCGTCAGCCAGACAGCCTCCGGCACCCCTGTCACGACCGGCTCGGCCGGGCCGCCGTCGGTCGTCCCGTCGGTCAGCCCGGCCGGGGGCGTGACCCGCGCACCGACGTCGGCCTCCGGCCACTCCTGCACCGGGCACTGCTTGTTCAGTGCACATCCGGCGCAGAGCTGCGGCGCGCGCTTCTCGACCTGCCAGCGCGAGAACCCGTACGGCTTGCCGCTACCGGTGCCGACCGTCCACTGCCAGCCGAGCCGGTTCGCGGCGCGCGAGCCGTCGAGCAGCCGCCGGTAGAGCGCGTCCTCCCCTTCGCGCCAGTCGTGGCCGGCCGCGCACGCTCCACTGGCTGGCCACCCACATGCGCGTCTGGTTCACGAGCCAGCCGTCGCGCTCCAGCTCGTCGCGCACGAAGGACATGCAGGCCATCTCCCGCGGCCACGGGTCCGGCCAGCGGGGCGGCCGCGGCTGCTCGGCGCGGTACGCCCGCGTGGTGTCCGCGCCGAGCCGCGCGTAGACGTGCCGGGCGTACTCCTGCCACAGCAGCTCGTCCCGGTACTTCTCCCGGTCCTTGTACGGCGCGGCCTTCGCGGCCTCCCACAGCCGCGGCAGCGTCAGCAGCCCGTGCCGGACGTACGGCGACATCCTGCTGGCGCCGCGCCGCTCGACCGGCAGGACGTTGCTGCGCCGGCTCGCGTAGCCGGTGAGGTCGAGCGCAGCGAGGGCAGCGTCGGCAGCGGCCTGTCCACCGCGGAGGCTGCTGGCCCGCGGCGGCTCGCCGCAGAGGTCGCCGAGGTGCTCGGCGACCCAGTCGACGGCGGCGTCACCGCTTGGTGGCGTCGGGAGCACGGGCACGCCACGAGCCTGCGGCAGGCGGCGCCTCGCCGCGACTCAGCCCTTCGGTGGCAGGTTCTCCACGTAGCCGGTGCCCCGCTCGACCCACTCGCGCAGCACCTCGTCGTCCTCCAGCACGTCCGGGCCGACCCGCAGCCAGCCGGTCATCGGCTTGTCCCGCATGACGAACGGGTGGACGCCCGGCTCAGCGCGCAGTGCGTTGGTCTGCTCGGGCGGCACGCGCACGAGGATGCCGTCCTGGCCGCTGACCGCGATCGCCATGTGCCCGCCGAGCAGGAACGCCAGGCCGCCGAACATCTTCTTCTCCACCGGCCGGCGGCGGCCCATCAGCAGCCGGATGCGGTCGGCGAGCTCCTCGTCGTACGCCACGCCGTGAACGTAGCGGCAGGATGCTCCTGTGCTGCTCGCCGACGTCGCCGCCACCTCGCTCGCCGTGGGTGCCACCTCCAGCCGGTCGGCGAAGGTGCAGCTCATCGCGGCGCGCCTGCGCGAGGCGGCGCCGGACGAGCTGGCGGTCGTCGTGGCGTACCTGTCCGGCGAGCTCCCGCAGCGGCGTACCGGCATCGGCTACGCCGCGCTGCGCGACCTGCCCGCCCCCGCCGCTGGGCCGGCGCTGTCGGTGCTGGACGTGCACCTGGCGGTGGAGCGGATCGCGGGGCTGTCCGGCAAGGGCTCCTCTCTCGAGCGCCGTCGCTGGTGGCGGACCTGTTCGCGGCGGCCACCGCTGACGAGCAGCGGCTGCTGCTCGGGCTGCTCGGCGGCGAGCTGCGCCAGGGCGCGCAGGCCGGCGTCGTCACCGACGCGGTGGCCGTGGCCGCCGGCGTGCCGGTCGCGACCGTGCGCTCCGCCGTCACCCTCGCCGGCTCGCTGGCCGACGTCGCCGTCGCCGCGCTCGGCTCGGGTCTCGACGGTCTGGCGGCGTTCCGGCTCAGGTCGGCCGGCCGCTCTCGCCGATGCTCGCCTCCCCCGCGGTCGACATCACCGACGCGCTCACCCGGATCACCCCGGCGTCGGTCGAGTGGAAGCTCGACGGCATCCGCGTGCAGGTGCACCGCGACGGCGACGACGTGCGCGTCTTCACCCGCTCGCTCGACGACATCACCGAGCGGGTGCCGGAGCTCGTCGACATCGCGCGCGGGCTCCCCTGCCGCAGCGTCGTGCTCGACGGCGAGGCCATCGCGCTGCGCGACGACGGCCGGCCGCAGCCGTTCCAGGTGACCGCCTCCCGCGCGGCGTCCCGCACCGGCAGCGTCGCCGCTGACGCCGTACTTCTTCGACGTCCTGCACGCCGACGGTGTCGACGTGCTCGGCCTGCCGCTGGTGGAGCGGCTGGAGGTGCTGGACGCGGTGGTGCCTGAGCTGTGGCGGGCGCCGCGGCTGGTGACGGCCGACGTGTTCGCGGCCGGGGGCTTCGCGGCGGACGCCCTTGCCCGCGGCCACGAGGGCGTGGTGGTGAAGGACCTGCAGCAGCCGTACGAGGCAGGCCGGCGCGGCGCGGGCTGGCTGAAGGTCAAGCCGCGGCACACCCTCGACCTCGTCGTGCTCGCCGCCGAGTGGGGGCACGGCCGGCGGCAGGGCTGGCTGTCGAACCTGCACCTCGGCGCGCGCGACCCGGCGGGCGGCTTCGTCATGCTGGGCAAGACGTTCAAGGGGCTGACCGACGAGCTGCTCCGGTGGCAGACCTCCGCTCTGCTGGAGCTCGAGCAGTCGCGCGACGTCCTACGTCGTGCACGTGCGGCCCGAGCTCGTCGTCGAGATCGCCTTCGACGGGGTGCAGACGTCGCCGCGGTACCCGGGCGGGGTGGCGCTGCGCTTCGCGCGGGTCCTGCGCTACCGGCCGGACAAGACGGCGGCGGAGGCCGACACGATCGACGCGGTGCTGGCGCTGCGGCCCTGACCTCAGCGTGGCGTCATCAGGATCCGGTCGACGACCGCGTCGACGTCGGTGGAGGCCCGCATCGGCAGCGGTGCGAGTCGCAGGCCGGCATCGCTGACCAGGAGCCGGTCCCGCAGGTCGGCGAGTGCGCCGAGCACGGCGGCGCGATCGGCCTCGGGATCCAGCGCCAGCAGGTCGTCCTCGTCCGCATCGTCGACCAGCGGCACGACGGCCTCCAGCACGGTCCGCTGCAGGGCGGGCAGGTCGGCGACAGCAGCGTGCGTGCTCTGCGGCGACGTCGCCAGCCGGGCGAGATCATGGCGAGGTCGCGGGCAGCGGACAGGTCGGGGCGCAGGGTCAGCAGCCGGACCAGCCGGTCGCGCCACCACCCCGCCAGCTCCTTCGCCAGTGGCACGCGCAGCAGGCGAACGGTCACTGTCGCGGGCTTCGACCGCGGGAGATCTGCCGATCCTCGCCATCCCGCCAGGTGAGCCCACTCCGGGCCAGCTCCGAGAGCCTCGCCTCGATCCCGCGGACGGCGTCACAGGTGCGGCGGCACGTCGAGCCGGTCAGGTGCGTGCTCGTCGCAGTACCAGGGCGCAGGTGCCCCGAGCAGCGGCTGACCGGCTCGCCGGCCGCGGTGCCCCGCCTCCCACGGCCACCTCCCGCGGTCGTCCGCCCAGGCGAGCTGGAGCGCCTGCAGATCGCGGCCGTAGAACCGTTGGGCGACCACGAGGTGCTCCTGCGGCCGGTCCACCAGCACCGCCTGCAGCAGCCACGGTCCTGCCTCCAGGATCTCCCCCGGCAGCACCGCGCTCTCGTCGAGCAGGTAGTCGCCCCAGAGCCTCAGCAGACGAACCGACTCAGCCGGGCGCACCGCCAGGACGACGAGCTCCGGCAGCCCCATCTCGGTGAGACCGACCGTGTAGCTGAACTCCGCGGAGCGGGTCGAGCCGCCCACGGACACCGTGCTGAAGCGTCTGCGTGCGATGTCGGTCCTGACGCGTTCCAGCACGTCATCGGGTTCGCAGCTCGGGTCGTCACACAGGTCGCACACGGTCGGCTCCTCCGGTCGTCGGGAGCACGACCGTGCGCGCCACCTCCGACAGACGGATTCGGGCTTGTGGACAGACGCGCGGCGCCCACAACGTGCCCGGGAGACGTGCGGTCGGCCGAGGCCCAGACCCACCGTCGCTGCATGACGATCTCCAGCTTCTGCCGCGAGCTGCTCCTCGTGCACGGGCCGCTGCCGCTCGACCTCCTCGCCGAGAAGGCGGCGGAGGCCGGCGTGACGACGGCGCGAGACCCGCTTGCCTCCGTGCGCAGCGCGCTCGCCCTCAAGGAGGTGCTGCTCGACGACGGGCGGTGGGCGACGCCGCTCTGGCTGCTCGAGGGGAGGATCCTCACGACCGACGGGCCGCCCCTGTTCGACCGCTGGTGCGAGGACGACGAGGAGCTCGGCTCTGCGCACGACCTCGCGCTCATCGATGCTGCCCTGCGCAGCAGCCCGCTGCCCCTGGCTTCCGGTGGAGTGCTGAGGAGGCGGTCGTACGGCGGCGCGTGGCACACGCCCGACGGCTGGCCAGGTGTGCGTCCCGACCGGGGCGAGCTGCTCGGGCTCCGCGTCCGCGACGGCCAGGTGCACGAGGAGCGCGTGCCGCTCACGGCGGAGGTCCACCTCGCGGGCGAACACCTCGCCTGCGAGATCGGCCCGCTCGACCCGCGCAAGCAGTCGTGGTGGACGTCGTCGGACCAGCAGGTCTCGCAGGACCTGACCGCCGTGTTGTGGAAGCGCATGGCCACCGACCCGTCGTTCCTGACGTCGCCGGTGCCGCCGCTGAGCCGGTGCATCCCGGCGTTGGCCGCGGCCCTGAGCAGCGCGCATGCCCGGCGTGCCGCCGAGAGCTCTCGCTGGCGGCCGCAGCTCGACCTGCCGGCCGGCGTCCGCGAGGTGGCGGTGGAGGCGGCTCGCAGCAGCGACGCCCTCCTGGACGCCTGGCTGAGCACGTTCGTCACAGGGGCGCTGCGGGCGCTGGACGACAGCGACGGGTACGGCAGCGGCCTGATCGCGGAGGACGTCCCCGAGCTCGGCGACGTCGTCCCGCTCCCTCGCGGCCGGCTCTGAGTGCTGTGCGCAGAGCCGTGCTCACCAACGAGCGCGTGCCGCGACCATGGCCGCCGCGGCAAGCGCGCGTCGCACTGGCCGATCCCCAGCGCGTCACCCGTGCCACCACCACACCGATCCGTCGCCAACGTCGCGGCGCCGTGCAGCCGCGACGCCGGTACGACGCTCGCACGGGCACAGGCCGCTCGTCCTCGGGCCCTCAGCGCACGAGGTCGGCAGCGCCGCACCGAGCCGGGACGGGGCCGGGCAGCTCTGTCGGCGACGTGAGGTCGACCGGCCGCTCGACCAGTCGCCCCTCCGCCAGCACCCAGGCGCGCATCGTCAGGTCGTCCGGGTCGACGACCCAGTAGGCCTGGACGCCGGCCTGCTCGTACAGCTCGCGCTTGAGCACGAGGTCGATGCTGCGGCTGGACGGCGAGAGCACCTCGACGGCCAGCGCGAGCGGAGTCGTCACCGCCTTCTCGCCCGGGTCCGAGCGCGCCACGACGAGCAGGTCGGGCTGCAGCGAGCGGCGGTCTGTCGGCTGGTAGTCCGTTGGGGCGAGGAAGACCTCGAGATCCGGAGGGCAGGCCGCCCGCAGGATGACGAAGATGTTGCCGAGCACGCGCTGGTGCTGCTTGCTCGGCGCGGCACTCACGAGCAGTGTTCCGTCGACGAGCGCGTACCGCAGGCCGTCGTCCGGCAGCAGCTCGAGGTCGGCGACCGTCCACTCGTGGTCACGCGGCAGGACGGTCATGGCTGCCATGGTCGTCCGCGGCTGTCATGCGGTCCAGTGACGCGCGTGCGGCGTGACAGGGCCACCCCGCTGCGCAAGGTGGTGCAGAGCGCCCCCGCTGTGGAAGGCCCGTCGCCACGTGTCCCGCCCCGAGATGGCGTCCCTCCGAGGCCTTCGCGAGCTGCTACACAGCAGCGCAGCGCTGGCGCCTGCAGCGCGGCGACATCGTCTTCCCGAAGTCGACGATGCCAGAGCGGATCCAGGAGGACTTCGAGCTGTTCGACGTGGAGCTCGATGCCGAACAGACAGTGATCGACGCGTCGAATCGCGCCAAGGTCAGGCGGATCAGGCCGAGCCCCGACACCTTCGAGTATTTGCTTCGTGAGTCACAGGATGGGCATCGGCGTCATTGCCGGCGAGCACGATCAGTAGACCTTCGGTCTCCCGGCCTGCAGTCTGCCCATCCACAGCTCGTCCCGGGCCCTCGTCATGGCGACGAACAGCTCCCGGCGTTCCCTCTGTACGCGTTCGGGCTCAGCGGCCCCATCACTGATGAGGTAGCTCTCGACCCGCGGGAGGGACACCTGCCCGAACTCAAGCCCCTTGGCCCGCTTCACAGTCCCCACCTTGACGGCGTTGGCGGGTGTTCCGTCGTAGTCGACGAGATCAAGGACCGGGATCCCGCTCCTTCGCAGGAGTGCCTGGCACCGGGTCGACTCGCGGCCGGTCCGACAGAGCACCGCGCTCTGATCGTACGAACCGCGCTCCAGCAGGCGCTTGACCAGCGCGACATCGTGAGACTCCAAGTCCTGCGCGGCTACGGTGACCACCGGGACCCCGTCCCGGACAGCCATTGACTGTCGGTCACCAGCCTCGTCAACATCCTCTAAGTCATCAAACGCGTCAGCACTGACGACAGCAGTCGCCGCCTCCAGGACCTGGCGCGTGTTGCGGTAGTTGGTGTCCAGCACCGTCGAGCGCCCGGTCACGGACACGCCCGCCTCCTTGAGCGTGTAGCCGCCGGCGTAGATCGCTTGCTGGCCGTCGGCCGACCAAGGTGAGGCCGTCACGCGGGTCGGCGACGAGGGCCTGCGCCAGACGCACCGACAGCAGGTCCAGATCCTGCGCCTCATCCACGAGGACGAACCGGTACCGCCTCGCGGCTCCTCGTCGAGCTACTTCGAGCGCGCTGGCCATGACGTCTTCGAATCCTTGAACATCCTTCTCGGCCAACAGAGTCTCGTACTCGATGTAGAGGTCCCACACTCGACGACGAGCGTCAGCAGAGAGCGGCGTGCGACGGCCTGTCCGCGGCAGGCTGCGGTACTCATCGAACTCCTGCAGCCCACGCCCTTTGATGACCTTTGCTGATCTCTTCGCGCCAGTACTGGACCGGCAGTTCATCTCGATGCAAGTGCTCACGGCCGCACCTCACCCACGCCAGACTGAAGCAGGTTTCCGCGGCAGCCGGGTCGAGGCGGTGCCGAGCACCGGCATCTCGGAGGATGTCCATGGCCAGCTGGTGCACTCCGGAGAAGCGGACGCGCGCGGAGGCCTGCGGGGCCAGACGGCCGAAGAGGTTCGCGAGCACTCCGGGCAGGGTGCGCACGAAGGTGAGGAACAGCAGATCACCCGGCTCCTGCGCCGCTAGGTACGCCGCCCTGTGAAGAGCGACAACCGTCTTTCCGCAGCCTGCTGGACCGCGGACGCGGCTGGGACCCTCATATCGACGTCGCACAACGCTGAGCTGAGACGGATGGAGGTAGACCATCCACTGCTCAACGGGCTTCTGGCTAGCGCGCTGGAGCTCGTCAAGATCTAGCTCTTGGACCGCGAAAAGCTCTTGCTGATCATCTGCCACTCTTGCCCGTGGCCGCGGCCGGGCTATGGGCACCACCGGAGCGTCAGCGGGGTCGCAAGGCGGCGCGGCGTCCTCCAGGGCATCCACCAGCGACTCCACTTGCTGCTGGTCGAGCCTGGTTCCCCGCGCCCGCATCCACGCGATCAGGTGCTTGTCGCCCACCACGTACGTGCGACCAACGCTCGTCACCGGGATGGGCTGACCGACGAAAACGAGGGCACCGGTGATTTCCAGTGGAGCAAGGCCATGCTCCGTCAACGCCGATTCGACGGAGGTGATCTGGCTGCTGAGCCCATGCACCGCGTCGCTGACGTCGTC
>CAWAGF010000005.1:0-537787 GCA_963781675.1 uncultured Actinomycetota bacterium | reverse complement strand
GCGAGCCCCGTACACGCAGCCGCTCCGGCGCCACCAGCGCCGACGAGGACGGCGTGCGCGGCATCAGCGGCTCGACCCGGATGGCCGCCAAGCGCGTCCGCCGCCAGGAGGGCCGCGACTCCGGCCGCACCCGCAAGCCGATCCTGTCGGAGGCGGAGTTCCTGGCCCGCCGCGAGGCCGTCGACCGCACGATGATCGTGCGCCAGAAGGGCGACCGGACCCAGATCGCCGTGCTCGAGGACGGCATCCTCGTCGAGCACTACGTGACCAAGGCCAGCGCGCAGTCCTACGCCGGCAACGTCTACCTCGGCCGGGTGCAGAACGTGCTCCCGAGCATGGAGGCGGCGTTCGTCGACATCGGCAAGAGCCGCAACGCGGTGCTCTACGCCGGCGAGGTGAACTACGCGGGCGTCGGCGGCGGCAAGTCGCGCAGCATCGAGTCGGTGCTGAAGTCCGGCCAGGAGGTCCTGGTCCAGGTCAGCAAGGACCCGATCGGCCACAAGGGCGCCCGCCTCACCGGGCAGGTCAGCCTGCCGGGCCGCTACCTGGTCTACGTGCCCGAGGGCTCGATGACCGGCATCAGCCGCAAGCTGCCCGAGGTCGAGCGGGACCGCCTCAAGAAGATCCTCAAGAAGGTCGTCCCGGACGACGCGGGCGTCATCATCCGCACCGCCGCCGAGGGGGCCTCCGAGGAGGAGATCGCCGGCGACGTGCGCCGCCTGCAGGCGCAGTGGGAGGTCATCAAGACCAAGGCGGAGAAGGGCGGCGCGCCGACGCTGCTGCACGCGGAGCCCGACCTGGTCATCCGCGTCGTCCGCGACGTGTTCAACGAGGACTTCACCAAGCTGGTCGTCCAGGGCGACAGCGAGTGGGACACCATCCGCGACTACGTGCAGTTCGTGGCGCCGGACCTCGCGCCCCGGCTGTCGCGGCACACCAGCGACAAGGACGTCTTCGCCGAGCACCGCGTCGACGAGCAGCTGCTCAAGGCGCTGGACCGCAAGGTCTACCTGCCGTCCGGCGGCTCGCTGGTCATCGACCGCACCGAGGCGATGGTCGTGATCGACGTCAACACCGGCAAGTTCGTCGGCAAGGGCGGCAACCTCGAGGAGACGGTCACCCGCAACAACCTCGAGGCCGCCGAGGAGATCGCCCGGCAGCTGCGCCTGCGCGACGTCGGCGGGATCATCGTCGTCGACTTCATCGACATGGTGCTCGAGTCCAACCGCGACCTGGTGGTGCGCCGCCTCGTCGAGTGCCTGGGCCGCGACCGCACCAAGCACCAGGTCGCCGAGGTCACCTCGCTGGGGCTGGTGCAGATGACGCGCAAGCGCGTCGGCCAGGGCCTGCTCGAGGCGTTCAGCGAGCCGTGCGAGTCCTGCAACGGCCGTGGCGTCCACGTGCACACCGAGCCCGTCGACGAGCGCCGCGGCGGTGGCGGCGGTGGCGGTGGCGGCGACGAGGGCCGGCGCGACCGCGGGCCGAAGAAGACCGTCAAGCCGCTGCCGGCCGACGCCCCCAAGCCGGGCGCCGGGATCGCCGCCGCCTCCGCACCGGCCGCCGAGGAGGAGGCTCCCGCGGAGGACCGCCCGCGGCGCCGCCGTCGCGGTGGCCGTGGCACCGGCTCGGCGACCGTCGCCCCGAACGACGAGATGGCCGAGCTGCTGACGGAGACGCAGGTCGAGGCCGTCGCCGAGGTGGACGCGCTGACCCCGGAGACGACGCCGGACCCCTCGCCGGAGCCGGACGCGGCGCCGGAGCGCGCCGGAGTTGGCCGACCAGCCGACGCCGGCCATGGAGGACCTGCCGGTGGACGCCACGCCGAACGAGGTCGTGGGCGCCGTGGTCGACGCCGACCTCGAGATCGGCACCGGCCTGCCGGCGCCGGCCCCCGAGGCCGAGCCCGCGCCGCGGCGCCGCCGCCGGGCCACCAGCCGGCCTGCGGGCCCGCCGGTCATCTAGCCGGTCGCGTGGGCGGGGGTCCCCCTGCGCCGCCGCAGGCCGGCCCGCCCACGGACCCGCTCCGCGTGAGGTCCCCAGCACCCGGGTGCTGGGGACTTCACGAGAGGGGTGCAGGCGGGCGGTCGCTTCGTCCGCGGGCGTTCGACGGCCGCGGACGCGTCCGGTAGTCTCTGCCTGTCGCGTCCCCGACGCGCCCTTCTGCTGCGCCCAGCGCGCAGCCACCTTCGCCGCACCTCAGCAGACCAGGTAGGAGCTCCTCGTGTACGCCATCGTCAAGACCGGCGGCAAGCAGTACAAGGTCGCCGTCGGTGACGTCGTCGAGGTCGAGAAGGTCTCCGGCGGCCCCGGCGACGCGGTCGCCCTGCCCGCTCTGCTCGTCGTGGACGGCGGCTCGGTCACCTCCGACGCCGCCGCGCTGGCCGGCGTGAGCGTCACCGGCGAGGTCGTCGCCCACACCAAGGGCCCGAAGATCAACATCCTGCGCTACAAGAACAAGACCGGCTACAAGCGCCGCCTCGGCCACCGCCAGTCGCTCACCCAGGTGCGCGTCACCGCCATCGAGACCGGCGCCGCCGCCGGCGCGAAGTAGAGGATCCCGCCATGGCTCACAAGAAGGGCGCGAGCTCCTCGCGCAACGGCCGCGACTCCAACGCCCAGTACCTCGGCGTCAAGCGCTTCGGCGGCCAGGTCGTCAAGGCCGGCGAGATCCTCGTCCGCCAGCGTGGCACGCACTTCCACCCGGGCGACGGCGTCGGCCGCGGTGGCGACGACACCCTGTTCGCCCTCGAGGCGGGTGCCGTCAAGTTCGGCCTCAAGCGCGGCCGCAAGACCGTCAACATCGTGCAGCCCGAGCCGAAGGTCGCCCAGACCACCGGCGCCTAGTTCCACTTCGCACCACCTCCGAGGGCGGGCCGGCTTGCCGGACCGCCCTCGCGGCTTTCCCAGGAAGAGAGACCCGTGGCCACCTTCGTCGACCGCGCCGTGCTGCACGTCGCTGCGGGCGACGGCGGCAACGGCTGCGCCAGCGTCCGGCGCGAGAAGTTCAAGCCGCTCGGCGGCCCCGACGGCGCGGACGGCGGTGACGGCGGCGACGTCGTGCTCGTCGTGCGGGCGCACGTCGCCTCGCTGCTCGACTACCACTACCACCCGCACCAGAAGGCGACGTCGGGCAAGCAGGGCCAGGGCTCGATGCGCACCGGCGCGAAGGGCACCGACATCGAGGTGCCGGTCCCGAACGGCACGGTCGTCTACGACGAGCACGGCAACCAGCTGGCCGACCTGGTGGGCGAGGGCGCGACCTACGTCGTCGCCAAGGGCGGCAAGGGCGGCCTCGGCAACGCCAGCCTGGCCAGCGCGAAGCGCAAGGCCCCCGGCTTCGCGCTGCTCGGGGAGCCGGGCGACGTCAAGGACGTCGTCCTCGAGCTCAAGACGGTCGCGGACGTCGCGCTGGTCGGCTTCCCGAGCGCCGGCAAGAGCAGCCTCATCGCGGCGCTCTCGGCGGCTCGGCCGAAGATCGCCGACTACCCGTTCACGACCCTGGTGCCGAACCTCGGCGTCGTCGAGGCCGGCGGCACGACCTTCACCGTCGCCGACGTCCCAGGCCTGATCCCGGGCGCGTCGCAGGGCAAGGGCCTGGGCCTGGAGTTCCTGCGCCACGTCGAGCGCTGCGCGGTGCTCGTGCACGTGCTCGACTGCGCGACGCTCGAGCCGGACCGCGACCCGATCAGCGACCTCGACGTCCTCGAGCGCGAGCTGTCGCTCTACAAGGACGACGTCGCGCGGCTCACCGAGCGCCCGCGCCTCGTGGTGCTCAACAAGGTCGACGTGCCCGAGGGGCGCGAGCTGGCGGACCTGGTGCGCCCCGAGCTGGAGGCGCGCGGCCTGGAGGTCTTCGAGGTCAGCGCGGTCAGCCACGAGGGCCTGCAGCCGCTGACCTACGCGATGGCCGGCGTCGTGAAGCGCGACCGCGAGGAGCGCCCCCTCGAGCAGGCCACCCGCATCGTGCTGCGCCCGCGCGCCGTCGACGACCTCGGCTTCACCGTCGAGGAGGACGGCGAGGGCTACGTCGTACGAGGGAGCAAGCCGGAGCGCTGGGTCACCCAGACCGACTTCAACAACGAGGAGGCCATCGGCTACCTCGCGGACCGGCTGGCCCGCCTCGGGGTGGAGAAGGCGCTGGCCGCGGCGGGCGCCACGCCCGGTGTCGAGGTGACGATCGGCGAGGTCAGCTTCGACTGGCAGCCCACCGAGATGGAGCAGTTCTCCTCCGGCATGCGCGGCGTCGACTCCCGGCTCGAGGACCGCAGCCGGGTGCGCGCCGACGAGCGCCGCCTGCAGAAGGACCTGCGCCGGGCCGAGCGGATGGGCCTGGACAAGGACGCCCTGGAGGCCGAGCTGGAGAGGACCGCACGGCGCCCGGACACCGCGGAGTGAGCCGCCAGGCGGTGGCGGACGCGCCGCGCCTGGTCGTGAAGGTCGGCTCGTCCTCCCTCACGACCGCCGGCGGTGGGCTGGACCCGGAGCGGCTCGACGGCCTGGTCGACGCCCTCGCGGCGCGCGTCGGCCAGCTGGTGCTCGTCTCGTCCGGCGCCATCGCCGCGGGCCTCGCGCCGCTCGGCCTCGGCAAGCGGCCGCGCGACCTCGCCACCCAGCAGGCGGCGGCGTCCGTCGGGCAGATGCTGCTGGTGCAGCGGTACGCCAGCGCCTTCGCCCGGCACGGCCGCACCGTCGGGCAGGTCCTGCTCACGGCCGACGACGTCGTACGCCGGTCGCACTACAAGAACGCGCAGACGACGCTGGACCGGCTGCTGGCCCTCGGGGTCGTGCCGGTCGTCAACGAGAACGACGCGGTCGCGACGGAGGAGATCCGCTTCGGCGACAACGACCGGCTGGCCGCGCTCGTCGCGCACCTCGTACGCGCCGACGCGCTGGTGCTGCTGTCGGACGTCGACGGGCTGTACGACGGCGACCCGCGGCGCGCGGGCTCGCGCCTGGTGCCGGAGGTGCACGGCCCGCAGGACCTCGAGGGCGTCGTCCTCGGCGGGACCGGCAGTGCAGGCGTCGGCTCGGGCGGCATGACCAGCAAGGTCGACGCGGCGGCCATCGCGAACGCCGCGGGCGTCCCGGTGCTGCTGGCCGCGACCTCGCAGGTGGAGGCGGCCCTGCGCGGCGAGGGCGGCACGTACTTCGCCCCGACCGGCAGCCGGCCTCGCGGGCGCCTGCTGTGGCTGGCGCACGCGACGACGCCGCGCGGCCGGCTGCTGCTCGACGCAGGTGCCGTCCGCGCCGTGGTGGACCGGCGCCTGTCGCTGCTGCCCGCGGGCGTGACGGGCGTCGAGGGGGAGTTCGCCGCGGGGGACCCGGTCGAGCTCGCCGGACCGGACGGGTTGGCCGTTGCGCGCGGCCTGGTGGCCTACGACGCCGCGGAGCTGCCCGCCCTGCTCGGCCGCTCCACCCGCGAGCTCGGCCTGCGCGAGGTGGTCCACCGCGACGACCTGGTGCTGCTCTAGTCGCAGAGCACCGGTGCGTCGGCCGTCTCCAGGTCGTCGGCCCGCACGTCGGTGCGGCTGATCGTGTCGCCCTCGTCGCTGACGACGCCGGCGGCGTAGCGGTAGCGGTGGGTCACCAGCGTCCCCTGTGCGGACTCGGCCGGGTCGCGCGGACGGCGCAGCTGGTCGAGCACCCCCTGGCCGCGGCAGAGGAGCGGGCCCTGCGCGATCGGGAAGGCCCACGGCTGCCCGTCCTGCGTCGTGCGGGTCAGCGTGCAGCCGTCCAGCACGAACATCGACCCGGTGGTGCTGCTCAGCTGGCCGAACACCTCGTCGCGGCCGTCGCCGTCCACGTCGCCGGTCGCCAGCAGCCGGTCCGGGACGAGCTGCTGCGGTGCGGCGTTCTCGCCCGTGGCCAGCCAGGCCTGCACGACGCGGCTGCCGTCGCGCACCCACGAGACGACCTCGTCGGTGCGCCCGTCGCCGTCGAGGTCGCCCTGCAGGCGCTGCTCCTGCGAGCCGTCCGGCGGCTGCTCACGCGTCTTGGCGCACGGTCCGGCCGGCGTCTCGATGCTCGAGGGCGGCGCCTCCGCGGTGCAGCCGGCCAGCCCGAGGACGGCGAGGAGGACCAGAGCGCTTCGCATGCCGGCCATCCTTCCGTACGCTCGGCGGCATGAGCGAGGTCGCCAGCGATGTCAGGAGCGTCGCGAAGCGCGCACGGGTCGCCGCTGCGGGCCTCGCCCCGCTGCCGCGCAAGGACAAGGACGCGGCGCTGCACGCGATGGCCGACGCGCTGGTGGCGCAGACCGACCGGATCCTCGCCGCCAACGCCGAGGACGTGCAGGGCGGTCGCGAGGCCGGCACGACGGAGGCGCTGCTCGACCGGCTGTCGCTGGACGCCGCCCGCGTCAGGGCGATGGCCGACGGACTGCGGCACGTCGCAACGCTTCCCGACCCGGTGGGCGAGGTCGTGCGCGGCACCAGCCTGCCGAACGGCCTCGAGCTGCGCCAGGTGCGGGTGCCGCTCGGCGTCGTCGGGATCGTGTACGAGGCCCGCCCCAACGTCACGGCCGACGCTGCCGGCCTGTGCCTCAAGAGCGGCAACGCGGTGCTGCTGCGCGGCAGCGCCAGCGCCTACCGCTCGAACACCGTCCTGGTCGACGTGCTGGCCGAGGCCGCCACCGCCGCGGGCATGCCGGCCGACAGCATCCAGCTCGTGCCCGGCACCGACCGGGCCAGCGTCAAGGAGCTGATGCAGGCGCGCGGGCTGGTCGACGTCCTCATCCCGCGCGGCGGCGCCGGGCTCATCGAGGCCGTGGTCACCGAGTCGCAGGTGCCGGTGATCGAGACCGGCGTCGGCAACTGCACCGTCTACGTCGACGCGCACGCCGACCTGCAGATGGCCGTCGACATCACGGTGAACAGCAAGACGCACCGCCCGAGCGTGTGCAACGCCGCGGAGACGCTGCTCGTGCACGCCGACGTCGCCGCGCAGTTCCTGCCGATGGTCGTGCAGGCGCTCAAGGCCGAGGGCGTGACGCTGCACGCCGACGACCGGGCCCGGCCCTACGACGACTCCGCCCTGCCCGTCACCGACGAGGACTGGGCGGCGGAGTACCTCTCGCTCGACCTG
Source organism: uncultured Actinomycetota bacterium (assembly GCA_963781675.1). Lineage (GTDB taxonomy): Bacteria > Actinomycetota > Actinomycetes > Mycobacteriales > SCTD01 > SCTD01. Next base: position 530,704 of record CAWAGF010000005.1, on the reverse strand, counting down.
GCCGTGGGCGTCGTGGACTCGCTGGACGACGCGGTGGCGCACATCCGCCGCTGGGGGAGCGGCCACACGGAGGCCATCGTGACGCGCGACCTGGCCGAGGCACGCCGCTTCATCCGCTCGCTCGACAGCGCGGCGGTCATGGTCAACGCCTCCACCCGGTTCACCGACGGCGGCGAGTTCGGCTTCGGCGCCGAGATCGGCATCTCCACCCAGAAGCTGCACGCGCGCGGGCCGATGGGGCTGCCGGAGCTGACGAGCACGACCTACGTCGTCACCGGCGACGGCCACGTGCGCTGAACGGCTGATATCCGCACGTTCCGGGGCGACACTGGGCCCATGCGCCGCACCACCCTGCTCGTCCTGGCCGTCGCGGCCGCCCTCGTCGCCCCGGCCGCTCCCGCGCAGGCCGCGCAGTACGCCGACACCGCCGCGCAGGAGCTCGCCTCCCCGGCGGTCGTCTCCCCGCGGGCGGGGCTGGTCGAGGTCTACACGCGCACCTCGTCCGGGGGCCTGCAGCGCCGCACCCAGGACGACGCCGGCCGCTGGTCCGCCCCGGTCGTGCTGGGCGGGACCATCACCTCGAAGCCCGCGGCCGTCTCGCCGAGCACCGGCCGCACCGACGTCTTCGCCCGCGGCGGCGAGGGGCAGCTCGTGCACCGCTACGCCGTCGATGGCGGCTGGGGTCCGTGGGAGCACCTCGGCGGCCGGATCACCGGCGCGCCGGCAGCCGTCTCCTGGGCCCCCGGCCGGTTCGACGTCTTCGCCCGGGGCGCGGACGGGGCGCTGCACCACCGGTGGTTCGCGGCCGGGCGGTGGTTCCCGTGGGAGCGGCTCGGTGGGGCGCTGGCCTCCGCGCCGACGGCCGTGTCCACCTCCTTCGGGCGGCTCGACGTCTTCGCGCGCGGGACGGACGGCACGCTCCAGCAGGTGAGCTACCCGGGCGGCTGGACGTGGCGCTCGCTCGGCGGCGTCCTGCACTCCGAGCCGTCTGCGGTGGCCACCGGCGACGGCGGCATCGACGTGCTCGTGCGCGGCGGCGACGGCGACCTGCGGCAGAAGTCCTACGTCCCGTCGACCGGCTGGTCCCCGTACTCCCGGCTTTCGGGCGCCGTGACCTCGGGGCCGGGCGTCACCGTCACGTCCACAGGTGCGGCGGTCCTGACGGCGCGGGGTGCGGGCGGCCGCTACCTGGCCCGCACCCGCCCCCCCGGTGGCGCCTGGTCCGGCTGGTCGTCGCTGGACGCCCTCACCGCCTTCCGCGGGCTCGGCGCGTGGGTCGACCTCTACGACTACGCCTCGCTCGACCGCACGGCCGCGCTGGACGACCTGCGGGATCGGGGCGTGCGGACGGTCTACCTGCAGACGTCGCGCTTCAGCGCCTCGTTCGACCTGACGTCCGAGGCCGCCGGCTGGGTGGACGCCGCGCACGCGCGTGGCATGCGCGCCGTCGGCTGGTACCTGCCCGGCTACGGCGATCTGGCCCGCGACCTGCGCCGCACCCTGGCGATCGCCTCGCTGGTGACGCCGGCCGGAGGTCGCTTCGACGCGGTCGGCGTCGACATCGAGGCGCACACCGGCATCGGCAGCAGCAACGAGGTGCCGCGCACCACGATGAACGCCCGCGCCGTCGAGCACCTGCGGGCCGTCCGTGCCCGCACCAGCGCCCCGCTGGCCGCCATCACGCCTCAGCCGACCGCGACCGACGACGCCGGCGAGACGTGGGAGGGCTTCCCGTGGGCCGCCGTCGGCGCGACGAGCGATCTCGTGCTGCCGATGTCCTACTGGCCGCGCACCTGCCGCGACGCCTGCGTCCGCGACTACACGCTGACGAACGCCCGCTACGCCAAGGCCTGGAGCGGCCGCCCTGTGCACATCGCGGGGCGCGGCTACCCGTCTGCCGACGGCACGACCGTCAGCGACAGCGACGTCGCCGCCTACGTCGACGGCGCGGTCGCGGCAGGCGCCGTGGGCGGCAGCGTCTACGACTACGCGTCCACCCGCACGCGCACCGCCTGGTGGTCGTCGCTCGCGCGGCTGAACGCGCTCTGAGCCGCCGGCTCGACTCGGCCGTGGGCCTGCTGGCGGTCGCCGTCCTCGCGACCGGCAGCATCGCCGCCGTCGACCAGCGGCGGGAGCAGGCCCGCGAGCGGGAAGCCGCTGCCGTGCAGGCGTTCCGCGAGGACCTGCGCCCGATCGCGGAGGCGGTGTTCGACGCTCTGCAGCCGCTGAAGGAGGCGGAGCGGCAGTCCGAGGACGACGCCAGTGGGGGCTTCTCGGTCTACGTCGACGTGACCCGCGACGCCACCACCGGCGAGGTCGTGCGGGCGCAGCGCCGGGCGTTCGACGCCCTGCGCGTCCCGCTCTCCCAGCGCCGGACCGCCGACCGGCTGGAGGCCGCGCTCGAGGACTTCGCGACGGCGGTCGGCCGGTACGAGGACCTGCCGTTCGACGACACGACCGGCACCATCAGCCTGCTCGGCGCGACCCGCGCGGCCACGGGGCCCTTCCGCGAGGGCCTCGCCACGTGGAGCGCCGCGGTGGGCGACCTCTACCCGAGCGACCCGCCGGCGGTGCCCGTCCCGTTCAACGACGACACGGAGCCGGCCCGCCGGCCGGTGTCGCACGCCGCCTACCTCCTGCAGGCCGGCCGTGTCTGCGGCAGGGCCGACGCGGCGGGGGAGTCCGGCCAGGAGGAGCCGAGCGACGGGCCGTCCGCGGTGCGCAGCGCGGCGAAGGAGGCGGCCCTCGTCCGCGACCTCGTGCGCGACCTGCTCGCGGTGCCTGCGCCGCCCGGCGACCGGGCGCGCCTGGCGCGGGACGTGCTGCTGCCGCTGCGGGAGTTCGGGGAGCTGGCCGGCACGCTGGACCGGCTCGCGTCGGAGCGCACCACGACGGAGGCGCTGTTCCGGGAGCTGGTCGCCGCGGACGACGCCGGCAGCGAGGTCGCCCTCGGGCTGGGCGACTACGGCAGCGAGGCCTGCGCGCTGTTCTTCGGCTCCTAGGCCTCGTCGGCGACGTAGGCGCTCAGGGCGCTGTAGTCCTCGCCCGCGTGGGTGCTCAGCGCACCGCGGGCCGCCGAGAGGCAGGCCGCCGTCACCGGCAGGTCGTCGCCGGCCTGCACCGCCAGGTCGAGGTCCTTGGCCATCAGGTCCAGCGAGAACGTCGTGGCGCTGAAGTCGCCGGCGTCGAGCATCGGCCGCTTCTGCCCGAGGAACCAGCCGTACGCCGTCGCGCCCAGCACGTCGAGCAGCGCGCTGCGGTCGAGGCCGAGCGAGGCGCCGAGGCGCAGCGACTCCCCGACGCCCGCGGCCATGACGCCGAGCCCCTGGTTGACGCACAGCTTCAGCGCGCTGCCGGCGCCGACGTCCCCGACGCGCCGCACCTTCTCGGGGGCACCCCAGAGGTGGAGCAGCGGCACGGCGTCCTCGTAGTCCTGGGCAGTCCCGCCGACCAGGACGCCGAGCGTGCCCTCGGCGGCCGGCCCGGTCGACCCGGCCACCGGCGCGTCCACGTAGCGCAGCCCCGCTGCGCCGCAGGTGGCGCCGAACTCGCGCGCGGCGTCCGGGCCGATCGTCGTGCCGTCGACGACGAGGGTGCCGGGCTGCGCGTGCTGCACGACCTCCGCGAGCACCTCGCGGACGCTGTCCGGCCCGAACAGCATGAGCACCACGCGGTCCGCCCCCGCGACGGCGTCCGCCACGTTCGCGACCTCGCGCGCACCGCGCCCGACGAGGTCCCCGGCGCGGCCGGGGGTGCGGTTCCAGACGACGAGGTCGTGGCCGGCGGACAGGACGTGGCCGGCCATGAGGACGCCCATGCGCCCCAGGCCGAGGAAGGCGGTGGTCATGCGCCGACCCTAGGCGTCGCGTCGGCACCCGGCTCGGGCAGAATGGCGTTCGGTTCCGAGGAGGCTCCTTCGTGCTCACCCCCCAGTTCGCGTCCGTCGCGGACGTGTCCGAGCGGCTGTCCGCCGCCGGCTACCTCACCGACGACGCGATCGCGACGACCGTCTTCCTGGCCGACCGGCTCGGCAAGCCGCTGCTCGTCGAGGGACCGGCCGGCGTCGGCAAGACCGAGCTGGCCAAGGCCGTCGCCGAGGCGACCGGCTCGGAGCTGATCCGCCTCCAGTGCTACGAGGGGCTGGACGAGGCGCGCGCCCTGTACGAGTGGAACTACAAGAAGCAGCTGCTGCGCATCCAGGCCAGCAAGGACGACGACTCGTGGGACGACATCCACGACGACGTCTTCGCCGAGGAGTTCCTGCTCTCGCGGCCCGCTGCTCACGGCGATCCGCCGCGAGGACCCGACGGTGCTGCTCATCGACGAGACCGACAAGGCCGACGTCGAGGTCGAGGGCCTGCTGCTCGAGGTGCTGTCCGACTTCCAGATCACGATCCCCGAGCTCGGCACGATCGCGGCAACGCGTCGGCCGATCGTCTTCCTCACCAGCAACGCCACCCGCGAGCTGTCCGAGGCCCTCAAGCGCCGCTGCCTCTACCTGCACCTGGACTACCCGAGCGCCGAGCGCGAGAAGGCCATCGTCCTGTCGCGCGTGCCGGAGATCGCCGAGCAGCTCGCCGAGCAGCTGGTGCGCACCGTGCGCGCGCTGCGGTCGATGGAGCTGAAGAAGTCGCCGTCGATCTCGGAGTCGATCGACTGGGCGCGCACGCTGCTCGCGCTGGGCCTCGACACCCTCGACGAGGCGGCGGTGAAGGACACCCTCGGCGTCGTCCTCAAGCACGCCAGCGACCACGCCCGCGCCGGCACCCAGCTGAAGCTCAACTGACGTGACGACCGGCGGGCTGCTCGAGCGCGAGATCGGCTTCTGCCACGCGCTGCGCGACGCCGGCCTGAGCATCTCGCTGGCCGAGGTGCTCGACGCGACCCGTGCGCTCGGCGTGGTCGACCTGCTCGACCGCGAGCACCTGCGGGCCGCCTACGCCGCCACCGTCCTCAAGCGGCCCGCGCACCGGCCGGCGTTCGACGCGCTGTTCGACCTGTGGTTCCCGCCGGTCACCGGCGACCCGTCGATCGGTGAGCTGCAGGAGGGCGAGCCGGACCTCGACGAGGCTCGACGGCGACGGCCCGCCGGACACGGCCGCCCTCCGCGACGCCCTGCGCAAGGACCTGCTGCTCGACGGCGACGAGGAGGCGATGCGCCGCTTCGCCCGCCGCACCGTCAGCGAGCTCGGCCGCGCCGACACGCAGCCCGGCCGCCAGGCGTGGTTCTCCTACCGCGTGCTGCGCGGCCTGTCGCCCGAGACGCTGATGGCCTCGCTGCTCGAGGCGATGCTCGCCGGCCAGCAGCGCGGCGGGCATGGCCGAGAAGGTCGCCCGGCAGACCATCACCGAGCGCATCCGGCAGTTCCAGGAGATGGTCGAGTCGGAGGTGCGGCGCCGCCTCGCCGAGGACCGCGGCCCCGAGGCGCTGCAGCAAGAACGTCGTCCAGCCGCTGGCCGAGCAGGTCGACTTCCTGCGCGCCAGCCGCAACGACATGGCCGAGCTGCGCCGCCAGGTCTTCCCGCTCGCCCGTCGCCTCGCGACGCGGCTGACCGCGAAGCGCCGGCTCGGCCGTTCCGGGCGGCTCGACTTCCGCCGCACCGTGCGCGCCTCGCTGGCCACCGGCGGCGTCCCGCTCGTCACGCACCACAAGCCGCACAAGCCGCACAAGCCCGAGCTCACCGTCATCTGCGACGTGTCCGGCTCGGTGGCGGGCTTCGCGCACTTCACGCTGATGCTGGCGTACGCGCTGTCCGAGCAGTTCACCAAGGTGCGCGCCTTCGCCTTCATCGACACCTGTCGACGAGGTCTCCCGCTTCTTCACGCCCGGCGGTGACGTCGCGGACGCCCTGCGCCGGATGTCGTCCGAGGCGAACCTCGTGTGGTTCGACGGGCACAGCGACTACGGCCACTCGATCGAGAAGTTCGCGGAGAAGTACCCCGACGCCGTCGGGCCGCGCACCTCGCTGCTCATCCTCGGCGACGCCCGCAACAACTACCGCGCCACCGGCGCTGCAGACGCTGCGCGGCCTGGTGCAGAAGTCGCGGCACGCCTACTGGCTCAACCCGGAGCCGGCGGCGTACTGGGGCAGCGGCGACAGCGCGACCACGCAGTACGCCGACGTCATCGAGATGGTCGAGGTGCCGCAACGCCGTGCAGCTCGAGGAGTTCGTCCAGCGGCTGCTCCCGACCTGACGCGAACCGATCGGGCTCCGCTCGCGTCGTAGGGGCGTGGACGACGGCGAGCTCGACGACTGGCTGGCGCAGGACTACGCCACGGCCTACCGCACGGCGTGCCTCGTGCTGCGCGACCCGCACGAGGCGCAGGACGCGGTGCAGGAGGCGTTCCTGCGGGTCTGGCGCTTCCGCGACGCGATCCCGGCGGACGACGGCCGCAAGGCGTGGCTCTACCGGGTCGTCGTCAACGCCTGCATCGAGCCGGCATCCGCGCCGAGCAGAGCGCGCACCGGCAAGGACGTCGGGCCGGCCGCCCTGGACGCACTGCCGGACGCCGCGACCGGCACCGGAACGGGCCGCCGAGCAGTCGCAGCTGGCCGGCGACGTCGTCGCTGCGCTCGCCGACCTGCCCGAGCACCTGCGCGTGCCGCTCGTCCTCCGCTTCTACGCCGGGCTGTCGGAGAAGGAGATCGCCGTCGCGATCGAGCGCCGCCCCGGCACCGTCAAGAGCCGCCTGCACGACGCCAGGCAGCGGCTCGCCCTCGACCCGCGGCTGTCCGCCTGGGTCCGCGACGACGAGCTGGAGACGGTCTGATGGGCACGTTCACCGACGACGACCTGCGCCACCTGCTGGGCGAGGCCGCGGCCTCCTACGACCTGCCCGACGAGGGTCCGGACGAGGTGCTCGCCGCGTCGACGGTCGTGCCGCTGCACCGGCGTCGCCTCGTGCAGCTGCCGGCCGCGGCGGCGGTCGTGGCGGTCGTCGCTCCTGGCCGGTACGGCGCTGTTCGGCGGCGACGACGTCGACCGCGTGGGGCAGCTCGCCGGGGCGCCGCGGCAGCCGGCCGTCACGGAGCAGGCGGCGGGCTCTGCGCGCGACGACGCCGTCACCGCCGCGCCGGGAGCAGGCTCTGCCGGGGGCGGTGCGGCGCTGGCCGCGCCGGCGCCTGCGGCCGACCTCGCGCCGCGCGAGCACGCGACGGCCTCCGCCGGCAGCGCCTTCGACCGCCGGCACCGCGGGCTCGGCGCCGGCACCAGCCGCCCCCGTACCGGCCGCACCCGTCGTCGCCGACGGCGCGCGCATCGTGAAGACCGGCGCCATCGCGCTGGTCGTCGAGGACGACCAGGTCGGCCCGGTGCTCACGCAGGTGCAGGCGCTCGCGGCAGCAGCCGGCGGCGAGGTCGCCGACGCCAAGACGCAGGAGCTCGGGCCGACGCCGTCCGGCTCGGTGACGCTCCGGGTGCCGGTCGCGCGCTTCGAGGACGTCGTGGCCAGGGTGCGGGCGCTCGAGGCGGACGTGCGCAGCGCGACCACCAGGGGCGCGGACGTGACCGCGCAGTACGCCGACCTGGAGGCCCAGCTCCGGACCCTGACCGCAGCGCGCGACCGCTTCCTCGAGATCCTGTCCCGGGCCCGCACCATCGGCGACGTGCTCGCCGTGCAGCAGCGGGTCGACGACGTCACCGGTCGGATCGACCGCCTGGAGGGCCAGCGCCGGGTGCTCGCCGACCAGAGCGACCGGGCCACCCTGCAGGTCAGCGTGACCGAGGCGGACGACCCGGTCGTCGCGCAGGAGGCGGCGGACAGCGGGCTGTCCAAGGCGTTCTCCGACGCGTGGCACGGCTTCACCACCGGCGTGGAGGGGCTGGTCCGTCTGAGCGGGCGCGGCGTGCTGCTCCTGCTCTGCCTCGGGCTCGGCTGGCTGGTGCTGCGGCTCGGCTGGCGAGCGTCCCGGCGGCGCCTGGTCTGACCACTAGGCTCCCGCGGCGTGGGCAGGCGCATCGGGGTCATGGGCGGGACCTTCGATCCCGTCCACCACGGGCACCTGTCCGCCGCCAGCGAGGTGGCCACCGGCTTCGCCCTGGACGAGGTCGTCTTCGTCCCGACCGGCACCCCCTGGCAGAAGTCGCACCGCCAGGTCAGCGCCGCCGAGGACCGCTACCTCATGACCGTCATCGCGACGGCGAGCAACCCCCGCTTCTCGGTCAGCCGCACCGACGTCGACCGGCCCGGCCCCACCTACACGATCGACACGCTCCGGGACCTGCGGGCCACCTACGCCGACGACGAGCTGTTCTTCATCACCGGCTCCGACGCGCTGGCGCAGATCCTCGGCTGGCGCGCCGCCGACGAGCTGTTCGGGCTGGCGCACTTCGTCGGCGTGAGCCGCCCCGGGTACGAGCCGGTCGACCTGGCCGGCTTCCCCGACGGCGCCGTGACCCTGCTCGAGGTCCCCGCGCTGGCCATCTCCTCGAGCGACTGCCGCGAGCGCGTCGGGCGGGGCGACCCGGTCTGGTACCTCGTGCCGGACGGCGTCGTGCAGTACATCGAGAAGCGCTCGCTCTACAAGGGCGTCGCATGACCGAGCCGGCCCGTACGAGCCGGCGCGCGGAGCTCCGCCGCCGGCGCCGCCGCAACCGGGTGCGCCTGGTCGCGCTGCTCGTCACCATGGCCGCGGTGGCGGCTGCGGCCTTCGCGGTCTACCTCGCCAAGGAGCCGCCGGAGCCGCCGGACCTCCCGCGGGAGGCGCAGCGCACGCAGCGCACGCTGCTGCTGCAGGTGCAGGGGGGCAACGGCGCGGCCGCGGCCAGCGCGCTGCTCGCGCACGACCCCGACAGCAAGACGGGGGCGGCCCTGCTCATCCCGCCGCAGGTGCTCGTCACGGTGCCCGGTCGCGAGCAGCTGCAGTTCGGGCGGGCGCTCGCGACGGTGCCGCCGCAGGGCTCGCGGGACGCGCTGTCCGACCTGATCGGCGTCACCGTCGACGACGGCTGGGTCCTCACGACCGAGGTGCTCACGACGCTGGTCGACGCGCTCGGCGGCATTCCCGTCGACGTCGACGTGCCGGTGGTGCAGGGCCAGACCGTGCTGCTGAGCCCCGGGGCGCAGAACCTCACCGGCGTGCAGGCCACGCAGTTCCTGCTCTACCTCGGTCCCGAGGAGCAGGAGCAGTCCCGGCTGGCGCGCCTGCAGGAGGTGCTCGACGGGCTGGTCAACGTGCTGCCGCGCACGCGCGAGGAGCTCACGGCCCAGCTGGCCACCCTCGGGCCGCGGTCCATCTCCACCTACGGCACGCAGGGCGAGCTCGCCGACTTCCTGCTCGGCCTGGCGCTCGACGACGAGGCCGGGCAGCTGCAGTACGACACGCTCCCGGTGATCCCGATCGACCCGGGCGGCGGCGTCCAGGCGTTCCGGGTCGACGCCCCGAAGCTGACGACGGTCGTCGACCGGCTGCTCGCCGCGTCCGTCCCGCCGGGCGTGCGTGAGGGCGGCAACCGGGTGCTGGTGCTCAACGGCGTCGGCACGCCGGGCCTCGGCGAGGCCGTGCGCGCCAAGATCGTGCCGGCCGGCTTCGTGTTCGTGGACTCGCGCAACGCGCCGAGCTTCGGCGTCACGCAGACGCAGGTGTTCGTGCGCGAGGCGACCCCCGAGGCGCAGGCGCTGGGGGAGCGCGTCGGCAAGGCGCTGGGGCTGCCGAGGGTGGCGGTGGCGCAGCAGGACTTCGGGACCGTGGCCGACGTCGTGGTCCTCGTCGGGGCCGACTTCGCGCCGTAGCCGCCGGTAGGCTGGGCCTCCCCGACGAGAAGAGTGAACGTGCCGGCCTCCGAGCGCGCCGTCGAGCTGGGGCTGGCCGCTGCGCAGGCGGCCGCCGACAAGCTCGCCAGCGACATCCTGCTGCTCGACGTGAGCGAGCAGCTCGTCATCACCGACGTCTTCCTGCTGGCCTCCGCGCCGAGCGACCGTCAGGTCAAGGCCGTCGTCGACGAGATCGAGGACCGGCTGCGCGAGCTCGACGCCAAGCCGGTCCGGCGCGAGGGCGCGCAGGAGGCGCGCTGGGTGCTGCTCGACTTCGTCGACATCGTCGTCCACGTCCAGCACGAGGAGGAGCGCGTCTTCTACGCCCTCGAGCGGCTCTGGAAGGACTGCCCGACGATCCCGTTCACCGACCGCGACGCCGAGCGGGCGGCCGGCCGGCCCGCGTCCTGAGCGCCCCGCGGCGGGTCGTCCTCCTGCGGCACGGCCGCACCGCCGACAACGCCTCCGGCCGCATCCAGGGCCGGCTGGACACCCCGCTCGACGACGTCGGCCGCGCGCAGGCCGCTGCCGCCGGCCTGGTCCTGCGGGAGCTCCTGCCCGCACCGTCGTGGTGACCAGCGACCTGGTGCGGGCGCACGACACCGCTCGCGCCGTCACGACGGAGCCCGTGGTCGACCCACGGCTGGCCGAGCTCGACCTCGGCGCCTGGCAGGGGCTGACCGTCACGCGAGGCGGGCGAGCGCTTCCCGGAGGAGCACGCCGCGTGGCGGGCCGGCCAGGACGTCCCCCGCGGCGGTGGCGAGACCTTCGCGCAAGCCGGTGCGCGTGCTGCGGCCTGCGTGCGGGAGCACCTCGCAGGCGTCCCCGCCGGCGGCACGCTGCTGGCCGTCACGCACGGCGGTACGGCGCGCGCCGCGCTGGGGGTGCTGCTGGAGCTGCCCTTCGCCTCCTGGGCCCGCCTGGTGCCGCTCGGCAACTGCTGCTGGTCGGTGCTCGTGGAGGGCGACGTCGGCTGGCGGCTCGAGCGGCACAACGCCGAGGCGGGCACGCCGGACGCCGGCGGCGGGACCCCGACGAGTCCGGACGTCGAGCCTGTAAGGTGAGTGACCGCAGGACCGCGGGGCTGTGGCGCAGCTGGTAGCGCACCACACTGGCAGTGTGGGGGTCAGGGGTTCGAGTCCCCTCAGCTCCACCCGCGACGAGGGCCGCCGACCTGGACGACAGGTCGGCGGCCCTTCGCGTCGCCGGGCCCCGGACGGACGGCCCTCCGATCGGACCCGTCAGCAGCAGGCGGGCTGGTCGCTGCTGGCCGCGCCGCAGCAGACGGCGCCGGCGGCCGCCTCGGCCCCGACCGGCGCGCTCGCGTCGGCGGGCGCGTCGTCAGGAGCCGCGGGGTGCAGCGGGGAGCGGCCGAAGGTCTCGCTGTCGGCCAGCACGGTGTAGACCTCCCAGCGCTCGCCGGAGGGTCCGGTGACCCACACCTTGTCCTGGGTGGCGAAGCAGCAGGTCGTGCCGATCTCCTCGTCGGTGAACAGCCCCTCGCCCGACAGCCTGGCGATCTCGGAGTGGACGTCGTCGCTGCTCGGGACCTCGACGCCGAGGTGGTTCAGGGTGCCGCCCTTGCCGGGCGCCTCGATGAGGACGAGCTTGAGCGGCGGGCTGGCGACGGCGAAGTTGGCGTAGCCCTCGCGGACCTTCGCGGGCGGGGTGCCCAGCAGCGCGGAGTAGAACGTGATGCCCTGCTGGAGGTCGTCGACGTTCAGGGCGAGCTGGACCCGGCCGGTGCCGGGGGTCGGAGCCGGAGCGGGGTCGAGCGTGGGCTCGGTCGTGGTCACTGCTGCCTCCAGGCGATATGGTTCGACGTTCGTCGAACGCTTGGATGCTGAGCCAGTACTCGACGTTCGTCAAGGCGTTCCTCGATGTACGTCGAACCTGTGCCATGCTCGGGGCATGCCGAAGGCCCTGCCCGTTCTGGACACGACCGCTCCTGTCTGCTGCACGACGATGGCCGCCGGCCCGCTGGGGGAGGGCGACGCGCTCGAGATCGCGCTGCGCCTCAAGGCCCTCGCTGACCCGGTCCGCGTCCGGCTCATGTCGCTGATCCTGGCCGACGCCGAGAGTGGCGTCTGCACCTGCGATCTCGCACCTGCCGTGGGCATCACCGAGGCCACGGCCTCCCACCACCTCAAGCAGCTCCGCGACGCGGGGCTGGTCGAGGGGACGCGCAAGGGCACCAACGTCTTCTACCGGCCCCGCCTCGAGTCCCTCGGCGCGCTGTGCCGGGTCATCGACCCCTCCTGCTGCTGATGCTGCTCCGCAAGGCGTTCGCCGAGCTCCTGGGCTGCACTCTGCTGGCGGCGACGGTCGTGGGCAGCGGCATCGCCGCCCAGCGGCTCTCCCCGGACGACCAGGGCCTGCAGCTGCTGGAGAACGCCCTCATCACCGGGGCGGTCCTCGTCGCGCTGATCCTCGCGCTCCAGCCGGTCTCCGCCGCCTTCAACCCTGCGGTCACCCTCGCCGAACGGGCCCTGGGGGCGATCACGACCAAGGCTGCCGCGGCGTTCGTCACGGCGCAGGCCGTCGGCTGCTGCGCCGGGGTGGTGCTGGCGAACCTGATGTTCGACCTTCCCGCTGTGGACGTCAGCACGACGGACCGGAGCGGGTCGCACCTGCTCCTGGCGGAGGCTGTCGCCACGTTCGGACTGCTCCTCGTTGTCTTCGGCGCCGTGCGGTCGGGCCGCGGTGCTCACGTCGCCTACGCGGTCGGGGGGTACATCACCGCGGCCTACTGGTTCACCAGCAGCACCTCGTTCGCCAACCCCGCGATCACCCTCGGCCGCGCCCTGAGCGACACCTTCGCCGGCATCGCTCCTGGATCGGTCCCGCCGTTCGTCGCCGCACAGCTCGTCGGCGCGGGCCTGGCGGTCGGTGCTGTGCTCGTGCTGTACCCCGACGCCCGCGCGGTCGCTGACGAGGTCGCCCATCCAGAGGACCTGCTGGAGGGCCGCCCGTGAAGGTCCCCGTGATCCTGTTCGCCTGCGTCCACAACGGCGGCCGCAGCCTGGCCGCGAAGGTCCTCACCGAGCACCACGCCGCCGGCCGAGCCGTCGTCCGGTCCGCGGGCAGCGACCCCGGCGACGACCTCAACCCCGCCGTCGTCCAGGTGCTCCAGGAACGCGGACTGAGCACGGACGCCGAGCAGCCGAAGCTGCTCACGCGCGAGGCGCTGCACGAAGCGGACGTCGTCATCACGATGGGCTGCGGCGAGACGTGTCCTGTCCTTCCGGGCAAGCGCTACGAGGACTGGCCGCTCGACGACCCCAAGGGGCAGGACCTGGACGCCGTCCGGGCCATCGTGGACCAGGTGGACGCCCGCGTCCTCGACCTGCTCGACCGGCTCGCGCCGGGAGCGCCATGACGCTCGACGTGCCGACCGGGTGGTCACCAGCCTGAGCGCGCCGGCTCCAGGCGCCCGAGCGGCCCGGTGACAACCCGGACGGCGACGAGGTGTTCGCGGTCCACACCAGCCCGATCGGGCACCCGTTCTGCTTCGGGGTCGGGCAGGTCGGCGCCGTGGTCGGTCAGCGGCCTTCGGCCGGCGACGCGTAACGGAACGGCTGTCCGGAGGACTCAGCAGCAGGACCACGACAGCGGGAGCCACGCAGATGATCACCATGTACGGCACGGGCTGGTGCAGTGACTGCAAGCGCGCCAAGCAGCTGCTGGGAGAGCAGCGCGTCCACTACGCCTTCGTCGACGTGGACGCCGACCCGGCCGGGCGGGCCGTCGTGCAGTCGCACAACGGGGGCAAGGACATCATCCCGACGATCGTGTTCGAGGACGGCAGCGTGCTCGTCGAGCCGAGCAACGCCGAGCTCGCCGCCAAGCTGGGGCTGCAGACCACGGCGCGCAACGCCTTCTACGACCTGGTCGTCGTGGGGTCCGGCCCCGCGGGCCTGACCGCGGCCCTCTACGCCGCCCGGGAGGGCCTCTCGGTGCTGGTGGTCGAGCGCGGCGGCGTCGGCGGCCAGGCCGGCGTCACGGAGCGGCTCGACAACTTCCCCGGCTTCCCGGAGGGGGTGACCGGCGACGAGTTCGCCGGCCGGCTCCGCGCGCAGGCGGAGCGCTTCGGCGTCGAGGTGCTCTCTGCGCAGGAGGTCACCGCGCTGGCTGTTGACGGCGCGTACCGGCTGGTCACCACCGGCGACGGCGCCACGTACACCGCCTTCGCCGTCCTGCTGGCGCTCGGCTCGACCTACCGCCGGCTGGGGATCGACGGGGAGGCTGAGCTCATCGGCGCCGGCGTGCACTTCTGCGCGACCTGCGACGGGGCCTTCTACCGGGGCAAGCGGGTGATCGTGATCGGCGGGGGCAACAGCGCCGGCGAGGAGAGCGTGTTCCTGACCCGCTTCGCGGAGCGGGTCACCATCGTCACGCGGGACAGCGCGCTGTCCGCGAGCCGCGTCGTGGTCGACAAGGTCGACGCGCACGAGCGCATCGACGTCGTCACCGCAGCCACCCCCACCGGCTTCGTCACCGACGACGCGGGCCGGCTGACGGCGCTCACCGTGCAGCGCGACGGCCGCAGCGAGGAGCTGCCGGCGGACGGCGCGTTCGTCTTCATCGGGCTGACGCCGAACAACCAGCTCGTCCGCGAGCTCGTGGACCTCGACGACGCGGGCTTCGTCGTGGGCGACCTCGGGATGTCGACCAGCGTGCCCGGCGTCTTCGTCGCCGGCGACGTGCGCAGCGGCTCCACCAAGCAGGCGGCCAGCGCCGCGGGCGAGGGGGCGGCGGCGGCCCTGGCCATCCGGCGGTACGTCGACCCGCTGGCGAGCGGCCTGCGGCCGGATGGGCAGCACGTCAAGGGGCCGGTCGCGGTCTGAGGCGCGCGGCCCAGGCGGGGTGCGACGCTGCAGGCATGCCGGAGGACGCCTGGGCCGCGCTCGCCGACGCCTTCGTCGACGGCGCCTACGCGACCGTGAAGGGCCGGGTGCGCACCTTCGTCGTGCACCAGCAGCTCCTGCGGCACCTGCCCGCGGCGCCTGCGACCGTGCTGGACGTCGGCGGCGGCGCGGCCCACCAGTCGCTGCCGCTGGCCCGCGCCGGCTACGACGTCGTCCTGCTCGACTCCTCGCCGGCGATGCTCGAGCGCGCGCAGCAGCGGCTCGCGCAGGAGCCCGAGGACGTGCGGCAGCGCGTGCGGCTGGTGCACGGGGAGGCGGAGTCGGCGGGCGAGGCCGTCGACGGCCGCACCTTCGACGCGGTGCTGTGCCACGGCGTGCTGATGTACCTCGACGACCCCGCACCGGTCCTGGCCGAGCTGTGCGAGCGGGTGGCGCCCGGCGGGCTGCTGTCGCTGCTGGCGCTCAACGCGCAGACGCTGGCCGTACGGCCGGCGCTCGAGCGGCGCTGGGCGGACGCCCTGCAGGCCCTCGACGCGACGCGCGAGACCGGGGTGCTCGGCACGCCGACGCGCGGCGACACGGTGCAGGGCCTCACGGCGACCCTGCAGGGGCAGGGCGTGGAGCCGGTGGACTGGCACGGCGTGTGGCTGTTCACCGACTGGCTGGACCTGCCGGACGACGACCCGGGCGCCGGAGCCGTCGCCGAGCTGGAGCTGCAGGCGAGCCTGCGCGACCCCTACCGGCAGCTGAGCCGGGTCTTCCACCTGCTCGGCCGCAAGCGCTAGACGTTCAGCCAGAGGTAGCGCGCGGTGGCCATCGCCGCGAGCGCTGCACCCACCGGGGCCAGCGGCCACAGCGCGAAGGCGAAGGCCACGGCCAGCAGCGCGCAGCCCACGGCGAAGACGGCGGGGTAGACCCACCCGTTGTCCTCGAGCCAGGTCGGCACGCGCCCGCCGTTCACGAGCAGCGCGTACAGCCCGTAGCTCAGCAGCACCCCCAGGCCCACGGCCGCCAGCAGGGACAGGAGCACGAGGGTGCGGTCGCTCACCGGGTCGAGGCTAGGCGACGGCGCCCCGCCTAGCCTGGGAGACATGACGGACATCTCGATCGACGTCGTGCCGGACCCGCAGCGCGACCGGCAGGCCCGTCGCTCGGCGCTCGCGCTGCTGACGGCGACCCTGCACGACCCGCAGGACGACGGGCCGCGCGAGCTGTCCAGCGCGGCGCTCGCGGACCTCGTGGAGCAGGTCGTCGCGGAGGTCGGCGGGGTGCGCGAGGAGTCGCGGCAGGCGCTCGCGGCGATGCTCGCCGTCGTGGCCCGGCACTACTCCGCGTTCACCGCGATCGGGCTGCTGCTGGCGGCGGAGGGCTTTCGCGCCGGGCAGCGGGACCTCGGCGCCGAGGAGCCGGACTACGCCGCGCTGCTGGACCGGGTCCGCGCGGAGGTCGAGCAGGCCTGACGGCCCGCGCTAGCGTCCGGCGCATGTGCCGGAGCATCAAGACCCTGCGCCCCCCGTTCACCGAGGAGGTCGGCCCGGAGGACGTGCGGGCGGCCGCGCTGCAGTACGTCCGCAAGGTCGTCGGCATGCGCAGCCCGGCGCCGCACAACGCGGCGGCGTTCGAGGCGGCCGTCGAGGCGGTGACGCAGGCGACCGAGGTGCTCCTGCGGGACGTGGTCGTCCGCGGCCGGACCGTCCGGGCCTAGACGGCGAAGGGCCGGCGAGCACGCTCGCCGGCCCCGTTGTCGGGTGCTGCGTCAGCTGGCCAGGGCGCCCTGGCGCAGGTCCTCCACGAGGCCGAGCGCCTCGAGCAGGGAGCGGGCGTCCTCGGTGTCCGTGGCGTAGCCGCAGACCGTCAGCGCCGCGCGCCGCAGGTCGTTGCGCGACAGCCCGGTCGCGAGGTCGTGGATGTCGTCGTCGTGGTCCGTCATGCGTCTCTCCGTCGTCTGGGGTGCACCTGTGACAACCCCGGACGGAGCCCGCGTCATCCCGCGCAGGCGGCCTGGACCTCGGGGGTGAGCTGCGCGCGGGCGGCGGCCACGCCGCTGCTCGCGAGCACCGCGTCGTAGCGCTGGACCAGCTTCGCGACGACCTGGTTCGCGCGGTCGTAGACCTCCGGCGCGGCGCTCGGCAGGCCGTTCAGCTGGCCGTCGAGCAGGGTCAGCGCCACGTCCGTGCAGGGGTCGCCGACCGGCACCGGCGAGGGTGCGGGCGAGGGCGCACCGGCGGCTGCGGGAGGCGGCGGCGGCTCCTCGAAGCTGCACGCCGTGAAGGGGCAGCAGGAGCAGGAGCAGGCAGGCGGGGCGCACGGCTCCAGGCTAGGCCCCTGGCCGTAGCGTGCGCGTCATGGCTGACACCGCACGTGACCTCGACGTCGTCGTCTTCGGCGCCACCGGCTTCGTCGGGAGGCTGCTCGCGGCGCACCTGGCGCAGCACGCGCCGGACGAGGTGCGCATCGGCCTGGCGGGGCGCTCGGAGGAGCGGCTGGCGCAGGTGCGGGACGGTCTCGGCGACCGGGCCCGGGACTGGCCGCTGCTCGTCGCCGACGTGGACGTGCCGGCGACGCTGACGACGCTGGCCCGCCGCGCCCGCGTGGTCGCGACGACGGTCGGGCCGTACGCCCGCTGGGGGCTCCCCCTGGTGGAGGCGTGCGCCCAGGCCGGCACCGACTACTGCGACCTCACCGGCGAGGTGCTGTTCATGCGGCAGTCGATCGACCGCTTCCACGAGGCGGCGACGGCCTCGGGCGCGCGCATCGTGCACGCCTGCGGCTTCGACTCGATCCCCTCCGACCTCGGCGTGCTGCTGGCCGCCGAGCAGGCCCGGGCGGACGGCGAGGGGGAGCTGACCGAGACGGTCCTGCACGTCGCCTCGATGAAGGGCGGCGTCAGCGGCGGCACCATCGACAGCGCGCGCACGCAGATCGACGAGGCGAGCAGGGACGCCCGGCTGCAGCGCCTGGTGGAGGACCCGTACTCGCTGAGCCCCGACCGCGCCGCCGAGCCCGACCTCGGCGACGAGCGCGACAGCGTGCTGCCCGGGCGCGACCCGCTGCTCGGCCGCTGGACCGGCCCGTTCGTCATGGCCGCCGCGAACACCCGCGTCGTCCGGCGCAGCAACGCCCTGTCCGGCTGGGCGTACGGCCGCGGCTTCCGCTACCGCGAGGTCATGGGCTTCGGCACGTCGCCGCTCGCGCCCGTGCTCGCCACCGGGATGAGCATCGGCCTGGCGGCGGGCATGGCCGGCATGTCGTTCGGCCCGACGCGCGCCGTGCTCGACCGGCTGCTGCCGGCCCCCGGCCAGGGTCCGGGCGAGCAGGCGCGGCGCAACGGCCACTTCCGCGTCGAGGTCGTCACGCGCACCACGACCGGCGCCCGCTACACGACGACCATCGCGGCGAAGGGCGACCCCGGCTACGCGGCCACGGCGGTGATGCAGGGCGAGAGCGCGCTGTGCCTCGCGCTCGACCGCGACCGGCTGCCCGCGGCGGCCGGCGTCCTCACCCCGGCGACCGCGATGGGCTCGGCGCTGGCCGACCGCCTGCGGGCGCAGGGGTTCGAGATCAGCGTGTCGCGCGGCGCCTGACGAGCCCGGCCCCGGCCAGCGCCGCGACGGCCACCAGCGGCACCAGCGCCGTCAGGCCGGTCGTCGGCAGGCGCGCACCGGTCGGCTGCGCCACCGGCGCGGTGGTGCCGGTGGGAGCCGCGCTGCGGGCGGCACCGCGGTAGGCGAGCACGTTGTCGAGCACCTGCCCGCCGGTGATGGTGACGGCGTACGACGCGAGCCCGTGCGGGTGCGGCGTCTCGACGTCGGGCAGGCTCTCGACGGCCTGCGGCAGGATCGCACCGAAGATCGTGAGCCTGCCCTTGCCGCGGTCGAGCTGGCCCAGCGCGGTGTTCGGGGAGTCGCCGTCCTGCTCGCCGACGGTCGCGACGGTGGTGCCGCCGGCCTCCTCCCACGCCGTCCGGACGACGCCGTAGTTCGGCGCCTGCACCCGCGACGGGTAGCCCAGCATGACCTCGTAGTACGTCTGGCTGGGCGCGCCGACCAGGCCCTCCTCGAACGGGTGGTCGCCGAGCGGCGCGACGAAGTCGACGTGGCCCGCGTCCGTGCGGTTCACCGTCAGCGCGTCGGCCGGGACGACGCCCAGGTCGTCGAGCAGGCCCAGCGCACGGTCCGTCAGCACGAGCTGGCCGCCGGCCTTCGCGAACGCGTCGAGCGCGGCGACGTAGGCGGACCTGCCGACGGCGGGGCCGCCGTACGGCGTCTCCATGTCCGTGACCACGAGCGTGTCGTACGCCGAGAGGTCCTTGCCCGCGGCGACGTCCGTCGCGGTGACCGGGTCGAGGGTGGCGCCGAACGCCTTCTTCAGCTCCGGGTAGTAGTCCAGGCGGCTGACGTCGTAGGGCTTCTGGGTCTCGCCCTCGACCACGTCCGCGCCGGTGCCGGGGTTGCCGTCCCTGACCGCCGGGTCGGAGCTGGTGCGCAGCGGGTCGTCGACGTAGGCGATGCGGCCGTAGTCGGCCTTCGGCGTCACCTGGTCGGTGAGCAGCGCCTCGACGATGGTCGCCTCGAGGTTGCCGCGCACGGCGGCGACGTGCGCCTGCTCGACCAGCGGCACGTAGGCGTTGTTCGGGGCGAGGTTCGACAGGAAGTTCTCGACGTCCATGTGGACCGAGTCCTGCGTCTGGCTGAACCAGTCGCCCATGAAGCCCGAGTCGTCGTAGCCGACGATGTCGTACGAGGCGGCGACGTTGGCCGCCCGGCGCGGTGTGCTGCCGTCGCTCGGCAGCGGGCCGAACACCTGGTCCAGGACCACGCCCTCCTCGGCGAACTTGCGCTCGACCGTCCGGATCATGTCCAGCGACAGCTGGTTCACCTGGTCCTGGCGCTTGGGCGTCCACTGCCCGGCCGGGATGATGAGGTCGCTGAAGGCGTCGTTCGGCGTCGTCAGCTCGCCGTGGATGTCGGTGCTGGTCTTGAGGTTCGGGAAGCCGGCCACCAGGTCGGTGAAGCCGTCGATCTCCGGCTCGGACTCGGCGATGCCGCGGCCGCCGGTCCGGTCGAACCAGCCGACGGTGGCGAAGTCGCGGTTGAGGTCCTTGCCGCCGTTGTCGTTGCCGCGCTTGAAGCCGGGGACGTCGGTGCCGGTGTCGGTGAGGTCGCCGGCCGCCCAGCCGTCGCTGTTGGTGAAGGCCACCCACGTCTCGGTCTTCTTCATGACCTCGGCGAAGGGGATGCCGGTGTCACCCGCGTAGAGCAGGTGGTCCGGCTCGTCGACCGCCCAGCGCGCCAGGTCCTCCAGGTAGCGGAAGCCGCCCTCGCGGCCGGCCGCCTCCAGGCCGTGCACCGACAGCGAGGCAGCGACCTGCGCCTTGCCCGCGCGCGGGGCCTTCTCGTCGGTGACCCGCACGACCCAGATCGGCCGTCCGCCGAAGCTGGTGTGCTTCGGGTTGCCGGTCGCCTCGGCGAGCGTCATGACCTCGAGGAAGTCCGGCGCGATCGCCTCGATCGCCTCCAGGCTCGCGCCGGCGCTCTCCAGCGGGCCGTCGAACTGGTGGAAGGTCACGGACGTCTCGGGCTCCGCGACGACGCGCCCGCCGCAGACCGCCTGCGGGATCGTCGTGCAGGTGGGGGCAGCCGTGGCCGGCACGGCCAAGGCCACGAGCACCGGGACGGCGGCGGCGGCGAACAGGGGGCGGTAGCGCACGGTGCTCCTTCGGGAGGGGTGGTCCACGTCCTACCGGCCCACGAGGTCGCGGGTCGGGCGGAACGGGTCGAGCCGAGCAGGAGCCTTGCCGCAGACGGGCGCCGTGGCCAGGCCGCCGTCCACGATCCTGCGAGCCGGGGCGGGCGCCTTCAGCGGCCCCTCCTGGTCGACCTCGCGGACCTCGAGCGCCGGCGCCTCGGGGTCGGCCATGAGGAAGCGCAGCGCGCTCGGGTGCTCGCAGTCGTGCAGCAGCGTGATGCGCGACGCCGTGCCCGACGGCAGCGAGGTCCGGGGGCTCTGCAGCACGCCGGTGACGGTCAAGCGCAGGCGCCCGCCCTTCGGCACGACGAGGTCGGTCGGCAGGAA
The DNA here is from genome assembly GCA_963781675.1 of uncultured Actinomycetota bacterium. Taxonomy (GTDB): domain Bacteria; phylum Actinomycetota; class Actinomycetes; order Mycobacteriales; family SCTD01; genus SCTD01. Next base: position 510,005 of record CAWAGF010000005.1, on the reverse strand, counting down.
GCGCACCGGGACCCGCACCGGCGTGAGCACCGGCGGGAGCACCGGCGCGGACTGGCGGAACCAGTTCTCCTCGATCGGCTCCAGGTGCTGCAGCGAGCGGTAGCCGTAGGTCGCCACCTCCTCCGCGCCGCTGCCGTCGTGCACGAGCACCTCGCCGTCCGGGCCGAGCACCTCGATGCGGGCGGCGACGTGGCCGTCCGGGCGGTCCGTCGTCAGCCAGAGGTCGAGCACCGGCTGGCCGGTGAGGTGCAGCGGTGCCTTGAGCGTCGGCGTCGACACGACGACCTCGTCCACGCCCTCGGTGTAGGTCGTGGCGCCGGTCGGGGCCGTCAGCCCCAGCGCGCCGTCGGCGCCCAGCGCGAGCTGGCCGACCGGGCCGCCGGTGCCGGGGAAGTCCTGCTCCGCGCGCCAGCTGCCGTCACTGGCCTGCACCTGCACGGCCGGCCAGGACTCGACCTTCGTGTCCAGGCCCTTGAGGTAGCGGTCGTACCAGGCGGTCACCATCGGGAACCAGTCCGCCCGCGCCCAGTCCGGCTCGACCGGCGCGTGGGCGTTGGGGAAGTTGTGGTTCCAGACGCCGAACAGCCCCTTGTGCGGCGTGCTCGTCGGCAGCCGGTCGTAGAAGCCGGCCAGCGTGCTGCTCTGCACGTTGAAGTCGGCCAGGCCGTGGACCATCAGCGTCGCGGCCGTGATCTTCGACGCGCCGCCGCGGTACTCGCGGGCCATCCAGAACGGGCCGACGTCGCCGGTCGGGTTGAAGGAGTTGGCGAGGACCTCCGGCTGGCAGGTCGCCTTCTGCGCGTTCTTCCCCGGGGTGGAGGTCTCGCCCTGGGTGGCGCTCGTGGTGGCGAGGTAGCCGGCGTTGGACAGCAGCGCCTGCCCGGCGAACGGGACGCCGTCGAAGTGCGAGTACTCGTACTGCCCGCCGACGGTCGCCGCCGGCACGATCGCCTTGAGGTACCTGGTCTTGGCCTTGTCGCCGAGCCCGGCGACGGAGATCTGCGTCTCGGCGTCGTAGGAGATGCCGTACATCCCGACCTTGCCGTTGGTCCAGGAGGCGTCCCGGCCGAGGTACTGGACGATCCGCGAGCCGTCCTCGATCTGGTTGGCCGCCGTCTGCTCGAGGCAGCCGCCGGACTCCCCGGTTCCGCGGACGTGGGCCTGCGTCACGGCGTAGCCGCGCTGGGTGAACCACTCGATGGCGTCGCCGCGCTCACCGCCGTACCGGCGCTGGCCCTGCACGACGTACGGCGTCATGATCAGGACCGTGGGGATCCGCTTCGGGGGAGTGCGGCCGGCCTCGGGCGCCGGGAGCCAGGTCTCGAGGTAGAGCTCGACGCCGTCGGCGGCGGTCACGACGGCCCGCTGGCGCGCCGGGTCCTCGGACGGGTCCTTCGTGCCGTAGAGCGGCTTGCTCTGCGGGGCGGGCGCGAAGACCTGCCCCTTCACGGCCGGCGCGGCGGGCGCGGCAGACACGGCGCCGCCCGTCAGCAGGGCGGCAGCGGCGGCGAGCGCGAGCAGGGAGCGGGGACGCATGGACAGCACTTCGCCGTGAGGGGCGCGATCCCTGCTCAGCTGCCCGTGACGAGCTCCTCCACCACCTCGGCGTCGTCCGCGGTCCTCCGCACCTCGCGCCGTCGGAACAGCCAGGCGACGCCGTAGACGGCGACCGCTGCGTAGACCCAGCCCAGGAAGGCGTCGACGACGTAGTGCTCGCCGCCGTAGGTGAGCGTGAAGGTCATCGCCAGGATGTAGAGGCCGAGCAGCACGCGGGTCCGCACCCGGACCAGCTGCCAGGTGAACAGCAGCACCATCATCGGCACGCCCGGAGTGCAGCGACGGGATCGCGGCGACGGCGTTCGCGTAGGCCTCGCCGCGGGCGACCGCCGAGCGGATCGTGCCGATGTCGGTCGCCTCGAGCGTCAGGCTGATCACCCGCGCGACGTCGGGCAGGTAGTCGTTGAGCCCGGCCAGCCACGGCGGCGCTGCCGGGAACAGCGCGTACGTCGTGAGGGTCATGCAGCGTCAGCGTGACCAGCGTCCAGACGTACCGGCGGAACAGCTCGTAGCGGGTCAGCCAGAGGGCGACGGCCAGCGCCATGGGCACCAGGAAGTGCGACATGTAGACCGGGACGACCATCACGTCGTACCACTGCACGTCGCCCGCGACGTAGAGGTGCTCCTGCAGCCAGACCGTCGGCACCTGGCCGCCGGTCAGCCAGCCGAACAGCCACTCGTCGGCGCGCAGCTGGGGGAGCACGTGCGCCTGGTCGGTGCGTCCCGCCCGGCGTCCCGTTCACCAGCGTCGGCAGGTCGCGAGCCGGGCGCCCAGCTCGTCGGCCGAGCCGCGCAGGAAGTCGTAGAGGAACAGCACCGCGATCAGCGGCAGCCAGTCGTGCACGACCGAGCGCCGCCAGATGCGCCACTCGCCACCGCACGCGCCGAGCAGCAGCACGAGCACCCACGCCGTGATGACCTCGCGGCCGGTCGGGAAGCCGAAGGGGACCGACACCGCGGCGAACAGCACTCCGACCGCGACGAACAGGCTGCGCCGACGGGCCCGCGCCTGCGGCGAGATCGCCTGCCAGGGCGACAGCACGCGCGCAGCGGTCGACGCCACGGCTGCTCCTCCCGCCTCCTCAGGCTACGAGGAGCAACGCCCCGACTCCTCGGGCGTGCCGCGATAGGCTGCTCACGTGCGGGAGCTGCTGCTTCCCGGGCCGCGCTGACGTCGACGACGTCGAGCGCGGCGCCCTCGTGATCCTCACGGGGGCTCTTCATGTCCGGAGCAGCGCAGGAGGAGGACGACATGACCGAGACGGCGCCCGAGCGGGCCGGCGTACGACCCGCACGCCGTGCAGGAGCGCTGGCTGCCGGTCTGGGACCGCCTCGACCTCTACCGCGCCGGCCGCCGCGCGGGCGCCGAGAAGAAGTACGTGCTCGACATGTTCCCGTACCCGAGCGGCGACCTGCACATGGGCCACGCCGAGGCGTACGGCCTGGCGACGTGCTGGCCCGCTACTGGATGCGCCGCGGCTACGACGTGATGCACCCCATCGGCTGGGACTCCTTCGGGCTGCCCGCCGAGAACGCCGCCATCAAGCGCGACCAGCACCCGGCGGACCTACACCTACGCCAACATCGAGACGCAGGCCGACAGCTTCCGCCGCTACGCCATCAGCTTCGACTGGTCGCGCCGCCTGCACACCAGCGACCCGGAGTACTACCGCTGGACGCAGTGGCTGTTCCTGCGCTTCCGCGAGCGCGGCCTGGCCTACCGCAAGAGCAGCGCCGTGAACTGGTGCCCCAAGGACCAGACGGTGCTGGCCAACGAGCAGGTCGTGCAGGGCGCGTGCGAGCGCTGCGGCACCGTCGTCACCAAGCGCGAGCTGACGCAGTGGTTCTTCAAGGTGACGGACTACGCCGACCGGCTGCTCGACGACATGGAGCAGCTGCGCGGCTCGTGGCCCGAGCGCGTCCTGCTGATGCAGAAGAACTGGATCGGGCGCTCGCAGGGCGCGCACGTCGACTTCCAGGTCGGTGGGCGCACCGTCACCGTGTTCACGACGCGGCCGGACACGCTGTACGGCGCGACCTTCTTCGTGGTGGCCGCCGACGCGCCGCTGGCCCTGGAGCTGTGCGCCCCGTCGGCGCGCGAGGCGCTGGACGCCTACCGCGCGCAGATCAGCGCCCTGTCCGACATCGACCGGCAGTCGACCGACCGGCCGAAGACCGGCGTCGACCTCGGCGTCACCGCGCTGAACCCGGTGACCGGCGAGCAGATCCCCGTGTACGCCGCCGACTACGTGCTGGCCGACTACGGGACCGGCGCCATCATGGCCGTGCCCGCGCACGACCAGCGCGACCTCGACTTCGCCCGCGCCTTCGACCTGCCGGTGCGCGTGGTCGTCGACACCGGGCGCTCCGGCGGAGGACGGCGTCGCCACGAGCGGTGACGGGGTGCTGGTGAACAGCGGCCCCTACGACGGCCTGCGCAAGGCCGAGGCGATCGAGCGCGTCGTCGCCGACCTCGAGGCGCGCGGTGGCGGCAAGGGCGCCGTCAACTACCGGCTGCGCGACTGGCTGCTGTCGCGCCAGCGGTTCTGGGGCGCGCCGATCCCGATCGTGCACTGCCCGTCGTGCGGTGAGGTCGCCGGTGCCCGACGACCAGCTGCCCGTGCGGCTGCCCGACCTGCGCGGCGCCGCGCTGAAGCCGGCCGGCACCTCGCCGCTCGGTGCGGCCACGGACTGGGTCGAGCACCGCATGCCCGTCGTGCGGCGGCGACGCGCAGCGGCGACACCGACACGATGGACACCTTCGTCGACTCCTCCTGGTACTTCCTGCGCTACTGCTCGCCCTCCTACGAGGACGGCCCGTTCGACGTCGAGGCCGTCCGGGAGTGGATGCCGGTCGCGCAGTACGTCGGCGGTGTCGAGCACGCGATCCTGCACCTGCTCTACAGCCGCTTCTTCACCAAGGTGCTGCAGGACATGGGGATGGTCGACTTCGGTCGAGCCCTTCTCCGCGCTGATGAACCAGGGCCAGGTCATCAACCAGGGCAAGGCCATGAGCAAGTCGCTCGGCAACGGCATCGACCTCGGCATGGAGCTGTCGGCGTACGGGGTGGACGCGGTCCGGCTGACGATGGTGTTCGCCGGTCCGCCGGAGGACGACATCGACTGGGCCGACGTGTCGCCGTCGGGGTCGGTGAAGTACCTGGCGCGCGTCGCTCGGCTGGCCGAGGACGTCGCGGCGCTGCCCGCCTCCGAGGAGCGCGACCTCGCCGTGGACCGGGCCGTCGCGCGCACCGTCGACGAGGTCACGCGGCTGGTCGAGGCGCAGCGGCTGAACGTCTGCGTCGCCCGCTTCATGGAGCTGACCAACGCGCTGCGCAACGTCGCCTCGCGACGCCGCTGCCCGGCGCGTCCGGCGCGCTCGCTGCGCGACGGCGTCGAGGCGCTCGCGGTGATGCTGAGCTGCTTCGCGCCGTACACCGCGGAGGAGGTCTGGTCGCGGCTCGGCCACGACGTCGACGCCGGCGACTCGGTGCACGACAGCACCTGGCCCGCAGCCGATCCCGCGCTGCTGGTCGAGGAGACCGTCACCTGCGTGGTGCAGGTGCAGGGCAAGGTGCGCGACCGGCTCGAGGTGCCGCCGGGCATCTCCGAGGACGACCTGCGCGCGCTGGCCCTGGCGTCCGACGGCGTCGTCAAGGCGCTCGAGGGCCGCGACGTGCGCACGGTGATCGTGCGCGCGCCCAAGCTGGTGAACGTCGTCCCCGTCTAGGGCTTGACCCTCCCGCGGCGTCAGGGCGCACCCTGTCCCGCAGGAGGTGAGGGATGAACGTCGGAGCGGTCGCTGCCGCGGCCGGTGTGTCGGTGCGCACGCTGCACCACTGGGACGCCGTCGGGCTGCTCGTGCCGCACAAGGGCGCGAACGGCTACCGCGACTACGGGCCGGCCGAGCTGGCGCGGCTGCAGCAGGTGCTGACCTACCGCGAGCTCGGCTTCGGGCTCGACGACGTCAAGGCGCTGCTCGACGACCCCGCGACCGACGCCCTCGCGCACCTCCGCCGGCAGCAGGAGCTGCTGGCCGAACGGATCGCGCGGCTGCAGTCCGTGGCCGCGCTGGTGGGACGAGCCGTGGAGGCCAGGAGCATGGGGATCGACCTGGAGCCGCACGAGCTGCGAGAGGTCTTCGGCAGCGAAGACCCGACGCAGTGGCAGGACGAGGCGCAGCAGCGCTGGGGGGACACCGACGCCTACCGGCAGTCGCACGCCCGCACGTCGTCGTACGACAAGGTGGACTGGCTGCGGGTGAAGGCCGAGATGGCCGACGTCGAGGCGCGCTTCGCCGCGGCCCTCGCCGCCGGGGTGCCGGCCACCTCCGTGGAGGCGCAGGCGCTCGCGGAGGAGCACCGGCAGCACATCAGCCGCAGCTACTACGACTGCTCGCCCGAGATGCATGTCGCGCTCGCCGAGATGTACGTCGGCGACGAGCGGTTCACCGCGCACTACGAGCGGGTCGCGCCGGGGCTTGCGCAGTACGTCCACGACGCCGTGCACGCGAACGACCGCCGCTCGCTAGCCTGCGCCCATGAGCGGCGTCGCGGTGGTCACCGACAGCACGGCGTACCTGCCCGAGGGCGTGGCCGCGTCGTACGACGTGGGCGTGGTGCCGCTGCACGTCGTGCTCGGCAGCCGCACCGGGACCGAGGGCACCGAGGTGTCGCCGGGCGACGTCGCCTCCGCGCTCGCGGAGCGGCGCATGCAGGTGTCGACCTCGCGGCCCACGCCCGGCGAGCTCGCCGCGGCCTACCGCGCCTGCGGCTCGCCGTGCGTCGTGTCGGTGCACCTGTCGGCCGAGCTCTCCGGGACGTACGACGCCGCGGTGCTGGCCGCCGCCGAGGTCGAGTCCGACGGCATCGAGGTGCGCGTCCTCGACAGCGGCACCATCGCGATGGGGCTCGGCTTCTCGGTGCTCGCGGCTGCCCGTGCCGCCCGCGACGGCGTCGGCGTCGACGAGGTGGAGAAGGCGGCGCGCGACGTGGCGGCGGTGACCGACGTGCTGTTCTACGTCGACACGCTGGAGCACCTGCGCCGCGGCGGACGGATCGGCGCGGCCGCCGCCCTGGTCGGCACGGCGCTGGCCGTCAAGCCGCTGCTGCACGTCATCGACGGGCGGATCGCGCCCGCTGGAGAAGGTGCGCACCGCGTCCAAGGCGCTGGCCCGGCTGGAGGACCTCGCGGTGCAGCGCGCCGGCGACGGCCCGGTCGACGTCGCGGTGCACCACCTGGCCGCGGCGGAGAAGGCGGCGGCGCTGGCGGACCGCCTGCGGGCGCGGCTGCCCCGGCTGCGCGACCTGCACGTCTCCGAGGTCGGCGCCGTCGTCGGCGCGCACGTCGGGCCCGGCCTGCTCGGGGTCGTGCGTCCACCGGCGATGACGGCCCTCCGAGTCGCCGCCGCCCTCGTCGGCTACCTGGTCGGCGCGGTCTCGCCCGGCGACGCTGCTCGCCCGCCGCCGCGGCGTCGACCTGCGTGGCGTCGGCTCCGGCAACCCCGGCGCCACCAACGCCGGCCGCGCCCTCGGCCGCCGCGACCGGGGTCGCCGTCGCGCTGCTCGACGTCCTCAAAGGGGCTCCTGCCCGCCGCGGCCTTCGGCGCGGTCGACCACCGCGCCGGCCTGCTCGCCGGGGCGGCCGCGGTGCTCGGTCACGTCACGTCGCCGTTCCTGCGCGGCCGCGGCGGCAAGGGCGTCGCCACCGCCGGCGGGGCGATCCTCGGCTCGCACCCGCTCGTGGGCGTGCTCGTCGTCGCTCGCCTGGCTGGTCGTGCTGTTCCTGTCGCGCTGGACCGCGCTGGCATCGGTGTCGGCAGCGCTGACGGTGCTCGTCGTCGCGGTCGTGGTGCGCGAGGACGTGCTGTGGGCTGCGGTGCTCTTCCTGGTGGTGGCGGTACGGCACCAGCCGAACGTGCGGCGGCGGCTCGAGGCCGCGACGGACCTCGCCGCCGCTGCAGACGTAGGCCGGTACGGGCGACCGGTCGCGTTGCCTGCCGCTCGTCGGCCGGCCGTTGTCGGCTGCTCGTCCACAGTCCTGGCGATGCCGCTGTCGAGCCGAGGGATCCACGGGCAGCGTGCTCGGCGTGGTCCTGCGCTCCCGCCCCGACGGCACGCTGGCGGCTGCGCGGGTGGCCGCGCTGATGCCGGCGCAGGAGGGCGGGTGGGTCCCGCCGGAGGAGGCGAGCGCGGCCGCCGACAGCGCCGGTCCGCTCCCGGACGCGGCGCCCGCGCCGCCGTCACCGGACCACGTGCTCCCGCCGGGCGAGCTGCCGGCCGGCTGGCCACGCGCCTCGCCGTCGGCTGGTGCGCAGCTCACGGCCGACGAGGAGATCGGTGCGGAGGACGACCCGCCCGCCCGCTCCTGGTCGCAGCGCCCGGGCGGTGCGCACCTCGCGCCCGACCGCGTACCGGCTGGACCCGGGCCGCCGGGCCGCCGTCGCGCTCGTCCTGGCGGCACTCGTGGCTGCGGTCGTCGCGGGCGGCTTCGCCCTCCGTCACCGCCCGCAGGAGGTCCCCCTGCCGGCGGTCGAGGCTGCCGGCGTGCCGCTGCCCGGGAGCTCGGCGACCCCAGCACCGCCTGGCGCCGAGGTCGTCGTCGCCGTGTCCGGGAAGGTCCGGAGGCCCGGGCTGATCCGCCTCCCGCTGGGGAGCCGCGTCGACGACGCGCTGCGCGCCGCCGGCGGCCCGGCACCGGGGGTGGACGTGGGTGCGCTGAACCTCGCCCGGCGGCTCGTCGACGGGGAGCAGGTGCTCGTCGGGATCGGTCCTGCGCCCGGTGCCGCGCCCGCTGCCGGCGGGAGCAGTGGTGGGTCGGGCGGCCTGCTCGACCTGAACGCGGCGTCCGCCTCCGACCTGGACGCGTTGCCGGGCATCGGGCCGGTCCTCGCCCAGCGCATCGTCGACTGGCGGACCGAGAACGGCCGCTTCGCGAGCGTCGACCAGCTGCGCGAGGTCAACGGCATCGGCGAGGCGAAGTACGAGGACCTGCGCGCGAAGGTGATGGTCTAGGTGCCGCTGCTCCCCGACGCCGCCGAGCAGCTCGACCTGCGGCTGGTCCCGGCGGCGCTCGCGACGTGGGTCGTGGCCTGGCAGGGTCGGCTGCTGCCGCCGCGCCTGCTGCTGGGCGCCGGGGGCCTGCTGGTGCTGGTCACCCTGCTGCTCCTCCTGAGCCGCCGCGGCGGGCGGTTCCTGCTGGCGGCGACCGTCTGCGGCTGCGCCGCGGCGTCCGCGCTGGTGACGGGGCTGCACACCCAGGGGCTCGGCGCAGGGCCGGTGCACGCGTTGGCGAGCCGGGAGGCCGCGGTGCGCGTCGAGGGGGTCGTGGCTCGCGATCCTCGTCGGACGGCGACCGGCGGTCCTCGCGGCGGCGACCTCGTGGTCGTCCGGGTCCGCGTGGAGGCGGTGACGGCGGGCGGTCGCAGGCACCTCCTGCGCTCGCCCGTGGTGGTCCTCAGCGACGACACGACGTGGCTGCGGCTGCTCCCGAGCCAGCACGTCCGCGTCGAGGGGCGGCTGAGAGCGGCTGAGCGCGGCGACGACGTGGCGGCGGTGCTGTCAGCGCGTGGTCCGCCGGTCGTCCTGTCGCCGCCCAGCCGGGTGCAGCGCGTGGCGGGGCACCTGCGGGCGGGGCTGCGCCGTGCCGTCCGGCCGCTGCCCGAGCGCGAGCAGGGGCTGCTCCCCGGGCTCGTGGTCGGTGACGTCAGCAGGCTCTCGCCGGAGGTGCGGGAGGACTTCCGGGTCGTCGGTCTGACGCACCTCACGGCCGTCTCCGGCAGCAACGTCGCTGTCGTGTGCGGCGCCGTCCTCCTGCTCGCGCGTGCGCTCGGACTGCGGCTCGTCCTCCGCGGCCTGCTGGCTGCGGTCGGCCTCGTGGGGTTCGCCGTCCTGGCCCGGCCGGACCCGAGCGTGCTGCGCGCGTCCGTGATGGGCGCGATCGGCCTGCTGGCGCTCGTGAGCGGCACCCGCCGCGCCGCGATGCCGGCCCTCGCTGCTGCCGTCGTCGTCCTCGTGCTCGTCAGCCCGCCGCTGGCTGCCGCGCCGGGGTTCGCGCTGTCCGTGCTCGCGACAGCCGGCCTGCTGGTGCTGGCCCCCGCCTGGCGGGAGCGACTGCGCAGGCACCTGCCCGGGTGGCTGGCAGACGCGCTGGCCGTGCCGGCGGCGGCCCAGGTCGCCTGCGGCCCCGTCGTCGTCGCGATCAGCGCACAGCTCGGCCTGCTGTCGGTGCCGGCCAACCTGCTGGCGGTCCCCGCCGTGGCGCCGGCGACGGTGAGCGGAGTGCTGGCGGCCCTGCTGGCGCCGGTCTGGCTGCCGGCAGCGCAGGCCGTGGCCTGGGTGGGCTGGCTGCCCACGGCCTGGCTGGTCCGCGTCGCGGACGTCGGGGCGCGCGTGCCGGGCGCCTCGGTCGGCTGGCCCGACGGCGCCCGGGGCGCACTGCTCCTCGCGGTGCTGACGGCGGTGGCCTTCCCGGTGCTGCGCCGTCGTCGGCTGCGTCTCGCCCTCGTGGCGGCCACCGCCGGAGCCGGGCTCGCCGTGGCCGCGGTCGCCGTGGCGCGACCGGCGTGGCCACCGCCGAACTGGTTCCTCGTCGCCTGTGACGTCGGGCAGGGCGACGCCGTGGTGCTGAACGCCGGCGGCGGGAGCGCCGTGGTGGTCGACGCGGGTCCGGACCCGGCGCTGGTGGACCGCTGCCTGGACCGCCTCGACGTGCGGCAGGTCCCGCTCGTCGTGCTGACGCACCTGCATGCCGACCACGTCGACGGCCTGCCCGGCGTGGGGCACGACCGGCGCGTAGGGCTGGTCCAGGTCGGCCCGCTGCAGGAGCCGGCGGAGCAGGCCGCCGACGTCCTGCGCTGGGCTGCCCGTGAGCAGGTCCCCGTGCAGGAGCCGTCGCTGGGGGAGCGGCGCGCCCTGGGCAGCCTGCGCTGGACGGTGCTCGCTCCCGGCCGGCCCTTCCACGGCACGAGCAGCGACCCGAACAACAGCTCGCTGGTGCTGCGCCTCGACGTCGACGGCACGGTGGTGCTGCTCACCGGTGACGTCGAGCCGGAGGCGCAACGGGACCTGCTGCGCAGCGGTCAGGACCTGCACGCGGCTGTCCTCAAGCTCCCGCACCACGGGTCTCGTCATCAGGAGCCGGCCTTCCTCGACGCCGTGGGCGCCCGCGTCGTCCTCACCTCCGTCGGAGCCGGCAACACCTACGGGCATCCCTCCGCTGACGTCCTCGCGCGGCTCGCGGCCTCCGGCGCGCGGACCTTCCGCACCGACCTCGACGGCGACCTGGCGCTGGCGCACCGCGCGGGCCGGCTCGTCGTGGTGCCCCGCGGCGCGTGAGGGGGCGGCTGCTCGGCGCGCCGGCCGGCGCCGCCTCACGGCGTACGGGCGCGTGGCGGCCGCGTGCGAGCATGGAGCGTGCCTGCTGACGTCCTCGTGCCGCTCACCCTCGTGGTGGGCGAGGAGGAGCTGCTCGTCAGCCGGTCGGTGTCCGCCGTGGTGCGGGCCGCCCGGGAGGCCGACCCCGACGTGGACGTCCGGGACGTGACCGCGGCCGAGGTCGAGCGGGGCGACCTGGACGACGTGCTCAGCCCGTCGCTGTTCGGCGAGCGGCGCGTCCTCGTCGTGCGTGCGGCGCAGGACCTCCCCAAGGACGTGGCGGCGGAGCTGCAGGCCTGCGCCGCCGACCTGCCGGACGACGTGCACGTCGTGGTCGTCCACGCCGGTGGCGCCAAGGGCAAGGCCCTGCTGACCGCGCTGACGGCCCTGAAGCCGCGCAGGGTCGAGGCCCCGAAGATCACCAAGTTCGGCGAGCGGCGGGACTTCGTCCGGCGCGAGCTGCGCGCCGACGGCCGGGCCGTGGAGGAGGAGGCCGTCGCGGCGCTGCTCGAGGCGGTCGGCAACGACCTGCGCGAGCTGTCCTCCGCTGCTGCCCAGCTGCTGGCCGACACGACCGGTCCGGTGACGGCCGAGACCGTCGCGCGCTACCACCGCGGCCGCGCGGAGTCCTCCGGCTTCACCGTGGCGGACCGGGCGGTGGACGGCGACCTCGCGGGGGCCCTGGAGCTGGCCCGCTGGGGGCAGAGCGCCGGGCTCGCGCCGGTGCTGGTGACCAGTGCGCTCGCCAGCACGCTGCGCTCGATGGCGCTGGTCGCCTCGGCCGGCCGCGCCCCCGCCCACCAGCTCGCGGGCCAGCTCGGGATGCCGCCGTGGAAGGTCGAGAAGACCCAGCGGCAGTCCCGAGGCTGGCGCCCCGAGGGGCTGTCGGCGGCCCTGACAGCGGTCGCCACGGCCGACGCCGAGGTCAAGGGGGCCGCCGTGGACCAGGAGTACGCCGTCGAGCGCCTGCTGCTCAGCGTGGTCCAGGCGCGCGGGGCCGGCCGATGACCGACGTGGACGGCAGCGCCCCGGTGGCGGCCACGGCCGAGGGGACGGACAAGCCCCGCAAGCGGCCGCTCTACCCGCGGCTGCTCCGCCTGCAGCACGTCCATCCGAACGCCTGGCAGCGCGCCGCTCTCGGCGAGGGTGCCGTGGGTGCGGGCGTCCTGCTCGCCATGGCCGACCTCGCGACGGCCTGGTCGATCGTGGCGCTGCCCGTCGCGGTGGCAGCGATCGTCAAGGCGCACGACGCGCTCCAGGGGCTGCTGGACCGCAGCGCCGGCCCAGCCGCGGCGCAGGACGAGCCCGAGCCGGGCGCGGCTCCGCAGTAGCCGAGCGGCTACGCCTTCGGTCACCGCTCACAGCGGCGACCCAGCCCCGGAACGACGATGACCGAGCCCCGGAACGACGACGGCGCCGCACTCCCGGGGGAGGCGGCGCCGTCGTACGGAGGAGCTAGGAGCTGGTGCTGCTCAGCTGCGCGACCTTCTTGGCCATCGCCGACTTGCGGTTGGCGGCCTGGTTGGCGTGGATGACGCCCTTGCTGGCGGCCTTGTCGAGGGCCTTGCTGGCGTCGCGCATCAGCGTGGTGGCGGCGGTGACGTCGCCGGCGTCGGCGGCCTCGCGGTACTTGCGGATGGCGGTCTTGAGGGAGGACTTGACCGACTTGTTGCGCAGGCGCGCCTTCTCGTTGGTCTTGATGCGCTTGATCTGCGACTTGATGTTCGCCACGCTGCGTCGTCCTCAGTCCTGATCGGGGGGTGGGTCCTGCAGGCGTGCAGCACGGAGCGCACGCGTTCGGCGACCACGATAGCAGCCGCCGCCAGCGCGCCGGCGGCCGAAGATCGCGAAACACCGGCGACACGTGCGGCCCCCAGTTTGCCCGGCACGGCGAGCAGGGGAGGGGTGCGGCATGGCGGACCTGTTCGAGGGCTACGCGGTGGGCGCCGCCTGGGACGAGGTCTTCGTCGGCGCCCGGCGTCCCGCACCCGCAGAGCCAGGCGCTGCACGAGGCGCTGTCCGCGATGTCCGCCGACGACCTCGACGGCCGGTCGACCGCGCTCGCCCGTGCCTTCCGCGACCAGGGCATCACCTTCAGCCTGTCCGGCGAGGAGCGGCCGTTCCCGCTCGACCTCGTCCCGCGGGTCATCGAGGCCGACGAGTGGGACCTGCGTCGAGAAGGGCGTCGCCCAGCGGGTCCGCGCCCTGGAGGCCTTCCTCGCCGACGTCCACGGCGAGCAGGCGGTGCTCGCGGACGGCGTCGTCCCGCGTCGCGTCGTCGTCAGCAGCTCGGCGCACGTCACGGCGGCGTACGGCGTGAAGCCCGCGAACGGCGTGCGCGTCCACGTCAGCGGCATCGACCTGATCCGCGACGAGCAGGGCGAGTTCCGCGTCCTCGAGGACAACCTGCGCACGCCGTCGGGCGTCAGCTACGTCGTCGAGAACCGCCGCGCGATGGCGCGCGTCTTCCCCGAGCTGTTCGCGCACGCACCGGGTCCGGCCGGTCGACGCCTACCCGGCGATGCTGCTGCGCGCGCTCAAGGCGGCGGCGCCGGCGGGCGTCGACGAGCCGACCGTCGTCGTGCTGACGCCCGGCGTCTGGAACAGCGCGTACTTCGAGCACTCGCTGCTCGCCCGGCTGATGGGCGTCGAGCTCGTCGAGGGCCGTGACCTCACCTGCCGCGACGGCGTCGTGTGGATGCGCACCACCGCCGGCGAGCAGCGGGTCGACGTCGTCTACCGGCGGATCGACGACGACTTCCTGGACCCGCTGCACTTCCGGCCGGACAGCCTCGTCGGCTGCCCCGGCATCCTCAACGCCGCCCGCGGCGGCCGCGTGACCATCGCGAACGCGGTCGGCAACGGGGTCGCTGACGACAAGCTGCTCTACACCTACGTGCCGGAGCTGGTGCGCTACTACCTCGGCGAGGACCCGGTCCTGAAGAACGTCGACACGCACCGGCTCGAGGACCCGGACGAGCTCGCCTGGGTGCTCGACCGCCTCGACCAGCTGGTGCTCAAGCCGGTCGACGGCTCCGGCGGCAAGGGCCTGGTCATCGGTCCGCAGGCGACCGACGAGGAGCTGGCGAAGCTGCGCGAGGCGGTGCTGCGCGACCCCCGCGGCTGGATCGCGCAGGGCGTGGTGCAGCTGTCGACCAGCCCGACCCAGATCGGCGACCGGCTCGCGCCGCGGCACGTCGACCTGCGGCCCTTCGCGGTGAACGACGGCGAGCGGGTGTGGGTGCTGCCCGGCGGCCTCACCCGCGTCGCGCTGCCGGAGGGGTCGCTGGTCGTGAACTGCAGCCAGGGCGGCGGGAGCAAGGACACCTGGGTGCTGGCCGGGGACGAGGTCGCCACCGCCGAGACCGAGGTCGCGACCGGGCCGCTGCTGCCGACGGCCGAGGCCGGGGCGCACCTGCTCGAGCTCGGCAACGCCTCGTACTCCGACCAGCAGCAGCAGCAGCAGCAGCAGCAGAGCAGGAGCACGCCGTGCTGAGCCGCGTCGCCGAGTCGCTCTACTGGATCGGCCGCTACGTCGAGCGCGCCGAGGACACCAGCCGCCTGCTCGACGTGCACGTGCAGACGCTGCTCGAGGACCCGTGGGTCGACGAGGCGACGGCGTGCCACGACCTGCTGCAGGTCATGGGCGTGCCGGTCCCCGACGGCGAGCTGGACTCGCTGCGGACGACGAACCTGCTGGCCTTCGACCGGGCCGCCACGAGCAGCATCGTCGGCGCGCTGGCAGGTGCGCGCGAGAACGCCCGTGGCGTGCGCGAGGCGCTGTCGAGCGAGCTCTGGGAGTGCCTCAACGCGACCTACCACTCGCTGCCCTCGCAGCAGTCGGCCGCCGGGCGGCACGGTCCGCACGGCTTCTTCCGGCACGTGCGCGAGCGCGCGGCGGTCGTCGCGGGGCTGCTCGACGGGACGATGCCGCGCGACGACGGCTGGCGCTTCCTCGTGCTCGGGCGGTCGCTGGAGCGCGTCGACATGACCGCGCGCCTGCTGTGGGCCCGGGCCGGCCAGCGCAACGTCAGCGCCGGATGGGTCGGCCTGCTCAAGTCGTGCAGCGCGCACGAGGCCTACCTGCGCACCTACCGCTCGGCGGTCGAGGCGGAGCGCGTCGTGGAGTTCCTCGTGCTGGACCGGCTGTTCCCGCGCAGCGTCTACGCGGCGCTGGTGCAGGCCGAGCGCTGCCTCGCCGAGCTCGACCCGACGGCCGGCCGCACCGGCGTCGACGACCGCGCGCGCCGGCTGCTCGGACGGGCCCGTACCGACCTCGAGTTCCGCGTCGCGGACGACCTGCTCGAGGACCTGCCGCAGCTGCTCGACAGCCTGCAGCGCACCTGCTCCGAGGTCGGCGACGCGGTCAGCCGCCGCTACTTCCACCACGCCGGCGCGCTGTCGTGGTCCGCCGAGGCGGGCCTGTGAGCAGAGGCTGCGGGCGGTGCCCCGCGAGGTCGAGCGGGTGCTGCTGCTGGAGCGGACGACGGAGTGCGACGGATGAGGCTGCGGGTCGAGCACACCACCGGCTACCGGTACGACACGGAGGTCAGCCGCTCCTACAACGAGGCGCGGCTGATCCCGATCACCGGCCTCGAGCAGACGACGCTGGAGGCGCGCGTCGTCACCCGGCCGGACTGCCGCCAGCAGCGGTACTGGGACTACTGGGGCACGCAGGTCACCGCCTTCGACCTGCACGTGCCGCACACCGAGCTCGAGGTGCGCGCCACCTCCACCGTCGACACCGCCGGCCCGAGCGAGCCGCGCGACGTCGCCGACCTGGTCGCTGTACGCCGGGGAGCCGGTGCGCGACCGCTACGTGGAGATGCTCACGCCGACGACGCGCACCAGCGCCGACGAGGAGATGGCCGCGCTGGCCCAGCAGGCCGTCGCGGGCCTCGACCCGCACGCGGCTGCCCGCGCCATCGCCGACCTCGTGCGCGACCGGGTCGCCTACCGCGCGGGCACCACCGGGGTCGCGACCAGCGCCACCGAGGCGTGGGAGCTCGGCCAGGGCGTGTGCCAGGACATCGCGCACGTCGCGCTGACGATGCTGCGCGCGGTGGGGCTGCCGGCGCGGTACGTCAGCGGCTACCTGCACCCGCGCACCGACGCCCAGGTCGGCGAGACGGTCACCGGCGAGAGCCACGCCTGGGTCGAGGTGTGGCTGGGCGACTGGTGGGGCTGGGACCCGACCAACGGCGTCCCTGCGGGTGAGCGGCACGTCGTCGTCGCGCGCGGCCGGGACTACGGCGACGTGACGCCGCTCAAGGGCGTCTACAGCGGCGGCGGCTCGCAGAGCCTGGGCGTCACGGTCGAGGTCACGCGCCTGGCCTAGCGGTGGCAGTAGGTGACAATGGGACGTGCCCACGACCGATCCCGCGGTGATCCGCAACTTCTGCATCATCGCCCACATCGACCACGGCAAGTCGACGCTGGCCGACCGGATGCTCCAGCTCACGGGCGTGGTCGACGCACGGCAGATGCGCGCGCAGTACCTCGACAAGATGGACATCGAGCGCGAGCGCGGCATCACCATCAAGGCGCAGAACGTCCGCATGCCGTGGACCGCGGACGACGGCAAGGACTACGTCCTGCACATGATCGACACGCCCGGCCACGTCGACTTCACCTACGAGGTCTCGCGCAGCCTGGCCGCCTGCGAGGGCACCCTGCTGCTCGTCGACGCCGCGCAGGGCATCGAGGCGCAGACGCTGGCCAACCTCTACCTCGCGCTCGAGAACGACCTGCACATCATCCCCGTGCTCAACAAGATCGACCTGCCCGGCGGCGCAGCCGGACAAGTACGCCGAGGAGGTCGCGAAGATCATCGGCTGCGAGCCCGACGACGTGCTGCGCATCAGCGCCAAGACCGGCCAGGGCGTGCCCGACGTCCTGAACGCCATCGTCCGCGACGTCCCCGCGCCGATGGGCGACGTGGACGCACCGGCCCGGGCGATGATCTTCGACTCCGTCTACGACTCGTACCGCGGCGTCATCACCTACGTCCGCGTGTTCGACGGCCAGCTGTCCACCAAGGACAAGGGCCTGATGATGTCGACGCAGAACGTGCACGACATCCTCGAGGTGGGCGTCGTCAGCCCGGACATGAAGCCGACGGAGTTCCTCTCGGCGGGCGAGGTCGGCTACGTCATCCCCGGCGTGAAGAACGTCCGGCAGGCGCGTGTCGGCGACACCCTCACCACGTCGCGCAACTCGGCGACCGAGTCGCTCGGCGGCTACCAGGACGCCAAGCCGATGGTGTTCTCCGGCCTCTACCCGCTCGACGGCAGCGAGTACCCGGCGCTGCGCGACGCCCTCGACAAGCTGCGCCTCAACGACGCCGCGCTGGTCTACGAGCCGGAGACCTCGCTCGCGCTCGGCTTCGGCTTCCGCGTCGGCTTCCTCGGCCTGCTGCACCTCGAGATCGTGCGCGAGCGGCTCGAGCGCGAGGCGGGTCTCGCGCTCATCTCGACCGCCCCGAACGTCGTCTACACGGTGACGCTGGAGAGCGGCGAGGAGATCGTCGTGACCAACCCGAGCGACTGGCCGGGCGGGCAAGATCGCGGAGATCCGCGAGCCGGTCGCCAAGGCGATGGTGCTGCTGCCCAGCGACTACGTCGGCGCCGTCATGGAGCTGTGCCAGAACCGGCGCGGGATCCTGCAGGGGATGGACTACCTGTCCGAGGACCGCGTCGAGCTGCGCTACACGCTGCCGATGGGCGAGATCATCTTCGACTTCTTCGACCAGCTGAAGTCGCGCACCAAGGGCTACGCGTCGCTGGACTACGAGCTGTCCGGCGAGCAGGCGTCCGACCTGGTGAAGGTCGACATCCTGCTGCAGGGCGAGCCGGTCGACGCGTTCAGCGCGATCGTGCACAAGGACAAGGCCTACGCGTACGGCACGTCCATGACGGCCAAGCTGCGCGAGCTGATCCCGCGGCAGAACTTCGAGGTGCCGATCCAGGCGGCGATCGGCGCCCGGGTCATCGCCCGCGAGAACATCCGCGCGATCCGCAAGGACGTGCTCGCCAAGTGCTACGGCGGTGACATCACCCGCAAGCGCAAGCTCCTCGAGAAGCAGAAGGAGGGCAAGAAGCGCATGAAGATGGTCGGCCGCGTGGAGGTCCCCCAGGAGGCGTTCATCGCCGCGCTGTCGACGGGCGAGGAGAAGGCGGGCAAGAGCTGAGCCTGCCGGCGGGTGGCAGGCTCGCCGGCATGACCGCGCCGCAGCCCGACGACCTGGACCGCCTGCTCGGCGCCTGCGTGGAGGCGGCGGTGCGGCTGCTGTCGGCCGACGGCGAGTTCTACCCCTTCGCGCTCGCGATGACGGAGGAGGGCGACGTGGTCAGCCCTGCGGTCGAGCCCGCCTCGGCGCACCCGGCCGCCGACGAGGTCGCCGGCCTGCTGCTCGCCGCGCTGCGCGAGCGCCGTGGGTCCCTCCGCGCCTCGGCGCTCTGCAGCGACGTGCAGCTGCGCGGCGGCGACGGTGAGGAGCGCGACGCCGTCCGGGTCGAGCTCGAGGCGCCGGAGCAGGACCCGGTGGTGGTGCTGGTGCCGTACACCGGGACGGTCCTCGATCAGCCGTTCGGCATGTCCGGGGAGCGCCGGGTCTTCCTCTGATGCGGTAGGCAGACCGGGTGACGGACTACGCCGACCTCGACGCCTACCTCGCCCTGCCGCGCACCGCGGGCCTGGCCCTCAGCCCCGACGGCAGCCGGCTCGTCACGGTCGTGGCGACGCTGAACGCCGACGCCACCCGCTACGTCAGCGCGCTGTGGGAGGTGGACCCGACCGGCGCCGAGCCGGCGCGGCGCCTGACCCGCAGCGCCAAGGGCGAGGGCAGCCCGGTGTTCACGCCGGACGGCGAGGTGCTGTTCACCTCCGCGCGCCCCGACCCGGACGGCAAGGGCGACGACGACGTGCCGAGCATGCTGTGGCTCCTGCCGCGGACGGGCGAGGCCCGAGTCGTGGCCTCGCGGCCGGGTGGCATCGGCGGCGTCGTCGTGGCACGGGACAGCGGCACCGTGGCGGTGCTGTCGGACACGCTCCCGGCCTCCACGGACACCGCCAGCGACGAGCAGCGGCGCAAGGCGCGCAAGGACAGGTCCGTGAACGCGGTCCTGCACGCCGGCTACCCCGTCCGCTTCTGGGACCGCGACCTCGGGGTCGGTCAGACGCGGCTGCTGGCAGGCGATCTCGCCGCGGACGCTGCCGTGGAGTGGCGGGACCTGACGCCGGCACCCGGACGGGCGCTGCACGGCGCGCAGGTCGACCTGACGCCCGACGGCCGCACCGCCGTGACGACGTGGGGCCTCGCCGAGCCGCGCGGCAGCCGCCGCACCTCGCTCGTCGCCGTCGACACCACGAGCGGTGAGCGACGCGTCCTGCTCGACGACGGCACCGACGACCACGGCGACCCGCGCACCAGCCCGGACGGCACGCAGGTGGCCGTCGTCGTGGAGCACCGCAGCACCCCGCACGAGCCGGTCGACCAGCGCCTGGTCGTGCTCCCCCTCGACGGCTCCGCCGAGCCGCGCGACGTCGCGCCCGGCTGGGACCGCTGGACGGCGGAGCACCGCTGGTCGCCGGACGGCACCGCGCTGCTCGTCACGGCCGACGAGCAGGGCGGCTGCCCGGTCTTCCGCATCGAGCTGGCGACCGGCGAGGTCGACCCGGCTGACCGGCGACCGCGGGCACTACACCGACCTGTGCGTCTCGCCCGACGGCCGGCACGTCTACGCGCTGCGCGACGCCGTCGACGCCGCACCCGCGCCGGTGCGGCTCGACGCGCGCGCCGCCGACCAGGAGCCGGTGCTCCTGCAGGGGCCGGCCACCGCCGAGCAGCCGCCGCACGCGCTCACCGAGGTCACGACGACCGCGGCCGACGGCACGGAGCTGCGCTCCTGGCTGGTGCTGCCGGAGGGCTCCGGACAGGGACTGCCCCGCACCCGCTGCTGCTCTGGGTGCACGGCGGTCCGCTCGGCTCGTGGAACGGCTGGTCCTGGCGGTGGAACCCGCACCTCATGGCCGCGCGCGGCTACGCCGTCCTGCTGCCGGACCCGGCGCTGTCGACCGGCTACGGGCTCGAGATGGTCCGCCGCGGCTGGGGAGCGTGGGGCGACGCCCCGTACACCGACCTGATGGCGCTGACGGACGCCGCGCTGGAGCACCCGGCCGTCGACGCCGAGCGGACGGCGGCGATGGGCGGCAGCTTCGGCGGCTACATGGCGAACTGGATCGCCGGCCACACCGACCGCTTCCGCGCGATCGTCACGCACGCCAGCCTCTGGGACCTCGAGCAGTTCGGGCCGACGACGGACGCGTCCTACTACTGGACGCGCGAGATGACGCCGGAGATGACGCGCGAGCACAGCCCCAGCCGCTTCGCCGACGCCATCACGTCACCGGTGCTCGTCGTGCACGGCGACAAGGACTACCGCGTGCCGATCGGCGAGGGACTGCGGCTGTGGTGGGACCTGTGCTCGCGCGCGGAGGACCCGGAGACGATGCCGCACCGGTTCCTCTACTACCCGGACGAGCACCACTGGGTGCTCAGCCCGCAGCACTCCAGGCTCTGGTACGAGACGGTGCACGCGTTCCTGGCCGTGCACGTGCTCGACCAGGAGTGGGTGACCCCGGACCTGCTGCACCTAGGCGGTGTCCACGACGCGGTAGGCCTCCGCGAGCCGCCCCTGCGGCAGGCCGTGCTCCTGCGGCGGTGCGGCCCAGGTGCTCGCGCAGCTCGGCCTCGACGGAGCGGTCCAGCATCGGCGTCTGGCTGTCGTGCGCGCTGCACGCACGGACCTTGGCCTCGAAGACGTCGGTCACGTCGACGGCCGTGTCGTCGTCCGGCCCGCCGAACTGCCACACCTGGGGCACCTCCCAGGGCGGCAGGTCCAGCTCGGGGAAGGCGAACTCGTTGCGGGCGTCCGGGTAGACCGCGGCCAGCGCCGCAGCGCCCGTCGCGAGGTGGTCCGGGTGGTAGAGGAAGACGAAGCGGTAGTTGCGCTCCGGGGCGTGCGTCACGACCGCCTCCGGCCGCACCGTGCGCAGCACGCGCGCGAGGTCGCGCCGCAGGTCGCGGTCGACCTCGACGAAGCCGTCGGGACGGCCGAGGAAGACGCACTCCTTCGCGCCGAGGATGCGCGCGGCCTCCTCCTGCTCGCGACGACGGATGAGCGGCACCTCCTCGCGCGGCACCGAGGCGTCGAAGCCGCCGCTGTCGCCGTCGGTGACGCAGACGACGGTGACCTCGCAGCCCTGCGAGGCCCACAGGGCGATGAGCCCGCCGGCGCCGAAGTCGGCGTCGTCGGGGTGGGCGCCGATCACGACGGCACGCTGGGGGATGTCCATGGGGAGCCCCTACCCCAGCAGGTCGCGCACGTGACCGGTCTCGTTCAGGCTGACGATCCCGCGGCGGCCGTCGCGGGCGGCGCCGATCCGGGTGAGCGAGCAGTACGCCGGCGGGAACCAGATCGTCTTCGCCTGTCCCAGCACGGATCCCGCGGCCGCGTTGATCGCGCCGGCGTGGCTGAACAGCACGGCGCGACCACCGGGGTGCCGGGCGGCGATCCGCTCGACCGCGTCGACGACGCGCGCCCGGAACGCCGCGGGGTCGACGCCGGAGCTGTAGAGGTCGCCCTGCACGAGCGCCTTCCAGCGCGGGTCGCCCGCCGCCTTGAGCTCCTCCACCGGGACGTAGGACGGGTCGGCCACGTCGAACTCCGCGATGCCCGCCTCGACCTCGGCGGTCATGCCGAGCGCCCGCTCCAGCGGGGCCGCCGTCTCGCGGGCCCGCCGCGACGGGGAGGTGTAGAGGGCGGTGACCTCCTGGCCGGCCAGCGCCTGCACGACCCGCTCGGCCTGCTCCAGGCCGCGCTCGGCGAGCTGCGGGTCGGCGGCGCTGCCGTCCGGCGTCGCGTCGATGCGGACCGGAAGGGCGTGGCGCACCAGCACGATCTCCATGCGGCGACGCTAGTCGGGCAGCTCCTCCACCGGCCCGTCGGCGTCGAGCAGTCGCTCCGGCAGCGCGTCCTGCACGTGGTCGCGCCAGCGGTCGCGCTGGTGCGCCTGCACCCGGTCCCAGACCTCGCGCGGGTCGAGCGGCGCCGTCACGGGAACCGCGTGATGCGCAGCACGCGGTCGCTGCTGCCGTTGCCGGTCATCAGCCACATGGCCCCGTCGCGCGGGTTCTGCATCGCGGCGCGCAGCCGGCCGAAGCTGCCCTGGTACTGCGCCGTCGCGCGCACGACCTGGTCGCCGGACAGCTCGAGGCGCCACAGCCGCTGGCCGCGCAGGGCGGCGACGTAGAGGCTGCCGCCCTTGTAGGTCAGGCCGCTGGGCGAGGCCTCCGACGGCGCCCACTGGTGGGCGGGGTTGCGGAAGCGGGTGTCGTCGCTGCGCCCCTCGACGACCGGCCAGCCGTAGTTGCCGCCCGGCACGATGTGGTTCACCTCGTCGTAGGTGTTCTGCCCGAGCTCGCTGGCCCACAGGCGGCCCTCGCGGTCGAAGACCAGGCCCTGCACGTTGCGGTGGCCGATCGACAGCACGACCGTGCCGTACGGGTTGCCCGGCGCGGGCCGGCCGTCCTTGGTCATCCGCAGCACCTTGCCGCCCAGGCTGCTCTGGTCCTGCGCGCGGTCCGGGCTCTGCGCGTCGCCCGTCCCGGCGTAGAGCAGGCCGTCCGGCCCGAAGACCAGCCGGCCGCCGTCGTGCGTCGTCGCGGCCGGGATGCCGCTGAGGACGACGCGGGGCCGCGCTGCGGATCCCCGTACGACGTAGGCGATCCGGTTGTCGTTCGCGGTCGTGTAGTAGAGGTAGACGCGGCCGTCGCGCAGGTAGTCCGGGCCGACGGCGATGCCGAGCAGACCGCCCTCGCCGCGCTGCGCCGCCTCCCGGACCGTGTAGATGACCCGCGCGGGCTTCCCGGGGCTGACCGCCCAGATGCGGCGGCTGTTCCGCTCGGTGAACAGCGCGCTGCCGTCCGGCAGGAAGGCGATGCCCCACGGCTGGACCAGCCCGCCGGCGACGGTCTGCGGCGCGCTGGCCGCCTCGGCGGGCGCGGCCAGGCCGAGCACGAGGACCAGGGCGAGGAGGAGTCGCTTCACGGCTCGACGGTACGCCGGTGCCGCAGACTGGAGGGGTGCCCAGCGCCCTGCCGGACGGCGAGCCCGTCCCCGCCTCCGGCGCGCTGCCGGACGGCGCGCTGAGCAGGCTCGGGACGCGCCCGTTCGGGCTCTACCTGCACGTCCCGTTCTGCGCCTCGCGCTGCGGCTACTGCGACTTCAACACCTACGTCGCCGGGGAGCTGGGCGGCGGTGGCCTCCAGGACTCCTACGCCGACGCGGCGGTCGCCGAGCTGCGGCTGGCGCGGGAGGTGCTGGCGGACGCACCGCAGGTCGAGACGGTGTTCGTCGGCGGCGGCACGCCGACCCTGCTGCCGGCGGCCGACCTGGTGCGCGTGCTCGCCGAGGCGCGCGCGCTGTTCGGCCTGGCGCCGGACGCGGAGGTGACGACGGAGGCGAACCCGGACTCGGTCGACGAGCGCTACCTGGCCGAGCTGCGCGCCGGCGGCTTCACGCGCGTGAGCTTCGGCATGCAGTCCGCGGTCTCCTCGGTGCTGCAGGTGCTGGACCGCACGCACACCCCGGGGCGCCCGCAGCAGGCGGTGAAGGAGGCGTTCGCGGCGGGCTTCGAGCAGGTCAGCCTCGACCTCATCTACGGCACGCCGGGGGAGCGCGACGACGACTGGCGCGCCTCGCTGGACGCCGCGCTCGCGGCCGGCCCGACGCACGTGTCGGCGTACGCGCTGATCGTCGAGGACGGCACCCGCCTGGGGCGGCAGGTCGCGCGCGGCGAGCTGCCGGCGCCGGACGACGACGTGCTGGCCGACCGCTACCTGATGGCGGAGCAGGCGCTGTCGGGCCTCGGCTGGTACGAGGTGAGCAACTGGGGCGAGCCGTGCCGGCACAACCTCGGCTACTGGCGCGGAGGCGACTGGTGGGGCGTCGGCCCCGGCGCGCACAGCCACGTCGGCGGGGTCCGCTGGTGGAACGTCAAGCACCCCGCGGCGTACGCCCAGCGGCTCGCGGCGGGGCAGTCTCCGGGCGCCGGACGGGAGCTGCTCACGGCCGAGGACGTCCGGGTGGAGCGCGTCCTGCTGGAGCTGCGCCTGCGCGACGGGCTGCCCCTGTCGCTGCTGCACCCCGCCGGGCTCGCCGCCGCGCACGGGCACGCGCAGGACGGCCTGCTCGAGCTGACCGGCGACCGGGCCGTCCTCACCCTGCGCGGGCGGCTGCTGGCCGACGCCGTGGTGCGCGACCTGGTGGACTGAGGCGCAGGTCACCCGGACGGTGCGGGGGAATCCGGGGCCCAGCCGGTAGGTTGTGATCACCACAGACGTTCGACCACCCCAGGTCCGACCGTCACAGAGCGGGTCGAACCTCCCGCTGGTCGCACCGCTTGGTCGTCTCGCTCCGCTGTCGCGGATCGCCGCGCGCTTCGCCTTCGCGGCCTCCGACACACAGCAACGGAGCCCACCTCTTCATGCCTGGCCGCCCCACCCCGTCCCGCTCGTCCGGCTCGTCGTCCTCCTACCGGGGCCGGCCGCGCCGCTCCGGCAGCGGCATCAGCACCCGCCCGGCGCCGCCGAAGTCCGACCTCGAGCTGGCGCTCGACGCCGCGGCGGACGCCGCCGCCGCGCAGCCCGACGAGCCCACCACCTTCGCCGCGCTCGGCCTGCCGGAGCGCCTCGTCATCGCCCTGGCCCGCCGCGGGATGGAGGCGCCGTTCGCCATCCAGACGCGCGCCATCCCCGACGCCCTCGCCGGCAAGGACGTGCTCGGCCGCGGCGCCACCGGCTCAGGCAAGACGCTCGCCTTCGGCCTGCCGCTGCTGGCCCGGCTGTCCGCCACCCGCGGCACCGAGCGCCACCGCGGCACCCCGCGCGGTCTGGTCCTCGTGCCGACCCGCGAGCTCGCGCAGCAGGTCAGCGACGCGCTCGCCCCGCTCGCGCAGGCCCTCGACCTCAAGGTCACCACCGTCTACGGCGGCGCCTCGATGGGCCGGCAGATCGACCAGCTGCGCCGCGGCGTCGACGTCGTCGTCGCCACCCCCGGCCGCCTGCAGGACCTCATCGAGCAGCGCGAGTGCACGCTCGCCCAGCTCGAGGTCACCGTCCTCGACGAGGCCGACCACATGGCCGACCTCGGCTTCCTGCCGGCCGTCACCACGCTGCTCGACATGACCGCCGAGGGCACCCAGCGGCTGCTCTTCTCCGCGACGCTCGACCGCGGCGTCGACAGGCTGGTCCGCCAGTACCTCGTCGACCCGGCCGTGCACGCCGTCGCCACCGCGACCTCCGAGGTCACGACGATGGACCACCGCGTCTACGCCGTGCAGGGCGACGCGAAGGTCGACATCAGCGCCGAGATCGCTGCCCGTCCGGGCCGCACGCTGTTCTTCGTGCGCACCAAGCACGGCGCGGACCGCCTCGCGATCCAGATGCGCAAGGTCGGCGTCCCGGCCGCCGCGATCCACGGCAACCTCACCCAGCAGGCGCGCAAGCGTGCGCTGGAGGACTTCACGACCGGCCACGCCCGCGTGCTCGTCGCGACCGACGTCGCCGCCCGCGGCATCCACGTCGACGACGTCGACCTGGTCGTCCACTACGACCCGCCGGCCGACTCCAAGGACTACCTGCACCGCTCCGGCCGGACCGCGCGCGCCGGCGCCAGCGGCACGGTGCTGTCGCTCGTGACCAGCGACCAGGTCCGGGACCACCAGCGCATGCGCGAGCGCGCCGGTGTCGAGGCCAGCGCGATCACGGTCGTCGTCGGCCACCCGGCCGTGCGTGAGCTGGCCGAGTCCGGCGAGCCCATCGAGCTGCAGCCGCGCGCGCCGTACGTCCCGCGCCCGCAGGGCGAGCGCCGTCGCTACGGCAGCGGGGCGCCGCGCCGCTCCGGCCCGCCGAGCAGCACCAGCAGCAGCCGGCCGCGCCCGGCCCGCACCCCCTAGTCACCCGCCCGTCGTGACGTCCCCAGCACCCTGGTGCTGGGGACGTCACGAGGTTCAGGCCGGGACGCTGATGCCGACGCCGCCGCGCGTGTCCGCGCCGTACCGCGCCTTCTCCTCGGCCAGGTCCAGCGGGCGGATCGTGGCGCCGCCCTCGACAGCGGCGTCGTCCAGCAGGTCGGCCGGGACGATCCACACGACCTCGAACTCCAGCCCGTCGGGGTCCTTGGCGTACAGGCTCTTGGTGGTGCCGTGGTCGGAGGCACCGACCAGAGCGCCCGCGGCAGCGAGCTTCTCGGCGTGCTCCTCGAGCTCGGTCAGCGTCTGCAGCTCCCAGGCCAGGTGGTACATCCCGACCGTGCTGCGGCCGGCCGCGGAGTCCCCGGCGCCGGCGCCCAGGCCGAACAGCGCGAGGTCGTGGTCGTTGGTGGAGTCCGGCGCCTGCAGGAAGACGGCGCGGTCGCCCATCGCCGTCTTGACCCGGAAGCCGAGGACGTCGCGGTAGAACGCGGTGCTGCGCGGCACGTCCCGCACGTAGAGGACGGCGTGGTTGAGGCGGGAGATGGCCATCGGGGGCTCCTGGTTCGACGAGGTGGTCGTCACCGTACGCCAAGGCATGTTGAGTGCTCAACCATTCCGGGTAGGATGGACCCATGACGACGCGGTGGCTGGACGACGAGCAGCAGCGCGCCTGGCGCGCCTTCCTGGACGCGGTGCAGGTGCTGCAGCGCGGTCTCGAGGTGCAGCTGCAGGACGAGGCCGACATGCCGCACGGCTACTACGAGCTGCTGGTGCGGCTGTCGGAGGCGCCGGACCGGCGGCTGCGGATGAGCGCGCTGGCCGACGCGGCGGTGTCCTCCCGCAGCCGGCTGTCGCACGCCGTCACCCAGCTCGAGCAGCGCGGCTGGGTGCGCCGAGAGCCCTGCCCGGAGGACCGTCGCGGGCAGCTGGCCGTGCTCACCGGCGAGGGCTTCGCCGCGCTCGAGGCGGCGGCGCCAGGTCACGTCGAGGCGGTGCGCCGGCTGCTGGTCGACCGGCTGACGCCGGAGCAGCTGCGCCAGCTGCACGCCATCAGCGAGGCCATCAGCCAGGCAATCAGCGAGGTGTGACGCAGGCCTCGGTGCTTGCAGAAGTGAGCAGCCAGCAAGCGGGCAGGACGAGGGGGCAACGCCCGCTGACCCAGGAGGTACCCCCGTGTCCGACGCCCGTCCCGCCGACGAGGCCCGCAAGGGCCTGCTCGCCTCCGTCACCGGCAAGGCCAAGGAGGTCGCCGGCGCCGTGCTCGGCAACGACAGCCTGGCTGCCGAGGGCCAGCTGCAGCAGGCCGAGGCCGCTGCCCGCAAGGACGCCAGCGCCCAGGAGGCCGTGGCCCGCGCCGAGGCCGAGGAGGCCGCGCGCGTCCTGGCTGCCGAGAACGCCGTCGCCGACGCGCAGGAGCGCGCCGCCGAGCAGGCCGCCGCCGTGCGCGAGGAGCAGGTCCGCCGCGACGCGGCCGCCGAGGCCGTCGCCCGCGCTGCCGAGGTGGAGCGCCAGGAGGTCGTGCAGACGGCCGCCGTCGAGGCGCAGACCCGCTCCGAGCTGCAGCAGACGGCCGCCGACGCCGCTGCCGAGAACGCCGAGGCCGCGCGCGTCGAGCGCGAGGCCGAGGCGCGCTACGAGGCCGAGAAGGCCAGCGCCGACGCCGCCGAGAAGGCCGCTGCCCGTGCCCGTGAGGACGCCGAGCGCCTCGCGCGCGACGCCTCCTAGACCACCCCTACCGAGGAGATCTCCATGAACGTCCTGACCCTGCCGCGCACCGTCGTGGCCCTGGAGTACAAGGCCCTGCGCCTGCCGGCCACCGTCGCGGCCAAGGCCGTCTCGACGCTGGACGAGGAGTCCCGCGTCCGGCTCGCCTTCGAGCGTGCGCTCGGCGGCGTGGACGCCACCGTCGGCAAGCTGATCGGCGACCAGGAGCTGACCCGCCGCGGCACTGCCCTGGCGCGCAAGGCGGAGGTCCTCGAGACCGCCGTCGCGCTGGAGGCGAAGGCGCAGCAGCGCAAGGAGCAGGCCGCGCAGACGCTGGAGCAGCAGAGGTCCGCGGCTGCCCAGCAGCGCCGCCAGGCCGAGCAGGACAAGGCCGCCGAGACCCGCCGCCTGCGGGAGAAGGAGAAGGCCGGCAAGCAGGCCGTGAAGGAGCAGGCCGACGCGCAGGAGCGCGCCGCGGCGAAGGCCGTCGAGACCAAGGCCCAGGCCAAGCTCCGCGCCGAGCGCGAGCGGCTGGCCGAGACCGAGCAGCGCATCGAGGCCCGTACCGCCGCCCGCACCGCCGCGCCCAAGGCGCAGCTGTCCGAGGCGGTCGAGCGCAAGCAGGACGCCGACAGCGAGCGCGCCGCGGCCGACCGCCTGGCGCAGCTGGCCGACCTGGAGCGCGAGAAGCGCCAAGCCGCCAAGCAGTAGTCCGGCTCGTCCAGGAGGCCCGTCCCCGTCAGGGGGCGGGCCTTCAGGCTGTCGCGGCCGGCTGCGTCGTGTGCAGGGCCGCCGGCGCGTGCGAGGGCACCAGCGGGTTCTTCGGCGCGACCGGGGCGAGCCGGACGTAGGGCGCGCCGACCGGCGGGCGCGCGTCCTGCTCGCCGAGGTTCGGCCACAGCGCGGCGGCGCGCTCGGCCTGTGCGGTGATGGTCAGCGACGGGTTCACGCCGAGGTTGGCCGAGATCGCCGAGCCGTCCACGACGTGCAGGCCCTCGTACCCGAAGACGCGGTGGTAGGCGTCGATGACGCCGGTCTCGGGGGAGTCGCCGATGGCGCAGCCGCCGAGGAAGTGCGCCGTCATCGGGATGTTCGCGAGGTCCCCGATGCTCCCGCCGGGCTCGCCGTCGATCTTCTCGGCCAGGCGACGGACGGCCTCGTTGGCCACCGGGATCCACGTCGGGTTCGGGGCGCCGTGGCCCTGCCGGGCGCTGAGGCGGCCGCGCCGGAACGACGTCGTGACGGAGTTGTCGAGCGTCTGCATGACCAGCGCGATGATCGTGCGCTCGGACCAGCGGTACGGCGCGAGCGCCTTGAGCCCCCGCGGGTTGCGCGCCATCAGCAGCAGCGCCTTGAGCCAGCGCGGCGTACGGCTGCCCCCTTCCGTTGCCCCGTCCGTGAGCACCGTCTGCAGCAGCGCCATCGCGTTGCTGCCCTTGCCGTAGCGCACCGGCTCGATGTGGGTGACCTCGTCCGGGTGGAACGAGCTGGTGATGGCGACGCCGCGGGTGAAGTCCTGCCGCACGGTCGTGGTCGCCGCGCCCAGCAGGGCCTCGGAGTTGGTGCGGGTGAGGACGCCGAGCCGGTCCGACAGGCGCGGCAGCACGCCCGCCTTCTTCATGCGGTGCAGCAGCTTCTGCGTGCCGAGGGTGCCGGCGGCGAGCACGACGTGGTCGGCGGTGAAGGTGCGCCGGCCGGTCGGGAGGGGTCCGGTGCGCACGGCGTCCACGGCCCAGCCGCCACCGGTGCGCGGGCGCACGGTGCGCACGGTCGTGTCCGGCACGACGACGGCGCCGCCCTGCTCGGCGAGGTGCAGGTAGTTCTTCACCAGGGTGTTCTTCGCGCCGTAGCGGCACCCGGTCATGCAGCCGCCGCACTCGATGCAGCCGGTGCGCGCAGGGCCGGCGCCGCCGAAGTACGGGTCGGCGACCTCGCGGCCGGGCTGCTCGCCGAAGAAGACGCCGACCGGGGTGAGGGTGAACGTGTGGCCGACGCCCATGTCGTCGGCGACCGCCTTCATGGCGACGTCCGACGGCGTCAGGCTGGGGTTCTGGACGACGCCGAGCATGCGGCGGGCCTGGTCGTACCAGGGGTCCAGCTCGGCGTGCCAGTCGGTGATGTGCCCCCACTGCCGGTCGCGGTAGAAGGGCGCGGGCGGCTGGTAGAGCGTGTTCGCGTAGTTGAGCGAGCCGCCGCCCACGCCCGCGCCGGCGAGCACCAGGACCTTGCCGACCTTGGCGATCCGCTGGATGCCGCGCAGCCCGAGGGCGGGCGCCCACACGAAGCGCTTGAGGTCCCAGGAGGTCTTCGCGAAGTCGTCGTCGGCCCAGCGGCGGCCGGCCTCGACCACCGCGACGCGGTAGCCCTTCTCGACCAGGCGCAGCGCGGTGGTGCTCCCGCCGAAGCCGGAGCCGACGACGAGGACGTCGTAGTGGTCAGGCATGGCGCCACGCTACCGAGGACCAGGGCGCGGTCCCCGCCGAGCACCAGCCCCTCCGCGGAGCCGAAGCCGGGCACGAGCTGCGTCGCTGTCGGCGTCCACGCCGAACCCGGCCCCGCCTCGCGCGCGCTGGCGCGAACCCGGGCGGAGACCGCCGCCGTACACTTGGCACTCGGAGCAGGGGAGTGCCAGGAGGAGGTGCGCGCACGGTGCTGGACGACCGCAAGCTCGAGGTCCTGCGCGCGATCGTCGAGGACTTCGTCTCCACCACCGAGCCGGTCGGCTCCAAGTCGCTGGCCGAGCGGCACGGCCTCGGCGTCAGCCCGGCGACCGTCCGCAACGACATGGCGGCGCTCGAGGACGAGGGCTACATCACCCACCCGCACACCAGCGCGGGGCGCATCCCGACCGACAAGGGCTACCGGCTGTTCGTCGACCAGCTGTCGGCGGTCAAGCCGCTGTCACCCGCGGAGCGGCGCGCCATCCAGTCGTTCCTCGAGGGGGCCGTCGACCTCGACGAGATCGTCCGCCGGTCGGTGCGCCTGCTCGCGCAGCTGACCCGCCAGGTCGCGGTCGTGCAGTACCCCTCGCTGTCGCGCAGCAGCGTCCGCCACCTCGAGATCGTCCACCTCGCGCCGAACCGCCTGCTGCTCGTGCTCATCACCGACACCGGCCGGGTCGAGCAGCGCGTCGTCGAGCTGCCGGCCACGCTGTCCGACGACGACGTCGCGACGCTGCGCCAGGTGTTCGGCAGCCGGCTGCACGGCGCCCGCCTCGTCGACGCCCCGGCCGCGCTGGCCGACCTGCCCGACGCCGCGCCGGTCGCGATCCGGCCGGTGCTGACCAGCGTCATGTCGGTCGTGCTCGAGACGCTGGTCGACCAGCCGGAGGAGCGCATCGCGATCGCCGGCACCGCGAACCTCACCCGGCACAGCCTGGACTTCCCGCACACCCTGCGCCCCGTGCTCGAGGCGCTCGAGGAGCAGGTCGTCCTGCTCAAGCTGCTGGGCGAGGTCAACGACCCCAGCACCGTGCACGTCAAGATCGGCGAGGAGAACAACGTGGAGGGACTGCGGTCCACCTCCGTGGTGACCGTCGGGTACGGCCCGGACGGCAGCGCGTACGGCGGCCTGGGCGTGGTCGGCCCGACCCGCATGGACTACGCCGGCAACATGGGCCAGGTGCGCGCCGTCGCGCGCTACGTCGGCGAGCTGCTGGCGGGCTCGTAGTGGCCGACTACTACGGCGACCTCGGGGTCGCGCCCGGTGCGACCGACGACGAGATCAAGAAGGCGTACCGCAAGCTCGCGCGCCAGCTGCACCCCGACGTCAACCCCGACCCCGACGCGCAGGAGCGCTTCAAGCAGGTCACGACGGCGTACGAGGTGCTGTCCGACCCGCAGAAGCGCCAGGTCGTCGACCTCGGCGGCGACCCGCTCGGCAGCGGACCCGGCAGCGCCGGCAGCCCGTTCCAGGGCGGCTTCGGCGGGCTCGGCGACATCATGGACGCCTTCTTCGGCGGGGGCGGCGCGCGCGGGCCGCGCAGCCGCGTGCGGCAGGGCTCGGACGCGCTGCTGCGCATCGAGTGCGACCTGTCCGAGACGGTCTTCGGCACCGAGCGCGAGCTGACCGTCGAGACCGCCGTCGTCTGCGGCACCTGCACCGGTCAGGGCACCGCCGCCGGCACCCACCCGAGCGTCTGCGACACCTGCCAGGGGCGCGGCGAGGTGCAGCAGGTCCAGCGGTCCTTCCTCGGCCAGGTCATGACGACCCGCGCCTGCCCGCGCTGCAGCGGGCTCGGCTCGATCATCGAGCACCCGTGCGGCGAGTGCGGCGGCGACGGCCGGGTGCGCGCCCGCCGGACCCTGACCGTCAAGGTGCCGGCCGGCGTCGAGAGCGGCATGCGGATCCGGCTCACCGGCGAGGGCGAGGTCGGCCCCGGCGGCGGCCCGGCCGGCGACCTCTACGTCGAGGTGCACGAGCGCGAGCACCCGGTCTTCCACCGCGAGGGCGACGACCTGCACTGCACGGTCACGCTGCCGATGACCGCCGCGGCGCTCGGCACCACCGTCCCGCTCAGCACGCTGGACGGCGAGGAGCAGCTCGACATCTCGCCCGGGACGCAGCCCGACGAGGTCATCACGCTGCGGGCCCGCGGCGTGCCGCACCTGCGTGCCACCGGCCGCGGCGACCTGCACGTCCACCTGCGCATCGAGGTGCCGACCCGCCTGGACGCCAAGCAGGAGGAGCTGCTGCGCGACCTGGCGCGGCTGCGTGGCGAGGAGCGCCCGGACGGCAGCGGCAAGGGCAACGGGCTGTTCGGCCGCCGCCGCCGGTGAGCACGCCGCCGCGCCGGTCGCCGCGCTCACCACGCGGCGGGGACCCCGCGTGACGGCGGCGCTGTTCCTCTGCGACGACCTGTCGGGTGACGTCCTCGAGCTGACCGGCCCGGAGGGGCGGCACGCCGCGACCGTCCGGCGCGTCAAGGTCGGCGAGCCGGTGGACCTGGCCGACGGGCGCGGCACCCGGGCGCGCTGCACCGTGCTCTCGCTCGGCCAGGACGCCGTGACGCTGCGGGTCGACGCGCGCGTCGTCGAGCCCGAGCCGCAGCCGCGGCTCGTCCTGGTGCAGGCGCTCGCGAAGGGGGACCGCGGGGAGCTCGCTGTCGAGCTGGCCACCGAGGTCGGCGTCGACGAGGTGCTGCCCTGGCAGGCCGAGCGCTGCATCGTGAAGTGGGACGGGCCGCGCGGCGAGAAGGCGCTGGCCCGCTGGCGGTCCACCGCCCGGGAGGCCGGCAAGCAGTCGCGCCGCGCCCGCCACCCCGTCGTCGCGCACTGGGCCTCCACCGAGGAGCTCCTCGCGCGGGTCGCCATGACGCCGACGCTGCTGCTGCACGAGGCGGCGTCCGCCCCGCTGGCCTCGGTGGAGCTGCCGTCGGCGGGGGAGCTGCTGCTGGTGGTCGGGCCGGAGGG
Organism: uncultured Actinomycetota bacterium; assembly: GCA_963781675.1. Classification (GTDB taxonomy): domain Bacteria; phylum Actinomycetota; class Actinomycetes; order Mycobacteriales; family SCTD01; genus SCTD01. The sequence continues at coordinate 476,923 of CAWAGF010000005.1, read as the reverse complement.
CGGCCTCACCGACCGCGAGGTGGACGGGCTGACACGTGCGGGAGCGGTGGCGGTGCGGCTGGGCAGCAGCGTGGTGCGGACGTCCACCGCGGGGGCGGCGGCGGTCGCGGTGGTCAGCGCGCGCACGGCCCGCTGGGCCTGACAGCACGGCCCGCTGGGCCTGACAGCACCGTCCCCACGCCGCTGGCCCGGACGGCACGGCCGGCTGGTCCGACCCTTCCCGTCCGCCGCCACGCCTCGGCAGGTCGCCGAACACGACCCGCACCCGCCCCTCGCGCCGCTACGGTCCCGCCGTGGTCGTCCTGCGCTGCCTGGCCCTCGCCGCGGCCCTCGTGCTGCTGCCGGCCGTCCCGGCGGGCGCGCAGGTCGGGCCGTCCCCGCAGCCGAGCAGCCGGCAGGAGACGCCGGCCCCGCTGCCGCTCCCGCAGTCGCCCCAGCCCTCCGCCGAGCCCACCGAGGACGAGCCGGAGCCGCCCCCGTCGCCGAGCCCGCGGCGCACGCGCAGCCCCCGGCCGGTCCCGAGCCGCACCGCCGCCGCGGCCCCCTCGCCGCCGTTGCCGGTCGCCAGCTCGGCAGCACCGGTCGCCTCGCCCACCGCGAGCGTCGTACCGCCGAGCCCGCTCGACGTGATCAGCCCGCAGCCCGCGCAGGAGCCGCCGACCCAGGAGGCGTCCTCGTCGTCGGAGCGCGGCGACCCGGTGCAGCGCGTCGTCACGGCGCTGCTGGCGCTCGCCGTGCTGCTCGGCGCGGGCGGCGCCTACGGTCTGCACGTGACGAAGGAGCGCCCGTGAGCGAGTGCCTGTTCTGCCGGATCGTCGCGGGCGAGGTGCCCGCGCAGGTCGTGGCCGAGACCAACCGGACCCTGGCCTTCCGCGACATCGGGCCGCAGGCGCCGACGCACGTGCTGGTCGTCCCGCGCGACCACCACGCCGACGCAGGCGCGTGCGCGGACGCCGACCCGGGGCTGCTCGGCGAGGTGCTCGCGGCCGCCGTCGCGGTGGCCCGGCAGGAGGGCCTCGACGGGGGCTACCGCCTGGTCACCAACACCGGCGACGACGGCGGCCAGACGGTCCACCACCTGCACGTCCACGTGCTGGGCGGCCGCGCGCTCGGGCCGTTGGGATGAGCGGGGCGCGGGTAATCTAGGGGTCCCACCGGACTCCCCCCGAGAGCAGGCGAACGGCAGCCGCCGACCCCATGCCCCACACCTCCCCGACGACCGCCAAGGTCGAGCGCGTCGTCAGCAAGATCGTCGTCCCTGCCGAGCAGTCCATGGTCGCCCTCCTGGGCCACCGCGACGAGGTGCTGCGCACCGTCGAGCGGGTGCTGACCAGCGACGTGCACGTCCGCGGCAACGAGGTCACCCTCACCGGCTCGGCGAAGGACAACGCGCTGGGGGTGCTGCTGTTCGAGCAGCTCATCGCGCTGCTGGCCAAGGGCGAGACGCTCACGCCCGACGCGGTCGAGCGCAGCGCCTCGATGCTGCAGCAGTCCGAGGGCAAGCCCGCCGAGGTCCTGACGCTCAACATCCTCTCGAACCGCGGCCGCACCATCCGCCCGAAGACGGTCAACCAGAAGCGCTACGTCGAGGCGATCGACAAGCACACGATCGTGTTCGGCGTCGGCCCCGCCGGCACCGGCAAGACCTACCTGGCGATGGCCAAGGCCGTGCAGGCGCTGCAGGCCAAGCAGGTCAACCGGATCATCCTGACCCGTCCCGCGGTCGAGGCGGGGGAGCGGCTCGGCTTCCTGCCCGGCACGCTGTTCGACAAGATCGACCCGTACCTGCGCCCGCTGTACGACGCGCTGCACGACATGCTGGACCCCGAGTCGATCCCCAAGCTGATGGCGGCCGGGACGATCGAGGTGGCGCCGCTGGCGTACATGCGCGGCCGCGCGATGCCGGTCGACACGCCGGTGATGACGCCGGAGGGCACCCGCCCCATCGGTGAGCTCGAGGTCGGCGACCTCGTCATCGGCTCGGACGGCCGCCCCACGCCGGTGCTCGCCGTCTACCCGCAGGGCCGCAAGCCGGTGTTCCGCCTGCGCACGCAGGACGGCGCCTCGACCCGTGCGTGCGGCGAGCACCTCTGGTTCGTCACGACACCTGCCGACCGCCGGCGCGGCAGGGCCGGGCGGGTCGTGCAGACCAGCGACATGGTCGGGAACCTGCGCACCGCGCACGCCCGCACGTTCGAGCTGCCTGTCGTCTCGCCGGTGGAGTTCGCGCCGAGCGAGGTCCCGATGGACCCGTACGCGCTCGGCCTGCTCCTCGGCGACGGCTGCCTGACGACGTCGACCACGCCCAGCTTCTCCACTCGGGACCCTGAGCTGGCGCAGGCGCTGGAGGCGGCGCTGCCGCAGATCGAGCTGCGCCCGGCGTCACGCGCCGGCGACGACGTGCTGCGGCACCAGGGCTACCACCGCGGAGGGCTGCTGACCGAGAACCCGGTCACCGGGGTCCTGCGCGAGCTGCAGCTGGCGGGGACGCGCTCCACGACGAAGTTCATCCCGCCGGCCTACCTGGTCAACTCGGTGGCCGTGCGCCTGGCGCTCCTGCAGGGGCTGCTGGACACCGACGGCGGGCCGGTCACGCAGGACGGCCGCACGTGCCGCATCCAGTACACGACCTGCTCGGACCAGCTGCGCGACGACGTGGTGTGGCTCGTGCGCTCCCTTGGCGGGGTCGCGTACGTGCGCACCCGCCCGGCTGAGGGACGCAGGCCCGGGTTGGCAGGAGGACGCCCGGTCGAGCACCGGAGCGACGCTCACGTCCTCGACATCCGGCTGCCGCAGGGGATGGCGCCCTTCCGCCTGGCGCGCAAGGCGGCGCTGTACGACGCAACCGGTGGCGGACGGCCGATGCGGTTCGTCGACAGCATCGAGCCGGCCGGGGAGGCCGAGTGCGTGTGCATCTCGGTCGGGGCGCAGGACTCGCTCTACGTGACCGAGGACTTCCTCGTCACGCACAACACGCTCAACGACGCGTTCATCATCCTCGACGAGGCGCAGAACACCACCGCCGAGCAGATGAAGATGTTCCTGACCCGCCTCGGCTTCGGCAGCAGGATCGTGGTCACCGGCGACGTCACCCAGGTCGACCTGCCGGGCGGCGCGACCAGCGGCCTGCGCGTCGTGCGCGACATCCTCGACGGCGTGGAGGACGTGCACTTCGCGACGCTGTCCTCGCAGGACGTCGTGCGCCACAAGCTGGTCGGGCGGATCGTCGACGCCTACGCGCAGTACGACGCGGAGAGGGAGAGCGCGCGCGGCCCGCAGCGCACGCCGGGCCGGCGCGACGACGCCCGGCGCTCGCGATGAGCATCGAGGTCCTGAACGAGTCGGGGCAGGCGGTCGACGAGCTCGCCCTCGCGTCGGCCGGCCGGCACGTGCTCGACCACATGGGGGTGTCGCCGCTGGCGGAGCTCGCCATCTCGCTCGTCGACGTCGAGCGCATGGCGCAGATGCGGGAGCAGTACATGGGCGAGGAGGGGCCGACAGACGTCCTCGCCTTCGTGCAGGACGAGCTGGACCTCCGCGGCTCCCGAGGCGTCGTGCACGGGTCGGGGCACGGCCCCGAGGACGCGGAGGACGAGATGCCGACGCTTCTCGGCGACGTCGTGCTCTGCCCCGAGTACGCCGAGAAGGGGGCGGTGGCCGCCGGTCATCCCCGCCAGGCAGAGCTCGAGCTGCTGGTCGTCCACGGCGTCCTGCACCTGCTCGGCTACGACCACGGCGAGCCCGAGGAGCACGCCGAGATGTTCGGCCTGCAGGGCGAGCTGCTCAGCTCCTGGCGGTCCGCTCAGGCCTGACGGGCGTTCACCCGGCGCACGCCCAGCGCGGCGAGCAGCAGCACGAGGCCTGCGCCCAGCGGCACCGCGAGCCCGGTGGCCGGCAGCGAGCCGTTCGGAGCGGGCGCGGCCTCGGCGGGCGGGGCCTGCACCGGCGCGGGCGGCGCGGCGACGGGAGCGGCCGCCCCCTGCTGCCAGACGCCGTTCGTGAGGCGCAGCGCGTAGAAGCCGGTGCCGCCGTCGGAGTACCAGATCTCGTTGCGCTCCGGCACGAAGCTCGCGCTGGAGAAGGCGGAGTTGGCCGAGCCGCCGGCCGGCACCGGCGCGACGAAGTACGCGATCTCCCTGGGCTTCAGCGGGTCGCGGACGTCGAACACGCGCAGCCCGGACGCCAGCATCGAGCAGGCGACGATGCCGGGGTCGGTGCGCTTGGGCACGGCGCAGTAGTGGCCCGCGTAGCCGCCGGTGGAGCTCGTGGCGTCCGGGTCGGCCGCCAGGGACGGTCGCACCTTCGGGTCGTGCACCTCCAGGCGCAGGTCGGACACGACCTTCGGCGCCTTCTCGTCGCTGATGTCGATGATGCGGGCCGCCCCCACCCGCTGGCCGTTCCCGGCGATGCGGTTGCCGTTGTAGGAGAACTCGTCGGACTCCACGAGGTAGGGCTTGCCGCCGATCGTCACCGGGATCGCGGACTGCGGGATCGTGACGGTCGGCCAGGTGAGCGAGCTGATGACGGTGGGGCGCGGTGCGGCATCCCGGTTCTGGATGGAGCTGATGTCGAGGACCTGCGAGGCCGTCGACCTCGCCGGGCAGGCCGATCTCGTTGCGGGGGAAGCCGGCCCCGGCCGCGGCGTACAGCCGGTTGCCGTCGTCGCTGATCGTCACGGCGTGCGTGTCGTGCCGGCCGGCGTAGAGCGTGCGCGGCAGCGACGGGTCGGTGACGTCGACGGCGGTGAGGATGCCGCCGCCGAGCGACGCGGCCCAGAAGGTGTTCCCGTCGGGCGAGAAGCCGCTCTCGTGGCCGAGCACGCCGACCGGCAGCGAGGAGCGGAGCTGCGGCGCGCGGCAGTCCTCGCTCACGTCGTAGAGGTCGACCTGGCCCGGCGCGAAGACCGGGTTGCCGGCCACCGCGGCCAGCAGCCCGCGCTCGGTGTTCACGATCAGCGACTCGTGCGGCGTCTGCATCGCGGGCGTCACGAGCGTCGCCGTCTGCTCCGGCTTCGCCGGGTCCGCCATGTCCAGCACCGCGACACCCGTCGGGCCCTCGCTGAGGTTGCCGGCGTTGGTGGGGAAGAGCAGAGTCGTGTCGTAGAAGGCGCACTCGTGGCCCGCCGCGTCGACGTACCGCTCGACCTTGAACCCGCCTGATGGGCCGTGCCGGCCGACGACCTGGACGTTGCAGCGGAAGCCCTCCGCGACCTTGCCGGCCTCGACGTCGGCGGCCGGGACCTGGCCCTGCAGGCCGGTCTCCGGCACCGAGCCCGGGCCGCAGGCGCCCTGCGGGGTGGCGGGCGGAGCCGGCGGCTCCTCGGCGGGAGCAGGGAGCGCGCTGAGCAGGAGCGCGGCGCCGGCGGCGGTGGCCAGGGCGATGGCGGTGCCTCGGGTGGTGCCCACGGTCGTGCTCCTCGCGTCAGGGGTCCAGCGCAGGCTACGTACTCCGCGCGCAGTCCCCGCACGTGCCGAACACCTCCACGGTGTGGCCCACGTCGGTGAAGCCGTGCGCGGAGGCGATGCCGGACGCCCAGGCCTCGACCTCCGGGCCCTCCACCTCGACGCTGCGCCCGCAGGAGCGGCAGACCAGGTGGTGGTGGTGCGCGTCGGTCGGGCAGCGCCGGTAGACGGCCTCTCCGTCGTCGTTGCGCAGGACGTCGACCTGCCCCGCGTCGGCCAGCGACTGCAGGTGCCGGTAGACGGTGGTCAGCCCGACCGAGGCGCCGTCGGCGCGCAGCAGGTCGTGCAGGTCCTGCGCGCTCTTGAAGCCGTCGACCCGCTCGAGCAGCTCGGCGACCGCGGTGCGCTGGCGGGTGGTGCGCACGCCGGGCAGCGGCCGGGTCATGCGGGCACCGCCCGCGACCGTCGTACGAGGGCGCCGGCCGTGCTGGCCAGCAGGAAGAAGCCGAGCGCCACCACGACGATCATCGCGCCGGGAGCGGTGTCGGCGTAGTAGCTGCCCAGCACGCCGGAGAGCGAGGCGACCACGCCGACGGCGAGGGCGACGACGACGGTCGCGCGGAACCCGCGCACCAGCTGCTGGGCGGTCGCGACCGGCACGACCATCAGCGCGCTGACGAGCAGCAGCCCGACGACGCGCATCGCGACCGTGACGGTGACGGCCGCCATGACCGCGAGCAGCAGGTTGAGCGTGCGGACCGGCAGGCCGGCGACGCGGGCGTGCTCCTCGTCGTGGCACACCGCGAACAGCTCGCGGCCGGTGACGGCCACCGTCAGCAGCAGCACCGCCGACAGCGCGCTGATGACGCCGACGTCCGACGGCGAGACCGACGTGAGCGAGCCGAACAGGTAGGCCAGCAGGTTGGCGTTCGTACCCTCGCTGGACAGCCCGATGAGCAGCACCCCACCCGCGATGCCGCCGTAGAACATGAGCGCGAGGGCGACGTCGCCGCTGGTGCGCCCGGACTGGCGGACCAGCTCGATGACGACGGCGCCGATCGTCGCGACGACCACGGCGGTGAGCACCGGCGCGGTGCCGAGCAGGAAGCCGAGCGCGACGCCGGTCAGGGCGATGTGCCCGATGCCGTCGCCCATCAGGGCGAGCCGGCGCTGCACGAGGAAGACACCGACGGCGGGAGCGGCCAGGCCGACGAGCAGCGCTGCGAGCAGGGCCCGCTGCATGAAGTCGAGCGCCAGCGGGTTCACCGCCGGCACCCCGCAGCCGACGACGGCATCCGCGCGTCCCCCGTGACGCCCGCTCCGCTCACAGCAGCCCCCATGCGGACGGCGCCGGCGGTGCCGAGTGCGGCGGGTGCGCGTGCTCCGGGTCGTGCAGGTGCAGGTGCTCCAGCTCGGGCGGCGGCCCGTCGTGCAGCACCCGCCCGTCGGCGAGCGTCACCGCACGGGTGACCAGCGCGTGCATCGGCCCCAGCTCGTGCGCGACGTTGACCACGGTGACCCCCTCGTCGACGAGCAGCCGCAGCGCGTCGGCGAGCGCGGCCTGACTGGCCAGGTCGACGCCGGAGGTGGGCTCGTCGAGGACGAGCAGCTCCGGCTCGCAGGTGAGCGCGCGCGCGATGAGCACCCGCTGCTGCTGCCCGCCGGACAGGGTGGACACGCTGCGGCCGGCGCGGTCCGCCAGCCCGACCACCTCCAGCGCGCGGTCGACCGCGGCCCGGTCGGCAGGCGACATCCGGCGCAGCCGGCTCATGCGCGGCAGCCGCCCGGAGGAGACGACCTCGCGCACGGTGGCCGGCACCCCGGTGGCGGCGCCCACGCGCTGCGGGACGTACCCGATGCGCGGCCAGTCGGCGAAGCGGGCCAGCGGCGTCCCGAACAGCGACACGGACCCGGCCGTCAGCGGGACCAGCCCGAGCAGGGTGCGGATGAGCGTCGACTTGCCCGAGCCGTTGGCGCCCAGCACGGCCACGACCTCGCCGGCCGTCACCGTCAGGTCGATGTCGGCCAGGGCCGGCCGCCGGTCGTAGGCGACCGCCGCGCCGCGCACCTCGACGACGGCGCTCACGTGCACCCCAGTGCGGTGCGGAGCGTCTGCAGGTTCGTGCGCATCGCGGTCAGGTAGTCGCCCTGCTCCGGCGGCCCCTCCAGCGGGCTGAGCACGGCGGCCTTCGCGCCCACCTCGCGGGCCAGCGACTCGGCGGTGCGCGGGCTGACCAGCTCCTCGAAGAAGACCGTCGTCACGCCGCGCTCCTCGGCCAGCCGCGCGACGTCGGCGAGCCGTCGCGGGGTGGGCTCCTGCTCCGGCCGGATGCCGGTGACGGCGATCTGCTCCAGGTCGTACCGCGCCGCGAGGTAGCCGAAGGCGTCGTGGCTCGTCACCACCTCCCGCCGCGCGCAGGTGCGCAGCCCGGCTGCGATCTCCCGATCGAGCGACTTCAGGTCGGTGCGCAGCGCGGCGGCCCGTTGCGCGAAGGCCGCGGCGCGCTCCGGCCGCAGGTCGGCGAGCCGGTCGGCCAGCGCGTCGGCGACCTCGGCGTAGCGCGTCGGGTCCAGCCACAGGTGCGGGTCGGCGCCCTCGCCGTCGGAGCCCGGCCCGCTGCCCTCCAGGAGCTCGACCGCGCTGCCGGCGTCGAACGCGTGGTCGGCGGCCTGCTGCGCGACGGCGTCGTCCAGGGCCGGCTGGAAGCCCGCCGCGTAGACGACGAGGTCGCTCTCGCCCAGCGCGCCGACCTGCTTCGGCGTGAGCTCGAGGTCGTGCGGCTCGGCGCCGGGGCGGGTCAGCGTCGACAGCTCGACGTCCGCTCCGCCGACCCGCTCCACGAGGAACGCGTACGGGTAGAAGGCCGCCGTCACCTGGAGCGGACCGCCGTCCTCGCCGCCGGGCCCGGCCGTGCCGCAGGCCGCGAGGGCCGCGCAGAGGGCGAGCGGGAGGAGGAGGCGCACGCGACGACGGTAGCACCCTGTTGAGAACGGTTGTCAGTACCGACAGCGCGCTCGGTAGGATCGACCGGGTGACGAGCACCGAGGTCCTGCCGCTCGTCAGCGCCGTCGGCTTCGTCGTGCTGGCCGGGCTGCTCGGCTGCCTCGAAGCGGCGCTCGCCCGGGTCTCCCGCGTGCGCGTCGACGAGCTCGTCCGCGAGGGCCGCAGCGGAGCCCAGCGACTGGCCCGGGTCCTCGCCGATCCGCCGCGCAGCCTCAACCTGCTCCTGCTGCTGCGCCTGCTCTTCGAGCTGGCCGCCGCCGGCGTCGTCGTCTCGTACTGCGTCGACCGCATCTCCGGCTCGCTCGCCGTCGTCGTGGCGGTCGCGGTCATGACGATCGTCAGCTACGTCTTCATCGGCGTCGCCCCGCGCACCATCGGCCGCCAGCAGGCCGAGCGCGTCGCGCTGCTCGGCGCGGGTGTCGCGCTCGCGCTGACGAAGGTGTTCGGCCCGCTGCCGCGGCTGCTCATCCTGGTCGGCAACGCGCTCACCCCGGGCAAGGGCTTCCGCGAGGGGCCGTTCTCCTCCGAGGCCGAGCTGCGCGACCTGGTCGAGATCGCGCAGGAGCGCGGCGTCGTCGAGCGCAGCGAGCGCGACATGATCAACTCGGTCTTCGAGCTGGGCGACACGATCGTGCGCGAGGTCATGGTCCCGCGCACCGACATCGTCACCATCGAGCGCGGCAAGACCGTCAAGCAGGCGCTGAACCTCCTGCTGCGCAGCGGCTTCAGCCGGATCCCGGTCGTGGGCGAGAACGCCGACGACGTGCTCGGCGTCGCCTACCTCAAGGACCTGGTCCGCAAGGAGCGCACCGAGGGCGGCGGCAGCGTGAAGGTCGAGGAGGTCCTGCGCGACGCGGTGTTCGTGCCGGAGAGCAAGCCGGTCGACCAGCTGCTGCGCGAGATGCAGACCGAGCTCGGGCACATCGCCGTCGTCGTCGACGAGTACGGCGGCACGGCCGGGCTGGTCACCATCGAGGACGTGCTCGAGGAGATCGTCGGCGAGATCACCGACGAGTACGACCGCGAGGCCCCGCCGGTCGAGGACGTCGACGAGCACGTGCGGCGCGTGACCGCCCGCCTGCCGATCGAGGACCTCGAGGAGCTCTACGGCGTGGAGCTGCCGCACGAGGACGTCGAGACGGTCGGCGGCCTGCTGGCCGTCGCGCTCGGTCGCGTCCCCATCCCGGGCGCCACCGCCGAGGTCGGCGGGCTGGTGCTCGTCGCCGAGAGCGCCAAGGGGCGCCGCAACCGCATCGGGACGGTGCTCGTGCGCCGCGCCGACGATCCGCAGGAGGACCACCACCGTGCCTGAGCTCGACCCCGAGGACGCCAAGATCGTGACGCTCGCGCGCGGTGCCCGGCTGCGCGCGCACGCGCCGCACACCGGCGTCGCCGAGGGGGCGGCCGTGCGCGACGCCGACGGCCGCACCTACGCCGGCGCCACCGTCGAGAACCGCGACCCGGCGCTCACCACCTCCGCGCTGCGGGCCGCGGTGGCCGCTGCCGCGTCCAGCGGTGCCCGCTCCTTCGAGGCAGCCGCGGTCGTCGGCGGGGCGCTGGTGTCGGAGGCCGACGTGGCGGTGCTGCGCGAGTTCGGCGTCGGCGTGCCGCTCCTGCTGGCCGGCGACGACGGCGTCGTCCGGCACACGGTCTCGACGTGACGTTCCGCTCCGGCTTCGCCTGCTTCGTCGGGCGACCGAACGCCGGGAAGTCGACGCTCACCAACGCGCTCATCGGCCAGAAGATCGCCATCACGAGCAGCCGCCCGCAGACGACGCGGCACGCCGTGCGCGGCATCGTGCACCGCCCGGACGCGCAGCTGGTCGTCGTCGACACGCCCGGGCTGCACAAGCCGCGCACCCTGCTCGGCCAGCGGCTCAACGACATCGTGCGCGAGACCTACGCGAGCGTCGACGTGGTCTGCTTCTGCGTCACCGCCGACGACAAGATCGGCCCGGGCGACCGCTTCATCGCCGCCGAGCTGGCCCAGGTGAAGACACCCGTCATCGCGGTCGTGACCAAGACCGACAAGGTGAAGAAGCACGAGGTGGGCGAGCAGCTGCTCGCCGTCTCGCAGATGGCCGACTGGGCCGAGATCGTCCCGACCAGCGCCGTCTCCGACTTCCAGGTCGGCCTGCTCGCCGACCTGCTCGTCGGCCGGATGCCGGAGGGCCCGCCGCTGTTCCCGGACGGCGAGCTCACCGACGAGCCCGAGCAGGTGATGATCGGCGAGCTGATCCGCGAGGCCGCCCTCGAGGGCGTCCGCGACGAGCTGCCGCACTCCCTGGCGGTCACCGTCGAGGAGATGCAGCTGCGCGAGGACCGGCCCGAGGACAAGCCGCTGCTGGACGTGTACGCCACCGTCCACGTCGAGCGCGACAGCCAGAAGGCGATCATCCTGGGCACCGGAGGCGCCCGACTCAAGGGGGTCGGCACCACCGCCCGGCACCAGATCGAGGCGCTGCTCGGCATGCGGGTCTTCCTCAACCTGCACGTCACCGTCAGCAAGGACTGGCAGAAGGACCCCAAGCAGCTGAAGAAGCTCGGCTTCTAGACCCCGGTGTGGTGCTGCTGCTCCAGCGAGCGCGGCACCTGGCACAGCCACCCGAGCACCTCGTCCGGCAGGTTCGGGCCCTGGCGCGCCGGCAGCGGCGGCGCCTTCACCGGCTTGCCGACGCCGCCGACCTTCAGCACGTCGACGCCGCGGTCGAAGTCCGCGACGAACAGGTGACCGCCCGGCCGCCAGTACGCCGCCCAGGTGTTCGCGTCGTCCGGCCGGTAGAAGCCGATCTGCTTGATGTCGCGGGGATTGCGCACGTCCAGCAGCCGGGTGCCCTGCGTGTAGAAGGCGATCGCCAGGATGCCGTCGCCGCGGTCGGTGAAGTAGTGCGCGCTGTCGCAGCCGGACGACCCGGCCTGCTCCTCCGGCGTCCAGGTGTCGAGCTGGCGCAGCCGCTGCTTCTTGCCGGTGAACCCCTCGCCGCGGTAGCTGCCCTTGAGGTCGTACGTCGCGAAGCGGCCCGAGGTCGCGCAGTCGGTGGTGTTGTTCTCCTCGGTGGCCAGCAGCACGTCGCCCTTGCGACCGTCGACCGCGAGGCCCGGGTTGTGCCAGGAGTTGTGCATCAGCGGGCCGCTGCTGCCGAGGTCGGTGCCGCCGCCGGCGTACGGCACCGGCTCGCAGCCGGTCGCGGTCTTGACCTTGCCGTCACGCGGGTCCCTGTGGCGGCCGCTGACCCAGTAGCCGCGCACGCCGCCACGGCCGCTCACCCAGGCGATCCCGGCGCGGTCGACCTGCACGTCGTGCGCGTAGTCGGTGACGCCGTCGTTGCGGCCCACGTCGATGGGCTCCGGGCACGGCACCGGGTTGGCCGCGTCGCGCATGTCGGTGCCGAAGATCGGCCGGCCCTTCCAGTCGGCGGGCTGCCCGACGCCGGTGCTGGGGCCGCCGGTCCAGGTGTACCGGCAGCTGTCGACGCAGGTGGTCGTGTGGCCGCCGGGCAGGAGCACGGAGGACTTCTGCGTCATGAGCGCGGGGTTCGACACGTCGATCACCTGGATCGCGCCGTACGGCAGCGCGCTCGTCGCGGGCGTGGTGAAGCCGCGCGGGTCGCGGGAGAGGAACAGCAGCTTGCGCACCGGGTCGACGTCGACGTCCTCGTTCTCCCAGATGTACTGCGGGAGCGCGCCGAGCAGCCTGGGCGCCGCCGGGTCCTTCACGTCGTAGCTGTAGATGCCGGTGACGGTGCTCGCGAACATCACGTCGCCGATGAAGTTCAGCGAGATCGCCGTCTTCAGCTCGGGCAGGTTCGCGAGGAAGGTGACGCCCGGGCTGATGTCCCCGGCCGGCGGTGCGGGCAGCGCGGGCGCGGCCGTCGCGGTCGACAGCGGGAGCAGCAGCAGGGTGGCGGCGAGGACGGAGCGCAGTCGGGGCACGCGCAGGGGTTCGCCGTCGGGGCGCCGGTCCCTGCTAGTTGACGATGGTCGGCACGCCGAGGTGCCAGCCCTGGCCGAGCGGGACGCCGAGCTCACGCAGCGCCACCAGCTGCTCCTCGGTCTCGATCCCCTCGGCCAGCACCACGCTGCTGACCTCGTGCGCGAAGGTCAGCAGCGCACGGACCAGCTTCTGCTGGCGCTCGTCGTAGTGGACGGCGCGGGACAGGCTGGTGTCGAGCTTCACGACGTCGGGCTGCAGCATCAGGACGTGCCGGAGGCTGGCGAAGCCGGCGCCGGTGTCGTCGACGGCGATCCGGGCGCCACCGCGGCGCAGGCCGCGCAGGACGGCGCGCAGCTCGGAGTAGTCGCCGACCGCCTCGTGCTCGGTGACCTCGACGACGACGCGGGTGAGGTCGGCGGCGTGCAGCAGCCCGCGCACCTGCTCGTCCTCCAGCGCGGCCGGCGACACGTTGACGGCCAGGAAGGCGTCGGCCTGCAGGTCCGGCAGCAGGGCGAGGGCGTTGCGCAGGGTCAGCCGCTCGAGCTCGCCGCCGAGGCCGTAGCGGCTGGCCGCCCGGAACCAGCGGTCCGTCGGGACCCGTCCGCCGAAGCGGGAGAGCGCCTCGAAGCCGACGACCTTGCCGCCGTCGAGCTCGACCACCGGCTGCAGGGCGACCTTGACCAGGTCGGCGTTGATCAGGGTGCGGACGTCGCGCTCGGACGGCAGGCCCTCGTCGTCCTCGGGGCTCACCGACAGCCCGGGCAGCAGTGGCGAGGCGGCGCGCAGGTCGGCCACCTCGGCGACCAGCTGGCGCCAGCGGCGGCTCTGCCGCCGGTAGCCGGACGCGCTGATCAGCGACAGGCCGAGCGCCGGCACCACCAGCGCGGCGGCGAGCAGCAGCTGCGCGGTCCACCAGGTCCCGTCGTACCGCTGCCCCGCCACCGCCAGCTGGAGGCTGCCCAGCGCGGTCAGCAGCAGGCCGCCGGTGACCCACAGCCACGTGCTGCCCCGCCGGTGCGCCGTGGCCCGCTGCCAGGAGGCGGCGGCCAGCACGGCCAGCAGTCCCAGCGCGAGCGCCGCCGCGCGCAGCGCCCCCGTACGGCTCTGGTCCTCGTCGACCAGGACCGGCAGGTCGGGCAGCCGCAGGACGAACAGCGCGAGCAGCGCCACGGCCACGAGCGGCAGCAGGAACGCCGTGGTGCGGCGCTTCGCGTCGCCGGAGGTGAGCGCGAACAGCGGCACGACGAGCACGGCGAGCAGGCCGATCGGCGCGGCCCGGTCGGGGTCGTCGACGACCCCGCTGCCGCCCAGCTCGGCGGAGCGGACCAGCAGCAGCGGCCACACGGCGGCGTAGCCGGCGCCGACCCAGCGCAGCCGCACGTCGCCGGTCACCGACTCCTGCACGAGCAGGACGTACGCCGTGACCAGGGCGGCGGACGCCGCCACGGCGTGCAGGACCGTCAGCTGGAGAGCCTCCGCGCTGCGCTCGCCGGCCAGCCGGAGCAGCGGGATCCCGGACGCGCTGGCGAGCGCGCCGACCAGGGCGATGCTCCACCGGTTGCCGACCCAGTTCTCGGGTGGCTGCGGGGGCAGCGCCCAGCCTGTCCGCCGTTCGGCGAGGGAGGTGCTCACGTCGCGCGCAGCGTGCCACGGCACGGCGGCGGGTCAGGGGCGAACCACCGGACTAGCGTGGAGCAGGTGAGCCTCTACCGGGACGAGGGCGTCGTCCTGAGGGTGCAGAAGCTGGGCGAGGCGGACCGGATCATCACCGTCCTGACCCGTCGGAACGGTCGCGTCCGTGCGGTCGCCAAGGGCGTCCGGCGCACCCGCTCGAAGTTCGGCGCCTCCGTCGAGCCGTTCAGCCACGTCGACCTGCAGCTGTACGCCGGGCGCAGCCTCGACATCGTCGTGCAGGCCGACAGCCTCACCTCCTACGGCGCGCAGCTGGTCGGCGACTACGGCCGCTACACCGCCGGCACCGCGGTCCTCGAGACGGCCGAGCGGCTGACCGCGGAGGAGCGCGAGCCCTCGCTGCGGCTGTTCCTGCTCGTGGTCGGCGCGCTGCGGGCGCTGTCCGACAAGGACCCGTCGCTGGTGCTGGACGCCTTCCTGCTGCGGGCCATGTCGGTCGCGGGCTACGCGCCGGCGCTCGCCGAGTGCGCCCGCTGCGCCGCGCCCGGCCCGCACCGCGCCTTCTCCGTACCGGCCGGCGGCAGCGTGTGCCCGGCCTGCCGCCCGCCCGCGGCGGCCTCGCCCGGGCCGGCGGCCCTCGCGCTCATGGTCGACCTGCTGACCGGCGACTGGGACGCCGCCGAGCTGGCCGACCCCCGCACCCGCAGCGAGGCCAGCGGGCTGGTCGCCGCGCACCTGCAGTGGCACCTCGAGCGCGGCCTGCGCAGCCTGCCGCTGGTGGAGCGCAGCTCGTGAGCGGCCGGGGACGGCCGGTGCGGCCGCCGACCCCGCACCCGTCCGGCCAGCGACCGCCGCAGCTGCCGCAGGAGCTCGTCCCGCAGCACGTCGCGATCGTCATGGACGGCAACGGCCGGTGGGCCAAGGACCGCGGGCTGCCCCGTACCGCCGGGCACGAGGCGGGGGAGTCCTCGCTGTTCGACGTCGTCGAGGGCGCCATCGAGCTGGGCGTGACGTGGGTCTCCGCCTACGCCTTCAGCACCGAGAACTGGAAGCGCTCCCCGGACGAGGTCCGCTTCCTCATGGGCTTCAACCGCGACGTCATCCGGCGGCGGCGCGACGAGATGCACGAGCTCGGCGTCCGGGTCCGCTGGGCGGGGCGCCGGCCGAAGCTCTGGCGCTCGGTCGTGAAGGAGCTGGAGGAGGCCGAGGAGCTGACCCGCGGCAACGACGTCTGCACGCTCACCATGTGCGTCAACTACGGCGGGCGGGCCGAGATCGCGGACGCTGCGCGGCTGCTGGCGCACGACGTGGCGGCCGGCCGGGTGAAGCCGGACAAGGTCGACGAGCGGCTGCTGGCGCGGTACCTGGACGAGCCCGACATGCCGGACGTCGACCTGTTCCTGCGCACCAGCGGCGAGCAGCGCACCTCCAACTTCCTGCTCTGGCAGAGCGCCTACGCCGAGATGGTCTTCCTCGACACGCTCTGGCCCGACGTCGACCGCCGCCACCTCTGGCACGCCGCCGAGCTGTACGCCTCCCGCGACCGCCGCTACGGCGGCGCGGTGCCGAACCCGGTCGAGCCGGTCTAGGCGCGCCGCGGCCCCGCGCGCACGAAGCGGCGGGGCCGGCGGAGGGAACCGCGGTCAGATCATCGCGGCGATCTGCTCGTCGCTGAGGCCGGCGAGCTCTGGGCTGTCGGTCATGGCCTGCACCGCGGGGCCGTCGTCGGACAGGTCGACGGCGGGCGTGGCGGGGTCGGCCGGGACGGCCGGCGACTCGCCGGGCACGGCGGGGGTGGCCGGCGTCGCCGCCTCGGCGGCGGCGGCGGTGGCGGCGTTCGCGACCTCCTCCGTAGCCAGGGCGGCCTCGGCGGCGGCGGTGGCGTCGTTGCGGGCAGCGACCGCGGCGGCGCTCGCGGCGTCGGCGGCCTTCAGCGCGGCAGCCGCTGCGGCGGCAGCCGTGCGCGCGGTGGCGGCGGCAGCGCTCGCGGCGGCCTTCGCGGCGTTCTCCTTCTTGACGGCGGCGGCCAGCGCGGCGTTCGCCTTCTTCAGCTTGTCGTTCGCGGCCCTCTTCGCCTTGGCGGTGCGGGCCTTGCTCGCGGCCTGCTTCGCGCCGGCGGCGGCCTTCGCGGCGGCGGCGCGCGCCTGACCGGCGGCCTTGGCGGCAGCGGCCTTCGCGGCGGCGGCCTTCCGGGCAGCCTCGGCCTTGCCGTCCGCGACGCCGGCCTTCTCGCCGGCGGCGTCGGCGGCGGCCTCTGCGGCGTCGGCCACCGCGCCCTTCGCGGTGGCCTCGGCGAAGGCCTGCTCCGCGGCGGCGCGGGCGGTGTCGGCGGCCGAGGGGGCGCTGGCGACGGCGGCGTCCTCCGCGAGCGCCGGCGCGGCCGCGCCGAGCAGGAGGGCGGGGACGAGGGCGAGGACGAGCAGCGGGCGGCGCACGGGGTTCTCCGGGGGGTCGAGAGGCAGTCCCTCCTTCCCTCGGGCGCCCGCGGGTGCCGGGCGTCACCCGATCGTGTGCCAAGCCGCTTGCGCCGGTGGCGAGGATCGGCGCGTGGACGCCTCCCTGCCTGCCGGCTGCACCGCCCGTCGCCCGCGTGAGCGGGACCTGCCCGACCTGCACGCGCTGGTCGCCGGCTACGAGCGGCACCTGCTCGGCGAGCCGCTCATCGACCTCGAGGACCTGCAGGCCGACTGGCAGCGGCCGAGCTTCGTGCCGGAGCGGGACGCGGTGCTCGTGCACGACGGGGAGCGGCTGGTCGGCTGGGCCGAGGTCGTCCACGCGCGGCGGGCCACGGCGTGCGTGCAGCCGGACGACTGGGGCCGCGGCATCGGCGCCTGGCTGGTCGACTGGTGCGTCCGGGCGGTCGAGGCCCAGGGCGGCACGACGGTCGGCCAGAGCGTGCCGGAGGGCGACGAGGCGGCGGCCGCGCTGTTCCGTGCGCGGGGCTGGGCGCCGCTGTGGACCAGCTGGGTGCTCCGGCTGCCGGCCGGCGCGGCCGTCGCCACCCGGCCGCTCGCGGAGGGGTACCGCCTGCGGCCGCTCCGCCCCGGCGTGGACGAGCCGGCGGCCTACCGCGTCGTCGAGGACGCCTTCTCGGAGTGGCCGGACCGGGAGCCGACCAGCTACGAGGACTGGGCGGCCACGGTCGTGCTGCGTCCGGGCTTCGCCCCCTGGCAGCTGCTGCTCGTGGAGGCGCCGGACGGCAGCGTCGTCGGCGCCTGCCACCTCGTGCTGTCCGGCGACGTGGGCTGGGTCAACCAGGTGGCGGTCGTGCAGGCGCACCGCGGCCGGGGGCTGGCGCAGGCGCTGCTGTCCGCGGCGTTCGCGGCCGCCGCGGAGCACGGCGCGTCCACCAGCGAGCTGTCGACCGACTCGCGCACCGGTGCGCTGGGCCTCTACGAGCGGCTCGGCATGCAGGTCGTCTGGACGTTCGTGCAGTGGGCCGGGCCGGCGGTCAGCCGCTGAGCTTGCCCGCCACCGCCGCCAGCACCAGCCCGACGGTCGCCAGCCGCAGCACGCGCTGGACCCCCGTCACGACCGGCCACGACAGGTAGGACAGCCAGCCGACGAAGGCGGCCAGCAGCAGGAGCAGCGGCACGCCGACCCCGGCCGGCCCGAACAGCCCGCCGAGCAGCAGCACCGCCGACAGCAGCGGGACGAAGAACTTCGGGCGGGCGGACAGCCAGACCAGGAGCCCGGCGCTCGTGCGCTCGACCTCGCCGCGCACCCCCGGCGCCGGCTGCTTCACCAGCGGCTCACGGCGCGGGCCGCTCCGCGGGCGGGGCGGGGGCTTGCGGCGGGAGCGGGACTTCGGCACGAGCCCTAGCCTGTCACCTGTGCTGGTCGTGACGCGGTTCGACGTCCCCGAGGCCGAGTCCGCGGCCTTCCTGCCCCGCGCGCAGGCCGCGCTGGCCGCCTTCGCCGCGCGTCCGGGCTACGTCCGCGGGCGCATCGGCCGCGCCGCGGACGACCCGTCGCAGTGGGTGCTCACCACCGAGTGGGAGGGCGTCGGTGCCTACCGCCGCAGCCTGTCCTCGTACGACGTGAAGGTGGATGCGGCGCCGTTGCTGTCGCTCGGGCGCGACGAGCCGAGCGCCTTCGAGGTGCTGCACGCCAGCGACGTGGCCTCGGAGGCGGTCAGCGTCAGCCGGCGTGCGCACGACGCGGAGCAGGTGGGCGTGGGGGAGGCGTCGGCCCCACGGGTCGACCCGCGGTAGCGCAGCGACCCGCGCGCCCGCTACCGGCTGTCGGACGAGAGGCGGCGCAGCACGCCTGCGATCTTGTCGGTGTCCTGGTAGGTCAGCCCGACCTGGCTGGCGTGGTGGAAGCGCACGACGCCCGCCCCGTCGACCACGACGACCGCGCGCTTCGGCAGCCCCATCAGCCCCTTCGCGCCGTACAGCGCGTGCACGACCTTGTCCTCGTCGGCCAGGAGCGGGAACGTCAGCCCGCGCTTGGCGGCGAAGCGCTCGTGGCTGTCCAGCCCCTGGCTGCTGATGCCCCACAGCGTCGCGCCGAGGGCGGTCAGCACGCCCAGGTCGTCCTGGTAGGAGCACAGCTGCTTGGTGCAGACGGGGGTGTCGTCGCCCGGGTAGAAGGCGAGCACCACCGGGCCCTCCTGGGCGGACAGCGTCAGCTCCGTACGACCCTGCGGGGTCCAGGCGGGCAGGGTGAAGTCCGGGGCAGGCTCGTCGATGATCACGCTCCAGTGTGCCCCCCGGTAACGTGGCCCGCTCACCCGACAGCCAGCCGGACCAGGAGCGCCCCATGGCCAGCAAGAACGACCGCATGGACACGATCGTCAGCCTCTGCAAGCGGCGCGGCCTGGTCTTCCCGAGCAGCGAGATCTACGGCGGGCTGCGCGCGTCCTGGGACTACGGCCCGCTCGGCGTCGAGCTGAAGAACAACGTCAAGCGCCAGTGGTGGAAGGCCGTCGTGCAGGGCCGCGACGACGTGGTCGGGCTGGACTCCTGCGTCATCCTGGCCCGCGAGGTCTGGGAGACCTCCGGGCACGTGCAGGCCTTCGTCGACCCGTTGGTGGAGTGCACGTCCTGCCACAAGCGCTACCGCGCCGACCACCTCGAGGAGGGTGCCGGCAAGGAGCTCAAGGACATCGCCTGCCCCAACTGCGGCAACCGCGACGTGTGGACCGAGCCGAAGATGTTCAACGGCCTGCTGTCGACGCACCTCGGTGTCGTGCAGGACGAGAGCGGCCTCGCCTACCTGCGCCCGGAGACCGCGCAGGGCATCTTCATCAACTACGCCAACGTTCAGCAGAGCGCACGCAAGAAGCCGCCCTTCGGCATCGGCCAGATCGGCAAGAGCTTCCGCAACGAGATCACCCCCGGCAACTTCATCTTCCGCACGCGCGAGTTCGAGCAGATGGAGATGGAGTTCTTCGTCCAGCCCGGCACGGACGAGGAGTGGCACCAGAAGTGGATCGACGAGCGCTTCGCCTGGTACGTCGACCTGGGCATCGACCCGGCCAGGCTGCGGCAGTTCGAGCACCCGAAGGAGAAGCTGTCCCACTACTCGAAGCGCACCGTCGACATCGAGTACGAGTTCGGCTTCACCGGCTCGCAGTGGGGTGAGCTCGAGGGCATCGCGAACCGCGGCGACTACGACCTCACCGTGCACAGCAAGGCCTCCGGCGTCTCCCTCGACTTCTTCGACCAGGAGAGCGGCGAGCGCTGGACGCCGTACGTCATCGAGCCGGCAGCCGGCGTCGACCGCTGCGCGCTGACCTTCCTGCTCGACGCCTACACCGAGGACGAGGCGCCCAACGCCAAGGGCGGCGTCGACAAGCGGGTCGTGCTCAAGCTCGACCCGCGGCTCGCCCCGCTCAAGGCCGCTGTCCTGCCGCTGTCGCGCAACGCCGACCTGTCGCCGGTGGCCCGCGACCTCGCGGCCAAGCTGCGCCGCGAGTGGAACGTCGACTTCGACGACGCCGGCGCGATCGGCCGCCGCTACCGGCGCCAGGACGAGGTCGGCACGCCCTACTGCGTCACCGTCGACTTCGAGACCCTCGAGGACCAGGCGGTCACCATCCGCGAGCGCGACGCGATGACGCAGGAGCGCGTCTCGCTCGACCAGGTCCCGCGCTACCTGCACGACAAGCTCGGCCCGCTGTAGTGCGGACGCTGGTCGTCGACCACCCCCTGGTCGCGCACAAGCTGACCGCGCTGCGCGACGAGCGCACCGATTCGCCGACCTTCCGCCGGCTGGCCGACGAGCTCGTGACGCTGCTGGCGTACGAGGCGACGCGGTCCGTGGCGGTGGAGCCCGTCGAGGTGACGACGCCGGTGGCGGTGGCCACGGGCGTCCGGCTCGCCAAGCCGCTGCCGCTCGTGGTGCCGGTCCTGCGCGCCGGCCTGGGCATGCTCGACGGCATGACCCGGCTGCTGCCGACGGCGGAGGTCGGCTTCCTCGGCATGGTGCGCGACGAGACCTCCCTGCTCGCGACGGCGTACGCGAACCGGCTGCCCGAGGACCTGTCCGGGCGCGAGGTGTTCGTGCTCGACCCGATGCTGGCCACCGGCGGCACGCTGGTCACGACGTTCCAGCTGCTCGTCGAGCGGGGGGCGCGCAGCATCACCGCCATCTGCCTGCTGGCCGCGCCCGAGGGCATCGCGGCCGTCGAGGCGGCCTTCCCCGGCGACGGCGTCACCCTGGTCTGCGCCGGCGTGGACGAGCGGCTCAACGACAAGGGCTACATCCACCCGGGGCTGGGCGACGCGGGCGACCGGCTGTACGGCGTCGTCTGAGTTGCTCGTCGAAGCGCTGGTCGCGTTCACCTTCCAGGACCCGCGGATCAGCGAGTCCAGCGGACTGGCCACCGCCAGCACCTCGGGGATCGTCTACACGCACAACGACTCCGGCGACGAGGCGCGCTTCTTCGCGGTCGACGCGGCAACGGGGGAGACGCGCACGGTCTACCGGCTGCCGGACGTGCAGGCCCGCGACTGGGAGGACATGGCGCGCGGCCCGGACGAGGACGGCGTGAGCAGCCTCTGGCTCGGCGACATCGGCGACAACAACGCCAGGCGCGACAACGGCCTGCTCGTCCACCGGGTGCGCGAGCCCTCGCCCACGCGTCGCGAGCGGGTGACGACGGAGCCGCCGACCAGCTTCCGGCTGCGCTACCCCGACGGGCCTGGCGATGCCGAGACGCTGCTCGTGCACCCGCGCACCGGCCGGCTCTACGTCGTGACCAAGCCGCTGTCCGGCGGCGGCCTGGTCTACGCCGCTCCGGAGCGGCTCGACCCGGACGGGCCGAACGTCCTGGAGCAGGTCGCCGCGGTGTCGGTGGACACGACCGGCACGCTCGGCGGCCCGGGCATCGGCGGCCTCGCGCAGCTCCTGGTGACCGCCGGCGACATCGCCCCGGACGGGCGGCACGTCGCGCTCCGCACCTACACCGACCTGTACGAGTGGGAGCTCGAGGGCGACGACGTGGCGGGCGCCTTCGAGGGCGAGCCGACCGTCACGCCCCTGCCGGCGACCCGGCAGGGCGAAGGGCTGGCCTACACCGAGGACAGCCGGGCCGTGCTGGTGAGCAGCGAGGGGGAGGGCGCGCCGGTGCACCGGGTCGTCCCGGCGCGGGCCGGGCCGGCCGATCCGGCGGAGGAGCCGCCGCCGGTGGACCGGGTGGCGGACCCCAGCCGGGTCCCGTACGTCGTCGGCGGCGGGCTGCTCGTCGCGTTCCTGCTGCTCCTGCGGGGCGCCGTGCGTCGCCGCAGGTACACCCGTCGGTAACCTGCTCCATCCCGTTGCGCGGCCGAGGAGCACCAGTGACGAAGTACGTGTACGACTTCGCCGAGGGCGGCAAGGACATGAAGGACCTGCTCGGCGGCAAGGGGGCCAACCTCGCCGAGATGACGGTCCTCGGCCTGCCCGTCCCGCCCGGCTTCGTCATCACGACCGAGGCCTGCACGACCTACCTGCAGACCGGGGAGGTCCCGCCGGAGCTGGCCGCGGAGGTGGACGAGCACCTGGCCTCGCTGGAGGGCGCGATGGGCAAGCGGCTCGGCGACGCGCAGGACCCGCTGCTGGTCAGCGTGCGGTCAGGCGCGAAGTTCTCGATGCCCGGGATGATGGACACCGTCCTGAACATCGGCCTGAACGACCGCAGCGTCGCCGGGCTGGCCGCGCAGTCCGGGAGCGAGCGCTTCGCGTGGGACTCGTACCGGCGGCTGCTGCAGATGTTCGGCAAGACGGTGCTCGGCGTCGACGGCGAGCTGTTCGAGCACGAGCTCGACGCGGCCAAGAGGGCGAAGGGCACGAAGGACGACCTCGACCTCGACGCCGGCGACCTCGAGACGCTGGTGCGCCGGTTCCAGGAGATCGTCCAGGAGCAGACCGGCGCGGCGTTCCCGCAGGAGCCGCGCGCGCAGATGGACCTCGCCGTCCGCGCGGTCTTCGACAGCTGGAACACCGACCGGGCCAAGCTCTACCGCCGGCAGGAGCGGATCCCGTCCGACCTCGGCACGGCCGTGAACGTCTGCTCGATGGTGTTCGGCAACCTCGGCATGGACTCCGGCACCGGCGTCTGCTTCACCCGCGACCCCGGCAGCGGCGCGCAGGGCCTCTACGGCGACTACCTGCAGAACGCCCAGGGCGAGGACGTCGTCGCCGGCATCCGCAACACCGTCCCGCTGCAGGACCTCGAGCGGCTCGACCCGGCGTGCTTCGCCGAGCTGCTCGGCATCATGGAGCGGCTCGAGAAGCACTACCGCGACCTGTGCGACATCGAGTTCACGATCGAGCGGGGCAAGCTCTGGATGCTGCAGACCCGCGTCGGCAAGCGGACCGCGGCGGCGGCGTTCCGCATCGCGACGCAGCTGGTCGACGAGGGGCTGATCACCCTCGACGAGGCGCTCCAGCGGGTGTCCGGCGCGCAGCTCGCGCAGCTGATGTTCCCGACCTTCGGGTCGACCGACGACGCCGTGCCGCTGACCCGCGGCATGGGTGCCTCGCCGGGCGCCGCGGTCGGCAAGGCCGTCTTCGACAGCGACGAGGCGGTGCGGCAGGCGGCGCGCGGCGAGGCCGTCATCCTCGTGCGGCGGGAGACCAACCCTGACGACCTGGCCGGGATGATCGCCGCGCAGGGCATCCTCACCGCGCGCGGCGGCAAGACGTCGCACGCCGCTGTCGTCGCCCGCGGCATGGGCAAGACCTGCGTCTGCGGCGCCGAGGAGCTCGAGGTCGACGCGTCCACGCGCACCATCACCGTCGGCGACACCGTCGTGCAGGAGGGCGACGTGCTGTCCATCGACGGCACGTCCGGTGCCGTCTTCCTCGGCGAGGTGGCGGTCATCCCGAGCCCGGTCGTGCAGTACTTCGAGGGCGCGCGCTCGGTCGCCGACGGCGACGACCTCGTGCAGGCCGTGAAGCGGCTGATGGCGCACGCCGACGCCACCCGCGTGCTGGGTGTGCGCACCAACGCCGACACCCCGGAGGACGCCGAGCGGGCCCGCCGCTTCGGTGCGCAGGGGATCGGGCTGTGCCGGACCGAGCACATGTTCCTCGGCGAGCGGCGCCAGATGGTCGAGGACCTCGTGCTGGCCGACTCGCCGGAGGAGCAGCAGGCGGCGCTCGCCGCGCTGCTGCCGCTGCAGCGCGAGGACTTCGAGGGGATCCTGCGCGCGATGGACGGGCTGCCGGTGACGGTGCGCCTGCTCGACCCGCCGCTGCACGAGTTCCTGCCCGACTACGTCGAGCTGCAGGTCGAGGTGGCCGTGGCCGAGGCGACCGGGCAGCCGGTCGACGACCAGCGGCGCCGCCTGCTCGACGCGGTGCGCCGGCTGCACGAGTCGAACCCGATGATCGGCCTGCGCGGGGTGCGCCTCGGCCTGGTGATCCCGGGGCTGTTCGCCGTGCAGGTGCGCGCGCTGGCGGAGGCGTCCGCGTCGCTGCTGGCCGAGGGGCTCGACCCGCGGCCGGAGGTGATGGTCCCGCTGGTGTCGGCCGTGCAGGAGCTGGAGATCGTGCGCGAGGAGGCCGAGCAGGTCGTCCGCGAGGTGGCCGAGTCCACCGGTCAGGACGTCCAGGCGCTGATCGGCACGATGATCGAGATCCCGCGGGCGGCCCTCACCGCCGGCGCCATCGCGGAGTCCGCCGACTTCTTCTCGTTCGGCACCAACGACCTCACGCAGATGGGCTACGGCTTCAGCCGGGACGACGTCGAGACCTCCTTCTTCAGCCAGTACCTCGAGCTGGGCGTCTTCGGCGTCAGCCCCTTCGAGTCGATCGACCGCGCCGGCATCGGCCGCCTCGTGCGCATCGCCGTCGAGGAGGGCCGCGCCGCGAAGCCGGACCTCAAGATCGGTGTGTGCGGCGAGCACGGCGGGGACCCTGACTCCGTGCACTTCTTCGCCGAGGCCGGCCTCGACTACGTCTCCTGCTCGCCGTTCCGCGTGCCCGTCGCCCGGCTCGAGGGCGGCCGCGCGGCGCTGACCCTCGACAGCAGCGACACCCGCTAGGTGTTCTTCGCCTTCCGTTGGGCGCGACGGCTGATCACGGCCGTCGTCCTGGGTGTGCTCCTCCTGCTGCTCGGCACCGCCGGCAACGTCTGGTGGACCGCGCGGCAGGACGACCGGGCCGAGAGCGACGTCATCGTCGTGCTCGGCGCCGCGCAGTTCGACGGCCGGCCCAGCTCGGTCTTCAAGGCACGGCTCCAGCACGCCCGCGAGCTGTACGAGGACGGCGTCGCGCCGGTGGTCGTCACCGTGGGCGGCGGGCAGCCGGGGGACCGTACGACCGAGGCCGAAGCCGGTGCGGCCTTCCTGCGCGAGCGCGCCGTCGACGTGCTGGCCGTGCCCGAGGGGCGCAACACCCTGCAGAGCATGCAGGCGGTCCGGGAGCTCATGCAGGAGGAGGGCTGGGAGACCGCCGTCCTCGTGACCGACCCCTGGCACTCGCTGCGCACCCGGACGATGGCCCGCGACTCGGGCATCGTCGCGCAGACCTCGCCCACCCGGGCCGGTCCCTCGGTGCGGACGCGCGGGACGCAGGTGCGGTACATCGCCCGGGAGACGCTGGCGTACCTGTACTACAAGGCGCTGGGGCGCAGCGGCGAGAGCGGCCCGTCCGCCGTCTGATCATCCGCACGTCTGCGGCGCGACCCGCCGGCAAGTCGTGCCGCCAGCGTGCGGATGATCAGACGGCCCACGGTCCTCGGTGATCCACAGAGGTCCTGATCCCGTCCGCAGCGCTCCCGGGCGCTGAGGAGACCGGTGCTTCTGTGGATCAAGGGGTCAGCGGGTCGCGCGGACCAGCCCCGCCAGGTACTCCTCCACGAGCGCCCCCTCACCGGTGGCGCTCGCGGCCCGGGCCAGCGCCGCGCACAGCCCGACGGCGAGGGAGCGCGCCCGCAGCTCGCGGTCGTGGTCGACCGGCCCGTACGCCGCCAGCAGCGCCTCCCGGGCCGCTCCCTCGAAGGCCGAGTAGGCCAGGGCGAGGTCGACGCACGGATCCGCGAAGCAGGTGTCACCCCAGTCGATGACGCCGCTCGGCGTGCCGTCGGGCAGGACGAGCAGGTGCCGCAGGTGCAGGTCGCCGTGCACCAGGACGTGCGGTCCGGGGTGCGCCCCGAGGTCGAGGTCGACCAGCGCGTCCACCTCGGCCGAGCCGGCGAAGACCCGGCCGGCGCGCAGCTGGTCCAGCCACTCGCGGGTGCGGGCCGCGCGCAGGTGAGGCGACCCGCGGTCCGTCGGGTCGACCGGCAGGTCCACCTCCACCGGCAGGTCGTGCAGCGCGCGCAGGAAGGCCCCGGCAGCCTCGGCGGCGGCGCGGCGGTCCACGCCGCGGACCAGCGCGAGCTCCTGCCCCGGCACCATCGGCGCACCCCAGAACGGCCACGGGTAGTCGCCGGCGGGCTCGCCCAGGTGCGTCGGCACCGGCACCGGCAGCGGCAGGCTGCCCAGCAGCGGCAGCACCGCGAGCTCGCGCCGCTGGCCGTCCAGGGCGACCTCGCGCCGCGGGAAGCGGAACAGCACGTCGCCGACCAGCAGCACCGAGTTGTCCCACCCGGTGGCCACCGCGCGCACCGGGGCGCCTGCCAGGGAGGGGAACTGCGGCCACACCAGCGCCGCCGCGCGCGCCTCGTCCACCGGCTGCGCCGACTCCCACGGCGCCCTCACGCCGCGGTGATCCACAGAGGCATCGACGGCCTCAGCGGCCCGGCTGCACGCCTACGCCGTCGATCCTTCTGTGGATCACGGGAGGGGGGCGTCACGCCAACTCGGCACGCAGGGCGGGCAGGACCTCCTCGGCCAGCGTCCGGACGATCCCCGGAGCGGCGTAGCCGTGCGCCACGGCGGCCTCTGCGGGGTGGTCCGGGTGCAGCAGGACGACCTCGGTCACGCCGATCTCGGCGTACCGCAGCACCGCCTCGCGGAACGCCCCGGGGGAGGCGAGGGCCGGCCAGTCGTCGGAGCCGATCAGCACCGAGCGCCGGATCTCGGACGGCTCCCGACCGGCTGCGCGCGCCGCCTCGTCGAGGGCGGCCGAGCGGGAGGCCGTCTGCGCGAGCGCCTCCTCGGCGGGCACGCCGCGGGGCGTGATGCTGTTCCAGCAGTCCGCGTACCGGCCGGCGATCGCGAGCGTCCTGGGACCGTGCGCCGCCAGCGTCAGCGGCAGCCGCGGCGTCTGCACCGAGCCGGGCGCCATCGTGATGCCCTCGCCGCTCCAGTGCTTCCCCTCGTACGACGTCCCGCCGCGCAGCACCGCGTCCACCAGCGCGACGGTGTCGTGGAAGCGGTCCACCTGCTCGCCCTTCGACCACGGCTCCATGCCGAGCACCTGGTAGTCGAGCAGCACGCCGGCGGCGCCGATGCCGAGCTCGACGCGGCCACCGGAGACCTGGTCCAGGGTCATCGCCTGCTTGGCGAGCAGCACCGGGTGGCGCAGCGTCGGCGAGGCGACGAGCGTGCCGAGCCGCACCCGCGTGGTGAACTCGGCGGCGGCGGCCAGCAGCGTCAGCCCGTCGAACAGCGGGTCGGTCGGCGCCTGCGTGCGGTGGACCAGGTGGTCCCACACGTAGACCCCGTCGTAGCCCAGCTCCTCGACCTCGAGCACCCGCGAGCGCCAGCGGTCGTACGGCAGGTTCTGGACGACGACGACGCCGACCCGCAGGCTCACCCTCGGCCGTGCAGCAGCTTGACCATCTTGACGAGCTGGCCGGTGACCTTCTCCGGGCGGTCGAACGACGTCAGCGCGACCGGCAGGGCGAAGCGCTGGCGCGTGATCGCCTTGGCGCGGGTGAACTCGCGCAGGCCGTCGTCGCCGTGGATGCGACCGAAGCCGGACTCGCCGATGCCGCCGAAGGGCAGCGCCGGAACGGTCGCGAAGGTGATGACGCCGTTGACGCTGGTCATGCCGGAGCGCACCTTGCGGGCGATCTCGTAGCCGCGCTTCGAGGTGCGGGCGAACACCGCGCCGGCCAGGCCGTACGACGTGGCGTTCGTGCGGCGCAGCGCCTCCTCGACGTCGGGGACGCGGGTGACGGTGACGGTCGGGCCGAACGTCTCCTCGGTGACCGCGGTGCTGTCCTCGGGCACGTCGACGAGCACGGTCGGCGCGACGAAGGTGCCGTCGACGGTCCCACCGGTCACCGCGCGGCCGCCCTTGTCGAGCGCGTCGCTGATGTGCCGCTGGATGATGCCGACCTGCGAGGGCATCGTGATCGGGCCGTACGAGGCACCCGCGTCGGAACCCGGCCGCAGGGTGGACGCCTTGCGCGTGATCTCCGCGACGAACTCGTCGTAGGCGCCGTCGGCGACGTAGACGCGCTCGATGCCGATGCAGGTCTGGCCGGCGTTGCTCATCGCGCCCCAGAGCGCAGCGTCGGCGGCGGCGGCCACGTCGGCGCCCTCGTCGACGATCATCGCGTCCTTGCCGCCGCACTCCATCAGCACCGGCACCAGGCCCTCTGCGCAGGCGGACATCACCTTGCGCCCGGTCGCGGCGGAGCCGGTGAACGCGATCTTGTCGACCCCGGCGCGGCAGAGCGCGGCGCCGGTCGGGCCGAAGCCGGTGACGAGCTGCATCACGTCGGCGAGCTGCGGGTTCGCGGTCCGCCAGGCCTCCACCAGCCAGGCGCCGACCGCCGGCGTGTGCTCGCTCGGCTTGAAGACGACGGAGTTGCCGGCAGCCACCGCGTAGGCGAGGGAGCCCATCGGCGTGAACACCGGGTAGTTCCACGGGCCGATGACGCCCACGACGCCGAACGGCGGGTACTCGAGCGTCGCCGCCTGGTTCGCGGCCATCGCGCCGGACTTCACCCGGCGCGGGCCGAGCACGCGCTTGGCGTTCTTCGTCGCCCAGGCGATGTGGTCGACGGCCAGGGTGATCTCGAGGACGGCGTCCGGGAACGGCTTGCCGTTCTCGGCGTGCACCAGCTCGGCGAGCTCGGGCATGCGCCTGGCGATCTCGCCCTTCCACGCCGCCAGGTGCGGCTTGCGACCGTCGAAGCCGAGCTCGGCCCACCGGGCGGACGCGGTGCGCGCCCGCACGACCGCCGCCTCCACCTGCTCGGCCGTGTGCACCGGCCAGGTGGAGTGCACCGACCCGGTGGCCGGGTCGAGCGAGTCGAAGGTCTCTGCGGCGGCGTCCAGCGTGGAGGTCATGCTCCGAGAGTAGGTCCGGCGAGCAGCCTGAAGGAGATCGCGGTCCGGATGGTCGCTCCGAGGTCGAGCGTGCCCGTGTGCCCCACCAGGCGGACACGACCGGCACGCCGCAGGCCGCCGCCTCGAACAGCCACACGCTCGGGGACCAGCCGGCGCGCACCATGTCGTCCCGTGTCACGGGCGTCAGCTGCTGGGGGTTGCAGGAGCCGGCGTGCTCAGAGGGCGGCAGGTGCTCGAGGCGCGCGACGCTGTCCGGCCAGACGACGTCAGCCGGGTATCGCGGCCCGGCGACCGACGAAGGACTCCTCGGGGAGCTGCCGCGCCGGCGCGACCAGCAGCTCGTCGAGCACCGGCCGGCGGTCGGCGCTCTACGTGCCGGGGCAGCCCAGCGTCCAGGTGCGCTCGACCTCCGCCGGCGCGTGGGCCCGCTCGTCCAGCACCCATGACCCGGCGACTCACCCGGGTGAAGATGCTGCACTTCGCGGGGTCCCGCGAAAGCAGGTGACAGGGCTGCTGCAGCCGCCCTACCCTCCCTTCAGCGCAGCCGCAGGGGCGGCCGCCCAGGAGCCAGGAGGAGGTGCGTCATGACGGTCCTCGACCTCTCCCGCCTCCGGTACGACCCGGCCTGACGCACTCTGCGCGGCCGTCCTCTCTCCTCGAGACAAGGCCCCTGCGTTGACGCTCCCTGGAACTCCTCCCGCCGTCCCCGACGGCACCCGACCGGCCCGCGTCGTGCGGGTCGACCGCTCCGCCTACGACGTCCTGTCCGAGGCCGGCCCGGCCCGTGTGCCCGCCTTCGCCCCGGAGGTGACCGTCGGGGACTGGCTGGCGCTGGCCGACGACGGCGACCCCGTCCTGCTCCCTCGTACGTCGCTGCTCGTCCGCGGCGCCGCGTCCGGCGTCAGCCGCAGCCAGCCGCTGGCCGCGAACGTCGACGTCGTGATGGTCTGCGCGTCGCTGTCCGCCGCGTTGCCGGTGCGGCGGATCGAGCGGCTGCTCACCCTGGCCTGGGAGAGCGGCGCTGCCCCGGTCGTGGTGCTCACCAAGGCCGATCTGCACCCCGACCCTGAGCAGGCGGTGCAGGACCTGCTGCCGCACGCCCCGGGGGTCCCGGTCGTCCTCACCCGCGCCGCGCACGGCGACGTGGCTGCGCTGGCGCCGTACTCGCAGCCGGGGACGACGCTGGTGCTCCTCGGCTCCTCCGGCGCCGGCAAGTCCACCGTCGTCAACGCGCTGGCCGGGCAGGAGGTCATGTCGACCGGCGACGTCCGCCACGTGGACGGCAAGGGCCGGCACACGACCACCCACCGCGAGCTCGTCGTGCTGCCCTCCGGCGCGGTCGTCATCGACACCCCCGGGCTGCGCGGCGTCGCGCTGTCCGGCTCGGAGGAGGGGCTGTCGCGCTCGTTCTCCGACGTGGAGGAGCTGGCCGCCGCGTGCCGCTTCGCCGACTGCGCGCACGTCGGCGAGCCGGGCTGCGCGGTGCAGGCGAGCATCGACGCCGGTGACCTGTCGGCCGCGCGGATGGAGTCCTGGCACAAGCTGCAGCGCGAGCTGGCGTTCCAGGCCCGGCGCACCGACGTGCGGCTGCGCGCCGAGGAGCGGGCCAAGTGGAAGTCGATCACCAAGTCGAACCGCGCACGCGGAGCCCGCGCCTAGGCTCGGCGCCGATGAGCTACGACGACCACGCGCAGGCCCGGCTCGTCGCCGAGAGCGGCCAGCGCGGGGGCCGCACCGCCTTCCAGCGGGACCGCGCGCGGGTGCTGCACTCCGGGGCGCTGCGCCGGCTGGCCGGCAAGACCCAGGTCGTCGAGCCGGGCGGGCCGGGCATCGCCGTGCCGCGCACCCGGCTGACGCACTCGCTCGAGTGCGCCCAGGTGGGGCGCGAGCTCGGTGCGGCGCTCGGCTGCGACCCGGACCTCGTCGACGCGGCCTGCCTGGCGCACGACCTCGGCCACCCGCCGTTCGGCCACAACGGCGAGACGGCGCTGGACGAGGCGGCCGCGGCCTGCGGGGGCTTCGAGGGCAACGCCCAGTCGCTGCGCGTGCTGACCCGGCTGGAGGTCAAGGTCGTCGGCGCCGGCCTGAACCTGACGCGGGCCGCGCTGGACGCCGCCACCAAGTACCCGTGGCCGCGCAAGGCCGGCACGTCGAAGTTCGGGGCGTACGAGGACGACCTCGAGGTGTTCTCGTGGGTGCGCGAGGGCGCGCCGGAGGAGCGGCAGGCCTTCGAGACGCAGGTCATGGACTGGGCCGACGACGTGGCCTACTCCGTGCACGACCTGGAGGACGGCATCGTCACCGGGCTCGTCGACCTGGCGCACCTGCGCGCGCCCGCGGAGCAGGCCGCGCTCGCCGCACTGGCCGCCGAGCACTACTCCGCACGCGGGGCCGCGGAGCTCGAGGAGGTGCTGCGGGACATGCTCGCGCGCCCCGAGTGGCCGTCGGCCTACGACGGCACTGCCGGCTCGGCGGCCGCGCTGAAGTCGCTGACCAGCAGCCTGATCGGTCGCTTCTGCACCGCGGCGGAGGACGCCACCCGCGTGGTGCACGGGGACGGTGCGCTGACGCGGTACGCCGCGGACCTGGTGGTCCCGGACGAGGAGCGGGCGCAGTGCGCGCTGCTCAAGGCCGTGACCGCGCGCTACGTCATGCAGCGCGCCGGTGTGCACGCCGCCCAGGAGCTCGAGCGGGAGATCGTCGGCGAGCTGGTGGGGCTGCTCGCCGAGCGCGCCCCGGAGGCGCTGGAGCCCGCGCACGCGGCCGCCTGGCGGGCTGCGCCGGACGACCGCGGGCGCCTGCGCGCCGTCGTCGACCAGGTGGCCTCGCTCACCGACACGGCGGCGGCCGCGCTGCACGCCCGGGCCCTGGGGAAGGTGCTCCCGTAGCGACCCGGCGGTCCTAGACTGCTGCCGGGCCCCTCGCCCAGGGAAG
Organism: uncultured Actinomycetota bacterium; assembly: GCA_963781675.1. Taxonomy (GTDB): domain Bacteria; phylum Actinomycetota; class Actinomycetes; order Mycobacteriales; family SCTD01; genus SCTD01. Next base: position 445,393 of record CAWAGF010000005.1, on the reverse strand, counting down.
ACGGGAGAGCACGTGGCCGGCCGCATCCGTGACGAGGACGTGGTCCTCGTACGCGAGCGGGCGCCGATCGCCGACGTGGTCGGCGAGTCGGTCCAGCTGCGCCCCGCCGGCGGCGGCCGCCTCAAGGGCCTGTGCCCCTTCCACGACGAGAAGACGCCGTCGTTCAACGTCAACCCCGCGCTCGGCTACTACATGTGCTTCGGCTGCGGCGAGTCCGGCGACGTCATCAGCTTCATCCGCGGGACCGAGCACCTGTCGTTCGTGGAGACCGTGGAGCGGCTCGCGCAGCGCTACGGCGTGCAGCTCACCTACGAGCAGGGCAGCGCGTCGGCGGGCCGGCAGGCCTCCCAGCGCAGCCGGCTGGTGGAGGCGCACCGGCTCGCCGCGGCCTGGTACGCCGAGCAGCTCGGCTCGCCCGAGGCGGTCAGCGGGCGGCAGTTCCTCGCCGAGCGCGGCTTCGACCAGGCGGCGGCCGCGTCGTACGGCGTCGGCTACGCCCCCCAGGGCTGGGACAACCTGGTGAAGCACCTGCGCAGCAAGGGCTACAGCCAGGAGGAGCTCGTCCTCGGCGGCTTGGCGTCGGAGGGCCGGCGCGGTCCGATCGACCGCTTCCGCGGGCGGCTGCTCTGGCCGATCAAGGACCTGGCCGGGGACGTCGTCGGCTTCGGCGCACGCAAGCTCTACGAGGACGACAACGGCCCCAAGTACCTGAACACCTCCGAGACGCCGATCTACAAGAAGTCCTCGGTGCTGTACGGCCTCGACGTCGCGAAGAAGGAGATCGCCAAGCGGCGGCAGGCGGTGGTGGTCGAGGGCTACACCGACGTGATGGCGTGCCACCTGGCCGGCATCCCGACCGCCATCGCCACCTGCGGCACCGCCTTCGGCGCCGACCACATCGGGCTGATCCGCCGGCTGCTCATGGACCAGGACGAGATGCGCGGCGAGGTGGTCTTCACCTTCGACGGCGACGCGGCCGGCCAGAAGGCCGCGCTCAAGGCCTTCGGCGAGGAGCAGCGCTTCGTCGCGCAGACCTTCATCGCGGTCAGCCCGGACGGCATGGACCCGTGCGAGCTGCGGCTGGCCCGCGGCGACGTGGCGGTGCGCGACACCATCGCCGCGCGCGTCCCGCTGGTGGAGTTCGCGATCCGCTCGGTGCTCGCCGAGCACGACCTGGAGACCGCCGAGGGCCGGGTGCAGGCGATGCAGCGGACGGCGCCGCTCGTCGCGAAGGTCAAGGACCGCGCGCTGCGGCCGGAGTACGCCCGGCGCCTGGCCGGCTGGCTCGGCATGGAGGTCGAGCCGGTGGCCGCGCGCGTCGCCGAGCTGGCCGGCGACGGCCGCGCCCCGCAGCAGCGCCGGAGCGCTCCGCCCCGCTCGGTGGACGCCGCCGTGACCGCCGTCGAGCGCGAGCTGGCCAAGCTGGCTGTCCAGCACCCGGTGCTGGTGGCGCCGCAGTACGACGCGCTGTCCGAGGACGTCTTCACCTCGCCGGAGCTGCAGGCGGTGCACGCCGTGGTCGCCAAGGCCGGCGGGACGGCGGGCGCCGTCGGGGGCGAGGCCTGGGTGACCGCCCTGCTCGAGGCGTGTCCGTCCGACGAGGTCCGGTCGCTGGTCACCCGCCTCGCCGTGGAGGCGCCGCTGTCCGACCTCGAGCCGGACGACCGCTACGCCGGGGCGGTGCTCGCTCGGGCGCAGGAGCTGGCCGCGACGAGGGCGACCGCCGAGCTGAAGCAGAAGCTCCAGCGGGTGAACCCGGCCGAGGAGGCCGAGCGCTACAACCGGCTGTTCGCCGAGCTGGTGAGCCTGGAGCAGACGGTGCGGGCGCTGCGCGAGCGCGGGATCGGCTCGCTCTCGTGAGCCGGGCCGCCGCCCGCCGCCCTGCCCAGCAGGTGCACGCGTGCGCGGCGGCTGCGGCCGGTGCACCGGCGGAGGAGGGCTCCGCGCCGTGACCGCGCCCCCCGCCGCACCGGCTCCGGTCCCGCTGTCCGCCGAGATCACGCTGGCGGTCGGGTCGGAGGAGGTGCAGGCGCTGCTGGCGCGCGGCCGCGTCAGCGGGTCGCTGACGGCCGACGAGATCGATGCCGCGCTGACCGCCGCCGAGCTGCCGACCGAGGCGCTGGACGGCGTGCTGCAGGCGGTGGCTGCCGCCGGCATCGCCGTGGTCGAGGCCGACGAGGAGCCCGAGCCGCAGGAGCTCGCCGCCGGGCCCACGAGCGACCCGGTCCGCCTCTACCTCAGGGAGATCGGCCGGGTCCCGCTGCTCACGGCCGCCGACGAGGTGGAGCTGTCCAAGGCCATCGAGGCCGGCCTGTTCGCCGCCGAGAAGCTGTCCGTGGAGCCCGGCCTGTCGGAGGCGGTGCGGCGCGACCTGCACTCCGTCCAGGTGGCCGGCGTGCTCGCCAAGCGCCGCCTCGTCGAGGCCAACCTGCGCCTGGTCGTCAGCATCGCCAAGCGCTACGCCGGGCGCGGCATGGCCTTCCTCGACCTCATCCAGGAGGGCAACCTCGGGCTGATCCGCGCCGTCGAGAAGTTCGACTACACCAAGGGCTTCAAGTTCTCGACGTACGCGACGTGGTGGATCCGCCAGGCGATCACCCGCGCCATCGCCGACCAGGCGCGCACCATCCGGATCCCCGTCCACATGGTGGAGACGATCAACAAGGTCATCCGCCTGCAGCGCCAGCTGCTGCAGGAGCTCGGCCGCGACCCGACGCCGCAGGAGCTCGGCGCGGCCCTCGACCTGTCGCCGGAGAAGGTGCGTCGAGATCCAGAAGCTCGCCCAGGAGCCGGTCTCCCTCGACACCCCCGTGGGGGAGGCCGACGACTCGCACTTCGGCGACTTCATCGAGGACGCCGACGCCGTCGCGCCCTCGGAGGCGGCCGCCTTCCACATGCTCAAGGAGCAGCTCGAGCTCGTCCTGCACGACCTGTCCGAGCGGGAGAAGCAGGTGATCGTCCTGCGCTTCGGGCTGGCCGACGGGCGGCCGCGCACGCTCGAGGAGGTCGGCCAGGAGTTCGGCGTCACCCGCGAGCGGATCCGCCAGATCGAGAGCAAGACGCTGCTCAAGCTGCGCCACCCCAGCCGGGCCGCCAAGCTGCGGGACTACCTCGGCGGCTGAGCCCCGGGGGCGGCCGCGCGCCTACTGTGACGGCATGTCCCTGCTCGGCCGGCTCACCCGACGCGCCCCGCTGCCGGCGGCCGTCCGCGCGGTCGTGCTGGAGCCGGGGGAGCGCCGGCTCGGCTGGGCCGTCACGACCGCGGGCGACGCCGTGCTCGCCACCAGCGCCGGGCTGCGCCTGCCCGGGCGGCCGCCGCTGGCCTGGGCCGACGTCGAGCGGGCCACCTGGCGCCGGCCGGTGCTCGTGGTCTCGCAGGTCGCGCCGGTCGACGGCGCGGGCCAGCGCTGGCAGCTCGAGCTGGCGGAGGAGGACGACCTGCCCGACGTCGTCCGCACGCAGGTGAGCGCGAGCGTCGCCTGGTCCAACCACGTCAGGCTCAGGCCGGCCGGCGGGGTGCGCCTGGTGGGGCGGCGTCGTCCCGGGCAGGAGCTGCTCGACTGGCAGCTGGTGTTCGACGCCGGGACCGACCCGGACGACCCGCAGCTGCGGGCCCAGGCCGAGGAGCTCGTGGTGGACGCCCGCCGCACCATCGGCTGACGCCGGCTCCTACCGCCGGCGCGCCGCCAGGGCCGTCGCCGAGCCCGAGGCGACGACCAGCCCGGTGGCCAGCGCCGTGAGCCACGCCGGCAGCTGCTCCTCGACCGGCAGCGGCACCGGCGCGACCTCCACCGGGGCGGCCTGCGGCGCCGGGACGCCGGCGGCCGCGGAAGGCGTCGGAGACGGGCCGGGCCGCGGCGGCAGCGACGCTGCGGCGGGCGCCTTGCTGCTGCCGACGGCCGCCGGCGTGCGGGTGCCGGTGGACGGCCGCCGCGCAGGCGCCGGCGGGGCAGCGACGGGAGCCGGGCGGCGGGTGGCGCGGGCGCTGGTCGGCGGCTTCTGCGCCGGCACGCCGAGGGCGGCCCGGGCGTCGACGAGGCCCCGGCCGGCGTCGGCCAGCGGGCGGGCGGTGCTGAGCATCCGGTCGAGCACGGCCTCCCGGGTGCGCTGCGGGTCCTGGCCGAGCAGCAGCGCCGCGATCCCGGCGACGTGCGGGGCGGCCATCGACGTGCCGGCGGCCACCGAGTAGCGGTTGCCCGGGAACAGCGAGGTCACGCAGTCCTCCTGCGTGCACACGTCCGGCGTCTCCGGGTCGCCGCCGGGAGCGGCGAGGTCCACCCCGGACCCGCGCTGGCTGTACGACGCGAGCCGGCCGCTCGGCGCAGTGGCCGCGACGATGACGGCGGCGCCGTCGTAGGAGTCGGTCACCGGCAGGCTCGCGTTGCCGGCCGAGAAGACCACGACGGCGCCGGCGCGGGCGGCCTCCTGCACGGCGGTCGGGATCGAGGAGCTCGCCGACAGCCCGGGGACGTCCGGCCCGAGCGACAGGTTCAGCACCCGGGCGCCGTTGCGCACCGCCCAGCGGATGCCTGCCGCCACGTCGTCCGGCCGGCCGACGCACTCGCCGTTCGAGGGGTCGTACGACAGCACCCGTACCGGCAGGATCGTCGCGCGCGGTGCGACGCCGAAGGAGGAGGCGGCGACGGTGCCGGCGACGTGCGTCCCGTGGTCGCACTGGTCGGCCGCGGCGGGGCCGGGCGCGCAGGTGCCGCCGAGGCAGTCGGCGCCCGGCAGGACGCGCCCCTCGAAGTCCTTGTGCTGGCCGTCGACCCAGCTGTCGAGCACCGCGACCACGACGCCCTGACCGCTGCGCCCGGCGGCGCGGGCGTCGGGCACGTCGGCCTGGTCGGCGTGCCACGTCGGCTGCGGCGGCGTGCCCGCAGCAGCGGCCGGCAGGGCCGGGAGCAGGACGGCCGCGCCCAGCACGGCAGCCAGGCCGGCCAGACGGGGACGGGTCACTCCCGAACGGTACGTCGGCTGGGCGCGTGCGGACAGGGTCATCCGGCGAGGCGGGCGCCCGCGGCGGGCTCGCGCAGCAGCCGCAGCACGGCCGCCTCGATCGCGCCCTGGAAGGCGGGGGAGCCGTAGGACGCCTGCTCGCCCAGCGCCTCGAGGTCGGCGGCGATGGTGACGCCGTTGTCGTAGAGGTCGATGATCCGTGGATCGATGTAGGAGGACCGGCAGACGGCCGGGGTGTTCCCGAGCTTGTCGGCCACCTCCTTCACCACGCGCGTGACGGCCCGCTTGCGGGCGGTCGGCGACTCGGCGTGCGTCGACACGGCGAGGCCGATCGCGGCCAGCACGGTCGCCGACCAGGTGCGGAAGTCCTTGGCGGTGTCGTCGCCGCCGGTCGCCTCGCGCAGGTAGCCGTTGATGTCGCCGCTCTTCACGTCGACCCACGCGCCGGAGCTCGGGTGCCGGTAGGCCAGCAGCTCCTCGCCCCCGCTGCGCCGGCGCTTGAGCCCGATGACGACGGCGCACACCTCCGGCTCGGCGAGCGAGCGGTGCCAGAGCTTGCCGCTCTTGCCGGTGAACTCCAGCTCGATCTCGCCCGCGCGGGACACCCGGACGTGCTCCTTGCGCAGCGTCGCGAGGCCGTACGACTGGTTCTCGCTGGCGTACTGCTCGCCGCCGATGCGGAAGAAGCCCAGGTCGAGGAGGCGGACCGCGCAGGCCAGGACGCGGGTGCGCGAGAGGTCGGTGCCCTGCAGGTCCTCGCGCAGCCGCTCGCGTGCCGTCGGCAGGCGGGAGGCGAAGTCCAGGATCCGGTCGTGCTTGGCCAGGTCCCGCTGGACGCGCCAGGCGTCGTGGTAGCGGTACTGCCGGCGCCCCTTGGCGTCGACCCCGGTCGCCTGGACGTGGCCGTTCGGGACAGCGCAGATCCAGACGTCCTCCCACGCCGGCGGCAGCACCAGGGTGCTGATCCGCTCCAGCACGGCCGGGTCCGTGACGGTCTGGCCGGCGGCGTCGACGTACCGGAAGCCCTTGCCGCTCCGGACCCGGTGGATCCCGGGTCCGGAGGTGGAGACGCGGCGCAGGCGGACCACGTGCGGCCCTAGACCTCGGGCTCGAGGTGCATGGCGGCCTCCTCGGCGGTGTAGCCGCCGAGGTCGGTGCCGACGTCCTGCGCGACCAGGTCGGCCTCGGTGTCGGTACGGGCGCCCTCGTCGGGCTCGACCAGCCGGCCGATGCCCTGACCGGCGCGCTCGTCGAACGGCGTGTCGACGCCGGCGCTCTCGTCGGCGGGCCGCTCGGCGTCGGCCAGCACGTCGGGCTCCTCGCGGGAGATGCGCCCGTCGAGGGACTCGCCGTCGTGCAGCTCGCGCGCGGTGGTGCCGAACTCGTCGGCGGCCAGCGGCACGTCGCGCGGCTGCTCGGTGGTGCTCTCGAGCTGCCCGGTGGCGTCGCCGTCGTGCGGGGAGGAGCCGGGGTCCGGCACGCCCTCGGCTTCGAACTCGGAGGGCGGCTCGGGGATGCGCGACGTCATGGGGTTCCGATCGTTCGGTGGTGGAGGGGGCGGACGCCGCAGGGCCGCCTCGGGGTGGCGAGACGGCCCTGCGGCCTGGTGTCCGGTGCTAGCTGCTCTTGACGGTCGTGCCGGTGCCCGGCGTCGCCGCCTCGATCGTCGCCTTGAACGACTCGAGGGCCCGCTCGACCTTGCTCTGCGGGTCGGCGAACAGCTTCGCCACCGCCTCGCCGAGCACGCCGGCCGGCGGGTCGTACTGCAGGCTGACCTCGACGCCGGTGGTGCCGCCGTGGTCGTCGAAGCGCACGGCGCCGGCGTTCTTCACGTCCAGGCCGCTGGAGTCCTCGGTCGCCCAGGCGATGCGGGTGTTCGGGACGTCCTCGACGATCGTGGCGTCCCACTCGACGCTCTTGCCGAGCGGGCCGTGCACCTTCCAGTGCGTGACCTGGGTGCTGCCGTCCTTGGGGACGACCTGCTCCACGTCCGGCATGATCTGCGGGAGGTTGGTCAGCCCGCGCCACCAGGCGTAGCACTGGTCGGCCGGGGCGTTGACCTCGAGGTAGTGCGTGACGCTGCCCATGGGAGTTCCTCTCGTCGGTTCAGGGACTGCAGGAGTGGTGCCCGGTCAGGCGCTCAGGGACGCGTGACGTCCGGCGCAGAGCCGCTCGCGGCCGCCCCGGCCATGGTGGCGCCGGTGTTCGCGCCCGTGCCGAGGTCGACGACGACGTCGGTGTCGCCCTTGCTGCCCTTGGCCTTGTCGGCCACGGCGGCGACCTTGTCGGAGGCGGCGCTCTTGGCCGTGTCGGCGGCGGAGCTGGCGGCCTCGACGACGGTCGTGGTCGCGCTCTGCACAGCCGGCATGCCCGCGATCTCGCGGAACTTGGCCTCGATCTGGTTGTAGCGCTCCTTGCCGGCCTTGGCGCCGAGGACGTAGCCGGCACCGGCAGCAGCAGCGAGAGTGAGCTTCTTGAACACGGGGGCCTCCGGGGCGTCGTGGGTGGGTGGTCGTCTGCCGAACCCCTACCCGCGCACGCCCGTGCGACTCACCCTGCGTGACGAGCGCTAGCGCCGGACCGCCCACGGGTAGTCACGCAGCGCCTCGAGCTGGCCCGGCCCGGCCCGCTCGACGGTCCACAGGCTCGCGCCGACGGCGCCGCCGCGCTTCGCGACGTCGAGGAAGCGCCAGGTCTCCGCCCGGGTGGGCGTGCCGTGGCGGCCGCCCTCCTCGCCCATGTCGTACGCCTGCCCCGCCGGCGCGACCGGCAGCAGCGCGCCGAGCTCCTGCAGGGACTGCATCACCAGGCCGCCGGGCTCGTTGCAGGACCAGTAGACCATCGGCACGAACAGGTCGGCGTACGGCACGAAGGCCTTGTACGGGAAGGACTTCCGCCGCAGCGGCGTGGGCCGCGGGACCGTCGCGGCGACCGGTCGACCGCCCGCGTAGGAGCGGACCAGCGACAGGTAGAGCGACACCCGCTGGGCCGTGGCGTAGGTCCCCTCCGCGGTCGTCTCGATGTCCGGGGCGAAGGCGTCGATGCCGTCGGCGTAGGCGCGGCGGGCGCGCTCTGCGTCGGCCACCGGGTCGGACAGGAAGGGGAAGTCCCAGGCGACGACCGACAGCCCGGCGGCGTGCGCCGCGGGGACGAGCGCCGGGAGGAAGGCGTCGCCGTAGTAGCCCTGCCGGCCGCCGGTGCGGATCCAGATGCTGCGCGCGCCGGCCGCCCGCGCCTTGCCGACGGTGGCGGCGACGTCGACCGGCGTCTGCTTGAAGTTGGTGACCCAGATGCCCTTGCCGGCCACGGCGTCGAGGCTGGCCGACTTGGGGCCGGGCGCCAGGGGGGCGGGCAGTGCGGCGTCGGCGACGGACGGGGGCTTCTGCGGGCGGGGGCGGTACGGGCCGGAGCGCGGGCGCTTGGGCAGCGGGCAGCCGGCCTGCGGCGGCTCGGGAGCCGCCGGGCGCGGGGCCGGTGCGGGGGCCGCCTTCTTCTTCGGCGGCCGCGGCGCGGGCGCGACGGCCTTGGCGGAGGGGCGCGGCGACGGGCTCGGCGGCACGACCGCCGGGGTGGCCGCGGGCACCGCGAGCGGCGTCGCGCTGCGCTCCGGCTCCACGGCCGCGGCGCTGACCGTGCCGGCCGTCAGGACGGTCGCGACGGCTCCGGCCAGCAGGCGCTCGGCGAGGGTCAGCACCAGGACAGTCTCGGTCATCTCGGGCGCGCTGTCTCGCGTTCGGGGGACCGGTGCCGTGCGCTAGTCTCTGTGCGCCACGCCGGCCCTGCCGGCGCGATCCCCCATAGCTCAATTGGCAGAGCATGCGACTGTTAATCGCAGGGTTTCTGGTTCAAGTCCAGATGGGGGAGCACCTCTGACCTGCAGGTCCTCACCTGCCTGAAGCCGCGACGGCAGTGACGGCCCTTCCGCGGCGCGTGACGTCTCTTCCGGCCGTGGTGGGCCGAGGGACGACGCATGCGACGCGGGACGCAGTCGTGGGCCGGAAGGCGTCCCGGGCCTTCGCGGATGGCTCCGGCCGCCGCCGGCACGGAGGGGGAGCGGGCGCTACCGCCGCGGCGACGGCATCTGGTGCGGCTCTCGTCCTGGAGGGGGACGCCCGACAGGTGCCGCCCCCTCGCCGGCTCTCAGGTCCGGCGGGTGGGGGAGTCCTGCCGCCGGAGGTGAAGGGCCTGCAGGATCAGCCATGCGGTGACGCCGGTGATGACCATCGCGAGCGGCACGTGCACCGGCGTGAGTGCCTGCCGGTCCTCGTCGCGGATCAGGCCCCCGATGTAGGACTCGGCGGCGAAGGCGACGGCGAGCACCACGGCACCGACGACGAGCGGCCGGTGGTGTCTCAGTCGCCAGAGCACGAAGCCCGCCGTGGCGACGGCGAGCACGGTGCCGACGTGGGCGCCCCAGGCGTGCGCGTCGATGAAGGACGACCGGGCGTCCCGCTCGCGGTCGTCGCGGACGAACACGCCGGCCATCGCGCCCTGGAACAGCACGACGGTCATCAGCAGGCCGGTCAGGGCCGCGAGCACGGTCCCGTCGTCGGTCCTGCCCCGGCGGGTCAGGGATGGGGCGGTCGCGGTCATGGGGCTCCTCGGATCAGGTGCGTGCTGGGAAACTCAGGTGCGGCGCGGGGGCGCGTCGTCGTGCTCGGGCGTCGCGTCCTCCTGGTCGGCGCGGCTGCGCGTCAGGTAGCCGACGCAGAGCAGGATGCAGGCCAGGAACAGCAGGCTGGTCCCGAACGTGCCGAGGCCGAGACCGCTCTCGTCGCGCGGCAGGCTGAGGGCGTCGCCGATGTTCGCGCCGAGCGGCCGGGTCAGGACGTAGGCGAGCCAGAAGCTCAGCACCGGTCCGGCCCCGAGCCGCCAGGCCACCAGGACCAGCAGCAGCAGGCCGGCCGGGACCAGCACCGCCTGCACGGCCGGGAACCCGGTGAGCTCGAGCGTCCAGTCGCCGGCAGCCGTGCCGAGCGCGAAGGTCACGAGGACGGCGAGCCAGTAGAAGGCCTCGCGGGACGAGGTGTTGATGGAGTGGATCGACAGCGTGTGCTCGCGGGAGTACCAGACCGCGAAGACGCCGGCCAGCAGCACGGCGAAGACCGCCGTGCTCACAGCGAGCGGCACGCCGACGGAGTCGGTGAGGATGTCGGTCAGCAGGGTCCCGGTCGTGCTGATGAGCACGACGACGAGCCAGTAGACGGCCGGGACGTACCGGTCCCGCCGTAGCTGCACGACCAGCGCGACGACCGTCGCGGCGCCGAACAGCACGGTGGTGCCGGTGAGGCCGAGGCCGATCGTGTCGTTGACGTAGTCGGCCAGGCTCTCCCCGACCGTCGTGCACAGGACCTTGATGATCCAGAAGTAGACGGTCACGGCGGGGACCTTGTTCAGCATCCGCCGGGCCCGGTCGGTGGGGGCCGTCGTGTCGGTGGTCATGACCGACACCCTGCGGCCCCGCACCTGAACAGCGCCTGAGCGCCGTCAGCCCCCTGGCAGGTCCACCGTCGCCGTCAGCCCGCCGCCGGGGCGGGCGGCCAGGAAGACGTCGCCACCGGCGGCGCGGGCCAGGCGGCGCGACAGCGCCAGACCCAGGCCGGCACCGGCGTGCCCGTCGTGCGGGCTGGCACGCCGCCCGGGGTCGAACACTGCCTCCAGCAGGTCCGACGCGAGGCCCGGCCCGTCGTCCTCCACGACGACGACCGGGCCCGGACCGGTGCGGAGGTCGACGTGCGCGCGGGCGTAGCGCAGGGCGTTGTCGACCAAGGGCCCGACGATGCGCTCCAGGACCGCGGCGTCCACGCCCACGACGACCGGCGGACCGCTGACCTCCAGCCGCGGGTCCGCGCAGCCCGCGACGACGGTACGGAGGACCGCGCGGGCCTCGGCGCGACCCGGCGGGACGTCGGCCCCGGACCGCGCCGTGCTGAGCAGGGTCTGCAGGATGCGGTCCATCCGGCCGGCGCCGGCGCCGATCGAGGCGTGCGCGGCGCTGAGCTCGGAGGCGCTGCGGGGTCGGGCCTGCAGCAGGTCGACCTCGGCCACGATCCGGGCCAGCGGGGTCCGCAGCTCGTGCGAGAGCTCGGCGGTCAGCCGCTGCTCGTGCCGCAGCACCGCCGACAGGCGGTCGAGCACGCCGTCCAGGGTGGTGGCGAGCTCGGCGAGCTCCGTGGGCCGCCCGCCGGTGCCGAAGCGGCGCGCGGCGTCGGTGGCGCTCCAGTCCGCCGCCTGCGCGGTCATGGCCACGACGGGGCGCAGCGCGCGCCCGACCAGCAGGCGCGTCGCGAACCAGGTGCCGACCATCGTCAGCAGCCCGATTCCGACGACCAGCTCCTGGACGAGGTCGACCGCCTGGGCGTTGCGGGCGAGGGACAGGACGCCAACGACGGTGCCCGACCGCGGCCCGCTGTCCGGGAAGGGCTCCGCCAGCAGCAGCACCCCGCCGGGGCCGGCCGCGAAGCCCGACCGGCCGCTGAGCCGTGCGACCGCCTGCTGCAGGGCCGGAGGTCCCGGGGCGCGGGCGACCGGCCGAGCGCCCTGGAAGACCCACGCCCCCTCGTCCAGGACCTGCCCGGCGTCGGCGCCGACCAGGACGAGGTCGCCCGCCGGGTCCCGTGCGACCAGGTCGCTGGCGGCCTCGACCCGGTTGCGCAGCTCCTCGTGGGCGGAGCGGTCGAGCCGGGACTGCAGCACCAGGACCGACGCGCTGCCCAGGACGGCCGCCAGCAGCCCCGCGGCGGCGGCGGCCAGCAAGGAGAAGCGCGACCGCAGGCTGCGCGGGCCGGTGGGCGCCCTCATGCGGCGGGGTCGTAGCGGTAGCCGACGCCGTGGACCGTCGTGATGCTGCCTGGCGCCTGCACCCCGCGCAGCTTGCGACGCAACCGGGCGATGTACTGGTCGAGCGTGTTGTCGTGCACGATCGCGCCGGACGGCCATGCCGCCTGCACCAGAGCACGACGCCGGTGCACGGCGCCGGTCGCCGCGACCAGCGACGCGAGGATCCGGAACTCCGTGGGGGTCAGCGCGCTGCGCCCCGCCGGGGTCCTGAGGTCGTGGGTGACCGGGTCCAGCACCAGACCCGGCGCGCGGAAAGCCGAGGCCCGGCGCTTGAGCAGCGCCGTCACGCGGGCCGCGACCTCGGCCAGGTGGAACGGCTTGGCCAGGTAGTCGTCCCCGCCGGCGGCGAAGCCGGCCAACCGGTCCTCGACCCGGTCGTGCGCCGTCAGGAACAGGACCGGTGCGTCGACGCCCCGGGCGCGCAGCGCCTGGCAGAGGTCCCGGCCGTCGGCGTCCGGCAGCCCCACGTCGAGGACCAGGACGTCGAGAGGCGCTGCGGCGCAAGCCATCGCCGTCGCCGCGTCCCCGGCGGTCGTGACGGTGAAGCCGTGCTCGCGCAGGCCGCGGGCCAGCAGCTCGCGCAGGTCGGTGTCGTCTTCGACGACCAGCACCCGGGGGAGCGACGGGGCTGCGCTCATCCGCGACCCGGCGCCGCTGAGGAGCTGAGCTGGTGCCGGGCCCGCTCGTACTGCACCTCGGTGTGCCGGGCCAGCCCGGCGGCGCTGAGCGTGGTCGCCAGGGTCAGGACGAGGACGGCGGCGCGCAGGGCGAGGTGCGGGCGGGGAGCCGGCTCCAGCAGCGCGCGGACGCGGTCGCCCGCGCCGACGCGGACCGCGGCGAGCGCCCCGGCGACCACCGCCCCGCCGCGACCGGCCAGGCTCGCACGCGCCAGGGCGCGCGCCGCGGTCCGCCGGTCGCCGACCTCGGCGGCGGCGTCCTCGTCGGCCCACCGCTCCACGGCGCGGGCCACGGCCCGCTCAACCGGTCGCAGCAGCGGGTTGGCGGCGCTGGCGAGCTGGGTGAGCTGCACGTGGAGGTGGTGGCGGTTTCGCAGGTGCGAGCCCTCGTGGGCGAGCAGGACCCGCTGCTCGGTCGCGGGCAGGGCCCTCAGCATCGCGGTCGAGACGACGATCCGGCCGGTCCACCCCGGGAGCGCGTAGGCCGCGGGCCGGTCGTCGGCGAGCACCACGAGGCCGCCGGCGCCAGGGCCGAGCGCGCGGCACGTCAGCTGCGCAGCAGCCAGGTCCCGCGCGACCAGGAGGAGTCGCCGGGCTGCGGCGGCGAGCAGGACGACGACGACCCCGGCGACCGGCCATCCGGTGGCGGCCGGCAGGGACCCGGTGCCGCGGACCTGCGCGGCCGACCAGCCGCCTCGTACCGCAAAGGCCGGGACCTGGGCGAGCGCGTCGAAGGCCACGACGGTCAGGACGAAGCCGCAGCTGGCGGCCGCGACCAGGCTCGCGCCGGTGAGCAGGCGCGCGGCGGCCCGAGGCGGCAGGCACGCCCCCAGCTGCGCGGCGGTCGCGCGCAGCAGCACGGTCGCGACCAGGGGGACGGCCACCAGGGGGTCCACGTCAGTCCGCACGCCGCAGCAGGTCGCTGAGCAGCTGTTCGTCGCCGGGCTCGAGGTCGGCCACGAAGTGCGCCAGCGCCGAGGCGCGGTCCGGTCCCGCCGCGAGCAGCTGGCTCATGCGGCGACCGGTCAGAGCGGCGTCGACGTCGTGCTCGGCGGTGACCAGGCTGTAGGCGTAGGAGCGGCCGGTCGCCTCGCGCTGCAGGGCGCCCTTGTCGAGCAGGCGCGTCAGCGTCGTCATCACGGTCGTGTACGCCAGGCCGTCGCCGAGCGCCGCCTGCGTCTGCCCGGGGGTGAGTGGTTGGTCAGCGGCGGCCACCACGGCCAGCACCCGGCGTTCCAGCTCCCCGCGGGCGCGTCGTCCTGACGGCATGGTCCTCCCGACTACTACTCGCCGTGTAGTACTGTTCTGGTTGTAGTAGTAAGCCTGCCACGAGAGCCGCCGCTGCGCCAGGAGGAGGCCGCGTGACCGACACCGCCGTACGGGCTGAGGGACTGGTCAAGCGGTACGGCGCGCTGACCGCGGTCGACGACGTCGACCTGCGGGTCGGGGTCGGCGAGGTGTACGGACTGCTCGGTCCGAACGGCGCCGGCAAGACGACCTTCCTGCGCATGCTCTTCGGCCTGGTGCGACCGGACGCCGGCCGGCTCGAGGTGCTCGGCCGCACGTGGGCGGCGGACGGTCCGCGCGCGCTCGACGGCGTCGCGGGCTTCTTGGAGAGCCCGAAGTTCTACCCGTACCTGTCCGGCCGCAAGAACCTCGAGCTGCTGGCCCGGCTGGACGGCGATGGCGCCCGGGGGCGGGTCGACCAGGTGCTCGACACCGTGGACCTGACCGGCCGGGACCTGGACGAGGTCAAGGGCTACAGCTTCGGCATGCGCCAGCGGCTCGGGGTCGCGGCGGCGCTGCTGCGCGACCCTCAGCTGCTCGTGCTGGACGAGCCCGCAAACGGACTGGACCCCGCCGGCATCCGGGACATGCGGGCCTTGGTCAAGCGCCTTGCCGCCAGCGGCCTCACCGTGCTCCTCAGCTCTCACAACATGGACGAGGTCGAGGAGATCTGCGACAACGTGACGATCATGAAGGCCGGGTCGGTGGCCTACCACGGCACCATCACGGCGCTGCGCGAGCGCGCGCCCCAGCCAGCGCACCGGCTGCGGACCAGCGACGACCGGGCGGCGCTGGCACGGGCTGCCGGGCACCCGGACCTCGTGGTCGCGACATCACCAGACGAGCCCGGGCTCGCAGCACGCGGCGCCCAGCCGGCGCTGGACGCCTACGTGCGGGACCTGGTCGTCTCGGGTCTGGCGCTCCGCGAGCTGCGGTTGTCCGAGGCGCCGCTGGAGTCGCTCTTCTTCCTGCTCACCGAGTCCACGTCCGACGCCGTACCGGTCGGGTACGCATGACCCGCGCCGGCGCGCGGTCCGCTCCCGGCTGGCCGACCGCCTACCGCGTCGAGCTCACCAAGCTCGCGGCGCAGGCCAGGGCGCGGTACGCCTTGCTCGGGTGCCTGGTCGCCCCAGTGCTCGTCGTGCTCGTGCTCGACGGGCAGGCCCGGCCGCCGAAGGACACCCTGTTCGGGCGGCACGTGCACGCGAGCGGCTACGCCGTCCCGCTGCTGCTGCTGGGCTTCGCCGCGCAGTGGGTCCTGCCCCTGCTCACGAGCCTGGTCGCCGGGGACGTCTTCGCCAGCGAGGATGCGCACGGGACCTGGAAGACGATCCTCACCCGATCGGTCAGCCGAGGCCGGCTGTTCGCCGCCAAGACGCTGGTCTCGGCCACCTTCGCTGTGCTGGTGCTCCTCGTGCTGGCGACCAGCGCCATCCTGGCGAGCACGGCGATCGTCGGTACGCAGGACGTGATCGGGCTGTCCGGTCAGCTGATACCCGGGCCGGAGGCGGCGCGCCTGGTCGTGCAGGCGTGGGCGACCGCACTACCGCCGCTGCTGGCCTTCACCAGCCTGGCGATCCTGGTCTCGGTGGTCAGCCGGAACCCGGCGGTCGGCGTCGTGGCGCCCCTGGTCCTCGGCTTCGTGCTGCAGCTCGTGGGCTCGCTCGGTGGGATCGACGGGCCTCGGCGGCTGCTGCTGACCACCCCGTTCGAGGCTTGGCACGGCCTGCTGGTGGCGACGCCCTTCCACGGACCGCTGCTGCAGGGGCTGGCTGTCTCGGCCGGCTGGTGCGCCATCTGCCTGACGTCGGCCTACGTCGTGCTTCGGCGCCGCGACATCGACGGAGGATGAGCACGATGCGACGACGAGCCGCCGTGCTGTGCGCTGCCGCGCTGTCCCTCGCGGCCTGCGGCGGGAGTGACATCACCCGTCCCCGGGTCGAGGCGGCCCTGCTGCCCGCCTTCACCAGGCTGTACCTGCAGCAGGCCGAGATCCTGGGACATCCGGGCGTCACGGCTGCGTCCATGGCCGCGACCGACGACTGCGACAAGGGCGGGCCCAAACTGCCCGACACCGGGCCAGGTGCGGACTGGATCTGCATGATCCACTGGACCGACGACCAGGGCGTTCGGCAGGACGGCAAGTTCGAGCTGCAGGTCCGCAGCAGCTCCTGCTACACGGCCACCGGCCCGTCCCGCATCACCGGCACCGTGATGATCACTGACACGCGCGGACGGGACGTGCCCAACCCGGTCTTCGAGTTCGACGGCTGCTTCGACCCGGAGGCCGAGGTTCCGGCGTCACAAGGCTGAGCGGTCGGCCGAGCGGGACTGCGACGGGACAGCGGGATCGCACGACCCGGCTGACGGGTCACGGAGCGCCCGAGGGACGAGCGGCCCTGGCCGCCGCGGACCGCCTGCGTTCCTGTCGCTCTTGCACGTCCTGCCGGTGCTCGGGCAGCGCGGCCGCCGCCAGGTCTGCGAGGAGCGCGTCGATGCGCCCTTGCACCGGGAGCGCGTCGTGGCCGTACTGCTCGATCTCGTCGAGCGCCAGCGCCAGGTAGTCGAGCAGTCGGTCCGGCGGCGTCACCAGTCGAACGGTCCCGGCGTCATCCACGTGCAAGCCTGTGCGCAGCCGTCGGGTCGCGAGGCGGCGCAGCAGGTCGTGCAGCTGGTCGAGCACCTGCACAGCAGTCGTCGGGTCGTTGATGCCGGGCGACAGCGCGCGCTCACCGATGTCCACGAGCTGCCGCAGGCCGAAGGCCACATCCTGCTGCAACGTCCGATCGCGGCCCTGGACGACCGCCGCGGCGACGGCAGGGACGTCGAGGTCGGCCGGGTCGCCGATCACCGAGAGGAGCGGGGCGCCCTCGGGCACGAAGTCACCAGGCCGTACCGCGGTCTGGAGCACCACGCCGGCTGCGCATGCCTGCCGCACCAGCGCCTGCTCAGCGAGGGTGGTGATGACGCCGCTTCGCGGCGCCGGGAGCACCAGCGAGGGCAGGAGGTCCGGCGGAGGAGCGGCGTGCGCGTGGGCCGCGCTGCCGGTACCCGGCGGGAATCGGGCGTCCAGCGCCCTGCCGGTCTCCGCGCCGATCGCGGCGATGATCGACGACGCCTGGATCGAGGTGGCGATGTGGTGGATGTAGGCGACGAACAGCGCGACGCTCAGCAGCAGCAGGAGCAGCGCGAAGGTCGTCGCGATCGAGGGCACGAAGGTGGCGTCGTCGTTGCCGCTGTGCACGGTTCGCAGCACCATCACCGTGTAGACGAAGGTCGCCGTGAAGATCCCCAGCGCGTACTGCGTCAGCCGGTCGCGCAGGAACGTCCGCAGCACTCGCGGAGAGAACTGCGAGCTGGTCAGCTGCAGCACGACGACGGTGATGGAGAAGACCAGGCCCGTGAAGGTGATCATCGCCGTGGTGATGGCGCTGAGCACCTCCCGCGCCCCGTCCGGCCCTGCGCCGAAGGTGTAGGCCAGTGATGACGTGCTACGGCGGTCCACCTGGACGAGCACGAGCGAGAGGACCACGGCGACGGTCACGCAGCCCGTCGGGACGGCCCAGAAGCCGTTGCGCAGCGACTCGCGAAGCGCGTGCCACCGGGCTGTCATCGGAGCGCCTCCGCGCCGCGCACGCCGCGCAGCAGCTCGGGGTCGAGCGGATCCCCGGCGCGCAGGACGCTGACGTCGCCGGTGGTCTCCATGACGACGGCCTGCACCTGGTCGCGCCGCTGCACGCCGGCCAGTCGCAGCTGCGCCCACAGCTCCTCGTGGCTGACCGCGCGCGTGCCGCAGGTTGTCCTCCAGCACCCGCGGCCCCGCCATGAGCAGGATCGCCGTGTTGTCCACCAGGCCGAGCAGCAGTCCCCGACGGCGCAGCAGCGCGATCGAGTACTGCAGGCCGAAGAGCAGTGCCAGCCCCACGACGCCGCGGCCAAGGGTGCGCTGCCGACCAGGGTGGCCGACACGGTGGAGCCGATCGCGACGGTCGCGGCGAAGTCGAAGCTGGACATCTTCGCCAGCGACCGCACACCGGTCAGCCGGGTGAGCAGGATGACGGCCGCGTAGGTCACGGTCCCGGACAGCACGACGACAGCCAGGGTCGTCCAGCTCGCGAGCACCACGTCCCACCTCCTGTCGCTCCGCTACCCCCGATCCTGGTGCGTGCACGCCCGTCACGTGATCGTCACGCAAGGCGGGAAGGGCCTGCGTCCCTGACCCGTCTGGAGGACCGCTCGTGCGCGACACCCTCGTCGAGGCCCTACCGCGCCTGGGCGCTGCGCTCGTCACCCTGACCCTGCTGCTCCTGGTGGGCCGGGCGGCCGGCGTGGTGGTGCGCCGCCGGTACCTGCGGCTGGACCGACCGAGCTTTGCGCACGTCATGAGCCGCGTGGTGCGTCTGCTGCTGGGGCTGGTCGGCGTCCTGGCGGCGCTCACGATCGCGCTGCCGACCGTGAAGCCGGTCAACGTCCTGGGCAGCCTGGGCTTCTTCAGCATCGCCGTGGGCTTCGCCTTCCGCGACATCCTGGAGAACCTGCTTGCGGGCATCCTGCTGCTGTTCCGCGCACCTTTCCGGACGGGCGACGAGGTCGAGGTGGAGGGGACACGCGGCACCGTCGTGGAGATCAACCTGCGCGAGACGGTCATCCGCACCTACGAAGGGCGCAAGGTGCTGATCCCGAACGCCACCGTGTACAAGAACCAGCTGGTCGTGCAGACCGGCTACCCGGCGATCCGGACCGAGGGTGTGGTCGGCATCGCGTACGAGAGCGATGTCCCGCTGGCACGGTCCACGGCTCTTGACGCGCTGCGTGAGTGCGACGGGGTGCTCGCCGACCCGGGGCCGCTGGTGCTGGTGGGCGAGCTCGGCACCAGCACCGTCGACCTGCAGCTGCTGTTCTGGAGCGCGCCGCAGCAACGGAGCGTGCGGCTGGTCCGCGACCGGGTCCTGACGGCGGTGAAGGCCGCGCTGGATGCAGCCGGTGTGGAGATGCCGGCCGACATCGTCGTGCTGCAGGGCACCCCCTCGCTGAAGGCAGCGCTGCGCGACGACGACGCGGAGACGACGCAGGCCGGCGGACTGCGCCAGCACCGCGACTCGAGCCAGGGACGATGAGGTGCACCGCCCGACCACCTCACGAGAGCGGCTCGGGTGCAGCGGGAACGACGATGCGGAGGCCGCGGACCGTGTCGCGGATCGTGTGGGACCAAGAGGAGGCGGACGACCTCATGCCCCTGGCTGCGGAGTCGTCCTCACCCTGATCGTTCGACCAGGAGCAGGGCGACGTCGTCAGCGATGTGGCCACCACACCAGTCGGTGAGCTGGCCCAGCAGCGCATCGAGGACCTCGGTCCGGTGGACCTGCGCGAGAGCGGCGAAGCACGTCCCGGCCGGGAAGTAGTCGCCCGCGGCATCCCTGCCCTCGAGCAGACCGTCGGTGTGCAGCAGGAGACGGCCGCCGGGCGGCAGCGTGAAGGACGTGGGTGTGCTGCCCTGTCCTGCCCCGAGCCCTAGCGGGAGGTCCGAGGTCTCCACGTCCAGGGTGCCGCTGCTCTGCGTCGTGGACCGGAGCGGTGCCGGGTGGCCGCAGGACATGATCTGACCGCTGCCCCCGTCCAGCTGCAGGACAGCCGCCGTGACGAAGTCCTCCGGGCCGGCCAGACGGGCCACCGTGGCGTTGAGCGCCACCACCACGTCCTGCAGGTCCTCACGGTCGTGGGCGGCCTCGCGGAAGCAGCCCAGCACGGCCGCCGCAAGGCGCACAGCCGGCAGGCCGTGACCTCGGACGTCACCGACGATCAGGCGCACGCCGAAACGCGAGTCGACGACCTCGTACAGGTCACCGCCGATCCGGGCGGACGCGGTCGCCGAGACGTACCGGGCCGTGAAGTCCAGGTCCCGCACGCGCGGGGGTACGGGCCAGAGCACTGCGCTCTGCGCGACGTCCGCGACCCGCGTCATCTGAGACAGGTCCCGCTCACGGTCCTCCCGTCGCCTCGCGATGAAGACCGCCAGCACCGAGCTCGCCGAGATCGACGTGACGCGCACGACGTCAGTGGCGCCCTGTGCGTCCCAGGGCAGGCGCAGCAACGCCGCCAGGACGGCGGCGCCGGCGACCGCCGCTGTCACGCCCGGCCTGGTGAAGGCAGCGGTCAGCAGGGGGGCCGTGACGACCAGGCTGACCAGCACCGTGGCCCGTGCAGTGGCCGCGTCGGCGATGACCACAGCGAGCAGGATGGCGGCAGCAGCTGCCGTGGGTGCCACCTCCCGCCGCAGCAGCACGCACACCCCCTCGCCCCCGCCGTGGTCCGCTTCCGGCTCCCGCACGCTACGCGCGGGGCCGACGCGACGTGCCCCCTAGTGCTGGCGGCTGCGCCCGCTCGCGCCCTCGGCGACGCCGATGAGCAGAACGGCGGCAACGACCGCGACGACGAAGCCCAGGACGTTCAGCTCGAAGATGCCGCCCGTGCCGAGGACGTTGGCGATGAGGCCGCCGATGACCGAACCCGCCAGGCCCAGGAGCAGGGTCGGCAGCAGCCCGAGGTTCTGCTTGCCGGGCTTGATGAGTCGTGCCAGCGCGCCGATGACGAGGCCCGCGACGATGAAGCCGATCATGAGGTTCTCCTTGAGGTCGTGCGCGGCTGGGGCTGTGCTGTCGTGCCCTGCGTCAGCCCGAGGTCGCCATGTGCCTGATCCAGGGCCGGGCGCGCCGGGCGGCCTGTCCGCGCTGCTGCCGTCGGCCGTTCGACCTGGTGCTGCCTGCGAGGGCGCCGAACGCGCCGCCGAGGACCAGCCCGACGACCGCGCTGCCCGCCCCACCTGCGGCGTAGGCGATCAGCGCAGGGGTCGGCTGCCGGAACACGATCAGCGCGAGCACGAGCGCCGTCAGGGCCCCGAGCGGCGCCATGCTGAGGGCGCCCCGGGCTGCCCACTTGCGGTTCCACGTGTGCGCGGCTCGTGCTCTTGGCATGACAGCGTCCTCCCTCGTCCTGACCGCCCGTCGGGGTGTCGGCCCGTCCGGTCGGCCTCCTCGTGTCGTGCTGCCCGCGACGTCGCCCGGATCACGTGTCGTGCCTCAACGTCACAGGAGCGTCAAGGTCCACCGCCTCTGCCCGCGGCGGATGACAGTCGTGCGACGGGGGATTGGCTCCGCAGTGCTGCGGTCAGACCCTCACGGCAGGGGCCGCTCCTCATGCCGGCCGCTGCTGTCGAACGCCGGTGCAGGGAGGGCTCGGGGGTGGAGGTGCAGACCGTGCCGTTCACCTTCTGCTGTGGCCCACGAGAAGCTCGCCGTCCGCTCCGACGGAACGCGCCTCGGCAGCGCGACGCGAGGAGTCCTCGTGGTCGATGAGCTCCACCTGGGCTACGCGGCGGTCGGCGCTCTCGCGGTCCTGACGGCCGCCATGTCGTCGAAGATCCGCGACCTCCCCGTCAGCCAGCCGCTGCTGGCGTTGCTGCTCGGCATCAGCCTCGGCCCGCAGGTCCTGGACCTGATCTCCGTCGGCGAGAGCTCACAGGCGGGGCTGTTGCTGGAGGTGGCACGCCTTCTGCTCGCCGTCTCCCTGATCGGCGTTGCCCTGCGGTTCCCGGTACGCGGGCTCCGACAGGTCTTGACGCCGACGGCCGTGCTCGTGACGGCAGGCATGCTCGGCATGGCGGCCAGTACGGCGCTGCTGGGATGGTGGGTGCTGGGGCTTCCTGCCGGGTTGGCGATCCTGCTCGGGGCGTGCGTCGCGCCGACCGATCCGGTGCTGGCCTCCAGCGTCGTCACCGGGAGGCCGGCGGAGGAGCACCTCCCGGAAGCGCTGCGACAGGTGGTGTCCACGGAGTCGGGACTCAACGACGGACTGGCGCTGCCGCTCGTCCTGCTGGGAGTGGCCCTGACCCTCGGGCGCTCTCCGGGATCTGCCACGGGTGACGGCGCCTACCAGGTCGCTGTCGCGGTCGTCGTGGGCGTCGTGGCAGGGGCAGCCACCGGACGGTTGCTCGACCGCTCCGAGGACCGCTCGGACATGGACCGCGGTTCGCGGCTCGTGGTCACCCTGCTCCTGGCCGTAGCGGTCCTCGGCATCGCGCGGCTGCTCCAGGCCGACGGGGTCCTGGCCGTGTTCATCGCCGGGCTCGCGTACAGCTTCTTCGTCGGCGACGGGACCGAGGCCGAGCAGGACCTCGTCGACGAGGCGGTGAACCGCTACCTCGTCCTTCCCGTCTTCCTGCTGCTGGGCGTGCTGCTGCCGTGGGCGCAGTGGCAGGAGCTGGGGGTGGGCGGCGCACTGTTCGTCGTCCTGGTCCTGCTCCTGCGACGGCCGCCCGTGCTGCTCCTGCTGGCGCGTCCGCTGGGCCTCAGGCTGCGGGACGGGGTCTTCCTGGGCTGGTTCGGCCCGGTCGGCGTGAGCGCCGTGTTCTACCTGGCCCTGGCATCGGAGGAGGGTGTGGTCGACTCGCGGCTGTGGGCGGCGGGCACTCTGGTCGTCGCGGCGAGCACGCTGGTGCACGGTGTCACCGCCGCGCCCGGTCGTCGCCTGTACCGCAAGGCCGCGGAGCGCTCCTCGGCGTGACTCGACAGCAGCAGGACGCGGGGGTTGCACCACCGCGGGGGTAGGGGTCGCGGCGCGGCACCGGGTACGGCCTCAGGGCCGGGCCGGGCGCACGAGCGGCCGACAACAGGTGAGGACTGACCGATGGATCTGCTGCTGGCCTTCTCGGTGGTGCTGTTCGTCGGCGTGCTGTTCTCAGCGCTGGCACATCGCACCGTGCTGTCCACGGCAGTGCTCTTCCTGCTCGCCGGCGTCCTGCTCGGCCCAGGAGCGACCGGGGTCCTCGACCTCGTCCCGGACGACGAGCTCGTCATCGGCCTGGCCGAGCTGGCGCTGTTCAGCGTCCTGTACACCGACGGCATGCGGGTCGGCTTCAACGATCTGCGGCGCGCCTGGCGCCTGCCGGGGCGCGCGCTCGTGCTGGGGATGCCGCTGACGTTCGCCGTCACAGCCGGCCTCGCGCACTGGGTCGCTGGGCTCCCGTGGGTCCAGAGCATGCTGGTGGGCGCCGTCCTCGCCCCGACCGACCCGGTCTTCGCCTCGGCGATCGTCGGCCGGAGCGAGGTGCCGGCACGGCTGCGCTCACTGCTCAACGTCGAGAGCGGCCTGAACGACGGCCTCGCCCTCCCTGTGGTCCTGGTCCTGATCTCCGTGCTGGCGCAGGACGAGGTGGGCGCAGTCGACCTTGTCACCGAGCTGGGACTGGGCGTCGGCATCGGGCTGGTCGTCCCGGCCCTCGCGGTCCTGCTGCTGCGGAGCCGCTTCACGGGGGCCACCCCGCTGTACGCCGCGCTGGGGGGACTCTCGATCGGGCTGATGGTCCTGGGCATCGCGGAGGCCACCCACGGCAACCTGTTCCTCGCTGCCTTCACCGCTGGCATCACGGTGGCCACGATGGCCCCCGAGGTGGAGCGCTCCTTCGCCGAGTTCGGCGAGCTCGTCACCGAGCTGCTCAAGCTCGCAGCGATCCTGGTCTTCGGCGCGCTCATCTCGCCGTCGTTCCTCGGCGAGATCCCGCTGCGCGGGTACGTCTTCGCCGTGCTGGCCCTGGTGCTGGCGCGACCGCTGGCCATCTTCGTGTCACTGCTGCGCAGCGGGTTGCCGCTTCCTGAACAGGCCGTCGCGGCGTGGTTCGGGCCGAAGGGCTTCGCCTCCGTGGTGTACGGCCTGCTGATCCTCGAAGCCGGCGTTCCAGGGGCCCAGGCCATGTTCCACCTCGTGGCCCTCGTGATCCTGGCTTCGATCCTCGCCCACTCCTCGACCGACGTCCCCATCGCGCATGCCTTCGCCCGCGTCGAGGCCCGACGGGAGGGCCAGGAGGACCTGCCGGGCGTGCCCACGGGGCCGCCGCCCGACTGACCGCCGGTCTCCTCAGGCCGGCAGCTGGGCCAGCAGGTCGTCGAGCTGGCCGAACGTCTCGTGCGTCGCCTGCTCCGCGCCGGCCCCGGCCTCGAAGGCCTCTGCGGAGGCGAACACCTCGCTCATGACGAGCAGCGTCGTGCCGTCCCGCTCCTCGAGCGTGACGGTGGTGACCGAGCCGCTCTCGCCCTCGTCGTTCGTCCACACGATGCGCGAGTACGGCGTCACCTCGAGGTAGGTGCCGAAGAACTCCGCGCCGCCACCGAAGTCCAGGCGGTAGCCGCCACCGGTGCGCGCGTCCATGTCGAGGGACTGCAGCGTCATGCCGGTCGAGGCGGGCAGCCACCACTGGCGGAACAGCTCAGGCGTCGTCCACGCCTGGAAGACCAGGCGTGCGGAGGCGTCGAAGGTGCGCGTGACCCTGACCTCGCGGTCCGACGTCCGCTCGACCGCCACCGGGCGCCGGGTCGTGGGCTCGTCCTGCGGCTGTGCGTCCATCTGTCTCCTCCTTGCGTCGAAGTGCTTCGACGACGTCGTCCAGCGCGCGGAAGCGCGCGTCCCAGACCTGCTGGTACCGCTCGACCCACGCCGCCACGTCCTCGAGGCGGGCCGTCCCGATCCGGCAGGTGCGCACGCGCCCGACCTTCACGGTGCTCACGAGGCCGACCCGCTCGAGGACGGCCACGTGCTTCTTCATGCCGGTCAGCGTCATGTGGAACCGGTCGGCGAGGTCGGTGATGGAGGCCTCCGAGCGGCCGAGCTGCTCGAGCACGCCGCGTCGCGTCGGGTCCGCCAGGGCGACGAACGCGGCATCGAGGGGAGCGTGCTCATGCTGAACCATGTAGTTCAGTGTCTAGCACGTGAGGCGGCCGCTGACCATGGGGACGCCCCGCCTCAGCCCCAGAGGGAGGCGACCTCCGGAGCAAGGGCGAGGCCCTGCGCGTGGCCCGCCCGTGCGGCAGCCGGTCGCAGCGACAGGTCCATGGCGTTCGCACCCAGCAGGTGCTCCGCGCTGCTCGCGGGGAGCACCGTCTGCACGCGGCTGCCGCCGGCCCGCAGCTCCTCGACCTGCGTGGCCAGGTGCTGGCCCCAGCTCGGCGGCGTCAGCGACCGGCCGCCCAGCGGCGACAGCACCAGCACCCGCGCGTAGCCCGTCGCGAGGTCGGCGTTCTCGTTGCGGCGGAACCCGCCGTCCAGGAAGCGCCGGTCACCGATGCGGTAGGCCGCGCGGCTCGAGCAGCTGGCGGCGACGGTGTCGACGAGGTCCGCGCCGCTGCCCCGGTGGAGGACGGCCGGCGCCCCGGTCGACGCGTCCACCGCGGTGAGCAGCAGGTCCCGGTCCGGCCAGTCGTGGCGGGGCAGTCGCGCGGCGACGACCGCTCGCCAGCGCGCGGAGCCGTCCTCGCCCGCGGTGGCGTCGAGCGCCAGCGCCGCAGCACCGAGCCGCTTGCGCAGGTCGGCAGCGTCCTCGGCGGAGGCGATGAGGTCGTGCAGCCGCTGCAGGTGGGCGCCCACGGCCGGACGGGTCCCGCCGCGGACCGTCATCGCGGCCGGCGGCGGGACGAGGGTCGCCTCGTACAGCTCGGCGAGCCCGGCCCCGCACACCTGGGCGGCGGCGGTGGCGCCGGCGGACGTGCCGACCAGCAGGTCGGCGCCGGCCACCACGTCGGTGCCGCCGTCGGCGAGCCCGGCGAGGACGCCGAGCAGCCAGGCGTTGCCGGTGGAGCCGCCGCCGCCGAGGACCAGGGCCCGTTCGCCGCGGAGCGCCGGGCGGTCGGTGTGCAGGGGAGGAGCAGGTGTCGCGGTCATGGAGTGCCTTCCGGGAGGGCCTTCGGGCGCTCCTCACCGGCGGCTAGCCCAGGGGGGCTGCGGCGCTCGGCAGGGGGGCACCCGCTGCGCGTGCGTGCACGGGGCTCACCTCCTGCCGGTCGGTCCGAGGCGCGGACGCTACTCCCGGCCCGGCCGGCTGCCAACCGCGTTGCACGGCGGCACCGCCCCGAGGCAGGGGCGGAGGCGGCGGCGTCGAAGACCGTGGAAGAGGCCCCCACCGGCCGCCGTCGCCCGCCGCTCCGCCTCCTACGGCGACAGGTGCGCGAGGATCCCCCGCACCCCCTGCGCATGTCCCGAGAGGCTCCCCATGCACCCCTCCCGCCGCCCGCTGCTCGCCCTCGGGCTCGCCCTCCTGGCCGGGACCGGGATCGTGACGCTGCCCGCCGCGACGGCGGCGCAGGCAGCGCCGGCCGGCCCGCTCGGGGTGCCGGCGCAGTCCTCGTTCGATCCGCTGGACAACGGCCAGCCGGTGCAGGTGCGCACGCTGTCCGGCCGGGCCGACCTCGTGAGCGGCGGCGACGCGCTCGTCGAGGTCGTGCTGCCGGCCGGCACCGCCCCCGGATCGGTGCGCGTCACGGTCGGCAGCCGCGACGTGTCGACGTCGTTCGTGCCGGCCGGCCCCGGCCTGCGCGGCCTGGTCACCGGGCTGCCCCTCGGGCAGAGCACCATCACGGCGACGCTGCGCGACGGCAGCGGCGCGCGGCTGGAGGTGCGGAACAGCCCGCAGGGAGGGCCGGTGTTCTCGGGCCCGCTGATCCAGCCGTGGACCTGCACCAACGGCTCGGAGCGGCCGGACTGCGCGCAGGCGCCGACCGTCGCGTACTTCTACCGCTCGACCGACCCGACGAAGGCGGGCCTGCCGGGCCGCACCGTCGCCGGACCCGTGCGCTCGGGGCTGCAGCCGTACGACCCGGCCGCTCCCTCGAGCGACGTCGCGACGACCACGACCGACGAGGGCAACGAGGTGCCCTTCATCGTCCGGGTCGAGACCGGCTACAGCCTGCGCGACCAGTACAAGATCGCGGCGCTGTGGGACCCGGCGCAGGGCGGCGAGCCGCGGCCGACGGCGGCGAACCCCGGCTACGCCGACAAGCTCGTCCTCACGCACGGCGCCTCGTGCGACACGTCGTACGAGTCGGGTGCGGCGCCGGACGTGCTGTTCGAGGACGCGCTGTCGCAGGGCTTCGCGGTCGCCTCGCACGCGCTCGACAACGCCGGGCACAACTGCAACCTCGCCACGCAGGCCGAGTCGCTGGTGATGCTCAAGGAGATGGTGGTCGAGCGCTTCGGGCCGCTGCGCTACACGATCGGCAGCGGCTGCTCCGGCGGCTCGCTCGTCCAGCAGCAGCTCGCCAACGCCTACCCCGGCATCTACCAGGGGATCACGCCGCAGTGCAGCTTCACCGACTCCCGCAGCTCGGGGCAGCAGTACTTCGACTACGTGCTGCTGCGCGACTACCTGGAGGACCCGGCGACGTTCCCGGAGCACCAGATCACGCCGGCGCAGTGGCCGTCGATCTACGGGCACGCCAACCCGGCGAACCAGATCACGTTCCTCACCGTCATCGCCAACAGCGCCGAGCCGAGCCGCTCCTGCCCGGGGCTCGCGCCGGAGCAGGTCTACGACGAGACCAGCAATCCCAAGGGCGTGCGCTGCACGATCCAGGACTACATGCGCAACGTCTTCGGGCTCGACCCGACCGGCAAGGCCCACCGGCCCAGCAGCAACGTCGGCATCCAGTACGGCCTGTCCGGCCTGCTCGCCTTCCTCGAGGGCGTGCAGGACCCGAGCCGCCCGCCGCTCACGCCGGCGCAGTTCGTCGCGCTGAACGCCAACGCCGGCGGCTACGACATCGACTTCAACCGCACCGCGGAGCGCACCCCGCGCGCACCCGCTCGCGATCGAGCGGGTCTACCGCAGCGGCGCGGCGAACACCGGCGGCGCACATGGACCAGGTCGCGATCATCGACCTCGGCGGTCCCGAGCCGGGCGCCTTCCACGACGTCTACCGCAAGTACTCCATGCGGGACAGGCTGATCCGCGAGCACGGCACGGCCGACAACCAGGTGTTCTGGGAGGGCCAGCTGCCGCTGATGGGCGACGCGTCCTTCGTCGAGGACTCCATCCGCGCGATGGACGAGTGGCTCGCGGCGGTCGAGGCCGACACCAGCGCGCTGCCGCTGGCCAAGAAGATCCTGGCTGCGCGCGCCAAGGCCGGCGTCGCGGAGCGCTGCGTCACGGCCGGCGGGACGGACGCACCGCTCAGCCTCTGCGACGCGACCGTCGACCCCACCGTCTTCTCCTCGCCGCGCATCGAGGCCGGCGGCGGTGACGGGGCACTCGTCAACGGCGTCGGCCCGGCCAAGGTCGGCTTCACCGACGACCGGCTCGACTGCGACACCATGCCCATCGAGCAGTACTCCTTCGCCGGGGCGTCCTTCGCCGACACGTTCACCGCCGAGCAGCAGCAGGCGCTGAGGACCGCGTTCCCGACCGGCGTCTGCGACTACAGCAAGCCCGGGAAGCACTTCCAGGACGCCGTCACCTGGCTGCGCTACCAGGACGCCTCCGGCAAGGTCGTCTACGGCGGCACGGCCATGGGGGCGTCCCCGACGTCGGTGTACTTCTCCGGGCGTGCGGCCACCGCGGTGACCGGACCCGTGACCGGGCCCGCCACGGGATCGCTGCCGGCCACCGGCGCCGGCTCGGCGGCGGCGCTCGCGGGGCTGCTGCTGCTGCTCGCCGGGGTGGCGGCGAGGCGGGTCCGCGCCGGCTAGGCCGCCTCGCTCGGCGCCAGCGTGACGACGCGCACGCTCCGCGCCGCCGCCGGGCTGCTGCCGCCCGTTCTTGTCCCCAGAGCACAAGAACGGGCCGGAAGGTCTGGCGTCCCGGGTGGAGCGTTCACCTCCCGGAACGGGGATGGTTCATGTCATGACCGCACCCGCCACCGCCCCCGCCGTCCTCGGCCGGCTGCGCGAGCGCGCCCTGCAGCTGGCCGAGCTCGTCGCCACGCCGCTGGTGCCCAGCGACTACGTCGACCTCGTCGACCCGCTGCGCGGCGCGGACCTGCGCGGTCGCGTCGTGGCCGTGCACCCGGAGACGCGGGACGCCGTCAGCATCGTCATCCGCCCCGGCCGGGGCTGGCGCGGGCACGTTCCCGGCCAGTACGTCCGCATCGGCGTGGACGTCGACGGCGTGCGCCAGTGGCGCGCCTACTCGCTGACCTCGCCGCTCGGCCGCCCCGACGGCTGCATCGCCATCACGGTGAAGGCCATCCCGGACGGCGTCGTCAGCAACCACCTGGTGCGCAAGGCCGCGCCGGGCCTGGTCCTGCAGCTGGACCAGGCGGCGGGGGAGTTCGTCCTGCCGGCACCCCGTCCGGACAAGGTCCTGTTCGTCACCGCCGGCAGCGGCATCACGCCGGTCATGGGGATGCTGCGCAACGCCGTCGACGAGCTCGACGACGTCGTGCTCGTGCACAGCGCGCCGACCGCGGCCGACGTCGTCTTCGCCGGCGAGCTGCGCCAGCTGGCCAAGGACGGCCGGATCCGCCTGGTGGAGAAGCACACCGACCTCGACGGCATGCTCGGCGCCGACGAGCTCGCGACGCTCGTGCCCGACCTGGCGCAGCGGCAGACCTGGGCGTGCGGCCCGACCGGGATGCTCGACGCGCTGGAGACCCACTTCGAGGACGCCGGCATCGCGGACCGCCTGCACACCGAGCGCTTCCGCCCCAGCGTCCTCGTCACCGGCGAGGGCGGCACCGTCAGCTTCAGCGTCCAGGCCGTCACCGTCGAGTCCGACGGCGCGACGCCGCTGCTCGACACCGGCGAGGCCGCGGGCGTGCTCATGCCGTCGGGCTGCCGGATGGGCATCTGCTTCGGCTGCGTCGTCCCGCTGCGCTCTGGCGCGGTGCGCGACCTGCGCGACGGCACCCTGACCACCGCCGCCGAGGGTGACGGCGTCCTGATCCAGACCTGCGTCTCGGCTGCCGCCGGCGCGTGCGACATCGAGCTGTAGAGGAGATCCGCATGACTGCGATCCAGAAGAAGGCGCACAACCCGATCGCGCACCTGAGCGCCGAGGACATCGAGACGCTCGGGCGCGAGCTCGACGCGATCCGCGAGCAGGTGCTGGCCAGCCGCGGCGAGCGCGACGCCGCGTACATCCGCAAGGTCATCGACGCCCAGCGCAAGATCGAGCTGTCCAGCCGCGCCGTGCTGCTGTTCTCGCTGTTCCCGCCGGCCTGGCTCGCCGGCACCGCCGGGCTCTCCATCGCGAAGATCCTGGAGAACATGGAGATCGGCCACAACGTCATGCACGGCCAGTGGGACTGGATGCGCGACCCCAAGGTCCACAGCACCAGCTGGGAGTGGGACAACGCCACCCCGTCGGACATGTGGAAGCACTCGCACAACCAGATCCACCACACGTTCACGAACGTGCTGGGCCGGGACAACGACCTCGGCTACGGGATCATGCGCGTGGACGAGGACCAGCGCTGGTCGCCCTTCTACCTGGGCCAGCCCCTCTACAACGTCGTCAACATGCTGATCTTCGAGTACGGCATCGCTGCGTACGACCTCGAGATCGGCAAGGTCCTCAAGGGCCGCAAGGACAAGGGGCTGTTCAAGAAGCAGCTCGGCGCCGTCCTCGGCAAGATCAAGAAGCAGGCGACCCGCGACTACCTCGTCCACCCGCTGCTGTCCGGCCCGTCGGCGCTCACCACGCTGGCGGCCAACGTGACGGCCAACGTCGCACGCAACGTCTGGACGCACTCGGTCATCATGTGCGGTCACTTCCCCTACGGCGTCGAGACGTTCGAGAAGAAGTCCATCGACGGCGAGACCCGCGGCGAGTGGTACCTGCGCCAGATGCTGGGTGCCGCGAACATCTCCGGCGGACCGCTGCTGCACCTCATGACCGGCAACCTGTCCTTCCAGGTCGAGCACCACCTCTACCCGGACCTGCCGAGCAACCGCTACAAGGAGATCGCTCCGAAGGTCCAGGAGCTCTTCGAGCGCTACGGCCTCACCTACGCGACCGGGCCCTTCCCGAAGCAGCTGGCGTCGGCGTGGGCGAAGATCTTCGCGCTGTCGCTCCCGAACGAGCTGTTCGGCGAGGAGGCCGGCACCGAGCCGGTCGCCTCCTCCGAGGTCGAGCCGCTCGCGGCCTAGGCCGAACGAGAGCGCTCAGGCGTCGAGCGGCCCGTCCCACGGCGTCCCCGGCAACCCGGCCGGCTCCTTGCCCTGCTCTTCGGAGGCGTAGCGGCCGAGAGGCGAAGCGCTCACAGCTCGACGTCCTCCCAGGCGCCGTCCCGGAACGCCGCCCAGGGGTCGGTGCTGCCGTCGACGGTGAAGCGGACGGTCTTCCCGCCGTCCTCGGGGAGCACCTCCCAGGAGGCGGCGAGCCGGTCGAGCAGCTGCACGCCGCGTCCGGTGGTCGCGTCGGAGGAGTGCCGGCGCTGGACGGGGGCGACGAGCGAGCGGTCGGAGACGCGCACCTCGACCGAGCCCGCCCGGGCGGTCGCCGTCACGACGAGATCGGTGCGCGCGTGCAGCACCGAGTTGCTGACGACCTCGCTCACGAGCAGTGCCGTGGTCTCGCACAGGTCCTCGAGCGACCACTGCGACAGGCAGCGCAGCACGAAGCGGCGGGCCTCCGGCACCGACGCCGGACGGGGCGGCAGCCGCAGCGTCGCGGTCAGCACGACGACACCGTCGTCACGCTGAGCCATCCCACGACCGCGCACGGTAGACCTGTCCGGAGCACCGCTCAACCCCCGACCCGGAGCACGAGCAGGGCCACGTCGTCGGCGGCGTCCACGGCCAGCCGGCCTAGCAGCGCGTCGCACAGCGCGTCCGGCGGCAGGTCCCGCAGCTCGGCCGCCGCGGCGCGCAGCCTCTCGAGGCCGGTGTCCAGCGACTGGTCGCGACGCTCGACGAGGCCGTCGGTGTAGAGGACCAGCAGGGCGCCGGGGGGCAGCACGACCTCGTGGTCGCGGCGGCCCGTCTCGGGCGAGATCCCCAGCAGCAGCTCGGGATCGCGGGCCAGCAGCTCGGCCCGGCCGCCCGGGTGGACGAGCAGGGGCGGCGGGTGGCCGGCGTTCGACCAGCGCAGCTGCAGGCCGCGGCCGGCCGCGGCCGGCCCCACCTGGCAGAGCACCGCGGTGGCAAGGGTGCCGACCTCGAGGCGGTGGAGCGCGCGGTCGAGGCCGGACAGGACGGCGCCCGGGGCGGCGTCGAGCACCTGCGCGACGCCGCGCAGCACGTTGCGCACCTGCGCCATCGCCGCCGCGGCGTTGCGGTCGTGGCCGGCCACGTCGCCGACGACCAGCGTCGTACGGCCCTCGCCGGTGGCGAAGGCGTCGTACCAGTCGCCGCCGACCTGCGCCTCCTGCACGGCCGGCTGGTAGCGCACGGCGACGTCGACGCCCGCGGAGGACGGCGGCGCGGTCAGCAGGCTGCGCTGCAGGGTCTCGGACAGCCGGCGGACGGCAGCGTTGGCCTTCTGCTCGGCCTCGTGGGCGCGCAGCCGCTCCAGCGTCTGCGCGGTGAGCGCGGCCAGCGCGTGGAGCAGGTCGCGGTCGGCCGGGCGCCACGGGTGCGGCTGGGTGAAGGCGACGGCGAGCGAGCCGAACGTGCCGGACTGCGAGGTGAGCGGGACGACCGCCGAGCCGCGCATCCCCGCGTCCTCGTACGCCGCCTGCGCGGCCGGGAACAGCGCGACCGCCTCCTGCCGGTCGGCCAGGAACAGCGCCTCGCCGGTCTCCGCCACGTGCACCGGCGGCACGACCAGGTCGCGCGCGATCTCCGCGCCCGCGCCCGGTCCGGCGCCCAGCAGGCGGTAGGTGCCGGGGTCGGCCGAGGGCAGGCAGACGAGGAGGGCCTGAGCGCTGAGGACCGCCGCACCGCGGCCGGTCACCACGGCGAGGACCTCTGCCTCGTGGCGGGCCTCGCCGAGCGCCTGCGCCACGTGGACCAGGGCGCCGAGCCGACCGGCGTCGATCGCGGCGGCGCGCTCGTCGGTGACGTCGCGGAAGTACCAGGCCCAGCCGATGTAGGCGCCGCGCTCGTCGTGCAGCGCGCGCCCGTAGCGGTCGAGGACGCGGCCGTCGAGCAGCAGCAGCTCGTCGCGCGCGTCGCCGGACGCCCGCGCGTAGAGCGCGTGCACGCGGGTGAGGAAGGCGTCCGGGTCCACCAGCTTGTCGAGGACGGAGGCCAGCGCCGCCTCGTCCGAACCCGTCGCGACCACCTCCGGCGCGATCGGCCAGATCTCCTGGAAGCGCTGGTTGAACGTCAGCATCGACCCGTCGGCCGACACGACCACCATGCCGTCGAGCCCGCCCTCGACGGCGGCCCGCAGCAGCTCGACCTCGCCCGCCGGCCGGGTCCGGCGCGCAGCCTCCGGGACCCGCGGCTGCTGCACGGGGACGACGGGGGCGGACGTGCGGCGGTCGGCGTCCAGGACCTGGCCCCCCGCCGGTCGGCGCCGACGACGCCGGCGTTCTGACGGGACCGTACGCGCGAGGACGTGGTCCGGGGGGCGCAACGCCGCAACGCGCACGCGAGGAAGTGCCCGCCTGGCAGGGGATCCGGCGGTACGTCCCGTTCTGTCATGGCCCTTTCGGACCATCGTCGACGTGGCCAGCTGGTGACACCATCGAGGCCGCACGGCCCTGCCGTGCCGGGGGAGGGGGTCCCATGAGCACCGCCGGCGTGCCGCGTCGCGTCCCCGACGAGCTCGCCGAGCGCCGCGCGGCCTCCGCCGCGTCGGGCGTGCCGCAGCAGCGACCGCCGATGAGCGAGCCCGACCGCGAGCAGTACGAGCAGCGCATCGACGCCTACGAGGTGGAGCTCGCGGCCTACCGCTCGCGGCTGCAGGTGGCCGCCGTCGAGCTCAGCGCCGCGCACCACGACGGGCTGACAGGCGCCTGGCTGCGCCAGTCCGGTACCCGGCTGCTGGAGCAGGAGGTCGAGCGGGCGGCGCGTACGGACAGTCCGCTGAGCATCGCCTTCGTCGACGTCGACGGTCTGAAGGCGCTCAACGACACCGGCGGGCACGCCGCGGGCGACAGCGCGCTGGAGGCCGTGGGCCGCGCGCTGCTCGGCGGCCTGCGCGGCTACGACCACGTCGTGCGCTGGGGCGGCGACGAGTTCCTCTGCGTGCTGCCGGCGGCGACGCGCGACCAGGCGGTGACCCGGCTCCTGCAGGCGCGCCAGGCGCTGCTGCAGGGACCGCAGCGCACGAGCATCAGCCTCGGCGTCGTGGAGCGGCACGCCGGCGAGGCCGCGGACGCGCTGGTGGCGCGGGCGGACGAGGCGCTCTACCGGTCACGCGGCCGCGGACTGGGCGGCTGAGCCGGACCGCTCGTTAGGGTGCGGGGTGCCGGGGCGGTAGCTCAGCCGGTCAGAGCAGGGGACTCATAATCCCTCGGTCGTGGGTTCGAGCCCCACCCGCCCCACGACGCCGCGTCTGCCTGCTCCGCTGTCAGGGGACGCAGAACTCGTTGCCCCCTGGGTCGGCCAGCAACATGTGGTCGCCGCGGTGGGCAGCAGCTAGCGGAGTCCCTGCTCGACCTCGGCCAGCGACTGCTCGAGGTCGACCTGCGGTCGCCAGCCCCAGCGGTGGGCGCGGTCGGCGACGATCCGACCGGTCCACGCGGGCTTGTCCTCCCACACGGGTGAGACCCCGACCGCCCCGGCCACCCTCGCGTAGTAGTCCCGCAGGGTTGCGCTGCCCGCAGCCACGTTCACCGCCGTGCACCTCCCGTCGACCGGACCCTCGGACGGATCAGCTGCGGTCCCCACCCGCCCCGTCGCGAGGTCGGCAGCGAAGGCCACGAGATCGTCGACGTGCACCCACGCGAAGGTCTGATGGGGCACGGCATGACGCGCCGCCTCGTGCTCACGGACGGCCGCCGGCTGCACCGTGTTCCAGATCGACGACGTCCCGGCACCGAAGATCGCCGGCGGACGCAGCAGCACCCGCGTCAGGCCCTCCACGGCGTCGATGCCCAGGTCGGCGTCCCGCTTGGTCACCGGGTAGTCACCTGCACCGTCCGGCACCAGCGCCGAGGACTCGTCGACGTCACCCACTCCGGGGGAACGGTCGTACACCGCGGCCGTGGAGACATGCAGGAACCGCGTCACGCCTGCCGCAGCAGCGGCCCGGGCGAAGGAGACCGTGCCCTGCACACCGACGCGTCGCTGGGTGGCCTCGTCCGACCCCATCGGATGGACGGTGGTGACCGCCGCATCCGCACCCTCGAGGACCGACGCAGCCCAGGTCGGGTCGGTGAACTCGCCGACGAGCTCCTCGACGCCCGGCGACGTCGGCGCGAGACCAGGCCTGCGCACGATCGCCCTCACCTCGGCGCCCTGTCCGACGAGGGCGGCGCACAGGCGCGATCCCACGAGCCCGTTGGCTCCGGTGACGACGACCAGCATGGACGCAGACTCGCACGCTCGGAGCTGCCCTGCTGCACCGTCCGCGGCTGACGCAGCCACCGCGCTGCGGCTCGCAGCTGGCCCGTGCAGCGGCAGCACGATCGCCGCACCCGCCCGCTCCTGGCGCCGGGGCTCGGCTCCGCCGCGGCACCTGCGCGCTCAGGGATGCTCGCGCGGGGGTGCCGGTCCCCGGCCGCGAGGACCTAGGGTCCGCCGCATGCCCGAGTTCACGTGGCGCCCCGCCAACGAAGCGTCGACGGCGGACGTCGAGGCGGTCTTCGCCACCGGTGGAGCGCACAAGTGCCGCTGCCAGGCGCTGAAGGTGCCGGGCTGGATCTGGCGTGACACCACGCAGGAGCAGCGGGACGTCGCGCTGCTGGAGCAGACGGCCTGCGGGACCGCCGGACCGACATCAGGTCTGATCGGCTACGTCGACGGCGAGGCTGCGGGCTGGGTCGCGGTCGAACCGCGCGAGCACTACGCCCGGCTGTGGAGCCGGAAGCAGGACTGGATGCGGAGGGATCCCGAGCTGGAGGGCGTCTGGTCCGTCACGTGCTTCGTCGTCCGCAAGGGCCATCGCCGATCGGGGCTGATGCACGAGCTCGCCGCCGCCACCGTCGACTACGGGCAGCAGGTCGGGGCGCAGGTGCTGGAGGGCTACCCGATCGAACCGGCGCCGGGAGAGACGGTGATCTGG
Organism: uncultured Actinomycetota bacterium; assembly: GCA_963781675.1. GTDB lineage: Bacteria > Actinomycetota > Actinomycetes > Mycobacteriales > SCTD01 > SCTD01. Next base: position 409,756 of record CAWAGF010000005.1, on the reverse strand, counting down.
GACGAGGCCTCGGTCGGGCTGCTGCAGGTCTTCGTCGAGGCCGGGTACGCCGTGGTGGCCTCGCCGACCTTGCGGCGGCGCGTCGTGCGGCGCAACCTCCGCGCGTGAGCCCACAGCCGCAGCGGACGTCGCCGCCTACCGCGCCGAGGTGGAGTCACCCGCGCGACGCCGTGGCCTGGACCGGTACGGGGGCTGCGCCTGGTCCGAGCAGGTGAGCCTGCGGTGGATCCTCGTGCACCTCGTGGAGGAGTTCGCGCGGCACCTCCGCCACAGGGACCTGCTCCGCGAGGCGGGCGACGGGCGCACCGGGCACTGACGCGGGTGCCCCCGGCTACGGGGCCGGGAAGGTGTGGTGCACGGCTTCGACGTTGTTGCCGTCCGGGTCGCGGACGAAGCCGCCGTAGTAGCCCGGGTGGTACTCCGGCCAGAGCCGCGGCTCGTGCAGCACCTCCGCGCCCTGCGCACGCGCGGCCTCGACGAACGCGTCGACCTGCTCACGCGAGGAGGCGCGGAAGCAGACGTGCACGTCGGTGTGCGGAGCGCCCGCGTCGCCCACCGGCCCGAGCCAGGAGCTGGGGAAGTCCGTGCCCATCCCGTGCACGTCGCCGAAGCTCATGACCGTCCGTCCCCCGAGCGGTGCGAGGACGCGCTCGTAGAACAGGCGGCTGCGGTCGGGGTCCTGGCACTGGAGCGAGACGTGGTCGAGCACGTCGGCAGTGTGACCTGCCGTCGTCGCGCCGGGCTGACGCCGCCCGGCCGGCGGGACCGGGACGAACGAGTAGCGAACGGGACGCTCTGGGCGCCGGCGGGACGCGCCGGGAGCGCAAGAGGCCGCTGGATCACCCGCCGGCGGTGTCTACTCGACAGGCGATGATGGATGAGCTCGGACACCCTGCGCGGCCCGCACACCTGCGGGCGCGGGTCGCTGCCGCCCGCCTGGGTGCCCCGGCCGCCCGGGAGCTGCTGCTCGTCGCGGTCGTCTACGTCCTCTACTCGCTCAGCCGCGTGCTCACCACGGGCTCTGCCGCGGACGCGATGCACAACGCCGGTCAGCTGATGCGGCTGCAGCAGGCGCTGGGCGTCACGCCCGAGCTCTGGCTGAACCAGCACGTCGAGGCGCACCTGCTGCTGGCGCTGGGCGCCGACTACTTCTACGCCTCGCTGCACTACGTCGTGACGCCGGCGGTCCTGGTGTGGATGTGGCGCCGGCACCGCTCGCAGTACGCCCGCGCCCGCCTGGCGCTCGTCGCGATGACGCTGCTGGGGCTCGCCGGGTTCGCGCTGTTCCCGCTGGCCCCGCCCCGGATGCTGCCCGGTTTCGTCGACACGATGGCCGCCTTCAGCGGCTACGGCTGGTGGGGCGAGGCGGCGAGCGCGCCGCGCGGTCTTGGGCAGTACACCAACCAGCTGGCCGCGATGCCGTCGCTGCACGTGGCGTGGGCGGCGTGGTCGGGCTGGCTGCTGGCGCGGTACGCGTCGCGCGCCTGGCTCCGCGGCCTCGGCGCCGCCTACCCGGTGCTGACCAGCGTCGTGGTCATGGCGACCGCGAACCACTACGTGCTGGACGTCGTCGGCGGCGTGGCCGCGGTGGCCCTCGGCGTGTGCGCCGCGGTCGTGCTCACCCGGCTGGCCGGCCGGGCGCGGGTGCGGGAGCCGGCCCCGTCGGCGAGCGGTCGGCACCGCGCGCCCTGCCGCACCTGACCGGCGGCTCGAGCGGGCCCGCGACGGCACGGCCCGCTGCCGTCGACGGTGCTCCTGCCGCGGGACGCGCAAGGATGGGTGCATGAGCGTCCAGCGCCGCCGTGCCCTCGTCCTGTCCGTCGTGTCCCTCGTGATCGCCGCCTTCTTCCTCGTCCTGCGCTCGTCGCGCGACGACGTCGGGAGCGGCGTACGGGGCCTGTGGCTGGTGCTGGCCCTGGTCTGGCTGGCCATCGCGGGCTTCCACGGGCTGCGCGCGCTCAGGGAGCCGGAGCCGGAGCCGGAGCCGGAGCCGATGCCGGAGTCGATGCCGGCTCCGACGGCCGACGAGCGGGACGAGACGCCGCCTGTCGCGTGACCCGATCGGGCGAGGCTGCGGTCGCCGGGAGCGGGTAGGCGTCCTGCCCATGGGGGCGCAGGCGCGGGACGACGACGGGCTCGACGTGGTGTTCGCGCGCTACGAGCGCGCGCTGCAGCAGGGCGACCGCCAGGAGGTGACGTCAGCCCGGCTGACGCTCTGCCGGCTGCTCGAGGCGACCGGCTGGGAGGTCCCGGCCGACGTGCGCGACCAGATGGCGCGTGACGCGCGCACGCTGCAGACCCTGGCCGAGGACGCCGGGCCGGTGACCATCGACCTGCTCCGGGCGCCCTCGCACCGCTCGCCCTGGGCGACCGCGGGCTAGCCACCAGTCGGCTGCGGACGGTCTACGCCGCCTCGTCCGGGTACGGCGCGACCTGCACGTCGCTGCGCGCGCGCACGTCGCCGGCCAGCACGTCGTAGACCTGCGCCACGACCTGCGGGTCGTCGGTCTCGGCCCAGCGGAACGACCGGTCGCCGTCCTCCTCCGGGCGCTCGAGCAGGTCCTGCGCCACGAAGCAGCGGAACGTCCGGCCGGCGAGCAGGACGGTCCACTCGTCGCCGAGCGGGTCGTCGTCGTCGAGGTCGACGCCCTCCACGCCCGGCGCGATGGCCGCGTGCACCCCCCGGCCGAGCACGAGGACCTGCGCGCCGCGCGCGGCCAGCTCCCGGTACACCTCGACGGTCGGCGCCGTCAGGAACCTGGCGTCCTGCAGGCAGGCCACCGCGAAGGCGCACCGGCATGTCGGCGAGGGCTGCCCGCTCGAGCTCCCGTACGTGCTCGAGGAGCTCGGCCTTGGTCGCGGTCTGCGTCGGCACCTGGCTGCTGACGAGGTCGTACGGGCTGCGTCGTGCGCTCACACGGCCATCCTGCCCCGACGGGGAGCGTCCGCACCCGCCCGGGCCCCCGCCCGCGGGCGACCGACACGCGGCGCGGCGAGCTCAGTCCGCGACGAGGCTGTGACAGGCCAGCACCGCGTCGACGTCCTCGCGCCGGCCGGTCGTCACGGCCGAGACGGGGTAGGCGCAGCAGAGGCGGAAGTCGGCGAGGCCGGCCAGCTCGTTCCAGGCCTCCTCGAGCACGACCGCCGCACGGCTGTCGCCGCGGCCCCAGAGGCAGGCCACCATCTCGCCGTAGACGTGCACGCGGCCGTGGGCAGCCGCCAGCGCGCGCACCGGCTCGCCGACCGAGCGGCGGAAGGCCGGCGGGTCGACCTGGCCCTCGCGCAGGAACGTCGCGAGCAGCTGCTCGGCGTCCCGCTCGACGTAGCGGCCTTCGCGTCGCAGCTCCTCGACGTCGACGCCGCACTGCGCGAGCGCTCCGGCGAACAGCGACCGGTGCTCCGGCGTCGCGACCACGAGCGCGGCCTGCTCGGGCAGGCCCGGGGCCAGGAAGGCGAGCACGCAGCGGGCCAGCGTCGCCTCGGTCTCGTACAGGTGCACGAGGTGCTCGAAGGCGGGCTCGCTGAGCAGCGGCTCGTCGCAGGCGGCGGTCATCGGCGCGGGGCGCCTTCCTCGTGGTGGGTCTGCCTGCCTCAGAGCATGGAGCGGTACGGCCGGGACGGGTTCACCCGTTCGTGTGCACAGGGCTTCTGGCACCCTGGGCCGCGTGAGCCTCTCCCACGAGATCGCCCTCGAGCTCGCGAAGCTGGCCGGGCTGGTCCTGACCGAGCCCGACCTCGACACCGCCCTGGTGGCGGTGACCCGGGTGGCCGTGTCTGCCGTCGGCCCCTGCGACGGGGCGTCGCTGACCATGCGCGACCGCGGGGTGCCGAGCGCCCCGGTCGCCGACGGCGACTGGGCCGTCGAGCTGGACCGGCTGCAGTTCGTCGAGCAGGAGGGTCCGTGCCTCGACTGCCTGCGCGAGGGCTCGGTCATGCGCGTGCCGGACCTCGCCCAGGACGGCCGCTTCCCGAACTACGGACCCAAGGCGTTCGCCATGGGTGCGGCCAGCGCCATGTCCGTGCCGCTGTCCGCGGACGGCCGCACCGTCGGCGCGCTGAACCTCTACTCCCGCCGCACGGACAGCTTCGACAGCGACGCCGTCGCGATCGGGGAGCTGCTCGCGGCGCACGCGTCGCTGGCCGTCACCGCCGCGATGGCGTACTACTCCAACCGCGACCTGGCCGACCAGATGCGGCAGGCCCTGGACAGCCGCGCCGTGATCGAGCAGGCCAAGGGCGTGCTCATGGCTCAGCAGCGCTGCTCCGCCGACGAGGCCTTCGCGCTGCTCGTCCAGCAGTCGCAGCGGGCGAACCGCAAGCTGCGCGACGTGGCGCAGGGCGTCGTGGACGGCGCCGGCACCGCCTAGGGGGCGTACGACACGACCGCGGCCGCGGCGGCGGCCACGGTCAGCACGGCCAGCAGCAGGAGCAGACCGGCCACCGCGGTCTCCGGCCGGCCCGGGCCGCGGACGGCAGGGACGTCCGCCCGGGCGGGCAGCACCAGCGCCGTGATCAGCGCGGGGAACCACAGCAGCAGGCCGAAGGCGAAGAAGGCCCAGTACGACCGGCCCTTGGCGCGGGCGACGCCGCCGGCGAGGTCGCACAGCAGCAGGGTGACCAGCGCGGCGGCGACGGCGATCGCGACGACGACGGGCAGCTCCACCCGGCGAACGCTACCCGCGGCAGGTCAGGGCAGGTCGACGTCGTTGCGCACGGCGAGGGCGTGCAGGTCGGCGAGGTCGCCGGCGGCGATCTGGGCCAGCAGCGGGTCGCCCATCGCCTCGGCGGCCTCGAGCGAGGCGGTGGCCTCCTCGACGCGCAGCCGCAGCTCGCTCGCGAACGCGCTCTGCGTGCCGGTGGTGTCCGGAGCCTGGTCCACGGGGGTCACGTCTCCTCCTGAGGTGGTGCGCTTGGGGAAGCGGTGCCCGGGGACCGGGGACTCATGCCTGGCGCGGCTGTGACCCTCGCATCAGGCGAGCCGGGTGCGCAACAGGGTGGGGACGGCCGCCGCGGCCAGCAGAGCCAGCCCGACCCCCGCCACCCGGGCGCTGACGTCCTGCTCCTCGGTCGTGGTGCTCAGCCGGCCGCGGATGCTCTCGTAGACCCGGGTGAGCTCAGAGGCCGTGGCCGCGGTGTACGCGCTGCCCCCGGTGTCCTCGGCCAGCCGGGCGAGCACCGCCTCGTCCACGGGCACGTCGTACCGCTTGCCGTCCTGCACCACGACGCCGTCGGCGGTGCCGTACGCGATGGTCGTGACGGGCACCTCGGCGTCGTCGGCGGCCGCGACCGCCTGCTCCAGCGGGGTGCCCACGGTGCTGCCGCCGTCGGCCAGCAGCACCACGGCCGCCGGCACCTCTGCCGGCCGCACGGACGCCGCGGAGAGGGAGGCCAGGACGGCGTCGCCGAGGGCGGTGCCGCCGGACAGCTGCAGCCGCTCGAGGGCGCGCGTGACCTCCTCGCCGTCGCGGGTGGCGGGCACGACGCACCGACGCCGTGCCGGCGAAGCCGACGAGGGCGACGTCGAAGCCGTCCGGCAGCTCGCGGACGAAGTCGGCGGCGGCCTTCTTGGCGGCCGTCCACCGGTCCGGCGCGACGTCCTGCGCCAGCATCGAGGCCGAGGTGTCCAGCGCGACCACCACGAGCGCCCGCTCCCGGGACACCTCCACCTCGTCCCGTGGGCCGGCGAAGGCCGTCGTCATGGCGACGAGGGACAGCAGCAGCAGCACCGCCCCGACGTGGCGCAGCGGCCCGGGCCGCCGGGGCGTGCTGGAGGCCCGCATGGCGTCCTCCGCCCAGGCGCGTTCGACCTGCCCGCGCCGCAGCTGCAGCACGACGTACGCGACGGCGAGCGCGGCCACGGCGACGAGCAGCAGCAGGCGCGAGGGGTGGGCGAGCACGGACCCATCGTGCCCGCCCCGGCGTGAGGCCGCTGTGAGCCGTGTCGTGCCCGGGAACTGTCGGAGGGCCGACCTACCGTGCGCTCATGCGCCTGCTCCACACCTCCGACTGGCACCTCGGCCGGACCCTGCACCGGGCCGACCTGGGGCCGGCGCAGGCCGCCTTCCTGGACCACCTGGTGACGACCGTGCGCGAGGAGCGGGTCGACGTCGTGCTGGTCGCCGGTGACGTCTACGACCGCGCCGTGCCGTCGGTCGAGGCCGTGGCGCTGTACGACGACGCGCTCTTCCGGCTGCGCGACGCGGGGGCGCGGGTCGTCGTCACGAGCGGCAACCACGACTCGGCCTCCCGGCTCGGCGTCGCCTCCCGGCTGGTCGACCACGCCGGCGTGCACGTCCGCACCCGGCCGCAGGACGTCGGGGCGCCGGTGCTGCTGGCCGACGAGCACGGGGAGGTGGCGGTCTACGGGCTGCCCTACCTCGAGCCGGAGGCCGTCCGGAGCGTCCTCGGCGTCGAGGAGCGCGGCCACGCCGCCGTGCTCGGCGCCGCGATGGCGGCCGTCCGGGCCGACCTGGCCGCGCGCTCCGCCCGCTCCGTCGTGCTCGCGCACGCCTGGGTCACCGGCGGGGAGGTCAGCGAGAGCGAGCGCGACATCCGGGTCGGCGGCGTGGGCGACGTGCCCGCGTCGGTCTTCGACGGCATCGACTACACCGCGCTCGGCCACCTGCACGGCGCGCAGGTCCTGCGGCCGGGCCTGCGCTACAGCGGCTCCCCGCTGGCCTACTCCTTCTCCGAGGCCGGTCACACCAAGGGCTGCTGGCTGCTCGAGCTGGACGCCGCCGGGCTGGGTGCCGTCGCGTTCGTGCCGGCGCCGGTGCCCCGCCGGCTGTCGTCCCTGCGCGGCGCGCTCCCCGCGCTGCTGACCGAGCCCGCGGCTGGCCGCGCAGGAGGACGACTACCTGTCCGTCGTGCTCACCGACGCGGTCCGCCCCGAGGACGCGATGGTGCGGCTGCGCAGCCGCTTCCCGCACGTGCTCGTCCTGGACTGGCAGCCCGAGGGCGCCGTCGCTGGACGAGCGGACCTACGGCGCCCGCGTGGCCGGACGCGACGACCTGGACGTCGTCGCCGAGTTCGTGCGGCACGTCCGCGGCGGCTCCGAGCGAGGGCGCGGCCACGCCGGAGGACCGGCGCGCTGCTGACGCAGGCCCTGGAGGCCGGCCGGCTCGCGGCGGCCTCGGCGTGAGGCCGCACGCGCTGCGGCTGCGCGCCTTCGGGCCGTTCGCCGACGAGGTGCGTGGTCGACCTCGACGCGCTCGCCGCCGGCGGGCTCTTCCTGCTGCACGGCGAGACCGGCGCGGGCAAGACCACGCTGCTCGACGGCGTGGGCTTCGCGCTGTACGGCCGGGTGCCGGGGGTGCGCGGCAAGACCGGGCGGCTCCGCTCGGACCACGCCGACCCCGCCGTCCGCACGGAGGTCGAGCTCGAGGTGACGCTCGGCGGCCGGCGCTGGCGCATCACGCGCAGCCCCGCGCAGGAGCGGGCCAAGGCGCGCGGCACCGGCACGACGACGGAGCAGGCGCGGGTGCTCCTCGAGGAGCTGCGCGGCGGCACCTGGACCACGGTGTCCACCCGCATCGACGAGGCCGCCGCCGAGCTGGACCCGCTGCTGGGCATGAGCGCCGACCAGTTCTTCCAGGTGGTGCTGCTGCCGCAGGGGGAGTTCGCGCAGTTCCTGCGGTCGGACAGCGGCAAGCGCGGCGAGCTGCTGCAGCGGCTGTTCGCGACCGAGCGCTTCAAGGCCGTCGAGGACTGGCTGGTCGCGCGCCGGATCAGCACCAGCTCCGAGGTCGCGGCCGCGCGCCAGGAGCTCGACGTGCTCACCGCCCGGCTTGCCCAGGCGGCCGCCGTCGAGGCTCCGGTCCCGCTGCCCGCGTCGTGGGGCCCGGACCTGCTGTCGGCCGTCACCGGGGAGGTGGCCTCCGCCCAGGCCGAGGTCGCCGCCGCGCACGCCCGGCTCGTCTCGTGCCGCGCTGTCGCGGAGGAGGCGGTCCGGGTCGCCCGGCTGCAGCAGCGGCGGACGACGGCGCTCACGACGCAGGCCGGGCTGGAGCAGGCGCGTCCGGCGCACGACGCGCTGCGGGTCGAGCTGCGCACGGCCGCGCGGGCCGCCGAGCTGGCTGCGGTGCTGGACGAGGCGGCGGAGCGACAGCGGGCTGCCCTCGCCGCCGGCTCCAGGGAGGCCGCGGCCCGCGCGCTGCTGACCCCCGTCGGCCTGCCGGTGGACGCCGCCCTCGACGAGCTGGTCGCCGCCGCAGACGGCGCACGCCGCCGGACCGGCCGCCTCGAGGCGTTGCGCACGGTGGCGGAGGCGCTCGGCCAGGAGCAGCAGCTCGTGACGGTCGCGCATGCCGAGACTGCCTCTGCCGCAACGGCTCTGGCGCAGGTGGAGCTCCAGCTGGCGGCGCTGCCGGCGCAGCGCGGGACGGCGCGCGCCGCGGTGCTGACCGCGCAGGCGGCCGTCGAGCGCCTGCCCGTCGTCGAGGCCGCCGCGGCGGTGCTGGCCTCGGCGCGCACGGAGGCTGCCGGCCTCGCGGCCGCTGTCGCCCGCGTCGAGCAGCTGCGCGAGGAGCACGTGCTGGCGCGCGAGACGCTGGTGTCGCTGCGGGAGAAGGAGAACGACCTGCGCGAGGCGCGCTTCGTGTCGATGGTCGCCGAGCTGGCAGACCGGCTCGAGGACGGGGCGCCGTGCGAGGTCTGCGGCGCCACCGCCCACCCGGACCCCTACCTGGGCGACGGCGAGAGCGTGACCCGTGACGACGAGGACCGCGCCCGCATCGCCGCCGAGCACGCCGCCCGGCAGGTCGCCGACGTCGAGGCGCGCCTGGCCGCCGAGACCGCCACCGCCGACGGGCACCGCAGCCGCCTGGCCGCCACCGGCCACGCCGCCGACGAGCTCGCCCCGCAGTGGGTGCAGGTCCAGGACGAGCTGGCGGCGCTGCGCGCCGAGGCGTCCGGGCTGCCCGCCGCCGTCGAGGCGCTGGAGCGGCTCGACGCCGCGCAGACGGCCGCCGAGGCCGCCCGCGCCCGCCACGCCGCCGACCTCAGCGGCGCCGAGCGCCGGGCCGTCGAGGCGCAGGGCCGCGCGGACACGCACTCCGCCCGGCTGCACGACGAGCTCGACGGGGCAGCCGACCTCGCCGCCGCGCTCGCGGGGTGCGAGGCCCTGGCGGCGGCCTGCGACGCCGTGCGCGAGGCCGCGGCTGCCGCGGCGTCCGCCTCGGCCGAGGCGCTGCGGACGGCCGGAGCGGCGAGCGCCGCGGCTGGCGCGGCCGGCTTCCCGGACGTGACTGCCGCACGCGAGGCGCTGCGCCCCGCTGACTGGCGGTCGCAGGCCGAGCAGCGGCTGCGCGCCGCCGACGACGAGCGCGCCGCGGTGGAGGGCGTGCTCGCCGAGCCCGAGCTGGCCGACCTGCCCGCCGAGGCGCCGGACACCGCCGCGGCCACGGCTGCGGTGGAGGCCGCCGACGCGCAGGTGCGCGCTGCCAGCGGGGCCGAGGCCGCGGCCGCCGCCCGGCTGCGGCAGGTCGCCGCGCTGGTGCCGGTGCTGACGTCGGCGCAGGAGGCCCTGGTCCCGCTCGAGGAGCGGGCCGCGCACGTGCGCCGCCTCGCCGACCTGTGCAGCGGCGGCGGGTCCAACGCGCTGAAGATGACGCTGACGTCCTTCGTGCTGGCCGCCCGGCTCGAGGAGGTCGCCGCCGTGGCGAGCCAGCGGCTGCTGCGGATGACCCAGGGGCGGTACTCCCTGGTGCACACCGACGGTGCGGTCAAGGGCGGCGCCCGCTCCGGCCTCGGACTGCTGGCCCGGGACAGCTGGACTGGGCAGGACCGGGAGACCAGCACCCTGTCGGGCGGCGAGACGTTCCTGGCGTCCCTCGCCCTCGCGCTGGGGCTCGCGGACGTGGTGCAGGCCGAAGCGGGCGGCACCCGGATCGAGGCGCTGTTCGTGGACGAGGGCTTCGGGACGCTCGACGAGGAGACGCTCGACGAGGTGATGGACGTCCTCGACGGGCTGCGCGAGGGCGGGCGGGTCGTGGGGCTGGTCAGCCACGTCGCCGAGCTGCGCGGGCGGATCCCGGCGCAGGTGCACGTGCACAAGACGCGGCGAGGCAGCAGCGTGGAGCTGCTCGGCTGCTGAGCCGCACCGGCCGTCAGGTGGCCGACGTGGAGCTGCTCGGCTGCTGAGCCGCGGGTCGTCAGGTGGCCGGCGCGGAGCTGCTCGGCTGCTGAGCCGCGGGTCGTCGGCGAGGCGACCCGTGCGCTGCAGGGCGCCCTCGCGACGTCCCGCCAAGGGCAGCCCGCCTGCTCTGCGGCTCGCCGTGCAGGCTCACCCCGCACGGGGCAGGCTCCGAGGCATGACGACTCCCCTGCGCGCCCTCGCCCTTGTCTGCAGCCTCAAGCCCTCGCCCGCCCCCTCGAGCAGTGACCTCATGGCCCGGCAGGTGCTCGAGCAGCTCGCCGGGCACGACGTCACCGGCGAGGCCGTGCGCGTCGTCGACCACGACATCAAGCCCGGTGTGGACAAGGACATGGGGGAGGGCGACGCCTGGCCGGCGATCCGGGAGAAGGTCCTCGCCGCCGACATCCTCGTCCTCGCCACGCCGACCTGGATGGGGCAGGCCAGCAGCGTCTGCATGCGGGTGCTGGAGCGCCTGGACGCCGAGCTGTCGGAGAAGGACGACCAGGGCCGGCCGAGCGTGTTCGGCAAGGTGGCGGTCTGTGCCGTCGTCGGCAACGAGGACGGCGCGCACCACATCGCCTCGCAGGTCTTCCAGGCGCTCAACGACGTGGGCTTCTCGATCCCCGCGCAGGGCTCGACCTACTGGAACGGCGAGGCGATGCACGGCACGGACTACCTCGACCTGGCCGAGACGCCGGAGGCGACGGCCGGTACGAACAAGACCGTCGCTGCGAACGCGGCGCACCTGGCGCGGCTGCTGCAGCGCGCGAACTACCCGGGCGAGGCGGCGGAGGAGCGGGCCTAGTCCGCCGGCGCCTTCGGCAGGCGCAGCCCGCGGAACGGCCGCACCACGAGCGAGCCGTCCTCCCGCTGCACCAGCACGTTGCGCTGGCTCCGGCCGCTCCACCGCTTGAGCACGACGACCGGGCGGCCGCGCTCGAGGTAGGTCCGGCCGATCATCTCGTCAGGTCCGGGCTCAGCGGTGCGGGCGGCCCACGGCGACGGGCGGCTTCTCGACCGGCGTCCCGCTGCCGTCGCGCTTGCCGTACGTCGCCGGCAGCTCGACCGGGTCGCCCGACGGCGAGGCGGCCCATGCCGGGCCGCGGCCGGCCCAGCCGAGCACCAGCAGGGCCTCGCCGGAGAGCAGCCGCTGGCAGCGGACGCCACCCGTCGCGCGGCCCTTGCGCGGGTACTCCGACAGCGGCGTCACCTTCACCGACGACACCACGCCGGGGCCCTTGGCGCGACCCTCGGGGGGCAGGCCCCCGCCGGTCACCACGACCGGCTCGTCGACCACGTCGAGCATCCCCTCGGGCGGGGCGAGCGAGACGGCCGAGAAGCCGACGACCAACGCGCCGGAGGAGAGCTTGATGCCGGCCATGCCGGCGGCGGACCGGCCCTGCCGTCGCACGGCGGACGCGGGGAAGCGCAGCAGGTCGCCGGTCGACGAGAACAGCACCAGCTCCTCCTCGCCGTCCACCAGCTCGGCCGCGCCGACCACCTCGTCGCCGGCCTTGAGCGCGACGATGTCGACGGCCTCGCCCTTGCTCGGCCACTCCGGCGCGACCCGCTTGACCACCCCGAGACGCGTGGCCAGCGCGATGCCCGGCCCGTCTTCGGGCAGCGCGGACAGGGCGAGGATCCGCTCGCCCCGCTCCAGCGCCGCGAACTCCGTTGCCGGCGCACCGCCGCGCAGCGACAGCGCGCCTGTCGTGACCGCCGGGACGGACGGCAGGTCGAGCACCCCGATGCGCAGCACCCGCCCGGCGCTCGTCACCAGGCCGACCGTGCCGCGGGTCGTCGTGCGCGCGACGGACACCATCACGTCGTGCCGTGACCGGCCGGTCCGCTTGCGGCCGGAGGCGTCCTCCGGAGACGCGTGCAGCGGCGTGCGGGCCAGCAGCCCGGCCGAGGACAGCACGACGTCGCACGGCTCGTCCGCGACCTCGAGCGAGGCGGCGCGCTGGGTGACCAGCGCCTTGAGGTCGCCACCGACGAGCACCGTCCGGCGAGGCGTGCCGTGCTCGGCCGCGACCTCCGCCAGCTCGTCGGCGATGACGCCGCGCAGCAGCTCCGGGTCGGCGAGGATCCCCTGCAGGGAGGCGATCGTCTCGCGCAGCGAGGCCAGCTCGGCCTCCAGCTTGGCAACCTCGAGGGCGACCAGCCGGCGCAGCTGCATGTCCAGCACGTAGCCGGCCTGCACGTCGGTCAGCCCGATCAGCGCGACCAGCGAGGCGCGCGCCTCGCCGACGTCCTGCGACCCGCGGATGATCTGCACGACGCGGTCGATGTCCATCAGGGCGATGAGCAGGCCCTCGACCAGGTGCGCGCGCTCCTCGGCCTTGCGCAGCCGGAACCGCGACCGCCGCGTGACGACGTCCACCCGGTGGTCGAGGAAGACCTGGAGCAGGTCCTTGAGCCCGAGCGTGCGCGGCTGCCCGTCGACCAGCGCGACGTTGTTGATGCCGAAGCTCTCCTCGAGCGGCGTCAGCCGGTACAGCTCGGCGAGCACCGCCTGGCCGTTGAAGCCGGCCTTCACCTCGAACACCAGGTGGGTGCCGAGCTGGCGGTCGGTGAGGTCCTTGACGTCGGCGATGCCCTGCAGCTTCTTGCCGGTGACGAGCTCCTTGACCTTGGCGATGACCCGCTCGGCGCCGACGCCGTACGGCAGCTCGGTCACGGTGATGCTGCTCTTGCCGCGGGGCAGCGGCCCGACCTCGGCCGTGGCCCGCATGCGCACGACGCCGCGCCCCGTCTCGTACGCCGACCGCACCTCCGTCATGCCGAGCAGCTGCCCGCCGGTCGGCAGGTCCGGGCCGGGCACGAAGCGCATCAGGTCGTCGAGGTCCGCCGACGGGTGCTGCAGCAGGTGGCGCGCCGCATCGACGACCTCGACCAGGTTGTGCGGGATCATGTTGGTGGCCATGCCGACGGCGATGCCGGAGGTGCCGTTGACGAGCAGGTTCGGCATCGCGGCGGGCAGCACGGACGGCTGCTGCAGCGAGCCGTCGTAGTTGTCCTCGAGGTCGACCGTCTCCTCGTCGAGGCCGTCGGTGAGCAGCAGCGCCGAGGAGGTGAGGCGGCACTCGGTGTTGTGGTTGACGAAGCCGCCGGCCAGGAATGCGTGCTCCTCGCTGTCCACCCGCAGCGAGTAGACGACCTGCGGCTCCTCGTCCTCGACGCTGACGACCTCGTCGTACAGGTAGCCGGAGTCCATCAGCGGCAGGATGTCCCGCAGCAGCTGCTCGTCCTTGAAGCGGTCGATGATGCGCAGGCGCTCGGTCTCCCAGCGCTCCACGCGGTCGAAGTTGTGCAGGTTCAGCCAGCTGCGGCCGCTCCCACGGCCTTCGGGCAGCGCTCGCCGCACGTACTCCGCCACGTACGGGACGTGGTCCTTGCTCAGGCGGTGCGGACGCAACGGGCTCTTGCGGAGCACCTCGGCGAGCAGCTCCTGCTTGGTCGACATGAAGCCGACCATCTGCGCGAACGTCCGGATGTTGCGGAGGCCGCTGATGATGAGGCGCCACTCGACGGCGCCGCTGGTCCGCACGTAGGAGTGCCTCGACGCGACGACCCCGAACTCCAAGAGCAGCTCCTGCACCTCGCGGCCGAGGCGCTCGCTGTAGGTCGAGTAGTGGATCGTGAAGTTCTGCTCGACCCCGCGCACGCCCCCGTCGCCCTCGTACAGCGCCATGAGGAAGGCGCGCTTGAGGCCAGGGCTGCCGCGCCAGACGCGATCCGGGACGTGCTTGTCCTTGGCGCGCTGGCCGATGAAGCAGGACAACGGGCTGTCCCGCAGGTGGAGCAGGTTCTGGACGTCGAGCTCGTCGATCTCCCTGCGGTCCCTGCGGGTCTGCCGCGTGTACACGTACCGCGGCCCGCCCACGACCCGGTCGTACGCGTGCAGCACCTCGCCGAAGAACGCGCGGTCGGTGTTGTTGAAGCCGGCTCGTGTCTGGTTGGCCCACCCCTCGCTGGCCCACGCGCCGAGCAGGATCCCGAGGTCGTACTCGCGCGACGTCGGTACCGCCGTCGTGGCCGCGTTGCGGGCCACGCAGACCACCGTCCCCGGCGTCATGTGCTCGAGCAGCACCCAGGTCAGTCGGGGCGGTCCCTCTGCCTGCGGCACCAGGCAGAGCACCGGGTGGTTCGCGGTGCCGGCCAGCTCGTAGCCGCGGCCGGTCCTGATCCGGCGCACGGGGTGCCTGCCGCTGTTGAACGCCTTGCTGACGTGGACCGACTTGCCCTCGGCGTCCAGCACGTCGTAGTCGGCGGCTCCCTCGGCGTCGTCCGGGAGGTCGACGAGGTCGCCGATCCGCTGCGTGCCGCCGTTCGCCATGCGCACCCGGGTGTCGCCGACGACGCAGTAGCGGCTGGCAGCCGCGCTGTCGTCAGGAGACCCCCAGTTGCCGTGCCCGTCGATGAGCGGCACCCGCATCGCGAACGGCTGCGCGAGGCGCACCATCGCGTCGTAGATCGCGCTGTCGCCGTGCGGGTGGTACTTGCCCATGACGTCGCCGACGACGCGGGCGCTCTTGACGTACGGGCGGTCCGGGCGCAGGCCGGAGTCGGCCATGGAGAACAGGATCCGGCGGTGCACCGGCTTGAGGCCGTCGCGCGCGTCGGGCAGCGCGCGGGAGTAGATGACGGAGTACGAGTAGTCGAGGTAGCTGGACTCGATCTCGTCGACGACCGACGGTGTCGATGATCGTGCCCTCGCCCTCGAAGGGCGGGATGTGGCTGCTGCCGACCTCTTCCGAGCCATCAGGTGTCCAGCAGCTCGCTTGTTCACGCGCGACGCGGACGACACGATGAAGTCGCGGCGCGGCGCGACGTCGTTGCCCATGAGCAGCTCCAGCACGCGCTCGGCCCCGTCGGCCTCGCCGGGGTTGATGCGTCGCAGCGTCCGGGTCGCCGGGTGCATCGTCGTCTCGGCCAGCTGGTCGGGGTCCATCTCGCCGAGGCCCTTGTAGCGCTGGATCTGGCCCTTCACCTTCGCCCCGCGCGCCGCGATCTTCTTGAGCTCGCCCTGCATCTGCTTCTCGGAGTAGGTGTAGATGGGCTCCTTCGCGCCGGCCACCTCGATGCGGTGCAGCGGCGGTACGGCGGCGTACAGCCGGCCGGCCTCGATGACGGGCCGCATGTACCGGGCGAACAGCGTGATGAGCAGGCAGCGGATGTGCGCGCCGTCGACGTCGGCGTCGGTCGTGATGACGATCTTCCCGTACCGCATCTGCTCCAGGTCGAACGTCCGCCCGGTGCCGGCCCCGACGACCTGGATGATCGACGCGCACTCGGCGTTCGAGAGCATCTCGCTCACGCCGGCCTTCTGGACGTTGAGGATCTTGCCGCGCAGCGGCAGCAGCGCCTGGAACTCGCTGTTGCGGGCCAGCTTCCCGGTGCCGAGCGCGCTGTCGCCCTCGACGAGCCACAGCTCGGTACGGGACACGTCGGTGGACCGGCAGTCCGCGAGCTTGGCCGGCAGGGTGGAGGTCTCGAGCGCGGTCTTGCGGCGGGCGGCGTCCTTCGACGCCTTGGCCGCCTGGCGGGTCTTGGCCGCGGCGGCGACCTTGTCGAGCACGACGCGGGCCTGCGCCTTGCGCTTCTTGTTGTCGAGGAACTCCGTCTTCAGACCGCGCGCCACGACGTCAGCCACGATCTTGCTGACGCCGGGCGTGCCGAGCTCGTCCTTGGTCTGGCCGAGGTACTGCGGCTCCGGGACCTTGACCGTGACGACGGCGGTGAGCCCCTCGAGCACGTCGTCCTTCAGGACCGGGTCGTCGTTGGCGCGCAGTACGCGCGCGGCCTTCATCGCGTCGTTCAGCGTCCGGAGCAGCGCGCGCTCGAAGCCGTTCTGGTGCGTGCCGCCGTGGGGCGTCGCGACCACGTTGCAGAACGACTGCACGCGGGTGTCGTAGCCGGTGCCCCAGCGCAGGGCGACGTCGACCTCGCAGTGCCGGTCGACCTTCGTCGTCACCATGTGGCCGGCGTCGTCGAGGACCGGCACCGTCTCGCTGTAGCTGCCGGACCCGACGAGGTGCACCGGGTCGCAGACCGCGCCGTCGACGGCCAGGTGCTCGACGAAGTCGGCGGTGCCGCCGTCGAAGCGGAAGACCTCCTCCACCAGCTCGCCGGAGCGGCGGTCCAGCACGGCCAGGGTCAGGCCCGGGACGAGGAAGGCCGTCTGGCGCAGGCGGTCGTGCAGCTGCTGCACGTCGACGCCGGAGCCCTTGCTGAACAGCGGGAGGTCCGGCCACCAGCGCACGCTCGTGCCGGTCTGCGTCTTGGGCGCCTTGCCGGCGACGCTCAGCCCGTCGCGCGGGCGTGAACGCGGCCGTCGGGCCGTCGCCGGCGAAGACCCCGGGGACGCCGCGGCTGAACGACATCGTGTGCACCCGACCGCCGCGGCGCACGAGGACGTCGAGCCGGACCGACAGCGCGTTCACGACCGAGGCGCCGACGCCGTGCAGGCCGCCGGAGGTCTTGTAGCCGCCGCCGCCGAACTTGCCGCCGGCGTGCAGCTTGGTCATGACGAGCTCGACGCCGGTGAGCCCGCTCTTGGGCTCGACGTCGACCGGGATGCCGCGCCCGTCGTCGTGCACCTCGACCGAGCCGTCCTCGTGCAGCACGAGCTCGATGCGGCCGCAGTGGCCGGCCAGCGCCTCGTCCACCGCGTTGTCGACGATCTCGTACGCGAGGTGGGTCAGCCCCTTGCTGTCGGTCGACCCGATGTACATGCCGGGCCGCTTGCGGACGGCCTCGAGTCCCTCCAGGACGGACAGGTGCTTGGCGGTGTAGCCGGCGTCCGCGAGAGGTGCAGTCATGAGGGCTCCATTCTCACCGATCAGGGCGGCCCGGGACCCGTGCGACACGATGTGGGCGTGCGCGACCTGGCAGGGCTCCCCAAGGCGCACCTGCACCTGCACCTGGCCGGCGCCATGCGCCCCGCGACGCTGGTCGAGCTGGCCGCGGAGCAGGGCCGCCGGCTGCCCGCCGAGCTGCTCGACCCGAGCGGTGCGCGGCTGGACGTCACGGCTCGGCGGGGCTGGTCGCGCTTCCAGCGGCTGTACGACGCGGCCCGCGACGTCGTGGCCGGTCCCGAGAGGTGCGCCGGCTGGTGCGGGAGATCGCCGAGGACGAGCGGGCGGCCGGCTCCGGCTGGGTCGAGGTCCAGGTGGACCCGTCCTCGTACGCCGCCCGGCTCGGCGGTCTGCAGGCGCGCGGTCGAGGTGGTGCTGACGCCATGGGCGACGCGGAGCGGAGCACCGGCGTCGGCATGGCGCTGGTCGTCGCGGCCAACCGCACCCGCCACCCGGGCGACGCCGAGACGCTGGCCCGGGTCGCCCGTCGCTTCGCGGCGCCGGGGCGTCGTCGGCTTCGGGCTGTCCAACGACGAGACCAAGGGGCGGCCGGAGGAGTTCGCCAAGGCGTTCCGCATCGCCAAGGACGCCGGGCTGCTGTCGGTGCCGCACGCCGGCGAGCTGCGCGGGACGCGGTCGTGCGCGGCGCGGTCGAGGCGCTGCGGGCCGACCGGCTCGGGCACGGCGTCCGCTCGGTCGAGGACCCGGAGACCGTACGGCTGCTCGCGGAGCGCGGGGTCGTCCTCGAGGTCTGCCCCGCCAGCAACGTCGCGCTGGGCGTCGCCGGCGCCGTCGAGCTGGTGCCGGTGCGCGAGCTGCAGGACGCCGGCGTGCGGGTGGCGCTCGGCGCCGACGACCCGCTGCTGTTCCGGTCCGGGCTGCTCGAGCAGTACGCCGCGGTGCGCACGCAGCAGGGCCTGGACGACGCCGCGCTGGCCGACCTCGCCGCGCGACGCCGTACGCGGGCAGCGCGCGCGCCGCCGGAGGTGCAGGGCGCGGCTGCTGGCCGGCGTCGACGCCTGGCTGGCCGAGCCGGCTTGACCATCCGTACGGTCCCGGCTGCGCCACGCCGGCGCGCCGCGCCGCAACCTTGCGGATGATCACCGGCGGGGCGCCGGCGCGCGAAAGGTCGCGTGAAGGACTGGCCACGGAGGGTCATCGGTGGCACCATGGGCACCACACGTCACACACGTCGCACCTTGGACGAGGCCGCTGGGGAAGGCGCACCTCGACCCACCAGGGAGGCACCGTGTCCGCCGGCGTGCTGTACGTCCACTCCTGCTCCGCCTGCGCTGTGCCCCCACGTCGAGTGGGCGGTCGCCGCGGAGCTCGGCACCCGTGCCCGCATGGAGTGGATCGACCAGCCGGTCGCGCCCGGCCACCTGCGCGCCCAGGTCAGCTGGCGCGGCCGCCCCGGCACCGCCGGCCGGCTCGCGGCCGCGCTGCGCGGCTGGAGCGTCCTGCGCTACGAGGTGACCGAGGAGGCCAGCCCCGGCCTGGACGGCGAGCGGTACGCCGTGACGCCGACCCTCGGCGTCTTCCGCGCGCACGATGAGCGCCAACGGCGACGTCCTCGTGGGGGAGGACCGGCTGCGGGCGCTGCTCGCCACGGCCACCGGGCCCGCAGCTCGCGCAGGGGCTCGACGGCCTGCTCGGCAGCGCCTGGGACGCCGAGCTCGAGCCCTACCGCGAGGCCGGCGACGGCGCCCCGGTCACCTGGCTGCACCAGGTGGTGTGATCCGCGCGCCGAAGATCGCCGTTCGGGGGTTGTGCCCGGTAGAACGGGGGACTGACCGTCGCAGTGACCGCCCCTGACTCCAGGAGAACCCGTACATGATCGTCTTGGCACAGTCCGACGAGACCGGCTTCAAGGCCGGCTTCGACCAGGCCCTTGAAGAGGCCGCCCTGATCCTGCCGAAGGTCGGCTACTTCCTGCTGATCCTCATCGTCGGCATCTTCCTCGCCAAGCTGGTCGAGAAGGTCCTGAAGAAGGTCCTGCAGAAGGTCGGCTTCGACAAGCTCGTCGAGCGCGGCGGCGTGAAGCAGGCCATGAGCAAGAGCAAGTACGACGCCGCCGGCCTGCTGGCCAAGGTCGTCTACTACTTCATCTTCCTCGGCGTGCTGTCGCTGGCCTTCTCGGTGTTCGGTGCGGACAACCCGATCTCGACGTTCATCGACCGCATCGTCGCGTTCCTGCCGAACCTCGCGGTCGCCATCCTCGCCGTCGTCATCGCCGCGGCCATCGCCGCCGCCGTCAAGGAGCTGCTCAGCAACGCGCTGGGCGGCCTGTCCTACGGCAGCACGCTGGCCAACGTCGCGTCGCTGTTCATCATCGGCATCGGCGTGTTCTTCGCCCTCGACCAGCTGCAGATCGCCCCGCTGATCGTCGGCGGCGTCTTCTACGCGCTGCTCGCGCTCATCGTGATCCCGCCGATCATCGCGTTCGGCGTCGGCGGCATCGACCCGGCCCGCGAGACGATCCGCACCATGCAGAGCAAGGGCCAGCAGAAGGCCCGGGAGATCAAGGCCGAGGCGTCCTCGGACTCCTCCGACGCGCCGGCCACGACCGCCCGTCGCACGCGCACCGCGGCGGCCGCTCCGGCCCGTCGCCGTCGCCCGACGGCCTAGTCCCGCTCGGCACGACCTCAGCACGACCGGCAGCGCCCGGGAGCCTTCGCTCCCGGGCGCACCGGCGTGTCCGGGCCCACGCCCCTGTGATCATCAGAAGGATCGACGGCCTCACGCAGCTGTCGGACCCCCTAGGCCGTCGATCCTTCTGTGGATCACCTGCAGGCGGGCGCGGTACGGGGCGCACCGGCCCGGGCAGGCTGACCCCGTGACCGACCTGCAGCAGGACGCCGCCGGGCGGGCCGGCCGACGGCTGGCGCTGGGCCTGCTGGGCGTCCTCGTCGCGGTCGTGGCGACCGTCCCGCTCGCCGTCCTGGTCCGCCGGCAGAACCCGGGCCTGGTGCACCTCGACGTGCGCCTGTCCGACGCGGCGGAGGCGGCCACCGCCCGCCACGACCTGCTCCGGCTGGTCGCGAAGGGCGTGACGCTGCTCGGCGAGCCGGTGCTGCTCACGGTGGTGGCGCTCGCCCTGGCCGCCTGGCTGCACTGGCGGGGCGCCTCGCGGCTGGCGGCGTACGTGCTCGTCGCCCGGGTCGGCGCCACCCTCATCTCGCACAGCCTCAAGCTCGTCGTGGACCGGGCCCGGCCGGTGTTCGACGAGCCGGTGGCCACGGCGCTGGGGCCGTCGTTCCCCAGCGGCCACGCCCTGGGCTCGGCGGCCTTCTGCGCGACGGTGGCCGTGCTGCTGCTGCCGCGCGCACGACGGCCTCGCCTCCTGCTCGCGGGCGCGGTGGCCGTCAGCGTGCTGGTGGCGCTGAGCCGCGTGCTGCTCGGCGTGCACTACCCCAGTGACGTCACGGCCGGGCTGCTGATCGGCTGGGGGTGGGCCGCCCTGTGCACCGCCGTCTTCGCCGCCTGGCGCGTCGAGGAGGGCCGGCCGTTGGACGTGGCCGGGCAGGGGATCGGCACCCGATGATCAGCGTGCAGGCGCCGGGCGAGGACGGGAGCAGGACCAGATGACGGACGGTGCCCGGCGCGACCCGGTGGAGGACCTGCGCGCGATCGCCTTCTGCCTCGAGCGGGCGCTGGAGCCGAGCTACCGCGTGCGGGCGTTCCGCACGGCGGCGGCCACCCTTGCCGAGCTGGACCGGGCGGAGGTCGAGAGCCGCGTCCGCGCCGGCACGCTCGGCGACCTCAAGGGCATCGGCAAGGTCACCGCCACCGTCGTCGCGGAGTCGCTGGCGGGGGAGGAGCCGGTCTACCTGCGCCGCGTGCAGACGCTGGGCGACACCCCGGTCAGCGAGGGCGCCGGCGCCCTGCGGAGCGCGCTCAAGGGGGACCTGCACACGCACAGCGACTGGTCCGACGGCGGCTCGCCGATCGAGGAGATGGCGCTGGCCGGCCGGGCGCTCGGCCACGACTACATGGTGCTGACGGACCACTCGCCGCGCCTCACCGTCGCCAACGGCCTGAGCGCCGAGCGGCTGCTGCAGCAGCTCGACGTGGTGGCGGCGCTCAACGCGCGCTTCGCCGAGGACGGCGGCCCGCCGTTCCGGCTGCTGACCGGCATCGAGTGCGACATCAACGAGGACGGCAGCCTGGACCAGGACCCCGCGCTGCTCGGCCGCCTCGACGTCGTCGTGGCCAGCGTGCACAGCAAGCTGCGGATGCCGGCCGACGAGATGACCCCGCGGATGGTGGCGGCCATCAGCAACCCGCACACCGACGTGCTCGGCCACTGCACCGGCCGGCAGGTGCTCGGCCACGGGCGCGGGGGCAAGGGGCGGCCGGAGAGCGAGTTCGACGCCGAGCTGGTGTTCGCGGCGTGCGCCCAGTTCGGGGTGGCGGTCGAGGTGAACAGCCGCCCGGAGCGGCTCGACCCGCCGAAGCGGCTGCTGCGGCTCGCGGTCGAGGCCGGCTGCGACGTCGCGATCGACACCGACGCGCACGCCCCCGGGCAGCTGGACTGGCAGCACCTGGGCTGTGAGCGGGCCTACCTGTGCGGGGTCACGCCGGACCGGGTCGTGAACGCCCGGCCGGTCGAGGAGCTGCTCGCCTGGACCGGCGCGGGCTGACCGCCACGGCGGGAGCCGGAGCCGAGGCGGTGACGCCGGGCGACCGTTCCCCGGGACGGCCCGCGATCAGCAGCGGTCAGCTGGGCCGGCGCTGCGACGGGATCAGCGCGAGGACCTGCTCGGACAGCAGGTCGGTGCACGCGTCCGGCACCGCGTCGGCCACCAGCAGCGCGCACGCGGCGTCCAGGCACAGCTCGAGCACGCGGCTGGTCTCCCGGTCGTCGTTGGCAAGGACAGCGAGCGTCCCGCGGCAGGTGGTGCACGGGCGCAGCAGGCCCTCGGTGCCGGTGCGGCGCACGAGTGCCCACACCCGGCGCCGGCTGGTCAGCACCGCGGCCTGGAAGGCGCTCTGCGCCGCCTCGGCGCGGTCGGCCTCGGCCACGAAGGACCGGTCGACCAGCGCGTCGAAGAGCGCCTGGCCGTCCTCGTCGTGGCAGCGGACCGCGAGCCGGGGGAGCGTGGACAGCAGGACCTTGACGGCGTCGCCGCGCGGACCGAGGTCGGGCTCCTCCACCGTCGGCTGCGGGAAGACCGTCCGCCACGGGCGCAGCAGCGCCGCGTGCTCGGACTTCGACAGCACGGGGCGGGCGTAGGCGGCGGCGATCGCGTCGCGCACGGCCTTGAGGGCGCGGACGGTGACGGCGGCCTCGACGACGACGTAGTCGGCCTCGCCGAGCAGGTCGTCGGCGAACAGCGCGGACAGCGCGTCGAAGGCGGCGAGCACCTCGACCACCAGCGGGCTCTCCGGTCCGAGGGCGCGGCCGCGGGCCTCCGCGAGCGACGGGCTGTTCACCCAGGCGTCGGCCAGGGCGACCAGCTCGGCGTCGCCGATGTGCGCGAGCTGCGCCAGGACGCCCAGCACCTCGGGGAGGTTCGGGTGGTCCTCCAGCCGGCTGACCGTGGTGGTCCTGCCCATGGCCCTGCTCCTGTCGCCGCGTGCGCCTAGCTGAGTCTGCGGCAGATCAGGGCTCCGACTGGAGCGTTGACACGCGATGCGTGCGGGATTGACCCGAAAGGGCCAGCTCCGGGTGGCCCGCCTAGAAGCGGTGCGCCTCCACGTGCCCCCCGCTGACGGTGGCCCACAGGTCCTGCAGGTTCTCGAAGCTCCGGCCGGCGGGCAGGTGGCGCAGCGAGGTCAGGACGGCGTCCGGGGCGTCGTTGCCGACTGCCACCGCGAGCACCTGCTCGCTGGTGGCGGGCCAGACCCGGCCGAGGTACTGCGCCAGCTCGCTGCGGCGCTCGACGTCGGCCTCCGTCATGCCGTCCGGCACACCGCCGGCCAGGGTGCCGTGCGGCACCAGGTCGACGTCCGGCTGGTCCTCGCCGGAGGGCTCCGGCGAGTTCCAGTCCTCGCGGTTGTCGTGGCCGGAGCGGATGAGCCCGTCCACGTCGTGCGCGAGGGCGTCGTCCATGCGGGCGCTGTGCTTGTCGCTGCCTCGTTCCATGTCCCGGCGGTACCCCGCAGGTCGCCTGCTACTCGCTCGACCCCTCGGTCGTGTCCTTCGACGCCGGCAGCTGCTCCGAGGTCAGGTCGTACGCCGCGATCGCCCGCTGCGGGACGTCCCCGGCGACCTCGCCGCGCCGGGCGAGCTCGGACAGCACGGCGACCGCGATCGACTCCGGGTCGACCTTGAAGTGCCGCCGCAGCGAGGCCCGGGTGTCCGACCGGCCGAAGCCGTCGGTGCCCAGCGACGTCCAGTCGCCCGGGACCCAGCGGCTGATGCCGTCCGGCACCGCCCGCATCCAGTCGCTGACCGCCACCACCGGGCCGGTCGTCGTCATCAGCTGCTGCGTGACGTACGGCGTGCGGTGGGCGTCGGGGTTCAGCAGGTTGTGCTGCTCGCACTCGACGGCGTCGCGGCGCAGCTCGTTCCAGCTGGTGACGCTCCAGACGTCGGCGGCGACGCCCCACTCCTCGCGCAGCAGGCGCTGCGCGTCCAGCGCCAGCCGCACCGTGATGCCGCTCGCGAGCACCTGCGCCCGCGGTCCCTCGCCCTCGGCGGCGGCGACCTTGTAGAGCCCGCGCAGCACGCCCTCGCGCAGTCGCGGCACGTCGGGCAGGACCGGCTGCGGGTACGGCTCGTTGTAGACGCTCAGGTAGTAGAAGACGTCCTCGGGCTCCTCGCCGTACATCCGCCGCAGGCCGTCCTCGACGATGAAGGCGACCTCGTACGAGTAGGCCGGGTCGTAGGCGACGCAGGCCGGGTTGGTGCTGGCCAGCAGCAGGCTGTGCCCGTCCTGGTGCTGCAGCCCCTCGCCGTTCAGCGTGGTGCGGCCGGCGGTCGCGCCGAGCAGGAAGCCGCGCCCGAGCTGGTCGGCGAGCGCCCACATCTGGTCGCCCGTGCGCTGGAAGCCGAACATCGAGTAGAAGACGTAGACCGGGATCATCGGCTCGCCGTGCGTGGCGTACGACGTGCCCGCCGCGATGACCGACGCCATCGAGCCGGCCTCGGTGATGCCCTCGTGCAGGATCTGCCCCTGCTCGCTCTCCTTGTACGACAGGAGCAGCTCGCGGTCGACGGCCTCGTACGTCTGCCCGAACGGCGAGTAGATCTTGGCCGTCGGGAACATCGCGTCGATGCCGAAGGTGCGCGCCTCGTCCGGGATGACCGGCACGATGCGCGCGCCGATCCCCTTGTCCTTCATGAGGTCCTTGAGCAGGCGGACGAACGCCATGGTCGTGGCGACGGCCTGCTTGCCGGAGCCGCGCTTGAGCTCGTCGTAGGTCTCCGCCGGCGGCAGCGCGAGGGCCTTGCTGCGCACGACCCGGCGGGGGAGCGAGCCGCCAAGAGCGGCCCGGCGCTCCTTCATGTACCGCACCTCGTCGGAGTCCTCGCCGGGGTGGAAGTACGGCGGCAGCTCGCCCTCGAGCGCGCTGTCCGGGATCTCCATGTAGAGCCGGTCGCGCAGCTCCTTGAGCTCGGGCTTGGTGAGCTTCTTCATCTGGTGCGTGGCGTTGCGGCCCTCGAAGTCCTTGCCGAGGGTCCAGCCCTTGATGGTGTGCGCCAGGATCACCGTCGGCTGCCCGACGTGCTTGGTGGCGCTGTCGAACGCCGCGTAGACCTTGCGGTAGTCGTGCCCGCCGCGCGGCAGCCCGCGGATCTGCTCGTCGGACAGGTGCTCGACCATCTGCAGCAGGCGCGGGTCCCGCCCGAAGAAGTTCTCCCGCGTGTAGGCGCCGCTCTCGACGGAGTACGTCTGGAACTGCCCGTCCGGCGTGGTGTTCATGGCGTTGAGCAGCAGGCCGTCGACGTCCTTGGCGATGAGGTCGTCCCACTGGCGGCCCCACACCACCTTGATGACGTTCCAGCCGGCGCCGCGGAAGTACGACTCCAGCTCCTGGATGATCTTGCCGTTGCCGCGCACCGGTCCGTCGAGGCGCTGCAGGTTGCAGTTCACGACGAACACCAGGTTGTCGAGCTCCTCGCGCGCGGCGACGCCGATGGCGCCGAGCGACTCCGGCTCGTCCATCTCGCCGTCGCCGAGGAAGCACCAGACGCGGCTCTCGGACGTGTCCTTGATCCCGCGGTGCTGCAGGTAGCGGTTGAAGCGCGCCTGGTAGATCGCGTCGATCGGGCCGAGGCCCATCGAGACGGTGGGGAACTCCCAGAAGTCCGGCATCAGCCGCGGGTGCGGGTAGCTCGGCAGGCTGGCCGGCCGCGACTCCTGCCGGAAGCCGTCCAGCTGGTCCTGGGTCAGCCGCCCCTCGAGGTAGGCGCGGGCGTAGATGCCGGGGGAGGCGTGGCCCTGGAAGAACACCTGGTCGCCCGAGCCGTCGGGGGAGTCCTTGCCGCGGAAGAAGTGGTTGAAGCCGACCTCGTAGAGGCTGGCGGCGCTGGCGTAGGTCGCGATGTGGCCGCCGACGCCGATCTCCGGGCGGTTCGCGCGGCTGACGGTGATGGCGGCGTTCCAGCGGACGTACGCCCGGATGCGCCGCTCGAGGTGCTCGTCGCCGGGGAAGTCCGGCTCGCGCTCCGGCGGGATCGTGTTGAGGTAGTCGGTGCTGCGCAGGGCCGGCACGCCGACCGCCTTCTCGCGGGCGCGCTCCAGCAGCTTGAGCATGAGGAAGCGGGCGCGCCCGCGGCCGGCGTTGTCGAGCACGGCGTCGAGCGAGTCGAGCCACTCGGCGGTCTCGGCGGGGTCGCTGTCCGGCAGCTGGGTCGGCAGCCCGTCGCTGATGACGGTGAACTTGTCGGCGCCGGTCGTGGTCACGCTGCTCCTGGGGTCGGTGGCTGCCCCATCCTGCCCCGTACCGCCGGGTGACCGCGCCCGTCCGCACCCAGCGTGATCCACTCCGGCGTCTCCTCCGCGGGGTGACGGCGAGCGTGGCCCACGGACGATCAGGCTGTGTGCGAGCGGGTACGGCCCGCGGCGTGGAGACGACGGTGCTGAGGGTGCGCACGGGCGGGCGGGAGGCCGTGCAGGACCTCACGGGCGCAGTGCCGCGACTTCGTGCGGGGGCGCGGCGACGGGCTGCTGCACGTGTTCGTGCCGCACGCGACGGCCGGCGTCGCCGTGCTCGAGCTCGGTGCGGGCTCCGACGACGACCTGCTCGCCGCGCTCGGTGACCTGCTGCCCGCCGACGACCGGTGGCGGCACCGGCACGGCTCGACGGGGCACGGTCGCTCGCACGTCCTGCCGGCGCTGGTGCCGCCGTACGCGACCCTGCCGGTGCTCGACGGCGAGCTCGCGCTCGGCACCTGGCAGTCCGTCGCGCTGGTCGACCTCAACGTCGACAACGACGTGCGGTCGGTGCGGCTGTCCTTCCTCCGCTCCTCTTCGTGAAGTCCCCAGCACCCGGGTGCTGGGGACTTCACGAAGCGGTCAGCCGGTAGGGAGCGCGATCGCGCGCTCGGCCCGGCGCGCCCCCGGCACCGCCGCCCGGGCGGTCTGCGCCATCGCGAGCCGGTCCCGCAGCGCCGCGGCCGTCCCGGGCAGCACCGCCCCGGGCACGGGTCGGCTGTAGAGGAAGCCCTGCAGCCGGGTGCAGCCCTGGGCCAGCAGCGCCTCGGCCTGCTCGGGCGTCTCGACGCCCTCCGCGACCGTCTCCAGGTCGAGCGAGCTGGCCAGCGCGAGGACCGCCCAGGCGAGCTTGCCGGCGGAGTCCTCGTCGGCGATGCCGGCCACGAACGCCTTGTCGACCTTGAGGATGTCGACCGGCAGGCGGCTGAGGTAGCTGAGCGACGAGTAGCCGGTGCCGAAGTCGTCGACGGCGAGCCGGACGCCGAGGTCCTTCAGGCTGTTCAGCCGCTCGCTGGCCTGCTCGACGTCGCGCACCAGCAGGTTCTCGGTGATCTCGAGGACGAGCGCCCCGGCGGGCAGGCCGGAGGTGGCGAGCGCGTCGCGCACGTCGCGCAGCAGGCCGGGCTCCTGCAGCTGGCGCGGCGAGAGGTTGACGCTGACGGTCAGGTCGGCCAGCTCCGGCGTGCGCCGCCACGCGGCGGTCTGCCGGCAGGCCTCGCGCAGCACGAACGCGCCGAGGGCGACGATCAGCCCGGTGTCCTCGGCGAGCGGCACGAACTCCGCAGGCGACACCAGCCCGCGGCGCGGGTGCTCCCAGCGCAGCAGCGCCTCGGTGCTCACGACGGTGCGCCGGGCGGCGTCCACGACCGGCTGGTAGTGCACGGTGAACTGCTCCGCGACGACGGCCTGGCGCAGCTCGGACTCCAGCTCGCTGCGGGCCTGCAACCGGTCGCGCATCGCCGGCTCGAAGACGACGAAGCGGTGCTTGCCCTCGGCCTTGGCGC
This sequence comes from uncultured Actinomycetota bacterium, assembly GCA_963781675.1. Classification (GTDB taxonomy): domain Bacteria; phylum Actinomycetota; class Actinomycetes; order Mycobacteriales; family SCTD01; genus SCTD01. The sequence continues at coordinate 382,370 of CAWAGF010000005.1, read as the reverse complement.
GGTACATCGCGACGTCGGCGTCACGGAGCAGCTCCTCGGGCTTCTCCTTGCCGCCGGTGGTGGTGACGAGGCCGATGCTCGCGCTGACGTGGACGTACTGCCCGTCGACGAGCGCGAAGGGCGCGTGCAGCGCGTCCAGCACCCGCTCGGCGGCGGCCGTCGCCTCCTCGGGGCTGGCGTCCTCGAGCAGCACCGCGAACTCGTCTCCGCCGAGCCGGGCGACCGTGTCCTGCGCCCGCAGGCAGCCGCGCGATGCGCTCCGCGACCGCGGTCAGGAGCCGGTCGCCGACGAGGTGGCCGAGGGAGTCGTTGACCACCTTGAAGTCGTCCACGTCGATGAACAGCACGGTCGAGGACGAGCCGGGCTGGCGGCTGCTCCGGTCGCCGGCGTGCGCCAGCCGGTCCAGGAACAGCGCGCGGTTCGGCAGGCCGGTGAGGCTGTCGTGCAGCGACTGGTGCGTCGCGGTGTCGACGGCGCGGTGCAGCGCGTCGACCGACTGCGCGTCGTTGAGCGCGAGGCTCACGTGCTCGGCGAACGCGACGAGCGCCTCCTGCTCGGAGGCACTGTAGGTGCGGTGGGCGCGGCGGGTCGCCACGACCAGGCTGCCCACCGCGCGGCTGCCCTGGCGTACCGGGCAGGCCATCGCGGACTGGATGCCGTCGGCGGCGAAGCCCGGCAGCGGCTTGTCGACCGAGGGGTAGCTGCTCGTGTGCACGAGGCGGTTCTCGACGATCGCGCGACCGCCGATGCCCTGCCCGACCGGCTGCCGCGAGGTCGCCGCGGCGAGGTGGTCGGGCACGCCGATCGCGGACCGCAGCACCATGTAGCCGCTGTCCTCGGGGTCGAGCAGGCGCAGGCCGACGATGTCCTCGCCGAGCAGCTCCTGCGCGCCGAGCACGATCGTGTCGAGCACCTCGTGCAGCGGCTTGCGCGAGGAGATGGACCGCTGGATGCGGGACAGCCGCTCGAGCAGCGTCTGGCGCTCCTGCAGGGACGCGAGCAGCTGGGCGTTGTCGGCGGCGTGCGCGTCGCTGAGCTGGCGGTGCGACCGCTCCTCGTCGACCAGCGAGCGTGCCTGCAGCGCCAGGGTGAGCACCTGCGCCATGCCCCGCAGCAGCGCCCGCTCCTCCTGGGAGAAGGGGAGCGCCTGCCCGCGCGCGAGCAGCAGCCGCGCGTCGCCGAGGGCGTCGCAGCCGACGGTGGTGACCGCGCACGTGCCGACCCCGTGCACGTCCAGCAGTGCGGCGCCGCCGGCCGCGGCCTCGACCAGCTGCTCGACCGGCACGGCGTCGCGCGGGTAGCCCAGGCAGTGCAGCACCGCGCCGTCGACGACGAGCGCTGCGACCTCGCACTCGAGCGACTCGGCGGCGTGCTCGACCGCCCGCCGCACGATCGTCGCCCTGTCCGGCAGCTGGCCGACCGCGGTCAGCAGCTCGGTCAGCTGCTGGGTCGACCAGTGCGACGACGGCACGCTCACCCCATGGCCAGCACGACGAGCGTCTGGTTGTGGAAGCCGCCGGTGCCGCTGGTGCGGGCGATCTCGCCGTAGGTGTAGAAGCCGGCCACCGGTGCTCCCGCCGCGCTGCGGGACAGCCGGTCGATCTCGCGGGCGAGGCCGCCCGGCTCGAGCACGCCGCGACGGGCGATGCAGTCGAAGGCGAGCAGCCCCACCGGGTCTGCCCCCTGCAGCGGCACCAGGGCAGCGGCGCAGGCCGCGTCGGTCGCCGCCAGCACCGAGTCCGCGTCCCCCTCCATGAACCACGCCAGTCCACCGCGCGGCACGTGCGCGACGCAGCCCAGCGAGCGGTCGCGCAGGTCGGCCTCGGCGACGAAGCGCACGTGCTCGCCGCGCCGGCGCGACAGGCCCAGCGGGTGGGTCAGGGCGAAGCGGGTGAACGCCGCCGGGTCGGTCCACGCCTCGGGAGGTGCGTCGAGCCGTCGCAGGTAGACGTCGAGGGCCGGCTCGTCGTCGAGCGACAGGACGCGGTTCTCGCGGCTGTCGGTGACGAGCATCGGGTCGCCGACGCGGCGCCAGCCGTGGCTCACGCCGATGCCGAGGGGCGCGTCGGAGCCGAGGGCGGCGCCCACGACAGCTCCGGTGAGGACCCGGTCGTCGTGCAGCTGCGTGGTGCGGGTCATCTGCAGGTCGTCGCCCGCGCAGCCGCCCACGATCGGGATGCTCGCCCCGAGCACGCCGTAGACGCCGCGCACCAGCTCCTCCTGGTCGCCGGCCAGGCCGTCGCTGAGCAGTACCAGCGCGGTGTGCGGGGCCGTCACGCCGGCCACCGCGGCCGCCACCTGCTCCCCACCGCGGCGCAGTCCGGCGCGCCTGAGGTCCGCGCTGGCGGTGCGCACCTGGAAGCCGGGGCCGCCGAGCGCCATGACGACGACGCCGGCGTCGCCCGGCCCGTCCGCGGCGATCTCGCCGGAGGTCGAGCAGCCCACCAGCGGCACCCCGGGCGCGACGGAGCGGATGCCGGCGAGCAGGGCGTGCGGGTCGTGCGCGGAGCCGAAGAAGACGACGAGCAGGGCGGCGTCGGCACGCCCGTCCAGAGCGCCGGCCACCGCCTCGCGGCCGGCCAGCAGGGAGCCCGTGGCCGCGGAGCGGCCGGTGCCGGTCCACCTCTGCCGCTCCACCATCGACGACCCCCGCCCTCGCCAGGGCTCGCGCGCCCCGGAGCCGGAGCCTGCACCCCGGCGTGGGGATCTCGTCGGCAGGAGGTGCGTCGACCCGAACACCTGACGGCCAAGATGGTCACAACAGGTGGCCGCCACTGCTCCGAACGGGCCAGTGGTCGCGGCGTCCGGCGCAGGAGGCACTTGCGCAGCCGGGTCCGGTCCGGTGAACTGCTGCCGAGCGCCCCGCCGGGGCGACACCGGAAGGGGCACCCGTGAGCACGTCCGCGGACCACGCGGCTCAGCGTGGCCTGGCCGAGAAGCTCGGGATCGAGCCCGGCATGGTCGTGCAGGTGGTGGGAGTCGACCCCGGCGCCGACAGCGACGTCGCGGTCGACCAGTCCCTGCTCGACGACGTGGCTGCCCGGGCCGGGACGGAGCTGGTGCTCACCGACGACTCCGACGACGTCGTCGACGTGGTGCTGCTCTGGTGGCGCGAGGACGACGGCGACCTGGTGGACGCCCTCGTCGACAGCCTGACCAACCTCGCCGACAACGGCGTCGTGTGGCTGCTGACCCCCAAGGCCGGGCGGGCGGGCCACGTCGAGCCGAGCGACATCGACGAGGCGGCCCCGACCGCCGGCCTGTCCAGCACCCGCAGCACGAGCGCTGCGCCCGAGTGGTCCGGCACCCGCCTCGTCTCGCCCAAGGCGAGCAAGGGCAAGACCCGCCACTGACCCCCGAGCAGGCGCGCGCGCTCCTGTCGCCCGCAGGCCGCGAGGCCGTCGAGGTCGCCGCGCAGCTCGACCTCGCGCCCGCGGCGAGGGTCCGCACCGCGTCCGCCGTGCGGCACCTCGGCGAGCTCGGTCCGCTCGCTCTGGACCAGGCGCTGCTGCGGGTCCGCGCCCGCGCCAAGCACCCCCGCGGCGACCAGCTCTGGTGGACCGGACCGGCCCTCGAGCAGGCATCGTCGTACGACCTGGCGACGCACCGGGCGCGGCTGTTCGACGGGCCGGTCCTCGACCTGTGCTGCTCGGTCGGCGGTGACCTGCTGGCGCTGCCGGACGGCTCGGTCGGCGTCGACCTCGACGAGGCGCGGCTGCTGCTCGCGCAGGCCAACGCCGAGGTGCTGGGCCGTGATGTCGCGCTGGTGCGGGCCGACGCCACCGCGCTGCGCCTGCCGCGGGGCGCGGACGTCGTCGTGGACCCGGCGCGACGGGCCGGCGGGCGGCGCGTGTTCGACCCGCGCGCCTACGCGCCGCCGCTGGACCTGGTCCTGTCGTGGCGCGAGCGCGTCCGCTCGCTCGTCGTGAAGGTCGCCCCCGGCGTCGACCACGACGCGCTGCCGGCGGACCTCGAGGTGGAGGTCGTCTCGCTGCGGGGCGAGGTCAAGGAGGCGGTGCTGCTCGGCGGCGCGGTGCGGACCGGCCACCGCCGGACCGCGACCCTGCTGCCCGGTCCGCACGTGCTGGTCGACGACCCGGTGCCTGCTCCCGAGGTGCGCCCGCCCGGGCCGTGGCTCCTCGAGCCGGACGGCGCCGTCGTGCGGTCCCACCTCGTCGCGCAGCTCGCGGCGCAGGTCGACGGGTGGCTGCTCGACGAGACGATCGCCTACGTCAGCTCGCTGACGAGGACGCCGACGCCGTACGGGAAGTGGTTCGAGGTGCTCGAGTCGATGCCGTTCGGCCTCAAGGCGCTGCGCGAGCGGCTGCGCGCCCACGACGCCGGGCCGCTGGTGGTGAAGAAGCGGGGCACGGCGGTGGAGCCGGAGGTGCTGCGCAGGCAGCTGAGGCTGACCGGCACCCGGGAGGTGACGGTCGTGCTCACCCGGTCCGCCGGACGGCAGGTCGCGATGGTGGTCAGGCCCGCCGGAAGCGGCTGAGCACCTTCCCGACGCCGCCCACCACCGAGCCCAGCCCGCCGACGCCGGCCTTGAGCGCGGCGCCTCCGGGGAGGCCGGGCACGTCGTCGAGCAGCGGCGCCAGGCGCATCCACTGCGGGAGCTGCTGCACGTGCAGCCGGCGGGCGAGCAGCAGCTGGGGCAGGCCGGCGCGGCCCGCGGAGGCGTCGAGCAGGTCGACGGCGGACCCGCGCACGCCGACGCCCTCGAACGGCCCGGCCGGGACCGGCTCGGTCGTCCAGTCGCCTGCGCCGCTGGTGAAGCGCCAGCCGCCGTCCGGGGTCAGGGCCGTCAGCGCGATGTCCACCCCCGCGCGGGCCGACAGCGCGCCGGTCACGTCGATCAGCGAGGCGAGCCCCCGCTCCAGCAGCTGGGCCGACGGCGGCCGGGCGCCGCACGGCGCGAGGTCCAGCGCGTGCACCGCCAGCTCGTAGGTGCCGGCGTGCACCAGCGACAGCACCGGCAGGGGGCCGACGGTGGAGCGGGACAGCAGCCGGCCGTCCTGCGCGGCCTCCTCGGCGAAGAAGCGGGCGATGCGGTCGCGGGCCTGCTGCAGGGCGTCGAGCACGTCGGCGTCGGAGGCGTCCCGGTGCGCCTGCACCAGCGCAGCGTTCTGCGCGTCGGGGTGCAGCGCGTCGCCGACCTCGCCGTTGCGCGCCGACGCCAGCAGCGCCGTCGAGCACCCGGCTGTCCTCCCACGAGCCGAGGTGGATGCAGGTGTCGCGGCCGCTCCAGCCCGGCAGCCGCGACGGCCGGGACAGGTCGGCCGAGCCGGCCACCTCGAGGAAGTCGTCCCAGGCGGCCAGGACCTGCCGGCCGAGCTCGTCCGGCGCGGTGGCGGACAGCCCCGAGCGGCCGGTCGCGGGCACGGGACCTACCATCCGGTCATCCTGCCCTGACCCGCGAAGGAGTGCCCCATGACCATCGAGATCGGCGACGAGGCACCGGACTTCGCGCTCGAGGACCAGGGGCGGCAGGTCGTCCGGCTGTCGGACTTCCGCGGCAGGAAGAACGTCGTGGTCGTCTTCTACCCGCTGTCCTTCACCGGCGTCTGCCAGGGCGAGATGTGCGAGATCCGCGACGGCATCGAGGACTTCGCCGGCGACGACGTGCAGACGCTGGCCATCAGCTGCGACAGCGGCCCGACGCACGCCAAGTGGGCGGCCGAGCAGGGCTACGACTTCCCGCTGCTGGCCGACTTCTGGCCGCACGGCGCCGTCGCGCAGTCGTACGGCGTCTTCGACGAGCAGTCCGGGCTGGCGCTGCGCGGGACGTTCATCGTCGACAAGGCCGGCAAGGTCGCCTACAAGGTGGTCAACGCGATCCCGGACGCGCGGGACGTCGAGGAGTACCGCAAGGTCCTGGCCACGCTCTAACCGTGGGCGTGCGGGACCCATGGCTCAGTTGGTAGAGCAGCGCCCTTACAAGGCGAAGGTCGGCAGTTCGAGTCTGTCTGGGTCCACCGTCCGCACGCTCACGCGCTGAGCAGGAACGCCAGGAAGAACCCTGCGGCACTGGCCATCGCCACCAGCGGGCCGCCGTCCTTGAACGCCTCCGGCGCCAGGGTGTCGATGACCGAGGTGAGCACCGCGCCGGCCGCGAAGGCCAGCGGCAGCGACAGGGCCTCGGGGGAGGCGCTGGCGAAGGCGTGGCGGCCCAGCACGACCGCCGCGGCGAGCAGCACCGTCGCGCCCGCCCAGAGCGCCAGGACCGCGCGGCGGGAGCGCCCGTCGTCGAGCATGCTGCGCGCGCCGGCCAGGGCCTCCGGGTAGTTGCTCACGAAGACGGCGACGAGCAGCGCGACGCTGCCGGAGGCGTTCAACGAGACGCCGAGCGCGGTGTTCTCCGGGACGCCGTCCAGGGTCACGCCGGCCAGCAGCGCCAGGCCGGTCGGGTTGCTGCCGCTGGAGCGGTCCAGCAGGGCGTCCGCGCCCACGAACACCGCGGCGCCGAGGGCGAAGCCGATGCCGGCGCGCCTGAGCCCCCCGTCGTCGGCCGCCTGCTGGAACAGGTCGTAGGCGACGGCGGCGATGAGCGCACCCGCCGCGAAGGCCAGCGCGACCGCGACCAGGCGCTTGGGGGCGTCCCAGACCAGGGCCGTCGCGGCTCCGGCGAGCAGCGGCAGCGAGGCACCGGCCGCGAAGCCGATCGTGGTCACCGCACCGGTCATGAGCGTCCGCCTCCTGCAGTCGCGCCTCCCCCGCGAGGGGTGCGCGAGGGCATGCTGCCGCAGCCGGTGCGCGGCGTGCGGTTGCCCACGCTCGGCGTGCCGCGCGCTGCGTCGGGCAGGCTGGAGGGCATGAGATCGCGTACTGCTGCCCTGTCCGTCCTCCCGATCGCGGTCGTGCTGGCCGCGTCCGGCTGCACCGCGGAGACGCCCCCCGCCCCCGACGCGGGCGGCGGCAGCCCCGTCGGCGACCAGCAGCCGACGATCGTCCCGGTCGAGGACCCGGCCGCCGTCCTGCAGGTCGCGGACCAGAAGAGCGAGGGCCCGACCGTGCTCGCGAAGGCCGCGGCGACCAAGGGCGGCTTCGTGGTGGTCTACGGCGACGAGGGTCGCAACGAGCTCGGCACCGGCATCGTCCCGCCCGGCACGGCGGCCGCGGACGTGCAGATCTCGCTGGCGGAGGAGCCGACCGAGGAGCTCCAGCTGCTGGCCCGGCTGTTCGCCGACACCGACGGGAACGGCCTCTACTCCGCGGGCGACATGCCCATCACCAACGGCCAGGACGACGACAGCGACGACGTCGAGGTCTTCCAGGGCGAGCAGGAGTCCTTCAGCTTCACCGGCAAGAAGGTCGTCAACTCGTGAGCGCAGCGTGCTGACGAGCAGGCGGCGGCGCGGTGCCGTCCTGCTGCTCGGCGCCGTCGCCGTCGTCCTGCTCGTCGGGGACGACCGGCCGCTGGACTTCCTCTGGCTGCCGCTGGTCACCGGGCTCGCCTACCTGCTGGCGGCCGCCGCGGGCGGCCTCGACGGCGAGCTGTGGGGGCCGGCGCTCGTGGTCACCGGCTTCGGCACCGGCGTGGGCCTGACCGTCGGCGGGCCGCTCGGCGGGGAGCTGTTCTCCCCGGTGGTGCTCACCTGCGTCGGGGCCGGCGCCGTGCTCGCGATGCTCGTCCCGCGCGTCAGCGGGATGTCGGTCGCCGCGGCGGTGCTGCTGTCCGGCCTGTTCTTCCTGCTGTCCGAGCGCGGCCCGACAGAGGTCTTCCACGCGCCGCTCGTCTACGGCGCGCTGCTCGCGCTCTGGGGCTGCTGGGAGCTGCGGCCCAGCGCCTCCTCCAGCGCCTCGTCCAAGGACGCGGCCAGCCGCGCGCCCATCACGCCGTAGCCGCGCGTCGTCGGGTGGAGCTCGTCCGGGTGCAGGAAGGCCGGCGGCTGACCCTTCGTCCAGCCGCCGGACAGCGGGCTGAAGAACGGCAGCCCCAGCTCGCCGGCCACCTCCGCGATGGCCCGGTCGACCGTGGTGCGGTGCGGGTCGACGCGCCCGGGCGGCGGCGGGTCGTACGCCCCCATCAGCACGACCTGCGCGCGCGGCTGGCGCCCGCGGACGTGCGCGACGACCCGGCGTACAGCGCTGCGCACCTGCTCGGGCGTGGAGCGGACGCGGGCGTCGTTGGTGCCGCCCTCGAGCAGCACCACGTCGTAGTCGCCGGACAGCGCGCCCGGCCGCTGCAGCCGGTCGAGGTAGCCGGGGGAGCTGCCGGTCGTGGTGTAGCCGGTGCCGCCCCACGCGTCGACCTCGACGTCCCAGCCCAGGAGCGACGCGGCGACGCGCGCCATGACCGGCCGGCGGGGGCTCGCGCCGGTGCCGGCCATGAGGCTGTCGCCGAAGAAGTACGCCGACACCCGGGCCGGGCCGGTCGGCGGTGGTCCGGCGCTCGCCGGCACTCCGGCCACCGCGAGCACCAGCACGCCGACGAGCGCCGCCAGGCGGAGGTACGTCCGGCTTCGCACGGCGCCGATGCTGCGCAACGGGACGGGTAGCCCGCAGCCGGTTGCGCCGGTCGTCACGGTCCTGTCATGGACATTCCGGGAGGAACCGGACGACTCGCCCATCGGGACGGGTCGAAGCGGCTGCCGGACCGCTGATGACCACCTACCGTCGACGGGTGGAGATGACCCCCCGCCCCGACCTGGCGCGCTTCGCCGGCACCGTGCGCGCGGTCCAGAGCTACGTCCGCAGCGAGCCCGGCGCCCACAGCAGCCTCATGGAGGCGGCCCGCCAGGACCCCGAGGGGACGACGCTCTCGCTCGTCGCGCTCGGCGCCGTCCTGCTGGACATCGCCGCCGGAGCGTTCCGGATGACGCCCGACGAGGTGCTCGACAAGGTGGCCGCGCGGGTGGCCGAGGGCAGCGACCTCGCGCTGTCGTAGCCGCTCTAGGGTCGGCGCGTGACGACCCGCCTGTCCGACGTCCTCGACGTGCTCGAGGGGCTCTACCCGGCCGCGACCGCCGAGTCCTGGGACGCCGTGGGCCTGGTCTGCGGCGACCCGGCGGCGCCGGTGCGGCGGGTGCTGCTCGCGGTCGACCCGGTCGAGGCGGTCGTCGACGAGGTGGTCGCGGGCGGCTACGACCTGCTGCTCACGCACCACCCGCTCTTCCTGCGCGGCACCACGTCGGTGGCGGCCACGACGCCGAAGGGCCGCGTCGTGCACCGGCTGCTCGCTGCCGGCGCTGCCCTGCACGTCGCGCACACCAACGCCGACGTCGCCGACCCCGGCGTGTCCGACGCGCTGGCCGAGCTGTTCTCCCTGCGCGACCTTCTCCCCCTGTCGCCCTCGGCGGGCGAGGCTCGGGACAAGCTCGTCGCGTACGTCCCTGTCGCCGACGCGGACCGCCTCCTCGACGCGCTGGCCGCGGCGGGCGCGGGTCAGGTCGGGGCGTACGACCGCTGCGCCTGGAGCACCACCGGCACCGGCACGTTCCGCCCGGGGCAGGGGGCCTCGCCCGCGGTCGGCCGCACGGGCGAGGTCGAGCGGGTCGAGGAGACCCGCCTCGAGGTCGTCCTGCCGCGGTCCCGGCGCGGTGCCGTGCTGCGCGCGGTGCACGAGGCGCACCCGTACGAGGAGCCGGCGTACGACCTGCTCGAGCTCGCCACGGTGCCCGGCGCCACGGGGCTCGGCCGGGTGGGGGAGCTGCCCGAGCCGATGCCGCTGCGCGCGCTGACCGAGCGGGCGGCAGCGGTGCTTCCCGCGACCGCCTGGGGGGTGCGGGCCGCCGGCGACCCCGACGCGGTGGTGTCCCGGCTGGCCGTCTGCGGCGGCTCCGGCGACGCGCTGATGGGCGAGGCGGCGCGCGTCAGGAGCGCAGGCGTTCCTGACGGCCGACCTGCGGCACCACCCGGCCAGCGAGGCGCCGGCCGGGCTCGCGCTGCTCGACGCCGCGCACTGGGCGACGGAGTGGCCGTGGCTGACCGACGCCGCTCGGCGGCTGCAGGCCGCCACTACGGTGGAGGCGGTCGTGTCGACGTCTGGTCACCGACCCCTGGACGCACTGCGCAAGGAGCCCCGTCGCGTGAAGGCCGACCCGTTCGTCCAGCTCCGCCTGCTCGACCTGCAGGCGCTCGACAGCAGCCTGGCGCGGCTGCAGCACAAGCGCCGGACGCTGCCCGAGCTCGCCGAGATGGAGCGGCTCGACGGGCTGGTCGAGGCGCTGCGCGACGGCATCGTCCGCGCCGAGACGGAGGTGTCGGACCTCGCCCGCGAGCAGGCGAAGTTCGAGAAGGAGATCGAGCAGGTCCGCACCCGGCGCGAGCGCGACGAGGGGCGGCTGGCGTCCGGGCTCCATCACCATCGCCAAGCAGCTGCAGGACCTCGAGCACGAGGTGACCTCGCTCACGCGCCGGCAGTCCGACCTCGAGGACGGCGAGCTCGAGGTCATGGAGCGGGCGGAGGCCGCGCAGGCCGAGCTCGACCGGCTGACCGGCCAGCGCGAGGAGCACCTGACCGCGCGCGCCGACGCCGAGACGCGGCGCGACGCGGCCGTCGTCGACATCGACGCCGAGCTGGAGCGCACCGACCGCCGAGCGCGCCGAGGTCGCGGCCTCCCTGCCCGCGGACCTGCTCGCGCTGTACGACCGCATCCGCGCTGCCGAGGGCGGCGTCGGTGCCGGCGAGATCAGTCGCGGGCGCTGCGGGGGGTGCCGACTGGACCTGATGAACAACGAGAAGTCCGACATCCGCGCCGCCGCCCCGGACGAGGTGCTGCGGCACGAGGAGTGCGGCCGGATCATGGTGCGCACCGCGGAGTCCGGGCTCTGACCCGCAGGCTCGTCGTCGAGGCCGACGGGGGATCGCGCGGCAACCCCGGACCGGCCGGGTACGGCGCCGTCGTCCGCGACGCCGCCACCGGCGAGGTGCTCGCCGAGCGCGCCGCCGGCATCGGCACCGCCACCAACAACGTCGCGGAGTACGGCGGGCTCATCGCCGGGCTGACCGCCGCGGTCGAGCTGGACCCGGCCGAGGTCGAGGTCCGGATGGACTCCAAGCTGGTCGTGGAGCAGATGAGCGGCCGCTGGCAGGTCAAGCACCCGGCGATGAAGCCGCTCGCTGCCGAGGCGCGCCAGCTCGTGCAGCGGCTCCCGCGGGTGCGCTTCTCGTGGATCCCGCGCGCCGAGAACAGCCATGCCGACCGGCTCGCCAACGAGGCGATGGACGCGTCCGCCCGTGGCGAGGTGTGGCGGCCCGGCGGCGACAGCGGCCCGGCGGACGCCGCCGACGCCTGGCTCGCCGAGCACGACCGGCCCCGGGCGCACCTGTCCGGCTGGAACGACCCGGCCGCCCCGCCGACGACGACGCTGCTGCTGCGGCACGGGCAGACCCCGCTGTCGGTGGAGAAGCGGTTCTCCGGCTCGACCGACCCCGAGCTGACCGACGTCGGCCGGGCGCAGGCCGCCGCGGCCGCGACCCGGCTGGCCGGCAGCGGCGCCGTCGCGGTGGTGGCCAGCCCGCTGGTCCGCACCCGGCAGACGGCGGCGCTGGTCGCCGAGGCGCTGGGCGTCGAGGTCGCCCTCGAGCCGGACCTGCGGGAGACCGACTTCGGCGACTGGGAGGGCTACACGTTCGCCGAGGTCAAGCAGCGCTGGCCCCGCGAGCTGGACGCCTGGCTCGCCGACCCGGCGGTGCCGCCGCCGTTCGGCGAGAGCTTCGTGCAGACGGCGGTGCGCGTGCGGCAGGCCCGCGACCGCGTGCTCGCGACGTACGGCGGGCAGACCGTGGTGCTCGTCAGCCACGTGACGCCGATCAAGACGCTGCTGCGGATGGCGCTGGACGCCCCGCCGTCGGCGCTGCACCGGATGCACCTCGACCTGGCCAGCCTGTCGCGGGTGCAGTGGTTCGCGGACGGACCTGCTGTCGTCCGCTCGCTGAACGACACCGGCCACCTGCCGGAGCCTGCGGCGTAGGCTCCGCGCGGGGCGAGTCGGCCGGACGGTCGCGGCAGGGAGACCTGTCGAGGAAAGTCCGGGCTCCACAGGGCAGGGTGGTCGGTAACACCGACCCGGGGTGACCCGCGGGAAAGTGCCACAGAGAGAAGACCGCCAGTGCTCGCACTGGCAAGGGTGAAACGGTGGGGTAAGAGCCCACCAGCGCCCGGGGTGACCCGGGCGGCTCGGCAAACCCCACCCGGAGCAAGGCCAAGAGGGAGCCCCTCGGGACTCCTGCGCAGGCGTTCGAGGGCGGCCCGCCCGAGCCTGCGGGTAGGCCGCACGAGGCCATCGGCAACGGTGGTCCCAGATGGATGACCGTCGCCCGGACCTCGGTCCGGAGGCACAGAACCCGGCTTACAGGCCGGCTCGCCCCCTCTTCGTGCTCTGACCTGCAGTTCTAGGGCTCAGCGGTCTTGTCAGTCCGCAGGGAGTCCGCAGGAGCGCCGAGAACGGCGTCGATCGCTTCCCTCGTCCGGTCCTCAGAGTCCGGCCAGAGGTGCGAGCAGGTGTCGAGCGTCTCTGCGGCCGTGGCGTGGCCGAGGCGGGCCTGAACGACCTTCACCGACTCGCCGTGGCGGATGAGCAGCGGCGTCGTAGTGCCGCAGGTCACAAGGCGAGGACGGCAGCTCCGATCCCGTCCTCCACCTTGAAGATCGCGGCGATGATGCCGTGCACGACCGCCACTGTGGCCGGAGCGAGGGCACGCTCCTCCTTGCTGCCGGTACTGAGCTTCTTGACCCAGGACGGAACCTCGCCTGGGCGGATCTGCCCAGCTGACGGCTGCCGAAGGTCGGGAAGGCGTGCCGCCGGCGGATGGTCTCCCGTGAGCTGCCGACAGCGCGGAGACGACCTTGTTCAGGTGCAGCTTGTGCAGTACTTGGTCGGTGAAGCCGGCTGTCTTGCGAGGGACGGCCGGGGCAGCGTCGAAGGCGCGGCGGGCCGCCTCGCGTGGGGCGGCACGATCGTGGACAGCCGGTCATCGGCCTGCAGCAGCGCCGTGGCCTCGCGGACGACCTGCGCGCCGCGGCCGGTGGCCAGGCCGTCCTCCGCGCGGACGACGACCTGCAGCGCCGAGCTCGACAGCCCGCCGAACTGCTGCTGAACGAGGTCGCGCGCCTGCACCGACTCCGAGCCCGTGGTCTCCCAGCCGGCTGGACGTCGACGCTCATGGGACTGCTCGGGTCGCACCGTGTCAGCAACACCCAGGGGGGTATGCGGTGGCGAGAGCACCACCGTACACAAGTACCCCCGGGGGTATCACGAGGAGGTCGCATGGACAATGCACCGGTCGCCGTGGTGGGCGGCGGGCACAACGGGCTGATCGCCGCCTGCTACCTGGCGCAGGCGGGCAAGCGCGTCGTCGTGCTCGAGGCAGCGGACAAGCCCGGAGGAGGCTCCCGCACCGACGAGACCATCCCCGGCTACCTGTTCAACACCCACGCGGCCGCGCACAACATCATCAACATGACGCGGATCCCGGCCGAGCTCGACCTCGCCGGAGCCGGGCTGGACTACCTGCCGATGGACCCCTTCGCGACGGGCGTGTTCCGGGACGGCCGGGTCGTGCGGTTCCACCGCGACCTGGAGCAGACGGTCGAGTCCATCGCCGAGCACAGCCGCGCCGACGCGGAGGCCTACCGCGCGTTCATGCACCGCGCGATCCCGCTGGTCAAGACCGCCGTCACCGGTCTGGAGAGCGGCTCCACGCCGGGCGGGGTGCTCAAGGCCGCGGCGAGCAAGATCGGCCCGCTGCTGCAGGGAGTGCGCCGCGCCGGCGGGCCGGTCGGCATGGTCCACGACCTGGTCGCGCCGTACGGCTCGCTGCTGGAGACCGCGCTGCCGAGCGATCTGACGCGCGCGCCCGTCGCGTCGTTCGCCAGCCACTCGTCCGCCGGACCGCACGCCGCCGGCGGCTCCTTCTACGTCTTCTGGCAAGCGGCCTACCACCTGTTCGGGCAGTGGCACCCGCGCGGCGGCTCCCAGTCGCTGACGACGGCGCTGATCTCCCGGCTCGAGGGCTGGGGCGGTGAGGTCCGCACCGGCTGCGTCGTCGAGCGCATCGACGCGCGGGGAGGGACGGCCCGCGCCGTCGTGCTCGAGGGTGGCGAGCGGATCGACGCCTCCGCCGTCGTGACGGCCGTCGACGTGCAGACCGCGCTGCTCCAGCTGTTGGACCCGCCGCTGGCCGGTCGCGACGGCGCAGAGCTGAAGGCGGCGCACCGCGGCAACGCCGTCCAGATGCTGGTGCACCTGGCGACCGACCGGCTGCCTCCGTACCCGAACGCGCGACCCGGTGACTGGAACGGACTGCAGTCCCACGTCGACACCCTGGACGAGCTGCGCCGCGGCTTCCTGTCCGCCGAGGGCAGGCGCCTGCCGGACCCGGTGTCGACCTACTGCTTCACCCCGTCGGTCTACGACGACTCGCTGGCGCCGACCGGCAAGCACACGGTCTACCTCGCCTGCCCCTGCGCGCCGTACGACGTCGAGGGTGGCTGGGAGGACCAGCAGGAGGCGTTCGCCGACGCGATGGTCGCGCAGGTCGAGGCGCACGCGCCGGGGTTCACCGCCAGCATCACCGAGCGCCACATCCGGACGCCGACGTTCATGGCCGAGGAGCTGCGGTGGCCCGGCGCGCACCCCATGCAGCTCGACATCAGCCTGGACCAGCTCGCCTTCATGCGTCCCACCCGCCGGCTGTCCGGGCACACCGTCCCGGGTGTCGCGGGGCTCTACACCTGCGGTGCCTCGACGGCGCCCGTCGGCGGGATCGCCGGCAGCAGCGGCAAGGCCGCTGCCCTGCAGCTGCTCAAGACCCAGTCCTGACCGTGACGACGAGACGCTTCGCGCTGTCGCGTGCGGAGTACGTCACGACCGGCGTCGCCGCCGTCGTCTCCACCGTCGGCTACCTCACGGGCGGCTTCCCTTACCTGGCCCGCGGAGTCGTCGGCGACCTGTCCGGCTTCCTGCTGCTGGGCGTCGCCGGCGTCGCTGCCGGAGCGAGGATCCGCCACGAGGCCGCCGTGTGCCTGGCCCTCATCGGGGCAGTCCTGCTGCTCGACCCGCAGTGGCCGCTGGAGCTCCCTGAAGGGGCCTGGTGGGCGCTGTTCACCCTCGGACTGGCGGCGTACGTCGCCGTCCGTCGACGGATCTGCCAGGGAGAGGCATCGACATGAAGCTGATCGACATCATCGGGAGCCAGGCGGGCCGGGTGCTGCGCGTCGTTGCCGGCGTCGGGATCATCACGACGGGGCTGCGGCGGGGTGGTGCGGGCGGCCGGGTCATGGCCGCGGCCGGGGTCGTGCCGCTGGCGGCCGGCGCCGCCGACGTGTGCGTGCTCGGTCCCCTCGTGCACGGACCGCTGCAGGGCGAGGCCTTCCGGCAGCACCGGCGGTCGCAGTGACCGCGCGGGCGGCACGTCGGCGGGAGCAGGACCCGCGCAGCGTTCCGTGGGACCTGCCGGGAGAGGAGGACGTCGTCGCCGTCGACACCACCTGGGGGGAGCTTCAGCCGCTCGAGGCGGCGCCAGGCGTACGAACCGTCGGCGAGCTGGAGCTGCTCGCACTCGTCGAGGAGGGCGCCGTGCTCGTCGACAGTCGTACGGACGGCTCGTTCGGCGGCCGGACGCTGCCGGGCTCGGTGAACATCCCGCACGATCAGGCGCTGGCTCGGCTCGGGGAGCTCGATCGCGGCGGGCTGTCGGTGCTGTTCTGCAACGGCCCGCAGTGCCCGCAGTCTCCCGACGCCGTCCGCCAGCTTCTCGAGGCCGGCTTCCCGGCGGCCGCGCTGGCCTACTACCGCGGCGGCCTGCACGACTGGGTCACCCTGGCGCTGCCGACGCAGGCCGTCTGACCGCTGCGATACCCCCAGGGGTACCCTTCCGCTGACCGAGGAGACGCCATGCCGACCGAAGCCACCATCGACCAGCTCAAGCAGGCCATGAGCGAGGGCGCCGTCGTCCTCGACGTGCGCGAGCCTGACGAGTACGCCGAAGGCCACGTCGCGGGGGCGCGTTCGCTCCCGTTGAGCGAGCTGTCGGCCCGCGCGCTCGAGGTACCTGAGGACCAGGTCGTCTACCTGGTGTGCCAGGGCGGCGGGCGCAGCGCTCAGGCTGCCGAGCTGCTCAGCGCGGAAGGCCGCGACGTGCGCTCGGTCGCCGGCGGGACGACGGCGTGGATCGAGGCGGGCGGAGGGACGGAGTCGGGCAGCGCCTGACGCCAGGGAAGGTGCGGCTCTGGGCCGAGGTTGAGCGGGAGGCGCCTGTCGGCGCAGGGGGCAGGAGGAACGATGCAGCTCGACGACGACGCGATCAAGCTCGCGGTGAACCGGCTCCGCCGCGCTGAGGGGCAGATCGCCGGCGTGATCCGCATGCTCGAGGCGGGCCGAGACTGCGAGGACGTGGTGACGCAGCTGGCAGCGGTCTCGCGCGCGCTGGACAAGGCCGGCTTCAGCATCGTCGCCAGTGGCCTTCGACAGTGCCTGAGCCCGGAGAACGCCGGCTCCGCCGAGGTGGACACGGCCAAGCTCGAGAAGCTCTTCCTGTCCTTGGCCTGAGCCGACCGGCCGCTCAGCAGACGAAGCAGGTCAGGCCCGTCCACATCCGTCGTCCCCTACGCCGCCGACCTCACCTTCCTGCGCTACGTCCCCGCCGGGTTCTTCGCCGTCTTCATGAGCGCCCATCCCGTGCTCGCCGCGCTCGCCGGGCTCGTCGTCCTTGGTCAGACGCTCTCCGTGCACGACGGGACGGGCATCGCCGTCGTCGTCCTCGCCAACGCCCTGGCCATCGGACTGCACCACCGCACCGCCGGCGCCACGAAGCGGCCCCGACGTCTGCTCGCGCACCCCCGCACCGCCCGGCCTTCGCTCGTCCGATCCGGCCCGTAGGGATGATCATGGTCGCCCCCGTGACCAACGGGGACACGTGGACTCGACCCCGTCACGCAGCCTCGTAGCCCGCAGTCGCGTTCGATCCTGGCGCCCTCGGCGCGCCCGTCGCCGGTGCGCGAGCGGCCGCAGCACCGTTGTGCCGCAGGCCACTGCTTGCAGGAGTTAGCAGGTCGGACGACCGGGGACGCACTCGGACGTCCACCCTGACGTGCTGCGAGGAGCACCCGTGTCGCTGCTCGACTCCGTCCGCCCTACGGGCCGGGCAGCCGGACCCACCGCTGCCCCGGGCAGCAGCGCGGAGGTCGCGCGACCGGTGATGACGCGCCGCCAGTTCAGCGTCCTGCTGCTGATCCTGGCCGTCCTGCTCGGCGGCACCGTCGCGCTGGTCTTCGGGCCGGCCCGCGGGATACGCACCGACATCGTCAACGTCAGCGACGACCTCGACGCCAGCCGTGACGGGATCTTCCTGCAGCTGAACACCGCACGGTCGCAGCTCGGGCTGACCGAGCAGAGCCTCGAGGTCCAGGAGGCCGGGCTCGAGGTCGCGGTCGCGGCGGAGAAGGACACCACCGTCGCCGCCGCCTCGACGCAGGCGCTGCTCGAGGAGACCCGCGCGACGCTGGAGCTCGTGCGGGAGGTGACGCAGTCGCTCGGGCCGGACATCGGCCAGAACCTCGACGACGTCGTCACGGACGTCGAGCAGGCGCTGCGCGTCGCGCAGCAGACCCTGGTCGTGGCGCAGCAGACGCTGGCCACCGGTCGCGAGGCGCTCGTCGTCGCCAAGGACACCCTCGCGACGCTCAAGCGATCGGAGCAGATCCAGCTCCAGCTCCTGCGCAACGCGGAGGAGATCAACCGCAAGATCCCCGGTGCGCCGATCTTCCCGACCACCGCCAGCCCGACACCCGCCGCGCCGTGACCGCGCTCCGCTCAGCCCTCACCCGCCCGCGGCACGAGGGGGTCGTCGCGCTCCTCGGTGCTCACGGTCGGCCGCCTCCGTCACGTCGCCGGGCCTGCCCCGCAGCGCCTGACCCGCCACGGAGGACCGGGCACCGCCTTTCCGTGGCACACGGCCTGCGCTACAACACCTGTCGTCGGGCGGACGGCGACGGGAGGAGGCGACATGTGCAAGGAGTGCGGCTGCGAGAGCGGCGCGACCAAGGACAGCGGCGACAGCGAGTAGGCCCACCCGGGCGGCGCCGCACGGCGCCGCCCGGCTGCCCCTGCGACCGTCGGAACAACCTGCACGGCGCGCGCAGGAAACGGGTGCGCAACGTCGAACACGACCGCATGGCCTCTCTGCGTCGCACCGCCGTCTACGCCGCCACCGGCGCCCTCGCGCTCACCGCCGGGCTGCTCGCTCCCGCCTCGTCCGCCGCGGACGCGCCGACCGCCACCGACGGCTGCGTCACCAGCGTGCCGGACCCGGGCACGACCGAGCCGGTGCAGATCTGCTACACGATCTTCCAGCCGGCAGGGGCCTCGGCGAACAAGCCGGTCCCGCTGCTGCTCGAGGGGCACGGCTGGGGCGGCAGCCGGCAGACCGAGCCGACGGCGCTCCTGCCGTACCTGTCCGGCGGCTACGGCGTCCTGTCGTTCGACCAGCGCGGCTTCGGCGAGTCCGGCGGCAAGGCGCACACGATGGACCCGGACGTCGAGGGCGTCGACGTCGGCAAGCTCGTCGACCTGGTCGCCCAGCAGCCGTGGGTGCAGAAGGACCGCCCGGGCGACCCGCGCCTCGGCGCCATCGGCGGCTCGTACGGCGGCGGCTACCAGTACGTCGGCGCGCTCAGCGAGATCGCCCGCACGGGCCGGACCCGCTTCGACGCGCTGGCGCCGGAGTACACCTGGTGGGACCTCAACGAGGCGCTCGCCCCTCAGGGCGTCGCGCGCAGCGAGTGGCTGACCGCGCTGGTCGCCGTGGCGCAGCCGTCGCAGGCGCTGACGCAGGAGGCCGAGCAGGGCTTCGTCGAGGGCGCCGCGACCGGCCAGTACCCCGACTACATGCGCGACTTCTACGCCAACAACGGGCCGAGCTTCCACGTGGCGCAGGGCCGTCGCCTCGACATCCCGGTGCTGGTCCGGCAGGGCGTCAGCGACAACCTGTTCAACCTGAACCAGGGCCTGAAGAACCTCACGGCGCTGACCCCGAAGGCCCGCGCCCGCAGCGTGTTCGTCGGCTTCCACGGCGGTCACGCGCTGCCGGCGGTCCTGCCGCGCGGCTCCCACGCCGGCGCCCCCGCGGCCCTGGGCGGCGACGGCACCGACCCCTGCTCCGCGGCGCTGCAGGGCGGCAAGGGCGACTTCACGACGCTGCAGCTGCGCTTCTTCGACGTTCACCTCAAGCGCCAGAAGGGCACCGTGCCGGGCGAGGGGCGCTTCGCGCTCATCACCCCCGACGGCGGCTGCCTGCAGAGCCCGCGCCTCGGCACCGACCGCACCTTCGACGCCGGCACGATCACCGCGCCCGTCGCCGCCGCCGGTCCGACGCAGTACGTCCCGCTCGGCGCCGGCCCGCTGAAGGTCGCCGGCACGCCGTACGTCGAGGCGAAGGTCACGACCCTCACGCCGGAGGCGCGCGCGTTCTTCGCACTGGCGGTCGGCACGTCGCCGGCCGACGCCACCGTCGTGCACAGCAACCTGCTGCCGCACCGCGAGCCGACCGCGGTCTCCGGCGTCGCCCGCCGCATCGAGCTCCCCGCGGTCGCGGTCGAGGTGCCGGAGGGCCAGCAGCTGTTCCTGGTCGTCACGCCGGTCGCCGAGATGTACGCCGGCTACGGCAGCCGCGTCCCCGGGATCATGACGCTGACCGACGCGAAGGTGCGCGTGCCGGTGCTGCCCGGCGGCGCGTAGCGCTCAGGCGGTCTGCGTGCCGACGTCGTCGGAGCAGGCCGCGTGCTCGGCGGTGAACTCCTGCACGCGGTCGTAGACCGACAGTCGCGGCGCCAGGAGGTGGCTCGTCGTCCGCTGGCAGTCGCGGCACATCAGCGTCAGGAGCCGGGCCTCCGCGTCGACGTCGACGAGGAAGTGGCGGTCGAACTCCACTCAGACCGCCGCGGTCGCCGACGCCCGCCAGGCGCGCGCCTGCGCGAGGACCTCGCGGGCATGCGTCCGCTGCGCCCGTGAGCGCACCTGCAGGTCGAGCACAGCGACGGCCTCGGCCGCGACGCGCTCGCGCAGCCGCCGGGTGCGCTCGAAGAGGGGGTCGTCTGCTGTCACGGCAACCAGGTGCCCTCGGCACGGCGACTGACACGGCCCGCTTCGACCACGTCGCCGACCGCGGACCACCGGCCGTGCGAGAGTGCGCGGACCCGCCTGGCAGGGCGGGCGCACGGCACGGGGCAGGACCGGCGCCGCCGGAGGCCCCGCCGCTCCAGGAGTGCCGATGAGCAAGGACAAGGGCGGCCGCGAGGTCAAGAAGCCCAAGGCAGCGAAGAACGTCAAGACGAGCGGTCAGACGCCGGCCGCCGGCGGCGGCGCCGTCACCAACGTCGCCGCGAAGGACAAGAGCTAGGGCTGCTCGCCCAGGTACTCCGCGACGAGCAGCGCGAGGTCGTCGTCGAGGTCGTGGCCGACCAGTGCGTGCAGCTGCGCCAGGACGTCGTCGAGCACGGTGTCGAGCGCCCCTGAGGCGAGCGGCTGGACGAGCCGCACCAGGTCGACGAACTCCCGCTGCGGGTCGCGCGCCTCCAGCACGCCATCGGTGTAGAGCAGCAGCCGGTCGCCGGGTGTCATGCGGCCGGTGAGCAGCACCGGGTCCGCGCCGAGACCGAGCGGCAGCGTGGCCGTGGTGTCCAACGGCGTGATGCGGCCGCCGCTGGCGAGCAGCGCCGGCGGGTGCCCGCACGAGGCGATGGTCCAGCTGCCGTCGTGGCGCACCTCGGCCAGCACGGCCGTGACGAAGTCCTCGTCGCCCAGGTAGGCCCGTACGCGCCGGTCGATCTGCCGCGCCACGTTCCCGAGGTCGTCGAGGTCCGCGGCGCTGGCCCGGAACTCGCCCAGCACGATCGTCGCGGTGCGCACGGCGGCCAGGCCCTTGCCGCGGACGTCGCCGACGATGAGCCGTACGGCGCTGTCGCGCGCGACGGTCTCGTAGAGGTCGCCACCGACGAGCGCCTCCGCGGCCGCGCTCGTGTAGCGCGCGGCCAGCGCCACCGGGCCGACGCGTGCGGGGGGAGCGGCCAGGATCGCCTGCTGGGCCGCCTCGGCCACGCGCTGCACGTCTGCCAGGCGGCCGGACTGGTCGCGCAGCACCCGCGCCGTCTCGAGCGCGAGCGCGGCGCGGCGCGCGACGTCCTCGAGGTAGCCGACGTCGGTCGGGCCGTACCGCCGGCCCGACTCCGCGTGGATGACCGTGAGCACGCCGATGATGCCGTCACGGCCGGGCAGCGCGACGGCCAGCCCGCTGCGCATGCCGACCTCGCGCAGCAGCCGCAGGTGCTCCTCGTCGGTCGCGCCGGCGATCAGCAGCTCGTCGCTGATGTCGGCGTGCAGCTCGCTGATGCCGGTGCGCAGGACGGCGGCGTCGCCGTAGGTGGCGTCCATCTTCGCCGGATAGGCCTGCAGCATCTGCGCGGCCCACTGCACCTTCGACGGGTCGACGTGCCGGATGCCGACGGTGACCAGCCGGTCGTCCTCGACGACGGCGAGGGTGCACCAGTCGGCCAGCCGCGGGACGAGCAGGCTCGTGATCGCGTCGACCGTCTGGGCGACGTCCAGGCTCGCGGTCAGCGCGACAGAGGCGTCGGCGAGGAAGGCCAGCCGGTCCGCCGCCTCGGCCGCCGCCTCCAGCGCGTCCGCCCGCTCCAGCGCCTGCGCGAGCGCGTCGCCCAGCGCCTGCACGAACCGGGTCCGGGTGTCCTCGTCGCGGTCGCCACCGGGCGGGAACGTCAGGCTCAGGATGCCGAGCCGGTGGTCGCCGACGGTCAGCGGCACGACGTGCAGGACGCGCTCGCTCTCGTAGAGGTCCTGCAGCACCGGGAAGCGCTCGGTCATCGAGGCGAGGCTGCGCAGGAGCAGGTGGTCGCCGCTGCGGAAGGCCACCGGCCCCGGCAGATCCGCCGTGAGCGGGACCTGCGCGTAGTCGGCGGCGCGGGCGTTGGTCGTGCGGGTGTGCAGCGCGTGCAGCGCGTCGTCCTGGGCCAGCGAGATCATCGCCGACAGCGCGCCGAGCGAGCTGGTCGCGTGGCCGGCGATGACCGCGGCGATGTCCTCCTTCGTCCGGGCGCCGGTGAGGTCGCTGTTGACGCGCTCGAGCAGGGTCAGGCGGTCCGCCGTCTCGCGCAGCGCGGACAGCGCAGCCACCTCGTCGGACAGGACGCGCACGAACGGGCGGGTGCGCGGCGGCTCCTCGCCCGCGCTCCGGGCGCGGAGCTGGTCGACCAGCGCCTGGACGTACCAGCTGCGGAACACGCGGTGCAGCGGCGGCGACTCCAGCGTCAGCAGGCGCGCGGCCCGCGAGTAGCGATCTGCCTCGTCGAGCGCGACGAGGTAGCGCTCGCCGGCCTCGGCGCTGGACGCGGGCAGGCTCAGCACGAGATCGGTCTCCTCGTCGCCGCGCGCGGCCGCGGCGACCGCCTGCCGCTTGATGCCGTCCCGCGCGGCTGCGAACGTCGTCGTCACCGTCTCGATGAGCGCCGTGAAGCCGGGGGCCTGCTCGCCGCCGGCCCGCTCGAAGGTCAGCTCGCGCACCACGTTGTCGATGTGCCGCTTCGCGTCGAGCAGCAGGTCGGTCGGCACCGAGCCGAGGCGCACCTCGTAGTGCCGCTCCACCGGTTCGTCGTCCGGCCACGCGGCGAGCAGCGCGTCGAGGTCGACCTCGTCCCCGTCCTCGGGCGCCGCCGTCCCGCCGAGCTCGGCCCACACCGTCTTGCCGACCCGGTGCGGCTGCACCCCCCAGGTGCTGCTGACGGCGGCGACGAGCGCCAGCCCCCGGCCCGTCATGGCCTCGGTGCTCTGCGCCGGCACGACGGGCATGCGCGGACCGGAGTCCTGCACCTCCAGGCGCACCGACGGCGCGTCCCACTGCGCCCGCACGCTGATCGGCGCCAGCCCGTGCAGCTGGGCGTTCGTCACGAGCTCGGTCGCCGCGAGCTCGGCGTCGGCCAGCAGGTCGCCCGGAGCCGCGCTGAGGGCCGTCCGCAGGAACCGCCGCGCGCGCGCCGCAGCATCCGGCTCGGCGCCCATGGTCAGCTCCTCCGCACCCTGCGCCGGCCGTCCCGCATCGTGCTCGTCGCGACCGCCCACCGGCGCAGTGTGGCGGAAGCAGCCACGGCGAGGTGGGAAGGGGGGTGGACGCGGGCGGTGCCCGCAGGGAAGAGTGGCGGCGTGGCTCCTTCTGAGATCCGTACGAACGCCCAGCGCCTCGACGACGCCGTCGAGCTCCAGCAGCTCCAGATGCAGCGCGCCGCCTCGACGGTCCGCCGGCGGGTGACCGACCCGCAGGCTCGCGACGAGCTGCTGGAGTGCCTGGGCCTGCAGGAGGTCTGACCTCCGGTCCTGCCGGCGCGCAGGCCCGGGTACGGTGGTGCCGTACCACTGCACGCGCACCAGCACCAACCGAATGCGCTCCCGCGGGGAAAGCCGGTCGAACTCCGGCGCTGACCCGCAACCGTAGGCAGCCGCTCCCGAGCGGCTGCGAGCCGGAACGCCCGCCGGGAGCGAGCGGCTCCTTCGTACCGTCGAGGTCAGCGGGGCGGAGCCCGGACACCCGTCCGTTCTCGCCCTCGCGCCGGTCAGCCGACCGGTCGTGAGGGCGTTCGCGTACCGGCGCCCTGGGTCCCGTCGCGGACCGCTCTTGAGAGGGCTCCAGTGTCCACCACCACCACCCTGCGTCGGCGGCTCCTGCCGGCGCTGGTCCTGTCCGTCACCGTCGGCGTCACCGCCGCGGTCGTCACCCCCGCGGCCGCCCTGGCCGCCGAGCCGGCTGCTGCCGAGAAGGCCGCCACCTGGCTGGCCGGCGACCTCACCGAGGCCGGCACCGTCGTCGGCAGCTTCCCCGGCGACGACGGCCAGGACGTCGTCTTCACCGACTACGGCCGCAGCCTGGACGCGGCGTTCGCGCTGCTCGTCGCCGGCGGCCACGACGACGTCCTGAGCCGCACGCTCACCACCCTCACCAGCGCCGGGACGGTGAAGGCCTACACGCAGGGCGCGCCGTTCGACGCGGCCAACGCGGCCTACGCCGGCGCCACCGCCAAGCTCGCCTTCCTCGTCGAGACAGCCGGCGGCGACGCCACCTCCGTCGGTGGCGTCGACCTGCTCCAGCAGCTCGAGGACCTCATCGCGGAAGGGCGGGTGAAGGACCGCAGCGAGTTCGGCGACTACGCCAACCTGTTCGGGCAGTCGTTCGCCGTGCTCGCGTTCGACACCGCCGGCCGCAGCACCGCCACGACGCAGTCGCTCGTGCAGGGGCTGCTGTCGGCGCAGTGCGCGGACGGCTCGTTCCCAGAGGCGTTCGAGCCGGCCGCGGGCAAGACCTGCACCGGGTCGGTCGACGCCACCGGCCTGGTCCTGCAGGCGCTCGCCGCGGTCGACCTCGGCAGCTCCGAGGACGCCCAGCGGGCGCGCACCTGGCTGCAGGGCCAGCAGCGCAGCGACGGCGGCTTCCCGGGCGAGGCGCCGGTGAACTCCACCGGCTACGCCGCCATGGGCCTGGCCGCTGTCGGCGGCACCGGGGTCGACGCCGCGTCGGCCTACCTGGCCGGCCAGCAGAACGCCGACGGCGGCCTGCGTCGCGGTGCCGGCAGCACGACCACCAGCGACGCCTTCGCCACCGCCCAGGCGCTGCCGGCGCTGCTCGGCCGGACCTTCCTGTCCGGCGCGCGGACGGTCACGCTGCAGCCGGTGCCGTGCAGGACGGCGGCGACCACGCTGGCGCAGAGCACGATCACCGCCACCGGCTCGGCCGTCGTCACGGTGGCGGCCGCGTCCGGCACCACGGTCGAGCTGCTCGGCTACAGCCGCCCGGCCAGCACGTTCTCGGTCGTGCGCACCCTCACCGTCGGCAAGGGTGGCAGCACGTCCGTCGTGGTCAAGCCCCCGACGAACACTCGGCTGTACGCCCGGCAGGTCGGCTGCGACGACGGGCCGCAGGTCGTCCTGAACGTGCGGACGCTGCTCACGCTGACCGCCCAGCGCAACGCGAGCCGCGACTACACGTTCAGCGGCCGGGCCCTGCCCGCGCGTGCCGGCGGCCTGGTCGTCAGCCTCTACCGGGTGACCCCGGACGGTCGGCAGGTGCTCACCTCGCAGGCCCGCGCCTCCGCCACGACCGGGGCGTACTCCGTGCGCCGGGTCTTCACCGGCAGCGGGCGCTTCGGCTTCGTCGCGCGCACGGGCCAGGACCTGCAGAACGCGCCGGGCGCCTCGAACGTCCGCTCGACGCTGGTCTACTGATCCGCACCGCGCTCCTGACGGTCGCCGTCGGGCTGGCTCTGGCCGGCCCGGCGGCGCCGTCGCACGCCCTCCCCGCGCAGGCGACCGGCTGCTCCGGCGTCACCGTCGTCGTGGAGTTCAACGGCCTCGGCGGCGGCGACCAGACCCGCTGCGCCCCAGGTGATCCCGCCTCGGGGGTGGCTGCCCTGCGCGGGGCCGGCTTCGAGCCGACGCGCGCGGCGCAGGAGGCCGGCTACTTCGTCTGCCGCATCGACGGCAAGCCCGCTGACGACCCCTGCCAGCGGGCCTCGCCCGAGGACGCCTACTGGTCCTACTGGCACGCCCAGCCCGGGGGCACCTGGACCTACAGCAACGCCGGCGCCGCGGACTTCGACCCCGCACCGGGCACCGTCGAGGGCTGGTCGTTCGGAGCCGGCGAGCCGCCGTCCACGCCGCCGCCGGCACGGCAGCAGCCGGCCGCGCGGCCGAGCCCGGCGGCCGCCAGCCAGGCGCCCGTCGCTCCCCGCCGGAGCACGGCGCCGGCGGCTCCCCCCGCGTCCCGCACCGCGGCCCCCGCCGCAGCGGCGCCCTCCGCGCGACCCTCCCCGGTGGCAGCTGCGTCCCGGCCGGCCGTGTCCGCCTCGGCCGTCCGGCCCGCGGCGTCCCCCCGCGCGTCGGCGTCGTCCTCCGCGGCGCCGCCCGCGCTCACCGCGGACGACCCCGCTCCGCTGGACGAGGGCGGCAGTCCGCTCGTCGGCGTGCTCCTCGCCGTCGCGGTGGTCGCCGGCCTCGGCGCCGCCGCCGCCTACCAGGCCCAGCGACGCCGGTGAGCCTGCTCGCCGCGCTGCCGCGCGCCCTGCACCCGATGGCCTGGTGGGTGTGGGCGCTCGGCATGGCGACCGCCGTCAGCCGCACCACGAACCCGCTGCTCATCGCGGTGCTCGTGGCGGTCGTCGGCTACGTCGTCGTCGCGCGGCGCGGGGACGCCCCGTGGGCGCGCGCCTTCTCCGCCTACCTCGTCCTGGGACTGGTGGTCGTGGGGGTGCGCGTCGTGTTCAACGCGCTGCTCGGCGCGGGCATCGACGGCCACGTGCTGTTCACGCTGCCCCGCGTCGGGCTGCCCGAGTGGGCGCAGGGCATCGACCTCGGCGGCCCGGTGCTGGCCGAGGAGGTGCTGGCGGCGGCGTACGACGGCCTGCGCCTCGGCGCGCTGCTGTGCTGCGTCGGCGCCGCCAACGCGCTGGCCAACCCGAAGCGCGCGCTGCGCTCGCTGCCCCCGGCGCTGTACGAGGTGGGCGTCGCCGTCGTCGTCGCCCTCACGGTCGCGCCGCAGCTCGTCGAGAGCGTGCTGCGGGTGCGGCGCGCCCGGCGGCTTCGCGGCGCGCCGGCACGAGGGCTGCGGGCGCTGCGGAGCATCGCGATCCCGGTGCTCGAGGACGCGCTGTCCCGCTCCCTGATGCTGGCCGCCGCCATGGACTCCCGTGGCTACGGCCGGGCGGGGGAGGTGCCGCGCCGGCTGCGTCGCGCGACCGCGGCGCTGGTGCTCGGCGGGCTGCTCGGGCTGTGCCTCGGGCTGTACGGCCTGCTCGACGCCACGGCGCCGCGCGCGCTGGGCTTCGGCGCCCTGGGCATCGGCATCGCCCTGTGCGTAGGCGGTCTCGTGCTCGGCGGACGGCGCATCACGCGCACCACCTACCGCCCCGACCCCTGGCGCGCGCCGGAGTGGCTGGTCGCCGGGACCGGCGTCACCTGCGCGCTGGTGATGGTGCTGGCCAGCTCGTACGACCCGCTGCTGCTGCACCCGTCGCTCTACCCGCTGCGCTGGCCGGACCTGCCGCTGCTGCCGCTGTCGGTGGTGCTGCTCGGCCTGCTGCCGGCGTTCGTGGCGCCGCTCCCGCCGCGACCGCGGGCCACCGCCCCGGTCGTCCGCGAGAGGGTGGCGGCGTGATCCGCTTCGAGAGCGTCACGGTGACCTACCCGGACGCGGCCGCCCCGACGTTGCGGGACGTCGAGCTGGACGTGCCCGAGGGCGAGCTGTGCCTCGTGCTCGGGCGCACCGGCGCGGGCAAGTCCACGCTGCTCGGCGCGGTCAACGGCCTGGTCCCGCACTTCACCGGCGGCACCCTCGCCGGTCGCGTCCTCGTCGACGGACGGGACACCCGCACGCACCCGCCGCGCGAGCTGGCCGACGTCGTCGGCGTCGTGGGCCAGGACCCGCTGGCCGGCTTCGTCACCGACACGGTCGAGGAGGAGCTGGCGTACGGCATGGAGCAGCTCGGGCTGCCGCCGGACCTCATGCGCAAGCGCGTGGAGGAGACGCTCGACCTGCTGGGCCTGGCCGACGTGCGGCACCGCGCGCTGGCCGACCTGTCCGGCGGGCAGCAGCAGCGGGTGGCCATCGGCGCGGTGCTCACGGCCCACCCGCGCGTCCTCGTCCTCGACGAGCCGACCTCCGCGCTGGACCCCACCGCCGCCGAGGAGGTGCTGGCCGCCGTCACCCGCCTCGTGCACGACCTCGGCGTCACCGTCCTGATGGCCGAGCACCGGCTGGAGCGCGTCCTGCAGTACGCCGACCGGGTCGTCCACCTGCCCGGCGACGGCACCGTCACGAGCGGGCCGCCGGCGCTCATGATGGCCCGCGGTGTGCTCGCGCCCCCGGTCGTCGAGCTGGGCCGGCTGGCCGGCTGGGACCCGCTTCCGCTGTCCGTGCGCGACGCCCGCCGCATGGCCGGCCCGCTGCGCGAGCGGCTCCCCGTGCCGCCCGTCGCCGTCGTCCGGCCCGGTGCGGACGCGCTGCGCGCCGAGCGGCTCGTCGTCCGCTACGGCGACGTCGTCGCGGTGCGCGAGGTCGACCTGCGGCTCCCGGCCGGCCAGGTGTGCGGGCTCATGGGGCGCAACGGCGCCGGCAAGAGCTCGCTGCTGTGGGCGCTGCAGGGTGCCGGCCGGCGCAGCGGCGGCACGGTCGACGTGTCCGGCGCCGACCCCGCCGCCCTCGGCCCGGCCGCCGCGCGCCGGCTGGTCGGCCTGGTGCCGCAGAGCGCCGCGGACCTGCTCTACCTCGAGACGGTGGCCGCCGAGCTGGCGCAGGCCGACGTGGAGTCGCAGCAGCCGGCCGGCACCGCCGACGCGCTGCTCACCCGGCTGCTGCCCGGCGTCGACCGTGACGCCCATCCGCGCGACCTGTCCGAGGGGCAGCGGCTGGCCCTCGTGCTCGCGGTCCAGCTGACCGCTGCCCCGGGCGTGCTGCTGCTCGACGAGCCGACCCGCGGGCTGGACTACGCCGCCAAGGCGCGGCTCACCACCGTGCTGCGAGCACTGGCCGCCGACGGCACCGCGGTCGCCGTCTCCACCCACGACGTGGAGTTCGTCGCGAGCACCTGCGACCGCGTGGTCGTCATGGCCGAGGGCGAGGTCGTCGCCGACGGCCCGACCGCGGACGTCGTCCTGGCCTCGCCGACCTTCGCCCCGCAGGTCGCCAAGGTGCTGTCGCCGCGGCCGTGGCTCACCGTGGCGGACGTGGCCGACGCCCTGCACCTGCCGAGGCCGGCGTGAGCGCCGGCACGGCGCCCGGCGTCGTCCGGCGCGGAGGCGGCCCTGCCGACGTGCGCGTCCTGCGCGTGCGTCCCCGCGCCGCCCTCGCCCTCGTGCTCGCCTCCGTCGGCGGGGTCCTCGCCTTCTTCTGGCCGCTCCTCGTCGACCCGGGCGCGGTGCTGGAGAGCACCAGCGCGCCGCTGGTCTTCGCGCTGCTGCTGCCGGTGCTGCTCGGTGTCGTGCTCGCCGAGATGGCCGACGGCGGCATGGACACCAAGGCGCTGGCGATGCTCGGCGTGCTGTCCGCCATCGGTGCGGCGCTGCGCCCGCTCGGCGCAGGGACCGCCGGCGTCGAGACCGTGTTCTTCCTGCTCGTGCTCGGCGGCCGGGTCTTCGGCCCGGGGTTCGGCTTCGTCCTGGGCGCCACGACGCTGTTCTCCTCGGCGCTGCTCACCGGCGGCGTCGGTCCCTGGCTGCCGTTCCAGATGCTCGGTGCCGCCTGGGTCGGCCTCGGTGCGGGGCTGCTGCCGCGCGCCCGGGGGCGGGTCGAGCTGGCCCTCCTCGCCGGCTACGCCGCCGTGTCGTCGCTGGTCTTCGGCGCGCTGCTCAACCTGTCCTTCTGGCCGTTCGCCCTCGGCAGCAGCACCCAGCTGAGCTTCGACGCCACGCGCAGCGCCGCCGAGAACCTGCACTCCTTCTTCCTGTTCACCCTCGCGACCTCGCTCGGCTGGGACCTCGGTCGCGCGATCACCACCGTCGTGCTGGTGCTGCTCGCCGGGCCGGCGGTCCTCGCGGCGCTGCGCCGGGCGTCGCGGCGGGCGGCCTTCGAGGCGCCCGTGGAGTTCGCTCCCGCACCGCGCTGATCTGCCACAGTGCGCCGCGTGAAGCGGATCCTGCTGACCTGCCTGCTGCTCGCCGCCTGCTCCAGCGACCCTGAGCCGCGTACCGCCGCTCCCGCTCCCGCTCCGTCCCCGGCCCCGGCGAGCGCCAGCCCGTCGCCCGCGGCGGCCGGGCTCACGGTCGCGGTCACCCGCACCAGCGGCGGCCTCGAGCTGTACCGCCTCGACCCGCGCACCCGCACCGCCGTCCTCGACCGGGTGCTCGCGCCGCCGCAGGAGGGCGCCCGCGCGCTGCGGGTGGCCGCCGTCCCGACCCGCACCTGCGCCACCTGGCACCTCGGCACGGGCGAGGTGTACGAGGACCCGCGCACGACGCTGGTCTGCTACCCGGCCGGCTCCTCCCAGGGCCAGGCGGTCAGCGGGGTGGACGAGCCGCTGGACGTGGCGCTGAGCGACGACGGGACGCGGCTGGCCTGGGCGCAGGTGAGCCCCGGCGAGAACCAGCTGCTCGGGGTCGGGCAGCTCTCTGCGCAAGCCGCTCTCACCGGCGAGCGCCGGCTGCTCTCCCGCGCCGGCCAGCCGGCCACGGGCGGCCGGGCCTTCACCGGCACGGCGGTGCAGTCGCTGGCCTGGGCCGACGACGGCAGCCTGCTCGTCAGCACGCTGGTGGAGAGCGACGACGGGCCGGACCTGCTGCGCGTGGACGTCGCCTCGCCGCGCACCCGCGGCTGGCTCGACGACGGCGTGCCGGTCGAGGTGCCGGACGAGGACTACCTGACCTACGACAGCGTGGTCTCGGTCGCCGGTGGCACGGCGCTGGCCGTCGAGCGCGGCAGCTACCTGGACGAGCAGGCGCCGCCGTCGCGCGCGGTGCGCGTCGAGGTGGCGAGCGGGCGGGTGATCGACCTGGTCGCGACCGCGGCGGACGGCCGGGCGCTGCGGGGCGTCAGCGGGAGCGCTGAGGCCGTCCTCTACACGACCGGGCGCGACGACGGCAGCGACGTCAAGCACTACCTGCGGCGCGCGGGGGAGCAGCGCGGGACCCCCGTCAGCGGGCTGCCGGCCGACGTCGAGCAGGCCGTCCTCGTCGGCTGAGGGCTACTGGCCGTTCTGGCTGAAGTGCATGTAGTCCTTGCTGCTGCGCCAGTCGCCGCCCCACTCCCAGCCGATCGTCGCGAACGCCCGCACGGCGTCGCCGCCGGCCAGGTGCATCCCCGGGCGGACGTCGGACCGCTGGACGTAGGCGCTGGCCAGCTCCGGGACCACCAGGTCGCGCTTCACCTGCGGGTTGTGGAACGGGTTCAGGTCGAGGGCCAGCCCGTAGGCGTGCTGGCTCCAGCGCTCCTGCCCGCGGGCGGCCCGGCAGACGTACGCCGCCGTGTCGTTCCCGTCCCCGGTCGGCGCCGCGTCGAGGTCGGCCGTCGTCGGCAGGCGCATCTCCTCGATCGGGAAGCCGTCCTCGTACAGCTGCCGGAACACCCCGACCACGTCGTCGGCGACGCGGCGGTTCACCACCAGCTCGCCGGTGTGCGGCCGGCCGTCGAAGCCGCGGAAGGACACGGTGAGGTAGCGCAGGTCGGCCAGCCCCACCGGACAGGCCGGCGACCACGACTCGCCCATGCGGGTGCGGACCGCCGGGCTGACGGCGGAGACGGTCGCGGCGAAGCGGCCGTCGGCGGGCGGGGGCAGCACGTCCGCGGCCGTCAGCCGGCGGTCGCGCAGCAGCGGCGGGGTGGGCAGCACCTGGCCGAAGCCGTCGGCGCGCAGCGGCAGCGGGGAGGCGCCCACCACCCAGGCCGGCCGGACCACCGGCGGGGCTGCGGGGGAGGGGGAGGCGCTGGCGACGCCGGCGGCGGAGGGCCGGGGCGCGGCGGTCGGCGGCAACGGCGCCGGCGCGGCCGCAGGCGTCGCGCCGCCGCAGCCGGCCAGCAGCGCGGCGGCGACGGCCAGGAGCAGGGGGCGGCGCACCTGTCCAGGATCCCACCCCGCGGCTCGGGGCGTGCTGGTTCCGGCAGGGACGTGCGGGTAGTGCGCCGACGTGCGCATCGCCTTCCACGGATCCCCGGAGCCGACGCTCGGCGTGGAGTGGGAGCTGGCCTGCGTCGACCGGGACACCGGCGAGCTCGTGCCGGTGGGGCCCGAGGTCGTCGCGGCGTGCGGCATCGAGGCGGTCAAGAAGGAGCTGCTCGTCAACACGGTGGAGGCCGTCACCGGCGTCTGCCGCACGGTCGGGGAGGCGATGGACGACCTGGCCGGCACGCTGTCGACGATCCGGACGGTCACCGACCCGCTGGGCGTGGAGCTGTTCAGCGCCGGCTGCCACCCGTGGGCGCGGGGCGAGGACCAGGCGGTGAGCGAGGGCGACCGGTACGCCGAGCTGATGGACCGCACCCGCTGGTGGGGCCGGCAGATGGTCATCTACGGCGTCCACGTGCACGTCGGGGTGCGCTCCGCGGCGAAGGTGATGCCGATCGTGTCGTCGCTGCTGACGTGGTTCCCGCACCTGCAGGCGCTGTCCGCGAGCTCGCCGTTCTGGCTGGGCGAGGACACCGGGTACGCCAGCAACCGGTCGCTCATCTTCCAGCAGCTGCCGACCGCCGGGCTGCCCTTCCAGTTCCAGCAGTGGTCGGAGTACGCCTCGTACGTCGACGACCTGCTCGTCACCGGGGTCATCGACTCGATCGCCGACCTGCGCTGGGACATCCGGCCGGCGCCGCACCTGGGCACCGTCGAGATGCGCGTGTGCGACGGCCTCTCGACCCTGAAGGAGGTCGCGGCGCTGACGGCGCTGACGCACTGCCTCGTCGTCGACCTCGACCGGCGGCTCGACGAGGGGCACGAGCTGCCGGTGCTGCAGCCGTGGCACGTGCAGGAGAACAAGTGGCGGTCTGCGCGCTACGGGCTCGACGCGATCGTCATCACCAGCGCGAAGAACGACGAGCGGCTGGTCACCGACGACCTGCACGACCTGCTGGAGCAGCTCGTGCCGACCGCCCGCCGGCTCGGCTGCGAGGCCGAGCTGGCGGGCGTGGCCGACATCGTGCGGGACGGTGCGAGCTACGCCCGGCAGCGGCAGGTCGCCGCCGCGAACGACGGCGACCTGCGCGCGGTGGTGCGCAGCCTGGTGCAGGAGCTGCGCGCGTGACTAGCCGGCGTGGACGGCGCCGTCCTGCAGCGCCTCCGCCGCGTCCTCGGCGCTGACCCGCACCAGCGAGTACATGACGGCGGCGGCCGTGGCGAGCAGCCCGGCGCCGAGCAGGAAGCCGATGTTCCAGCCGTCGTTGATGGCGTTCGCGACCGGCGCGGGCAGGGCGCCTCCGCCGCCGAAGCCGTCGGAGCCCCCACCCGGACCACCCAGCTTGGCGAGCAGGCTGTCGGTGCGGGCGGTGCTGACCGCGGTGAGCAGGGCCAGGCCGATGGCGCCGCCGACCTGCTGCCCGGAGTTGAGCAGCGCCGAGGCGACGCCCGCGTCCGACTGGGGCACGCCGGCGACGGCCGCGCTGGTGACCGCGACGAACGTCAGGCCCATGCCGAGGGCGACCAGCGCGAACGACGGGATGACGACGGACAGGTAGCCCGAGCCCGGCTCCAGGCGCAGGCCGAGGGTCAGCAGGCCGGTCGCGGCGATCAGCGGTCCCACGAGCACGAGGGGGCGCGGGCCGATCTTCCCGAGCAGGTTCGACGACAGCCCGGCCCCGACGCCGATGAACAGCGGGAAGGGCAGGAAGGCGACGCCGGTCTTGATCGGGCTCCAGCCGTTGAGGACCTGCATCCAGAGCGTCAGGAAGAAGAAGATCGCGAAGATGCCGGCCCCGATCAGGAGGATGCCGACGTCGGCCCCGAGCACGCTGCGGCTCTTGAAGATGCGGAACGGCAGCAGCGGCTCGCTGGCGCGGCGCTGCCAGACCACGAAGGCGCCCAGGAGCACGACGGCGAGCACGAAGAACGCCGTCTTGAAGCCGGTGCTGTAGTCGTCGTCGTTGACCTTGGCCAGCCCGTAGACCAGGGACATCAGGCCGCCGGTCACGAGGAAGGCCCCGGGGATGTCGAAGCCGCGGGCGTTCTCGTCGCGGCTCTCCGGCACGAAGCGCAGCGCGCCCGCGACGGCCAGCGCGGCGATCGGGATGTTCACGAAGAAGACCCAGCGCCAGGACAGGTACTCGGTCAGCAGCCCGCCGAGCACCAGCCCGAGCGCGGCGCCGCCGGCGGTGATGGACGCCCAGATGCCGAGCGCGCGGTTGCGCTCCTTGCCCTCGGCGAACACCACCGTCAGCAGCGACAGCGCGGCCGGGCTCATCAGCGCGCCGCCCAGGCCCTGCAGCGCGCGCGCCGCGATGAGCAGCGCCTGGTCCTGCGCCAGGCCCCCGAGCAGAGAGGCGAACGCGAACAGCACGGCGCCGGCGATGAAGACGGTGCGGCGCCCGAGGCGGTCGGCGAGCTTGCCGCCCAGCAGGAGGAAGCCGCCGAAGGTCAGCGCGTAGCCCGTGACGATCCACTGCAGGTCGGCCTCGCTCTCGAAGGCGAGCGCCTCGCGGATGCGGTTGAGCGCGACGTTCACGATCGTGGCGTCGAGCACGACCATGAGCTGCGCCGTGGCGAGCACCGCGAGAGCCAGGCCCTTGTGCGTCGCGGGCCTGGGAGCCGTGCCGTCGGGCGCGAGGCCCGAGGCGGCGGCGGGTGCCGGTTCGGCGAGTGACATGAGCGGGAGCCCCCCTGGTCGACGTGTGACTCAACGACGGTAGAGGGTTGCGAGTGGAACGGTCAACCGCTGTAGAGTGAACGGCATGTCGACTGCGTCACTGCCGCGGGACGAGCGCCGCCGCCGCACCGAGGCGACGATCCTCGACGCTGCCCGCGAGGCGTTCGCCGAGGCCGGCTTCGAGCGGGCCACCATCCGCGGCGTCGCGGACGAGCAGGGGTCGACCCGGCGCTGGTCATGCAGTACTTCGGCAGCAAGGAGCGGCTGTTCGCCGAGGCGGCGCGCTGGCCGAGCGAGCAGGAGACGCTGCTGTCGGCCAGCCGGGAGGACCTCCCGCACGCGGCTCTCGCCGACGTCTTCACGCGCTTCGAGGGCCAGGACAGCGAGTCGGCCGTCGCGCTGATGCGCAACTGCCTGACCCACCCCGCGGCGGCCAGCGTGATGCGCGACGAGGTCATGTGCGAGCGCGCCGCCGGTGTCGCCCGCACCCTCGGCGACGACCCCGACGCCGACCTGCGTGCGGGGCTCATCGGCGCCTGCCTGATGGGACTGGGGATGGCGCGCTACCTGATCGAGCTGCCCGCGGTGGCCGGGGCGTCGCGCGAGGAGATCGAGCGGCTCATGGAGCCCGTGCTGCGCGCGCTGGTCGACCCGCCCGCCTGACCTGCCGCCGGCCGCGTCCCCTCAGCCGAAGACGACGGTCCGGTTGCCGTAGACGAGCACCTTGGCGGCCAGGTGCAGCCGTACCGCCCGCGCCAGCACCAGCGCCTCGAGGTCTCGCCCGCGGGCGACCAGGTCCTCGACCGAGTCGCGGTGGGTCACCCGCGCGACGTCCTGCGCGATGATCGGTCCCTGGTCGAGCTCGGCCGTCGCGTAGTGCGCGGTCGCACCGATCACCTTCACGCCCCGCTCGTACGCCTGGTGGTAGGGCTTCGCGCCCACGAACGCCGGCAGCAGCGAGTGGTGGATGTTGATGACCCGGTGCGGGTAGCGGGCGACGAGGTCCTCCGACAGCACCTGCATGTAGCGGGCCAGCACGATGAGCTCGACCCCGGCCTCGTCGACCAGCGCGGACAGCCGGGCCTCCTGGTCGGCCTTGCCGCCGGGCTCGACCGGCAGGTGGTGGAACGGCACGCCGAAGAAGCCGCACGCCTCGGCGTGGTCGGGGTGGTTGCTCGCGACGAAGGCGAGGTCGGCGTGCAGCTCGCCGGTCCGCCAGCGGGCCAGCAGGTCGAGCAGGCAGTGCGGCTGCTTGCTGGCGAGCACGGCGATGCGGGTGACCTGCTCGGGCAGCCGCAGCTCGCACTGCATGGCGAACCGGTCGCTCACCTCGCGGAACGCCTCCAGCACCTGGTCGGGCTGCAGCGCGAAGCCGTCGAGCTCGAACTCCACCCGCTGGAAGAACATCCCGTCGTGGTGGTCGGTGTGCTGGTCGACCTCGACGATGTTCGCGCCGTGCCGGGCGAGGAACTCCGCGACGGCCGCGACGATGCCGCGGGTGTCGGGGCAGGTGAGCAGCAGCACCGCGGTGCGGCGGCCGGGCGGAACGTGCCGCGGCACGAACGTCGACGGCAGCGGGTCGCCGCTCGTCATGCGGGGTCCGCGGCGCGGGGCGAGGGGGTGCTCATGCCCCGGGACGCTAGTGCCGCCCGTGCAGGCGACGATGGTGCCGTGAGCACTCCCGTGGCGCTGGTCGGCGCAGGACCCGGCGACCCCGGGCTGCTCACCCTGCGCGCCGCCGAGCTGCTCGCCCTGGCCGACGTCGTGCTCGTCGACCGCCTGGTGCACCCTGGCGTGCTCGCGCACTGCCGGCCGGACGCGCAGGTGGTCGACGTCGGCAAGGCGTCGTGGACCGGGACCGCGCTGCCGCAGGAGGACATCAACGCCCAGCTCGTCGCCCACGCGCAGGCCGGCCGCCGGGTGGTCCGCCTCAAGGGCGGTGACCCGTTCGTCTTCGGCCGCGGGTGGGAGGAGGCCGCCGCGCTCGTGGAGCAGGGGATCGCGTACGAGGTGGTCCCGGGCATCAGCAGCGCGGTGGCCGTCCCCGCCTACGCCGGGATCCCGGTGACAGCACGGGGTTTCGCGCAGGACGTCAGCATCGTCACCGGCCACCTGGACCCTGCGGACCCGGCCAGCCGGGTGCGCTGGACGGCGCTCGCGCAGGGGACGGGGACGCTCGTGGTCCTCATGGGGCTCGACCGGCTGCGCCTGGTCACCGGCTTCCTCGTGGAGCACGGCCGACCCGGGGCCACCCCCGCGGCCTGCATCCAGGACGGGACGACGCCGTCGCAGCGCGTCGTCGTCAGCACGCTCGGCGCACTCGCGGACGACGTCGCCGGGGCGGGCCTGCGGGCCCCCGTGACCACCGTCGTCGGCGACGTCGTGCAGCTGCGCGGGACGCTGCACTGGTTCGGCGCGTGAGCGGTCCGCCGCCGTGGCTGCGCGGCCGGCTGGACCGTGCGATGGACCGGCTCGACGCGCGGCCCGACCCGACGGCGGCGGTGCGCGCGGTGGCCCGGCGGCACGACCGCCACGAGGACGAGGTGCTGCTCACCGCTGGTGCCTCCGACGCGCTGCACCTGCTGCTCCGGGTGCTGCGGCCCCAGCGGCCGGTCGCCGTGGACGCCTGGCACGACGTGCTGCCGGCCGGGCCGGTCGACGACGCCGACCTCGTCCTCGTGGGCTCGCCCAGCCCGCTGACCGGCCGGGTGCCGGAGGGCCTGCCGGAGCAGGCCCGTCGCAGGACGGTCGTGGTGGACGAGGCCTGGGGCGACGCTGCCGACGGCTCGCTGGCCGGTGAGCGCGGCCTCGTCGTCGTGCGCAGCCTGAGCCGGACCTGGGGGCTGGCCGGTCTGCGCGTCGGCTACCTGCTGGCAGAGCCCGCGCTGGTGGCACGGCTCCGCGCGGCGCAGCAGCCGTGGCCGCTGTCGACGCCCGCCCTGACCGCGCTCGAGACGTGCCTGGCACGCGGTCCGGTGCGGGCGGCGGAGAAGGCCTCCGCCGAGGGCCGCGCGCGGCTGGCCGAGGCGCTGACGGCGCTCGGCCTCGCGGTCCTGCCCGGCGCGCAGGGGCCGTACCTGCTGTGCGACGGCGTGCCGGACGTGGGGGAGGCTCTGCCCGAGGGCGTGCACCCCGCCGGCGGCCGCTGGCGGGTGGACGTGCCGGAGGACCTGGACCTGCTGGTGACCCGGCTGCAGGACGTGCTCGGAGGGAGGAGCGGCCCATGACCCGGATCGCTGTGGTGGGGACCGGCTTCGGCGGGATCGGCGCGGCCGTGCGGCTGCTGCAGGACGGCGAGCGCGACCTCGTCCTGTTCGAGCGCAGCGACGACGTCGGCGGCGTCTGGCGCGACAACACCTACCCCGGCGCTGCCTGCGACGTGGCCAGCCACCTCTACTCGTTCTCCTTCGCGCCGACCGGCCGCTGGTCCCGGCGCTTCGCCGTGCAGCGGGAGATCCACGACTACCTGCGCCGGGTCGCCCGCGACTTCGGGGTGCTGCCGCACGTGCGCTTCCGCACCGAGGTGCTGTCGGCCACGTGGGACGGCGGTGCGTGGCAGCTCGCCCTGTCCGACGGCACGACCCACGAGGCCGACGTCCTGGTGGCCGCCTGCGGACAGCTCAGCCGCCCGAAGCGGCCCGACCTGCCGGGCCTCGACGACTTCGCCGGCACGACCTTCCACTCCGCGGAGTGGGACCACGACCACGACCTGCGCGGCCGCCGCGTCGCCGTGCTGGGCACCGGTGCGAGCGCCATCCAGTTCGTCCCGGAGATCGCCCCGCGCGTCGCGCACCTGTCCGTCTTCCAGCGCTCCGCGCCGCACGTCATCGCCAAGCCCGACCGCGCGTACGGCCCGGTCGCGCAGCGGGCGCTGGAGCAGGCGCCGTGGCTGCTCACGCTCGACCGGCTGCGGACCTTCTGCGTCAACGAGACGCGCAGCCTGGGCTTCAACACCGAGCCCCGGCTGATGAAGGGGTACGAGGCGCGCTTCGCCCGGCACCTGCGCAAGGTGGTCCCGGACCCGGTGCTGCGGGCCAGGCTCACGCCCACCGACCCCATCGGGTGCAAGCGGATCCTGCAGAGCAACGACTGGTACCCCGCGCTCCAGCTGCCGCACGTCGACGTCGTCACCGAGCGCGTCGACCGGGTGCTGCCCGAGGGGCTGCTCACGGCAGACGGCGTGCTGCACGAGGCCGACACCCTCATCCTCGGGACCGGCTTCGCGGCCACCGAGCTGCTCGCCCCGATGGAGGTCACCGGGCGCGAGGGCCGCCGGCTGTCCGACGCCTGGGCCGCCGGAGCAGAGGCCTACCTCGGCACGACGGTCGCCGGCTTCCCGAACCTGTTCCTGCTCTACGGCCCGAACACCAACCTCGGGCACAGCTCCATCGTCCTCATGCTGGAGAGCCAGATCGCCTACCTGCGCGAGGGCGTCCGGCTGGTGCGCGGCGGCGGCACGGTCGAGGTCCGCGCCGAGGCGATGCGCTCCTTCAACGCGCGGCTGCAGGAGCGGCTGAAGACGACGGTGTTCGCCGGCGGCTGCCGCAGCTGGTACCTCGACGCCAACGGCCGCAACACCCAGAACTGGCCGGGCACGACCGTCGAGTTCCGCCTGCGCACCAGGCAGATCCGGCTCGAGGACCACCAGTGGACGCCCGCGCCGGTGCCGGCGTGAGGACGGCCCTGCTGCGCGCGGTCCTGCGCACCGTCGTGCGCCCGGTGCTCGGCCCGCCGGTGCCCGTGGCCGTGCAGCGCGCGCTGCTCGAGGTGGCCGCGCTCGGGACGCCGCTGCCGAAGGGCGTCCGCGTGGAGCGCACCCGCCTCGGGGGCCGTCCCGCCGAGCGGGTGGCACCGGACGCGGCCGACCCGTCCCGCCGGGTGCTGCTCCTGCACGGCGGCGCGTTCCTCACGGGATCACCCCGCACGCACCGCGCCTTCGCCGCCCACCTCGCGGTCGCGGCCGGCTGCGACGTGCACGTCCTGGACTACCGCCGTGCGCCGGAGCACCGCTACCCGGCCGCCGTCGACGACGCGGTCGCCGCCCTCGACGAGCTCGGCGACGGCACCAGCGTCGTCGGCGACTCCGCAGGCGGAGCACTCGCGCTGCTCCTCGCCCGGCGCCGCCGGCCGGCCGCCCTCGCGCTCGTCTCGCCGATGGTCGACCTCACCCTGGAGAGCAGCACCCGCTGGCAGGGCGACGACCCGCTGCTGCGCCCGGCCTGGCTCCAGCAGGGGGTCCGCGCGTTCGGCGTCCCGCCCCAGCAGCTGCACGCGCAGGCCGGTGGGCCGCCGCTGCTGGTGCACCTGAGCGAGCACGAGCGGCTGCGGCCCGAGGGGGAGCGGCTCGGCGGCGAGCAGGTCCTGCTGCCCGGCGTGTGGCACGACGTGCACCTGCAGTGCGCGCTGCTGCCGCAGGCGGCCGAAGCGGTCGCGTCGATGGGCCGCTGGCTGAAGGCCAACGGCTAGACCAGCCGCACCTTCTCGTCGCCCACCGCGACGACGTCGCCCTTCTTGAGCTGCCGGCCGCGCCGGGTCTCCAGCCGTCCGCCGACCGTCACCAGGCCCTCCTCCAGCAGGGGCTTCACGTCGGAGCCCTGGTCGACCAGGCCGGCCAGCTTCAGAAGCTGACCCAGCCGGATGCCGTCCTCCCGTACCTCCACCTCGCGCACCGCCACCACCTCCAGCGCCATCCTGCAGGATGGCCGCATGGGCCAGGTCTTCGACGGGATCGACGCGGAGCTGGCGACCTGGATCGCCGCGCAGCCGATGTGGTTCGTGGCGACGGCTCCGCTGGCGGCCGACGGCTTCGTCAACGTCTCCCCGCGCGGCATCGACACGCTGTCGGTCCTCGGGACGCACCGGCTGGGCTGGCTCGACCTCACCGGCAGCGGCGTCGAGACGATCGCGCACCTGCGCGAGAACGGCCGGATCTGCCTCATGTGGTGCTCGTTCGACCGCCGCGCGCGGGTGGTGCGCGTGCACGGACGCGGCCGGGTGGTGCTGCCGGGCGAGCCGGAGTTCGAGGAGGTGGTCGCGCTGCACCCGCCGCACCCGAGCACCCGCGCGGTGGTCGTGGTGGACGTCGAGCGGGTCAGCGACTCCTGCGGCTTCGGCGTGCCGGTGATGGAGCTGGTGGAGGAGCGCGACCTGCTGCGGCCGTCGGCGGACAAGCGCGGGCCGGAGGGGCTGGCGGACTACCGCGCCCTCAGGAACGCGGCCAGCCTCGACGGCCTGCCGGGGATGCCTGCTGGACCGTCGCCGCGGGCGGCGCAGAGGCCGTAGTGTCCGCAGCGACCCGCGGGAGCCTCGCGCCGAGGCTGAGAGGGCGGCAGGACCGGCCGTCGACCGTTCGAACCTGACCCCGTTAGCGCGGGCGTAGGGAGGAACCCCTCATGACTGCTGTCGACGACGCCCCCACCACGCAGGGCACGCCGTTCCCCGGCTCCCGCAAGACCTACCTGCAGGGCAGCCGCCCCGACATGCGCATCCCCATGCGCGAGGTCGTGCTGACGACGGGCGACAGCGTCGTCCTCTACGACACCTCCGGTCCGTACACCGACGA
The DNA here is from genome assembly GCA_963781675.1 of uncultured Actinomycetota bacterium. GTDB lineage: Bacteria > Actinomycetota > Actinomycetes > Mycobacteriales > SCTD01 > SCTD01. The sequence continues at coordinate 341,532 of CAWAGF010000005.1, read as the reverse complement.
GACGCTGCGCACCGACGTCCGCCTCGGCCTGCCCGCGCTGCGCAGGGACTGGATCGCCGAGCGCGGGGACACCGAGGCGTACGACGGCCGCCCGGTGCAGCCGGTCGACAACGGGCTGAAGAGCCACGACCACCGGGCGGGGGGCGGGAGTGAGCACCGCAACCTGGACAGCGTCTTCGCCAACACGCGCGCCCCGCGGCGGGCCAAGGCCGGCAAGACGGTGACGCAGCTGGCCTACGCCCGCGCCGGCGTCATCACGCCCGAGGTCGAGTTCGTCGCGCTCCGCGAGGGGCTCGCGCCGGAGTTCGTCCGGGACGAGGTGGCCCGCGGCCGCGCCGTCGTGCCGGTGAACGTGAACCACCCCGAGGTCGAGCCGATGGCGATCGGCCGTGGCTTCCTCGTGAAGATCAACGCCAACATCGGCAACAGCGCCGTCGCGTCCTCCATCGAGGAGGAGGTCGACAAGATGACGTGGGCGACCCGCTGGGGCGCGGACACGGTCATGGACCTGTCGACCGGGCGCAACATCCACACCACCCGCGAGTGGATCCTGCGCAACAGCGCGGTCCCGATCGGGACGGTGCCGATCTACCAGGCGCTGGAGAAGGTCAACGGCAAGTCCGAGGACCTCACCTGGGACATCTACCGGGACACGCTCATCGAGCAGTTCGAGCAGGGCGTCGACTACATCACCGTGCACGCGGGCGTGCTGCTGCGCTACGTCCCGATGGCCGCCACGCGCAAGACCGGCATCGTCAGCCGCGGCGGCTCGATCATGGCGGCCTGGTGCCTGGCGCACCACGAGGAGAACTTCCTCTACACGCACTTCCGCGAGATGTGCGAGCTGATGGCGCAGTACGACGTGACGTTCTCGCTCGGCGACGGCCTGCGGCCCGGCTGCATCGCCGACGCCAACGACGAGGCGCAGTTCAGCGAGCTGCGCACGCTCGGCGAGCTCACGAAGATCGCCTGGGAGTACGACGTCCAGGTCATGGTGGAGGGCCCCGGCCACGTCCCCATGAACAAGATCAAGGAGAACATGGACCTCCAGCTGGAGGTCTGCCACGAGGCGCCGTTCTACACGCTCGGGCCGCTGACGACCGACATCGCGCCGGGCTACGACCACATCACCAGCGCGATCGGCGCGGCGATGATCGGCTGGTACGGCACCGCGATGCTCTGCTACGTCACGCCCAAGGAGCACCTCGGCCTGCCGGACCGCGACGACGTCAAGGACGGCGTCATCACCTACAAGATCGCCGCGCACGCCGCCGACCTGGCCAAGGGCCACCCGGGCGCGCAGGCGTGGGACGACGCGCTGTCGGACGCGCGCTTCGAGTTCCGCTGGGAGGACCAGTTCAACCTCTCGCTGGACCCCACCTCGGCGCGCGACATGCACGACGAGACGCTGCCGGCGGGGGCCGCCAAGACCGCGCACTTCTGCTCCATGTGCGGCCCGCACTTCTGCTCGATGCGGATCAGCCAGGACGTGCGCAAGTACGCCGCGGAGCACGGCGTGGACGAGGCCGAGGCGCTGGAGCTCGGGATGAAGGAGAAGTCGGCGGAGTTCACCGAGCACGGGAGCCGGGTCTACCTGCCCGTCGTCGAGTAGGGGACGGCGCCGCAGCCCGTCCGCGGTTGCGGCGGCGCCAGAGATGTGTCACGTCCGGTTCGTCCTGCGACGAGGCGGGGCAGGACGACCGTGTCCGCGCGGTGCGGGCCCTGACCCATCCGGACGGACTGACAGCGGACGAGGTGCAAGACCGTGCTCCTGCGGCAAGAGCTTGCCGACGGTGTCGAGGTGCTGTCCGTCCGCGGACCGGTCCTCGACGCCGACGCCCAGCCCCTGCTGGACGCGGTGCACGAGGCGCTCGCGCACGAGCCGCGCGCCGTCGTCCTCGACCTGCAGGACGCGGGCCAGCTGTCGCCCGGCTTCCGGACCGCGCTGGGGAGCCTGCCGCAGCTGCCGAGCGGCTGGCCGCTCGCCTCGCTGGTGGTCCGCGCCCCCAGCGACACCCCGGACATGCTCGGCTGGCTGCGGGCGTCCGACCGCGACGAGGCTCTCGCGCAGGTCGACCGCCGCGCGCTGCCGCGTACCCGCATCGACGTCGACTACAGCCAGCAGGGGCCTTCGCAGGCGCGGGCGGCTGTGACCGCCTGCGCTCAGGAGCTCGGCCTGCGGGAGGTCTGCGACGACGTCGTGCTGCTCGTGAGCGAGATGGTCACGAACGCGATCCGGTACGCCACGCCGCCCGTGCGGCTGGAGATCCAGGCGGGCGACGACGACGTCGTCGTGGCTGTCTGCGACGGCAGCCCGGAGCCGCCGCGGCCGCGTGCTGCCGGCGAGGACGCCGAGGGCGGCCGCGGCATGCTGCTCGTCGACCTGCTGACCACCGACCACGGGGTGCGCACCGGCCCGCCCGGGAAAGCCGTCTGGGCGCGCCTGCGGAGGACCTGCGACTCCTAGGGTGAGCGCGTGCCCTCTCTGCGCGTGCGCCTGCCGTCCGGAACGCTCGACCTCGACGGGCTGAGGGCCGAGTTCGACGTCCCGGGCGAGTTCCCGCCGGAGGCGCTCGCCGAGGCCGAGGCCGCCGCCGCCGCGCCGCGCCTGCCGGAGCTCGACCGCACCGACCTGCCGCTCGTCACGATCGACCCGCCCGGCAGCCGGGACCTCGACCAGGCGCTGCACGTCGCCCGGGACGGGAACGGCTTCCGCGTCTCGTACGCGATCGCCGACGTGGCCGCCTTCGTCAACCCTGGCGGGGCCCTGGACGCTGAGGTCTTCCGGCGCGGCGTCACGCTGTACGCGCCGGACAGCCGGGTCCCGCTGCACCCGCCGGTGCTCGGCGAGGACGCCGCCAGCCTGCTCGCCGACCAGGTCCGGCCGGCGCTGCTGTGGACGCTCGACCTGAATGCGACCGGCGAGCTGGTCGGCACCGACGTCCGCCGCGCCCGGGTCCGGTCCACCGCGCGGCTGGACTACGCGCAGGTGCAGGCGTCGCTGGACGACGGCAGCGCGAGCGAGGTGCTGCAGCTGCTGCGCGAGGTCGGTCGCCTGCGCGAGGAGCGGGCCGCCGAGCGCGGCGCCGTCGACCTGCCCACGCCGTCGCAGGAGGTCGAGGTGGACGCCGAAGGCCGGCCGACGCTGGTCTGGCGCGCGCCGCTGCCGGTCGAGGGCTGGAACGCCCAGATCAGCCTGCTCACCGGCATCGCCGCCGCCCGGCTGATGCTCGACGCCGGGGTCGGCCTGCTGCGCACGCTGCCGCCGGCCGACCCGCAGGCGGTGGAGGCCCTGCGCCGCAGCGCGCTCGCCCTCGGCGTCGCCTGGCCGCAGGGGCAGCCGCACGGCGCCGTCATCTCCGGGCTCGACCCGGCCGTCCCCGCGCACGCCGCGCTGCTGACGCTGGCCACCCGGCTGCTGCGCGGCGCCGGCTACACCGCCTTCGACGGCGCTACCGGGCAGGGACAGCCCGAGCAGCCGCTGCACTCGGCGGTCGCCGCGCCGTACGCCCACTGCACGGCGCCGCTGCGCCGGCTGGCCGACCGGCACGTGGGGGAGGTCTGCGTGGCCGCCTGTGCCGGCACGCCCGTCCCGGAGTGGGCCCGCGCGGCGCTGCCCGGACTGGTCGAGGTCATGGCCGGCGCGACCCGCCGCGCGAACGCCCTGGAGCGGGCGGTCGTCGACGCCGCCGAGGCCGTCGTGCTGGCGCCGCGGGTGGGCGAGCGCTTCGAGGCGGTCGTCGTGGAGAGCGGCCCCCGGGGGGCGGTGGTGCAGCTGCAGGAGCCGCCGGTGCGGGCGCGCTGCGACGGGGAGCTGCCGCTCGGGGAGCGGGTGCAGGTCGACCTGGTCGCGGCGGACGTGGCCTCGCGGGAGGTCCGGCTGCGCCGGATCTGACGGACCGACGGGTCAGCGGCGCCGGCCGCGGTTGGTGCCGGGCTCAGAAGCCGGGCAGGCCCGAGTCCAGCGGGCCCTTGGGCTCCTCGCTGGTCTGCGGCGCCGGCTCGTCCGCCGGCGGCTCGGGTGCCGTGGAGGCGGCGGGGGAGGGCGTCGGCTTCGGGCTGGCCGCGGGCTTGGGGCTCGCCTTGGGAGCGGGGCTGCTGCTGGCCCGCTCCCGCTCCGGCTCCTGCTCGGCGCGGGGCACGACCACCGGCAGGACCGGGCGGCCGGCCGGACGGCTCGGGCGCACGCCGGCCGGCAGGGCGTCCCGGAGGCGGGCTCGCAGCGCGGCGGTCTCGCGGATGACCCCGCGCAGCACGCCGCTGTCGCCCTGGCTGGCCAGCACCTCGGAGGTCTGGTCGAGCAGCATCAGCGCCTGCTGGGCCGCCGCCGGGTCGTCCTTGGCCTGGGCGATGAGCTGGGCCAGCTCGTCGTTGAGCTCCATCGCGGCCAGCCGGAGCTCCTCGTCCGGGGCGCCCTCGGAGGCGAGGCGGTTCAGCTCGTAGCCGGCCATCGCTGCGCTGGTCAGCGTCGTCTCGGGGGACTGCGCCGGGCGGTTGCTGGGGCTGAGGGCCACGAAGCCGATGAGCGCGGCGGCCGCCGCCATCAGCGGTGCGGCGGACAGCACGCGGCGGCGGCGCACCGGCACGACCGCCGGCAGCTCGTCCTCGACGGCGCCGGCCTGCCCGTCCAGGAGGGCCAGCCGGGCCGCGGCGCGGTCCGCGAAGGCACGCACCTCGAACAGGTCGCCGTCCACGAGCTCTGCGGCGAGGTCCTGCGCGCCCTCCTCGAGGGCGGCGGCGGCCAGGCTGAGGTCGGTCTGCAGCGTCAGGCGCAGCGCGTCGATGTCGCCGAGCAGCGCGGACAGGCCCGCGACGCGCGGGGCGTCCTCGGACGAGGCCGGCACGGCGAAGGGCAGCGCGGTGGGCGCGGAGCGGCGTGCGCGCGGCGGGACGGCGCGGCGAGGAGCCGGTACCTGCCCGTCCGGTGCGTCCACCGTGTCCTCCTGGTCGTCGTCCGCCTGCGTCTTGGGAGGTGTTTCGCCGCGGCCGGCCGGACTCCTGCTCCGGACCCGAGACGGGTTCGTGATGCAGGTCCCAGTCTGTCCGGGTACGTCCCTCGGCGCCAGCAGCCGCTCCCACCGCCCTGCGCGGCGCGCTGACCGGCTGACATGCTCGCCCCATGACCGCACCCGACTCCGCCCCCGTCGACCCGGCCTCCCTCGTCGTCGCCGTCCTCGGCGGCACCGGGGAGCAGGGCCGCGGGCTGGCCCGCCGCTTCGCGCTGGGCGGCGTGCGGGTCGTGCTCGGCTCCCGCGACGCCGCTCGCGCCCAGGCCGCCGCCGAGGGGCTGCCCGGCCAGGTGTCGGGTGCGGACAACGCGGGCGCGGCGCGCGCCGGCGACGTCGTCGTCGTGGCGGTGCCGTGGGAGGGCCACCGCGAGCTGCTGGAGTCGCTGGCCGCCGACCTCGCCGGCAAGGTCGTCGTCGACTGCGTCAACCCGCTCGGCTTCGACAAGCAGGGCGCCTACGCGCTGCCGGTCGAGGAGGGCAGCGCTGCCCAGCAGGCCGCAGCCGTGCTGCCGGACAGCCGCGTCGTCGGCGCCTTCCACCACGTCAGTGCGGTGCTGCTGCTCGACGAGTCGGTGGAGCAGGTCGAGACCGACGTGCTCGTCCTGGGTGACGACCGGGAGGCCACCGACCTCGTGCAGGGGCTGGCCGGGCTGGTCCCGGGGATGCGGGGCGTCTACGCCGGCCGGCTGCGCAACGCCCACCAGGTCGAGGCTCTCACGGCCAACCTCATCTCCGTGAACCGCCGGTACAAGGCGCACGCCGGTGTCCGCATCACCGACGTCTGACGACCCGCTGCGCGACGACCTGGGCACGGACGTCCCGCGCCGGCCCCGGGTAGCGCGGGTCGTCTCCCTCGTCCCCTCGCTGACCGAGGCCGTCGGCGTGACCGCGCCCGGCCTGCTCGTCGGTGCGACCGACTGGTGCACCCACCCGCTCGACCTCGACGTGCCGAGGATCGGCGGCACCAAGAACCCGCGCGTGGCCGACGTCGTGGACCTGCGCCCCGACCTCGTGCTGGCCAACGAGGAGGAGAACCGCGCGCCTGACGTCGCGGCGTTGCGGGCCGCGGGCGTCGCGGTCTGGGTGACCGCGCCCGAGACGCTCCCGCAGGCGCTGACGTCGCTGGCCCGGATGCTGGCGGCCTGCGGGCTGGACCGGCCCGGCTGGCTGGACGAGGCCGACGCCGCCTGGCGGGAGCCCTGGCGCGGACCGCGGCGGCGCGCCGTGATCCCGATCTGGCGACGGCCGTGGATGGCGGTCGGTCGGGACACCTTCGCGGGCGACGTGCTCGCCCGCCTCGGGGTGGACAACGCGCTGGCCGGCGCGCAGGACCGCTACCCGAAGGTCGCGCTCGAGGCGCTGCCGCCGCACGACCTCGTCGTGCTGCCGGACGAGCCGTACGCGTTCTCGGCTGCGGACGGCCCGGAGGCGTTCCCGGACGTGCCGGCCGCGCTGGTCAGCGGGCGGCACCTCACCTGGTACGGGCCCTCGCTGGCGGAGGCGCGCTCGCTGCTGGCGAGCCAGCTGGATGTCTGACCGCCTGCGTGCTGCCCTGTGCGTGGCCGGCACCGCCGCCCTCACCGCTGCCTGGGTGCTGGCCGGCCTGCTCACCGACGGCTTCGACCCGGTGCGGCAGAGCATCAGCCAGCTCCAGCGCGACGGCGCCGCCACGGCCGGCGTGATGACCGCGGCCTTCGCGGCGTTCGCCGTCGGCGGCCTCGCGTTCGCGCGGCTGCTCCCACCGCTGCCGCGCACGGCGCTGCGGGTGGCGGCGGTGGCCACGCTCGGGGCAGCCCTGTCGCCGCTGGGGGAGGTGCGCGGTGGCCGCCAGGACGCGCTGCACCTGGCCTTCGGCGCCACCGGCTACGCGAGCCTGTCGCTGCTCCCGCTGCTGGCCGCACGCTCGCTGCGCGGCTGGCCGCGCCGGCTGGCCCTGCTCGCGGGCGCCGTCACCACCGGGTGCCTGCTGGGCACGGTGCCCGCCGATGCGGTGAGCGGCGCCCTGCAGCGGGCCGGCTTCCTGTCCGCGCACCTCTGGCTGATGGGCACTGCCCTGAGCGCAGCAGGAGCACCTGGCGCGGGGCGGCCTCGCGCTAGGTGCTGAGCAGCGCGCCGAGGGGTGCGACCGGCACCAGCCCGGCCGCCAGGGCCGCCAGGCGCTCGTCGACCGTGACGAGCGCGTCGGCCTGCAGCCGGACGACGGCCACGTGCTCGGCGTCGCGCAGCCCCTCCCAGCCCCGCTCCTGTGCGATCTTCCAGGCGGTGCCGCGCGACACCCGGTCGCCCAGCGCACGGATCCGCAGACCCGTCATCCGCTCGTGCAGCGCGAGGGCCGCCCGCTCCTCCCGCAGGCCGCCCCGCACCTCGTCGAGCAGCAGCTCCAGCGCCTCCGAGCGGATGCGGCCCGGCGCCACCAGCTGGTGCGCCGGGTCCACCCGCAGGTCGTGGTCGACCAGGTGGAGCAGCGTCGGGCCGTCGATGCCGTAGCGGGTCACTCGAAGCTGTGCTCCGGGCCGGGGAAGCGGCCCTCGCGCACGTCCTCGACGTAGGCCCGCGTGGCGTCCCCGAGCACGCCGCGCAGGTCGGCGTACTGCTTGACGAAGGTCAGCGGCTTGCCCGGCGTGAGGCCGGCCATGTCCGTCCACACGAGCACCTGCGCGTCGCAGCCGGCCCCGGCGCCGATGCCGATGGTCGGCACGACCAGCTCCTTGGTCGCCCGCTCGGCGAGCGCGGCCGGTACCGCCTCGAGCACGACGGCGAAGGCGCCGGCCTCCTGCAGGGCGAGCGCGTCGGCGATCAGCGCGTCGGCGGCGTCGCCTCGGCCCTGCACCTTCAGGCCCGTCACGAGCTCGGACTGCGGGGTCAGCCCGACGTGGCCCATCACGGGCGCGCCGGACGACACGAGCAGCTCGACCTGCGCCGCCACGCGGCGGCCGCCCTCGAGCTTGACCGCGTGCGCGCCACCCTCCTTGAGGAAGCGCACCGCCGTCTGCAGCGCCTGCTCCGGCGAGGCCTGGTACGAGCCGAACGGCAGGTCGGCCACGACCAGCGGGCGGGTCGTCGAGCGGACCACGGCCCGCACCATCGGCAGCAGCTCGTCGACGGTCACCTGCACCGTGGTGCCGTAGCCGAGGACGTTGTTGGCCGCGCTGTCGCCGACGAGCAGCACCGGGACGCCGGCCTGCTCGAAGATCCCCGCGGTGAGCATGTCGTAGGAGGTCAGCATCGCCCAGCGCTCGCCGCGCTCCTTGGCGCGCTGCAGGTCGCTGGTGCGGACGCGGCGGGAGGTGATCCCGCCGTACAGGCTCGGCAGCTCGGACACGGGTGACCTCCAGGCGACTCGAGGCCGGCCTCCTCGGGCGGAGGTCCAGGTCCCCGGACGCGATCAGCGTCCCACCGCGCCACGCCCGTGGCGATGTGTCCCGCCTCACGCCGCCGCGCCTAGCGGAACGGTTGCGTATCGGAATGCCCGCTCGTACCGTCGACGTTGCGAGACGCAGGCGTCTAGGAAGGCAGTTCCATGGGAGAGCGCACGGTCCACGACCGCAGGTGGTGGATCCTCGGCACGCTCGTGATGAGCCTGCTCGTCGTCGTGCTGGACAACACGATCCTCAACGTCGCGCTCAAGACGATCCAGCAGGACCTGGGCGCGACGCAGAGCCAGCTCGCCTGGTCGGTGAACGCCTACACGCTGGTCTTCGCCGGGCTGCTGTTCACCTACGGCGTGCTGGGCGACCGCTACGGCCGCCGCCGCGCGCTGGTCGTCGGTCTCGTGGTCTTCGGCGTCGCCTCGGCCCTCTCGGCCTTCGCCACCAGCCCGGAGGCGCTGATCGCCAGCCGCGCCCTCATGGGCATCGGCGGCGCGGCGGTCATGCCGTCCACGCTGTCCATCATCAGCAACGTCTTCGAGCCCGACGAGCGCGGCAAGGCGATCGGCATCTGGGCCGGCTTCGTCGGCGTCGCGGTCGCGATCGGCCCGATCACCGGCGGCCTGCTGCTCGAGCACTTCTGGTGGGGCTCGGTCTTCCTGGTCAACGTGCCGTTCGTCCTCGCCGCGCTGGTCGCGATCCTGTGGATCGTCCCGGAGAGCAAGGACCCCTCGCCGCAGGGCCTCGACCCGCTCGGCGTCGTGCTGTCGATCGTCGGCCTCGTGCTGCTCGTCTACGGGATCATCAAGGGCGGCGAGACGACGGAGTGGGGCAGCGCCATCGTGCTCGGCCCGCTGCTCGGCGGCCTGGTCGTGCTGACCGGCTTCGTCCTGCTCCAGCGCCGTACGCCCTCGCCGATGCTGGACGTCACGCTCTTCCGCAACCCGGCCTTCTCCGCCGCTGCCGGCGCCGTGACGCTGGTGATGTTCGCGCTGTTCGGCGCGGTGTTCTTCATGAGCTTCTACCTGCAGTACGCCCGCGACTACTCGCCGCTCCAGGCCGGCCTGCGCCTGCTGCCGGTGGCCGTCGCGCTGTCGTTCTTCGCGCCGCGCAGCGCCGGGCTGGTCCGCCGCTTCGGCGCCAAGGCCGTCTGCGCCGGCGGGATGCTGCTCATGACCGGGGCCTTCAGCGGCTACCGCCTGATCGACGCCGACACACCCATCTGGGTCGTCGAGGTGCTGCTCTTCCTGCAGGCGACCGGCATGGCGCACGTCGTCGCACCGGCCACGGAGTCGATCATGTCGACGCTGCCGCGCGAGCGGGCCGGCGCGGGCAGCGCGGTGAACACCACCGTGCGCCAGGTGGGCGGCGCGCTCGGCGTCGCGATCCTCGGCTCGATCCTGTCGGCCGGCTACCGGTCCGGCATCACGCCGTCGCTCTCGGTCCTGCCGGAGCGGGTGCGCGACCTGGCCGGCGAGTCGATCGGCAGCACGCAGATCGCCGCGGAGTCGCTGCCGCCGGACGCCCGGGCGCAGCTCGAGGCGGCCGCCGTGGACGCGTTCGTCGGGGGCATGCACGCCGCAGCCACGGGATCCGCGCTGGTGGCGTTCCTCGGGGCGCTGGTCGTGCTGCGCTGGCTGCCCGGTCGCCCGCCCGCACCGGTCGTGCAGGAGCGCGAGCTGGAGCTGGCCGCATGACCGCCGCCGTCGACGCCCCCCGCAGCACCGGCCGGCCCCGCGACCCCAAGCTCGACCGCGCCATCCTCGACGCCACCCTGCAGCTGCTCACCACCGACGGCTACGGCGCGCTGACGATCGAGGCCGTCGCCGCCCGCGCCGGCGTCGGCAAGGCCAGCGTCTACCGGCGCTTCCCCGGCAAGGAGGAGCTGGTCGTCGAGGCGGTCGCCTCGCTGTCCGAGCAGCCCGAGCCGGCCGTCGGCGCGGGGGTGCGCGACGAGCTGGTCGCGCTGCTCGAGGTGGTGCGGCGCAAGAGCGACAGCTCCATCGCCGGCAAGATCTTCCCGCGGCTGCTCAGCGCCGGGCTGGACAACCCCGAGCTCATGCAGCGCTACCGCGAGCAGGTCATCGACCCGCGCCGCCGCCGCTTCCTCGACGTCCTGCAGCGCGGTGTCGACGAGGGCCTGATCCGCCCGGACGTCGACCTGATGTACGCCGCCGACCTGCTCATCGGCCCGATCGCCTACCGGAACCTGATCCGCACCGACCCGCCGCCCGGCCCCGAGCTGGCACCCCAGATCGTCGACGACGTGCTCGTCGCCCTCGCCCCGAAGAACGAGTCGAAGGACACCGCATGACCGCCCCTGCCCCGGCCCAGCTGTCGCACCGCCAGGTGCTCACCGTCCTGTCCGGGCTGCTGCTCGGCATGTTCCTCGCCGCGCTCGACCAGACGATCGTGTCGACGGCGATGCGCACCATCGCCGACGACCTCGAGGGTCAGACGGCCCAGGCCTGGGTGACGACGGCGTACCTCATCGCCTCGACCATCACGACGCCGCTGTACGGGAAGCTGTCGGACATCTACGGCCGCAAGCCGTTCTACCTGTTCGCCATCTCGATCTTCATCGTGGGCTCGGTGCTCTGCGGCACCGCGCAGGACATCTACCAGCTGGCTGCCTACCGGGCCGTCCAGGGCCTGGGCGCCGGCGGCCTGATGTCGCTGGCGTTCGCCATCGTCGGCGACCTCGTCTCGCCCCGCGAGCGCGGCCGCTACCAGGCCTACTTCATGTCCGTCTTCGCGACGAGCAGCGTCCTCGGACCGGTCCTCGGCGGCGCGTTCGCCGGCCAGGACACGCTGCTGGGCTTCGACGGCTGGCGCTGGATCTTCTACCTCAACGTGCCGATCGGCGCCGCGGCCCTGGCCGTCGTCACGCGCAACCTCAGCCTGCCGCGGCACCGCTCCGAGCACCGCATCGACGGCATCGGCGCGGCGCTGCTCACCACCGCCGTGGTGCCGCTGCTGCTCGTCGCCGAGAAGGGCCGCGAGTGGGGCTGGGGCTCCGCGCTGACGGTCTCGCTGCTCGTGCTCACCGTGGCCTCGCTGGCGGCGTTCGTGCCGTGGGAGGGGCGCATGGGCGACGAGGCGATCCTGCCGCTGCGCATGTTCCGCAGCAGTGTCTTCAGCGTGACCAACGTGGTCAGCCTGCTCGTCGGCGCGGGCATGTTCGGCGGCCTGGTCGTCGTGCCGCTCTACCTGCAGATCGTCAAGGGGAGCAGCCCGACCGAGGCCGGCCTGCAGCTCATCCCGCTCATGGTCGGCATCATCATCTCCTCCGGCATCAGCGGGAAGGCGATGAGCAGGACCGGCCGCTACAAGCCGTTCCCGATCGCCGGCACGGCGATGATGATCACCGCGATGCTGCTCTTCTCGACGCTCGAGGCGGACACCCCGATCTGGCACGCGATGGTCTACATGGCCGTCATGGGCGCGGGTCTGGGCCTGTCGATGCAGACGCTGGTCCTCAGCGTGCAGAACGCCATGCCGCCGCGCGACATGGGCGTGGCCACCAGCTCGGTGACCTTCTTCCGCTCGATGGGCGGCACGTTCGGCGCGGCCGTCGCGCTGGCGATCCTGTTCGGCTCGGTCGCCGGCAACATCGCCGACCGGGCCCGGGAGGCGCGGGTGGCGGCGCAGGAGTTCCGCGGCTTCAACCTGGACGACACCTCCACGCTGTCCGTCATCGGCGACGCCGCGCGCGACGCGGTGCTCGGCGGCTTCGTCGACTCCATGTCGACCGTGTTCCTCGTGATGGCGCTGCTGCTGGTGCCCGCCTTCGTGCTGACGCTGTTCATCCGGGAGATCCCGCTGCGCGCCACCGGTGGCCTGGCCGCCGCGCACCAGGACGCCGACGAGGAGGCCGCGCTGTCGTCGGCGCGGGCGGAGAGCGCCGTCCTCTAGCGCGGCGGGCCAGGCAGCACCGCCTTCACGCCTGCCCGGCTCGCCCGTGCGGGGTACGTTCCGCGGCAGCTCCGCCCCCGCGACCTGGAGGACCCATGACCACCCTCGACGACCCCGGCGTGAAGGCCCTGCTGGACAAGCCGAACCACGCGGTCGTGTCGACCCTGGGCGAGGACGGCTCGATCCACTCGACCGTCGTCTGGGTGAGCGTCGAGGACGGTCGCCTGGCCGTGAACAGCGCGCAGGGCCGCAAGTGGCCGACCGACCTCGAGCGCGACCCGACCATCACCGTCCTGGTCTACGACGAGGACAACCCCTACGACTACGTCGAGGTCCGCGGCAAGGCGGAGGCCACCACCGAGGGCGCGTTCGACCACATCGACCGGCTGGCCAAGAAGTACATCGACGCCGACGAGTACCCCTTCCTGCAGCCCGGGGAGCAGCGCGTCACCTTCTACGTGAACGCCGACCGCGTCCGCCACCAGAAGCAGCGCTAGCCCGCCGCGCCGGGCTCCGTACCGCCGACTACGGTCGGCGGGAGCGCGCCGTGCGGGTCGCGGCGCCGGTGGCGACGAGGAGCCCGACGTGTCAGACGCCTTGCTGCAGCAGCGGATCCGGTCCGAGCTGCAGGTCACCGACGACTTCGACGCGGCGCACGAGGCGCAGCGCCGGACCGCCTTCCTGGTCGACTACCTGCGCACCAGCGGTGCGAACGGCTACGTGCTCGGGATCAGCGGCGGCATCGACAGCACCGTCACCGGCCGGATCGCCCAGCTGGCCTGTGAGCAGGCCGGCGCGACCTTCACCGCCGTCCGGCTGCCGTACGGCGTGCAGGCCGACGAGGCGGACGCGCAGACCGCCCTCGCGTTCATCGCCCCCGCCCGGGCCCTCACCATCGACATCGCGCCGGCCACCGACGCGCTGCACGCCTCGATCGCGGTGCCCGGTGGCTACGCCACCTCGGCGGTCGAGGACTTCGTGAAGGGCAACACCAAGGCGCGGATGCGGATGAGCGCCCAGTTCGCGGTCGCCGGGGCGCTGGGCGCCATCGTGCTCGGCACCGACCACGCGGCCGAGGCCGTCATGGGCTTCTACACGAAGTACGGCGACGGGGCCTGCGACGTCGCCCCGCTGTTCGGGCTGAACAAGCGGCGGGTGCGGGCGGTCGGCGCGCACCTCGGCGCGCCGACCTCCCTCACCGGCAAGACCCCGACGGCCGACCTCGAGGACGACCGGCCCGGCGTGCCGGACGAGGTCGTGCTCGGGATCACCTACGAGCAGATCGACGACTACCTCGAGGGCAAGCAGGTCGACGAGCAGGCCCGCGCGGTCATCGAGGCGGCCTACCTGCGGACCGCCCACAAGCGGGCCCTGCCGGTGGTCCTGCCGCCGGACTAGCCGGCAGCGCTCGTGAGGGCGTCGTACTCCGCGTCGGTGAGCTCGACGCCGCGCTGCGGCGCAGTTCTCCTCGAGGTGCGCGACGGAGCTGGTGCCCGGGATCGGCAGCATCACCGGCGAGCGGCGCAGCAGCCAGGCGAGTGCCAGCTGGGCGTGCGTCGCCTCGTGCTCCTTGGCCATCTCGTCGAGCAGGCCGCCCGGCTTGGCCAGGTCGCCGGCCGCGACCGGGAACCACGGGATGAAGCCGATGCCCTCCTTCTCGCAGTAGGAGAGGACCTCCTCGGACTGGCGGTTGGCCAGGTTGTAGAGGTTCTGCACGGAGACCACCTCGACGACCTTGCGGGCCTGCTCGATCTCGGCCACGGAGACCTCGGACAGGCCGACGTGCTTGATCTTGCCGGCGTCCTGCAGCTCCTTGATCGCGCCGAGCGACTCCTCGACCGGGACCTTGCCGTCGATGCGGTGCAGCTGCCACAGGTCGATCTGCTCGACCCCCAGGCGGCGCAGGCTCATCTCGACGCACTGCCGGAGGTACTCCGGCCGGCCGACCTGCTCCCAGACGTTCGGGCCGCTGCGCGTCAGGCCGCCCTTGGTGGCGATGACGACGCCGTCGTACGGGTGCAGCGCCTCGCGGATCAGGTCCTCGGAGACGAACGGGCCGTACGAGTCGGCCGTGTCGATGAAGTCGACGCCGAGCTCGGCGGCGCCGGCGCAGCACGCGCAGCGCCTCGTCGTGGTCCTTCGGCGGCCCCCAGATGCCGTCGCCGGTGATGCGCATCGCGCCGTAGCCGAGGCGGTGGACGGGCAGGTCGCCGCCGAGGGAGAGGGTGCCGCTCGCGTGGACGGGTCGGTCGTCGCTCATGGGTGCTCCGGAGGTGTCGGGGTCAGGGCTCTCCCAGTGCCAACCCGGCTCCGGGGCTGGTGTTCCCCTGGTAGCAAGAGCAGATGGACATCAGGTTCGACGAGACCCCCGGCGGCACGCAGGTCGCGATCGCCCTCACGGCCGAGGAGCTCGAGGCGCTCGGGCGCGGGACGCTCACGGTGTCGCTGCCCGAGGGGACGCAGGGCACCTCCGGGATCGCCCAGGTCGTGCTGAGCGGCCCGGCGTAACACGCTCGAAACAGCCTCCGGCGAGACTGCAGGCCACTGCACCGAGGACAGAGAGCGAGCGTCGTGGACAAGCAGCAGGAGTTCGTCCTCCGCACGCTGGAGGAGCGCGACATCCGCTTCGTCCGGCTGTGGTTCACGGACGTGCTCGGAACGCTGAAGTCGGTGGCCATCGCGCCGGCCGAGCTCGAGGGCGCCTTCACCGAGGGGATCGGCTTCGACGGCTCGGCCATCGAGGGCTTCACCCGCGTGCAGGAGAGCGACATGCTCGCCAAGCCCGACCCGGCGACCTTCCAGGTGCTGCCGTGGCGGGACGACGACGACGGCCCCGGCACGGCCCGGATGTTCTGCGACATCACCATGCCGGACGGCACCCCGTCCTGGGCCGACCCGCGGCACGTCCTGCGCCGCGCGCTCGGCAAGGCCGCGGACGCCGGCTTCACCTTCTACACGCACCCCGAGATCGAGTTCTTCCTGCTCAAGGGCCAGCCGGGTCCGGGGGAGCGCCCGGTGCCCGTGGACGCGGCCGGCTACTTCGACCTGACCCCGCACGGCGTCAGCCAGGACTTCCGCCGCGACGCGATCACGATGCTCGAGCGGATGGGCATCTCGGTCGAGTTCAGCCACCACGAGGTCGCTCCTGGCCAGCAGGAGATCGACCTGCGCTACGCCGACGCGCTGTCGACGGCGGACAACATCCTCACGACGCGGCACGTCATCAAGGAGGTCGCGCTGACGCAGGGCGTCTACGCGACCTTCATGCCGAAGCCGTTCAGCGACCAGCCGGGCAGCGGGATGCACACGCACCTGTCGCTGTTCGAGGGCGACCAGAACGCCTTCTACGACCCGAGCGACCCGCTGCACCTGTCGAAGGTGGCCAAGCACTTCATCGCGGGGCTGCTCAAGCACGCGCCCGAGATCACCGCCGTGACCAACCAGTGGGTGAACTCCTACAAGCGGCTGGTGTTCGGCGGGGAGGCGCCGCCGTACGTCTGCTGGGGCAGCAACAACCGCAGCGCGATGGTGCGCGTGCCGATGTACAAGCCGAAGAAGAGCGGCTCGACGCGCATCGAGGTCCGCTCGCCGGACAGCGCGACCAACCCGTACCTCTGCTTCGCGGTGCTGCTCGCGGCCGGCCTCAAGGGCGTGGAGGAGGGGTACGAGCTGCCGCCCGGCGCCGAGGACGACGTGTGGGCGCTGACCGACCAGGAGCGACGTGCGCTCGGGATCGCCCCGCTGCCAGGCAGTCTCGCCGAGGCGATCTCGGTGATGGAGCGCAGCGAGCTGGTCGCCGAGACCCTGGGGGAGCACGTCTTCGACTTCTTCCTGCGCAACAAGCGGGCCGAGTGGGACGCCTACCGCGCGGAGGTCACCCCCTTCGAGCTCGGCCGCTACCTGCCGGTGCTCTGATGCACGGATGACGCGCGCACTGGTGGTCACGCACTCGCCGACCGAGGGCGTCGGCAACGTCGGCACCTGGCTGGAGGCCAGCGGGGTCGAGCTCGACGTGGTCGAGCCCTGGGACGGCGACGAGGTGCCGCAGGACCCGACGCAGTACGACGCGGTGCTCGTGATGGGCGGCCCGCAGCAGGCCTACGACGACGACAGCGCGCCGTGGCTGCGCGCGACGAAGGAGCTGCTGCGCAGGGCGGTCGGGGAGCACGTGCCGACGCTCGGCGTGTGCCTCGGCGCGCAGCTGCTGGCGGAGGCCACCGGCGGCCGCGTGGCCAAGGGCGACGAGGGCATCGAGGCGGGCGCCCGGCTGGTGGCCAAGCGCGACGCCGCCTGGGACGACGAGCTGTTCGCCGACGTGCCGTTCACGCCGACGGTCGTGCAGTGGCACGAGGACGCCATCGTCGACCTGCCGCCCGGCGCGGTGCACCTGGCGAGCAGCCCGCGCTACGCGAACCAGGCCTTCCGGCTGGGGGACCGCGCGTGGGGCCTGCAGTTCCACATCGAGACGCCGCCCGAGATGGTCCGCTACTGGGGTGCGGAGTACGGCGCGGCCGTCGAGGAGGCGGGGCTCGACCCGGTCGCGCTGGCCGAGCGCGCGGTCGAGGAGCTGGACGAGGTCGAGGCCTGCTGGCGACCGGTCGTGGAGCGGTTCGCGGCGATAGCGGGCGGCCGCGGGCGCGTCGTCCTGCCGCTCGTCGACGGGCAGTGAGCGTCGCGCTGCGGGCGGTCCCGTACGACCACCCGGACGCGGTGCGCCTCATCGAGGCGATGGGTCACGAGCTCGACCTGCGCTACGGCGACGGCGGCCTGAGCCCGGCGACGGCGTCGGACTTCGAGCACCCGGGCGTGCTGCTCGTGGCCGACCTCGACGGGGGGCCGGTCGGCTGCGGCGGCGTGCGCCCGTCCGGCGAGGACGCCGGCGAGGTGAAGCGGATGTACGTCGACCCGACGGTCCGCGGCAAGGGCGTGGCCCGCACCCTGCTGGCGGCGCTCGTGGCGCACGCGCGCGAGGTGGGGATCCGCCGGCTGATGCTCGAGACGGGGACCGAGCAGCCGGAGGCGGTCGGTCTCTACGAGAGCGAGGGGTGGACGCGCATCCCGGCGTTCGGGCACTACGCGCACGACCCGCGCACGCGCTGCTACGGCCTCGACCTCTGAGACCGTGAGCGTCCTCGGCCAGCGCGGCACCGGTGCCAGCCTGCTGCTGCGGCTCGGCTTCACCGACACGAGCGGCACCGGCGCGGCGCTCGAGGAGCTCGGCCTGTGGCGCGACGGCCGGCCGGTCGACGACGGTGCGGCCGAGCTGGTCACCGCGGCGGCCGACACGGCGGAGCCCGACCTCGCGGTGTCCGCCCTGGCGCGGCTGGCGGCCGTCGCGGGGCCCGACCTGCGAGAAGCGCTGCAGCACAGCGACTTCCGCGCGCGGCTGCTCGGCGTCCTCGGCACGAGCATCGCGCTGGGGGACCACCTGGTGGCGCACCCGGGCGACTGGCGCGACCTCGGCGACGAGCTGGTGCAGGTGCGTCCCAGCCTCTACGGGCTCCAGGCCAGGATGCTCGCGTCGGTCGGCGCACCGACCGATGAGGCGCTGCCGTGGGGGAGCGGTGGGGCCCGCGCGACGCTGACCGGGCCGGCCGCCGTCGAGCAGCTGCGCGTGACCTACCGCCGCTGCCTGCTCGCGCTCGCGGCGCGCGACGTCGTGGGCGCGGTGTCGGTCGAGGACGTCGCCGGCGAGCTGGCCGACCTGGCCGCGGCAACGCTCAGCGCGGCGCTGTCCGTCGCGCTGGCGACGCTGCCCGCGGACGCCGCGCCGTGCCGGCTGGCCGTCGTCGGCATGGGCAAGGCCGGCGGCCGCGAGCTGAACTACGTCAGCGACGTCGACGTGGTGTTCGTCGCCGAGCCGCTGCCCGGCGGTGCGGACGAGCCGGCCCTGCGCACCGGGACGCGCCTGGCCAGCGAGCTGATGCGGGTCTGCGCGGAGGTGGCCTGGCCGGTCGACGCCGGGCTGCGGCCGGAGGGCGGCGCGGGGCCGCTGGTGCGGACGCTCGCCAGCCACACCGCCTACTACAAGCGGTGGGCGCAGACCTGGGAGTTCCAGGCGCTGCTCAAGGCCCGGCCGATGGCGGGCGACCTCGACCTCGGCACCGCCTACACCGACATGACGGCGCCGATGGTGTGGAGCGTCGGCGAGCGCAAGGGGTTCGTCGAGGACGTGCAGGCGATGCGGCGGCGGGTCGTGTCGACGCTCAAGGGCGACAAGGCCGAGCGCGAGGTGAAGCTCGGTCCGGGCGGCCTGCGCGACGTGGAGTTCGCGGTCCAGCTCCTGCAGCTCGTGCACGGCCGGACCGACGACGGCATCCGCAGCCCCACCACCCTGGCGGCGCTGGAGCAGCTCGCGGCGGGCGGCTACGTCGGCCGGGAGGACGCCCGTCACCTGGCCGAGGCCTACCGGTGGCTGCGCACCGTCGAGCACCGGCTCCAGCTGCACCGGCTGCGCCGCACGCACCTGCTCCCGGCCGCCGACGACGAGGAGGGGCTGCGCCGGGTGGCGCGCGCCGTCGGCTACCGCAAGGACGCGCTGAGCACCTTCAACCGCGAGCGCGCGGGCTACGGCCGCGAGGTGCGGCGGCTGCACGAGAAGCTCTTCTACCGGCCGCTGCTGTCCGCGGTCGCCCGGCTCCCGGCGGAGCAGGCGACGCTCACCCCTGCGGCGGCGAAGGCGCGGCTCGAGGCGCTGGGGTTCGCCCAGCCGGCGGTCGCGCTGCGCGACCTGGAGGCGCTGACCGGTGGCGTCTCGCGCCGCGCCGCGATCCAGCAGACGCTGCTGCCGGCGATGCTCGGCTGGTTCGCCGACGCGGCGGACCCGGACGCCGGGCTGCACGCCTTCCGCCAGGTGTCCGACGCGCTCGGCTCGACGCCCTGGTACCTGCGGCTGCTGCGCGACGAGGGCAGCGCCGCCGAGCGGCTGGCCCACCTGCTGGCCAGCTCGCGGCTCGTGAGCGACCTGCTCGGGCGTGCGCCGGAGGCGGTCCGGCTGCTGGCCGACGACGCCGAGCTGCAGCCCCGTCCGCGGGCGGCGCTCGAGGGGGCCTTCGTCGCCACGGTGCGCCGGCGCGAGGACTGGGAGGGGGCGGTCGCCGCCGCCCGCGGGCTGCGCCGCGAGGAGCTGCTGCGCGTCGCCTGCGCGGACCTGCTCGGGCTGGTCGACCAGGAGCAGGTCGGCAGCGCGCTGTCCGACGTCGCTGCCGCCGTCCTGGCCGCCGCGCTCGCGACCGCCGTGCGCAAGGTCGAGGCCGAGCGGCGCGGCCCGCTGCCGCTGCGCTTCGCCGTCGTCGCGATGGGCCGCCTCGGCGGGCGCGAGCAGGGCTACGGCAGCGACGCGGACGTGCTCTTCGTGCACGACCCGCACCCCGGCGCGGTCGACGCCGAGGCGGTCGCGCACGACGTGGCGCACGAGATGCGGCGGCTGCTCGCGCTGCCTGCCCCTGACCCGCCGCTCACCGTCGACGCGGACCTGCGCCCCGAGGGCCGGCAGGGACCGCTGTCGCGCAGCCTCGCGTCGTACGCCGCCTACTACGGCCGGTGGTCGCACGTCTGGGAGAGCCAGGCGCTGCTGCGGGCCGCTCCGGTCGCGGGCGACCTGGGCCTGGCCGACGAGCTCCTCGCGACGGTCGCCCCGCTGCGCTACCCCGACGGCGGGCTGTCCGTCGAGCAGGTGCGCGAGATCCGGCGCATCAAGGCGCGCATGGAGACCGAGCGGCTGCCGCGCGGCGTCGACCCGAAGCTCGCGCTGAAGATGGGCCCCGGCGGGCTGGCCGACGTCGAGTGGGTGGTGCAGCTGCTCCAGCTGCAGCACGCCCACGCGGTGCCCGCGCTGCGCACGACCAGCACGCTGCCGGCGCTGCGCGCGGCGGTGGCGGCGGAGCTGCTCGACCCCGCGGACGGGGAGGTGCTGGAAGCCGCCTGGTCGCTGGTCGCGCACGTCCGCAACGCGCTCGTCCTGGTGCGCGGCAAGCCCGCCGAGGGGCTGCCGTCGAGCGGTCGCGACCTGGCCGGCGTGGCCCGGGTGCTCGGCTACCCTGCCGACACGCAGGGGGACTTCCTGGACGACTACCGGCGGACGACCCGCCGTGCCAGGGCCGTCGTCGAGAGGGTGTTCTACGCGTGAGCGAGCAGGTCCGCACGGTGACCAGGACGGTGACAGCGGGGTCCACCAGCTTCCTGCTGCGCGAGCAGGAGGCGACCGGCGACGGCACGCCCGTCCTGCTGCTGCACGGCGTGCCCGAGACGGCTTCCTGCTGGAGCGCGCTCGCACCGAGGCTGGCCACCGGCCGCCGGGTCCTCGCGCCCGACCTGCCCGGCCTCGGCGGCTCCACCTACACCGGGCCGTACGACGTGCCGTCGCTCGTCGCCCAGCTCGCGGCGCTCGTCGAGGCCGAGGTGCCCGGCGGCCGGGTCGACGTCGTCGGCCACGACTGGGGCGGCTCCCTGGCGCTGGGCCTGGCCGGGGCGCGGCCCGACCTGGTGCGGCGGCTCGTCGTGGCGAACGCGCCGTACCGCTCGGTGCCGGCGCGCGCGCTGCACATCCCGTTCTTCGCGCTGCCCGTCGCGCCCGAGCTGCTGTTCCGCCTCGGCGGCCGGCGGGTCGTCGACGCGGCGTTCGCGCTGGCCTGGAAGGCCGACACCCCGCTGTCCGCCGAGGCGCTCGCGGAGTACCGCGCCGCCTACACCAGGCCGACCGTCGTCCAGGCGATGCTCGGCTACTACCGGGCCGCCACCCGGCCGCGGATCGCCCGGCTGCTCCGGCGCGGCGCCGCCCCCGTGCCCGTCCCGCGCGTCACGGCGGAGCGGGCGCTCGTGCTCTGGGGCGCGGCCGACCCCGTCCTGCCGGTGTCGACGGGCGAGAGCGTCCAGCGCGACCTGGGCGCCTCCTGCGTGATGGTGACGATCCCGGGCGCTGGGCACTTCGTCGTCGAGGAGGCGCCGCAGGAGGTGGCCGACCTGCTGCTCGACTTCCTGGCCGACGAGGACGTCCCGGCGCCGCCGGTCGCCGCTGCCCCGCCGGAGAAGCCGGCCGGCGAGCACGAGCCGCTCGAGCCGCCGCCCGCCGTGCTGCAGGACCCGCCGCTGCGTGCCCCGCCGGCCGCGGCTCCCGCGAAGAGGGCGCCGGCGGAGAAGAGGGCGCCGGCGAAGAAGAAGGCGCCGGCGAAGAAGCCCCCGAGCAAGCGGATCCCGCCGTCGTCCGGCGCCTGACAGCAGCGAGCCGCACCCCCGAGGCGCTCGCCGGGCTCGTCGCGCTCGTCCTCGGCGGGCTGCACCTGTGGCTGCGGCCGCGCACCGGCACCGACATCGCCGCGCAGATCGCCCGCGCGTCGTTCGCCGAGGCGCACCCGCTCACGCCGGTCGACCTGTCCTGGTACGCCGGCGTCCACCCGTACGGCTACAGCGTGCTGGCGCCGTACGTCATGGCCGTCGTCGGGATCGGCCTGACCGGCTGGCTGTGCGCGGTCGCCACCGCTGTCCTGCTCGGGCGGCTGCTCCGCGACGCGGCGCACCCGTACGCCGGTGCCGGGCTCGGCGCGGTGTTCGCGGTCGCCGACGTCGTGTCCGGCCGCACCACCTTCGCGCTCGGCGCGGTTGCCGCGCTGGCCGCGCTGGTGCTGCTACCGAGGCGGCCCGCAGCGGGGGCGGCCGCCGTCCTGTCCGGCCTCTTCAGCCCGGTGGCCGCGGCCTTCCTCGGGCTCGCCGCCGCGGTGCTGGTGCTCAAGCGGCTGCCCGGCGGCTGGACGGTCGGGCTGTGCGCGAGCGTGCCGGTGGCGGTGCTCGGCGTGCTGTTCCCGAGCGGCGGCGTGCAGCCGTACGAGGCGAGCAGCGCGCCGTACGCCGTCATCGCCGGACTGGTCCTCGCGGCGCTCACGCACTCGCCGGTGCTGCGGCTCGGCGGGCTGCTCTACGCGGTAGCAGCGGGCCTGCTCGTGCTGCTGTCCGACCCGTTCGGCAGCAACATCCTGCGGCTCGGCCTGCTGCTCGCGGCCCCGCTCGTGGTGGCCACCGCGACGGAGCACTGGCGGCTGGTCGCGCCGGTCACCGCAGCGCTGCTGCTGTGGCAGGTGCAGCCGCCGTACGCCGACCTGCGCGCCGCGCGCCCGCCGTCCTTCGTCGCCCTCAACCGCGCGCTGCTCGACCTGCACGTCAAGCGGGTGGAGGTCGTCCCGCTGCGCGACCACGGGGAGGCGGCGTTCGTCGCGCCGGTCGTCCCGCTGGCGCGCGGGTGGTCGCGCCAGGTCGACACCGACCGCAACCCGCTGTTCTACGAGGGCGGGCTCGGCGCGGGGGAGTACGCGCGGTGGCTGCGCGAGAACGGCGTCGACGCCGTGGCGCTCGGCCCGTCGGCGCGGGCCGACAGCGGAGGCCAGGCGGAGCGGGCGCTGCTGCTCATCGGCAGCGTCGCCGGCATGGTGCCGGTCTGGCAGGACGACACCTGGACGGTCTGGCGCTACGTCCCGGCGGAGGCGATCGCGCAGCCGCCGGCCGAGGTGGTCGACACCGGTCGCACGACCGTGACGGTGCGCAGCGACCGCCCCACCGAGGTCGAGCTGAAGGTGCGCTGGTCGCGCTGGCTGTCGGTGGACGGACCGGCCTGCGTCGAGCGGGCCGGCGGCGGGACCCGGCTGCGCTTCAGCGGGCCCGGCACCGCGGTGGTGGGGAGCCGGCTCAGCCTGCGGCCGCAGGGTCACTGCTGATCCGCGGGCGGGCGACCGCCACGGCCAGCACGAGCGCGCTCGGCAGCCAGGCCGCGCCGAGCCCGTGCGCCGGCAGCGTGAACAGCACCATGAGCCCGCCGTAGAGGCAGGCCGCCCCGAGGGGCCGGCGATCACCGGTGACGAGCAGCGCGACGGCGGCCACGGCCGACAGCAGCACCGGCAGCACCACGAACACGACGGAGAAGTCGAACGACGGCGGGAAGCGGTCGACCACGGCCGCCATCGCCAGGTGCACACCCGCGGCGAGCGCGGCCAGGGCCGCGTCCAGCAGGGAGTCGCGCGAGGGTGACCGCATCCGCGCATCCTGCCGCGGGACGGACGCCGCGCGCGGTACAACACACGGACGGCGGGGCGAGGGGGAGCGCGTGAGGCGGCTGACGGCGGCCACCGGTGGGGTGACGGCGGCGCCGCTCGTGGTGCTCTTCCTGCTCAACCTCGTCGACGAGTTCGACCGGGTCGCCTTCGGCGTCCTCAGCCCGGAGATCCGGGACGCGTTCGACCTGACCGACAGCGGCATCGTCGCGGTCGGCTCCGCCGCCGGCGTGACCTCGTTGCTGGCCGCGCTCCCGATCGGCGTGCTCGCCGACCGCGTCCGCCGGGTCCGGATGGCCGCCGTCGGCGCGCTGGCCTGGGGCGGCTTCACGATCCTGACCGCGGTCTCGCCGTCGACCGGAGTGCTGACTGTCGCCCGCATCGGCGCCGGCATCGGGCGCATCGTCAACGAGCCGGTGCACGCGAGCCTGCTGACCGACTACTACCCGAGCAGCCACCACCCGCGGGTGTTCGCGCTGCACCGGCTCGCCAACCCGGTCGGGCTGGCCAGCGCGCTGGTCGTCGGGGCCCTGGCTGCCGTCTTCGACTGGCGGCTGGTGTTCGGCCTGCTCTGCGTGCCGACGTTCCTGCTGCTGCCGTTCCTGCTGCGGCTGCGCGAGCCGGTGCGCGGCGAGAGCGTGGACGCGCAGGCCGCCGTCGCCGCCGCCGGCGGGCCGCGCGCGTCCTTCCTCGAGGCCCGCCGGGTCCTGTTCCGCATCCCGACGCTGCGCCGGCTCTGGCTCGGCCTGCCGGTGGTCGGGGTGGCGCTCATCGCGCTGCCCCAGCTGATCAGCCTGTTCTTCGAGCGGGTCTACGACTACGGGCCCACCGGTCGGGGCTTCGTCACGTTCCTGTCCGGCGTGGGCATCGTGATCGGCCTCGGCTACGGCCAGCGGCTGGCCACCCGGGCCCTGGCGAGCGACCGCCCGGAGCTGCTGGCCACCTACGACGGCTGGGCGATCGCCTTCATCGGGGTCGCGCTGCTCGGGCTGGTGCTCTCGCCGTGGGGCTGGCTGTCGGCGGTCTGCTACCTGCTGGCCGGCATCGGGGCAGGCGCCTACCAGCCGTGCTACTTCAGCCTGGTCGCGATGGTCGCGCCGGCCGCCGTGCGCGCGCAGGCCTACGCCTGGGCGCTGCTGTGGCTGGGGGTCGGGGCCTTCCTGGCACCGCTGCTGGCGGGGATCGGCGAGGGGAGCGGCTACCGCATCGCGATCGGGGTCCTCGCGGTCTCGCTGCTCGCCGGCGGCGCAGCGGCGACGACCGCCCGTGGTTCCGTGCGTGTCGACGCCGCGCGCGCCCGCACCGACCTGACCGGGCGCGCCGACGCCGTTCCCGTCCGCTGATCCTGGAGGTCCCCTTGACGTCGCACTTCGCCGGCCGCACCGCCCTGGTCACCGGCGGCACCCGCGGCATCGGCCTCGGCATCGCGCAGGAGCTCGTCGACCGCGGCGCCAACGTCGTCATCACCGCGCGCAAGCCCGACGAGCTCGAGGCCGCCGTCGCGCAGCTCGACCCGGACGGCACCGGTCGCGCGGTCGCGGCCCGGGGGAGCGCCGACGACGAGGCGCACCAGGCCGAGGCCGTGGCGCTGGCCGTCGAGCGCTTCGGCCGGCTCGACTGCCTGGTGCCGAACGCCGCCGTCAACCCGCAGTACGGCCCGCTCGTGGACGCCGACCTGTCCGCCGTGCGCAAGGTCCTCGAGGTCAACGTGACCGCGGTGCTCGCCTGGGTGCAGCAGGCCTGGCGGCAGTCGATGGCGGAGCACGGCGGCACCGTCCTCGTGGTCGCCAGCGTCGGCGGGATCCGCTCCGGCGCACCGATCGGCGCCTACAACGCCAGCAAGGCCGCCGTCATCCACCTGGTGCGGCAGCTCGGCGCCGAGATGGGCCCGACCGTGCGCGTGAACGCGATCGCCCCTGCGGTGGTCAAGACGCGCTTCGCCGGCGCGCTGTACGAGGGGCGCGAGGAGGAGGTGGCGGCGGCCTACCCGATGAAGCGGCTCGGGGTGCCGGAGGACACCGCCAAGGCGGCGGCCTTCCTGCTGTCCGACGACGCGTCGTGGATCACGGGGGAGACGCTCGTCGTCGACGGCGGCGTCACGGTCGCCGGGCGCTAGCAGGACTTCGCCCGCGGGTGGCGAACCCGTCCGCATGCCGAGGTCCGCGCTCCGTCTTGCCCTGTCCGCTGCCGTGCTGGCCGGGGTCGCCCTGATGGCCCCGGCCCAGGCCGCCCCCGTGCCCGAGGGCTCCACCTGGACCGAGCAGTGGCTCGACTCCGGTGACGGCACCAAGCTGCACGCCGACGTCATGCTCCCCGCCGCCAGCAAGCCCGGCCAGAAGCACCCGGTGATCCTGTCGATCGGCCCGTACTTCGGCTCCGGCTCGCAGCAGACGCAGTACGACCCGCTGAACGAGGGCCCGGCTGACCGCTTCAACGACCTGGTCGAGCAGGGGCGCATCTTCGAGAAGGGCTACGCCCTGGTCTACGTCGACAGCCGCGGCTACGGCAGCAGCGGCGGCTGCAACGACCTCGGCGGCAAGGGCGAGCAGATGGACGTCAAGGCCGCCGTCGAGTGGGCCGCGAAGCAGCCGTGGTCGACCGGGAAGGTCGGCATGTGGGGCAAGAGCTACGACGCCTGGACGCAGGTCATGGCCCTCGCGACCAAGCCGAAGGGCCTGGCCGCCACGGTCATCCAGTCCCCGCTCATCGACGGCTACCGGCTCGCGTTCGAGAACGGCGTGCACTGGTCGGCGACCTGGTACGCCACGCCCGGCCTGTATGCCAACTACGACGTGACGCCGCCGAGCACGCAGGACGCGACGCCGGACGAGTTCGTGCAGAGCACCAGCGGCACCGCGACGCACCCGGACTGCTACGCCACGAACCTCACGCAGACGCTGAACCCGGACCGCACCACGCCGTACTGGAAGGAGCGCGACATCGTCGCCGCCGCCGGCGCGTCCAAGGTCCCCACGATGTGGTCGTTCGGCTTCAACGACGTGAACACCAAGCCCACCAACCTCTTCGACGTCTACAGCAAGCTCACCGGCCCGAAGCGAGCGTGGTTCGGGCAGTGGGACCACGTGCGCGGCAACGAGGACGCGCTCGTCGGGCGCGAGGGCTTCATGGACGAGGCCATGAGCTGGCTGGACCACTACCTCAAGGGCAAGCCGCTCAAGGCGCTGCCGAAGCACGAGGTGCAGGACGGCGACGGGAAGTGGCGGACCGAGGCGAGCTGCCCGCCCGCCGACGCGGTCCGCCGGACCATGCCGCTGACGACCGGCAGCTACGCGGACGAGCGCGGCAACAGCGCGAGCGCGCCGACCGGCAGCGGCGTGTGGAGCGTCAGCCAGCCCGCGCCGCACGACGTGCGCCTGGCCGGCCTGACGAAGCTCACCGTCGAGGCGACGACCAGCACCCCGCTCGGGGGCAACCTCGTCGGCCTGCTCTACGACGTGGCCGAGGACGGCGGCGCCCGGCTCATCACCCGCGGCGCCTACAAGCTGCCCGCGAGCGGCACGACCGCCTTCGAGATGTGGCCGGCCGACTGGCTGCTGCCCAAGGGCCACCGGCTCGCCGTGCAGCTGTCCGCCGAGGACTCGACGGTCTACCAGCCGACCTACACCGGCAGCACCGTGAGCATCGTCAAGGCCAGCGTCTCGCTGCCGCTGCTGACGAAGAAGCGCACGAGCAACCTGGCGGGCGAGGAGGCTGCGGCGCAGGCGAAGGTCGCCACGCCGACGCTCGACGAGGCCAGCCTCGAGGGGCGCGAGGTGAAGGCGGACTTCGGCCGCCCGATGCGCTAGCCGTCCCGGCGCCTAGCCTGCGCTGGTGCTCAAGGTCGCGGTGCTGCTGCTCGCGCTGGCCTTGGTGGCGCGGCGCCTGCTGCCCCGGCGCCGGATGCCGTGGGCGGTGCCGGTGCTGCTGGTCGGGCTGCTGCTGCTCGTGCGCGGGATCGGCTACGTCACCAGCGACTGACCACGTGGTCAGGACAGCGCCCGCGCCACCCCGGCGATCTCCGCGGGCCCCACCCGGCAGCACCCGCCGACCAGCCGCGCCCCGGCGGCCACCCAGCCGGTCACGTCCTGCGCGTCCAGCGCCGCGGAGCCGGTCCACCGGCGGGCGCCGGCGTCCCACTGCTCGCCGCTGTTCGGGTAGACGACGACAGGCAGGCCGGTCACGGCGGCGGCCTGCACCGCCGGCAGGACACCGCGCGGCGTCGTGCAGTTCACGCCGGCCGCGAGCACGCCGGGCACCTGCGCCGCCATCGCGAAGACCTCGGCCGCCGGCTCGCCCCGCCGGGTCCGTGGCACGCCCTGCTCGTCCAGCACCGTGGTGAGGCTCAGCCAGGCCGGCACGCCCAGCCGGTCCAGCTCGGTGAGCAGCGCCTCGGCCTCGGCCGCCGACGGCAGCGTCTCGCAGGCCAGCACGTCCGCGCCGGCGTCGGCCAGCACCTCGAGGCGGGGCCGGTGGAACGCTCGCAGCGCCGCGACGGTCATGTCGTCCGGGTAGCGGCCGGTGTACTCCGAGCCGTCCGCGAGCACCGCGCCGTACGGGCCGACGGACGCGGCCACCCATGCCTGGCCGTCCAGGCCGGCCTCGGTGCGGGCCCGGGCGGCGAGCTCGACCGAGCGGCGCAGCAGCGGAGCGGCGGGTCCGAGCCCGGCGGCGTCGTACCCCTGGTCGCTGGCCTGGTAGCTGGCGGTCGTGGCGACCCGCGCCCCGGCGGCGAAGAAGGCGGCGTGCGCGGCGACCACGGCGGCCGGGTCGTCGTGCAGCAGCCGCGCGGACCACAGCGCGCTGCTGACGTCGGCGCCGGCGCTCTCCAGCTCGGTGGACAGGCCGCCGTCCAGCACGACGGTCCCGTCGCGCAGCGCCGCCGCGAGTGTCGTGCTCACCGGTCGGACGGTACGCGGCTGG
The DNA here is from genome assembly GCA_963781675.1 of uncultured Actinomycetota bacterium. Lineage (GTDB taxonomy): Bacteria > Actinomycetota > Actinomycetes > Mycobacteriales > SCTD01 > SCTD01. Next base: position 313,284 of record CAWAGF010000005.1, on the reverse strand, counting down.
GCAGACTGGTCGGGTGTTCGAGGTCGACGAGGTGGGACTGCTGGCGCGCGAGGTGCTGCGCGAACGGCTCGGCGCGCTCGTGGCCGAGGCCTGCGCGTGGAGCGTCGGGCTGTCCGACGTCGCGCACCACGTGCGCCGGCACGGCCGCGTGGTGCCGAGCGGCGTGACGCTGGGCGTGCGGGCGGCGGGAAGGCAGCAGCTCGGCGGCGAGGAGGACGCCCGCCTCGAGCTGGGGGACGCGCGGGCGGGGTCCTTCGCGGACGCGCTCGACGCGCTGGCCGCCGACGGCCGGCTGCACGCCGACCGCTTCGAGGTGGAGGTCCTCGCTCCGTTCGTCACCGACACCTGCGTGCGGGCGGCGCAGCGGCTGCGGGAGGCGGATCCGGCGGCGTGGGAGGAGCTGCTCGACGAGCTGGGCGAGGACGGCGAGGACGTGGCGGCGGTCGTCCGCGCGGGGGAGTGGGAGGCGCCGCTGCGCACCGAGGCCGAGCACCTGCTGCTCGCCGCGCTGGGCCACGTGCCGCTGGTCGAGACCGAGGCCGAGGGGCTGCCGCTCTCCCTGGTGCGGGCCGCGGAGGCGGAGACGCGGGCGGCCGTGCCGGAGCCCGCACCGGAGCCGGCCGGAGCTGCCGACGCGGCGCTGTTCCTCGCGGACGTGGCGCTGCGCGAGGCGGCGCTGCCGGTGCCGGTGCCACCCGAGCAGGCCGGCCTCCTCCTGGAGGCCCTGCTGGAGCAGGGGCTCGAGCCCGAGGAGGTGCGGGCGGTGCTGCCGCACCTGCCGGTGACGGGCGACGCGGCCGAGCGGGTCGACGACGTGCTGCGGCGCCTCGACGAGGAGGGCTGGCCGGGCGGCCGCTAGGCGGGGATCAGCGCAGGACCTCCAGCACCTGCGGCAGCGCCCAGTGCAGGTCGTCCTGGAAGTACGGCCAGTCGTGCCCGCCGCCCTGGTAGAGCCGGTCGCTGTGGTCCACGCCGGCCGCGTCCAGCGCGGCGAGGAAGCCGGGGTGGGTCAGCGAGAGGTTCCGAGCAGCCCCAGCAGGCTCAGGAGCGCGACGAGCACGGCGAGGACAGGTCTCTTCACAGGCAGTGCAACGAACTCGTGCCGCAGGGGTGACGGTCAGCCGGCGGCGTCCGGCGGACGCGGCCCTGGGCAGCGGCTGTAGGTCAGCCGCGGGTCCCGCACGACCTCGTGCTCGTCGTACGGCCGCCGGCACCGTGGGCACAGCTCGACCGGCCGGTCCGGCAGCTCCCGCAGCGGTGCGTTGACGTCGCCGAGCTGGGGCGGTCCCATGAAGGAGAACATGAGGCGCTCGAAGCGGTTCCGGCCCGTGCGGCGTGCCATGGCTCGAGGGTACGAGGTGGTCGCCCGGCGGTCCTGCCGCTGTGCCAGGGTCTCGGCATGCAGGCCCTCGACCCGGACGCCGTCGCCGCGATCTGCCGCCACATGGACGACGACCACCGCGCGGCCGGCCTGCTGATCTGCCAGGTGCTCGGCGGGGCGCCGGACGCGGTGGACGCCACGACCGTCGGCGTCGACGCCTCCGGCCTGCGCTTCCTGGTGCGCGCTGCCGACGGGGCCACGCGCGAGGTGGAGGTGCCCTTCGCGGCGCCCGTGACCGAGCGGGCGCAGGTGCGGACCGCCGTCGTCGAGCTGCACGCCCGGGCCGCGCGTGGCCGCTGAAGCAACGGCGGTGCTGTCGGCCCTCCTGCGCGAGCGCACGGCGGCGGCGCACGCCGAGGCCGAACGGTCGCCGTTCATGACCGCGCTCGCCGCCGGCCGCGTCACGCGCGACGGCCTGGCCGTGCTGCTGGGCCGTCTGCTGCCGGTGTACGAGGCGCTCGAGGCGGCAGCGCCCCGGTGGGCGGACGACCCCCGCGTCGGGCCGCTCCTGCGGCTCGGGCTGGAACGCGTCGGGCGGCTGCGGGACGACGTCACGGTGCTCGGCGGGCGGCGGGAGACCAGCGACTACGCCGAGAGGGTGACGGAGGTGGCCGGCCGCGCGACCGGCTTCGTGGCGCACCACTACACGCGCTGCCTCGCCGACCTGTCCGGCGGCCAGGTCGTGCGGGCCGCCCTCGAGCGCAGCCTGGGCATCGCCGACGGTACCGGCGGGTCGTGCTTCTCCTTCCCCGGCGTGCGGCCCGCGCAGGTGAAGCAGGCCTACCGCGACCACCTCGACGCGGCGGCCTTCACGGCCGTCGAGCGGGAGGCGCTGGTCGAGGAGGTGCTGGTCGCCTTCGCGGGCAACCGTGCGCTCACGGCCGACCTGGACGCCGACGTCGCCCGCTGGACCAGCCCGGAGTAGCCGCGCACGACGAAGGCCCCCGCCGCGACGTGCGCAGCAGGGGCCCCGGTCGTACGAGGTCTAGATGTCGTATCACGGGTCGAGGTGACAGGTGGGTCGCCTTAAGCGGCCTCATTGGTCAGGCGGCGATTCTGTCGCGGAGGCGGGTGAGCATCTGCAGTGGGGTGTGCCCGCGCATGTAGTCACCACGGTTGCGGCGGCGGGTGTTGTAGCGCTCGATCCAGCGCTGGAGGGCGTTGTTGAGGTCGTTGACGTGGTCGATCCGGACGCGGTGGAAGAACCGCCGGTAGAACTCCTGCAGCACGGTGCCTTGGAACCGTTCGCAGACGGCGTTGTGGTTCGGGCTGCGGGGCGGGATGCGTAGGTGCCCGATCCCGAGCTCGGCGGCGTGGCTAGTGAACGCCCTGCCCGCGAACTCCGGGCCGTTGTCGGTGAGCACGTTCTGCAGCGGCACGTCCAGGTCGGTCAGCGCCTGCTGGAAGTGGTCCAGGAAGCCGGCCGCGGCCTGCGCTGACTTGTCACCGACGATGAGCTGCGCGATCGCCCACCGCGTCGCGACGTCGACGGCGGTGAACTGCCACACCGCGCCGACGCCCTTGAGCCGGCCGACGTAGAAGGTGTCCAAGCAGACCTGCTGGCCAGGGACAACCGCGGCCAGGCAGAACCCGCGGGGACCTTCGCTGGCGGCCGCGTCAGGGTGCCGGTCTCGGCCGCCGTCAGCCGGCGAGCGCGGCCACCCGCTGCCTCCGGGTCGCCAGCCGATGCCGGACCAGGACCTTCTGGATACCCGCCGCCGAGCGATGCACGTCTTGATCCTCGAGCTTGTCCAGCAGCTGCCGAGCACCCAACGTCGGGTTCGCCACGGCGACCGCGACGACCGCGGAGATCTCCCGTTCGCTCATCGCGTTCGGCATCACCGGCGGCCGCCGGTCCTTGGGCATCAACGCCGCCATGCCGTAGCGGGACGCCCGGTTCTCCCACTCGTAGAACGTCTTGCGGGACACCCCCGCCTCCCGGCAAGCAGCGGTCACATCACCGAGTTCAGCAGCCCGTTCCAACACGCGGACACGCCGAAGATGGATGATCTGGTCAGGGGTCACGGGGTTGGTCTCCTTCTGGTCACCGAAGCAACCGAAGGCTCCCACCCCGTGACCCCCTCAAGATCGAGGAAGTGTCACCTCAACTCGTGAACTCAAGGTCTAGATGTCGTAGTACAGCGCGAACTCGTACGGGTGCGGACGCAGGCGGATCGCGTCGATCTCGACCGTCCGCTTGTACTCGATCCACGTCGAGATCAGGTCCTCGGTGAAGACCCCGCCCTCGAGCAGGTAGTCGTGGTCGGCCTCGAGCGCCTCCAGCACGGCGTCGAGCGAGGCGGGCACCTGCGCGACGTCGGCCAGCTCGTCCGGCGGCAGCTCGTACAGGTCCTTGTCGACCGGCGTCGGCGGCTCGATCTTGTTGCGGATGCCGTCGAGGCCGGCCATCAGCATCGCCGAGAACGCGAGGTACGGGTTGCTCGACGGGTCCGGGCAGCGGAACTCGAGGCGCTTGGCCTTGGGGTTGCTGCCGGTGATCGGGATGCGGATGCAGGCAGAGCGGTTGCGCTGGCTGTAGACCAGGTTGACCGGCGCCTCGAAGCCGGGCACCAGGCGGTGGTAGCTGTTGATCGTCGGGTTGGTGAAGGCCAGCAGCGACGGGGCGTGGTGCAGCAGGCCGCCGATGTAGTAGCGCGCGGTGTCCGACAGCCCGGCGTAGCCGACCTCGTCGTAGAACAGCGGCGCGCCGTCCTTCCACAGCGACTGGTGGCAGTGCATGCCCGAGCCGTTGTCGCCGATGATCGGCTTCGGCATGAAGGTCGCGGTCTTGCCGTACTCGTTGGCCGTGTTCTTGACGATGTACTTGAACAGCATCATCTCGTCGGCGCCGGCGAGCAGGGTGTTGAAGCGGTAGTTGATCTCCTGCTGACCGGCCGAGCCGACCTCGTGGTGGCCGCGCTCGACGACCATGCCGGCGTCCTGCAGCTTGACGGCGATCTCGTCGCGCAGGTCGGCGTACTTGTCGGTGGGGGAGACGGGGAAGTAGCCGCCCTTGGTGCGCGGCTTGTAGCCCAGGTTGCCACCCTCCTCCTCGCGCCCGGAGTTCCACGCCGCCGACTCCGCGTCGATCTTGTAGAAGCTGCCCTGCGGCTGCGAGTCGAACTGGATGTTGTCGAACAGGTGGAACTCGGCCTCGGCACCGAAGAAGCAGGTGTCGGCGATGCCGGAGCCCTTGAGGTAGGCCTCGGCCTTCTTGGCCACGTTGCGCGGGTCCCGGGAGTACGCCTCACCGGTGAGCGGGTCGTGGATGAAGAAGTTGACGATCAGCGTCTTGCGCGTGCGGAACGGGTCCAGGCGCGCGGTCGTCGGGTCCGGGAGCAGGAGCATGTCCGACTCGTGGATCTCCTGGAACCCGCGGATCGACGAGCCGTCGAAGCCGAGGCCGTCGTCGAAGACGTCCTGGGTGAACGAGCCGGCCGGCACGGTGAAGTGCTGCATCACGCCCGGCAGGTCGCAGAAGCGGACGTCGACCATCTCGACGCCCTCCTTCTCGATGTACTTCAGGACCTCGTCGGCACTGGTGAACAAGGACGTCCTCCGGGGAGTCGCAGTGGGATCGCAGTGGGTCGGGCTCACCGGCGAGGCTAGCCAGGCGGCGTGACCCGGCGGTGTCCCGTGTGTTTCGGGCCGGTTACGCCGCAGGGCGGGCTGCTTCGTACGGCACTAGCCTCGGGGCATGGCGCGGTGGACGGGGACCTGGATCTCGGGGCTGGCCGCTGCGGGCGCCGACCGGCGCGCCGAGGGCACCTGGCCGGGCAGCCGGTACGGCCTGCCGGAGGACGGCGAGGGCGCGGTCGCGACGACCGGCTCGCGGGTCGCGGCCCTGGTGGTCGACCTGCTCGCCGGCACGCTCATCGCGGCTTTCGTCGGCGGGCTGGTGGGAGAGCCGACGTTCCTCGTGCGCACGCTCGTGGTCGACGGCTCGCTCGTGCTGCCGGTGATCGTCCTGCAGGCGCTGACCGGCCAGTCGCTCGGCATGAAGCTGATCGGCATCCGGGTCGCGCGGGCGGCAGCTCCGGACGCGCTGCCGGGGTTCGTCCCGGCGGCGCTGCGCACCGCGCTGCTCGTGCTCGTGGTGCCCGCGGTCCTGCTCGACCGCGACGGGCGCGGCCTGCACGACAAGGCCGCCGGCACGATCGTGCTCCGCGGCAGCGCCAGCTTCGCCGGGTAGGCAGTCCCTAGCGGCGCGGCACCCGCGTCGGCATCGGGCCCTTGGGGATCGGCAGCGCCTGCGCGCCCATCGCCTTGAACTTGCGGTCCAGCTCGTTGACCGTCTTGCGGCTTGATGTTGCGCGGCAGCTTGAGGAAGTGCCGCTCCAGCTGGCGCAGCCCGACCTGCCCCTCGCCGTCGCCCACGACGACGTCGTAGACGGGGGTGTCGCCGACGATGCGGGCGACCTTCTTCTTCTCGGTCGAGAGGAGGTTGCGCGCGCGGTTGTGCGCGCCCTCGGCGACGAGGATGACGCCGGGACGGCCGATCACGCGGTGCACCAGGTCCTGCTCGCGGGTGAAGCCGACGGCGGGCGTGACGCGCCAGTCGCCGCGCATGTTCGACAGGATCGCTGCGGCCGCGCCGAGCTGGCCCTCGACCTGGCTGTACGCGGTGGCCTGCACCCGCTTGCCGAACACGAACGCCGCCACGACCAGGCCGAGCAGCAGGCCCAGGGGGAGCGAGGAACGGCAGGCCGCCGAGCACCAGGCCGAGCGCGACGAGCACCAGCAGCGGCCCGAAGAAGGCGACGAGCACGAGCGGCAGGACCTTCGGGTCCTGCGCGCGGGTGGCTTTGAAGGCCATCCGGATCTGCTTGAGCTTGGCCCCGCGGGGCGCCTTGGGCGCCTTCCTCTTCGCGGGCGCGGCCCTGCCCTTGGTCGGAGCAGCCTTCGACGAGCGCGAGGTCAGGGCCATGAGCCACAGGATAGGCGCCGGGCGGGGGGCCGCCTCAGGTCGTCGGGCCCTCCGCGGCCTTGCGCGCGGCCCGCGCCGCGTCGCGGTCCCGGGCGACCTGCGCCGCCTCCTCGAGCGTCGGCGCCGTGCCGCCCATGCTGGCCGGGATCCACCAGGTGTCCTTCGGGCGTACGGGGGCCGCCCGGGTAGGTCGCCCGCGCCTCGTCGAGGAGCACCTGCATGCGCTGCTTGAGGTCGGCGGTGACGGCGACCGGGTCCGCGGCGGGGTCCGGCCGGAACGGCTCGCCGACCACGATCCGGATGCGGCGTGCCGCGGGTGAGGTCCTTGGGGCGGCCCTTGGTGAAGACGCGCTGGCTGCCCCACACGACGCACGGCAGCAGCGGCACGCCGGCCTCCATCGCCATCCGGGCGGCGCCGGTCTTGAAGTCCTTGAGCTCGTACGCCTGGGAGATGGTCGCCTCCGGGAAGACACCCACGATCTCGCCGGCCTGCAGCGCCTTGACCGCCTGCTGGTAGCTGCTCGTTCGCCGCGCCCTTGCGGTCGACCGGGATGTGCTTCATCCCGCGCATGAGGGGGCCGCTGACCTTGTGGTCGAAGACCTCCTTCTTGGCCATGAAGCGCACCAGCCGCCCGGCCGGCCGCGCGGCCAGGCCGGCGAAGGTGAAGTCGAGGTAGCCCACGTGGTTGATGGCCATCACCGCGCCGCCCGCGCGCGGGACGTGCTCGTCGCCGCTGATGGTGAACCGGAGGCCGAGCCCGCGGAACACCGCCCGGGCGAGGGCGATGACGGGCGTGTACGTCGGCTCGGCCATGGCGCGGAACCTACAGGGCGGCGCCGGCGCGCGCCGCGGGTCAGGAGCCGGTCGACCGCGTCCGCAGGGCCCGGCGCTCCGCGGCGGCCAGCGCGAGGCGCGCGTCCCGGCGCCCGCGGGCCGCGCACGGCGTCCTCCGACATGCCCGCCCAGGCGTTGCGGCGGGCGGTGGACTGGCCGCCTGACGGGGAGCGGCAGCGAGGAGCAGTTCGCTGCACGAGCGGGGCGAGCGGCATGGGGCACCTCCAGGTCCGGGTACGACCGAGGCTGGCGGTCGCTCGTGTCAGGCAGGTGACGTGACCGTGAACCTCGTCGTCAGCGTGCCTTGCGCGACCGGTCGGCTGCAGGTCGAGGTGGCCGCGGCGGCGCGACCGCCTGCTCGTACAGCCGACCGGCGCGGTAGGAGGACCGCACCAGCGGGCCGCTCATGACCCCGGCGAAGCCGATCTCCTCGGCCTCCTGCGACAGCTCGACGAACTCCTCGGGCTTGACCCAGCGGGTGACCGGGTGGTGCCGCGGCGAGGGCCGGAGGTACTGCGTGATGGTGATGAGCTCGCAGCCGGCGTCGTGCAGGTCCTGCAGCGCCTGGCTGATCTCCTCGCGCTCCTCGCCCATGCCGAGGATGAGGTTGCTCTTGGTCACCAGGCCGGCCGCGCGCGCCGCGGTGATGACCCCGAGCGAGCGGTCGTACCGGAAGCCCGGACGGATGCTCTTGAAGATGCGCGGGACGGTCTCCACGTTGTGCGCCAGCACCTCGGGGCGGCTGGCGAAGACCTCGTCGAGCAGCGCGGGCGTGCCGTTGAAGTCGGGGATGAGCAGCTCGACGCCGATGCCCGGCAGCGCGTCGTGGATCTGGCGCACGGTCTCGGCGTAGAGCCACGCGCCGCCGTCCGGCAGGTCGTCGCGGGCGACGCCGGTGACGGTCGCGTAGCGCAGCCCCATCTGCGCGACCGACTCGGCGACCCGGCGCGGCTCGTCGGTGTCGTACGCAGCGGGCTTGCCGGTGTCGATGTTGCAGAAGTCGCAGCGCCGCGTGCACTGGTCGCCGCCGATGAGGAAGGTGGCCTCGCGGTCCTCCCAGCACTCGTAGATGTTGGGGCAGCCGGCCTCCTCGCACACCGTCGAGAGGCCTTGCGTGCGCACCAGCTTCTTGAGCTCGGTGTACTCCGGCCCCATCACCGCGCGGGTCTTGATCCAGGAGGGCTTCTTCTCGATCGGCGTCTGCGCTGTTGCGCACCTCGAGGCGCAGCATCTTCCGGCCGTCGGGCCCCACCGTGGTCACGTCTGAGGCTAACGCCGCGGCCCGGTGCCGGCTTCCCCGCGGTCGCCGCGGCGGCAGGCGGCCCCGGGACGTACGGTCGCGGGATGGACCTCCGCGTGTTCACCGAGCCGCAGCAGGGCGCGACGTACGACGACCTGCTGCGCGTCGCCCGCACGGCCGAGGACGCGGGCTACGACGCGTTCTTCCGCTCCGACCACTACCTGGCCATGGGCGGCGACGGGCTGCCCGGCCCGACGGACGCGTGGCTCACCCTCGCGGCGCTGGCGCGCGAGACGTCGACGATCCGGCTCGGCACGCTGGTCACCGCCGGCACCTTCCGGCTGCCCGGGCGTGCTGGCGATCAGCGTGGCGCAGGTCGACGAGATGAGCGGCGGGCGCGTCGAGCTCGGCCTCGGGACCGGCTGGTACGAGCAGGAGCACACGGCGTACGGCATCCCGTTCCCGCCGCTCGGCGAGCGGTTCGACCGCCTCGAGGAGCAGCTGCAGGTGGTCATCGGGCTGTGGGACGCGGACGGCCCGTTCACCTTCCGGGGCGAGCACTACGAGCTGGTGGACTCGCCGGCGCTGCCGAAGCCCGTGCAGTCGCCGCACCCGCCGGTCATCGTCGGCGGGGGCGGTCCCAGGCGGACGCCGCGCCTGGCCGCGACCTACGCCGACGAGTTCAACCTGCCGTTCGCCTCCCTGGAGGCGACCGCAGCGCAGTTCGGCCGGGTGCGCGAGGCCGCCGCGCAGACCGGTCGCGCCCTCGTGCTCTCGGCAGCGCAGGTGCTCTGCTGCGGGCGGGACGACGCGGAGGTGGCCCGACGCGCGGCGGCGATCGGCCGGGAGGTGGACGAGCTGCGCGAGAACGGCCTGGCCGGCACGCCCGCCGAGGTGGTCGAGAAGCTCGGCGCCTTCGCCGAGGCCGGGGCGACCCGGATGTACCTGCAGGTGCTGGACCTCTCCGACCTGGAGCACCTCGAGCTGGTGGCGGCCGAGGTCGCTCCACAGCTGCGTTGAGCCGACGAGCGGGCGCCGTGGCGGGAGCGCTGGCGGTCGCCGCCGCGCTGATGGTGTCCAGCCCCGCCGTCGCCGCGGCGCCGTCGTACGGTCCGCCGCAGGACACCTGCGCGGGTGAGGTCGGGGCCCGGGCCGACGGCACCGTCTACGGGGCGGGCAGCTGCGGCGGTCGCGTCGTGGTGCAGCGGCACAGCCCTGGAGGCTCCTGGCGCACCGTCGCGACGGCCTGGCCCGGCAAGCAGGTCGAGGCGGTCGCCGTCGACGAGACCGGCGTGTTCGTCGTCGTGTCGTGCGGCTTCGACGACGAGGGCTGCGTCGCCGGGTCACCCGTCGGCAAGCAGTTCCTCATCGGCAAGGTCCCCTTCGGGCAGCCGCCCACCCCGCTCACCGAGCTCGGCAGCACCGAGTCCTCGGACAGCGCAACGGTCGCGGCGCGCGGCGGCCGCTGGTGGGCCGCATGGACGCAGACGGTCCGGGACTTCGACCAGCCGGGCAGCGGCAGCCAGACCGTGCACTGGCGCAAGACCTTCGGCGGGACGGCGTCGGGTGAGGTGCCGGTGCCGCCGGACCCCGCCGACGCCCGGGTGCTCTCCAGCGACCCGCACCTCGCCCTCACCGACGACGGCGCTGCCCTGGTGTTCGTGTCGGCGACTGACCGCGCGGGCAGCGAGCAGGTGCTGCAGCTGGCGACCGCCGGCGCGGACGGCCGCTTCACGACCGCGCCGTACGCCCCGGCCGAGGGCGCGCGGGCGAACGGGCCTGCGGTGGCGTACTCCGGCGGCCGGCTGTTCGTGGCCTGGTCGCGCGCCGGCCGGCCTGTCGTGGCCTTCCTGCGCGACGGGCGGCTGCAGCGCACCGAGCTGCCTCGGCGCGGCACGGCCCTGGGCTTGGAGGTCGCCGCCTCCGGAGGCGTGGTGACCGTCGTGAGCCTGGAGCAGTTCGCCTACGCCGGCGGGCAGACCACCCGCGTCTACGCCCGGGCCCTCGGCACGGACGGGCAGCTGCAGGGCACCGCGGAGCTGACCGCCGAGGCGGGGCGTGCCGACCCGCGGGTGGTCACCTACCTCACGAGCGCCACGGCGGCTCGCGGACGCGCGACGGTCGCCTTCGTCCCTGCCGGCCGGCAGGTCACCGCCAGCCAGTCCTAGGCGCGGACGGCTGCCGACAGGCGCGGGAGGCCGGGCCTCGAGCAGCGGCAGCACCTCGTCGACGGTGACGTCCCGGTCGAGCTCGCGCGACAGCGACGTGACGGTGGCGTCCGCGATGCCGCACGGCACGATCCGGTCGTACGCCGAGAGGTCCGGGTCGCAGTTCAGCGCGAAGCCGTGCATCGTCACGCCGCGGCTCACCCGGATGCCGATCGCGGCCACCTTGCGCGCGCCGTCCGGGGTCCAGACGCCGCTGCGCCCGTCGACCCGGCCGGTCGCCAGCCCCAGCGCGTCGCACACGTCGATGAGCAGCTGCTCGACGTCGCGCACGTAGGCGACGACGTCGACCGGGTCGGCCAGCCGCACGATCGGGTAGCCGGTGACCTGCCCCGGGCCGTGCCAGGTGATCTTGCCGCCGCGGTCCACGTCGACCACGGGGGTCCCGTCGACGGGCCGCTCCCACGGCTCGGTCCGCTTGCCCGCGGTGTAGACCGGCGGGTGCTCCAGCAGCAGCGCGACGTCGTCGTGCCCCGCGACGACCTGCGCGTGCACGGACTGCTGCAGCCGCCAGGCGTCGTCGTACGGCACGCTGCCGAGCCGCCGGACCTCCACCTCGCCGAGGCTACGCCCGCCCGCGGATCAGCCGAGCAGGACAGCGCGGCGCACCTGCGTCGCGAGCAGCAGCAGGGCGGTGATCATCCGTGCGCGCGTCCCGGCGCCGCGCGGTCACGGCGTGCGCAGGTCGGCGAGCACGGCGTCCGCCGCCCGGCGCCCGGACACCAGCGCCCCCTGGATGGACGCCGAGTCGCGGTGGTCGCCGCAGACGTAGAGGCCGGGCTCGAGCCGCACCTCGCGGCGGAAGCGGCCCATCGGCGGGTCCTGCCTGGGCAGCGCGTCCGTCACGTCGTACGCCGCGACGTGCTCCCACGCCCCGGTGTCCACGCCGTACAGCCGCGAGAGGTGCTGCCGCACACGGCCTTCCGACGCGTCGCCGCGCACGACGCTGCTGCTGACCAGGTGCCGACCGGGGGCGTACGAGGGGGCGGCGTTCGTGAGCACGACGGTGTTGGCGACCGGTCCGCCCGCTCGCCGTCCAGCACCATGGCCGCCTCGCGCACCGGCGGCTCGGGCGCCAGGTGGTAGTGCGTGGTGACGCTGCTGGTGGCCGGGCACGACCAGCCCGGGCAGGAGCTGCGCGGCGGCCGGTCCGCCGGTGGCGACCACGACCGCGCGGGCGGGCGCGCCGTCCGCCTCGTACCGCCCGCACCGCGCGCGACCGGCTCCTCAGCCGCACGTCCAGGCCCTGCGCGAGCTGCGCGGGGATCGCGCCCATGCCCGCGGAGGGCACGCACTGGGTGCCGCGGGCGAAGGAGCGCCAGACCAGGTCGAAGAAGCGGCTGCTGGTGCCCAGCTCGTCCTCGAGGAAGACGCCGGACAGGAACGGCCGGAAGAAGCGGTCGATCGACCGTGTCCGACAGGCCGCGGGCGCGCAGCGCGTCGTACGTCGTCGTCTCCGGCCGGGACAGCAGCGCGTCGGGGGAGTGCAGCGCGGCCTCGGCGGCGAGCCGGCGCGATGAGCACCTTGTCCTTGAGCGAGCCGATCGGCGCGCGCACGCGTCGCCGGCGCCCACGTCGGCACCCGCCGCGGGTCGCCGACGCGGTGCAGCCGGTCGCCGACGCGGACCAGCGCGCCCGCCGCGAACGGGCGCAGGTCGAGCGCCGGCGTGGTCGAGGACCCGCTGCGCCTCCGGGTAGCCGGTGTTGTGCACCTGGAAGCCGCGGTCCAGCAGCATCCCGTCGACGACGTCGGTGCGGACCCGGCCGCCCACGGCGTCGCCCGCCTCGCGCACGACGACCTCGACGCCCGCCGACCGGAGGTGCCGCGCGCAGGCCAGCCCGGCCAGCCCTGCCCCGACCACCACGACCTCCGGCACCCGGGCAGCGTAGGTGTGGAGAAGCGCTCCGGCCGGTCGACGGTCTGGGAGACTCCGCCGCGGTGAGCGAGGTGTGGTCCCTTCCCGGCTACGACGTCGAGGCGCTGCTGGGCTTCGGCGCGACCGGCGAGGTGTGGCGGGCCCGCGAGCAGGCGACCGGCGACACCGTCGCGCTCAAGCGGCTGCGGGCCGGCGCCGACCCGTCCGCGGTCGACGCCCTGCGCCGCGAGGCCTCGCTGCTGCGCAGCCTCGACACGCCGTACGTCGTGCGGCTGCGCGACGTGCTCGGGTCCGGCGAGGGCACGGTCCTGGTGCTCGACCACGCGCCCGGCGGCTCGCTGGCCGCGCTGCTGGCCCGGCGCGGCTCGCTCGAACCGGGCGAGGTCGTGACGGTCGGGGCGCCGCTCGCGCAGGCGCTCGCCGCGGCGCACGCCGCGGGCTGGTGCACGGCGACGTGACGCCGTCCAACGTGCTGCTTCACCGCCGACGGGATGCCGCTGCTGTCCGACCTGGGGCTGGCGCGCGGTCGCCGGGCGAGCGGCTGGCCGCCGTCGACGGCACGGCGGAGTACGTCGACCCGGCCGTCGCCGCGGGTGGCGACCCGGACGCCGCCGCGGACGTGTGGGCGCTCGCCGCGGTGTGCCACCACATGCTCGCCGGGTCGGCGCCGCACGACGGCGCGTCCGTGCAGGACGTGCTGGCCGCCGCGGCCGCCGGCAGCCGCGCGCCGCTCGGGCTGCTGGCGCCGTCTGCCCCGCGCGCCCTGGTCGCGGCCGTCGAGGCCGGCCTGGTCGCCGACCCGGCCGGGCGGCCGGACGCGGCCACCTTCGCCTCGCTGCTGCGCCGCGCGCACGCGACCGCCCCGGTCCGCCTGACCGGCGGGCTGCCCGCGGCCGGGCCGGTGCCCGAGGTCCGCGAGACGCACGCGGTGCGCGCCCCGGCTCCCGCTGAGCCGGGCGCCGGCCGGCGGCGGGTGCCGCAGGGGGTCCTGCTCGCCGCGGGCCTCGCTGCGCTGCTCGTCGTGGGCGGGGTCGCCGGCTGGCTGTCCGGCCGCGGCGGGGAGCCCGCACCGGTGCCCCCCCGGGCGGCGCCCGCGTCGGTCGCCCCGTCTGTCGCCGCCGTCGACTGGGCCGGCGTGCTCGACGGGCTCGACGCCGCACGCGCGGAGGCCTTCGCCACCGGGGACCTGGCCGGGCTGGGCGCCGTCTACGCGCCGGGCTCGCCGGGGCTGGCCTCCGACACCGCCCTGCTGCGGTCGCTGGTCGACCAGGAGCAGACCGCGCACGGGCTGCGCCACCAGGTGCGCACCGTCGAGGTGCTGCGCGAGAGCGGTTCGGCCGCGAGCCTGCGCGTCGTCGACGTCCTCGCGGCGTACGAGGTGCGCGACGCCGCGGGTGCTGTCGTCAGCCGCGCGGCGGCCCGGGGCGAGCAGGCGTTCGCCGTCGAGCTGACGCGGACGGCTGACGGCTGGCGGCTGGTCGAGGTGCGCCCGGAGGGCTAGCGGTCCTGCAGGGCAGCCTGCAGCGCGCTGTCCACGTCGGTGTGCGCGAACGCGAACCCGCTGTCCTGCAGCACCTTCGGCGCCAGGCGCTGCCCGATGAGCACGCCCTCGTCGGCGAACGGCCCGAGCATCGCCCGCAGCGCGAAGGCGGGCACCTTGATCGGCAACGTGGGCCGGTGCAGCGCCCGGCCGAGCGCCTTCGTGAAGTCCTTGTTCGTGACGGGGGCCGGCCCGACGAGGTTGACCGGGCCGGCGACGTCGGCCGTCAGCAGGTGGCGGATCGCGGCCACCTCGTCCTGCAGGGAGATCCAGGAGGTCCACTGCCGGCCGGTCCCGAGCGGTGCGCCGAGGCCCAGCTTGAACACCGGGAGCTGCGGCTCGAGGGCGCCGCCCTTGCCGGACAGCACGATCCCGGTGCGCAGGTGGGCGACGCGCGCGCCGGCGGCCTCGGCGGGAGCGGTGCACGCCTCCCACTGCCGGCACACGTCGGCGAGGAACCCCTCACCGGTGGGCCCGCTCTCGTCGGTCAGCCGGTCGCCGGTGTCGCCGTAGAAGCCGATGGCGCTGGAGGACAGCAGCACCTTCGGGCCCTGCGCGGCGGCCAGCGCCTGCGCGACGGCGGTCGTGCCGTCGACCCGGCTGCCGAGGACGACCCGCTTGCGCTGCTCGCTCCACCGCTCGTCCGCCACGCCCGCGCCGGCCAGGTGCACGACCGCGTCGAGGTCCTCGACGTGCCGCGGGTCGAGGGTGCGCGTGGACGGCTCCCACGGGCGCTCGTCGGCGCCGGCGGCCTCGCCGCGCACGAAGCGGACGACGTCATGGCCGTCAGCCCGCAGAGCAGGGACGAGCGCGCTGCCGATGAGCCCGGACGCGCCGGTGATGCCGATCCTCATGCGGCTGATCCTCCTCTGCGGGCGTCCGCCTCGCGACTCAGGGCGTGAGGCGCCCGGTCAGCAGCGCGTCGAGCGCCGCGAGCTCGCCCTCCCGCTGCAGCCCGCTGCTCGGCCGCTTCCACAGCAGCAGCAGGAGCTGCTCCGGCGGCCCGGTCACGGTCGCCTGCGGCGCCCCCTCGCCGAGCAGCCAGGTGCGGCCACTGGCCGTCGAGACCAGGCTCGCGGCCGCGGTCGGCGGCGCCGTGCGTCCGAGGTGCACCTGCCGTGCGTGCAGCAGGTCGACGACCTCGGCGACGCCGTCCTCCGCCAGGTCCTCCGGCAGCGGGGTCGGGTCAGCGGCGACGCGTTCGGCGTCCACGCGGTGCACGACGGTCTCCAGCGCCTGGCGTCGGCGCCAGAAGCCGGCCGTCCGCTCGCCGGCGAAGGTCCAGCAGGGCCGGCCCGGGTCGGTGTCGCGCAGCACCTCGAGCAGGCACGCCGGCACCCTCTGCCAGCCAGTCGCCGAGCTCGGCGTCGGCGACCTGCACCTGCGGCTCGTCGGCCCGCGCTCCGGTCCGCACCACCTCGGTCGCCCACCGGTGCACCTGCCCGAGGTGCACCGCCAGGTCGCGCAGCGCCCAGCCGGGGCAGCCCGCGACGGCGGCGGCGGGATCCGCCGTGCGGAGCACCTCGGCCGTGCGGGCGGCGTCTGCCGCCAGGTGGCGGAGGTGGTCGACCGGCACGCTGCCGACTCTGCCACTCCCGCTGCCCGCGAGACGTCGACAGCCCGCCCCCGGCAGGGAGCGGGCTGTCGTACGGCGGACGGCTAGAGGCCGAGCTCGGCCGCGAAGTCGCCCTCCTCCAGGCGCTCCTTGACCGTGACCAGGAAGCGGGCGGCGTCCGCGCCGTCGACGATCCGGTGGTCGTAGGTCAGCGCGAGGTAGACCATCGAGCGGATCGCGACGACCTCGCCGAGCTCCGGGTCGTCGACCACGACCGGGCGCTTGACGACCGCGCCGGTGCCGAGGACGCCCACCTGCGGCTGGTTGATGATCGGCGTGTCGAACAGCGCGCCGCGCGAGCCGGTGTTGGTCAGCGTGAAGGTGCCGCCGCCGAGCTCGTCCGGCGTGACCTGGTTGGTACGGGTGCGCTGCGCCAGGTCGGCGACCTTCTTGGCCAGACCGGCGAGGTTGAGGTCGCCCGCGCCGTGGATGACCGGCACGAGCAGACCGCGCTCGGTGTCGACGGCGATGCCGAGGTGCACGGCGTCGTGGTAGGTGATCGTGCCGGCCTGCTGGTCGACGCTGGCGTTGACGACCGGGTGCGCCTTGAGCGCCTCGAGCGTCGCCTGGGCGAAGAACGGCATGAAGGACAGCTTCACGCCCTCGCGCTGCTCGAAGGCGGCCTTGGCCTGCTCGCGCAGGCGGGCGATCTTCGTGACGTCGACCTCGAGGACCGTCGTGAGCTGGGCGCTGACCTGCAGCGACTCGACCATCCGCTGGGCGATGACCTTGCGCAGCCGGCTCATCGGCTCCGTCGTGCCGCGGACCGTCGTGTCGGGAGCGGCCTTCACGGCCTGGTCCACGAACGCCGGCGCCGGCGCGCTGGTGCCCTTCGTCGGCTGCGGGATCTCGGCCCGGCCCGCCGAGGCGGTGTCCGCGGCAGCGGGGGCAGCCGGAGCAGCGGCCGGAGCGCCCTGGCCCTGGCCTGCGGCGTCGAGGACGTCCTGCTTGCGGATGCGGCCGCCGACGCCGGTGCCCTGCAGCGAGGACAGGTCGACGCCGTGCTCGGCCGCCAGCTTGCGGACCAGCGGCGTGACGTACGCGCCCTCGGCGCCCGAGCCCTCACCGGACCCCTCACCGGAGGACGGCTGCGGGGCGGCGCGGCAGCGGGAGGAGCGGGAGGAGCGGGCGCGGCGGCCTGCGGCGCCGGGGCCGGCTCCTTCGCCGGCTCGGGCTCCGGCTCGGGCTCCGGCTGGGGCTCGGGCTCCGGCTGGGCTCGGGGCTCGGCTCCGGCTCGGGAGCGGCAGCCGGCTCCGGAGCGGCAGCCGGCTCCGGAGCGGTCTCGGCCGCAGGGGCCTCGCCACCCCCGCCGCTGCCGTCGTCGATGACCGCCAGCTCGACGCCGACCTCGACGGTCTCGTCCTCCTGCACCTTGATCGAGCTGACGATCCCGGCCGCAGGGGAGGGGATCTCGGTGTCGACCTTGTCGGTGGAGACCTCGAGCAGCGGCTCGTCGGCCTCGACCCGCTCGCCCTCCTTCTTCAGCCAGCGAGTGACGGTGCCCTCGGAGACGCTCTCGCCGAGGCGGGGCATGGTGACGGAGACGGCCATGGGGTGAGAGCTCCTAGGAGTGGCTGTGGAGGGGCTTGCCGGCCAGCGCGAGGTGCGCCTCGCCGACGGCCTCGGACATGGTCGGGTGCGGGTGGATGAGCTGCGCGACCTCGCCGGGCAGCGCCTCCCAGTTGGTGATGAGCTGCGCCTCGGCGATGAGCTCGCCGACGCGCTCGCCGACCATGTGGACGCCGATGACCGGGCCGTCCTTGGACGCGATGACCTTCACGGCGCCTGCTGTGCCCAGGATGCGGGCCTTGCCGTTGCCGGCCAGGTCGTACGTCGCCTCGACCACGTCGTAGCCGCGCTCCGTGGCGACCTTGCTGGTCAGGCCGACGGAGGCGACCTCGGGCGAGGAGTAGGTGACGCGGGGGACGCCGTCGTAGTCGATCGGGGTGACGGCGAGGCCGGCCAGGCGCTCGGCGACGAGGATGCCCTCGGCGAAGCCGACGTGCGCCAGCTGGAGGGTCGGGATGAGGTCGCCGACCGCGCTGATCGTCGGGACGCTGGTCTGGCAGTACGCGTCGACCTTGACGAAGCCGCGCTCCATCTCGACGCCGACCTGCTCGTAGCCCAGGTCCTGCGAGACCGGCCCGCGGCCGATGGCGACGAGCAGCAGGTCGGCCTCGACGGTCTTGCCGCCCTCGAGGTGCACGCGCACGCCGCTGTCGGTGTGCTCGACGCGCTCGAAGCGGGCGCCGAGCTCCTGCGTGATGCCGCGCTTGCGGAAGGCGCGCTCCAGCAGCTTGGAGGAGCTCTCCTCCTCGAGCGGCACCAGGTGCGGCAGCGCCTCGACGATGGTGACCTCGGAGCCGAAGGAGCGCCAGACCGAGCCGAACTCGCAGCCGATCGCGCCGGCGCCGAGGATGACGACCGAGCCCGGGATGGTGTCCAGCTTCAGCGCGTGGTCGCTGGTGATGACCCGCTCGCCGTCGATCTCCAGGCCCGGGATGCTCCGCGGCACCGAGCCGGTGGCGAGCAGGACGTGCTTGGCCTCGATGGTGCGGCCGTCGACCTCGACGGCGGTGGGGGAGACGAGGCGGCCGGAGCCGGCGACG
This sequence comes from uncultured Actinomycetota bacterium, assembly GCA_963781675.1. Taxonomy (GTDB): domain Bacteria; phylum Actinomycetota; class Actinomycetes; order Mycobacteriales; family SCTD01; genus SCTD01. The sequence continues at coordinate 295,035 of CAWAGF010000005.1, read as the reverse complement.
ACCTCGATCTTGCGCGACTTCACCAGGCCGGTCAGCCCCTTGAACAGGCCGGCGACGACCTTGTCCTTGTAGGCGTTGACCTCGGTCATCTCGACCCGGTCGAAGCTGCCGTGCACGCCGAACTGCTCGGCCTCCTTGATCGTGTCGGCGACCTCGGCGGCGTGCAGCAGGGCCTTGGTCGGGATGCAGCCGACGTGCAGGCAGGTGCCGCCGACCTTGTCCTTCTCGACCATGACGACGGTCATGCCGAGCTCGGAGGCCCGCAGCGCCGCCGCGTAGCCGCCGCTGCCCCCTCCGAGGACGACCAGGTCGACGGTCTGCTCGCTCACGATGCGCTCTCCTCCGGTACCGGTTCGCACCCGCAGGCGCGTTTCAGGCATCCTTCCACCTGACGGGTACAGGTGCGCACGGCCCCCGGAGCATTCCCGGGGCGTGCCGGCGAAGGGGACGACCGTGGGACTGCGCGACCGCCTGACCGGCCGCAAGGGCCGTCCGGGCACGCCCAGGGCGGCGGCCTCCGAGGACCTGGACCACCTGGAGGCCTGGGCCGGCAGCCGGCGCGGCGTCGAGGGGTTCGTCGAGCCGCAGACGGCGACCACCGCTACGACGCTGGTCCTCGTGGCCGGGGACGGCGAGTGGACCCGTCGCCGGGTCGACAGCCCGCGCGCGGCCTTCGCCTTCGGCTCGCGCACCGGCATCCCGGTCTACGACGTGGCCGCGGTCGGCTACCCGAGCCGGATGCGGGAGTGGACGGCCAAGCGCAAGGCCGCCGGCGAGACGGGCGTTCCGGGCAGCACCCCCGGCGCCTGACGGCACCCGGCGCCTGACGGCGCCGACCTCCGCACGGCGGAGCGGCCCCGCGCAGCACGGAGCCCGGCCCCCGCGAGGGGAGCCGGGCTCCGGGACGTGCTGCGGGCTGGGCCCGTGCGTCGGGTCAGCCCCTGCCGGACCCGCCCTTGCCCTTGCCCTTGCTGGGGCCGTCCTCGGTCTCGACCTCGTCGGCCTCGACCTCGTCCTGGTCGGCGTCGTCGTCCTCGGCCTCGACGGTCTTCACCGGCTTGGCGGCCTTCGCGCTCTTGGCGGGCTTGGCCGGCCTTGGCCGGCTTGGCGGCCTTCGCGGGCTTGGGCGCCTTGGTCTTCGCGGGCTCGGGCGACTCGCTCGCCTCCACCTCGGCGCCGGCGGTCTTGCCGCAGCCGCTCCTGGCCGCCGCGGCGACCTGCTTCCCGCGGCCGGGGCCCTTGGCGAGCGTCTTGCCGTACGCCGAGACGTTCTGGCCGTGGTTCTTGCTCGGGTCGCAGCTGAAGCTGACGACCGGAGCCGGGCTCTTGGACGGCTTCATGCCGACTGTCGCGCTGTCGCTCGGCTGGGCCGCGGCCACGGCGACGGGGCTCGCGGAGGCGACCGACGTCCCGCTGGTCAGCGGCGCGTCGTCGCTCACGGCGGTGAAGGCGACGGTGCCGCCACCGACGAGGGCGGTCGTCACGAGCGCGGTGCCGGCGACCAGGCCGACGGCTCGGCCCGTCGACGCGGCCTTGGCGGCGAGCGAGGTCAGCAGGTTGTCGAGCACGTCATCCTCCGGTGCACTAGGGAGCAGGCTTCTCCCCCTGCATCGGCAGGTCCGGCCCCGGCGTTACACCTTCGAGGTGGCGAGGTCCTCGAGGACCTGCACGAAGGTGCGCACGGCCGCGCCGGTGCCGCCGCGCGGGGTGTAGCCGTACGCGTCCCCGCTGTTGAAGGCGGGGCCGGCGATGTCGAGGTGCGCCCAGCGGACGCCCTCGGTGACGAACTCCTGCAGGAACAGCCCGGCGGTGAGCATCCCGCCCTCGCGCGGGCCGGTGTTGACCAGGTCCGCGATCTCGCTGTCGAGGCCCTTGCGGAGCTCGGCCGGGAGCGGCATCGGCCAGGAGGGCTCGCCCGCGCGGCCGGCCGCGTCGACGACGGCGCGCGCGGAGCGCGTCGTCGTTGCCCATGACCGCGGTCGTGCGGGCGCCGAGGGCGACCAGCTGCGCACCGGTGAGCGTCGCGACGTCGAGGACGACGTCGGGCCCGTCCTCGCAGGCGCGGGCGATCGCGTCGGCCAGGATCAGCCGGCCCTCGGCGTCGGTGTTGTTGACCTCGACGGTCATGCCGTTGCGGAAGGTCAGGATGTCCGAGGGGCGGATCGCGGCGCCGCTCGGCATGTTCTCGGCCATCGGGACCCACGCCTCGACGTCCACGGGCAGGGCGAGCTCGGCGACGGCGGCCATGGTGGCGATCACCGCGGCGGCGCCGCCCATGTCGCTCTTCATCTCCTCCATCGCCGTCGGCGGCTTGAGGCTCAGGCCGCCCGAGTCGAAGGTGATGCCCTTGCCGACGAGCGCGACCTTGGTGCCGCTGCCGCCCTTGCCGCCCTTGTACGAGAGGTGGACCAGGCGCGGGCCGTTCGCGGAGCCCTGGCCGACGCCGATGATCCCGCCGAAGCCGCCCTTCGCGAGCGCCTTCCCCTCGAGCACCTCGACGTCGACGCCGGCGCCGCCGCAGCGGGTGCGGGCCACCTCGGCCAGCTCCACCGGGTGCAGGTCGCTCGGGGGCGTGTTGACCAGGTCGCGAGCCAGGCGGACGGCCTTGGCGACGACCTCGGCGCGGGTGACGGCGGCGCGCAGGGCCTTGTCCTTGGCGTCCGGGACGACGAGGACGACGTCGGCGACCGGCTCCTTGCGGTGCTTCACGTCGGTGGTGCGGTAGCGGGAGAAGGCGTAGGCGCCGAGCAGGGCGCCCTCGCCGACGGCGCGCACCTGCGCGGCGACGTCCGGGCCGACCGCAGCGAGCGTGACGGCCACCTTCCGCGAGCCGGCGAGGGCGCGGACGGCGGCGCCGGTCGCGCGGCGCAGCACCTCCGCGTCGTACGCCGTCCCCTTGGCCGGCAGGTCGCCGAGGCCGACGGCGACGACGACCGGCGCCGTGGTGGCGCCGAGCGTGGCGAGCCGGGTGACCTCCTCGGCCTTGCCGGTCGCGCCGAGGCCCGTGAGCGCGGGCAGCAGGCCCTTGCCGAGCGCGCTCGCGACGCTGTCCGAGCCGGGCGCGAGCACCAGCCCCTTGGGGCCGCGGGTGACGCCGATGACGACGGCGTCGACCTTCGCGGAGGCGGCCGGCGAGCTGGACAGGCTGAGGGAGGTCACGCCGAGTCAGCCTAGTGCGGCGGTCCCGGCGTCAGGGGGTGGGGCGCGACCGGCGCAGGGCCGCGTGCAGGGCCGGGAGGGTCAGCACGCCGAGGCAGCGCCCGCCGTCGACCACGGCCACCCAGTCGGCGTCCTGCTGCAGCAGGGCGTCGAGCGCCTGCTCGAGCGTCGCGTCCGACGGGACGCGGGCCGCAGGGCGCGGTGGCAGGTCGCCGACCGCGCCCGCGCCCTCCATCGCGTCGAGCGGGAGCCAGCCCCGCCAGCCCGCCCTCGTGGTCGACCGCGACCGCCCAGGACGCCCCCGCCGCCTGCAGCCGCACCCGGGCGTCCTCGAGCCGGTCGGCCGGCTGCAGGACGACCGGCTGCACCAGCGACTCCCGGTCGACGGCCGTCACGGACAGCCGCTTGAGGGTGCGGCCCGCTCCGACGAAGTCGGCGACGAAGGCGTTCGCCGGGGCGCCCAGCACGTCCGCGGGCGGGGCGTACTGCTCGAGCCTCCCGCGCTCGGAGAAGACGGCGATGCGGTCCGCGAGGCGCACCGCCTCGTCGATGTCGTGCGTGACGAACAGGATCGTCTTGCGCACCTCCTGCTGCAGGCGCAGGAACTCGCTCTGGAGCCGCTCGCGGACCACCGGGTCGACGGCGCCGAACGGCTCGTCCATGAGCAGCACGGGCGGGTCGGCGGCGAGGGCGCGGGCGACGCCGACGCGCTGCTGCTGGCCGCCGGACAGCTGCGCCGGGTAGCGGCCGGCGTAGGTCCCGGGCTCCAGGCCGACCAGCTCGAGCAGCTCCATGCCGCGGGCGCGGGCCCGGGCGCGGTCCCACCCGAGCAGCTGCGGCACCGTCGTCACGTTGTCGAGGATCGTGCGGTGCGGGAACAGCCCGGCGCTCTGGATGACGTAGCCGATCCGGCGCCGCAGCTGCACCTGGTCGACCTCGGTGACGTCCTCGCCGTCCAGCACGATGCGCCCGCTGCTCGGCTGGATGAGCCGGTTCACCATCTTCAGCGTCGTCGTCTTGCCGCAGCCGGACGGGCCGACCAGCACCACCAGGTCTCCCGGCGGGACGTCCAGGTCCAGCGCCTCCACGGCGACGGTGCCGTCGGCGTACTGCTTCGACACGCCCTCGAGGCGGATCATCGACGCGGAGGTACCGTCCACGCTCGTGGCCTCCTCGTCGCCGGGGTGTCTCCAGCGCAACGACTGGATCTGCGGGGACTACCTCAGCACACGCTCCGAGCTGATCCTGTCCGCGACGTGGCAGCACATCACCATCACGGCGGTCTCGGTCGCGCTCGGCCTGCTGCTGGCGCTGCCCCTCGGGGTGCTGGCGTTCCGCAGCTCCGCGCTGCCAGGGCGCTCGTCCTCGGCACGACGACCGCGCTCTACACGGTGCCCTCGCTCGCGCTGTTCTCGCTGCTGGTGCCGGTGACCGGGCTGTCGCCGCTGACCGTGGTCGTCGGGCTGGTGCTCTACTCCTTGACCGTCCTGGTGCGCAACGTCCTGGCGGGTCTGCAGGCGGTGCCCGCGGCGGTCGTCGAGTCGGCGACCGGCACCGGGTACGGACCGCTGTCGCTGCTGCTGCGCGTGCAGCTGCCGCTGGCGCTCCCGACGATCCTGGCCGGGCTGCGCGTGGCCACCGTGTCGACCGTCGCGCTCACGACGGTCGGCGCGATCCTCGGCAGCGGCGGGCTCGGCAACCTCATCTACAGCGGGCTGCGGACGCAGTTCCAGGCGGAGGTGCTGACGGCGTCGGTCCTCGTGGTCGCGCTCGCGCTCGCGGCCGACCTGCTCCTGCTCGGCGTGCAGCGCGTGCTGACGCCGTGGCAGCGGGCGGCGCGGTGAACGTCCTCACCGGTGCGGTGCGGTGGCTGACCGACGACGAGCACTGGCACGGGCCGGACGGCATCCCCGCGCGCTTCGTCGAGCACCTCGGCCTCAGCGCTGCCGCCCTGGGGCTGGCCTGCCTGCTCGCGGTGCCGCTGGCGCTCTGGCTCGGCCACGTCGGGCGCGGCGGCCTGCTCGCGCTGAACCTCGCGAACGTCGGGCGCGCCGTGCCGACCTTCGCGGTGCTCGTCCTGCTGGCCATCGGGCCGCTCGGCTTCGGCCCGCAGTCGACGGTGACGGCCCTGGTGCTGTTCGCCGTGCCGCCGATCCTCACCAACGGCTACGTCGGCATGCGCGAGGTCGACCGGGCCGTCGTCGAGGCCGCGAAGGGCGTGGGGCTGAGCCGCGCTGCAGGTCGTGCGCCGGGTCGAGCTGCCGCTGGCGGCGCCGCTGCTGCTGAACGGGATCCGGCTGGCCGCCGTGCAGGTGGTCGCCACGGCGACGATCGCCGCGCTGGTCGCCGGCGGCGGGCTCGGCAGCATCATCCTGCTCGGCTTCGGCACGCAGGACCTGTCGGCCGTGGTGGCCGGCGCGCTGCTCGTCGCGCTGTTCGCGCTGGCCGTCGAGCTCGTGTTCGCCGGGCTGGCGCGCCGGGTCGAGCCCTCCCGGCGCCGCGCCGCCTGAGAGGGCACGATGGTGCCTCCCCTCGCGGGTGCGCCCGTTGCGCCCGCCGGACACGCGCGGTCCTCCGGCCGCGGGACACAGAAGGCGGTTCCCATGTCTCGTTCCCCCCTGCGCCGGCGCCTGCCGGCCGTGGCTGCAGCACTCGCCGCGTCCCTCGTCCTCGCCGCGTGCGGTGGTGGCGGCGACGACGTCACCGCCCCCTCGGGCAAGGACGGCGGCGGCGGCCAGATCACCGTCGGCGGCGCCAGCTTCACCGAGTCGCTGATCATGATGGAGATGTACAAGGCGGTGCTGGAGGACCGCGGCTACACGGTCACCCTCCAGCCGGTGGACAACCGCGAGCTGTACGCCCCCGAGCTCGAGAAGGGCAGCATCGACGCGGTCCCGGAGTACGCCGCGACGTTCACCGAGTTCCTCAACCGCGCGAAGAACGGCCCGGACGCGAAGACCCTCGCGACCGGTGACGTGCAGGAGACGGTGACGGCCCTGCGCGGCCTCGCGCAGGAGAAGGGGCTGGAGGTGCTGGAGCCGGCCGAGGCCGCCAACCAGAACGCCTTCTTCGTCACCCGGGCCTTCGCCGAGGAGCACAGCCTGAAGACGCTGTCCGACCTCGGGGCGGCGAAGCTGCCAGTGGTCCTGGCCGGCACGGCCGAGTGCCCCGAGCGGCCCAAGTGCGAGCTCGGGCTGGAGCAGACCTACGGCATCGACGTGACCAAGGACCTGCCGCTCGGCTTCGGCAGCGTGCAGAACAAGCAGGCCGTCGTGAAGGGGCAGGCCCAGCTCGGCCTGTCCGGCACCACCGACGGCACGCTCGCGGCGCTCGACCTCGTCGTGCTCGAGGACGACAAGGCGCTGCAGAACGCCGACAACCTCCTGCCGGTCGTGAACCCGGACGGCCCGGCCGGCGACGACGAGGTCGCCGAGGCGCTGAACGCGCTGTCCGCAGCGCTGAGCAGCGAGGACCTCGCCGAGCTCAACCGCCGCGTCGACGAGGACCGCGAGCAGGCTGCCGACGTCGCGCGCAGCTTCCTCGAGAAGGAGGGCCTGCTCGGCAAGGGCTAGCGCAGGAGCTCGCCGGCAGCGACCTCGACCGCGAGGACGTTGCCGGCGGGAGCCAGCGGGCACGCCCACGCCGGGTCGTAGGCGCAGGACGGGTTGTAGGCGAAGTTCAGGTCCAGCACCAGCAGCTCGTCGCGCGCGTTCCCGCCGAGGTCGGCCCCCTTCACCGTGTCCAGCAGGTAGCGGCCGCCGCCGTACGTCGTGCGACCGGACGTCGCGTCCTTGAGCGGGACGAAGACGCCGCCGCCGTACGACCCGAGCCACCACACGTCGAGCGAGCCGACGGCAGGCAGCTCGGCGACGCCCAGCCGGTCGAACGGCACCACGCCGTCGGTGCCGGTCGGCACCTCGAGGCGCGCCGGCGCGACGTCCCGGTCCACCTCGACCTCGAACCGCCAGGCCGGGTCGTACGGCGCGACCGGCAGCCCGGCGAACGCCGCACGCGCGGCCGGCAGCAGGGGCGAGTCCGGGTGCGTGGCCAGCAGGTCGTCGCGCCCGGCCCGCCACCGCGCGTGCGCCTCGCGCGGGTCGTCCTGCGCGCGGACGTCGGCGTAGAGGGCGGCGACGCGCCGCCGCCAGTCGAGCAGGCTCAGCGAGGTGGCAGGCACCCGACCGACCCTGCCACCTCCGGCCCGGGGGCTAGGCGCTGCCCGCCGCCAGCTGCTCCACGGCCTTGGCGATCCGTCGCTGCCGCGTCTCTTCCGTCTTCGCACCCTCGACCGACAGCACGTGCCGCCGGCGGCCGCTGTAGGACAGCCCGTCGAAGAACGCCCCACGACGACCTCCTCCGAGACCTCGATCCGGTGGCGGTCCTGCCTCCGACAGCCGCGTGGCGCGGAACTCCATGGCCCGCAGGATGCAGGATCGGCCCATGACGGTCGAGGAGTGGGTCGACGCCCGCATGCCCACGCAGTCCGTGCTGCTCGACGTCGCCGGCGCGGGACGACCGTCGCGCGAGGTGCTCGACGCGCAGGTCGGGCACCTGCACCGGGAGGCCTCGCTCGGCGGCTACGTCGCCGCGGAGGCGGGCACGGCGCAGGTGGACGAGGGGCGGGCGGCACTGGCCGAGCTGGTCGGCTTGGGCGCCGGTGACGTCGCCTTCGCCGACGGCGCCGGCACCGCGTTCGCCGTCCTGCTGGCGGCCTGGCCGCTGCGTCGCGGGGCGCGGGTCGGGACGGTGCCGAGCGAGTACGGCGCGAACGCCCGCGTGCTGCGGCTCCTGGCGCAGGAGCGCGGCTGGGAGCTGGTCGGCCTGCCGGTCGACGACGACGGCCGCATCACCGGCGTGCCGGACGACCTCGACCTGGTGACCTTCCCGCAGGTGGCCAGCCAGCGGGGCGTCGCCCAGCCGGTGGAGGAGGTCTTCGCGACGGGCACACCGCTGCTGCTCGACGTCGCGCAGTCGCTGGGGCAGACGCCGGTGCCGCACGGCTGCGCGGCGTACGTCGGCACCAGCCGCAAGTGGCTGTGCGGGCCGCGGGGCGTCGGGTTCGCCGTCGTCGACCCGCACGTGCAGGCGGCGCTGACCGAGCCGCCGACGCTGGCGCCGACGCGCTGCTCCGGCATGCAGCGGTGGGAGGCGCAGGAGGCGCACGTCGCCGGCTGGGTCGGTCTCGCCGTGGCGGCGCAGCAGTGGACGCCGGACCTGCTGCCGGTGGTGCACGCGCGCGCCCGGCAGGCCCGGGAGGTGCTCGCCGCCGTGGACGGCTGGACGGTCCGCGAGCCCCTCGACGAGCCGACCGGCATCACCACGCTGGTCGGTGGCGACCCGGTCGCCACCCGTGCGGGCCTGCTCGAGGACGGCTTCGTCACCAGCGCCGTCCCGACCAGCCGCAGCGACGACCTCGACCGGCCGGTGCTGCGGGTGTCGACGGCGGCGTGGGTCGGCGACGACGACCTGCCCGCCCTCGCCGAGAGCCTGGCGAGGCGCACGAAGTAGGTTCCCCGGCTGTGACCGACCAGGAGCTCCAGCAGGGACCGCTGCACGACCGCCACGTCGCGCTGGGCGCCAAGCTCGCCGACTTCGGCGGGTGGGAGATGCCGATCGAGTACCCCGGCGGCGGAGTCCTGAAGGAGCACCTGGCCGTGCGCGAGGCGGTCGGCGTCTTCGACGTCAGCCACCTCGGCAAGGGCGTGGTGCGCGGTACCCCCGGTCGGGGTGTGACAGCGGTCGACTTCGTCAACGACCGGCTCACCAACGACCTGCGCAAGGTCGGCGTCGGGCAGGCCCAGTACACGCTGTGCTGCGACGAGGCGTCCGGCGGCGTCGTCGACGACCTGATCACCTACGTGCGCAGCGAGGACGAGGTCTTCCTCATCCCGAACGCCGCCAACTCCAGCCAGGTCGTCGGGCGCCTGCAGGCCGACGCGCCGGCCGGCATCGAGGTCGAGGACCTGCACCGCACCCTCGCCGTCATCGCCGTGCAGGGCCCGCGCAGCGGCGAGCTCATCGAGGCGCTGGGGTTGCCGACCGGCCACGACTACATGTCCTTCACGGCCGCGGAGTGGCAGGGCCTGCCGGTCGTCGTCTGCCGCACCGGCTACACCGGCGAGCTGGGCTACGAGCTGCTGCCGCGGTGGGAGGACGCCGGCCGGGTCTGGGACGCGCTGATGGAGCACGGCGCACCGCTGGGCGTGCTGCCGTGCGGGCTCGGCGCGCGCGACACGCTGCGCACCGAGATGGGCTACCCGCTCCACGGGCAGGACCTGTCGCTGGAGATCACGCCCGTGCAGGCCCGCTCGACCTGGGCGATCGGCTGGGGCAAGGAGCGCTTCTGGGGGCGCGACGCGCTGGTGCGCGAGAAGGAGCAGGGCGCGCCCCGGCTGCTGTGGGGCCTCGAGTCGCTGGACCGCGGGATCCCGCGCAGCCACATGGCGGTGCTGCGCGACGGCACCCCCGTCGGCGAGGTCACCAGCGGGACCTTCTCGCCGACCCGCCGGGTCGGGATCGGGCTCGCGCTGCTCGACCGCACGGTGGCCGAGGGCGACGAGGTGACCGTCGACGTGCGCGGGCGGACCAGCACGATGCGCGTGGTGAAGCCGCCGTTCGTGCCGTCGCGGGTCCGGTGAGCCGGGTCCTGCTGATCGGCCTGATGGCGGCGGGCAAGTCGACCGTCGGCCAGGCCGTGGCCGCCGCGACCGGCTGGCCGTGCCTCGACAACGACGCGCTCCTGGAGCGCAGCACCGGCTCGACCGCCGCACAGCTGCTGGCCGACCACGGGGTCGAGCGGCTGCGGGGCGCGGAGTCCGACGTGCTCACGCTGCTGCTCGCCATGCCCGGCCCGCTGGTGGCGGGGGTGCCGGCCGGGACCATCCTCGACCCGGCCGACCGGCGAGCGCATGCGCGCGGGCGCGCACGTCGTCTGGCTCAAGGCCTCGCTGCCGACGCTGGTGCGGCGGGTGTCGAAGCAGGGCGGCCGCGCCTGGCTCGACGACGACCCGGCCAGCGTGCTGCGGACGATGGCAGCGGAGCGCGAGCCGCTCTACGCCGAGACCGCCCACCAGGTCCTCGACATGGACGCCCTCACGCCGGTCCAGGCGGCGCGCGAGGTCGTGCGGGCGTTGGGGTCGGCGCAGCAGGAGTAGGCGTGGTGCAGGTGGGCGGGCCCCCGGTCAGCTGCCCAGGGCGAGGGCCTGCTCCAGGACACCGCGCGCCAGGTCGGCCCCCTCGGGCAGTCCGAGCCCGAGGTCGAGCAGCCCGGTCAGGCCGAGGTCGGCCAGCCCCAGCCGCGCGGCCGGCGCCGGCGGCACCTGGCCGGCCAGCCACCAGGCGGGCGCGCCGGGGGCGAACCGCTCGGCGAGGACGGCCGCGGCCGCGGTGACCGGAGCACCGTCGAGGACGACCGGCGTACGGCGCGCAGCCGACTGCGCCAGCAGCCCGGTGAGGCGGGCCAGCGCGCCGCCGCCCACCGCCTTGAGCAGCCCGTCGGGGTCGCCGACGTGCATGCGCGCACCGCGCAGGCCGTCGCGCACGCCGGTGGTCAGCCGCGCCCAGTCGTCGCCCGCGGCGGTGCCGACCGCCTGCACCGGCTCGAGGTCGAGCAGCGCGGCGAGCACGACGAGCCCGGGCACCTGGTCGCCGCCGGCACCCAGCACCAGCAGGTCGCACCCGCCGTCGGCCAGCTCGTCGGCCTCGGCCTGCCCCTCGTCGCGGGTGCCGCCCTCGCTGACGACGAGCCGCCGCACCTGGCTCGGAGCCACCGCCGGCCAGGCGCCCTGCGCACCAGCCAGCCAGGCGAGGGCCGGGCCGAGCCGGCCGAGGCTGCGGGGCGGGGCGGCCACGACGGCCGGCGCCGGGACGGTCAGCCGCTTCACGCGCCGACCTCCAGCACGTCGCCGTCGCGCGGCGCGCTCGCGCCCCAGCCGGCCAGCAGGTCGTCGACGTCCGGCGGGTTGTCGTGCCCGAGGTGGACGGCGTGCAGATCGGTGCTCGCGACCACGGCGCCCACGGCGCGCAGCGCCTCCACCTGGGCCGGCCAGGTGACCAGGTCGTGATGCACCGGCTGGTGCGCGCTGGTCAGGTCGAGCAGCACCGCGTCGTACTCCCGCCCCTCGACCAGCCGGAGCGCCTCGTCCGAGAGGACCCCGGTGTCCGTCGCCCACAGCAGCCGCGCGCCGTCCGGACCGGTCACGTCGTAGAGCACCGCGGGCCCGGCCGCCGGTCCGGCGTGGTTCGCCGGGACGACGCGCACGTCGTAGCCGGCCACCTCCAGCCGGTCGCCCCCGCGCACCTCCACCAGCGACACGGTGGGGTCGACCTCGGTCCGCGCCGCGGCGACGACCGCCGGCGGGCCGACCAGCACGAGCGGGCGGTTCGTCGTCGACCAGCCGCGCCACATCCAGGCCGGCAGGGCGTGGTGGTCCGGGTGGGCGTGCGTGACGAGGACGGCCTCGACCGCGGTCAGGTCCACCGCCGCGCGCACGCCGTCGTGGCCGAGCTCGACGAGCAGCCGGCCGTCGACGAGCGCGCTGGTCTGCCGCCGCAGCACGCCCGAGGCGCGGGCCCAACCGCAGGACGCGCAGCCGCACCAGGGGTTGGGCCAGCCGTCGGACGAGCCGGTGCCGAGCATGCGGACGCGCATGAGGACAGCCAACCGCACCCGTGACAGGCTGGTCGCATGACCTGGACGTGGCGGTACGAGGACAGCAGCGGGGCGCCGGTCGTCCCTGCCGAGGGCGCCCCCAGCGCGGACCCGTTCCCGAGCCAGGCCGACGCCGAGAGCTGGATCGGCGAGAACTGGCGCGAGCTGCTGGCCGGCGGCGTCGCGCAGGTCACCCTGTTCGAGGACGACCACCAGGTCTACGGCCCGATGGGGCTCTCCAGCCCGGTCTGACCTGACAGGGGCTGGTCCAGTACGGCTGCTGCCCGCCGGCGAGGCGCCTGGGCGGTGGTGAGGTGACGGCGCGGAGCCGTCCGTTCGCGCCGCCGCGGCGCCCCGCACCGTGCCTCAGATGCGACTGGGAAGATGCCGTCAGCTGGAGCGACATCCCTTGTGCAGCAACGCATTTGGGATCCTCAAACCCTTGCGATGACGTTGTCGATCCGGTAGTATCGAACACATGTTCGACACCGTTCGGAGCGGGTGCAGGCGCTGCCTGGCTCCTTCTCCTCGGACGTCGAGCACGTGCTGGACCCGGTCGCCGCGCTGCGGCTGGCTCTGTCGTCGCTGGTGCAGGTGGACCCCGTGGACCTCCCGGCGGACCAGGCGCTCGCACAGGCGACGGACCTGCTGGCGGCCCGGGCGCAGCTGGAGGCTGTGCTGCTGCGGCGGCTGGGTGACGTCGATGCGCGCAAGCTGCACCAGCTCGACGGCAGCCCGACCACCACGTCCTGGGTCCGGGCGCAGGGCGCCGTCGTCGACCCCTCGACGGTGACGCTGTCCCGCAGGCTGGTACCGGCTCCCCGCACTGGACGCAGGCCGTCCGGTCCGGGACGCTCGGCCCGACGGCTGCCGCCGCGGATCGCCGCCGCGCTGACCAGGCTCCGGCCGCTGGTCGACCGGCCCGACGGCCTCTCGACGGCCAGCCCGGTGAGGGCGACGTGACCGCAGTCGTGCTGGACGGCGTCGCCGACGCGGTCCTCACCGCGCTCGGCGGCCTGGCCGACGACGACCCGCGCGTCGGGGACCTGCACGCACTGCTGTCGGAGGTGTCCTGCGCCCCTACGTCCCAGCTGGCGCGGCTCGAGGCGGCGTTCGTGCTGCTTGCGCAGCACCTGCCGGCCGGGCTCCTCGCTCGGGCGCGCTGGCGCGCCTCGTCGACGCGCTGCTCCCGAACGAGCTGGAGAAGCGCGCCGCCCGGGCGGCCGACCACGCGCAGCTGTCCCTGCGCCCGAACGCTGACGGCTAGCGGGTGGCTCCTCCGGGGCGAGCTGGACCTGGAGACCGGGGAGCTGCTCTCCACGGCGCTGACCGCCGCAGCGGCGACCGACCCGGACAACCCCGTCGACACCGCGCAGGCAACGGCTCCGCGACACCGGCTGGGAGTTCGGCGACCCGGTCCCGCTGAGCACCTGCAGACGCCGGACCGGCCGTTCGACCCCCTCGGTCCCGCGGCCGCCGGCTGCACGACGCCCTCGAGCTCGCGCTGCGGACGCCTGCTCGACAGCGGCGACGCTCGGCCCCGGGACAAGGTCGCGCCGCACCTCGGCGTCACCGTGGACTGCGCACCCTGCACCGCGACCCGGTGCGGTGCCCGCCCTCGCCGCCTCCGGGCTGTCGCTGCCGCTGAGCCTGGTCCAGAAGTGGTGGTGCGACGCCTACGTCACCCGCTACGTCCTGGGCCTCGGGCAACGGGTCCTCGAGACCAGCCACACCGGCCGCACCCTCAAGGCGCACGAGCGCCGCATCAAGCACGTCGAGACCGGCGGGCAGTGCCAGAGCGCCGGCTGCACCCAGAGGGCCCGGGTGCCGCCTGATCCCGCACCACCCTGAGCTGTTCTCCACCTGCGGCACCACGACGCTGGCCGACACCGTCCTGTTCTGCGACACGACCACGGCGCCCTGCATCGCGGCCAGATGCATCACGCTGAAGGACGGCCGGCGGATCGACGAGACGGCTGGCTGTAGCGCACTGCTCCAGTAGGGCAGGGGCGTCACGAAGAGGAACGGCATTCCCCAGTGGCGCCGGCCGTCATGAAGGCGCGCCGAGCATGCCGGCTCTCGGCGAGCCGCTCCGCGCTCCAGCAGCGAGCGACCCAGTTCGGTGGCAGGTCCTACGGTCGCCCGTGCCGCCGAGTCGCTGCCCGAGAAGGACGCCGAAGCCGAGAGTCCGACGAGGAGCCAGACCACGGCCGTTGCAGCCCCGCGTGCGGGCCGCGTGGCAACAGCTTCTGGACCAGGTGATCCCGGCGGGCGCCTCGGTGCTCGACGTGGGCTGCGGCACCGGCACGCTGTCAGTGCTGCTCGCTGAGCACGGTTGCAGGGTGACCGGTGTCGACCTGTCCCCGCGCATGGTCGAACGCGCCCAAGCCAAGGGCCACCAGCACGACGTCTCGGTCGACTTCCTGCTCGGTGACGCCTCCGACCCGCCGGTCCCAGCAGGCTTCGACGTCGTCCTCGCACGTCACGTCCTGTGGGCGCTCCCGGATCCGTCCGCGGCCCTGGACCAGTGGCTGGCCCGGACGACCGCCGCCGGTAGACTCGTCCTGGTCGAGGGACTGTGGGGCACGGGAGCGGGACTTCCCGCCGAGGCAGTTGCCGACCTGGTGCGACCCAAGGTGAGCAGCCTTGCGGTCCGCCACCTGACCGATCCCCTCCTGTGGGGGCGGGCCATCGATGACGAGCGCTACCTGGTGGTTGCGGAGAAGTAGATGGTCGCGTTGTGAGATGAGCCTGGTGCGTCCTCGGACCTCAACCCGACCACCGAAAAGTGCCGCCACCTGCCCTTCTCGCTCAGCAGCAGGTGGCGCGCCGATCCTCGCCGCGGCCCGCCAGACGACCTCGGCGTCGACGGTCGGCCGCCTCGCCGGGCTGACCGTCTTGCGCGGGGTCGGTCGTGACGACGCCCTCGAGGACCTGGTCGACCTGCGCCATGAGGTCGGCGTCGAGCTTCTTGCCGGCCGCCGCGGCGTTGTCGCGCACCTGCTCCGGGCGGGAGGCGCCGACGATGGCGGAGCTGACGTTCGGGTTCTGCAGCACCCAGGCGACGGCGAGCTGGGCCAGCGTGAGCCCGGCCTCGTCGGCCAGCGGCTTGAGCAGCTGCACCTTCTCCAGGACGTCGTCCCGCATCCAGCGCGAGATCATCTTGTCGCCGCCGTTGACGTCGGTCGCGCGCGAGCCCTCGGGCGGCGGCTGCCCGGGCAGGTACTTGCCGGTGAGCACGCCCTGCGCGATCGGCGACCAGACGATCTGCCCGATGCCCTCCTGCTCGCACAGCGGGACGACCTCGGCCTCGATGACGCGCCACAGCATGGAGTACTGCGGCTGCGAGCTGACGATCCGGTCGAAGCCCATCTGGCCGGCGATGTCGAGCGCCTGCTGGATCTCCGACGCCTTCCACTCGCTGACGCCGATGTAGTGCACCTTGCCGGCGCGCACCAGGTCGTCGAACGCCCGCAGCGTCTCCTCGAGCGGCGTCTCGTAGTCGAAGCGGTGCGCCTGGTACAGGTCGATGTAGTCGGTCTGCAGGCGCTTCAGCGAGGCGTGGCAGCTCTCCAGGATGTGCTTGCGGGACAGGCCGCGGTCGTTCTGACCCGGGCCGGTCGGCCAGTACACCTTGGTGAAGATCTCGAGCCCCTCGCGGCGCTCGCCCTTCAGGGCCTCGCCCAGGACCGCCTCGGCCTTGGTGCCGGCGTAGACGTCGGCGGTGTCGAAGGTCGTGATGCCGACCTCGAGCGCCTCACGCACGCAGGCGGTGGCCTGGTCGGCCTCCACCTGCGACCCGTGCGTCAGCCAGTTGCCGTAGCTGATCTCGCTGACCTTCATGCCGCTGCGCCCGAGGCGCCGGAACTCCATGGACGAACGGTACTTACTGGTACGACACCAGCTCCGGGCGGGGCACGTGCCGGAGCACCTCGGCCGGCTCCTGCAGCGGGACGTCCTCGTCGATGAACAGCTTGTAGCCGTTGTGCGCCTTGCCACCGGGGATGACGCCGTCCTTGCTGGAGAGCAGGTCGTAGGTCTCCTTCTTGCTGTGCCGCGGCCCGAAGCCGTCGATGTGGAAGACGGTGGCCAGCCCGAACCGGTCCACGACCTGCTCCCGGTCCGGGACCATGAACGCCCGGAACTGGTGCACCAGGAAGACCTTCTCCGGCAGCCGGTGCTTCGCCACCAGTGCCGAGAGGTACGCCGAGACCTCGTTGATCCGCGCCGCCTCCAGCGCGCCGATCTGCCGACCAGGGCGTTGCCCCTCCTTCAGCACCCACTCGGGGTCGAGCGCCACCCCCACCTCGGGCTGGAGCAGGAAGCGCTCGTAGTGCTTGACCTGGTCCAGGACGTCGGCCCGCCCGGGCTGGAAGTCCAGCACCAGCAGCATCTTCGCGCGGCGAGCGGCCTCCAGGTAGCGCTGCACGTCGGCGTGCGCCAGCCCGACGGAGTAGCGGCCGTCGGGGCCGGGGGCGCGCTGCGCGACGGAGGTGATCAGCTCGAAGGCGGGGCGCACGGGGGTGCCGGAGGCCTTGGCCCACTGCGCGCTCAGCTCCTCCAGCCGGGCCGCCGCGGCGTCGGGCGTGCCCTCGCCCAGCACGCCGAGCGAGGCGGTGCCGGCCGTCCCGTACGCCATGACGACCATGTGGCCCTGGAAGACGCCGTGGCCGCCGCGCGGGAGGTACGGCACGGGCGCGGGAGTCGGGCTCGCCGACGGTGCGGGGGAGGCGGTCGCGGGTGCCGGCTCGTCGACGGCGACCGGGTCGGTGGCGGACGCCGCGCACGCGGCGGTCAGGCAGAGCAGCCCAGCGGCGAGGGCACGGCGGAGCACGGCCGGACCGTAGCGGCCGGTCAGCCCCGGCCGGGGGAGACCCGCGGCGGCGGCAGCCGGAACCTGCGCAGCACGGTCGTGCGCAGCAGTCCGTAGCCGACGTGGCCGAGCAGGCGCTCCTCCTGCGGGTGCTCCTCGCGGATCCGGGTGCGCAGCGCGACGGTGGTCAGGGCGATGTCGGCGAGCAGCGCGAGGATCGCGACCGCCCAGAGCAGCAGGCCGAGGTTCTGCAGCGCGCGGATGCCGGTCAGGTTCGTGAGGATGAGCACCACGGCCAGCGGCAGCAGCACGACGCCGACGTTGCGGCGGGCGTCGACGACGTCGCGCACCAGCGCGCGCACCGGTCCGGCGTCGCGCTTGGCGAGGTAGCGCTCGTCGCCGCGGGCGGCGCCCTCCTTGATGCGGGTGCGCGCGGCGGCGGCCGCCTCCTTCTGGCGCTGCGCCGCCTCCTTGCGGGTCAGCGGGGGAGGGGCGACCGGCCCGGTGCGGCGCTGCTTCTCGCTGCGCTTCGGGGTGGGCCGGCCCTTGGGTGAGGTCACCGGCACCAGGCTACTTAGGGCAGCGCGAGCATCTGGTCGAGCGCGGCCTTGGCGTAGCGCGCGGTCTCCGGCTCGACGGTGATGCGGTTCGGCACGACGCCGTCGACCAGCGACTCCAGCGTCCAGACCAGGTGCGGCAGGTCGATGCGGTCCATGGTCGAGCAGAAGCAGACCGTCTTCTCGAGGAAGACCACCGTCTTGTCCGGGTGCTCCTGCGCGAGGCGGCGCACCAGGTTGAGCTCGGTGCCGATGGCCCAGGCGCTACCGGCGGGGGCCGCCGCGAGCGTCTGGATGATGAACTCGGTCGAGCCGACCAGGTCGGCGGCCTCGACGACCTCGTGCTTGCACTCGGGGTGGACCAGCACCTGGATGCCGGGCACCCGCTCGCGCACCTCGCGCACGGCGTCGACGGTGAAGCGGCCGTGAACGGAGCAGTGGCCCTTCCACAGGACCATCGTGGCGTCCTGCAGCTGCTGGGCGGTCAGGCCGCCGCCGGGCTTGTGCGGGTCGTAGACGACGCAGTCCGACAGCGACAGCCCCAGCTCGCGCACGGCGGTGTTGCGGCCCAGGTGCTGGTCCGGCATGAACAGCACCTTCGTGCCCTGGGTGAAGGCCCACTCCAGCGCCCGCTTGGCGTTGCTGGACGTGCAGACCGTCCCGCCGTGGCGGCCGGTGAAGGCCTTGATGGCGGCGCTGCTGTTCATGTACGTGACCGGCACGGTGACGTCCGCGACGCCGGCCTCGCGCAGGACGTCCCAGCACTCCTCGACCTGGTCGAAGGTCGCCATGTCCGCCATCGAGCAGCCGGCCGCGAGGTCGGGCAGCAGCACGGCCTGGTCTGGCCCGGTGAGGACGTCGGCGGACTCGGCCATGAAGTGCACGCCGCAGAAGACGATGAACTCGGCTTCGGGCCGCGCCGCCGCCTGCTGGGCCAGCTTGAAGCTGTCGCCGGTGACGTCGGCGAACTGGATGACCTCGTCGCGCTGGTAGTGGTGGCCGAGGACGAAGACCCGGTCGCCCAGCGCCTCCTTGGCGCGGCGGGCGCGCTCGACGAGCGTCGGGTCGGAGGCCGCGGGCAGCTCGCCGGGGCAGTCGACGCCGCGCTCGGAGGCCGGGTCCTGCTGCCGGCCGAGCATGAGCAGCGCGAGCGGGGTCGGCTCCACGCCGGGCATCAGGTCGAGCTCGGTGGTCATCGCTGCTCCTCGTCCCGCGACGCGCGGTAAGCGTCGCACAGACGATAACAGGCAGGACGCGGAAGTCCTTCCCGTCCGGGCCAGGGGACGGGAAGGACTCCTGGCCTCAGCGGTGGCTCTTCCAGGGGCCGCGGATCGCGAAGACGAACCCGGGGGACTGCACGTTCGCGAACAGGACCTTGTTGTCGGGGCTGAAGCACGGCCCGGTGAACTCGCTGTCGTCCTCGTGCTCGTTGCGGGCCAGGACGTAGTCGTCGCCCTCGGCCGTGACGCCGACGAGGTGCTGCGTGCCGTCACCGTCCTCGGCGAGCACGACGCCGCCGTACGGCGAGACGCAGATGTTGTCCGGCCCGTCGGTGTCGCCGTCCTGGTCCGACGGGGTGTACGCGAAGATCGTCTTGAGGGTGACGGTCTGCCTCGCCGGGTCGTAGAACCACACCTGGCCGTCGTGCTGCGCCGGGCTGCCGTCGGACGTCCGGGCGAAGCTGGCGACGAAGTAGCAGCCGCCGTCGCCCCACCAGGCGCCCTCGAGCTTGCGGCTGCCGGTGACCTCGCTGGCCATGAACTGCTTGCGCACGGACGTCCTGCTCGCCTGGCGGTCCGGCACCGGGACCCAGGTCACGTCGTACGTCGTGCCGGCGCTCGTGGCGCGGGACAGGTCGTCGACCGGCTGGCCGGCGGTGGAGCAGCGCATCGCCTCGAGGGCGCCCGCGTCGTCCGCCAGCGTCATGAGCTCGAACTTCCTGCCCTGGAACGTCTTCGGCGGCACCCACCGGTAGAACAGCCCGTGCGGCCCGTTGGCGTCCTCGGTCAGGTAGATGACGTGCGTGCGCGGGTCGACGGCGACGGCCTCGTGCGAGAAGCGCCCGAGGAAGCGCAGCGGGACGGCCGAGCGGCCGCCGTTCTCCCCCTGGACGGGGCTGACCTCGAAGCAGTAGCCGTGGTCCTCCTGGAACACCCCGCCCTTGCGCTGCTCGGTCTCCTCGCAGGTCAGCCAGGTGCCCCACGGGGTCAGGCCGCCTGCGCAGTTGTTGTGCGTGCCGGCGACGGAGACGTACTCGCGCAGCCGGTTGCCGTGCTTGTCGACGTCGATGCTCGTCGTCCCGCCCCGGGCGCCGGGGTCGTAGGTGAGCCCGGCCAGCGGCGGGACGCCGAACTCCTCGCCGCCGCCGATCTCGTGGTTGTTGACCAGCGTCAGGCCGGCCGGGGTGACGAAGCAGGCGGTGCCGTCCGGGTCGGCGGGGGTCGGCTGCCCGGACTCGAGCAGCGTCTTCCCCGTCTGCGCGACCAGCGTGTACGAGAAGCCGCGCGGCAGGGCCAGCAGACCCGCGGGGTCGGCGACCAGCGGGCCGTAGCCCGCGCTGCCGCTGGTCGTCGCGGCGGCGGCGGACGAGATCCCGGCCAGCGCCTCCAGGCTGCCGGCGAAGGTGATGCCGAGCCCGATCCCGGCGCTGCGGCGCAGGAGGGTGCGACGGTCGAGGCCGGACGGGGACGGGTCGGTGCTGGTCATGCGGCTCCTCGGGTCGTGGTGGCGGCGCTGACGCTGTCCGGAGCAGGCACCCGGCCGGCGGCAGCCGCGTGAACGGCGGGCGAACCGACGCAGAAGCCGCGGGTGGCAGGCTCGTCGCATGCGCGTGCTGATCGCCCCGGACGGCTTCGGCGGCACCCTCTCCGGCGCCGAGGCGGCCCGCGCCGTCGCGCAGGGCTGGCACGCGGCGGCCCCGGACGACGAGCTGGTCCTCGCGCCGCTGTCCGACGGCGGGCCGGGGCTGGTCGACGTGCTGTCCGCTGCGCTGCCGGACGCCGTCCGGCACCCGTTCGTGGTGGAGGACCCGCTGGCCCGCCCGGTCGAGGCCGCCGTCCTGCTCGACGGGACGACGGCGTACGTGGAGGCCGCCTCGGCGTGCGGCCTGCACCTGCTCGCCGTCGCCGAGCGAGACCCGAGGGTGACGACGACGTACGGCGTCGGCCAGCTCGTGGCGCACGCCGCGGCGCTCGGCGCGCGCACGGTGGTCGTCGGGCTGGGGGGCAGCGCGACCAACGACGGCGGCGCCGGGATGCTCGCCGCGCTCGGCGTGCAGCGGCTGGACGCCGCGGGGGAGCGGGTGCCGCCCGGCGGCGCGGCGCTGCGGCAGGTCGCCCGGCTCGAGGGCCGCCCGTCGCTGGACGGCGTGGAGCTGGTGGCGGCGACCGATGTGGACAGCCCGCTGCTCGGCCTCTACGGGGCGTCGGCCGCCTTCGGGCCGCAGAAGGGCGCCAGCCGGGAGGACGTCGCCCTGCTCGACGGCGCGCTCGCCCACTGGGCCGACCTGCTGGAGGCCCACCTCGGCACGGCGGTCCGCGACCTGCCCGGCGCGGGCGCGGCCGGCGGGCTCGGCGCGGCCCTGCTGGCGCTCGGCGCCCGTCGCGAGCCGGGCATCGCGCTGGTCCAGCGGCTGGTGGGCCTGGCGGACCGGGTGGCGGGGGTGGACCTGGTGCTCACCGGCGAGGGCACCTTCGACTTCTCCTCCCTGTCCGGCAAGGTCGTCTCCGGCGTCGCGGCCCTGGCCGCCGAGCACGCCGTGCCGTGCCTGGTCCTGGCCGGCGACGTGCGGGTCGGGCGCCGCGAGGCCGGCGCGGCCGGGATCGAAGCGACGTACAGCCTGGTGGAGGCGGTCGGCGTGGAGGCCGCGCTGGCCGAGCCGGCCGTCGAGCTCGCGGCTCTGGCGTCGCGGGTCGCGCGGCAGTGGTCCACCAGCCGGCGTGTCACGATGGAAGGGTCCTGAGCCCGCGCGCGTTGAGCCGGACGAACACCCCAGACAGCCACGGAGGCCCTTCATGACCGCACCGGAGACGACCACTCCCGCGACCGAGACGCCCGTCGGTGTCGTCCTGTCCGACCCCGCTGCGGAGAAGGTGAAGGCGCTGCTCGCCCAGGAGGGCCGCGACGACCTCGCGCTGCGCGTCGCCGTCCAGCCCGGCGGCTGCTCGGGCCTGCGCTACCAGCTGTTCTTCGACGAGCGCTCGCTCGACGGCGACGCCGTGCAGACCTACGCCGACGGCACCGTCAAGGTCGTCGTCGACCGCATGAGCGTCCCCTACCTCGCGGGCGCGACGATCGACTTCGTCGACACCATCGAGAAGCAGGGCTTCACGATCGACAACCCGAACGCCGGCGGCTCCTGCGCCTGCGGCGAGTCCTTCCACTAGAGCGCTCTGACGGCGCCGCTCCCCGCGAGGGGGGCGGCGCCGTCGGCGTTCCTAGGGCTCGCAGTCCTTCGGCGGGGGCGGCTCGGCGAAGGGGCGCCGGCAGGACCGGTCCACCGGGACCTGCTCGCGGCGGCTGCCGTCCACGACCACCCGGCGGCCGAGCGGCTGCTGCAGCTGGACCGGCACCAGCCGCTGGCGGTAGTCGGCCGTGCAGGCCCGCCCCGGGTCCTGCGCGTCGGCCTCCAGCGTCACGACCACCTCGTCCGCCGACTCCGACACCAGGTGCGTCACCCGCGCGTGCGGGCAGCTGGAGGAGTCGCCGTACTGCACGACCACCTCGTACGGCTCGTCCGTGCCGTACGCCGCGTCGAAGGAGAAGGCGGCCCGGGCGCCGGTGGGCTCCGGCGACGGGCGCGGTGCGGGCGGCGGGGGAGCGGGCTGCTGCGGGGAGCGCGGCGCGGGAGCGGCGGTCGCGGACGGCTCCGGCGAGCGCGGGCGCACAGGAGGCGGCGCGGCGGGGGATGCCTGCAAGGGCGCCTGGGAGGCCGGTTCTGCCGACGGCTGCGGGCGTCTCGAGGCGTCGGGGGAGGCGCTGGGGAAGGCGCTGGGGAAGGCGCTGGGGGACGTCTCGGCCGTGGCCGGCGGCAGCGTCACCACGTCGCCCGGACCGTCCCGTCCGGCCAGCACGACGGCGGCCAGCACGACGAGCGCCACCGCTGCGGCCGCCGCCGCAGGTGCCCACCGCCTGTCCGCCTGCCACCTCACGCGGGTAGGACGGCTGCCGCGCCGGTCCGGTTCCGTCGTACCGTTCCTGCCATGGCGCAGGCGTACCTGGTAGGCGGAGTCCGGACCCCGGTGGGGCGCTACGGCGGGGCGCTGGCGGGGGTGCGCGCCGACGACCTGGCCGCGCTCGTCGTCGGCGAGGCCGTCCGGCGGGCGGGCGTCGACCCGGACCGGGTGGACGAGGTCGTGCTCGGCGCGGCCAACCAGGCCGGCGAGGACAACCGCAACGTCGCCCGGATGGCGGTGCTGCTGGCCGGGCTGCCGCTGCACGTCCCCGCCTACACGGTGAACCGCCTGTGCGCCTCCGGCCTGACCGCCATCGCGAACGCCGCGCAGTCGGTCCTGTCCGGCAGCGCCGACGTCGTCGTCGCCGGCGGCGTCGAGTCGATGACCCGCGCGCCCTGGGTGATGGCCAAGCCCGGCACGCCGTGGGCCAAGCCGGGGGAGGTGCACGACACCGCGCTGGGTTGGCGGTTCGTCAACGCCCGGCACGACCCCGAGCACACGATCACGCTCGGGCAGACCGCCGAGCGGGTGGCGGCGCTCGACGGCATCAGTCGCGAGGACAGCGACGCCTTCGGCCTGCAGAGCCAGGAGCGCGCGGCCAAGGCCGTCGCCAACGGCGCGTTCGACGCCGAGATCGTCCCCGTCGAGACCAAGGCCGGCGTGGTCGAGCGCGACGAGACCGTCCGCGCCACCAGCCTGGAGAAGCTGGCGTCGCTGAAGCCGTCGTTCGCCAAGGACGGCGTCGTGACCGCCGGCTCGAGCAGCCCGCTGTCGGACGGCGCCTCGGCGATCGTCGTCGCCTCCGAGGAAGCCGTGCGCGACCTCGGGCTCACGCCGCGGGCGCGGATCGTCGGCAGCGCGGCCGCCGGCCTCGAGCCGCACCTCATGGGCCTCGGCCCGGTGCCGGCCACGGAGAAGGTGCTCAGCCGGCACGACTGGTCGGTCGCCGACCTCGACGCCGTCGAGCTCAACGAGGCGTTCGCCGTCCAGGTGCTCGCCTGCCAGCGCCGCCTCGGCCTGGACATGGCCACGCTCAACGCGGACGGCGGCGCGATCGCGCTCGGCCACGCGCTGGGCAGCAGCGGCTGCCGGATGGTCGTCACGCTGCTCGGCCGGCTCGAGCGCGAGCAGGGCCGCCGCGGCCTGGCGACGCTGTGCATCGGCGTCGGCCAGGGGCAGAGCCTGCTGGTCGAGCGGGTCTAGCCCACCGGCCGGCTAGGAGCCGTACGCCCCGTAGCCCTCGAGCGCGTCGACGGCGTCCAGGCTGATCCCCAGCGGCATCGAGTCGGTGACAGCCGTACGGGCCTCCGGGATGCGGATCACGGTCGGCACGAACGAGCCGAGCACGCCGCTGATCTCCCGGCAGTCCATGACGAGGTCGATGATCGTCTCGGCCTCGTCGTCGGCGGGGACGTGGTGTGAGGTGGTCATGCGGCCGACGGTAGGGAGTTACCCGCGGGTACCCAAGCCCTACTGATCAGTAGTGTTCGCGTGTCCGCCGCTAGGGTCGCCGCATGCGCATCGCCGTCGCCGGATCCATCGCGACCGACCACCTGTTCACCTTCGAGGGCCGGTTCGCGGACTCGCTGCTGGCCGAGCAGCTGAGCAACGTCTCGCTGTCGTTCCTGGCCAGCGACCTCAAGGTCCGCCGCGGCGGCACCGGCGCCAACATCGCGTTCGGCATGGGCGTCCTCGGTCACACGCCGCTGCTCGTCGGCGCCGTCGGCAAGGACTCCGCGGAGTACCTCACCTGGCTGCAGGAGCACGGCGTCGACACCTCCCACGTGCGGGTCAGCGACACGCTGGCCTCCGCCCGCTTCACCTGCACGACCGACCAGGACCACGCGCAGATCGCCACCTTCTTCCCCGGTGCGATGGTCGAGGCCGCCGACATCGACATCGCCGCCGTCGGCGAGGTCGACCTGGTCGTCGTGGCCCCGGACGACCCCGGCGCGATGCTGCGGCACTCCGCGAGCTGCCGCGACCGCGGCGTCCCCTTCGCCGCCGACCCGTCCCAGCAGCTGGCCTTCATGGACGGCGACGCGATCCGCGGCCTGGTCGAGGGCGCCACCTACCTGTTCACCAACGACTACGAGGCCAAGCTGGTCCACGAGAAGACCGGGTGGAGCGCCGACGACGTGCTCGACGTGGTCGGCACCCGGATCACGACGCACGGCGCCGACGGCATCAGCGTCTTCCGCAAGGGCGAGCCGGTCCTGGAGGTCGCGCCCGCGCCGGCGCGCGAGGTCGTCGAGCCCACGGGCGTCGGGGACGCCTTCCGCGCCGGCTTCCTCTGCGCCACCGGCTGGGGCCTCACGCCCGAGCGCTCCGCGCAGGTCGGCGCGCTGGTGGCCACGCACGTCGTCGAGACGATCGGCACGCAGGAGTACACCTTCACGCCCGAGGGCTTCCTCGGCCGGTTCGCCGAGGTGTACGGCGAGGACGCCCGCGCCGAGGTCGCCCCGCACCTCACCCTCTAGGCGAGCTGCTCCGCGACGACGCGGGGGAGCACCTCGAGGAAGCGGTCCACGTCCTGCTCGGTCGTGCCGCGGTGCAGCGACACCCGGACGTGCCCGTGCGACAGCACGCCCATGGCCGCCAGGACGTGACTGGGCTCGAGCACCGAGGCGGAGCAGCTCGAACCGCTGCTCACGGCGAAGCCCTCCCGGTCGAGCGCGCGCAGGAGCACCTCGCCGTCGGCGTACGGGGAGCTGAACGACACCAGGTGCGGCAGCCGGTCGTCCGGGTCGCCCACGACCTCGGCGTCCGGGACCGTCGCCGCCACCTGCCGCCGGATCCGGTCGACCAGCGGTCGGAGCCGGGCGTCCTCGGCGGCGGCCTCCGCGGACGCGGCCTGCAGCCCGACCGCCGCGGCCAGCACCTGCGGGAGCGGCGCGGTGTCGCGGGCCTCGCCCGGGACGGGGGAGCCGTACCGCGTGCCGGTGCGCACCGCGAGCACGCCCACGCCGGCCGGGCCGCCCCACTTGTGCGCGCTCGCCGTCAGGACCGACCAGCCGGCAGGGACCGGCATCCGGCCGACCGTCTGCGAGGCGTCGACCAGCAGCGGGACGTCGCCGAGCCGCTCGGCCACCGCCTCGACCGGCTGCACCGTGCCGACCTCGTGCGACGCGCTGATCAGGCAGGCCAGGGCGGTGTCCGGCCGCAGCGCCGCCGCGAAGGCTGTGACGTCGACGCGGCCGAGCCGGTCCACCGGCACCACCGTGGCCGGTCCGCCGGTGAAGGCGACGGCGTCGAAGACGCACGAGTGCTCGATCGCGGAGTGCACGAGCGCCGCCCCGATCCGCCTCCGCCCGCGCAGCACGCCCAGCACGCCGAGGTGGGCCGCCTCGGTGCCGGAGGCGGTGAAGCGCACCTCGTCCGGGCGCGCGCCCAGCTGGGCGGCGACGGCCTCGCGCGCGCCGTCCAGGAGCAGCCGGGCCCGACGGCCGGCGCCGTACAGCTTGGCGGGGTCGGCCCAGCCGTCCTCCAGCGCCGCCAGCAGGGCCTCGCGGGCGGCCGGGTGCACCGGCAGGCCCGACGCTGCGTCGAGGTGGACCGGCACCCGCGCGACGCTAGTCCCGCGGCGGGGCGCGGCGCCCCCAGCAGGAAGGCTGGAGGGCGCTGGGATACGCTCGCCGACGCGTCCAGGAGCCTGTTCCACGGCCTCCTGGGACGCTCCGTGTCCGCTCGTCTGGAAGGCCCGAGAGGTTGATCCCGACCCCCTCACCGGCAGCTCCTGGAGGCCGTCTCCGCGGCGTCCGGCTCGCTGCCGCGCTGCTGGTCAGCGGCCTGCTGGCCGCCGGCTGCGACGCGCGTGACGCCTACGAGACCACCTTCGGGGTCGGCTTCCCGAAGCCGGTGACCGAGCAGGGCGAGAACATCTACGAGCTCTGGCTGGGCTCCGCCGCGGCGGCCACCGTCGTCGGCATCTTCGTCTGGCTGCTGATGCTCTGGGCGGGCTTCCGCTACCGCAAGAAGAGCGAGCAGCTGCCGCGCCAGGTGCGCTACAACCTGCCGATCGAGGTGCTCTACACCGTCGTGCCGTTCGTGATCATCGCGGTGCTCTTCTACTACACGACGATCAGCCAGAACTTCGTCAACGAGCTCAGCGACGAGGAGCAGGGCGGCGCGGACGTCAACATCGGCGTCGTCGGCTTCCAGTGGAACTGGTCGTTCAACTACGTGGACGAGGGCGTCGGCGTCACGGGCCAGACGACCCAGCCCGCCGTCATGGTCCTGCCGACCGACCGGAAGATCCGCATCGTCGAGACCTCGCCGGACGTCATCCACTCCTTCTTCGTGCCGTCGTTCCTGTTCAAGCGCGACGTCATCCCGGGCCGCGAGAACACCTTCGAGTTCACGGTCAAGAAGGAGGGCGAGTACATCGGCCGCTGCGCCGAGCTCTGCGGCGAGAAGCACTCCGCCATGAACTTCCGCGTCCGCGTCGTCTCGCCCGAGGCGTACGACGCCTACCTCGCGCAGCTCAAGCAGGACCCCGCGAACCAGATCGGCTCCGGGACCGGCACGGGTGCCGTCACCGGCGCAGAAGCCACCACCGGGAGCGACTCATGACCCTCATCGCCGACGCCACGACACCGGTCCAGATCCGGCGGCCGCGGCAGTCCCCTGGTGCCAAGATCGTCAAGGTCATCACGACGACCGACCACAAGACGATCGGGCTGCTCTACCTGACCACGTCGTTCGTGTTCTTCCTGCTCGCCGGCGGCATGGCGGAGATCATCCGCGCCGAGCTGGCGCAGCCGGGCCTGCAGGTCGTGAGCCCCGAGCAGTACAACCAGCTCTTCACGATGCACGGCACGATCATGATGTTCCTGTTCGCGCCCCCCGCCGCCTACGGCTTCGCGAACTTCATCATGCCGCTGCAGATCGGCGCGCCGGACATGAGCTTCCCGCGCCTGAACGCCTTCTCCTACTGGCTGTACCTGTTCGGCGGCACGACGGTGCTGTCGGGCTTCCTCACGCCGCAGGGCGCCGCGTCGTTCGGCTGGTTCGCCTACGCCCCGCTGAACAGCGAGATCTACAACCCGCAGATCGGTGCCGACCTCTGGATCATCGGCCTGCTCATCTCGGGTCTGGGCACGATCCTCGGCGCCGTCAACTTCATCACCACGATCATCACGCTGCGCGCGCCCGGCATGACGATGTTCCGGATGCCGATCTTCACCTGGAACATCCTGGTGACCTCGATCCTGGTGCTGTTCGCCTTCCCGGTCATCACCGCGGCCTTCTTCGCCCTGGAGGCCGACCGCCACCTCGGCGCGCAGATCTACAACGTCGACAACGGCGGCGCGATCCTGTGGCAGCACCTGTTCTGGTTCTTCGGCCACCCCGAGGTCTACATCGTGGCGCTGCCGTTCTTCGGCGTCATCACGGAGATCATCCCGGTGTTCAGCCGCAAGCCGCTGTTCGGCTACAAGGGCCTGGTCTTCGCGACCATCGCCATCGGCGCGCTGTCGCTGACCGTGTGGGCGCACCACATGTACCCGACCGGCGCGGTGCTGCTGCCGTTCTTCGCCTTCCTGTCCTTCCTCATCGCGGTGCCCACCGGCGTGAAGTTCTTCAACTGGATCGGCACCATGTGGCGCGGCCAGCTGACGTTCGAGACGCCGATGCTGTTCGCGATGGGCTTCCTGGTGACGTTCCTGCTCGGCGGCCTGACCGGCGTGCTGCTCGCCAGCCCGCCGATCGACTTCCACGTCTCGGACACCTACTACGTGGTGGCGCACTTCCACTACGTGCTGTTCGGGACCGTCGTGTTCGCCTTCTTCGGCGGCGTCTACTACTGGTTCCCCAAGCTGACCGGCCGGATGATGGACGACCGCCTCGGCAAGGTGCACTTCTGGACGCTGTTCGTCGGCTTCCACCTGACGTTCATGGTCCAGCACTGGCTGGGGGCGCGCGGCATGCCGCGTCGCTACGCCGACTACGCCGCGAACGAGGGCTTCACGACCCTCAACACGATCTCGAGCATCGGCGCGTTCGTGCTCGGCGCCTCCACGCTGCCGTTCCTCTACAACGTCTACGTCAGCTTCCGCCGCGGCCAGAAGGCGGTCGGCGACGACCCGTGGGGCTTCGGCAACTCCCTGGAGTGGGCCACGTCCTGCCCGCCGCCGCGGCACAACTTCGTGACGATGCCGCGCATCCGCTCCGAGCGCCCGGCCTTCGACCTGCACTACCCGCAGGTGGCTGGGAACCCGGAGTTCCACGCCTCACCCGACGACGCGTCCATGGCGCCCGGAACGACGGCGAGCTCCTGACATGAAGATCGAGGGCTACCTGTTCGGCTTCATCGCGCTGTTCCTGGTCCCGGTGACGGTCACCTACTGGCTGCTGTCCGGCGACCCGACCGGCACGACCTGCCTGGCGCTGTCGATCGGCCTGGCGTTCATGGTCGGCTACTACCTGCTGTTCACGGCCCGCCGGATGGAGGCGCGGCCGGAGGACCGGCCGGACGCCGAGATCAGCGAGGGCTCCGGCGAGGTCGGCTTCTTCCCGCCGCACTCCTGGTGGCCCATCGCCATGGCGGCCGGCTTCACGATCACCTGCCTCGGCCTGATCATCGGCCCGTTCCTCGTGATGATCGGCGCGCTGCTGCTCGTCATCACCGTGCTGGGCTTCCAGTTCGAGTACTACGTGGGCATGAACCGCTCGCAGGGCCAGACGCTGGGCGCGCTGCAGGCGCAGGGCGACAGCCCCACCAGCGTGCACAAGTTCCTCGGCGAGTAGTCCCACCCCGCCGCACGACGGCCGGCCCGCGACCTGCGGGCCGGCCGTCGGCGTTCCGGAGCGGCTCGCTCAGGTGGACGGGTCATCCGCCGCCGGGGTCCGACCGGAGCGGCATCAGGCCGGCGGGTCGTCCATGATCTCGCGGACGTCCTGCGGGCAGCGGCAGCCTTCGGCGATCCGGGCTGCCCAGCGCAGCGCCTCCTCGCGGGTCGGCACGTCGACGACCGCGAAGCCCCCGACCACCGACTTGTCCTCCGGCGACGGGCCGTCCGTCACCGCCCCGTCGGTGCCGACGATGCTCCTGCGCTGGCGCTGCAGCCCACCTCCGAAGACCCACACGCCGGCCTCCTGCGCCTGCCGGACGACCTCGTGCGAGGCCCGGCCGACGGCCGGCCAGTCCTCGTCCGGGACGTGGTCCATGGCGCCGTCGTCGAACGAGATCAGGTACCGGGTCATCGTGCTCCTCCCGAGGCCGTCCGGTGGTGCGCCGAGCGTAGGGGCCGCGCACCGGCCTGCGGTGGCAGGCTGCGCGCCATGACCGTCCGCTTCCCGGCCCCGCTGCAGCCCGGTGACCTCGTCGGCGTCACCGCCCCCTCCAGCGGCGTCCCGGACGCGCTGCGGCCGCGCCTGGACGCCGCCGTGCAGCACCTGCGCGGGCGCGGCTACCGGGTGCAGCTGGGGGAGTGCCTGGACGGCAGCGGCGTCGTCAGCGCCCCAGCGGCCGACCGCGCCGCTGAGCTCACGGCGATGCTGCTCGACCCGCAGGTGAAGGCGGTCGTGCCGCCGTGGGGCGGCGAGCTGGCCGTCGAGGTGCTGCCGCACCTGGACCTCGACGCGCTGGCGCAGGCCGAGCCGACGTGGGTCGTCGGGTACTCCGACATGACGACGCTGCTGCTCCCGCTGACCCTCGTGGCGGGCTGGGCCACCCTGCACGGGCACAACCTCCTGGACACCCCGTACGCCTCGCCGGAGCCGCTCGCGCACTGGCTGGACGCCGCCACCCTCGCGACCGGCGGCAGCCTGCGGCAAGGCGCCTCCCGGCAGCACCGCCGGCACGGGCACGACGACTGGGAGACCGACCCGGCGGTGGCCGTGCGCAGCTGGGACAGCAGCGGCGGCTGGGAGGTGCTGCACGGCGGGCCGGTCCGCGCGACCGGGCGCCTGGTCGGCGGGTGCATCGAGACGATCAGCACGCTGGCCGGCACGGCGTACGGCGACGTCCCGGGCTGGGCGGAGCGGCACGCTCCGGAGGGCCTGGTGCTGCACCTGGAGGCCGCGGAGGCGAACGCGCTGAGCATCGCGCGGGACCTGTGGCGGCTGCGCCTGGCCGGCTGGTTCGACCGGGCGAACGCCGTCCTGGTCGGGCGCACCGCCGCGCCGGACGACCCGGGCTTCACCCAGCGGGACGCCGTCGTCAGCGCCCTCGGCGACCTCGGCGTGCCGGTGGTGCTGGAGGTCGACTGCGGGCACGTCCCGCCGCACCTGGCGCTCGTCGCCGGCGCGCGGGCCGAGCTGGTGGTGGACGGCGCCGTGCAGGAGCTGCGCCAGGTGCTGGCCTAGCCCGACACGCGGGCGAGCTGCCAGGTGCCGGACGCGGCGGCGGTGGTCACCGGCGGATCCGGTCGGGCGAAGGGCCCGCCACCCCGGACGGCGCCGCCTGCCCCGGCACGACGAGGCCCCGCCCCCGAGCGAGCGGGGGGCGGGGCCAGGTCGTACGCGTCGGGCTACTCCGGCTTGGCCGGCTTGCCGCTGGGCTGCAGGACGGCGCTCTCCGGGCGGGGGAGCGAGGTCTGCGACGGGTCGGTGCTGCGGTGCTTGGCGCGGAAGAAGCCCTTGATGCGCTCGGGCTCGTTCTCGACGACCTCGATCTCGCCGTAGCCGGGCCCACCCGGGTTGCTGCCGTCGGTGATGGCGGCGTGGTCGGGCTCGACGCGGGTGAGGGCGATGCGGTGCGGCACGGGCAGCGGGACCGTCTCCTCGACGAACTCGCCCGAGGGGAGCCGCCGGATGGTGCCGGACTCGATGCCGTGGTGCAGCAGCTCCTCGTCGCTGTGCTGCAGCGACAGGCAGGCCCGCTTGGTGATGACGTAGACGATCGGCGGCAGGACGAACAGCAGGACCCGCAGCGTGTACGTCATCTGGTTGATGCTCAGGTGGAAGATCGACGCGATGACGTCGTTGCCGCCACCGATCATGAGCACGACGTAGAAGGCGATCGACATCGTGCCGATGGCGGTGCGGGTCGGGACGTCGCGCGGCCGGTCGAGCAGGTTGTGGTACGCCCGGTCGCCGGTGAAGCGCGCCTCCAGCCACGGGTAGAGCGCCATGGCCGTGAAGATCAGACCCGGCATCACCACGGTCGGGATGAGCACGTTGAACGGGATCGTGTAGCCGAGGCCCGAGAACTCCCAGTTCGGCATGAGGCGGGTCGAGCCGTCCAGGAAGCCGACGTACCAGTCGGGCTGGGAGCCGGCCGAGACCTGCGAGGCGTTGTACGGGCCGTACAGCCAGACCGGGTTGATCTGCGCCAGGCCGCCGAGGGCAGCCAGGACGGCGAACACCAGGAAGAAGAAGCCACCCGCCTTGGCCGCGTAGGCGGGGTAGAGCCGGGATCCGACGACGTTGTCCTCGGTGCGGCCCGGGCCCGCGAACTGGGTGTGCTTCTGGTACCAGATCATCATCATGTGGAAGGTGATCAGGCCCAGGATCGCGCCCGGCAGCAGGAAGATGTGCGCGGAGTAGAGGCGGTCCAGCAGGGCGGTGCCCGGGTACTCGCCGCCGAACACCAGGAAAGCCGCCCAGGTGCCGACCACGGGGATCGACATCGCGATGCCGTTGGCGATCCGGGCGCCGGTGCCGGAGAGCAGGTCGTCCGGCAGGGAGTAGCCGGCGAAGCCCTCGGCGATGCCCAGCACCAGCAGGCCGACGCCGATGACCCAGTTGAGCTCGCGCGGCTTGCGGAACGCGCCGGTGAAGAAGACGCGCATGAGGTGCACCGCGATCGACGCCATGAACAGCAGCGCCGCCCAGTGGTGGATCTGGCGCATGATCAGGCCGCCGCGGACGTCGAAGCTGATGTCGAGCGTCGAGGCGTACGCCTGGCTCATCGAGACGCCCTTGAGCGGGACGTACGAGCCGTCGTACACGACCTCGGTGAGGCTGGGCGTGTAGAAGAACGACAGGTAGGTGCCGGTCAGCAGCAGGATGATGAAGCTGTAGAGCGCGATCTCGCCCAGCATGAAGGACCAGTGGTCCGGGAAGACCTTGTTCAGGCTGCGGCGGACGAAGCTGGACGATCCGAGGCGGTCGTCGATCCCGCGAGCGAGACCGTCAGTGCCCTTCTGGACGAGGCTCATCCGCGCTCCCAGTAGCTCGGTCCGGTGGGCTCCGCGAAGTCGCCCTGTGCCACGAAGTATCCCTCCTCGTCGACGCTGATCGCCAGTTGAGGCAGCGGTCGCGCGGCGGGGCCGAACAGCACGTCGGCGCCCTTGGCGGCGTCGAACGTCGACTGGTGGCACGGGCAGAACAGGTGGTGCGTCTGCTGCTCGTAGAGCTTCACCGGGCAGCCGAGGTGCGTGCAGATGCTCGAGTAGACGATGTGGCCCTCGTAGGTCCAGCTCGCCTTCTCCTCGCTGACCTCCAGCTCCTCCGGGCGCATGCGGATCAGCAGCGCGGGGGAGTCGGCCAGCTTGGTGCCCTCCTCGACGTCGGGGAAGACGCTCTCGACGGCGCCGACGACCAGGTCGCCCAGCTTGACAGGCGTGCCGTTCTGGCGGATGAGGCGCACGCCCTCCTTCCAGCCGGTCGTGGCGAGCTTGGTCTCCTTGTTCTGGTACGGACCGAGGCTGAACAGCAGCGGGATCGGCAGCAGCGCCAGCGCGCCGCCGCCGAGGGCGAGCGAGCCGATGAGCAGCGGGCGGCGGGCGATGTTCGCCTGGCCGAAGCCCTCCTTGAGCGCGGCGGCCGTGGCGGCGCGCTCCTCGGGCGGCGAGCCGAACGGGTGGCGCTCCTGCACGGCCTCCTCGTCGGGCATGAGCAGCTTGGCCCACAGCACGGCGCCGGCGCCGATGCCGAACAGCGCCAGGGCCATGAACGTGCCGAGCAGCGGCGTGTAGTAGACGTTGCCGCGCTCGCCGAACTCCGACGGCACCGCGACGTAGGTCACGACGAAGCCGATCACGCCGATGACCGAGAGCAGGAACAGCGCAGAGACCTTGCGCTCGGCCGACCGGGCCTCGGCGGGGGTGAGGTCGCGGTGCATCTCGCCTCCGAGGGCTTCGACGGCCTGCGGCGCGGAGCTGGCCGCCCGCTGCTGCTCGTCGGCCGGGACGCTGTAGGTCTGCTGGAAGGCGCTCTCGTGGACGTCGCTGACGCGGCTGTCCCCGCTGCTCGCCTCGTCGGTCGGACGGGCGGCCAGGCGGTCGCGGATCGAGCCGGCTGCCTCCGCGGAGGTCTGGCCGGTGGGCGGGGACGGCTGCTGGCCGCCGGTGTTCGTGCTCATGCGCGAGCCCCGATCCAGAGGGTGAGGCCGACGAGGGCGGTGATGCCGACGACCCAGGCGACCAGGCCCTCGGAGATGGGGCCGTAGCGGCCCAGGCTGGCGCCGCCGACGTCCTCGGCGCTGGTGATGTAGCGGACGTAGCGCGTGATGGCGCGCTTCTCCTCCGGCTTGAGCTGGTTGTCGCCGTAGCGCGGCATGCTCTCCGGGCCGGACTGCATGGCGGCGTAGACGACGCGGGCGCTCGCGGGCGTCAGCTCAGGGGCGTACTTGCCGTAGGTGAGGGCGCCGCCGGAGCCGGCGAAGTTGTGGCAGCTGGCGCAGTTCGTGCGGAACAGCGCACCGCCGAGCTGCAGGTCGCCGTCCGTGAGGTCGCCCGCGGGCACGACCGGCCCGCCGCCGTTGGACTGGATGAAGGCGGCCAGCTGGTCGATCTGCGTGATCGAGTACTTCGGGGTCTTGCGCGGGGCCTGCTGCACACCGGCGTTCAGCGGCATGCGGCCGCTCTCGACCTGGAAGACGACCGCGGCCGCGCCGACGCCGATGAGCGAGGGGCCGCCGGCGCCGCCCTCGAGGTTGAGGCCGTGGCAGGTCGAGCAGCCGGTCAGGTAGAGCTCGCGCCCCTCCTTGACGGCCATCGACTGGTTGACCGACTCCTGGGCCTGCCCCGACGGCGCGCCGAAGGCGGTGTAGAGCGTGCCGACCAGGCTGAGGGCCAGCAGCACGACGGCGTAGCCGCCCAGCCTCTGAGCGCGGGGCTTGCTGCGACGGGCGGTCCGAGCGTTGTTCACGGGGGTCCTCACTGGATGATGTAGATCGCGGCGAACAGCCCGATCCACACCACGTCGACGAAGTGCCAGTAGTACGAGACGACGATCGCGCTGGTCGCCTTCTCGGGCGAGAAGCGCCCGACGGTGCTGCGCAGGAGCACGATCACGAAGGCCAGCAGGCCGCCGACCACGTGCAGGCCGTGGAAGCCGGTGGTCAGGTAGAAGACCGAGCCGTACGGCGCGCTCGCGATCGTCAGGTCCTCGTTCATCACCAGGTTCCGGTACTCGTTGAGCTGCCCGAGCACGAACGCCAGGCCCATGACCAGCGTGATGACGAACCAGCGGCGCAGCCCGTAGACGTCGCCGCGCTCCGCGGCGAAGACGCCGAGCTGGCAGGTCACGGAGGACGCCACGAGGATCACCGTGAAGACGAGCGCGTAGGGGACGTTGAGGACCTCGGTGGCCCCCTCCCACACCTCCGCGCCCTGCACGGAGCGGATCGTGAAGTACATCGCGAACAGCGCCGCGAAGAACATCAGCTCCGACGACAGCCACACGATCGTGCCGACGCTGACCATGTTGGGCCGCGTCAGGGATCCGTGCGCCGGCAGCTTCTCGAGAGCGGGAGCAGCAGTCACGAGGAGCATCCTGCCAGGCCCGGGCCGGTCTCTCCACGCGGGGCCGCCCGCCGCGCCGGACGGCCTGACCGGACCTACTCTGGGGGGGTGTCCGAGCCTGTCGTGAGCCTGCTGGCGCACCGCGACGGGCTGCCGGAGTTCGGCGTGTCGGCCCTGCTGACGCAGGCCCGGCCGGAGCTGCTGCCGCTCCTGCTCGTGCTCGTCCCGGCGGCCCTCTACCTCTACGGCGTGCGCCGGCTGACCACCCGCGGCGACGCCTGGCACGCCGGCCGGACGTTCGCGTTCCTGCTCGGCCTCGCCGTCATCGCCGTGGCCACGCTGTCCGGCCTCGCGGCGTACGACGAGAGCCTGTTCGCGGTCCACATGGTCCAGCACATGCTGCTGTCGATGGTCGCGACGGTCTTCCTCGCGCTGGGGGCGCCGATCACCCTGCTGCTGCGCGTCGGGCCGCGGCGGGTCCGCAGCGCGGTCCTGGTGGTGCTGCACTCCCGGCTCGCCCGGCTGGTGAGCTTCCCGCTGATCCCGTGGGCGCTCTACGTGGCGAGCCCCTTCGCCCTCTACTTCTCCGGCTGGTACGAGGCGACGCTCGACAGCCGGGTGCTGCACGAGCTGCTGCACCTGCACTTCCTGGCGGTCGGCTCGCTGTTCTTCTGGCCGCTGCTCGGCATCGACCCGGTCCCGGGGCGCGGCGGCCACGGCTTCCGGCTGCTGCTGGTCGGCACGACGCTGCCGTTCCACGCCTTCCTCGGCGTGTCGATCATGAGCGTCGAGCCGGACGGGCGGGGGCTGCTCGCCGGCGACCACTACCTGCCGCTGCACGGCCTGGCGCAGTCCGTCTACCAGCAGCAGGTCGGCGGCGGCCTGCTCTGGGCGTCCGGGGACGTCATCGGGCTGCTGTTCCTGGGCGTGCTCGTGACGCAGTGGATGCGGGCCAGCGAGCGGGAGGCGCAGCGCGAGGACCGCCGGCTCGACCGGCTCGACGCCGCCCGCGCCCAGGTCTGAGCGTGGGCCTGCTCGACCGGCTCCGGCGGCGCCGGGCGGCCCCGGTCGTCGCCCTCGACCCCGCCGACCCCTCGCTGGTGGTGCTCGTCGAGGCCCGCGACGCCGCCCAGGCCGACAGCGCCGTGCTCGCCGGCCTCGATCTCGCGCAGCCGGTGCTCGTGCGGCACCTGCTGGTCGGCCTGCCGGACGAGGCGGCCGTGGCGCAGGCCGCGTCGCTGCTGGGCCAGGACGGCTACGCCGTGCTGCCCGCGCCGACCGGGGCGCCGCTGGCCGTGCACGCCGTCCGGACGCAGGTGCTCACCGCGCTGTCGGCGTCGCAGGAGCGGTCCCGGATGGCCGGCCTCGCCCAGCGGCTCGGCGGCGACGTGGCGGGC
This sequence comes from uncultured Actinomycetota bacterium, assembly GCA_963781675.1. Lineage (GTDB taxonomy): Bacteria > Actinomycetota > Actinomycetes > Mycobacteriales > SCTD01 > SCTD01. Next base: position 258,653 of record CAWAGF010000005.1, on the reverse strand, counting down.
TACGACGTGCTCGTCCCGGGGGAGCGCCACCCCTCCTGACCTGCGGCTTCCTTGCCAGCGGCCGTACGCCGTGCCTAGGTTCTCCCGCTGTGACCGCCGCCACACCGGGGGCGGCACGAGCGCAGGAGGACGCGGTGGCATCCGGCAGTCGCTTGACCGGGACGACCCTCAAGCCCGTGAGCAAGGCCCGTACGACCGGCGCGGCCGCCTGCGAGGTGTGCGGCAGCCGGCTGTCGGCCTACAACGCCGGACCGAACTGCTACACCCACACCGTGGCCACGCCCTGGAAGGGCCCGGGCCAGCTGCCGCGCTGACCGCCCGTACGATCCTGCGCATGGAGCACGGAGCAGCCGCTGTCGCGGCGACGAGCAACCTCGGCGCCTCCGCGCGCACGCACTCCGTCGTCGTCTACAGCGACGACGCGGCCGTGCGCGACCAGGTCCGCAGCGCGGTCGGCCGCCGCCCCGCCGCCGACCTCGGCCGCATCGAGTGGGTCGAGTGCTCGACCGGCAAGCAGGTCGTCGCCGCGGTGGACGCCGGCGGCGTCGACGCGGTGGTCCTCGACGGAGAGGCCTGGCCCACCGGCGGCATCGGGCTGGCCAAGCAGATGAAGGACGAGCTGTCGGACTGCCCGCCCGTCTGCGTGCTCATCGCGCGCCGCGACGACCGGTGGCTCGCGACCTGGTCGCAGGCCGACGCCGTCGTGCCGCACCCCGTCGACGCCCCGGAGCTGACCTCGGCGGTGGCCGAGCTGCTGCGCCGCCGCGAGGCCGGCCTGCCGGTGCGCCGCTCCGTGCACTGACGCACGTGGACTCCTGGCCTGCGCTGCTGGGCTCGCTGCTGCGCGGGCAGGACCTGACGGCCGCCGACACCGCCTGGGCGATGGGCGAGGTCATGGCCGGCGAGGCCAGCCCCGCGCAGGTGGCCGGCTTCGTCGTCGCGCTGCGCGCCAAGGGCGAGACGCCGGACGAGGTCGCCGGGCTCGTCTCGGTGATGCTCGCGAACGCCGCACCCGTCACGGTCACCGGCCGGGTCGTCGACACCTGCGGGACCGGCGGCGACCGCTCCAACACGGTCAACATCTCCACGATGGCGGCGCTCGTCGTCGCCGGCGCGGGCGTCCCGGTCGTCAAGCACGGCAACCGCGCCGCCTCGTCCGCCTGCGGCTCCGCGGACCTGCTCGAGGAGCTCGGGCGTCGTGGTCGACCTGCCGCCCGCTGCCGTCGGCCCGTGCCTGGAGCAGGCCGGCATCGCGTTCTGCTTCGCCCCCGTCTTCCACCCCGGGATGCGGCACGCCGCCGTGCCGCGGCGCGACCTCGGCGTGCCGACCGTGTTCAACGTCCTCGGGCCGCTGACCAACCCGGCCCGCCCGGCCGCCCAGGCCGTGGGCGTGTCCGACCCGCGGCTCGCGCCCGTCATGGCCGGGGTGCTGGCGCAGCGGGGCGCCGACGCGCTGGTCTTCCGCGGCGACGACGGCCTCGACGAGCTGACCACCACCGGCACCTCCACCGTCTGGGTGGTCGCCGGCGGGACGGTCACCGAGACCTCGTTCGACCCGGCCGCGCTCGGGGTCGCCGCGGGCGTCGCTCGAGCAGCTGCGCGGGGCGGACGCGGCCTACAACGCCGCGGTCGCCCGTGCGCTGCTCGCCGGGGAGCAGGGGCCGGTGCGCGACGCGGTGCTGCTCAACGCGGCGGCGGCGGTCGCGGCGCACGAGGCTGCCGAAGGCGACCTGGTCGCGCGGCTGCAGGCCGGCTGGGAGCGGGCGGCGGCGTCGCTCGACGGCGGGCAGGCGGCGGCGGTGCTGGAGCGCTGGGTCGCGGTGAGCGGCGCGCTCCGCTAGCTCGGCGCGCTCGGCAGGTCGTCGGGTGCTCAGCCGTCGCCGAGGTGGTCGCGCCCGTGCGGCTCCGACCACCCGGACAGGTCCGGCCCCTTGGGCACGACCAGCGTCGGGTTGATCTTGTCGTGCGTGCCGTAGTAGTGCCGCTTGATGTGGTCGAAGTCCGTCGTGTCGCCGAAGCCCGGCGTCTGGAACAGGTCGCGGGCGTACGGCCAGAGGTGCGCGAACTCCGTGAGCTTGCGCTCGTTGCACTTGAAGTGGCCGTGGTAGGCCGCGTCGAAGCGGACCAGCGTCGTGTAGAGGCGGACGTCGGCCTCCGACAGCTGCCGCCCCACGAGGTAGCGCTCGGTGGCCAGGTGCTCGTCGAGCTTGGCCAGCTGCGCGAACAGCGCGTCGTACGCCGCCTCGTACTTCTCCTGCGAGGTGGCGAAGCCGGCCTTGTAGACGCCGTTGTTCACGGCGTGGAAGTTCTGCTCGGCCATGTCGTCGATCGCCGCGCGGGAGTGCTCCGGGTAGAGCTCCGGCGCCCCGTCCCGGTGCAGCGCGGTCCACTGCGTCGAGAGGTCCAGGGTGATCTGGGGGTAGTCGTTGCTGACGATGCGCCCGGTCCTGGTGTCCCACAGGAACGGCACCGTGGCGCGGCCCTCGAACGACGGGTCGCTCCTCTTGTAGAGCTCCATGACGTACGACGCGCCGGTCACCGGGTCGACGCCGCCCTCGTCGAGGGTGAAGCGCCAGCCCTTGTCGTCGCGGATCGGGTCGACGACGCGGAGCCCGATCGCGTCCTCGAGGCCGAGCAGGCTGCGGACGATCACCGAGCGGTGCGCCCACGGGCAGGCCAGGCAGACGTAGAGGACGTACCGGCCGGCCTCGACCGGGTAGTCGCTGCTGCCGTCGGAGGTGATCCGGTCGGTGAAGTGGTTGCCCTGCCGGACGAACTCGCCGCCCTTGACCTCGGCGAACTGGCCGGTCCCCGTGGAGCTCACTGCTCGATCCCGAGCGAGAAGGTGGCCTCGAGGTCGTGCCTGCTGTAGGCCTGGAACGCGATCAGCGTCTGCGTGGCGAGCACCCCGTCGACCTTGTTGAGGTTGCCGGCGATGGCCTCGTGCAGGTCCTCGTGCCGCCGCACCCGGACCATCGCGACCAGGTCGACGTCGCCGGCCACCGAGTAGACCTCGCTGACCCCGTCGAGGTCGGCGATCCGCTGCGCCACCTCCGGGATCTGGTCGACGGCGGCGTTGACCAGGACGATGGCGGTGATCACCTCTCAGAACCTATCCGCGGCGCGCCTGGGTCACACTCCGGAGGTGGACCTGCTCGTGAGCGGCGACGAGCGCGAGCCCCGCTCGTGGCGCGCGCTCCGGCTGCCGCCCTGGGCGGTCGCGCTGGTCGCGGTGCTGGCCGTCGGCACCGGCGGCGCCGGGCTGCTGGTCGCCGCCCAGCAGCGCGAGGTCCGGGCGCAGGAGGCGGCGCGGGTGGTGGTGGACGTCCGCCCGGCAGGGACGACCTCCTCGACCGTCGGCGGCGTCGCCCGCGGCGAGCTGTCGCTGCTGCTGGTGAACCGGAACGCCCAGCGCGTGCGGCTGCGGTCAGCTGCGGATCGCGGTCGAGGGGCTGCGGGTCACCTCGGTGGCGCCGGCCTACGGCAAGCCGCTGGAGGGGTACGAGGAGCGGCTGTTCACGATCGGCTTCGTCGTGCCGGACTGCACCCGGCTCGTGCTGCCCGGCCGGCTGCTGGTGTCGGTCGCCGGCGACGGGCAGCCGGTGCAGCGGCGCGAGCTCGCCGTCGTCGACCCGGACCTGCGCTCGCCCGGGCGCGGCGGCTTCACCCTCGGCGGCTGCCCGCCGAGCGCCCGCGGGCGCAGCGCCGGCACCTCGACCGACCTGGGGGTGCGGCCGGCGGGCGGTACGGCCGAGCGCGACGGCGCGGGCGCCCGCGGGGTGCTGCGGCTCGAGGTGCGCAACGCCGGGCCGCCGCTGCAGCTGCTGAGCATCACCGGCGAGGTGCCGGGGGTGCGCTTCACCGCGCGGGAGGTCGACGGCGGGCGGTCGATCGACACGGACGGCCTCGTGATCGTGCGGCTGGCCTTCACGATCGAGGACTGCAGCGCGCTGCAGCCGGCCGGGCGGCTGGTCATGGTGGTCGAGCGCTTCGGGGCGCAGCAGGAGCTGGGGCTGCGGGCGGTGGCCGAGCCGGAGGCGGGGGTCGGGCCGCAGGTGGACCTCGGGCTGCTGTTCGACGCCTGCAGGTAGGCCGGCCCTCAGGCGCTGGCGCGGTGCGGCTGGGCGACCGGACGCAGTCCGCGCCGGTCGTCGAACGGGCGCACGGCGGACCGGGCGTCCTGCGCCGCCTCCAGCCACCCGCGCCGGCCGCCCGCCCCGTAGGCCGGGGAGGCCCAGGTGCCGGTCAGCCGCACCAGCCGGGTGCCCGGCGTCTCCAGCCACCGCAGGACGCACTCCACCTCCTCGGCGGTCGCTGCCGGCAGCGGTCCCGGCGCGGGCAGCACCGTCTCGGCGGTGGCCACCAGCGCGTCGACGTACGGCCCCGGGCGCGCCCCCCGCGGCACCACGCCGGCGGCGACGAGCCGGCCGGAGCGCACGACGGCGAGCTCCCAGCCCAGGTCGGCGGTGGGCCGGGCGGCCACCAGCTCCGGCACGCCGGTGAGCGCGGCCAGCCGCTGGAGCTTGGCCACCGCGCGGACGAACGCCGTCAGCCGGTCCCGCTGCGCGGCGGCGTCCTCGTAGCGCTCGGCGGCAGCGAGCGCCTCGATCCGCGCGGTCAGGACGTCGACCACGCGGGACGGGTCGCCGGTGACGGCCGCGGAGTACTGCTGGGCGTGGTGGGCGTAGGCCTCCACCGACTCGCCCTCGAACGGACCGAGGCACGGCGCCCCGCACCGGCGCATCTCGGCCAGCACGCAGGCGCTGCTGGGCGTCCGGATCGACAGCCGCTTGGTGCACTGGCGCAGCGGCAGCGCCTCGTGCACGGCGGCCACCGCCATCTCGGCCGACGCCGCCCGGCTGAACGGCCCGAGGTAGAGCGCGCCGTCGTCCAGCACCTTGCGGACGGTGGACAGCCGCGGGAACGCCTCGACCGTGAGCTTGACCCAGATCGCCTTGTCCGGCCGCTTGCTGCGCCGGTTGTAGCGCGGGCTGTGCTCGGCGATCAGCCGCAGCTCGCGCACCTCGGCCTCCAGACCGGTGCTGCAGACGACCGGGTCGACCCGCTCGGCGAGGCCGACCATCTCGGCCATGCGGGTGCGGGTCTCGCTGGCGGTGAAGTACGTCCGCACGCGGGTGCGCAGGTTGGTGCTCTTGCCGACGTAGAGCACCCGGTCGCGCGCGTCGCGGAACAGGTAGACGCCGGGCGCGGTCGGCAGCGCGTCGGCGAGGTGCCGCTTGCGGCGCTGCTGGGGGCTGACCTGCGCGGAGAAGGTGCGCAGCTCCTCCAGGCTGTGGACGCCGAGGCCCCCCAGGCGGGCGATCAGCCCGTGCAGCACGTCGACGGTGGCGCGAGCGTCGGACAGGGCGCGGTGGTTGGGCTCGGTGGTGCTCCGGAACAGCCGGGCCAGCGTCGAGAGCTTGCAGTTGGGCGACTCGTCGCGGGTGAGCACCCGCCGGGCGAGCTTGGCGGTGTCGAGCGAGTCGTGACCGGGCCAGACCAGGCCGGTGCGCTCGCAGCCGGCCTTGAGGAAGCCGAGGTCGAACGGCGCGTTGTGGGCGACCAGCACCGTGCCGCGGGCGAACTCGAGGAAGGCCGGCAGCGCCTGGTCCAGCCGCGGGGCGCCGGCGACCATGGCGTCGGTGATGCCGGTCAGCACGGCGATGAACGGCGGGATGGCGGACGAGGGCCGCACCAGCGTCTGGAACTCGCCGAGCACCTCGCCGCCGCGGACCTTCACCGCGCCGATCTCGGTGATCTCGCAGGTCAGGTGCGAGCCGCCGGTCGTCTCGAGGTCGACGACGACGAAGGTGGTCTCGCGCAGGGGGGTGCCGAGCTCGTCGAAGGTGGCCTGCACGGGGATCTGCAGCGTCGGGCTGGGCACGCAGCGGACGCTAGGGGCGCGCTCCGACAAGACCGGGCAGCGACGCGCTAGAGCAGGCCGCGCCCTGTGGACAGCCCGCGGACGACCAGCCCGAGCCCGACCAGCACCACGACAGCGGCCGTGCCCAGCGGCAGCAGCCGCACCCAGCGCGCGGCCCGGCCGCCGGTCCAGCCGCGCCGGTCGAGCACCGCGCGGGCCCGCAGCAGGAGCAGGCCGGCCGCCGTGAGGGTGACGGCCATGCCGAGTCCGTACGCCACGACGAGCAGCACCCCGAACAGCGGGCGCCCGAGCGCGTTGGCGCTCAGCAGGACGAGCAGCGCGCTCGGGCTCGGCACCAGCCCGCCGGCGACGCCCATGCCGGCCAGCGCCCTCCACGACAGCGGCCCCTCGGGCAGCGGCGCGTGGGTGTGGGTCCGACCGCCGTGGCTGTGGGTCAGCGGGCGGGCGGCGACGGCGACGCCGCCGGCGGTGACGAGCTCGCGGTGGGGGTGCTCGTCGCCGGGCTCGTCGTGGTCGTGGTCGTGCTGGCCCCCGGCGTGCTCGTGCGGGTGCGGGTGGTCGTGCGGGCCGTGGTCGTGGCCGCCGTGCGGGCCGTGGTCGTGGCCGCCGTGCGGGCCGTGGTCGTGGCCCGCGCGATCGTGCTCGTGGTCGTGGTCGTGCGGGTGCTCGTGCCCGTGCTCCCCGTGCCCGTGGTCGGCGTGCCCCGCTCCGCGCAGCCGCCGCACCGCGAGCACCGCGAGGTACACCCCGACCACCGCGAGCAGCACCCCCGACAGCACCTCGGTCACCGGCACCACCAGCTCCGGCGCGGCCAGCGCCCCGGCAGCCAGCACCGCGCCGAGCAGCAGCACGCTGGCCGTGTGCGTGAAGGTGACGACGGCGCCGAGCTGCAGCGCCTGCCGGCGCGTCCCGCGCTGGCCCACCAGGTAGGCGGCCATCACGGTCTTGCCGTGCCCGGGCGCGAGGGCGTGCACGACGCCGAACAGCACGGCGGCCGCGATCGACAGCAGGGCGAACGGCAGCGTCAGGTCGGGCCGGGACAGGAAGTCGGTGAAGCCGCGCGTCAGGGAGTCGACGCCGCGCGGCGCGATCTCGTCCTCGGACGCCTCGCCGGTGGCGAGCCCGCCGGTGCAGGCAGCCCCGGCCCGTACACCGAAGGAGGCCGTGGTGACCTCCAGCGGGGAGGACAGCAGGTCCTCCGGGTAGCTGGCGAGCAGCCCGCTCGGGCTCTCCTCCGGCACCGAGGACCCGCGCAGCGGACCGCACTCGGACGCGGCGGTGACCTCGCGCCAGCCGTTGCGCTCGAGCGCGACGGGGTCGCTGAAGGACACCTCGCCCGAGGGACGTCCGGAGGCCAGCAGCGTGCAGGTGAGCCGGGTCGTGCGCAGCCCGGCGGTCCCCGCGCGGGACTCGCCCGTGGAGGACACCACCGACAGCGGTGCTGCGCCGCCGTCCACCTCCAGCGACAGCAGCGGTGCGACGCGGGCGCACTCGCGGCCGGCGTGCGCGGTCAGCTCCTCGGGCGACAGCGCGCCGTCGCCGTCGGTGTCGACGCCGGCCCGGCGCTGGCCGAGCTGCACCGTCGGGATCTCCGCCAGGTCGACGACGTGCAGCACCTCGACGCCCTCGGCGGTGACCGTCACCCGGTCCGCGGTGTTGACGGTGAAGTTGCCGAGCGGGTGGGCGGACGCCGCGCCGGCCGGGACGAGCGCCAGGCCCAGCGCGGCCGCCGCGACGAGGAGCGCGCGCCTCACGGCAGCGACGCCAGCAGCTCCTGCGCCCGCGGGCCGTGCAGCGGCGAGAACCTCGGGTTCAGCGTGCTCATGCGCACCAGCGTGGCGCGGGCGGCGGCCCGCTCCCCGGCGGCGGCCTCGACGGTGCCGACCCGGGCCAGCAGCGCGGGGGAGCGCAGCCCGAGCCGCAGGGCCTGCCGCGCGATCGGCAGCGCCTCGCGGGCGCGGCCGGCCTTGAGCAGCGCCCAGGCGTACGCGTCCTGGGTGAAGATCGACGTCGGCCGCTTGGCGTAGGCCTTCTGCGCGAACGCGACGGCCTCCTGCGGGTCGCCGTGGTCGGCCTCGAACAGCGCGAGCTCGGTGTCCACGTCCTGGCCGTTGGCGGCGTAGAGCTGCTGGGTCGCCCGCACCACGTCGTACTGCTCCTGCGCCCCGTCGACGTCGCCGGTCGCCTCGAGCAGCTCGCCGTACTGCACGAGCAGCTCCGGAGCGGGCAGCTCCTGGACCAGCTCCTGGAGCTGGGACAGCGCGAGGTCGGTCTCGCCCTCGGCGGCCAGCACCTTGGCCAGCCCGCCGCGGAGCGCGCCGTACCCGGGGTCGGCCTCGAGCCCGGCCTCGTACGCCGCGCGCGCGGCCGGCAGGTCGCCCTCGTTCCAGGCCAGCTCACCCAGGTAGTACTGCGCGAAGGCGACGTCGGCCGGCTCCTTGGCCAGCTGCGCCGCCTCCTCGAGCGCCGCCCGCGCCCTGACGACGTCGCCGCGCAGCTCGAAGGCGTACGACGCGCGGGTGGAGGTGGCCACGCCCGGGCGCAGGTCGGCCATCTTCTGCACGGCGGCCAGGGACTCGTCGTAGCGTCCCAGCTCGTTGAGCGCGTCGCTGCGGACGGCGAAGGTCGTGGCGTCGTACGGGTTGAGCGCGAGCGCCCGATCGGTCATCGCCAGGGCGCCGCTGAAGTCGTGGCGGGCCGCGGCCAGCGCGGCCAGGCCGGTCACGGGAGCGGCGTCGTCCGGGCGCAGCGCGAGGGCCTTGCGGAAGGCCCCCTCCGCCTTGGCGTAGTAGGTCGGGTCGGCCGTCGTCCGCGTCTCGCGCAGGTAGGCGTCGCCGAGCTGGGTCCAGGAGGCGGCGTCCCCGGGGACGCGCACCAGGTCGGCCTGCAGCCGGGTGATGTCGTCGACCCGCTCCGCCGCGGGACGGTCGGACTGCGCCGGGGGAGGGGAGCCGGCCGCGGCGCCGACGGCCAGCAGGCCGGCGGCCAGCCCGAGCACGGCGACGCCGGAGAGGGCGACGCGGGCCAGGCGCTGCATGGAGGTCCTTCCGGTTGCCGGTCACGGTACGACCGGACGTTCGTGCGCGGCCCGCTCGCGGCTTGCCCGGCTGGCCGCTCGTCCCGCTCTGCCCCAGGACGTCCGGGAGGTCGGGAAGATCCCTGCCTCGGGAAGGGATCCGTTCGCGACCCGCGTGCGAACGCTCCTCGAGCGGTGCCTCCTTGGTGCCGCGGCTCCACGGCACGTCCCCGTGCACCACCCTGAACAAGGAGACACATGGCTCTTCCCACGAGGCCGACGGCGCGACGACGCGCTCTCGCCATCCTCGCGGCCGGCGCGACGGCCGCCTCCGGCGCCGCCCTGCTCGGCCCGGGCACCTCCTCGGCGTCCAGCCACCGCGAGGCGCCGTACACGCAGACCGACCCCGGCGCCGACAACACGGACACGTACGCGTTCGTGTCGCCGGACGACCCCAACAGCGTCACGCTCATCGCGAACTGGCTGCCCTTCCAGGAGCCCGCCGGCGGCCCGAACTTCTTCCCGTGGGACCCGACCGCGCGCTACGAGATCCACGTCGACAACAACGGTGACGCCAAGCCCGACCTGACGTACCGCTGGCTGTTCAAGGACATCGACAAGCGCGGTACGGCCGAGCGCGGTGCGCAGGACGGCACCTTCCTCTACAACGAGGGCCCGGTGAACTCGCTACGACGACGCCACCCTGCTGTTCAAGCAGAGCTACACGCTGCAGACGATCACCTACAACGCCGACGGCACCGAGCGGGCGCCCCTGCCGATCGTCAGCGACGGCAAGGTCGCGCCGAGCAACGTCGGCATCGCGTCCATCCCGGACTACGTGAAGCTGCGCAACGAGGCCATCACGCCCACGGTCGGCGGCGGCAAGTCCTACGTCGGCCAGGCCGACGACCCGTTCTACCTCGACCTGCGCATCTTCGACCTGCTGTACGGCGGCAAGGACTTCTCGGAGAGCGGCTACGACACGCTGTCCGGCTACAACGTCAACACCGTGGCGCTGCAGCTGCCCAAGCAGCCTGCTCGCCGCGCAACCAGGACCCGGCGGCCAACCCGGTCATCGGCGTCTGGTCGACCACGTCGCGCGCCAAGACCCGCGTGTTCGCGTCCGACAACGCGGCCCCCGGCCACCAGCGCGACGACAGCAGCGACACCACCACCGACTCCGGCGACTTCGTCCAGGTCTCGCGCCTGGGCAACCCGCTGGTCAACGAGGCGGTCGTCCCGGCCAACCTCAAGGACTTCTTCAACCGGTCCACCCCGGACAACGACGGCATCTTCCTGCCGAAGGTCCAGGACCCGGAGGTCCCGATCCTGGTCGAGTCGCTCTACAAGGTCCCGAACCCGAACAAGCTCGAGGGCCAGACCAACGACGACAAGCGCAACGACCTCGTCGCGGCGTTCCTCACCGGCTTCTCCAAGGACGTCTTCGAGGGCAAGACCTTCGGTGGCGCGGGCGCCGGCGTGCTCAACGCCGACCTCAACTCCCTGGACCTGAACGCGGTCAGCCCGAACCCGGCCCCGGCCGAGTACCTGCGCCTGAACGTCAACGTGCCGCCGACGCCCGTCGGTGACGCGAAGTTCAGCCGCCTCGGCGCCGTCGGCGGCGACCTCGCCGGCTTCCCGAACGGCCGCCGCCTCCAGGACGACGTCGTCGACATCGCCCTGCAGGTCCTCGAGGGCGTGCTCCTGCGTCCGGAGGGCGACCTCAAGACGGCCGTCGCCGGCCTCGGTGACGGCGTCAACGCCAACGAGCGCGAGCGCCCGCTGCTGAGCACCTTCCCGTACATCGCCGACCCGCACTCGGGCTCCGACCCGCGCAAGGGCCAGACGCCGGTGAGCTTCGTCCAGAACTTCACCAGCCAGAACGGCGTCGTCACGGCGAACGCCACCCGCATCACCCCCGCGGCCAAGGGCGGCTTCGCGCAGCTCTACCGCATCAACGCGGACGGCTCCTCGACCGGTCTCGGCTCCTCGGCGATCTCCGCCGACGGCACCGCGACGGTCTCCAAGACCTTCCGCGTCCCGGCCGGCACCCGCATCACGCTGAACTGGCGCGTCTTCCCGGCGCGCGGCTCCGCGGCCCAGGAGAACCGGGGCATCCCGACCACCATCACGGTCAGGTAGCTCCCCCCGTACGACCCGCCGGGGCGGTCCCTCTCCACGAGGGGCCGCCCCGGTGGCGTGCCACCCTGCTCTGCCGCCACCCGAGGAGCCCGCTGTGCGCCGTACCGCCCCCGTCCTGCTCGCCCTGCTGCTGCTGACCGGCTGCACCTCCTCCTCCGACGTGCCTGCCGAGGACGACTTCGCCGCGGGGACCTGCCGTACGGCTGCCCCGGACGTTCGCGCGGTCGGCGAGGCGCTCCCGCGCCTCGGGGACGGCGGCAAGGTCGACGACGACGTGAAGGCCGACCTGCGCGAGTCGCAGGACCGCCTCGTCGCGCTGGCCGACGGGGCCGAGCCCGACGTCAAGGACGAGCTGCAAGCCCTCGTCGAGGCCATCGGCATCGTCCGGATCCGCGCCGACGGCAACACCTACGAGCAGGCGCAGGGCGACGCGCTGGACCGGGCCTACGAGCAGGTGCTGGACGCCTGCGTCGCCGACCGCGCTCGCTAGTCTCGCGCCGTGCCCGTCCCGCAGCCCGACGCCGCCTCCCGCTGGCGCTGCACCGTCTGCGGCAACCTCACCCGCTTCGACGTCACGCGCTCGACGCGGGCGCAGGAGTACGTCCACGTCGACCTCGCCGGCCGGCAGGTCGTCGAGGACCGGGAGCTGCTGACCGACGTCGTCGAGCACGTCGTGTGCCGCTGGTGCAAGGCGGTCGACCAGGTCGAGGTCGTCGCTCGCCCCGGTCTTGTCGGACCCCCCTCCTAGCGTCCACCGGGCCGGCAGGAGGTCGGCAGCGACTTCCCCGGAGGACCTGTGCTCATCGACTGCGACGGCTGCGCCGTCCGCGACCTGGCCTGTGGCGACTGCGTGGTGACGGTGCTGCTCGGCGCCCCCCCGGGCGGCGTCGAGGTCGACGACGGCGAGCGCCAGGCGCTCGACGTGCTCGCCGACAGCGGCCTCGTGCCGCGCCTCCAGCTGGTGCCGCTGGGGCTGCCGGGACAGGAGGGCCACCGCCGCAGCGCAGCCTCCTGAGCAGGTGGATCTGCCGGAGTCGCTTGTGATCCTGCGCCGCAGCCGCGAGACTCGCCGTTCGCCGGGCGACAGGTCCCGGCGCGGACGGAGGAACGGTGCGCGAGCTGCACGTCGTCGCCACGAGCGAGGACGGCCGACATGTCGTGCTGGCGACGCGCAAGGGAGCCGCGAGCGGCGACTACCGCGTGGCCCTCGACGACCGCCTGAACGCTGCCGTCCGCGGCGACCTCCCGCGGCCGGGGGAGACCGTCCCGGCCGTCGTCACGCCCAAGGAGATCCAGGCGCGCCTGCGCGCGGGGGAGTCGCCCGAGCAGGTCGCCGCCTCCGCCGGCGTCCCCGTCACCAAGATCGACCGGTACGCCGGGCCGGTGCTGGCCGAGCGCGAGCGGGTCATCGCCCAGGCACGGGCGGGCTACGTGTCCCGCAGCCGGCTCGGGGCCTCCGCCGTCCCGCTCGGCGAGGCCGTCGACAAGCACCTGGCCGAGACGACCGGCGTGCGGCTGGAGACCGTCGAGTGGTCCGCCCGTCGTGAGGACGCCGGCACCTGGCTCGTGGAGCTGTCCTACGTCTCGCAGGCCCGCCGCCGCAGCGCCGTCTGGCGGTACGACGGCGCCCGCCGTGAGGTGACGGCCGCCGACAGCGCCTCCGCCCAGCTGGCGCACGTCGAGCCCGGGCGCCGCCCGAAGTCGGCCGACGCGCCCGCCGCGGCTCCGCGCGCCCGCTCGGCGGCGCGTCCCGCTCCGGCGGTCACCCGCGTCGCGGCCCGGCCGGCCCCGCCGGTGCGTGCGGCCGCCCCCGTCCCGCGCGCAGCGGCTCCCGGACGTGCTGCCCAGACGGCCGCCGACCGGGCAGCGGTGGCCAAGGCCGCACGGGCGGAGACCGCGCGGGCAGCAGCGCAGGAGCGGGCCGCGCAGGCGGCGGCGTCCAAGGCTGCGCGCGAGCAGGCCGCGGCCGAGCAGGCGGCGGCGCTGCAGGCGCGCGCGGCGAAGGCGCGGGCGGCGGCGGAGCAGAAGGCGGCAGCCGACAAGCAGCAGAAGGCGGCGGCGCAGGCGGCGCGGGCGCAGGCGGCGCGGGAGGCCAAGGCGGAGGCGGCGCGGGCGGCCAAGGCCGAGGCGGCGCGGGAGGCCAAGGCGGAGGCAGCGCGGGCGCCAAGGCCGAGGCGGCGCGGGTCGCCAAGACCGACGCCGCGCGGAAGGCCAAGGCGGAGGCGGCGCGGGAGGCCAAGGCGGAGGCTGCTCGCCAGGCGAAGGCCGAAGCAGCGGCGCGGGCGGTGGCGGAGCGCACGCAGGCCGAGGCGGAGAAGAAGGCCAAGGCCGAGGCCGCTCGGGAGGCCAAGGCCGAGGCGGCCCGCCTCGCCAAGGCGGAGTCGAAGGCCGAGGCGGCGCGCGCCGCCAAGGCCGAGGCGGCGCAGAAGGCCGCCGCCGAGGCCGAGCGCAAGGCGCAGGCCGACGCGGAGAAGAAGACCAAGGCCGAGGCTGCGCGTGCGGCCAAGGAGGAGCAGCGCGCCGCGGAGGCCGCTCGCGTCGCGGAAGAGCCGGCGCCGACCGGGCCGCCCACGCTGCGGGTCGTCGGCTCCGAGGACGCGCCGGCGCGGCGAGCTCCCAAGGCTCCGCCCGCCGCCGCTCGCACCGCGCCGGCACGCGTTGCCGGCCAGCGCGCGAGCGTGCCCGGCTGGGCGGACGTGCTGCTGTCCACGGCGCCGCCCGCGGCCCGGTCCACCGAGCCCGCGCCGGACGAGGGCTGACCCGCAGGCTGCTCGTCGTGCTGGTGGCGGTCCTCGCGCTGCTGGCTGCCTGCGACGGGCCGACGAGGACGGTGCGGGTGCCGGTCGGCCCGGCCCAGGCGGAGCTGACCGCGCTCGACGGAGCGGTCGCCGACGTGGACGCCGCCCGCAAGGCGCTGCTTGCGGCACCGGCCGCCGTCGTGTCCGCCGCGACCGCGCTGGACTCCGCCGACGAGGCCTGCGCCACCGGCAACCGCAGCCGGGCGGCGGAGACCCGCCGGACCGCCCGCGACGCCGTGCGCCGGCTCGACACGGCACTGGCCACCTACGACGACCAGCTGACGGCCTACCGCAGCACGCTCGGCAGCCTGACGACCGCCGCCGCTCCGCTGGAGCCCGCGCAGCAGCAGGCGATCGCGGCACTGACCGCGGCCGGCGAGCAGGAGGCCGACGCGCTCCGGTCGTTCGGCACCTCCGCCCGTGGGGCCTGGCCCGGCTACGCCGCGCTGAACGAGGCGCAGTCCACCTGGCTGGACCGCGCGTCGGCCGGGTGGTTCCGCTCGACGCCGAGGCGGCGAACGGCTACGAGGTGCTCCGCAAGCCGGTGACCCCGAAGATCGACGCCTCCCGCGCGGCGCTGGCCAAGGCGGACGTCGCGCGACGACCGGCGACCGAGCGGGTGCGGGCGGCCCTGGCGGCGGCCAACGCGGCGCTGGAGTCGCTGCGCCAGCCGCTGGAGCAGCCGACCGGCTGACACGCCGCGCCCGGCCGATGCTTCGCACGGCAGCCCCTCCCGGTCGTTCCTGCCGACCGACCGGCTGTCGCTCCTCCTGGCCACACCCGCCCCGGCCGTCCACGGGCGCGGCCCGAGCGCTGGCCCTCCTGACGATCACCCGTCCTCGTCGTCACCCCCGCCGTACGATCACGGTGTGCTGCGCCTGCCCTTCCGGCTGACGCCGGCGGGGCCGCGGACGACCCGTCTGGTGGCGCTGGCCGTCGCCCTCGAGCTGGTCGCCGGCCTCGGCGCCGTCGCCCTGGTCGAGCAGCCGCAGGCCGCGCCGGCACGCGACAGCAGCACCCAGGCGCGGGTCGCCCCCGACGTCGTGCAGCCTGAGGCCGCGCAGGCCCTGGCCGAGCGCGAGCGGGCCGTGCGCCAGCTGCTCGACGACCGCGCGGGCGCCCTCGTCCGCCGTGACCGCGCGTCCTTCCTCGCTGTCGTCGACCCGGCAGCCACCGAGCTGAGGGCACGTCAGGGCGACCTGTTCGACGCCCTCGAGGAGGTACCGCTCCAGCTCTGGCGCTACGACCTGGACGCCGCCACGGAGCGGCCGCCGGACGCGGTGCTGGACCGCACGTACGGCCGCGAGCGCTGGTGGGCGCCGGACGTCACCCTCGAGTACGCGTTGGCCGGCTTCGACGACCGGCCCACGGTCGCCGAGCACCACCTGACGTTCGTCCTGCGCGACGGCCGTTGGCTGCTCGCCGCCGACGACGACTTCGCCGACGTGGGCCTGCCGACCCCGCAGGCGCTCTGGGACCGGGGACCGGTCGTCAGCGAGCGGGTCGGCGACGTCCTCGTCCTCGGCCGGCCGGGCGCCCGCCGCCTGCTCCGCAACGTCGCGAGCATCACCGCGGCGGCCGTGCCGCGCGTGGACCAGGTCTGGGGGCAGGACTGGCGGCACGGCGCCGTGGTCCTGGTGCCGACCTCGGGCGCGGAGATGAGCGAGCTGCTGGGCTCCGAGACCGACCTCTCGCAGATCGCTGCGGTCGCGACCGCCGAGCTGAGCGGGGGGAAGGGCGAGTTCGACCCGACCGGCGACCGCATCCTCGTCAACCCGGACACCTTCAGCCGCCTGGGGCAGCTCGGCCGCCGCGTGGTGCTCACGCACGAGCTCACCCACGTCGCGACGCGGCGCGCGACCGGCCCCGCCGTCCCGGCCTGGCTCGCCGAGGGCTTCGCGGACTACCTCGGCTACCGCGACGTGGACCTGCCGCTGGCCCTGTCGGCGCGCGAGCTCCGCAAGGACGTCCGTGCGGGAAGGGTCCCGCAGGCGCTGCCCGCCGACGGCGACTTCGCCGGCGGGAACCCGTCGCTCGCGCAGGCCTACGAGCAGGCGTGGCTCGCGGTGCGCCTGCTCGCGAAGCAGCACGGCCAGGCGGGGATGCTCCGCTTCTACCGCGCGGTGGGCGCGCGTCGGGGTGTCGAGGCCGAGGACGCGGTGGACCAGGCGCTGCGGTCGGAGCTCGGCACCAGCACCGCGCAGCTGACCGCCGCCTGGCGCACCTCCCTGCAGCGCGACCTCGGGTGAGCCGCCGCACCCCGGTCGTCGCCACGCTGGTCGTCCTCCTCCTCCTGCTGGGGATCGCGCTGGCCGTCGCCGTGCCATGGAGCCCCCTGCCGGGCGCCGACCTGCACGGCGACCCGCTGCGCGACTTCACCCAGCAGCAGCTCGCGCGCGAGGTCGCCTTCCACGACGCGCTCCGGCCGTCGTCGTACGCCTCGCTCGTGCTGGGCCTGCTCGTGGCGGCGGCGCTCGGCCTCACCCGCGCCGGCGCCCGCGTCGTCACGGCGGTCGCCCGTCCGCTCGGCGGCGGATGGGTCTGGCAGGTGCTGCTCGGCACGCTCGCCCTCACCGTCCTCGGCCGGCTCGCGACGCTGCCCCTGTCGGCGCGCAGCGAGGTGGTGCTGCGGAGGTACGGCCTGTCGACACAGACGTGGTCGACGTGGCTGCTCGACGTCGGCCGCGGCGTGCTCGTCGGCGCCGGTCTCAGCGCACTGGGCCTGCTCGCGCTGGTCGCCCTCGCCCGCCGCACCCGCCGCTGGTGGGCGTGGGGAGCCGTGGCCACCGCCGGGCTGGTCCTCGCCGGCTCCTTCGCGTACCCGCTCGTCGTCGAGCCCGTCTTCAACCGCTTCACGCCGCTGCCGGCGGGGGAGCTGCGCGAGGACCTGCTCGCGCTGGCCGACCGCGACGGCGTCGCCGTGCAGGAGGTCCTGGTCGCGGACGCCTCTCGCCGTACGACCGCCGTCAACGCGTACGTCAGCGGCTTCGGCAGCAGCCGGCGGATCGTCGTGTACGACACGCTCCTGACGACGGCGACGCCGGCAGAGGTCGAGCTCGTGGTCGCCCACGAGCTCGGCCACGCGGAGGAGCGCGACGTCCTCGTCGGGACGCTGCTGGGGGCGCTGGCCGCCGCCGCGGGCGTGTGCGCGCTGTGGCTGGTGCTGTCCTGGACGCCGCTGCTGCGGCGAGCCGGCGCGGACGGGATGGCAGACCCGCGGGTCGTCCCGCTCCTGCTCGCGCTGATCGCCTTCACCAGCCTGCTGACCGCCCCCGCGAGCAACCTCGTGTCCCGCCGCATCGAGGCCCGGGCCGACGTCCACGCCCTGGACCTCACCCGCGACCCGGCCACCTTCGTCGCCACGCAGAAGCGCCTCGCCCTGTCCAACCTGTCCGACCTCGCTCCGCACCCGCTGGCCTACGCGCTGTTCGCCACCCACCCCGGCGTGACGGAGCGGCTCAGCCTCGCCCGGGAGTGGGAGCGGCTGCGGTGAGGACCCTCGTCGTCACCAACGACTTCCCGCCGCGCCCTGGGGGGATCCAGGCCTTCGTCCACAGCCTGGCCAGCAGGCAGCCGGCGGGCGAGGTGGTCGTGTACGCGCCCGCTTGGAAGGGTGCCGCCGCCTTCGACGCCGCACAGCCGTTCCCGGTCGTGCGGCACCCGACGTCGCTGATGCTGCCGACGCCGGACGTGCTGCGGCGCGCACGGGAGGTCGCGCGGGAGGAGGGGTGCGACCGCGTCTGGTTCGGTGCCGCGGCCCCCCTGGGTCTGCTGGCGCCGCGGCTCGGACTCGAGCGCGCGGTGGCCTCGACGCACGGACACGAGGTCGGCTGGGCGCTGCTTCCCCTTGCGCAGCAGGCTCTCTCCCGCATCGCTGCGGGGCTCGACGTCGTCACCTACCTCGGCGACTACACCCGGTCCCGCCTCGTACGGGCCGTGCCGGAGGACAAGCTCGCGCGGCTGCCGAGCGGTGTCGACACGGACGTCTTCCGTCCGGGCTGCGGGGGAGCGGTCGTCCGGGAGCGGTACGGGCTGCAGGACCGGCCGGTCGTCGTGTGCGTCTCGCGGCTGGTCCCGCGCAAGGGGCAGGACGTGCTGATCCGCGCGCTGCCAGAGGTGCGCCGGCGCGTACCGGACGCCGCACTGCTCCTCGTCGGCGGCGGGCCCGACGCCCCGCGCCTGCACCGACTGGCTGCCGAGCACGGGGTGGCGGACCACGTCGTGCTCACCGGCTCGGTGCCGTGGGAGGAGCTGCCGGCGCACTACGACGCGGGGAACGTGTTCGCCATGCCGTGCCGCACCCGCCGCGCCGGCCTCGAGGTCGAGGGCCTCGGCATCGTCTTCCTGGAGGCCTCGGCGACGGGGCTCCCCGTGGTGGCCGGGCGGTCCGGCGGCTCGCCCGACGCCGTGCTGGACGGCGAGACCGGGCACGTCGTCGACGGCACGTCCGTACGGGACGTCGCCGCCTCGGTCGCCGGGCTGCTGGCAGATCCCGTACGGGCGAAGGAGATGGGGCTGGCCGGCCGCGCGTGGGTCGAGCGCGAGTGGCGGTGGGACGTGCTGGCGGCGCGGCTGCGGGAGCTGCTCGCCCCACCCGGCTGACTCAGTCGGGCCAGACCTGCCGGCGCCGCTCGGCCGGAGGCGACGCCGTCCGCTGGTGGTCGACGGCAGCGGCATGGGCCACCCGGACGACCGCCGGCACGTCGATCTTGTTGACGGTCAGCAGTCCGAGGCGCGACACGTCGGCGTCCTTGGCCGCGGCGAGGTTCGCCGAGCACAGCACGATCGGCCGGGTGAAGCCGTCGTCGCGCAGTCGCCCGGCGACCTCGGTGCCCTGCAGGCCGGGCATCACCTGGTCGAGCACGATCACGTCCGGCGTGGGACCGGAGGCCAGCGCCGCCAGGCAGTCCTCGCCCGACTCCACGAGGTCGATGTCCCAGCCGTCGGCGGCGAAGCACCCCTCGAGGAACTGCCCGAGGACCGGGTCGTCGTCGCACACCAGCACGCGCACGTGGCACTCCTGAGCTCGGGTGGCCCGCGGGATCAGGAGCGGATGCACGGACGGTACCCACCTTGCTAGAGCGCGAACTCCCAGTGCCAGGGCTCAGGTCTGCTGCCGCCCTGCTGGGCCCACGCCGGGTGGAACCACCCGTACGCCATCGAGTGCTCGACCATCCACTGGTGCTGCTTCGTCCCGAAGCCCTGGATGGCGCCGCAGAGGTCGAGGGCGACGCCCCAGCCGTGGTTGCTGCTGCCCGGTACGGCGGCCAGCGTCGGCTTGGCCGCGGCCACCGCGACCTGCTCGGGCAGGCTCCGGTAGGAGTCGGTGACGCAGATCGGCTCGCCGAACTCCGCGCCGTACTCCTTGCTCATCGCGTCGAACGAGGCGGCGGCGTCCGCGCGCAGCAGGGCGCCGCTGGTGCCCCAGAGGGGGCAGAGGGCGCTGGTGGGCAGGCGGCCGTTCGGGAAGCCGTGCACCTCGCCGCCCTTGCACTCCGGCACGGGCCGGTCGGCCAGGGCGCCCTCGATGGCGGCGAGCGGGACGGCCGAGCGCTGGCGGGCGATGAGCGCGGCGGAGGCGATGAGGGCCTCGCGTCGCTGCGCCGCGGCCAGCGCCTGCTGCGTCTTCGCGAGCTCGGTGAGGGTGCTGGCCACGGTGGCAGCGGCGTCGGCGACGACCTGGTCCGCCCGGCGCTTGGCAGCGGCGGCGCGGTCCGTGGCGGCCCTGGCGGCGTCCGCAGCCTGCTTCGCGCGGGTCGCGGCGCGGGCCTGCGCCTCCTCGGCGCGGGCCAGACCGACGAACGCGTCGTTCTGGTTGCCGCCCACGCGGGCGACCATGCCGAGCCCGCGGAACAGCTGCTGGGGCGTGCTGGCGTCCATCAGGCCGGAGTAGACGGCGAGCTGACCGTTGCCCATGCCGGTGCGGTAGAGCGAGCCGACGTAGCGGGAGAGCCGCTCCCGCGTCTCCGCCGTGCGCCGCTCGGCGAGCCGGAGCATGCCGGCCTGCTGACGCGCGTGGCGTACGGCTGCCTCCGCCTCGCGCTGCGCGGCCTGGTACGCCTCGAGTGCGGTGGTGGCGTCCTGGCTCGCCTGCTCCTGCCGGGCCCGGCTCGCCTCCAGCTCAGCGCTCTGCTGGTTCGCCCGCTGCTGGAGCACCGCCGAGTCCTCGGCCAGCGCCGGACCGGCCAGCACCGTCGTCAGCAGCGCTGCGGCGACGGCGGTCCGCCAGGCCCTGCCCACAGTCGTGCACCTCCGTCGTCGTGCGTGAGGTCTCGACGCTGCCAGACCTCGCTCGAGGTGGAGGTGAATCGGGCGAAGATGGTCCTGAGTAGTCACCCTGCCGCGACCGTCTGCACGATGCGGGCGCGCTGGAACGGGTCGTCGTAGCGGCGCAGGCTCCGCATACGGACAGCACGGCCAGCAGCAGGACGGGCGTCGCGAGCAGCGGCGGCCACCACCAGACCCCGGTCTGGCTGGCCGAGCCGAGCAGGATCCCGGCGAACGCCGCGGGCAGGGCGAGCCGGGCGCTCGCGATGGCGAGGGCCCCCGGGGGAGCGACGGCATCGCGCGGTCCGCGCAGGTCGGCGCGGTGCGGGCGGGTCGTCGACATCTTCATCCCACCGGCGATGACGAGGGCGCTGCAGGCGAGCCCGCTGGCGATGATCGCCGTCACCTGCGCCGCGGTGGGGGAGCCCGGGCTGCGCAGGCTCCCGGACAGCGCGGCGACGGCGACGGCGGCCAGCACCGTCTCGCCGAGCACGATGGCCTTGGCGCGGGCGACCAGCCTCGGGTCGTGCGGCAGGCTCGCCAGCCAGACCGCGCCGGAGCCGTCCAGGCAGAAGGCGTTCACGCCGAACAGCAGCCCGGCGCCGGCGGCCACCAGGCCGGGCAGCACGATCATCGACTCCCAGGGGACGGCCGCCCCGGCCGCGATCAAGCCCGGCAGGACCGCGAGCACGAGGCCGCCGCGGCGCAGGGCGGGAGCGCGCCACACGGATGCGCGGTCGATGGCGACGAGCTCGCGGAGCGCGCTCCGCTTGCTCTGGCGACGGCGCACCGGCTCCGTGTGCCGGTTGAGGCCGACGTCGCCGGGCCGGCGCAGCGCCCAGGCGCACGTGCGCGCGCCCAGGAGCAACGACAGGCCTGCGCTGAGGAGGAGGACGCCGGTCGTGATGCCCCAGCGCACGAGGTGGCCGTCGCCGCCGGCGATCACGCCGGCCGCGATGCTGCGTGTCGGGCTCCGCTCCAGGACGACGTCGCCGTGCCCGGTCCGCACCAGCAGCACCGCGCAGAGCAGGAGGCCGATCCCGAGCCCGCTGACGAGTCGGCGTCCTCCCTGCGTCTGGCGAAGGCCGACGACCAGCCAGGCGAGCGCCTGCCCCGCCACCGTGAGGCACAGGACGTACGCGATGCTCGTCGCCGCGCCGCGCCACAGGCTCCCGTCGATCGTCAGGTACGAGGTCAGACCGGTCAGCACCAGCAGCTGGACGACCCACACGAGGTTGAGCGGCGCCAGCAGGAGCCCGCCGAAGAACTGCGTCGACGGCCGGACCGGGTAGCCGACGAGCTGGTCCGGCGGGACGACCTCGTTGCCCCCGCCCGCCGTGAGCGGCGCGATCACCGCGAGGACCCCGAAGCCGAGGTAGGCAGCCGGTGCCACGTCCACCGCCGTGGCCAGCGTCGGCGCGTCGAGCAGCTCCGCGCTGCCGATCACGAGGTAGAGCAGCCAGAGGACGGTGGCGGCCGCGAGGACGATCGCGAGGCGTAGCCCGGGCGCGCGGGCCATCTGCCACCGCAGGGCCAACAGCGCCCGCACCTGCGCGAAGGAGCTGGTCACGAGATGAGGGCGCGGTACTTCGCGTCGCCGTCGCGCCCGGTCAGCTCGGCTGCCGGTGCGGCACCGACGACCCGTCCGCCCTTGAGCACGACGGCCTCCTGGCAGGCGGCCACGGCGAGCTCGAGCAGGTGCGTCGACACCAGGACTGCGGCGCCCCGCTCCCGGGCCTGTCGTACGACCTCGAGCGTCGCGTCGACGCCCAGGGGGTCGACGCCGTCGAACGGCTCGTCGAGCAGCAGCAGGCGCGGCTCGTGGAACGCCGCGAGGACGACCGACAGGCGGCGGCTCATGCCGTGCGAGAAGCCGGAGGTGACGCGGTCGGCAGCAGCCTGCAGGTCGAAGCGCTCGAGCAGGTCGGCGGCGCGGTCCCGCCAGTCGGACATCCCGCGCAGCCTGGCCGCGAGCTGCAGGTGCTCCCACGGCGTGGCGCGCGGGATGAGACCTCCGACGTCCGGGCAGTAGCCGACCGCCGACCGGACACCCGCAGGATCTTCCGCAGCGTCCACGCCCATCACCTGGACGCGTCCGGAGCTCGGCGGGAGGACGCCGGCCAGCACGCGCATCGTCGTGGACTTGCCTGCGCCGTTGCGCCCGACGAGCGCGACGGAGGCGCCAGCGGCGACCGAGAGGTCGAAGCCGCCGACCGCGCGCACGGCACCGAAGTCGACGACCAGGTCCTGGGCCAGGAGGACGGGGTTCATCCTTGCTCCTTCGGCCGCTGGGGGGAACGACTTCAGAGCATGGGGCAGAGGTGTACGGCAGGCCAGTGGACCAGCGGCGGGTGAGACCTCACGAGGCGTCCACCGGCCCCAGGTTCACGAGCGCCGCTGCACAGGACGAGCAGCGTGACGCGGAAGGCGGTCGCCGGCGATCCGGCGACCCCGCGCCGCTGGGGCACTAGGTGTAGAGGCCTTCAACGGCGTCGGCGTACTGCTTCATGACCACCGACCGCTTGAGCTTGAGCGAGGGCGTCATCTGGCCGCCCTCCTCCGTCCAGTCCTCCGGGAGGACCTGGAACTTCCGGATCGCCTCGGCCTTGGACACCGCCTTGTTGGCGCTGTCGACGGCGGACTGGATCTCGGCCTGCACGTCCGGGTCCTGCGCCAGCGCGGCGACGTCGCTGGACTCCGGCTTGCCCTTGCTCTTCAGCCAGCCCGGCAGCGCCTCCTGGTCGAGGGTGACCAGGCAGGCGATGAACGGCTTCTGGTCGCCGACGACCATGCACTGGCTGACCAACGGGTGGGCCCGCAGGCGGTCCTCGAGCACCGCGGGGGCGACGTTCTTGCCGCCCGCCGTGACGATGAGCTCCTTCTTGCGGCCGGTGATCCTCAGGTACCCCTGCGCGTCGAGCTCGCCGATGTCGCCGGTGTGGAACCAGCCGTCCACGACGGTCTCGCCCGTGGCGTCGGAGTTGTGCCAGTAGCCCTGGTAGACGTTCTCGCCCGACATGAGGATCTCGCCGTCGTCGGCGATCTTGATCGTGACGCCGGGGGAGGGCCGGCCGACCGTGCCGATCCGGATGTTGGCCGGCGTGTTCACGGTGCCCGCTGCGGTGGTCTCGGTCAGCCCCCAGCCCTCGAGGATCGTGATGCCGATGCCGCGGTAGAAGTGGCCGAGGCGCGCGCCGAGCGGGGCGCCGCCGGAGACGGCCCAGGCGACCTTGCCGCCCATCGCGGCGCGCAGCTTGGAGTAGACGAGCTTGTCGAACAGGCCGTGCTGCAGCTTCAGCGGCAGGGACGCGCCACCCTTGTCGAGCGCCTCGGAGTAGGCGATCGCCACCGACTCGGCGCGGTCGAAGACCTTGCCCTTGCCGTCGCCGTGCGCCTTCTGCTTGGCGGTGTTGTAGACCTTCTCGAACACGCGCGGGACCGACAGGATGAAGGTCGGCTGGAAGGTCGCGAAGTCCGGCAGCAGCGCCTTGATGTCGGCGGTGTGGCCCATGCGGGCGCCGCTCTCGACGCAGGCGGTCTGGATGAGCCGCGCGAAGACGTGGGCCAGCGGCAGGAACAGCAGCGTCGAGCCGTCCTCGTTGAACAGCTCGGGCAGCACGAGCGAGGCGCTGCGGCCGGTGCCGAGCAGGTTGCCGTGCGTCAGCTCGCAGCCCTTGGGCCGGCCGGTCGTGCCGGAGGTGTAGATGATCGTGGCGAGCGAGTGGACGCTCAGCGTCGCGCGGCGCTCCTCGAGCTCGGACTCCGGGACGTCCCGCCCGGACGCGGCCAGCTCCTCGAGGCCGCCGGCGTCGATCTGCCAGGCGCCCCGGAGGTCCGGCAGCTGGTCGCGGACCTCGTCGAGCGTCGCCTGGTGGGCGGCCGACTCGACGATGCACGCCGTCGCCCCGGAGTCGCCGAGGTTCCACTGCACCTGCTCGGCGGAGGAGGTCTCGTAGATCGGCACCGTCACGGCGCCGGCGGTCCAGATCGCGTAGTCGCAGAGCGTCCACTCGTACCGCGTCTTGCTCATCAGGCCGACGCGGTCGCCGGCCTGCACGCCCGCGGCGGCCAGGCCGGCGGCGATCGAGGCGACCTCGGTGGCGAACTCCTTGGCCGTGACCGGCGCCCAGCGGCCGTCGACCTTGCGGGTGAAGACGACGTCGTCGGGGTGGCTCGCGGCCCGGTCGCGGACGGCGTCGGTCAGCGCGGCGCTGTCCTCGATCTCGACCGCTGGGGGGGTGGAGTACTCCTGCACCGTGGCTCCTCGACGCGTCCGCGCGGGCGCTCAGCCCGGCGGCTCGACCCTATCGCGCACGTCACAGGGCTACAGGCCGCCGAGGAGGCTGCCGATCGACCGGACGTGGACGACCTGCTCGAGACCGCCACGCGCTGCCCGCACTGCCGGGCCAGCGTGCGCCCCGGCGCGCCCTGGTGCACCCTCTGCCACGCCGACCTGCGGCCGGCCCCGGCCCCGGTCGTCATGGCCCCCGTGACCGTGCCGGCGCCGGTCGCGGCGCCGAGGCCGGCGGCCCCGGCCGAGGGCGACCCGACCTGGCCGTGCACCACGTGCGGGGCGAGCAACTCTCTCGCGCACGACGCCTGCTCGGCGTGCGGGGCGGGCTTCCTGGCCGGCCTGCGCGAGAGCGAGGGCCCGCTGCTCGAGCTGCCCGGCGTCGGCGACCTCACCCGGCTGAGCCGCGGCCAGCGGATGGGTGTCGCCTTCGGTGTGGTGCTCGCCGTCATCGCGGTCGTCGCGCTGCTGGGGCTGCTCTTCTCGTAGGGTCCGCGGCGTGCGGGTAGCCGTGGTCAGCGACGTGCACGGCCAGGTGGAGCCGCTGGCCCGGGCCAAGGACGACGCCGACGTGCTGGTCTGCCTCGGCGACCTGGTGCTGTTCCTCGACTACCAGGACAGCAGCGGCGGGATCTTCGCCGCGCTGTTCGGCGCGGAGAGCGCCGAGCGGCTCGTGGCGCTGCGCACCGCCAAGCGCTTCGACGACGCGCGCGAGCTCTCCCGCGCGCTGTGGGGCGGGCTGGACGACCCGCGGGCGGCGCTGGACCAGCAGGTGCGCGGGCAGTACGCCGCGCTGTTCGCCGCCATGCCCGAGCCGGCCTACCTGACCTACGGCAACGTCGACGTGCCGGCGATGTGGCCCGACTACCTCAAGCCCGGGCACGAGGTGCTGGACGGCCAGGTCGTGGACATCGGCGGCAAGCGGTGGGGGTTCGTCGGCGGCGGGCTGCGCACGCCGATGCGGACGCCGTACGAGGTGGACGACGAGGACTACGCCCGCAAGGTGGCCGCCGTGGGGGCCGTCGACGTGCTGGCCTGCCACATCCCGCCGGCCCTGCCGGGGCTGCTCTACGACGTCGAGGCGCGGCGGTTCGAGCGGGGCAGCGAGGCGGTGCTGGACGCGGTGCGGGACACCTCGCCGGAGCTGGTGCTGTTCGGGCACGTGCACCAGCCGCTGCACGCGCGGACCCGCATCGGGCGCACCGAGTGCGTCAACGTCGGGCACTTCCGGGGGACCGGGACGCCCTTCCTGCTGGAGTACTAGCCTCGCGGCCATGGCCGACGTCGCGAGCTCCACCATCACCATCGCCGCCCCGCCGGAGCAGGTGCTGGCCGTGATCGCGGACATCGACAGCTACCCCGAGTGGACCGGCCAGATCAAGAGCGCCGAGGTCGTGGAGACCACCGCGGACGGCAAGCCGGCGCAGGCCCGCTTCGTCATGGACGCCGGCGTCCTCAAGGACGAGTACGTCCTCGCCTACGACTGGAACGACACGGGCGTGCAGTGGGAGCTGGTCGGCAAGAGCGCGGTGCAGAAGTCGCAGGTCGGCTCGTACGCCCTCGCGGCCAAGGGCGAGCGGCACCGAGGTGACGTACCGGCTGGCGGTGGACATCTCGATGCCGATGCTCGGGATGTTCAAGCGCAAGGCCGAGAAGATGATCATGGACTCGGCGCTGAAGGAGCTCAAGAAGCGCGTCGAGTCGCGGGCCTGACCTCGTGAGGGTCCTGCTCTTCACCGGCAAGGGCGGGGTCGGCAAGACGACCGCGTCCGCCGCCACCGCTGCCGCCGCCGCGGCCCGCGGCAGCAAGGTGCTCGTGCTCTCGACCGACCCGGCGCACTCGCTCGGCGACGCGCTGGGCGTCCCCCTCGGTCCGACTCCCACCGAGGTCGACACCGGGCTGTACGCGATGCAGGTGGACGCGCAGCGCGCCTTCGAGCGCAGCTGGCGGGAGATCCAGAGCTACCTCACCGCACTGCTCGAGCGGGCCGGCGTGGACGCGCTGCAGGCCGAGGAGCTGACCGTGCTGCCCGGCGCGGAGGAGGTCCTCGCGCTGCTCGAGGTCACCCGCCAGGCCACCGCCGGGCCGTGGGACCTCGTCGTCGTCGACTGCGCGCCGACGGGGGAGACGCTGCGGCTGCTGGCCCTGCCGGACGCGCTCACCTGGTACGTCGAGCGGGTCTTCCCGGCGCAGCGCCGCGCGCTGCGGGCCGTCCGGCCGCTGCTGTCGCGGGTGTCCGGCCCCGCCGTGCCGCGCGAGGACGTCTTCGACGCGGTGGAGCGGCTGCACCGCGAGCTGCTCCAGGTGCGGGCCGTGCTGACCGCACCGACCACGTCCGTGCGGCTGGTCCTCACGCCCGAGGCGGTGGTCGTCGCCGAGGCCCGACGCACCCTGACCTCGCTCGCGCTGTACGGCTACCGCGTCGACGGGCTGCTCGCCAACCGGGTGTTCCCGCCGTCGGACGACCCGTTCCTGGCCGGCTGGGCCGCCGCGCAGGCGGCGCAGCTCGAGGGCGTGCGCGCGGACGCCGACGGGCTTCCGGTCCTCGTGTCGCCGTACCGCGCGGTCGAGCCGGTGGGGCTGGCCGCGCTGACCGAGGTGGGGCGCGAGCTGTACGGCGACGCCGACCCCGCGCCGGTCCCGGAGCAGCTGCCCGACCTGCTGGACGTCCGGCCGTCGAGCGACGGCTTCGAGCTGTCGCTCGCTCTGCCGCTGGCCCGCCGCGAGGACCTCGAGCTGACCCGTACCGGCGACGAGCTCGCCGTCACGGTCGCCGGCCACCGGCGGGTGCTCGCGCTGCCGAGCGCGCTCCGCAGGTGCACCGTCGCGGGCGCCTCGCTCACCGGCGGGCGCCTGGTCGTGCGCTTCGAGCCGGACCCGTCGGTCTGGATGCGCTCGTGAGCGCGCAGCCGGTGGGCTCGGCGGCGGAGGAGGCCGCGCGCCTCTTCCAGGCCGCGGAGGAGTGGGTCCGGACCCGCGCCGGCGGGCACCTGGACGGGCTGGCCACCGGCGCGCCCGAGTGCACGGTCTGCCCGGTGTGCCAGGGGATCGCCGCCGTGCGGGGCGTGCGGCCGGAGACGGTCGAGCACCTGCTCGACGCGGCGGCCTCCTTCGTCGCGGCGCTGCGGACGACGGTCAGCAGCGCGTCCGAGCCGGAGCCGGGCCGCCGTCCGGACGTGCAGCACATCGACGTCCGCGAGGACTGAGACGTTGAGGACCGGGGCGTGCTGACGATCGGCGTCGACGTCGGGGGCACGAAGGTCGCGGCCGGCGTCGTGGACGAGGACGGCACCGTCCTGGCCCGCACCCGCCGGGCCACCCCGCCGTCGGCCGGCCCGTCGGACGTCGAGGACGTCATCGCCCAGTGCGTGCAGGAGCTGCGCGACGGGCGGGAGGTCGAGGCGGTCGGCATCGGCGCAGCCGGCTTCATCGACGCCGACCGGGCACGGGTGCTCACCTCGCCGAACCTGCCGAGCTGGCGCGACGAGCCGCTGCGCGACGCCGTGCAGGCCCGCGTCGGCCTGCCGGTCGTGGTCGAGAACGACGCGAACGCCGCCGCCTGGGCCGAGCACCGCTTCGGCGCCGGCACGGGCGAGCCTGACCTGGTCGTGGTCACCGTCGGCACGGGCATCGGCGGCGGCATCGTCCTCGGCGGGCAGCTCTACCGGGGGCGCTTCGGCATCGGCGCGGAGTTCGGCCACGTGCAGGTCGTGCCGGGCGGGCGCCGGTGCGGCTGCGGCCAGCGCGGGTGCTGGGAGCAGTACTGCTCGGGGCGCGCGCTCCTGCGCGAGGCCCGCGAGATCGCCGACGTGCGGCGGGTCTACGGCGCGCGGCTGCGCGAGCTGGGCGACGGCCGGCCCGAGGGCATCGAGGCGCGGGAGGTCACCCGCGCGGCGCAGGAGGGCGACCCGGCCGCGGTGGAGTGCTTCGAGGTCATCGGCTCGTGGCTCGGCCAGGGGCTGGCCGACCTGGCCGCCGTGCTCGACCCGGGGGCGTTCGTGGTGGGCGGAGGCGTCGGCGAGGTCGGCGAGCTGCTGCTGGCTCCCGCGCGCCGGGTCCTCGCGGAGCGGCTGACCGGGACGGGGCAGCGGCCGCTGGCCGACGTGCGGGCTGCCGCGCTGGGCAACGAAGCGGGTCTCGTGGGGGCCGCCGACCTCGCGCGCACCCGCTGACGGGTGTCCGAAATGGCCCGATCGGGCCATGGTGGCGCGCAGCCGGCTGCAGCACAGTCCTCGCATGACCTCCCCCACCCCGCCCGCGACGAGCACCACCACCACCCGCGCCTGCTGCCGGCGCCCGATGTCGAGCATCGAGGTGACGACCCGCGGCGTGACGCTGGAGCTGCACAGCTGCACCGCGTGCGGGCGGCACGTCTGGGAGAAGGACGGGCAGACCGCGGACCGCGCGGAGCTGCTGGACGGCGTGAAGACCTTCCTCGAGCAGCCGCGCGTCCCGACGCCGCGCCGCTCCTCGAAGCGGAGCTGACCCTCCGGGTCGTCAGCTGGAACGTCCGGTCGCTCCGCGACGACGCCGCGGGGGTGGCGTCGTACCTCGCGGAGCTCGCCCCGGACGTGGCGCTGGTGCAGGAGGCACCGCGCCTGCTGGGCTCACGCCTGGCGAACCGCCGGCTGGCCCGGCGGGCCGGACTGGTGCAGGCCGCAGGGGGAGCGGCCGCTGCCGGCAACCTGCTGCTCGTCTCGCCGCGGGTGCGGGTCGTCGAGGCGCACGCCGTCCGGATGCCGCGCCGCCCGCGGCTGCACCGGCGCGGGGTCGTTCTGGGCGTGGTCGAGCTCGCGGGGGCACGCCTCGCCGTGGCCGGCACGCACCTGGACCTCGACGCCGAGGCCCGGCTGGACAGCGCACGGCGGGTCCGCGGCGCGCTGCCGGACCGGCACCCGCTGGTGCTCGGGGCGGACGTGAACGAGGAGCCGGGAGGCCCGGCGTGGCAGGCGCTCTCCCAGGGCCTGGTCGACGTGGCGGCGGACCTCGGGCCGACCTTCCCGCTGCACGCTCCGCGCCGGCGCCTCGACGTGCTGCTGGTCGACCCGCGGCTGCAGGTCACCAGGGTCGAGGTGCCGCGGCCGGGCCCGGTGACCGACCACCTGCCGGTGGTGGTGGACCTGGTGTGGCCGCCTAGCCCCCCGGGCTGAAGCCCGGCACCAGCTCGCGGGCCAGCCCCTCGAGGAACAGGCCGATGTCGGTGACGATGCCGATGGCCTGCGAGGAGCCGCGGTCGGCCAGCTTGGTGACCGTCGCCGGGTTGATGTCCACGCTCACCAGCGGGATGGACGCCGGGAGGATGTTGCCCGTGGCGATGCTGTGCAGCATCGTCGCGACCATGATCGCGAAGCCGACGCCGGGCAGCTCGGCGCGCATCGCGCGCTGACCGACGATGACGTCGGTGTGCACGTCCGGCAGCGGGCCGTCGTCGCGCACCGACCCGACCAGCACGAACCGCTTGCCGTGCGTGACGAGCGCGTGCATCACGCCGCTGGTGAGGACGCCCTGCTCGACGGCGGCAGCGATCGAGCCGGCCTTGCGGATCTGGTTGATCGCGCGGATGTGGTGCTCGTGGCCGTGCTCGACGCCCTTGCCCTGCGCGAGGTCGACGCCGAGCGACGTGCCGAACAGCGAGGCCTCGATGTCGTGGGTGGCCAGCGCGTTGCCGGCGAACAGGACGTCGACGTAGCCGGCCTCGACCAGCGCGACCATGGCCGGCGCCGCGCCGGTGTGCACGACGGCGGGGCCGCCGACCCACAGCACCTTGCCCCCGTCGGCCTTGACCTCGCGCATCTGCTGGGCGATCTGGCGCAGCAGCAGCGACTGCGGCTTCTCGCTGGACACCGCCGACGCCATGAACTCGAAGGTGCCGTCGGTGGTGCTGTGCTCCTTGAGCGGCAGCACGACCTTCACGCCGCCGGCGCCGCAGACGACGCGCTGCCCGACCTGGACGTCGCTGACCGGGATCGTGCGCACGCGACCGCCCTCGACGAGCAGGCCGCAGTCCATCTCCGGCTGCTCGACCGGCACCCAGGTGGTGCCGAGGCGCACGACGGTCTCGAGGTTGGTGGTCGAGTAGAAGTCGTCCGGGAAGACGCCGTCCTGCTCGACCTCGCGCAGCACCGCCTCACCCGGGTCCACCTGGTTGACGCCGTGCGCCTGCAGGCGCATGAGCAGGCGGGCCAGCGCCTCGTCGTCGCCGGCCGAGACGACGATCCGGGCGTACGACTCGTCCTCGTGCGCCTTGCCGACGTCGAGCCGGTCGATCCGGTAGTCGCCGCCGTAGGCCAGCACGTCGTCGAGCACCCGCGCCAGCACGCCGCTGTCCATCAGGTGGCCCCGGGTCTCGAGGACCTCGCTCGCGCTCAACGCACTCCTCCGGTCGTCACACCACGGCTCCGTCGTCGGGTCCGCTGTCGGTCGGGGGAGCATCGCGCATCAGGTAGATCAGCGCCGCCGACCCGCCGAGCACCAGGGCGATGCCGATGAGGAAGACCCCGCTGGGCGACAGCTGGAACGCGTCCACCAGCGACGGCACGAACAGCAGCCCGAGCCCGCCGATCACGGAGAGCACCGCGAGGACCTTCTTCGGAGCCAGGCGGGGGACCGGCGGCGGGGGCGGCGGGACGTAGTGGCCGTCGTCCTCGAGCGCCTCCGGCTCCAGGTAGCCGGGCAGCGCCTCCTCCTCCGGCACGTCCGTGCGGCGCCGCCGGCGCGGCACGTCCTCCTCGCCGGCGGGGGCTCCTGAGGAGCGGCCCGGCAGCAGGCGGCGGCCGGGAGGCTCGACGTCCTCGACCACCGGCCACGGCGGGACGGGCGCGTCGCTGTCGCGGCCGAAGCCCTCGACGATGCGCCGGAACTCCTCGTCCGGGTCGGTCGCCGGCCGGTCGGTCGACGGTGCGGCGGCGGGCCGGCCCGGCAGCGCCGGCGGCGGCAGCACCCGGCGGGCGGCGGTGCGCGGGACGGGGTGCACCAGGCCGTGGGCGGTCGCGCCGGGCTCCTGCTCGGCGAGCAGCGTCGTGAGGTCGGCCACCTCCGCGCCGACGACGTCGCGGGCGGTGTCGGCCCGCTCCGGGTCGACCCACAGCCGGTCCAGCGGCCGCTCCGGGTGCGTCGCGGCACGGGTGAAGGTGTTGGAGCCGAGCGCGGGCTCGACGTAGGCCGCGACGCCGGCCTCGGCGAGCCGTGTCAGCAGCGCCTCGGACAGCCGTGGGTCGACGTCGACCAGCGCGCCCCAGTCGGCCGACGGCAGGCCGTTGTCGCGACGCCCCTCCACGTCAGCCCGCAGCAGCGGGGGCGTGCGCGCGGACGAACTCCAGGCTGCCCTCGAAGATCGTCGGCGCGTCGTTGTCGAGCGTCGCGACGTGGTAGCTGTCCTCGAGCACCCGCTCCTCGACGGTGCCGCCCGCGAGCCCCCTCAGCAGCGTCTCGCCGCTGACCGGCGGCACGATGTGGTCGACCCGGCTGCGGTAGACGAGGACGGGCGCGGTGATCCGGTGCAGGTCGGCGCCGACGACCGGCCAGGCCTGCTGCAGGGACGCGACGGCCTTGAGCGGGATCCGGTCGTAGGCCAGCTCCTCCACCCCCGCCTTCTTGATGTCGCTGCCGATGCCGGGGAAGGACGGGATCACCTTGGACAGCAGCGGCGCCAGCTTGGCGTCCTTGCGGTCGGTCCCGAGCGAGGCGTTGACGACCACGACGCCCGCGACCTCGGCCGCGCGCAGCTCGGCGAGGCGCAGCACGAGGGTGCCGCCCATCGACAGGCCCATCACGAACACGCTGTCGCAGCGGGCCCGCAGGTCGTCGAAGGTGCGCTCGACCTCGCCGTACCAGTCGGAGAAGCGCGTGGCGTTCATGTCCTGCCAGCGGGTGCCGTGACCGGGCAGCCGCGGGGCGCTGACGGTCAGCCCGGCCGCCGCCAGGTGCTCGGCCCACGGCCGCATGCTCTGCGTCGTGCCGGTGAAGCCGTGCGAGAGCAGCACGCCGACCGGACCGCCGGGCAGGTCGACCGGCTCGGCGCCGGGCAGCACGCCGCCGGTGTGCGGTGGGGTGGGCACAGCGGCTCCCTGGGACTCGTGCGGAGGGGAGTGGGCATCGTCGCACGGCAGCCGGGCAGGAGTCCCGGCACCGACGGCGAACGACCGTTGCAGGCGCTCCGGGAACCCCCGTAGGGTGCGGGTCACGCAGCGACAGGGACAGGAGGACGACGTGGGCTACTGGCTCGTCAAGGCCGTGCTCGCGCCCATCCTCCGGATGCTGTTCCGCCCGTACGTCACCGGCGCGGAGAACCTGCCCGAGGACGGCGCCGCGATCCTCGCGGGCAACCACACGACCTTCCTCGACAACTTCATGATCCCGCTGGTCGTCCCGCGCAAGGTGACCTTCCTGGCCAAGAGCGACTACTTCACCGGTCGCGGGCCCAAGGGCTTCCTGCAGCGGCAGTTCTTCGGCGGCGTCGGGATGATCCCGATCGACCGCTCGGGCGGCAAGGCCAGCGAGGCCGCGCTGCGCACCGGCCTGAAGGTGCTGAAGGACGGCGAGCTGCTCGGCCTCTACCCCGAGGGCACCCGCTCCCCGGACGGCCGGCTCTACCGCGGCAAGACCGGCGTCGCCCGGATGGCCCTCGAGGCCGGCGTGCCCGTCATCCCGGTCGGCCTCATCGGCATGTCCGACATCCAGCCCGGCGGCGGCGGGATGCCCAAGCTCGGCCGCCGGGTCGAGGTGCGGATCGGCAGGCCGCTCGACTTCAGCCGCTACGCCGGCATGGAGGGCGACCGCTTCGTGCTGCGGTCCATCACCGACGAGATCATGTACGAGCTGATGGTGCTGTCCGGCCAGGAGTACGTCGACACCTACGCGACGAACGCCAAGGCCGAGATCGAGGACGCGCGCAAGGCCGCCCGCGAGGCGCTCGTGAGCGACGCGCCCGTCCCCGCCCGCCGCGCCAGCTAGCCCGGCCGTCCGGTGCGGCTGGACACCGCCCTGTGGCGGGCGATCGCGGTCTACCGCCTGGCCGCGCTGCTGTACGCCGCGGTGCTCGATGGCCGTCTACACGGACACGTACGCCCGGCCCGCACTCGGCTGGGCGGTCCTCGCCGGCATGGCGGTCTGGACGGGCATCGCGGCCTACCTCTACAGCGACCTGCGCCGCCGCGGGTGGCCGCTGCTGGTCGCCGACCTCGTGCTGACCGTCGGCCGCGCTGCTGTCCTCGGTGCTGGTGCTGACGAGCGACCGCATCCGCGACGGCGACCCGACGCTGACGGTGAGCTGGGCGGCCGCGCCGGTCATCGCCTGGGCGGTGCACCGCGGGTGGCGCGGCGGGGCGGTCGCCGCCGTCGTGGTCGGCGGCGCCGCGGTGGTCGAGCGCGGCGGCACCTCGCAGGCGACGGTGAACAGCCTGGTGCTGCTGCTCCTCGTCGGCACCGTCGTCGGCTACGTCGTGGAGCTGGCTCGCCGCGCGGAGACGGCGTACGCCGAGGCCGTCCAGCTGCAGGCGGCCACGGCCGAGCGGGAGCGGCTGTCGCGCTCGGTGCACGACGGGGTGCTGCAGGCCCTTGCGCTGGTCTCCCGTCGGGCCACCGACCCGGCGCTGGCCGCCCTGGCCGCCGAGCAGGAGAGCGCGCTGCGGCGGCTGGTGGCCGGGCCGGCCGTGGCGGTGCCGGCGGGGGAGGCCGACCTGCGGCCGCTGCTCCCGAGCGGCGCCGACCTGCAGGTCGCCACGCCCGCGACGCCGGTCCTGCTCCCGGCCGGGGTGGCCGTCGAGCTGGCTGCGGCGGTGGCCGCTGCCGTCGACAACGCGCGCCGGCACGGCGGCGGCAGCGCCTGGCTGCTCGTCGAGGACGAGCCCGACGCCGTGACCGTCAGCGTCCGCGACGACGGCCCCGGCATCCCCGCCGGGCGGCTCGAGGAGGCGGCCCGCTCCGGCCGGCTCGGCGTGGCGCAGTCCATCCGCGGGCGGCTCGAGGACCTGGGTGGCACGGTCGACGTCGAGAGCACGCCCGGACAGGGGACGGAGGTGGAGCTGCGTGTCCCCCGATGAGCCCGTGAGGGTCGTGGTCGCCGACGACCACCCGATCTGGCGCGACGCCGTCGAGCGCGACCTCGCCGCCGCGGGCCTGGTCGTCGTCGGCGTGGCCGGTGACGGCGAGAAGGCGGTGCGGGTCGTCAAGGCCACCTCGCCGGACGTGCTGGTGTGCGACCTGCAGATGCCCGGGCTCGGCGGCGTCGAGGTCACCCGCGCCGTCGCGGAGCTGACGAAGGTGCTGGTGCTGTCGGCGTCCGGCGAGCAGGCCGACGTGCTCGAGGCCGTCAAGGCCGGTGCCACCGGCTACCTCGTCAAGTCGGCCAGTGCACCCGAGCTGGTGGACGCCGTACGGCGGACCGCCGCGGGTGACGCCGTCTTCACGCCGGGGCTGGCCGGCCTCGTGCTGGGGGAGTACCGCCGCACCGCCGAGGACGAGGGCGCGCCGCGGCTGACCCCGCGCGAGACGGAGGTCCTGCGGATGGTCGCCAAGGGGCTGACCGCCAAGCAGGTCGCCGAGCGCTTCGGGCTGTCGCACCGGACGGTCGAGAACCACGTCCAGAACACCCTGCAGAAGCTGCAGCTGCACAACCGGGTGCAGCTGGTCCGCTACGCCGTCGAGAAGGGCATCGCGGACTAGTCGCCGCCCCAGCCCTTGGCACGCTCCACCGCGCGGCTCCACCGCGCGTGGGTGCCGTCCTCGCGCACGCCCGTCGACCGGCTCGAAGCGCTGGTCCAGCTGCCAGGTGTCGGCGAGCTCCTCCGGCGAGGACCACACCCCGGTGCCGAGCCCGGCGAGGAACGCCGCGCCGAGCGCCGTCGTCTCCAGCACCTTCGGCCGCTGCACCGGCACGCCGAGCTGGTCGGCCTGCAGCTGGCAGAGCAGGTCGTTCGCGGACGCGCCGCCGTCGACCTGCAGGCTCGGCACCGACAGCCCCGCCTCGTCGGTCATCGCGTCGACGACGTCGCGCACCTCGAAGGCGATGGCGTCGAGGGTCGCGCGCGCCAGGTGGGCCCGCGTGGTGCCGCGGGTGATGCCGAGGACGGTGCCGCGCGCGTCCGGGTCCCAGTGCGGCGCACCGAGGCCGGTGAGGGCCGGCACGAAGACGACGCCGTCGCTGTCCGGGACCGTGCGGGCCAGCGACTCGACCTCGGCGGCGCTGCCGATGACCTGCAGGCCGTCGCGCAGCCACTGCACCGCGGCGCCGGTCACGAAGACCGCGCCCTCCAGCGCGTAGACCAGCTCGCCGTCCGGCCTCATCCACGCGACCGTCGTGAGCAGCCGGTCCGACAGCACTGGGGTGTCGCCGGTGTTCACGAGCACGAAGGAGCCGGTGCCGTAGGTGCACTTGCTGCGACCCGTGTCGTAGCACCCCTGCCCGAACAGCGCGGCCTGCTGGTCGCCAGCGATCCCGGCGACCGGGACGTCGAGACCGAGGAACGCCGCGGGGTCGGTGCGCCCGACCTCGCCGTACGACGGGACGACCTCGGGCAGCGCGCTCATCGGCACGCCGAACAGCTCGCACAGCTCCTCGCTCCAGCCGCCCTTGCGCAGGTCGTAGAGCAGGGTGCGGCTGGCGTTGCTGGCGTCGGTGACGAAGCGCCTGCCGCCGGTGAGACGGGCGACGACGTAGGCGTCGACGGTGCCCACGGCGGTCTTCCCGTCGAGCACGCCGGCCCAGGCGCGCGCGTCGTGCTGCGCGAGCCAGTCGAGCTTGGTGGCCGTGAAGTACGGGTCCAGCCGCAACCCGGTCAGCTCGGCGACGCGCGGCTCCTGCCCGGCGTCCTTGCGCGCCTCGCAGAGCGCGGTGGTGCGGCGGTCCTGCCAGACGATCGCCCGGCGCGGAGCGGCCAGCGACTGCTTGTCCCACAGGACGGCGGTCTCGCGCTGGTCGGTCACGCCGACGCAGGTGACGTCGCCGGCCGCCGCCTGGGCGGCCTTCGCGGCGGCGAGCACCGCCTGCCAGATCTCCTCCGGCTCGTGCTCCACCCAGCCCGGCTTCGGGAAGTGCTGGGGGAACTCCTGGTAGCCGCGGCGCTGCACGGCACCGTCGTCGGAGACCACCAGCGCGGTGACGCCGGTGGTGCCGACGTCCAGGGCCAGGACGCTCACGGGGCAGCCGCCTCACGCAGCTTGACCAGCACCACGACGTCGAGGTGCCCGGGCACGTGCCGCTCCTCGTAGTTGCTCCAGCCCATCCAGTCGAACAGCCGCTCGTCCAGCGGCAGGCTGGCGTCGTCGTAGCCGAGCCCGCGCAGCAGCCCGTCGACCTCGTCGGCGAGGTCGCCCTCCAGCGGGTGCAGGTCCTCCGGGTCGGGCTTGCCGAAGTAGAGCTCGTGCAGGCTCAGCAGCCGGACCAGCTCGTCGACCGGGGTCTCGTGGTCGTCGGCGCGCAGGTCGACCAGGACGTCGCTGCCGCCGCCGTACCCGCCGCCCTCGGTGACGACGAGCAGCGCGGCGCTCTGCCGGCCGCGCCGGTCGCCGCCGGCCTCGTCGCCGGCCCGCAGCGCGGCGAGCAGCCGGTGCGACAGCTGCTCGTCCTCGCCGCTGGCGAGGAACGCCTCCTCCATCGCCTGCACGACCTGCTCGCCGGCAAGGCAGTTGCCCTGCGCGGTCCACCCGTCGCCGGCGCGGCTGCCGGCCCAGGAGATGCACTCCGCACCGGTGAAGGCCGCGCTGCCGCCGTCGGCGTCGACGACCCCCAGCTGCCTCTGCTCGCGCAGCTCGTCGGCAGCGGTGAGGCGGTCGACCACCTCCTGCGCGTCGACGCCGTCGGCGAGCAGTGCCAGTCCGTCGGGCAGGTAGTGCAGGTTGACGAACGACTGCGTCGCGAGCGCCCCGACGCCTGCGCGCGCGGCCGGGACGACCGCCCCCGCGGCGAGGAACTTGCTGGCGACCGCGACGCCCCACTGCGTCCCGTCGGCGCTGCGCGCCACGATCGAGAAGGTCACCTGAACACCTGACTTCGCTCCGCAAGCGACCGGCGCGCCCGCTCCTCCGTCGCGAGGCACCGCCCGCGTGCTCCGCTCATGGGGCCGGACGCTAGTGCGTGCGGGTCACGGCTCGTCGTCCGCCCGGCGGCGGTCCTCCAGCGGCGTGGGCTGGACGCTGCGGCTGGGGAACTCCTCCAGCGGCCCGCGCTCGGTGGCGTCCCAGTCCGGGAAGGTCAGGTCGGTCTGCAGGTAGAGCGACAGCAGCTCGGCGACGTGCTTCACGCCGTCGAGGTGCGTGCGCTCGTGGCCGTGCGAGGAGTCGACGCCGAAGCCGACGACCGCCGTGCGCATCTCGAGCCCGGCCTCGACCGCGCTGGCCGCGTCCGAGCGGTAGTAGCGGAACGTGTCGCGGCGGTGCGGGACGCCGTGCTCCTCGCACAGGGCGATCAGGCGCCGGCTGAAGTGGTAGTCGAAAGGCCCTGTGCTGTCGAGCATCGCGATGTTCGCGCACTCCTCGCGCGACTGCTGCCCGGGCGCGACGACCGCGTTGTCGACCGCGATCATCTCGGACACGTCGGTGTCCAGGCCGTGCGTGGCGCCGTGACCCACCTCCTCGGCGATCGTCACGAGCAGGTGCGCGCTGACCAGCGGAGCGACCCTCGCGTCGATCAGCGACTTGAAGGCGCCGAGCGTCGCGGCGATGCCCGCCTTGTCGTCGAGGTGGCGGCTCTTCACGTACCCCGCAGGCGTGAGCATCGGGTTGGCGTCGAGCGCCACGAAGTCGCCGACCTGGAGGCCGAGGGACATCAGGCCGACGACGTCGTCGACCGGCTCGTCCACGCGGACCTCGACCAGCGGCCAGCCGATGCCCTGCGTGTCGACCTCGTCGCCGTACTGGTGGCCGCTGCTCTTGAGCGGCAGCACGGTGCCGGTGTAGGTCTTGTCGGCGTCGGTGAAGATCGTGACGTGCGCGCCCTCGGCGAAGCGGGCGGAGTGCGTGCCGAGCGGGGTGACCTCGAGCCGGCCGTTGTCCTTGAGCCGCGTCACCATGCAGCCGATCGTGTCTGCGTGCACGACGATCGCGCGGTCGGGGCGGGTGCGCTTGCCGGGCAGGGTGGCGTTCAGCAGACCGCGGCGGGTGACGGTGAGGTCCATCCCGAGGTCCATCAGCAGCTCGCCGATGTACTGCACCACCTCGTCGGTGCGGCCCGTCGGGCTCGGCGTGCGGAGCAGGTGGATGAGCACGTCCTGGACGTACTCCATGTCGATCGGCAGCTTCTGCACGACAGCCGTGCTCACCCCGCCGGGGGGCGGCTGGCTCACGAGCCGCTCGCGAGGGCGGTCGTCTCCGGGAAGAGCAGGTCCACGAAGCGCTCGGCAGTGGGCTGCGGCTGGTGGTTGGCCAGCCCCGGCCGCTCGTTCGCCTCGATGAGGACGTGCTCGGGGCCGGCGACGTCCGGCACGAGGAAGTCCAGGCCGGTGACGGGGATGTCAAGGGCGCGGCTGGCGCGGACGGACGCGGTCACGAGGGCAGGGTGCAGCAGGTCGGTCACGTCGTGGATCGTGCCACCCGTGTGGAGGTTCGCCGTGCGCCGCACCTCCAGCTCCTCGCCGACGCCCAGCACGTCGTCCATCTCGTGGCCGTGGGCGCGCACCGTCGCCTCGGTCCCGTCGTCCATCGGGATGCGGGACTCGCCGCCGGTCGCCGCCGCACGACGCCGGCTCTGGGCGGCGATGAGCTCGCGAACCGTGCTGCGCCCGTCGCCGACGACCGACGCCGGCTTGCGCACCGCGGCGGCGACCACCTCGTGACCGATGACGACGACGCGCAGGTCCTGGCCGGCGACGAGCTCCTCGAGCAGGACCTCGGGGCAGTGCTGCCGCGCGAGGGTGACAGCGGCGCGCAGCTCGTCCGGGTCGCGGACGCCGACGGTGATGCCCTTGCCCTGCTCGCCCCGCGCGGGCTTCACCACGACCTCGCCGACCTCGGCGAGGAAGTCGGCGTCGCAGTGGTCCCCGGTGGCGGTCCGGCCGCGGGGGACGGCGAGCCCGGCCCGTTCCGCGATGCGGCGGGTCACGCGCTTGTCGTCGCAGCGCGACATCGCCACCGCGGTCGTCAGCTCGGACAGCGACTCCCGCGCGACGATGCTGCGGCCGGCGTGGCTCAGCCGCAGCTCGCCCCACTCCGCGTCGAGCACCTCGACGGCGATCCCGCGGCGGCGGGCCTCGTCCGCGATGATGCGCGCGTAGGGGTTGAGCCGGCGGTACTCCTCCGACGGCGGTGCCACGAAGAGCCGCTCGTTGATGGTGTTCTTGCGCTTGAGCGCCAGCACCGGCACGCGCACGAAGCCGACCCGCTCGTACAGGTCGATGGCCTTGCGGTTGTCGTGCAGCACCGAGAGGTCGACGTACGCCCGGCCGCGGCCGGCGTAGTGCTCCGCAAGCGCGCGGGTCAGGTGCTCGCCGACCCCGGCCAGCCGGCTCTGCGGGTCGACGGCGAGGCACCACAGGCTGGTGCCCTGCTCCGGGTCGCCGAAGGCCTGCACGTGGTCGACGCCGGTGACCGTGCCGACGATGCGGCCGGTGCCCGGCTCCTCCGCCACCAGGTAGGTGAAGACGTCGTCCTCGGCGTTCGCGAGCACCAGCGACGGCTCGGCCTGGAGCATGCCCGCGGTCGCGTAGACGGCGTTGACGGCGGCGACGTCGCGGGCGTCGCGCAGCGGCCGCACGGTCGCGGCGCTGGTGCGGCCGGGGCCGTAGGCGGACAGGTCGAGCCGGTAGGTGTGCGACGGGTCGAAGAACAGCTCGCTCGGCGCCTGCGCCACCAGCACGTGCGGCTCGCGCGGGTAGATGCAGATGTCGCGGTGCCCGCTGGCCTCGCCGCGCAGGGCGGCGCGCAGCCGCTCGGCGGAGGTGAAGGTCTGGCCGAAGACGATGCGCCCCCAGCCGCAGTCGAGCACGACGTCGCCCTGCACGCCCTCGGGCAGGTCGCCCGACAGGTGGTGCCAGCGGGTGCTGAAGTCCCCGGTGTGGTGCGTGTCCACCGTCAGAGGTCCCGGCCCTGCAGCCACATCTCGAGCAGGGCGAGCTGCCACAGCGGGTTGCCCCCGAGGGGGGTGAGTGCTGCGTTGGGCTCGGTGAGCATCCGGTCGACGACCTCCGGGCGGAACAGCCCGCGCTCCTTGGCCGCCGGCGCGGTCAGCGCGTCGCGGACCCGCTCGAGGAACCCGCCCTCGAGGTGGGTGAGCGCGGGCACCGGGAAGTAGCCCTTCGGCCGGTCGATGACCTCGCTCGGGATGACCCGGCGCGCGGCCTGCTTGAGCACGCCCTTGCCGCCGTGCGCGGTCTTCAGCTCCGGTGGGCAGAGGGCGGCGAGCTCGACCAGCTCGTGGTCGAGGAACGGCACCCGGGCCTCGAGCCCGAACGACATCGTCGTGTTGTCGACCCGCTTCACCGGGTCGTCCACCAGCATGACCTCGGTGTCGAGGCGCAGCGCCCTGTCCAGCGGGGACTCGGCCCCCTCGCGGGCGAAGTGCTCCTCCACGAAGCGGCGGCTCTCGTCGCGCTCGGCGTGCCACTCCTGCTGCAGCAGGGCGCGCACGCCCGCGTCGTCGCGGTCGAAGAACGCCTTCTCGTACGTGCCGAGCGGGTCCGTCGCGCCGAGCATCGGCGGGTACCAGTGGTAGCCGGCGAAGACCTCGTCGGCGCCCTGACCGGACTGCACGACCTTGACGTGCTTCGAGACCTCCTCGGAGAGCAGGTAGAAGGCGACGACGTCGTGGCTGACCATCGGCTCGCTCATCGCGCCGACGGCGCGGTCCAGCGCTGGCAGCACCCGGTCCGGGGTGACGAGCATCTTCATGTGCTGGGTGTCGAAGCGCTCCGCGATGAGGTCGGAGTAGACGAACTCGTCACCGCTGCGCCCGCCCACGGCCTCGAAGCCGATGCTGAAGGTGCGGAGCCCCTGCTGCCCCTGCTCGGCCAGCAGGCCGACGACCAGGCTCGAGTCGACGCCGCCGGAGAGCAGCACGCCGACCTCGACGTCGGACACCATCCGGCGCTTCACCGCGAGGCGCAGCGCGTCGAGGACCGCCTCCTCCCAGTCCTGCGCGGACCAGCCCTTCTTGCTGTCGTCGCGGACGTACGGCGGCGCCCAGTAGCGGTGCTCGCGGCTCGTGCCGTCCGGCTCGACGACACGCACCGTCGCCGGCGGGAGCTTGCGGACGCCCTGCAGGATCGTGTGCGGCGCCGGCACGACGGAGTGGAACGACAGGTAGTGGTGCAGGGCGACGCGGTCGATGCTCGTGTCGACGCCGCCGCCGGCGAGCAGCGCCTGCAGCGTGCTGGCGAAGCGCAGCGCCCCCGGCACCTCGGCCAGGTAGAGCGGCTTGATCCCGAGCCGGTCACGGGCCATCAGCACGCGGCCGCTGTCGCGCTCGACGATGACGACGGCGAACATCCCGAGCAGCCGGTCGACGAAGGACTCGCCCCACTGCGCGTAGGCCTTGAGGACGACCTCGGTGTCGCCGTGCGAGAAGAAGCGGTGGCCGAGCCCCTCCAGCTCGTCGCGAAGCTGGGGGTAGTTGTAGATCATCCCGTTGAAGACGGCCGTCAGCCCGAGCGCGCTGTCGACCATCGGCTGGGCGGCGTGCTCGGTGAGGTCGACCACCTTCAGCCGCCGGTGCCCGAGCGCCACCGGGCCGGCCGACCAGACGCCGGTCCCGTCCGGGCCGCGGTCGTCCATGGTGGCGGTCATGCGCGCCACTGCTGCGACGTCGGCCGCCTTGCCGTCGCGGCGGACCTCGCCGCTGAGCCCGCACACGTGGAGCCCCCCTCGATCGGTGTCCCGTGATCGTTCTCGCTGGTAGCGGGCCTAAACGCGAGACCGGGCACACTGGAGCGACCATGAGGATCTGGTACGACGCGGAGTTCTCGACGACCGCTCCCGACATCGGGCTCGTCTCGCTGGGGGCGGTGGCGGAGGACGGCCGCGAGTTCTACGCCGTCTCCACGGAGTTCGACGCGGACGCCGCGCACCCGTGGGTGAAGCAGCACGTGCTGCCGCAGCTGCCGCCGGCCGCCGACCCGGCGTGGAGGTCGCGCGCCGAGCTGCGCGCGTCGCTGCTCGACTTCCTCGGCCCGGAGCCGGTGCTCTGGGCCTGGTACGGCGCGTACGACCACGTGGCGCTCTGCCAGCTGTGGGGCTCGATGCCGGAGCTGCCGCGGGCGGTGCCGCGCTTCACCCTGGACGTGCGCCAGCTGTGGGAGCACCTCGGCCGCCCGGCGCTGCCGAAGCAGGCCGACGGGCTGCACCACGCGCTGGACGACGCGCGCCACGTGAAGGTGCGCTGGGAGGCGCTGGCGGAGCGGGCCTACCGGCTCGGGCTCGAGGTCTGA
This sequence comes from uncultured Actinomycetota bacterium, assembly GCA_963781675.1. Lineage (GTDB taxonomy): Bacteria > Actinomycetota > Actinomycetes > Mycobacteriales > SCTD01 > SCTD01. Next base: position 215,901 of record CAWAGF010000005.1, on the reverse strand, counting down.
GGGCGCGCCACGACCAGGAGCAGGACGTGCTCGACCTCGCCGGTCAGCGCCTGCCCGAACCGCCGCCGCACCGCATCGGTCCTCGCCTCCGGCCGGTCGCGTGTCACGTGCTCCCAGACCCGTGCCGGCTCCGGCAGCGGCTCGCTCACGCGCAGCTCCGTCACGCCCTGCACGACCAGACCGCTGCTCCTGGCGAGGTCCCCGGCGGACGCGGGAGTGCCGGTCGCCAGGCTCGGGTCCGCGATCGTGATCCCCTCACGCGCGGCGGCGTCCCGGAGCAGCCGGCCGGTGCTCCAGCCGCCAGCCGCCCACGTCGTGAAGAGCACGCGCCCTCCCGGCCGGCAGACCCGCGCGGCCTCCCGCAGCGCCTGCACGGGGTCGGCCAGCAGGTGCAGCGCGGTGACGCAGGTGACGATGTCGACGCTCGCGCTGCGCAGCGGCACGTGATGGGCGTCCGCCCGCACGAGGTGCAGCCGCGGCCCGGCTGCTCCTGCCTGCCGGAGCATGCCGAGGGAGGCGTCCAGCACCACCGCCGACGCCAGCTTCGGCAGCGCTGCCCGTGCCACCAGCCCGGTGCCGCCCGCGAGGTCGAGGAGCACGTCATCCGGCTGCGGGTGGGCCTCGTCGGCGACCAGCAGCGCGACCTCGCGGTGCATCCGGCTCTCGTCGTAGCGCGGCGCCCGCGCGTCGAAGGAGGCGACCGTCTCGGCGAGCGGGGGCGCGGTCACGGCGGGTCGAGCGTCTTCGCGAGCCGCTTCGGCGCCCGCGCGAGCCACGCCTCGGTGAGCAGCTCGCGCAGCGGCTGGACGTCGATCGCCTCCAGGCGGACCAGCACCGCCGGGTAGCCGTCGAAGTGGCTGGTCGTGAAGAAGACCTTCGGCTGGTCCGCGACCAGCGCGTGCTTGACGCCCTCGTCCGCCACCCGCACCCCGAGCACCGGTCCCTGCTGGGCTTCTTCGCCGAGCTCCGCCAGGTCCTTCGGCCGCAGCGGCCGCTCCCAGGCGAAGGACTTGTCGCGCACGGTCCACGACGGCGCCCCGCCGTAGCTGCTCTTCTCTGCGGTCTCGGGCAGCGCGCGGGCCAGGCGGCGTACGTCGTCCCAGTCAGCCATGGCGGGACGGTACTCGGCGCGTGGCGGTCCGACGTTCCCGATGCCGACCTGCCGCTACTCGAGCCAGACGTAGGGGTCGTCGAGGTCGAGGGTCCAGCGGGAGTCGCCGGCCAGCAGGTGCTCGCGGAGGTGGTCGCCCGGCTCGGCGACCGGGGCGGCCTGGTCGAGCGCGTCGTCGCGGCGGCGCGCACGTCCCTCCGTCTGACCTTGTACCGCTGCGGTTGCCGCGGCGCAGCTCGGGGCTCGGCGCCGCTGCGGCTTCGGCGAGTGCCGCGGGTGTCTGGTGCTGGCTGGGGCTGAGCCAGCTGCGGCCGCGGCCGGGGCTGGTCCAGGTGACGCCGTTGCTGCTGCGGGTCTTGGTCCAGCCCTGCTGCTTGATGCGGTGGTGCCGGCGGCAGCACGGCCCGAGGTTGCAGGCGCAGGTCGCTCCGGCTGGCCAGGCGAGGTCGTGCTCGGCGTCGCAGCGGACGGCGCGTGCTCCGCAGCCCGGCCACTCGCAGCGCGGGCTGCGCACGTCGATGAGCCGCTGCAGGTCGCGGGGCAGGCGGTAGCTGCCCGGCGTGCCGGCGGGGTGCGCGCGGTCGGTGGCGGGCTGGGGCGGCGCGTCTTGACAGGCAGTTCCGTCTGGTGGCGGTGGGTGGTCGTCCGGGTGTCGGGGGTGCAGCCGTTGCGGTGGTGGCTGCGCGGTGAGGTCGAGCAGTGCCTGGCGGACTGCTGCGGGGTCGTCCCGCACGGGCACGGCGTGGGCGCGCGCTCCGACGGCGACCGGCACGCCCTGCTCGTCGACCCAGACCGGGCGCAGCCGCGGTCGGGCGAGCAGGAGCGCCGCGAGCAGGTCGGGTTCGAGCGGTCCGTGTCCGACGAGCTCGGCCGGCTCGTGGCTGAGGCCGAGGGCGGTCGGGAGGCTGACGTGGACGAGCAGCTCGGCGCCGCACGGCACCGGTGCACCGGGCCAGCAGCCGCACGCGGCCCTGCCACCGCCTGCCGGGCCGCGGCACGTCGTAGCCGGCGGCGGGTCCAGCAGGTCCAGGGGGTCCAGGGGGTCGTGCGGGTCGTGCAGCGGCAGTGGGTCACGCCCGAGCAGCAGGTCGGTGAACGCGTCGAGCCGTCGCTGGTCGGCGGTCCGGTCGTCGTCGGGCCCGACCGGGTGCGCCCGGTCGCGCACGCGGGACAGGATCGCCTGGGTGTCCGGGCCGTCCAGGCCCAGGGCGAACAGGTCGTTCAGCCCGTCCACGCGCCGCCGGTAGTCCAGCCGGCGCCCAGCCCGTGCCTGCTGCCGACGCTGCACCGCGTCGGCCGGGTCGGCCGCGATGACCCAGCGCCGGAGCAGCTCCGCGAGCCGCGCCGGCGGCAGCGCCCCGTCGCACCCGGACAGCCGGTGCTGCAGGCGCTGCCAGACCAGCAGCCGCACCGGGAACGGCAGCGGCGTCAGCTGCTCGACGACGGTGTCGGCCTGCTCCACCGTCAGCAGCCCGCACTCGAGGGCCTCCAGCGCGCCGGGCAGCTCCCCGAGGCCGTGTGCCTGCGCGAGCAGCCGGCCGGCGCGGTGCTCCGAGCAGCCCAGGGCCAGCGCGGCGTGGGCGACCGTCGCCAGGTCCATCCCGGCCGAGCGGCCGACGGCTTCGAGCTGCAGCAGCACCCGGAGCTGCACCACGTGCGCTGCGCCGCGGGACAGCTCCAGCACCGACAGCTGCTCCGCGAGCGCGTCCAGCGCAGCGACGTCCGCCGCCACCGCAAGCACGCTCTGACCTGCTGCCATGCCTAGAACCTACGGTCGACCTCCGACAGTTCCGAAGCATCAAAGTGCCTGTGCAGTAGCGGTTCTCAAGGGTGCGGGTGCCCGACGTCAGGTCTGCTCCGGCCCGGTGCCGTCGTCGCGCCACGCGGTCAACGACCCGCGGCTGCTGATGAGGACCGCAGCTCGACCGCAACCCACCAGCCGACCGCCGACCGAGGACGCGGCCTGGAGCAGGAGGTCTGTCCAGGGCACCGCTCCCGCGCACCGCTCCCGCGCACCGCCGCCCGGCGGCCGCCCGCACCGACGGCGACCACCTGACGAGGGAACCCGCCCCCTGCGATGCTCCCTCCCGTGCCGACCGACCTCGAGGAGCTGCTCGTCGCCGACGCCGCTGCCTGGCGCGCCTGGCTGGAGCAGCACCACGCGGACTCGCCCGGCGTCTGGCTCGTCCTGCACAAGAAGGGTGGCTCGGTCACGACGCTGACGTACGCCGAGGCGCTGGACGAGGCGCTCTGCTTCGGCTGGATCGACGGCCAGGGGCGGGCGCGGGACGCGCAGAGCTCGCTGCAGCGGATGACCCCCCGGCGGGCCCGCAGCATCTGGTCGGCGCGCAACGTCGAGCACGTGGCGCGGCTCGAGCAGGAGGGCCGGATGACGCCCGCGGGGCGCGCCGCGGTGGAGGCCGCCAAGGCGGACGGCCGGTGGGACCGGGCCTACCAGGGGCAGGCGACCGCCGAGGTGCCGGACGACCTGGCGGCGGCGATCGCCGCCGACCCGCGCGCGCAGGAGATGTTCGCCGTGCTGACCCGCACCAACCGCTTCGCGCTCATCCACCGCGTGACCACGGCAGCGCGGCCCGAGACGCGGGCGCGCCGGATCACGACGCTGGTCGAGATGCTCGCTCGGCACGAGACGCCGCACCCGCAGGCGAAGCGACCGGGCTAGGTGTAACGACCACGGACGTTGTTCACGCGGCGAGGCGGCTGACGGGGGGTCGGCCTCCGAGGGCTGAGTGACCTCGCCGAGTGTTGTAGCGGCGGACGAAGCTGTCCAGCGCGCGGGTGCGTTGGTGGTTGTAGGTCCAGCTGCGGCTGTAGGCCCACTCGGTCTGCAGGGTCCGGTTGAAGCGCTCGGCTTTGCCGTTGGTCCAGGGGCAGTGCGGCTTGATCAGGCGGTGCTTGATCTGCAGGGCGCTGCAGACGGCCTTCCAGTCGCGGGACAGGACGTAGTTCTTGGCGTTGTCGGTCAGGACCCGGCGGATCGTGATGCCGTGCTGGTCGCGGAACCACTTCGCGGCGCGGTAGAGGAACCCGGCGCAGGTGGTGCCCTTCTCATCGGGCAGGACCTCGACGTAGGCGACGCGGCTGCGGTCATCGACGGCGACGTGGACGAAGTCCCACCCGGCGCCGCGGCCTCTGGGGGTGCTGGTGCCGCGGCCGTGCAGGCGCCACCCGCCGCCCGGCGGGATCTTCCCGAGCTTCTTGACGTCCACGTGCAGCAGCGATCCGGGCTCGCGGTGCTCGTAACGCAGGTCGGAGTGCCGGCGGCCCTTGAGGACCTCACCGGTGACCCGGTCAAGACAAGCCAGGGCAGGCATCTGCTCACGGCGAAGGACCGCGCCGATCGTGCTCGCCGGCAGACCCAACAACCCTGACAAGGCGACTCGGGCCGGCGAAGTGCTTGACCCTGGCGGCGGTGATCCGGGCTGTGACCTTCGGGCTGGTCCTGGTCGGGCTGCGGTGCGGACGCGAAGACCGATCAGCCAGCCCGGCCGCTCCCTCCGCCTGGAAGCGGCGGACCCACTTGTAGACCGTCTGCCGGCTGACCCCGACCTGCTTGGCGACCTCACCAGGCTTGTGACCAGCCAGGACCCGCTGAGCGATCAGGTTCCTGCCGTACTCGTTCAGACGAGCGTTAGCGTGCGACACAGAGGACCTCCGGGTTGAGAAGCGATGTCAGATACCGCCACTCAGACCGGAGGTCCTCCTTCGATCAAGTCACCACGCCGTCAACAACGTGTCTGGTCGTTACATCTAGGCCCAGTCCGCCTGCAGCACGCCCATCAGCACGACGTCGTCGTACGCCCCCTCGACCCACGCGTGCTCGCGGAGCCGCCCCTCCTCGACGAAGCCGACCGCGCGGTAGGCGGCCAGGGCCGCGGCGTTGGAGGCCAGCGTCTGCAGGTGGATCCGGCGCAGGTTGCGCGACCGGAAGCCGTAGTCGACCAGCACCCGCAGGACGTCCTTGCCGTAGCCCAGGCCCTGGTGCGCCGGCAGGATCGCCAGCCCCACCTCGGCGTGCCGTGCCAGCAGGTCGACGTGGAACAGCCCCGCCCGACCCACCAGCTCGCCGTCGACCTCCGCGGCGAACTCCGCGTTGCCGTCCTTGCCGCGGTCGGCGTGCCGGGTGCGGTAGGCCTCGAGCGTCTCGGGGACCAGCGGCGCCTCCGTCGTCCGCGCCCAGGTCAGCGGGTCCTGCCGGGAGCGCCACAGCGGCTCGAGGTCCTCAGCGCGGAACGGCCGCAGCACCACGCGCTCTCCGGTCAGCACGTCGGCACCCTAGACCGGCGCGAGCACCTCGATCACGACCTGCTGCACGCCGTCGTAGCCCAGCGCACGCGATCCGGCGCGCGACATGTCGAGGATGCGCGGCCCGACGTACGGCCCGCGGTCGTTGACCAGGCAGGAGACGGCGCGGCCGTTCGCGGACACCCGGACGACGGTCCCGAGCCGCAGCGTCTTGTGCGCGCAGGTGAGGCGCTCCGGGTCGTACGGGGCACCGCTCGCGGTCGGGCTCCCGACGAAGCCGGGCCCGTACCAGGAGGCGAGGCCGGCGAGGACCTCGCCGGTCGGGGCGTAGCCCGCGGGGTAGCCGGAGCCGGCGGTCTCGACCAGCGCGACGAGCGGTGCCTCGACCTCCTGCGCGCGCTGCGAGCGGCGGGTCTGCGCGGGGGTCAGCGCGCGGGTGACGACCGCCGAGGCGGTGTCGAGGGAGGCGCGGGAGGCGGCGAGCGCCTCGGCAGCGGCCTGCACGCGCGCCTGCTCGGCGGCGGACGCGGCGGCGGCGGCCTCCCGGGCGAGCGCTTCCTCGGCGTCGGCGAGCAGCCGGCGCGCCGACTCCTGCGCCTGCAGCGCGGAGGCGGCCTGCACCCGCAACGCGGCCCGGCGGCGCGCGCCTTCGGCGCGCAGCGAGGTCGCCGCCGCGGACTGGGCGCCGACGGCCTCGACGAGCTCCCGCTCGACCCGTACCGAAGAGGCCGCACCCTGCTGGGCGATGCGCCGCAGCCCGGGGTTCCCGAGGCCGGCCGTCCAGGACATCGGGTCCCACCGGCGGCTGATCCAGACCTGGCGGACGCGGGAGTCGAGCCGCGCCTGCGCCTCGTCGTGTGCGGTGGCCAGCCGCTCCAGGGCGACCCGCAGCCCGCCGTCGGCGGCGGCCGCCTGCTCCAGCGCGAGCGACAGCGAGGAGGTGCGCGCGGTGGCCGCGGCGACCTGCGCCTGGAGGTCGTCCAGCGAGGCCGCGCCCGCGGGCGAGGGGACGCCCAGCAGCGCCGCCACCAGGGCAGCGGTCAGCGCGGTACGACGGAGCACGAGATGACCATCGGCCGACGGCGCCGCCGACTGGATAGGGTCCGCGGATGCGCATCGGTGTCCTGACTGGCGGGGGCGACTGCCCGGGGCTCAACGCAGTGATCCGCGCGGTGGTCCGCAAGGGCACCGAGGTGCACGGGCACGAGTTCGTCGGCTTCCGCGACGGCTGGAAGGGCCCGCTGGAGGGGCTGACCATGCCGCTCGGCGTCGAGCAGACCCGCGGCATCCTCCCGCGCGGCGGCACCATCCTCGGCAGCAGCCGCACCAACGTCATGAAGGTCGAGGGCGGCGTCGACCGGGTCCGCGAGAACCTCGAGAAGGCCGGCGTGGACGCCCTCGTCGCCATCGGGGGCGAGGACACGCTCGGCGTCGCGACCCAGCTCGCGGCGGCCGGCGTCAACGTCGTCGGCGTCCCCAAGACCATCGACAACGACCTGGGCGCGACCGACTACACGTTCGGCTTCGACACCGCTGTGCAGATCGCGGTGGAGGCCATCGACCGCCTGCACACCACCGCGGAGTCGCACCACCGCGCGCTGGTCGTCGAGGTCATGGGCCGGCACGCCGGCTGGATCGCGCTGCACTCCGGCCTGGCCGGCGGCGCCAACGTCATCCTCATCCCCGAGCGGCCGTTCGACATCGAGCAGGTCTGCGCCTACGTCGAGCGGCGCTTCGAGCGGCAGTACGCGCCGATCCTCGTCGTGGCCGAGGGGGCCACCCCGAAGGAGGGGACGATGGCGGTGTCCTCCGGCGAGGTCGACGCCTTCGGGCACGTCCGCCTCGGCGGCATCGGCCAGGTGCTCGGCGACGAGATCGAGCGGCGCACCGGCAAGGAGGCCCGCGCGACCGTGCTCGGCCACATCCAGCGCGGCGGCACCCCGACGGCCTACGACCGGGTGCTGGCCACCCGCTTCGGCCTCGCGGCCGCGGACGCCGTGCACGACGGCGACAGCGGGAAGATGGTCGCCCTGCAGGGCACCGACATCGTCCGGGTCCCGCTCGAGGAGGCCACCCGCGAGCTCAAGACCGTGCCGGTCGAGCGCTACGCGGAGGCCGAGGTCTTCTTCGGCTAGTCGCCTAGCCTTGCGGGGGTGACCGCGACGCTCGAACCCGCCGACGCCACCTCCGACCTGGACCGCTGGCGCGACCTCCCGGCGCTGCAGCAGCCGTCCTGGCCGGACAAGGCCGCGCTGGCCGAGGTCTACGAGACGCTCAGCCAGGTCCCGCCGCTGGTCCAGCCGGGGGAGTGCGACAACCTGCGCGAGCGCCTCGCGGCCGTGGCGCGGGGGGAGGCCTTCCTGCTGCAGGGTGGCGACTGCGCGGAGACCTTCGCGGCGAACACCGCCGACGGCATCCGCGGCAAGGTCCGCACGCTGCTGCAGATGGCCGTCGTCCTGACGTACGGCGCCAGCGTCCCGGTGGTGAAGGTCGGCCGGCTCGCCGGGCAGTACGCCAAGCCGCGCAGCAACGACATCGAGAGCGCGACTGGCCTGCCGTCGTACCGCGGGGACGCCGTCAACGACCTGCACGGCGAGCGCACACCGGACCCCTCGCGCATGGTCCGCGCCTACGCGAACAGCGCCGCCACCATGAACTTCATGCGGGCGATGGCCACCGACGGCAGCGCCGACCTCGCGGCCGTGCACGACTGGAACACCGCCTTCGTGCAGCGCAGCCCCGCAGGCCACCGCTACCAGGAGCTGGCCACCGACATCGAGCGGGCGCTGGCCTTCATGCGTGCCTGCGGCCTGGACCTGGAGGCGACTCCGCAGACGCACGGCGTCGAGCTCTACGCCAGCCACGAGGCGCTGCTGCTGGAGTACGAGCGCGCGCTGACGCGCCCGGACGCCGAGGGGCAGCCGTACGACCTGTCGGCGCACATGGTCTGGATCGGCGAGCGGACCCGCGACCTCGACGGCGCGCACGTCGACTTCCTGTCCCGCCTGCACAACCCGATCGGCGTGAAGCTCGGCCCGTCCGTCGACCCCAGCACGGCGGTGGCGCTGTGCGAGCGGCTCGACCCGGACGCGGTGCCCGGCCGGCTCACCCTCATCACCCGCATGGGCGCGGGCAAGGTGCGCGACGTGCTGCCGCCGCTGGTGGAGGCGGTCGAGCGGTCCCGCGGTCCGCGCAGCGTCGTGTGGGAGTGCGACCCGATGCACGGCAACACGACCGAGACGGCCAGCGGCTACAAGACGCGCCACTTCGACGACGTCATGGACGAGGTGCGCGGCTTCTTCGAGGTGCACGCGGGGCTCGGCTCGTGGGCCGGCGGCGTCCACGTCGAGCTGTCCGGCGACGACGTCACCGAGTGCCTCGGCGGCGCGCAGCAGCTCACCGACGCCGACCTCGCGGGCCGGTACGAGACGGCCTGCGACCCGCGCCTGAACACCAGCCAGGCCCTCGAGCTGGCCTTCCTCGTCGCCGAGATGTTGCAGGCGCGGCGCGACCGCTAGGTCAGGCCTCGGCGGTGTAGGTCGCCTCGGCGGTGCTCTCGCCGTCGCCGGCCCGCACCACGTGCTCGCCCGGCAGGTTGTTCGGGTCCTGCGCGGTGAGCTCGGTGGTGAAGCGGCCGCGTGCGTCGGCGACCACGACGGCCTGCGCGCCGGTGGGCTCGCCGGTCGGGTCGAGGTACTGCACGAGCACCTGCGCGCCGGGGGTGAAGCCGGTGCCGTTCACGGTGAGGCGCTGGCCGTTCGGCCCGCTGGTGGGGTCGAGCGTCAGGCCGAGCGGGTCGCTGGCCGGCGCCGGGGAGGCCGCGACGGGGGAGGGCGGCGGCGGCGAGGGGACCGGCGGCGGGGGCGTGATGACGAAGACGCGGGTCTCCGGCGGCGGGGCCTGGACGGTGGGCGGGCTGACCAGCACCTGCGGTGCGACGGACGGCGCGACGAGCAGCTCGACGTCCTCGGGCGCCCGCCCCTCGGGACCGAGCAGCGAGCCGACGCCGCCGGCCCGGCTGAGCAGCAGGCCCAGGCCGAGGCCGAGCAGGACGGTGACGACGAGGGCGAGCAGGGTGAGCAGCGGCGAGAACAGCCGCGGCTCCTCGTCGTCGTCCCAGAACTCCTCGTCCTCGGGCACGACCACCAGCGACTCCGCCGCCGGGAGCACCGCGAAGGCCTGCTCCTCGACGCGGGACAGCACGCCGACGCGGTCCGCCTCGGGGAGCGCGACGACGGTGAGGCCGGTGAGCAGCAGGTGCGCGCGCTGCTGGGCGTCGGTGAGGGTGCGGCAGTCGTCGCAGGACAGCGCGTGCCGCCGGACCGTCGCGTCGCGCGCGGCGACCTGCCCGCCCTGGCCGATGCGGGCCAGCGCGCCGAGGTCGGCCTGGTGCGGGGGGACCTGCGGCGCGGGCTCGTCGTCGACCAGCGGCAGGAAGGCCAGCCGGGCGCGGCCGACGAGCTCCATCGCGCCGTCGGCGTCGGTCCCGAGCGCGGCGCCGACGGAGGTGGCGGGCAGGTCGTAGGAGTCGCGGAGCAGCAGCGCCACCCGCTCGCGCTCGGGCAGCTGCTCGAGCGCCTCGGCCAGGACCTCCTGGTCCTCGTCGACGGCCAGCACGCCGCCGCCGAGGGGAAGGTCGGCGCTGCGGGTGGCGACCCGGCGGCCGAGGGCACGGGCGCGCGCGAACCACCAGCCGACGGCGTCCTCGACCGTCTCCGGCCGGGCGGCCACGACCTCCACCAGGTCGACCGCGCTCTCCTCGACGACCTGCACGGCCGCCGGGCCGTCGCAGCCGATGCGCCGGACGGCGTCGTGGACGCGGTCGGCGTGCACCCGGATCGCGGCGACCAGGTCCTCGGCGGAGACGCCCGCCGGCGCGCCCGCCGGCCGGGTCAGCTCTGCCACGGCTCCTAGCCTAGAGGTCGTGACCCTCGTCGATCTGCGCAGCGACACGCTCACCCGTCCGACCGGGCCGATGCGGGCCGCGATGGCCGCCGCGGAGGTCGGCGACGACGTCTACGGCGAGGACCCGTCGGTCAACCGGCTGGAGGAGCAGACCGCCGAGCTGTTCGGCCACGAGGCCGCCGTCTTCGTCCCGAGCGGCACCATGGGCAACCAGATCTGCCTGCGCCTGGTGGTGCCCCCGGCGGAGGAGCTGCTCTGCGACGCCGACGCCCACGTCGTGACCTACGAGCACGGCGGCGCCGCGCAGCACGGCGGGATCCAGTCACGCACCGTCCCCGGCGGGCTGATGGACGCCGCGACGGTGGAGCAGTACCTGCGGCCGGCCGGCTGGGGGACCGTGGCCACCAGCGCGGTCAGCGTCGAGCAGACGCACAACCGCGGCGGCGGGCTGGTGCACCCGCTGCCGGTGCTGCAGGAGCTGCGCGACCTGACCCGCGCGCACGGCATGGCGCTGCACTGCGACGGCGCGCGCATCTTCAACGCCGCCGTCGCGAGCGGCACCGCGCCGGCGGAGTACGGCGCGCTGTTCGACACGCTGAGCGTCTGCCTGAGCAAGGGCCTTGGCGCTCCGGTCGGCTCGCTCGTCGTCACCGACGCGACCCGCGCCGCGGAGGCTCGGGTCCTGCGCAAGCGCCTCGGCGGCGGGATGCGGCAGGCCGGTGTGCTCGCGGCCGCCGGCTCGTACGCGCTCGAGCACCACGTCGAGCGGCTCGCGGAGGACCACCGGCGCGCGCAGTCGATCGCGGACGCGCTGGGCGTCGGGCCGGTCGCGACGAACATCGTGCCGCTGGAGGTGGCGGACGCCCCGGCGCTGGCCGCTGCCGCGCGCGAGCAGGGGGTTCTGATCAGCGTGGTCGGGCCGCGGCGCGTGCGCCTCGTCACCCACCTGGACGTCGACGACGCCGGCGCCCAGAGGGCGGCCGGCGTCGTCGGAGCACTGCTGGGGCGCTAGGCCTTGAGGTGGTGCCCCTCGAGCAGGCCGAGGGACCCCGTCGGGTCGGCGCACCAGGCGCCGTCCATGAACGTCGTCTTCCCGATGCGGGTGATGCCGTACTGCTTCTGCTTCGGCGTGCGGGTGTCGACCGCGCCCGAGCCCTCGGCGTACTCGAAGACGTCGAAGCCGCGGTTGAGGTCGTTGGCGTACAGGTACTTCGGGTTCTTGTACTGCTTGGCGCTCCAGGTGTCGGAGTCGACCGGCGTGAAGGACGCCAGCTCCTCCGGCAGGCCCAGCCGGTTGGTGATGTCGATGATGCGGACACCCGCGGCGTAGCCGGCGTTGGAGAAGGTCGTGCCGGTGGGGCCGTAGTCGAGGACGTGCGCGGTGCAGGTCAGGCTCGCGCCGGTGATCGTCGAGGTCAGCGAGTTCGCCGGGCTGAAGGCGTAGAACGCGGTCTTCACCGGGACCGGCGTCGTGAGGTCGTAGACGTGCACGCCGCCCACGTTGCAGACGCCGTTGGCCGCGGCGCCGGCCTGCTCGTCGGTGACGTAGAGGTGGGTCTCGTCGGGGGTCAGGTCCGCGCCGTGGCTGATGTTCACGGCGGGGTCGACGATCGTCGTGGCGATGCTCGGCTTGGCCGGGTCGCTCGTGTCGAGGATCAGCGTCTCGGTGAGCGCGGCGCTGTAGGCGCGGTCGCCCTTGGCGTTGAAGTCGATGTCGTGGCTGGACAGCCCGGTCGGCAGCGGGAGGGTGAAGACCTCCTTCATCGCCTTGAGGTTGCGCACGTCGACGACGTTGATGCGGCCGAGCATCTGGCCGGCCGGCTCGCCCTGCTTGGGGGTGAGCTCGGAGTCGCTGACGTAGAGGTAGTCGCCGCTCGGGTGCAGCGTCGTGTTGTGGGCGCCGTACTTGATCGGCGTGAAGCCGACGGGCGTGGGCTTGGCCGGGTTGGCCAGGCTGACCGCGAGGACGCCGAGGGCCGGCTCGATGCCGAGCTTCTCGAAGCAGCCGGCCGGGCCGGAGGTGCCGCCGTCGACGCCCATGAAGACCGTCGTGCCGCGGATCTGGACGTCGTTCTGCGTGACGTCGCAGGGCAGGAAGCCCACGAGCTTGGGCTTGGCCGGGTTGGCCGTCAGGTCGAAGATGCGCAGCGCGCCGACGCCGCCGCTGCTGGTCTCGGAGGGCGCGACCGCGTAGTCACGCTTCTTGATCGTCACGAACTCGAGGTCCGTGCCGCCCTTGTAGGACCAGTTCGACACCGGCTTGAGGTCGACGCCGCTGCCGGCAGCGGGCGTGCCCTGCGTGCCGGCCTCCTCGGGGAAGGCGACCGGGGCCGGGGCGGCCGTGGCCACCAGCGGGGCGAGCAGGACGGAGGCTGCGGCGAGCGGCAGCAGGGAGCGGAGGCGCATGGCCCCCACTTCGCCACCCGCGGGGGAGTTCCTGCTAGCGCTGCGTGACCGACCGGCCGAGCATCGGGGGCAGCTCGCGGCAGGCGCGGGCGAGCTCGGCCAGCTCCTCGCCGTAGAGCGCCTGCGGGCCGTCGCACAGCGCCTGCGTCGGGTCGGCGTGGACGTCGACCATGACGGCGTCCGCCCCGACGGCGATGGCGGCGCGGGTCAGCGGCACGACCAGGTCGCGCTTGCCTGCGCTGTGGGACGGGTCGACGACGACCGGCAGGTGCGACAGGGCGTGCACCATCGGCACCGCGCTGACGTCGAGGGTGTTGCGGGTGGCGGTCTCGAAGGTCCGGATGCCGCGTTCGCACAGCACGATGTCGAGATTGCCCCGCTGGGCGACGTACTCCGCCGCCATGAGCCACTCCTCGTAGGTGGCGGTCAGGCCGCGCTTGAGCATCACGGGCTTGCGGACGGCGCCGACGGCCTGGAGCAGCGGGAAGTTCTGCATGTTGCGGGTGCCGATCTGGAGCATGTCGGCGTACTCCGCCACGATCGCGACGTCGGCCGGGTCGACGACCTCCGTCACGACCGGCAGCCCGGTGCGCTCGCGCGCCTCGGCCAGGATCTCGAGCCCCTTCACGCCCAGGCCCTGGAAGGCGTACGGCGAGGTGCGCGGCTTGTAGGCGCCGCCGCGCAGCATCGTCGCGCCCGCGGACTTGGCCATCTCGGCGGCCTCGAAGGTCTGCTCGGCGGTCTCCACGGCGCACGGCCCGGCGATGAGCACGAAGACGTCCGGCCCGATGTGCACGTCGGCGCGCTCGCCGACCGTGATGGTGGAGGCGTCGGGGTGGTTCTCGCGGCTGACCAGCTTGTAGGGCTTGCTGACCCGCACGACCTCGCCGACGCCGGGCATGGCCCGCAGGTTCAGCCCCTGGAAGGCCACCACGTCGCCGACCAGGCCGATGATCGTGCGCTGCACCCCGCGGCTGATGAAGGCGGACCCACCGGCCCCCTCGACGCGGGAGACGACGGCGTCGACCTCCTCCGGACCAGCGCCGGGGCGCATGACGACGACCATGGGTCGGGACCTCTCAGGAGCGAGAAGAGCCCCGGGCAGCTGCCCGGGGCTCGTGGTGGTGCGGTGCGCCTAGCGGTCCGGCGAGCAGTCCCGGGTGGGGTGGCCGTACCAGCCCGCGCGCACGTCATGAACCTAGCGCAGCAGGCCCCGCCGACGCGTCCAGGGCCGGTGGCGCAGGCGGAGGGGCGCAGGAGCAGGATGGACGGGTGACGACGCCCTTCAGCCGCCTCGGCGCGAAGAAGCGCGCCGCCGGCCTCCCCGGCGACCGGCTGCCCCCGGGGCAGTACATCCCGCGCGGCTGGCCGGTCCTGCACTACGGGCCGGTGCCCAGGACCGACCTCGCCGCCTGGGACTTCAAGGTGTTCGGGGCGACGGCCGACGGAGCCGAGCGCCGGTGGGACTGGGCGCAGGTCGAGCAGCTGCCGCGCACCGAGGTCGGCGCCGACTTCCACTGCGTGACCAAGTTCTCGCTGCTGGACTGCACCTGGACCGGCATCTCCACCGCGACCCTGGTCGCCCTGGCGCCACCCGCGCCGGACGTCACGCACGTGATGGTCTGGGCCGAGTACGGCTACAGCGCGAACATGACGCTGGCCGACTTCACCAGCGAGCTCGCCCTGTTCGTGACGCACCGGGACGGCGAGCAGATCAGCGTCGAGCACGGCTGGCCGCTGCGCCTGGTCGTGCCGCACCTCTACGCCTGGAAGGGCCCGAAGTGGGTCCGCGGGTTCGAGTACCTGCGCGAGGACAGGCGCGGCTTCTGGGAGGAGCGCGGCTACCACAACCGCGCCGACCCCTGGCAGGAGCAGCGCTACAGCTACCAGGAGTCCCCGGGCGACGGCCCCGAGCTGTGAGGGCCCGCCACTAGTCCTTTCGGGCCATGACGTTCCGTCGCACAGCGGGCACCATGAGTGAGTGACCACCTCCGAGGCGGTAGCGGCGGCGTCCTCGCTCGGCGAGCTCGTGCAGCAGGTGGACGCGCTGCGCCCCACCTACCGCGACGCGGCCCCGTGGCCGCACCTCGCGCTCGACGGCGTCTTCGACTGGGAGCTGGTGGCGGCCGCCGAGGCGGAGGCCCGCCAGGTGGACCCCGCGCGGATGCTGAGCCTGCCGACGCGCCGTCAGCTGAAGCGCGAGTCCGCCGACCAGGCCGTCCTCGGCCCGTGCACCCGGCGCCTGCTCGAGCAGCTCAACGGCCCGGTGTGGACCTCGTTCCTGACCCGGCTGACGGGGATCGACGACCTGCAGCCCGACCCGGCCCTGGTGTCCGGCGGCCTGCACGACACGCCCTCGGGCGGCTTCACCATGGTGCACGTCGACCAGCTGCGGCACCCCGTGGACGGGCGCCACCACCGGGTCAACACGCTGCTGTACCTCAACGCGGGCTGGGAGGACGGCTGGGGCGGCGCCCTCGAGCTGTGGCCGGCGGACATGCGCGCGCTCGGCCGGCGGATCGTGCCGTCGGCAGGCCGGGTCGTGGTCTGGGAGTCCGGCGCGCACACGCCGCACGGCCTGCCGGAGCCGATCGCCGCGCCGGACGGCCGCTCGCGCCTGGCGCTGGCCGTCTACCACTACACCGAGCCTCCGGCGGGCGGCCTGCCGCGGGCACCGCTGAGCACCTTCCGCCGGCGCCCGCAGGACAGCTGGACGACCGGGCTGCCGACCCTGCACGACCTGCGCGCGGCGGTCGTCCCGCCGGGCACGCGGGCCCGCGTGCGGCGGCTGCTGCGCGGCTAGCTAGCCGTCCCGCAGGCTGCAGAGGATCTCGACGTCGCGGCGGTGCGTGCTGGCGTCGCCCGGCGTCTCGAGGACGACCGGCACCCCGCGCGTGGCCGGGTGGCGGAACAGCTCGGCGAACGCGTCCTTGCCGATGTGCCCCTCGCCGATCGCCTCGTGGCGGTCGCGGCCGGAGCCGACCGGGTCCTTGCTGTCGTTGGCGTGCACCAGCCCGAGCCGCCCGCGCCCGACCGCCTTGACCAGGGCGTCCAGCGTCTTCTTCATCCCGCCCGGGACCGAGACGTCGTGCCCGGCCGCCCAGGCGTGGCAGGTGTCGAGGCAGACGCCGAGCATCTCGTGCGCGTCGAGCTGCGCGAACCACGGCTCGAGCTCCTGCACCGTCGCGCAGAGCGCCTGCCCGCCACCGGCGGTGGGCTCGACGAGCAGGCGCGGGCCGTCCGGGTCGGCGGCGTCGAGCAGCGGCAGCAGGTGGCTGCGCAGCTGGGCCATCGCGTCGTCGCGGTGCGCGCCCGCCACGGCGCTGCCGGCGTGCACGACGACGCCCCTGGCGCCGATCGCGAGGCCGCGGCGCATCGCGTGCTCCACGGCGGTGACCGACCGGGTGAGCGTCGTCTCGGTCGGCGAGCCGAAGTTCACGAGGTACGGCGCGTGGACGTAGACGGGGATGCCGCTGGACGTGCAGTCCGCCTTGAAGGCCTCGTCCGCGGCGGGGTCGCCGGCGCTCGGCGCCCACCCGCGCGGGTTGGAGACGAACACCTGCACGGCGCCCGCGCCGATCTCCCGCGCGTAGGCCAGCGCCTTGAGCAGCCCCCCCGAGGTCGGGACGTGGGACCCGACGGCAGAGGGCTTGCGGGGAGGCACCGGGACAGCCTGCCAGAGGCGCCCTAGAACACGAAGAGGGTCACGGTGGACCCCTTGCGCACCTTCTTGCCCGCCCCTGGGTTCGTCGAGCGGACCGTGCCGGGGCCCGGGATGGCCCGCACCTGGACCTTGAGCCCCAGGCCCTTCAGCCGGCGCTCGGCCTCCGCCCGCTTCTCGCCCACGAGGTCTGGCACCGTGATGAGCTCCGGGCCCTTGCTGACCTGCAGCGCGACGTCGCTGTCCCGCGGGGCCCGCCCGTCGGCGGGGTCCTGCGCGACGACGACGCCCTTCTTGACGCTGTCGCTGAAGACCAGGGTCACCGCCGCGCCGAAGCCGGCGCGGGCGAGCTCGGCCTCCGCGTCGTCCTGGTCGCGGCCGACGACGTCCGGCACGGCCAGCAGCTCCGGGCCCTTGCTCACGACGAGCGCGACCCGGGTGCCGGGCTTGAGCCGCTGTCCGACGGCCGGGCTGGTGCTCAGGACGAGCCCGGCGGCGCGCGGGCCGAAGGCCTCGGTGACGGCGCCCGCGGCGAGCCCCGCCGCCTCCAGGGCGGCCACGGCGTCGGCCTGCGTCCGGCCGAGCACCTCGGGCACCGCACGCCGGTCGGGCCCGAGGCTGTTGAGCAGCTGGACGGTGCCGCCGGGCAGCACCCGGTCGTCCGGGTCCTGGCTGATGATGTGCTGCGCCGGGACGGTCTCGGAGTGCTCGCTGGGCAGCAGCTCGACCACGAAGCCGGCGTCCTCCAGCGCGGCGACCGCCTCGACCTTGGTCAGGCCGACGACCTGCGGGGCGTCCACGTAGCGGCCGCTGGTGAGGTACCAGCCGCCACCGAGCACGGCGGCGAGCAGCAGCGCGCCGACGAGCCCCCAGAGCACCAGCGGGCGGCGCCGGCGCCGCGCGGGCTCCGGCTGCCGGGACGGGACGGCCGGCGGGCGCGGCACCACGAGGGTCGGCCGGACCCCCCGCAGCGGAGCGCCCGGCAGGTCGTCGCGCACCGTCCGCAGCTCGGCGAGGAAGACGCCGGCGTCCACGGGCCGCGCCGCCGGGTCGCGCCGCGTGGCGCCGAGCACCAGGGCGTCCAGCGCCGCAGGGATCCCGTCGACGACGGTGCTCGGCGGCGGGACGTCCTCGTGCACGTGCCGGTAGGCGACCGACATCGGGCTGTCCGAGCTGTACGGCGGCGCACCGGTGAGCAGCTCGAACAGCAGGATCCCGGCGGCGTAGACGTCGGTGCGGGTGTCGGCGCGGCCGTGCTCCACCTGCTCGGGAGCGAGGTAGGCGACGGTGCCGATCAGCAGCCCGGTGGTGGCGGTGAGGTTGCTGCTCTCGATCGCGCGGGCCAGACCGAAGTCGGCGACCTTCACCCGGCCGTCGTCGCCGAGCAGGACGTTCTCGGGCTTGACGTCGCGGTGGACCAGGCCCGCGGCGTGCGCGGCGGCCAGCGCCCGCAGCACCGGCTCGAGCAGGTCCAGCGCCCGGGCGGGGGGCAGCGGGCCGCGCTCGAGGACCACGTCGCGCAGGGTCCGCCCCGCGACGTGCTCCATCACCAGGTAGGCGGTGCCGGTCGCGGCGTCGGTGCCCTGGTCGTGGACCGCCACGACCTCGGGGCTGGACAGCCGGGCAGCCGCACGGGCCTCGCGGGCGAAGCGGTCGACGAAGTCGGGGTCCTCGGCCAGGGCCGGGCGCATCACCTTGACCGCGACGGTGCGGTCCAGCCGGGTGTCGGTGGCCTGGTACACGGCGGCCATCCCGCCCCGCGCGATCAGCGCGTCGAGGCGGTAGCGGTCGTCCAGCAGGCGGCCCAGGAGAGGGTCAGCCGTGCTGGTGTCCACGCTGATCGACTCTAGGGCGGCCGGGGAGACCGGCCCGGCAGGCGCGCTCAGCCGTTCGGGAACCGGTGCGCGCGCAGGTAGTTGATGCTGCGCACGTACTGGTGCGTCTGCGGCAGGATCCCCTGGCGGCTGATCGAGCCGAGGCCCTGGTAGTAGCCGGCCAGCGCGCGGTCGTTGGAGCCGGTGGACCGGACCAGCTGGCGCAGCAGGAGCACGCCGGCGGTGATGTTGTCCTGCGTCTTGAGCAGGTCGTACGACCGGCCCTGCTGCTGGCCGAGCACGCGCGCCGTGGACGGCAGCACCTGCATGACGCCGATGGCGTTGACGCCGGACACGACGCGCTGCTGGAAGCCGCTCTCCTGGTAGGCGACGGCCACGGCGAGCGAGGGGGAGACCCCGTGCCGGCGCGCGGTCGCGGCGACCATCTTCCTGACCTGCGCCTTGGAGGGGTGGCTGCGCGAGGCGAGGACGGCGCGGTTCTGGCTCACCGAGCGGCGCACCGTCTCGGGGATGCGCTTGCCGGCGTTGGTGGTCGGCACGGACGCCGTCGCGGCCCCGCCGCGGCCGGGGATGACCAGCCGGCGGCCGGCGTAGATGGTGCTGCTCGACATGCCGTTGGCCCGCCGGATCGCGGCCGACGTCGTGCCGTACTTCACGGCCAGGTGGCTGAGCGTCTCGCCGCTGCGCACCACGTGCACGCCGCCGGCGGACCGGCCGCCGCCGCTGCTCCTGGTGCCGGGGACGCGCAGCGTCTCTCCGACGTAGATGGCGCCGTTGCCCGGCAGGTCGTTGAGCTGCTTGAGCGTGCTCACCGTCGTGTGGTGCTTCTTCGCCAGGTCCCAGAGGGTGTCGCCCTCGCGGACCGTGACGAGCGACGGGGCGCCGGCGGTGGCGACGAGCGCCAGGGCGATCAGCGCCCCCAGGGTGCGGCGGGAACGACGGGTGGTGCGGGTCATGGACAGCCCCAAGCAGATCGGCAGCGCGGCGCGGCCGACCGTACGCACTTGTGACTGGTGTGACAAGTGGGGCAGTAGTGACGGGAACGTACTACTGGGACTACACGGTTGTCATTCACCGACACGCCGGGCGCGTCGGCCTACGATGAGCGGGTCCAGACCGGGGAGCCCGCGGAGGCGGGCTGAGAGGCCGAACTGCTGCCTGCTCGAGGCAGCGCCGCCGGCGACCCGCAGCACCCGATCGGGGTCGTGCCCGCGTGGGGAGTCCGAAGATGCAGGACCAGTGGGCGGTCGGCGACCGCGCCCTCACCAGCCGGCTGCTCGTCGGCACCGGCAAGTTCCGCTCGCACGCGGTCATGCGCGACGCGCTGCTCGCCTCCGGCGCCGAGGTCGTCACCGTGGCGCTGCGGCGCGTCGACCTGGACCGGGTGGGCGAGGGCGACGTCCTGGACTTCGTCCCGACGCGGCATGCACCTGCTGCCGAACACCTCCGGGGCCGTCGACGCCGACGAGGCCGTCCGGCTGGCCCGCCTCGGTCGCGCCGGCACCGGCACCGAGCTGGTCAAGCTCGAGGTCACCCCCGACCCCCGCACGCTCGCGCCCGACCCGATCGAGACGCTGCGCGCCGCGGAGCGCCTGGTGGCCGAGGGCTTCGTGGTGCTGCCGTACTGCAGCGCCGACCCGGTGCTCTGCCGCCACCTCGAGGAGGCCGGCTGCGCGACGGTCATGCCCCTCGGCGCCTGGATCGGCAGCAACCGCGGGCTGCGCACCCGGGACGCGATCGAGGTCATCGTCGAGCAGGCGCACGTGCCGGTCGTCGTGGACGCCGGGCTCGGCGTGCCGAGCGACGCGGCGGAGGCCATGGAGATCGGGGCCTCCGCGGTGCTCGTGAACACCGCGATCGCCGTGGCCGCGGACCCCGTCCTCATGGCGCAGGCCTTCGCCCTCGCCACGCAGGCGGGGCGGATGGGGCACCTCGCCGGTCGCGGCACGGTGCTGGAGCAGGCCGAGGCCTCGAGCCCGCTGACCGGGTTCCTGTCCTGATGGCCGCACCCCCCGGCCGCTTCGCGCAGCACCTCGCCACCGTCGGCACGCCGGCCGCCATGGACCTCGACGTCGCGCTGGCCCGCCCGTCGCTGGACGCCCTGCCGACGCTGCTCTCGCCGGAGGCGCTGCCGCGGCTCGAGGAGCTGGCGCAGCGCGCCCGCGAGGTGACGCTGCAGCGCTTCGGCCGGGCCGTGCGGCTGTTCGCACCGCTCTACGTCAGCAACGCCTGCCTGTCCTCCTGCACCTACTGCGGCTTCAGCAAGGGGCTGGACGTCGTCCGCCGCACGCTGACGGTCGAGCAGGTCGTCTTCGAGGCGCGCACGCTGGTCGACCGGGGCTTCCGCCACCTGCTGCTCGTGTCCGGGGAGCACCGCGTCGAGGTGTCCGCCGACTACCTCGTGCAGTGCGTCGAGGCGCTGCGGCCGTTCGTGCCTTCGATCTCGGTCGAGACCCAGACGTGGAGCGACGACACCTACGCGCGCCTCGTGGCCGCCGGGCTCGAGGGCGTCGTGCACTACCAGGAGACCTACGACCGCGACCGGTACGCCGAGACCCACCTCGCCGGGTGGAAGCGCGACTACGACCGGCGGCTGTCCTCGACCGAGCGCGCCGCGGAGGCCGGCGTGCGCAGGCTCGGCATCGGCGCGCTGCTCGGTCTGTCCGCCGACTGGCGGGCCGACGTCCTGGCCGTCGCGCGGCACGCCGTGTGGCTCCAGCGGGAGCACTGGCGCACCGAGGTCACCGTGTCGCTGCCCCGGATCAAGGCCAGCGCCAGCGGGTTCCAGCCGCTCGTGCCGGTGTCCGACGCGGAGTACGTCCAGGCGCTGTGCGCCCTGCGGCTGGCCGCGCCCGAGGCCGGGATCGTCCTGTCGACGCGCGAGCCGGCGGCCCTGCGCGACGGGCTGGCCCGCATCGCGGTGACCTCCATGAGCGCCGGCTCGTCCACCGAGCCGGGCGGCTACCTGACGCCCGGGGAGGCTCAGGAGCAGTTCGCGGTGTCCGACGAGCGCACCCCCGCCGAGGTCGCGGCGATGCTCGAGGCGGCCGGCTACGAGCCGGTCTGGAAGGACGCGTTCCCCCTGCACGCGTGATCGCTGGCATCCTGCTGTGGTGCAGACCCTCACCGGACGCGACCGCCTGCTGGCCTCGCTGTTCGCCCTGCAGCTCGGGGCCGCCGCGCTGTTCGGCGTCGTGCTCGTCGACCGCCTCGGCGACGACGGGGTGCAGTCGCTCGTGCAGGCGCAGGGCCCGGACGGCGTCCCGCTCGCCGTCGCCTCCGTCACGCCGTCGGCCGCAGCCGGCACGGCCGGCACCGCGGGGACGGCCGGCACGACCGGCGGCAGCACCTCCACGACGACCGGCTCCGGGAGCACCGGCACCGCGAGCGGGACAGGTGGCGGCCCGGCCGTGGGTCCGGCGGTCGTGGCCAAGGGCGCGCCCATCAAGATCGGCGCCGTCGTCACGCAGACCGGCGCGATCAACTTCGCGGCCAGCGCGCAGGGCACCAAGGCCTACATCGACATGGTCAACGCCCAGGGCGGCGTGAACGGCCGCAAGATCGTGCTGGACCTGCGCGACGACCAGCTCGACCCGGCCCGCGGCCGCGCCCAGGCCCAGCAGCTGCTCGCCGACGGCGTGTTCGCCTTCGTCGGCTGGAACGCGCCGCTCACCGAGAACGGCATCGTGCCGTTCCTCGAGCAGAACAAGGTGCCGCTGGTGGGGGCCTACGGCCAGCAGCAGGAGTACCACTCCCGCTACTCGTTCATCTTCAGCTCGTCCTACGGCCACTACGGCTTCCAGATGGGCCGCTGGCTGGGGGAGCAGAAGAGCGAGAACCCGGGCGTCATCTTCATCGGCAACGGCTCGCAGGCCGCCGACGACGGCCTCAAGGACGGCTTCCGCGCGGGCCTGAGGTCGACCGGCCGCGAGCTGCCGGACGACAACGTCGTGGTCGTCGACCCGACCAAGCCGTCGTACGACGACGTGGTCACGCAGTTCCGGCTGGCCCGGGTCGACGGCATGGCGACGGTCCTCGACCAGACCGCCTACAACCGCCTGCAGCAGTCGATGGACCGGCAGTCGTACAAGCCGGTGCACGTCGCGGTGCCGCTGTTCGTCGACCCGACGGTGCGGCAGAGCGCGAGCACCGAGGGCACCTTCGTCGCGACCGACGTCGAGCTGCCCGGGTCCGGGGTGCCGGCGCTGAAGGAGTACGAGAGCGCCGTGCGCAAGGCGTTCGGCAGCAAGGCGCAGGTCAACTACATCGGGTCGGTCGGCTGGCTCGACGCGAAGCTCTTCGTCGACGCGGTGCGGCGGATGGGCGACAGCATCACGCGCGAGGGACTGATCAAGGCGCTCGAGGCCACGCCCGCCTCCGCCGGCGGGATGACGGCGCCGCTGACCTTCGGGCCGTACGCCGCGGGCAACCGCGACATCAACCGCTGCCTCAAGATCGCCAAGGTGGTCCGCGGCAAGGCGGCGCCGGTCACCGACTGGCGCTGCGACCGCCAGCCCTTCTGACCTCCCTTGACCGGGGGCCGCGGTGCCTGCCACGCTCCCGCTCTCAATCAAACGATGGATGGAGTGGCGTGAGCTCGCCTGCGCTGCACGCGGTGCCGCTGTCCGAGGAGTCCTCGCGCGAGCGCATCCTGCGGGTCGCCACCGACCTGTTCGGCGAGCGCGGGTTCGACGCCGTCAGCACGCGGACCATCGCGGCCGCCGCCGGCCTGAACGTCGCGACCGTCGCGCACCACACCGGCAGCAAGGCCGACCTGTACGAGGCGGTCTTCGCGCGGCTGCACCAGCACGAGGCCGCCATGCTCGACGCGCAGCTGGCGCCGGTCAGCGCCCAGGACGTCGCCGACCCAGTGCGGGTGCGCCGCGTGCTGCGCGACCTGGTGGACGCCTACGTCGACGTGCTGGCCGCCGAGCCGGCCATCGCCGGCCTGTGGAGCCGCCGCTGGCTGGAGCGCGGCAGCCGCGGCAGCATCGGCAGCGCTGCCGTCGAGGAGCGCTTCGCCCGACCGCTGTTCGACCGCGTGGAGGCGATCCTCCGCGAGGCGCAGCGGGCCGGCAGCGTCCCGCCGCTCGACGCGCACCTGGCCGTGAAGAGCATCGTCTGGATCACCTACGGCTACTTCACCGGCGGGCTCGTCGAGGCGCACGCGCCGCGCGACGTCACCGACGCGGCGCAGGTCGAGCGGCTGCGCGACTTCGTGCACCGCGTCGTCGACGGACTGCTGGGCCCGGCATGACCGCCGCCCCGCCGACCGCTGCCGCGCCGGCACCCATGGCCCGGCTGCCCCGCCGGATCGCCCTGTCGTACGGCGTCGGCGCCATCGGCACCGGCGTCTTCTCGACCGTCCCCGGCCTGCTGCTGCTCTTCTACCTGACCGACGTCATCGGCGTCGCCGCCGGGCTCGCGTCCCTGGTGCTCTTCGTGCCGAAGATCTGGGACGCCGCGCTCAACCCGCTGATCGGCACGCTGTCCGACCGCACGACGACCCGCTCCGGCGGGCGGCGGCCGTACATCCTGGCCGGCGCCGTCATCGTGCCGCTGTCGTTCGCGCTGCTGTTCTCCTCGCCCGACCTCGGCTCGACCACCCGCACCGCGCTGTTCGTCGCGCTCGTCTACACGGTCGCCATGACGGGCTACGCGCTGTTCCAGGTGCCGTGGGTGGCGATGCCCGCCGAGATGACCGACGACTACCACGAGCGCACCCGGCTGATGAGCAGCCGGATGGTGCTGCTGACGCTCGGGATCCTCATCGGCGGCGCCCTCGCGCCGGTGCTGTCCGGCGGCAAGGAGGGCGGCGCCGACGGCTACCGCTTCATGGGCGTCGTCATCGCCGTGGTGCTCGCCATCTCGCTGTTCACCACCTGGTACGGCACCCGCGAGGCCGCCTTCTCGCCCGCCGACACCAGCCCCCGTCCGACGGTGCGCGTGCAGCTCGCGCTCATCCGCAGCAACCCCGCCTTCCTGGTGCTGTTCTGGGCCTACCTCCTGCAGGCGGTCGCCACCGGCGCGATGCTCGCCGGAGCCCCCTACGTCGCCACCTACGTGCTCGGCGACTCCGAGCTGGCCGCGCTGCTGTTCGTGTTCCTCGTCGTGCCGTCGGCGTTCGTCATGCCGCTGTGGCGCCGGCTGTCGTTGCGCGTCGGCAAGCTGACCGGCTACGTCGCCGCGACCGCGCTGTTCGGCCTCACCGGGCTGACGCTGGTGCTCGCCGAGGCGACGCCGAAGCCCGTGATCTTCCTGCAGATGGGCCTGCTCGGCGTCGGCTACGCCGGCATGCAGCTGTTCCCCTACTCGATGCTGCCCGACGCGCTGCAGGTCACCGGCACCTCGCGCGCCGGCGTCTTCACCGGCGTCTGGCAGGGCGGCGAGACCGTCGGCTTCGCGCTCGGCCCGGCGCTGTACGGCGGCGTGCTCGCGCTCACCGGCTTCGTCAGCTCGGCCGCCGACGAGCGGGTCACCCAGCCGGACAGCGCGATCACCGGTCTGGTGCTCGGCTTCTCGGTGCTGCCGGCGGTGCTCGTCCTGCTCTCCATCCCGCTGCTGCGGCGCTACGCCGCGACCGACGCCCAGATGTCCGCCAGCCGCACGGAGGCCTCCGCATGACCCTGCTCCCCGCCACCGGGCTGTCCCGCGAGGACGTCCTCGCGCGCCTCGCCGACTACCGCTCCGGCGACCTCGCCGCCCGCGGCGGCAGGACGTTCGCCTACGTCTACGACGCCGGGCGGCCGGACGTCGACGAGCTCGCGCACGAGGTCTACGGCTCGTTCCTCGACGTGAACGGCCTGGACCCGACGGTCTTCCCGAGCCTGCTGCGCATGGAGAACGAGGTCATCGCCATCACCGCCGAGCACCTCGGCGGCGACGCGCAGACGGTCGGCAGCTTCACCAGCGGCGGCACCGAGTCGATCATCCTGGCCGTCAAGGCCGCCCGCGACTGGGCGCGCGCGACGCGCCCCGAGGTGACCCAGCCCGAGATCGTGCTGCCGGTCACCGCGCACGCCGCCTTCCAGAAGGCCTGCCACTACCTCGGGCTGACGGCCGTGCTGGTCGACGTCGACCCGTCGTCGTTCCGGGTCACGGCGGACGCGGTGCGCGCCGCGATCACCGAGCGCACCGTCCTGCTCGTGGCCGGAGCCGCCTCGTACGCGCACGGGGTCGTCGACCCGGTCGAGGAGCTGGGGCAGCTGGCGCTCGAGCGGGGGATCCCGCTGCACGTCGACGGCTGCATCGGCGGCTGGCTGCTCCCGTACTTCCGCGACCTCGGCGTGGACGTCCCGCCGTTCGACCTGTCGGTGCCGGGCGTGACCAGCCTGTCGGTCGACCTGCACAAGTACGCCTACGCGCCCAAGGGCGCAAGCGTCGTGCTCTACAAGGACCCGGCCATGCGGCTGAAGCAGTTCTACGCCTGCGCCGACTGGACCGGCTACACGATGGTGAACGCCACGGTGCAGTCCACCAAGAGCGGCGGCCCGCTGGCCGCGGCCTGGGCGACCCTGCACGCCGTGGGGGAGCAGGGCTACCGCGAGCTCGCGGCGCAGACCCTGCGCGCGCACGCAGCGGCTGGTCGCCGGGATCGCCGAGGTGCCGGGCCTGCGCGTGCTGGGCGAGCCGGAGATGGCGCTGGTCGCGATGGCGGCTGTCCCTGACTCCTCGGGGCCGAGCGTCGACGTCTTCGAGGTCTGCGACGAGATGGCCTCGCGCGGCTGGTACGTCCAGGCGCAGCTCGGCTACCGCGATCTGCCCGCGAGCATCCACCTGACGCTCACCGCGTCCTCGGACCAGCACGTCGACGCGCTGCTCAGGGACCTGACCGAGCTGCGTCGAGGTCGCCCGCGCCGCGAGCACCGGGCTCGACCCGGCGCTGCTCGAAGCGGTCCGCTCGCTCGACCCCGACGAGCTGCCCGACGACGTGCTCGGCACGCTGCTCCCGATGGCCGGCCTCGAGCCGGGGGCCGGCCTGCCCGAGCGGATGGCCGGCATCAACGCGCTCATGGAGGCGATGCCGCCGCGGCTGCGCGAGCGCCTGCTCGTCGCCTTCCTCGGGCTGCTGTTCACGCCGGCCGCCGCCGCGGAGGCGCCGTGATCACCGGACGGGACCGCCTGCTGGCAGGCCTGTTCGCGCTGCAGCTCGTCGCGGCGGCGGCCTTCGGGCTGGTGCTCGTCAACGGCCTGGGCGGCACGACCGAGACCGTCGTCAGCGGCGCGAGCGCGGCCGGCCCGGACGGCGTCCCGCTGCCGTCGGCCAGCGCCGCGCCGTCGCCGGCACCGCGGGAACCGCCGGCACCGCGGGGACGGCCGGCAGCGCCGGCACGACGACCACCTCCGGCAGCACCGTCACCGGCCCCGGCCAGTCGACGCAGGTGGCCGGCGGCGCGGCCAAGGTCGCGAAGGGCGCACCGATCAAGATCGGCTCGATCGTCACGCAGACCGGCGCCATCAACTTCGCCGCGAGCGCGCAGGGCACCAAGGCCTACGTCGACCGGGTCAACAAGGCGGGCGGCGTCAACGGCCACAAGATCGTGCTCGACCTGCGCGACGACCAGCTCGACGCGGCGCGCGGCCGTGCGCAGGCCCAGCAGCTGCTCGCCGACGGCGTCTTCGCCTTCGCCGGCTGGCAGGCCCCGCTCACGGAGCAGGACATCGTGCCGTTCCTCGAGGCGAACAAGGTCCCGCTGATCGGCGGCTACGGCACCCGGCCGGAGTACAGGTCGCCGTACGCCTACGTCTTCCAGAGCGGGCACTTCGGCTACGAGATGGGCCGCTTCCTCGCGCAGGAGAAGGGCGTCACGCGCCCGGGGGTCATCTTCATCGGCGGGGCCGAGGCGGCCAACACCGCGCAGCGCCAGGCCTACAAGGACGGCGTCAAGGCCGGCGGGAAGACCCTGCGGGACGAGGACATCTCGGTCGTCGACGTCACCAAGGCGTCGTACGACGACGTGGTCACGCAGTTCCGCCTGGCCGGGGTCGACGGCATCGCCACGCTGATCGACCAGACCGCCTACAACCGGCTGCAGCAGTCGATGGACCGGCAGAGCTACCGGCCGGTGCACGTCGCCGACCCGCTGTTCGTCGACCCCACGGTGCGGCAGGGCTCGACGACCGAGGGCACCCTGGTGGCCAGCGACCTCGCCTTCGTGAACAACGCGTCGGGCGAGGTGCAGGAGTACGTCAAGACGGTCAAGGCGCAGTTCGGGGCGCGCGCGCAGATCAGCTACCTCGGCCTGGCCGGCTGGCTGAGCGCGCGGATCCTCACCCAGGCCATCGAGCGCATGGGCGACGACATCAGCCGCGTGAACCTCATGAAGGTGATGAACAGCCTGCCGGCCGGCTCCGGCGGCCAGCTCACGCCGCCGCTGCGCTTCGGCCCGGGCGCTCCCGGTCACGACCTCAACCGCTGCCTGCAGCTCGGGCGGGTCAAGGGCGGCGACGTGGTGCCGTACAAGCCGTACGCCTGCGACGACAAGACGTACGGATGAGCACCTACGTCGCGATCGCCCTCGGCGGCCTGCCGATCGGGGCGATGTACGCGCTGACCGCGCTCGGGATCGTCATCGTCTACAAGACGTCCCGCGTCTTCAACTTCGCCACCGGCGCGATCGGCCTGGCCTGCGCCTACCTCGCCAGCACGCTGTCCGCGAAGGGCGTGCCGATCGGCCTCGTCATCGTCGCGGCCGTCTCGCTCGGCGTGACGATCGGCATCGCGATGGAGGTCAGCGTCCGGCCGGTGCGCAGCACGCTGACCCGCACGATCGTGACGCTCGGCTGGCTGCTCGCGCTGCAGGGCGCGGTCGGCGCCGTCTACGGCACGCAGGTCGCGGGGGAGGAGCCGGCCCGCCTGCTGCAGCCGTCGCTGCTGCTCGAGGTCGGGCCGTACATCCTCTCGAAGGACCAGGCGGCGGTCATCGCCATCGCGGCCGGGCTCGTCACCGCGCTGGCGCTGTTCTTCCGCTACACCGCGCTCGGCACCGCGACCCGCGCCGTCTCGGAGGCGCCGGACGCCGCCCGCCTGCTCGGCATCCGCGTCGACCGCGTGAACCTCGTGGCGTGGGGCATCGGCGGCGGCATCAGCGGCCTGGCCGGCGTCCTCGTCACCCCGCTGCTCGACAAGCTCGACACCACGACGCTGGTCGTCTTCACGGTGCAGGCGCTGGCCGCCGCGCTGGTCGGACGGCTCTCCTCGCTGCCGCTGACGCTCGCCGGCGGGCTGGGCCTCGGGATGCTGCAGCCGGTCGTGGCGCGCTTCGCCTCGCAGGAGTTCCCGAGCGTGCGCGGGCACCGACGAGCTCACCGCGCTGCTGGTCGTGCTGGGTGCGCTGCTGCTGTTCCGGCGCGGCGGCCGCAAGGACGTCTCCGCCGGCGGGCTCGCGCCGGTGCCGGTGAAGCCGCTGCGCCGCGGCCCGGTCGCGGCGGCCATGGCCGCAGGCGTCCTGCTCGCTGCGCTGGTGGTCCCTGCGGTCATCGGCGACGGCGGGAACCTCTCGCGCTTCAACGTCATCCAGACGGCGTGCTGGGGGATGGCCGTGCTGTCGCTGGTGCTGCTCGTCGGCGTCGTCGGCCAGGTGTCGGTGTGCCAGGCCGTCTTCATGGGCGTCGGCGCGTTCGGGACCGGCATCGCCGTCGCAGTCGCTGCCCTTCCTGCTCGCCATGCTGGTCGGGCGCCGGCATGGCCGCGGTCGTGGCCGTGCTCGTCGGCCTGCCGGCGATCCGCCTCGAGCCGCTGGAGCTCGCGATCGCCACGCTGTCGCTGGCCTTCACCGCCGACCGCTTCCTCTACAACTGGGCGCCGCTGGTGAGCCCCGACGACAACCGGCCGGTGCCGCGACCCGGCTTCGCCGAGCTCGACGGCGCGGACATCGCCGACGGTCAGCGCGCCTACGCCTGGCTGGCCCTCGGCCTGTTCCTCGTGGCCGCTTCGCGGTCGCGAGGCTGCGACGCGGCCGCACCGGCGCGGCGCTCACGGCGCTGCGCAGCTCGGAGCCGGCGACCGCGGCGATGGGCTTCTCCGTCGTGTCGGTGAAGCTGCGCGGCTTCGCCGCGTCCGGCTTCCTGGCCGGTCTCGCCGGAGCGCTGTACGCCGGGCTGATCAGGCTCCGCCTCGGGCGCGCCGTTCGACTTCACCCGCTCGATCACGCTGCTCGCCTACGCGGTCATCGTCGGGGTGGGCAGCGTCCCGGGCGCGCTGCTCGGCGGCTTCATCGTCACCCTGTCCACGCTGACCATCGGCGCGAGCGACCAGGTCGCCGAGGGCGCCACCGCGAGCCGCGTCACGCTGCTGACCGGCGTGCTGCTCATCGCCGTCCTGGCGGTGCGCGAGAGCGGGGTGCTGCGGCTGCGGCGGGAGCGCCCACCGGTCGACGTGCCGACGCAGCGCGAGGCCAAGCAGGAGGTGGGGGTCTGATGGCGGCGGCTCTCGAGCTGCGCGACGTCGGCGTCCGCTTCGGCTCCTTCGACGCGGTCGACGGCGTCTCGCTGTCGGTCCACGCCGGCGAGGTCGTCGGGCTCATCGGCCCGAACGGCGCCGGCAAGACGGTGACCTTCAACGTCGTCACCGGCCTGCAGCCCGCCACCCGCGGCAAGGTGCTGCTCGACGGCCGCGACGTCACCGGCGCGGCGGCGCACGTGCGCACCGCGCTGGGGCTGGCCCGCACGTTCCAGGTGGTCCAGCTGTTCGCCGGCATGACCGTGCTGGAGAACCTCATGGTCGCCGCCCACCGCTTCACCTCCGCGGGCGTCGTCGTCGACGCGCTGCGGCTGCCCGGTCGGCGCCGCGCGCTCGAGCAGGCGCGGGAGCGGGCGACCGCCGTGCTGGCCTTCCTCGAGCTGTCGCACCTCGCCGACGTCGAGGCCTCCTCGCTGCCCGTCGGGCAGGCCCGCCTGGTCGAGCTGGCCCGCGCGCTGTGCCTCAAGCCGAAGGTGCTGCTGCTCGACGAGCCCGCCTCGGGGCTCGACCCCGCGGAGACCGCCGACTTCGTCGCGCTGCTCGCGGAGGTCCGCGCGACCCTCGGGTGCGCCATGCTGCTGGTGGAGCACGACATGGGGGTGGTCATGCCGCTGTGCGACCACCTGGTCGTCATGAACTTCGGGAAGGTGCTGGCCGCCGGCACGCCCGCGCAGGTGCGCGACGACCGCGCGGTCCGCACCGCCTACCTGGGCGCGGTGCCCGCATGACCGCGCTGCTCGAGGTCCGCGGCCTGTCCGTCGCCTACGGCGGCGTCGTCGCGGTGCGCGACGTCTCGCTGTCGGTCGCGCCCGGCGAGGTCGTGGCCGTCCTCGGCGCGAACGGCGCCGGCAAGACCACGACGCTGCTCGCGGTCTCCGGCCTGGTGCGCGCCCGCGGCGGCGACGTGCTGCTGGACGGCGAGTCCCTGCTCGGCCGCTCCCCGGAGGACATCGCCAGGCTCGGCGTCGCGCACGTGCCGGCCGGACGCGGGATCTTCCCGGGCCTGTCCGTCGCCGACAACCTGCGCATGGGGCTGTACGGCGCCGGCCGCGACGGCAGCCAGGCCGGTGGCGCAGCGGTGGAGCGCGCGCTCGACCTGTTCCCGATCCTGCGCGAGCGGCGCACCCAGCCGGCCGGCACGATGTCCGGCGGCCAGCAGCAGCAGCTCGCCATCGCGCCGCGCGCTGGTGCAGGCGCCGCGCCTGCTGCTGCTCGACGAGATGTCGATGGGCCTGTCGCCCACGGTCGTCGCCGACCTGTTCGCGATCGTGGCCGACCTGCGCAGCGACGGCATCGCCGTCGTCATGGTCGAGCAGTTCGTGACGCAGGCCCTCGCGGTCTGCGACAGCGCGGTCGTGCTCGAGCAGGGCGTCGTCGTCGCCGCCGGCTCGCCGGAGGAGCTGTCGTCGGACGACCTCGCGGCGGCCTACCTCGGCGGCGGCCATGCACCGGCGCAGCAGCTCGCCGGGCCGCCGCCGACCGCCCGCGAGCGCCTCGGGGTGCAGCTCGCCGGCTCGGACGTGCGCCGGCTCGAGCTGCTGGCCGCCGAGCGCGGCCGGAGCGTCGACGAGCTCGTCGCCGAGCTGCTGGAGAGGGAGCTGCGATGAGGCCGGAGCCGTCCGGGGGGAGCGGCGATGAGCCCGGCCACCACCGCCCGCGTGGCCCTCGCCGCCGCCGCGCTGCCGGTGCTGCTCGGCGTCGTCGCGGTGCGTCCCGCCACGGCGCAGACCGCGCTCGTCCGCGTACGACAGCTACTCCCTGACCGGGGTGGCCGCGGCCGCGCGCACCAACGGCGACGTCGGCGCCGGCGGCGGTCTCGCCACGCTGGACACCGCGACCGGGTCGGTCACCGCGCGCGTCGACAGCGCGCCGTCCGCCGCCGTCCTGGCCGCGCCGGTCGAGCCGGGCACCCTCGTCCGCACCGTCGCCGGCCAGGGCAACGCCGCGGCCGGCGAGCAGGTCTTCGACGTGCCGGACGCCGAGGCGCAGTTCCCCGGCTCCCAGCTCGAGTCCGAGCTGACGACGGTGCCGCCGTCCGACGCCGGCGTCGCGTCCGCCCGCGGCGGCTCCGCGACGGCGAAGGTGACGGAGACCTCTGCCCTCGGCACCGCCACCGGCCAGGTCCTCGACGTCTCCGGTGCGGTGCGGGTGGAGGGCGCCACCTCGGAGGTGTCGCTGTCGGCCGAGCCGGCCAGGGCCGGCACCACGTCCACCGCCCGCGCCTCCGTGGGCCGGGTCGTCGTGGCCGGGGTGCTCGTCCTGAACGACGTCGTCGCGACGGCCTCCCTGACCGCCAAGGGGGACCAGCACGTGCCGGTCGCCTCCCTCGTGGTCGGTGGCGCCACCGTCGGCGGGCAGGCCGTCGAGATCAGCGACCAGGGCGTCACCGCCGCCGGCACGCCGCTCGTGCCGGGCCAGAGCATCGAGGACGCCAACGACCAGGTGAACGCCGCGCTCGCCGCGGCCGGCGTCTCGGTCACCCTGGTGGACGCGACCACGACCTCGGACGCCCGCAGCGCCGCGGCCGACACCGGCAGCCTCACCGTCCGGCTGAGCACGCCGGACCTGCCGAACGGCATCCCAGGCAACCGGCTCGAGGTCGTGCTCGGCGGCGTTGCCCTCACCGCCACGGACGCCCTTGCCGCTCCGCCGCTGGACTCCTCGCCCCTCGTGGACCTCTCGCCGGTCGAGCTGGGCGGAGGGGTGCCGCCCTCGACGACCACCACGATCGTCCCTGGCACGCCGGGGATCCCGGGCACGCCCGGCACCGCCCCCGACGTGGCCGGGCCCGTCGTGGCCGGACCGCAGAGTGCCGCGCCGGCCGGCTTCGTCGTCGCCGGGCGGCGGCTGCCCGCGGCCGTGGCGCTGGCCGCCTTCGCCGTGTGGCAGTTCCTCTCGCTCGGCACCGCCACCCTCTACGCCGTCGTCGACCGGCGGCGCCGCACCACCCTCGCCGAGGAGCTCGCATGAGGGCGACCACCACCGAGCCGCTCGTCTGCCTGACGTGCCGCGCGCCGTACCGCCCGGCGCTCACCGGCTGGGCCTGCCCGGTGTGCGACACCCCCGCGCCCGGCGCGGAGCGCCGCCGCAGCCGCCGGCTGGCCGACGCCGACGACCGGCTGCTCGGCATCGTCCTGCTCGCCACGATCGCCAACGTCGTCCTGCTCGCGGTGCTGGCCGTCTTCGTGGTCGGCGCGTCGTGAGGGTCGACGAGCTCCCCACGCCCTCGCTGCTGGTCGAGTGCTCGCTGCTCGAGCAGAACCTCGACGCGATGGCGCAGGCGCTGCCCGGCCGCCGGCTGCGCCCGCACGTCAAGGCGTTCAAGACGACGGCGCTCGCCCGGCTGATGGCCGAGCGCGGTCACACCGGCTTCACCTGCGCCACGATCCGCGAGGTCGAGGGCATGGCGGCCGCCGGGCTCGGCGAGGACCTGCTGCTGGCCAACGAGGTGCTCGACGCCCGCCGGCTCGGCGCCGTGGCCGCGACCGGTGCGCGGGTGACCCTCGCCGTCGACAGCGACGCCACCGTCGAGGCCGCCGCTGCGGGCGGCGTGCGCGAGGTGGTCATCGACGTCAACGTCGGCCTGCCCCGGTGCGGCTGCGACCCCGAGGACGCCGGCCGGCTCGCGGACCTGGCCCGCAGCAAGGGCCTCGAGGTGCGCGGCGTCATGGGCTACGAGGGCCACGTGATGCTCGTCGAGGACCCGGCGGACAAGCTGCGCCAGACGCAGGAGTGCATGGAGAAGCTGCTGCAGGCCAGCGCCGCCGTGGGCGGCGACCTGGTGTCCGCCGGCGGCACCGGCACCTACCGCGAGAACACCTGGGCCACCGAGATCCAGGCCGGCAGCTACTGCCTCATGGACACGACGTACGCGGCCGCCGGGCTGCCCTTCGCGCAGGCGCTGACCGTGCTGGCGCGCGTGATCAGCACGAACCCGCAGGGCTGGGCCGTCGCGGACCTCGGCCTGAAGTCGCTCGGCATGGACCACGGGAACCCCACGCTGCCAGGCGGTCTGGTCTGGTTCTGCTCCGACGAGCACACCACCTTCAGCGGGCTCGACGTCGCGGTCGGCGACCTGGTGCGGGCCGAGCCCGCGCACGTCGACCCCACGATCGCGCTGCACGAGCGCATGCACCTCGTGGACGGCGACGAGGTGCTGGAGACCTGGCCGGTCGACCTGCGCGGCTGGTAGCGGCTACGCGCCGAGCACCCGGTCGAGGTAGGCGTTGGTGAAGCGGCGCTCCGGGTCGAGCCGGTCGCGCAGCGTCGTGAACTCGTCGAACCGCGGGTAGCGCTCGCGCAGCTGCTCGGCGCCGAGCGTGTGCAGCTTGCCCCAGTGCGGGCGCCCGCCGACGCTGCCCATCAGCGCCTCGACCTCGGCGAAGTACCGCGTCTCGTCGGTGCCCTTGAAGACGTGCACGGCCACGTAGGCGGAGTCGCGGCCGGACGCGGTCGACAGGGTGATGTCGTCCGCGGGCGCGACCCGCACCTCGACCGGGAAGCTGATGCGCAGGCCGTGCCGCTCCGGCAGCGTCCGCAGCTCGCGCAGGACCCCGGGCAGCTCGGCGCGCGGCACGGCGTACTCCATCTCCTTGAAGCGCACGCGGCGCTTGGAGGTGAAGACCTGCGGGCCGGCGTCGGTGTAGGTGCGCGCCGACAGGGCCTTGGCGGCCGTGCGGTTGATGCGCGGGATCGCGCCGGGGAACGCGCGACCGACCCGGCAGGTCGCCTCGAAGACGCCGTTGCTCAGCACCTCGTCCTCGAGCGCCAGCCTCGCGCGCGAGAGCGGCACCGCCGGGCCGGTGCTGCGGTTGTTGCGCTTGGTCAGCGCGAGGTCGGTGTGCGGGAACCAGTACAGCTCGAAGTGCTCGTTCTCCGCGACGTGGCGCTCGAAGTCGGCGACCACGTCGTCCATCGGCATCGGGCGCTCGTCGGCGCTCAGGAGGAAGGCGGGCTCTGCCTGCAGCGTCACCGTCGTGACGATGCCGAGCGCGCCGAGCGAGACGCGCGCCGCGGCGAAGACGTCGGGGTGCTCCTCGCGCGAGCAGGTGAGGACGGAGCCGTCTGCGAGCACCAGCTCCAGGGCCAGCACCTGCGTGGCCAGCGCCCCGCTGTCGCGGCCGGTCCCGTGCGTGCCGGTCGACAGGGCGCCGGTGACGGTCTGCACGTCGATGTCGCCCATGTTGGTCAGCCCGAGGCCGCGCTCGGCGAGCAGCGCGTTCAGCCGGTGCAGCGGGATGCCGCCCTCGACGACGACGCGGCCGGTCTGCGGGTCGGCGGACACCAGCCGGGCCAGCCGGTCCAGCTGCACCAGGACGCCGTCGGTCAGGCCGATGGCGGTGAACGAGTGACCGCTGCCGATCGCCTTGACGCGCCGGCCCGCGGCGGCGGCCTCCTTCACCACCTGCGACACCTCGTCGACCGACGACGGGTGCACGACGGCGGCCGGCGTCATGCTCTGGTTGCGCGCCCAGTTCTGCCACATGCCCTGCATCGTGCACCCTGAGCGGGTGCAGCGCGTGGTGGTCGTCGGAGCCGGTCTCGCCGGCGCCCGCAGCGTCCAGGAGCTCCGGGCCCAGGGCTTCGCCGGCGAGGTGCTGCTGCTCGGCGCCGAGCCGCACCTGCCGTACGACCGCCCGCCGCTGTCCAAGCAGGTGCTGCTCGGGCAGGCGGACGGCAGCGCCCTCGACGGCCCGCTCGACGCCGACGTGCGCCTCGGCGTCGCGGCGACGGCGCTGCGCCCCGGCGCGGTCCAGACCACCGGCGGTGAGGTGCCGTACGACGGGCTCGTGCTGGCGTGCGGCGCGCGGCCGGTGGACCCGTGGGGGAGCGGCCGCGTCCTGCGCACGCTCGACGACGCGCTGCGCCTGCGCGCCGCTCTCGTCCCGGGCGCGCGGGTCGTGGTCGTGGGTGCGGGCTGGATCGGCGCCGAGGTCGCGACCGCGGCCGTGCGCGCCGGCTGCTCCTGCACGGTGGTGGAGGCGGCGGCGACGCCCCTGGCCGGTGCGCTGGGGGAGGTCGGGGCGCTGACCGTCCCCTGGTACGAGACGGCGGGTGTGGGGCTGCGGCTGGCCGCCCCGGTCGCCGCGGTGGAGCCCGACGGGGTGCTGCTGGTCTCCGGCGAGCGGCTGCCCGCGGACGTCGTCGTGGTCGGCGTGGGCGCGCGGCCGGACACCGCCTGGCTGGAGGGCAGCGGCCTCGAGCTGGACCGCGGCGTGGTGGTCGACGAGCACCTGGCGGCCTCCTGGCCGGGCGTGGTCGCGGTCGGGGACTGCGCCGCCCGCTGGTCGCCGCGCTTCGGCACGCGGCTGCGCGTCGAGCACTGGGACGACGCGCTGCACGCCCCGGCGGCCGCGGTCGCGACCCTGCTCGGGGCGCCGCAGGTGCACGACCCGGTGCCGTACTTCTGGTCCGAGCAGCTCGGCCACCGGCTGCAGCACGTCGGCCACGCCGGCCCGGCCGCACGCGTCGTGCACCGGGCGGGCGGGGACGGCTGGTCGGTGGGGTGGTTCGAGGGCGACCGGCTGCTCGCGCTGCTGGCGGTGGACCGGCCGCGGGACCTCGCCCAGGGCAGGCGGCGCATCGGCGACGTGCTCGACGCGGCGCGCTTCGCCGACCCGGAGCTGCCGCTCAAGGTCGTCTAGGGCGCGCGGACGCCTCCGGGCGCCTAGTCTCCGACCGTGACTGACCCCACGGCGCGCGTGGGCGTCGTGACCGCCGGGCTTCCCGACGGGCACGCCGATGCGCTGCGCGACACCCTCACCCGCTCCCGGCTGCTGCTGCTCGACGGCGCAGACCCGGCCGCCGACGCGCTGCTCGTGCTGGCCCCCGCCGGCGTCCCCCACGAGCTCGAGGCGCAGCTGCTCGACGCGGCCGGCCGCGGCACCGCGGTGCTGCTCGTCGGGCCCCGGCCGGGCCAGGTGCTGGCGGACACCGCCGGGCTGCTGCCGGGCCGGCTGCTGCCGGTGCACGCCGTGCGGGTGCGGCCCGGGCGCGACGGGGCTGAGGTCGCCGCGCGCCTCGGCGGCGAGGAGCTCGTGCTCACCGACGCGTGGCCGCTGCAGGACAAGGTGGCCGACGACGTCGAGCAGCTCCTCACCGCCAACAGCGCGTTCACCGACCACCCGGTCGCGACCTGGCGCCCGGCCACGCGCGTCGGGACGCTCACCGTGGGGTCCACCCGCGAGACCTACGACGACCCGGCCTTCGCGCGCCTCGTCGCGCGCGTGCTGCGGCACGTCCTCGGCCTGCGCGACGCGGCACCGGTGCGCGTCGGGATGCTCGGCTACGGCGCGATCGGGCACGAGCACGCGGTGGCCATCGGACTGACCGCGGGCCTCGAGCTGAGCGCCGTCTGCGACCCGAACCCGCTGCGCATCGAGGCCGCCCGCGCGTTCGCCCCCGACGTGCGGGGCCACGCGGAGGGCGACGCGCTGCTGGCCGACGACGAGGTCGACCTCGTCATCGTCTCGACGCCGCCGAACACGCACGCCGACTGGGTCCTGCGCGCGCTGCAGGCCGGCAAGCACGTCGTCGTGGAGAAGCCGTTCTGCATCACGGTCGAGGAGGCGGACCGCCAGATCGCCGCGGCCGCTGAGGCCGGACTGACGCTGGCCGTCTACCAGAACCGCCGGTGGGACGCCGACTACCTGGCCGTGAAGCGCGCGGTGCGCAGCGGCCGGCTCGGCGAGGTGTTCCACCTGGAGACCTTCGTCGGCGGCTACGACCACCCGTGCAACTTCTGGCACAGCGACGCCGACGTCAGCGGCGGCGCCATCTACGACTGGGGCAGCCACTACCTGGACTGGGTGCTGGACCTCATGCCGCAGCAGGTCGAGTGGGTCTCCGCGACCGCCCACAAGCGGGTCTGGCACGACGTCACCAACGCCGACCACACGCGCGTGCTGCTGCACTTCGCCGACGGCGTCGAGGCCGAGTTCACCCACTCGGACCTGGCCGCCGTGCGGAAGCCGAAGTTCTACCTGCTCGGCACCCGCGGCGGGCTGGTCGGCCACTGGCAGCAGGAGCGCATCGTGAGCCGCTCGCCGATCGGGCTGGTCCTCGAGGACCGGTTCGCCGTGTCGGACGCCCCGGCTGCTCTGAGCCTCTTCGACGCCGAGGGCTCCGAGACCGCGCTCGCCGTGCCCGCCCCGCCGCAGCAGCCGTTCCACCGCGAGCTCGCCGACGCGCTGCTGTCCGGCGCGCCGATGTCGGTCACCCCGCAGGGCAGCCGCCGGAACATCGCGGTCATGCAGGCGGCCACCCTCTCGGCCGCCGACGGAGGGCGTCCGGTCACACTGCCGGGATGACCCACGAACCCGTCCGCTGGGGGTTCCTCGGCGCGGGCATGATCGCCCGCGTCGTCGGCTCGGCGACGCACGACGCCGCCGGCGCGGTCCTGCACGCGGCGGCGGCCCGGGACCTCGCCCGGGCGCAGGGACTGCTGCCGGCCGGCTCGGCGTACGACGACTACGCCGCGCTGCTGGACGACCCCGAGGTCGAGGCCGTCTACATCAGCCTCACCAACGACCAGCACCTGCCGTGGGCGCTGCGCGCGCTGGCGGCCGGCAAGCACGTGCTGTGCGAGAAGCCGCTGGCCCTCACCGCGGCCGAGGTCGACGAGATGGCCGCGGCCGCCGGCGACCTGCTCTGCGTCGAGGCCTCCTGGTACCGCTGGCACCCCCGCGTGCGGCTCGCGCAGGCGCACCTCGCGGGGATCGGTCGGGTGCAGCACGTCGCGGCGGGCTTCCGCTTCGACGGCAGCCTCGAGGGCAACTACCGGCTCGACCGCAGCCGCGGCGGAGGAGCGCTGTACGACGTCGGCTGCTACGCCGTGTCGGCCTGCCTGTGGGCGGTCGGCCAGGGGCAGCCCGAGGACGTCGTCGCGCAGTCGCAGCTGGGCGCGACCGGCGTCGACCACGACACCCGCGCCGTCCTGCGCTGGGCCGACGGGACCGAGGCAGAGGTGCACGCCGGCATGACCGGCGGCGACGGCCAGTGGCTCGTCATCACCGGCGAGCGCGGCGAGCTCGAGCTGCGCGACGAGCCGTACACCTCGTGGAACGCCGCCACCGAGCTGTGGGTGTCGGACGGCAGCGGCACCGAGCGGCTGCCCGTCCCGGCCGTGAACGCCTACCGGCTGATGGTCGAGGAGGTCAGCTCGGTCGTCAGGGGCGGGCCCGGCTGGGTGCTGCCGCTGGCGGAGTCGCGGCAGACCGCAGCCGTGCTGGACGCCGCCCGCGCCAGCGCCGCGGCCGGCGGGGAGCCCGTCTCCGTATCCTGAGCGGGTGGAGATGCTGACGCAGACCGAGGTCGCCGAGCGGATGGGCATCGGCCCGACGGGCGTGCGCGACCTGGTCAAGTCCGGCCACCTGCTGACCGTGAAGACCGACGAGGGCGTACGGGTCCCGGCCGGGCAGCTCGACGGCGACCAGCTCGTCAAGCACCTCGTGCCGGTGCTGACCCTGCTGCGCGACGCGGGCTACTCCGACGAGGAGGCGCTGCGCTGGCTGACCACGCCGGACGACACGCTGCCGGGGACGCCGCTGCAGGCGCTGCACGAGAACCGCGCGACCGAGATCAAGCGCCGCGCTCAGGCGCTGGGCTTCTAGCCGGGGGCCGTCTGGGTGCCGGAGTTCTCCTCCGGCTCCTTCTCCTTGCGGCGCAGCACGACGGCCGCCGCCGCGAGCACCAGCACCATCGCGCCGAGCAGCCCCACCTCGACCATCGCGCGGGCGAACTCCGGGCCCTTCTCGACGTACTCCGTCGGGCTCTTCACCGCCAGGACGATGATCTCCTTGATGCACACCAGGATCCCGGCGACGAGGAACGGCTCGGCCACGATCTGCCGCTCCTTCAGCGTGATCCGGACGGCGTAGAGCAGCTCCACGAAGATGAAGATCAGCAGGATCGCGTCCAGGGTGTCGATGAGCGCCTCGGCGCCGTCCTGCTGCGCGCCGTCCACCAGCGCCAGGCCGGCGCGCACGACCAGCACCAGCGCGCCGGCCGCGAGCAGCACCGCGATCGAGACGTAGACCAGGTCCTCGACGACGACGAGCGCGCGGTTGCCGAGCCGGACGTGCGCGGGCGGGTCCTGCTCGGCATCCGTCATGCAGGCGATCATGCCCCGCGGCTAGGCTCGGCGCCGTGCAGCTGACCGTGAACGGGCGCGCCTCCGACGTGCCCGACGGGACCGCGCTGCCCGATCTGATCGCGTCGCTCGGCCTGCGCGTCGGGTCGGTCGTCGTGGAGCACAACGGCACCGCGCTGCTGCGCTCGGAGCTGCCCGGCGTGCAGCTGCAGGACGGCGACCGCCTCGAGCTGGTGCGGGCGGTGGCCGGTGGCTGAGGTCGGGTCGGCGGGCGCGCGGGCCGCAGCCGCGAGCACCGGCGCGTCCCGGCGCGCCCGCCTCGCCGACGCCCGCCTCTACCTGTGCACCCCGAGCCGCCCGGACCTGCCCGACTTCCTCGACGCCGTCCTGTCCGGCGGCGTCGACGTCGTGCAGCTGCGCGAGAAGGGGCTGGAGGCCAGGCAGGAGATCGCGCTGTGCGAGGTCGTCGCCCAGGCGGCTGCCCGGCACGGCGCCCTCTGGTCGGTGAACGACCGCGCGGACGTCGCCGCGGTGGCCCGACCGGACGTGCTGCACCTGGGCCAGGACGACCTGCCCGTGGCGGCGGCCCGGCGGATCCTCGGCGGCGACGTGCTGGTCGGCCGGTCCTGCCACGACGAGCAGCAGGTCGCCGCCGCTGCGCTGGAGCCCGGCGTCGACTACTTCTGCGTCGGCCCGACCTGGCCCACGCCGACCAAGCCGGGGCGCCCCGCGCCGGGGCTGCCGCTCACCCGCTTCGCGGCCGGGCTCACCACGGACCGGCCGTGGTTCGCGATCGGCGGGATCGACGAGGCCACCCTGGACCAGGTGCTCGAGGCGGGCGCCACCCGCGTGGTCGTCGTGCGCGCCCTGACGGAGGCCGCCGACCCGCACGCGGCCGCCGCGCGGCTCCGGGCCCGGCTCGGGTGAGGCACCTGGCGTACGTCGTGGTCCTGGCGCTGTGCCTGGTCGGCACCGCTCCGCTGGAGGTCGTGCTCAGGACGCGGGTCTACGCGCGCTGGCGCCGGCTGCTGCTGACGCTGCTGCCGGTGGTCGCCGTGTTCGTCGTGTGGGACGTGCTGGCGATCCGGGCCGGTCACTGGGACTACGACCCGGAGCAGGTCACCGGCGTCGCGCTCGGCGGGCTGCCGCTCGAGGAGCTGCTGTTCTTCCTGGTGATCCCGGTGTGCGCGATCCTCACGCTCGAGGCCGTGCGCGCCGTGCGCGGCTGGACCGTCGGCGACGAGGCGTGACCTACACCCAGGCCGCGCTGCTCGGCGTCGCGGCCACCGTGGTGCTCGACCTGCTCGTGCTGCGCACCCGGCTGCTGACCCGCAAGGCGTTCTGGACGGCGTACGCCATCGTGGTCTTCTTCCAGCTGGTCACCAACGGCGTGCTGACCGGCCGCGGGATCGTCTTCTACGACGGCGACGCCATCACCGGAAGCACCTCGCGCGCCGGCCAGACGCCCGCGCTGCTCGGCGACGGGCGCATCGTGTTCGCACCGCTGGAGGACCTGCTTTTCGGCTTCGCGCTGGTCGTGCAGACCCTCGCGTGGTGGGTCTGGTGGGGCCGGCGGCTCAGCTCGGGAGGAAGCTCGCCCCGGTGATGACGGCGATGGCCAGCACGAAGAAGGCCAGCACGCCGAGCGCGATGAACATCGGGGTGCGGTTGCCGCTCACCGGCCCCATGTTCGGGGCCTCCTGCGCGTCCGGCGCCGTGCCGGACATCGAACCGGCGGTGGCCGGGGTGTCACCGGGGTCGGTGCCACCACCGGCGCCCAGGCCGGGGGTCTCGGACGGGTCGGGGTCCTGGCGGCTGTCGGCCGCACTGCTCTCGGTCACCTCCTAGGAGTCCCCGCAGGGCGGGGGATCAACCCCTAGGCGGTACGCCGCCGCCGGACGACGAGCCCCAGGCCGAGCAGCAGGAAGGCGCCGCTCCAGGGCAGCAGCGCGGTGGCCCCGGTCGACGGCAGCGCGCCGCCGGCGGCGGACGGGGCCGGCTCGACGGCAGGCGCCGGCTGGCCGGTGGTCGCGGTGGGCGTCGTGCCGGGGGCGGACTTCGGCGCGAGCAGCGACGGACCTCCGGACTGCCGGACGAAGCCGGGCAGCGACACCGAGCCCTGCTTGCGGGTGTCGGAGTAGCCGACGTACATGCGGCCGGTGCCGTCCACCTCGACCGAGAAGTAGTCGCCGAGGCGCCGGTCGATCGCCATCGCCTGGCAGGTCGTGCCGCCCTGGCAGATGGTGCCGGTGTGCAGCGGGTCCTTGGTGGCCGTGGCGACGGAGAAGCTCGGCACGGTGGAGGTGGCGCAGCCCAGGCCGGTGGTGGTCACGGCGGCCCGCATGCGCCAGCCGTGGTCGCCGGGCGTCTCGGCGTCGTGGTCCGGCAGCTCGACGTCGGCCTCGAGCCAGGAGAGCCCGACGCGGCCCTGGTCGCCGACGGCCAGCCACGGCCAGATGGCGGTGTTCGTGCCGGTGTTCACCCGGGTCGGGGCGGACCACGTGCGGCCGCCGTCCTTGGAGCTGGCGAACCAGATGCCGGCGTCGCGGTCGCCGTTGCCGCTCTCGTCCCACGTCACGTAGAGGTTGCCGGCCGGGTCGAGGTCGA
Organism: uncultured Actinomycetota bacterium; assembly: GCA_963781675.1. Classification (GTDB taxonomy): domain Bacteria; phylum Actinomycetota; class Actinomycetes; order Mycobacteriales; family SCTD01; genus SCTD01. The sequence goes on along the minus strand of CAWAGF010000005.1, from coordinate 173,559 downwards.
AGGCCGGCCAGTGCGCCAGCATGCTGACGCCCTCGGCGATGGTGTTCGTGTCGGTGGCGGTGAGGTCGCCGTCGCGGGCCTTGCGGAAGGCCGCCATCGACAGGACGTTGCTGCCGTAGTGCGCCTCGTACATGGTGCCCGTGCGCTTGTCGACGCGGATGTCGCCGAGGCCGGAGCCGCCCTCGGTGTCCGGGACGCCGGTGGTGAAGGTCTTGCCGCCGTCGGTCGTCTTGGAGATGTAGTGGCCGGTCCCGACGTTCGGCGGGATGCCGGTGCCGCCGCCGAAGGCGTTCGCGACGAAGTAGTACTCCCCGGGGCGGTCAGCCTCCATCCACTGCCGGTCGGTCAGGACGGCGCCGAAGAAGTTCTCGAGGTTCCACGTCTCGCCGTTGTCGGAGCTGCTGCTCATGGCGACGTTGGCGAGGTTGATCTCGCTGAAGTACACCTTGCCGTCGCTGTCGATCGCGACCTCGGGGTCGGAGAAGCCGGAGGCCGGGACGCCCTCGGGCGCGACGATGCGGTCGCGGTAGGTCCACGTCTTGCCGTTGTCGTCGCTGGTCCAGATGTAGGTCTGGCCGGTGTAGTTCTCGACGAACGCGGGGGTGGCCTCGCCGGGCGCCTGGGGCGCGAAGAAGTGCGTCGTGCCGGCGTGCGCGCTGTAGAGCAGCCGGCCGCCGGGGAGCGTGGCCACCAGCGGCTCGCCGCCGGCGCGCGCCTCGTCGACGTACGTCGGGTCGGCGAAGGTCAGCGGGGCGGGGGCCGGGCAGGCCCCGCCGGCCGCGGCGGGCGGGGCCGCGATCGCGGCGGAGGACCCGGCCAGCGCCGGGAGGGCCAGGGCGACGCCGGTGCACAGGGAGAGCGCGGCGGCGGTGGGGCGGCGGGACATGGGTCCTCCAAGGGGTCGCTGCCATCTTCGCCGCGGGAGGAGCGGTCTCCTGCTAGCGGCGCGCTGCCCAGGCTCGCACGAGGCCCGGGACGGCCACCGCCGCCCTGCGTCCCGCGCCGACGCTGACCCGCCGGCTGAGCACGTCGTAGTCGGCCTTCTCCACCTCGTCGAGGATCCCGCCGTACAGCCGCAGCGCCGTCTCGATGCACGGCCGGCTGGTCGGGTGCAGCAGCCGCACCCCCAGCGCCGCGCTGCGGTAGAGCTCGCGCGTGCGGGCCACCTCGAAGGCCAGCAGCCGCCGTACCGGGCCGTCGACGACGCCGTGCTCGAGGTGCTCGCGGGTCACGCCGAACGCCGCGAGGTCCTCCATCGGCAGGTAGACCCGGCCGCGCTGCAGGTCCTCGCCGACGTCCCGGATGAAGTTGCTCAGCTGGAAGGCGATGCCGAGGTCGCTGGCGTACGGGTCGGCCACCTCGCGGGGGACCAGGGGCTCGAGGACCGGCACCATCTCCAGGCCGATCACCGCCGCGCTGCCGTAGACGTACTCCATGAGGTCGTCGTAGGTGGCGTACTCGGTGACCGTGAGGTCCATCCGCATCGAGTGCAGGAACGCCTCGACGTAGGCCATCGGCACGTCCCAGCGGCGGACGGTGTCCACGACCGCGCGGCTGATCTCGTGGTCGCTGCCGCCGGCCTCGACGTCCCGGACGAACTGCTCGCCCCAGCCGACCAGCCAGTCCGCCTTCTCGGCGTCGGTGAGCGTGCTGGCCAGGTCGTCGACGATCTCGTCGGCGTAGCGCGCGAAGCCGTACAGCGCGTGGACGTACGGCCGCTTCCAGGCCGGCAGGAGCAGCGTCGCGAGGTAGTAGGTCTTGCCGTGGCTGGCGTTCAGCCGCCGGCACGCCTCGTACGACGCGCGCAGGGCGGGGTCGCGGATCCCTGCCGCGTCCAGCTCCCGGTCGCTCACCACCGCAGTCTGCCAGCGCGCGGCCACCCCCCGCCGTCCCGACGCCCCGGCGCCCGCGCCCGCCGAGCGCCCCCGCCCGCCCCGCCGAGCCCCGCGCCCTCGCTGCCGGCTGCTGCAACCCTGGCGCGACACGCCGTGCTGACCCGCAGACGGCGGTGCCTGCGGCGTGTCGCACACGCGTCGCAGTGGCGCAGCCGTCCACAGCGTGCTGCCGGGGGATCCAGGGACCGGGTCCCTGATCGCAGGGTGCTCGCCATGAGTCCCGCCATGAGCCCTGCCCTGAGCCCTGCCGTGAGCCCTGCCGTGAGCACGACCGAGCACCCCGCGCGGTCGCTGGGCGGTGTCGTGAGCCACGAGGATGCCGCGCTCCGGTGGGGCATGGAGCTCGTACGGCCCCCGACGCGCGCACACGTGACCGTGCCGCGGGGCTGCCGGCGTGCCGCGGACGGGGTGCGGATGCACCAGCAGGACCTGGCGCCGGACGACGTCCGGGAGAAGGGTGGACTGCTGGTCACGAGCCCGGCTCGCACCGTCGTCGACCTGGCGCGCACGCTGCCGCGGGAGGAGGCGGTGGCGGTGGCGGACTCCGCCCTGCGCGTGGGCGCTCTGACGTACCCGGAGCTCGTGGACGCCGTCGGGGCGCTGGCGCCGGCGAACGGACGTCCGCGCTGTCGCGAGGTGCTGGCGCTGGTGGACCCGCGCTGCGGCTCGGTCCTCGAGTCGCTGGCCCGGGTGCTGTTCGAGGATGCGGGGCTGCGGCCGTTCGAGACGCAGCACGTGGTGCGGGCCGGCAGGGCGGTGCTCGCGCGGGTGGACTTCGCCTGGCCGGAGGCACACCTGGTGGTGGAGGTCGACGGGTTCGCCTTCCACGCCGACCGCAGCAGCTACCGGAGCGACCGGCGCCGCGGCAACGGCCTCGTCCTCGCCGGCTGGAAGGTGCTGCGGTTCTCGTGGGAGGACGTCCTGACGCGCCCCCACGTGGTGGTGGGTCAGGTGCGGGTCTCCCTCGGTCGCTGAGGCGGCGCCCGGCCGACCGGCTCACCGTGCCCCCTTGCTGCAACGCACCCGCGACACGCCGCCGACGCCGCTCCGGAGGTGAGCGCACGGCGTGTCGCGTTGGGGTTGCAGTGGCCGCCCGGGCCGGCCGCGTCACGTGCCGCCGCCGGGCCTGGCAGCGGACGCCGCACGGCGGCAGCGGACGACCGCGGCGGCAGCAGCGGCTACGCGGTCCGGCGGCGGCGGACGACCACGGCGGCGCCGGCCATCAGCAGCAGCGCGAGGACCGGGACCGCCACGCCGAGGCCGGTCGCGGCCAGGACGCCGCCCTCCTGCTGCGGCCCGGAGGTCGTCGGCGGCTGCTCGGCCGGCGGCTGCTCGCCGGGCGGGACGGTGTCGCCGGGCGGGGTGGCCGCGGCGGGCAGCGTCACCTCGAAGACCTCGACGCCGCGCACGGCGTCGGCCGTGTAGACGATGTTGGTCTTCTGGCCGGGGATCGCGACGCCGGCGGCGTCGCGCTGCGGCACCCAGTAGGCGTCCCAGACCTCGGTGGCCAGGCCCGTGGCGTAGCCGACCTGCTTGATCTCCTTGGCGTCGCGGACGTCGAGGATGCGCATGCCCGCGCCGTACCAGCCCTGCGCGACGAAGCCGTCCTGGTGGTAGTCGAACCAGTGCGCCGAGCAGAACGCCGTGGCGGGCGGCGTGGCGCCGGCCTCGAACTCGGCGGGCGCGTTCGTCTGATCGAGCGGCGAGATGGTGCCGACGCCGACCTGCTTGCCGTCGGGGTCCTTGGCCCGGTAGGCCGCGCCGTCGAGGTCCGGGACGTACCAGGTCTGGAAGCTGCCGGCCCGGTCGCACGCGATCTCGTCGCCGTCGTTGGCGTAGTCCTCCTCGGTGACGAGCAGGACGTTGCCGTTCTCGACCGACGGCGGCGCGCCGGGCTTGAACGCCTTGGCGTTCGGGCGCATCGAGTTGTGCTGGATGAAGTCGTTCAGGCCGGGCTCGATGCCCTGCATGTTCGTGGCGTTGACGAGCACCGGCTTGAGCGGGTTGCTGATGTCGAACGCCGCGGCGCCGCCCGAGCCGGTGTGCCAGCCGAGGACGCCGTCGAAGTCCCAGTAGTGGCCTGCGCCGGTGCTGAACACCGGGTTGGGGCCGGCGGCCGGCGAGAAGACCGTGCCGACCTCCTTCGGGTCGTCCAGGTCGGTGAAGTCGAGGATCGAGAAGAAGCCCTTGCGCCCGCCGGCGGTGTAGGCGTAGCGGCAGTCGAGCTGGTCCAGGCACTGCACCGTGTGCGTGCTGCTGGTGATCTCGCCGATGTCGGTGATCGACCGGGTACGGGGGTTGTCCGGGTCGGTGACGTCGATGATCGCGATCTGCGGGCCGTCGTCGACGTTGACGTGCTCGATGTCGTCGGTGGAGGCGCGCAGCAGGTCGACGCCGGCGATGACGAAGCGGGTCAGCTCGCCGCCCTCGCGGCGCTCGCCGTAGGTCATCGACTCGTTCTCGAACAGCGCCTGCGTCAGCGAGCCGCGCAGGACCGGGTCCCTGGGGTCGGTCAGGTCCAGCACCGAGATCGTGTCGATGCTCGAGACGTACGCGAACGGGCCGGTCTTGGCGAACTCCATGCTGATCGCGGCCGTCTCGGGGATGCCCGCGATCTGCGTGACGTTCGGGCTGGTCAGCGTGGGGATGGCGACCTGTGCGCCGGCGGTCGTGGCGACGGCCGCGCCTGCGGCAACGAGCGCCGCCGTCGTGGCCCAGAGGGCGCGGTGGCGTGCGGGCAGGGTGCGGGTCACGGGGTCTCCGGGCGCTGGGTGGAGGTGCTCTGGGCGGATCGTGCCTGTTCTTCCTGTTCGACGCGGGCGGGCAGAAGCCTGCTCGTGCGGCCCACGAGCATGCCCCCCGCGACCACGAGCACCATCGGCAGGCCGTAGAGCGGCGGCCGCACGACGTGCCGCCCGCTGGGGCCCACGAGCAGCGCGAGGACGACGCAGCCGGCGCCGAGGCCCGCCGCGAGGCGCGGGCCGGCCACGGCGGCGAGGGGGAGCAGCCCCCACAGCACGTACCAGGGCTGCACGACCGGCAGCAGCAGCGCGACCACCAGCAGGGCGAGCCCGAGCGCGCGCAGCGGCCCCAGGCGCGGGCTGCGCCACAGCAGGGCGGCCGCCGTCGCCGCTCCCGCCAGCAGGCCGAGCGCGGGCCACGGGCCGGGCAGCAGCCGGTCCAGCCCGGTGGTGACGGACAGCAGCGACAGCCGGGCCCGGCCGGCGTCCAGCGTGCCGAGCCAGCCCCAGCCGAGACCGGTCCCGTACGAGACGGCCACCGCGGTCGCCACCGCGGGCACGACGGCCAGGAGCACCCGCCGGGGGGCGGCGACGACCAGGAAGGGCAGCGCCGCGACGGCCGGCAGCTTCACCAGTGCCCCGAGCGTGACCAGCACCGCGGCCAGCGGCAACGACGTCACGGCCAGGCCGGCGAGCATCAGGCCGAGCATCAGCGCCTCGTTGTGCGCCCCGCCGACGACGTGCAGCAGCACGAGGGGGTTCGCGACGCCGAGCCACAGCGCCCGCTCGCCGCCGAGCCGGTGCAGCGCCCAGGCGCCCAGCAGCAGCCCGAGGACGGCCAGCAGCCGCATCCCGGCCAGCGCGGGGAGCAGGTGCCCGCCGGTGGCGCGCACCACCAGCGAGGCCAGTCCGAGCCACAGCGGCCCGTACGGCGACGGCGTGTCGCCGCCAGACGTCGTCCACGCCGTCCACCAGCGGGCCGTCGAGCTGCCCCGGGCCGCCGTCGTAGGGGTCGAGCCCGCGGACCACCAGCGCGGCCTGCCCGACGTAGGCGTAGGCGTCCCGGCTGAACAGGGGCGGGGCGAGCAGCAGCGGGGCGCCCCAGCAGGCTGCCGCCGGCCCCGCGCCGGAGCGCAGCCGCCACCAGGCCGCGGACAGCAGCAGGACGCCGAGCAGCACCAGGACGCCGCCGTACCGGTAGCCGTCCTGCCCGGGCGGCAGCGCGCCGCTGCCCCAGCCGCCGACCGTGACGAGCGCGCTGCCGAGCGTGCCGGCGACGAGCAGCCGGCGGGAGGTCATGCGATCAGCGTGTCAGGAGCGGGGAGGGCTCGGCGAGGCGCCACCTCCACGTGGCTCGCTCCGCAGCCGACTGACGCGCCCGCTCCTACGTCGCGGGGCGACCGCCGACAGCTCCGCTCACAGGGCGCGGCTGCGGTAGGTCTTGTCCTTGCCGAGGATCCGCTCCGCGGCCAGCCGGCCGCTGATGAGCACCATCGGCACGCCGACGCCCGGCTGGGTGCCGGAGCCGGCGAACACCACGCCGTCGACCTTCGGCGCGAGGTTGGTGGGCCGGAACGGCCCGGTCTGGAAGAACGAGTGCGCGGCCGCGAACGGCGCGCCCTGCTCCATGCCGCGCCGCTGCCAGTCGGCCGGCGTCGTGACGTCCTCGACCTCGATGCCGTCGCCGAACCCCACGTAGCCGAGCCCCTCCAGCCGGGCGACCGCCTCGTCGCGGTAGCGCGGGCCGACGACGTCCCAGTCGATGCCGGCGCTGGTGTTCGGCGTCGGGAGCAGCACGTAGTAGATCTGCTTGCCGTCCGGCGCCAGCGACGGGTCGCTGTGCGTGGGGTTGGTGACGAGGATCGACGGGTCGCTCATCAGCGACTTCTGGTCGATCAGCTCGTCGAACACCCCGCGCCACGACCGGCCGAAGTGGATGTTGTGGTGGGCGATCTTCGTGTACGACGCGGTCGACCCGGCGAGCAGCAGGAAGCAGGACGGGCTGTACGTCAGCGACTTCACCCGCGCGGGCGTCGCCGAGGGCGGCAGCAGCTCGCGGTAGGCCACCGGCAGGTCGGGGTTCAGCACCACGACGTCGGCCGGGATGCGCTCGCCGTCGGCGGTCTCGACGCCGACCGCGCGGCCGTGCTCCACGAGCACCCGGCTGACGGTCGTGCCGTAGCGCAGGTCGACGCCGTGCTTCTCCGCCGCCCCCGCGAGCGCGCGCGGCACCGCGTGCATGCCGCCCTTGGGGAAGAACACCCCGGCGACCGAGTCCATGTAGGCGATGACCGCGTAGATCGCGAGCGCGTCGTACGGCGACAGCCCGGCGTACATCGACTGGAACGACAGCACCCGCTGCGTGCGCGGGTCCTTGAGGTACTGCTCCACCTTCGGCGCCAGCCGGCCGAACCCGCCGATCGCCGCGAGCCGGGCGAGGTTCGGCGTCAGCAGGTCCAGCGGCGAGTCGATGTTGCGGTCGATGAAGTCCTTCATCTCGTACCGGTAGAGCTTGGAGACGAAGTCGACGTACTCCAGGTAGCCCTTGGCCTCGGCCGGTCCGCAGACGCGCTCCACCTCGTCGGCCATCGCGCCGGCGTCGGCCTTGACGTCGAGGGTGCTGCCGTCCGGGTAGTACGCCCGGTAGAGCGGGTCGACCGGCTCGAGCTCGAGCCAGTCCTCCATCCGCTCGCCGACGCAGTCCAGCGCGTCGGCGATCAGGTCCGGCATCGTCAGCACGGTCGGCCCGGTGTCGAAGCGGTAGCCGTCCCGCTCGAGCAGGCCGTTGCGGCCGCCGGGCACCTCGGCCTTCTCCAGCACCGTCACCTCGCGGCCGGCACCGGCCAGGCGCAGCGCCGCGGACAGCCCCGCCAGCCCGGCTCCGACGATCACGACGCGGTCGGTCCTGCCCGGGACGGTCCTCATGGCCCGAGCGTAGGGCGGCCGGCGCGGCCCGGCTTCCTGGAAAGGGCAGGACAGCGGGCGCCGTAGGGCGAAGATGCACGGGTGCTGCACCTTCGTCTTCCCGCTGCCCTCCTGCTCGCCACCGGGCTGCTCGCCGGCACCGCCTCGCCCGCGCTGGCCCAGGACACCCCGCCCGCACAGCCGGCGCAGGTCGGCACGGCGCTGCCGCCCGGCAACAGCGGCTTCATCTCCGTGGCCGGCGAGGCCCGTGGTCGCGCCACGATGGACCCCGGCCAGTACGGCGAGCACGTCGACGACCAGCGCGAGATGTTCTGGGACGGCGACCTCAAGGACGGCCGCTTCACGGCGCCCGTAGGCACCCCGGAGGAGCCCAAGGAGGGCGTCCGGATCTACGAGGACGACAAGGGCGTCAAGCAGGTCTACGGCGACTCGGGCTACGACGTCTGGTACGGCACGGGGTACGCGGCGGGCCAGCAGCGGCTGTTCCTGGCCGACGCGGTGCGCCGCCTCGGGCGCGGCACCTACGCCGAGCTGGTCGGCCCGAGCGGGGTCCCGGTCGACGTCCAGCAGCGCACGCTGACCTACTCGCAGGCCGACTACGACGCGATGTTCGCCGCGCTGCCGCAGGCGTCCAAGGACGCGGTCGAGGGCTACGCCGCCGGCATCGACGCGTGGATCCAGCACGTTCGGACGACCCCGACGGACCTGCCGGCGGAGTACGCCCTGCTCTCGACGCTGCCGGCCCGCTGGACGGTCACCGACTCGCTCGCCGGCGGCGTGCTGCTGACCCGCACGGTCGCCGCGGCCGGCGGCGACGAGTTCCGCGAGGTCGAGGCGCTGCGCACGCTGGGCGGGCTGACCGGCCTCGGCGCGTTCACCGACCTGCGCTGGCAGTCCGACGAGAAGGCCACCGTGACGGTGCCGACGGAGGAGGGCCGCTTCGACAACGCCGTCGTGCCCGCGGCGCAGCGCGACGCGGTGCTGCGCAGGAGCGCGGAGTACGCCCTGGGCCTGCCGAAGGAGCTCGCCTCCGGCCCGGGCACCGGCGCCTACCCGGAGCCGACCGTCCCGACCGGGGTGGGCCTGCCGCCGCTCGTGCAGGCCAGCATGGACAGCGTCGCCGCCACGCTCGTCGCCTGGGGCAAGGGCCTGCACGGCGGGTCGTACTCCTTCGCCGTCGCGCCGGAGCGCACCACCACCGGCGGCGCGATGCTCGTCAGCGGCCCGCAGCTCGGCTACTCCTACCCGACCCAGCTGTGGGAGGTGGAGGTCCACGGCGGCGGCTACGACGCGCGCGGCTCGACCGTCCCGGGCCTGCCCACGGTCGGCATCGGCTACGGCAGCCGGGTCGCCTGGGGCCTGACCACCGGCAACAGCAAGACGATCGACAGCTTCATCGAGACGGTCCGCCGCACCGACGGCGTCCTCGAGTACCTCCACCAGGGGACCTGGAAGCGGGCCGACTGCCGCCAGGAGGTCATCCCGTACCGCCAGGCGCCCCAGGGCGTCCCTGCCGGCCCGGCCGTCTTCACCGAGGAGGTCGAGGTCTGCCGCACCGTCCACGGCCCGGTCGTCGCCTACTCGGAGGACGGCACCAGGGCGCGCTCCGTGCAGTACGCGATGTACCGCCGCGAGCTCGACACGGTGAACGGCATCCTGCAGTGGAACCGCGCCGACACCCTGGCGGAGTTCGAGCAGGGCATGCGGATGGTGACCTGGAACGAGAACACCGTCTACGCCGACGCGGACGGCCACATCGCCTACTGGCACCCGGGCCTGTTCCCGCGGCGCAGCACCTCGTGGGACAGCCGCTTCCCGGCGCCCGGCACGGGCGAGCACGACCAGCGCGGCTACGTGCCCTTCGACCGGATGCCGCACGCCGTCGACCCCGCCGTCGGCTACCTCGCGAACTGGAACAACAAGCCGGCGACCGGCTGGATCGACGAGTTCCTCGAACCCGCCTCGAGCCGCTCCGCCGGCAAGGCCGGCCGGATCGGCGTCATCCAGCGCCTGCTCGCCGCCCAGCCGCGGATGTCGCCGGAGGCGCTGCGCACCACGGAGTACCGCCTCGGCAACTCCGACCAGCGGGTGCCGGAGTTCAAGGGAATGCTCACCGCTTTGACGCCGCGGACGGGGCAGCAGCGCGCGGCGATCGCGCTCCTCACGGCCTGGGACGGCACGACGTACGGCCCGCGCGCCGGCACCTCCGCGGGGGAGTACACCGACGAGACCGTCACCGACGGCCCCGCCAAGACGCTGTGGATGCGCTACATGGACGACCTGCGCGACGAGGTCCTGGCGTCCCTGCCGAAGGAGCTCGTGCTGCAGAGCGACTTCGTCGCCAGCCACGTCTACGACGCCTCACCGGCCGACAACCTCGTCCTGCGCGTGCTGAACCCCTCGCGCAGCGCCCTGACGCCGTCCCGCGACTACCTCGCCGGCCGCACCCCGGCCGCCGCGATGCTCGCCGCCCTCGACACGAGCATCGCCGCGCTCACCCAGCAGTACGGCGCCGACCCGGCCACCTGGCGCGCCCCCCACGAGCGCCGCCCCATCAAGTCCCTCACCGGCGTCATCGGCCCGTCCCTGACCATGCCCTACATGGACCGCGGCTCCTGGCTCCACGTCATCGCCTTCACCAAGGCAGCAGTGGCTCCGTCGACCGCCCAGCCCCCGACGGCCCCACGCCCGACCAACGCCGCCCTCCCGGCGACCGGCCCCTCCGCGCTGCCCGCAATCGCGGCCGTCGCGCTCCTGGCGACGTGGGCGTGGCGCCGCAGGAGGGAGCGCGGAACGACGGACGTCGCGTAGGGCCGTAAGGGAGCGCAGCGACAGGCCCAAGCGGCTTCTGTCGTGAAGCGCGACCGGACCTACAGCTGAGTCAGGATCTCCGCGCCGTCGTCCGTGACCACCAGCGTGTGCTCGAACTGCGCCGTCCGGGACCGGTCGGCCGTCACAGCGGTCCAGCCGTCGTCCCAGAGGACGTGGTGCCAGTCCCCGATGCTGATCATCGGCTCGATGGTGAACGTCATCCCGGGCTCGAGCACCCCGCGCGCCGCCGGGTTGTCGTAGTGGAAGACCTGCGGGTCGCTGTGGAAGGTCCGGCCGATCCCGTGGCCGACGAACGCCCGGATGACGCCGTACCCCTCGCCCTCGGCGTAGGTCTGGATCGCCCGGCCGATGTCGCGCACCCGCGCACCGGGTCGTACGGCCTCGATGCCCACCTCGAGCGAGCGGCGGGTGACGTCCACGAGCCGGCGGGAGGCCTCGTCGACCTCGCCGACGAGGAAGGTCGCGTTGGTGTCGCCGTGCACCCCGCCCGTGTAGATCGTCACGTCGCAGTTGACGATGTCGCCGCCCTTGAGGACGGTCGAGTCCGGGATGCCGTGGCAGATGACCTCGTTGACGCTGGTGCACAGCGACTTGGGGAAGCCGTTGTAGCCCAGCGGCGAGGGGTAGCCGCCGCGGGCGAGGCACGCCTCGTGCGCGACCGCGTCGAGCTCGTCGGTGGTGATGCCGGGGCGGACGGCAGCGCCGACCTCCTGGAGCACCTCGGCGGCGGCCCGGCCTGCGACGCGCATGAGCGCGAGCGTCTCGGCGTCCTTGGGCCGGCCGCTGTCGCGGTGCTTGGGCCGACCGTGCTTGTCGAGCGCGTAGTCGGGCCGGGGGATGTGGGCCGGCACCTCGCGCCGGGGGGACAGCCGGCCGGGTCGGACGTAGGCGGCGGCCAGGCGCTCCTGCTCCTCGCGGCGCGCCTGCTCGGCGGCGGCGCGCTCGGGGTCGAGGTCGGCGACCCGGTGGCAGCGCTTGTAGCGACGGCCGCTGCCGCACCAGCAGGGGTCGTTCGCCGCGAGGGTGGGGCTGGTCATCCGGCACAGCGTATCCAGCCGCGGCTGCCCTGCACGGTGTGATCGGCGCGCAGCAGGCCGTGACCCGACAGCGGTGTACGCCTGGGAAGAAGCAGTCGCCGGGCTAGACGGTGCGGCAGGTGGCCGCGATCGCCAGCCCCTCCAGGACCGCACGGGCGTCCTCGGCCACCGGCGCGGCCTGCAGGGCGGCCAGCGCGTCGTCCATCAGCTCGTCGATCAGCGCCTCGACCCGGGCCAGCGCCCCGGTCTCCGCGAGCACGCCGCGCAGCTGCGCGACGCCCTCGGGCGACAGGTGCGGGTCGCCCAGGTGCCGGCGCACGACGGCGGTCTGCGCCTTGCTCGCGGTCTCCAGCGCCATCGCGACGAGCGCCGTGCGCTTGCCCTCGCGCAGGTCGTCGCCCGCGGGCTTGCCGGTCACCGACGGGTCGCCGAACACGCCGAGCACGTCGTCGCGCAGCTGGAACGCCTCGCCGAGCGGCAGCCCGTAGCCGGAGTAGCCGTCCAGCACCTCCTGGTCGGCACCGGCCAGGGCGGCGCCGAGGTGCAGCGGCTTCTCGATCGTGTACTTCGCGCTCTTGTAGCGGGCCACCCGCAGCGCCCGCTCGACCGAGCCGCCGCCGCGGGCCTGCTCGAGCAGGTCGAGGTACTGACCGCCCATCAGCTCGGTGCGCATCTCGTCGTAGACGCGGCAGCCGGCCAGCAGCCGGTCCCCGGGCAGGCCGCTGCGGCTGAGCATCTCGTCGGACCAGACCAGGCACAGGTCGCCGAGCAGGACCGCCGCACCGGTGCCGAACGCCTCCGGGTCGCCGACCCAGGCCTCGCTGCGGTGCAGGCTGGCGAAGCGGCGGTGCACGGCGGGCATGCCCGCGGCGGGTGTCGCTGCCGTCCATGACGTCGTCGTGGATGAGGGCGCAGGCCTGGAACAGCTCGAGCGCGGCGGCCGCGTCGACGACCGGCTCGCCGTCCTCGCCGCCCGGCGCCGCGGTAGCCCCAGTAGCAGAACGCCGGGCGCAGCCGCTTGCCGCCGGCGATGAGCTCGGAGAGCGCGTCGGTGAGCGGGCTCAGCTCCTCGCTGATCGCCGTCCAGGAACGGCGTCTGGCCCGCGACGAAGGCGTTCAGCGACTTCTGGACGCGCTGGCGCAGGTCGGCGCTGGTCGAGCGGGTCAGTGCTCATGGGCTCGCAGCGTACGCACCTGCAGGGCTTCCGGGGGTCCGCGCCGCTAGCCTGACCAGGTGGGCGAGCCGGACGATCAAGGACATGCTCGCGACCGGCGAGCGGCACGTTCTCGTTCGAGTTCTTCCCGCCGAAGACGGAGGAGGGCGAGCGCCAGCTCTGGCAGGCGCATCCGCAGCTCGAGCCGCTGCAGCCGCACTTCGTGTCCGTGACGTACGGCGCGGGCGGCTCCAACCGCGAGGGCACGATCCGCGTCACCGAGCGCATCGCCACCGACACCACCCTCGACCCGCTGGCGCACCTCACCGCCGTCGACCACTCCGTCGCCGAGCTGCGCCAGATCATCGGCTCGTTCGCGGATGCAGGCGTGCGCAACGTGCTCGCGCTGCGGGGAGACCCGCCCGGCAGCGACCCGCAGGCCGACTGGGTCAAGCACGACGAGGGCGTGGAGTACGCCGACGAGCTCGTGCGGCTGGTCAAGGCCTCCGGCGACTTCTGCGTCGGGGTGGCGGCCTTCCCGGAGAAGCACCCGCGCTCGCCGGACTTCGACAGCTACGTCGACCGCTTCGTCGACAAGTGCCGAGCCGGCGCCGACTTCGCGATCACCCAGATGTTCTTCCGGATCGAGGACTACCTGCGGCTGCGCGACCGCGTCGCGGCCACCGGCTGCGAGGTGCCGATCATCCCCGGCGTCATGCCGGTGACGAACCTCAAGCAGATCGTCCGGATGACCGCAGCTCATGGGCTCGGAGTTCCCCGCCGGACTTCGCCGCCGAGCTGCGCGCGGTCGAGGACGACCCTGAGGCCGTCCGCGAGATCGGCGTCGTCGCCGCGACGCGCATGTGCGACCAGCTGCTCGCCGAGGGCGCGCCCGGCCTGCACTTCATCACCCTGAACCGCTCCACGGCCACCCGCGAGATCTGGTCAGCGCCTCGGGCTGAGGACCGCGTGAGGCTCGCCTCACCGCGCGCGCACGCCGGCGTCGCCCGCGCAGGTCTGGGAGGTGCTCGGGGCGCCGCGGCGCTGGCCGGAGTTCGAGCTGTTCCTGCGCCGGGTGCGCGGCACCCAGCGGAGCCGCCGCGACCGGCCAGCGCGCTGGTCGGCGTGAGCCCGCGTCGGCGGGGTCGCGGTGCCGATCGACGTGGTCGAGGCGGTGCCGGGCAGCCGGCTCGTGCTGCGCGTGCACACCGCGCCCGGCGTCGCGCAGACGATGGCCTTCGAGGTGACTGCCGGCCCTGCACGGCGGCAGCGACGTCGGGTCTCCGTCGTGGTCGACGGGCTCTTCGCCCGGCCCGCGGTCGGGCCGCTCTGGCTGTCCAGCGCGCTGACGCCGCGGCTGCTGGTGGCCCGGGTCGAGCGGCTGGCCCGCGCGTCCCGGCGCGCGGCGTGACCGGCGTCCTCGTCCTGGTCGTCGCGGGCCTGCTGCTCGTCGTGCTCGCGCTGGCCACCGCGGTGCGCCCGGCGCACGAGGTCCCCAGCAAGGACGGCTACTTCGACCGCTGGTCGGTGCTGCACGGCGGCTACGACCCGCGGACCGGCAACCCGTGGCTGCGGGGCTGGCTGACGATGGTCTACACGATCGCCCGGCCGCTGGCCCGCCGCGGCGTGCAGCCGGACGTGCTGACCGTCAGCTCGATCTGGCTGGCCGGCGCGGTCTTCGTCCCTGCTGACATCGGCGGCCGCTGGGCGATGCTCGCCGGCTGGGTGCTCGTCGCGAGCGGGCTGTTCGACACGCTCGACGGCTGCGTCGCGGTGCTCGAGGAGCGGACCAGCAGGTGGGGCTACGTCCTCGACTCCGCGGTCGACCGGGTCAACGACGTCATCTACCTGGCCGCCGTCGTCTCGGTGGGCGCGCCGCTGGAGCTGGCGATCGCGTGCGGCTTCCTGTTCTTCTTCATGGAGTACGTCCGGGCCCGCTCCGGCAACGCGGGCGGCGACGAGGTCGGCCGCATCACGATCGCCGAGCGCCCGCAGCGCGTCATCTTCCTGTCCGCCTCGATCCACTTCGGCGGCGTCTTCCTCGACCACCGCGAGCTGGTCGCGACGACCGGCATGGCCGTCATCACCGCGATGACCCTGTTCTCGGTGGGGCAGCTGCTCGTGACCGTCCGGCGCCAGCTGCTCGCCCTGCCGGCCGAGCCCGTTCCCGGCGCCTAGCCCCCGGCGGGTGCAGGAGTCGGAGCCGCTGCCGGGCGGCAACAGCGCGCCGGTCGTGCGCCTCGGCGGCACCGTGCGCCGCGTCGCCGGCCCGTGGACGCCGCAGGTGGCCGCGCTGATGACCGGCCTGCGCGCCGCGGGCGTCCCGTACGTCCCGGAGCACCTCGGGCTCGACGAGCAGGGGCGCGAGGTCGTCGCGTACGTCGAGGGGGAGGTGCCCGTCTACCCGATGCCGGACTGGCTCTGGGACGACCGGGTGCTGCAGGACGTCGGCCGTGCGGTGCGGGTGGTGCACGACGCGAGCGCCCGCGTGGACCTGCCGCGGGAGGGCTGGCGGCGGGAGGCGGTCGAGCCCGTGGAGGTGGTCACGCACGGGGACGTCGCGCCGTACAACTGCGTCTTCGTCGACCGTCGGCTCGTCGCGCTCATCGACTGGGACCACGCGGTCCCGGCGCCGCGGCTGCGCGACCTGGGCGCTGCGGCCTACCGCTTCGTCAGCCTCACGCCGGGGGGGCACCCGGACGGGCTCGACCTGCCGGCGCAGGAGCAGTGGCGGCGCGTGCAGGTGCTCGCCGACGCCTACGGCGGCGTGGAGGCGCAGGACGTCGTGCGGTGGGCGGCGCTGCACCTGGAGGACCTCATCGCCTGGTCGTACGCCCGGGCTGCCGCGGGGGACGCGGCGCTGCAGGCGACCATCGACGCGGGGCACGTCCGGCTGTACGAGGGGGACCTGGTGCACGTGCGGTCACTGCTGGCGTGAGCCGTCGATCCTCCGGCTGATGACCGCGACGACGACACCGAGCACGACGGCCAGCAGGATGCTGCCGCTGTTCACCAGCACCAGCGCGAGGACGACCAGCCCCCACGCGGTCGCCGACAGCCACGGGAACCACGGACGCTCGCGCAGCGGCATGACCGCACCCTAGGGTGCGCGGCACCCGACCCGGAGGTCCCGCGATGGCATCCCGCCTGAACCCCTACGTCATGTTCGACGGCACCGCCCGCGAGGCGATGGCTTTCTACGAGAGCGTCTTCGGCGGCACCCTGAGCGTCAGCACCTTCGGGGACGCCGGCGCCCCCGACGTCGACCCGGCGCTCGTCATGCACGCGATGCTCGAGACGCCGCAGGGCTTCACGCTGATGGCCTCGGACGTGCCGCCGGGCATGCCGCACCAGCCGGGCTCGAGCATCTCCGTCAGCCTCAGCGGCGACGACGGCGACGCGCTGCGCGGCTTCTGGCAGCAGCTCTCCGAGGGCGGCACCGTGAACGTGCCGCTCGAGAAGCAGGTCTGGGGGGACGAGTTCGGCGCCTGCACGGACCCCTTCGGGGTCGACTGGATGGTCAACATCGTCGCGGCCACCTGAGGACGTGCACCAGCGCGGCGAGCCGGGCGGCACCCGGTCACCGGCGAAGGCGGGCCGCCGTCAGCACCGCCGCGACGCCGGTCACCGCGGCCGCCGACGCCGCGTAGAGCTCGTCACCCACGAACGGGATGAGGACGGTGCTCAGCAGCAGCCCGCCGAGCAGCGCCAGGTGCAGCCCGGCCCGCACTGCGACCCGCTTCGGCCGCAGCCCCGTGCGGCGCACCTCCACCTCACCGAGGCGGGCGTCCATCCGGCCGCTCAGCCTCCTCAGCCGGCCGGCGACGAGCGCGGCCGGGACGCCGCCGCCGACCGCGCCCACGACGGTCGCGGTCAGCTCGCTGCGGCCGAGCAGGCCGAGGACCACGACGAAGAAGGCCAGCAGCAGCAGGCGGTCCGGGCGGCTCATGCAGGTCCCACCAGACCGGCGACGATCTGCGCCGAGAGGGTGACCAGCGGCAGGCCGCCGCCGGGATGGGAGGAGCCTCCCACCAGGAACAGGCCGGGAACGGGGGAGCGGTTCGCCGGGCGCAGGAACGCCGCGGCCGCGCCGTTGCTCGACGTGCCGTAGATGGCGCCGCCCACTGCGCCGGTGCGCTCCTCGAGGTCGGCCGGCGACAGGACCTGCGACCAGAGCACGCGGCCGCGGACGGGCAGGCCGCGCCGCTCCAGCAGGTCGAGGAGCCGGTCGGCGTACGAGGCGGCCAGGCCGGGAGCCCGCCAGTCGACCGCCCCACGCCCGGTGCCGTGCCGCGGGGCGTTCACCAGGACGAACCACGCCTCGTGGCCGTCTGGCCGCACCCGGGGGTCGTCCGGTGCGCTGACGTAGAGCGTGGGGTCCTGCACCGGTCGCGCCGGGTCGCCGAACACGTCGTCGAACTCCGCGTCGTAGTCCGCGGGGAACAGCACGTTGTGGTGGGCCAGGCCGGGTGTGCGGCCGCGCACCGCGAGCAGCAGCACGAAGCCGCTCAGGGACGGCGTGGCCCGCGCGAGCCGCCGCGCCGCCGACGGCGCGTCGACCAGCGAGCCGTAGACGTGTGCGGCATCCGCGTTCGCGACCACCACGTCCGCAGGCAGCTCCTCGCCGGAGGCCAGCCGCACCCCGCTGGCCCGCCCACCCTCGGTCAGGATGCGGGAGACCCTGCTGCGCAGGCGGATCCGTGCGCCGTGCTCCACCGCGCGCTGCTCGACGGCGGTGCCCAGCCGGTGCAGGCCGCCGGTGACGTACCAGCCGCCGTACGCCTGCTCGACGTACGGCACGGCGGCCAGTGCGGCGGGGGCGTGCCGCGGGTCCGAGCCGGTGTAGGTGGCGTAGCGGTCCAGGAACATCCGCAGCCGCGGGTCGCGCAGGTGGCGGCGGCCGAGCGACCGGAGCGAGCGGCCGGGGGCGATGGCGGCGATGTCACGGGGCTGCCGGACCGCGAGCCGAGCGATGGTGCGCGGGCCGTCGAGCGCGCTCTCCAGGAACGGCGTGCGGCTGGCGTGCCAGACCCGCTGGGCCCGCGCGGTGAAGCCGCGCCAGTCGTCGCCGCTGCCGGGAGACCAGGCCTCCAGCGCCGCGTGCAGGTCCTCGCCGGCGTCGAAGCCGGTGCCGTCGGCGAAGCGGTACCGCGCGACCGGGTCGAGCGGCTCGAGGTCGAGGTCGTCCGGCCAGCCGCCGGTGTCGGCGAACAGGTCGCGGAGCACCTGCGGCATGGTCACCAGCGACGGGCCGGTGTCGAAGCGGAACTCGCCCGCGCCGGGCACGTCCTGCACGACCAGCCCGAGCTTGCCGCCGACCTGGTCGGCTGCCTCGCAGACGGTGACGTCGTGGCCGAGCGCGGCGAGGCGGGCGGCCGCGGCCAGCCCGCCGACGCCTGCGCCGATCACCACGACGCGGCTCACGGGAGGGCCCGGCCCTTCCACGTCAGCGTGCCGCGGCGTCGGTGCAGCCGCGACCGACCTGCCAGCAGGCAGAACGCCGCCACCGACACCGGGTGCGCGACCGACGCCGCGACCGGCCCGCCGGTGCGGCGGGCGGCGACGACGCGCCCGGCGACGCCCGCGGCGTAGGCGAGCGCCCCGGCGCGGGAACCGCGGAGCGCAGCCACGGGCGGCACGACGTAGAGCAGGCCCAGCAGCGCGACGGTCGGCAGCGGCAGGGTCCACAGCGACTTGGTGTAGCCGTCGACGAGCTCGTCCCAGGAGCCGTACATCCGGGTGGTCGCCAGCGCCGTGCCGTCGCAGACGCCGCCGCTGCCCCCGGTGCGCTTGACGGCGCGCAGCAGCTCCACGTCCTCGACCACCCGGTCGTGCACGGCGGCGTGCCCGCCGGCCCGGTCGTACGCCGTGCGGCGCACCGCCAGCAGCTGGCCGTTCGCGGCCGACAGCGACTCCCGCGCAGAGCGCTCCGCGAGGCGCAGCGGCAGGAACGTCAGCCACGACCACTGCAGCAGCGGTTGCACCAGCGCGGTCGCGCCGGGCGCCTCCTGCGCTGGGTAGGGCGAGAGCAGGTCGAGGTCCTCCGCGAGCAGCAGCGCGACGGTCGCGGCGACGGCGTGCGGCGCGAGATCGACGTCGGCGTCGACGAAGACGAGGACGTCGCTGGTGCGGGCGGCGGCCTCGGCGAGCTGCTGGCAGGCGTGCGGCTTGCCGAGCCAGCCAGGGGTCAGCGGCTTGCCGGTCAGCAGGCGCACCCGCGGGTCGCCGTCCGCGACACGACGCACGACGTCGGCGGTGCCGTCGGTCGAGCCGTCGTCGAGCACCACGACCTCCAGGTCGACACCCTCCTGCGCCAGCAGCGAGCGCAGCGTCGGCTCCACGCGGGCGGCCTCGTCGCGCACCGGCAGCAGGACGGAGACCCGCGCGTCGGTGCTCGTCGCGGTGGGCACGCGCAGCAGGCGGGCGTTCACCGCGGCGTGCACGGACAGCAGGGCAGCCGCCCCGGCGAGCAGCCTCACGACCGCAGCGCCCGCGCGTACGGCACGGCGACGACGCCCATGCCGACGCCGCCGAGCAGGGCGACCGCCGGCCGGCCGAAGAAGACGGCGTTGGCGAGGACAGACGAGCCGTACGTCCAGAGGAACAGCGCGGCAGGGACCCGGTCGTCCGCGGCGCGGCGCGGGAGCAGCTGCAGCACGCCGACCATCACGACGGCGACGAGCAGCCAGCCCAGGTAGTTGCTCACGGGGATGCCGGGCGCTCCCGGCAGCGCGA
Source organism: uncultured Actinomycetota bacterium (assembly GCA_963781675.1). Lineage (GTDB taxonomy): Bacteria > Actinomycetota > Actinomycetes > Mycobacteriales > SCTD01 > SCTD01. Next base: position 154,240 of record CAWAGF010000005.1, on the reverse strand, counting down.
CCTCGACGTCGCGCCAGGTCCAGTGGCCCGCCTCGACCATCTGCGGGTCGAGGAACAGGTCCCAGGCGGCCAGCGCCAGCCCGCCGACGGCCGCGGCGCCGAACCGGGTGCGGGCCAGCCGCTGGCCGACGAGCAGGCACGGGTAGGCCATCATCGCCCAGGCCAGCGGGATGACGACTGGCACCGAGAGCAGCTTCCAGCCCAGCGACCCGGCGTAGTCGTACTGACCGAACGGGACGCCGGTCGAGGTGCCGACCGACTCGGCGAGCAGTCCCGTCCCGGCGGTGAGGAGGACGAACAGGGCGGTCCAGCGCGGGCCGCGGTGCACGAGCGCGTGGGTGGTCGAGGCCAGGAAGAAGGCCACGACGGTCACCACCGTCAGCACGTCGCGCGGGTGCCCGGTCACGAGCGGGTAGGCGATCTGCAGCAGGACGGTGAGGGCTGCGAGCAGGACCGGGACGAGCCCTAGGCAGGGCGGAGCACCGCGCGCAGCCGGCGGACGGCGTCGGCGAGGGCGGCGCGGGCGGCCCGGCCGTGCTCGTCGAACCAGCCGGGGACCTCCTCCACCAGGTCGTCGTAGGCCTCGCCGATCGCCTCGCCCGCCAGCGGCCGGCCGGCGTCGGGGTCGTCGACCAGGACGTGCCACAGCTCGGACACCTCGGCGAGCGGCGGCTCCGGGGAGCCGGCGCTCAGCCAGCCGCCGAGGTCGAGGTCGATCTCGTCCGGCAGGTCGTCCTGCAGCACGAGCCGCCGCTCCTGCGCGTGGTGCTCGAGGCCCGCGCGGCTGGAGAAGACCGGGATGCCGCCACCGGAGCGCAGCAGCACGTCGGTCTCGGTCTCGTCGTCGACCAGCCAGCCGGCGTGCCACCGCTGCTGCCCGTCGACCAGGAGCACCTCGTACAGGTCAGCCACGTCGCATCCTCTGCGCGGCCCAGGAGAGCGGGGAGGGCCGGCGGTCCGCCAGCGCCACCCCCGCGGCGGAGCGGCCGCTCGCGCCGAACACGCCGCCACCCGGGTGGGTGGAGGCACCGCACAGGTACAGCCCGTCGACGCCGGGCAGCCGGTAGCCGGCCAGCTCCGGCATCGGCCGCCACATGAACATCTGGTCGAACGCCATCTCGACGTGCATCACCTGGCCGTTGCGCAGGCCGAGCTCCCGCTCGAGGTCCAGCGGCGTCTGGACGTGCATGTGCTCGACGGAGGAGGCGAAGCCCGGCGCCACGCGGTCCACCGCCTCGACGAGCTTGGTGCCCTCACGCTCGCGGATCCCGTCCCACGTCTCGCCGTTCGACAGCTCGTACGGGTGCCACTGGCCCCACACCGTCACGTTGTGCTTGCCGGGCGGTGCGATGGTGTCGTCGAAGGCGCTGAACGTCATCGCGAGGGCGGCCGGCTCGGTCGGCGGCAGGCCGGCGTTGAACTCCCCGTGCGCCCGGCGCAGGAACTGCCGCGACGGCGCGATGAGCTGCATGGCCCGGTGCGTCTCGTCGGTGCCGGCGGCGTACTGCGGCAGCGCGCGGGTGCCGAGGCGCACGACCATCCCGATGCCGTTGCCGGTCCGGATGCTCTTGTGCGCGCGCGTCGAGAACTCCGACGGCACAGCGCTTCCGAGCAGGTCGACCGTGGTCAGCACGTGGCAGCCGGCCACCACGACCGAGGCTGCCAGGTGGTCGCCCGACTCGGTCAGCACGCCGGTCGCGCGCCCGCCCTCGGCGGTGATGGCGGCCGCGCCGTCGCCCAGCCGGACCCGGCCGCCGTAGGACTCGAGGCGCTTCTGGAGCGCCTCGCTGAGCATCCCGCTGCCGCCCTTGGGGTGGCCCGGCGGCTTGAGGTGCATCACGGTGTTCCAGCCGACCAGGTCCGCGGTCGCGACCTCGTGCGTCGGCGGCCCGGACTGCGCGCCCATCCAGGCCAGCGCCGTCTTGAGCCGCTCGTCCTCGAAGTGCTCGTCGAGCAGCGAGTCGGCGCTGGTGAGGAACTGCCGCGACAGCTCCATGCCGTCGAGCCCGGTCGACTTCCCGACTCCCCAGAGCGTCCGCCCCAGGTGGCTCATCGTCGGCGCGCCCTGGAACGCCTGGAAGACCCTGACGTTGCGGGCGGACCAGTCCAGGACGAACGCGCGGTAGGCGTCGGCGTCGCGGGTGCCGCACACCGCCTCGATGGAGGCGCAGGTCCGGTCGAGGTCGACGTGGAAGTGGATCCCCTGCTCGCCGAACGGCGCGAAGCCCCACGGGTCGAGGTCCTGGTACTCGAGGCCGGCGGCGACGAGGTCGAGGTCCTCCACGATGCCGGTGTGGCGCACCATGATGTGGGCGCTGGAGCCCCGGTCCATCCGGTAGCCCGGGAACCGCTCCACGGTGCTGACCGCGCCGCCGACGACGGTGTCGCGCTCGACGACCTCGACGTCCAGGCCGGCCTTCGCGAGGTAGCACGCGGCGACCAGCCCGTTGTGCCCTGCGCCGACGACGACGGCCCGGTCCCTCATCGGCTCGACCCTAGGCGCAGGCCCAGCACGGCGAAGGCCCGCGGGTCGCCGGGGAAGAGCAGGTCGCGGCGCAGGTCGACCCAGCCGCCTGCCCGGTAGAAGTGGCGGGCGCGCGTCTCGTTGTCAGGCGTGGTGAGGACGGCGGTACGGCACGGCAGCCCGTCGAGCAGCGCGGCGAGCAGGTCGCGGCCGAGGCCGGTGCCGTGCAGCGCGGGACGCACGTGCAGCTCGCAGACCTCGAACGCGCCGACCAGCCACTCGCGCGCCTGCGCCGGCGTCAGCGCCTCCTCGACCTGGTCGTGCCACCACTGCCCGGGCCGCCCCTGGTAGCCGTAGGCGACGCCGACCATCTGCTCCGCGTCGTCCAGGGCGACGACCGCGCGCAGCCCGTCGCGCTGCAGGTGCGTCGCGATGATGGAGCGGCGGGAGCGGGCCGCCGGCCGCGGCACCTCCATCGCCTCGGCGTAGACGTCGAGCACCTCGTCGACGCGGCTGCGCAGCTGCGTGCGGTCGAGCTCGACCAGCCGGGGGCTCATGCCAGCGGGTCCCGGCCGTCGAGCGTGCCGCGGGCACCGACGACGGCGAAGCGGGCGAACAGCTCCTCGGCGTACCAGCGCTCGGGCTCCGTGCGGGCCACGACCGCGGCGTGCGCCTCGGCCCGGGCGAAGTCCTTCAGGGCGGCGGCCGAGTCCCAGAGGCTGAACGTCCCCTGCAGCCCGACGGGGGCCTCGCCGATGCCGACGGCTGCGCGCAGCCCCGGGCGCTCGCGCAGGTCGGCCGACACCGGCGGGACCGACCGCCAGAAGGACGGCGCCGAGCGGGCACGCAGGCGGGCGCGGGTGAGGGCGGCGACGGGGCCGTCCGTGCGCACCGGCACCGGGTCCCCGAAGGGCGCACGCCCGCTCCACGTGCCGCGGGCGGCGACCGGCCGGAGGTCCAGCCGGCAGGCCTCCACGGCGTCCCGCTCCCACCCGCGCAGCACCGGTGAGCCGTCGAGGGCGTCGGCGGCCGCGGGGTCGGTCCAAGTGGCGAGCAGCCCCCAGCGCAGGGGGTCGGCGTCGCGCACGGTGAAGGTGCGGCCGTCCCCGGTGCCGAGCAGCTTGGCGAAGCGCAGGCCCGGGGTCCGGCGCACCCGCCCCCGGTCGCGCCCCATGCGGAGCACCGCCGCCGGCACCCCGCGCGGCGCCACCCGCCAGAGGTGCAGCGTGACCAGGCCGGGGACCGGCTCGCTCACCCGGCCACCTGCGCCGGCCGGCCGCCGGTCACGCGCAGCAGCTCGTCGTACGTCGTGGGGAAGACCGCGTGCGGGTGCCCGGCTGCGGCCCAGACGACGTCGTGCGCCGCCAGGGCGCTGTCGACCAGGGTGGTCAGGGGAGCGGGGTGCCCGACCGGGGCGACGCCGCCGATCGCCTGGCCGGTCGCGTCCCGCACGGTCGCCGCGTCGGCGCGGACCACGGCCGTCGCGCCGACCAGCGCGGCGACCACCGCGGTGTCGACCCGGTGCGCCCCGCTCGTCATGACCAGCAGCGGCGCGCCGTCGGCCAGGAACACGAGCGAGCTCGCGATGGCTCCCACCTCGACGCCCAGCGCGGCAGCTGCCTCAGCAGCGGTGCGGGCGGAGTCCTCGAGCACGCGCACCTCGCCGGTAGCGCCTCGCTCGCGCAGCGCAGCCACGACGTTCGAGACCGACGGGTGCACGCCGGTCAGGGTGCCACGACTGCGGCTCCCCGGCTCAGGGAGCGGGGCTCTCCGGGCCGCTGTCCTCGGTCGCGTCGTCGCTGTCGCCGGGGACCTCGTCGACCTGCGAGTCGGGGTTGCTGTCACCGGACTGGTCGCTGCTGCAGCCACCCGTGAGCAGGATGCCGAGGACGAGCAGGAGGGCGGTGCTGGTACGGGTGAGGGCGCGGGTCATGCCGGTCCTGTGCCCGCGGAAGAGCCGGTCGTACCGGCGTGTTGGATGAGGACGTGGAGCTGCAGCAGCGCGCGGAGCAGGCAGGTCGCGACCTCGAGGGCGCCTCGGCGCAGGACGTCCTGCGCTGGGCGGTCGGGGAGTTCGGCGACCGGTTCGTCATCGCCTCCTCCATGGGCGACGGCCTGCTCGCGCACCTGGCCGGCTCGGTGGCCTCCGGCGTCGACGTGCTGTTCCTCGACACCGGCTACCACTTCGCCGAGACGATCGGCACCCGCGACGCCGTCGCGCAGGTCTACGACGTGAACGTCCGCACGATGCTGCCGCTGCTCACCGTCGAGCAGCAGGAGGCCGAGCACGGCCCCCGGCTCTACGAGCGCGACCCGAACGCCTGCTGCGCGCTGCGCAAGGTGGAGCCGCTCGCCCGTGGCCTGGCCGACTACACCGCCTGGGCGTCGGGGATCCGTCGGGACGAGGCCGCCACCCGCCGCGACATCGGCGTCGTGGAGTGGGACGCCAGGCGCGAGATGGTGAAGGTGAACCCGATCGCGGCCTGGACGCAGGACGACGTCGACGCCTACGTCGCCGAGCACGGCGTGCTCGTCAACCCGCTGGCGTACGACGGCTACCCGAGCATCGGCTGCGCGCCCTGCACCCGTCGCGTGGCGCCGGGGGAGGACCCGCGCAGCGGGCGCTGGGCGGGCACGAGCAAGACCGAGTGCGGCCTGCACGTCTAGTCCTTGCCGGTCAGCCCCTTGTAGCGCACCGTGAACGCGCGCAGGCAGGACTCGCACCGCCAGTCGGCGTGACCCTTGTCCGGGTCGTCGCCCCAGGGGCGGATCTCCTCCTCGCCGCAGTACGGGCAGTACATCGGCGCGGCCCGCTCGCTCACGCCGGGCTCACTTCAGCAGCGCCTCGTCCGCGCGGCGGGCCCAGTGGGCGAAGCGCTCACCCGGCTCGCGGTGCGCGAGGTAGCTGCGCAGGAGCCGCTCCACGTAGTCCGGCGCGTCGTCCTTGGTGACCTTGAGGCCGCGGGACTTGCGCCCGAAGCCGGCGTCCTCGCCCATGGAGCCGCCCAGGTGGACCTGGTAGCCCTCGACGCCGTCGACGATCGAGCCCTTGAAGCCGATGTCGCCGGTCTGGAAGCGGGCGCAGGAGTTCGGGCAGCCGTTGATGTTGATGGTCAGCGGCTCGTCGAAGTCCGGCAGCCGCTTCTCGAGCTCGCGGTAGAGCTCGACGCCGGAGGCCTTGGTCTCGACGATGGCCAGCTTGCAGAACTCGAGGCCGGTGCAGGCGAGCACGCCGCGGCGGAACCGCGACGGCGTGACCTGCAGGTCCTCGGCCTCGAGGCAGCCGACGAGCGGCTCGACGTTCTCGTCCGGGACGTCCAGGACGACCAGGCCCTGCTGGGCGGTCGTGGAGACGGCGCCGCTGCCGTAGAGCGCGGCGAGCTCGGCGACGCGCTGCAGCTCGCGGCCGCTGGTGCGCCCCGCGCGGGGGACGGCACCCACGTAGCTGCGGCCGTCCCGCTGCCGGTGGACGCCGACGTGGTCGCGCTCGTGCGTGGCCGGGTTTCACCGGCGCCGGTCCGTCGGGCAGCGGTGCCTGGAGGTACTCGGTCTCGAGCACCTCGCGGAACCGCTCGGGGCCCCAGTCGGCGACGAGGAACTTGAGGCGGGCGTGCATGCGCGAGCGGCGGTAGCCGTAGTCGCGGAAGATGCCGCACACGCCGGCCCACACGTCGGCCACCTGCTCGGGCGTCACGAAGACGCCGAGGCGGACCGCGAGCTTGGGGTTGGTCGACAGGCCGCCGCCGACCCAGAGGTCGTAGCCCGCGCCGAGCTCCGGGTGCACGACGCCGACGAACGCGACGTCGTTGATCTCGTGGTTGGTGCAGTGCACCGAGCAGCCGGAGATGGAGGTCTTGAACTTGCGCGGGAGGTTCGAGAAGGCCGGGTCCCCGACGTAGCGGTCCCGCACCTGCTGCAGCACCTCGGTGGCGTCGAGCACCTCGGCGCTGTCGACGCCGGCGAGCGGGCAGCCGACGATGACGCGCGGGCAGTCGCCGCACGCCTCGGTGGTGTCCAGGCCCACGGCGTCGAGCCGCTCCCAGATCGCCGGGACGTCCTCGACGCGGATCCAGTGCAGCTGCACGTTCTGGCGGTCCGTGATGTCGGCCACGTCGCGGCCGTACTCGGTGCTGATCTCGCCGATCACCCGCAGCTGCTCGTTGGTGAGCTTGCCGCTGTCGATGCGGATGCGCAGCATGAAGAACGGCGCCTCGAGCTCCTCGGGCTCGAGCACGGCGGTCTTGCCGCCGGGGATGCCCTCGGCGCGCTGGGTGTAGAGGCCGTACCAGCGGAAGCGCCCGCGCAGGTCACCGCCGTCGATGCCGTCGAAGCCGGTCCTGGCGTAGGTGTCGAGGATCCGCTGCTTGACGGTCAGCGGGTTGCTGTCCTTCTTGGCCTGCTCGTTGGCGTTCAGGGGCTCTCGGTAGCCGAGCGCCCACTGGCCCTGTCCGCGCGTGGCGGGCATGGAGGTCTCCTGGGGTCGTGGTGCGGTGGGGGCAGGGGGCGGGGCTCAGCCCCGGGAACACACCGCGCTGCTGGTGCGCTGCAGGTCGACGTGCAGTCGCGACGTCAGCAGCGGACCCATGGCGTCAAGGGTGGCACAGGAGCTGCCGGGGCGCCCTTGTGCGACCCTGGGAAGGTGATCGACACCTGGCTCGTGGCGCGGCTGCACGTGGACCTGCAGCGCGTGTCGAGCGCCGTCTGTTCCCGGGTCGCGTAGCCCTCTCCCGCTCGCACCACCCCCGGAACAGACCCCTGCAGGAGGAACCCCCGCATGACCGCCGTCGACGTGCGCACCGCCCTGGGCACGACCGTGTGGCTCACCGGCCTGCCGAGCGCCGGGAAGACGACGCTGGCCACCGCGCTCGCCGACCGGCTTCGCGAGCAGGGCGTGCAGCGCGTCGAGCTGCTCGACGGCGACGAGGTCCGCGAGTTCCTCTCCAAGGGGCTCGGCTTCAGCCGCGAGGCCCGCGACACCAACGTGCTGCGCATCGGCTGGGTCGCCGCGACGCTGGCCAAGCACGGCGTGCTGGTGCTGGCCAGCGTCATCAGCCCCTTCGCCGAGACGCGCGCTGCGGTGCGCGACCTGCACGACGGCCGCGGCGCCGGCTTCCTCGAGGTGCACGTCGCCACGCCCGTCGACGTCTGCAGCGAGCGCGACGTGAAGGGCCTCTACGCCAAGCAGCGCAGCGGCGAGCTGTCCGGCCTCACCGGTGTCGACGCGCCGTACGAGGCACCGGAGTCGCCGGCCGCGCGCATCCCCACGCACGAGCAGACGCTCGAGCAGTCGGTCGACCAGCTCCTCGCGCTGCTGACCTCGAAGGGCGTCCTGTGACCACCGCGACCGGGCTGTCGCAGCTCGACCTGCTCGAGGCCGAGGCCGTGCACGTCATGCGGGAGGTGGCCGCGGAGTTCGAGCGTCCGGCCCTGCTGTTCAGCGGCGGCAAGGACTCGATCGTCATGCTGCACCTGGCCACCAAGGCCTTCTGGCCGGCGCGCATCCCGTTCCCGCTCGTGCACGTCGACACCGGCCACAACTTCGACGAGGTGCTCGCCTTCCGCGACCGCCGCGCGGACGAGCTCGGTGCGCGCCTGGTCGTCGCGAAGGTGCAGGACGACATCGACGCCGGCCGCGTGCGCGAGGTCCCCGGCGGGCTGCGCAACCCGCTGCAGACGACGACGCTGCTGCGCGCCATCGAGGAGGGCCGGTACGACGCGGTCTTCGGCGGGGCGCGGCGCGACGAGGAGAAGGCCCGCGCGAAGGAGCGCTTCTTCAGCTTCCGCGACGCGTTCGGCCAGTGGGACCCGAAGAACCAGCGCCCCGAGCTGTGGAACCTCTACAACGGCCGGCACGCCCCGGGCGAGCACATCCGCGTCTTCCCGCTGTCGAACTGGACCGAGCTCGACGTGTGGCGCTACATCGCGCGCGAGCGCATCGAGGTGCCGGACATCTACTTCGCGCACGAGCGCGACGTGTTCGAGCGCGACGGCATGCTGCTCGGCGTCACGCCGCACTCGCTGCCGCGCGAGGGCGAGACCGTGACGACGCAGGTCGTGCGCTACCGCACGGTCGGTGACGCGTCCTGCACCGGCGCGGTCAGCTCCCCGGCGCGCACCGCGGAGGAGGTCGTCGAGGAGGTCGCCGTCACCCGGCTGACCGAGCGCGGGCGCGACCCGCGCCGACGACCGCGCGAGCGAGGCCGCCATGGAGGACCGCAAGAAGGAGGGGTACTTCTAGTGAGGGTCTCGCGTGGCTGACCTCCTGCGCTTCGCCACCGCCGGCTCCGTCGACGACGGCAAGTCCACCCTCATCGGGCGGCTGCTCTACGACAGCAAGTCGGTCTTCCAGGACCAGCTCGAGTCCGTCGAGCGCACCTCCGCGGACCGTGGCGACGACTACACCAACCTCGCGCTGCTCACCGACGGCCTGCGGGCCGAGCGCGAGCAGGGCATCACGATCGACGTCGCCTACCGGTACTTCTCGACACCGGTGCGGTCCTTCATCGTGGCCGACACCCCTGGCCACGTGCAGTACACGCGGAACATGGTCACCGGCGCGTCCACCGCCGACCTCGCGCTGGTGCTCGTCGACGCGCGCAAGGGCGTGATCGAGCAGACCCGCCGGCACGCCGCGCTGTCCGGCCTGCTGCGCGTGCCGCACGTCGTGCTCGCCGTGAACAAGATGGACCTCGTCGACTTCGACGAGGCGGTGTTCGACGCGATCGTGAAGGCGTTCGCCGGAGTCGCCGACGAGGTCGGCCTGGCCGACGTCACCGCCATCCCGATGGCCGCGCTGCAGGGCGACAACGTCGTGCACCGCAGCGACCGCACGCCCTGGTACGACGGGCCCGCGCTGCTCGAGCACCTCGAGCAGGTCAGCGTCGCGCGCGACCACGGCGAGGCCGGCCCGGCGCGCTTCCCGGTGCAGTACGTCATCCGCCCGATGTCGGTCGAGCGGCCGGACTACCGCGGCTACGCCGGCACCGTCGCGAGCGGCACCCTGCGCGTCGGCGACGAGGTCGTGGTGCTGCCGTCCGGTCGGCGCACGACCGTCGCCGGCATCGACACCGCCGACGGCGAGCTGCCGCAGGCGGTCGCCCGGCAGGCCGTCACGGTCCGCCTGGCCGAGGAGCTCGACGTCAGCCGCGGCGACCTCATCGCGTCCGCGGACGGTCCGCCCCGGGTGACCTCGACGCTGGAGGCCACCCTCTGCTGGATGGCCGACGCGCCGCTGCGCCCCGGCCAGAAGGTGCTGGTCAAGCACACGACGCGCACCGTCAAGGCGCTGGTGACCGCCCTGCACGACCGCCTCGACGTCACCACGATGGAGCGCGAGGCGGTGCAGCAGCTCGGCCTGAACGACATCGGCCGGGTGTCGCTGCGCACCGCCTCGCCGCTGGCCGTCGACCCGTACGCCGAGGACCGCACGACGGGCGCGTTCCTCGTGGTCGACGACACGACCGGCACCACGCTGGGCGCCGGGATGGTCGGCTAGCTCAGACCGGACGTACGGCTCGTCGGCACCCGGTCAGGAGACCGGCGGCGGCCAGACGGAGGTCCAGGAGCGGGGGTCGTCGGACAGCGTCGTCACCTGCGGCGGCAGGGCGTCCTCGACGATCTGCTCGAGCGTCGTGCGCTCCAGGACCTGGCGCAGCGCGGCCCGCACCGCGACCCACACGTCGCGCAGGTGCTCGGCGGACCCGGTGTACAGCAGGGCCTCCGGGCGCTCGCCGTGCACGAGGGCCAGCGGGCCGTCGACCGTGCGCACGACGTCGGCGACGGTGATCGCGTAAGGCGGGCGGGCGAGCCGGTGGCCGCCGTCCGGGCCGCGCCGGCTGTCGACGATGCCTCCGCGGCGCAGGTCGGTGAGGATCTGGTCGAGGAAGGTGCGGGGGATCGCCTGCGCCTCGGCGATGGCTGCGGCCTTGACCGCGCAGCCCTCCTCGGCGACAGCCAGGACGCACAGCGCACGCAGGGCGTAGTCGCTCCGCGCGGAGATCTGCACCTGTGCACCCCATCACACGGGCGTGAAGTTGACCGATCCGCTCGACAACCGCAGGATGGGTGCATGACCCGGTCCCTGCAGGCGCGCTCGTGCGCCACGCGCAGCGGCTGGGCCCGGACGCCGTGGGTCGGCTGGTGCATCCAGTCGTGCCGCCCCGGGACGCGATGTCAGGAAGAGCTCGTTCCGCTCTCCTGACCGCTGCACGTCCCCGGAAGGCACCACCCCTCGTGAAGCTCGTCCGCTCGTCCCTGGCCGCCTGATGGCCGTCCTCCAGCGCACCGGCCGTCGCGGCCAGGTCGTGCACCTGCACCCCGCCAGCCCCGCGCTGCACGTCGACGGCGTCTCCCGGAGCTACGGCGGCAAGCGCGGCGCCACGCTCGCGCTCGACCGCTTCTCCCTCGACGTCGCCGACGGCGAGCTCGTGTGCGTCGTCGGGCCCTCTGGCTGCGGCAAGTCGACGCTGCTGGACCTCCTGGCAGGTCATCAGCTGCCGGACGCCGGCCACGTCTACGCCCACGGAGAGGAGGTCACCGGACCGAGCAGCCGCCGCATGGTCATCTTCCAGGAGCACGCGCTGTTCCCGTGGATGACCGCCCGCCGCAACGTCGAGTTCGGTCTGGAGATGGCCGGCGTCGGCAAGGCGCGGCGCCGCGAGCAGGCCGACGCGTGGCTGCACCGGGTGCACCTCGAGCAGTTCGCCGACAGCCTGGTGCACGAGCTCTCCGGCGGGATGCGCCAGCGGGTCGCCATCGCGCGGGGCTTCGCCCTCGAGCCTGAGGTGCTGCTGATGGACGAGCCGTTCTCCGCCCTCGACGCGCAGACCCGCGACCTGCTGCACGGGGAGCTGCAGGACCTGTGGCGAGCCACGGGGACCACCATCGTCTTCATCACGCACAACGTCCGCGAGGCCGTCCTGCTCGGCGACCGCGTGGTCTCGATGTCGGCGCACCCGGGCCGCATCCGGCGCGTCGTCGACGTGGACCTGCCGCGTCCTCGCCACATGGAGGACCCCGGCCTGATCGAGATCGCCCGCGACCTGATGAGCGACCTGCGCGACGAGGTGCCGCCGCGCCGCGCCGCGGCACAGGGCGCCTGACGTGGTCGCACCGTCGCGCCCGGGCCCGGGTGCGGTCCTGACGCGCGACGACCCCCTCGACCTCGCGACGCCGTCGGGTCCGGGTCGGCTGGCCCGCGTCCTTCCCCCGCTCGGCTTCGCCGCCGTCGTCGTCACGCTCTGGAGCGTGGCTGCGGGCAGCCGGCCCGACAGCGTGCTGCCCTCGCCCTGGAGCGTCCTGGTGGAGACCTGGCGACTGCTGCTGGACGGCGGCTTCGGGCCGGTCGTCGGGCGCACGGCCAGCACGATGGCGCTGGGCTTCGGCCTCAGCGCCGTGGTGGGGGTCGCCCTCGGCCTCGGGCTCGCGCGGCGGCCGCTGGCGGACCGCGCCGTGTCGCCGTACCTGATCGGCCTGCAGTCGCTGCCGTCCGCGGTGTGGATCCCGGTCGCCGTCATCTTCCTCGGCGCGTCCTCGCGCGCCGTCATGGCGGTGACCGTCCTGGGGGCGCTGCCGTCCATCGCCATCGGCACGCGCGACGCCGTGCACGGGATCCCGCCGATCCTGCTGCGAGCCGCCAAGACGCTCGGAGCGGAGGGACGCACCATGCTCGTCCGCATCGTGGTGCCGGCCGCGCTGCCCGGCATCGTCAGCGGCCTCGAGCACGGCTGGGCCTTCGCGTTCCGCTCGCTGGTGGCCGGCGAGCTCATCATCGGCGCGTCCGGCGCGGGCCTCGGCTTCTTCGTGGCGACCGCCCGCGACGAGGGGCGCGTGGACCACCTGTTCGCGGCGGTGCTGGTCATCATGCTGCTGGGGGTCGCTGTCGACCGGCTCGGCTTCGCGCGGTTGCAGCGCCGCCTGCGGGAGCAGCGCGGCCTCGCCGCACACTAGGAGCGTGAGCCGCTTCCCCCTGCACCTCGACCTGACCGGGCGCCGCGTCCTGGTCGTCGGCGGGGGAGCCGTGGCGGCCCGCCGGGTCCGCGCGCTGGACGGTGCGGACGTGCAGGTGGTCGCGCCGGACCTGGCTGACGGGTTCCCGGACGTGCCCGTGCAGCGCCGCGCCTTCGAGGACGCCGACGTCGACGGGGCCTGGCTGGTGCTCGCCTGCACCGGGGTCGTCGACGACGCGGTGGCGGCTGCCTGCGAGCAGCGCCGGATCTGGTGCGTGCGCGCCGACGACGCCTCGCTCTCCGCGGCCTGGGTGCCGGCGGTGGCCCGCGTCGACGACGTCGTGGTGTCGGTCAGCGCCGGCCGCGACCCGCGCCGCGCCGCGACCCTGCGGGACGCGCTCGCGCTCGCCCTCGACACCGGCGACCTGCCGCTGCGCCGGTCCCGGCCCGGTGCGGGCTCGGTGGCGCTCGTCGGCGGCGGACCGGGCGACCCGGACCTGCTCACGGTGCGCGCGCGCCGGCTGCTGGCCGGCGCCGACGTGGTCGTGCGCGACCGGCTGGCCCCGCAGGTCGACCTGCCCGCGGACGTCGAGGTCGTCGAGGTCGGCAAGACGCCCGGCGGCGCGTCCTGGGACCAGCGCGACATCGAGGCGCTGCTCGTCGCGCGCGCCCAGGAGGGCAAGCGCGTCGTACGGCTCAAGGGCGGCGACGTCCACGTCTTCGCGCGCGGCATCGAGGAGGTGGCCGCGTGCGCCGAGGCCGGCGTCGCCGTCGAGGTCGTGCCGGGGATCTCCAGCGCGCTCGCCGGTCCGACCCTGGCCGGCATCCCCGTGACGGCTCGCGGCGTCACGCAGTCCTTCGCCGTCGTCAGCGCGCACCTGCCGCCCGGCGACCCCGGCTCCACGGTCGACTGGGACGCGCTCGCCCGGCTCGGCGGCACGCTGGTGCTGCTCATGGCGGTCGGCCGGCTGCCCGAGGTCTGCCACGCGCTGCTGACCGGCGGGCGCGACCCGCACACGCCCGTGGCAGTGGTCCAGGACGCGTCGCTGCCGACCCAGCGCACCCTCGTCACGACCCTCGCCTGGGCCGCGGTCGACACCGCGGACGTGCGGGCGCCGGCGGTCGTGGTCGTCGGCGAGGTCGTCGCGGAGCGCCGCCCGTGACCGTCCTGCTGGGGGTGGCGCACGGCTCCAAGGACCCCGCCTCGCAGGAGGTCGTCGAGGCGCTGCTCGCCCGAGCCGCCGACCTGCGGCCCGGGCTGCAGGTGCAGGCGGCGTACGTGGACAACGCCTCGCCGTCGATCCGCAGCGCGCTGGCGGAGCTCGTGTCCGGCGGCGCGACCGACGTGGTGGTGCTGCCGCTGCTGCTCACACCCGCCTCGCACAGCAAGACCGACGTCGCCGCCTCGGTGCAGGCCGGGCGGCTGGCGCACCTGGGCGTGCGGCTGCGCTACGGCCGGCCGCTCGGCCCGCACCCCGCGCTGGTCGCGCTGCTGGCGCAGCGGCTGGCGGAGGCGGGCGCCCGGGAGGACGACCCGGTGGTGCTCGTGGCGGGTGGCGCGCTCGACCCGGACGCCAACGCGCAGGTGGCCGCGACCGCCCGGCTGCTCTTCGAGGGGCGGACCTGGCCGCTCGTCGACGTCGCCTTCGCCTCGACCGCCCGGCCGACGGTGCCCGAGGCGCTGGAGCGCCTGCGGGCGCAGGGCTTCCGGCGGGCCGCCGTCGCGCGGTACTTCCTCGGACCCGGGTACCTCCCGCGCCGGGTGGAGCGCCAGGCCGCGGCCGTGGAGGGGCTCGACGTCGTCGTGTCCGACCCGCTCGGGGTGGCCGATGCGCTGGCGGAGCTGGTGCTGCTGCGGCTCGACGAAGCGGGGCGCGGCGACCTGCGGATGAACTGCGACGTCTGCCTCTACCGGACCCCGATGCCGGGTCGGGAGGGTGCCGTCGGTGCGGTGCAGGAGCCGCACGACCACCCCGACGACTGACCCCCCTCCCACGGCCCGGCGATCTCTGCGACCCTGACGCCATGACGACGACGTACCTGGTCACCGGCGGCACGGGCTTCCTCGGCCGGCACCTGCTCGAGCGGCTCCTGCGCCGCCCCGACGCGCAGGTGTCGGTGCTGGTACGGCAGGGCTCGCTCGGCCGCCTGCAGGCCGCGGCCGCGCAGCTCGAGGGCGGGGAGCGGGTCCGCCCCGTCGTCGGCGACCTGTCCGCGGAGGGCCTCGGTCTCAAGGCCGCCGACCGCAAGCGCCTCCAGGGCGTCGACCACGTCGTGCACCTGGCCGCCCTCTACGACATGACCGCCGACGACGAGAGCAACCGGCAGACCAACGTCGAGGGCACCCGCCGGGTCGTCGAGCTGGCCGGCGCGCTGGGGGCCGGCTGCCTGCACCACGTGAGCTCGGTCGCCGTCGCGGGCGAGTTCCCCGGCACCTTCACCGAGGACATGTTCGACGCCGGCCAGGAGCTGCCGTCGCCGTACCACGCGACCAAGTACGAGGCGGAGCGCATCGTCCGCCAGGAGTCGACGGTGCCGTGGCGGGTGTACCGGCCGGCCGTCGTCGTCGGCGACTCGCGCACCGGTGACATCGACAAGATCGACGGGCCGTACTACCTGATGAAGGCGCTGGCCGGCCTCGGCGACGTGCCGGGCGCCGCGCACCTGCCGCTGGTCGCGCCCGACCTCGGCGCGACCAACCTCGTGCCGGTCGACTACGTCGTCGACGCCATGGACGCGCTCCTGCACGCGCCGGACCTGGACGGCCGGGCGTTCCACCTGGTGCACCCGCGCCCGCAGCGCCTGCTCGACGTCTACAACGCGCTCGCCGACGCCGCCGGCGCGCCGAAGGTCGTCCTGGGCCTGCCGAAGCAGGTCTTCGCTCCGGTCGCGCTCGGGATGTCGCTGGTCAGCCGGTTGCCGGGCGTGCTGGCCGCGCGCGACCTGTTCCTGACCCGGCTGGGCATCCCGCCGGAGGTCGTGCCGCACCTGACCTTCCCGTCGACGTTCTCCGCGCAGGCCACCCGCCGGCAGCTGCACGAGCTCGGAGTGGCTGCCCCGCCGGAGCTCTCGACGTACGCCCAGGTGCTGTGGGACCACTGGTCGCAGCACCTCGACCCGCTCAAGGCCCGCCGCCGCAACCCCGGCGGCATGCTCGCCGGCCGCACCGTGGCCGTGACCGGCGCGTCGTCCGGCATCGGCCGGGAGGTCGCCCTCGCGGTCGCGCGCAAGGGCGGCATCCCGCTGCTGCTGGCCCGTCGCGTCGCCGAGCTCGAGGCGGTGCGCGACGAGATCGTCGCCGCCGGCGGGCAGGCGCACGTCTACTCCGTCGACCTCACCGACGCCGAGTCGATCGACGCGTGCGTCAAGCAGATGCTGGTCGACCACGACGCCGTCGACATGCTGGTGAACAACGCCGGCCGCTCCATCCGGCGCTCGATCAAGCTGTCCTACGACCGCTTCCACGACTTCGAGCGCACCATGTCGCTGAACTACTTCGGACCGGTCCGCATGGTGCTGGCGCTGCTGCCGTCCATGACGGAGCGGCGCTTCGGCCACGTCGTGAACATCAGCAGCATCGGCGTGCAGACCGGACCGCCGCGCTTCTCCGCGTACGTCGCGAGCAAGGCGGCGCTGGACGCCTTCAGCCGCGTCGTGTCCACCGAGCTGGTCACCGACGGCGTGAGCTTCACGACGATCCACATGCCGCTGGTGCGCACGCCGATGATCGCGCCGACCAAGATCTACGACGCGTTCCCGACGCTCACGCCGGAGCAGGCCGCGGACATGGTCGTGCGGGCGCTCGAGGAGCAGCCCAAGCACATCGGCACCCGGCTCGGCACGACCGGCGCGGTGGCGCACGCGCTGGCACCCAAGGTCGTGGACGCCCTGCTGCACACGGCCTACCACGTGTTCCCGGACTCGACGGCCGCCGGCGGCAGCGAGCGCAACCCGCGCGAGGCGGCTCCGGAGGCGCTGTCGCGCGGGGCGGCGGCGATGGTGCGGCTGCTCCCCGGCGTGCACTGGTAGCCGGTCAGTTCAGCGTGCGGGTGCCCTCCGGCAGGGTGCCGCCGGCGACGAGGCCGGTCGTGGCGTCCTGCAGCGCGGTCAGCGCGACCTGCTGCGTGAACGGCCCGGTGGAGACCCGTGCGACGCCGAGCTCCTGCATCTCCCGCGCCGGCAGCGACCTGCCCGGGAAGCTGATCGTGCTCAGCCGGCCGCGCCCGAGACCGTCGACCAGGAAGGCGATGTCGTCGCGGCTGACGGCCCCGGGGACGAAGACGACCGACGCTCCGGCGTCCAGGTAGGCGCGGCCGCGACGGACCGCCTCCTCGAGCGCAGCCGGGCGGCCCTCCGGGGGCACGCCGCGCAGCGCGTCCGTGCGGGCGTTCAGCACGAAGTCGACGCCGGCCTCGCGGCCGGCGGCGACGACGGCCTCGACAGCGGCGACGGACTCGACGAGCGGCTTCATCTGGTCCTCGAGGTTGCCCCCGACGGCGCCGGCCTCGATGGCGCGGCGGGCCGTGGCGCCCGGGTCGCCGTACCCGGCCTCGACGTCCATCGTCACCGGCAGGTCGACGGCCTGCACGATGCGGCGGACCATGTCGAGGTGCAGGTCGAGCGGGATGTTCTCCCCGTCCTCGTAGCCGAACGTCGCGGCGATGGAGTGGCTCGCGGTGGCGAGCGCCTGCACGCCGGGCACCGCGGCGACGACCTGCGCGGACACGACGTCCCACACGTTGGCCAGCACGAGGATCTCCGGCGCCGCGTGCAGGGCGAGGAAGGCGGAGGCCTTGTCGGGCTGGGGGGTCATGGGCCGACACTAGGCAGGTGACGCGGGTGTACCTGGAGCAGGGGCGGACGTGGACGTTCGCCGTGGCGCTGGACTGGCCGGGCTGGGCCCGCCGGGGCAAGGGCGACGAGGCGGCGCTCGAGGAGCTGGCCGCGTACGCCGACCGCTACGCCCTTGCGGTGCAGGGCTTCTCGTACGACGAGCTGCACGTCGTGGGCACCGTCCCGGGCAGCGCGACGACGGACTTCGGTGCGCCGGACGCGCGCGGCCCCTGGGACGAGGAGCCGGTGGACGCGGCCCTGCTCGCCGACCGTCTGGAGGACTGCTGGGCGGCGCTCGACCGGGCGGTCGCGGCAGCGACGCCAGAGCTGCGCAAGGGGCCGCGCGGCGGCGGGCGGGACCGCGACGCCGTGGCCGCGCACGTGCAGGAGGCCGAGCGGTCGTACGGCCGCAAGCTCGGCGTCGCGGTGCCGCCGCGCACGCCGTGGGACCAGCAGCGCCAGGCGTTCTCGGCCGCGGTGCGGGCCGGAGCGCCGGCGGCGACCTGGCCGCTCGGCTACGCGGTGCGGCGGTTCGCCTGGCACGTGCTGGACCACGCGTGGGAGGTCGAGGACAAGAGCCTCAGCTGACCGGCACGCGTCCGGTCGACACCGGCAGGTGCTCCCAGCCGCGCAGGACGCGGGTGCGGGTCCGGCGCGCACCGGGTGCGAGCTCCAGCTCGGGGAAGCGGTCGAACAGCGTGCGCAGCCCGACCTCCCCCTCGAGCCGCGCGAGCGCCGCCCCGAGGCAGAAGTGCCGCCCACCCGAGAAGGACAGGTGGTCGCGCGCGTTCGGCCGGGCGACGTCGAAGCGGTCCGGCGCGGGGAAGACCTGCGGGTCGCGGTTCGCGCCGCCGAGCATCGTGACCACCAGGCCGCCGTGCGGGACGCGCCGGCCGGCCAGCGTCGTGTCCCGTACCGCGAACCGCGCGGTCAGCTGCACCGGCGACTCGTAGCGCAGCACCTCGTCCACCGCTCCCGCCCACAGCGACGGGTCCTCGCGCAGCCGGGCCAGCTGGTCGGGGTGCTCGAGCAGCAGCACGATGCCGCTGCCGAGCAGGTTGACCGTCGTCTCGAACCCGGCGGCGAGCACCAGGCCGGCGACCGCGCGCAGCTCGGTGTCGTCGAGCCGCTGGCCCTCGTCCTCGAGCTGCACCAGCTGGCTGAGCAGGTCCTCGCCGGGCTCGCGGCGCAGCCGCTCGAGGTGGCCGCCGAGCCAGCCCTGGAACCCCCGTACGGCGTCGTCGACGGTGCGGAACTCCTGCCAGGTCAGGCCGACGTCCAGGCTCGGGGCGCCGTCGCGGCCGAAGCCGAGCACCTTGTCCCGGTCCTCCGGCCGGACGCCGAGGATCTCGGTGATGACCGTGACGGGCAGCTGGCTGCAGTAGGCCTCGACGAGCTCCGCGCGGGGCGTGCCCTCGAGGCGGTCCAGCAGGTCGTCGGCGATGACCTGCACCCGCTCCCGCAGCGCCTCGACGGCGCGGGCGGTGAAGACACGGGAGACCAGCCGCCGGTACTTCGTGTGGTCCGGCGGCTCGACGACCAGCAGCGACGGGGGGTCGATCGGGCCGAGCGCCTGCGGGTCGCGGGCCCAGTGCAGGACGCGGGCCAGCGCCCGGGGCATCGCGTCCTCGTCCGGCCCGGCGCGGAAGTCGTCGCTGCGCAGCACCTCGGTGACGACGCCGTGGTCGACGGTGATGTGCCCGAGCTTGCCCGGCACCAGCGGGCCGCGCGCCCGGACCTGCTCGTACAGCGGGTACGGGTCGGCGCGGTGCTCGGGGTCCACGACGAACTTCGCCTGCAGGTCGCCCTGCCGCGCGGCGCGGCGGATCGCCAGGCCGACGATGCCGTGCTGGGCGCCCCAGCGGACCCGCCGCCGCAGCGCGGTCGTGGCGGGGCTGGTCACAGCTGCTGCTCCGTCGGGCGGATGAGGATCTCGTTGACCGCCATGCGCCGCGGCCGCGTCACGACGTACGCGATGGCGTCGGCGATGTCCTCGGACTGCAGCCGCTCCATGTCGGCGAAGCGCTGCATCAGCCCCTGCAGCACCTCCGGCCGGTTGTGGCTCGCCAGCTCGGTCGAGACGGCACCGGGCTCCACCAGCGAGACGCGCACGTGCCGCTGGGTCACCTCCTGGCGCAGCGACTCGCTGAACGCCCCGACGCCGAACTTCGTGAGGTTGTAGACGCCGCTGCCCTGACGGGCGTGCCGGCCGGCGACGGAGCTGATGTTCACGACGTCGGCCACCTGGCGCGGCCCGTCCTGCGCGGCCTGCAGCAGGTGGGGGAGCGCGGCGTGCGTGCAGTACATGAGGCCCAGGACGTTGAGCTCGACCATCCGCTGCCACTCCTCGACCGGCGCGCCCTCCACCGGGCCGAGCAGCATCACACCGGCGTTGTTGACCAGGGTGTCCAGCCGGCCGAAGCGCTCGACCGTCTGCGCCACGGCCTGCTCGGCCTGCGCGCGGTCGGTGACGTCGGCCTCGAGCACCAGCGCGGTGCTGCCGATCCTCTCCGCGAGCGCCTCCAGCCGGTCCCGTCGCCGGGCGACGAGGGCGACGGACGCGCCCTCCTCGGCCAGCGCGAGCGCGGTGGCCGCACCGATCCCGGAGCTGGCTCCGGTGACGAGGGCGGTCGTTCCTTCGAGGCGTCGGCTCATGGAGCGCAGGATGCCGTACGACGGGCAGCCGCGTGCGGCCGGGAAACCGCGCGGAACGAGGGGCGGGTCGCGGCGAGCGGGCCGTGGGCGGAGCTGGCGCCGCAGGGGGAGCACCTGGCGGGCTGAGGCCCGGCGTCCCTCGACCCCGCATTGACGGTTGACGGTCCTGTCGGAGGCGGGGTCTACTGTCCCTGTTGTTCGAACAGGCGTTCGAACGATCTTCGGCGGGGCCTCGCGGACCCGTCGACGGGCGGACTCCCGCCCGGCGGTGCAGGAGCCTCGACCCTCCGACACCGCCGGGCGGGACCACCGGTCCGGGCGGCGCGTGGGGAAGCGCGTCGCCCGGACCGGACCCGCCCGATGCCGCCTTCCCCCGGCACCCGCGGGCAGCACCCGCTGCCCGCACCGGTCTGGGAGGAGGAGCACGCGTGTCCCGTCTGCACACCGACGTCGTCGAGGTCGCGCGCCGCGACGACGAGCCGGCCCAGTTCCTGTGGCGCGGGCGGCTGTACGTCGTCCGCGAGGTGCTCGCCCGCTGGACCGAGTCCGGCGGCTGGTGGCGCAGCGCCGCCGTGCAGGCCGTCTCCTCCGGCGAGGGCGAGGTCGACCCGCTCGCCCCGCTGGACACCGCGCCCCTCCCCTCGACGCCCCAAGTGGGCGCAGCGGGCCTGGGGCGAGCCCGCCCCCGACGTCGGCGCCGCCGTGGCGCCGGCCTCCATCGACGACGGCGAGCAGGACTGGTTCCGCGTCGAGGCCGGCCGCGCGAGCTCCACCGGCGTCTACGACCTGTGCTTCGACTGGTCCACGGGCGGCTGGTCGCTCGCCCGGGTCCTGGACTGAGGAGGCCTCCATGACGACCGCCGCTCCTGCGCCGACGATGCCCGCCGCCGCCGCCTCCCGGCTGCCCGCCTCCACGCTGCTCGCCCTGGCCCGCCGCGGCCTGGTCGAGGCGTGCGGCGCCGCCACCCCGGGCGAGCGCTACGCCTTCGCCCACCTCGCCGCGCTGCGCGTCGCCGCGGCCGTGCTGGCCTGCCGCGCCCGGCCGGTCAGCGGGCCGTCCCGCCGCAGCCCGGCCGACCAGCGCGTGGGTGCTGCTCGCCGACGTCGCCCCCGAGCTGGGGGAGTGGGCGGCCTTCTTCGCCGCCGGCGCCCAGAAGCGCGCGGCCGCCGAGGCCGGCCTGCCCTCGGCCGTCACCCCCCGCGAGGCCGACGACCTGGTGCGCGAGGTCGAGGCGTTCCTGCGCCGTGGTCGAGGGCTCGCTCGGCGCGCCCGGGTCCCAGCTGCTGCTGCGGTCCGGCTGATGGACCCCTTCGTCCACCTGCACGTCGCGTCCGGGTACTCCCTGCGGCACGGCGCGTCCCACCCGCGCGAGCTGGTCGCCCGCGCCGCCGAGCACGGCATGGACACCCTCGCCCTCACCGACCGGGACGGCGCGTACGGCGTCGTGAAGTTCGCCAAGGCGTGCGGCGAGGCCGGCGTCCGGCCGGTGTTCGGCGTCGACCTCGCCGTGGCGCCGGTCCGCACCGACGCGCCCGCCCGCACCGGCCGGGCGACCCCCGCCCGCGGCGGCGCCTTCCTCGAGCGGCCCGGCGCCGCGCTGCCGCGGGTGGTGCTGCTCGCCCGCGACGGCCGCGGCTGGGCGGCGCTGTGCCGGCTGGTCTCGGCCACCCACCTGGCCGGCGAGCGCGGGACGCCGGTCAGCAGCCTCGAGCTGGTCGCCGAGCACGCCGGCGCGGCCGCCCAGGCCGGTGCGCTGACCGTCCTGCTCGGGCCGGCCTCCGAGCTCGGCCGCGCGGTCGACGCCCGGCGCGAGGACGTCGCCCGCGCGCACCTGTCCCGCTGGCGCGACGTGCTCGGCCGCGAGTCGGTCGTCGTGGAGGTGGTCTGCCACCGGGGGCAGGGCGACGTCGGGCGGGCCGCCCGGATGCTCGGCTTCGCGGGGAGCAGCGGGCGGCGGCGGTCCTCACCAACGTCGTCCGCTACGCCGACCGCTCCGGCGCCCCGACCGCCGACGTGCTCGACGCCGCGCGCCGGCTGGTCGCCCTCGACCTGCGCCACGTCGACCGCCGCAACGCCGAGGCCGCCCTGCTGTCCGGCAAGGAGATGGGCGTCGTCGCCGAGCAGGTCGCCCGGGCCGCCGGGCTGGCCGACGACGGCCGCGCGCTGCTGTCCCGCACCCGCTTCGAGGCCGACCGGTGCGCGGTCGACCCGCGCCGCGACCTCGGCATCGGCGAGGTCCACTTCCCCGAGCTGGAGGCCGGCGGGGGCGAGCCGCAGGCGGTGCTGCGGGAGCGGTGCGAGGCGGGCTTCGGCCGGCGCGGCATGACCCGCGACGCCGGCACCCTCGCCCGGCTCGAGGACGAGCTCGGCGTCATCCGCGGCCTGGGCTACCCCTCGTACTTCCTCACCGTGGCCGACGTCGTCGACCTCATCAAGGGGATGGGCGTGCGGGTCGCCGCGCGCGGCAGCGGCGCCGGCTCGCTGGTCACCTACCTGCTCGGGATCAGCGACGTCGACCCGGTCCGCTACGGGCTGCTCATGGAGCGGTTCCTGTCACCGCTGCGCCACCAGCTGCCCGACATCGACGTCGACGTCGAGTCCGCCCGGCGCACCGAGGTCTACGAGCAGATCCTCGCCAGGTACGGCGGCGAGCGCTGCACGTGCGTCTCGATGATGGACACCTACCGCGCGCGGCACGGCATCCGCGACGTCGGCGCCGCCCTCGGCCTGCCGCCCGGCGAGGTCGACGCGCTGGCCAAGGCGTTCCCGCACATCCGCGCCTCGCAGGTGCGGGCCGCCATGCGCGACCTGCCCGAGCTGCGGGCCAGCGGCCTGTCCAAGGGCGAGAACGCCGGCCGCATCGACCTGCTGCTCCGCCTGGTCGAGCGGCTCGACGGGCTGCCGCGGCACGTCGCGCTGCACCCGTGCGGGGTGCTGCTGTCCGACCGGACGCTGCTGGACCGCACCCCGGTCGAGTCCAGCTGGCTGGGCTTCCCGATGAGCCAGTTCGACAAGGACGACGTGGAGGAGCTCGGGCTGCTCAAGCTGGACGTGCTCGGCATCCGGATGCAGTCCGCGATGCAGCACGCCGTGGGCGAGGTGGCGCGGGTCGACGGCACCCCGGTCGACGTGGACGCCGCGCCGCGCGACGACCCGGCGACCTTCGCGCTGGTGCAGTCGACCAAGACGCTCGGCTGCTTCCAGATCGAGTCGCCGGGGCAGCGCGAGCTGGTCGGCAAGTTCGCGCCGGAGACCTTCGAGGACCTCATCGTCGACATCTCGCTGTTCCGGCCCGGGCCGGTCAAGAGCGACATGGTGCGGCCGTTCCTCGAGGCACGGCAGGGCTGGAAGAACGCCGACTTCCTGCACCCCGACCTCGAGCCGGTCCTCGCGCAGACCCACGGCGTCGTCGTCTTCCACGAGCAGGTCCTGCAGATCGTCAGCACGATGACCGGCTGCTCGCTGGCCGAGGCCGACGAGGTGCGCCGGCGCGCTGGGCGACCCCGAGGGGCAGCCCGAGGTGCAGGCCTGGTTCATGCCGACGGCGCTGGCCGCCGGCTACGCGCTCGGCGTCGTGGAGCGGGTGTGGGAGGTGCTCAAGGCCTTCGGCTCGTTCGGGTTCTGCAAGGCGCACGCGGCGGCCTTCGCGCTGCCGACCTACCAGTCGGCCTGGCTCAAGGCGCACCACCCGGCGGCGTTCCTCGCCGGGGTGCTCACCCACGACCCCGGCATGTACCCCAAGCGGCTGATCCTCGACGACGCCCGCCAGTTCGGGATCGCGGTCCTGAGCCTCGACGTCAACGCCTCCGACGCGGAGTACCGCGTGGAGAAGGTCGGCCTGCTCGACGAGCCGCCGCCGGCGGTGCTCGACCAGGTCGGCGCGCCGGGGGCCGACCCGATCGCCCCCGGGGACCTGCTGGAGGACCTGCTCCCGGAGGACTGGCGGGACGGCCCGGGCGTGCTCGGCGGGGTGAGCGGACCGCGCAGCGCGCCCTCCGACCCGCGGCTGCCCGACGGCCGCGGCTACGGCATCCGGATCGGGCTCGCCGACGTCAAGGGCATGTCCGAGGCCGAGATCGCCCGGGTCGTGGCCGGCCGGCCGTACGCCTCGCTGTCGGACTTCTGGCACCGGGCCGCGGTGTCCCGCCCGGTCGTCGAGCGGCTCGTGGTGGCCGGCGCCTTCGACTCCCTCTACGGGCTCGGCGCGACCGTGCCGGTCCGCCGCCGCGGGCAGGTCACCCGGCGCGACCTGCTGCTGCAGGTGGCCGAGCTCGACCGGTGGAGCCGCTCGACGGCCGCGGCCGCCCGGCGTGCCGCCCCGAAGAGGCGCGGGCGGACGGCGACGCCGCTGCCGGCTGCGGTCACGGCGGGGGAGCGGCCCGTGGTGCGGCTCGACGACGTGCGGGCCCGGCAGGCGCGGCAGTCGCAGGCGCCGGCGGTCCCGGAGCCGGTGGACGTGCAGCTCGCCCTCGACCTCGGCGACGCGCCGGAGCAGACCACCTCCAGCGGGCTGCCCGAGATGACGCAGGCCGAGCGGGTGCGCGCCGAGCTCGACGTGCTCGGCCTCGACGTCAGCTCGCACGTGATGGACGCCTACGAGCCGTTCCTCGCCGAGCTCGGCACCACCCGGGCGCGCGACCTGCTCGGCTGCCGCTCCCGGCAGGAGGTGCTGGTGGCCGGGGTCAAGGTGGCGACGCAGACGCCGCCGATCCGCTCCGGCCGCCGCGTCATCTTCGTGACCCTCGACGACGCGACTGGTCCGCTGGACGCGACCTTCTTCGAGGACGCCCAGGTCGGCTACGCCACGACCGTCTTCCACTCGTGGCTGCTGGTCGTGCAGGGGCTGGTCCGGCGGACCGGCCCGCGCGGGGTCTCCATGCAGGCGGTCGGCTGCTGGGAGCTGCCTGCGCTGCACGCCGCCTGGCAGTCGCGGGCGGCCTCGAGGCGGTGTGGGCGCTCATGGCCACCCCGGCGCTGGTCACCGAGGCGGCGGTGCAGGGGGCGGCGGCCAGCCGGTCCAGCCGGCCCGTGATGACCAGCCCGCCGCTGGTCGGCGGGGGCGCCGGGCACTCCGGGGTCGGCGGCGCCGTGCACGTCTACGCGACCGGGTTCCGCGCGAACCAGTACGCCGACGTCAAGCCCGCCGGCGACGGCACCGGCACCTCACGCGGTCGTCCGGTGCCGCCCGCCCCGCGCAAGCTGTGGCACGCCAGCCAGGGGAGCTCCGGACGGTGACCCGCCCCGCCTCCTTCGCCGCCGGACGGGCCAGTCCCACCCGTCCCAGGAGTCACAGTTCGGGAACGAACCGGTCCGCATCCCTCCATCTGCCCCCGGTACGGGTCGATGGTGGAGGTGCGCCGCGTCAGGCGCCGCTCGACCCCGTGCTCGGAACGGGGCCCTCGACCCCTGCCGCAAGGGACCTCCGCCGTGCCGCGCTCGACCTCCCGCCCCTCGACGCCCCGCCCTGCTTCCTCCTCAGGCCGGCGCGCCAGGACGCGTGCCCGCACCCCGCTGCGCCGTGCGCTGCTGGCCCTGGTCGGCACCTGCGCCGTCGTGCTGCTGCCCGTCTCGGCCGCGGTGGCTGCCCCCGCCGGCCCGGCGGTGCTGCCCGCCGACAGCGGCATCGAGCCGTACGCCCCGTACCAGGCGCAGAACGCCTGCGACCCGGTCGCCCGGGCCGGTGTCCTGCGCTTCCGCGACCTGGTGCTGGCCGCCTACCCCGGCACCGGCGACAGCGGCATCGTCCGCAGCTGCTCGGTCGGCGCAGCCAGCGAGCACAAGGAGGGCCGCGCCTGGGACTGGCGGGTCAGCGCGAGCAACCCCGACGACGTCCTGCGCGTCGAGGACCTGCTCAGCTGGCTGCAGGCACCCGACGAGCTCGGCCGCGACGGGGCCATGGCCCGGCGCCTCGGCGTCATGTACGTCATCTGGGACTCCCACATCTGGAAGAGCTACCAGGCCTCGCGCGGCTGGCAGCCGTACTCCGGCAGCAGCCCGCACACCGACCACGTGCACTTCTCGTTCGGCTGGGCCGGCGCGCTGGCGCAGACCTCGTACTGGAGCGGCCGGGTGTCGCCGGTCCTGCAGCGCCCGGTCCCGCCGCCCACTGCGAGCACCTCGGACACCGCCACCGTGACGATCGGGACCGAGGCGCCGGTGGCCGACCGCCGGGCCGTCGTCGAGCGCCGGCGCACCGCGGTGAAGGGCCTGCCCGGCCCGTGGCGGCGTCACTAGGCTCAGCACCGCGCGCGTCGGCCCCGACCGCGCCGGGAAGGGGTGCCGCGTGCAGGACGCAGACTCGCCGGGTCCCGGCCCGGTGCGCCCGCCCGCACCCGCCCTGGCCGCTGTCGCTCCCGTCGGCCCGGCCGGCTCCGCACGCACCGCGGTGGTGTGGGAGGTCCTGTCGGCCGTGCTCGCCGAGGCCGGCCGGGACCTGCACGTCGTCGACGCCGGCGGCGGCACCGGTGGCTTCGCCGTCCCGCTGGCCGCGGCCGGCCACCGCGTCACCGTCGTCGACCCCAGCCCGGACTCGCTGGCCGCGCTGCAGCGCCGCGCTGCCGAGGGCGGGCTGTCCGACCGCGTCACCGGGGTCCAGGGCGACCTCACCGAGCTGCCCGGCCTGGTCGACGCCGGCAGCGTCGACCTGCTGCTCTGCCACAGCGTCCTCGAGCTGGTCGACGACCCGGCCGAGGCGCTCGCCGGCATCGTCGGGGTGCTGCGCCCCGGTGGCCGGCTCAGCCTGCTGGCCGCCAACCGCGCTGCGGCCGTGCTCGCCCGGGCGCTCGCCGGCCGGCCGGACGAGGCCGCCCGCGCCCTCAGCGACCCCGCCGGCCGCTGGGGCCCCGCCGACGGCGTGCGCCGCCGCTTCACCGGCGACGCCCTGCGCGAGCTCGTCGAGGCCGCCGGGCTGGTCGTGGAGCAGCTGCACGGCGTGCGCGTCGTCAGCGACCTCGTGCCCAGCGCGGTGCTCGACACCGAGCCGGGAGCAGCCGCCGCGCTGCTCGCCCTGGAGCGGGCGCTGTCGGACCGGCCGCCGTACCGCGACCTCGCCACCTCGCTGCACCTGCTCGCCGTCCGCCGCTGAGCCGGCCGTGAGCGCGCCGTGAGCCGCGGCTCGGTCCCGCCGGTCGGGCCGCCGACCGGGCCGCCCGGCGACGACACCGGCTGCACCGTCCTGCACGTGGACATGGACGCCTTCTACGCCTCGGTGTCCCTGCTGCGCCGCCCCGAGCTGCGCGGGCTGCCCGTCATCGTCGGCGGCGGCGGCACCCGCGGCGTCGTGCTCTCCGCGACGTACGAGGCGCGCGTGCACGGCGTCCACAGCGCGATGCCGATGATGCGCGCGCGCCGGATGTGCCCGCAGGCCGTCGTCGTCGCGCCGGACCACGACGCCTACGCCCGCGCCTCGCACGGGGTCATGGAGGTGTTCCGCTCGATCACGCCGCTGGTCGAGCCCATCTCCCTCGACGAGGCGTTCCTCGACGTCCGCGGCGCGGCCCGCCGGCTGGGCACCCCGCGCCAGATCGGCGAGTGGATCCGGGCCACCATCGAGGACGAGCAGGGGATCACCTGCTCGGTCGGCGTCGCCAGCACCAAGTTCGTGGCCAAGCTCGCCTCCGCCCGCTGCAAGCCCGACGGGCTGCTGGTCGTGCCGGCCGACGACGTCGTCGCGTTCCTGCACCCGCTGCCGGTCGGGGCGCTGTGGGGCGTGGGAGGCAAGACCGAGGAGGTGCTGCGGGGTCTGGGCCTGCACACGGTCGGCGACATCGCCCACACGCCGGTCGCCACGCTCGAGCGTGCGCTCGGCCCGGCCGCCGGCAAGCACCTGTCGGCGCTGGCCTGGGGACGCGACGAGCGGTCGGTGGTCCCGCACGAGCCGGACAAGAGCATCGGGGCCGAGAACACCTTCGGCACCGACGTCGACGACCCGGTGGTCATCGCCCGCGAGCTGCTGCGGCTGTCCGAGCGCACCGCCGCCCGGCTGCGGGCCTCCGACCAGGTCGGCAGGACCGTCTCGATCAAGGTCCGCTTCGCCGACTTCACCACCATCACCCGCGCCAAGACGCTGCCCGAGCCCACCGACGTCGGCCGGGTCGTCTACGACACCGCGATGACGCTGTACGAGGCGCTCGGCCTGGAGCGGGCCCGGATCCGGCTGGTCGGCGTGCGGGTGGAGGGCATCTCCGACGCCGCCGACGCCCCGCACCAGCTGCTGCTGGGGGAGAAGGAGCACGGCTGGCGCGACGCCGAGCAGGCCGTCGACCGCGCGGCCCGGCGCTTCGGCGCGGGCGTCGTCCGGCCGGCCACCCTGGTGGACCCTTCAGGTACGGCTGGGAACCCGCCGAGAAGGGCACAGTAGGAGCGTGTCCCCACGCCCCGCGACTGCCCCGCCGGAGGACCTGTGTGCAGTGACCTCCCGTTCCGCCTTTCGCGCGGGCCGTCGGCCTCGTATCCTTCCGGGTGTGGCACGTCCGACACCGGCCGGCGCCACTCCATGACCCCGACGTCCTCCGGGAGGGAGCGCCGTGCCGCTCTCTGAGCACGAGCAGCGCCTGCTCGACCAGATCGAGCGCGCCCTGTACCAGGAGGACCCGAAGTTCGCCTCCACGGTGAAGTCGACGGACCTGCGGACGCACATGCGCCGGCGGCTGCGACGGGCAGCGCTCGTGCTCGTGCTCGGCTTCGCCATCCTGCTGGCCGGCCTCATCACCCTGGACGACCCGGCGCGCACCGCCGTCGGCATGATCGGCTTCGTCGTCATGGTCGGCGCCCTGCTGCTCGCCATGACCGCCTGGAAGCGCCTGCAGCCCGGCCAGCCGGACCTGCGCGTCGTCGACGGCCCGGAGCGGCCGGCCCGCCCGAAGGCCAGCGGCCGCAGCGGCAAGGCCCGTCCGGCCAGCGGCGGCAGCAGCAGCGGCGGCATGAAGGACAAGCTCGAGGAGCGGTGGAAGCGCCGCTGGGAGGAGCGCGGCGGCGACCGCTGACGCCCCCGCACGACCCAGCGCGACCTCGCACGAGCCGCGGGACCGTCGTCAGACGCCGCACCGAGCGGCGCGTGCCTGAGGCGAGCATGATCGCGCGATGCGCCTCGCGACCTGGAACCTCGACGCCCGGACCCGTCCCGGCACCCTCGACCTGCTGCGCTCCCTCGACGCGGACGTCCTGCTGCTCACCGAGGTACCGCCGGACCTCGAGCTGCCGGACTACGAGCTGACGCGGAGCGCCGGTGCCATGACCCGGGACCAGGCCTACTCCGCCGTCGCCAGCCGCCTCGGCCTCCAGCCGATGACCGCCCCGCACGCCGCTTCCGCGGCCGCCGTCGTGGGCGGAGTCGTCCACGTCGCGTCGGTCCTGCCATGGCGGGGCGCCGAGCAGGACGTCTGGAGCGGCACGAGCACCGGGGAGCGGACGGTCGCCTGCGTGGACGCGCTGGACCCGTTCCTCCGTGAGCAGGCCGCCGTCGTCTGGGGCGGCGACTGGAACCACACGCTCAGCGGCGGGCTGCACGGCAGCAGCCCGGCCGGTCGGGAGCGCCTGGAGCGACTGCTGGCCGACCTCCGCCTCGACCTGCCGACGCGGGAC
This sequence comes from uncultured Actinomycetota bacterium, assembly GCA_963781675.1. GTDB lineage: Bacteria > Actinomycetota > Actinomycetes > Mycobacteriales > SCTD01 > SCTD01. The sequence continues at coordinate 124,758 of CAWAGF010000005.1, read as the reverse complement.
TGTCCCCGGGGCACGTACGACATGGCCACGATCGACCACGTCGCCCTGCGCGACCCGGCCGCCGTCGCCGAGCACGTGCCTGTCGAGCGGCGGCTCAGCGACCACGACGCCTACGTCGTCACCACCGGCTGAGCCAGCGGGGCGCCTAGCCCGCGGTGCGCCGCCGCAGCCCGCGCGGGTGCCGCACCCGCTCGCCCACAGCGGACACCGCCGTGTCGAACCGGTCCAGCAGGTCGGCCACGCCGGAGCCCAGGCCGGCCGACGCCCAGCGCAGCGTCGACACCGGCGCGGTGCGGGCCAGCAGTCGCGCCCGCGGGGTGGCCCCGGCGAGCAGCGCGCTGCGCACGACCCGCACGTCGCCCAGCAGCGGGCCGGCGTCGTCGCCCGTCCCGGGCCGGGCGTACCGGGCGCGCTCGGCGGCGACAGCGACCCGGTCGAGGGCCTCGGCGGCCGGCTCCGGCAGCGCGCGCGCGGCGACCAGGTGCTGGGCCGCGGCACGGGGTGAGTCCGCCGGCCGCCAGGCGTGCCCGACGTCCACGGCGTCGTCCCGGACCTGCGCCCAGGCCGCCAGCGGGCCCGGCGTGCTCCAGCGGCGGCGGTGCCGGAGCGCGGAGAGCGCGAACGGCAGGGCCAGCAGCAGGACCAGCCCGATGCCGGTGACCAGCGCGATGACCGCCCCGCGCGACAGGCCGCCGCCGGCGCCCGCGCCACCGGCCTGGTTGAGGTCGTTCCCACGGTCGACGGCGCCGGGGTCGGAGGGCGCGGCGGACGCCGGCGCGGCGGGCTCGGCCGGCGCGGTGGACGGCTCGTCGCTGACCGGCGCGTCAGCCGGCGGCTGGGTGTAGCCCGGCGTGGTCACCTGCGACACCCGCGGCGTCGGCTCGAAGCGGACCCAGCCCGCGCCGGAGAACCACACCTCGGGCCAGGCGTGCGCATCGCTGGTCGTGATCTGGTACTTCCCGTCCGGCCCGCCGCGCGCCGGGCGTGAAGCCGACGGCCACGCGGGCCGGGATGCCCAGCGCGCGCACCAGGGCGCCCATCGCGGAGGCGTACTGCTCGCAGAAGCCCTGCTTGCCGCGCAGGAACTGCTCCAGCGCGCCCGCCTCGTCGAAGCCGGGGACGTCGGCGTCCTCGTCGTACACGAAGCCGTTGACGGGGTCGCGGAACAGCGCCTGCAGCGCGGCGACCTTGTCGTAGGCCGTGTCCTTGCCGGCGACGGTCCGGTCCAGGAGCTGCTGGACGTACGGGGAGAGCGGGGGGCGCTCGGCGTAGACCTCGGTGATCTCGCCCGGCGCGCCGCTCGCGGCCCGCAGCAGCTCCGCGGTCGGGCGGGTCCGCGCCGACTCGACGGTGTAGACGTCGTCGACCCGGCGCAGCGACGTGCGGGTGGAGAAGACCGTCTGGCTCTCCGCGTCCCACAGCCACGGCCCGTCGACGTCGATGGCGGTCGGCGGGAACGTCGTCGGCAGCCACGGGCCGTCGATCCGGCCGACGTCGATGCTCGTCTCGTACAGGTCGGTGGCGACCTTCGCCGCGTCGACCGGTGTCGGGATGCCGTCCTTGACGGCGTCGTCCTGCAGGTCGGCCGACAGCTCCGAGCTCGACCAGCCGGACTCCTCCTCGAAGACGTCCAGCGTCGTGAGGCGGACGTAGTCCGGGGCCGGGTCGTTGCTCGTGTACGTCATCAGCAGCCGCGGCTGCGGCAGCCGGAGCTGGCCGCCGAGCTCGAGGATCGGGTTGTACGTCGTGGTGGTCCGCGAGCCGCCCAGCCCACCGCCGCCGCCCTCACCGCCGAGCAGCCGACCGTCGAGGCCCGGGATGAGCGCGGGAACGACGACGGCGACGCCGAGCGCGGCCGCGCCGATGCGGCGGCCGACCCGGCCGAGGGAGGGGTCGCTGGTCACCGGCCCGCGGCCCGCGGGCCGCAGCGGGGTGCCCCAGCGGGAGACGGCGTCGCTGCCGTCGGCGAGCAGCAGGCCGAGCCAGCCGGCAGCGCCCAGCGCGAACGGCCACCAGCCGAGGCCGTCCGGCAGCACCGCAGCCGGCACGGCGAACAGCAGCAGCAGCGGCAGGCCGGCCACCGCGGCCTGTCGGACGGTCACGGCGAGCAGGTCGACGAGCACCGCGACCGCGCCGACGCCGAGCACGGCGAGCAGGACGAGGCCGGGGTTGGCGGGCACCGGCGGGGCCAGCTCCTCCACGTCGAGCAGGCCCTCGCCGATCGTCCGGCCGAGCGAGCGCAGGGTCGCGCCGCCGGGGACGATCCCGAACAGCAGCGTCGAGCGGGCGAAGGCGAGGCAGGCGAACAGGCCGAGGCCGAGCAGCCCCGCGACCGGCTCGAGCAGTCGCGGCAGGCCGGCGCGGCGGGCGAGCGACGCCGCACCGGTGACGGCGACGACCGCGAGCAGCACGCGCAGCAGCCAGCCGGAGCCCTCGAAGACCTGGAAGAGGGAGGCGCTGGCCAGCAGGACGGCGCCGGCGGCGGCGAGGGCGAGGCGGTCGCGGGTGCTCATGCGGGACGTCCTGAGGTGCGTGCGGAGGGGGTGGTGCCGGTGGACCACGCGGCGGCGAAGGAACCCGAGGCGCGGCCGGACGGCGGTGACGTGCGGACGGGGGCGCTCATGCCGGCCGCCCCGACGCCGACGGCAGCCGTCCGCCGGCCAGCGGCCACACCGACGCCAGCGTCGTGCCGTGCGACACCGGCAGGACGCGCCAGCCGGCGGCCTGCAGCAGCGCGACCGCCTGCTCGTGCTGCTCGAGCGCGGCGGCCCGCGTCCGGGGGCTGACCGGCGCCCAGCTGTCGGCGTCGACCACGACGCCCACGCAGACGGTGCTGCCGGTGCGCAGCCGGGCCAGCTGCTCGGCGTCGTCCAGGTCGAGCGCGCCGAGGACGGCCACCAGCACGCCGCCGAGCCCGCCGCGGCGCAGCCGCTCGACGGCGCCGTCGAGCCGGCCGCTGCGGGTGGGGGCGACCGTGGCCAGCGAGTCCAGCAGCAGCCCCTCGGTGAGCGGCAGGCCGAGCGGGCTCAGCTCCTCGCCGGAGTCACGCAGCAGCGACAGCGCGAAGCCCGACCGGGACAGCGCGACGCCGATCGAGGCGACCGCGCTGACGGACCACTCGAACGAGGAGGCCGGGCCGTCGCCGCGGTGCGCGGGCGCGCGCCCGTCGAGCAGCAGCGTCGCGCGGCTCTGGAAGGGCTGCTCCTCGCGGCGGACCATCAGCTCGCCGACGCGCGCGGTCGAGCGCCAGTGCACCTTGCGCAGGTCGTCCCCGTGGCGGTACTCGCGGGTGGCGGCGTCGTCGGTGCCGCTGCTGGACACCGACCGCGCGGAGGAGTCGCCGCCGCCGGCCCAGTCGCCGCCGAGCCGGACGGCCGGGAGGCCGCTGACGACGGGGGTGACGACCAGCTCGTCGACGGTCGCGAAGGAACGGGTCAGCTCGCACAGTCCGAACGGGTCGGTCAGGCGCACCGACAGCGGCCCGACGGAGAAGCGCCCGCGGACGTCGGACCGCACCGGGTAGCTGACCTCGCGCACCCCCCGCGGCTCGATCTTGTCCAGCACGAAGCGGGGGCGGCCACCCAGGGAGTACGGCAGCGCGTCCTCCATCAGCAGCACCCCGCTGGGCAGCCGCGAGACGTTGTCCAGCGAGAGGCGGACGGTCGCGGGCCGGCCGGCCTCGACGCGCGGCGGGTCGAGGGAGCGGTGGCAGGCCAGGCGGTAGCGGGTGCGGGACACCAGCCAGGCGGCGGCCAGCGGCAGCGCGACGAGGAAGACCGCCGCGCGCAGCAGGTCGCGCTGGCCGAGAAAGAGCGCGCACGCCACCAGCGCGAGGCCCGCCGCCAGCAGGCAGCGCCCGCGGGTGGTGAGCCCCGACAGCGAGGCGCGCAGGCCGCTCATGGGCACCTCGGCGGACGCCGCCGGCGCACCCGCTGCTCCGCCGCGGGGCACCGCCCGCACGCTCCGCTCACCGGCGCCGGGGGGCGGGGGCCTCGGCGGGCAGCGCGGTCCGCTCGACCAGGTCGGCGACGACCTGCTCCGGCGCGCGGCGCGACACCTGCGCCTCCGCGGTCGGGAGCAGGCGGTGCGCGAGCACCGGCACGGCGAGCTCCTGCACGTCGTCGGGCAGCACGTAGTCGCGGCCCTCGAGGGCGGCCCGGGCGCGGGAGGCCCGGACGAGCTGCAGGCCGGCGCGGGGGGAGGCGCCGAGGCGCAGGTCGTTCGAGGTGCGGGTGGCCCCGACCAGCTCGACGACGTACTGCTTGACCTCGTCGGAGAGGTGGACGCTGCGCACGACCTCGATGAGCTTGCGGACCTCGAGGGCGTCGGCGACCGGCTCGAGGTCGTCGATCGGCTCGGTGGCGCCGTGGTTCTCGAGCATGTCGAGCTCGGCGGCGGGGGAGGGGTAGCCGATCGAGGCGCGCGCGGTGAAGCGGTCGCGCTGGGCCTCGGGCAGCGGGTAGGTGCCCTCCATCTCGATCGGGTTCTGCGTCGCGATGACCATGAACGGCGTCTCGAGGACGTACGTCACGCCGTCCACGGAGACCTGCCGCTCCTCCATGGCCTCCAGCAGGGCGGACTGCGTCTTGGGGCTGGCGCGGTTGATCTCGTCGCCGACGACGAGGTTGGCGAACACCGCACCGGGCTTGAACTCGAAGTCGCGGGTGTCCTGGTTGTAGATCGACACGCCGGTGACGTCGCTCGGCAGCAGGTCGGGCGTGAACTGGATGCGCCGCACCGAGCAGTCGATCGAGCGGGCGAGCGCCTTGGCGAGCATCGTCTTGCCGACGCCCGGGACGTCCTCGACGAGCAGGTGGCCCTCCGCGAGCAGGACGACCAGCGCGAGGTCGACCACCTCGGTCTTGCCCTCGATGACCTGCTCGATGTTGTCGCGGATGCGACCGGCCGACTCCTGGAGCACGTCCAGTCCTGCCGGGGCCGAGCGCGTGCGGCGTACCACCTTGGACGTCCTCCTGAGCGATCCGGAACAGGTGCGCAGTCTGTCACCGGAGGGCGGTTCCGGCAGGGGCACGACGGCGACGGCTATGGCGACGGCAGCCCTCCCGTCCGACGAGCGGGACGGGCTGCGGGTTCCTCCACCTCGCCCCACCCCGGGTGATCCACAGCAGGATCGACGGCCTCCGCGCCGTCCGGGCCCCCGTACGCCGTCGATCCTTCTGTGGATCACCAGAACGGGCCCCCACCGGGATCCACCGGCGCTGACCTGCGCAGATGTGGGGCGCGCGAACGCTCAAGCGGCCGTAGGGCGTTGACGATGGGGGAAAGTGGAGTAGCGTGGGGGATCGAGGAGCAGCAGCCCCTCGGACCGCACCCAGAGACCGGAGGAGGGGGCCGTGTTCCTCGGCACCCACACCCCGCGCCTCGACGACAAGGGCCGGCTGATCCTGCCGGCGAAGTTCCGGGACCAGCTGGCGGAGGGCGTCGTGATCACCAAGGGGCAGGAGCGCTGCCTGTTCGTGTTCACCGCTGCCGCCTTCGCCGACAAGGCCGCCGCGCGGGAGGAGCCCCTCACCAAGGCCGCCCGCGACTACAGCCGCATCTTCTTCGCCTCCGCCTTCGACGAGGTCCCGGACAAGACCGGGCGCGTCACCCTCCCGGCCGGCCTGCGCAGCTACGCCGGCCTGCAGCGCGACTGCGTCGTCATCGGCGCGAACACCCACCTCGAGATCTGGGACGCCGAGACCTGGCGCGCCTACGAGGCGGCCCAGGAGCAGGCCTTCGCCGAGCAGGAGGAGGTCGCGCTCACCAGCTAGTCACCGCGCGATCCCTCCCTCGAGGTCTCCTCCCGCTCCCTCACCTGGCGCACCTTCCCCGGCGCCAGGCGGGGCGAGCGGGCGGGGACCTGGCGGGAGGGCCGTAGGAGAACGACTCCCGCCTGCCACGTCGCACCACCCCCGAGGTCCGCGAGCCCCGGGCACCTGCCACAGATCGAGGTCGAGATGGACACCAGCCCGCGCCCCGACGCGCCCCCGACACCCGAGCCCAGCCTGGCCACCGAGCTGCGCGAGAGCGTGCTGCTGCTCGGCTTCGCGCTCGGCGTCACCGTCGGCCTCACCACCGTCGCCCAGGCCGCGCTCAGCGCCCTCGCCTGACATGACGGCTCCCGAGCCGGCCCACGTCCCCGTCCTGCTCGAGCGCTGCGTCGGCCTGCTGGCCCCCGCGCTGGCCGAGCCGGGGGCCGTGGTCGTCGACTGCACGCTCGGGATGGGCGGCCACGCCGAGGCGCTGCTCCAGGCCGCCCCGCAGTGCCGCCTGGTCGGCCTGGACCGCGACCCCGAGGCCCTGCGGCGCTCGGGCGAGCGCCTGGCGCCGTACGAGGGCCGCACCACGCTGGTGCACGCGGTCTACGACGAGCTGCCCGAGGTGCTCGCCGGCCTCGGGCTGGACTGCGTGCACGGCGTGCTGTTCGACCTCGGCGTCAGCTCGCTGCAGCTGGACGAGGCCGACCGGGGCTTCGCCTACGCGCAGGACGCGCCGCTCGACATGCGCATGGACCCCACGCGCGGCGCGACGGCCGCCGAGGTCGTCAACACCTACGACGGCAAGGCGCTCGCCAAGGTGCTCAAGGAGTACGGCGAGGAGCGCTTCGCCTCCCGCATCGCGGACGCGATCGTGCGCGAGCGGGCCCGCGAGCCGTTCACCAGCACGGCCCGGCTGGCCGAGCTCGTGCGCGCCTCCATCCCCGCAGCGACACGCCGCACGGGCGGCCACCCCGCAAAACGGACCTTCCAGGCCTTGAGGATCGAAGTGAACGACGAACTCGGCGTGTTGCGACGCGCTATTCCCGCTGCACTCGACACCCTGTGCGTGGGCGGCCGCCTGGTCGTCCTCTCCTACCAGTCGCTCGAGGACAAGATCGTGAAGTCGGAGCTCGTCGCACGCTCGGCGTCCACCGTGCCGGTGGACCTGCCGTTCGTGCCCGACGGGGCCGTGCCGGAGCTGCGGCTGCTCGTCCAGGGGGCCGGCAAGGCGCCCGCCGACGAGGTCGCCGCCAACCCGCGGGCCGCGTCCGTCCGGCTGCGCGCGGCCGAGAAGGTCCGGGTCGCGGCATGACCGTCGCCGCCGGCTTCGTCGCCCGCTCCGCCGTCGCCCCCGCGACCGTCCCCGTCGCGCTCCCGCGCCGTCGCACCCTTCTCACGGTCGTGCCGGCCGGCGAGCCGCAGCCGCGGGCGCCGTTCGCGTTCGCCGTGGTGGCGCTGCTCGTGACCGGCCTGATCGGCCTGCTCGTGCTCAACACCGTCCTCGCGAAGGACGCCTTCCGGCTGCACGCCCTGCAGGTCGACGGCCGCGAGCTGGCCGACACCGAGCAGGTGCTGACCCGCGAGGTGGAGTCGCTGCGCGCGCCCGCCGCCCTCGCCGAGAAGGCCGCCGCGATGGGCATGGTCCAGGCCGGCCCGCCGGCGTTCCTGCGCCTGCCGGACGGCGCGGTGCTCGGCTCCGCCGAGCCGGCGCTGCTGCCCGAGCCCGCCCCGGAGCCCGCGCCGGCCCCCGAGGCGCAGGCCGCCCCGGAGCCGCTCCCGCAGGACGCGGCCCCCACCGCCGACGAGCCGTCCGCCGACAGCACCCCTGACGAAGAGACGCCGGAGGACGGGTGACGCAGTCCCCCCGCCAGCCCCGCCCCACCTCGCGCGGCACCGCCCGCCCGCGCGAGGGCACGCCGGTCTCCCGCCGCCCCGCGGGCAGCCGCCCCCGCCCCGCCGGGACCCGTCCCCCCGCACCCCGTCCGCCGCGCCGCGTGCCGATGGGCCGGCCGCGCGTGCGCCTGCGCGGCGGGCTGCTCGCCGTCCTCGTGATGCTGTCCCTGATCGGCGGCCGCCTGGTGTGGCTGCAGGGCTTCCAGGCCGAGGCGTACGCCTCGGAGGCCACCAAGCAGCGCCTGTCGACGGTCAAGCTGGCCGCGCCCCGCGGCTCCATCAGCGACCGCAACGGCCAGGTGCTCGCGCTGTCCGTCGACGCGCGCGCCGTCTACGGCGAGCCGCGCACGATCGCCAAGGCGAGCTGCCCGCCGCTGGCCAAGACCCCCTGCGAGCCGGCCACCATCGCCGCGGCGCTCGCCCCCGTGCTCGGCCTGCCGGCGGCGGAGATCGAGAGCAAGCTCGTCCTGAGCCCCAAGGCCACCGGCGCCAGCTGCTCCACGACCGACCTGCTCGGCTGCAAGGGCTTCGCCTACCTGGCGCGCGGCCTCGAGGCCGAGAAGGCCAACCAGGTGCGCGACCTCGGGCTGGTCGGCATCGGCACCGTCGCCGAGCCGCGCCGGGTCGCCCCGGGCGGGTCGCTCGCCGCGAACGTCCTCGGCTTCACGACCGTCGAGGGCGCCGGCACCGCCGGCGTGGAGGACGAGTTCGACGGCGTGCTGGCCGGCAAGGACGGCAAGCGCATCGCCGAGGTCGACGGCGGCGGCCGCATCATCCCGAACGGCTACACCAGCACCGTCGACCCCGAGCCGGGCCGCGACGTGCAGCTGACCCTCGACCGCGACCTGCAGTGGTACGCCCAGAAGGTGCTCGCCGACAAGATCGCCGAGGCGGACGCCGAGAGCGGCAGCGCGACGCTCATGGACATCCGGACCGGCGAGATCCTCGCGCTGGTCTCGGTCCCGACCTTCGACGCCAACGAGCCCGGCAAGGCCGACGCGGCGATCCGCGGCAACCGCGCGGTGAGCGACGTCTTCGAGCCCGGCTCGATCGGCAAGGTCATCACCGCGGCCACCGCGCTGGAGCAGGGCGTGCTGACCCCGGACAGCGTGCTGTCGGTCGCCGACCACATCCGCGTCTCGAACAAGACGTTCAGCGACAGCCACAGCCACCCGGTCGAGCAGATGACCTTCACCGGCGTCCTCGTGGAGTCGAGCAACGTCGGCACGATCATGGCCGCGCAGAAGGTCGGCGGCGCCAAGCTGCACGAGATGCTGACGCGCTTCGGCATCGGCGCCAAGACCGGTGTCGAGCTGCCGGCGGAGAGCCGCGGCATCCTGCGCCGCGAGAAGGACCAGTGGTCCGGCACCGACTACGGCACGCACCCGATCGGCCAGGGCTACAGCGTCAACGGCGTGCAGATGGCCTCGGTGTACGCCACCGTCGCCAACGGCGGCGTCCGCGTCCAGCCGACGATCCTCAAGGGCACCCGCGGCTCCGACGGCGCGGTGCACCGGGCCGACGCGACCCCGCCGCGACGCGTCATCAGCCAGCAGGTGGCCGACCAGCTGCGCGGGATGCTCGAGGGCGTGACGAACGAGGGCGGCACCGCCGTCACCGCCGCCATCCCGGGCTACCGCGTCGCCGGCAAGACCGGCACCGCCCGCCGCGTCGTCGACGGCCGCTACGACGGCAGCTACACCGCCAGCTTCGTCGGCTTCGCGCCGGCCGACGCGCCGCGGCTGGTGCTGTCGGTGTCCGTGCAGGCGCCGCGCAACGGCTACTACGGCGGCGCGGTCGCCGGTCCGGTCTTCAGCGACATCATGAAGTTCGCGCTGCGCAGCATGCAGGTCCCGCCGACCGGCGCCCCCTCGCCGAAGCTGCGGCTGCGCGCCGACGACCCGTACGCAGTGGCCGTCCTCCGGCCGGCCGACCCGGTCCCGCGTCCGCTCGCGGGGCTGCTGGAGCACCTGCCGGGCCTGCGCCCGGACCGCCCGGCCGACGGGGTCGTCCTCACCGGCTGCACCCTCGACTCGCGCGCCGTGCAGCCCGGCGACCTCTACGCCGCGCTGCCCGGCGCGCGCGCCCACGGGGCGGACTTCTGCGCACAGGCCGCGCAGGCCGGTGCGGCGGCGGTGCTCACGGACGAGGCCGGCGCCGGACGCGCCGCGTCGTACGGCATCCCGGTCCTGGTCGCCGGCGACCCGCGCGGGGTGCTGGGGGAGGCGGCGCGCTGGGTCTACGGCGCGCCGAGCGGGGACCTGCTCGTGCTCGGCGTCACCGGCACCAACGGCAAGACGACCACGGCCTTCCTGCTCGAGGCCGGTCTGCGCGCCGGGGGTCACGCGACGGGGCTGCTCGGAACGGTGCTGACCCGCATCGGCGACGACGTGCTGCCCAGCGTGCGGACCACGCCGGAGGCGCCCGACCTGCAGGCGCTGCTGGCGGTGATGCGCGAGCGGCGCACGACCGCCGTGGCGATGGAGGTCAGCAGCCACGCCCTGACCCTCGGCCGCGTCGACGGGGTCGTCTTCGACGTCGCCGTCTTCACCAACCTCTCCCAGGACCACCTCGACTTCCACGCCTCGATGGAGGAGTACGAGGCGGCCAAGGCGTCGCTGTTCACGCCGGCCCGCGCGCGGCAGGCGGTCCTGAACTGCGACGACGCGGCCGGCCGGCGCATCGCGCGCGGCACGGACGTGCCGCGGCACACCTTCGGCGAGGACGCCGACTGGCAGGCCCGTGAGGTCGACCTGCGGCCGGACGGCAGCCGCTTCCGGCTGCTCGGCCCCGGTGTCGACCTGCCCGCCTCGGTGCAGCTGCCCGGGGCCTTCAACGTCTCCAACGCGCTGGCGGCCCTCGCCGCGCTGGTGATCGCGGGGGTGCCGGCCGAGGCAGCCGTGCAGGGCGTGGCCGAGCTGCCCGGCGTGCCCGGCCGGATGGAGCGGGTGGACGTGGGCCAGCCGTACCTCGCCGTCGTCGACTACGCGCACACGCCGGACGCGGTCGAGCGCCTGCTGGACGCCGTACGCGCCGTGACGCCGGGGCGGGTCATCGGCCTGCTCGGCTGCGGCGGCGACCGCGACCGCGGCAAGCGCCCCGAGATGGGCCGGGCCCTCGCGCGGGGCTGCGACGTCGCGATCCTCACCAGCGACAACCCGCGCAGCGAGGACCCGCAGGCGATCCTGGCCGAGATGGCGGCCGGGGCGCCGGACGCGCTGCGCGAGCCGGACCGCCGCGCGGCGATCGCGATGGCCGTCGCGATGGCCGGCCCCGGGGACGCCGTCGTCGTCGCCGGCAAGGGCCACGAGACCGGCCAGGAGGCGGGCGGGACGGTGACCCCCTTCGACGACCGGCAGGTGCTGCGTGAGGTGATGGCCCCGTGACCGCGCACCCCGGCTGCTCGTCGTGATCCCGCTCGACCTCGCGGACGTCGCCCGCCTGCTCGGCACCACCTCGCCCGTCGACGGCCGGGTGACGGCGGGCGTCGAGGTGGACAGCCGGCTGGTGCAGCCCGGCGGGCTGTTCGTGGCGCTGCCGGGGGAGCGGGTGGACGGCCACGACCACGCCGCCGCGGCCGTGCGGGCGGGAGCCGTCGCCGCCGTCACCGCGCGGGCCCTCGAGGGGGTGCCGTGCCTGGTGGTGGCCGACCCGCTGACCGGCCTGCAGGCGCTGGCCGCGCACGTGCAGGCGCAGGCGCCCGAGCCGACGACGTTCGGCGTGACCGGCAGCAGCGGCAAGACCTCGACCAAGGACCTGTTCGCGCAGGTGCTGCCGGCGTTCGGCGAGACGCTCGCGCCGCAGGGCTCCTTCAACAACGAGCTCGGCCTGCCGCTGACCGTGCTGCGGCGCACCGGGCGGACGCGCTACGCCGCGCTGGAGTACTCCGCCCGCGGCGTCGGCCACATCGCCTTCCTGTGCGGCATCGTGCCGCCGCACGTCTCCGTCGTGCTCAACGTCGGCAGCGCCCACCTGGGGGAGTTCGGCAGCCGCGAGGGCATCGCCCGCGCCAAGGGCGAGCTGGTCGAGGCGGCCCGCACCGCCGCGGTGCTCAACGCCGACGACCCGCTGGTGCTGGCGATGCGCAGCCGCACCGACCGGCCCGTCGTGACGTACGGCCTCTCGCCGGACGCCGACGTCCGCGGCGAGGACGTCGTGCTCGACGACCTGGGCCGGGCGACCTTCACCGTGCGGGGCGAGCAGGTGCGGCTGCAGCTGTCCGGGGAGCACCACGTGCACAACGCGCTGGCGGTCGTCGCCGCGCTGCTCGGCTCGGTGACCGACGACGTCGCACAGCTCGCGACGCTGCTGAGCGAGGCGACGCCCCTGAGCCGCTGGCGCATGGAGGTCACCGAGCGGGCCGACGGCGTGACCGTCGTCAACGACGCCTACAACGCCAACCCCGAGTCGATGCGCGCCGCGCTCAAGGCGCTCGCCGTCATGAGCGCCGGCAAGACGCGGCGCACCGTCGCGGTCCTCGGCCACATGGCCGAGCTCGGCGACGACGCGCAGACCGCGCACCAGGAGCTGGGGCGCTTCCTCGTGCGGCTCGACGTCGGGCAGCTCGTCGTCGTCGGCGAGCAGGCCGGCGGCATCCACGCGGGCGCCGTGCTCGAGGGGTCGTGGGGCGGCGAGTCCGTGCACGTCCCGGACGTGGACGCCGCGATCGCCCTGCTGCGCCGGGAGCTCGCGCCGGGCGACGTCGTGCTGGTGAAGGGCTCACGTTCCGCCGGTCTGGAGCGCGTCGCTGCAGCCCTGCTGGAGCAGCCGCTGGGAGACTCCTCCGCATGAGAGGCCGAGCATGAGGTCAGTGCTCGTCGCCGCGATGACCGCGCTGATCGTCTCCCTGCTGTGCACGCCCGCGGTGGTGCGCCTGTTCCGCCGTCGCGGCTACGGCCAGGAGATCCGCGAGGACGGCCCGAGCAGCCACGCCACCAAGCGCGGCACGCCGACCATGGGCGGCGCCGTCATCATCGCGGCCACCCTCATCGGGTACGCCGTCGCGCACCTGGCGGTGATCAACCAGCCGGGCCGCGGCCCCACGGCGAGCGGCCTGCTGGTGCTCGCCCTGATGACCGGGCTCGGCCTGGTCGGGTTCCTCGACGACTTCATCAAGATCCGCAAGCAGCGCTCGCTCGGGCTGAACGCCGCGAGCAAGTTCATCGGCCAGTTCGTCGTGGGCGTCGGCTTCGCGGTCGGCGCGCTGCAGTTCAAGAACGACGCCGGCCTCGCCCCCGCCTCCACCAGGCTGTCGTTCGTCCGGGACTACGCGGCGATCAGCCTGGGGACCTTGGGCTTCCTCGTCTTCGCCTACCTGATCATCACCGCGACCTCCAACGCGGTGAACCTCACCGACGGGCTGGACGGCCTGGCCGCCGGCTCCTCGATCATGGTGTTCGGCGCGTACGTCGCGATCGGCTTCTGGCAGTTCCGCAACTCGTGCGTGCTGCAGCCCGACCTCGCGCAGTGCTACACCGCCCGCGACCCGCTGGACATCGCGCTGGTCGCCGCAGCGGCCATGGGCGCCTGCTTCGGCTTCCTGTGGTGGAACGCCTCACCCGCCAAGATCTTCATGGGCGACACCGGCTCGCTCGCGATCGGCGGCGCGTTCGCCGGCATCGCGATCGTCACCCAGACCGAGCTGCTGCTCATCGTGCTCGGCGGCCTGTTCGTCATCGAGACGATCTCGGTGCTGCTGCAGATCGGCGTCTTCAAGCTGACCCGCAAGCGGGTGTTCAACATGGCGCCGGTGCACCACCACTTCGAGCTCGCCGGGTGGGTCGAGAACACCGTCATCGTGCGCTTCTGGATCATCGCCGGGCTCGCCGTCGCGTTCGGGCTGGGCGTCTTCTACGCCGAGTACCTGTCCTCCGGGCCGCTGCGCTAGATGCACCTCGAGGACCTGCCCGTCGTCGTCGCCGGCGCCGGGGTCAGCGGCGCGGCCGCGGCCCGGGTGCTGCGCGACCGCGGCGCCCGCGTCACCGTGGTCGACGCCAGCGAGGAGCGCGCCGAGCCGCTGCGCGCGGACGGCTTCGCGGTCGTCGACGCGGCCGAGCCGCCGCCGGGCACCGCCCTGGTGGTGACCAGCCCGGGCTGGCGGCCGGACTCGCCGCTGCTCGTCGCCGCAGCCGCGGCCGGCATCGAGGTGATCGGGGAGGTCGAGCTCGCCTGGCGCCTGCGCGGGGAGCGCGCCGCGCCGTGGCTCGCGGTCACCGGCACCAACGGCAAGACGACCACCGTGCAGATGCTCGCCGCGATCCTCACCGCAGCCGGCCGGCGCACCGTCGCGGCCGGCAACGTCGGGCTGCCGCTGCTCGACGCCGTGCTCGAGCCGTACGACGTGCTCGCGGTGGAGCTGAGCAGCTTCCAGCTGCACTGGTCCTCGACGGTCCGCCCGCACACCGCCGTCGTGCTGAACCTCGCACCGGACCACGTCGACTGGCACGGCTCGCTGGACGAGTACGCCGCTGCCAAGGGCAAGGTCCACGGACCCGGCACGGTGGCCGTCTACAACCGCGAGGACGCCGTGTCGGTGCGGCTCGCCTCCCGCGCCGACGCCCGCGCCGGCTTCACCCTCGGCAGCCCCGCACCGGGCGAGCTCGGCGTGGTGGAGGACCTGCTCGTCGACCGGGCCTTCGCCGACGTGCCGGGGGAGGCGACCGTCGTCGCCGAGCTCGGCGACCTGACCGTGCCCGGCGCGCACAACGTCGCGAACGCGCTGGCCGCCGCGGCGCTCGCGCGGTCGTACGGCGTGCCGGCCGAGGCGGTCCGCGACGGGCTGCGGGCCTTCACGCCCGACGCCCACCGCAACGCGCTCGTCGCGACCGTGGACGGCGTGGCGTGGGTGGACGACAGCAAGGCCACCAACCCGCACGCCGCGGCGGCGTCGCTGGCGGCGTACCCGTCCGTCGTGTGGGTGGCCGGCGGGCTGCTCAAGGGCGCGGACGTCGACGACCTGGTGCGGCAGGCCGCGCCGCGGCTGCGCGCCGTCGTCCTGCTCGGCACCGATCGGGAGCCGTTCCGCGAGTCGCTGCGGCGACACGCACCGGATGTACCGGTCGTGGAGGTCTCGCGGCTCGACACTGGCGCCATGCTCGACGTCGTCGCCGCCGCCCGCGGCCTGGCTCGCCCCGGCGACACGGTGCTGCTCGCACCGGCCGCCGCCTCCATGGACTGCTTCCGCGACTACAGGCAGCGCGGCGACCTTTTCGCGACGGCGGTCAGGTCATGACCGCCGTCTACGAGGACGACCACGAGCCGCCGCCCGGCCTGCTGGCGCGACCGCTGGCGAGCTACCACCTGCTGCTGGCCAGCACGCTGCTGCTGCTCGTGCTGGGCCTGGTCATGGTGTTCAGCGCCTCCAGCCTGCGGTCGTACGCCACGACCGGCTCGCTGTTCTCCACCGGCATCAAGCAGGCCACCTTCATCTCGCTCGGGCTGCCGCTGATGTTCGCGGCGTCCCGGATGCCGGTGCGCTTCTACCGCGCGTGCGCCTACCCGGCGCTGGTCGTGTCGCTGGTGCTGCTCACCGCGGTGCTGTTCGTCGGGCACAAGGTGAACGGCGCGACGTCGTGGATCCCGCTGCCGATGGGCTTCAACCTGCAGCCGGCCGAGCTCGCCAAGCTCGCGCTCGTCCTGTGGGGCTCGGACCTGCTGGTGCGCAAGCAGAAGCTGCTCGACATCCGGATGCACCTGCTGGTGCCGCTCATCCCGATGTGCGGCCTGGTGCTGCTGCTCGTGATGCTGCAGCCCGACTTCGGCACCGCCGTCTCCATCGGCACCGTGGTCGTGGCGCTGCTGTGGGTCGTCGGCACGCCGATGCGCATCTTCGCGTCGCTGGTCGGCGTCGCGTTGACGGGTGCGGTGTTCCTCGCCGTGACCACGCCGCACCGCATGGCCCGCCTGCTGTCGTTCCGCGACCCGTTCGCCGACGCCGAGAACACCGGCTACCAGGCGGTGCAGGGCTTCTACGCGCTGTCCTCCGGCGGCTTCTTCGGGCTGGGCCTCGGCGCCAGCCGCGAGAAGTGGTCCGGCGGCCTGCCCGAGGCGCACACCGACTACGTGTTCGCCATCATCGGCGAGGAGCTGGGCCTGCTCGGCACGCTCACCGTGGTGGGCCTGTTCGCGGTCCTCATCTACTCCGGCATCCGCATCGCGCAGAACACCGACGACGGCTTCGTGCGCCTGGCCGCCTCCGGCGTCACCGCCTGGCTCGGCTGCCAGGCGATCATCAACATGGGCGCGGTCGTGGGGCTGCTCCCCATCACCGGCATCCCGCTGCCGCTCGTCTCCTTCGGCGGCTCCGCGCTGCTCGTGACGCTCGTCGCGATCGGCATGCTGCTGTCCTTCGCCCGGCTCGAGCCCGGAGCGGCGGCAGCCCTCGCGGCGGCGCCCACCCTGCGCGGCCGGCTCCGCGGTGACGCCGCCCCGATCCGCTCCCGCACCGCCGACCGCCCGCGCGCGGTGCCGCGCACCGCCGGCGCCTCGCGCACCAGCGCCGGCCGCGCCGGCCGCTCGCCCGGGCGGCGCTAGTGCCGCTCTCCGTCGTGCTCGCGGGCGGCGGGACGGCCGGTCACGTCGAGCCGGCGCTCGCGCTCGCCGATGCCCTGCTGCGCCGCGACCCCTGCAACCGTCGTGACGGCGCTCGGCACGTCGACCGGCCTGGAGGCGCGGCTCGTCCCGGCCCGCGGCTACGCCCTCGCGGAGATCCCGCGGGTGCCGCTGCCGCGCCGGCCGACCGTCGACCTGCTGCGCGTCCCCGGCCGGGTCAGCGGCGCGGTGAAGCAGACGCGCGCGCACCTCGACCGGGTGCAGGCCGACGTCGTGGTCGGGTTCGGCGGCTACGTCGCGCTGCCCGCCTACCTCGCGGCCCGACGCCGCGGCACGCCCTTCGTCGTGCACGAGGCCAACGCGCGCGCCGGCATCGCCAACCGCGTCGGCGCGCGCCTCACGCCCCACGTCGCCGCGGCCGTCGAGGGCAGCGGCCTGTCCGGCGCGCAGGTGCTCGGGATCCCGCTGCGCACGGCCATCTCCCGGCTCGACCGCGAGGCCGTGCGGGCCGAGGCCCGGGCCGCCTTCGGGCTGACCGACGGGCCCGTGCTGCTCGTGACCGGTGGCTCGCAGGGCGCCCGCAACGTCAACGGCGCGATCACCGGAGCGTCCGCCGACCTCGCCGCGGCCGGCGTCCAGGTGCTGCACGTCGCCGGCCCCAGGAACGCCGACGACGTGCAGGCGCAGGTGACCGAGCCGACCCACCACGTGCTGGCCTACGTCGACCGGATGGAGCTGGCGTACGCCGCCGCCGACCTGGTGGTCTGCCGGGCCGGCGCGATGACCTGCGCGGAGCTCTCCGCGGTCGGGCTGCCGGCCGTCTACGTGCCGCTGCCGATCGGCAACGGCGAGCAGGCGCTCAACGCGCGGCCGGTCGTCGACGCCGGGGGCGGGCTGCTCGTGGACGACGCGGACTTCCGGCCGGACTACGTGCGGGACACCGTGATCGGGCTGCTGCGCTCGCCGGAGCGGCTGTCCGCGATGGGCGCGGCCGCAGCGGCGTACGGCAGCCGCGACGCCGACGAGGCACTGGCCGACCTCGTGCTGAAGGCAGTCGGCCCATGAGCGGAGCTGTCGTCGAGTGCTCCGCGACGAAGGAGCGGACGCGCTCGTCGGCTGCGGAGCGAAGGTCGGTGTCACGGTGAGCGCCGAGCTCGGCCGGGTGCACTTCGTCGGCATCGGCGGGGCCGGCATGAGCGGCATCGCGCGCGTGCTGCTGGCCCGCGGGCAGACCGTCTCCGGCAGCGACGCCAAGGACAGCCGCACCACCGCCGCGCTGCGCGCGCTCGGCGCGACCGTGCACCTCGGCCACGACGCGGGGCACGTCGCGGACGCCGACACCGTCGTGGTGTCCACCGCCATCCGGCAGGACAACCCCGAGCTGCTCGCGGCGCGCGAGCACGGGCTGCGGGTGCTGCTGCGCGCCGAGGCCCTCGCCGCCCTGATGGCCGGCCGCCGCGGCGTCGCGGTCGCCGGCACGCACGGCAAGACGACGACGACCTCGATGCTCACCGTGGCCGTCCAGCACTGCGGCGTCGACCCGTCGTTCGCCATCGGCGGCGACCTCAACGAGGCGGCGAGCAACGCCCACCACGGCAGCGGCGAGCTGTTCGTCGTCGAGGCCGACGAGAGCGACGGCAGCTTCCTCGCCTACCACCCGTACGCCGCCATCGTCACCAACGTCGAGGCCGACCACCTCGACCACTACGGCGACGCCGCCGCGGTCGACCGCGCCTTCGAGGACTTCGTGCGCGACCGTCGACCCGGGCGGCTTCGTCGTCGCCTGCGCCGACGACCCCGGCGCCCGGCGCCTCACGTCGTACGCCCGCGAGCGCGGCATCGACGTCCGCACCTACGGCACCGCCGAGGACGCCGACCTGCGCCTGGTCGACGTCACCGTGAGCGGGACGACCAGCCGGTACGAGCCGGTGCTGCGCGGGCGCCGGCTGCCCCCGGTGTCGCTCGCCGTGCCGGGGCGGCACCTCGCGCTGAACTCCGGCGCGGCGCTGCTCACCGGCATCGGGCTGGGCCTGCCCGAGGCGCTGCTCGTCGAGGGGCTCGGCGGCTTCACCGGCGTGCGCCGGCGGATGGAGCTCAAGGGCACCGTGGCCGGCGTGCGCGTCTACGACGACTACGCCCACCACCCGACCGAGCTCGTGGCGCAGCTGTCCGCGGCGCGCGAGGTCGCGGGGCAGGGCCGGCTCGTCGTGGCGTTCCAGCCGCACCGCTACAGCCGCACGCTGGCGTTCGCGCAGGAGTTCGGCGAGGCGCTCGCGGCGGCCGACGAGGTCGTCGTCATGGAGGTCTACGCCGCGGGCGAGGAGCCGGTGCCGGGCGCGACCGGCGCCACCGTGGCGGCCGCCGTGCCGCACGGACGCGTGGTGTTCGAGCCGTCGTGGACGGCCGTCCCGCAGCTGCTCGCCGACCGCGCCGAGCCGGGCGACCTCGTGCTCACCCTCGGCGCCGGCGACGTCACCGCGATCGGTCCCGAGGTGCTGCGCCTGCTGTCCGGAGCCGCACCGTGACGCGTCCCCAGGAGGCCCCGTGACCGCGCCGACCCGCCGCCCGCCGTCCGTCGTGCCCGCCGGCCCGCGCCTGGAGGCGCGCGCGACCGCCGAGCGCTCGGCCCGCCGCGGCCGCGTCCTGCGCCGTACGGCCAACGCCCTGGCCCTGCTGCTCCCGCTGCTGGCCCTGGCCTGGGTGCTGCTCGCGTCGAGCTGGCTGGGCGTGGACGAGGTCGAGGTCGTCGGGCTCGAGCGGCTGCAGGCGCCCGCGGTCGTCCAGGCCGCCGCCGTCGCGGACGGCACGCCGCTGGCGCGCGTCGACACCGGCGCGGTGGAGCGGCGGGTGGCCGGGCTCGCGCCGGTCGCCCACGTCGCCGTGCGCCGCACCTGGCCGGGCACGCTGACCGTCGAGGTGACCGAGCGCACGCCCGTCGGGGGCGTGCTGGAGGACGGCCGCTACACGCTGGTGGACGCCGAGGGCGTGGCCTTCGCGACCGAGGCCGCGCTGCCCGCGGGAGCCGTCCGGCTGCAGGTCCTCGAGCCCGGCCCGGAGGACCCGTCGACGCTGGCCTCGCTCGAGGTCTACGCCGCGATCCCGGCGGAGCTGCGCAAGCGCGTGCGCATCGTGCGCGCCACCTCCGCCTCGTCCGTCGTGCTGCGCCTGGCCGACGGGCGGCAGGTCGTGTGGGGGCGGCCGGGGGACACCGACGTCAAGGCCGCGGCGGCGCTCGCGCTGCTCGGCAAGCCCGGCACCAGCTTCGACGTGAGCGCCGGGGACGTCGTCGTCGTGAGCGGTCAGCCGACTGTGACGCCTTCGTCCGGGTGAGCCTGCCGTGACCGGGCATGACTGTGCGTGATGGCCTCCGATGCTGACGTGCCGAGCGCGTCGCCCGTGGACCCGGTCCCGAGCGACGAGCGGGCTCAGGCTGCCCGGGCCACGATCGACGCCCTCACCGCGAGCCGCGACGTCTTCGAGACCTTCTTCGAGGCGGCCCGCATCGGGCTGGCGCTCGCCGACCTGACCGGCCGCTACGTGCGGGTCAACCAGACCTACTCCGCGATGCTCGGCCGGGCGCCCGAGGACCTCATCGGCATCCCCATCGGCGACGTCCTCGGCGGCGGCGACCCGCACGCGCTGGAGGACCTGCTGTCCGGCCGCACGTCCTCGGTGCAGGCCGAGCGGCAGTACGTCCACGCCGACGGCGCGACGACCTGGCTGCTGCACGGCGTGGCGACGGTGCTGTCGCCGGAGGGACGGCCGGCCTGGCTGGCGGTCAGCGCGCAGGACATCAGCGAGCGCCGGCGCGCCGAGCAGGACCTGCGCGAGCTCACCGCGGTGCTCACCGAGCGGGCCGTGCGCGACCCGCTCACCGGGCTCGCCAACCGCGCGCTGCTCGAGGAGCGGCTGCGCACCGCTCTCGCCCGCGACGCCCGCTCCGGCGAGAGCACCGGCGTGCTGTTCCTCGACCTCGACGGCTTCAAGGAGGTCAACGACCAGCACGGCCACGCCGTCGGCGACGCCGTCCTGCGCGTGGTGGCCGACCGGCTGTGCACGGCGGTGCGACCGTCCGACACCGCCGCGCGGCTCGGCGGCGACGAGTTCGTCGTGCTGGTCGAGAGCGCCAGCGAGAGCGCGCTCGAGGCGCTGGTGCCGCGCCTGATCACCGCGGTCACCGCACCGCTCGAGGTGCACGGCGTGGAGCTGAGCGTCGGCGTGAGCGTCGGCGTCGCGCTGTCCCGCGGGGGCGACGACGACCCGCAGGGGCTGCTGTCCCGGGCCGACGCGCGGATGTACGCCGCCAAGCGCCGGCGCTGACCCCCGCCCCGGCTCACTCCAGCCCGAGCCCGCGCACCAGCCGCTCGCCGGGGCTCATCGCGGGCCCGTCGTGCCCCAGCCGGTACACCCCGCCCCCGCGGCTCATCAGGCCGCTCTCCACGAGGTAGCGGCGCAGCGCTGCCCGGTCGACCGGCGCGTCCTCGCACCACGGCTCGAGCAGCGCGTTGACCTGCGTCTCCTCGTAGTCGACGCCGGGGGAGAAGGTCTCCTGCACGACGTGGGCGAGGACGTCCCAGCGCCGGGCGGCCTGCGCGGGCAGCCCGAGCAGCCGGCGCCCGCGCACGAAGGCCCTCAGGTTCGGGGCGCCGTCCGGCTCGGGCTCGTGGCCCGCGGCGGCCAGCGCGCGCAGCGGCTCCAGCGCCACCCGCAGCGGGGGACCGTCGACGACCAGGCCGGCGGCGGACAGGCGGTGCAGCGCGGCCGCGGCATCCCTGGGGCGCAGGCCCGCGGCGGTGGCGACGTCGGCGGCCGAGCCGGCGCCGAGCACGACGGCGGACAGGGCGCGCAGCCGCCGCTCGTCGGCCAGCAGGCCGGCCAGCGCGGCTCCGGTGAGGGTGGCCACGGGGTCTCCGGAGGGGGGAGGGGAGGAGCAGGACGTGGTCGAGTCGACCATGCGACCCGGTCCGATCGGACCCCCTTTTCCGCGACACGCCGCAGGGGCTGTTGACCCGCTCCGGCGGCTCCCCTAGCGTCCCGCCACGTCAGCCCAGGTTGACATAACTCTAAGCGTCTCCTTGAGGTCGAGGGTTCCCGCAGCGCCCTCCACCTCGACTCCAGGCTTCCCCGCCGTCCGCACGCCCGCCCGCTCTCGAGAGGCCCCCACCACCGTGGCAGCACCGCAGAACTACCTCGCCGTCATCAAGGTGGTCGGCATCGGGGGAGGCGGCGTCAACGCCGTCAACCGCATGATCGAGGTGGGCCTCAAGGGCGTCGAGTTCATCGCGATCAACACCGACGCGCAGGCGCTGCTCATGAGCGACGCCGACGTCAAGCTCGACGTCGGCCGCGAGCTGACCCGCGGCCTCGGCGCCGGCGCGCAGCCCGACGTCGGCCGCCAGGCCGCCGAGGACCACCGCGACGAGATCGAGGAGGTCCTCAAGGGGGCCGACATGGTCTTCGTGACCGCGGGCGAGGGCGGCGGCACCGGGACCGGTGGCGCGCCCGTCGTCGCCAGCGTGGCCCGCGCGCTCGGCGCGCTCACCATCGGCGTCGTCACCCGGCCGTTCTCCTTCGAGGGCCGCAAGCGCGCCCAGCAGGCGGAGGAGGGCATCGAGGCCCTGCGCGCCGAGGTGGACACCCTCATCGTCATCCCGAACGACCGGCTGCTGTCCATCAGCGACCGCTCGGTCAGCGTCATGGACGCCTTCAAGAGCGCCGACCAGGTGCTGCTCTCCGGCGTGCAGGGCATCACCGACCTCATCACGACGCCCGGCCTGATCAACCTCGACTTCGCCGACGTCAAGGCCGTCATGTCCGGCGCCGGCAGCGCCCTGATGGGCATCGGCAACGCCCGCGGCGACGACCGCGCGGCCGTGGCCGCCGAGATGGCGATCGCCAGCCCGCTGCTCGAGGCCAGCATGGACGGCGCCCACGGCGTGCTGCTCAACATCTCCGGCGGCAGCGACCTCGGCCTGTTCGAGATCAACGAGGCCGCCCAGCTCGTCGCGGACGCCGCGCACCCCGAGGCCAACATCATCTTCGGCGCCGTCATCGACGACGCGCTCGGCGACGAGGTCCGCGTGACGGTCATCGCCGCCGGCTTCGACGCCGGTGCGCCGACGCCGGTCCGTCGCATCGAGACCCGCCGCCCGCAGGAGGAGCCGGCTGCCGCGGCGCCCGCCCCGCAGCCGGTCCGTACGCCCCCGCCCGCCGTGCAGCGCCCGGCGCCGTCGGCCGTCACGCCGCCGCCGCGCCGCACCGTGGTCTTCGAGGACGACCTCGACGTCCCCGACTTCCTGAAGTAGCGCTGCACACCGAGGAGCTGGACGGCGCCGGCTTCGCGTTCACGACCCGTGCCGGTGGCGTCAGCCTGCCGCCGTACGACAGCCTCAACCTCGGCGCCCACGTCGGCGACGACCCGGCCGCCGTCGCGGAGAACCGCCGCCGCGCGGCCGAGGCCGTCGGCGCCCGGGACCTGGTCGTCGCGGAGCAGGTGCACGGCACGGACGTCGTCGAGGTCACCGGCCCGTGGCCGGACGGCCCGCCGCACGCCGACGCGCTGGTCACCCGCGAGCGGCGCCTCGCCCTCGGGGTGCTGGTCGCCGACTGCACGCCGGTGCTGCTGGCCGCCCCCGCCGAGGGCGTCGTCGGCGTGGCGCACGCCGGCCGCAAGGGCATGGCCGAGGGGGTGGTCGCGGCGCTGGTCAGCGCGATGCGCGACCTCGGCGCCCGCACGCTCATCGGCCGCGTCGGGCCGTCGGTGTGCCCGCGCTGCTACGAGGTGCCCGAGGCGCTGCGCGAGGAGGTCGCCGCGCGGGTGCCGGTCGCCCGCTCCGTGACCCGGGTCGGGACGCCGTCGCTCGACGTCGCCGGCGGCGTGCTCGAGCAGCTGGCGCCGGAGTGCTGGGACGTCGAGCAGCTGCCGGGCTGCACGGTGGAGCGGCCGGACCTGTTCAGCTACCGCAGGGACGGCACCACCGGCCGGTCGGCCGGCCTCGTCTGGCTCACGTGAGCCGCGCCGACGACCTCGCCGCGCGCCTCGCCGCGCTGGAGCAGCGCCTGGAGGCGGCCTGCGCCGCCGCCGGCCGCGCCCGCGCCGAGGTCGCTCTCGTCGCCGTCACCAAGACCCACCCCGCCTCCGACTGCGCGGCTGCTGCGCGACCTCGGCGTGCGCGACCTCGGTGAGAACCGCGACCAGGAGGCCAAGGACAAGGCCGCCGCGGTCGACGGGGTGCGCTGGCACTTCGTGGGCGGCCTGCAGACCAACAAGGCCCGCAGCGTGGCGGCCTACGCGGACGTCGTGCACTCGGTCGACCGGCCCGCGCTGGTCGACGCGCTGAGCAAGGGGGCGCAGCGGGCCGAGCGCGTGCTGGAGGTGCTGCTGCAGGTCAGCCTCGACGGCGACCCGGAGCGCGGGGGAGCGCTGCCCGCCGACCTGCCGGCGCTGGCCGAGGCGGCCGCGACCGCGGACGGGCTGCACCTCGGCGGGCTCATGGCGGTGGCGCCCCTCGGCGCCGACCCCGACCGCGCCTTCGCCGAGCTGGCCGAGCTCGCCGAGCGGCTGCGCACCGAGCACCCGGACGCCGCCGCGGTCAGCGCCGGCATGAGCGGCGACCTCGAGCAGGCTGTGCGGCACGGCGCGACACACGTGCGTGTCGGAACGGCGTTGCTCGGCCGAAGAGCGGCCCCGATCCGCTAGCGTCCGACGCGTCCTGCCCGTCCGACCAGAGGGAGCCCGCGATGTCAGGCACCATGCGCAAGTTGGGCCTGTACCTCGGCCTGGTGGAGGACGACGAGGACGCCCGCGACCGCCGCTACGACGACGACGCCTACGACGACGAGGACCTCGAGCCGGTCGCGGCCGCGCCGGTGTCCTCCCGCCGCTGGGCCACCGAGGAGCCGGCGCCGACCACCGCGCTGCGCCGCGCCCCCGAGCCGGTCGGCGCGCTGCGCACCCGCGGCTCCGCCGCCCTCGACACCCAGCTGCGCCCCGCGCCGGCCCCCGCGTTCGAGGACGGCTACCGCATCACCACGCTGCACCCGCGCACCTACAACGAGGCGCGCCAGATCGGCGAGCACTTCCGCAACGGCACTCCGGTGATCATGAACCTCACCGAGATGGACGACGTCGACGCCAAGCGCCTGGTGGACTTCGCGGCGGGCCTGATCTTCGGGCTGCGCGGCAGCATCGAGCGCGTCACGAACAAGGTCTTCCTGCTCTCGCCCGAGCACGTCGAGGTCACGGCCGAGGACAAGGCCCGCATCGCCGAGAGCGGCTTCTTCAACCAGTCCTGAGGGGCAGCCAGCAGGGGCACGTAGCCTCGGTCCCAGCAATGGGGCGGGTCCGCCCGCCGTCCCTCGTCACCAGGAGCAGCCCCGCCGTGTCGGCAGTCTGGCAAGCCGTCTACTTCGCGTTGCTCGTCTTCCTGCTGTTCCTGATCTTCCGGCTGGTGATGGAGTACGTCTTCCTGCTGGCCCGCTCCTACCAGCCCACCGGCTTCGTCGCGGTGGCGCTGGAGCTGGCGTACTCCGTGACCGACCCGCCGCTCAAGGCGCTGCGTCGCGTGCTGCCCCCGCTGCGGATCGGGCAGGTCAGCATCGACCTCGGCTTCATCGTGCTGTTCATCGTGGTGCGCATCCTCATGGGCGTCGCCAGCAACGCCGCGAGGACTGCATGATCGCCGCGCCGTACCGAGCCCACCTCTCCACAGGAAGAGCCGCACCGTGCCGTTGACCCCCACCGACGTCGCCAACAAGCAGTTCCGCATCGCGTTCCGCGGCTACTCGCTGGACGAGGTCGACGCCTTCCTGGACGAGGTCGAGACCGAGCTGACGCGGCTGCTCCGGGACAACGCCGCGCTGAAGGACGCCCCGTCGTCGGCGGCCCCCGCTCCGCTGGCCGCCGCTCCCGCGGCGCCCGTCGCCGCCCCGTCGCTCGGCGGGATGGAGGGGCAGGAGGCGGCGCTGCGCACCCTGCTGCTCGCCCAGCGCACCGCCGACGAAGCGATCGCCGAGGCCCGCGCCGAGGCCGAGCAGATCCGTACCGCCGCCCGCGAGGAGGCCGAGAGCACCCTGGCCGCCGCGAGGTCCGAGGCCGACACGACGCTCACCTCGGCCCGCACCGAGGCCGAGCAGACGCTGTCCGCCTCGCAGACCAAGGCGGCCCGCGTCGACCAGGACGTCGCCGCCCGCATCCAGGCCGCCACCGGCGACCTCGACGTGCGGCGCCGCGAGCTGGAGCAGCGGATCGAGGAGCTGCGCGCGTTCGAGCGCGAGTACCGCACGCGCCTCAAGGCCTACCTCGAGTCGCAGCTGCGCGACCTCGACAGCGGCAGCACCCCCGACGACAGCGGCTCCGGCGTGCCCGCGGGCGCCCGCAGCGCCGCCGTGGCGGGCAACGCCGGCGTCCGCGGCCCGGCGCCGGTCGCCGGTCCCGGCGGCCCGGGGGTCGTGCCCGGTGGCGCGTCCGAGCCCGCGGCGGAGACGCCCGGGGTCGCTCCTGTCGCTGCTCCCGCGGACGCCGCCCCGGACGCCGAGGACGCCCCGGACGGCCCGCCGCGTGAGGCGGAGACGCCCTCCACGCTGCGCGCCGTCCCGCCGCTGTCCCACGGCGCGGCGGCCGTCGGCCCGTTCACCGTCGTCCGTCCCGCCGACGCCGACGCGGACGGCTCCGCCGAGCGCTGACCCGCCGGGAGCCGCCCCGTGCGGCTCCGCCCGACCACGAACGACCCGCCGCTAGGCTGCACGCGCCGCTCGCCCCCACGCACGGAGGACCCACCACGTGATCGTCATCAGCGGGGCACTCGTCCTCGTCGCGCTCGTCCTGCTCATCATCGGCGTCGTCGGGCCCGACCTCACGTTCGTCTACGCCTCCATCGGCGTGAGCCTGGTGTCGCTGGTCTTCCTCGTCATCGGGATCCTGCAGCGCCGCGGCGAGACCGTCCCCGGCGACAGCGCGGCCGCGCCGACGCCCGAGGTGTCCGAGCAGCCGGCCGACGAGGTCACCACCGTCCTGCCGACGCCCGCCCGCGGCACCTCCCGCCGGGTCGAGGAGGCGCCGGTCGCGGAGACCATCGCGCAGGAGCCCACCGGCGGCGGCACCGTGCTGGTCGTCGAGGGCCGTCCGCGCTACCACGTCGAGGGCTGCCGCTACCTGTCCGGCAAGGCGGCGGAGCAGGTCGACGTCCTCGAGGCGCGCGAGGAGGGCTTCACCCCCTGCGGCGTCTGCAAGCCCGACGACGCGCTCGCGGCCCAGGAGCCGGCCGAGCCCGCCGCGGCCGAGGAGCCGGTGCAGGAGGAGGTCGTCGAGGAGGACGTCCCTGGCGTCGAGGTCCCCGCACCGACCCGTACCGCCACCCGCGCCGTGAAGGCGCCGGCCAAGAAGGCCGCCGCCAAGAAGGCCCCGGCCACGAAGGTCGCGGCCAAGGCCGCCGCGCCCGCGAAGAAGGCGCCGAGCAAGGCCGCCACCGCGGCGGCTGCCGCCACCCCTGCCGCGGCCAGCGCCGCCAGGAAGCCGGGCAGCGTCGTCGTCATCCCCGACCGCGGCAAGTTCCACAAGGCCGAGTGCCGCTACGTCCGCGACGTCCCCGAGGCCGAGGTGCTGTACCAAGGTCGGCCGCCAGCCGCCAGGGCTACGCCGCCTGCGGCGTCTGCAAGCCCTAGCTAGAGCGCCGAGGCGCGCAGGTCCGAGCGGAACGGGTCGCGCGGCGGCGGGACCGGCAGCGCGAGCGCGTTCGGCGGCGCCTGCACGCCGGCCAGCGCCAGGACGCGGTCCAGCAGCGTCTCCGGGGTCTCGCCGCGGGCGTGGCCCTGCGCGGTGACCATCACCCGGTAGACGGTGATGTAGTGCCGCGACGGTGTGTCGTACGACCAGTCGACCGACCCGAGGTGCTCGCTGTCGCCGTGCCGGCCGAGCAGTCCGTTCCACGGGCCGCTCCACACCTGCACGCCCGCCGGGCCGGCGGAGTAGCAGCCGCCGCGGGAGACGTCGGAGCGCTCGGCGGCGGCCAGCAGGGCCCGCGCCTCGCGGTCCGGCAGCACGATCGCGGGCCGCACCTGGGTGGCCACCTGCGGCGCGGTGGAGGGGCGGGTCAGGCGGAAGGACCGGTGGGCCGGCTTGCTGTCCAGCTCGATCGTGGGGACGTTCACCGGGGCCTCCGAGGCGGTCAGGTGCTGCTCCGTGTGGAGCAGCGCGAGGTGTCACCAGGAGCATCGGCGGCCGGCTGAGCCGTTCTGACGGGGCCACTCGGGTGAACTCGGCCGGGACCCGTCACGCTGCCGGACGGAGCAATCCGGACAGACCCGGACGCGTCAGGTGCCGGCGACCCGCAGCCAGAAGCGCAAGCCCAGCTCCGGGTCGGCGTGCTCGCGGACCTCTGCGGTCGGCGGACCGGACTGCACGGCGACGGCCAGCACCTCCTCGCCGAGCCGGCCCGCGCCCTCCTCGAGCGCCTGCGCCAGCTCGCCCTCGGCGGCCCACCACAGCTCGATGCGGTCCGAGACGTCCAGGCCGCTGGTCTTGCGGGCGTCCTGCACCAGGCGCACCGCCTCGCGCACCAGGCCGGCGCGCCGCAGCTCCGGCGTGATCTCGAGGTCGAGCGCGACCGTCTCGCCCGCGCCGGACGCGACCGCCCAACCGGTGCGCGGCGTCTCGGTGACCACGACCTCCTCCGGCGAAAGCGCCACGACCTCGCCGTCCACGACGACCGACGCCGTGCCCTCGCGGAGCCCGCGCGCGAGCTCCGCCGCGTCGGCGGCGGCCACGGCGGCCGCGACCGCCTGCACGCCCTTGCCGAAGCGCTTGCCCAGCGCCCGGAAGCTCGCCTTCGCGGTGACGTCCACCAGGTCGCCCGACAGCGGCTCGAGCGCCACGACGTTGAGCTCGGAGCTGACCAGGTCCTTGAGCGCGTCCGGGAGGGCCTGCCAGCCCTGCGCGGAGACCATCGCCCGGCCGAGCGGCTGGCGGGTCTTCACCTTCGACTCCGCCCGCGCCTGCCGGCCGAGGTCGACCAGCCGCCGCACGAGGGCGACCTGGCTGTCGAGCTGCTCGTCGACGAGCGAGCCGTCGACGTTCGGCCACGGCGCGAGGTGCACCGAGTCCGGCATGGCGTCCTCTGCCTGGCCGGCGAACAGCGCGTCCCACACCTCGTCGGTGACGAACGGCGTGAACGGCGCCATGAGCAGCGTCAGCACCCACAGGCACTCGTGCAGCGTGCCGAGCGCCGTCGGGTCGCCGTCCCAGAAGCGGCGGCGCGAGGTGCGGACGTACCAGTTGGAGACGTCGTCGATGCACTGCGCGAGGCGCCGGCCGGCGCGCAGCGAGTCGAAGTCCTCCAGCGCGGCGGTGACCTCGAGCGCGGTGGCGTGCACCTGGGAGAGCACCCAGCGGTCGAGCAGAGTCGGCTGCGCGTGGCCCGCACCCCCCGGCGACCAGTGGTTGACCCCGGCGTAGAGGCTGAGGAAGGAGGCGGTGTTCCAGTACGTCAGCAGGACCTTGCGGACGACCTCGTCCACCTGCTCGTGCCCGACCCGACGCGCCGACCAGGGCGAGCCGCCGCACAGCATGTACCAGCGCAGCGCGTCGGCGCCCTGCCGCTCGAAGATCTCGTGCGGGTCCAGCACGTTGCCCAGGTGCTTGCTCATCTTGCGGCCCTCGCCGTCGAGGATGTGCCCCAGGCAGAGCACCGTCTCGTACGACGAGCGGTCGAAGACGAGCGTCCCGACGGTCATCAGCGTGTAGAACCAGCCGCGGGTCTGGTCGATCGCCTCGCAGATGAACTGCGCCGGGTAGGCCGGCTCGACGCCCGACCACGGGTAGCCGACCTGCGCGAACGGCATCGCGCCGGAGTCGTACCAGCCGTCGATCACCTCGGGCACGCGGCGGGCCTCCGCGCCGCACTGCCGGCAGGGCATCACGACGTCGTCGACGAACGGCCGGTGCGGGTCGAGCGCGGACAGCTCCTGCCCGGCGGCCTCGCCGAGCTCCGCGAGCGAGCCGTACGCCTGCCAGTGCTTGCCGTCCGCCGTGCAGCGCCAGACGGGCAGCGGGGTGCCCCAGTAGCGGTTGCGGGACAGCGCCCAGTCGATGTTGTTGTCCAGCCAGTCGCCGTAGCGGCCGTGCTTGATCGTCGCGGGGTACCAGGCCGTGCGCTCGTTCTCCTCGACCAGCCGGTCCTTGATGGCGGTCGTGCGGATGTACCAGGAGGGGAGCGCGTAGTAGAGCAGCGCGGTGTCGCAGCGCCAGCAGTGCGGATAGGGGTGCTCGTACGGCAGCTCGCGGTAGAGCAGCCCGCGCGCCTGCAGGTCCTGCACGAGCGCCCGGTCGGCCTTCTTGAAGAACTGCCCGCCGACGAGCGGCAGGTGCTCCTCGAAGGTGCCGTCGGCGCGGACCGGGTTCACCACCGGCAGGCCGTACTTCTTGGCGACCTGCATGTCCTCGGCGCCGAAGGCGGGGGACTGGTGCACGAGCCCGGTCCCGGAGTCGACGGTCACGTAGTCGGCGACGCCGACGTAGTGCGCGCCCGGGATCTCCACCCAGTCGAACGGCCGCGCGTACGTCGTGTGCTCGAGCGCGGTGCCGGGGAAGCGCTCCAGCACCTCGACGTCCTCGCCGAGCACGGCCAGCAGCGGCTCGGCGACGACCAGCACCTCGTCGCCCGCCCGCGCCGCGACGTAGGTGACGCCGGGGTTCACGGCGACGGCGGTGTTGCTGACCAGCGTCCAGGGAGTCGTCGTCCAGACCAGCAGCGCGGCGCCGAGCTCCTGCAGCGGCCCGGAGGTCACCGGGAAGCGGACGTAGACCGACGGGTCGGTCACCGTCTGGTAGCCCTGCGCCACCTCGTGGTCCGACAGGCCGGTGCCGCAGCGCGGGCAGTAGGGCGCGACGCGGTGGTCCTCGACCAGCAGGCCCGCCTCGGCGATCTGCTTGAGCGACCACCAGACGCTCTCCACGTAGGACGAGTCCATCGTCCGGTAGGCGTCGCCCAGGTCGCACCAGTAGCCCATGCGCGTCGTCATGCGCTCGAACTCGTCGACGTGCCGCAGCACGCTCTCCCGGCACTTCGCGTTGAACTCCGCGACGCCGTAGGCCTCGATGTCGCCCTTGCCGGAGAAGCCGAGCTCCTTCTCGACGGCCAGCTCGACGGGCAGGCCGTGGCAGTCCCAGCCGGCCTTGCGGGGCACGTGCCGACCCTGCATGGTCTTGAAGCGCGGGAACAGGTCCTTGAAGACGCGCGCCTCGACGTGGTGCGTGCCGGGCTTGCCGTTGGCGGTCGGCGGCCCCTCGTAGAAGACCCACGGCTCGCCGTCGGCGGTCTGGGCGAGGCTGCGCTCGAAGACCTTCCCGGCCTCCCAGCGCTGCAGGACCGCGCGCTCGACGGCGGGCAGGTCGACCTGGGCGGGCAGCTGCTTCATGGCGGTTCCTCCGTCGGTGGCGTGCTCGACGGAGGGACGAGACCTCGCGGTCCCGCGGTACCACCCTCCTTGGGACTGCCGTCCCCGCTCTTGTCCTGCGGCGTCGCGGCGGCTGCACGGGGCTGATGTTCACGCGCGGGCACGCCGCCGGGCTCCCACCGTCCCCGGCTCGCTCTGGGCTGCGTCCGCGGCTACTGGTCCCCGTCGCTGCGACGACCCCATCGTACGGCTGCCGTCGAGCGTGCCCGCCTGCCGGCCGGGCACGCGGGTTGCGCTCCGGGTCCTCGGAGCAGCGTCACTGCTGCAACGCGCGGCCGACACGCCGCGCCGCGTGGCGGGGGTGTGTGCGCACCGGCGTGTCGCCCCCGCGTCGCAGGGCCGTGCGGGTCCCGCTCCCGCGGCCCTGGGCAGGCGTCGCTGCTGCAACGCGCCGGCGACACGCCGCGCGAGCGCCGGGGGTAGCTGCTCACCGGCGTGTCGCGTCCACGTCGCAGGGCCGCGGGTTCCGCTCCCGCGGCCGTGGGCAGGCGTCGCTGCTGCAACGCGCCGGCGACACGCCGCGCGAGCGCCGGGGGCAGCTGCTCATCGGCGTGTCGCGTCCACGTCGCAGGACAGGTGGTGGGGGTCTGACCGCGTGGTGCGCTTTGTGACCGAGTGGGGCGGCACGTATCCTGCGCGCGGTCGTGATCATGCCCGCCCGGGCGTGGGCGACGTGAGGGGGCGGTATGGCCACGCGCTTCGGCAAGCTCGGGAAGCTGCTGCCCGGCGGCAAGAAGTCGTCGGACAAGAAGGAGCCCTCGCCGGTCTCCACCCCGACCAGCGCTGCCGCCAAGGCCGCCGCGCCGGTGGCCAACGCCGCCAAGAGCGCCGCCGCCCCGGCCAGGGCCGTCGTCGCCAAGGCCGCCGCGCCGGTCAAGGCCGCCGTCAAGGCGCCCGCCAAGGCCAGCAAGGCCGCCCCCGCGCCGGCCAAGGCCAGCAAGGCCGCCGGCAAGGCGCCGGCGAAGAGCGCCGCCAAGGCGAGCACGCCGAAGGTGGCCGCCCCGGCCGAGAAGGCGCCGGCCAAGAAGGCCGCTGCGGCCAAGGCCACGCCCGCGAAGACGACCCCTGCGGCCAAGGCTCCGGCGAAGGCTGCCGCCGCCAAGGCACCGGCCAAGGCCGGCAAGGTCGCGGCGCCCGCCAAGGGCGCTCCCGCGAAGAGCGCGCCCGCCGCGAAGGCACCGGCCGGGCCTGCGGCGACCAAGGCTGCCGCCAAGGCCCCGGCGAAGGCCGCCGCCAAGGCCCCGGCCAAGGCGGGAAAGGTCGCCGCCCCGGCCAAGGCCGCCCCTGCCAAGGCCGCCCCTGCCAAGGCCGCCCCTGCCAAGGCCGCCCCTGCCAAGGCCGCCCCTGCCAAGGCTCCCGCCAAGGCCGCCCCTGCCAAGGCTCCCGCCAAGGCCGCTCCGGCCAACGCCCCCGCGAAGACCGCGGCCAAGGCGCCCGGGACGACCCCGGCGAAGACCGCGGCCAAGGCCCCCGCGAAGACCGCGGCCAAGGCGCCCGCGAAGACCGCTGCCCCTGCGAAGGCTGCTGCCCCCGCCAAGACCACCACCGCCGCCAAGGCCGCTCCCGCGAAGACGGCCGCCAAGGCACCGGCGAAGGCCGCCACCAAGGCGGCCCCGGCCCCGGCCGCCGCCGACAGCGCCCCCGAGAAGGCCACCGCCGTCGCCAGCTCTGCCGCCGAGACCGCGGCCCGCTCCACCGCCGCCAAGGCCGCCCCCGCCCCGGCCGCCCCCGCCCCGGCCGCCCCCGCCCCGGCCAAGGCCGCGAAGAAGGCCCCCGCCAAGGCCGCCGCACCCGAGCCGCCGGTCCCGATGGGCGACGACGCCTGGACCAAGCCGGAGCTCAAGGCCGTCCGCAAGGAGCTCGAGGAGCAGGCCGCCGAGCTGCGCGGCGAGATCGACACCGCCGAGGCGGCCAGCGAGTCGCTGAAGCGCGACCAGAGCAGCGAGGGCTCCGGCGACGAGGCCGACGCGGGCACCAAGACCTTCGAGCGCGAGCACGAGATGTCGCTGGCCAACAACAGCCGCGACCTGCTGGTGCAGGTCGAGCGGGCGTTGGGCCGGCTCGACGCGGGCACGTACGGCCGGTGCGAGAACTGCGGCAACCCGATCCCCAAGGCGCGCCTGCAGGCGTTCCCGCGGGCGACGCTGTGCGTGACGTGCAAGCAGCGCGAGGAGCGGCGCTGACCGAGCCCGCCCCGACGGTCCGCGCCAAGCGGACCGTC
Organism: uncultured Actinomycetota bacterium; assembly: GCA_963781675.1. Taxonomy (GTDB): domain Bacteria; phylum Actinomycetota; class Actinomycetes; order Mycobacteriales; family SCTD01; genus SCTD01. Next base: position 91,881 of record CAWAGF010000005.1, on the reverse strand, counting down.
CTGCTCGGTGCCGTCGCGGCAGCCGTGCTGGCCCTCGACGTCCTCACCAAGGCCTGGGTCGTCGCCGAGCTGGAGGGCCGACGGCAGCTGGAGTACGGGCAGCTGCTGATCCGCGTCAGCCGCAACCCCGGCGCGGCCTTCTCCTTCGCCGAGGGCGCCACGATCCTGTTCACGCTGGTGGCGGTCGCGGTGGTCGTCGTGATCGCTCGGGTCAGCACCAGGCTGCGCAGCGTCGGCTGGGCGCTCAGCCTCGGCCTGCTGCTCGGCGGTGCGACCGGCAACCTGGTGGACCGGCTGTTCCGGAGCCCTGGCGTCGGGCGCGGCGCGGTCGTCGACTTCATCGACTTCCAGGTCTGGCCCAGCTTCAACGTCGCCGACAGCGGGATCGTCGTCGGGGGTCTGCTCGCGGTGCTGCTGTCCTTCCGCGGCATCGAGGTCGACGGGACGCGGACCCGCAAGGCCGCATGATGTACGCGTGAGCCAGCGCCGTTCCCTGCCCGTCCCCGAGGGGCTGGACGGGCTGAGGCTGGACGCGGCGATCAGCCGGCTGTTCGGTGTGAGCCGCACCGCGGCGGCCGACCTGGTGCAGGCCGGCGCCGCGACGCTGGACGGCAACGGGACCGTCAAGAGCGAGCGGGTGACCGCCGGAGCCGTCCTCGAGGTGGAGCTGCCGGACCCCGACCGCAGCGCGCTGCCGGTCCCGACGGTCGTGGACGGCCTCCACGTCCTCTACGAGGACGACGACATCCTGGTCGTGGACAAGCCGGTCGGGGTCGCCGCCCACCCGAGCCCCGGCTGGGAGGGCCCGACGGTCATCGGCGGGCTCGCCGCCGCCGGCCACCGCGTGAGCACGAGCGGTGCGGAGGAGCGGCAGGGCGTCGTCCACCGCCTCGACGTCGGCACCAGCGGCTGCATGGTGGTCGCCAAGAGCGAGCGCGCGTACACCGTCCTGAAGGACGCCTTCCGCGAGCGGACGGTCGACAAGCGCTACCACGCGCTCGTGCAGGGCCACCCCGACCCGATGACCGGGACCATCGACGCGCCGATCGACCGGCACCCGACCAGCGCGTACAAGTTCGCGGTCGTCGCGGGCGGCCGGGACAGCGTCACGCACTACGAGACGGTCGAGGCGTTCCGGCACGCGACGCTGCTCGACGTCCACCTCGAGACCGGCCGCACGCACCAGATCCGGGTGCACATGGCCGCGCTGAAGCACCCGTGCGTCGGCGACATCACCTACGGCGCGGACCCGACGCTGTCGAAGCGGCTGGGGCTCGAGCGCCAGTGGCTGCACGCCGTGCGCCTGGGCTTCGCGCACCCGGACGACGGCCGCTGGGTGGAGTTCGAGAGCCCGTACGCGCCGGACCTGCAGCAGGCCCTGGACAAGGTGGCGGCATGGGCCTGAAGGACCTCGACGCGCGGCTGGTGCCACGGGCGGCGGCCGCCCTGCGCGACGCGCTCGACCGCGGCGAGCAGCGCCGGGAGACGGCCCGTGCGGCCGCTCGGCAGCGGGCGCAGGCGCTCGTCGCCGCTCCGGGCAGGGGCGTGCTCGGCCGGCTCGACGACCGCTACGCCTCCCGCGGTCCGCTCAAGCTGCTGCGCGACGTCCCCCAGCTCGGCGTGCTGCTGGTGGCCGCCGTCTTCCTCGCCGGCACCGGTGCCGCCCTCGCGCTCAACGGCCCGGAGCAGGTGCGCGAGCGGCAAGCCGCCGAGCAGGAGGCCGAGCTCCCGCTGACGCTCGGCCCGGCCGTCGGCGCCGACATCGACGCGCACTTCGCCGCCGCGCGCGAGCGGGCGGTGACGCTGTCGCGCAGCGAGCCGGACCGCGAGCACCTCGCGCTGGTCAGCCTCAACAAGGGCCTCACCCCCGAGGAGGTCGGCGCGCTGCTGCAGGAGTCCGGCCTGCAGGTGCGCCGGGCGTACCTCCGCGCCCCGCTGCCCGGCGATCCCGAGCAGATCGTCTTCCAGACGCCGGCCGACATCGTGACGGGCCTCGAGCAGGTGTTCTCCGAGATCGCCGCGCGCAAGGCCAAGGAGCAGCAGGACCTGCTCGGCACCGCCCGCACCATCACCGCCGGCACGCCGGAGGAGGTGGAGTTCCGCACGCTGTACGAGTCGGACGCCCGGCTCGCCGGCCAGGAGGCCGCGGCCTTCCGCACCAGCTGCGCCTGCGTCTTCGCCCTGGTCGTGCAAGCTGCCGCGGACGAGCTCGCCGAGCTGCCGGCGCTGCCGGTGGTGCGGGGCGTCGAGGTGGCGCCGCGTGGGGCTGAGCTGACCACGCTGGACGTCCGGCCGCTGCCGCCGACCGCGAAGGGCGTGGTGCCGCCGCCCAGCAACCGGACGCCGGGCGGCTCGTGAGCCTCGAGGTCCGCCTGGCCCTGCCGGACGACCTCGCCGAGGTCTACGCGCTGCGGCACCAGGTCTTCGTCGTCGGGCAGGACGTGCCGGAGGAGCTGGAGCGCGACGAGCTCGACGCCGGCGCCGACCACGCGGTCGCCCGGCTCGGCGGGGCCGTCATCGGCACCGGCCGGCTCGTGGACGGGCGCATCAGCGAGCAGGGCGAGCTCGAGCCGGGCACCCCCGGCACCGTCGGGACCATCGGCCGGATGGCCGTCGCCGAGGACGCCCGCGGCACCGGCACCGGCCGGGCGCTGCTCGACCTGCTGGTCGGTCGGGCCGCCGAGCGCGGCCTGCCGGCGGTCGAGCTGCACGCGCAGCTGCACGCTCGCGGCTTCTACGAGCGGGCCGGCTTCACGCCGTTCGGCGAGGTGTACCTCGAGGCCGGCATCGAGCACCTCGGCATGCGCCGCGCGCTCTAGGCCGGCACCCGCACCAGCAGCGCGCCCGGCTCTACCCGGCAGCTGAGCGCGACGTCGCGGTCGACCAGGTCGCCGTCGTACTGCACCGGCTGCGCCGGCGCGGAGCGGACGGTCACGGCGCGGGCGGTCCAGCGCTCGAGCACCTGGTCGCCGGGCGCCCGTCCGACCCCGACCCGCCGGGCCAGGCGGAACCAGTCGCGCAGCCCTCGCGGCGCGAGCACCGCGACGTCCAGCAGCCCGTCGTCCGGCAGCGCCCCGGGCAGCAGCTCGAGCCCGGCCTGCAGCGCGCTGACGTTGCCGACGAGGACGCCCCGGCCCTGCCGCCGTACCGCCACGCCGTCGAGGTCGAGGTCGTAGGTCGCCAGCGGTCCGCGCAGGTGCCGCGTCCCGGCGAGCACGTAGGCCGCCCAGCTCAGCCAGACCTTCGCCCGGTCGGAGGTGTCACGCAGCATCGCGGCGTCGAAGCCGGTGCCGGCCATGACCAGGAAGCACTCGCCGTCGCTGGTCCGGCCCACGTCGAGCGCGGCGGTGCGGCCGGACGCCGCCACCCGCGCGGCGGCCTCCACCTCGAGCGGGACGTCGAGGTTGCGGGCCAGCAGGTTGCCCGTGCCGCTGGGCAGCAGCGCCATCGGCACCCCGGTGCCGGCCAGCACGGTCGCGACCGAGCGCACCGTGCCGTCGCCGCCGCAGACGACGACCAGCTCTGCGCCGTCGGCCAGCGCCCGGCGGGCCTGGCCGGGGCCAGGGTCCTCCGCGGTGGTCGGGATCCAGGTGGCTCCCGGCAGGCCGGCCCGCGCGAGGACGCCGAGCACCCGCTCGTCCCAGAACGGGTCCCCGCTCTTGGTCGGGTTGGCCACGACGGCGACACGGGTCACGCGCGCATCCTGCACGTTCGACGGGCAAGAGGGTGACGGCCCGACCGGGTCGAGCAGGCGCTGCACCTCGTCGTCGCCCGGCTGACGGGCTTGAGCCAGCCCGTCCGCGATCGCCGCGCCGAGCGGAACGGCCCCGCGGTGCGGCGTCGCCGAGCGGAAGGAGGGGCACCCAGTGCGTGCGGACCATCGCCAGGGCGGACGCGCCCAGCAGCCGGGCGGTGCTCATGAGCCGCTCGGCGCGGGGAAGCCGCCGTGCCAGAGGCCGTACGCCGTGAGCAGCAGCGCGCTGGTCCCGAACGCCAGGACGACCAGCGGGTTGGCCCGGCGGTGCGCGGCGCCGGCCAGGGCGGCGGCGACCAGCAGGGAGCCGACGGCGGTGGTGCCCTCCAGCGCGTTGGTCGTCCACGTCAGCCCGGTCGCGAGCGCGAGGGCGACGCCGGCGGGGGAGGGGCGCAGCGGCACCGCGCGCAGCAGGGCGAGGGCCAGCAGCGCGGCGCCGCCGTACCAGAGCCAGTGGCCCACCACCTCGTCCCAGAGGTGGACGGGCGCGACGTCGCCGCGGACGTTGCCGATCGAGTTGGCGGCCAGGTGCACGCCGTGGCCCTGCACGTAGACGGCCGCGCCGGTCAGCGCGAGCCACCAGCCGCGCCGGTCCGTGCCCGCGGCGGCCAGGGCCGCCAGCGCGGTGCCGACGACGGCCCAGGGCGTGAGCAGGTCGAGCCAGTCGGTCCAGCGCGTGCCGCCGCCGGCGTCGCCGAGGCCGCCGGGGAGCGCGCCGAGGTGGTGCATGAGGTTGTAGGCGAGCGCGCACAGAGCGGTCCAGCGCGCGGCCGTCCACGTGGTGGGGCGGGTCGGGACCGTCACGAGCGGCTGCGGCGCACGGCCCGGCGCATCGACGCGCGCGCGACCGGCCCGGCCACCAGCGGCAGCCGGGCGAGCAGGGCGGTGGCCGGGTCGGCCGTGATGGTGAGGCGGTCCCGCTCCACGCCGTCGACCAGCGCGCGCGCGACGTGCTCGGCCGTCACCGGCTTCACCAGCGCGGAGACCGCCGCGGTCTCGGCGGGCTTGCTGAGGTTCTCACGGGCGAAGCCGGGGGTGAGCGTGTCCGGCGGGTAGGCGACGGCGACGGTCAGCTCCGGGTGCTCGGCCCGCAGCACCTCGGCCAGGTTGCGCAGCCCGGCCTTGGCCGGGCCGTACCCGCCGTAGCCGTAGACGCCGGTCAGCGCCGCCGCGGAGCTCACCAGCACGACGTGGCCGCGGCCGGCGGCCAGCATCCCGGGCAGGACGCCCCGCACGGCGTGCAGCGCGCCGAGCAGGTTCAGCTCCACCTGCCGGAGCAGGGCGGCGGTGTCGGCCTCCAGCAGGCGGGCCGGCTCCGCCCCGCCCGCGGCCGCCACCAGGACGTCGCACGGGCCCAGCCCTCGCAGCGCCTCGTGCAGCGCCGGCTCGTCGGTGACGTCCGCCACGGCGGTGGCGACGTCCACCTCGCGCTGCGCGGCGGCGAGCTTGTCCGGGCTGCGGCTCACGATCGAGACGCGGGCGCCGCGGTCCCGGGCCAGGCGCGCGGTCTCCAGGCCGATGCCCTCCGAGCCGCCGGTGACCACCACGTGCGCTCCGGCCAGCCGGGTCACCGCAGCCCGTCCAGGAGGCCGGCCACGTCGAGGCCGGCGCCCGCGCTCATGATCCCCACCGTGGTCACGCGGGCACGCTAGCCGCGACCCGGTGCGTCCTGCCTCGTTCTGTCGGGACTCCGTGGCACAGTCGTCGGCAGCCCCACCACCAGCACAGCACGGCCCGCCTTCCCCTCGGACCGACGCTGCACCATCCGGCGTACCCGTAGGAGAGACGTGAGCTCGAGCGACTCGTTCGTGCACCTGCACGTGCACACCGAGTACTCCATGCTCGACGGCGCGGCCCGGCTCGACGAGCTGTTCGCGCGCACCGCCGAGCTCGGGATGCCGGCGCTCGCCATGACCGACCACGGCAACGTCTTCGGGGCCTACGACTTCTGGAAGAAGGCCTCCGCCCACGGCATCAAGCCGATCATCGGCACCGAGGCCTACGTCGCGCCGGGCAGCCGCTTCGACAAGACCCGCGTCAAGCTGGGGCTCGGGCGGCGAGGACGACGTCTCCGGCGGCGGTGCCTACACGCACATGACGATGCTCGCGACGAGCACCGAGGGCATGCACCGGCTGTTCAAGCTGTCCTCGCTCGCCAGCCTCGAGGGCTACTACTACAAGCCCCGCATGGACAAGGAGCTGCTCGCCGAGCACGTGCGCCCGAACTGGACATGATCGCCACGACCGGCTGCCCGTCCGGCGAGATCCAGACCTACCTGCGGATGGGCAACTACGAGGCCGCCAAGCGCAGCGCGGGGGAGTTCCGCGACATCTTCGGCGCGGAGAACTTCTACTGCGAGCTGATGGACCACGGGATCCCCATCGAGCGCCGAGCGCAGAAGGACCTGATCCGCCTGGCGAAGGAGATGGCGATCCCCTTCGTCGCCACCAACGACCTGCACTACACCGCGCCCGAGGACGCCAAGGCGCACGAGGTGCTGCTGTGCGTGCAGTCGGGCAAGACGATGGCCGACCCGCAGCGCTTCAAGTTCGACGCGCAGGACTTCTACCTCAAGAGCCCGCAGGAGATGCGCTCGCTCTGGAGCGAGTTCCCGGAGGCGTGCGACAACACGCTGCTCATCGCCGAGCGCTGCGAGATGGAGTTCACCGAGGGCCGCGACCTCATGCCGCGCGTGCCCGTCCCCGAGGGCTACACCGAGGACACCTGGCTGCGCGAGCAGGTCCACGCCGGCCTGCGCGACCGCTTCCGCGGCGACGCGGTCCCGGAGGAGCACACCCGGCAGGCCGACTACGAGGTCGACGTCATCGTGACGATGGGCTTCCCCGGCTACTTCCTGGTGACCGCCGACCTGTGCCGCCACGCCAAGGAGAGCGGGATCCGGGTGGGGCCGGGCCGCGGCTCGGCCGCCGGCTCGCTGGTCGCCTACGCGCTGCGCATCACCGACCTCGACCCGATCAAGCACAAGCTGCTGTTCGAGCGCTTCCTCAACCCCGAGCGCGTCTCGATGCCGGACATCGACCTCGACTTCGACGAGCGCCGGCGCGGCGACATGATCCGCTACGCGACCGAGAAGTACGGCGAGGAGCGCGTCTCGCAGATCATCACCTACGGGACGATCAAGGCCAAGGCCGCCGTCAAGGACGCCGCCCGCGTCCTCGGCTTCCCCTACGCCACCGGCGACAAGATCACCAAGTCGATGCCACCGGCCGTGATGGGCAAGGACGTCCCGCTGTCCGGGATCTTCGACCCGTCGCACAAGCGCTACAGCGAGGCCGGCGAGTTCCGCGCGCTGTACGAGAGCGACCCGGACGCCAAGCAGGTCGTCGACACCGCGCGCGGCCTCGAGGGGCTCAAGCGGCAGTGGGGCGTGCACGCCGCCGGCGTCATCCTGTGCCGCGAGCCGCTGCTCGACGTCATCCCGATCCACCGCCGCGAGCAGGACGGCGCGATCATCACCCAGTTCGACATGGGTGCCTGCGAGACGCTCGGCCTGCTCAAGATGGACTTCCTGGGGCTGCGCAACCTCACCGTCCTCGACGACTGCCTCAAGCACATCGCGTCCAACCGGGGCGAGACCGTCGTGCTCGAGGAGCTCGACGAGATGCAGAGCGACCCGAAGACCTACGAGCTGCTGGCCAAGGGCGACACCCTCGGGGTCTTCCAGCTCGACGGCGGGCCGATGCGCTCGCTGCTGCGCTCGATGCAGCCGGACCGCTTCGAGTCGATCTCCGCGGTGCTGGCGCTGTACCGGCCGGGTCCGATGGGCGTCAACGCCCACAACGACTACGCCGACCGCAAGACCGGCCGCAAGCCGGTGGTGCCGATCCACCCCGAGCTGGGGGAGGCCCTCGAGGAGATCCTCGGCGACACGTACGGCCTGATCGTGTACCAGGAGCAGGTCATGGCCATCGCGCAGAAGCTGGCCGGCTACACGCTCGGCAACGCCGACCTGCTGCGCCGCGCGATGGGCAAGAAGAAGCGCGAGATCCTCGACAAGGAGTACATCCCGTTCTCCGAAGGGATGAAGGCGAACGGCTACTCCGAGGGCGCGATCAAGACGCTCTGGGACACCCTCGTCCCGTTCGCCGACTACGCCTTCAACCGCGCGCACACCGCCGGCTACGGGCTGGTCAGCTTCTGGACGGCCTACCTCAAGGCCAACTACCCGGCCGAGTACATGGCGGCGCTGCTCACCTCGGTGAAGGACGACAAGGACAAGAGCGCCCTCTACCTGGCCGAGTGCCGGCGGATGGGCATCAAGGTGCTGCCGCCGGACGTCAACGACTCCGACAGCGACTTCACCCCGCGCGGCACCGACATCCGCTTCGGCCTGTCCGCGATCCGCAACGTCGGCACCAACGTCGTCGCCTCGATCGTGGGGACGCGCGACAGCAAGGGGCGCTTCGCCGACTTCGGCGACTTCCTGCGCAAGGTCGAGGCCGTCGCCTGCAACAAGAAGACGGTGGAGTCGCTGTGCAAGGCCGGCGCGTTCGACTCGCTCGGCCACAGCCGCAAGGGCCTGGTGCACGTGCACGCCGAGGCCATCGAGGCGTGCATGGAGACCAAGCGCGCGGAGGCGATCGGGCAGTTCGACCTGTTCGGCAGCTTCGGCGACGGCGAGGACGCCGAGCCGGGCGAGGGCGGCGGCCTGTTCGACGTCGTCGTGCCGATGGGGGAGTGGGAGAAGTCGGTCCTGCTCACCTACGAGCGGGAGATGCTCGGGCTCTACGTCAGCGACCACCCGCTGTTCGGCGTCGAGCACGTGCTGGCCGGGGCGGTCGACCTGCCGGTCTCGCAGATCAGCGACTGCGAGGACGGCCGCACCATCGTCGTCGGCGGCATCCTGTCCAGCGTCACCCGCAAGATGACCAAGCAGGGCAACCCGTGGGCGCTGGTCGTCCTGGAGGACCTCGAGGGCGCCGTCGAGGTCATGTTCTTCCCGCAGAGCTACGTCAACGCCGCCGTCCACCTCGTCGAGGACGCCGTGGTGCTCGTCCGCGGCCGGGTCGACAAGCGCGACGAGATGCCCAAGATCATCGGCAACGAGATCACGGTGCCGGACCTGTCGGTCGGCCCGCGCGGTCCGGTCGTGGTGTCGATCCCGACGCCGCGGTGCACCCCGCCGGTGGTCGAGCGCTTCAAGGAGGTGCTGGCCGCGCACCCCGGCACCACCGACGTGCACCTGCAGCTGGTCGGCGCCGGCAGGACCACGCTGGTCAAGCTCGACGACCGCCTCCGGGTGACTGCGACGCCGGCGCTGTTCGCCGACCTCAAGGCGCTGCTCGGGACGGGCTGCCTGCCGTCGGGTGCGTGAGCTCGGGCTGACGCAGCCGCTCAGCGACTAGCGTCCTGCTCGTGGAACGCGTCATCCGTCCGGCCGCGCCGGGAGCCCGTGCCGCCGCCGTCGGCGAGCTGCGGCTGTGCGCCGGCACGCTCGTCGTCGAGCACCCCGACCAGGTGCTGCTCGACTACCTCGACGTCCGCAACGGCTACGCCTACCCCAGCTACGACCGGCTGGTGACCAACGGCACGGCGGAGCTCATCGACGGCGACCTGCTCGCGCCGACCCTCATGGGCGTCGACATCGACCGCGGCCGCTTCGCGCTGCTGCGCGAGATGCTGCCCGCGCTCGAGGCCGTCGCGGACCTGCCGCAGGTGCCGCTGCACGAGGCCGACGAGGACCACATCCTCTGCGTGGCAGGCCTGTTCGGGATCCTGGACGAGCCGCGGTACGCCGGCCGCGGCGTGCGCGGCACCATCGTCTCCAAGGTGCTGCACCGCAAGCGGCCCGACCTCGTGCCGCTCTACGACTCCCGGATCTTCGAGGCGTACACCGCCCCCGGCGCGCTGCCCCGCTCCACCGACCGGGCCTGGGCGGACTTCATCTTCGACCTGTGCCGGCAGATGCGGGACGACCTGCAGGCCGAGCGCGAGGCGTTCGACGCGCTGGAGCAGCTCGCCGCCGAGGAGGGCAGCCCGGTCAGCCGGCTGCGGATCCTCGACATCCTGGTGTGGCGCACCGCGGACCTCTGGCACTAGGCCGGCCGCACCCGGGGCTCTGCCGTACCCGGCCCTCTCCCGCAGCCGCGTCAGCCCGTCGCGGCCTGGCAGAGCAGCACCATCTGCGCCGCCCCCGCCTTGTAGGCGACCAGCGCCTGCGCCCGCGTGAAGGCCGCCTCCCCACCCGTCGGCAGCCGGCTGGCGGTGAAGGCGAGGTGCGCGAGCTGCCGGGCCTGCCGGTGCACCCGCTCGCTCGGCCAGTCCGCGGCCTCGACCCGCGCCGTGCCGGCCACCTGCGCCAGCCGGCTGCGCACCGCCACGTCGTACTCCTGGTAGCGCTCCTGCCCCAGGTCGACGAGCAGCGCGTCGGCGTAGCCGATCGCGGACACCATCTGCGGGCAGCCGTCGCCCGGCTCGGTGATCCCGCCGAGCGGTCCGACTGCCGGCAGCGACGCGCCCTCGCGCTGGACGGCCGCGACCGCTCCGGCGGCGAGCAGCCCGCTCGCCACCACCAGACCGGCCACCGTCGTCCGCCGCACCCGCTCAGCCTGTCGCGGCGAGCGGGCGCCGGTCAACGGTCAGGCGGTGGCCCGCTCGACGAGCGCCCGGGCGAGCTCGACGGCCACCTGCGGGTCTGCGGTCGGCTGCGCCCCGTACGCGAGGAGCCACGTCGCGGACCCCTGCCGGAACCGGAGGGTGACGAGCTCGCCGGCGTCGTCGCCCGGCAGCGGCTGACGGCGCGCCTGCGAGGCCTCCCCGACGGTGCCGGTCTCCACCAGGTCCCCGGAGGAGCCGGCGAGGTCGCCCTCCAGGTCGGCCTTCGCGCCCGCCGCGTCGCCGAAGCGGGCGACCACGACGGACAGGACCCGCCCGTCGGACGGGTGGGCGTACTGCGCGACGTAGGCGCTGCGGAACCCGTGCGCGGCCAGGGCCTTGGCCGCGGCGGCCGGGTCGGCTGAGAACTCCGCGATGGCCTTCGCGTCGCGCGGGCCGCTCCCGGTCAGCAGCGGCACCATCCCGGCCGGCACCTCCGCGGGCTCGGGCACCAGCGGCAGGAGCGGGTCCGGCGGGAGGGAGACGCCGGGTACGGGAGCGGCCAGCGCGCTGGCCGAGGCGCTCTGCGGGGTCCCGGCCGGCTCGTCGTCGGAGCAGCCGGCCAGCAGCGCGGCGGCCAGCACGAGCGCCGCCGCGGCACGGGAGACCATGGCGACGAGGGTAGGGCCGGGGCGGCCGCGGGCGCGCGACCCCGTCCGCCGGCACGGGCGCCGGAGCGCGGTCCGGGACGAAGCGGGCACGATGGTGCGGTGAGCACCTCCTGGACCTCGCCGGACCCGCGGCGCGCGGCCCCTGCCTTCGGCGCCCTGCCGCACGCGCTGCCCGCCGCCGCGTCGCCCTCGCTGCGGGCCGACGTCGGCGCCGGCGCCCTCGCCGCGGTCGTCACCGTCCTGCTGGGCGCACCGGTCGGCCTGCTGTGGTCGGCGCTGGCGCCGCACGTGGACGTCGTGGTCAGCGGTGAGGACGTGCAGCTGGCCGAGCCCGGCAGCAAGGCCTTCATCGCGGGGGACGGCTACTTCCTGTTCGCGGTGCTGCTCGCCGGGGTCGTCGGGGGACTGCTCGCCTGGTGGCTCGGCCGCGCGCACGGTCCGGCCGTCGTGGTCGGACTCACGCTCGGCGGGCTGGCGGCCGGCTGGATCGCGATGCGGGTCGGCTCGACGGTGGGACTGGAGGACGTGCAGCGCGCGGTGAACGCGGGGCAGCAGGGCGGGCTGGAGCTCAGCCTGCGGCTGCGGGCGCGGGAGGCCGTCGTCGGCTGGCCCGTGGGGGCCCTGCTGGCGTACGTCGTGGCGTCGCTGGTGCGCGACCGCTGAGCCGCCCCACCGCCCCTCGCGGGTCAGTTCAGGCTGATCGGCCCGCGGGCGAGCTCGGGCGCCGGGGCCGCGGACAGGTGCCGCAGCAGCGTGGCCTCCCGCCGCAGCAGCGCCAGCTCGGCGCGCAGCCGGGTCACGCCGTCCTCGAGGCCGAGCAGCCGCTGCCGCTCGTCGAGGTCCAGCGCGGTCGTCGCCGCCACCAGGAAGCCGAGCACCAGCGGGCTGTCCGGCAGCTCCGGCAGCTCGATCTCGTCGCCGCTCGCCTCGGACAGCGCCTGCAGGTAGTCCGCGAACGCCGCCCGCACCGCCCGGTCGAGCAGCGGCGCCTCGGGGGCGTCGCCGAGCTCGTCCGGCAGCACCTCGACCTCGCCGCGCAGGTACGGCCCGCTGTCGTCGAGCTCGTCCAGCCGGAAGCGGGCCGTACCGGTCGTGACGATGTCGAAGCGGCCGTCGTCGTACGGCTCGGCCCGCCGCAGGTGCGCCACGCAGCCGACGTCGTAGAGCGCGTGCACGCCGTCGGCCCCGACCTCGCGGCCCTGCCGGATCGCGATCACGCCGAAGCGGCGCTCGTCCTCCGGCAGCGCCAGCAGCTCGCGGACCAGCAGCCGGTACCGCTCCTCGAACACGTGCAGCGGCAGCACCAGCCCCGGGAACAGCACCGACCCCAGCGGGAACAGCGGCAGCCGGTGCGACACCCGCGCAGGCTACGGCCGGCGGGTCGGCCCCGCCGGACCGCGGACCGTCGGACAGGAACGCGCCGGTGCGTCACGATCGACGCGCCGACGACAGGAGCGACGTGACCGGCGCACGCAGGACCGACCGCTGGGCAGCGCACCCTGCCCTCGGCGCCGTGCTGCGCGTGGCGATCCTGGTGGTGCCCGTGGTGGCCGGCGTCCTGGTCGCCTGGGCGGTCGCCGCGGCGCTGCCCGAGCCGGCAGCCTTCGTCGACCGCGTCGCCTGGTGGGCCGCGCTGCTCGCCAGCTCCTTCCTCACCGTGCTGGTGGTCGACCGGCTGGCCCGCCGGCTGCTGCCGCTCGCGGTCCTGCTCGAGCTGTCGCTGGTCTTCCCCGACCGCGCACCGTCGCGGCTGCGCGCCGCCCGCACCTCCAGCGTCCGCGACATGGAGAACCGCCTCGCCCGCCTGCGCGGTGAGGGCGTGCCGATGGAGCCGTACGAGGCCGCCGAGACGCTGGTCGTCCTCGTCGGCATCCTCGGCGTCCACGACAAGCGCACCCGCGGCCACAGCGAGCGGGTGCGCGCCTTCTCCGACCTGCTCACGGCGGAGCTCGGGCTGTCGGAGGAGGACCGGGTCCGGCTGCGCTGGGCGGCGCTGGTGCACGACCTCGGCAAGCTCGCCGTCAGCCGCGGCGTCCTGAACGGCGGCCGCGACCTGTCCGACGACGACTGGGCGAGCCTGCGCCGGCACCCCGAGGAGGGCGAGCGGCTGGTCGCCGGCCTGCTGCCGTGGCTGGGGGAGTGGGGCGGCGCGGTCGTCGAGCACCACGAGCGCTGGGACGGCACCGGCTACCCGCGCGGCCTTGCCGGGGAGGGCATCTCGTACGGCGCCCGCATCGTGGCGCTGGCCGACTCCTTCGAGGTGATGACGGCCGCGCGCACCTACAAGGCGCCGATGAGCGCGGTGGACGCCCGGCGCGAGCTGGCCGCGTGCGCGGGCACGCAGTTCGACCCCGCGCTGGTACGGGCCTTCCTCGGCATCTCGCTCGGGCGGCTGCGCTGGGTCATGGGTCCGGTGACCTGGCTGGCGCAGCTGCCGTTCGTGTCGGCCGGCGACCGGGCCGGCCAGGCGGCGAAGGGCGCGACGGCCGCGGCGGCCGCCGCCGGGCTGGTCGCGCTGGGGGCGCTGCCCTCGCCGGAGCCGGCCCCGCCGTCGCCACCCGCCGCCGCTGCTGTGGCCGTCGCCCCCGTCCCGGCCCCGCCGCAGGTGGCCGGCGCGGTGACCGGTGGCGCCGTGGACGCTCCCGCGCCCGCGGGCACGACCCTCGGCGGGCTGGCAGGCGGCGTCGTCGCCCCGCCGGGGTCCGTGTCCGCCGCGCCGGAGCTCGGCCCTGCTGTGGCGGCCCCCGCACCGGGGCTCGCCGCCGCTCCGGCGGCGGCCCCCGCAGCCCCGCCCGCCGCCCCGCCCGCCGGAGCCGCAGCCCGCGCCGGAGCCGCAGCCCGCTCCGACCGCCACGCCCGCGCCCAGCCCGACACCGACGCCCAGCCCGACACCGAGCTCGACACCGAGCTCCGACACCGAGCTCGACACCGAGCCCGACACCGACGCCCAGCCCGAGCGCCAGCCCGAGCGCCGGCCCGAGCGCCGGCCCGAGCGCCGGCCCGAGCGCCGGCCCGAGCGCCGGCCCGAGCGCCGGCCCGAGCGCCGGCCCGAGTGCCAGCGCGACGCCGCAGCCCAGCCCCTCGGCCAGCCCCTCGCCGTCGCCGACGGGCCCGCCGGTCCCGGTGAGCGACCGTGCTCACCGGCTTCCTCGACCTGCCGTCGGCCCTGCTGCCCGGGCCACCGGCAGCCGCCGAGACCGCCGCCCTGGACGCCGACCCGCTGGTGCTGCTGGGTGCCGAGCGCCGGACGTTCGCGCTCGACCCCGACCGGGCGCCGAGCGCGACGCTCTACCTCGACTTCGGCGGCGACAACGGCAACAGCCGCAAGGTCGACCTGTCGCTGCTGCAGTGCGCCGCCACCTGCGTGGAGGTCGCCACCGGCACGCTCAGCGCGCGCGACGGCGCCGGCACCGGGCTGCAGCCGTACGACGTGGTCCTGACGCGGACGCAGGCCGTGGTGCCGCAGGCGGACAGCACGCTGCGGCTCGACCTGACCCGCCGCGGCGGGCAGCGCGCGGTGCTCGTGGGCGCGGGCGGGGCGACCCCCAGCCGGGTCGACGTGCCGGCGCTCGCCCTGCCCTGAGCGGTGGCCGACCTCACGCGCGGGCGTCCGGGCCGGGCAGCGGCTCGCCGCTAGGCTGGGCGTCCCCTGACCCACGACCGCCGGAGCGTCCCGCCGTGCTGACCCGCATCGACCTGCGTGGCCGCCGCGACGCCGACCCGCGGACGCTGCTGCCGCGGGCGACGCTCGACGTGGCGGCCGCGGTGGACCAGGTGCGGCCGGTCGTCGAGGCCGTCCGGGACCGGGGCGAGGCCGCGGTGCGCGAGGCGACCAAGCGCTTCGACGGCGTGGAGCTCGAGCACCTGCGGGTGCCGGCCGCCGCCCTCGCGCAGGCGCTGGAGCAGCTCGACCCGGCGGTGCGCGCCGCTCTCGAGGAGGCCACCCGCCGGGCCCGCACCGTCAGCACCGCGCAGCTGCGCGACGACGAGGTCGTCCAGGTCGTCGAGGGCGCCACCGTCACCGAGCGCTGGGTGCCCGTCGGCCGGGTCGGCCTCTACGTGCCGGGCGGCCGCGTCGCCTACCCGAGCAGCGTCGTCATGAACGTCGTCCCCGCGCAGGTCGCCGGCGTCGAGAGCCTGGCCGTGGCGAGCCCGCCGCAGGCCGACGGCCTGCCGCACCCGGTCGTGCTGGCGGCGTGCGCGCTGCTCGGCATCGACGAGGTGTGGGCCGTCGGCGGGGCGCAGGCCGTGGCGATGCTGGCGTACGGCATCGAGGGGTGCGCGCCGGTCGACGTCATCACCGGCCCGGGCAACGTCTACGTCGCGGCTGCCAAGCGGCTGGTGCAGGGCCGCTGCGGCATCGACTCCGAGGCCGGCCCGACCGAGATCGGCATCCTCGCCGACGACACCGCGGTCGCCGCCTACGTCGCCGCCGACCTCGTCGCGCAGGCCGAGCACGACCCGCTGGCCGCCTGCCTGCTCGTCACGCCGAGCGTGGAGCTGCTGGACGCCGTCGACGTCGAGCTCGGCAAGCAGGTCGCCGGCGACCCGCCACCGCGAGCGGGTCGAGACGGCGCTCGCCGGCCAGTCGCGCGCACGTGCTGGTGGACGACCTCGACCACGGCCTGCAGGTCGTCGACGCCTGGGCCGCCGAGCACCTCGAGGTGCTCACCGCGGACGCCCCCGAGCGCGCCCGGCGGGTCCGCAACGCCGGCGCCGTCTTCGTGGGCAACCACACGCCGGTCAGCCTCGGCGACTACCTCGCCGGGTCCAACCACGTGCTGCCCACCGGCGGCACCGCGCGCTTCAGCGCCGGGCTCTCGACGCAGAGCTTCCTCAAGCGGATGTCCCTCGTGCAGTACTCCCCGGAGGCGCTCGCCGCCGTCGCGCCGCACGTCACCGCGCTGGGCGGGTCGGAGGACCTGGTGGCGCACGTCGAGGCCGTCCAGGTCCGGGTCCGATGACGGCCTCCCTGGACGCGCTGCCCGTCCGGGACGACCTGAAGGGCAAGGCGCCCTACGGCGCTCCCCAGCTCCCCGAGGCCATCCAGCTCAACGTCAACGAGAACCCGCACGCGCCGTCGGCCGCGCTGGTGGCGGACCTCGCCCGCGCCGTGGGCGAGGCCGCCGCGACGCTGAACCGCTACCCGGACCGCGAGGCCGTCGCGCTGCGCACGGACCTGGCGGCCTACCTGTCGCGGCAGACCGGCGTGCCGCTCGACGTGGAGCAGGTCTGGGCCGCGAACGGCTCCAACGAGGTGCTGCAGCAGGTCTGCCAGGCCTTCGGCGGGCCCGGCCGCACCGCCCTCGGCTTCGAGCCGAGCTACCCGATGCACCCGCTGCTCGCCCGGGGCACCAGCACCGGCTGGGTCGGCGTGCCGCGGGCGGCCGACTTCACGCTCGCCCTCGACACCGCCGTGGACGCCGTGCGCGAGCACCGGCCGGCCATCACCTTCCTGACCACGCCCAACAACCCGACCGGCACCGTCACCGGGCTGGACGTCGTGGAGGCCGTGCACGACGCCGGCGAGGGCGTGGTGCTGGTCGACGAGGCCTACGCGGAGTTCGCCGCGACGCCGAGCGCGGTCACGCTGCTCGACCGCTGCCCGCGGCTCCTCGTGAGCCGCACGATGAGCAAGGCCTTCGCGCTGGCCGGCGCCCGCGTCGGCTACCTCGCCGCGAGCCCGGCGGTGGTGGACGCGCTCCGCCTGGTGCGCCTGCCGTACCACCTCTCCGCCCTCACCCAGGCCGCCGCGCGCACCGCGCTGGCGCACGCCGACGAGCTGCTCGGCACCGTGGAGCAGGTCAAGCAGCAGCGCGACCGGATGCTGCGCGAGCTCCCGTCGTACGGCCTGCGCGTGGTGCCCACGGAGTCGAACTTCCTGCTGTTCGGCCCCTTCCCGGAGCCGGCGCAGGTGTGGCAGGCGCTGCTCGACCGGGGCGTGCTCGTGCGCGACCTGAGCAGCGGCCCGGGGCTCACGGGGTGGCTGCGCGTCAACGCAGGCACCGAGGCCGAGACGACCGCGTTCCTCGACGCGATGAGGGAGATCACGTCATGAGCAGGACCGCACTGGTCGAGCGCACCACCAAGGAGAGCGACGTCCGCGTCGAGCTGGACCTCGACGGCACCGGCGAGGCGAGCTCGGACACCGGCGTGCCGTTCTTCGACCACATGGTCGCCCAGCTCGGCAAGCACGGCGGCTTCGACCTGACCGTGCGCACGCGCGGCGACCTCGAGGTGGACGCCCACCACACGGTCGAGGACACCAGCCTGGCGATCGGCACGGCGCTGAAGCAGGCGCTCGGCGACAAGGCCGGCATCCGGCGCTTCGGCGACGCGCTGGTCCCGCTGGACGAGTGCCTCGTGCAGGCGGCGGTCGACCTGTCCGGCCGGCCGTACGTCGTGCACGAGGAGCCCCAGCTCGTCGAGCTGATCGGGTCCTACGACACCACCCTCACCCGGCACATCTGGGAGTCGCTCGTCGCGACCGCCGACATCGCCCTGCACGTGCGGGTCATCAGCGGCCGCAACGCCCACCACGTCGTCGAGGCGCAGTTCAAGGCCGTCGCGCGCGCGCTCCGCGATGCCGTCGCCCTCGACCCGAAGGTGGTCGGCGTCCCGAGCACGAAGGGCAGCCTGCTAGGTGGAGGGCCTGTCCCACGACGACCTGTCGTACGACGACCTCCGCTACGAGGAGGCGCCGTCCCCGGCCGGACCGCTGCTGTCGGTCCTGGTCGTGCTGATCGTGGCGGTCCTGGGGGCACCTCAGGTGTGGGATGCCTTGCGCAGCAGGGACTTCGGGCCCGAGCTGGTCTTCTTCCCGGTGCTCGCGCTCGCGCTCGGCCACCTCGCTCTGCGCCGGTCGCGGCCGTGAGGGCGCTGACCGTCCTCTACGTGCTGTTCCTGGCCGGCGCGTTCACGGGCTGCGCGTCCTACGCCCGCGCCGCGTGGCTGCGGCACCGCGAGGAGCCGTGACCTCCGTCGTCCTGCTCGACTACGGCTCGGGCAACCTGCGCTCGGCGGAGCGGGCCCTGCAGCGGGCCGGCGCGGACGTCACGCTCACCAAGGACTACGACACGGCGCTGGAGGCCGACGGCCTGGTCGTCCCTGGCGTCGGCGCCTTCGCCGCCTGCATGCGCGGCCTCCACGCCGTGCGCGGCGGGACGCTCGTGTGGGACCGGCTGCGCAAGCGCCGGCCCGTCCTCGGCATCTGCGTCGGCATGCAGGTCCTGTTCGAGACGGGCGTCGAGCACGGCGAGCGGACCGAGGGGCTCGGCGTGCTGCCGGGCACGGTGACGCGCCTGGAGGCCGACGTCGTGCCGCACATGGGCTGGAACACCGTGGACGTGCCGGCCGGCTCCACGCTGTTCGCCGGGCTCGAGCAGGAGCGCTTCTACTTCGTGCACTCCTACGCCGTGCACGGTGCGGTCGAGGACACCCTCACCACGACCGCCGAGCACGGTGAGCGCTTCGTCGCCGCGGTCGAGCGGGGGCCGCTGGCCGCCACGCAGTTCCACCCGGAGAAGAGCGGCGACGCCGGCGCGGCGCTGCTGCACAACTGGGTCGAGGGCCTGGGATGAGCAAGGAGCGGCAGCGCGCCCGGGCCGCCCGGGAGGCCGAGGCCGCGCAGCTGCGCGCCAAGCGGGCCCGCGCCGCCGAGCGCAAGGCGAGGGTCGAGCGGCTGACCCCGTCGGTGCCCGAGCTGCCCAGGCGGCAGCCGGTCTACCGGCAGCGCCGCTTCCCGAGGCTGCCGTGGCGCCTCAGGCTCGCCCTCGTCCTCGGCTGGCTCTTCGCCGCCGCCGCCATCCTGTTCCTCGCGCCGAGCTGGACCGGCCGCATCGGCCTGCTCGTCGTCGCGACGATGCTGCTCCCGCTCATCGTCGTGATCACGACCGACCCCACCCGGAGGACCCGTTGAGCACCCTCGAGCTGCTGCCCGCCGTCGACGTCGCCGACGGCCAGGCCGTGCGCCTCGTGCAGGGCGAGGCCGGGAGCGAGACGTCGTACGGCGACCCGGTCGAGGCGGCGCTGCAGTGGCAGCGCGACGGCGCCGAGTGGGTGCACCTGGTCGACCTGGACGCCGCGTTCGGCCGCGGGTCGAACCGCGAGCTGCTGGCGCGCGTCGTGCAGGTCCTCGACGTGAAGGTCGAGATGAGCGGCGGCATCCGCGACGACGCCTCGCTGGAGGCCGCTCTGGCCACCGGCTGCGCCCGCGTGAACCTCGGCACGGCCGCGCTGGAGTCGCCGGACTGGTGCGCCAAGGCGATCGCGGAGCACGGCGACCGGATCGCGGTCGGCCTCGACGTGCGCGGCACGACGCTGGCGGCACGCGGCTGGACGCAGGAGGGCGGCGACCTGTGGGAGGTGCTCGCCCGGCTCGACGAGGAGGGCTGCGCCCGCTACGTCGTGACCGACGTCCGCCGCGACGGCACGCTCACGGGGCCGAACGTCGAGCTGCTGCAGCAGGTCTGCACCCGCACCGACCGGCCGGTGGTCGCCAGCGGCGGCGTCTCGAGCCTCGACGACCTGCGCGCGCTGGCGGCGCTCGTGCCCGCCGGCGTCGAGGGCGCGATCGTCGGGAAGGCGCTTTACGCAGGCGCCTTCACGTCTGCCGGAAGCGCTGGCTGCCGTCCGCTGACGGCGTCGAGCAGGCGGGGGAGCGCCTCGCCGAGCGGCGCGTCCAGCCGGAGCGTCGCCTTCTCGTCGCCCCGGGTCGCGCCGGAGTTCACGATCGCGACCGGCACGCCGAGCCTGGCGGCGTGCAGCACGAAGCGGTAGCCCGACATGACGGTCAGGGACGAGCCGAGCACCAGCAGCGCCCCCGCGCGGTCGACCAGCGAGAAGCAGGTCGCGACCCGGTCGGCCGGGACCGTCTCGCCGAAGAAGACGACGTCGGGCTTGAGGACCCCGCCGCACGCGCTGCAGTCGACGGTCCGGAACGCCGCCAGGTCCTCGTCGGCGAGCTCGACGTCGCCGTCCGGGTTGACGGCCAGCACGCGGGCGCGCCAGGCGCGGTTCACCGCGCGCAGCCGGCCGTCCAGCTCCTCGCGCGGGGTCAGCCGGCGGCACCCCAGGCAGACGACCCGGTCGAGGTTGCCGTGCAGCTCGACCACGCCCGTGGAGCCGGCAGCGGTGTGCAGGCCGTCCACGTTCTGGGTGATCGTGCCGGCGAGCAGGCCGGCCTGCTCGAGGCCAGCGACGGCGCGGTGGCCGGCGTTCGGCTCGGCGCGGGCGATGACCCGCCAGCCGAGGTGGCTGCGCGCCCAGTACCGCCGCCGGGCCGCCTCCGAGCCGGTGAACGCCTGGAAGGTCATCGGGGTGGCGGGCCGCGCGGCGCCGCTCGGCCCGCGGTAGTCCGGGATGCCGGACTCCGTGCTCAGGCCCGCGCCGGACAGCACGACCACCTCGCCGTCCGCCACGAGGTCGGCCAGCGCGGCCAGCGGTCCGTCCTCCACCGCACCATCGTGCCCGAGCCGGCGGGACCGGGCAGTTCGTCCCGGTACGGGTAGTCCTTCGGGATCATCTTGCGGCACGAGGGGTGCAGTTCGCCCCGCTCCGGTCGATAGTGGGCTGTGGGCGCAGACACACGGGCACGGGGGCGGGTGGCCCTCGTCGTCGCGCTGCTCGCGTTCGCGCTGCTCATGCTGCTGCAGCCGCTGCCCTCCGCGGTCGGCGAGCCCGTCGCCTGGGGCGCCCAGGTCGTCACCGTCGTCGTGGCCAGCCTGGCGATGCTGCGCCGCGGCCGGTCCGTGCGCGGGCGGCTGCGGCACGCGCGCCTGCTGGTGGCCGCCTCGCTGCTCGCCGGCGCCGCCGGCGGCGTGACGGCCATCCTCTGGCTGCTCGCCACCGGCTCCCGCGCCCCGGCGTTCTCGCCGGTGGACGTCGTGCACTTCCTCTACCTGCCGCTCGTGGTGGCCGGGCTGCTGCGCTACCCGGTCACCGACACCAAGGCCGGCTCTCCGCAGCGCGCCCTGCTCGACGGCACGGTCGCCGCCGGGGCGCTGTGGTTCGTCGCCTACGCGCTGCTGCTCGAGCCGGCCAGCGTCGGCCACGGGCTCGGCGTCGCCGGCCACCTCGCCACGCTGGCGCACCCGGCCTCGGACGTCTTCGTGCTCGGCATGCTCGCCAGCGTGCTGCCACGGGCCGCCCGCCGGGCCCGGCGCGAGCTGGCGATCACCGGCAGCGGCCTGGCGCTCTACGCGCTCGCTGACGTGGGCTACACCGTGCAGAGCGCGCAGGGCACCTACCGCGCCGACAGCTGGGTCTCGCTGCTGTACGAGGCCGGCCTGCTGCTCGTCGCGGCCGGTGCGTTCTCCCGGGAGAGCACCGGCAGCCCGCGCGCCGCGCGCGGGGAGGCGCTGGTCCCCGTGCTGCCCCAGCTGCCGGTCGTGGCCGCGATCGCGGTGGCCTCGTCGTTCGCGCTGCGCGGCGAGGGGATCGACGGCGGCCAGCTGCTCGCCGGCATCGTGCTCGTAGGCGCGCTGTTCCTGCGCCAGATGGTCGGCAGCCGCGACCGCGACCTGCTGACCGAGCGGCTGCAGGCGCGCGAGGAGCTGTTCCGCTCTCTGGTCAACAGCGCCTCCGACCTCATCACGCTGCACGACGCCGACGGCCACGTCACCTACGCCAGTCCTGCGGTCGAGCGCGTCTTCGGGCGGCCGGCCGAGCACCTGCTGGGCCGGTCCATCGGTGACGTCGTCGAGCCGTCGGACCGCCTCCGCCTGCGCGAGGCGTTCTCCCAGGTGGTGCGCGAGCCCGGCGCCGAGGTGGAGACGCTGGTGCGGGTGCGTGCGGCCAACCGCGAGCTGCGCTGGATGCAGGTGCTGCTCAAGAACCAGCTGCACGACGCGAGCGTGCGCGGCGTCGTCGGCAACGCCCGCGACGTGCACGAGCGGCACGAGCTCGAGCGCCAGCTCTCGCACGCCGCCTTCCACGACGCCCTCACCGGCCTCGGCAACCTCGCCCGCGCGCGCGCCCTGCTCGTCTCGGCGTACGACACGGGGCGTCCGGTCACGGTCGTGCTGGTGGACCTGGACGGCTTCAAGGCCGTCAACGACACGTTCGGCCACGCGCACGGCGACGAGCTGCTCTGCCAGGTCGCGGAGCGGCTGACCCGCTGCCTGCGCGCCCGCGACGACGTGAGCCGCATCGGCGGCGACGAGTTCGTGCTGGTGCTCGACGGCGAGCAGGACGCCGCGGCCATCAGCTCCCGCGTGCTCGCTGCTCTGCGCACCGCCGTCCCCGTCGCCGGGACCACCGTCTCGGTCCGGGCCAGCCTCGGCATCGCCCTCACCCGCGACGCGGCTTCGCCCGACGAGCTGCTGCGCAACGCCGACCTCGCGATGTACGCCTCCAAGGGCACCGGCCGGGACCGCGTCACCTGGTACGAGCCGTGGATGCACGAGAGCGCCGCCCGGCGCATGGCGCTGCACCACGGCCTGCGCGCCGCGCTCGCCGAGGGCCAGCTCGACCTGCACTACCAGCCGATCGTCCGCCTGCCCGGAGGCGAGGTCGTCGGCGCCGAGGCGCTCCTGCGCTGGGAGCACCCGACCGAGGGGCAGATCTCCCCGGAGGTCTTCATCCCGGTGGCCGAGGAGTCCGGCATCATCGCCGAGCTCGACGTGTGGGTGCTCGAGCAGGCCTGCCTCGACATCGCGCGCTGGCGCGCGCGCGGCCTGGAGGTGCCGACGGTCTCGATCAACGTGTCGCGCCGCCACATGACGCTGGAGCTGCCCGAGCTCGTGCGCTCGGCCCTGGACCGGCACGGCCTGCCCGGCAAGGCGCTGTGCATCGAGGTGACCGAGAGCGCCGTCGTCCCCGACGCGGACGTCGCGACCCGCGCGCTGACGCGGGTGCGGGACCTCGGGGTCACGGTGGCCCTCGACGACTTCGGCAGCGGGCAGTCCTCGCTGTCGCAGCTGGCCCGGCTGCCCGTCGACTCGGTGAAGATCGACCGGTCCTTCACCTCGTCCGCGCTGTCCGACGCGGCGGCGCTCCGGCTGCTCACCTCGATCGTGCGCGTCTGCCAGGCGCTGACCCTGCCGATCGTGGCCGAGGGCATCGAGCAGGGCGAGCTCGCCGACTTCCTCGCCGACATCGGCTGCGACCGCGGGCAGGGCTTCTGGTTCGGCCGTCCGGTCCCGGCCGAGGAGTTCCGCCGGGTGCTGCGCCCGGTGCGCGTGCCGACGGCCAGGCTCGCGCCGGAGGGGCGCGTCCAGCGCCGGTAGCGTCGCGCGGCGTGAGCGTCGCCGTCCGAGTCGTGCCGTGCCTCGACGTCGACGCCGGACGCGTGGTGAAGGGCGTCAACTTCCGCGAGCTGCGCGACGCCGGGGACCCGGTCGAGATGGCCCGGCTCTACGACGCCGAGGGCGCCGACGAGCTCGTGTTCCTCGACATCACCGCGAGCAGCGGCAGCCGGGAGACGACCTACGACGTGGTCCGCAGGACGGCTGAGCAGGTGTTCATCCCGCTCACCGTCGGGGGCGGCGTCCGGTCGCCGGACGACGTGGACCGGCTGCTCCGCGCGGGCGCGGACAAGGTCGGCGTGAACACCGCAGCCATAGCCCGGCCCGAGCTGCTCAGCGAGATCGCGCGCCGCTTCGGCAACCAGGTGCTCGTGCTGTCGGTCGACGCCCGGCGCGCCGAGGGCACCGACAGCGGCTTCGAGGTCACGACGCACGGCGGCCGCCGGGGGACCGGCATCGACGCCGTCGCGTGGGCCCAGCGCGGAGAGGAGCTCGGCATCGGCGAGGTGCTGCTCAACTCGATGGACGCCGACGGCACCCGCGCCGGCTACGACGTCGAGCTGCTGCGCGCCGTCCGCGCCACGGTCGGCGTGCCGGTGATCGCGAGCGGCGGGGCCGGGCGGCTGGAGGACTTCGCGCCCGCGGTGGCGGCCGGCGCCGACGCGGTCCTCGCCGCGAGCGTCTTCCACTTCGGCCAGCTGCGGATCGGCCAGGTCAAGGACGCGCTGCGGACGGCCGGCCACGAGGTGCGCTGAGCGGGAATCCCGGTGGTGCTCCGTGCGCTGCTCCTGGAGCATGCACATGACGAACCGATGACGAACGGACCTGTGCGACCACCCCCTGACCGTCCCCCGCGGGGTGATCCGCCGCGGCCTCGGCGTCCTCTGGCACGCCGTCAAGGAGGAGCCGCGCATCTTCACGGTCTCGGCCGTGGGCAGCGCCCTGTTCGCCTTCACCACGATCGGCCAGGCCTACGTCTTCGGAGCGGTCACCGAGCAGGTCATCGTGCCGAGCATCGAGGACCGCGAGGTCGTGCCTGCCTCGCTCGCCATCGCGTTCCTGGCCGTCATGCTCGTGGCCGTCCTCAAGGTCGTCGGGATCATCGCCCGCCGGCTCGGTGCCGGGATCATGCAGTACCGCCTGCAGGCCTCGTACCGCCGCCGCGTGACCCGTCGCTACCTCGAGCTCCCGCTGTCCTGGCACGCCGAGCACCCCACCGGCGAGCTGCTGTCGAACGCCAACAGCGACGTCGAGGCGACGTGGTACCCGATCGCGCCGTTCCCCTTCGCCGTCGGCGTCATCGTCATGCTCCTCACGACCCTCGGGCTGCTGTTCGTGACGGACCCGGTGCTGGCGCTGGTCGGCTCGGTGGTCTTCCCGTCCATCGCGGTGCTGACCGTCCTCTACTCGCGCCGGATGTCGCCGCTGATGACCCGCGCGCAGCACCTGCGCGGCGAGGTCAGCGGCATCGCGCACGAGTCCTTCGACGGCGCGCTCGTGGTCAAGACGCTCGGCCGCGAGAGCGACGAGACCGCGCGCTTCCGCGCCAAGAGCCTCGAGCTGCGGGACACGATGACCGCCGTCGGCCGGGTCCGCGGGCTGTTCGACCCGGTCATGGAGGCGCTGCCCGTCGTCGGCGTGCTCGCCGTGCTGCTCGCCGGCACGAGCCGCGTCGGCAGCGGCGACATCGACGCCGGCCAGCTCGTGCGCGTCGCCTACCTGTTCACCCTGCTCGCCTTCCCGGTGCGCGCGATCGGCTGGGTGCTGAACGAGCTGCCGCGCAGCGTCGTCGGCTGGGACCGCGTGCACCGCGTCCTGGACGCGACCGGCGCGCAGGAGCACGGCGCCCAGGAGCTCCCCGCGGACGCCGGGCCCACCGCGCTGTCGGTCGAGGCGGTCTCGTTCTCCTACGGCGACAGCGCGGTGCTCGACGAGGTCGCCTTCGACGTCCGGCCCGGACGCACCGTCGCCCTCGTCGGGCCGACCGGCTCCGGCAAGAGCACCCTGGCCTCCGTCCTCGTCCGGCTGCTCGACCCGGAGAGCGGACGGGTGACGTACGACGACCTCGACGTCCGCGAGCTCGGCCCCGGCGCGCTCGCGCAGGTGGCCGCGCTGGTCCCGCAGTCGACGTTCCTGTTCGACGACACCGTGCGCGGCAACATCACCCTCGGCGCCGACATCCCGGACGAGGACGTCTGGGCCGCGCTGCGGCTCGCGCAGGGCGACGGCTTCGTCGCCGCACTGCCCAAGGCGCTCGACACCGTCGTGGGAGAGCGCGGCACCACGCTGTCGGGCGGCCAGCGCCAGCGCCTCTCGCTGGCCCGCGCCGTCGTCCGCCGCCCCCGGCTGCTCGTGCTCGACGACGCGACCAGCAGCGTCGACCCGTCGGTCGAGCAGCGGATCCTCGCCGGCCTTCGTGACTCCGCGCTGCCGAGCACGGTGGTCGTCGTCGCCTACCGCCGCGCCACCATCGCGCTGGCCGACGAGGTCGTCTTCGTCGAGGACGGCCGGGTCGCCGCGCGCGGCACGCACGAGGAGCTGCTCGCCACGAGCCCCGGCTACCAGGACCTGGTGCACGCCTACGAGCGCGCCGAGGCGCAGCGCGAGGCCGACGCGCTCGAGGCCGCGCAGGAGGTGGACGCGTGAGCGCCCCGTCCATCGACACCCGCACCGTCGAGCGCGGCTCCTTCGCCACGCTCGCGCACGGTCTGCGCCTGACGCCCGAGCTGCGCGAGGGGCTGGTCGTCACCCTGCTGCTCGCCCTGCTGGCGACCGCGGGCCGGATCGTCGTGCCGGTCGCCGTCCAGCAGACGATCGACAACGGCCTGTCCGGCCCGGAGCCCGACCTCGGCCTGGTCCGCCTGGCCGTCGGCCTGGCCGCCGTCGCGCTCGTCGTGACGGCCTTCGCCAGCTACCTCACCAACGTGCGGCTCTACCGCACGGCGGAGAACGGGCTGGCGTCCATCCGCGTCCGCGCCTTCCGGCGGGTGCACGACCTGTCGATGCTGCACCAGGCCGCCGAGCGGCGCGGCTCGCTCGTCTCCCGCGTCACCAGCGACGTCGACACGATGAGCACCTTCATGCAGTGGGGCGGTCTGCTCGTCCTCGTGTCGAGCGCTCAGCTCCTGCTCGCCACGGTGCTGATGCTCTTCTGGTCATGGCAGCTGACGCTGGTCGTCTACGCCTGCTTCCTGCCGCTGGTGTTCGCGGTCAGGGCCTTCCAGCAGCGGCTGCAGCGCGCCTACCGGATCGTGCGCGAGCGGGTCGGCGAGATGCTCGGCGCCGTGGCCGAGTCCGTCGTCGGGGCGCAGGTCATCCGGGCCTACGCCGTGCAGGACCGCACCGCCCAGCGCATCGACGACGCCGTCGAGTCCACCCGCGTCGCGCAGACGCGCGCGCAGGCCATCAGCGCCTTCACCTTCTCCGCCGGCGAGCTGACCGCCGCGCTGGCCACCGGCGGCGTCGTGGTCGTCGGCGTGCTGCTCGGCGCGGACGGCCAGATCACGACCGGCCGGCTGGTCGGCTTCCTCTTCCTCGTGACGCTGTTCGTGCAGCCGGTGCAGGTCGCGACCGAGGTCCTGAACGAGGCGCAGAACGCGATCGCCGGCCTGCGCCGGGTGCTCGGCGTCCTGGACACGCCGTCCGACGTCGCCGACCCGGAGGACGACGGCCGGCCGCTGCCGGAGGGCCCGGTAGGGGTCCGCTTCGACCACGTCACCTTCGCCTACCCGGGCGGCCCGGACGTCCTGCACGACGTCGCGCTGGACATCGCGCCGCGCACCCGCGTCGCCGTGGTCGGCGAGACCGGCAGCGGCAAGACGACCTTCGCCAAGCTGCTCACCCGCCTGATGGACCCGACGGCCGGACGCGTCCTGCTGTCCGGCGTCCCGCTCGACCAGGTGCGCTTCTCGTCGCTGCGCTCGCGGGTCGTGATGGTGCCGCAGGACGGCTTCCTGTTCGACACGACCATCGCCGACAACGTGCGGTACGGCCGGCTCGACGCGACCGACGAGGAGGTCGAGCAGGCCTTCGCGGCGCTCGGCCTCTCCGACTGGCTCGACCAGCTCCCGGACGGCGTCCGCACCGAGGTCGGCGAGCGCGGCGACAGCCTGTCCGTCGGGGAGCGGCAGCTCGTCGCGATCGCCCGCGCCTACATCGCCGACCCCGACCTGCTGGTCCTCGACGAGGCGACCTCCGCCGTCGACCCGGCCACCGAGGTGCGCCTGCAGCGGGCGCTGGACTCGCTGACCCGCGGCCGGACCACGCTGGCCATCGCGCACCGGCTGTCGACCGCCGAGGCCGCCGACGAGGTGCTCGTCGTCGACGCGGGCGTCGTCGTGCAGCGCGGCCCGCACGCCGAGCTGGTGCAGCAGGAGGGCGTCTACCAGGGCCTGCACGCCTCCT
The DNA here is from genome assembly GCA_963781675.1 of uncultured Actinomycetota bacterium. Taxonomy (GTDB): domain Bacteria; phylum Actinomycetota; class Actinomycetes; order Mycobacteriales; family SCTD01; genus SCTD01. The sequence goes on along the minus strand of CAWAGF010000005.1, from coordinate 64,251 downwards.
GGGTCTCGCAGTCCCGGTGACGGCCGCGCGCGCCGAGCGTCGCGGCCTGCTGCTCGCGTTCGCGGCGTTCGGCTCCTTCTGGGGCGCCTGGGCGGCGACCCTGCCGGAGATCCGCGAACAGGCGGGCGTCACCGACGGGCAGCTCGGCCTGGCGCTGGCAGCCGTCGCGCTGGCCGCCCTGCCCGCGATGCCGCTCGCCGGTCGGCTCATGGACCGGCACGGCGCGCGGCGGCTGCTACCCCCCGCGCTGCTGCTGTTCGGGCTGGTCACCGTGCTGCCGGCCTTCGCCGGGTCGCTCCTGCCGCTCGTCCTCGCGCTGCTGCTGCTCGGCGCGAGCACCGGCGCGCTGGACGTCATGGTCAACACCGCCACCGCCACCTGGGAGCGGCTCGAGGGCCGGCGCCTCATGGCCGGTGCCCACGGCTGCTTCTCCCTGGGCGTGCTCGTGGGGTCCGTGAGCGCCGGCGTGGCCCGGGACGCCGGGGCCGGCCCGCGCTCGGTCCTGGCGGTCGTCCTGCTCCTCGTCGTCGCCGTGGCGCTGACGCAGCCCGCCTACCGGCCCGTGCCGCAGACCGGTCCCGAGGCAGCGGGCCGCGCGCGCATCGGCGCGGTGCTCCTCGTCCTGGGGCTGCTCACCGCCGGGTCGTTCCTGGTCGAGGACGCCGTGCAGTCCTGGAGCGCCCTGCACCTGGAGCGGTCCCTCGACGCGCCGCCGTGGGTCGGTGGCCTCGGTCCGGGGCTGTTCGCCGGGGCGATGGCCCTCGGGCGCTTCGCCGTGCAGTGGCTGGCCCGCCCCGGCACCGACGCGCTCGTGGTCGGCGGTGGTGCCGGCGCCGTCACGGGCGGCCTGCTGCTGCTCGCGCTGGCGCCGTCCGCGGGCGTCGCGCTGGCCGGGGCGACCGTCGCCGGTGCGGGCGTCTCGGTGCTCGCGCCCACGCTGTTCTCCGCCGTGGGTGCCCGCAGCGCCCCGGGTCGGGCCGGCGCGGACCTGGCTGCGGTCAGCGCGCTGGGCTACGCCGGGTTCGTCGCCGGGCCGCCGCTGATCGGGCTGCTCAGCTCCCTCACGTCGCTGCCGACGGCGCTGGCGCTGCTGGCCGTGGTGCCCCTCGCGGTCGCGGTGGTCGGGCCGCTGGTGCTGCGCCGGCCGGTGCCGGTTCCGACCGGGTGAGAGGCGGGTCACCGCCGCGGCGCGCCGCGAGCCGTGGCGGCGACCTGCCGCTCGGAGCCGGGCGGTGCCCGCACCCGGCGTCCGGCAGACTGACCGCATGACCAGCGCCGCCGTACGCCCCACCGACCTCGACCCGTCGATCTCCGCGCAGCTCAAGCGGGACCGCGACGGCCTCGTGGTGGCGGTGGCCCAGCAGCACGACACCGGCGAGGTGCTGATGGTCGGCTGGATGGACGACGAGGCGCTGCACCGCACGCTGACCACCGGCCGCTGCACCTACTGGAGCCGCAGCCGCCAGGAGTACTGGGTCAAGGGCGACACCTCCGGCTCGCAGCAGTGGGTGAAGTCCGTGGCGCTGGACTGCGACGGCGACACGCTGCTCGTGAAGGTCGACCAGGTCGGCAGCGGCGCGTGCCACACCGGCGACCGCACCTGCTTCGACGCGATCAGCCTCCCCGCGGTGGTCGGCTCGCCGTGACGCTGCGCCCGTCCACGTTGGGCGCCACCACCCCGACCCGCGTGGAGTTCGACCGGCTCGACCAGCCCGTGCGCGCGGTCACCCGCCGGCTGCTCGCCGACGGCGAGACGCCCGTCGGCGTCTACCGCAAGCTGGCCGGCGGCCGCACCGGCACCTTCCTGCTGGAGTCGGCCGAGCAGGGCAAGCAGTGGTCGCGCTGGTCGTTCGTCGGCGTGCGCTCCGCCGGCGTCCTCACCGAGCGGGACGGCAAGGCGCTCTGGGTCGGCGAGGGGCTGCCGACGACGAGCGAGGACCCGCTGGAGGCCGTGCGCGAGGCGGTCGAGCTGCTGCGCAGCCCGAAGGGCCCGGACGACCCGCCGCTGACCGGTGGCCTCGTGGGCTACCTCGGCTACGACGTGGTCCGGCGCATCGAGCGCCTGCCGAGCACGAAGCCGGACGAGCTCGGCATGCCGGAGCTGGCGATGATGCTGGTGACCGACCTGGCCGTGCTCGACCACGGCGACGGCACCGTGCTGCTCATCGCGAACGTCCTGCCCGGCGGCAGCTACGACGACGCCGTCGCGCGCCTCGACGCGATGACGACGGCCCTGTCGGCGCCCGCGCCCGCGACCGTGTCGACCGCGGACCTCGGCGCGCAGCCGGAGGTCGTACGGCGCACCACGCCGGCCGCCTACGAGGCGGCGGTCGAGGCCGGCAAGGAGCACGTGCGCGCCGGCGACGTCTTCCAGGTCGTGCTCAGCCAGCGCTTCGAGGTGAGGACCGACGTCGACGCGCTCGACCTCTACCGGGTGCTGCGCAACAGCAACCCGTCGCCGTACATGTACCTGCTCCGCTTCGCCGGCCGCGAGACGCCTTTCGACGTGGTCGGCTCGAGCCCCGAGGCGCTGGTGACCGTGACGGGCGACCGCGCGGTCGTGCACCCGCCGGCCGGCACCCGCCCCCGCGGCGCCACGGAGGAGCTGGACGCGCAGGCGGCCGAGGAGCTGCGCGCGGACCCCAAGGAGCGGGCCGAGCACGTGATGCTCGTCGACCTCGCGCGCAACGACCTCGGACGGGTCTGCGTGCCTGGGACGGTGGACGTCAGCGGCTTCATGCGCGTCGAGCGGTACAGCCACGTCATGCACTTGGTGTCCACCGTCTTCGGGCGGCTCCTCCCGGGCCGCACCGCCTTCGACGTGCTCCGCGCGACGTTCCCGGCCGGGACGGTGTCGGGCGCCCCGAAGCCGCGAGCCATGGAGGTCATCGAGGAGCTCGAGCCGCACCGCCGCAACCTCTACGCCGGCACCGTCGGCTACTTCGACGCGGGCGGCGACATGGACATGGCGATCGCGATCCGGACCGCGGTGCTGCACGACGGCTCGGCGTACGTCCAGGCCGGCGCCGGCATCGTCGCCGACAGCGACCCGGCCAGCGAGCAGGCCGAGTGCGAGAACAAGGCCGCCGCCGTCCTGCGCGCCGTCGCCGCGGCGGGGACGCTGCGCGCGGTCACGTGAGGCGCGAGCCGGCCGTCGCCGCCCTGCTCTGCCTGCTCGGCGCCTTCCTCGTGCTGGTCGCCGTCGGGCGCGAGTGGGCGTCCGTCGAGGTCGCCGGCAGCGGGCTGCTGCCCGGCCGGGACGTCCCCGTCCTGGGCAGCGACCTCGCGCCCGGCGTGCGCGCGCTCGGCCTGGTGGCGCTCGCCGGGGTCATCGCCGTCCCGGCGACCCGGCGCTGGGGCCGGGCCGTCGTCGGCGGCCTGCTCGCGCTGGTCGGTGCCGGCGTCGTGGTCGCCGCCGTCGGCGTGCTGGCCGACCTCGCGGGGGCGGCGCAGGACACCGCCGCGGTCCGCGAGGCCGGCGCCGCGGGCGGCAGCACCACCGGCACCCTCTGGCCGTACGCCTGCGCCCTCGGCGGGCTGGTCGTCCTCGCCGCCGGGCTGGTCGTCGCCGTCCGCGGCCGCGGCTGGGCGGCCCTCGGCCGGCGCTACGACGCGCCGGCGGCGCAGGCCGTGCGGCCGGCGGGCGAGCGCGACATCTGGGAGGCGCTGGACCGCGGCGACGACCCGACGGCCGCCGACCCCGAGGGGCGAGGGCCTGCAGCCCGCGACTAGCGTGACGCGGACCGACCGGACGAGGGGAGCGTGCGCATGACCGTGCTGGACGACATCCTCGTCGGCGTGCGCGAGGACCTCGCCGAGCGCCAGGCGCGCACCCCGCTGGACGAGCTCAAGGAGCGCGCCGCCGCGCTGCCCCCGGCCCGTGACGGCGCCGCTGCCCTGCGCGGACCCGGCGTGGCCGTGATCGCGGAGGTCAAGCGCAGCAGCCCCTCCAAGGGAGCGCTCGCCGCCATCGCCGACCCCGCCGCGCTCGCCGCGGACTACGAGGCCGGCGGCGCCCGGGTCATCAGCGTGCTGACCGAGGCGCGCCGCTTCGGCGGGAGCCTGGCCGACCTCGACGCGGTGCGCGCGAAGGTCGAGGTCCCCCTGCTGCGCAAGGACTTCGTGGTCACCAGCTACCAGCTGTGGGAGGGCCGCGCGCACGGCGCCGACCTCTCGCTGCTCATCGTCGCGGCGCTCGAGCAGGAGGCGCTGGTCAGCCTCGTCGAGCGCAGCGAGTCGCTCGGCATGACGCCGCTGGTCGAGGTGCACGACGAGGCCGAGCTCGAGCGGGCGCTCGACGCCGGCGCGCGCGTCGTCGGGGTCAACGCCCGCGACCTCAAGACCCTCGAGGTGGACCGCACGGTCTTCGCCCGCCTCGTGCCGCGCATCCCCGAGGGGGTCGTCAAGGTGGCCGAGTCCGGCGTACGAGGCCCGCACGACCTGCTCGCCTACGCGGCGTCCGGCGCCGACGCGGTGCTCGTGGGGGAGGGGGTGGTCACCGGCGGCAACCCGCGGCAGGCCGTCGCCGAGCTGGTCACCGCCGGAAACCACCCCAGCGCGCGGGGCCAGGAGTGAGCAGCCCCGACGCTGCCGGCCACTTCGGCCCGTACGGCGGCCGCTTCGTCCCCGAGGCGCTGGTCGCCGCGCTCGACCAGCTGACCGCGGCGCACGCCGCCGCGAAGGCCGACCCGGCGTTCACCGCCGAGCTCGACCGGCTGCTCACGACGTACGCCGGCCGCCCCACCCCGCTGACCGACGCGAAGCGGCTGGCCGAGCACGCCGGCGGCGCCCGGATCCTGCTCAAGCGCGAGGACCTCGCGCACACCGGCAGCCACAAGATCAACAACGTGCTGGGCCAGGCCCTGCTCACGAAGAAGATGGGCAAGCAGCGGGTCATCGCCGAGACCGGCGCCGGCCAGCACGGCGTCGCGACGGCCACGGCCTGCGCGCTGTTCGGCTTCGACTGCACGGTCTACATGGGCGAGGAGGACACCCGCCGGCAGGCGCTGAACGTCGCCCGCATGCGGCTGCTCGGCGCCGAGGTGATCCCGGTCCGCAGCGGCACCAAGACGCTCAAGGACGCCACCAACGAGGCGATGCGTGACTGGGTCACCAACGTCGAGACGACGCACTACGTCATCGGCTCCGTGGTCGGGCCGCACCCGTTCCCGATGATGGTCCGCGACTTCCAGCGCGTGATCGGCGTCGAGGCCCGCCAGCAGTGCCTCGACCTCGTCGGCCGGCTGCCCGACGCCGTGGTCGCCTGCGTCGGCGGCGGCTCCAACGCGATGGGCCTGTTCCACCCGTTCCTCGACGACGCCGAGGTGGCGCTGGTCGGCTGCGAGGCGGGCGGCGACGGCGTCGAGACCGGCCGGCACGCCGCGCCGCTCACCGCCGGTGAGCCGGGCGTGCTGCACGGTGCCCGCAGCTACCTCATGCAGGACGAGGACGGCCAGACCGCCGACACCACCTCGATCAGCGCCGGCCTCGACTACCCCGGCGTCGGGCCGGAGCACGCCCTGCTGCGCGACACCGGCCGGGCCACCTACACCGGCATCCCGGACGCCTGGGCCATGCAGTGCCTGTCCACGCTGGCCAAGTCCGAGGGCATCCTCTGCGCCATCGAGACCGCGCACGCCTTCGCCGGTGCCTGCGACTGGGGCCGCGCGCAGGACCGCGACCCGCACGACCTGGTCGTCATCGTGAACACCTCCGGCCGCGGCGACAAGGACGTCGACACGGCGGCGCGCTGGTTCGGGCTGATCACCGGCGAGGAGATCGCCGAGTCCGAGCTGGTCCGCGCGCACGAGGGCGAGCAGCCCTAAGTGGGCGCGCAGCTGGACGGCCTTTTCGCGCGCTGCCGCGAGGAGGGCCGCGCCGCCCTGGTCGGCTACCTCCCGGTCGGCTTCCCGTCGTACGACCGCTCGGTCGAGGCGCTGGTCGCCATGGTCGAGGCGGGCGTCGACGCGGTCGAGGTCGGCATGCCGTACTCCGACCCGCTGATGGAAGGCCCCACCATCCAGCGGGCGCACCAGGCGGCGCTCGACGCGGGCACCCGGCAGGCGGACGTGCTGCGCGCCGTGGAAGCAGTCGCCGCCACCGGCGCCCCCACGGTGGTCATGGGCTACTGGAACCCGGTCCACCGCTACGGCTTCCGCCGCTGGGCGCAGGCGCTCAAGGACGCCGGGGGAGCGGGCGCCATCACGCCCGACCTCATCCCCGAGGAGGCGCCGGAGTGGCTCGAGGCGTGCCGCGAGCTCGACCTCGACCCGGTGTTCCTGGTCGCCCCGAGCAGCACCGACGAGCGCATCGCCGTCGTGGGCCGGACCAACCGCGGCTTCGTCTACGCCGCCGCCGTCATGGGCGTCACCGGCGCCCGTGCGGAGATCGGCGCCGGAGCGCGTGACCTGGTGGCCCGGGTCCGCCGCCAGACCGACCTGCCGGTCGGTGTGGGCCTCGGCGTCAGCAGCGGGGAGCAGGCCGCGCAGGTGGCTTCCTTCGCCGACGCGGTCATCGTCGGCTCGGCGCTGGTGACGGCGCTGGAGCAGGACGGCGTCGACGGCGTGCGCCGACTCTCCTCCGAGCTCGCTGAAGGCGTTCGCCGCCGTCCCCTCTGACGCCGGTGACAGCACGGCGCATCAGCGAGCTCGCCGGCCCTGGCGGTCTCGGTCGCCGACCGTCTGCACCTGCCGCTACGGCCAGGTCTCCATGATCCACAGAAGGTTCGGTCTCGTAGGACGCCGGTCGACGCGCTGAGGAGACCGATGCTTCTGATGATCAAGACAGGCCGGGTCGGGCGGACGCTAGTGGCGGTTCTCCGGCGTCAGGGCTTCGTCGACCCAGCCGTGCTCGTTGATGCGGCGGCCGTCCTTGAGCGTGAGGGTGACGCCGCGGTGCAGGGCGTCGTGGTCGTGGTCGCAGAACAGGACGGCGTCGCCGAGGGAGGTCGTGCCGGTGCGGCACCAGGCGTCAGGGTGGTGAGGGATCAGGCGGCACCCTGGCCCTCGGGTGCACCCGGCGCCTTGGCACTGCCCGCCGGTCTCGACGTGCTTGATGCGGCGCTCGTGAGCCTTCAGGGTGCGGCTGGAGTGGCTGGTCTCGATCACCCGTCTGCCCAGGCCCAGGACGTAGCGGGTGACGTAGGCGTCGCACCACCACTTCTGCACCAGGCTCAGCGGCAGCGACAGCCCGGAAGCGGCGGTCGCGGGCACCGCACCGGGCTCGCGGTGCAGGGTGACCAGTCCGACGGTGACGCCGATGTGCGGCGCGACCTTGTCCCGGAGGCCGAGGTCGCCGCTGTCGAGCAAGGCCCGCAGCGCGAGCTTGAGGGCGTCGTGCAGCCGGCGGCCGCGGGACCGAGGCGGGTCGAACGGCCGGTCCGGCGTCTGCAGGTCCAGCGGGACGGGGTCGCCGAACTCCCAGCCGCTGTCCCGCAGCTGTTGCGCGGCGGCGGTGTCGACGGGGTTGTCCGGGTCGGTCGCCGCCGCGGCGGTCAGGGCGGTGTGCAGGAGCTCCCCGGTCTCCAGGTCCAGCTCGGCGCGCAGCAGCCACCCGCTGCCGTCACCGTTCGGGCGCAGGGTCAGGTGCGCGTCGTCGGCAGCCCTGGCCGCGCGCTTCTCCAGGTCGTTCGGCAGCAACGCGTCGACCAGCACCCTGAGCGCGCCCGGCAGGCAGCCGGCCGGCAGGTGCTGCGCGAGCAGCACGAACGCCGCTTCGAGCCGGGCCAGCTGCGAGGTCGGTGCGCAGGACACCTCCGACAGCTGCGCGTGCAGGTCCGCGACCCGCGGATCGTCCTGCGCCAGGCCGCCGAGCGCGGTCAGGACCGCGTCGCTGACGCCGTCGAGCACGACCGCGGTCACCGTCGCCTCACCGGGCTGGCCGTCGATGAGCCCGTCGGGTCGGTCGACCAGCGGCCGGAGCCTGGTCAGCGCGGCGGCGATCCGCGATGCCGCGTCGGTACCGAGCGCCCCGGACCGGACCGCCTCGTCCAGTGCGGGGAGCCGGTGCAGCCTGCGGGACAGGGTCACCGTCGAGGAGTCGACGACGGCGCCCTGCGCCCGGACCCACGACGTGGTGGTCGGGCTGGCGTCGAGCTGGTGCAGCTTGCGCGCATCGACATCACCCAGGCGCCGCAGCAGCACCGCCTCGAGCTCCGCCCGGGCCGCCAGCAGGTCCTTCGCCTGTGCGAGCGCCCAGTCCGCCGGGAGGTCCACGGGGTCCACCTGCACCAGCGACGACAGAGCCAGCCGCAGCGCGCCGACCGGGTCCAGCACGTGCTCGACGTCCGAGGAGAAGGAGCCAGGCAGCGCCTGCACCCGACTCACAGACACGGTGTCGAACACGTGTTCGATACTACCGGCCGTGGGACAGGTTCGCAAGAGTGCAAATCTCGATTGTTGCTGCTGTACAGGCGATCTCGGTCCACGAGCACGCGCTTCGCGGACCCCCGGGTCAGCGCTTCTGAGGGGAGTGCCACCGGCACGAGGCCTCGGCGGCCGCCGCGGACGAACGCCACGACGAGTCGGCAGCCGCAGGCCCGCGCGCCTAGGCTGGCGGCGTGTCGCTCGCGTACCTCCCCAGCCCCGACCGGGGTGTCTGGGAGCTCGGGCCGTTCCCGGTCCGCGCCTACGCGCTGGCGATCATCCTGGGCGTCGTCGCCGCCGTCACCATCGGCGAGCGGCGGTGGGTCGCCCGCGGCGGCACCAAGGGGCTGATCACCGACGTCGCCACGCTGGCCGTGCCCGGCGGCATCGTCGGCGCGCGGATCTACCACGTGGTCACCAGCCCGGACCGCTACCTCGACGACCCGGTCGCGGCGCTGTACGTCTGGCAGGGCGGGCTGGGCATCCCCGGCGGCATCGCCGGCGGCTTCCTCGTCAGCTGGCTGGTCCTGCGCAAGCGGGGCGTCGCGAAGGGGGCGTTCGCCGACGCCGTCGCCCCGGGGGTGGCCGTCGCGCAGGCGATCGGCCGGCTGGGCAACTGGTTCAACCAGGAGCTGTTCGGCCGCCCCACGACGCTGCCGTGGGGCCTCGAGATCGACCCGGACAACCGGGACGCCGTCGCGGGCGCGGAGGCCTACCACCCGACCTTCCTCTACGAGCTGCTGTGGGACCTCGGCGTCGCCGGCGTCGTCGTCTGGGCCGACCGCCGCTTCCGCCTCGGCGGCGGCCGGGCGTTCGCGCTCTACCTGGCGCTGTACGCCAGCGGCCGCATCTGGATCGAGGCGCTGCGCATCGACGACGCCAACACCCTGCTCGGCCTGCGGCTCAACGTGGTCGTCATGGCCGTCGTGCTGGTGGGGGCGGTGACGTACCTCGTGCTGCGGCGCGGCGCAGGACGCGAGGCGCAGGTCGAGCCGGCGGCAGGCGACGGTCCGGCCGCGGACGTCGCCCAGCACGCGACGGCCGACGCGGCCACCGTCGACGATCCTGGCCACGCAGCGGACGACCCGTCGACGCCCGCCGCCGACCCGGCCCGGGCGGAGGTGGACTCGTGACCGAGCGCGTCCTGCCCGAGCACCACCACGACCACCGAGACGTCACCGGCGGCTGGCTGCGCCCGGCCGTCTTCGGCGTCATGGACGGCCTGGTCAGCAACACCGCCCTGATCGCGGGGGTCGCCGGGGGCGGCGCGCCGCCCCGCACGGTCGCCCTCGCGGGCCTGGCCGGGCTGGTGGCCGGGGCCTTCTCGATGGCCACCGGCGAGTACGTCTCGGTCGCCTCGCAGACCGAGCTGGCGCGCGCCGAGATCGAGGTCGAGAAGGCGGAGATCGCGCGCGTGCCGGCGGCGGAGGAGGCCGAGCTGGCCGGCATCTACCGCTCCCGCGGCGTGGACGAGGCGACCGCCCGCGAGGTCGCCCGGCAGCTGTCCCGCGACCCCGAGCAGGTCTGGCGCGTGCACGCCCGCGAGGAGCTGGGCATCGACCCGGACGACCTCCCGTCGCCCTGGACGGCGGCGCTGTCGTCGTTCGCCGCCTTCGTCGTCGGTGCCGGCGTCCCGCTGCTGCCGTACGCCCTGGGCGGCACGGCGCTGCTCCTGCCGGTGCTGCTGAGCCTGCTGGCGCTGTTCGTCGCCGGTGCGCTGGTCAGCCGGTGGACCGACCGCAGCGCCCTCTACAGCGGGGCGCGGCAGCTGGTGCTGGGCGGCGCCGCGACCGGGCTGACGTACGTCGTCGGCAGCGCCGTCGGGTCCGGGGTCTAGGCCGGCTGCTCGACCCGCGGCGCGGGCATCCTGCTGGTGCCGGCGGCCTGCAGGCGCACCTCGACGGTGACCCAGCCGGCCTCGCTGCGCACGTCCACGCTGCCGCCGTAGACGTCGACGAGGCGCCGCACGACGTAGAGGCCGACGCCGATGCCCTCGCGGTCCCGGGTGGCGCCGCTGTCGAGCTGCGTGAACGGCTCGAACAGCCGCTCGGCGGCGGTGAGGTCGAGGACCCGGCCCTCGTTGGAGACGGTGATCCAGACGCCGCGCTCGTCGCTGCCGCCCGCGACGAGCGGGACGGAGGAGGGGGAGCCGTGCTGGAGCGCGTTGTCGACGAGGTTGGCGAGCACCTGGTGCAGCGCCTGCCGGTCCATCCGCGCGCTGGTGCCGGGCTCGACGACGACCGCGACCTGGCCGGCGCCGGGGCGACCGGCCGAGGCGAGCATCGCGACCTCGGCCGCCACGGCGTCGACGTCGCTGACGGCGCCCGGGTCGACGGCGGTGGCGCGGGCGGCGATCAGCATGTTCTCCAGCAGGCGCGACAGGCGCTCCTGCTGGTCGAGCACGGCGTTCAGCAGCGCGGTGCGGCTGGCCTGGTCGAGGCGGTCGCCGCGCTTGAGCAGCGTCAGGGCAGCGCCGCGGATGCCGGTCAGCGGCGTGCGGAACTCGTGCGACACGGTGCCGATGAGGTCGGCCCGGATGCGGTCGGTCTCGGCCAGCCGCGCCTGCGACGGTGCTGCGGCCGGCGCGCAGCTCGGCCCGCATCTCCTCGGACTGGCGGCGGCTGATCTCGTTCGCGCGCCAGAAGAGCACCAGCACGGCCGACTCGGCCAGGATCGCGCCGGCGTGCACCAGCGCCCAGCCCCAGGTGCCGAGCGGGTACGGCGACGCCGTCCGGCTGCGAGGCCATCACGCCGTGCTGCAGCAGCACGAAGCCGACCGCGAGGACGTAGACCGTCCAGTCCTGGTAGAGCGCGATGATCGCGACGGTGACGAAGTAGTGGAAGTGCGCCTCGCTGGAGCCGTCGAACAGGTGCACCACCAGCGCGGAGCCGGTCAGCAGGCCCAGGCTGGCGGACAGCCCGCGCAGGCGGCGGCTGAGCCGCGGCAGGCAGGCGAGCCCGAGCAGCGCGCCGAGCGGCAGCACGACGTGCACCACCTCGACCGGCCGGCTGCCGAGCGCGGCGATGAGGACCAGCACCGGGACGTGCACCGCCAGGACCCAGCAGACCATCCGGTGGCGCCAGGCCCAGTCGGCGTCCGGCAGGGCCTCGCCACGGGGCAGCCAGTCCGCCGCAGCGCGGACCGCGGGGGCCGGGCGCGCGTACGACGGGAGGGACATGCCGTCAGCCTGCCCGCTGCCGCCGCTGCGGACCATGACCCGATCGGGTCATCTCGGACAGTACGGGCGGGTGGCCCGCACCACCCGCTCCGGCGTCAGGCCCCGCCTGAGGTGTCCTGTCGTGTAACGTCCCGGACATCTGCAGCAGGGCCAAGGACGTCCCGGGGCGCAGGAGCTGAACCACGTAGTCCCCCCGGAAGAGGTCCGCCCATGATGTCCGCACACCCGCCTGCCCAGGGCCTGTACGACCCCGCGAACGAGCACGACGCCTGCGGTGTCGCCTTCGTCGCCGACATCGCCGGACGGGTCACCCACGACACCGTCGAGCAGGGCCTGACCGCGCTGCGCAACCTCGAGCACCGCGGCGCCTCCGGCAGCGAGCCCGAGACCGGCGACGGCGCCGGCATCCTCGTGCAGGTCCCGGACGCCTTCCTGCGCGCCGTGCTCAGCGCCGACCTGGGGGTCGAGCTGCCCGCCCGCGGCCACTACGCCGTCGGCACCGCCTTCCTGTCGCAGGACGAGGCGGAGGCCGCTGCTGCCCGGACGACCATCGAGGCGATCGCCGTCGAGGAGGGCCTGCGCGTCCTGACCTGGCGCGAGCTGCCCGTCGACCCGGACGGCGCCGGCATCGGCAGGACCGCCCGCTCGGTCATGCCGCGCTTCGTGCAGGTCGTCCTGGTCAGCGCGCTGGAGGAGCTCACGCCGTACGCCGTCGAGCGCCGCGCCTACGTCACCCGCAAGCGCGCCGAGCACGAGACCGGCACGTACTTCTCGTCGCTGTCGACGCGCACGCTGGTCTACAAGGGGATGCTCACGACCGGGCAGCTCCAGCCGTTCTTCCCCGACCTGTCCGACGAGCGGTTCGCCAGCGCCCTCGCGCTGGTGCACAGCCGCTTCTCGACCAACACCTTCCCGAGCTGGCCGCTGGCCCACCCGTACCGCTACATCGCGCACAACGGCGAGATCAACACCGTGCGCGGCAACCGCAACTGGATGCGCGCCCGCGAGGCGCTGCTCCGCGGCCCGCACGAGCTGCCCGACGACCTGAGCCGGCTGTTCCCCGTCTGCACGCCCGGCGCGTCCGACTCGGCGAGCTTCGACGAGGTCCTCGAGCTGCTGCACATGGGCGGCCGGTCGCTCCCGCACGCCGTCCTCATGATGGTCCCCGAGGCGTGGGAGAACGCGCCGGAGATGGACCCGGCCAAGCGGGCCTTCTACGAGTTCCACTCCTCGCTGATGGAGCCGTGGGACGGCCCGGCCTGCGTGACGTTCACCGACGGCACCCAGATCGGCGCGGTGCTCGACCGCAACGGACTGCGGCCCGCGCGCTGGTGGCAGACGGTCGACGGCCGGGTCATCCTGGCCTCCGAGGTCGGCGTGCTCGACGTCCCCGCGGACCAGGTCGTCGCGAAGGGCCGGCTGCAGCCCGGGAAGATGTTCCTGGTCGACACCGAGCAGGGCCGCATCGTCGAGGACGACGAGGTCAAGGCCGCGCTCGCCGCCGAGCACCCGTACGCCGACTGGCTGCACAGCGGCCAGCTCAACCTCGAGCGGCTCCCGGACCGCGAGCACGTCGTCTACAGCCACGAGTCGGTGCTGCGCCGCCAGCAGGTGTTCGGCTACACCGAGGAGGAGCTGCGCATCCTGCTCGCCCCGATGGCGAGGACCGGCGCCGAGGCCATCGGCTCGATGGGCACCGACACCCCGGTCGCCGTGCTGTCCGAGCGGCCGCGGCTGCTGTTCGACTACTTCAGCCAGCTGTTCGCGCAGGTGACCAACCCGCCGCTGGACGCCATCCGCGAGGAGCTCGTCACCAGCCTGGCGGGCACCATCGGCCCGGAGCAGAACCTGCTCACGCCCTCGCCGGCGTCCTGCCGCCAGATCGTGCTGCCGTTCCCGGTCATCGACAACGACGACCTCGCGAAGATCATCCACGTCAACGAGGACGGCGACCTGCCGGGCTTCTCGAGCGTGACCGTGCACGGCCTCTACCCGGTCAACGGCGGGGAGAGGCGCTGCGCGACGCGCTCGACCGCGTGCGCCGCGAGGTGTCGACCGCCATCGCCGCCGGCGCCCGCGTCATCGTCCTGTCCGACCGCGACTCCACCGAGCACATGGCGCCCATCCCGTCGCTGCTGCTCACCTCGGCGGTGCACCACCACCTCATCCGCGAGAAGACCCGCACGCGGGTCGGCCTCATCGTCGAGACCGGCGACGCGCGCGAGGTGCACCACATCGCGCTGCTCATCGGCTACGGCGCCGCCGCCGTGAACCCCTACCTCGCCTTCGAGACGATCGAGGACCTCATCGCCACCGGCGCGCTCCCCGGCGTCGAGCCGAAGGCGGCGGTGCAGAAGTACGTCAAGGCCGCCGGCAAGGGCGTGCTGAAGGTGATGTCCAAGATGGGCATCAGCACCATCGCCTCCTACACCGGCGCACAGGTCTTCGAGGCGCTCGGCCTGTCGCAGGAGCTCGTCGACGAGTACTTCACCGGCACGACCAGCCGCCTGGGCGGCATCGGCCTGGACGTCGTCGCGGAGGAGGTCGCCGCCCGGCACCGCCGCGCCTTCCCGGAGAACCCGACGGAGCGCGCGCACCGCAAGCTCGACATCGGCGGCGAGTACCAGTGGCGGCGCGAGGGCGAGGTCCACCTGTTCAACCCGGACACCGTCTTCCGCCTGCAGCACTCGACCCGCACCCAGAAGTACGACGTCTTCAAGCAGTACACCTCGACGGTCGACGAGCTCTCCAAGAAGGCCGGCACCCTGCGCGGGCTGTTCACCTTCACGAGCGACCGGCAGCCGGTGCCGCTCGAGGAGGTCGAGCCGGTCAGCGAGATCGTGAAGCGCTTCAACACCGGCGCGATGTCGCTCGGCTCGATCAGCCCCGAGGCGCACGAGACGCTCGCGATCGCCATGAACCAGCTCGGCGGCCGCAGCAACACCGGCGAGGGCGGCGAGGACCCGGAGCGGCTGTACGACCCGACCCGGCGCAGCGCGATCAAGCAGGTGGCGTCCGGCCGCTTCGGCGTCACCAGCGAGTACCTCGTCAACGCCGACGACATCCAGATCAAGATGGCCCAGGGCGCCAAGCCCGGCGAGGGCGGGCAGCTGCCTGGCCCGAAGGTCAACCCGTACATCGCCAAGACCCGGCACTCGACGCCCGGCGTCGGCCTGATCTCGCCGCCGCCGCACCACGACATCTACTCCATCGAGGACCTCGCCCAGCTCATCCACGACCTCAAGAACGCCAACAGCAAGGCGCGGATCCACGTCAAGCTCGTGGCCGAGGTCGGCGTCGGCACGGTCGCGGCGGGCGTGTCCAAGGCGCACGCCGACGTGGTGCTCATCTCCGGCCACGACGGCGGCACGGGCGCCTCCCCGCTGACGAGCCTCAAGCACGCGGGGTCGCCGTGGGAGCTGGGCCTCGCCGAGACGCAGCAGACGCTGCTGCTGAACGGCCTGCGCGACCGGATCGTGGTGCAGGTCGACGGCCAGCTGAAGACCGGTCGCGACGTCGTCATCGGCGCGCTGCTCGGCGCCGAGGAGTACGGCTTCGCGACCGCCCCGCTCGTCGTGAGCGGCTGCATCATGATGCGCGTCTGCCACCTGGACACCTGCCCCGTCGGCGTCGCCACCCAGCGCCAGGAGCTGCGCGCGAAGTACTCCGGCAAGGCCGAGTACCTCGTGACCTTCTTCCAGTACGTCGCCGAGGAGGTGCGGGAGATCCTGGCGTCGCTGGGCTTCCGCTCGCTCCAGGAGGCGATCGGCCACGCGGAGGTGCTCGACACGCAGAAGGCCGTCGAGCACTGGAAGGCCGCCGGCCTCGACCTGTCGCCGGTCCTGCACCTGCCGGAGCTGCCGGAGGGCGCGTCCCTCACGCAGACCGTCGGCCAGGAGCACGGCCTCGAGCACGCGCTCGACAACGAGCTGATCTCGCTCTCGAAGGACGCCCTGGAGAACGGCGAGCCGGTCCGGCTCACGGTGCCGGTCCGCAACGTCAACCGCACCGTCGGCACGATGCTCGGCGCGGAGGTCACCCGCCGCCACGGCGGCGCGGGCCTGCCCGAGGGGACGATCGACATCACCCTCACCGGCTCGGCCGGCCAGTCCCTCGGCGCGTTCCTGCCGAAGGGCATCGTGCTGCGGCTGCTCGGCGACGCGAACGACTACGTCGGCAAGGGCCTGTCCGGCGGCCGCGTCGTCGTGCGCCCCGCGGAGGGGGCGACGTTCGCCGCGGAGGACAACGTCATCGCCGGCAACACCCTGCTGTACGGCGCGACCGGCGGCTCGCTGTTCGTCCGCGGCCGGGTGGGCGAGCGCTTCTGCGTCCGCAACTCCGGTGCGACCGCCGTGGTCGAGGGCGTCGGCGACCACGCCTGCGAGTACATGACCGGCGGCCGCGTGGCCATCCTCGGCCCGACCGGCCGCAACGTCGCGGCCGGCATGAGCGGCGGTGTGGCGTACGTCCTGGACCTCGACCGGGCCAAGCTCAACGGCGAGATGGTCGAGCTCGAGGAGCTGTCCGAGGGCGACGTCGAGACGCTGCGCGAGATGCTCGCCGAGCACCTGCGCGAGACCGGCTCGGCCGTCGCCGACCGGCTGCTGGCCGACTGGCCGGCGCAGGTCGGCCGCTTCACCAAGGTCATGCCGCGCGACTACAAGCGCGTCCTCGAGGCGATGGAGCAGGCCCGTGCGGAGGGCGTCGACGTCGACGCCGCCGTCATGGCCTCCGTCGCCCCCGTCCCCAGCAACGTCTCCGTCACCGCCAAGAAGGGCTGATCGTGGCCGACCCCAAGGGCTTCCTCGAGCACACCCGCGCCCTGCCGACGCGTCGTCCCGTCGACGTCCGCATCCGCGACTGGAAGGAGGTCTACGAGGAGTTCCCGCAGGAGCACCTGCACGACCAGGCCGCCCGGTGCATGGACTGCGGGATCCCCTTCTGCCACAACGGCTGCCCGCTCGGGAACCTCATCCCCGAGTGGAACGACCTGGTGTGGAAGGACGACTGGACCGAGGCCTCCGAGCGGCTGCACGCGACCAACAACTTCCCGGAGTTCACCGGCCGGCTGTGCCCGGCGCCGTGCGAGGCCGCGTGCGTGCTCGGCATCAACGACGACCCGGTGACCATCAAGCAGGTCGAGGTGGAGATCGGCGACCGCGCGTGGCGCGACGGCCTCATCACCCCGCAGGTGCCCGCGCAGAAGACCGGCCGCCGGGTGGCTGTCGTCGGCTCCGGCCCGGCCGGGCTCGCGGCTGCGCAGCAGCTCACGCGCGCGGGCCACGACGTGGTCGTGCTCGAGCGGGCGGACCGCGTCGGCGGCCTGCTGCGCTACGGGATCCCTGAGTTCAAGATGGAGAAGGCGGTCCTCGACCGGCGCCTGGAGCAGATGCGCGCCGAGGGCACGGTGTTCCGCACCGGCGTGGACGTCGGCGTCGACGTGACCGTCGAGCAGCTGCGCGAGGAGTACGACGCGGTGCTGCTGGCCGGCGGCTCGACCCTCGGGCGTGACCTGCCGGCGCCGGGTCGCGAGCTGCCCGGGATCCACCTGGCGATGGAGTACCTCGTGCCCGCGAACCGCGTGCAGGAGGGCGACCTGCAGGCGCCGCCGATCAGCGCGCAGGACAAGGACGTCGTCATCATCGGCGGCGGCGACACCGGGGCGGACTGCCTGGGCACGGCGATCCGCCAGGGCGCCCGCTCGATCACCCAGCTCGAGATCATGCCGCGGCCGCCGCAGGAGCGGCCCGACACGACGCCCTGGCCGACCTGGCCGCTCGTCTACCGGACGAGCAGCGCGCACGAGGAGGGCGGCGACCGGCTGTTCTCGGTGAACACCCAGCGCTTCGTGGGGGACTCGTCCGTCGAGGGCCTCGAGCTGGTCGACGTCGAGATGAAAGAAGGTCGCTTCGAGCCGGTAGAGGGGTCGACGCGCGTGCTGCCGGCCCAGCTGGTGCTGCTCGCCATGGGCTTCACCGGCCCCCAGCGCACCGGCCTGCTGGAGGCCCTGGGCGTCGACCTCGACGGCCGCGGCAACGTCGTCCGCGACGAGCACTGGGCGACCAGCGTCCCCGGCGTCTTCGTCGCCGGCGACATGGGGCGCGGGCAGTCGCTCATCGTGTGGGCCATCGCGGAGGGCCGTTCCGCGGCCGCCGCGGTCGACCGGCACCTGTGCGGCGAGTCGCTGCTGCCGGCGCCGGTGACGCCGACCTCGCGCTGACCGGGCGGCGGCCTCGTACCGCCTCGTCATGATCGGGTGCCCGCTTCCCGCATGGACGTCCCCCGGTGAGGGAGGCTCTAGGGCGTGAAGCGCCGCGCGAAGATCGTCTGCACCCTGGGTCCGGCCACGCACTCCTACGAGGGCGTGCGCGGGCTGGTCTACGCCGGGATGGACGTCGCGCGGCTGAACTTCAGCCACGGCGCGCACGAGCAGCACCGCGAGGCCTACATGTGGGTGCGCGAGGCCTCGGACGAGTCCGGCCGGGGCGTCGGGGTGCTGGCCGACCTGCAGGGGCCGAAGATCCGGCTCGGGACCTTCAAGGACGGGCCGGTCGTGTGGGCGACCGGGGAGTCCGTCACCATCACGACCGAGGACGCCGAGGGCGACCACGACCGGGTGTCCACGACCTACAAGGGACTGGCCGACGACGTCACCGTCGGAGACCGGCTGCTCGTGGACGACGGCAACGTCGGCCTGCGCGTGGTGGGCGTCGAGGGGCCGGACGTCCGGCTGCAGGTCACCGAGGGCGGCAGGGTCAGCAACAACAAGGGGCTGTCGCTGCCCGGCATCGGCGTGAGCGTCCCCGCGCTGTCGGCCAAGGACGAGGAGGACCTGCGCTTCGCGCTCGGCCTTCGCGTCGACATGGTCGCGCTGTCCTTCGTGCGGACGGCGGCCGACGTGCTGCGCGTGCACGAGATCATGGACGAGGTCGGTGCCCGCCTGCCGGTCCTCGCCAAGATCGAGAAGCCGCAGGCGGTCGACAACCTCGAGGAGATCGTCAGCGCCTTCGACGGCCTGATGGTCGCGCGCGGCGACCTCGGCGTGGAGATGCCGCTCGAGCGGGTGCCGCTGGTGCAGAAGCGCGCCATCCAGGCGGCCCGCGAGCAGGCCAAGCCGGTGATCGTGGCCACCCAGATGCTCGAGTCGATGATCGGCTCCTCGCGGCCGACCCGGGCCGAGGCCAGCGACGTCGCGAACGCCGTCCTGGACGGCACCGACGCGGTGATGCTGTCCGGCGAGACCAGCGTCGGCAAGTACCCGGTCGAGACGGTGGCCACGATGGCCCGCATCATCACCGCCGCGGAGGAGGACCTCACCCGCGTCCCGCGCGTGCAGGCCGAGCCGACGACGATCAGCGGCGCCATCGCCCGCGCCGCCGCGAGCGTCGGTGCCACCGTCGGCGCCAGTGCGCTGGTGGCCTTCACGCAGAGCGGGTCCACCGCCCGGCTGCTCGCCGAGCACCGCTCGCCGATCCCGCTGCTGGCCTTCACCCCCGTCGCCGACGTCCGCAGCCAGCTCACGCTGACGTGGGGCGTCGAGACCTTCCTCGTCCCGTCGGTGCAGCACACCGACGAGATGGTCCGGCAGGTCGACAGCGCCATGCTCGACCTCGGCCGGATGGAGCCGGGGGAGTACGTCACGATCGTGGCCGGCAGCCCGCCCGCGACCAGTGGGTCGACCAACGCCATGCGCGTCCACAAGCTGGGCAGCCCGATCCCGAGCAGCCCCAACTACGGGCGCCGCGCGACCGACCTGCCCGAGCCGCCGCCGGCCTAGCGCGGGGTGGCGACGCTGACGTACAGGTAGCGCGGTGCGCGCACGCGCATCGTCGAGTACGACCGGGCGCCGTTCAGGTTGTACTGCGCGATCGACACCGAGCCGTCGGAGTAGACGCCCTGGACGTAGCCGACGTGGCCGTAGCCGCCGGCCTTCATCGTGCCGTTGGCGTAGCTGGACCCCGCGCTGTAGTAGGGAGCGCGCTCGTAGGCGTTCCACTGCGCGATCGAGCCGGGCACCGGCTTGGTGCCGACGCCGTAGCCGAGGCGGCGGGCGGTCTCGTCCCAGTTGAGGGCGTTGCCCCAGCGCTGCGTGACGTTGTTGAGCGGGTGGCCGCGCTGCGACATGCGCCAGGCGACGAAGCTGACGCACTGCCGCTTGGTGAAGCCCCAGCGGTCCGCGCTCTGCGTGGTGTCCGTGCGCCACGGGTAGTCGTCGCCCGCGGCCGTGGCGGGGCTCAGCGTGCCGGCGGAGAAGGCGACCAGGCAGGTCAGCAGGACGAGCAGACGACGCAGTGCGCGCATGGTGCGCTCCCTCGGCAGGTTCGGGTCGCGGTGTGCATCGACCGCTCTCCGGCCGCACTGGAGTGGGCCGTTCGGGCGAGACAAGCAGACGTACCGGGGCAAGGCGCGGCAGGAGGCGCAGAACCACCCGTTCCGGCGGGAGAACCCCCTGGCGTGACCACGCGCGCCTGGTCACGCCACTACCCTCGACCCCGCGCCCCCGTAGCCCAACTGGCAGCAGGCACGAGATTCAAAACCTCGACAGTGTGGGTTCGAATCCCACCGGGGGCACCGCGACGTGAGCCGGCTCGGCCGTCCGCGCGCTGCGCCGGTGGCCCTGCACCCGCCGGCCGGGCGCATCGGGGCCACGCACTAGCGTGGTCGCCGAGACGAGGAGGGACCGTGACCGCTGCCCGGCCGCCGCTGCGGGTGCTCGTCGCCGAGGACGAGGCCCTCATCCGCATGGACCTCGTCGAGATGCTCGAGGAGGACGGCTACGTCGTCGTCGGGCAGGCCGGGGACGGCGCGAGCGCGGTCCGCCTGGCCACCGAGCTGCGGCCGGACCTCGTGATCCTGGACGTGAAGATGCCGGTCCTCGACGGGCTGAGCGCCGCCGAGCAGGTCGTCGCCGCGCGGATCGCCCCGGTCGTCATCCTCACCGCCTTCAGCCAGCGCGACCTCGTCGAGCGGGCGCGGGAGGCGGGCGTGATGGCCTACCTGGTCAAGCCGTTCCAGCGCAAGGACCTGGTGCCGGCCATCGAGATGGCCGTCTCCCGCTTCACCGAGCTGGTGGCGTTGGAGAAGGAGGTCGGTGACCTGTCCGGCCGGCTCGAGGCGCGCAAGCTGGTCGACCGGGCCAAGGCGGTGCTGCAGCAGCGGGGGATGACCGAGCCGGAGGCGTTCCGCCACATCCAGCGGCGGAGCATGGACGAGCGCCGCTCCATGCGCGCGGTCGCGCAGGAGGTGCTGGACGAGTCGGACATCGCGGCACGTCCCGGCCAGGGCTGAGCACCTCAGGTCACGACCTGGCAACGACGCGGTCCCGCTCCGGCGGGATGCGCCCGCAGCCGTCTCGTGCCGCGCTAGGTTCCGACCACCTCGAACGCCGCGACCTGCGGCGTCCCTTCGGTCTCAAGGAGACGGTGGATGGTTTCCCCCGCACGTTCCTGGCGCACGCTGGCCGCCATCAGCGCCAGCGCGCTCGTCCTCGCCGCCTGCGGCGGCGGCAGTGACACCGCCTCAGACGGCGACAACGACAACGAGGGCGGTGGCAAGAAGGGCGACGGCGTCCTGACCATCGGCAGCCTGCTGCCGCAGACGGGCAACCTCGCCTTCCTCGGCCCGCCGGAGTTCGCCGGCGTCGAGCTGGCCCTCAAGGAGATCAACGACGGCGGTGGCGTCAACGGCAAGCCGGTCACCTACATCGAGGGTGACTCCGGTGACGCCCAGCAGGACGTCGCCAACCCCACCGTCGACCGCCTCCTGGCGGCGAAGGCCGACGTGATCATCGGTGCGGCGTCTTCGGGCGTCTCCTTCACCGTCGTCGACAAGATCACCTCCGCCGGCTCGATCATGTACAGCCCGGCGAACACCTCGCCGAAGTTCACCGACTACGCGGACAAGGGCCTGTACTTCCGCACGGCGCCGTCCGACGTGCTCCAGGGCCGCATCCTCGGCGAGACGATCCTCGCCGACGGCCACCAGAACGTCGGCATCCTCGCGCTGCAGGACCCGTACGGCGAGGGCCTGGCCGACAACGTCGGCTCGACCGTCACCGACGCGGGCGCCAAGCTCGCGCCGGAGTCGGCCGTCTTCTACGACCCGGCCGCCTCGAACTTCGACGCGCAGGTCAACCAGCTCAAGGCCGCCAACCCCGACGCCGTCGTGCTGATCGGCTTCGAGGAGTCCGCCAAGGTCATCCAGTCGATGGTGGCCGCGGGCATCGGCCCGCAGCAGGTGCCGCTCTACCTGGTCGACGGCAACCTCGGCAACGCGCTCGGCGAGGACCTGCCCGCCGGGACGCTGAAGGGCACCAAGGGCTCGCTGCCCGGCGCCGAGGCGACGACCGACTTCCGCGACAAGCTCAAGGCGATCGACCCGGCGCTGAAGGACTTCAGCTACGCGCCCGAGTCCTACGACGCCGTGATCACCTCGGCCCTCGCGGCCATCGCGGCCGGCGACGACTCCGGCGAGGCCATCGCCAAGGAGCTGCCGGGCGTCACCAAGGACGGCGAGAAGTGCACCAGCTTCAAGCAGTGCGCCGACCTGCTCAAGGCCGACAAGGACATCGACTACGACGGTGTCAGCGGTCCGATCGAGCTGTCCGACAAGGGTGACCCGACCAGCGCGATCGTCGGCATCTACACCTACGGCCCCGACAACAAGCTGACCGCCGAGGTCGACTACCAGCCGGGCGAGCTCGAGTAGCACCACCAGCACGGACGAGGGGCCCGGCGCACGCGCGCCGGGCCCCTCGGCCGTTCAGGACGCGGGGACGCAGGTGTCGGTGGCCAGCGCGGCGAGCTGGCCCTGCAGCGGCACGTCCGCCAGCGTCGGCACCTGCACCGGCTCGGCGTCCCCGACGCCGACGTAGAAGGTGAAGACGGCGCTGCGGCTGTTCTGCGACAGCGCGTGCCCGTCGCAGCGCGTCGCCGTGATGGTGACCGGCACGTCCAGGCGCGCCGCGCCGGGCTGGAGCACCGCGGGCAGGCCGGCCGGACGCACGGTGTAGACGATCGTGCCACCGGCCTCGGTGAGGCGGACCGGCTCCGTGCCGCCCTGGCGCGTCAGCACGAGGGTGCCGCGCAGCTGCGTGCCGGTGCGCGTGAAGGTCTCCAGGCGCAGCTCCACCGCCTCGGCGACCGCCTGCTGGACGCAGTCGCGCGTGCGCAGCCGCTCCAGCAGCCCGCCGTCGGTCGGCAGCTCGACCCGCACCGTCCGGTCGCCGACCCGCAGCTCGGCGCGGTCCGGCTCCGTGGCGGGTGGGCCGCCGCAGGTCACGTCGCCGTAGGGCACGGGCAGGTCGACCCGGTCGCCGGGCGGCAGGTCGACCTCCGGGTCGGCCAGCGGCAGGAGCGCGAAGCCGGGCGCCGCCAGCCGCACGCCGCTGAGGTGCACGGGCGTGCTGCCATCGTTGGTGACCGTGACGGACAGGCGGCGCAGGGCGACGTCGTTGCGGTACTGCCGCACCTGCGCCGACAGGGCGACCGCCGGTGCGGCCGGCTCCGGGGAGGAGCAGGCGCCCAGGGCCAGCAGCAGGACGGCGGCAGGTGCCCGCAGGGGCGTGCTCACGCCTTGGCGAGCGTCCCGAGGTAGAGCTCGATGACCTTCGGGTCGTTCATGAGGTCCTTGCCGGACGCGGTGTAGGCGTTGCGGCCCTGGTCCAGCACGTAGCCGCGGTCGCAGATCTGCAGGCACCGGCGGGCGTTCTGCTCGACCATGATGATCGAGACGCCGGTCGCGTTGATCTGGCGGCAGCGGATGAAGACCTCGTCCTGCAGCGCGGGGGACAGGCCGGCCGAGGGCTCGTCGAGCAGCAGGACCGACGGCGAGGGCATCAGCGCGCGGCCCATCGCCACCATCTGGCGCTCACCGCCGGACAGCGAGCCGGCGCGCTGCTTGCGCCGCGTCATCAGCGCCGGGAAGAGCTCGGCGACGTACTCGAAGCGCTCGGGGAACTTCTTGGGGTCGTGGTACAGCCCCATCTGCAGGTTCTCCTCGATGGTGAGCCGAGGGAACACGTTGTTGGTCTGCGGGACGAAGCCGACGCCCATGTTGACCAGCTGGTGGGCCTTGCGGCCGGTGATGTCCTCGCCGCGCAGGGTCACCGTGCCGCTGCGGACGTTGACCATGCCGAGCATCGACTTGAGCAGGGTGGACTTCCCGGCGCCGTTCGGACCGATGATGCCGACGAGCTCGCCCTCGCGGCAGTGCAGGTCGCAGCCGTTGAGGATGTTGACGCCGGGGACGTAGCCGGCGAACAGGTCGTCGACCCGCACGAGCGCGCCGTCGGCGGCGGCCAGGTGCTCCTTGCGGGCGTTCTCGTAGGCCTGCTCGCGGGTGGCCTCGGCCGAGGCCTTGGCGCGGCCCAGGGGAGTCGTCATCTACTTCTTCTTCCGGGTCTTGAGCTCGGCCTCGAGCTCGGCCTCGCCGGCCTCGATCTCGGCCTGCTCCTCCTCGGGCGACAGCGGGGCGTCGTGGTGGGCGCCGAGGTAGGCGTCGATGACGGCCTGGTCGGCCATGACGGCGTCCGGCGGACCCTCGGCCACGATCTTGCCCTGGGCCATGACGACCACCCAGTCGCTGATGTCGCGGACCATGTCCATGTCGTGCTCGACGAACAGCACCGTCATCCCCTGCTCGCGCAGGTCCTTCACGTGGCCGAGCAGCGACTGCGTGAGGGCGGGGTTCACGCCGGCCATCGGCTCGTCGAGCATCACCATCGTGGGCTCGACCATCAGCGCCCGGGCCATCTCGAGCAGCTTGCGCTGGCCGCCGGACAGGCTGCCGGCGAAGTCGGACTCCTTGGCGTCGAGCTTGAACCGGCGCAGCAGGTCGCGGGCCCGCTCGTCGATCTGCTCCTGCTGGCCCTTCCAGATGCCCGGGACCAGGGCGCGGAAGAAGTTCTCGCCCTTCTGCCCGGTCGCGCCGAGCCGCATGTTGTCGAGCACCGACAGGCGCGACAGCGCCTTGGTGAGCTGGAAGGTGCGGACCATGCCGCGGCGGGCGACCTTGTGCGCGGGCACCCGGCCGAGGTCCTTGCCCTCGAAGGACCACGAGCCCTCGTTCGGCCGGTCGAAGCCGGTGAGCAGGTTGAAGAAGGTGGTCTTGCCGGCGCCGTTCGGGCCGATGAGCGCCGTGATGACGCCCCGCTGGACCTCGAGGTGGTCGACCTCGACGGCGGTGAGGCCGCCGAAGCGGCGGGCGACGCCGTCGGCGATGAGGATCGGGTCCGGCTTGGGGACCCCGGGCCGCGCCTCGACCCCCGCGAGGGCCGCGGCCGCCCGCGCCGCCGCCGAGCTGGTGGTCTCCGTCGCGTCAGCGGGCATCGAGCGCCAGCTCCTTCTTGTCTCCGAAGATCCCCTGCGGGCGGAAGATCATGAGGGCCATGAGCAGCACGCCCACCAGGATGAAGCGGATGATGCCGACCTGGTTGCTGTTCATGATGCTGGTCGGGATCAGGTCCGCTCTCACGGCCTGGACCAGCGTGTTCTCCAGGAACGTGAAGAAGCTGCTGAAGATGATCGCGCCGACGACGGGGCCCAGCACGCGGCCGGCGCCGCCGAGGATCATGGCCGTGAAGGCGAAGAAGGTCAGCAGGGTGCTGTAGTTGTCCGGCTGCACCGAGCTGTTGGCCAGCGCGAAGATGAAGCCGCCCGTCGCGCCGAACAGGCCGCCCAGGATCAGCGACTGCATCTTGTAGCCGACGACGTTCTTGCCGAGGCTGCGCACGGCGTCCTCGTCCTCGCGGATCGCCTTGAGCACCCGGCCCCAGGGGCTGCGCATCAGCAGGAAGATCAGGATCGACCCGAGCACCACGATCGTCCAGCCGACCACGAGCAGCCAGAAGCGGTTCTCGTTGTAGTCGAACGGGCCGAGGCCGTAGCGGCCCTCGGGGAAGGGGTTCAGGTCGTAGAAGCCGCCGGCGAAGCCGGTGAGGCCGCTCGAGCCGCCGGTCACGTCGCGCAGCGTCGCGGAGCGCGCGACCAGCCTGAGCACCTCGGACGAGGCGATCGTCACGATGGCCAGGTAGTCCGCCCGCAGGCGCAGCGTCGGGATGCCCAGCAGCAGCGCGAGCAGGACGGCCAGCCCCAGCCCGAGCAGGACCGCGATCCCGAACGGCAGGTCGAGGTAGCTGATGCCCACCGCGAGTCCGTAGGCGCCGACGGTGAGGAAGCCGACCTGCCCGAAGTTCAGCAGCCCGGTGTACCCGAAGTGGATGTTCAGGCCGAGCGCCGCCAGCGCGAGGTACAGCGCCTCGGCGTTGAACAGGGAGGTGCCGGTGTTCTCGAAGATCACGCCGAAGTCCATGCGGACCCCCTCGGGACGTCGCAGGGGCAGGGGGTGAGGGCGGTCGTGCGGCGCGCCATCAGCCGACTCGCTCAGCGCGGCCGAGGATGCCCTGCGGCCGGACGACCAGGATCAGGATGAGCACGACGAGCGCGCCGACGTTCTGGAGCTCGGCCGGGATGACCAGCGTGGACAGCTGGGTGAAGATGCCGATCACGAGGCTCCCGACGAGGGCGCCGAACGCGGTGCCGAGGCCGCCGAGCGTCACGCCGGCGAACAGCAGCAGCAGGATCTGGAAGCCCAGCAGGTAGCTCACCTGCTGGGACAGGGCGAGGAAGACGCCGCCCAGCGCCGCCAGGCCGGTGCCGATGATCCAGACGACGTTGATGACCCGCTCGACGTCGATGCCCGACGAGGCGGCCAGCGACGGGTTGTCGGCGACCGCGCGGGTCGCCTTGCCGAGCCGGGTCCGCACCAGGGCCAGTCCCACCGCGGTGAGCACGATGATCGACAGCGCCATGATGACGAGGTCGCGCGGCGGGATGGAGATCGGGCCGATCTCGAGGCCGCGCTGGGTGGCGTACTGCCCGTAGGAGCGGCTGCTGCCGCCGAAGGCGTAGAGGAAGACGTAGCGCATCACGAACGACAGGCCGATGCTCACCACGAGGGCAGCGATCAGGCCCGTCCCGCGCCGGCGCAGCGGCGCCCACAGCGCCGTGTTGATGAAGGCGCCGTACAGGCAGCCGACCGCGACCGCGAGGACGGTGGCCGGGATCAGGTTCAGCCCGAGCGTCACGTTGAAGATGTACGCGGCGAAGGCGCCGCCGGTGAGGAACTCGCCGTGCGCGAAGTTCGTCAGGCCGGTCGTCCCGAAGATCAGCGACAGCCCGATGGCGCCCATGGCGATGACCAGCCCGAACTGGATGCCGCGCACCAGCAGCTGCAGCGCCCGTTCGGCGGTCCCGGTCGTGTCGCGGTCGCCGGCGCCGAGGATGAACAGCACCGGCGCGACGGCGCCGGGGCGCACGGTGATCTCGCGCTCCTCGCCACCCTCGGCCCGGATGGTCACGCCCTCGGGCAGGCTGTCCAGGTCGAGCTTGACGACGTACTTGCCCGGCTCCGGGACGGGGATCGCGAAGCCGCCGGTCTCGTTGCTCTCGGCCTTGCCGACCTCCTCGCCGTCCTCGTCCTCGACGGTGATGGTGGCGCCGGAGACCCGCTGGCCGGCGTTGTTCAGCGTGCCGCGGACCCCCTCGTTCTCGGCGAGCGCCGGACCGGCGGTGCCGAGCAGCACGAGGAGCAGGGTGCCCAGGACAGCGGCGGCGGCGGCCAGGCGACCGGCCGCGGGGTGGGCACGTGGTCCGGCCGGGGGGCCGGACCTGTGGACGGGTCGGGGGAGGCTGTTCCCCACGCACGCTCCTCCGGGTCTGCCGGGACGCCTTCAGCCCCCCGACGTCGAGTCGTCGACCGTCGCCGCGTGCCCGGAACGGGCGGCTGCGTCGGCGGCGGCTACTCAACCACGCCGTCTGCGCGCTGTGTCGAAGGAAGCACGATCGTCATCTGACGCCGCGTAGCGTCCGCCGGATGCGGCTGCGGGTCGAGGGGCTGAGCGTGCGCTACGGCGCGCACGAGGCCGTGTCCGCGCTGGACCTCGCCGTCGGCGGCGGCGAGGTCGTGGCGCTGCTCGGGGCGAACGGCGCGGGCAAGACGACGACGCTGCGCGCGGTGAGCGGGCTGCTGCGGCCGGCCGCCGGCACGGTGCACCTGGACGACCAGCGCCTGGACCGGCTGCCCCCGCACGAGGTCGTCGCCGCGGGGGTGGCGCACGTCCCGGAGGGGCGGCGGGTCTTCGCGCGGATGTCGGTGCAGGACAACCTCGAGGTCGGGGCGTACACGCGACGCGCGGAGCTGTCCGGCGCGCGGGACCGGGTGCTCGGCCTGCTGCCGGTCCTGGCCGCCCGGCGCGACCAGCTGGCCGGCACCCTCTCCGGTGGCGAGCAGCAGCTCCTCGCCCTCGGCCGGGCGCTGATGAGCGCGCCGCGGGTGCTGCTGCTGGACGAGCCGTCGACCGGGCTGGCGCCGCAGGCGGTCGAGGCGGTCATGGCCGTCGTCGCCGGTCTGGCCGCGGACGGCGTCGCGGTGCTGCTGGTCGAGCAGGACGTCGAGGTGGCGCTCGGGCTGGCCGCGCGGGCGTACGTCCTGGAGACCGGGCGCGTCGTGGCGGGCGGACCGGCGGCGCAGCTGCGGGACGACCCGGCGGTGCGCGAGGCCTACCTCGGCGGCTGAGCCTGCCTAGCGGACCGCGTCCACCAGCAGGACGAGCAGCGGGGCGACCACCAGCGCGGGCAGCAGGTCGCCGACCGCCACCAGCTTGAGGGCCAGCAGCCGCAGCCCCACCCCGAGCAGCAGCACCCCGCCGGTGGCCGTGACGGCACTGACCAGCGCGACCGGGAGCAGCCCGCCGAGCAGCGCCCCGAGCAGGGTGAGCAGGCCCTGGACGACGCCGACGGACAGCGCGCTGGCAGCGACCCCCCAGCCCAGGGAGGAGGCGAAGGCCAGCGAGGCGAAGCCGTCGAGCGTGCTCTTGAGGGCCAGCTGCTCGATCCCGCGGCCGAGCCCGTCGGACAGCGACCCGAGGACGGCGAGCGGCCCGACGACGAACACCAGCGACGCCGACACGTACCCCTCGACGAAGCGGGCCCGCGACGCGCTGCCGCCGCCCTTGCTGAGCCGGCGCTGCAGCCAGCCGCCGAGGCCCTCCAGCCGCGCCTCGAGCTGGAGCAGCGAGCCGACGATCCCGCCGACGAGCAGCGCGCCGAGCACGACGAGCAGCGTCCCGCCCTCGCCCACCGCCTCGCCGAACTCCCGGTCGCCCAGCGCGGCGACGTTGAGGCCGCCGATCACCAGCGTGACCAGGCCGAGGGCATCGGTGACGGTGACGCGGGTGCGCTCCGGCAGCCGCCCGCGCAGCAGCACGCCGAGGCCGGAGCCGACCAGGATCGTGGCCATGTTGAGGGCCGTTCCGGCTCCGCGGACCACCGGTCCGGCCTCCCTCGTCCGTGGCCGAGGGGGCGTCCCGGGCCGCGCTACTGTCAGTGCCCCGCGAGCCTAGGTGGCCCGCGCAGGACGTCCAGAGAGAGGGGCGGCGGTGCCACGCAGCGCTCTGCGCGTCCGGCCCGCGACGGCCGACGACGTCCCCGCGCTGCTGGGCTTCGGCGACGAGCTGCGCGACGCGCTGCTGCCCGCGGCCTCCGACGCCGGCAGCCGGCCGCGCGGCACCCCGGCCGGCGCGCGGCTGGTGCTCGAGCAGCGCTACCTCGAGGCGATCGCCGACCCGGACCGGCACCTCGTGGTCGTCGTCAACGACGCCGAGGAGCCGCTCGGCATGGCCCTGCTGACCATCGCGTCGGCCAACGCCCTGCTCGACCTGCCGGCCGTCCACATGAGCCACAGCGTCGTCAGCCGCCGCCACGAGCGCCGCGGCGCAGGCAAGGCCCTCGTCTCCGCAGCCGCCGCGTACGCCGAGGCGCACGGCCTGGACCAGATCGTCGTCTCGGTCCACCCGGGCTCGCGCGACGCCAACCGCTTCTTCGCCCGCCTCGGCTTCGCCCCGCTGGCGGTGCGCCGGGTCGCCCCGGTCCCCGTCGTACGGCGGCGGCTCGCCCAGGTCGAGGCGCGACCGGCCGACCACGTCGTACGGCGCCCGCGCGGCCGCCTCGGCCGCCGCCCGGCGCTGTCCCTCGGCCGGGCCGACACCGAGGTCTGACCTCCTTAGAGTGGGCCCGTGGCTGCTGCGAAGACCGACGTTCCGACCGAAGAGCGCCCGAGGCTGCTGCTGCTGGACGGCCACTCGCTGGCCTACCGCGCCTTCTTCGCCCTCCCGGTCGAGAACTTCTCCACCACGACCGGCCAGCCCACCAACGCCGTCTACGGCTTCACGGCGATGCTCATCAACGTCCTGCGCGACGAGAAGCCCACCCACGTCGCGGTGACCTTCGACGTCAGCAGGTCGACCTTCCGGACCGAGGCCTACGCCGACTACAAGGCCGGTCGCGCCGAGACGCCGACCGACTTCAAGGGGCAGGTCAGCCTGGTCCGCGAGGTGCTCGACGCGCTGCGCGTCCCGATCGTGTGCGCCGAGGGCTTCGAGGCTGACGACGTCATCGCGACCCTCGCCACCCAGGCCGAGGCGGACGGCTTCGACGTCCTGATCGTCACCGGCGACCGCGACGCCTTCCAGCTCGTCAGCGAGCGCGTGACGGTCCTCTACAACGCGCGCGGCGTGTCCGACATGCGCCGGATGACCCCCGACGCCGTACAGGAGAAGTACGGCCTGTCGCCCGCGCAGTACCCGGAGTTCGCGGCGCTGCGCGGCGACCCCAGCGACAACCTCCCGGGCATCCCCGGCCTCGGCGAGAAGACCGCCACCAAGCTGATCCAGCAGTACGGCGACATCGGCTCGCTGGTCGACCACGTCGACGAGGTGAAGGGCAAGGTCGGCGACAACCTGCGCGCCGGGCTGTCCAGCGTCGTGCGCAACCGCCAGCTCACCGAGCTCGTCCGCGACGTGCCGCTCGACCAGCACCCGACCGACCTGCGCCTCGGGCAGTGGGACCGCGACGAGGTGCACAAGGTCTTCGACGCCCTGCAGTTCCGGGTCCTGCGCGAGCGGCTGTACGCCACCCTGTCCGCGGTCGAGCCCGAGGCCGAGCAGGGCTTCGAGGTCGAGCACCGGGTGCTCGGGCCGGGGGAGGTGCGGGCCTTCCTCGACGGGCTCCCGGCGGGGGTGCGGGTCGGCCTGCACGTGCGCGGCTTCTGGGGCAAGGGCACCGGCGACGCCAACGGGCTCGGCATCGCGGCCGAGAGCCAGGAACCGGCGACCGAAGCCGCCTTCGTCGACCTCACCCAGCTCGACGCCGACGACGAGCCGGCCCTGGCGGCCTGGCTCGCGGACGCCGCCGTGCCCAAGGCGATGCACGACGCGAAGGGCCCGCTGCTCGCGCTGTCCGCCCGCGGCTGGACGGTCGCCGGGCTGACCAGCGACACCGCGCTGGCCGCCTACCTGGCGCTGCCGGGGCAGGGCGTCTTCGACCTCGCCGATCTCGCGCTGCGCTTCCTGCGGCGCGAGCTGCGGGCCGAGAGCGCCGACGACGGGCAGCTCTCCTTCGACGGCGCCGAGGAGGACCAGGGCGCCGCGGACGCCGCCGTGCGGGCCCGGGCGGTCGCCGACCTCGCCGTCGCACTGGACCAGGACCTCGAGCGGCGCGGAGGCACCGCGCTGCTGCGCGACCTGGAGCTGCCGCTCGTCGAGGTGCTCGCCGACTGCGAGCGCACCGGCATCGCCGCGGACGTCGAGCACCTCGCTGCGCTCGAGGGCCGGCTCCGCGAGCAGGTCAAGGAGGCTGCCGAGGCGGCCTACGAGACGGTGGGCCACGAGTTCCACCTGGGCTCGCCCAAGCAGCTGCAGGCGCTGCTGTTCGACGAGCTCGGCCTGCCGAAGACCAAGAAGATCAAGACCGGGTACACGACCGACGCGGACGCGCTGCAGAACCTCATCGGGACGCACCCGGTCATCGAGGCGCTGCTGCTGCACCGCGAGATGACCCGGCTGCTCATGGTCGTCGAGAAGCAGCTCCTGCCGACCGTCGCCGACGACGGCCGCATCCACACGACCTTCAAGCAGATGGTCGCCGCGACGGGCCGCCTGTCGAGCGACAACCCGAACCTGCAGAACGTCCCGATCCGCACCCAGCAGGGCCGCGAGATCCGCCAGGGGTTCGTCGCCGGCCCCGGGTTCGAAGGCCTCATGACGGCCGACTACAGCCAGATCGAGATGCGGATCATGGCCCACCTGTCGGACGACACCGGGCTGAAGGAGGCCTTCCAGTCCGGTGAGGACCTGCACACCTTCGTCGCCTCCCGCGCCTTCTCGATCCCGGTCGACCAGGTCGACCCGGAGATGCGCCGCCGCATCAAGGCGATGTCGTACGGCCTGGCCTACGGCCTGTCGGCGTTCGGGCTGTCCGCGCAGCTGCGGATCCCGACCGACGAGGCCAAGGAGCAGATGAACGCCTACTTCGAGCGCTTCGGCGGCATCCGCGACTACCTGCGCGACGTGGTCGCCCAGGCCCGCAAGGACGGCTACACCTCGACGATCCTCGACCGGCGGCGCTACCTCCCGGACCTCACCAGCGACAACGGCCAGCGCCGGCAGATGGCCGAGCGGATGGCGCTCAACGCACCGATCCAGGGCAGTGCGGCGGACATCATCAAGCTGGCGATGCTGGGCGTGCACCGCTGCCTGCGCGAGGAGGGCCTGCGCTCGCGGCTGCTCCTTCAGGTCCACGACGAGCTGGTCCTCGAGGTGGCCGACGGCGAGCGGGAGGCCGTCGAGGCGATGGTCCGGCGCGAGATGGGCGGGGCGTACGCGTTGACGGTCCCGCTGGACGTCAGCGTCGGCGTGGGGCGCAACTGGGACGAGGCCGGCCACTGAAGGCCGTCCTCTTCGACTTCGACGGGACCCTGGTCGACACCGAGTCGACCGTCCTCGCCTCCTGGCAGCACCTGTACGACAGCCTCGGCCACCCGCTGGACCTCCACCGCTGGCTGGCCGGCGTCGGCGGCGACGTCGACGACCGCTACGCCGCGCTGGCCTCGCTGGTCGGGGCGGGCTTCGACCGGGAGGCCGCGCACGCGCTGCGCCGCGAGCACGAGCTGTCGCTGGTGGGGGACCTGCCGCTGCGCGACGGGCTGGCCGACGTGCTGGACCGGGCGGCGGCGCACGGGCTGGTGCTGGCCGTCGTGTCCAGCTCGCCCGCCTGGTGGGTGCACGGGCACCTGCAGCGGCTCGCCCTGCTGGACCGCTTCGCCTTCGTCGTCACCCGCGAGGACGCCGAGCGTGCCAAGCCGCACCCCGACCTCTACCTCGTGGCGCTCTCGCGGCTGCGGCTGGACCCGGCGGAGGTGCTCGTCGTGGAGGACTCCGTGAACGGCGTGCTGGCCGCCCAGGCCGCGGGCCTGCCGGCCGTCGCGCTGCCGAACCCGGTCACCGCGCGGCAGGCGCACGTCGTGGACGTGCTGGAGCCCGCCCTGCTGTGGGACCGGCTCAGCCGCTCGCTGTGACCCCGCCCTCCGCGGTGATCCACAGAAGCTTCGACGGCGTCAGCCACCGGCGGCGGGCCTGAGGCCGTCGATCCTTCTGTGGATCATGGGAGAGGGCGGCTCACCAGCGGCCCCGCACCAGCAGCGGGCCGCTCGTGAAGCGGTGCTCGTCCGCGAAGCCCAGCGCGTCGTAGAGCGCCCGCCCCGAGCTGTTCACCGCGTACATCTCGAGCGTCACCAGGTCGCAGCCGTCCTCGAACAGCTGCCGGGTCAGCGCGGCGGTCACCGCCCGGCCGAGCCCGCGACCGCGGACGTCGGGGTGCACGGCGATCGAGGACAGGTGGCCGACGCCGGTGGCCGCGCTGGTGTCCGCAGCGCACGCGATGAGGCGGCCACCCTCCCGGACCCCGACCCAGCGGCGCACGGACGCGTCGCCCGGCAGCGCGGAGGCCGTGGGGGAGGAGGCGTCGAGCAGCTCCTTCACCGCCGTCTCGTCGTCCTCCGGCGCGACCAGCTCCTCGCCCGGCTGCACCGGCGGCGGCGCCCCGCAGCCAGCGGAAGTCCCAGTCCGTGCCGTCGATGCCGACCCAGGCCGGCAGGTGCACCGGCGTGCCCCGCGGCAGGGTCATCCGCTGCCTGGGCGGCAGCTCCGGCAGCAGCTCGGCCACCAGGGCGGCCACCGCAGGCGGCTCTCCCAGTGCTGAGAGGTACGCCGTGCCCTCGTGCGCGTCGACGCCCAGCCACGCGACCGCGCCCTCGCCGGCCCAGCCCGTGACGAGCGGCCGGCGCAGGGAGCCGCGGGCGAACGGGTCGTGCCCCGTCGCGACGAGCACCTCCGCCGCCGACGCGAGGGGGGTGGCAGCCACGCGTCGAGGCTAGTCGCGGCGGGCACCAGGCAGGAGCCGGGACCGGCCCCGGCGAAGTACCCCCGCGACGAGAGGAGGCGGCGTGCGCCGCAGCTGGGTGGGACTGCTGGTGGCGCTGCTGACCGGGGCGGCCGTGGCCGGCGGGCTGCCTGCCGGAGCCGCCGCGCCCGCCGCGCCGGCCGGGCTCGTCGACCCGCTCCCGTACCTCCCGGTCGTGAACCCGAGCCCGTCGCCGCAAGCCGAAGCCGAAGCCGTCGCCCACGCCGACGCCGGCCGCCAAGCCGCCCGCGCCGACGACGGCCGCCCCCGCGGACCGCTGGGCCCTGATCGTCGGGATCACCGCCTACCGGGGCAGCGTGCACGACACCAAGGCCGGCGCCGCCGACGCCCGGCTCGTGCGTGACGTGCTGCTGCGCAACGGCTGGCGCAGCGACCGGATCCGCATCCTCACCGACGACCAGGCCACCGGCCGGGCCGTCGCCGACGGCATCGCCTGGCTGCAGAGCAACAGCAGCAGCCGGACCTTCAGCTTCTTCCACTACAGCGGCCACGTGAAGCAGCGGGACGGCCACGAGTACCTCTGGCCGGTCGACAACGCCTACATCCAGGACACCGAGATGGCCCGCGTGCTGCGGTCGGTCCGCGGCACCGCGTGGACGAGCATCAGCGGCTGCGAGGCGGGCGGCTTCGACGAGGGCCTCTCGAGCAGCCGGCACCTGTTCACGGCCAGCTCCAACGTCAGCCAGAAGTCCTACGAGGACAGCGGCACCGGCTTCAGCGTGTGGAGCGGGATGCTGTTCGACGAGGGGCTGCGCGACAAGAAGGCCGACCGCGACGGCGACGGCGGGGTCAGCGTGAACGAGGCGCTGCAGTACGCCGGCCCGCGGGCCAAGGCCTACACGCAGAACCAGCGGCCGCACGGCCCGCAGGTGCCGGAGTGGCGCGGCGGCAACGGCTCGCTCAACCTCGCGGCACCCCGCATCTAGCTAGGGTCGGGGCGTGGACAGCCTGTTCGACGCCGCCGAGCAGGACGCGGCCGACCGGGTCGCCCCCCTCGCCGTCCGGATGCGGCCGCGCACGATCGACGAGGTCGTCGGCCAGCAGCACCTGCTCGGCCCCGGCGCCCCGCTGCGACGGCTGATCGAGGGCGACGCCCCGCTGTCGGTGGTGCTGTGGGGACCGCCCGGGACCGGCAAGACCACCCTGGCGATGCTCATCGCGAGGTCGACGCAGCGGCGCTTCCGCGAGCTGTCGGCGGTGACCGCGGGCGTCAAGGACGTCCGGCAGGTCGTCGAGGAGGCCAAGCGGGCGCTGGGGGAGACCGGCGCGCAGACCGTGCTGTTCGTGGACGAGGTGCACCGCTTCAGCAAGACGCAGCAGGACGCGCTGCTGCCGAGCGTCGAGAACCGCTGGGTGACCCTGGTCGCCGCCACGACGGAGAACCCGTTCTTCAGCGTGATCTCGCCGCTGCTGTCCCGCTCGCTGCTGCTGACCCTGGAGCCGCTGTCGGACGACGACGTCCGGGCGGTGGTGACGCGGGCGCTCGCGTCGGACCGGGGGCTCAAGGGGGAGGTGACCGTCGACGACGCCGCCCTGGACCACCTCGTCCGGCTCGCCGGCGGCGACGCCCGCCGCTCGCTGACCGCCCTCGAGGCGGCGGCCGGGGCCTCCGACCACGTCACGCTGGAGCTGCTCGAGCAGGCCGTCGACCGGGCTGCGGTCCGCTACGACCGGGACGGCGACCAGCACTACGACGTGATCAGCGGCTTCATCAAGTCGATCCGCGGGTCGGACGTCGACGCAGCGGTGCACTACCTGGCGCGGATGTTCGAGGCGGGCGAGGACCCGCGCTTCATCGCCCGCCGGCTGGTCGTGCACGCCAGCGAGGACATCGGCATGGCCGACCCCTCCGCGCTGCAGGTCGCCGTGGCCGCCGCCCAGGCGCTCGAGCTGATCGGGATGCCCGAGGCCCGCATCAACCTCGCGCAGGCCACCATCCACCTGGCGCTAGCCCCCAAGAGCAACGCCGTGATCGCGGCCGTCGACACCGCGCTGGCCGACGTGCGGGCCGGTCGTACCGGCACCGTCCCGCAGCACCTGCGCGACAGCCACTACGCGGGTGCCAAGAAGATCGGGGTCGGCGGGTATCGGTACCCTCACGACTTCCCGGGAGGGGTCGTGGCGCAGCAGTACGCGCCCGACCCGGTCGTGGGGCGGGAGTACTACTCGCCACGCGGCCTCGGGGTCGAGCGCGTCGCCTCCCAGCGGCTCGCGGGGCTGCGCGAGGTGCTGCGCGGCGACCGCGGGGTCGTGCCGGAGGACGCCGCGGACGGCTTCCGCCCCCGCTGCAACCCGCCCAAGCCCACGCCAGACGAGCTCAAGCAGAAGGACGTCCCTGGATGATCAGCATCGGTCAGCTCGCGGCCCTCATCGCCGCCATCGGGTTCGCCCTCCTGATGCTCGCGCTCTGCTACGTGGTGCTCAAGCTCGCGCGCACCGTCGACGAGACCAGCAAGCTCGTCGCCGGCATCAGCGACAAGACGATGCCGCTGCTCGGCGAGGTCACCTCGTCGGTGACGCACGTGAACCAGGAGCTCGTCCGCGTCGACGCGATCACCGCGAACGTCCAGTCGATGACCGGCAACGTCAGCGCGCTGACCTCGCTGTTCGCGGCCACGCTCGGCAGCCCGATCATCAAGGTGGCGGCCTTCTCGTACGGCGTCCGCTCGGTCGCGACCAAGCGCCAGGAGAAGGACGTCAACAAGCGCGTCCGCGAAGAGCTGAAGAAGGGCCGTCGATGACCCGCCGCCTCGTCTACATCGCCTTCGGCGCCGCCGTGGGCGTCATGGTCGTGCAGCGCGCGTCCCGGGCGGCGCAGCGCTTCACGCCGGCGGGTGTGCAGAGCTCGCTGGCCGGTTCGATCTCCGGGCTGGGCGACGCGCTGCGCGAGTTCACCGCCGAGCTGAAGACCGCCATGGCGGAGCGGGAGGCCGAGCTCCGCACGACGCTGGGCCTGGACGGCAGCCACGACGTCGTCGACTACGTCGACCCGGGCCACACCGGCGGCATGGAGCCCGACGTCCGATGAACCCGCTGTCCAGCGCGGAGATCCGGTCGCGGTTCCTGTCCCACTTCGAGCGCCACGGCCACACGGTCGTGCCGTCCGCCTCGCTCATCGCCGATGACCCGACCCTGCTGCTCGTCAACGCGGGGATGGTGCCGTTCAAGCCGTACTTCCTCGGCGAGGTGCCGCCGCCGTACTCCCGCGCGACCAGCGTGCAGAAGTGCGTGCGCACCCTCGACATCGAGGAGGTCGGCAAGACGACCCGGCACGGGTCGTTCTTCCAGATGGCCGGCAACTTCTCCTTCGGCGACTACTTCAAGGAAGGCGCGATCGACCTCGCGTGGTCGCTGCTGACCTCGTCCGAGGGCTACGGCCTGCCGGAGGACCGCCTCTGGACGACCGTCTACCTCGACGACGACGAGGCCTTCGAGCTCTGGAAGCGGTACGTCCCCGAGTCGCGCATCCAGCGGCGCGACAAGGCGGACAACTACTGGCACATGGGCGTTCCCGGGCCCGGCGGGCCGTGCAGCGAGATCTACTACGACCGCGGCTCCGAGCACGGCCGTGAGGGCGGGCCGATCGCCGACGAGGACCGCTACCTCGAGGTCTGGAACCTCGTCTTCATGCAGTACCAGCTGTCCGAGGTGCGCACGAAGGTCGACTTCGACGTCGCCGGCCCGCTGCCCGCACAGAACATCGACACCGGCATGGGGCTCGAGCGCGTCGCGACCGTCCTGCAGGGCGTCGACAACCTGTACGAGATCGACACCTCGCGCGCCATCCTCGACCGCGCTGCTCAGCTGACGGGGGCCCGCTACGGGGCTGACCCCGCGGCGGACGTCCGGTTGCGGGTCGTGGCGGACCACGCGCGCACCGCCGTGATGCTCATCGGCGACGGGGTGCGCCCCGGCAACGAGGCGCGCGACTACGTGCTGCGCCGGATCCTGCGCCGCACCGTCCGCTCGATGCGGCTGCTCGGCGCTTCCGAGCCGGTCCTGTCCTCGCTCGTCGAGGCCGCCATCGGCGCGATGGGGCCGCAGTACCCGACGCTCGTCGAGGACGCCGCGCGCATCACCGCCGTGGCCGTCGGCGAGGAGGGCTCCTTCCTCGAGACGCTCACCAAGGGTGCCTCGGTGTTCGAGTCGGCCGTGCCCGAGGCGCGCTCGTCGGGCGGCGTGCTGTCCGGTTCCGCGGCGTTCTCGCTGCACGACACCTACGGCTTCCCCATCGACCTCACCCTCGAGATGGCCGCCGAGCAGGGGCTGTCCGTGGACGAGGAGGGCTTCCGGTCGCTGATGGCCGAGCAGCGCTCCCGCGCGAAGGCCGACTCCAAGGCGAAGAAGACCGGCGGCGTCGACACCTCCGCCTACCGCGCGCTGCTCGAGGCGGCCGGTTCCACCGAGTTCACCGGCTACGCCGAGGTCGCCTCCGAGGGGACGCTGCGCGGCCTGCTGGTCGACGGCGCCGTCGCGTCGTCGGCGTCCGAAGGGGCGACCGTCGAGGTCGTCCTCGACCGCTCGCCGTTCTACGCCGAGGGGGGCGGTCAGAAGGCCGACTCCGGCCGGATCGTGCTCGGCGACGCCGAGCTGCTCGTCGAGGACGTGCAGAACGCCCTCGGCGGACTGACCGTCCACCGCGCCCGCGTCCTGCGCGGTGAGGTGACCGTTGGCGCTCCGGCGATGGCCGAGGTCGACGTCGACCGCCGTCGCGCGATCAGCCGCGCGCACACCGCCACCCACCTGGTGCACACCGCGCTGCGGGCTGCGCTGGGGGAGCAGGCCACCCAGGCGGGCTCGGAGAACAACCCCGGTCGCTTCCGCTTCGACTTCGCCTCGCCTTCGGCGGTGCCGGCGTCGGTGCTGGCCGACGTCGAGCAGGAGATCAACGAGATCGCGCTCGCCGACCTCGAGGTCCGTGCGTTCGTGACCTCGCAGGACGAGGCGCGGCGGCTGGGCGCGATGGCGCTGTTCGGCGAGAAGTACGGCGACGAGGTCCGCGTCGTCGAGGTCGGCGACTACGCGCGCGAGCTCTGCGGCGGCACGCACGCGGCCCGCTCCGGCCAGCTCGGCATGGTCAAGCTGCTGTCCGAGGCCTCCATCGGCTCCGGCGTGCGCCGCGTCGAGGGCCTGGTCGGCCTGGACGCCTACTCCTACCTGGCCCGCGAGCACGTCCTGCTCGCCCAGCTGGCGTCCGCGTTCAAGGTGCCCGCCGACGAGGTGCCGGCGCGGGTCGAGGCGACCGTCGCGCGGCTGCGCGAGGTGGAGAAGGAGCTGGCGGGGCTGCGGGCCTCTGCCGTGCTGACGCAGGCCGGCGCGTTCGCGGCTGCTGCGCGCGACGTGTTCGGGGTCCAGTTCGCCGGCATCGAGGCCCCCGCCGGCACGCCGGGCGACCTGGTGCGCCAGCTCGCCCTGGACGTCCGCGGCCGGCTGACCGGCCCCGGGGTCGTGCTGGTCGCCGCCGGGGGAGAGCGGGTGACTCTCGTGGCCGCGGTGAACGAGGCCGGTCGTGCACGCGGGCTGTCCGCGAACCTCGTGCTCCGGGAAGCCGCTGCGGCAGTGGACGGCAAGGGAGGCGGCAAGGACGACGTCGCGCAGGGTGGAGGGTCCAACGCCGCCGGCATCCCCGACGCGCTGGTGCGGGCGGAGCACCACGTCGGCCGGGTCGCTACCGGGGGCGTCTGAGGGAGCTGCGTCAGGACCGCGCTCGGGCCTGTCGCTCCGCTCCCTTACGGCCCTTCGCCACGCTCCTGACTCCGCTGCCGCCGCGTGGCCGCACGACCGGCTGAGGTGGAGCGGTCGTCGCGTGGGGCCGTGAGGGAGCGACGAAGGAGCGACAGGCCCGAGCGGCGACTGCGCAGCCTCAGCGCCTAGCCTCGCCGCGTGAGCGCTCCCCCCGGTGTGGTCGTGGCGGTCGACGTCGGGACGGTGCGGGTCGGGGTCGCTGCCTCGGATCCGCACCGGATCCTGGCGTCGCCGGTGGAGACCGTCCCGGCGCCGGGTCACGCGCGGGTGGCCGAGCTCGTCGCGGAGCGCGAGGCGGTGCTGGTCGTGGTCGGGCTGCCGACCTCGATGAGCGGCCGATCGGCGTCGGCCTCGGCGGACATGGCGCGCGAGTGGGTGGCGGTCTTCGCGCCGCTGGTGGCGCCGGTCGAGGTGCGGCTGGTGGACGAGCGGCTGACGACGGTGACGGCCGCCGCAGCACTGCGCGCCTCCGGGAGGTCGGCGAAGAAGGGACGCGCGGTGGTGGACCAGGCCGCCGCCGTCGCGCTGCTGCAGGGCGTGCTCGACACGCGCTGAACGCGGCTCGTCGGCCCTGTCTCCGCGGTTAGGGTGGGCGCCGTGACCGACCTCCTCGACCTGCGCGACGAGCGCCCTCGGCCGGGGCGCCCCGCACGCCGCGGCAAGCTGCTCGGCGTCCTGTTCGTGCTGCTCCTGATCGTCGCGCTCGTGGGCGGTGCCCTCTTCGCGGGGGGGCGGGTCCTGGACAAGCTGCGCGGCTCCGACGCGGCCGGACTTCAGCGGCGACGGCAGCGGCGAGGCGCTCGTCCAGATCGAGACCGGCGACACGGCGGGCGACGTCGCCGACACCCTCGCCGCCGAGGGCGTCGTCGCCAGCCGGCAGGCGTTCTTCGAGGTGGCCGCCGGCGACCCGCGGGCCACCGGGCTGCAGCCCGGCTTCTACCAGCTGCGCCTGAAGATGAGCGCCGCCGCGGCGTTCGAGCTGCTGCTCGACCCGGCCAGCCGCGTCGTCGGCCGCGTGACGGTCCCCGAGGGCCGCAACGTCGAGCAGACCCTCGAGATCCTCGCCAGGACGACCGAGATCCCGCTCGAGCAGTACCAGGCCGCCGCCAAGGACCCGAGCACGCTGGGGCTGCCGGCGTACGCCAAGAACCGCCTCGAGGGCTTCCTGTTCCCCGCGACCTACGAGGTCCAGCCGGGCAGCACCGCCCCGCAGGTCCTCACGATGATGGTCGACCGCTTCGAGCAGGCCGCCGAGACCGTCGGGCTCGAGGAGGGCGCCGCGCGCCTGGACCTCGACCCGTACGAGGTCGTCATCGTCGCCAGCCTCATCGAGCGCGAGGTGAAGCACGACGACGAGTACGGCAAGGTCGCGCGGGTCGTCTACAACCGGCTCGACCAGGGGATCCCGCTCGGCATCGACGCCGCGGTCGCGTTCGGCGTCGGCAAGAACGCCGGCGAGCCGCTGACGAGGTCCGACCTCGCCAAGGACACGCCGTACGAGAACCGCCGTCAGACGGGGCTCCCGCCGACGCCCATCGCCTCGCCCGGCGAGGCCACGCTCATGGGCGCGCTGAACCCGGACGAGGGCGACATCCTCTACTACGTCCTGCAGGACAAGGAGGGCAACACGTTCTTCACGAGCGACTACAACGCCTTCCTGCGCCAGCGCGACAAGTCGCGCGCCGAGGGCGTCTTCTGAGGGCCTGTTGAGGGCGGCGGTCCTCGGCCGGCCGATCGCGCACTCGCTGTCGCCGGCGCTGCACCGCGCGGCCTACGCGGCGCTCGGCCTCGACTGGACGTACGACGCGGTCGACTGCGGGCCGGACGAGCTGCCGGCCCTGCTGGCTTCTCTCGGTCCGGAGTGGGCCGGCCTGTCGCTGACGATGCCGCTGAAGCAGGCGGTGCTGCCGCTGCTCGACTCCGTGTCGGACCTCGCGCGCGACGTCGCCGCCGCCAACACGGTGGTGCTGCGCGACGGCCGACGGCACGGCGAGAACACCGACGTGCACGGCATCGTCGCCGCCCTCGCCGACGCGGGTGTCACGTCCGCCTCGCGCGCCGTGGTGCTCGGCGGGGGAGCGACGGCCCGGTCCGCGCTCGCCGCCCTCGCCCGGCTCGGCTGCACGTCACCCGTGCTGGTGGTGCGCTCCGAGCCGGTCGACACCCTCGCCGCCGCCGCGCGGCTGGGGGTGACGCCGGTCGTGGCGTCCGCGCTGCCGGAGGAGTGCGACCTGCTGGTCAGCACGCTGCCGGCGGGCGCCGCCGACCGCTTCGCGCCGTACGTCCGGGACGTCCCGGTCCTGCTGGACGTCGTCTACGACCCGTGGCCGACGGTGCTGGCGTCGGCGTGCGGGGGAGTCGTGGTCAGCGGCGCAGCGATGCTGCTGCACCAGGCGGCCGCCCAGGTGCACCTGATGACCGGGTTCGAACCGCCCGTCCGGGTGATGGAGCAGGCCCTGGCGAGCGCTCAAGGGCTGAGCGGGCGCGACCGATGGGACTCGTACAGGCGGTGACGGCCGCCAGGCGAAGGAGCCCACGATGAGTGACCTGCACAGCGCCTCTGCGTTCGGCGGCAGCCGTTCCGAGCGGCTGGACCGGGCGATCCATGCGCTGCTCGCGCAGACGCCCGAGATCGAGGCCGCGGCCGTCGTCTCCTTCGACGGCCTGCCGATGGCCGCCGGCGCTCCCGCCGTCCATGGACGAGGACCGCGTCGCCGCCATGAGCGCCGCGCTGCTCTCGCTCGGCGAGCGCGCCGCCCAGGGCCTCGGCCGCGGCGAGCTCTCCCAGGTCTACATCGAGGGGGACGAGGGGACCGTCTTCCTCGTCTCCGCCGACGACGAGGCCGTCCTGGTCGCCGTCGCGAGCAAGGGCGCCAAGGTCGGCATGATGCTGTACGAGGTGCGCCGAACGGCCGCCGCCGTCGCCGAGGTGCTCCGCGCCGAGGACGAGGTGCCCACCGCTCCGGCCGTGCCCGCGCAGCCCGAGCCGGTCGCCGAGGCTGCTGCCCCGCCCGCGGAGCCGGTCTACGCCGCGCCGACCCCCACGTACGCACCGCAGGCCGAGAGCACCTGGTCGTCCTACGCGCCGAGCGGCAGCGTCATGCCGCACCTGCCGCCGTCCACCTGGTCCTGAGCCAGCCGCCAGCCACACCACCGACCTGACGGGACCGTTGTGAGACTCGAGGGAACGCTCGACGCGTTCAGCCTCCCGGACATCTTCCAGCTGCTGAGCTTCACGAAGAAGACCGGGACGCTGCACCTGCGGCGCGAGGGCGCGCACGGTGCCGTGCACCTGCGCGAAGGAGCCGTCACCGGCGCCCGCGCGGACGTCGCGCGCCAGGAGCTCGGTCGCCGCCTGCTGGGCAGCGGCCTGGTCGACGACGAGGCGCTGGCCGCCGCGGCCGAGGAGCTGGCCGGCGACGGCTCGCTCTCGCTGGCCCAGCTGCTCGCCGAGAGGGGCGGGCTCGACGTCGAGCAGGTCAGGGACGTCGCCGCCGAGCAGGCCACCGACGCCGTGTTCAGCCTGCTGCGCTGGGCCGACGGCGAGTTCGCCTTCGTCGTGGACGAGACCGACCCGGACGACCTCGGCGCGAGCGTGCCGGTCGAGCAGGTGGTCACCGAGGGTCAGCGGCGCCTCGCTGCCTGGGCCGAGCTCGTCGAGCAGGTGCCCGCCCCCGACGCCGTCGTGACCGTGAACCCCGTGCCCGCAGGCGATCCCGCCGCGAGCCGCGACGAGTGGGCGCTGCTGGCCATGGTCGACGGCACGCGCACCGTCGCCGACCTGGTCAGCCTGTCCGGCCGCGGCGAGTACGCCGTGGTGTCCGCCCTGGCCGGCCTGGTCGCCCGCGGCCTGCTCGTGGTCGGCGCCGCCGGTGGCGACCAGCTCGGCGCGCCGGCAGAGCCTGCTCGCCGCGCTCGAGGGCCAGCCGGTCGTCGAGCCGCCGGCCCCCGCCGTGCCGCCGCAGGCCGCCGCGCCCTCCCTCCCGGCTCCTGCCGCGCCCGTCATCCCGGAGCGCCCCGAGCCGTTCACCCCGTCGCGCAAGCCCGAGCACGCGGAGGAGGCGCCGGCGTACGCCCGCGCTTCCGCGACGGGCGGCGCGCCTGCGCCCCGTACGACCACAGCGGGGGGAGGCTCCGGCCACGGCTCCGTGCAGGGGGCCACCGCGCTGCAGCCCGACCCCTCGGCCGACCCGGCCGCGGCGTCCTTGATCGAGCGTGACCCGAGTGTGAACAAGAGCCTGCTGCTGCGGCTCATCGCCGGTGTGAGGGGTCTGTGATGACGAACAACGGCAAGCGCCGCAAGCACGGCGGGACCGCCGTCAAGATCGTCGTGACCGGTCCGTTCTCCGCCGGCAAGACGACGCTCATCCGGACCATCAGCGAGATCACGGTCCTGTCGACCGAGAAGGACATCAGCGACCACACCAGGTCCCGCAAGGCGGAGACGACGGTCGCCATGGACTTCGGCCGCATCACGATCGACCGCGACCTGGTGCTCTACCTGTTCGGCACGCCCGGCCAGGACCGCTTCGACTTCATGTGGGAGATCCTCGGCGAGGGGATGCTCGGCTACATCCTGCTCGTCGACAGCTCCCGTGAGGACTCGCTCGAGGAGGCCGTCGGCATCCTCGCGGCCTTCCGGAAGATGGCGCGCGTGCCGTTCGTCGTGGCGCTCAACCGCGCGGCGGGCATC
Organism: uncultured Actinomycetota bacterium; assembly: GCA_963781675.1. Lineage (GTDB taxonomy): Bacteria > Actinomycetota > Actinomycetes > Mycobacteriales > SCTD01 > SCTD01. The sequence continues at coordinate 19,955 of CAWAGF010000005.1, read as the reverse complement.
GACCCCTCTGACGAGGAGAAGGTCCGCTCCGTGCTGGAGCTCGCCGAGGACGTGCCGGTCGTGCCGTGCGACGCCACCGACCGCGAGTCCGTGAAGTCCGTGCTGCTCGCGCTGCTGTACTCGGTCGTCGACCAGATCGACGCTCCTGCGGGCGCCGGGGTCTGAGTTGGGGCTGTTCCGGCGGAAGGCGACGGGCAAGCACGCCCTGGGGGCGGCGGTCACGTCGATCCCGTCCGGCCCGCTGAGGCTCGCGGCGCCTGCGCTGGTCACCCCCGCGGCAGCGCCGCTCGCGCCGCCGGTGCACGGCGACCTCGTGCCGGCCCCACCTGCTGCTGCTCCTGCCCGCCAGCCGCTGCCGGTCGAGGTCCCGGCCCAGGCACCGTCGTCGGCGCGCGCCTCCCTGGAAACTGCCCTCGCCCAGCTGCTGCCCCTCCAGGGCGGGGCCACGGACCAGGCTGCGCCGCAGGCGCTGAGGGTCCAGCTCGGCTTCCGCGACGGCACGTCGACCACGCTCGACCCCGCGTCCAGCCAGGCTCAGGCGCTCGAGCAGCTCGCGCAGTCGCTCACCCGCCGCGACTGACCCGTACGGGTCAAGGCGCAGCGGAATCCTTCCGAAATACCTGGCTATGAGCGGCCTGACCCTGGAGTCACCACAGGTGGCGAACGAGACGAGGACGCTTCCGGCTGCTTACGTTCGGAAGCCGTCGCTCCGCGACTGCTCGGAGTGGGCTGCCTTCGGCACGGTCTTCCTCACCTGGATGCTCTTCGTCCTCCCGGCCTTCGTGGCGGCTGGGAGCAGCGGGTGGTTCTCCGTCGTGTCTCTGTCCTGCTTCCCTGCCTCGTGGTCCTGCGGCCCTGGCGGTACTGCTCTACTCGAAGCGTCCTGCTCGTCTTTTGCGCGCCCGCCGTAGGAGCCGGCTGCGTCGCCGCGCTCGCCCCGTACGGCGACGGCGGGGCCATCAGCCTGGGCAGATGGGGCTACTTCTCCGGCATCGTGCTAGCAACGGCAGCCTTCGCCCCGAACGGGCGGGCGGCGGACGGCGCTGTTTCGCTTGTGGCCCTGCTCCTGACTGGCCTGCAGCAGTTCGCCCAAGGCTGGCTCGCCTGGTGGGGCGGGGGGACCAGCGTCGACGGCCCGATGCTCGGCACGATCTACTCAGCCAATCCCTTCGGCAGCTTGGTCCTCGCCTTCGCCCTGATGGCGGCAGCCGTTGCCGTCCTCGCACCCGCACCGCTGCGGCGTCTGGGAATGCTGGTCGCGCCGGTGTGCGCGACAGCCGTCGTGCTCTCCGCAGCCCGTGCGGCCATGCTTCTGCTCGTCTGCGGCGTCCTCGTGCTGGCCCTGATCGCGGTGCGCGTGCAAGGCGTCCGCGGGCTCGGGCGCTGCACATCTGTGGTGGCGCTCAGCTGGCTCGTCCTGACCCTCAGCACGAGCTCGCTGGTGTTCCCGGGTGGTCAGGACCCGCTTGACACGACGACCTACAAGCAGGCGTCGGGACAGACGCTCGGGTCCACGAGCAGCGTGCGCCTCGAGTTCTGGAACGCCGCGGCGGGCGAGTTCCGCGACTTCCCGCTGCTTGGAGGCGGGAACGGCTCGTATCCTGGGTGACAGCCGGCTTCGCATGCCCGCCGGTGCCGAGCGGTCGCCCGTTCGCCCACAACGAGGTCCTGGGCATCGCTCTGGCGGAAGGCGGCGTGGTGCTGGGGGTTCCGGTGCTCGCGCTGTTCGTGCTCGGCGTAGCCGCGTTTGCGCGCCCGACGCCTCAGCGAGCCGCTTCTGCGCCCGGCGACGCTCGACCCCCTGCGCCTTGCGGCGGGGCTCGCTGGCGGCGCGTTCTGCTCGCCCACGCGATGGTCGACTTCGCGTTGTCCTTCCCCGCGATCCTCGTCGCTCGCTGGGATCCTGCTGGGGCTGGTGCATCGTCGGAGAGCACGAGCGCGAGGATCGGCGACCAGCTTCGGCCGTGGCGGTGGTGCTGTTCTCGGCGGCCGTCTGCGGCGCTCACGTGGGCTGGAGTCACGACCGTCTCGGCGTACTCGAGCACCGCGAGATCTGCTCGACGCGTTCGGCGGGCTCGCCCGGCTTGCGTGACGCCCGGGCGACCGTGGGCGCGGCCCAGGCGCTGCTCGCGTCGCGCCCGTACGACAACGACGCTCTGCAGCGCGTCGAGCGCTACTCTCTCGTGAAGCTCGCTCCGTTGGACGGCAGCACGGAGTCGCTGCGCCTCCACGTGCTGGACGCCCTTGGCGAGCAAGGGAGGGACCACGCGGCGCCCGACGGCTCGCTGTCGGCAGCCGCCACGTCGCGCCGCTGCTCCTGCTGCCGTACGCCGAGCGCTGGCGGTACCGGCGCCGAGTCTGCGGACGCAGGCAGACATCCTCCTCGTGCAGGCGCACGCGCGCCCGGGGAGCGGCGGCGGCGTGCGGGTGCGACCTCAGCTCCTCGACCTGCTCGCCGACGCGCGGAAGCTGGGGGGAGCGGCCGAACCCGGGTGGAGCTGCACGATCAGCGCGCTTCAGGCTGCCGGTGCATCTGGCCTCAGCGACAGTGACATCGCGCAGGACCGCCGAACCGAGGTCACGCCCGCGCGCTCGCCCGCGCCTGGGCCGCGCGAGCCAGCAGTCGGCTAGGAGACACGCGTGAAGCAGCTCGGCGACATCCTGCTCGAGGGCGGGCACGTCACCCGCGAGCAGCTCGCGACGGCGGTGGACGAGCAGCGCCGCCTCGGCCGCAGCCTCGGCCGGGTGCTCGTCGACATCGGGCATGCTGTCCGAGGGCCAGCTGGTCGCCGCCCTGGCGACGCAGATCGGCCTGAAGTTCGTCGACCTGTCCGACTACCCGGTCGACGGCTCCGCGGTCTCCCGCGTGCCCGACGCCGTCTGCCGGCGGCACAGCGCGCTGCCGATCGGCTACGAGGACGGCAAGCTCGTCGTCGCCATGGCCGACCCGGCCAACGTCTTCGCCGTCGACGACATGCGCTCGATGACCGGCCTCGAGATCAAGCCGGTCGTCGCCACCAAGGCCGACGTGCTCGCGGCGATCAACCGCTACCACCGCGGCGACGACGAGATGGACGAGCTCACCTCGGCCATCGACGTGCACGACGACGAGGACGACGACCTCTCGCAACGTCAAGGAGATCGTCGAAGACGCGCCGATCGTCAAGTTCGTGAACCTGCTCATCACGCAGGCGATCCAGGACCGCGCCTCCGACATCCACATCGAGCCGGCGGAGAACGACCTGCGGGTCCGCTTCCGCATCGACGGCGTGCTGCACGAGGTCATGCGCTCGCCCGAAGACCATCACGTCCGGCGTCACCAGCCGCCTGAAGATCATGGCCGACATCAACATCGCCGAGCGGCGCATCCCGCAGGACGGCCGCCTGTCGGTGACCGCCAACGGCAAGAAGATCGACCTGCGCGTCGCGACGCTGCCGACGGTGTGGGGCGAGAAGATCGTCATGCGCATCCTGGACAACTCGCACCGCGATGCTCAAGCTGTCCGACCTCGGCTTCGGCCAGCGACAACTACGACGTCTACAGCAAGAGCTTCGTCAAGCCGTACGGGATGATCCTGGTGACCGGCCCGACCGGGTCGGGCAAGTCGACGACCCTCTACGCGACGCTGAACATCGTCAGCAAGCCCGAGGTCAACGTCATCACCGTCGAGGACCCGGTCGAGTACCGCCTGCCCGGGCATCAACCAGGTGCAGACCAACGCCAAGGCCGGGCTGACCTTCGCCGCGGCGCTGCGCTCGATCCTGCGCTCGGACCCCGACATCGTGCTGCTCGGCGAGATCCGCGACCAGCGAGACCGCGCACATCGCGATCGAGGCCGCGCTCACCGGTCACCTCGTGCTGTCGACGCTGCACACCAACGACGCGCCGTCGGCGATCGTCCGCCTGACCGAGATGGGCATCGAGCCGTTCCTCGTCGGCTCGGCGCTCGACTGCGTGCTCGCCCAGCGCCTGGCCCGCAAGCTGTGCCCGCAAGTGCAAGGAGGCCTACGCCCCGACGCCGCGAGTCGCTGCGTCGAGATGCGCTTCCCGTGGTCGGACGGACGAGCCGCTGCCGACGCTGTACCGCCCGGTCGGCTGCAGCGCCTGCTCCAAGACCGGCTACAAGGGCCGGCTCGCGCTGCACGAGGTCATGGCCGTGACCGAGGAGATCGAGCGGCTCGCCGTCGAGCACGCCTCCGCGCTGGCCATCAGCAAGGTGGCGCCGGAGCAGGGGATGATCACGCTGCGCGAACGACGGCCTGGCCAAGGTGCAAGGCCGGCCACACCTCGATCGAGGAGATCCTCCGCGTCGTCGTCTGAGCCGCGACGCGCTCAAGGCGGCTGCTCCGAACGGCCGATGCCTGCTTCGACGCAGCGCACCGGGACCCCGGTGCCGAGGAAGGACTGCACGTGGACGCGCAGACGCGCAGCCCCGCCGGCATGGACGGCTACTTCGGCTCGGCGCCGCCGGCGGCTCGCGCCGGAGCCCCTCGCCGCTCGACCCGCGCTGGTCACCGGCGCCGGCGCTGCAGGGCGCGTCGACCACGATGGACGTCGCCGGCCGCCGATGACCTTCGCGCCGCCCGTCACCGCGCACCGGCGCCGCGCCGGCGCCGGCTCCCGCCTCGGTGCGCCTCGCCGCGGCCCGCCGGCGCCGGCTCCGGCCGTGCCGCGCCGGCGGCTCCGATGCCGCCGCGCCGCTCGCGCCGTCCGCCGTCCCGCGCCGCGGCTCCCCACGCTCGCGCCCGGCGCTGCCGCCGCTGGCCGCCCCGGCCGTGCCGGCCGCAGCCTCGGCACCGGCTCGGGGCCGCCAGCGCCGAGGCCGCGGTCCGCGTCGGCGCCGAGGACACCAGCGAGGACAGCGCCTTCCTCGTCCGACCTGCTCGATCGCACGTCCTCGAGCCGGGCTGCTCCGACCTGCACCTGACCGTCGGGCGCGCGCCCGACCGTCCGCCAGCACGGCGCAGCTCGTGCCGCTCGAGGACTTCCCGGTGCTCACCCCGCAGCTCGATCCAGCAGACGCTCTACGCGATCCTGACGCAGAAGCAGCGGGAGAAGTTCGAGGAGGAGCTCGAGCTCGACTTCGCCTACACCGCTGCCCGGCCGGGCGCGCTTCCGCGTCAACGTCTACCGGCAGCGCGACGCGCTCGGGCGCGGCCTTCCGCCTCATCCCCTACGAGATCAAGCCGCTCGAGGACCTCGGCGTGCCGCCGGCGGTGGCGCAACTTCGCGATGCTGCCGCGCGGCTTCGTGCTGGTCACCGGCCCCACCGGCTCGGGCAAGTCGACGACGCTGGCCGCCGTCGTCGACCTGGCGAACCGCAACCGCGCGCGACCACATCATGACCGTCGAGGACCCGATCGAGTTCCTGCACGAGCACAAGGGCTGCCTGGTCAACCAGCGCGAGGTGGGGGAGGACACCCGCTCGTTCAAGAACGCGCTCAAGCACGTCCTGCGCCAGGACCCCGACATCATCCTGGTCGGCGAGATGCGCGACCTCGAGACGATCGAGATCGCGCTGACCGCCGCCGAGACCGGTCACCTCGTCATGGCCACCCTGCACACCCAGGACGCCGCGCAGACCATCGACCGCGTCATCGACGTCTTCCCGCCGCGCCAGCAGCAGCAGGTCCGCGTGCAGCTCGCCGGCGCGCTGCAGGGCGTCGTCTGCCAGCAGCTGGTCAAGACCGCCGACGGCAAGGGCCGGGTCGTCGCCACCGAGGTCATGGTCGCGACGCCGGCCATCCGCAACCTCATCCGCGAGGGCAAGACGCACCAGATCTACTCGGCGCTGCAGGCCGGCGCGAAGTACGGCATGCAGACCATGGACCAGCACCTCGCCGAGCTGGTCAAGCAAGGGCACGATCACCTACGACGCGGCGCTGGAGAAGTGCCACCACGTCGAGGACTTCAACCGGCTCTGCGGCCGGGCTGAGAGGGACTGACCGATGGCGCCACCGCGACGTTCGAGTACAAGGTCCGCGACCGCGCGGGCAAGCTGACGACCGGCAAGCTCGACGCCGAGTCGCAGGCCCAGGTCGCCAGCAAGCTCAAGGCGATGGGCTACGCGCCCGTCAGCATCACGCAGGCAACGCCGGGCATGAACAAGGAGATCAAGATCCCGGGCTTCGGGCAAGAAGAAGGTCAAGCTCAAGGACCTGGCGGTCTTCTCCCGGCAGTTCGCCACGATGATCAACTGCGGCCTGTCGCTGCTGCGGGCGCTGACCATCCTGACCGAGCAGACCGAGAACAAGGAGCTCGCGCGCGTCCTGGGCGAGGTCCGCAACGACATCGAGACCGGCAACTCGCTGTCGGTCGGCGATGGCCAAGCACCCCGACGTCTTCCCGCCGCTCATGGTCAACATGTGCCAGGGCCGGCGAGGTCGGCGGCTTCCTCGACACGGTGCTGCTGCAGATCGCCGAGAACTACGAGGCCGAGGTCAAGCTCCGCGGCAAGGTCAAGGCCGCGATGACCTACCCGGTCGTCGTCTTCGTGCATCGCCATCCTGCTGTCATCGGCATGCTGATCTTCATCGTGCCGATCTTCGCCAGCGCTGTTCGACGACCTCGGCGGCACGCTGCCGCTGCCGACCCGGGTCCTGGTCGTCCTGTCCAGGGCGCTGCGAAGCTCGCGCATCGGTCGTCTGATCGTCGCTGGTCATCGTCGCGTCCAGGTCGTGGAAGCGGATCAAGCACAAGCCGCGGGTGCGCAACGTCGTCGACCCGCTCAAGCTCAAGCTGCCGGTCTTCGGCGTGCTGTTCCAGAAGATCGCGCTGACCCGCTTCGCCCGCAACCTCGGCACGATGCTGCAGCTCCGGCGTGCCGATCCTGCAGAGCCTCGACATCGTCGCCGAGACCACCGGCAACGTCGTCATCGAGCGGGCCACCGCGGGACGTGCAGGAGAGCGTGCGCAGCGGCGAGTCGCTCGCGCGCGCCGCTGCGCGAGCACCCGGTCTTCCCGCCGATGGTCGTGCAGATGATGGCCGTCGGCGAGGACACCGGCGCGCTGGACACGATGCTGCACAAGATCGCCGAGTTCTACGACCAGGAGGTCGAGGCGACCACCGAGTCGCTCACCGCCCTGATCGAGCCGCTGATGATCGCCTTCCTCGGCGGCATCGTCGGGTCGATGATCGTCGCCCTCTACATGCCGATCTTCAAGATCTTCGACCTCATCCAGTAGGCGTCCGCGCCGGACGCGGGCCGTCGGCGACCAGCGGCCGGCCCTGGCGTCCTGCGGGACTCGGCCAGTGAGCGGCTCAAGAGCTCGGCGGCCGACGCCGCGCCGAAGCAGTCGTTGTCATCGAGCCGCACGACCGAGCAAGGGCACACCCGCCGCGAGGCGGGGTCGCAAAGCCAGGGGACCCGCACGGGGTCAGCCCAGCTGCCTCGGCCGGCACCTCCTCCGGGAGGGGCCGCGCGAGGACCGAGCCACTCACGCGCGGCTCACCCATCCCAGTCCTGGAGGACATCGCAATGCTCGCTCGCATCCGCAAGGCCCAGGAGGAGAACGAGGGCGGCTTCACCCTCATCGAGCTCCTCGTCGTCATCATCATCATCGGCATCCTCGCCGCGATCGCCATCCCGACCTTCCTGAACCAGCGCGAGAAGGGCTACGACGCGGCGGCCAAGAGCGACCTGAAGAACGTCGCCACCGCGCGAGGAGTCCTACGCGCACCGACAACAACGGCACCTACACGCCGGCACCGGCGCTGACCTCGACCGCTCAGGGCTTCAACGCCGACCGCCGACGTCACCGTCACCGTCGACCGCCGTCACGACCGGCGCAGCTGCTACTGGCCTGTGCGCCGTGCACGTCCAGCTCTGCACTGGCAAGGTCAACGTCTACGACAGCGCGACCGGCAGCCACCGGTCACGGTCCCCTCGGACTGCCCGACCCGGCAGCCACCTGCGCGGTCCCCTAGGGGGGCGGCTCCTCCGGAGGCCGCCGCATCGGCAGTTCGACGCCAGAGTGCTCAAGCCGGGTCCGGCCGGCACGAAGAGCTTTGTCACGAGCCGCACGAGCACAGCAAGGGCACACCCGCCGCGAGGCGGGGTCGCAAAGCCAGGGGACTCCGCCGGGTCAGCCCAGCTGCCTCGGCGGACCTCCTCCCGGGAGGGGCCGCGCAGAGGTCCGACAGCTCACGCGCGGCTCATCATCCATCCCGTCCAAGGAGAACCGCAATGCTCGCTCGTATCCGCAAGGCCCAGGAGAAAACGAGGGCGGCTTCACCCTCATCGAGCTCCTGGTCGTCATCATCATCATCGGCATCCTCGCCGCGATCGCCATCCCGACCTTCCTGAAGCAGCGCGAGAAGGGCTACGCTGCGGCGGCCAAGAGCGACCTGAAGAACTTCGTCGACCGCGCGAGGAGTCCTACGCCACCGACAACAACGGCACCTACATCGCCGGACCGTGGCTGACCCGGCCAGGACTCAGGGCTTCAACGCCTCACCGACGTCACCGTCACCGTCACCGCCGGAGCGCCATCAACGCCGGGGGCAGCCGCTTCCAGCTCTGCGCCGTGCACGCCCAGCTCGGCACTGACAAGGTCAACGTCTACAGCGGCACCACCGGCAAGATCACCGGTCCGGTCGCCTGCTGACCCGACCCTGTCCTGGCCGCCACCTGCACGTCCCGAAGGGCCGGCCTCCTCACGGAGGCCGCCCTGCGGGGGTTCGGGAATGCGACGCCTTCGGCCGATGCCCGGTCCTATGAAACGGCGTTCACCCGGGACGACACACGGCTTCACCCTCATCGAGCTCCTGATCGTCATCATCATCATCGGCATCCTCGCGACATCGCGATCCCCAGCTTTCTCAAGCAGCGCGAGAAGGGCTACCGCACCGGCGCGGTCAGACATGAAGAACGCCGCCGTCGCCCTCGAGGGCTATGCGACGGACCAGAACGGCACCTACACCGGCCTCAACGGGCTCAACGAGGACTCGGCATCTTCTCGTCGGGAGGGGTTCCGCCTCCGAGTGGGTCACTGGCCGGTCACGAACGGCCACGAGTACTGCATCCAGGGCGAGAGCGTGAACCTGCCCGGCCAGACCTTCGTCTACACGAGCACCAGCGGCACCGTCCAGATCGGCCCGACCGGCACCACCACCTGCTGACGCGCCGCCCTCGCTCAACCCTGGACCCGCAGATACCGAAGGACAAGCCATGAGAAGAACGGCGTTGCGCAGGCGCACGGGCGGGGACGAGGGCATCACGCTCGTCGAGGTCATCGTTGCGCTTGGTCTGCTGGCCGTCGTCATGCTGGCGCTGCTGTCCTCCAGCGTCTTCGCGGTCAAGGCCACGGTGAACGCCCGCATGAACCAGCAGGCCGCCGACTACCTCAACCAGACGATCGAGGCCGCCCGTGCGCTGGGCTACGCCGACGCCGTCCTGCTCAGCACGCAGACCACCGGCGACCCGGCGATCCAGACCATTGCCGGAGTGCAGAAGTACGACCCGGGAACCGGCCTCGAGGACCTCGCGAAATCGGCTACGGGCGCTGTCCGCCCGCAGAGCGAGACGGTCCAGACCAGCAACGGCGTCTACACGATCCGGCGCTACGCGACCATCCCTGCTGGAACCCCCGTACACGGCAGCTGGCCAGCCCACCGTCCGCCGGATGACGGCAGTCGTCTCCTGGCAGACCGGGACGACGCCGCACACCCGGCGTTCCAGCACGGGCTCTATCACCGACACGCGCCGAGGTCTCCCGCTGCCGAACTTCACCTTCACGTACGCCGGGCCCGCCACGGTTGTCGCCGGCGTGCCGACAGAGGTCAAGAACCCAGGCAACGACCTCTCCTACGGCTTCGTCCTCAACAACCTGGGCGCCCGCGACGCCTGGACGATCACTGCCAGCACCACGGGGTGGGGCTTCTACCTGGACGTCGACAAGGACGGCCTGTGGTCAGAGGACCCGCTGACGGAGCCAGCGCTGACCGGGAGCAGCACGGGCCTCATCGAGCCCGGTTCGGCGCCGCTGCACCTGGTCGCCTACCGCGTCATCGGACCGGCCGAGTCTGGGACCTCGACCACGCTCTTCACGGCAACCTCCGAGGCCGTGCCCACGGTCTCCAAGAGCGTCACCACCCGGCTGACGGTGCAGAGCGGCGCCATCACCGCCCCGGTGCCCAGCGCTGCGGCCTCGCCGCCCGCTCCCGAGGGAACCTGCACGCCGGCCGCTGCGCCCAGCGTGACCGCGTCCGGCAGCGTGCCCGCCGCTACGACTCAGAACAAGTACAGCCTGAAGACGCTGTTCCTGTTCAACAGCGGTGGCATACCAGGACACGACGGTGGCGGCGCTGAACAACATGGGGAAGGACTCGTCGTCTCTCCCTCCCCGCATGCGCAACTGGTCGACCGACCTGCATACGGGTTTCGCGGGCAGGCATCTGGCCGCCGTCACGGCCGTGCCTAGCCCTGACATCCCCGCCGCGCGCACGGCGAGGACGTCGGAGTTCCGCTTCCAGCCCAGCTCTGCGGCCGAGGACGAGTTCCGAGGGTCGGCGGTGGTGACCGTGTGGGCGCAGTGCCCGACCAGCGGGACGACGATCACAGCCACGCTGCTGACCTTGAGCGGGAGCACGACACGCCACGGGGCAGTGCAGCGACGACCGCGGGGGGCTGCACGAGCAGCGGTTTCAGCAGGCTGAGCGTGGCTCTGCCTGACAGCACCTTCGCCCTCGGGAGCCTCACGGACTCGTTGGTGCTCCGCCTGACCAGTAGCGCCGCCGTACGGCTCGGCTACGGCACGACCGACGTCCCCGCCTCCCTCACGATCGGCATGAAGTGACTCGCCTCTCCTTCCGCCTCCGGGCGTCCGACCGCGGGACCTCGCTGGTCGAGGTCCTCGTCAGCATGGTCCTCCTCGCGGTAGTCAGCTCGATCCTCGTGGGTGCCGTCGTCTCCTCGAACAAGCTCTTCCGGACGACCGACAGCGAGGCAACGGGGCAGACCGACATCCGCACCACCATCGAGCGCCTCGGCCGAGACGTCCGCAACGCGCGCAGCCTGGACCCCGGTGCCACGGCCTCCCAGCTCGTGCTCTGGATCGACACCAACTCCGACTACAAGAAGCAGACAACGGAGGTGGTCACCTGGCAGCTGGTGGCGCGCGGGGACGGCCACTACGACGTCGCGCGTTCGGTGAACGGCCAGACGTCACGCACCGCGCGGTTCGTCATCTCGCAACTGGCCTTCCAGTACCGAGCGACGAGCAGTGGCGCGCTCCTCGCGCCACCACTCACCCAGGCCCAGGCCGACACGGTCCGCCTGATCACCAGCGACATCCTCTACGCCGCAGACGCGGGACGAGCCGAAGCTGGACGACACACCGTCTTCACCGAGCGCATGAGGAACCTCAGTGATGACCCCCCTGACCCTGCGCCGCCGGTTCAAGGACGACGGCGGCTTCGCGATGATCCTCGTCCTCGGCTTCACCGGCGTGCTCGCGGCCCTCATCACGGTGGGCACGGCCATCGGCATCCGGACGCTCCAGTCGTCCCGCGCCCACGTCAACTTCGAGAACGCGCTCGCCGTGGCCGAGACCGGCATCGACGGCACTCTCGCCAAGATCAACAGCGATTTCAATGCGACGCCACCGAGCAACTTCGTGACGGCGGGTGCCTGCGCCGTGACCGCGCCGGGACCGTTCACCGACGTGGAGACCGAGCGCAGCTGGGCGAGGAGCGCGCTCACCGCCCTGCCGGACAGCTGCCTGAAGACCCTCCCCAACGGGCAGTACGTCGCCGTCCGCCCGACGAACGTCCGCGCCGTCTACTCGATGGCCTGGGTCCCTAGCCGGGCGACCGCCGGCGCGAAGAAGCGACTCGTGAAGGCGGAGTACCTGTTCGCGCCCTACAAGCCGACCAACGCGGTGCTGACGCAGGGAGCCCTGAACTTCAGCGGCAGCGTCGCCATCACGACGATCGGGAGCAGTCCCTCCGACGTGCACTCCAACACCACCGTCGGCGGGTACAACGGCAGCACGAGCATCGCCGGAGGCCTGTCCTCGAGCGGGACGCTGACGGGAGGCGGCTGCCCAGGGACTGTCTGCACTGCTGCTGCGCCGGTGCAGGGCATCGCGAACATCAGCGCCCGGAGGTACTGGGACACGCTGCGGCTGAGCTACTCGGCGTCCTGGTTCGAGCTCTGCCCGAACGGCGTCATGCGCTCGGTGAGCCCCGCCGCCGCCGCGACCCCTGCACGGGCACCGAGCTCGCGACCACGAACGGGTGGGTCTACACCGTGGAGTCCGGCGTCCCGACGTGGACGTTGCCACGCAGCGCCGGCCAGCAGAACGGCATCTACTACGTGTACCAGGGCAATGGGGTACTCGGAGACAACGGAAACAGCAGCCTGACGCGGCAGGTCACCGTGCTCGCCGAGGCCGGACGACGGGGCTGGTCAACACGGCCACGTGCAGCAAGCGGGGCGGGAACGTCGTCTGGAAGCTCTTCAACATGACACCGGCGCTGCCCGGCCTTCAGCTGCCTCGCCGACGCCAACCTCACGGGTGGGGGCCAACGCCACGGCCGGCTCAGGCTTGTTCCTGGCTGCCGGACAAGATCGACTTACAACACGAGCAGCTCGACCATCACCGGCGCTGTCATCGCTGCCGAGAAGTGCGCCGCTGCGGGTGGCAACACGATCCGAGGGTGTCACGATCCGCTACGACGACACCATGGAAACCCCGCTCAGCGACATCATCCGAACCACCCTCTGGCTTGACTACGCTGCGGGCTGACCACCCTCCCCACGGCGTTAGGTCGTCATGTGCTCCTGCTCGCGTCGTTCGTCGGTCGTCCTCGGCCTCGTCATCGGCTCGTTCCTCAACGTCGTCGTCTGGCGCGTGCCGCGCGGGCGAGTCGGTCGTCAGCCCGCCGTCGCGCTGCCCGGCTGCGGAGCGCCATCCGCCCACGCGACAACGTCCCGGTGCTGGGCTGGCTCCTCCTGCGGGGCAGGTGCCGCGACTGCGCAGGCGCCGATCAGCGCCCGCTACCCGCTCGTCGAGGCGGCTCACGCGGCGCGCTGTTCGTCGTCATGGCGCTGCGGTTCGGCGCCGACCGCGGCCCTGCCGGCCTACCTCTACCTGGCGGCGGTGGGCGTCGCGCTGGCGCTCATCGACCTCGACGTGCACCGGCTGCCGGACGCCCTCATGCTGCCGTCGCTACGCCGGTCGCGGCGTGCTGCTCGGAGCCGCGCGCTGCTGGGCAGCGACCGCGGCGCCTGCTGCGCGCGCTGCTCGGCGGTGCGGCGCTGTGCGCCGTCTACTTCGCGCTGTGCTTCGCCTACCCGGCCGGCATGGGCTTCGGCGACGTCAAGCTCGCCGGTGTGCTCGGGCCTGTACACCGGCCTGGCTCGGCTGGGGCGCGCTGGCCGTCGGGCTGTTCCCGGCTTCCTGTTCGGCGGCGTCTTCGGCATGCGCTGATCGCCGTCCGGCGCGGGCGGGCGCAAGACCGCACTCCCGTTCGGCCCGTTCATGCTCCTCGGCGCGCTCATGGCGGTCCTCGTCGGCGCGGCGCTGGCTCGAGGCCTACCTCGACGCTCACCGCGGCTGTAGCCGCACGGCGCAGTCCAGATCACGCCGTTCGGCTCAAGGCCGAACCGCGCTGCGGCCGATGCGTGCTGCGGACACCGGCACGGACCGGACCTCCGCGGCCGCGGCCGCTGCCGAGGGGAACACGCGTGGCAGGACAGACAGTAGTCGGTCTCGACATCGGGACCTCCGGCGTGCGCGCGGCCGAGCTGACGCTCGGCAAGGGCGGCGCCGACGCTCGAGCGGTTCGGCCAGGTGGCCCTGCCCGCGGGCGCGGTGCGTGACGGCGAGGTCGTCGACGCCGACGCCGTCGCCGCGCGCCATCAAGCAGCTGTGGGCGCAGGCCAAGTTCAGCAGCAAGAAGGTCGTCGTCGGCGTGGCCAACCAGAAGGTCGTCGTGCGCCAGGTGGACCTGCCGTGGCTGCCGCTCAAGCGAGCTGCGCAAGTCGCTCGCCTTCCAGGTGCAGGACTTCATCCCGATGCCGGTCGAGCAGGCGATCCTCGACTTCCACCCGCTCGAGGAGTTCACCAACGACGCCGGCGGCCGGATGCTGCGCGTGCTGCTCGTCGCGGCCGCCCGGGACATGGTCGGCAGCGCCCTCGACGCCGTCGAGCAAGGCCGGCCTCAGCCGAGCATGGTCGACCTCACCAGCTTCGCGGTGCTGCGCTCGCCGGTCGCCGGCGGGCGCCGGCTTCGGCGTCGAGGCCGAGGCGCTGGTGGACGTCGGCGCCAGCGTCACCAACATCGTCGTGCACCAGGGCGGCGTCCCGCGCTTCGTCCGCATCCTGCTGATGGGCGGCGGCGACATCACCGACGCCGTGGCCGAGCGGCTCGGCGTCCCGCTCGACCAGGCCGAGGCGATCAAGCAGCCGACCGGCATGGCCGCCGTCGCCGGCGCCGGCCGAGCAGCACCCCGCCAGCCGCGCCATCGAGCCGACCGGCGCGGCCTTCGTCGAGGAGGTCCGCGGCTCGCTCGACTACTACCTCGCCCAGCCCGGTGCCGCCCGCATCGGCCGGGTCGTCCTCTCCGGCGGCGGCTCGCGCCTCGGCGGTCTGGTCGAGCGCCTGGCGCCGCCACCCGCCTGCCGGTCGAGGCGGCCCGTCCGATGTCCGTCCTCAAGATCGGCAAGACCGGCCTGACCGCCGAGCAGCTCGCCTACGTCGAGCCCATGGTCAGCGTCCCGGTCGGCCTCGCCCTGGGGGTGGCGTCATGAGCGTCCTGTCGGACATGCGCGGAGACGCGCAGCCGGTCGGCACGCGGCCTCGTCGCTCCTGCCCCGGGTCAACCTGCTTCCCCCGGAGATCGCCGAGCGGCGCAGGTTCCGGCGGATCCAGGTGCGGCCTCGGCGGCGTCGTGCTCGGCGGCGTCGGCGTCGTCGGTCTGCTGTACGTGTCTGCCACCAGCAGCCGTGACCGCCGCCCAGGCCGAGCTCGACGCGGCCGACCGAGCAGGGCAGCCAACGCTGCAGGCCGAGACGCGCGAAGTACGCGACGTCACGGCCGTCTACGCGCAGGCCGCCGCGGCCGCAGGCCATGCTCACGCAGGCGATGGGCGAGGAGGTCCGCTACTCGCAGTCCTCAACGACCTGGCCTGAGCGTCCCGGAGCAACGTCTGGATCACGAACGTCACGCTCGCCCAGGCGCCGGCGCCGCCGGCCGCAGCGGCTGCCACCGACGCCCGGGCATCGGGACCGTGACCTTCAGCGGGTCGGCTTCAACCACGACGACGTCGCCGTCTGGCTCGAGTCCCTCGCGAGCAGAAGGGCTACAGCAACCCCTACTTCTCCAGCTCGACCGAGGCGCTCATCGGCACCGCGCAGGTCGTGAACTTCGCGCGCACCGTCAACGCTCACCGCGCGACGCCCTCTCGCAGCCGCTACACCGACCCCGGCCGGAGGCTGACATGGACAAGCTCAAGCAGTGGGTCGCCCTCACCCTCGTCGGCGTCCTCGGCGATCTTCGCGGCGGGCTGGTTCCTGCTCGTCTCGCCGAAGCGGCCGAGGCCGCCGACCTGCGCGCCAGGCCCGGCCGCAGAGTCGACGCAACGCGGCGCGCAACGCAGCTCGAGTCGCTGAAGGCCCAGGCGAAGGACCTGCCCGAAGAAGCAGGCCGAGCTCGCCGCCGTCGCCGCCAAGATCCCGGACAACCCGGCGCTCCCCGCGCTGATCCGCTCCCTGACGGCGGCGGCGACGACGCCGGCGTCGAGCTGGTCTCGCGTCACCCCCGGGCGCCCGCCGCTGCCGTCGGCGCCGCTGCCGCCGCGGCCCCGGTCGCGCGCCCGCTGGCGCCGCGGCCGCGCCGGCTGCCGCGCCGCCGCGGTACGTGCACCCGCCGATCGCCGCCGGCGCTCGCGAGATCCCGCTCGCCGTCAACGTCGTCGGCGGCTACTTCCAGGTCGAGCAGTTCCTCGGCCAGCCTCGAGAACCTCACGCGGGCCTGACGGTCACCAACCTGACCCTCGTGCCCGGCACGTCGCCGACGGCCGTCGAAGCCGGCCGCCGCCGCCGGCGAAGAGGCGACCCTGACCGCGCACCATCACCGGCTCGGTCTACATGGCCGCCAACCGCTCGGCCGCGCGCCCGCGCCGCGCCGGCCAAGTAGGAGACGACGATGAGCGAGTTCAACCCGTTCGGCGCGCGCCGAGAGGCCGCCAGCGCCGCTCGAGCGCCGTCGAGGAGAGCGACGCAGCCGCAGACGTCGCTGCTCGTGGCGGCGCTCGCGGCGCCGTCGTGCTCGGCGCCGGCGGCCTACCTGCTCCTCGGCGGCGGCGGTGCGAGGACGGCGTCGACGGCCTTCGTGCCGTCCGCACGCGCCCCGGCCGCGGCGGCGCCCCGGCAGCGCCGGCAGCCGCCGGTGACGCTGCCGGTCGCGTCCGAAGGTCGCCCTCGGCCGCGAACCCTTCCGCGCGCTCTACGTCGCAGCCGCGCGGCGTGGCCGGACGCCGACCGGCGCCAGCGGCGGCCACCAGACGCCGCGCACGGACCGGCACCGGCACGACCACGACGCCCGTCGTCATCGTCGACAGCGGCACGCCCCCCGACGCCGCCGGCACCGGTGGCAGCGCACCGCAGCAGCCCGCGCCGCCGCCGCCGGCCCGCGCCCGCCGCCCAGAGCACGGTCGCCCTCAAGGACGTCGCTGCCGGCAAGGACGGCACGAACCCGACCGGCACCTTCGTCTACGACGGCAAGACAGGTCACCGGCGCGCCGCGGCGACGTCATGGCCGGCAAGCTGCTGGTCATCTCGCTGCAGCAGGACGCCACCGGCGGCTGGTTCGCCAACCTGCAGCTCGGCGACGGCTCGCCGTTCGAGGTGCACGAGCGCCAGACGGTGGTCGTGCAGTAGCGACGAGCATCACGACGCGGCCCCGGCTCCGAGCCGGGGCCGCGTCGTGCTGTCTGGGACACTGGGCCCATGCTTCGCTGGCTGACCGCAGGGGAGTCCCACGGCCCCGCGCTCGTGGCGGTGCTCGAGGGGCTGCCGGCCGGCGTCGCCTCACGACGCAGGACCTCGCGGACGAGCTCGCGCGCCGCCGCCTGGGCCACGGCCGGGGTGCGCGGATGGCGTTCGAGCAGGACGAGGTCGAGCTGCTCGGTGGCGTTCGCCACGGGCGTGACGCAGGGCGGACCCTTCGCGATCCGCATCGGCAACACCGAGTGGCCGAAGTGGTCGACGGTCATGGCCGCCGACCCCGTCGACGCCGGACGCCTCGAGGACCTCGCGCGCAACGCCCCCCTCACCCGGCCGCGGCCCGGCCACGCCGACCTCGTCGGCATGCAGAAGTACGGCTTCGACGACGCCCGTCCCGTGCTCGAGCGCGCCAGCGCCCGCGAGACCGCGGCCCGCGTCGCGCTGGGCGCCGTCGCCAAGGCCTTCCTGAAGCAGGCGTACGGCGTCGAGGTCCTCAGCCACGTCGTGAGCATCGGCAGCGCGGAGGTGCGGCGGCGCCGCGCTGCCGACGCCGGCCGACCTCGCCGCCATCGACGAGAGCCCGGTG
Organism: uncultured Actinomycetota bacterium; assembly: GCA_963781675.1. Taxonomy (GTDB): domain Bacteria; phylum Actinomycetota; class Actinomycetes; order Mycobacteriales; family SCTD01; genus SCTD01. The sequence goes on along the minus strand of CAWAGF010000005.1, from coordinate 2,415 downwards.
CGCGTCTTCGACCAGGTCGCCAGCGACCGGCTGGTCGCCGAGGTGGACGCCGCAAAGAAGGAGGGCGACACCCTCGGCGGCGTCGTCGAGGTCCTGGCCTACGGCCTCCCGCCGGGCCTCGGCAGCCACGTGCACTGGGACCGACGTCTCGACGCAAGCTCGCCGCGAGCCCTGATGGGCATCCAGGCCATCAAGGGCGTCGAGGTCGGCGACGGCTTCGACGCTCGGCCCGCAAGCGCGGCAGCCAGGTCATGGACGAGATCGTGCGCGGCGAGGACGGGCTGACCCGCAGCAAGCGGCACGCTCGGCGGCACCGAGGGCGGCATGTCCAGCGGCGAGGTGCTGCGCGTGCGCGCGGCCATGAAGCCGATCAGCACCGTCCCGCGTGCGCTGCGCACCGTCGACACCGCGACCGGCGAGGAGGCCGCGGCGCACCACCAGCGCAGCGACGTCTGCGCCGTCCCCGCTGCCGGGGTCGTCGCCGAGGCCATGGTGGCCCTCGTGCTCGCCGACGCGGCGCTGGAGAAGTTCGGCGGAGACTCGGTCGAGGAGACCCGCCGCAACTGCGAGGCTACCTGAAGAGCCTCAGATCCGTTGAGGCCCGTCGTCGTCCTCGTCGGCCCGCCGGGCGCAGGCAAGACCACGGTCGGCCGGCTGCTGGCCGAGCCGGCTCGGCACCGCCTTCCGCGACACCGACGCCGACATCGTGAGGCGGCGGGCAAGCCCATCGGCGAGGTCTTCATCGACGACGGCGAGGAGCACTTCCGCGCGCTCGAGCACGTCGCGGTGGCGAAGGCCCTGCAGGAGCACGACGGGGTCCTCAGCCTCGGCGGGGGAGCGGTGCTCAGCGAGGAGACGCGCGCGCTGCTGACCGACCACCGGGTGGCGCTGCTCGAGGTCGACCTCGGCAACGCCGCCAGCCGCGTCGGCCTCAACCGCGACCGCCCGGTGCTCGCGCTGAACCCCCGCGCCCAGCTGAAGGTCCTGCTGGAGCAGCGGATGCCGCTGTACCGGGAGGTCGCGCGGCTCACCGTCGACACCAACGGCAGACCGGTCGAGGACGTCGTCGACGAGCTGACGTCCGCGCTGTGACTGCTTGAGTCGCGGCCGGAACGGCCGATGCACCAGGGGTGACCAGCAGGCCGCACCGACCCGCCGCAGGACCCCGGCCGTCCGTCGGCAGCAGGCTGCCCGACCCGTTGGGACCGGTGCCTGGCCGGTGTGGGCACTGGTACGGGTCTACGGGCTGGTCACCCTGAGCGTCCACGGGCTGGTTGACGACGACCTCGACCTGTACGCGCGCTGGGCGAGGCTGTGGTCCCAGGGGGCGCGTCCGTACGCCGACGTGGCCTTGGAGTACCCGCCGGGGATCTTGCCCTTCCTCAGGCTCCCGGCTCAGACCGATCTGACCTACGCGATCGCGTTCGTCAGCCTTGCGCTCCTGGCCGACCTCGTCGTCCTCGTCCTCCTGCGCCGGGCGGGGGCGCGCTCTGGCGCCGGCCTCTGGCTGCTGACGCCCCTGCTGCTGGGCCCTGTCACCTGGTGCCGCACCGACGTCTTCGTCGCGCTCGCCCTCGTCGCAGCGGTGCACGCGCACCGGCGGGGCTGCGCCGCCACGTCCGCGGTCTGCCTGACGGCCGCCGCCTCGCTGAAGCTCTGGCCGGCCGTCCTGCTCGTCCTGGCCGTCCCTCTCGTCGAAGCCTCCCGCAGGCGCCGCTTCATCATCGCTGGTGCGCTCAGTGCGGGGGCGGTCGGACTCGCCCCCTTCCTGGTCTTCGGCGGGCACGGGCTCCGGGCCATGCTCGACTACCACGCTGAGCGCGGTCTGCAGGTCGAGACGCTCGCAGCCGCCCCGCTCCACGCCGCGCGCCTGTTCGGAGCCGACCTGGAGGTGGTGCTCCAGCACGGTTCGCTTGAGTTCCCGGCCGCGGACGTGAGCGGGCTGCTCCTTGCGCTCGCCCTTCTGACCCTCGTCGGTCTCGCGCGCTGCGCTCAGCTGGTGCTGCGCGGCTCGTGGCGCGCGGAGCACGACCTCGCCGGGCTGGTCGTGTGCGTGACGATGGTGGTCGCCCTGAGCGGAAAGGTGCTGTCGGCCCAGTACGCGGTGTGGATCCTCGCCGCTGTCGTCCTGGTCGTCGACTCCTCAGCACGTCCGCACCGCCTCGCGGCGGCAGCCGCAGCCTTCCTGATGACGACCCAGTACGTGTACCCCTTCACGTTCGGCGGGCTGCTGGAGGGCAGCGCCGTCTCGGTCGCGGCGGCAGCACTGCACGCGGCCTGCCTCGTCTGGCTGGCGGCCGAGGCGTTGAGCGGCGCGGGCTTCGGGCGGCCGTCGCGTCCGCCGAGCCCGGTGGCGTCGCAGCGCATGGACGTGGCCCGCTGCTGACCCTGGTCCTCCGCTAGCGTCGGCACCGT
>CAWAGF010000004.1:0-42220 GCA_963781675.1 uncultured Actinomycetota bacterium | reverse complement strand
CAGGGACTCGAACCCCGAACCCGCGGATTAAGAGTCCGCTGCTCTGCCAGTTGAGCTAGCGGCGCTGGGTGGTACGGCGAGGAACATTACCAGTAACCCCTACGGGTCTGACGCGGGCTGCCGATGAGGGAGTGCCGGACACCAGCTCCCCAGGACTGCACCCGAGGACGGCCGCCATGACCGCACCTGCTCCTGCTCTGACGCGCATCCTCACGCACGACGACCGCTGCGACCGCTGCGGTGCCCAGGCCTTCGTCCGGGCCGTGCTGCCCGGTGGCGACCTGCTGTTCTGCGGCCACCACGGGCGGGCCTACGCGGCCGGCCTCGCGGCGGCGGCGCTGGTCGTCGAGGACCACACCGAGACCATCAACAGCCGGCCGAGCCCGTCCGCCAACAGCGACTGACGGTCAGGTCCGCAGGCCCTCGCCTGCTGCGGGCCGCCTGCAGCAGCTGGTCGAACTCCTCCGGGTGCAGCTCGGCCAGCGCCTCCTGCGCGGAGCGGCGGGCCCGGCGCTCGCGCACCTCGAGGTCGCCGCTGCCGGCGACGCCGAGCAGGGGCCGGCGCGGGCCGGCCTCGACGGGCGTCGCGGCGGCGCGGGCGGGAGCCGACCTTGCGGGTGACCGGGCCGGCCTTGGCCTTCTTCGGCGCGGGCGGGGGAGGCCCGGCCAGGCAGTCGCGGCAGGTGGTGCTTCGCCGTCGAACTCGTCGCCCGCCAGGACCCTCCGGCACCGGTCGCACCGTCGCCAGCCGCTCACGTCCTGCTCCGTCCGCTGCTCATCGCCGCCCACGCTACCGGCGCGTCAGGCAGTCCCCGACCTGAGCCCTCCACCACCGCCAGGACGGTGCCGGCGTCGACCTGGCCGCCCACCTGCACCGCGAGGACCGTCACGGTGCCGGCGGCCGGCGCCCGCACGGCGTGCTCCATCTTCATGGCCTCGAGCACGAGCAGCACGTCGCCCTCGGCGACCTGCGCGCCGACCTCCACCGCGACCCGCAGGACCGTGCCGGGCATGGGCGCGGTCAGCGAGCCGGGCGCCAGCGCGGAGCCGGGCAGGGGGAGCGGGTCGTCCTCGACCAGGGCGCTGCTGCCCAGCGGGGAGTCGACCCAGGTGGTCCCGCCCTCGACGGCGCACGGCGTAGCGACGGCGGACCCCGTCGACCTCCAGGTCGACCAGCGACGCGTCCGCCGACCACAGCCTGACCCCGGTCAGGGCGCTCGCCGTCGACCGACAGGTCCAGCCCGTCGCGGCGGTGCGCGTAGGTGACGACCTGCCCGTCGTACGACGCCCGCTGCGGCTGGCTGGCCAGGTTGCGCCAGCCGCTCGGGCAGGCCGGCCAGGACGGTCGCGGCGGCGCGGCGACCTGCGGCGGCGGCCAGCGCGGCGGCGACGGCGTGCAGCCGGCGGCCCTGAGCGGTCAGCAGCGGGCCGGCCAGGGCGGCGAGGTCGGAGCGCTCGAGGTGGCCGGTGTCGACCTCCCCGTCGCGCCAGGCGTCGGACCGCAGCACCCGCACGAGCAGGTCGCGGTTGGTGGTGACGCCGTGCACCTGCGCGCCCGCCAGCGCGGCGGCGAGCTTCGCGGTCGCCTCCTCCCGGGTGGCTCCGTGCGCCACGACCTTGGCGAGCATGGCGTCGTAGTGGACGCCGACGACCGAGCCGGTCTCGACGCCGCTGTCGACGCGCACGTCGCCCGGGACCGCGAAGCGGGTGAGCGTGCCGGTCGACGGCAGGAAGCCCGCGCCGGCGTCCTCGGCGTAGAGCCGCGCCTCGACGGCGTGCCCGACCACCGGCACGTCGGCGAGGGCCGCCGGCAGCGCGCCGCCGTCAGCGACGAGCAGCTGCAGGCGTACGAGGTCCAGACCGGTGACCAGCTCGGTGACCGGGTGCTCGACCTGGAGCCGGGTGTTCATCTCGAGGAACCAGAACTCCTCGCCGGACAGGACGAACTCGACCGTGCCGACACCGCGGTAGTCGACCGCCTGCGCGGCCGTGACCGCGGCGGCGAGCATCCGGGCGCGCACGTCCGGGGTGACGGCCGGCGACGGCGCCTCCTCGACGACCTTCTGGTGCCGCCGCTGCAGCGAGCAGTCGCGCTCCCCGAGGGCGACGACCTGCCCGTGCGCCGTCGGCGACGACCTGCACCTCGACGTGCCGCGGCCGCTGCACGTAGCGCTCGAGGAAGACCCGGCCGCTGCCGAACGCCGACTCCGCCTCGCGCTGGGCGCTGCTCACCGCGTCGGCGAGCTCGGCCGCCGTGCCGACGACCCGCATGCCGCGACCGCCGCCGCCGGCGCTGGCCTTGACGAGGACCGGGTAGCCGATGCCGTCGGCGAGGGCGGTCAGGTCGGTGTCGGCCGACACCTCGCCGCCCGGCAGGACCGGCACGCCGGCCGCCGCCATGAGCGCCTTGGCCTCGATCTTGCTGCCCATCGCGCGGATGGCCGCGGGCGGCGGGCCGACCCAGGTCAGGCCGGCGTCGAGGACGGCCTGCGCGAAGTCGGCGTCCTCGGACAGGAAGCCGTAGCCGGGGTGCACGGCGTCCGCGCCGGCTGCCAGCGCGGCGGCGACGACGAGGTCGCCGCGCAGGTAGGTCTCCGAGGGGGCGCTGCCCGGCAGGCGCACGGCGGCGTCGGCCTCGGCGACGAAGGGCGCCCCGGCGTCGGCGTCGGAGAAGACGGCGACCGTGGCGACCCCGAGATCGCGGGCGGTGCGGAAGACGCGCCGGGCGATCTCGCCGCGGTTGGCGACCAGGAGCGACCTCACATGCGGAAGACCCCGTAGCCCCCCTTCACCCCCTCGACCGGACCGTTGTGCACGACGGACAGGCAGAGCCCGAGGACCGTACGGGTGTCGCGCGGGTCGATGATCCCGTCGTCGTAGACCCGGCCGGAGTTGGCGAGCGCCAGCGACTCCGACTCGATCTGCGCCTCGACGAGCGCGCGCATCTGCGCGTCCTGCTCCTCGTCGAACGGGAGCCCGCGCGACTCCGCCGACTGCTTCGCGACGATCGACAGCACGCCGGCCAGCTGCGCCGGCCCCATGACCGCGGACTTCGAGCCCGGCCAGGCGAACAGGAAGCGCGGCCCGTACGCCCGGCCGCACATCCCGTAGTTGCCGGCGCCGTAGGACGCGCCCAGGACCAGCGTCAGGTGCGGGACCTTGCTGTTGCTCACGGCGTTGATCATCTTCGCGCCGTCCTTGATGATGCCGGCCTGCTCGTAGTCCTTGCCGACCATGTAGCCGGTGGTGTTCTGCAGGAACAGCAGCGGCGTGTCGACCTGGTTGGCCAGCTGGATGAACTGCGCCGCCTTCTCCGCCTCCTCGCTGAACAGCACGCCGCGGGCGTTGGCCAGCACGCCGACCGGGTAGCCGTGGATGCTCGCCCAGCCGGTCACGAGCGAGCGCGCCGTACAGCGGCTTGAACTCGTCGAACCGCGACCCGTCGACGACCCGGGCGAGGACCTCGCGCGGGTCGAACGGCACGCGCAGGTCGGCGCTGGCGATGCCGAGCAGCTCCTCCGCGTCGTGCACCGGCGGGTCGGCCGGCTGCGTCGGGCCCGGGCCGTGCTTGCGCCAGTTGAGCCGGCGCACGACCTGGCGGCCGAGGCGGATCGCGTCGTGCTCGTCGACCGCGAGGTGGTCGGCGAGACCGGAGGTCCTCGGCGTGCATCTGCGCCCCGCCGAGCGACTCGTCGTCGCTCTCCTCGCCGGTCGCCATCTTCACCAGCGGCGGCCCGCCGAGGAACACCTTGGCGCGCCCCTCGACCATGACGATGTAGTCGCTCATGCCGGGGACGTACGCCCCGCCGGCGGTGGAGTTGCCGAACACCAGGGCGATGGTCGGGATGCCGGCCTGCGACAGCCGCGTCAGGTTGCGGAACATCACGCCGCCGGGGATGAAGATCTCCGCCTGCGTCGGCAGGTCGGCGCCGCCGGACTCCACCAGGTTGATGAGCGGCAGCCGGTTCTCCCGGGCGATGTCCATCGCGCGGCCGATCTTGCGGCTCGTGTAGGGGTTCGTGGCCCCGCCCCGCACGGTCGGGTCGTTGGCGATGAGCAGGCACTCGACGCCCTCGACCACGCCGATCCCGGTCACCAGGCTCGCGCCGACCGGGAACGTCGAGCCGTAGGCGGCGACCGGCATCAGCTCGAGGAACGGGCTGTCCCGGTCGAGCAGCAGCTCGATCCGCTCGCGCGGCAGGAGCTTGCCCCGCTTGTGGTGGCGCTCGACGTACTTGTCGCCGCCGCCGGCGCGGGCCGCGTCGAGCTGCTGCTCGACCAGGGCGAGCTGCGCCAGCATCGCCTCGCGGTTCTCGGTGGTGCCGCGCTCGCGGCTGCTCAGGACCGGCACCGGCGGAAGGTAGCGCAGGTCACGTGAACGGGCGTTAGCATCGGGGCAACCACTGCCGCGCACGCTGGAGGACCGTTGAAGACCACGCTGTACGACGCCGAGCACGAGGCCTTCCGCGGGTCGGTGCGGTCGTTCCTCGACAAGCACGTCGTGCCCTTCCACGACCAGTGGGAGAAGGACGGCATCGTCGACCGCGGCGTGTGGCTCGAGGCCGGCAAGCAGGGCCTGCTCGGCATGGACAGCCCGACCGAGTTCGGCGGCGGCGGCGTCAAGGACTTCCGCTACAACTGCGTCCTCAACGAGGAGCTCATCCGCGCCGGCGCGACCGGCTTCGGCCTGACGCTGCACAACGACGTCATGGCGCCGTACATGAACGAGCTGACGACCGACGAGCAGAAGGCGCGCTGGCTGCCGGGCTTCACCAGCGGCGAGCTCATCACCGCGATCGCCATGAGCGAGCCGGGTGCCGGCTCGGACCTGCAGGGCCTGCGGACCACCGCCGTCAAGGACGGCAACGACTTCATCGTCAACGGCTCCAAGACGTTCATCACCAACGGCATCAACTCCGACCTGGTGCTCGTCGTCGCCCGCACCGACCCCGAGGCCGGCGCCCGCGGGCTTCTCGCTGCTGATGATCGAGCGGGGCATGAAGGGCTTCGAGCGCGGCCGCAACCTGGAGAAGGTCGGCCTCAAGGCGCAGGACACCGCCGAGCTGTTCTTCGACGACGTCCGCGTGCCCGGCCACCAACGTGGTCGGCGAGGAGGGCAAGGGCTTCATCCACCTGATGGAGAAGCTGCCCCAGGAGCGCCTGTCGATCGCCGTCAACGCGACCGCCGCGGCGCGCTTCATCTTCGACGTGACGGTGGAGTACTGCAAGACGCGCACGGCGTTCGGCAAGCCGATCGGGTCCTTCCAGCACAACCGCTTCGTGCTGGCCGAGATGGCCACCGAGCTCGAGTTCGCCGAGACCTACATCGAGAAGGCCGTGCGCGAGCACAACGAGGGCCGCTACACCGCGACCGACGCCGCCATGGCCAAGTGGTTCACCACCGAGATGCAGAAGAACGTCGTCGACCGCTGCGTGCAGCTGCACGGCGGCTACGGCTACATGACGGAGTACCGCGTCGCGAAGGCCTACCAGGACGCGCGCATCCAGACCATCTACGGCGGGACGACCGAGGTCATGAAGGAGATCATCGGCCGGACGCTCGGTGTCTGAGGACATCCGCGCGCACCTCCGCACCGCCATGGAGGCGTCCACGCCGACGTCCTCCCGCCGCACTACCCGACCTGCCTCGGCTGCGGTCCCGACGCCCCGCACGGCTACCACCTGCAGGTGCGCCGGGACGGCGACGAGGCGGTCGTCGCCGACCACGTGTTCACGCCGGAGCAGAGCGGTGCCCCGGGCATCGCGCACGGCGGGGCGGTGGCCACGGTCGTCGACGACGTCCTCGGCTACCTGCTCTACGTCACCCGCGTCCCGGGGGTGACCCGCCGGCTCGAGGTCGACTACCTCAAGCCGGTGCTGCTCGGCGTGCCCTACACGGTCCGCGCGCAGCTCGACCGGCGCGACGGCCGCAAGCTGTTCGTCTCCTGCACGGGCACCGGTCCGGACGGCGTCGAGGCCTTCCGCGCCACCGGGCTGTTCGTCGTCGTCCGGCTCGAGCACTTCGCGGTCGGCACGACGTCGGGAGCCGGCGCCCCGCCCGTAGCGACCTAGCGGCGGGGCGGGGTCCGGCGGGACATCAGCGCGGACAGCGCGGTGCGGCGCAGCAGTCGCCCGAGCCGCTCCTCGGACAGGTGCGTGTCCACCAGCGGCGTGCTGTTGAGCAGGGCGAGCGTCGAGCTGACGACGACCGCCACCTCCTCGTCGTCGAGGTCCTCGCGCAGCTGCGTGACGACCGACCGCCAGACCTGCTCGTACGCCCGCTGGCGTGCGCGCAGCGACCGGCGCACGTCGTCGGACAGCGCGCGCTGCTCGCGGGACCAGACGCCGAGCAGCGCGCGCTCGCCGACGGAGAAGGCGATGTGCAGGTCGACGAGCGACTGCAGTGCGGCGTACGGGTCCGGCTGCTCGGCCGGGATGTGCTGGGCCCCCTCGAGCATGCGGCTCATCGCCCGGTCGCACAGCGACTCGAGCAGCGCCTGCTTGGACGCGAAGTGCCGGTAGACGCCGGGACCGGTGATGCCGGCTGCCGCGCCGATGTCGTCGATGCCGACCGCGTGGTAGCCGCGCGCCGCGAACAGGTCGGTCGCGGCCTCGAGCAGCAGGCGGCGGCGCGGCGGGGCGGGCGCCGGGAGGGAAGGCATGGCGGCCAGGCTATCGCGGCTGTTAGCGTCCGTTCACATGAGCGCAGCGCCGGACATGGGGCAGTTGCTGGTCGACCTGCGGGCGGAGCACGAGGACCTCGCCGGCATCGTCCAGGGAGCGGACCTGAGCACGCCGACGCCGGCGGAGGGGTGGGACGTCGGCGCGTCCGTCGCCCACCTGCGCGGCACCGACGTCTCGGCGCTGCAGGCGGTGACCGACCCGGCCGCCTTCCAGGAGGGCGTCAAGGCGATCCTCGCCGAGGGCGGTGAGGACTTCCTGCAGCGGCAGATCGACGAGGGCAAGGCGCTCGGCCGCGACGGCCTGCTGCAGCGCGTGGGAGGACGACTTCACCGCCATGTGCGACGCCTTCGCCTCCGTCCCGGCCGGCACGAAGGTCCCCTGGTACGGCCCGCCCATGAGCCCCGCGTCGTTCGCGACCGCCCGGCTGATGGAGTACTGGGCGCACGGGCAGGACATCGCCGACGGGCTCGGCGTCACCCGCACGCCGACCGCGCGGCTGCGCCACATCTGCCACCTGGGGGTGCGCACCCGCGGCTTCAGCCACGTCATCCGCAAGGAGCAGCCGCCTGAGGTCGACGTGCGCGTCGAGCTGGTCGCGCCCGACGGCGAGCTGTGGACCTGGGGGACCGGGCCGGACACGGTGACCGGTCCGGCGCTGGACTTCGCCCTGCTGGTGACGCAGCGGCGGCACCGGTCCGACCTGGCGCTGACGGCCACCGGTGCGGGGGCCGACCACTGGCTCGACATCGCGCAGGCCTTCGCCGGGTCGCCGGGTCCCGGGCGGCAGCCGACGGGGGCGGGCGCGTGAGCGACCTCTGGACCACGCCGGAGCGGGTGGCGCTGCGCGCGCTCGCCCGCGACGTCGTCGCCAAGGAGGTCGCGCCGCACATCGAGGAGTGGGAGCGCGACGGCGAGCTCCCGCGGTCGCTGCACAAGACCTTCGCCGACGCGGGCCTGCTCGGGCTCGGCTTCGCCGAGGAGGTCGGCGGCAGCGGCGGGGACAGCATCGACAGCGCCATCGTCACCGAGGAGCTGCTGCTCGGCGGCGGCTCGGGCGGCCTGATCGCCAGCCTGATGACGCACGGCATCTCGACGCCGCACATCGCGAAGAACGGCTCGCCCGAGCTGGTCGACCGCTACGTGCGGCCGACGCTGGCCGGCGACCTGATCGGCGCGCTCGCGGTCACCGAGCCGGGCGGCGGGTCGGACGTCGCGGGCCTGCGCACGCGGGCCGTCCGCGACGGCGACAGCTGGGTCATCAACGGCGCGAAGACGTACATCACGTCCGGCGTGCGGGCCGACTTCGTCACGACCGCGGTGCGCACCGGCGGGCCGGGCCACGGCGGCGTCTCGCTGGTCGTCGTCGACAAGGGCACGCCCGGCTTCTCGGTCAGCCGCCGCCTGGACAAGATGGGCTGGCGCTGCTCCGACACCGCCGAGCTCGCCTTCGACGACGTGCGGGTGCCGCTCGGCAACCTCGTCGGGCAGGAGGGCGGCGGCTTCGTCCAGATCATGCAGCAGTTCCAGAGCGAGCGGATCAGCATGGCGGTCCAGGCGTACGCCACCGCGCAGCGCTGCCTGGACCTGACGCTGCAGTGGGTCAAGGACCGCGAGACCTTCGGCCGGCCGCTGTCCAGCCGCCAGGTGGTGCGCCACAAGCTGGCCGACATGGCCCGCCGCACCTGGGAGGCGAAGACCTGCACGCGCGCGGCGATGGAGCAGTGGCTCGCGTCCGGCGACGCCGTGCTCGAGGTCTCGATGGCCAAGAACACCGCCTGCGCGGCTTGCGACCACGTGGTCGACGAGGCGGTCCAGCTCTTCGGCGGCATGGGCTACATGCGCGAGACCGAGGTGGAGCGGCACTACCGCGACAGCCGCATCCTGCGGATCGGCGGCGGGACCGACGAGATCATGAACGAGATCATCGCCAAGCGCCTCGGCCTCTAGGCAGAGCAGTGCCGGCGTGCGCTGAGCGCACGCCGGCACCGGCCGTCCGGAGGAGCCTACTTCAGGTCGTCCCCGGTCTCCTTGGCGGCCTCGACGTCGTTGGCCGCGCCGTCGCTCTCGCGCTCGAAGGCGCCCTCGACCTTGAGGTCGCTGGTGGTCGAGTCCGCGACCTCGGACGCCATCTCCTTGTCGTCGACGCCCTCGCCCGCGGGCTTGGTGGTGCCGGCGCTGGTGGCGGGGGTGCTGCTGGTCTCGCTCATCGTTTCCTCCGTCGTCCGTACGAGGCTCTGACTGGTCGTGGACCTGCCCACGGCTGCCCGGTCTGCAACCCTGCCCGCGCACCGCGCCGTGTGGCCCACCTCACGGGGCTGGCGCCGGCGTCGCGACCGTGTAGGATCGGCCACGGTTGTTGCATCACGCACGTTCTCAGAACGCCCGCGGTGTGGTCGCGGGAGTGTTCCGTGCCTGTGCCCCGAGCCGGAGACGTCGGCGCAGCCAGGGGCCACGACCGTGGCCCCTAGTCTTCCAAGAGGATGTTCACATGGCTCAGGGCACCGTGAAGTGGTTCAACGCTGAGAAGGGCTTCGGCTTCATCGCTCAGGATGGTGGCGGCCCGGACGTGTTCGTCCACTTCTCCGCCATCTCCGGCGACGGCTACAAGTCGCTCGACGAGAACCAGCGGGTCGAGTTCGAGGTCACGCAGGGCCAGAAGGGCCCGCAGGCCGAGCAGGTCCGCGCGGTCTAGGTCCCACCGCTTCCGCGAAGGCCCCCACCCGTACGGGTGGGGGCCTTCGTGCTGCCCGGGATCTTCCTGCTCCGCAGCCGTGCGGGGCAGTCGCGAGTGGGCAGGACGTACGCCATGGGAGCTGCAGCCGCCACGCACACCGGACTGGTCCGGGACGGCAACGAGGACGCGTACGCCCTCGGGGACACCACCTGGGTGGTCGCCGACGGCATGGGTGGGCACAGCGGTGGTGAGGTCGCCGCCGGCATCGCCGCGGAGGTCGCGCTGACCGCCGCCCCGGAGGAGGCCGTCGACCGGGCCCACGAGGCGGTCGTCGCCGCGAGCAGCGACGGGCTGGCCGACATGGGCACCACGCTCGTGCACGCGGTGCAGCGCGACGGTGCGCTCGAGGTCCGCTGGGCCGGCGACAGCCGGGCCTACCTGCTCGACGGGCGCGAGCTGCTGGCCCTGACCCGCGACCACAACCAGGCCGAGCAGCTGCTGGCCGCCGGGCACATCACGGCCGACCAGGCCCGTACCCACCCGGGGCAGTACCGCCTGACCCGCGCGCTCGGCCTCGGCCGGCGTGAGCTGCCGGGCAGCGACGAGGTCCGGGTGCAGGCGGTCGGGCGGCTGCTGCTGTGCACCGACGGCCTGACCAGCGAGGTCCCCGACGCCGACATCGCCACCCTGCTGGCGACCGGCGAGGCGCAGGAGGCGGCCGACGCGCTCGTCGAGGCGGCGGTGCGGGCCGGCGGCAGGGACAACGTCACCGTCGTCGTCGTGGACCTGCCGGTCCAGCTCTAGCGCTGGCTCTAGCTCCGCAGGCTCGAGAGGACCGGGACGAGCTCGTCCAGGAGCTCGCGCGCCAGGAAGCCGGTGCGGCCGACCCGGGCGGCCAGACGGTCGCCCGCGGCGGCGTGGACGTACTGCGCCCAGACCGCAGCCTGCGCCGGCGAGCAGCTGCGGGCCAGCAGCCCGCCGACGACGCCGGCGAGGACGTCGCCCGAGCCCGAGGTGCCGAGCCCGATGCCGCCCGCCTCGTCGGTCCACTGCTCGCCCTCGGGCGTCGCGACCACGCCGCGGGCCGCGACGACGGCGCGGTACTTCTGCGCCAGCTCGCCGGCCGACAGCTCGCCGTCGTCGCCGCTGAGCGCCGCCATCTCGCCGGAGTTGGGCGTGAGCACGACCCGGCCGCCGAGCCGGTGCGTGAGCGACGGGTCCCCGGCCAGCGCGGTGAGGGCCACCGCGTCCAGCACCACGGCGCAGTCCTCGACGTGGGGCAGCACGCGGTCCAGCAGCGCCCGGGTCTCGTCGGTCCCGAGCAGGCCGGGGCCGAGCACCAGCGCGGACGCCCGGCCGATGGCCTGCACGACCTCGTCGGCGGCGTCGGGGGAGACCGAGCCGTCGTCGCCGGCCGGCAGGCCCACGACCATCGCCTCGGGCAGGGCCACGCCGAGAGCGGCCTGGGTGGCCCGCACCGTCATCACCTGGAGCCGCCCGCCGCCGGCGCGCAGCGCGGCCACGCCGGCGAGCAGCACCGCGCCGGGCGTGGCGTCCGAGCCGCCGACCACCACGACGGTGCCCCGGGCGTGCTTGTCGCCGTGGTCGTCGGGCTCGGGCAGCGCCCACCCGCGCAGCAGGGACGGGGTGACGATCCTGGGGTCAGCGGGGGGCACGCTGCACGTCCGGCTCGGCGGTCACGGTCTCGTCCTGCTCCTCGAGGGGGGCGGTCTCGTTGTAGCGGGTCAGGGCCGGCTGCCCGTCGGGGAAGGCGTACGACGTCACCGAGCAGTTGGCGACCTCGGCCTCGCGGTCGATCCCCAGGATGTCGGCCTCGCGCAGGTCCTCGACCACGTAGCGGCCGAGCAGCACGACGACCTGGTGCGCCACGAGCAGCACGCGCTCGCCCTGGCAGTGCACGCGCACCTCGTCCATGACGGCGCGCAGCCGCAGGGCGACGTCGGACCAGGACTCCCCGCCGGGAGGCCGGTGGTAGAACTTGCCGAGCCGGGTCCGGCGCTCCGACTCCTCCGGGAACTGCGACGTGATGCCCTTGCGGGTCAGGCCGTCGAGGACGCCGAACTCCCGCTCCCGCAGCCGCTCGTCGACGCGCAGCGGCAGGTCCAGCCCCGCGGTGTCGAGGGCGATGCGCGCGGTCTCCTGCGCCCGGACGTAGGGCGAGGCCCACACGACGGTCGGCCGGTCGTCCTGCTCCGCCAGCCAGGTGCCCAGGGCGGCGGCCTGCCGCTCGCCGAGGGCGGACAGCGGCACGTCCATGTCGCGCTCGGCGATGTCGATCCGGTCGAGCTCCTCGGCCTCCGCCTTGTCGCGGGCGACGTTGCCCGAGCTCTCCCCGTGGCGCACCAGCCAGAGGCCGTCCGGCCAGGTCTTCGCAAGCACGCGGACCTCCTGCCCCGATGGGACGACGCCACACGGCAGGACCGGTCCGGTGATCGCGGGTAGCCTGGAGCCATGCGCAGGCTGCTGACACCCGGCTGGGTGGCCCTGCACCTGCTCGCGCTGGCGGCGGTCGCCGGGTGCCTGCTCACCGGCCGGTGGCAGTGGCACCGCGCGGTGGAGCAGGAGCGCTTCCAGAACTACGCCTACGCCGTCGAGTGGTGCGTCTTCGCCGGCTTCGCGGTGTTCATGTGGGTCAAGACCATCCGCGACACCCTCGACCCGCAGCCGGAGCCGGAGGAGGCCCCGGAGCCGGTCGCCCCTCCCGTCCAGCAGGTGGCGGTCGACGAGGAGCCGGACGACGAGCTGGCGGCCTACAACGCCTACCTCGCCCGGCTCAACGCGGACCCCCGCTCGTGACGGGGGCCCTGCAGCGCTACCGCGTCCTCGCCTGGATCGTCGGCACCCTGCTGCTGCTGCTCACGCTCGGCGTCGTCCTGCGCTACGGCTTCGACCAGCCCCGGCTGTCGCGCACCGTGTCGCCGGTCCACGGGCTGTTCTTCATCGTCTACCTGGTGGCCATGGTCGACCTCGGCCGGCGGGTCGGCTGGCCGGTCCGGCGCATGCTGCTGCTGGCCCTCGCCGGCGTCGTGCCGCTGCTGTCCTTCGTGGCCGAGCGCGGCGTCACCCGCGAGCTGCGCTCCCGCACGCCCTGAGCCGGCCGTACGCGCGGCTGCTGCTGGCCGTGCTGCCCCTGCTCGCCGGCTGCACCGCGACCGTCGAGCCGGAGCCGGCGCCCTCCGTCGCGCCTGCCTCCTCGGCGCGGGCCCTGCTCGACGGCCTCCGCGTCCAGGGCCGCGGCCCCCTCACCGGCTACGACCGCGAGGCCTTCGGGCCGGCCTGGGCCGACGCCGACCGCAACGGCTGCGACACCCGCAACGACGTCCTGCGCCGCGACCTGTCCGACGTGGTCCTCAAGCCCGGCACCCGCGGGTGCGTGGTGCTCTCCGGCCGGCTGACCGACCCCTACACCGGGGCGCAGGTGCCCCACGTGCGCGGCGGGGGAGCCGTCGAGATCGACCACGTGGTCGCGCTCGCCGACGCGTGGCAGAAGGGCGCGGCCGGCTGGACGGCCGAGCGGAGGCTGGCCTTCGCGAACGACCCGCTGGAGCTGCAGGCGGTCGCCACGCCGGTCAACCGGGCGAAGGGCGGCGGCGACGCCGCCACCTGGGTGCCGCCCGGCGAAGGCGGCCCGCTGCGCGTTCGCCGCCCGCCAGGTCGCCGTCAAGGCGCGGTACGCCCTCGGCGTCACCCGGGCCGAGCGCGACGCCCTGGTCCGCCTGCTGGCCCCCTGCCCCGGCGAGCCGGCGCCGGCCGCGGACCCGCCGCCGCCCGTACGCGGCCGGTAGCGGCCTGACGATGAGAGGCTGTCCGACATGAGACGACTGCTCGTGGCACTGCCCCTGCTGCTCCTGGCCGCCGCCTGCACCGACGGCGGCGACCCGGACAGCGACGCCACCCCCGACGCCGCGACGAGCAACGGCCCGCTGCCGGTCGTGGACGTCACCGTCGGCAGCGCCGGCACGGTCAAGGCCGAGGTGGCCGACAGCGACGAGGAGCGGGCGCTCGGGCTGATGGCCCGCAAGGCGGTCCCGCTCGGGACCGGCATGGTCTTCCGCTACGACGCCCCGGTCGACGCGAAGTTCTACATGTACCGCGTCCCGGTGCAGCTCACGGCGGTCTTCGCGCGCGAGGGCAAGGTCGTCGGCGTCACGCTGATGGCGCCCTGCCCGTTCGCCAAGCGCCGAGGACTGCCCGACCTACGGCCCGGGCCAGCCCTTCGACACCGTGCTGGAGACCGCGCCGGGCACGGTGGCCGGCAAGGTCAAGGTGGGGGACCCGCTGGTGTCGCCGGCGGCCAGTGATCAGCCCGCTGTAGTAGACAACCTGCATGCCGCCGACGCCCCCTGCCTCCAGCGACGTCCGGGCCTGGGCGCAGTCCAAGGGCCTGCCGGTCGGCGACCGCGGCCGGATCCGCTCCGACGTCGTCGCTGCCTACCTCGCCGAGACGGCCGGGCGCTCCGGCGCGGCGTCCCGGCGCGCCGCCGCCAAGGGCGACCGCACCGCCGGCAAGGCGAGCACCGCGAGCGCGGCGCCCGTCGTGCCGCCGCGTCCTGAGGGCCCGGCTGGACCGCGCCGACCCGCCGCCGCCGCCGGTCGAGGACCTGGCCCGGTGGCCGCGCTGCAGGAGAAGGTCGAGGGGCTGGAGCGCCAGGTGGGCGAGCTGCTGGAGGCGCTGCGCACCGTCAACGACCGGGTCGACGCCATGACGCAGGTGCAGATCCGTCGCCGGCCGAGCCTGCGGAGCCGGCTGTCCGGCTGAAGCCCGTCACCCGAGTGGGCTCTATTCGGAGCGCGGAGCGCCTCCCTGGCCTAGCCTTCGCCCATGGCCGGGGTGGGGTCGCAGCAGCCGCAGCGCAGCGGGCGGTCCCGGCTCGCCCGTGAGCTGGCCCTGCTGGCCTGCCTCTACGCCGTCTACACGCTGTCGCGGATGCTGGTCAGCGCGACCCCGGCGGACGCCGTCGCGCGCGGTCTGGGCCTGCTGCACCTCGAGCACGACCTCGGCATCGACGTCGAGCACAGCATGGTGCTCGGCCTGCTCCACGTGCCCGGCGCCGGGCTGCTGGCCGGCTACGCCTACGCCTCCCTGCACTACACGGTCACGCCGGCCGTCCTGCTCTGGCTCTACCGCGCGCACCCGCTGCGCTACGGCCGGGCCCGCACCGTGCTGGCCGGCTCGACGCTCGTCGCCCTGTTCGGCTACTGGCGCTGGCCGACCGCGCCGCCGCGCCTGCTGCCGTCGGGCGGCTACCCCGACGTCCTGTCGATGTACTCCAAGTGGGGCTGGTGGGGCGCCGACGCCAGCGCGCCGCGCGGTCTCGGGGCCCTGACCAACGAGTACGCCGCGATGCCCTCGATGCACGTCGGCTGGGCGCTGTGGTGCGGCCTGGCGATCGTGATCTGCGCGCGCCGCCCGTGGGTGCGGGTGGTCGGCGCCGCCTACCCCGTGCTGACGCTGCTGGTCGTGCTCTCCACCTCCAACCACTACCTGCTCGACGCCGTCGCGGGTGCCGCCGTCGTCGTCACGGTCGGCGCCGCCGCGCTGGCCCGGCAGCGGGTCCGCCGCGCGGGGGTCCTCGGCGGCGTCGGCCTGCCGCAGCAGCGCGAGCCGCTCCCCGTCCCCTTGCCCACGCCGGCTCCCGCCCCGGCGCTGCGCGGCGTGCTGGTGGCCACGACCGCCGCACCGCCCGCCCGACCGACCGGGCGTCACCCGGTCGGGCGCGCCTCGCCGCTGGGCTGCGGCGGCCCGCGCGACTGACCGGCAGCCCCCGCGCGCTGGAGGCGGCAGGATGGCGCCGTGAGCGACGAGGCAGCACAGGGGCAGACCGGGTCCGACGCGCTGCGGGCCGACATCCGGGCCGTCACGACGCTGCTCGGCGAGACGCTGGTGCGCAACGAGGGTCAGGAGCTGCTGGACCTGGTCGAGCTGGTCCGCACCCGGTCCAAGGCCGGCGGGCTGACCGACCTCCCCGAGGTCGAGCAGCTGGACCTGGCCACCACGGTCCGGCTGATCCGGGCGTTCACGTCCTACTTCCACCTGGCCAACGTCACCGAGCAGGTGCACCGCGGGCGCGACCTGCTGCAGCAGCGCGAGGCCTCGGGCGGCTGGGTGGAGCGCCTGCTGCGCAAGGTGGAGCAGGCCGGCGTCGACCGCGGCCTGCTGGCCGACGAGGTCGCCCGGCTGGCGGTCCGGCCGGTGCTGACCGCCCACCCCACCGAGGTCGCCCGCCGGTCCATCCTGGACAAGCTGCGCCGGGTCGCCGCCCTGCTCGACGAGCCGGCCTCGCCCGGTCGCACCCGCCGGCTGGCCGAGGCGGTCGACCTGGTCTGGCAGACCGACGAGCTGCGCCTGGACCGTCCCGACCCGCTCGACGAGGCCCGCAACGGCGTCTACTACCTCGAGGGCCTCGGCGGCACGGCCGTCGGCGACGTCCTCGAGACCCTGCGCGACGAGCTCGCCCGGCTCGACGTGCCGCTGCCCGCGCGGGCCCGGCCCCTGACCTTCGGCACCTGGATCGGCGGTGACCGCGACGGCAACCCCAACGTCACGCCGGCCATCACGCTGCAGGTGCTCGAGCTGCAGGCCGTCCACGGCATCCGGCTGCTGCTGGACCTCGTCGACGAGCTGCGCCGGGACCTGTCGGTGTCGGAGCGCGTGTCGGGCTGCTCGACGCAGCTGAAGACGCGCCTCAACGGCTGGCTGGAGGTGCTGCCCGAGGTCGAGCCGCGCTACCGCCGGCTGAACGCCGAGGAGCCCTACCGGCTCTACCTGACCTGCGTGCGGCGCCGGCTGGCGCTCACGCTGGAGCGCATCCAGGGGGGCGGCCGGCACACCTCGGGCCGGGACTACCGCGACGGCGGCGAGCTGCTCGACGACCTGCTGCTGCTGCAGGACTCGGTGCGCGAGCACCAGGGCCCGCTGGTCGCCGACGGCGCCCTGGACCGGCTCGTGCGCACGGCCGCCTGCACCGGCACGCTGCTCGCGACGATGGACGTGCGCGAGCACGCCGAGAAGCACCACCACGCCGTCGGCCAGCTGCTGGACCGCACCTGGGAGCTGTCCTTCGCCTACGCCGACCTCAGCCGCAAGCACCGGCTGGCCGCGCTGTCCAAGGAGCTGACGAGCCGCCGGCCGCTGGCCGCCCGGCCGCTGCCGCTGGACGCCGCGGGCGCCAGGACGGCTGCGCTGTTCGACGTGATCGCCGTGGCCCTCGACGTGCTGGGCCCGCAGGCGGTGGAGAGCTACGTCATCTCCATGACCAAGGGCGCCGACGACGTGCTCGCCGCGGTGGTGCTGGCCCGCGAGGCGGGGCTCGTCGACCTGCCCGGGGGAGTGGCCCGCATCGGCTTCGTCCCGCTCCTCGAGACGGTCGAGGAGCTGGAGCAGGCCGACACGGTGCTCGACACCCTGCTGTCCGACCCGTCCTACCGCCGTCTGGTCGAGCTCCGGGGCGACGTGCAGGAGGTGATGCTCGGCTACTCCGACTCCAACAAGGCCGGCGGCATCGCCACCTCGCAGTGGCAGATCCACCGGGCGCAGCGGCGCGCCCGCGACGTCGCGGTCGCCCACGGCGTACGGCTGCGGTTCTTCCACGGCCGGGGCGGCTCGGTGGGGCGCGGCGGCGGCCCGACGTACGACGCGATCATGGCGCTGCCCAACGGCGCGGTCGACGGCGACATCAAGCTGACCGAGCAGGGCGAGGTCATCAGCGACAAGTACGCCCTGCCGGTGCTGGCGCGGGAGAACCTCGAGCTGCTGCTCGCCGCCTCGCTCGAGGCGACGGTGCTGCACCGGACCGAGCGGCGCAGCGACGAGCAGGGCGCCCGCTGGGACGCCGTGATGGACACCGTGTCGCAGGCCGCCCAGGCCCGCTACCGGACGCTGGTCGAGCACCCGGACCTGCCGGCCTACTTCCTGGCCTCGACGCCGGTCGACCTGCTCGCCGACCTGCACATCGGCTCGCGCCCCTCCCGCCGGCCGGACGGCGACGCCGGGGTCGAGGGGCTGCGCGCGATCCCGTGGGTGTTCGGCTGGACCCAGTCGCGGCAGATCGTGCCCGGCTGGTTCGGCGTCGGCTCCGGGCTGCTCGCCGCGCAGGACTCGCTCGAGGAGCTGCGGGAGATGCGCGAGCAGTGGAGCTTCTTCCGGGCCTTCCTCGACAACGTGTCCATGACCCTGGCCAAGACCGACCTGCAGATCGCCGGGCTCTACGTCGACCGGCTGGTGCCCGACTCCCTGCGGCACCTGTTCGACGTCGTGTGCGAGGAGCACGCGCTCACCGTCGAGCAGGTCCTGCGCGTCACGGGGGAGAGCGAGCTGCTCGAGGGCGACCCGGTGCTGCGCCGGACGCTGAGCACCCGCGAGACCTACCTGGAGCCCCTGCACCACCTGCAGGTCGAGCTGCTCGCCCGGTCCCGCGCCGGCGAGTCACGACCCGCTGCTGGGCCGCGCGCTGCTGCTCACCGTCAACGGGGTCGCGGCGGGCATGCGCAACACCGGCTGAGCAGTACGGTCCGGCCATGAGCCGCACGAGCAGGCTGGCGTACGTCGGGCTCGCGCTGGCCGACGCCGCGCTGGCGGCGACCGGTCGCGACGCTGCGCGGCGGGCCACCAAGCCGCTGCTCATGCCGCTGCTGCTCGCCGACCGCGACCGGCCGACACGGCGGGCGCTGGCGCTGTCCGGGGCCGGCGACGTCGCCCTGCTCGCGCCCGGTGGCTTCCGGCTCGGGCTGGGGTCGTTCCTCGCGGGTCACGTCGCCTGGGGAGCCGCCCTGCGCGGGCGCCCGTCCACCGGCCTGCTGCGACGCCACCCGGCGCTCGCGACGCCGTACGCCGCGGCGCTGGTCGGGCTCAACGCCGTCCTGTGGCGCCGGACCGGCCCGGACCGGCTGCCGGTGCTCGTCTACAGCGCGGTCCTGACCGGCATGGCGCTGACCGCGCTCGACACCGGCGACCGACGGGCCGCCGCGGGCGGGGCGCTGTTCCTCGCCTCCGACGCGCTGCTGGCGCTGGAGCGGTTCGGCGACGTGCACCTGCCGGCGCACGAGGGCCTGGTCATGCTCAGCTACACCGCCGCGCAGGCGCTGCTGGCCTCGGGCGGGCCAGCAGCGCCGTGAGCGACTACTTCGGCTGCAGGCGCGCCGCGCCGTCGACGCGGACGACCTCGCCGTTCATGTACGAGTTGGTGAGCAGCTCCATGATCATGGTGGCCAGCTCGTCGGCGTAGCCCAGGCGCTTCGGGAAGACGACGTCGCGCTTGAGGTTGTCCTTGAACGCCTCGGACGCCGGGCCGGTGCCGTAGATCGGGGTGTCGAACAGGCCCGGGACGACGCAGTTGATGCGCACGCCGACGGCCGCGAGGTCACGGGCGATCGGCAGGGTCATGCTGTTGACGCCGCCCTTGGACGCCGAGTAGGCGGCCTGGCCGATCTGGCCGTCGAACGACGCGACGCTGGACAGGGTGACGATCGCGCCCTTCGCGCCGTCGTCGTCCACGGCGTCCTGCTTGCCCATCGCGGTGGCGGCGATGCGGATGGAGTCGAAGGTGCCGACCAGGTTGATCGCGAGCACCTTCTTGTAGGCGTCGAGGTTGAAGGCCGACTCGTAGCTCCCGTCGCGGCCGACGGTGCGCGCGGCGAAGCCGATGCCGGCAGCGGTGACGAGGGTGCGCAGGGGCGCGACGCCGACCGCGGTGTCGACGGCGGCGATGATGTCCTGGGTGTCGGTCACGTCGGTCTTGACGAAGGTGCCGCCGAGCTCGCCGGCCAGCGCGACGCCCTTCTCCTCGTTGAGGTCGGCGATGACCACGTGGGCGCCGCGCTCGGCGAGCCGGCGGGCCGAGGCCTCGCCGAGGCCGGAGGCACCGCCGGTGACGACGGAAGAGGTGCTGGTCAGGTCGAGCACGTGAGCTCCTTGTGACGTACGGGGCTGTGCCGGCGGGTGCCGGCGCAGGACGGGACGAGGGGGGCTTGCGCCCATCTTGGTGCAGCGCCAACGGGTTGCGCACCGGGGGTCGGCCGAGCGTCCGCTCGGGCGGCGTCACAGCGTGCGGGGCACCCCGGTGGCCGCGCGCAGCGCCGCGTCGAGCACCGCGGACGGCAGCACCGCGGCGGCGAACGCCTGCACCTTGGGGCCGGTGCCGACCACGTAGCGGGCGCGCGGACGGGGAGCGGTCAGCGCCCGCTCGATCTCGCGCGCCACCGCGCCGGCGGGGACCGCCATCTTCCTGAGCCTGCGGGATGGACCGGCGCCAGCCCTCGATGTGCCGGGCGTAGAGGCTGCGGTGCTCCGTCGCCAGCGCCGCGACCGAGGCGTCCAGCATGTCCTCGGCGCCGCGCCACATGTCGGTGTCGGTCTGCGCCGGCTCGACCAGCACTACGCGCACGCCCCACGGGCGCACCTCCATGCGCAGGGCGTCGGCGATGCCCTCGAGCGCGAACTTGGAGGCGTTGTAGGGGCCGGTCATCGGGGTCGCGACCCGCCCGCTGACGGAGGACACGAAGACCACCCGGCCGCGCGAGGCGCGCAGCCGCGGCAGCACCGCCTGCGTCACGGCGACCTGACCGACGACGTTGACCTCGAGCTGGTGGCGCAGCGCGTCCAGCGGCACGCCCTCCACCGGCCCGGAGACCACGATGCCCGCGTTGTTGACGACGGCGTCCAGCCGGGGCGGCAGGGCCGCGTCGAGGGCGGCCACCTGGGCGGCGTCGCACACGTCGAGCAGGACGGGAGTGACGCGCGGCCCGGCGAGCTCGTCGGCGTCCTGCTGCCGGCGCACGCCGGCGACCACCTCCCAGCCTGCAGCGGCGAGGTGCAGGACGGTGGCGCGGCCGATGCCGCGGGCGGCGCCGGTGACGAGGACGGAGGGCATGGCGGGCACCGTACGGGGCTAGAGCAGGTCGCTGCGGTTGTCGGCCTGCCGGTTGAGCTTGCGGTCGGGGCAGCCCGGCAGCATCGGGCTCTTGACCAGGACCGGCCGGTCGAAGGGGACGACCCGCACCGCCGATCGCCCGAGTGTCCGGTAGGCCACCTCGAGGCCGGTGAAGGTCTGCATCTCCCGCTCGTGGAAGTAGCGGCAGTTGGTCAGCACGCCGGCCAGGACGACCTCGCCCTGCTCGCCCGGTCCCAGCCGCAGCGGGAGCCCGGACGCCACCTGCACGACGAGCAGCGGGGCGACGCCGGCGTCGAGCCGGACGGCGGTGACCGTCATCGGCAGGCGGCCGGTGTTGCGCAGGGGCACCGTCAGTCGCACCTCGGCGTGGTGCTCGTAGCCGAGGACGTGCGCACCGGCCAGGCCGTACTCCGGGATGGTCACGAACGGCGCGCCGGAGGCCCGCACCGGCAGCGGGGCCAGCGAGGACGCACGCGGCGCGACGAGCAGCAGCGAGCCGAGCAGGCCTGCGACGACGGCCAGCACGGCCACGGCGGGCAGGACCGACCGGCGTCGCCGTGACGGGTCGGCGACGGCCGGCGCCTGCTCCAGCAGCAGGCTCATGCGCGCCGGCGTCGGTGCACGGCGAGGACGAGGGCGCCGAGGAGCAGGCCGGCCGCCGCGGGGAACCAGGTCGGGCCGGTCGCCGGCAGCTCCGCGGCTGCGGGCTGCACCGGTGCGGCGCTGCGCGCGGGGGAGGGCGACGTCCTCCTCGTCGCGGTGGGGGACGGGGCGTCGGTCTGCGGCTCGCCGGCGGCCTCCTGCCGGCCCGCCGGCCGGACCGGGCTGTCGAACCAGTTGCAGCCGACCGGGTCCGGCTCGTCCTCGCGGTTGTACGTGGCGCACGGCGCGTTCCGCGCTGTCTTCGTCACGTTGCCGACCGGCGACACCGACCCGCCGGACGCGCAGTCCGGGAGCGGGAGCGCGTCGGTGTCGTCGGTGACCTCGCCGACCGAGGACACGTTGTCGGACCAGCAGTTGCCGATGCCCTGCTCGTCCCAGGAGAAGTCGACGCCGTTCGGCTGCCGCACGCCGGTCGGGTGGAAGCCCATCCGGTTCTTGACGTAGTGGTTGCCGTTCGACGTGTCGTACTGCTGGCCGGGCTGGTAGTCGCCGCGGATGGCGCCCGGCACCCAGAAGAGCATCGCCCCGGCGCGCCAGTTGTCGTAGATGAGGTTCTGGGTCACGAAGTTGCGGTTGCCGCCGGCGAAGAGCACGCCGGTCCCGACCGGGACGGGGAACGCTGGGCAGACGGTGCCGGTCTCGTAGCCGCGGTCGGCGGGCCGGCCGTCGCACTTGCCCGCGTGCACGTAGCGCTCGTAGTAGTTGCTGTTGTTGCCGTGGATGCGGTTGCCGGTCAGCCAGGCGTGGTCCTGCGGCATGCCCGGGTGGTTGCCGACGAAGGAGTCGGCGACGTAGCCGGCGCCGTTGTCGTGGAAGTCGTTGCCGTGGAAGTAGACCGAGTTGCCGGCCGTGCCCGACAGGCCGAGGGCGTTGTGGTGGCTCTCGCAGCCGGTCACCTCGACCGCGTAGCGCGCGAGCGGACCGGTGTTGGGGTTGTCCTTGTTCACGTCGGACTGGCCGCCGGGGTAGACGCCCTGAGTCGCCGTTGTAGGACGCCTCGCAGTCGCGGATGACGCCGTGGTCGGCGGCGAAGGTGAGGATCCCGTAGAGGTCGTTGCGCCGGGCGTTGACGCGGTCGAGGGCGTAGCCGTCGGTCTCGTGCACGTAGATGGCGTTCTCGCGGAACAGCTCGAAGGTCATGTTGCGCAGGTAGAAGCCGTCGGCCCGGTCGGCCTTGATGCCGTTGTGCTTGACCCATTCGCCGTCCTGGTCGAAGCCGCCCCGCAGGACGACGTCCTCCATGCGGGCGCCGGTGCCCTCGATCTGCAGGTCGCACAGCTGGTTGTCGCACACGATGTCCGGGTCGGCCGGGTCGTCGCCGGCGACCGTCACCAGGTTGATGACCTCGCCGCAGCTGACGATCAGCGGGTACTCCACGATGCCGCCGTCGTAGCTCCTGGTGCAGGGCGGCGCCCAGGACGGCTCCTCGCGGTAGGTGCCGGGCAGCACGTACACGTTGGTGCCCCGCGTCTTCACCGCGTCGACCGCCGCCTGGATGTGGCGGTAGGCGCACTGCGGCAGCAGCGTCCGGTTGAACGCCTTGACCTTCGCGTCGGTCATGGCGTTGATGCGCTGGGCGCTGTCGGGCTTGCACACGACGAGGTGGGGCGTGGCCGCGTCGTAGGTCCGGTAGGTCGGGGGAGTGCCCTGACCCGGTGGGAAGACCGACTTCCGCTCCTCGTGGGCTGCCGCGGCCCCCGCCGTCCCCACCAGCAGCAGTGCCGTCGCTGCCACGATCCCGAGCAACCTGCGACCAGCGCCCATGCGGGTGCCCCCGTCCATCGGTGTGCCGACCAGGGGCGGGGTCTCGGCCCGAGCTGCCGCATGCTCACACAGGCCGGGACCCGCTCGCGAGGGAGGTCGGCCGGTCAGCCCAGCTGCTTGCCGAGCCAGTGGTGGGCGTACGGGCCGCTGGTGAAGGGCTCGACGTCGCGCCAGCCCAGGTCGGCGTAGAGCCGGCGCGCCTCGGTGAGGTCGCGGCGGGTGTCGAGGCGCAGGGAGGTGAGGCCGGCCCGTCGGGCCTCCTGCTCGAGCCGCGCCATCAGGGCGCGGGCCACGCCGCGGCGCCGCTGCTCGTGCGCCACGAACACCTTGCACACCTCGCCGACCCCGGCCGGGAGCAGCCGCAGGCCGGCGCAGCCCGCCGCGACGCCGTCGCGCTCGGCGAGCAGCAGCAACCCGGACGGCGGGACGAGGTCGGCTGGACGGGTGGTCCCGCAGGCCGGTGTCCACCTCCTCGGCGGTGGCCGGCCGGGCGTACCAGCGGGTGGCGAGGTCGTCCATCTGCCGCCGCAGCAGGTCCTCCGCCGGCGGCTCGTCCGGCGCGACGACGCGGATCACGACGGCCACGACCGCAGTGGAGCACGGGACAGCGCCGCGCCGGCGGAGGAGGGTGCGGGCATGACCAGCACCCCGCCCGTCGTCGCCCGTCGAGCCACCCCTGCCGACCTCGGTCGCACGGCCGCCGTCCTCGGCGAGGCGTTCAGCACCGACCCGGTGTTCCTGCACCTGCTGCCGCCGGGCGTGCGCTCCCGGGACGCGCGCCTGCGCCGCTTCTTCGCCCTCGAGGTCCCGCGCAGCCAGTCGCATGCCGCGCTGTGGACGACGGAGGACGGTGCGGGCGCCGCCGTCTGGTACCCGCCGGGGCACTGGGAGCAGCCGACCGCTGACGCACTGCGGCAGGTGCCCGCCGGGCTGCGGGTCTTCGGCCGGCAGGTCCCGCTGGCCCTGCGGGTGCAGGCGCTGCTGCACCGCCACCACCCGCGTGCGCCGCACTGGTACCTCGGCTTCCTCGGCACGCGGACGGACCGCCAGGGGACCGGTGTCGGTGGCGCGCTGCTGCGGGCGGTGACGGCGGAGTGCGACGCGACCGGCGTGCCTGCCTACCTCGAGGCCTCCAGCGAGCGCAGCAGGGCGCTGTACCTCCGGCACGGCTTCGTGGGTGACCAGCCGATGCCGCTGCCGGCGGGCGGTCCGCCGGTCTGGCCGATGTGGCGCGAGCCCGGAGCGAGCGCTCGGGAGGATCAGTAGCCGGAGGGTCCTGGCCGTGGCGTGCCCGCTGTGCAACGTTGCAGGCATGGCATGGGACTTCGAGACCGACCCGGACTACCAGGCGAAGCTCGACTGGGTCGACGCGCTTCCTGCGCGGAGAAGGTCGAGCCGCTCGACCTCGTGCTCGGCGACCCCTACGACAAGTCCGACCAGCAGGCGCTCGGCCATCGTGCGGCCGCTGCAGCAGCGAGGTGCAGGACCGCAGGGCCTGTGGGCCTGCCACCTCGGCCCCGAGCTCGGCGGCCAGGGCTACGGCCAGGTCAAGCTGGCCCTGCTCAACGAGATCCTCGGCCGCTCGCGCTGGGCGCCGTCGGTGTTCGGCTGCCAGGCGCCGGACTCCGGCAACGCCGAGATCCTCGCCCACTACGGCACCGACGGAGCAGAAGGCGCAAGTACCTCCAGCCGCTGCTCGACGGCGAGATCTCGTCCTGCTACTCGATGACCGAGCCGCAGGCCGGCGCCGACCCGACGCTGTTCACGACCCGCGGCCGGTCAAGGACGGCGACGAGTGGGTCATCAACGGCGAGAAGTGGTTCTCGTCGCAACGCCCGCTACGCCAGCTTCTTCATCGTCATGGCGGTCACCGACCCCGACGTCAGCGCCTACCAGGGCATGTCGATGTTCATCGTCCCGGCCGACACGCCCGGGCGTCGAGATCATCCGCAACGTCGGCGTCGGCGGCGAGCCGGAGGGCCACGGCACGCCACGGCTACGTGCGCTACACCGACGTGCGCGTCCCGGCCGACCACCTGCTCGGCGGCGAGGGCCAGGCCTTCGTCATCGCCCAGACCCGCCTCGGCGGCGGCCGCATCCACCACGCCATGCGCACGATCGCGCCAGGTCCGCAAGGCGTTCGACATGATGTGCGAGCGGGCGCTGTCGCGGCAGACCCGCGACGGCCCGCTGGCGTCGCAGCAGCGTCGTGCAGGAGCAGATCGCCGACTCCTGGATCGAGATCGAGCAGTTCCGCCTGCTGGTGCTGCGCACCGCCTGGCTGATCGACAAGCACCAGGACTACAAGAAGGTCCGCAAGGACATCGCCGCCGTGAAGGTGGCGATGCCGAAGGTGTTCCACGACGTCGTCCAGCGGGCGCTGCACCTGCACGGCGCGCTCGGCGTCTCCAACGAGATGCCGTTCGTCGGCATGGTGATCGGCGCCGAGGTGCATGGGCATCGCCGACGGCCCGACCGAGGTCCACAAGGTCACCCTCGCCCGGCAGGTGCTGAAGCGACTACCAGCCGCGTCGACGGGCTGTTCCCGAGCGGGCACCTCCCGACCCGGCGCGACGCAGGCCCGGCGGCAGCTCGCCGACGTGCTCGAGCTCGACGGCCGCGCGAGCGTCTGAGCGGTGGCAGGACCTGCTTCGACCTGACCGGCAAGGTCGCCGTCGTCACCGGCGGCAGCCGCGGCCTCGGCCGCGAGATGGTGCTGCGCCTTCGCCGAGCACGGCGCCGACGTCGTCATCGCCAGCCGCAAGGTCGACGCCTGCGAGCGCGCTGGCCGACGAGGTCGCAGCGAGCGCTCGGCCGCCGCGCCCTCGGCGTCGCGCTTCCACGTCGGCCGGTGGGACGACGCCGACCGGCTCGCCGAGCGCGCGTCTACGAGCGAGCTTCGGCAAGGTCGACGTCCTGGTCAACAACGCCGGCATGTCGCCGCTCTACCCGTCGCTGGCCGAGGTGACGCGAGGAGCTGTTCGACAAGGTGCTGTCGGCGTCAACTTCAAGGGCCCGTTCCGGCTGTCGGCGCTCGTCGGGCGAGCGGATGGCGGCCGGCGACGGCGGCTCGATCATCAACGTGAGCAGCATCGCCGCGGTCGCAGCCGACGCCCGACCGAGCTGCGTCTACGCCGGCGCCAAGGCCGCCCTCAACGCCATGACCGTCGGCCTGGCGCGCGCCTACGCCCCGAAGGTGCGGGCCAACGTGATCATGCCGGGGCCGTTCCTCACCGACATCTCGCAAGGCCTGGGACCTCGAGGCGTTCACGGCGCGCGCGGCCGAGGCACGATCCCGCTGCAGCGCGGCGGCCAGGCGGACGAGATCGTCGGCGCCGCGCTGTACCTGGCCAGCGCCGCGTCCAGCTACACCACCGGCGTCGGTGCTGAAGATCGACGGCGGCGCCGCCTGGTCGCCGGCGTGACCGACCCGGAGGGCGTCGACCTCGGCGCGCTCGGCGCCTGGATGGACGAGGCAGGGCCTGCCGACCGGGCCCGTTCGAGCAGCCGCGCTGCTGGCCGGCGGCACGCAGAACATCCTGCTGCACTTCACCCGGGGCGGTCGACGTACGTCCTGCGGCGACCGCCGCTGCACAAGCGCGGCAACAGCGACGAGACGATGCGCCGGGAGGCGCGCGTGCTCGCGGCGCTGGCCGGCTCCGACGTGCCGCACCCGCGCCTGGTCGCGGCCTGCCCCGACGTCGAGGTGCTCGGCGCGGCGTTCTACCTGATGGAGCCGGTCGACGGCACGAACCCCAACGTCGAGCTCGGACCCGCCTACGACGACCCGTCCTGGCGGCACCAGCTCGGGCTGGCGATGGCCGACGGCGCCGCGGCCGTCGGGGCGTTCGACCACGTCGCGGCCGGGCTGTCCGACCTCGGCAAGGCCGACGGCTGGCTCGAGCGGCAGGTGCCGCGCTGGCGCGCGCACCTGGAGGGCTACCGCGAGTTCGACGGCTACGGCGAGCCCGACATCCCCGGTGTCGAGCAGGTCGGCGCAGTGGCTGGAGGCCAACCGGCCGCCGACGCTGGACGCCCGGCCTCATCCACGGCGACTACCACCTGTCCAACGTCATGGCGCGACGCGACCGGCCGGCGCTCGCCGCGATCGTCGACTGGGAGCTGACCACCGTCGGCGACCCGATGCTCGACCTCGGCTGGCTGCTCGCCACCTGGCCGGACGCGGAGGGCTCCGTCGTCGGCTCGGCGACCGTCCCCGCCGCTGACCTGCCGCGGCCCGCCGAGCTGGTCGCGCGCTACGGCGAGAACAGCACGCGCGACGTCGCGTACGCGCCCTGGTACGAGGTGCTGGCCTGCTACAAGCTCGGCATCATCCTGGAGGGCACGCACGCGCGCGCCGGCGCCGGGCTGGCCCCCAAGGCCACCGGCGACCAGCTGCACGCGTCGACGCTGTCGCTGTTCGCGCGGGCGCAGGCCCGCATCGCCGCTGCCGGCTAGACCGGGATCGCGGCGATCCGCTCGAGCGCCTGGGCCTTGCACCACTTGTAGTCGACCTTGCCGTTGGGGGCGCGGCCGATGGTGTCGACGAACAGGATCCGCTTGGGCGTCTTGTAGCCGGCCAGCTTGCCGCGCACGTGCGCGACGAGCTCGTCCTCGCGGACCTGCGACGTCGGGTCGGCCTCGACCAGCGCGGTGATGGCCTCGCCCCACTTCTCGTCGGGGACGCCGACGACGACGGCGTCGAGCAGGCCGGGGTGCGTCTTGAGCGCCTCCTCGACCTCCTCGGGGAAGACCTTCTCGCCGCCGGTGTTGATGCAGACCGACCCGCGGCCGAGCAGCGTCACGCTGCCGTCGGCCTCGACCGTCGCGTAGTCGCCGGGGATCGAGTAGCGCTTGCCGTCGATGACGCGGAACGTGCTGGCCGTCTTCGCCTCGTCCTTGTAGTAGCCGAGCGGCACGCGGCCGCCGACGCCGACCATGCCGATGTCGCCCGACCCCGGGACGACGAACGCGCCGTCGTCACCGATCACGACGGCGTTCGGGCCCGAGCTCGAAGACCGCGGTCTTCGCCGTCTCGCTCCCGCCGGAGACCGACGCGCCCATGCCGATCGCCTCGGACGAGGAGAAGCCGTCCATGAGGAACATCTCCGCGTGGTGGCGCAGCAGCCCCTGCTTGGTCTCCTCGCTCCACATGACGCCGGAGCTGTTGATGACCTGCAGGCTGGTGAGGTCCCACCGCCCGGGCGACGCGTCGAGCGCGCGCAGCATCGGCTTGGCGAAGGCGTCGCCGACGATCGCGACGTTGTTCACCCGCTCCCGCTCGATCGTGTCGAGCAGCTCCTCGGGGTCGTAGTTCTGCTTCTCCAGCAGCACGACGGAGCCGCCGCGGGTGAGGATGCTCTGCGCGGTGAGGCCGCCGGTGCCGTGCATGAGCGGGCACGCCGGCAGGGCCACCGGACCCGGCTCGGTGCGCATGGCGCGGATGAGCTCGAGGTCCTGCTGCTCGGGCAGCTCGACCTCGATCGACGTGTAGATCATCTGGATCAGGTCGTCCTGGCGCCACATGACGCCCTTGGGCATCCCGGTGGTGCCGCCGGTGTAGAGCATCCAGAGGTGGTCGCCGTCGCGGCCCCAGGGCGCGCGCTGCCGGCCGGGCCGGGTCGTGGCCGCGTCCTCGTACGGCGTCGCCCACGACGGGCAGGGACCGGAGCCGTCGTCGACCCAGAGCCAGCCCTTGACGCGCGGGCAGCCGGTCGCGCAGTCCCTCGATGGTGTCGGTGAACGTGCCGTGGAAGACGACGGCGGCGGCGTCGGCGTTGTCCCAGAGGTAGACCAGCTCGTCGGCGGCGTAGCGGTAGTTGGTGTTCACCGGCACGAGGCCGACCTTGTAGGAGGCGTAGACCGACTCCATGTACTCCGGGCAGTTGAAGAGGTACTGCGCGACCTTGTCCTGCTCCTCGACCCCCAGGCCGAGCAGCCACGCCGCCACGCCGTCGGCCCGCTCGTCGACCTCGCGCCAGGTGAGGCGGCGCGTGCCCTGGACGAGGCACAGGGCCTCGGGCTGCACGTCGGCCGTCGTCTCCATGACGTCTGCGTAGGTCCAACCGGACAACGACGTCCCCTCTCGCTCGACCGCGCACGAGGTCCTGTCCATCGCGCTGCGGCGACGTGCTGTGTGACGTACGTCGCAAACGTAACAGCGCCAGGACGGCGGGTGGTCCGGTTCGTCGGACCGCTGGGCAGGGCGCTGCCGAGGGTGGACAGTCGACGCGTGCCCTCCGTCGCGCGCCCGCTGCTGGTGCTGCTGGTCGCCGTCGGCGCCCTCGGGCTCGCTCACCGCGGCGACGCGCCCGTCCCGCCCGCGCCCCCGGCGACGCGCGAGGTCTCCGTCGTCTTCGGCGTGGGCTGCCACGACCTGACCGGCGTGCGGCGCAGGATCCCGGCGGACGCCGAGCCGCTGACGGCGACCCTGCGCCAGCTCTTCGCCGGACCCGCGGCCGGGGAGGCCGGCGTGCGGTCGATGTTCAGCCCGGGCACCGCGGCGCTGCTGCGGTCCGTGCGGGTCGAGGCGGGGCGCACCTACGTCGACCTCGACGCCTCGGTGGCCGCGCGGCTGTTCGTCGGCATCCCGCCGGCCTGCGACCGCAGCCCCTTCGGGGAGCAGATCACGGTCACGCTGCAGCAGTTCCCCGGCGTCTCGGCGGTGCACTACGCGCTCGACGGCGACCCCGTCGCCTTCGCACGGTCGGCCGGCGGCACCTGCCCCGTCCCGCCCGACGCGGGCGGCGCCTGCGACCCGGCGCCCTTCCTGTCGGCGCGGCCGTCCGTACCGGGCGTCAAGGCGCCACGCGCCGCGCGGGTGCCGCGCACCGACGAGTTCGGCACGCTCCGGTCGGTCAGGCAGGGCTCCCGCGGGCTCGAGGTGCAGGTCGACCGGGTGGACATGCTGACCGGCGACGACGCCCGGCGGGAGGCGCGGGCGCGGGGCGAGGACGTGACCGACTACTTCCTCGTGGACGACAGCCACCGGCTGCGCACCTACGTCGTGGCGCCGGACGCCCGCGTCTTCGGCAGCCTCGGGCTCTCCCGCACCGTCGAGCCGACACCGGCCACGCTGGCCGCGTGGGTGGCGTACGTCCGGACGCCCGCGGCGCGCTCGACCCTCTTCCACCTCACGCTGCGGGACGGGCAGGTGTCGCACGTCGAGGAGCAGTACCGGCCCTGAGGGCGTCTAGTGTTCCGGACCGTCGAGTCCACTTAGGAGGACACCGTGCCGGACGCCCGTCCTCACCCGCGCAGGACGCTGCTCGTCCTGACCCTGCCTGCGCTGTCGTTCTCGCTGGCGCAGACGATGCTCGTGCCTGCCTTCGGCGACCTGGTGACCGAGCTGCACAGCAGCGTCTCCACGGTCACCTGGGTGCTCACCAGCTACCTCGTCGCTGCCGCGGTCTTCACACCGCTCGTCGGACGGCTGGGCGACATGTTCGGCAAGCGCCGGATGCTGGTGCTCTCGCTCGTCGCCTTCGTCGTCGGGTGCGTCGTGTCCGCGGTCGGCCAGGACATCGGCACCGTCATTGCCGGCCGGGTGGTGCAGGGCATGGCCGGCGGGCTGTTCCCGCTCTGCTTCGGCATCATCCGGGACGAGTTCCCGCGCGAGCGCGTGGCCGGCAGCATCGGCCTGATCTCGGCGACGATCGGCATCGGTGGCGGCGGCGGACTGCTGCTCGGCGGCGTGATGGTCGACGCGTTCGGCTACCCGTCGATCTTCTGGCTCGGGGCCGCCGCGTCGCTCGTGGCCCTCGTCATGATCCTGGCGCTGGTGCCGGAGTCCCGGGTCCGCGTGCCCGGGAAGGTCGACCTGCGCGGAGCCGTCGTCCTCGCGGCCGGTCTCGTGCTCGTCCTGCTCGCGGTCTCCGAGGGGCGCTCGTGGGGGTGGGGCAGCCCGCGCACCGTGCTGGCCGCGCTCGCCGGGCTCGTCGTGCTGGTGCTCTGGGTGCCGCTCGAGCGTCGCACGCCGGACGCGCTGGTCGACGTCGCCGCGCTCGCCCGGCCGGCGGTGCTGCTCACCAACGTCTCCACGCTGCTCGTCGGCTTCGGCATGTTCGGCGCCTACGTCCTCATCCCGCAGGTGGTCGAGGCGCCGGTCTCCAGCGGGTACGGGCTCGGCGGCACCGCCACCTCCGCAGGGCTGCTCATGCTGCCCGGCTCCTTCGGGATGCTGCTCTTCGGCCCGCTCTCCGGGGCGCTCGGGTCCCGCGCCGGCCACCGGGTGTCGCTGGCCGTCGGCTGCGTCCTGTCCGCCGTCGGGCTCGGGATGCTGGCCGCCTTCCACAGCAGCAGCGCCGCCGTCCTCGGCTGGTTCTTCGTGGTCTGCGCCGGCATCGGCTTCGCCTTCGCCGCCATGCCCAACCTCATCCTCGGCGCCGTCCCCCCGGAGCAGACCGGCCAGGCGACCGGGTTCAACGCGGTGGTCCGCTCGGTCGGCAGCTCCGTCGGCACCCAGGTCGCCGCGGTCGTCGTCGTGTCCAGCGCGGTCGCCGGGTCGGTCACGCCGCGCGACTCCGGCTACACCGGGGCCTTCGCCATGTGCGCCGTCGTCGCCGCGGCGGCCGCCGTCGTCGCGTTCCTCATCCCGGGCGTCGACGAGCGCCGGCACGTCCAGGTCGGCGAGGAGATGGGCGCGGCCAGCCTGCTGCCCGACCCGGCGTACGCCGCCGACCCGGCGTGACGCCGCCGCGTGCCGAGCGCGCCGACGCGGTGCGCAACCGGGCCCGCGTGCTGCGGGCCGCCGAGGCGGTGTTCGCCGAGAAGGGCCCGGGCGCCGGGATGGACGAGGTCGCCCTGCGGGCCGGGGTCGGCAAGGCGACGGTCTACCGGTCCTGGACGACCAAGGAGGACCTGCTCGCCGCGGTCGCCAGCGCGCACCTCACCTGGCTGGCCGGCGTGCTGCGCGACCGCGACCCGGCGACCGACGCCGGGACCGCCTTCCGCGACCTCGGCCGGCTGCTCGCCCAGCGGCACGCCGCCGACGCGCTGCTCTCCGTCGCCGTCGCCATGGTCGCCGGCACCGGCGCGCTGCAGGCCGAGCGTGACGCCTGCCGGACCGCGCTGGAGCGGCTGATCGCCGACGCCCGGGCGCAGGGCGCGCTGCGCACGGACGCCGGCCTGGAGCAGTGGTCGGTGCTGTTCCGCGGTGTCGCCCGCGAGCTGGTGGAGAGGGGCGTGACCGACCCCGTCGAGTGGGCCCGCTACGCCGACCTCGTCACCGACGCCATGCGCCCCGTCCCCCCGTCCTCCGTGCCGACCCACCGAGAGGCCCGCCGATGACCCCGGCTCCCACCGCCCCCGCGCTGTCGCACCGGCAGATCCTGACCATCCTGTCCGGGCTGCTGCTGGGCATGCTGCTGGCCGCGCTCGACCAGACGATCGTCTCGACCGCCATGCCGTCGATCGTCGGCGACCTGAACGGGCTGCAGCACATCGCCTGGGTGACCACCGCGTACCTGCTCGCCGCGACGGTGACGACGCCGATCTGGGGCAAGCTCGGCGACCTCTACGGCCGCAAGTACCTCTTCCAGGCCTCGATCGTGCTCTTCCTCGTCGGCTCCGTGCTCGCCGGCCTGTCGCAGTCGATGGGGCAGCTCATCGTCTTCCGCGCCGTGCAGGGCCTCGGCGGCGGTGGCCTCATGGTCCTGGCGCAGGCGTCGATCGCCGACGTCGTGCCGCCGCTGGACCGCGGGAAGTACCAGGGGCTGTTCGGGGCGGTGTTCGGCCTGTCCAGCGTCCTCGGACCGCTGATCGGCGGCTTCTTCACCGACACCCTGTCCTGGCGCT
Source organism: uncultured Actinomycetota bacterium (assembly GCA_963781675.1). GTDB lineage: Bacteria > Actinomycetota > Actinomycetes > Mycobacteriales > SCTD01 > SCTD01. The sequence continues at coordinate 9,730 of CAWAGF010000004.1, read as the reverse complement.
GGGTCTTCTACGTCAACCTGCCGATCGGGCTGGTGGCGCTCGTCGTGACGACCGCGGTGCTGCCCAACACCGTGGCCCGGGTCAAGCCGACCGTCGACTACCTCGGCTTCGCGCTGCTCGCCGCCGCCGTGTCCAGCCTGGTGCTGCTCACGACGTGGGGCGGCGCGGAGTACGCCTGGGGGTCGCCCACGATCCTCGGCCTGGCCGTCGCGACCGTCGTGCTGACGGTGGCGTTCGTGCTGTCGCAGCGACGAAGCCCGGAGCCGGCGATCCCGCTGCGGCTGTTCCGCGACCGCACCTTCGGCCTGGCCAGCGCGATCAGCTTCATCGTCGGCCTCGCCATGTTCGGCTCGATCATCTACCTGCCGCTGTACCTGCAGCTGGTCTCCGGCGCCTCGGCCACCGGCTCGGGCCTGCTGATGCTGCCGCTGATGGCCGGCCTGCTCGTCGCGTCCATCGTGTCGGGGCAGCGCATCAGCCGTACGGGCCGCTACCGGCGGTTCCCGATCATGGGCACGGCCCTCGCCGCCGTCGGCATGTACCTGCTGTCGCTGCTCGACGCGGACAGCCCGCAGGTCCAGGCGAGCGCGTCCATGGTCGTGCTCGGCGCGGGCATCGGGCTCGTGATGCAGGTGATGGTCCTCGCGACGCAGAACAGCGTCGACCGCGCCGACCTCGGTGTCGCGACCGCGACGGTGAGCTTCTTCCGCTCGGTCGGCGGCTCCGTCGGCGTCGCGGTCTTCGGCGCGATCTTCACCAGCCGCCTCGCCGCCAACCTGTCCGACGCCTTCGGCGACGACGCGCCGGAGGGCGACGTCAGCGGCAGCATCGACGCCATCCGGTCGCTGCCCGCCGCGGCCCAGCGGCTGTACGAGGTCGCGTTCAGCGACGCCCTGTCGAGCGTCTTCCTGCTCGGCGTGCCCGCGGTGCTGCTGGCCTTCGCGCTGACCTGGCTGCTGCGCGAGACGCCGCTGAGCGCGACCGTGCCCGACCCGGTCGCCCCGGTCGGCAGCGCGCCGGGGAGCGAGACCGCAGTCGGCGTGCGCACAGGCTAGATGCGCTCGAGCTCCGCCCCGTCGAAGAGCCGGGTGATGCCGAACTCCGCCTCGTCGGCCGCCATCTCCTGCTCGGCGGGCAGCTCCAGCCGCCCGGCCGCGGCCGCCAGCACCACCGGCAGGAGGCGGGCGTCGCTGGTGGTGTTGAGGAACAGGTCGGGCTGCGCCAGCACCCAGCGCACCGCCCGGTCGATCGCGCCCGGGTCGGTCAGCGGCTCGTACCAGCTGAACCGCCGACCCCCGTCGCCGCTCCAGCGGCCCTTCGCGATCGCCTTGATGGTCTGCTGCGCGACGCCGCGCTCGGTGCACAGCGCCCGCAGCGCCGCGACGTCCGCGGCGTAGTCCGGGTCGGCCAGCATCGTGCGGTTGTACGGGTAGAGCACCGAGTCGAAGGGGAACCGCTCCAGGCTGCGCAGGTGCATCGCGGCGATGCGCGTCCCGTGGCCGGTGACGCCGATGCCGCGGGTCAGCCCCTCGTCGCGTGCCTGCGCCAGCGCCTCGACCGCTCCGCCTGGCGCGAACGCGGTCTCCCACTCGTCCGGCTCGACCAGGTTGTGCAGCTGGACCAGGTCGACGCTGTCGACGCCGAGCCGCCGCAGCGAGCGCTCCAGCTCCGCCCGCGCCCCGTCACCGGTGCGCTCGCCGGTCTTGGTGGCGAGGAAGAAGCGTTCGCGGTGGTCGGCGAGGAACGGCTGCAGCCGGTCCTCCGACGCGCCGTAGCCGGCCGCGGTGTCGAGGTGGTTGACCCCCGCCGCGTCGACGAGGGCGAGCGTCTCGTCCGCGGCGCGCTGGCTCATCCCGCCCAGGGCGGCGGCGCCGAACAGCACGCGGGTGGAGCGGTGACCGGTGCGACCGAACGCGGCGACAGGCAGCATGCGCGGACCCTACGCGCGCGACCCGGGCGACCGGGAGGATGCGCGGGTGACCACCACCGTCCCCGCCCAGGCCGACCGCCAGCAGCTGCACCGCAGGAGCCTGCGCATCCTGGTCGGCTCGCAGGTGCTGGGCGGCGCCGGGCTCGGCGCAGGGGCGACCGTCGGGGCCCTCCTCGCCGAGGACATGCTCGGCTCCACCGAGCTGTCCGGCCTGCCGGCGGCGCTGTTCACCCTCGGCTCGGCCGGCGCGGCGTTGCTGGTCGGGTCGATCAGCGAGCGGCGCGGCCGCCGGCCGGGCCTGGTGACCGGCTACCTCGGCGGCGCGCTCGGCGGCGCCGGCATCGTGCTCGCGGCGGTCCTCGACAACCCCGCCCTGCTCCTCGTCAGCCTGCTCGTCTACGGCTCCGGCACCGCGACGAACCTGCAGGCCAGGTACGCCGGCGGCGACCTCGCCGCCCCCGAGCGACGCGGCGCAGCCGTGAGCACCATCCTGGTGGCGACGACGTTCGGCGCGGTCGCCGGCCCGAACCTGGTGTCGCCGATGGGCGACCTGGCCGACGCCTGGGGCATCCCGCGCCTGGCCGGGCCGTTCCTGCTGGCCTCCGTGGCGTACGCGGCCGCCGCCGTCTTCCTCGCCGTGCTGCTGCGACCGGACCCGCTGCTGACCGCGCGGGCCCTCGCGGTGCACGACGCGCAGCAGCCGGGCGCCGTGTCCGCGCGCAGCGACGTGGACGGGACGGCCGTCCGCCTGGCCGGGCTGGCGCTGGTCGCCACGCAGCTGGCCATGGTCGCGGTGATGACCGGGACGCCGATCCACATGCGCGACCACGGGCACGGGCTGGGCGCGACCGGCCTGGTCATCGCGCTGCACATCGCCGCCATGTTCCTGCCGTCGCCGCTGACCGGCCGCCTGGCCGACCGGTACGGCAGCAGGCCGGTCATCGCCGCCGGCGGGGTCGCGCTGCTCGCCGCCGGCGTCGTCGGCGCGACCGCACCGCCCTCCTCCGTGGCGGTGCTGGCGGTGGCGCTGGTGCTGCTCGGGCTCGGCTGGAACCTGGGGCTGCTCGGCGGCACGACGCTGCTCGCGGGCGCCCTGCCGCTGGCCGGCCGGGCCCGTACCCAGGGCCGGATCGACGTCGCGGTCGCCTTCGCCGGCGCGACCGGTGGCCTGTCCAGCGGCTTCGTGATCGCCGCGACGAGCTACGGCACCCTCGCGCTGGTCAGCGGGGTCCTGGCCGTGGTGGCGCTGGGCGTCGCCCTGCGCCCGGTCACGCTCAGCGCTTGAGCACGGGGACGTCGACGGTCGCGCCGGCCAGCGTGATCAGGCCCGGGACCCGGCTGGCGTGCGCCCCGAACATCTCGGCGAACGGCGTGACGGCCAGGAACAGCTGCTGCCCGGCCGGCACCTGCACCGCCACCGCGGGCAGCTCGATGCGGCGGGCCGCCCCGGAGACGGCGACCGGCTCGTTGAGCGGCAGGACGTTGCTGTCGACGATCGTCGCGTCGGCGGGCGAGGTGCCCACGGCGAGGGCGAAGAACGCCCGGGCGTCCGGGGTGAGGGTGGTGACCTTCGCGCGGACGTACGGCGTGCCGGCGACCGTGACCGGGCCCTTGGTCAGCGGCACGAACTGCGCCGGCCCGACCGCCGCGGCGGGGGCCGTGACCGTGCCGGCCGAGAAGGCGGTGGCCTTGCCGAGCTGCGGCGTCTGCAGGCAGCCGCCGTCCGGGGTGACGAGGGCGTAGCGGCCCTCGCCGGGGACCGTGCCGCGCGCGCCCTTCAGGTGCACGTCGAAGAAGCGCAGCTGCAGCGACGTGAAGTCGCCCTTGCCGCCCTGCAGCGCCGTCGAGCAGGGGTCGGTGCCGTCGTCGCCGACGGCCACCGGTGCGCCCGCGTGCGAGCCGCGCGGCAGCACGGCCGGCAGCGCGTGCCCGCCGTGGAACCCGACGACGACGCTGCGGGCCCGGGCGCGCGGCGTGAGGGCGGCGAGGTTCTTGAGGCCCTGGTTGAGGTTGAACAGGTTGTCGCTGATGCCCTGCCGGACCAGCACCGGGACGTCGATGCGGCGGCCCTTGGCGATGTGGAACGCCGGTCCGTTGTTGGCGTAGAACGCCCGCTGCGCCTCGGGGTACTTGCCCGTGGCGACCCCCTCGACGAACGAGCGGTTCACGTGGTCGGGCAGCGCCTGCGACGGCTGCGCCACGGCGACGAGGGCGCTCAGCCACTCGCTGCGCGCGACCCCCTGCGGCGCGAGCGCCTCGTTGATGTCGAACCAGGTGTACTGCGGCGCCAGGGCGTCGAACCGGGTGCGCCCCGTCTTCGCGATCTCGCTGAACGCGCCGACGTACTGGTAGCCGCCGCCGTACGAGCCGCCGATGGCCCCGATCCGCGGGTCGCCGGGCCGGTCCTTGCGCACCCAGCTCTGCGCCGCCGCCAGGTCGATCAGCCGCTGCACGTCGACGCCCTCGACGTCGGGGTCCATCGTCTGCGCCTTGCCGCCGGAGTCGCCGAACCCGCGCTGGTCGAAGGAGATGACGCCGTAGCCGTGCGAGAGGTACGGCGCGAACACCGCCGGGTCCGTCGTGCGGCTGCCGCCCCAGCCGTGCCCCTCGAGCAGCACCGGGACCTGCTTGCTGGCGCTGGCGCCGGCGGGCCGGAACATCGTGTAGCAGATCTTGACCGGACCGGGGGTGTCCGGGTCGCCGACGCTGCTGATGCAGCCGTCGGTGACGGTCGGTGCCGACCCGGCGGCGGCGAAGGACGCGGGCGCGACGAGCCCGGTGGTGACGACGAGGGCGCTGAGGGCCGCGTAGACCGCGGCACGACGACGAGAGGCCATGGGGGACCAGTTCGACGACCGCCCGCGGACTCCTGCTGCTGCTCGGGAGAGCATGGGGCGGTGAAGTGGTCCACGGGCGTCGCCCACCTCGAGCGGCTCGCGGAGAGCTGCGCGGACATGTCCAGCCGGTCGCACCCGTTCCCGGTGCTGCGGGTCGTCGCCCTCTGGGTGTTCGGCGACGTCCTCGGGAGCCCGCGCGACCTGGACGTCGTCCACGTGGCGCTCGCGGTCGACCTGCCGGTGCCGGACGTGCCCTGGCTGACCGAGCCTGCCGGCGGACAGCACTGGGCCAACGCGACCCGGACGAGCAAGAACCCGGTCGCGGTGTCCTGGCGGTCGGTGCACGCACCGGTCTGGAACCACCGCGTCGACCGGCCGGTCCTGCTGTGGGACGCCGACGGCGGGGTCCGTCCCGAGGTGCTGGACGCCCTGCGCAGCGGGACCGCGGAGCAGCTGCGGCCGCCTGCACCGGAGCCCGAGGAGCGGGCCCGCCGGCTGCGCGAGGACCTCGCGGTGTCCCTGCAGGCGCTGCAGCGGAGCACCCAGGAGTACGACGACCACCGGTGGCGCCCGGGTCGCCTGGAGCCCTGGGCCGACCGGCTGTGGCAGGCCGCCGACGGCTACCTCGACCTGCTCGCCGCCCTGCCGGACGCCTGAGCGCCGCTCAGTCGAGGCAGAACTCGTTGCCCTCGACGTCCTGCATCACCAGGCACGACTCGTTGAAGCCGTCCGCGACCAGCAGCTGCACCCGCGTCGCGCCGAGGGGGAGCAGCCGGGCGCACTCCGCCTCGAGGGCGGCCAGGCGCTCCGCACCCCTCATGCCGGTGCCGACCCTGACGTCGAGGTGCACCCGGTTCTTGGCGACCTTGCCCTCGGGGACGCGCTGGAAGAACAGCCGAGGTCCCACGCCGTTCGGGTCGGTGCAGGCGAACGCCGAGCCCTGCCGCTCGGGCGGCAGCGACCGGTCGAACGCGTCCCAGGACTCGAAGCCCGGCGGGGGAGGCGGCACGACGTAGCCCAGGACCTCGCACCAGAAGCGGGCCACCCGCTCGGGGTCCGCGCAGTCGAACGTCACCTGGAACTGCTTGACCGTCGTCACGGGAGACACCGTAGGGCCGAGCCGAGCCGGTGGCGGCCGCTCTGCGCAGAGCGGCCGCCACGCGGTCTCAGGTCAGAGGCGCTCGATGATGATCGCCGGCGCCATGCCGCCCGCGGCGCACATCGTGACGAGGCCGTAGCGGCCGCCGGTGCGCTCGAGCTCGTCGAGCACCGTGCCGATCAGGATCGCGCCGGTCGCGCCGATCGGGTGGCCGAGCGCGATCGAGCCGCCGTTGACGTTGACCTTGTCGCGGTCGAGCTCGAGGTCGCGGATGAACTTCTCGGCGACGACGGCGAACGCCTCGTTGATCTCCCAGAGGTCGATGTCGTCCTTGGTCAGCCCGGCCTTCGCCAGCACCTTCTTGGCCGCGGGCACCGGGGCGTTGAGCATCAGCGTCGGGTCGTCGCCGATGTTGGCCGTGGCGACGACGCGGGCCGCGCGGCTCAGCCCGTGCTTCTCGGCGTACTCGTTCGAGGCCAGCAGCACCGCCGCGGCGCCGTCGACGACGCCGGACGAGTTGCCGGCGTGGTGGACGGGCTCGATCTCGAGGTCCGGATACTTCTGGTTGATCAGGCCGGCAGCGGTGTTGCCCTCCTCGTCCAGCACCATGTCCGGCATCTGCGTGAAGGCGGGCTTGAGCGCGGCGAGGCCCTCGGCGGTGGTCTGCGGGCGCGGGTACTCGTCCTTGTCCAGCACGACGTTGCCGTCGTCGTCGAGCACCGGCACGAGGCTCTTGTCGAAGCGGCCCTCGGCGATGGCGACGGCGGCGCGCTGCTGGCTCTCCAGCCCGAGCGCTCGAGGCTCTCGCGGCTGATGCCCTCCATCGCTGGCGATCGCGTCGCCGCAGACGCCCTGGTGCGACTGCGGGTGCACCTTCTGCAGGCGCGCGTTGCCGGCGCCCATGCCGTACGGCGTCAGGCCGGCGGCCCGCTCCTCCTGGGCCAGCGCACCGGTGCAGCGACATCATCTCGGTGCCGCCGGCGATGACCAGGTCCTCCATGCCGGACATGATCTGCGCCGCGGCGAGGTTGACCGCGGTGATGCCGCCGCCGCAGAAGCGGTCGAGCGTGACGCCGCAGGCCTTGACGTCGTAGCCGGCGTCGAGCGCCGCCATGCGGCCCAGGTCGCCGCCCTGCTTGCCCTTCTGCGACGAGGTCGACCAGATGATGTCGTCGACCTCGGCGGTGTTCAGGTCGTTGCGCTCCTTGAGCGCCTTCAGCACGGTGGCGGCGAGATGCTGCGGGTGCATGTGGGCGAGCGCGCCCTTGCCCACCTTGCCGATGCCGCGCGGGGTGCGGACGGCGTCGATGATCAGTGCTTCGGTCATGCAGGTGCTCCTGGGGAGGGTCGTCTACCGGCAGGCGCGGTGCCTGCTCGGCCTGAGCGGCTCACCGGCCACGGCGCCGACGAGGTTCGACCGTCGGCGGACGCCGAACAGCTGTGGGGACGGGTCGGCGACGGCGACCGGCCGGGCTCGAGAACACGCTGCACGACGCTCCGACTCCGGTTGACGCGGCCGCCCGCTGTGGATCGGGACCGCTCGCGGGTCCCTCGTCGGCACGGTAACCCGCGACGGTGGAGACGCCAACGGCGGTCCGGCGCGCTCACCCCGAGCCGCGGCGCGGTGCGGGCGACGGCGTGAGGGCTACGACCGGGTGTCGTGCGCGCGGCCGGCCGCGATGCCCGTGCCGGGCGCGGCCCAGCTGGCCAGCACGGCGAGCTTCTCCTGCGTCGGCGACCCGGGCTCGGCCGCGTAGACGGTGAGCGTCAGCCCGGGGTCCGCCGGGAGCTCCATCGCGTCGAAGCTCACCGTCAGGTCGCCGACGACGGGGTGCGCGAACTGCTTGGTGCCGGCGTGGTGCAGCCGGACGTCGTGCGCGGCCCAGCGGGTGCGGAACGCGTCGCTGCGGGTCGCCAGCTCACCGACCAGGTCGGTGAGCGCCCGGTTGTGGGGATCACGGCCGGCCTCGGTGCGCAGCAGCGCGACGGTGGTGTCGGCCGCGCCCTCCCAGTCGGGGTAGAAGTCGCGGGCGGTGGGGTCGAAGAAGCAGTAGCGGGCCAGGTTCACCTGCTGCGTCCCGCCGCGGAGCAGCGGCTCGTAGAAGGCCCGGCACAGCGCGTTCAGCGCGACGACGTCCAGGCGGCCGTTGCGGACGAAGGCGGCCGACGTCGTCATCGAGTCGAGCACCCACTGGATGCTGGGGCGCACCTGCGGTGCCGGCGTACGGCGCCGCGACGGCCTGGCGCCGTCCCGCGCGGACCGCGCGAGGTCCAGCAGGTGCGCCCGCTCGGCCTCGTCGAGGTGCAGCGCCCGCGCGATCGCCTCGAGCACGCTCTCCGACGCGCTGCGCAGGTTCCCCTTCTCCAGCCGGGTGTAGTAGTCGACGGACAGCCCGGCGAGGCTGGCGACCTCCTCGCGACGCAGCCCGGGCACCCGACGTCGCTGGCCGTACAGCGGCACCCCGGCCTGCTGCGGCGTGAGCTTCGCCCGGCGCGTCGCGAGGAACTCGCGGACCTCTGCCTGGTTGTCCATGCGTCGACGGTACGGGCGACCCGGCCGTCGAGGGAGGCCCTGCCAGGACCCCGTACGGGCGGGCCTGGCACGACCCGGACGCGGCCTGTTCCGTGGGGCGACACCGATCTCCGCTGCGCACCTGCACCTGACCCAGGAGGCCCCTCCCGTGGAGCTGCTGACCGACCGACCCACCGCGACCGCGCTGGCGACGCGGGACCGGCTGCCCCTCCGGGCCCTGCTGGTCATGGCCCTCACCGGCCTCGTCCTGCTGGCGACCGAGACGATGCCGGCCGGCCTGCTGCCGCAGATCGCCGACGGGATGGGCACCAGCGAGGGCGCCGCCGGGCAGCTCGTCAGCGCCTACGCGCTCGGCACCGTCCTCATGACGCTGCCCGCGGTCGCCTGGACCCGTGGCATGCGGCGCAAGCCCGTCCTGCTCGCCGGGCTGGCCGGCTTCCTCGCCGCAAACGCGGTCGTGCTCGCCTCGACCAGCATGCCGCTGTCCTACGCCGGCCGCTTCGTCGCCGGCGCCTTCTCCGGACTGCTGTGGGGGATGCTCGCCGGCTACGCCCGCCGCATCACCCCGGCAGGACTCGCCGGCCGGGCTCTCGCCGTCGCCTCCCTCGGCACACCTGTCGGACTCGCCATCGGCACGCCGCTGGGGTCCTGGCTCGGCTCGACCGCGGACTGGCGGTGGGCGTTCGCCGCCCTCGCGCTGCTCACCGTCCTCACGCTCGCCCTCGCGGTCACGCTCGTCCCGGACGCCCCGGGCCAGGCTGCCGAGACCCGCACGCCGCTGGTCCGCGTCCTCGCGCTCCCCGGCGTCGCGGCCGTGCTGGCGGTCATCGCGACCTGGATGATCGCCCACAACATCATGTACACCTACATCGCGCCCTACCTGCGCGACGCCGGCGCGCCGGTCTCCGTCGAGCTGGCCCTCGTCGCGTTCGGCGTCGCCGCCCTCATCGGTCTCGCCGTCACCGGCGCGGTCATCGACCGGTCGCTGCGCGCGGTGACGCTCGCCAGCATCGCGCTGTTCGTGACCGCCGGAGTGGTGCTCCTGCTCGGGCACGGGTCGCGTACGGCCGTCCTCGCCGCCGTCGTCGCCTGGGGCGTCGCCTACGGCGGCGCAGCCACCCAGCTCCAGACCGCCGTCGCCGACGCCAGCGGCCCGAACGCCGACGTCGCCAACTCCATGCTCGGCGTCGCCTTCAACGTCGCCATCTTCTCCGCCGGCGTCCTCGGAGCCGTGGTCCTGCGCAGCGACGACGGCCTCGGCCTCCCGGTCGTCATCGCCTGCTGCCGCGGTGGCACTGGCGGTCGCCGTGGTCACCCGCTCCACGGCGTTC
>CAWAGF010000003.1:0-15572 GCA_963781675.1 uncultured Actinomycetota bacterium | reverse complement strand
GGCGGAGGGGGCGGCGGGCCGGTGGGGGTGTTGCGGGCCATGCCTAGCCGCGCACGTCGTGCCGGTGGTGCACGAGGTCGTGGGCGAAGTAGCGCGCGAAGCCCTCGACGTCGAACGACGCGCCGTCGCTGCGACGGCCGCGGCGCGCCCACTGGGAGGGGTCGAGCCGGTCGAAGGCAGCGGCCACCTGCTCCCCGGCGGCCACGACCTCGTCGGCCACGACCGACGGGTCCTGCTGGTCGTAGCGGTCCTCGAGAGCCGTCGCGTCCTGGTCCCAGTTCGGGTAGAGCGGGTCGTCCTGGTCGAGCATCAGGTGCAGCCGCTCGTCGTACAGCCGCAGCACGTCGCGGACGTGGCAGCCGTACTCGAGCGGGGACCAGGTCCCCTCGTCCGGGCGGGTGCGGGCCTCGGGACGCGCGAGCACCGCACGCCACGAGGCGGCGCTGTCGCGGACGACGTCGGCGATCTGCTCACGCGGCAACGAGGCCGTCTCGAAGCCGCACTCCGGGCACGGCTTCTCGAGGACCCAGGTCCAGTCCTTCACGTCGGGCTCGATCACGGTCAGACGCTCAGCGGGTTCTTCACCACGGTCAGCGGCAGCAGCGTCTTCCCGGTCGGCCCGATCTGGATGTCGGTGCCCATCTGCGGGCACACGCCGCAGTCGAAGCACGGGATCCAGCGGCAGTCGTCCAGGTCCTGCTCAGCCAGCGCGTCCTGCCAGTCACTCCAGAGCCACTCCTTGTCGAGCCCGGAGTCGAGGTGGTCCCAGGGCAGGACCTCGCTCTCCTCGCGCTCGCGGGTGGTGTACCAGCCGACGTCGACGCCGGCCTTCTCCGCAGCGGCCATCCAGCGGTCGTAGGAGAAGTGCTCGCTCCAGCCGTCGAAGCGGCCGCCGTCGCGCCACACCTGCTCGATGACGGCGCCGACGCGGCGGTCACCTCGTGAGAGGAGTCCTTCGACGATCCCGGGCTTGCCGTCGTGGTACCGGTAGCCGATCGCCTTGGCCGTGCTGCGGTCGTCGTTGATGGCGTTGCGCAGCAGCTTGAGCCGGCGGTCGGTCGTCTCGTGGTCGAGCTGGCCGGCCCACTGGAACGGCGTGTGCGGCTTGGGCACGAAGCCGCCGATGCTCACGGTGCAGCGGACGTCGCGGGTGCCGGTCACCTGGCGTCCGGCACGGATGACCTCGCGCGCCATGTCGGCGATCTCGAGGACGTCCTCGTCGGTCTCCGTCGGCAGGCCGACCATGAAGTAGAGCTTCACCTGACGCCAGCCGGCGCTGTACGCGGCGGTGACGGTGTCGACGAGGTCCTGCTTGCTGACCATCTTGTTGATGACCTTGCGCAGCCGCTCGGACCCGCCCTCCGGCGCGAACGTCAGGCCGGAGCGGCGCCCGTTGCGCGACAGCTCCTGCGCGAGGTCGATGTTGAACGCGTCGACGCGGGTGCTCGGCAGGCTCAGGCTCGTCTGCGTGCCCTCGTAGCGGTCCGCCAGGCCCTTGGAGACCTCGGCGATCTCGGAGTGGTCCGCGCTGCTCAGCGAGAGCAGGCCCACCTCCTCGTAGCCGGTCGCCTCGAGGCCGGCCTTCACCATCTCGCCGATGCCGGTGAGGGAGCGCTCGCGGACCGGGCGCGTGATCATGCCGGCCTGGCAGAAGCGGCAGCCGCGGGTGCAGCCGCGGAAGATCTCCACGCTCATGCGCTCGTGCACCGTCTCGGCCAGCGGGACGAGCGGCTGCTTCGGGTACGGCCACTCGTCCAGGTCCATGACCGTGCGCTTGTGCACGCGGAACGGCACGTCGGGGCGGTTCGGCACGACGCGCGCGATGCGGCCGTCCTCGTGGTGCTCGACGTCGTAGAAGCGCGGCACGTAGACACCGCCCGCTCTCGCCAGACGGAGCAGGGTGTCCTCTCTGCTGGCTCCGTCGGCCTTGGCCTGCCGGAGGACCGCGGTCATCTCGAGGACGGCCTGCTCGCCGTCGCCCAGCACGGCCGCGTCGAGGAAGTCCGCGATCGGCTCCGGGTTGAAGGCCGCGTGCCCGCCGGCGAGCACGATCGGGTGGCGTCTCGTCGCGGTCCCTCGCGTGCAGCGGGATCCCGGCGAGGTCGAGCGCCTCGAGCATGTTCGTGTAGCCGAGCTCGGTGGAGAAGCTGATGCCCAGGACGTCGAAGTCCCGGACCGGCCGGTGCCCGTCGACGGTGAACTGCGGGACGCCCGCCTCGCGCATCTTGGCGGCCATGTCGGGCCACACGCTGTACGTCCGCTCCGCGAGCGTGCGCGGCTGCTCGTTGAGCACCTCGTACAGGATCATGACGCCCTGGTTCGGCAGGCCGACCTCGTAGGCGTCCGGGTACATCAGCGCCCAGCGGACGTCGCACTCGTCCCAGTCCTTGACCGTGCTGTTGAGCTCGCCGCCGACGTACTGGATCGGCTTGCTGACGGCGGGCAGCAGCGGCTCGAGGCGGGGGAACAGGCTCTCGACGGGCATGCGGCAAGGCTACGTCGGCGCGTCCACCCGGCGACTGCTGGTGATCATCCGCACGTCGACGGCGCGACCCGCCGGCGCGTCGTGCCGTCGCCGTGCGGATGACCTGTCCACAAGTCCGCAGCAGGCCGTACGAACGCCGCGGCCGCGGCTGGACGCTCCCGCCGTGGACCTCAGCGGGCTGGGCGACGGGACCGGCGGCGTCTGGACGACGGCGGACGCCGTGACGGCGGGGCTCACCGGCGAGCAGGTGCGCCGCCGCCTCGAGCGCGGCGAGTGGCAGCGCCTGCGCCGCGGCGTGATGACCGACGGTGGCATCGAGCCGGACGCCGTGGTGCGCGGCTGGGCCGCAGTGCTGGCCGGTGGCGGTCCCGCCCGGGCGCGCGCCACCGGCCGCACGACCGCACGCCTGCTGCGGCTGCCGCTGCTGGACGACGCGACCGGACAGGACGACGTCGCGGTACGGCCGGGCGTCCGCGTCCGGTCGGGCGCCACCCTCACGGTGCACGAGCTGGCGCTGGCTCCGGGCGACCGCGTGCGGGTGGGCGGCTGCCCGTCGCTGTCGATCGCCCGCTCGCTGCCCGTGCTGGCGGGGCGGCTCGCCGACGACGCCCTGGTGTGCCTGCTCGACGACGCGCTGCGCCGCGGGCTGGTCGACCTGCCGGGGCTCGCCGCCGTGCTGGACCGGCACGCCGGCCGACCTGGCGCCCCGGCGCTGCGCCGGGCGGTGGCCGCGGCGGACGGCCGCGCGGAGTCGCCGGCCGAGACGCTGGCCCGGCTCGTGCTCCTCCCGGTGCTGCCCGGGCTCGTCCCGCAGGTGCGGCTGCACGACGGGCGCGGCCGGGTCGTCGCCCGCTTCGACCTGGGCGACCCGGTGCTGCGGCTCGCCGTCGAGGCCGATGGTGCGCGCGTGCACGCCGGCGCGCGGATGGCGGCCCGCGACCACGAGCGCGACCGGCAGGCGGCGGCGCTCGGCTGGACCACCGAGCGCTGCACCTGGTCGGAGGTGCGCCATGCCCCCGACCTGCTCCGTCGCCGGCTAGCGCAGGCGGCGGAACGCCTGAAGCGCTCACGTTGATCATCCGCGCGGCGGCGGCACGGCGCGCCGGCCAGTCGCGCCGTCGACGTGCGGATGATCACTCGGCTGGAGGTCGGGCTGGAGGTCGGGCTGGAGGTCGGGCTGGAGCTCGGGTCAGAGGTCGCGGGTGCGCAGGTGCACGTTCTGCAGCAGGCCGACGGCCACGAGGTTGGCGAACATCGCGCTGCCGCCGTACGAGACGAACGGCAGCGGCAGGCCGGTGACCGGCATGATGCCGAGCGTCATCCCGACGTTGACGAAGCTCTGGAACGCGAACCAGCAGACGACGCCGGCCGCGACCAGCCGGCCGAACGCGTCCTTGGCGCGCGCGGCGATGCGCAGCCCCCGCCAGAGCACGACGCCGAGCAGGCCGAGCAGCAGCGAGCCGCCCCACAGCCCGAGCTCCTCCCCCGCGACGGTGAAGATGAAGTCCGTCTGCTGCTCGGGGATGAAGCGGCCGTTGGTCTGCGTCCCCTGGAACAGCCCCTTGCCCTCGAGCCCGCCGGAGCCGATCGCGATGCGCGCCTGGTTGGTGTTGTAGCCGACGCCCTGCGGGTCGAGCGCCGGGTTGGCGAACGCCGCGAAGCGGTCCACCTGGTAGTCGTCCAGCACGCCCACCTGCACCGCCGCCACGCACACCAGCACGCCCGCCGCGACGAGGCCGACGACCCAGCCTGCGGACGCGCCGGCCACCGCCAGCACCCCGAGCACGACGAACACCAGGACCAGCACGGTGCCGAGGTCGGGCTGCAGCATCACCAGCCCCATCGGCACAGCGGCCAGCGCGAGCACCAGCAGGACGTCGCTGCTGCGCGGGCCGTCCTCCGCGTCGCGCTGCTCGGCCAGCAGCATCGCCATCCCGACCACGAGCGCGACCTTCGCCAGCTCCGACGGCTGCACCTGGAACCCGCCGCCGAGCACGATCCAGGAGTGCGCGCCGTTGATGGTCTTGCCGAGCGGCGAGAGCACCGCGACGAGCCCGAGGCAGGACGCCACGTAGACGACCGGTGCGTACGCCCGCAGCGACCGGTAGTCGACCAGCGCGGCGACGCTCGCCAGCGCCAGGCCGATCGCGGCGTTCACGAGGTGCCGCTTGAGGAAGGCCGTCGGCTCGAGGTCGGCGTCGAGCATCCGCTGCCGGGTGGCCGACCAGACGAGCAGCGAGCCGAGCGCGACCAGCCCGGCGACGGCCAGCGCGAGCAGCCAGTCCAGCCGGCGCAGCGCGCTGTCGTGGCCCATCGAGCGCTCGCGCAGCCCCGCGTCCCGCCGGCCGAGGGTCACGTACGTCACCGCCGCACCTCCGGCAGGCCCGTCGGCAGACCGGTGCCGCCGGGGCCGTAGATGCCGTCGTAGACCTCGCGCACCAGCGGGGCGGCGACGGTGCCGCCGGTCCCGCCCTGCGAGACCATCCCGACGACCACGAGCTCGGGGTCGACGACCGGCGCGAAGGACGCGAACCACGCGGTGTCCTGCTTGTTCGCGACCTCGCCGGTGCCCGTCTTGCCCGCGACCGCCACCGGCGAGCCGGCGAAGGCCCGCGCCGCGGTCCCCCCTGGCTGGGTGACCCCGGCCAGGGCGTCGCGCAGGTAGCCGAGCAGGTCCGGCGACACCGGCACCTGTCGCCTGACGCGAGGGGCGATCTCGCGGACCGTCCCGTCCGGCGCGACCAGCGCGCGCCCGAGGTGCGGCTCGACGAGCCGGCCGCCGTTGGCGATGGCGGCGTAGACCGTGGCGAGCTGCAGGGGCGTCACGAGGGTGTCGCCCTGGCCGATCGCGAAGTTGGTCGCGTCGCCGCCGCGGAAGCGGTTGCCGTCGTCGCAGAACTCCTGGTTGTCGTGCCGCCGCTCCGGCGTGAGCGCCTTGTTGGCAGCGCCCTTGCAGCGGTTCTCGCGGGTCTGCTCCCAGAACTTCTGCTTGTACGCCCGGTCGGCCACGGTGCCGCGCCGCTCGCTGGGCAGGTCGATCCCGGTGCGCTCCCCCAGCCCGAACGCCTGCGCCATCTTGATCATCGGGTCGCGGGGCTCCGCGACCGGGTCGTTGCCGCCGTCGCGCTGCCACTGCTCGTAGCCGAACTTGTAGAAGACGGTGTCGCAGGACTTCACCAGCGCCTGCCGCAGGTCGACCGGTCCGAGGGCCGCCGAGTCGAAGTTGCGCTGCCCTGTCGGGGCGTAGACGCCCGGGCACGGGTAGCGGCCGCTCAGCGGGTAGTCGCCGCTGGCGACGGCCGCCGCCGTGGAGACGACCTTGAACGTCGAGGCCGGCGCGTACGCGCCCTGGATCGCGCGGAAGACCAGCGGCGCGCCCCTGGTCTCGTCGACCAGCGCGGCGTACTCCTCGGGCGACGCCCCGCCGACGAACACCGCCGGGTCGTACGACGGGTAGCTCGCCATGGCGACGACGCGGCCCGTCCTGGCCTCCATGACGACGACCGACCCGGAGTCGGCGACCAGGGGCAGCCCGGTGCCGCGCGCCTTGAGGCCGCGGGCCCGCTCGACCGTGCGCCGGAGCGCGTCCTCCGCGACCTGCTGCACCTTCGCGTCGAGCGACAGCACGAGGGCGTCGCCGGGACGCGGCGCCGTCTCGCCCTCGGTACCGCTCACGGCGCCGACCCGGTCGACGACGAGCCGCTTCACGCCGTCCTGCCCGCGCAGCTGCCGGTCGTACGACGCCTCGATGCCGGCGCGGCCGATCAGCGAGCTGGGCTGCACGCCCTCGTAGTCCGCGGTGCCGACCTCGTCGAGGCTGATCGGCCCGAGGTAGCCCAGGACGTGCGCGCCGAGCGTCCCGCGCGGGTAGTCGCGGACGGCCGCGAACTCCGCCGTGACGCCCTGGTAGTCCTCGCGCCGCTCCTCGATCTGCAGCACCTTCGCCAGGCCCACGCGGTCGCCGGCGTCGAACTCCGCGACCGGCACCGGCTGGTAGGGCGAGCCGCGCCAGCAGGGCGGCTCCACGCCGCCGCCGCACGGCCGGATCTCCTGGCGCAGCACGTCGGCGGGGCGGCCGAGCACGCGGCCGAGCCGCTCGAGCACGGCCTGCCCGCCGTCGTCCTGCCGCACGACGTCGCTGCGGTTGACCGACACGACGAGCGCGGTGCGGTTGCGCACGAGGGGGGTGCCGCGCGCGTCGAAGACCTCACCCCGCGGCGCCGGCTCGACGACCTCGCGCACGCGGTTCGCACTGGCCGCGGCGGCGTACTCCTCGCCGGCGTAGACCTGCAGGAACCACAGCCGGCCGAACAGCGTCGCGAGGATCGCGACGACCACCGCGCGGAGGACGAACAGCCGGACGTCGGCCCGCCTGCTCACGCGCGGGTCACCTCCTGAACGGGTCCGGATCCAGCCTGCGGACGAGGGCCCCGACGACCGGGACGACGAGCGGGGTGAGGAGCACAGAGTAGGTGACCGTGCTCGCCAGCGAGGACCAGGACGAGCTGCCGCTGATGCGCGGATCGCCGAGCAGCAGGCCCTCCAGCGCGTACGTCGCGACGGCCCCGGCGCCGGCCAGCGCGACCGCGCCGAGGGGCAGCAGGCGGCTGCGCGGCCGGTCGTCCTCGAGCAGC
The DNA here is from genome assembly GCA_963781675.1 of uncultured Actinomycetota bacterium. Classification (GTDB taxonomy): domain Bacteria; phylum Actinomycetota; class Actinomycetes; order Mycobacteriales; family SCTD01; genus SCTD01. The sequence goes on along the minus strand of CAWAGF010000003.1, from coordinate 8,453 downwards.
CCGGTCAGGTAGCCGGCCAGCGCGTAGACGAGCGCCACGCGCCCCACCTCGTGGTCGCTGACGAGGTCGGCGAGCAGCCCGGCGACGAAGCCGGTGACGGCCCCGGACAGCGGTCCCTCCGCGAGCGCGAAGGCCACGACCAGCACGAGCAGCAGGTCCGGAGCGCCGCCCGGGAGGGGCAGCCGGGCCAGCACCGTCGACTGCACGAGCAGCGCGGTGAGGACGCTCGCCGCGCCCAGCAGGAAGCGCCTCACCTGGGCGGGAGCGGCACGCGGGGGGTGCCGCGCGGCGGCGAGGTCACGACCCCCACGAGGTCCAGCGCGCCGACGCGCACGAACGGCCGCACCCGCGCGGTGGTCACGAGCGCGCGGCCCGGCTCGACCTGGGTGACCCGGCCGATCGGCACACCCGGCACGAACGTCTGCGACCCGGTGGTGAGCAGCGCGTCGTCCACCTCGACCTGGCCGCCCTCGACGAGCTCGTAGACCAGCGTCCCGCCGCCGTCACCGGTGGCGAGCCCGACGGTGCCCTCGCGGGTCAGGCGCGCGCCGACGGTGAACCCCGGGTCGGTCACGAGCAGCACCGTGCTCGTGAAGGGCCCGACGCGCGTGGTGCGGCCGACCAGCCCGTCGCCGTTGACGACGGTCTGCCCCGGCTCGACGCCGTCGCGGCTGCCGGCGTCGATCGTGACGGTCCGCTCGAAGCCGAACGCCGAGCCGAGCGCCGTCACCTGCGCGGGCACCACGGTGTACGTGCCGGCGTCCTTGAGCGCGAGCAGCCGGTCCAGCTCGCCGGCGCGGCGGCGGTCGGCCTCGCCGCGTACGAGATCCGCCCGCAGGCGGGCGTTCTCGTCGCGCAGGCGCTGCAGCTCGTCCGCGTCCGGGCCGCCGCCGAACAGCCCGCCGACGCTGCGCGCGGCACCGCTGACCGCGCGCTGCGGCGGACCGAGCACGGCGTCCGCGCCGTCCCGCAGCGCGCCGAACGGCTGGGCGCGGACGTCGAGCAGCGTCAGCGTGAAGGCGGTGAGCAGCAGCAGGACGAGCAGCAGCCGGGGACCGCGCACGGGCTAGCGCCCTCGCGGCTCGGAGATCAGGACCTGCTTGAGGGCCTCGAACTCCTCGACGCACTTGCCGGTGCCCAGGACGACGGAGTCCAGCGGCTGGTCGGCGATGCGCACCGGCATGCCGGTCTCGTGGCGCAGCCGCTCGTCGAGGCCGCCGAGCATCGCGCCGCCGCCGGTGAGCACGATGCCGCGGTCCATCACGTCGCCGGACAGCTCCGGCGGGCAGCGGTCGAGCGTCGTCTTGACCGCGTCGATGATGGAGTTGACCGGCTCCTCGATGGCCTTGCGGATCTCCTCCGCGCTGACCACGATCGTCTTCGGCAGACCGGAGACGAGGTCGCGTCCCCGGATCTCGGCCACCGGCTCGTCGGGCATCGGGAACGCCGACCCGATGGCCATCTTGATCTCCTCGGCGGTGCGCTCCCCGAGCATCAGGGAGTACTCCTTCTTCACGTACGCGATGATCGCCTGGTCGAGCTCGTCGCCGCCGGTGCGGATCGAGATGCTCGTGACGATGCCGCCGAGGCTGATGACGGCCACCTCGGTCGTGCCGCCGCCGATGTCCACCACCATGTTGCCGGTCGGCTCGTGCACCGGCAGCCCGGCACCGATGGCCGCCGCCATCGGCTCCTCGATGATGTAGACGCGTCGCGCACCGGCCTGGTAGCCGGCGTCCTTGACCGCGCGCTGCTCGACCCCGGTGATGCCGCTCGGGACGCAGACGACGATGCGCGGCTTGGCGAAGTGCCGCCGCTTGTGCACCTTCTGGATGAAGTAGCGCAGCATCCGCTCGGTGGTGTCGAAGTCGGCGATGACGCCGTCGCGCAGCGGCCGGATCGCGACGATGTGCGCCGGCGTGCGGCCGATCATGCGCTTGGCCTCGGTGCCGACCGCGACGATGCCGCCGGTCTTGGTGTCGATCGCGACCACGCTCGGCTCGTTGAGCACGATGCCGCGGCCGCGGACGTAGACCAGCGTGTTGGCGGTGCCGAGGTCGACGGCCATGTCGCGGCCGAGGAACGACATCGAGGAGCCGCTCACGAGGCGGTCCCTGCAGTGCTGGCCATGGGTCCTTCCGAGGGGGTGCCGAGCCTAGCGGCGCGCCGACGTGCCGCGGCCCCGGGCAGCAGGGCTGCGCCGGGGCCGTCGGGACGCCTCTAGAGGCCCGGGAAGAAGATGCCGATCTCGCGCGCGGCGGACTCCTCGGAGTCGCTGCCGTGGACGAGGTTCTGGCCGATCTCGAGCGCGTAGTCGCCGCGGATCGAGCCGGGCGTGGCCTCGACCGGGTTCGTGACGCCCATCAGGCGGCGGGTGCCGGCGACGGCGTTCGGGCCCTCGACGACCAGCGCGACCAGCGGACCGCCGGTGATGAACTCGACCAGCTCGCCGAAGAACGGGCGCTCCTTGTGCTCGCCGTAGTGCTCCTCGGCGGTGGCGCGGTCCAGCGTGCGCAGCTCCATCGCGACGAGGGTCAGGCCCTTCTTCTCCAGCCGCGAGATGACCTCGCCGGCGAGGCCACGGCGGACGCCGTCGGGCTTGACGAGGACGAGGGTGCGCTGCACGGGTGCTCCTTGGTAGACGGGGTTGGGCCGAGGCTACCGGCGGCCGCGCCCTCGGCCGGAGCGGTACCCAGCGGTGCAGCAGCGGTCGCTCCCTCCGGCCCGCGTCCTCAGCCGCGGTGCAGCAGCGTGCGCGCCTCGCCGACGGTGACCACCGACCCGGTCACCAGCACGCCGGCCCCGCCGTACTCCGCCTCCGCGTCCGCCAGCCCGACCGCCGTCGACAGCGCGTCGTCGAGCGCGTCCTCGACCAGCACCCGGTCCTCCCCGAACACGTCGCGGGCGAGGTCGGCCAGGTGGTCGACGGGCATCGCCCGGGGCGAGCCGTTCTGCGTGACGACGACCTGCGCGACGGCCGGCTCCAGGACCTCGAGCATGGCCAGCGCGTCCTTGTCGCCGAGCACGGCGACGACGGCGACCAGGTGCGTGAACGCGAAGGCGTCGCTGAGCGCCGCGACGGTCGCCTGCATCCCGTGCGCGTTGTGGGCGGCGTCGAGCAGCACGGTCGGGCTGGTGCGGACGACCTCCAGCCGGCCGGGCGACGAGACGCGGGCGAAGCCCTCCCGGACGAGGTCGGCGTCGAGCATGCCCTTGTCCCCGCCGCCGAGGAACGCCTCGACGGCGGCGAGCGCGGCGGCGGCGTTCGCGGCCTGGTGCGCGCCGTGCAGCGGCAGGTAGACGTCGTCGTAGCGGCCGGACAGCCCCTGCAGCGACAGCAGCTGGCCGCCGACGGCGGTGGCCCGCTCCAGGACGCCGAACTCGAGCCCCTCGCGCGCGACCGTCGCGCCGACCTCGACGCACCGGCGCAGCAGCACCTCGGCCGCCTCGTGCTCCTGCTGGGCGAGCACCACCGTCGCACCCGGGTGGATGATCCCGGCCTTCTCGGTCGCGATCTCGGCGAGCGTGGTGCCGAGCAGCGGCACGTGGTCCAGGCCGACGGGGAGCACGACGGCCGTCCCCGCCTCGACGACGTTGGTCGCGTCCCACGCGCCGCCGAGGCCGACCTCGAGCACCGCGACGTCCACGGGGGCGTCGGCGAACGCGGCGAAGGCCATCGCCGTCAGCACCTCGAAGAAGGTCATCCGCTGCGGCATGCGCGAGTCGACGAGCTCGACGAACGGCGCGAGCTCGTCCCACACCTCGACGAACCGCTCCTCGCTGATCGGCTGGCCGTCGATCGTGATGCGCTCGGTCACCGAGTCCAGGTGCGGCGAGGTGTAGCGACCGGGGCGCAGCCCGAAGCCCTGCAGCAGCGCGTCGACCATCCGCGCCGTGCTGCTCTTGCCGTTGGTGCCGGTGAGGTGGATCGCGGGGTACGCCCTGTTCGGCGAGCCGAGCAGGTCGCACAGCAGCCGGATCCGCTCCAGGTCCGGGACCATCGTGTCCTCGGCCGGGTAGCGGGTCGCGAGCTCGGACAGCACCCGCTGGAGCGTCACGCCGGCTGCTTCGGCGCCTTGGGCGGGGCCTCGCCGAGCTCGATCCGCACGACGTCGAACGCCTCCAGCGTCTCCTCGGACGTCAGCTGCTCGATGAGGCAGGCGTTGCGCAGGTCCTGCTCGAGTGCGGCGAGAACGTCCAGCTCGGCGGGCGCGCCGACCGCGTGCAGCACCAGCACCGGCGTCTTCATCGACGTCTTGGCGCGGCTCTTCTCACCACGCACCCGCTCCAGCACCTTGGCGGCGTAGAGCAGCGGGTCCAGCGCGAGCGGCTCCCCCGCGGCGGTGCGCAGCGGCGCGGCGGCCGGCCACTCCTGCTGGTGCACCGAGCCGGTGCGCCACCACGACCAGACCTCCTCCGTCGCGTACGGCAGCACCGGCGCGAACAGCCGCAGCAGCACGTCGAGCGCCAGGCGCAGCGCGCGGTTCGCGCTGTCCGCCGCCGGCCCCTCGCCGTACGCCCGGCCCTTCACCAGCTCGATGTAGTCGTCGCAGAAGGACCAGAAGAACTCCTCCGTGCGCTCCAGCGCCCGCGTGTAGTCGTACGCCTCGAACGCCTTGGTGGCCTCGTCGACCACGTCGGCCAGCCGGGCGAGCAGCGCGCGGTCCACCGCCTCGGTCACCGCACCCTCGGACGCCTCCGGGAAGCCGAGCGCGAACTTCGAGGCGTTGAGCAGCTTCACGGCCAGGCGACGGCCGACCTTCATCTGGCCCTCGTCGAAGGCGGTGTCGGTGCCGAGCCGGCCGTTGGCCGCCCAGTAGCGCACCGCGTCGGTGCCGTGCTGCTCCAGCAGACCCATCGGCGTCACGACGTTGCCCACCGACTTGCTCATCTTCTTGCGGTCCGGGTCGAGGATCCAGCCGGACAGCGCGGCGCCGCTCCACGGCAGCGAGCCGTGCTCGTGGTGCGCGCGCACGACGGTCGAGAACAGCCAGGTGCGGATGATGTCGTGGCCCTGCGGGCGCAGGTCGTACGGGAAGACCCGCGAGAACAGGTCGGGGTCGTCCTCCCACCCGCCGGCGATCTGCGGGCTCAGCGACGAGGTGGCCCAGGTGTCCATGACGTCGGGGTCAGCGGTGAAGCCGCCCGGCTGGTCGCGCTGGTCGGCGGTGAAGCCGGCCGGCACGTCGCTGGTGGGGTCGACGGGCAGCTGCGCCTCGTCGGGCAGCAGCGGGTCGTCGTAGTGCGGCTGGCCGTCGCCGTCGAGGCGGTACCAGAGCGGGAACGGCACGCCGAAGAAGCGCTGGCGGCTGATCAGCCAGTCGCCGTTGAGCCCGCCCACCCAGTTCTCGTACCGGCTCTGCATGAAGCCGGGGTGGAACACCAGCTCCTCGCCGCGGGCGAGCAGCTCCTTGCGCAGACCGGCGTCACGACCGCCGTTGCGCAGGTACCACTGCCGGCTCGTGACGATCTCGAGCGGGCGGTCGCCCTTCTCGTAGAACTTCACCGGGTGGCTGATCGCCTTGGGCTCGCCGACGAGATCGCCTGACTCCACGAGCATCTCGACGATCCGGGCCTGCGCCTGCTTCACCGTCTTCCCCGCGCAGCTCGGCGTACGGCTGCGCACGCCACGCCCTCGGGCGGCGTCGTTCACCAGCCGGCCGTCGCGCGCCACGATGCTGCGCACCGGCAGGTCGAGCTCGCGCCACCAGGTCACGTCGGTGGTGTCGCCGAAGGTGCAGATCATCGCGATGCCGGAGCCCTTGTCGGGCTGCGCCAGCTCGTGCGCCAGCACGGGCACGGCCACCCCGAACAGCGGCGTCGTGACGGTCGAGCCGAACAGCGGCTGGTAGCGCGCGTCGTCCGGGTGCGCCACCAGCGCCACGCACGCCGGCAGCAGCTCGGGGCGGGTCGTCTCGATGAACACCCCCTCGCCGTCGGCCTTCGCGAAGGCGATCCGGTGGTAGGCGCCCGGGCGCTCGCGGTCCTCGAGCTCGGCCTGCGCCACGGCCGTCTTGAAGTCGACGTCCCACAGGGTCGGGGCCTCGGTGGCGTACGCCTCACCGCGGGCGAGGTTGCGCAGGAACGCGCGCTGCGCGGCCCGGCGGGCGCGGTCACCGATCGTCTCGTACGTGTGGCTCCAGTCGACCGAGAGCCCGAGGCGGCGGAACAGCCCCTCGAACGCCTTCTCGTCCTCCACGGTCAGCTGCTGGCACAGCTCCACGAAGTTCTGCCGGCTGATGCTGACCTGCGGCGCGCCCTTCTTGATGCTGCCCGCGTCGGCCGGCGGGGCGTACGAGGCGTCGTACTGCTGGCTCGGGTCGCAGCGCACGCCGAAGTAGTTCTGCACGCGGCGCTCGGTCGGCAGGCCGTTGTCGTCCCAGCCCATCGGGTAGAAGACCTTCTTGCCCTGCATCCGCATGTAGCGGGCGAGCAGGTCGGTGTGCGTGTAGCTGAAGACGTGGCCGACGTGCAGGCTGCCGGACACGGTCGGCGGCGGGGTGTCGATGGCGTAGACGTCGGCGCGCGCGGCGCTGCGGTCGAAGCGGTAGGTGCCGAGGCTCTGCCAGACCTGGTCCCACTTGGCTTCGAGGCCGTCGAGGGTGGGACGTTCGGGCACGGTCGCGGGCGCGGTCACCGGTCCAGTCTAGGGAGCGGCGGGCAAGGCCTTTAGGGTCGCTCGGCATGACGACCGCGCTGGACCTGCCGGACACCTGGGCGTACGGAGCGGGCATCCTGCACGGCGGCTGGCTGCTCGAGACGATCACCGCGGCGGCGCTGGAGCAGACCTCCCACCCCCACCCGCTGGCCGTCAGCGCGCACTACGCGGCGGCGCCGAAGGTCGGGAGCGCCGACCTCGACGTCGAGGTGCTGCGCGAGGGCCGCTCCGTCGGGACCCTGCGCGCGCAGCTGTCCCAGGACGGCCGGCCGAAGGTGTCGGCGCTCGTCACGGCTGGGCGGCTGCCGGAGGCCGGCGTGACGCCGCGGCACCTGGCCGCGCACCCGCCGCAGATGCCGCCGCCGGAGATGTGCCTCCGCAACGAGATGCCGGAGGGCCTGCCCCGCAACGGGATCCTGGAGAACCTGGAGATCCGGCTCGACCCGGCGACCGCGGCGTGGACGTCCGGCTCGTTCGGGGGCGGCGCGGAGGTGCGAGCGTGGGTGCGGTCCACCTCCGGCCGCGAGGTCGACCCGCTGATGCTGCTCACGGTCGCCGACGCGCTGCCGCCGGTCACCTTCGAGCTCGGCATCTCCGGCTGGGTGCCGACGCTCGAGCTGACGGTCTTCCTGCGCGCGGTGCCGGTGCAGGGCTGGCTGCGCTGCGTCCAGCGGGCGCGGCTGGTGCACGGCGGGTGGCTGGACGAGGAGTGCGAGGTCTGGGACAGCTCCGGCCAGCTCGTGGTCCAGGCGCGGCAGCTCGCGGGGTACAAGCAGTGAGCGCGCACGACGTCGAGCTCGACCCGACGTGGGCGGTCGCCGACAAGCCGCACGGCGGCTACCTGCTGCGCACCGCCGTCGAACGGGCGCTGGACGAGGCGCACCCGGACCCGATGGTCGTCAGCGCGCACTACCTGTCCTCGCCCGACGCCGGTCCGGCCGTCGTGGAGGTCGAGCGGCTGCGCACCGGGCGGCGGGTGGCGTCCTCGCGGGTGCGGCTGCAGCAGCAGGGCGATGCGCGGGTCGAGGTGCTGCTGTCGCACGGGACGCTCTCCTCCGGCGAGGACTTCTGGAGCGCGGACGGCTCCGCTCCCCCGGCGCTGCCTGCGCTGGAGGACTGCCCGCGGGTGCCGACCACCGGGCCCAGCGGGCGCACCGTCGGCTACTTCGACCACGTCGACCTGCGCATCGACCTGGCCACCGCGCAGTGGGCGCTGGGTCAGCCGCAGCGGCAGGCCGTGGTGCAGGGCTGGATGCGGCGCGACGACGGCGCAGACGCCTCGCCGCTGGACCTGCTGGTGTTCGCCGACGCGATGCCGCCCGTGACCTTCGACCTCGGGCTGATGGGGTGGGTGCCGACGCTGGAGCTGACCGTCTTCCTGCGCGGGCGGGCGGCGCCGGGCTGGCTGCGCGTCGTCCAGCGGGCGCGGCTGCTGCGCGACGGGTGGCTGGACGAGGAGTGCGAGATCTGGGACAGCGAGGACCGGCTGGTGGTGCAGGCCCGGCAGCTGGCCGGCTACCGGGTGGGGCCGGGCGAGGGCTGAGCCACCCGGCAGCCCGCGGCGGGGGCTAGGCGGACTTCTCGCGGCGCTCGCGGCGGGCCGGCGTGGCCGCGTCGCGCGGGACGAGCGTCGGGGCGACGTGCTCGAGCACGACCTCGCGGGTGACGACGCACTTGGAGACGTCGCCGCGGCTCGGCAGGTCGTACATCACCGACAGCAGCACCTCCTCCATGATCGCGCGCAGGCCGCGGGCACCGGTGCCGCGCAGGATCGCCTGGTCGGCGATCGCGTCGA
>CAWAGF010000002.1:0-487667 GCA_963781675.1 uncultured Actinomycetota bacterium | reverse complement strand
ATCGGCCGCCGCGGCGCCGAGGCCGACCGCATCCGCGGCGACCTCGAGAAGCTGACCGGCAAGCAGGTCCAGCTCAACATCCTCGAGGTCAAGAACCCCGAGTCCGACGCGCAGCTCGTCGCGCAGGGCGTGGCCGAGCAGCTCTCCAGCCGCGTCAGCTTCCGCCGCGCGATGCGCAAGTCGATGCAGTCCGCGATGAAGAACCCGGGCGTCAAGGGCATCCGCGTGCAGTGCGCCGGCCGCCTCGGCGGTGCGGAGATGAGCCGCTCCGAGTTCTACCGCGAGGGCCGTGTCCCGCTGCACACCCTGCGCGCGAACATCGACTACGGCATCTACGAGGCCAAGACCACCTTCGGCCGCATCGGCGTGAAGGTCTGGATCTACAAGGGCGACGTCGTCCAGAGCCGCGTCGAGCGGGAGCAGCAGGAGGCCGAGCAGCGCCAGATGCGCCGCGACCGCCCGGCCCGCCGCGGCCCGCGCTCCGGCAGCACCGGCACGACCGCCGGCGGCACCGACGCCGGCCGTCAGGCCGAGACCGGCGTCAGCGGGGACCAGGTCGACGGCGACGTCGTCCTGCCGACCGCCGACCCCGTGCTGGCGAACGCCCCGGCCGAGCGCACCCCGACGTCGCCGAGACCCCCGCGGTCCCGCTGACCGAGGTCAACAGCTCCGAGTCCGAGGGCGGCCCCGCCGCCAGCCCGCAGGTCGCCAGCGACCAGGCCGCCGTCACCGAGGCGCACGCCCCGGAGACCGCGAACACCACGGACACCCCGCCCGCTCCCGAGACGACCACAGAGACGGAGGCCTGACCATGCTGATCCCCCGCAGGGTCAAGCACCGCAAGCAGCACCACCCGGACCGCTCCGGCGCGTCCAAGGGCGGCACGCAGCTGGCGTTCGGCGAGTACGGCATCCAGGCCCTCGAGCCGGCGTACCTGACGAACCGGCAGATCGAGTCGGCCCGTATCGCGATGACCCGCCACATCCGCCGTGGCGGGAAGGTCTGGATCAACGTCTACCCGGACCGCCCGCTGACCAAGAAGCCGGCCGAGACCCGCATGGGCTCCGGCAAGGGCTCGCCCGAGTGGTGGGTCGCCAACATCAAGCCGGGTCGCGTGCTCTTCGAGCTCGCCGGTCCGCCGGAGCCGCTGGCCCGCGAGGCCATGCGCCGTGCCATGCACAAGCTGCCGATGAAGTGCCGCTTCATCACGCGTGAGGTGGGTGACTGATGGCCGAGACCACTGCGGCCGAGATCCGCGACCTGAACGACGACGAGCTGGTCACCCGGCTCGCGGAGTCCAAGGAGGAGCTGTTCAACCTGCGCTTCCAGGTCGCGACGGGCCAGCTCGACAACAACCGCCGGCTGCACCACGTGCGCCGCGACATCGCCCGCATCTACACGGTCATGCGCGAGCGCGAGCTCGGCATCGTCCGTGAGACGACCAACCAGGACGGCGCAGCATGACCGAGATCCAGCACGGGACTACCGAGAGCACGACCGCGGTTGAGGGTCGGGGCTTCCGCAAGACCCGCGAGGGCCTCGTCGTCAGCGACAAGATGGACAAGACCGTCGTCGTCGCCGTCGAGGACCGCGTGCAGCACCCGCTCTACAAGAAGACGCTGCGCCGGACCAACAAGCTCAAGGCGCACGACGAGCAGAACAGCTGCGGCGTCGGCGACCGGGTCCTGCTGATGGAGACCCGTCCGCTGTCGGCGACCAAGCGCTGGCGCGTCGTCGAGATCCTCGAGAAGGCCAAGTAGCAGCACCCAGGACCACCCTGGTCCGGCGCACACGCCGGGCCATCGAGAGCCCGCGTCCCCTCACCGGGATACGGGGTTCACACCAGGAGACGAAGTGATCCAGCAGGAGTCGCGACTGCGCGTCGCCGACAACACGGGTGCCAAGGAGATCCTCTGCATCCGCGTCCTCGGCGGCTCGGGTCGGCGCTACGCCGGCATCGGCGACATCATCGTGGGCACCGTGAAGGACGCGCTCCCGGGCGCCGGCGTCAAGAAGGGCGACGTCGTCAAGGCCGTCATCGTCCGGACCGTCAAGGAGCGGCGCCGTCCCGACGGCTCCTACATCCGCTTCGACGAGAACGCCGCGGTCCTCATCAAGGACGGCGGGGACCCGCGTGGCACCCGCATCTTCGGCCCGGTCGGCCGCGAGCTGCGCGACAAGCGCTTCATGAAGATCATCTCGCTCGCACCGGAGGTGCTGTAGCCATGGCAGGCCTGTTCGTGAAGAAGGGCGACACCGTCCTCGTGGTCAGCGGCAAGGACCGCGGCCTCAAGGGCCGGGTCATCTCCGCGAGCCCCGACACCCAGCGCGTGCTGGTCGAGGGCGTCAACCGCATCAAGAAGCACACCAAGGTGACCCAGTCGGCGCGCGGCTCCCAGCAGGGCGGCATCGTGACGACCGAGGCGCCCGTGCACGTGTCCAACGTCCAGGTCGTCTGCGTCAACTGCGGCAAGGCGACCCGCATCGGCCACCGCCGCAGCGACGCCGACGAGGCCGGCAAGACCCACAGCGTCCGCGTCTGCAAGCGCTGCAACGGAGACATCTGATGACGACCACTGACGAGACGAGCACCGGCACCCCGGTGCGCGAGGTGCCGCGCCTCAAGGCGCGCTACCGCGCGGAGATCAAGCCGGCGCTGACCGAGCAGTTCTCCTTCTCCAACCCCATGCAGGTCCCCGGCGTCGTCAAGGTCGTCGTGAACATGGGTGTCGGCGACGCCGCCAAGGACTCCAAGCTCATCGACGGCGCGCTGCGCGACCTGACGGCCATCACCGGCCAGAAGCCCCAGGTCCGCAAGGCCACCAAGTCGATCGCCCAGTTCAAGCTGCGCGAGGGCATGCCGATCGGCGCGAAGGTCACCCTGCGCGGCGACCGCATGTGGGAGTTCCTCGACCGTCTGGTGTCGATCGCGCTGCCCCGCATCCGCGACTTCCGCGGCCTGTCGCCCAAGCAGTTCGACGGCAACGGCAACTACACGTTCGGCCTGACCGAGCAGTCGATGTTCCACGAGATCGACATCGACAAGGTCGACCGCACGCGAGGCATGGACATCACGGTCGTCACCACGGCGGCCAACGACGACGAGGGCCGCGCGCTGCTGCGGGCGCTCGGCTTCCCGTTCAAGGAGAGCTAGGAATGGCCAAGAAGGCCCTGGTCCAGAAGGCCGCCAAGAAGCCCAAGTACGCCGTCCGCGGCTACACCCGCTGCAACCGCTGCGGCCGCCCCCGGGCGGTGTTCCGCGCGTTCGGCCTGTGCCGCATCTGCGTGCGGGAGATGGCCCACGCCGGCCAGCTCCCCGGTGTCACCAAGTCCTCCTGGTAGTCCCCCCTCTTCGTCGCAGGCCCCCGCATCGCGGGGGGACCACGGCGGGAAAGGCCACAAGGCCAACGGAATGAGCAGCTCATGACCATGACCGACCCGATCGCCGACATGCTGACCCGCGTGCGCAACGCCAACTCGGCGTACCACGACCGCGTCTCCATGCCGTCGAGCAAGATCAAGACGCACATCGCCGAGATCCTCCAGCAGGAGGGCTACATCGCCGGCTGGACCGTCGAGGACGGGGAGAAGGGCAAGGTCCTCTCCATCGACCTCAAGTACGGCCCCAACCGCGAGCGCTCCATCGCCGGCGTGCGCCGGGTGTCCAAGCCCGGCCTGCGCGTGTACGCCAAGGCCGGCCAGCTGCCCAAGGTCCTCGGCGGGCTCGGCGTCGCGATCATCTCGACGTCCTCCGGTCTGCTCACCGACCGCCAGGCGAACAAGAAGGGCGTAGGCGGAGAAGTCCTCGCCTACGTCTACTAGGAGGCCCGCATGTCCCGCATCGGTCGCCTGCCCATCCCCGTGCCCGCCGGCGTCGACGTCACGCTCGACGGCCAGCACGTCACGGTGAAGGGCCCCAAGGGCACCCTCTCGCACACCGTCCCCGCCCCGATCACGGTCGAGCGCGCCGAGGACGGCACCCTGCAGGTCGTCCGCCCGGACGACGAGCGCGAGTCCCGCAGCCTGCACGGCCTGACCCGGAGCCTGGTGGCCAACATGGTCACCGGCGTCACGGACGGCTACGCCAAGGCGATGGAGATCCGCGGCGTCGGCTACCGCGTCGCGGCCAAGGGCACGGACCTCGAGTTCGCGCTCGGCTTCAGCCACCCGGTGCCCGTCGCGGCCCCGGACGGCATCAGCTTCGAGGTGCAGAGCCCCACGAAGTTCGTGGTGCGCGGCATCGACAAGCAGAAGGTCGGCGAGGTCGCCGCCAACATCCGCAAGCTCCGCAAGCCCGACCCGTACAAGGGCAAGGGCGTCCGCTACGAGGGCGAGCAGATCAAGCTCAAGGTCGGGAAGACGGGTAAGTGATGGCGAACATCTCCGCGCTGCGGCGCATCGGCAAGGCTCGGCGCCACTTCCGCGTCCGCAAGCGCGTCACGGGCACCTCGGTGCGCCCGCGCCTGGTGGTCACCCGCTCCTCGCGGCACATCACCGCGCAGGTCGTGGACGACGCTGCCGGCCACACCCTGGCCAGCGCCTCGACCCTCGAGGCGGACCTGCGCAACGGCCGCTCCGAGGCCGACAAGAGCGCGCAGGCCCGTCAGGTGGGCGCCCTCGTGGCGGCCCGCGCCAAGGACAAGGGCATCTCCTCGGTCGTGTTCGACCGCGGCGGCAACAAGTACCACGGCCGCATCGCGGCCCTGGCCGACGGCGCCCGCGAGAACGGCCTGGAGTTCTGATGGCCAGCACAGCCCCGCACACGACGCACCCCACTGAGACGAGGAACTTCTGATGCCAGGACCCCAGCGCTCGGGCGCCGGCGGCCAGGGCGGTCGTGACCGCGACGGCGGCCGTGGCGGCCGTGGCGGCGCCGAGAAGAGCAACCACATCGAGCGGGTCGTCGCGATCAACCGCGTCGCCAAGGTCGTCAAGGGCGGCCGCCGCTTCAGCTTCACCGCGCTCGTCGTCGTCGGCGACGGCGACGGCCAGGTCGGCGTCGGCTACGGCAAGGCCAAGGAGGTGCCGGCCGCCATCGCCAAGGGCGTGGAGGAGGCCAAGAAGCACTTCTTCCGCGTGCCGCGCATCGGCGCGACCATCCCGCACCCGATCCAGGGCGAGGCGGCTGCCGGTGTCGTGCTGCTCAAGCCGGCCAGCCCCGGTACCGGCGTCATCGCCGGTGGCCCGGTGCGCGCCGTGCTCGAGTGCGCCGGCATCCACGACGTGCTCAGCAAGAGCCTCGGCTCGAGCAACCCGATCAACATCGTGCACGCCACGGTCGCGGCCCTGCAGGGCCTGGTCCGTCCCGAGGAGATCGCGGCGCGCCGCGGCCTGACCCTCGAGCAGGTGGCCCCGGCCGCCATGCTGCGTGCCCGTGCGGCCGGCATGTCGGCGCCCGCGGCGCCGGTGGCCTCGGGGGCGGGTGCCTGATGGCCCGACTGAAGGTCACCCAGATCAAGTCCGGGATCGGCGGCAAGCAGAACCAGCGCGACACCCTGCGCTCGCTCGGCCTGAAGCGGATCTCCGACACCGTCGTCAAGGAGGACCGTCCCGAGATCCGCGGGATGGTCAACACCGTCACGCACCTCGTGACGGTCGAGGAGGTCGAGTAACCGCATGACCACCCCCGAGGTCGAGCAGAAGAAGAGCGGCTCCCCGCTCAAGGTCCACCACCTGCGCCCCGCGCCGGGTGCCAAGAAGGCCAAGACCCGCGTGGGTCGTGGTGAGGCCAGCAAGGGCAAGACCGCCGGCCGCGGCACCAAGGGCACCAAGGCCCGCTACCAGGTGCCGGCCGCGTTCGAGGGCGGGCAGATGCCGCTGCACATGCGGCTGCCCAAGCTCAAGGGCTTCACCAACCGGTTCCGCACCGAGTACCAGGTCGTCAACCTGGACAAGATCGCCGAGCGCTTCCCGCAGGGCGGCAGCATCGGCGTCGACGACCTGGTCGCCAAGGGCCTGGTCCGCGACGACAAGCTCGTCAAGGTCCTCGGCGGCGGCGAGCTCACGGTCGCCCTGCAGGTGACCGCGCACGCGTTCTCGGCCTCCGCGCGGGAGAAGATCTCCTCCGCCGGCGGCACCGTCACCACGCTCTAGCAGCCGCTCGCTCCACGGGTCGCCGGTCCTCGGACCGGCGGCCCGTGGCGCATCCGGGCCGTCCGCGGCCAGGGGTGCGGCGCAGGGTGACTGTTACAGTCGCTCGAGCCAGCGGGTCGCCCCCCGGGCGCCCGTCTGCCGTCGCACAGCCCCCCGCACGGACCGCTCGCCCCCCGATCCACCCCCCGCCCCCGCCGCGCCCCTCGTGCGTCGGGACGCTCACGACCCGTTCCCGCCGGGACGGACGCCAGGAGGAGCCGTGCTCACCGCCTTCGGTCGGGCCTTCAAGACCCCCGACCTGCGTCGGAAGATCTTCTTCACGCTCTTCATCATCGCGATCTACCGGCTCGGGTCGTTCATCCCCGGCCCCGGTGTCTCGTACGTGGCGATCCAGCGGGCGCTCGACAGCACGGAGGGCAACTCCCTCTACGGCCTGGTCAACCTGTTCAGCGGCGGTGCGCTCCTGCAGCTGTCGATCTTCGCGCTCGGGATCATGCCGTACATCACGGCGTCGATCATCCTGCAGCTGCTCGTCGTGGTCATCCCGCGGCTCGAGGAGCTGAAGAACGAGGGCCAGGCCGGCCAGGCGAAGATCACGCAGTACACCCGCTACCTCACGGTGGCGCTCGCGATCCTGCAGTCGACCGGCATCATCGCGCTGGCCCGCAGCGGCCGGCTGTTCCCGGACCCGAGCATCCAGGTCATCCCGGACGACTCGCTGTTCCGCATCCTCGTGCTGGTCATCACGATGACCGCCGGCACCGCCGTGATCATGTGGCTGGGCGAGCTGATCACCGACCGCGGCGTCGGCAACGGCATGTCCGTGCTGATCTTCACCTCGATCATCAGCTCGATCCCCGGCCAGGGCGTGCGGCTCTACCAGGGCGAGAACGGCCCGCTCGTGGTCGCCGCGATCGCGCTGCTCGCGCTGGTCGTCATCACGCTGGTCGTCTACGTCGAGCAGGCCCAGCGCCGCATCCCGGTGCAGTACGCCAAGCGCATGATCGGCCGCCGCATGTACGGCGGGACGTCCACCTACATCCCGCTCAAGGTCAACCAGGCCGGCATCATCCCGGTGATCTTCGCCAGCTCGCTGCTCTACCTGCCGCAGCTGCTGAGCAACGTGTGGACCTCGAACGCGACGTTCACCCGCTTCATCAACACCTACCTGGTGAACCCGAGCAACCCGGTCTACCTGGCCCTCTACTTCGCGCTGATCGTCTTCTTCACGTACTTCTACGTGGCGATCACGTTCAACCCGGTCGAGGTCAGCGACAACATGAAGAAGTACGGCGGCTTCGTCCCCGGCATCCGGCCGGGGCGCGCGACGGCCGAGTACCTCGACTTCATCCTGTCCCGGATCACCGCCTTCGGCGCCGTCTACCTCGGCCTGGTCGCGGTGCTGCCGTACCTGCTGTTCGGCCTGACCGGCAGCGGCAACCGGGTGCCCTTCGGCGGCACCGCCGTGCTGATCATCGTGGGCGTCGGCCTCGAGACCGTGAAGCAGATCGAGAGCCAGCTCATGCTGCGCAACTACGAAGGCTTCCTCCGGTAGTGAGGGACAGCTAGTGCGCCTCGTCCTGGTCGGGCCTCCCGGAGCGGGCAAGGGGACCCAGGCCCAGTTCATCGCCGAGCACTGCGGCGTGCCCAAGATCAGCACCGGCGACATCTTCCGGGCGAACGTCAGCGAGGGCACCCCGCTCGGCGTGCAGGCCAAGACCTTCAT
Source organism: uncultured Actinomycetota bacterium (assembly GCA_963781675.1). Taxonomy (GTDB): domain Bacteria; phylum Actinomycetota; class Actinomycetes; order Mycobacteriales; family SCTD01; genus SCTD01. The sequence goes on along the minus strand of CAWAGF010000002.1, from coordinate 479,848 downwards.
GGACCGCGGCGACCTCGTCCCGGACGACGTCACGATCGAGATGGTCCGCAACCGGCTGGCCGAGCCGGACGCCCTCGAGGGCTTCCTGCTCGACGGCTTCCCGCGCACGGTGCCGCAGGCCGAGACGCTGGACGACATCCTGCGCGAGACGGCGCAGACCAAGCTCGACGTCGTGCTCGAGCTCGTCGTCGACGACGACGAGGTCATCCGCCGGCTGTCCGGCCGGCGCACCTGCCGCACCTGCAACCACATCTGGCACGTGGACTTCGACCCGCCGCAGACGGCCGGCGTCTGCGACATCGACGGCGGCGAGCTCTACCAGCGCGACGACGACAAGGCCGAGACGATCGCCAACCGGCTCGAGGTCTACGCCGAGTCGACCGCGCCGCTGGTCGCCTACTACGCCGGGCGCGGGCTGCTCGTCGGGATCGACGCGACCGGCCCGGTCGACGACATCACCCAGCGGGCCATCGACGCCCTGCGCCCGTTCGAGCACGGCGCCACCTCCTCCTGATGGGGCCCTGCTGATGGGCAGGAGCACCCGGCGCCCGCGCGGCGTCACGGTGAAGACGCCTGAGCAGGTCGCCCTCATGCGCGCGGCCGGCCTCGTCGTGGCGCGCACGCTGGAGCGCGTGCAGGCAGCCGTCCGGCCCGGCATCACCACCGGCGAGCTGGACGGCATCGCCGAGGAGAGCATCCGCACGGAGGGCGCGATCCCGAGCTTCCTCGGCTACCACGGCTTCTCCGGCTCGATCTGCGCCTCGGCGGGCGCCGAGGTCGTGCACGGCGTCCCCGGCCGGCGGGTCCTGCAGGAGGGGGAGCTGCTCAGCATCGACTGCGGCGCGATCCTGGCCGGCTGGCACGGCGACGCGGCGGTCACCGTGCCGGTGGGGGAGTGCGGCCCGGAGCTGCTCGAGCTGTCCCGCGTGACCGAGGACGCCCTCTGGGCGGGCCTGGCCGCTGTCCGCGCCGGCGGACGGCTGTCCGACGTCGGGCACGCCGTCGAGACGGTGGTCCGGCCGCACGGCTACGGCCTGCTCGAGGACTACACCGGCCACGGGATCGGCACCGCGATGCACGAGCCGCCGTACGTCCCGAACCTCGCGCCCGACGGACCCGGCCGCGGGATGGTGCTCGAGCCCGGGATCGTGCTGGCCGTGGAGCCGATGGCCACGCTCGGCGAGCCCGACGTGGAGGAGCTGGACGACGGGTGGACGGTCGTCACGCGGGACGGCGCGCAGGCCGCCCACTGGGAGCACACCGTGGCCGTGACGCCCGAGGGCCCGTGGGTGCTCACCGCGCTGGACGGCGGCGCCGCCCGGCTCGGCACGCCCCTGCGGGCGTGACGGGGCGGGTGTGACCGGCGCCTCGTTTGTGATCGGGCCCGTCCGGACGTAGACTCGTCGTTCGGACTGCGCTCCGGGGCTACGTCATGCCCGCGCGCCGGGAGCCACCTGCACCACCGGGGGCTCCGTCCCGTACGTCGCACCACCATCCTGCACGCCACATCTCGACGGATCGCGGAGGACATGCCGAAGAAGGACGGGGCCATCGAGATCGAGGGCCGTGTGGTCGAGCCGCTGCCCAACGCCATGTTCCGGGTGGAGCTGGAGAACGGTCACAAGGTCCTGGCCCACATCAGCGGCAAGATGCGGCAGCACTACATCCGCATCCTCCCCGAGGACCGTGTGGTCGTGGAGCTCTCGCCCTACGACCTGACGCGCGGCCGCATCGTCTACCGCTACAAGTAGATCGAGGAACGAGAACCAGTGAAGGTCAAGCCGAGCGTCAAGCCGATCTGCGACAAGTGCAAGGTCATCCGTCGCAACGGCCGCGTCATGGTCATCTGCAGCGTCACCGCCCGCCACAAGCAGCGGCAGGGCTAGCAGCGCCACCACGACGCACCACCGCGTCCCACCTGCTCCCGCGAGGGAGCAGCACCCCCGGTCGGAGGCCGGGGCCCTGCCAGGGCTGGCAGGGACGGGAACGCGCCAGACCTCCGCGAACCAGGAAGAGAGAACAGCCCGCATGGCACGTCTTGCCGGCGTCGACCTCCCCCGCGAGAAGCGGCTCGAGATCGCGCTCACCTACATCTTCGGGATCGGCCGCACGCGCGCCGCGAAGACCCTGGCGGAGACCGGGGTCAGCCCCGACGTCCGCGTCAAGGACCTGACCGACGAGGACCTGGTCAAGCTCCGCGACTGGATCGACGTCAACTACAAGGTCGAGGGCGACCTGCGCCGCGAGATCGCGAGCGACATCCGCCGCAAGATCGAGATCGGCTCCTACCAGGGCATCCGGCACCGCCGTGGCCTGCCGGTCCACGGTCAGCGCACGCACACCAACGCCCGGACCCGCAAGGGCCCGAAGAAGACCGTCGCCGGCAAGAAGAAGCCGAAGAAGTAGTGGGGACCGTGCCTCAGATGCAGGGACAGCCCACCGACCACCTCAGCCTGGAGAAGTAGATGCCCCCCAAGACCCGCACCGGCGCCGGTGTCAAGAAGGTCCGGCGCAAGGAGAAGAAGAACATCGCCCACGGGCAGGCCCACATCAAGTCGACGTTCAACAACACGATCGTCTCGATCACCGACCCGCAGGGCAACGTCATCAGCTGGGCCTCCGCCGGCCACGTCGGCTTCAAGGGCTCGCGCAAGTCCACGCCGTTCGCGGCGCAGATGGCCGCCGAGAGCTGCGCCCGCAAGGCGCAGGAGCACGGCATGAAGAAGGTCGACGTCTTCGTGAAGGGTCCCGGCTCCGGCCGCGAGACCGCGATCCGCTCCCTCCAGGCCGCCGGCCTCGAGGTCGGGGCGATCCAGGACGTCACCCCGGTGCCGCACAACGGCTGCCGTCCCTCCAAGCGCCGTCGCGTCTGAGACCAGGAGAACCTGAACCATGGCCCGTTACACAGGCGCCGACTGCCGCCGCTGCCGTCGCGAGAAGATGAAGCTGTTCCTCAAGGGCAGCAAGTGCGAGTCCCCGAAGTGCCCGATCGAGATCCGTCCCTACCCCCCGGGTGAGCACGGCCGCGGTCGCACCAAGGACTCCGAGTACCTCCTGCAGAAGCGCGAGAAGCAGAAGTGCGCCCGCATCTACGGCGTGCTCGAGAAGCAGTTCCGCGGCTACTACGAGGAGGCGAACAAGAAGACCGGCAAGACCGGTGAGAACCTCCTGATCATCCTCGAGAGCCGTCTCGACAACGTCGTCTACCGCGCGGGCTTCACCACCTCCCGCGACCACGCCCGCCAGGCCGTCCGCCACGGCCACGTCCTGGTGAACGGCAAGAAGGTCGACATCCCGTCGTTCCGCGTCTCCCCGAGCGACATCGTCGAGATCCGCCCGAAGAGCCGCGAGCTGACGCCGTACGTCATCGCCCGCGAGACCGCCGGCGACCGCCCGGCCCCCGCGTGGATGGAGGTCATCTCCTCCCAGATGCGCGTGCTCGTGCACAACCTCCCGGCGCGGCAGGTCATCGACACCCCGGTCCAGGAGCAGCTGATCGTCGAGCTGTACAGCAAGTAGGAAGCCGCGACCGGAGCCCCGCCCAGGGCTCCGGTCGCTGCCGCACGTCCGGCTGGTGCCGGCAAGAACTCCCAGCACGGGACTCGCCACCCCGTGCACCCCGCGCGAGGTCATATGGCGGACCTCGCGGAACGTCCTGAAGGGACACCACGTGCTCATCGCACAGCGCCCCACCCTGACCGAGGAGCCCGTCTCCGAGAACCGCTCGCGCTTCGTCCTCGAGCCGCTCGAGCCCGGTTTCGGCTACACCCTCGGCAACTCGCTCCGCCGCACGCTCCTGTCGTCGATCCCCGGTGCTGCTGTCACGAGCATCCGCATCGACGGCGTCCTGCACGAGTTCACGACCGTCCCCGGCGTGAAGGAGGACGTCACCGACCTGATCCTGAACCTCAAGGAGCTGGTCGTGTCCTCCGAGAGCGACGAGCCGGTCGTCATGTACCTGCGCAAGCAGGGCCCCGGCCCGGTCACCGCTGCCGACATCGCGCCGCCCGCCGGCGTCGAGATCCACAGCCCGGACCTGCACCTGGCCACGCTGAACGGCAAGGGCCGGCTGGAGATCGAGCTGACCGTCGAGCGCGGTCGCGGCTACGTCTCCGCCGTGCAGAACAAGCAGGCCGGCCAGGAGATCGGCCGCATCCCGGTCGACTCCATCTACAGCCCGGTCCTGAAGGTGACCTACAAGGTCGAGGCCACCCGCGTCGAGCAGCGCACCGACTTCGACAAGCTGATCCTCGACGTCGAGACCAAGCCCGGCATGACCCCGCGCGACGCGGTGGCCAGCGCCGGCAAGACCCTCGTCGGGCTGTTCGGCCTGGCGCAGGAGCTCAACGAGCAGGCCGAGGGCATCGACATCGGCCCGTCCCCGACGGACGCCGCCCTCGCCGCCGACCTCGCGCTCCCGATCGAGGAGATGGACCTGACGGTCCGCTCCTACAACTGCCTCAAGCGCGAGGGCATCCACTCGGTCGGCGAGCTCGTCTCCCGCTCCGAGGCCGACCTGCTCGACATCCGCAACTTCGGCGCGAAGTCGATCGACGAGGTCAAGGTCAAGCTGCACTCGATGGGCCTGGCCCTCAAGGACAGCCCGCCCGGGTTCGACCCGAGCACGGTCGTCAACACCTGGGGTGCGGAGGAGACCGTCACGGCGGACTCCGACGACGACGGGGACGCCGGCTTCGCCGAGACCGAGCAGCTCTAGACCTGCACGCCCGCACCGACCACGCACGACCCTCCGGCGGCACCTGCCGCCGGAGGGAGCAGGCAGGGCCCCGGCAGCCGCCGACGCGCCCCCACGGAGCCCCGGCTCCCGCACCTGAGAAGAGAAGGACATGCCCACCCCCAACAGGGGCCCGCGCATGGGTGGCAGCCCGGCGCACGAGCGCCTCATGCTCGCCAACCTCGCGACCTCGCTGTTCGAGCACGGCCGCATCACGACGACCGAGGCCAAGGCCAAGCGCCTGCGCCCGTACGCCGAGCACCTGATCACCTTCGGCAAGCGCGGCGACCTGCACGCGCGCCGCCAGGTGCTCAAGCGCCTGCGCGACAAGAGCGTCGTGCACACGCTGTTCGCCGAGATCGGCCCGCGCTACGTCGACCGGCCCGGCGGCTACACGCGCATCCTGAAGCTGGGCAACCGCAAGGGCGACAACGCGCCGATGGCGATCATCGAGCTCGTCGAGGGCCAGACCGTCGCGCAGCAGGCCGTCGGCGAGGCCGAGCGGGCCCGCGGCACGAAGTCCGCGCCGAAGAAGGCCCCGACCGGCGCCACCCGCGAGTCGGCCGAGGCGCTGGCGTCGGAGTCCCCGACCGCGGCCGCCGTGGCTGCCCAGCCCGTGGACGAGCAGCCGACCGAGGCGCCCGAGGTCCCGGACACCGTGGTCGAGAACCCGGAGCCCGAGGCCGTCGCCGAGCTGCAGGAGGCGCAGGCCGAGGCCACCGCCGCCGAGCAGGAGGTCGCGCAGGCCGAGGCCGAGCTGGCCGCCGCGCAGGCCCAGCTGGCCGAGGCGGAGGCCGCCGCGGAGACCGACGAGGCTGCTGAGAAGGACGAGAAGTAGCCACACCCGCTCCCGACGAGCCCGCCTCCCCTGCTGGGGGAGGCGGGCTCGCTCGCGTCCGGCACGCCCATCGCGCACCGCTGCCCGGCACGCTGCGGGTCCGGCTGGACCTGGCGTACGACGGGACCGACTTCCTGGGCTGGGCGCACCAGCCCGAGCGGCGCACGGTGCAGGGCGTGCTGGAGCAGGCACTCGGCGTCGTGGTGCGGGGCGAGCCGCCGCGGCTGACGGTGGCGGGTCGCACGGACGCGGGCGTGCACGCGCGCGGGCAGGTGGCGCACGCCGACCTGCCGGAGGAGCGGGCGGTCGACCCGCTGCTGCTGCGCCGGCTGAACGGCCTGCTGCCACCGGACGTGCGGGTGCGCCGGGCGGCGCCGGCGCCGGACGGCTTCGACGCCCGCTTCTCGGCGCTGGCCCGTACCTACCGCTACCGCGTGGCGGACGGCCCGGAGCACGTCGACCCGCTGCGCCGGGACGTGCTGCCCTGGCCGCGGGTGCTGGACGTCGCGGCGCTGCGGGAGGCGGCCGCGCCGATGCTGGGCGAGCACGACTTCGCGGCCTACTGCAAGCGGCGCGAGGGGGCCACGACGGTCCGGGCGCTGCTCGGCCTGGACTGGCAGCGCGGCGAGGACGGCCTGCTCGTGCTCACGATCACCGCCGACGCGTTCTGCCACTCGATGGTGCGCTCGGTCGTGGGCGCGATGCTGGCGGTCGGCGAGGGACGGCGCCCTCCGCAGTGGCCGGGCTCGCTGCTCGACCTCCGGACGAGGGCGACGGAGGTGGCGGTCGCCGCGCCGTACGGCCTGACGCTCGAGCACGTGGCGTACCCGCCGGACGACCAGCTGCTGTCGCGGCAGGCGGTCACCCGGAGCGGGCTGCGGACGCTGGGGCCCGCCCCGGGCTGAGGGACTACTGCTGCTTGACGGCGGAGATGTCGAACTCCAGGACGATCTTGTCGCTGACGAGGACGCCGCCGGTCTCGAGCGGGGCGTTCCAGGTGACGCCGTAGTCGCTGCGGTTGATCGTGGTCCTGCCCTCGAAGCCTGCGCGCAGGTTGCCGAAGGGGTCGGTCGCGAGGCCGGTGTGCTCGAACTCCACGGTGACCGGCTTCGTCGTGCCCTTGACGGTGAGGTCGCCGGTCAGCGCGAAGGTCGTGGCGTCCTGCGCCTGCACGCCGGTGCTCGTGAAGGTGATCTCCGGGAAGCTCGGCGCGTCGAAGAAGTCGTTGGTGCGCAGGTGGTCGTCGCGCTGGCCGTTGCGCGTGTTGATGCTGGTCACCTTGATCGTGACGGTGGCCGTGGAGGCAGTCGGGTCCTCGGCGACCAGGTGCGCCGAGCCCTCGAACTCCTCGAAGGTGCCGCGGACCTTGGTGACCATGGCGTGGCGGGCGGTGAAGCCGATGCTGCTGTGCGTCGGGTCGATGACCCACTCGCCGGTCAGCGTGGCGGGGACGGTGGTGGCGGGCGCGGTCATGGCGGGCTCCTCGGTGGGTTCGTTGCTGCTGCAACCAGTTGTACGGGCAAGAAGTTGAACTGTCAACAACCTGCGCGGAGGAACCTGCTGGCGCCCTCCGCGACACTGGCGCCATGGGCTACGTCGACGTCTCCAAGCTCGCCTGCGTCCTGCCGGACGGCCGGGTGCTGTTCGACGACGTCAGCTTCCGGGTCGGCGACGGCGCCAAGACCGCGCTGGTCGGCGCCAACGGCACCGGCAAGACCACCCTGCTCAAGATGATCGCCGGCGACCTTCAGCCGGCCGCCGGGTCGGTCGCCCGGACCGGCGGGCTCGGCGTGATGCGGCAGTTCATCGGCTCGATCCGCGACGACACGACCGTGCGCGACCTGCTGCTCTCGCTGGCCGCCCCGGGCGTGCGCGACGCCGGGCGGGCGGTCGACGCCGCCGAGCTGGCGATGATGCAGCAGGACGACGAGAAGACCCAGATGCGCTACGCGCAGGCGCTGTCGGACTGGGGGGACGCGCACGGCTACGACGCCGAGGTCGTGTGGGACAAGTGCACGACGGCGGCGCTGGGCGTCCCGTACGAGAAGGCGCAGTTCCGCGCGCTGCACACGCTGTCCGGCGGCGAGCAGAAGCGGCTGGCGCTCGAGGCGCTGCTGCGCGGACCGGACGAGGTGCTGCTGCTCGACGAGCCGGACAACTACCTCGACGTCCCCGGCAAGCGCTGGCTCGAGGCCGCGCTGGCCGAGTCGTCGAAGACGGTGCTGTTCGTCAGCCACGACCGCGAGCTGCTCGCCCGCTCGGCCACCCGCGTCGTGACGGTGGAGGCGCACGGCACCTGGGTGCACGGCGGCGGCTTCGACACCTACGCCGCCGCCCGGCAGGCCCGGCGCGACCGCCTCGAGGAGCTGCACAAGCGCTGGGAGGAGGAGAGGGAGCGGCTGCGCCAGCTCGTCATCACCCTGCGCGTGCAGGCCAAGGTCAGCCACGCGATGGCCCCCAAGCTCGCGGCGATGGAGACCCGGCTGGCCAAGTTCGTCGAGGCGGGTCCTCCCCCGGAGCAGGTCGTCGACCAGAAGGTCGTCATGAGGCTCAAGGGCGGCCGCACCGGCGTCCGGGCGCTCACCTGCAGCGGCCTCGAGCTGACCGGCCTGATGAAGCCGTTCGACCTCGAGGTCTTCTACGGCGAGCGGCTCGCGGTCCTCGGCTCCAACGGCAGTGGCAAGTCCCACTTCCTGCGCCTGCTCGCGGGCGAGCCGGTCGCGCACACCGGCGCGTGGCGGCTCGGCGCGCGGGTCGAGCCCGGCTGGTTCGCGCAGACGCACGAGCAGCCGGCGCTGTACGGGAAGACGCTCGTCGAGGTGCTGCACCGCGGTGACGACCGGCGGCGCGGTCTGGACCGGGCGCAGGCCATCGGCGCGCTGCGGCGCTACGAGCTGCACGGCCAGGCCGACCAGGTCTTCGACACCCTGTCCGGCGGCCAGCAGGCGCGGGTGCAGGTGCTGCTGCTCGAGCTGTCCGGCTGCACGATGCTGCTGCTGGACGAGCCGACCGACAACCTGGACCTCGACAGCGCCGAGGCGCTCGAGGAGGGGCTGGCCGGCTTCGACGGCACGGTGCTCGCGGTGACGCACGACCGGTGGTTCGCCCGCGGCTTCGACCGCTACCTCGTCTTCGGCGCGGACGGCCAGGTGTACGAGGCGCCCGAGCCGGTGTGGGACGAGGGCCGGGTGGCTCGTGCCCGTTGACGTGCGCCGCGTCCGGCCGGAGGACTGGCCTGCGTGGAAGCAGATCCGGCTCGAGGCGCTGGAGGACACGCCCATCGGCTTCCTCGAGCTGCTGGCCGACGCGCAGCGCAAGGACGACGCGCAGTGGCAGGAGCGCACCGCAGCCGCCGCGGAGGGGGATGCGCACGGGCTGTGGCTCGCCTGGGACGGCGACCGGCCGGTGGGCTGCACCGGCGCGGTGCGCTACGAGCCGGGCGACGACGCGCTGGTCTACAGCGTCTACGTCAGCCCCGCCGCGCGCGGCACGGGACCGCTCGACCTGCTGCTCGACGCGGTCCGGGAGTGGGCGCGCGGGCTGGCCGGCGTCACCCGGCTGCGGCTCGAGGTGCACGAGGACAACGCCCGGGCGCGGGCGGCGTACGCCAAGCGGGGGTTCGTGGAGACCGGCGGGACGGCGCCGTACGCCCCGGACCCGACGCGGCAGGAGCTGGAGATGGTCCGGCCGCTCTGACGCTTTGCCGGGCGAGGGCCGCCTCAGGTATCGTGGCGGGCTGTTGCGCGGCGCGCCTTGTTGACGTGCGCCCAGCGCGAGACCAGACCCCTAGGAAGAGCGGCGAGTCCTGTGCGCACGTACACCCCCAAGCCCGGCGACATCCAGCGTGCCTGGCACGTGATCGACGCCGAGGACATCGTCCTGGGCCGGCTGGCGTCGCAGGCTGCGCAGCTGCTGCGCGGCAAGCACAAGCCGTACTACGCGCCGCACCTCGACACTGGTGACTTCGTCGTCGTCATCAACGCCGGCAAGGTCGCGATGACCGGGAACAAGGCCGCGCAGAGCACGGTCTACCGCCACTCCGGCTTCCCGGGCGGCCTCAAGCGCACCTCGTACGCCGACGTCCTCGCGACCCGCCCCGAGCGGATCATCGAGAAGGCGATCAAGGGGATGCTCCCGCACAACACGCTCGGCCGGCAGATGCTCAGCAAGCTGAAGGTCTACGCCGGTCCCACCCACCCGCACCAGGCGCAGTCCCCTGTGCCCTTCGAGCTGAAGCAGGTCTCGCAGTGACTGTCACTTCTGGGGGTCCCACGGACCTCATCCAGACCGTCGGTCGCCGCAAGGAGGCCGTCGTCCGCGTGCGCCTCGTCCCGGGCACCGGCCAGTACAAGCTGAACGGCCGCACCCTCGAGGAGTACTTCCCGAACAAGGTGCACCAGCAGGCCATCAACGAGCCCTTCGTGACGCTCGAGAAGGCCGAGCAGTACGACGTGTTCGCCCGCCTGCACGGCGGCGGCATCAGCGGCCAGGCCGGCGCGCTGCGCCTCGCGATCGCCCGCGCCCTCATCGAGGTCGAGCCGGACGACCGCCCGGCGCTGAAGAAGGAGGGCTTCCTGACCCGCGACGCGCGGATCAAGGAGCGCAAGAAGTACGGCCTGAAGAAGGCCCGCAAGGCGCCGCAGTACTCCAAGCGCTAGTCGTCTTCCCCGCCGAGGCGGTCACCCGTTGGGTGGCCGCCTCGCGGGCTGTCTGGAGGTCGTCGATGAGGTTGTTCGGGACGGACGGGATCCGCGGGCTCGCGGGCGGCGAGGTGCTCACGGCCGAGCTCGCGCTGCGGGTGGCGGCCGCCGCGGCGCAGGAGCTGCTCGGCGAGCAGCTCTCGCACGGCGTGCAGCCGCTGGTCGTCATCGGCCGCGACACCCGGCCGTCCGGCCCCATGCTCGAGGCGGCCGCCTTCGCGGGCTTCACCGCCGTCGGCTGCCACGTCGTCCGGCTCGGCGTCGTCCCCACCCCGGCGGTGGCGTACGAGGTGCAGACCCGCGCCGCGCTCGGGCTGGTCATCAGCGCCTCGCACAACCCGGCGCGCGACAACGGCCTGAAGCTGTTCGGGCCCGGCGGCAGCAAGCTGACCGACGCGCACGAGGACGCCATCGAGGCGCGGCTGGACCAGCCGCTGCCGCAGGTGGCCGAGGTGGGCGAGGACCGGACCGACGCGTGGGCCGTCGTGCGCGGCGGGCCGTCGCCGCAGCGGCCGGCCACCTACGCCGAGCACCTGCTCGGCTCCGTCGGCAGCCTGGCCGGGCTGAAGGTCGTCGTCGACGGCGCGCAGGGAGCGGCCTCGGCACTCGCCCCGGAGGTCTACCGGCAGGCGGGGGCGGACGTCGTCGCGATCCACTGCGAGGGCACCGGCTGGCAGATCAACGACGGCTGCGGCGCCACGCACCCGGAGTCGCTCGCGGCCGCGGTGCTCGAGCACGGCGCGGACCTCGGCGTCGCCCACGACGGCGACGCCGACCGCTGCATCCTCGTCGACGGCACCGGGCGGATCGTCAACGGCGACCAGGTGCTCGGCCTGCTGGCGCTCGCGCGCAAGGACGCCGGCCTGCCCGCGTCGGACGTGCTGGTCGCGACCGTGATGAGCAACCTCGGGCTGCACCTGGCCATGCGCTCCGCAGGCATCGAGGTGGTCACCACCGCCGTCGGCGACCGGTACGTGCTCGAGGAGATGCTGGCGCACGACCACCGGCTCGGCGGCGAGCAGAGCGGCCACGTCGTGCTGCGCGACTTCGCGACGACCGGCGACGGGCTGCTCACCGCGCTGCAGGTCATGGACCGGGTGGTGCGCAGCGGGAAGGCGCTGGCCGAGCTGGCGGGCGCGGTGGAGCTGCTGCCGCAGGTGCTGGTCAACGTGCGGGCCGACCGGTCGCGCGCGACGGCGCCCGAGGTGCTGGCCGCCGTGGCCGTCGAGGAGGCCGCGCTGGGCGAGACCGGGCGGGTCCTGCTGCGGCCGTCCGGCACCGAGGCGCTGGTGCGCGTGATGGTCGAGGCGGCGACGGCGGAGCAGGCGCAGGCGGCTGCGGACCGGCTGGCGGCGGTCGTCGGGGGCTAAGCGGCGCGAGGGGCCCCGCCCGGGTCAGTCGGCGACCGGCTCCAGCACGAGCACCGGGATCTCCCGCGAGGTCTTGAACTGGTACTCGCGGTACGGCGGGAACGCCTCGACCGCGCGCCGCCACCACGCGCGCTTCTCGTCGCCGGTGACCTCGCGCGCCACGTAGTCCTTCTTCACCGGGCCGTCCTGCAGCTCGACGTGCGGGTCGGCCAGCAGGTTGAAGTACCAGGCAGGGTGCTCGGGCGCCCCGCCCTGGGACGCGACCACGGCGTAGACGCCCTCGTGCTCGACCCGCATGAGCGGGGTCTTGCGGAGCTTCCCGCTCTTGGCGCCGACGTTCGTCATGACGACCACCGGCATGCCGCGCAGGTCGGTGCCCTCGGTGCCCCCCGAGCTCTCGTACAGCTCGACCTGGTCGCGGACCCACTTCTGCGTGCTGGGCTCGTACGTCCCCTCGAGCGGCATGCGCAGGACCCTACTGCTGGGCGCGGGTGCGCCCCGGACGTGCGGGCTACGGTCGGGCGCGTGAAGAACCTGACGCGGGACGAGGCCACCGCACGCGCCGCCCTGCTGCACGTCGAGTCCTACGACGTGCACCTGGACCTGCGCCAAGAGGACGGCTTCGACAGCACGACGACGATCCGCTTCCGGGCCACGCCGGGGGCGTCCACCTTCGTCGAGCTGGACGGCGAGCTGGTCGAGGCGAGCGGCGTCTCGACCGGTCCGCAGGAGGGCAACCGGATCCCGCTGCTCGACCTCGCGGCCGACAACGAGCTGACCGTGCGCGCGCGCTGCGCCTACAGCCGGACCGGCGAGGGGCTGCACCGCTTCGTCGACCCCGCGGACGGCCAGGTCTACCTGTGGGCGATGAGCTTCCTCGACGACGCGCAGCGGATGTTCGCCTGCTTCGACCAGCCCGACCTCAAGGCCTCGCTCCGCCTCACCGTCGACGCCCCGGCGGAGTGGACGGTCGTCGGCAACGAGCGCGGCACCCGGACCGGCGACCGGTGGGACTTCGCGCCGACCCAGCGCATGAGCACCTACGGGTTCACCGTCGCGGCCGGGCCGTGGCACAGCGTGCGCAGCACGCACGACGGCCTGGACCTCGGGCTGCACTGCCGGCAGTCGCTCGCGCCGCACCTCGACGCCGACGCCGACGAGCTGTTCGAGATCACCGGCCAGTGCTTCGACCTGCAGCAGGAGCTGTTCGGCCGGCGCTACCCGTTCGGCGACACCTACGACCAGCTCTTCGTCCCGGAGTTCAACCACGGCGCGATGGAGAACCCGGGCGCGGTCACCTTCATGGAGGACTTCGTCTTCCGGTCGCGCGTGACGGAGGACCAGCGGCGCAAGCGCGCGATGGTCGTCGCGCACGAGATGGCGCACATGTGGTTCGGCAACCTCGTGACGATGCGCTGGTGGGACGACCTGTGGCTCAACGAGTCCTTCGCCGAGCTGATGGGCTTCCTCACGACGGACCGCGCGACGCGCTTCGAGCGGACGTGGGAGGACTTCAGCGCGACCCGCAAGGCGTGGGGCTACCGCGCCGACCAGCTGCCCAGCACGCACCCGGTGCAGGGCGACGTGCCCGACAACCGCAGCGCGCTGCTCAACTTCGACGGGATCTCCTACGCCAAGGGCGCTTCCGTGCTGCGGCAGCTCATGGCGACGGTCGGTGAGGACGCCTTCTTCACCGCGGTGCGCGCCTACTTCGCGCGGCACGCCTTCGGCAACACCGCCTTCGCCGACCTGCTGGCGGAGCTGGAGACGGCCAGCGGCCGCGACCTGCAGGAGTGGTCCCGGGCGTGGCTGCAGACGCTCCGGTGTCAGCACCCTGCGCAGCGCCGGCACGACCGTGCACCAGGAGTCCGACGTGCTGCGGCCGCACCGGATCGGCGTCGGGCTGTACGACCGGACCGAGCAGGGGCTGGTGCTGCGCTCGCGGCTCGACGTCAGCGTGGACGGCGCGTCGGCCGAGCTCGACCTCGACGAGGCCGACCTGCCGGACCTGCTGCTGCTCAACGACGGCGACCTGTCCTTCGCCAAGGTGCGCTTCGACGAGCGGTCCCTCGCGACGGTGCGCGCGGACCTGCGGCTGCTGCGCGACCCGCTGGCGCGTGCGCTCTGCTGGTCGGCGCTGTGGGACGCCACCCGCGACGCCGAGCTGCCGGCGGCGGACTTCGTGCGGGCGGTGCTCGCGGGGATCGAGGCAGAGAGCGACCCGGCCGTGGTGGAGACGCTGCTGACGCAGGCGCGCACCGCCGCGCAGCTCTACGCGGCCGACGGCGCGGAGCTGGTCGAGGCGCTCGCGCAGGCGTCGCTGGGGGCAGCCTTCGCGGCGCCGGCGGGCAGCGACCTGCAGCTCGCCCGGGTGCGGGCCTTCGCGGCCGTCGCGACGGATCCTGCTGCGCTGCAGGGACTCCTGGACGGCTTCGCAGTCCCGGAGGGGCTCGCGGTCGACACCGACCTGCGGTGGACGGTCGTCAAGGCGCTGGCCCGGCTCGGGCAGGTGGACGAGGCGGTGGTCGACGCCGAGCTGGCGGGCGACACCACGGCGGCCGGCGTGCGCAGCGCCCTCACGGCCCGCGCGGCGCTGCCGGACGCAGCGGTCAAGGCGCGCGCCTGGGAGCAGGCCGTCGCCGCCGAGGGGATGTCGAACCACGAGGTGCACGCGCTGGCCGGCGGCTTCTGGCAGGTCGGCCAGGAGGCGCTGCTGCAGCCGTACGTCGAGCGCTTCGTCGCCGAGGCGCCCGGGCTGTGGGAGCGGCTGTCGCCCGAGGTGGTCGGGCGGCTGACCGCGCTGCTGTTCCCGAGCACGCTGGTCACGCAGGAGGTGCTCGACGCGACCGCGCCGCTGCTCGACGAGCGGCACCCGGCCGGTCTGCGCCGCTACGTCGCCGAGGAGCGCGACGACCTGGCGCGGGCGCTGCGGGCACGTGCGCTTCGCTGAGGGCGTCCAGGTCGTCGGCGTCGACGGCGACGACACGCTGTGGCTCTGCCAGGACGGCTTCGACCGTGCGGAGGCGGCTCTGGCACAGCTGGCCGGTCCGGGCTTCGCCGAGCGGCTCGACGCGCTCGCGCGGCGCAACCTCGGGCTGTACGGCTACGGCGTCAAGGCGTGGACGCTGAACTGCCTCGAGGCAGGGGCGCCGGTCGAGGACGCGCTGCGCCTCGGCAAGGAGCTGCTCGGCGCACCGGTCGAGCTGCTGCCCGGGGCGACGGAGGCGGTCGACGCGCTGGCCGCCGCGCACCGCGTCGTGCTCGTGACGAAGGGCGACCTGGTGGACCAGCGGCGCAAGCTCGCCGCCTCCGGGCTGGCCGACCGGTTCGACCACGTCGAGATCGTGGCCGACAAGGACGTGGCGGCGTACGAGGAGCTGCTGCGCTTCCTGGACTGCGCGCCGGAGCGCTTCCTCATGGTGGGCAACAGCGAGGTCAGCGACGTCGCGCCGGTGCTCGCCGCCGGCGGCTGGGCCGTGCACGTGCCGCACACCACGACGTGGTCGCTCGAGCGGGCCGCGCCGACCGCGCACCCGCGCCGCGCGCAGGTCGCGTCACTGGGGCAGGTGCCCGCCCTGCTGCAGGGCGACCTCGAGGGCTGACACCCACTGCGCGTAGCCCTTGTCGTTCGGGTGGAAGCCGTCGGCGTAGAGGCCGCGGTACGGCGGGCCGGTGTGCGCCCAGAGGTCGGCCACGAGCAGGCCGTGCTCCTGCGCGCTGCGCCGTACGACGTCGTTGACGCGCTGGGTCTTCCGCTCGCGCACGCCCCGCGCGACGGTGGCCACGACGGCCCCGCGGGGGAGCGCGGCGCACAGGTCGCGGACGTCGGCCGACCACTGCTCGACCGGGGTGTGCAGCGCGTCGTTGCCGCCGACGACGGCGGTGACGAGCGACGGCTGCAGCCCGGCCGCCGCGGGCCACTGCACGTCGACCACCTCGCGGGTGCGGGCGCCGGAGCGCGACAGGTTCACGACGCGCCACGACGGACCGAGCCGGGACAGCAGCACGCCGACGTAGCCGGACAGGTGGGAGGACGCGCCCACCCCCTGAGCAGCGCTGTCGCCGAGCACCACCCAGAGCGGTCCCTCGCCCTCGCGCGCCGTCTCGTTGTGGGCGTCCCAGGCGGCCCGGTAGGCGTCCACCTGCTCGAACGAGCGGCGGAACAGCCTGCGGACGATCCCCATGGGCCAACCGTAGGCTGACGGCATGTGCGGCATCGTGGGCTACGTCGGCGACAAGCAGGCGGTCGAGGTCGTGGTCGACGGCCTGCGCCGCCTCGAGTACCGCGGCTACGACAGCGCCGGCGTCTCGATCCTCGGGGAGCAGGGGCTGCAGGTCGAGCGCAAGGCCGGCAAGCTCGCGAACCTCGAGAAGGAGCTGGCCGACCGCGAGCTGCGCGGCACCCTCGGCATCGGCCACACCCGTTGGGCCACGCACGGCCCGCCCACGGACGCGAACGCGCACCCGCACCGCGACTGCTCCGGCGCGGTCGCCGTCGTGCACAACGGCACCATCGAGAACTTCGAGCAGATCGTGCGCGGGCTCGAGGAGCGCGGCCACGAGCGCCGCTCCGACACCGACACCGAGGTCGTCGCGCACCTGGTCGAGGAGCGGTACGACGGCGACCTCGCCGCGACCGTCCGCGGCATCTGCAAGGAGCTCGAGGGCTCGTTCGTCCTCGTCGTCTCGCACGCCGACGAGCCCGACCTCGTCGTCGCCGCGCGGCGCAACCTCCCGCTCGTCATCGGGCTCGGCGACGGGGAGAACTTCGTCGGGTCCGACGTCACGGCGTTCATCGCGCACACGCGCGAGGCGCGCGCCGTCGAGCAGGACCAGGTCGTCGAGGTGCGCCGCACCGGCGTGACCGTCACCGACCTCGAGGGCACGGTCGTCGAGGGCGAGAGCTACCACGTCGACTGGGACACCGACGCCGCCGAGAAGGGCGGCTACGAGTTCTTCATGCTCAAGGAGATCGAGGAGCAGCCGGCGGCGGTGCGCGAGACGCTCGGCGGGCGCCTGCAGGAGGACGGCCTGCTGCACCTCGACGAGCTGTCGATGAGCGACGAGGACATCCGCGACATCGAGCAGGTCGTCATCATCGCGTGCGGCTCGTCGTACCACTCGGGGCTCGTCGGCAAGTACGCCATCGAGCGCTGGTGCCGGCTGCCCGTGCAGGTCGAGATGGCGAGCGAGTTCCGCTACCGCGACCCGGTCGTCGGGCGCAGCACGCTCGTCATCGCGATCAGCCAGAGCGGGGAGACCGCCGACACGCTGGAGGCGCTGCGGCACGCGCGCTCGCAGCGGGCCCGCGTGCTCGCGGTGACGAACACGGTCGGCTCGACGGTCAGCCGCGAGAGCGACGCCGTCTTCTACACGCGCGGCGGTCCGGAGGTCGCGGTCGCCTCGACCAAGGCCGTGATGGCGCAGCTCGCCGCGATGTACGTCGTCGGCCTGTACCTCGCGCAGGTGCGCGGCACGCGCGACAGCGACGAGGTGCGCGCGCACCTGCGCGACCTGATGGACATGCCGGCGCTGGTGCAGGAGGTGCTGGACCGGATGGAGCCGGTGCGCGAGCTGGCCCGCGAGCTCAAGGACGAGGAGCGCGTGCTCTTCCTCGGCCGGCACGTCGGCTACCCCATGGCGCTCGAGGGCGCGCTCAAGCTCAAGGAGCTGGCCTACATCGGCGCGGAGGGCTTCCCCGCCGGCGAGATCAAGCACGGCCCGATCGCGCTCATCGACAAGGGCACGCCCGTCGTCGTCATCGCGCCGCGGCACGCGCTGCAGGCCAAGCTCGTGAACAACGTGCAGGAGGTGCGCGCCCGCGGCGCCCGCACCATCGTCATCGCGACCGACGGGGACGAGAGCATCACGCCGTACGCCGACGAGGTCATCCGCATCCCGGACGCCAAGTCGCTGCTCACGCCGCTGCTCACCCTGGTCCCGATGCAGGTGCTGTCCGCCGAGATCGCCCGTGCGCGCGGGCTCGACGTCGACCAGCCCCGCAACCTCGCGAAGTCCGTCACGGTCGAGTAGGACCGGAGGTGATCGTGGGCGTGGGCATCGACGTGGTGCAGGTCGACCGCCTGGCCCGCGCGCTCACCCGCACGCCGCGCCTCGGTGAGCGGCTGTTCACCGACGGGGAGCGGGCGCAGCAGCGGACCGAGTCGCTGGCCGCGCGCTTCGCCGCGAAGGAGGCGGTCGCCAAGGCTCTGGGCGCGCCGGGCGGGCTGCGCTGGCGCGACGCCGAGGTGGTCAGCGACGACAGCGGCCGCCCGCGGCTGGTGCTGCACGGCGGCGTCGCGGAGGAGGCCGCCTCGCAGGGCATCACGACGTGGCACCTGTCGATGTCGCACGACGCCGGTGTCGCGACGGCCGTCGTGGTGGCCGAGGCCTGAGGTGAGGCACGCCCACGTCGTGGCGCAGGTGCGCGCCGCCGAGGCCGACCTGATGGCGCGGCTGCCGGAGGGGGCGCTCATGCAGCGCGCCGCCGCCGGGCTGGCCGCCGCGGTGGCGCAGCGGCTCGGCGGCGTCTACGGCGCCCGTGTCGTGCTGCTCGTGGGCGGCGGCGACAACGGGGCGGACGCGCTGTGGGCCGGGATGCGGCTGGCCCGACGCGGCGCACGGGTGTCCGCGGTGCTGGCCGCCGAGCCCCGCGCCGACGCGCTCGCGGCCTACCGCTCCGCCGGCGGCCGGGTCGTGGAGCACGTCCCCGCCGGCGGCCTGGTCGTCGACGGGCTGGTCGGCATCGGCGGCCGCGGACCGCTGCGGCACGCGCACCTGGCCGAGGCGGTGCGCGACCGCGAGGTCGTCGCGGTCGACCTGCCGAGCGGCGTCGACGCCGACACCGGTGAGGTCGCCGGGGCCGCTGTGCGCGCCGACCTGACCGTCACCTTCGGCACCCTCAAGCCGGGCCTGCTGCTGGCCCGCGGGCAGGTCGGCCGGCTGCACCTCGTCGAGCTCGGCCTCGACCTGCCCCCCGCGCCGGTGCAGGCCCTGGACGCGGCGGCCGCCCAGGAGCTGCTGCCGCGCGCAGAGCCGGGCGACGACAAGTACACCCGCGGCGTGCTCGGCGTCGTGGCCGGCTCGCAGCAGTACACCGGCGCGGCCGTCCTGTCCGTCGGCGCCGCCGTCGCGGCCGGCGCCGGGATGGTGCGCTTCGCGGGGGCGCCGCACGCCGCGGAGCAGGTGCGCGCGCGCTGGCCCGAGGTCGTGGTCAGCCACCACCGGGGCGCCGAGGTCGTCAACGCCGGCCGGGTGCAGGCGTGGGTGGTCGGCCCGGGGCTCGGCACCGACGTCACCGCGGCCGCTGCCGTGGAGGCGGTCCTGGGCGAGGACGTCCCGGTGCTCGTCGACGCGGACGCGCTGACGATCGCGGCGCAGCACCAGGAGTGGCTGCGCCGGCGGACGGCGCCGACCCTGCTGACGCCGCACGACCGGGAGTTCGCCCGCTTCGGCACCGAGGTCACCGCGGACCGGATCGGCAGCGCGCAGGCGCTCGCCCGCGACCTCGGCGTGCACGTGCTGCTCAAGGGCGACGCCACCGTCGTCGTCGGCCCGGACGGACCGGCGCGCGTCAACACCACCGGGTCGCCCGCGCTCGCCACGGCCGGCAGCGGCGACGTGCTCTCCGGCGGCGCCGGCGCGCTGCTCGCGCAGGGGCTCGCCCCGCTGGACGCCGGCAGCCTCGGCGCGCACCTGCACGGGCTGGCCGGCCGGGCGGCCGCCGGCCGCGGCGCGTCCGCGGTCCTGCGCGCCTGGCCTGCCAGACTGGCAGCCGTGAGGACAGCGGCCCGCATCGACCTCGGCGCGATCCGCGACAACGTCGCGGCGCTCGCCGACCGCGCCGCGACCGGCGCGCAGGTCATGGCGGTCGTCAAGGCCGACGGCTACGGGCACGGCCTGGTGCCGAGCGCCCGCGCGGCCGTCGAGGGCGGCGCGGCCTGGCTGGGCGTCGCCTTCCTCGAGGAGGCGCTCGCCGTCCGGGCGGCCGGCGTCGACGTGCCGCTGCTGGCCTGGCTCACCACCCCCGGTGAGGACCGCACCGCGGCCGTCGCCGCCGACGTCGACCTGGGCGTCTACGACCTCGGCCAGCTCGAGGAGAGCGTCGGCGCCGCCCGTGCCGCCGGCCGCCCCGCGCGCGTCCAGCTCAAGGTCGACACCGGGCTGGCCCGCGGTGGCGCCACGACCGCCGACTGGCCGGACCTGTGCGCCGCGGCCGCGAAGGCGGAGGCCTCCGGCGAGGTGCGCGTGACCGGCGTGTGGAGCCACTTCGCCTTCGCCGACGGCGGGCCCGACCACCCGGTCAACGGCGAGCAGGCGCGGGTCTTCGCGCAGGCGCTCGAGGTCGCGGAGCGGGCCGGCCTGCGGCCGGAGGTGCGGCACCTCGCGAACAGCGCGGCGACCCTGACGGCGCCCGCCACGCACTACGACCTCGTACGGCCCGGGATCGCGGTGTACGGCCTCTCGCCGGTGCCGCAGCTCGGCGACCCGCGGGCCTACGGGCTGCGGCCGGCGATGACGCTGGCCAGCTCCGTGGCGCTGACCAAGCGGGTGCCGGCGGGCACCGGCGTCAGCTACCTGCACCGCTACACGACGGAGCGGGAGACGACGCTCGCGCTCGTGCCGCTCGGCTACGCGGACGGCGTGCCGCGCAGCGCCACGAACACCGCGCCGGTGCAGCTCGGCGGCGCCCGCCGGACGATCGCGGGGACGGTCTGCATGGACCAGTTCCTGGTCGACGTGGGCGACGACGAGGTGTCCGCCGGTGACGAGGTGCTGCTCTTCGGGCCGGGCGACCGCGGCGAGCCGACCGCGCAGGACTGGGCCGACGCGCTGGGCACCATCAACTACGAGGTCGTGACGCGGGTCGGCGCGCGCGTGCCGCGGACCTACGCGTGAACAAGGGGCTGCTCGGCGCGGCCGTCGGCGTCGTCGCGACCGGCGCCGCGCTCGGCCTGGCCGCCGAGCGGTACGCCGTCGGCCGCACCCGGCTGCGGCCTGACCCCGCCGCCGACGAGCCGTTCTTCCACCTGCCTGCGGACCGGACGCGCACGGTCCGCACCGAGGACGGCGTGGCCCTGCACGTCGAGGAGGTCGGCCCGGCGGACGCGCGGCTGACCGTCGTCCTCGTGCACGGCTACACGCAGGAGATGGCGGTCTGGCACTACCAGCGCAAGGCGCTGGCAGCCGACCAGGTCGGCCGGGTCGTCCTCTACGACCACCGCTCGCACGGCCGCAGCGGCCGGGGCCGGCCGGAGACGGCCACCATCGACCAGCTCGGCCGCGACCTGCACGTCGTGCTGCAGGAGGTCGTCCCCGAGGGGCCGGTCGTCCTCGTCGGCCACTCCATGGGCGGCATGACGATCATGGCGCTGGCCGACGCGCACCCCGAGCTGTTCGGCACCCGGGTGGTGGGCGTCGCGCTGATCGGCACCTCCACCGGCAAGCTCGCCGACCTCACCTTCGGGCTGCCGAGCGCGGTGCTGCCGGTGACGCGGCGGGTGCTGCCGTGGGTCACCCGCGGGATGCGCCGCCGGCCGCAGCCGTTCGAGCGGACCCGCCGGGTCGGGACCGACCTCGCGTTCCTCGTCACCCGGTTCGGCGGCTTCGGCGACCGCGACGTCAGCCCGTCGCTCGTCCAGCTCGTGGAGCAGATGGCGGCCAACACGCCGGTCGACGTGATCGCGGAGTTCTACGACACGTTCACCACGCACGACAAGCTCACGGCCATCGAGGTCCTGCGCGACGTGGAGACGCTGCTGCTGGTCGGCAGCAGGGACCTGCTCACGCCGGTGTCGCACAGCCAGGCGATGGCGGAGGTGCTGCCGGCCGCGCACCTGGTCGTCGTCGAGGGCGCGGGGCACATGGTCGCGCTCGAGCGGCCGGAGCTGGTGACCCTGCAGCTGCGCGCGCTGATCGGCCGGGCCGTGCGCGCGGCGGCCCGTACGGCGTGACCCCCGACGAGGCGGCGCGCACCTCGCCGACGCTGGAGGTGCTGGCCGGGCGGGCGCGCACCTGCGTCGCCTGCCCCGAGCTGGTCGCGACGCGCACGCAGGTCGTGCCGGGGGAGGTGCCCGCCGGTGCGCGGCTGCTCGTGCTCGGCGAGGCCCCGGGCGCGCAGGAGGACGAGAGCGGCCGGCCGTTCGTCGGGCGTAGCGGCCAGCTGCTCGACCAGCTGCTCGGCGAGGTCGGCGTCCGCCGCGCGGAGGTGGGCGTGCTCAACACGCTGAAGTGCCGGCCGCCCGGCAACCGGCCGCCGACGCGCCCCGAGAGCGCGCGCTGCCGGCCCTGGGTCGAACGGCAGCTGGAGCTGGCCGCCCCGCAGGTCGTCGTGGCGCTCGGCCTGTCGGCCACCCGCTGGTTCCTCGGCCCGACGTCCCTGGCGGCGGTACGGGGGCGACTGCACGAGCGGGCCGGCTACCGGGTGCTGCCGACCTACCACCCGAGCGCCGCGATCCGGTTCGGGCCGAACGGCGAGCCGCGCCGGCTGCTGCGCGAGGACCTCGCCCTGGCGGCGGCGGCGGCGTCGGCGTGAGCTGGTCGCGCGTCGTGCACGACGTGGACGAGGCGCGGGCCGTCCTGGCCGACCCCGGCGACGCGCTCGACCTGCGGGTGGCGGCACGGCTGGACGACGCGTGGGCCGAGCTCGGCGCGCACGAGGTCGTCCCTGGCGAGCTGGCCGTGCCGGTGCCGCACGCGCTGCCCGACGTCGAGGCGACGCGGGCGCTCGGGGCGCGGCTCGCCCCGGCCCTGCAGGCCGGCGACCTGCTCGTGCTGACCGGTCGCCTGGGCGCGGGCAAGACGGCGCTGACCCGCGGCCTGGGGGAGGCGCTCGGCGTGAGCGGGGCTGTGACCAGCCCGACCTTCGTGCTGGCGCGCGTGCACCGGGGGCCGCTGCCCCTCGTGCACGTCGACGCGTACCGCCTGCGCGAGGCCGGCGCCCGCCTCGACCTCGAAGACCTCGACCTGGACGCCTCCCTCGAGGACGGCGTCACGGTCGTGGAGTGGGGCGAGGGGGTCGTGGAGCAGCTCAGCGCGTCGCGGCTGCACGTGCAGCTCGAGCGGGGCGGGCCCCTGAGCACGGGCACAACCCCGAACCGGGACGAAGGGCGCACCGTGCGCGTGCGCGCCCACGGCCCGCGGTGGTCGGTTGTGCGCGCGCACTGAGCAACAGTTCGGACACGCTGCGCCCGCCCTCTATGCCTGGGACGCGCCATGCGGTTGGCTCTGTGAACCAGGTCACCACGTCCCGGGGCCTGGTCTGAAGAGGGAGAGCACATGCGAAGCAGAAGGTGGGCCGTTGCCTGCACCGTCCTGGCGATGACCGCCCTCGCCGCCTGCGGTGAGAGCGGCACGACCGCGACGGACGACCCGAGCACCGGCTCGTCCGGCGGCACCAGCCAGTCGACCGAGACCTTCAAGATCGGCGTCTTCGGACCGGAGCAGATCCCGCAGGGCGAGGACGTCCGTGACGGCGCCCTGCTGGCGGCCGAGGAGATCAACGCCAAGGGCGAGGGCCCGAAGGTGGAGATCGTCTTCTGCGACTCCGAGGCCAAGCCCGACAAGGCCATCGCCTGCATCACCAAGTTCGCCCAGCAGGACAAGGTCCAGGCCATCTCCGGCGGCTTCTCCTCGGCGGAGACGCTCGCGGTGCTCGACACCGTCAAGCGCGCGAAGATCCCGTACGTCTCGGCCGGCGCGGCCGCGCCCGACGTCGTCAAGGGCGTCGACAGCACCGGCCCCGGCAAGTACATCTTCCGCATCGGCCCGGTCAACTCGACCAACCTCGCCGTGGACATGTGCCTGACGGTCACGACCAAGCTCACCAAGCTCGGCTTCACGAAGTTCGGCATCCTGCACGAGGACGCCGCCTTCGCGATCCCGCTGGTGAAGTTCCTGCAGGCCTGCCTGGCCAGCCCGAGCGCCGCGACCAAGGGCGCCATCCCGGTCGAGAAGGGCGTGACGGTCGTCGGGACCGAGAAGTTCACCCCGAGCGCGACCCGCTTCGAGGCGCCGTTCAAGACCTTCACCGACAAGGGCGCGAACTTCGTCATCGAGATCAGCTCGACGCAGGTCGGCATCCAGCTGGGCAAGGCGTGGGCCGACCTCAAGCCGAACTTCGCCATGGGCGGCATCAACGTGGCCGGCCAGTCCTCCGCGTACTTCGGCGTCACCAAGGCGGTCGGCCAGCTCAACGGCCCGGCCGGCGCCGTGCGCGCCCCGGTCTCGGAGAAGACGATCCCGTTCTTCGACGCCTTCCAGGGCAAGTACAAGCGCGACCCGCTCTACAACGGCGTGGCGACCTACGACGGCGTCTACACGCTGCACGAGGCCGCGGTGCGCGCCGGTGGCCTGCGAGGCCGACGGCCTGGTCACCGAGCTGGAGAAGACGGACCGCATCGGCGCCTCCGGCGTCGAGAAGTTCAACGAGACGCACGACGTCGTCTACAGCGCGACCGACCCGACCAAGGGCCTGTCGCTGCTGTACTTCCAGTACCAGGAGGACGGCTCCAAGAAGATCGTCTTCCCGGAGTCGCTGGCTGAGGGCAACACGTACAAGGTCCCGCCGTTCGTCAAGCTCGGCGGCTGACCCACTCGTACGCAGGTCCGGGTCCGGTGGCGCGCCGCTCCTCGTGAGCAGCCCGTTGCCGGACCCGGTCCGCTTCCCCCTCGGAACCCCCTAGAAGGAGGCTCGTGGACGTCCTCGTCCAAGGCGCGATCACCAGCGCCACCATCGCCCTGGTCGCGCTCGGCTTCTCCCTCGTCTACGGCGTGGGGGGCATCGTCAACCTGGCCCACGGGTCGTTCTTCATGATCGGCGCCTACAGCGCGTACGCCGCGTCCGACGCCGGTGCGCCACTGCTCGTCGCGGCCCTGGTCGGAGTGGCCGCGGCCATGCTCGCCGGGGTCCTGCTCGAGCGGCTGGTCATCGCGCCGATCCGGCACCAGGAGGTCGCGGTCCTGATCGCGACCCTGGCGGTGGCCATCCTCGTGCAGTCGGTCGTGCAGTTCTTCTTCGGCGGCCTCGAGCGCCAGCTGCCGGGCTTCGTCGGCGGCAGCGTGACCGTCCTCGGGGTCGGGCTGCGGCAGACCGAGCTGCTCGCCGGCGTCATGGCCCTCGTCACGATCGTCGTGGTGCTGCTGGTCCTCACCCGGTCGCCCGCCGGGCGCATGGTCCGCGCCGTGGCCGAGGACGAGGAGGCGGCCGTGCTGGTCGGCGTCCGTCCTGAGCGGGTCACCCTCTACGTGCTGGCGATCGGCGCGGGCCTGGCCGGGCTGGCCGGCGTCCTGGTCGCGCCGTACGGCGTGCTGACGCCGACGATGTGGCTGCTGCCTCTCACGCAGGCCTTCGCCATCGTCATCCTCGGCGGCCTCGGGAGCATCCAGGGGACGGTGCTCGCCTCGGTGGTCATCGGCTTCCTCGACCGCTTCGTGGCCTTCAACGTCAAGGACGGCGGCATCAAGATCGGCCTCGTGACCGTGGCCGTCATCCTCGCGACGCTCGTGCTCCGCCCGCAGGGCCTGCTGGGGAAGGTGGCCCGATGACCGCGACGACCGAGGCGGCGCACGCCAAGCCGTCGGCCGCCGGGCGCGTCTCGCGGCGGCTCCGGCCCAATGTCGTGCTGCTGGCGCTGATCCCGCTGGTCCTGCTCTACCTGCCGCGCTTCGTCGACAACACGACCCTGCTGCAGGCGATCTCGGTCGCGACGGTCTTCGTGATGTTCGCGGCGAGCTGGGACATCCTGTCCGGCTACACCGGCCAGGTGAACTTCGGCCACGCCGCCTTCATCGGCACCGGCGCCTACACGGTGGCGCTGTTCAGCAAGTACCAGCCGGACGTCTCGAACATCGTCGCGCTGCTCGCGGCCGTCGGCGTGGCCGCCGCGCTCGGCATCGCCATCGGGGTGCCGTGCCTGCGGCTCAAGGGCCCGTACCTCGCGCTCGCGACGCTTTCCGTCGCCGGCGCGCTGGTGCAGATCACCTTCATCTACAAGGAGCAGCTCGGCGGAGAGGACGGCATCGCGGGCGTCAAGACCGTCCAGGACGGCGCGGTCACCGGCTTCATCGGCGAGCGGCTGTCCGAGCTGGTGCTCGGTCCGCTGACCTTCGGCGGCAAGTCCGGCTTCGACCAGTACATCTACGTCAGCTACTTCGTCGCGCTCGTCGCGATGGTGCTCGTGGTCGGCGGCCTGATGCTGCTCGGCTACGGCAAGCGCGGCCTGGTGCTGCGCTCCATCCAGCAGGACGAGGCCGCCGCGGAGGCCGCCGGCGTGCCGCTCACCCGCTACAAGCTCGGCGCGTTCGTGCTCTCGGCGGCCTGCGCGGGATTCGCCGGCGGGCTCTACGCGCAGATCCGGGGGACCGTCGCGCTCGACCTGCTCGGCGTCGACCTCAGCCTGCTGATCATCATCATCGCGGCGTTCGGCGGCGCCGGCTCGATCATCGGCCCGGCGCTCGGCGCGTACGTCGTGATCCTGCTGCAGAACTACTACCTCGAGCGGGCCTCGAGCGTGTTCGCCGAGCACCCGGAGCTCAAGCTCGGCAGCTTCGCCCTGCTGCTCATCGTCGTGCTGATCGTCGCGCCACGCGGCCTGGTCCCACCGCTGCTGCAACGGCTGTCCGGCCGCGGCAGCTCCTCGCGCGCCACCGGCGCCGCCCTCACGGAGTCCCCCTCATGAGCGCGCTGCTCGAGGCCCAGGCCGTCACCCGCCGCTTCGGCGGGCTGACCGCCGTCAACGAGGTCAGCTTCTCCGTCGAGCAGGGCGCAGCCGTCGGCCTGATCGGGGCGAACGGCGCCGGCAAGACGACGCTGTTCAACTGCCTGACCGGCTTCGACAAGCCGACCAGCGGCGACGTGCGGCTGCGCGGCAAGAGCCTGCTCAAGCTGCCCCGCCACAAGGTCGTCGGCAGCGGCGTCGCGCGCACGTTCCAGATCGTCAAGCCGTTCCCGGACCTGCCGGTGCTGGCCAACGTGATGGTCCCGCTCATCGTGCGCCGCACCAAGGGCGACGTGAAGCGCCAGGCCCTCGAGGTCCTGCACCGCGTCGGCCTCGCGCACCGCGCCGGGGCGCCGAGCTCGCAGCTCTCCGAGGGCGACCTCAAGCGCCTCGAGATGGCGCGCGCCCTGGCCACCGGGCCGGAGCTGCTGCTGCTCGACGAGCCGTTCGCCGGCCTGTCGACGCAGGAGATCGGCGTGCTGTCCGACACCATCCGCCAGCTCAAGGCCGACGGCGTCACGCTCGTCATCGTCGAGCACAAGATCGGCTCGCTGCTCGCCCTCGTCGACCGCGTCATCGCCATGGACCAGGGCACGGTCATCGCCGACGGCGAGCCCGAGTCGGTGATGCGCGACCCCGCCGTCGTGCGCGCCTACCTCGGCGGCGACCCCGACGCCGACGCCGATGCCGATGTCGAGCAGGAGGAGACCGATGTCTGAGCGCGTGCTCGACGTGAAGGACCTCAAGGTCTCCTTCGGCAAGGCGCAGGTGCTGGACGGCGTGACCTTCCACGTCGACAAGGGCGAGACCGTCGCCGTGGTGGGGCCGAACGGCGCCGGCAAGACGACGCTGCTGCGGGCGCTGTCCCGGCTCAACACCTGGAGCGGCGAGGTCGAGTTCGACGGCCGGCCGCTGCCGAAGAAGGCGTACGACGTGGTCATGGCCGGGCTCGTCCACACGCCGGAGCGCCGCCGGCTGTTCCCGGGGCTGACCATCCGCGACAACCTCGAGCTCGGCGCGCGCCGGCTGCGCAAGCAGGAGAACACCCGCGCCGAGGACCTCGAGCGGGTCTTCGCGCTGTTCCCGAAGCTGAAGGAGCGCGCCGGGCAGACCGCCGGCACGCTGTCCGGCGGCGAGCAGCAGCAGTGCGCGATCGGCCGCTCGCTCATGGGGCGCCCGCGGCTGCTGCTGCTGGACGAGCCGACGCTCGGCTTGTCGGTCGGCGTCAAGGAGGCGATCATCGCCGGCATCAAGGGGATCCAGGAGGCGGGGACCACGATGCTGCTGGTCGAGCAGGACGTGTCCTTCGCGTTCCGCTGCGCCGAGCGCGTGGTCGTGCTGGAGCACGGCCTGGTCGCCCGCGAGGGCCCGACCGCGCAGATCGCCGCGGACCCGTACGTCAAGAAGGCCTACCTCGGCGTGGCCTGAGGCCTCCCCGCTCACCAACCCAGGAGAAGCATGTCCCTGACCATCGCCAGCATCCTGGCCGAGTCCGCGACCCGGCACGCCGACCGCACGGCCGTCGTCCTCGGCGACCTCCGGCTGACCTACGCCCAGCTGTGGGGGCACGCGAAGCAGTACGCCGCGGTGCTGCGCGAGAAGGGCATCGAGCCGGGCGACAAGGTCGCGCTGCTGCTGCCGAACACCCCGCACTTCCCGCTCGCCTACTTCGGCACGCTGGCGCTCGGCGGCGTCGCCGTACCGGTGCACGCGCTGCTCAAGGCCGAGGAGATCCAGTACGTCCTGGAGGACTCCGGCGCCAAGGCGCTGGTCTGCGCGGCGCCGCTGCTGGGCGAGGGTGCCAAGGGCGCCGAGCTCGCCGGCGTGCCGGTGCTGGCCGTCATGGACGGCGGCGATGCGACGCTCGAGCGCCTCGACACCCTGGCGCTGGAGGCCACGCCGATCGAGGCGCTGGTGCCGCGCGAGCCCGACGACACCGCCGTCATCCTCTACACGAGCGGCACGACCGGCACCCCCAAGGGCGCCGAGATCACGCACCTCAACGTCACGATGAACGTCGTCGCGTCGGCGATGCACTCGTTCGACATCGACGAGAGCGACGTGGTCCTGGGCTGCCTGCCGCTGTTCCACACCTTCGGCCAGACCTGCTGCATGAACACCGCCTTCTACGTCGGTGCCAGCGTCGTCATGCTGCCGCGCTTCGACGGCACGCAGGCGCTCGAGCTGCTCGTCAAGGAGAAGTGCACGATCTTCATGGGCGTCCCGACGATGTACGTCGGGCTCATCGAGGCGGCCAAGACCTCGGACCACCGGCCGACGCTGAAGTCGGCGCTGTCCGGCGGCGCCGCGCTGCCGGTGCCGGTCCTGGAGAAGTTCGCCGAGGTCTTCGGCACGCAGGTGCTCGAGGGGTACGGGCTGACCGAGACGTCGCCGGTGGCGACGTTCAACCAGGTCGGGTTCGAGCCCAAGCCCGGCACCGTCGGCAAGCAGATCTGGGGCGTCGAGGTCGAGGTCGCCAAGGCCGAGGTCGACGAGTCGATCGAGCTGCTGCCGACCGGCGAGCTCGGCGAGATCGTCGTGCGCGGCCACAACGTGTTCAAGGGCTACCTGAACAAGCCGGACGCGACCAGGGCCGCGATCGTCGACGGGTGGTTCCGCACCGGCGACCTCGGCACCAAGGACGAGAACGGCTACGTCTCGATCGTCGACCGCAAGAAGGACATGGTCATCCGCGGCGGCTACAACGTCTACCCGCGCGAGGTCGAGGAGGCGCTGCTGCGCCACCCGGCCGTCGGCCAGGTCGCCGTCTTCGCCCTGCCCGACCCGCAGTACGGCGAGGAGGTCAGCGCCGCCGTGGTCCTGGACCCCGCCGGCGGCGAGGTGACGGCCGAGGAGCTGAGCGCCTGGTCCAAGGAGAAGCTCGCGGCCTACAAGTACCCGCGGCGCATCTTCTTCGTCGACAGCTTCCCGCTCGGCCCGTCCGGCAAGGTGCTGAAGCGCGAGCTGCAGGAGCAGTTCAAGGAGCAGTAGGGCCCTTGGCCTTGTCGACGCCCTTGGCCGGGACCGCTGCGGCGGGCCCGGCCGGGGTCGCGGACGAGGGCGACGTCACGGTCCACTCCCAGACGTCCACCTCGTTGCGGCTGCCTGCGTCGCGCACGCGCAGCACCTGGTCGCCGTCGCGCACCACCGTGACGCTGTAGCGCCCGTCGCACGGCTGCCAGCGGCTCGACTCGCCGTTCGCGGCGCCGGTGAGCTGGCACTCCCACTGCGCCCCCGAGACGTCGGCCAGCTCGAAGGTCGCCGTGCGCGACGTCGTGGTCGGCGGCGGGCCGCTCTCGATCGCGGGGTGGTCCTCGTCGGCGCGCGGATCGGCGGCCGCGGGCGACGGCGCCCGGCTCGCGGTCGTGCCGGTCGGTCGCGGACTGGTGGTCGTGCGCGGGCCGGCGCTGGACCGGGCCGGCGTCGCGGAGGGGCGCGGCGCGGCGGAGGTCGCGGACCGGCTCGCGCTGCGGGTCGGCGCGGCTGCCGAGGTGGACCCGCCGTCCGTGCTGCTGACGGGGGTGCCGCCGTCCGGACCGCTGACGGGCGTCGCCGGCGCCTGCAGGGCGACGGCCGAGGGCGACGGCGCGGCCAGGGCCGCGTCCGCGGCGGCCACCCCGGGGGTGGTCCCGCCGGTCGCGAGCACCGCCGCGCCTGCAGCGCCCGCGGCCACCGTCCCCGCGGCCTGCGGCACGGCCGCCCCCGCCCGCACCCCGGTCTGCGCCAGGCCGGACAGGAAGGGCAGCTGCAGCAGGAACGAGACCGGCCCCATCGCCCAGAGCAGGCGTGGCAGCGAGATGGCGAGGAACGCCCGGACGTAGACCGGGTCGAAGTGGGTGCCGGCACAGCGGGCCAGCTCCTCGCGCGCGGCGCGGGTGGCCATCGCCTTCTTGTAGGGCCGGGCCGCGGTCATCGTCTCGAAGGCGTCGATGACGCCGATGAGCCGGCCCGCCTCGGAGATCTCCTGGCCGGCTTTGCCGCCCGGGTAGCCGGTGCCGTCGAAGCGCTCGTGGTGGTCCAGGATCCCGTCGCCCCAGCGGCCGAGCCACGGGAGCAGCGGCGCGGCGAGGGCGGCGCCGGCCGCGGGGTGCAGCCGCACCTGCGCGAGCTCCGCGTCGTCGAGGGCGGCCGGCTTGTTGAGGATCCGCGCGCTCACGTCGACCTTGCCGACGTCGTGCAGCAGCGCGGCCCAGCGCAGCTTGTCGCGGTCCTCGTCGTCGAGGCCGACCTCGGCGGCGAGCATGTCGCAGAGGAGCCGGACCCGCTCGCTGTGCCCTCGGGTGCGGCGGTCGTGCGCGCCGAGCGCCCCGATGAGCGCGAGCACGAGGTCGGAGGTGCTGGTCGGCTGCAGGGTGCTGCCGGTCCAGAGCAGCTCGTCCTTGGGCCGGCGCACGGCGGCGGCGCGGGCCAGCTGCAGGCGGGAGGGCGCACGGTCCGGGAAGACGACGGACAGCTTGAGCAGCAGGGCGATCGGCAGCAGGCGGCGGGCGCCGCGCTCCACCGCGGTGGCCACCAGCAGGCCGATCGCGAGCATCGCGGCCAGCCCCCACCAGCTCCGGGCGGCGTCCTGCGGCAGCCCGCGGGCGAGCGACCAGACGGCGGCGGAGGAGGCGAGCAGCGGGACGGCGAGCAGCACGACGCGCAGGACGCCGCCGAGGACGGGGCGGGCGCGCCAGCGCCGGTCGGCGGTGGCCGTGGATGTGGACGGAGACGTGGACCTGGGCGTGGCCGGCGTGCTCATGCGCGCCGCCGCCACGGCAGGGTGCGGCGCTGCGCGTCCGTCACCGTCGACAGCACGTGGCTGGCCGTCTCGAAGCCCTCGAGGGACGGCATCACTCGCGGCAGCGGCAGCGCCGCGTGGGCCAGCTCGTCCAGCGGCCCCGTACCGCCGTGCATCGCCAGCAGCACGGCGCCGCCGCGGCGCGCGTCGTCCAGCCGCTCGAGCAGCCGGGGGTCGTCGGCGGGCGTCGGGGCCGCGACCAGGACGGTCGTGCCGCGGGCGGCCCGGTGCACGGCGTCCAGCCCGACGGACAGGTGCGGCGGTGCGCCCTCCGGCACCTGCCAGCGGACCAGGGTCGGCTGCAGCGCCGGGATGCTGCGCCAGCGGGCCGCCTCGGCGAGGTGGGCGGTCAGGTGCCACGGCTCGTCCTCGGCCGTGCCGACGACGAGCAGCTGCCCGGGGGCGTGCCCGGCGCCACGCAGAGCGGCTGCGAAGCGGCGCGCAGCGTCCAGCCAGCCGCCGGGCTCCAGCCGGCGCAGGGTGCGCTGGAGGTCCGGAGGCTCCACGCCGCTGCTGCCTTCCGCCGTGCCTGCTGGGGTGCCGAGCCTGCCCCCCGGCGGCCGACGGCCACGACGGTACGGCCCCGGGCGCGCCTACGCTCCAGAACGTGCAGGTCCTCGCGCTCGACACCTCGTCGCCGGCCGTCTCGGCCGCGCTGGTCCGGCTGGACGAGGCCGGCGCGGAGGTGCTCGCGGAGCGGGTCGTGGTCGACGCGCGGCGGCACGGGGAGCTGCTGGCGCAGGGCGTCCGGGAGGTGCTGGCCGGCGCGCGCCCGGACGCGGTGGTGGTGGGCACCGGACCGGGCCCGTTCACCGGGCTGCGCGTCGGGCTGGTCACCGCCGCCGCGATGGCCGACGCGCTGGGCGTCCCGGCGTACGGCGTCTGCTCGCTGGACGCGATGGCCGAGGGCGACGTCGTCGTCGTCGCCGACGCGCGGCGCCGGGAGGTCTACTGGGCGCGGTACGACGCGGGCGAGCGGGTCGACGGCCCGGCCGTGTGCGCGCCGGCGGACCTGCCGCTGCGCCCGGAGGACGTCCTCGTCGGCGCGGAGCTGGTCCCGGGCCGGGAGGTCGGCGGGCCCCGCTCCCCGTCGATGCGGCTGCTCGTCGCCCGGGCGGCCGACCGGCTGCTCGCGGGTGCGCCGTCCGACCCGCTCACGCCGCTGTACCTGCGCCGGCCCGACGCCGTGGAGCCGGGAGCGACGAAGAAGGTCACCGCATGAGCGACACCCCGCTCTGGCTGGACGCCTTCCCGCACGACTTCGAGGTCGCGCACGAGCGGACCCTGCGCGGCATGTCCAAGATCAAGGAGCGCGTCTACTACCCGGGCGCGCGCCGCGACGGCGGGCACGACGGCGCCTGGCTGCGCATCACCGCCGCGACCGGCCGCACCTGGACCGGCGTGTTCGCCAGCGACCTGCTCGCCGGCCGGCTGTCGCTGATCGCCTCCTGGCCTGAGCCCTCCACGCTGTTCGTCTCGGTCGGCGGCGGGCCGTACCTCGTGGACACGCGCGACCCGGACGCCTGGTCGCGGATCGACCGGCCGACGGTGCGGCGGTACGACCCGCAGCCGCAGTCCGGCGTCGCGCTGCTGCTCGACGACGACCGGCTGTCCGCCTACGACGCCGCCGGCCTGGCCTGGGAGAGCGACCACCTCGGGCCGCAGGCGGAGTGGCTCGGCCGGCTCGACGACGAGGTGCACGTGCGCGCCGGGGAGCTGCTGCACCGGGTCTCGCTGCGCCACGGGGGGACGACGACCGAGCCCGCCTCGTGGTGACGCTGGCGCGGATGCGCTGGTGGCACGTCGCCCAGCTCATGCCGATCGAGCGGGAGCTGTTCCCCCCGGAGCCGTGGAGCGAGCGGCTGTTCTGGTCCGAGCTCGGCCAGCTCGACACCCGCCACTACGTCGTCGCGCTCTCCGGGTCCGAGCTCGTCGGGTACGCCGGGCTGTGCGACTACCCGGACGAGGCGTTCGTGCAGACGATGGCCGTCGCACCGGCCGCGCAGGGGCAGGGCGTCGGCGCGCTGCTGCTGACCGAGCTCCTGGCTGAGGCCGACCGGCGCCGCCAGCGCGTCGTCTCGCTGGAGGTGCGGGCCGACAACGCGCCGGCGCAGCGGCTCTACGCGCGGCACGGCTTCGCGCAGTCGGGCGTGCGGCGCGGCTACTACCCGGGCGGCGTCGACGCGCTGGTGCTGACCCGACGCAGCTGAACGGCCAGCGGCAGCAGCCCGACGGCGAGGACGGCCGACTCTGTCCGCCGCTCCCAGTCGCGCATCCTGCACCTCCCTAGGCTGGTCCCGTGCCCGACGAGCCGCTGGTCCTGGGGATCGAGACCTCCTGCGACGAGACCGGCATCGGCATCGTGCGGGGCACGACCCTGCTGGCCGACGCGGTCGCGAGCAGCGTCGACGAGCACGCCCGCTTCGGCGGCGTCGTGCCGGAGGTGGCCAGCCGCGCGCACCTCGAGGCGATGGTCCCGACGGTCCACCGCGCGCTCGAGACGGCGGGCGTGGCGCTGTCCGACCTCGACGCGGTGGCCGTCACCGCGGGGCCTGGCCTGGCCGGCGCGCTGCTCGTCGGGGTGGCGGCGGCCAAGGCGTACAGCCTCGCGCTCGACGTCCCGCTCTACGGCGTGAACCACCTGGCCGCGCACGTCGCTGTGGACGTCCTCGAGCACGGTGCGCTGCCGGAGCCGACGATCGCGATGCTGGTGTCCGGCGGGCACTCCAGCCTGCTGGTGGTGGACGACGTGACCGCGACGATGACGCCGCTCGGCGCGACCGTCGACGACGCGGCGGGGGAGGCCTTCGACAAGGTCGCCCGGCTGCTCGGCCTGGGCTTCCCCGGCGGCCCGGTCGTGGACCGGCGGGCGCGCGAGGGCGACCGGGACGCCATCGCCTTCCCGCGCAGCATGCTGCGGGACCAGTCGTTCGACGTGTCGTTCAGCGGCCTCAAGACCGCGGTCGCCCGGTGGGTCGAGGCGCGCGAGGCGGCCGGCGAGCCGGTGCCCGTCGCGGACGTCTGCGCGTCGTTCCAGGAGGCGGTGTGCGACGTGCTGACCGCCAAGGCCGTGCGGGCCTGCCGCGAGCAGGGCGTCGGCTCGCTGCTCATCGGCGGTGGCGTGGCCGCGAACAGCCGGCTGCGGGCGCTCGCGCAGGAGCGGTGCGATGCGGCCGGGGTCGTCCTGCGGGTGCCGCGCCCCGGGCTGTGCACCGACAACGGCGCGATGGTCGCCGCGCTCGGCAGCCGCCTGGTCGCCGCGGGCGTCGCGCCCAGCCCGATCGACCTGCCGGCCGACAGCGCGATGGACGTGCGCGAGGTGGTCTGCCGGTGACCGCTCGACGATGACCGCCGTCCTGCTCCTGCTGCTGGCCGCCGGCCTGCTCGTCGGCGGGGCCGAGCTGTTCGTGGAGAACGCCGCGGCCGCGGCGAAGCGGCTCGGCGTCACCGTGCTCGCGATCGGGGTGCTGCTCGCCGGCGCGGAGCCGGAGGAGCTGCTCACCGCGGTGCTGGCCGCGGTGCGGGACCGCCCCGGGCTCGCCAGCGGCGACGCGATCGGCGCCAACGTCACGATGCTCACCGCGGCGCTCGGCCTGGCCGCGCTGCTCCGTCCGCTGCCCGTCGGGCACCGCACGCGGCTCTACGCCGGCGGCAGCGCCGTCGCCGGGATGCTCGCGCTGCTCGCCCTCCGCGGCGGGGTCGGCCGGGTCGAGGGCGCGCTGCTGCTCGCCGCGTACGTCGGTCTGGTGGCAGCGGTCTGGGTGAAGGAGAAGCAGCCGCCGGCGATCGGTGAGCTGGCCGAGGTCGACGACGACGCCGACGACCGCCGCCCGCTGGTGGCGCTCGCGCTGCTCGTGCTCGGCCTGGTGCTGATGACCGCCGGGGGCGCGGCCGCCGTCGAGGGGGCCACCCGGCTGGTCGACCGCACCGGCACGAGCGACAGCGCGGTGGGGCTCACCGCGCTGGCGCTGGCCACGACCGCCGAGCTGTTCGCGATCGTGCTGGCCGCCGCGCGGCACGGCGTGGAGGAGGTCGCGGTGGCGGCCGTCGTCGGCAGCGCGGCCTACAACGCGACCGCCACGCTCGGGGCCGCCGCCCTCGTCACCGACCTGCCGCCGCTCGGCGGGACCGCCCTGCTGGCTGCGGTGCTCCCGCTGGTCGTCGTGCTCGCCGCGGCGCGCGGCACCCTCGGAAGAGCGGCCGGCGCCGGGCTGCTCGCGACGTACGCCGGATTCCTCGCCGTCGTCCTGAGGTGAGTTGTGCGGCTGGCACTCGACCCACTAGAGTGCCAAGCAGCAGCCAGGCACCTGACCCCCGCGACGGCAGGAGGCCCGGTCCGCTCCATCCGCTTCAGCAACTCAGGAGGGTTCCGTGACCACCGCTACCAAGGTCGCCATCAAGCCGCTCGAGGACCGCATCGTGGTCCAGGCCAGCGACGCCGAGAGCACCACCGCGTCCGGCCTCGTCATCCCGGACACCGCCAAGGAGAAGCCCCAGGAGGGCACCGTCCTGGCGGTCGGCCCGGGTCGCTTCGAGGACGGCGCCCGCGTGCCGCTCGACGTGAAGGTCGGCGACAAGGTCCTGTACAGCAAGTACGGCGGCACCGAGGTCAAGTACGCCGGCGAGGAGTACCTCGTGCTCTCCGCCCGCGACGTCCTGGCCGTCATCGAGGGCTAGGCCCCGACCTCCCGCACTTCCCGGCGCCCCGGTCCCGATGGGGCCGGGGCGCCACCCATTCGAGAGAAGGAACCCGCATGGCCAAGACCCTCGCTTTCTCCGAGGACGCCCGCCGCTCGCTCGAGCGCGGCGTCGACGCCCTCGCCAACGCCGTCAAGGTGACGCTCGGCCCGAAGGGCCGCAACGTCGTGCTCGCCAAGGCCTACGGCGGCCCGACCATCACCAACGACGGCGTCACCATCGCGCGCGAGGTCGAGCTCGAGGACCCGTACGAGAACATGGGCGCGCAGCTCGCCAAGGAGGTCGCCACCAAGACCAACGACGTCGCGGGCGACGGCACCACCACCGCCACCGTGCTCGGCCAGGCGATGGTCCACGAGGGCCTGCGCGCCGTCGCGGCCGGCGCCAACCCGATGAGCCTCAAGGCCGGCATGGACGCCGCCGTCGAGGCCGTGCACGAGGCCCTGCTCGCCATGGCCACCGAGGTGCAGACGCACGACGAGGTCGCCGCGGTCGCCGCCATCTCCGCGCAGGACGCGCTCGTCGGCCAGCTCGTCGCCGAGGCGATCGACAAGGTCGGCAAGGACGGCGTCATCACGGTCGAGGAGAGCCAGGCCACCGGCCTCGAGCTCGAGCTCACCGAGGGCATGCAGTTCGACAAGGGCTACATCAGCCCGTACTTCGTCACCGACCCCGAGCGCATGGAGACCGTGCTCGAGGAGCCGTACGTCCTCATCGTCAACGGCAAGGTGAGCGCGCTCGCCGAGCTGCTGCCGCTGCTCGAGAAGGTCGTCCAGAGCCAGAAGCCGCTGCTCATCGTGGCCGAGGACGTCGAGGGCGAGGCCCTGTCGACGCTGGTCGTCAACGCGATCCGCAAGACCATCAAGGTCGCGGCCGTCAAGGCCCCCGGCTTCGGCGACCGCCGCAAGGCGATGCTCCAGGACATCGCCGTGCTCACCGGCGGCCAGGTCATCTCCGCCGAGGTCGGCCTCAAGCTCGACCAGGTCGGCCTCGAGGTGCTCGGCAAGGCGCGCACCGTCACGGTCACCAAGGAGCTGACGACGATCGTCGACGGCGCCGGGTCGACCGAGGAGGTCGCCGGTCGCGTCGCGCAGATCAAGCAGGAGATCGAGAACAGCGACAGCGACTGGGACAAGGAGAAGCTCTCCGAGCGCCTCGCGAAGCTGTCCGGCGGCGTCGGCGTCATCAAGGTCGGCGCCCACACCGAGACCGAGCTCAAGGAGCGCAAGCACCGCCTCGAGGACGCCATCTCGGCGACCAAGGCCGCGGTCGAGGAGGGCATCGTCCCCGGTGGTGGCGCCGCGCTCGTGCACGCCGCCGCCTGCCTCGAGGGCGACCTCGGCAAGGAGGGCGACGAGCGCACCGGTGTCCGCATCGTGCGCCGCGCGCTCGACGAGCCGGCCTACTGGATCGCCGCGAACGCCGGTCTCGAGGGCCGCGTGGCCGTCAACCGGGCGCGCGAGCTCGGTGCCGGCCAGGGCCTCAACGCCGCCACCGGCGAGTACGGCGACCTGGTCAGCCAGGGCATCGTCGACCCGGTCAAGGTGTCCCGCAGCGCCGTCCGCAACGCCGCCTCGATCGCCAGCATGCTGCTGACGACCGAGACGCTCGTCGCGGACAAGCGCGAGGAGGAGGCCGACGCCGGTCACGGCCACGGCGGCCACGGGCA
The DNA here is from genome assembly GCA_963781675.1 of uncultured Actinomycetota bacterium. GTDB lineage: Bacteria > Actinomycetota > Actinomycetes > Mycobacteriales > SCTD01 > SCTD01. Next base: position 442,341 of record CAWAGF010000002.1, on the reverse strand, counting down.
CGCGCACTAGTCCCACCAGGCACTGGCGGCCCGGCACCCCTTCGCAGGGGTGCCGGGCCGTCGCCGTTCCTGCGCCTCGTGCCGTGGCGTCGCGGGGCGCTGGGGTGACGTTCGCGCGGCGGGCCCGACGCCGCGCGCCCTAGCCTGCGGGCGTGAGCGTCGACGCCGTCGTGGTCGGGGCCGGTCCGAACGGGCTGGTCGCCGCGACGCTGCTCGCCCGGGCCGGCTGGAGCGTCGAGCTGCTCGAGCGCAGCGCCGTCGCGGGCGGGGCGGTCGGCAGCGACACGACCGCCCGCGGCTACGTCCACGACTGGGGGTCGGCGTTCTACGGCGTGCTGCACGCCAGCCCGGTGCTGCGCGAGCTCGGCCTGGACCGCCGGGTCGGCTGGGCCCACACCGCCACGCCGGTCAGCGCGGTGTGGGACGGCGGTGCGGCCGTCATGCGGCGCACGGTCGAGGCCACCGCGGCCGGGCTCGGCGCCGACGGTGACGCCTGGCGCCGGCTGGTCGACTGGTGGCACCGGCTCGGCGTGCCGCTGTTCGGCGCGATGCTCGGCACCCCCGGCGCCCCGCTGCCGCTGCTCAGGACGGCCGCCCGGCTGCACGGCCCGCGGGAGGGGCTGCAGACGGCGCGGATGCTGCTCGAGCCGGTCGAGGCCTGGGTGGCGCAGGAGTTCAGCGGCGAGCAGGCGCGGATGCTCTTCGCCGCGAACGCCACGCACGCCGACGTGGCAGTCGACGCCGCGGGGTCGACGCCGCCCGCGATGCTGCTCGCGATGGCCGCGCAGGTGCACGGCATGCCCGTGCCCGTCGGCGGGGCGGCCCGGCTGGCCGAGGCCATGGTGGCCGTCGCGCAGGAGGCCGGCGTCGTCGTCCGCACCGGCGTGGAGGTCACGGAGGTCGTCGTGCGCGCGGGGCGCGCGGTCGGGGTGGTCACCGCCGACGGCGAGGGCATCGCGGCGCGCCGCGCGGTCGTGGCGGACGTCGCGCCGGGCGACGCTGGCGCGCGACCTCGTCGGGGAGGAGCACCTGCCCGGCGACTGGCTGCGCAGCCTGAGCCGGCACCGCTACACGAGCGGCTACTTCCGCGTCGACGTCGACCTGGACCGGCCCGCGCCGTGGGCCGACGAGCGGCTGCGCGACAGCGTGGTCGTGCACGTCACCGGTGACCTCGACGAGCTGGCCATGTCGCAGGCGGAGGTGCGGCGGGACCGGCTGCCCACGCACCCCCAGCTGATCCTCGGCCAGCAGGACCGGGCCGACCCGAGCCGGGTGCCGGCCGGGGCGGCGAGCCTGTGGGCGGAGTGCCACTGCCCGGCGCGGCCCAGGGGTGAGGGCCCGGGCTGGGAGCAGGCGTTCGCCGACCGCGTGCTGGACCGGCTGGAGCGGCACGCTCCGGGCCTGCGCGAGGCGGTCGTGGACACGACCGTCACCAGCCCGCTGGGCCTGCAGGACCGCGACCCGAACCTGGTGGGCGGCGACGTGGGCGGGGGCTCCGCAGCGCCCGACCAGCTGCTGGTGTTCCGGCCGGTCGCGGGCTGGTCGCCGTACCGCCTGCCGGTCCGCGGGCTGTGGATGTGCGGCGCGGCCTCGCACCCGGGCGGCGGCGTCCACGGCCTGTGCGGCCGCAACGCCGCGCAGGCGGTGCTGCGGGCTGCCCGCTGGAGCTGGTAGGCGCTACTCAGACGGGGTGGTGATCAGCGCGGCGAGCTCGAAGTGCATCGGGTCGGTGTACTTCCAGTCGCCACCCCAGCGGAAGCCCCACCGCTTGAAGATGTTGACGACCTCGGGGTCCATCGTGCCGGCGATGCCGCGGTAGTTCGTCGACGCGTCCATGTCGATCGCGATGCCCCAGGTGTGCAGCGAGATGCTGTTCTCGGGGTTGCGCTCGATGAAGCGCGGGACGTAGCAGCCGTCGTAGCTGTGCAGCGTGTCCTGCAGGCCGGCGTCGACGACGTCCTGCAGCGCGCCGCGCAGCTGCGGGAGCATCAGCCGGTGGCAGGTGACCCGCCCGACGATCGGCAGGGTCGCGCTGCGGATGTTCTCGCGCACCCAGCGGGCGTCCGGCTGGATCGTGCCGTCCGGGAAGTAGCGGTAGGAGAAGGCGCCGAAGGCCTTGGCCGCCTTGCTGCCGGACAGGAAGGCCACCGGGTTCGCGGCCGGCGGGGTGAGCAGGTCGACGTCGGCCTCGCCGGCCAGCCGCTCCACCTTGCCGGCCAGCGCGACGGGGTCCTTGTCCTTGCCGGCGGTCAGCAGCATGCCGGTGGCGCGCGGCAGGCCGAGGGCCTTGGCGGTCTCCTCGTCGACGACGAGGTCCGTGCCCGGGACGCCGGTGGTGGCCAGCGCGCCGAGGCGCAGCGGCAGGTCTGCGCCGGCGGCCTTCGGCGCGACGCGCAGCTCCTTGCCGAGCTCGAGGCGCATCGCCTTGGCGGCGTCGTGCGAGGCGACGGCCTCGCCGCGGGCCACGGCCTGCCAGACGGCGTCGGCCTCGGCGGTGCCGGCAGAGGCGAAGCTGCGGAAGGTGGACGGGTCGACGCCGACGGCGCGGACGTCCTTGCCGCCCAGCCGGACGGTCCCGGCGCGGAAGACCACGGCGCCGGCGTCCGGGGACAGCGCGGCCAGCTTGGCGATCGCGGCGTCGGAGAAGGTGCGCGGGCCGGTGACGAGGACGTCCGGGCGCAGCCGGGCGCCGAGCGGCTTGACCGCCAGCGCGACGGGCGGGCGGGCCCGGGTGGCGGCCGCCGTGGCGGGCGGGGCGCTGGCCTCGGGGGAGGCCTCGACGCGCAGCGCTGCGGCCTCCGGCGCCTCGACGGCCTTCGGGGTGCTGCTCGAGCAGCCGGCCAGGGCGACCAGGCCGAGCAGCGCAGCCCAGCGGCCCGCGCGGGAGGGGGTCGCTCGGACGGGGGCGTGCGGCACCGCGGGGACTCCCGGCTGGGTTGGGGGGACGGGTCGAGCGCCTCGCGACGCTCACTCCCCGTCAACGATAGATGCCCCTCCGAGGTGACGCGTGTCCGGTACGCCCGGTTCGCTCAGCTCGCCGCGGCGGTGACCTCACGCGCGTAGAGCTCCTCGCGGTCGTGCTCGGACAGACCGCCCCAGACGCCGTACGGCTCACGCACCGCGAGCGCGTGCTCGCGGCAGGCGAGCAGCACCGGGCAGGTGCCGCAGACCGCCTTGGCGGCAGCCTCGCGGTTGGCCCGGCGGGGGCCGCGCTCGCCCTCGGGGTGGAAGAACAGCTCGGTGTCCTGACCGCGGCACGCGCCGTGCAGCTGCCACTCCCAGACCTCGAGCTGTGGTGCGGGAAGGCGCGAGATGTCGGTCATGGGGGTTCCCCTCTCCACGGGAGCCGGGGTCTCGGGCTCCCTCTGCAAAGACCCTATAACCGGTTCAGAAGTTGTTCAAGCATGGTTCAGTGCTTGTTCATCAGGGCTGAACCGGTTCACAGGCTGGGCGAGTTGGAGTTGTGCGGCCGCATCGCCCACCCCATCCTTCGTCTGTGGGCACTCCGGGGATGGCCGAGCCGTCCTCTCCGCTGCCCGAGTCCGCCCGGCTGACGGTCGCGGCCGTCGCCCGCCGCCTCGGGGTCGCGCCCGGCACGCTGCGCACCTGGGACCGGCGGTACGGCCTCGGACCCAGCGAGCACGCGGCCGGTGCGCACCGCCGCTACACGAGCACCGACCTCGACCGGCTCGCCGCCATGCGCCGCCTCACCCTCGAGGGCGTCCCTCCCGCGGAGGCCGCCCGCGTCGTGCTCGGCCAGCCGCTGGTCGAGGGCGCCGGGCCCGACCCGCTGCCGGACGTCGACGGCGCGCTGCCCCGCCGAGGCGGCCCGGGCGGGCGGGTCCTCGCGCTGCCGGGTGCCGACGCCGCCGTCCGCGGACTGGGGCGCGCCGCCATGGCGCTCGACGCCCGCGCCGTCACCGCCGCCGTCCGCGAGCAGGTCGAGCGGCACGGCGTGCTGCACACCTGGGACCACGTCCTGCGCCCGCTGCTCGTGGCGGTCGGCTCCCGCTGGGCCGCCACCGGCGAGGGCGTCGAGGTGGAGCACCTGCTCGCCGAGTGCGCCGCCACCGTGCTGCGCGACGTGGCCGCCCGGCCGCCGGAGCCGGCGGGCCGTCGGCCCGTGCTGCTGGCCTGCGCGCCGGACGAGCAGCACGCCCTGCCGCTGCACGCGCTGGCCGCCGGGCTGGGCGAGCGGGGCGTGGCCAGCCGCACGCTCGGCCCCGCCCTGCCGGGGAGCGCGCTGCAGGCGGCGGTGCGCCGGACCGGTCCCGCGGTGCTGTTCGTCTGGTCGCAGCTGCCCGGCACGGCGGACCCGGGCGTGCTCGAGGAGCTGCCGGTCACCCGGCCCGCCACGTCCGTCGTGGTCGGCGGACCCGGGTGGAGCGGCCGGGAGCTGCCGCGGCGGGTGACGGTCGCGGAGGACCTGCCGCACGCGGTGGCGCTGGTGGACCAGGCCCTCGGCGCCTAGGGCGATCCGCGGTCGTGTCCCGCGCGACGGCCGTCCCCCGTGCCTCCGGGGGTCCCGGCGCGGGAGCCCCGCCCGCACGCCCCCGACCACTAGCCTGCGCTCGTGACCGGGGACTGCGCGGGGAGCACGACGACGTCGGAGCGGCTGCTGCGCGCGGCAGTGCCCTCGTGACCGAGCCGGCGGACCTCGCCAGCCTGCTGGCCAGCGGCGAGCACGCCGCCTTCCACGGCAAGCCCGCGGCCGCGGTCGGCGCCCTGGAGAGGGCCGTCGTCCTGGCCCAGTCGCAGGGCCGGGCCGCCGAGATGGCCGCGGCGGGCTGGTTGCTCGGCGTCGCGCTCGGTGCCGGCGGCCGCTACGGCGGTGCGCTCACCGTCCTGTCCCCGCTCGTCGACGCGGGCCGCGCCCCGGAGGCGCCGCCCGAGCGCCGGCTGTTCGCCGCACTGGCCGCCGCCACGATCGCCAGCGTCCACCGCCAGCTCGGCCGGCACGCCGTCGCCCGCGCCTCCGACCTCGAGTCGCTCGCGCTGGCCGACGGCGGCGGCGAGGCGGCGTTCGACGCGCTCGTCGGCCTGGCCAGTGACGCTGTCGGGCTGGACGAGCCGGAGGAGGCCACCGCACGGCTGGACCAGGCGCGCGCCCTCGTGCCGGAGCGCTCGGACGAGTGGTGGCGCCAGCGCGTGCGGCTCGGCTGGGCCGAGGCCGAGGTGCTCATGCTCGAGGGCGAGGTCGACCGCGCCGTCGACACCGCCCTGGCCGCGGTGCAGCGCGCCGAGGACGCCCGCGCCCCCCGGCACGTCGCCAAGGGCCTGCTCATCCTCGGCATCGCCCAGGTCAGCGGCGGCACGGCGAGCGACCCGGAGCACGACGGCGACCCGGCGCTGACGCTGCGCCGGGCGGCGACGCTCGCAGAGTCCCTCGGGACCGTCCCGCTCATCTGGCCGGCCCGCGCGCTGCACGGCGCCCTGGTCGCCGAGCAGGACCCGGCGGAGTCCGCCCGCAGCCTGGCCGCGGCCCGTTCGGCCGTCCTGACGCTGGCCGGCGACCTGCCCCCAGGCGTCCGCGCCGACTGGCTGGGCCGCCCCGACATCGCGGCGCTGCTGGAGGGCTGAGCCCCCGCAACCAGGGACGTACGAGGACTCACGTCCCGAGGTGATCGTGCCGATGGCTTGTGCAGGGCTGCGGACGGGCGCACCCTGCGTACCCCGGACAGGAGCGCACATGACGGACAGCACGGTCGCCGTGGTGGTCCCCGCGCAGCAGCGCAGGACCGTCACCGACGTCGCAGGCCTGCTCTCCGCCGCGGACGCCGAGGCCGACGCCTTCGCCGACCGCCTGCACGACGGGGCGCTCCAGGCGCTCGTCGTCGCGCGGTACGCCGCCGACGCCGCCGTGCGCGGCGGCGACCCCGCCCTGGCCCGCGACGCCGTGCAGGAGGCGCTGGTCGCCCTGCGCCGCGCGGTGTGGGACCTGCGCCCCCGCGGCGGCGACGACCTGCCCACCGCGCTCGGCGAGCTGTCCCAGCGCCGCGCCGCCGCCGGTGCCGGCGCGCTCGACCTGCAGCTGGACGCTGCCGTGTGCGACCGGATCCCGGCCGCCGCGAGGGGAGCCGCCTACCGCTTCGTGCAGGCCGCCCTCGCCGACGGTCCGGCGGTCGTCGCCGTGACGGCCGAGGCCGGCTGCGCCGTCGTCGTCGCCGGTGGCACCCCCGAGGACCTGGCGGGCTGGACCGCCCGGGCCACCGCGCTCGGCGGCGCGCTGCACACCGACGGGCCGCAGGCGCGGCTCCTGCTCCCGCTCGACGAGACCCCGCTCGACGACCCCTCTGAGGACGCCCGATGACCACCGTTCTGATCTGCGACGACCACCGCATCGTGCGGGAGGGCCTGCGCCAGTTCGTCTCCGGCGTGCCCGGCGTCGACCGGGTCGAGACCGCCGCGAGCGGCGAGGAGGTGCTGGCGCGCTACGAGCACGAGCAGCCCGACCTCATCCTCATGGACGTCCGCATGCCGGGCCTGGGCGGCCTCGAGGCCACCCGCCGGCTGGTCGCGGCGCACCCGCTCGCCAAGGTGATCATGCTGACGGCCGCCGACGACCGCGACCAGGTCGCCGCCGCGGTGTCCTCCGGTGCACGCGGCTACCTGCTCAAGGACGTCAGCCACGAGGAGCTGTGCGCGGCCGTCGCGCACGCCCTCGACGGCGCCGACCTCGTCGAGCCCTCGCTGCGCCGCGCGCTCGCGACCCGCGAGGCCTCCCGCTCGACGCCGCCCGGCGGCCAGCTGACCGAGCGCGAGCTGCAGGTCCTCACCGGCATGAGCCAGGGCAAGAGCAACGGCCAGATCGGCAAGGACCTCTACCTGTCCGAGGACACCATCAAGACGCACGCGCGACGGCTCTTCCGCAAGCTCGGCGTGAACGACCGCGCCCAGGCGGTGGCGCTGGGCTTCCGGCGCGGCCTCGTCACCTGACCGTGTAACGGTGCGGCCCCGTCGTACGACCTCCCCCGTGGTGGACGAGCTCGTCGCCCTGGTCCCTCCCGCCTGCGCGGGGGACGCCCGGGCCGTCGAGCAGCTCCTCGCCCACCTGCGTCCCGGGATCGTGCGGTACTGCCGCGGCCGGCTCGGGCGCGCGGACGGCTCGTACGGGTCGGCCGACGACGTGGCCCAGGAGGTGTGCATGGCGGTCGTGAAGGCGCTGCCGCGCTACGTCGACACGGGCACGCCGTTCGCCGCCTTCGTCCACGGCATCACCGCCCACAAGGTGAGCGACGCCCAGCGGGTGCTCTACCGCGACCGCAGCACCCCGACCGAGGACGTCCCCGAGCGGGCCGACGCGTCGGCCGGTCCGGAGGAGTCGCTGCTCGCGGGGGAGCGCGCCGCCACCGCTCGGGCCCTGCTCGCCCGGTTGCCCGAGGCGCAGCGCGAGCTGCTCCTGCTCCGCGTCCTGGGCGGCCTGTCCGCCGAGCAGACCGGCGCCGCCCTCGGCATGAGCGCCGGCGCCGTCCGGGTGGCCCAGCACCGCGCGCTGGCCCGCCTGCGCGCGCTGGCCGCCGCCGAGGACCTCGAGGTGGTCGCATGAGCGACGAGCAGCCCGACCTGCAGGCGGTCGCCGCCGACGAGGCGGCGCTCGACGGGCTGCGCGCCTCCGCGGGCGGCGACCCCGCGCTGGCGCTGCTGCGCGAGCTCCTGCTCGACGTCGAGCGCGACCTGCCCGCCCGGCTCCCGCTGGGCTCCACCGTCCTCACGCTGGTCGGCGAGGACGCGCCCGACCGCCGCCTCGCCCGCGGCGGGACCGTCGTGGCCGCGCTCACCGCCGGACTGCTCTCGCTGGGCGGCGTCGCGGCGGCCAGCACGCTCGCGCCGACCGGATCCCCGCTGCACGGCTTCGGCGAGGCGGTCCGCTCCGCTGCCGGGGCCGTCGTCGGCGCGGTCACCCCGCCCACGTCGTCGGACCGCTCGGCCGTCGCGGTGGCCGGCCCGTCGGCGTCCCCGTCGCCCTCGGCCTCTGCGCTGGCGGGCCGGGCCGCCACGGCACCGCGCCCCCCCACGCCCGGCCCGACGGTCGCGGCCCTCGCCCGGTCCGAGGCCGCCGCGCGGCAGGTCGACCACCTGCTCGACGAGGCCACCGCCCTGCAGGAGGCCGGCCGCACGTCCGCCGCCACCAGCCGGCTGGACCGCGCCGAGCGCCGGCTCGCCGAGGTGCTGCCCGTGCACCGGGGCGACCTCGCGCAGCGCCTCGCCGACCTGCGCGCCAGGACCACGACCGCGTCGCCCGCTGCCCGGCCGGAACGCTCCCCGAAGGCCGAGCCGGCCGAGAGCAAGAAGGCGGAGCACCGCGGCAGCGCCCGTACCGCGCCGCCCAAGCCGAAGGCGAAGCAGGAGCCTGCGCCCAGGAGCAAGGGCGTGGGGGGCAAGGCGCTGGTCGATCAGCTCTCGGACAGGGACGCGTCCATGAAGCCGCGCGCGTAGTCCCAGCTCACGAAGTCGCTCGGGTCCGGCGCGGCGGCCGGCTCGTGCACCGGCGTCGTCCCGGCGTCGAGCAGCTGCCGCAGGTTGGCCCGCAGCAGGTCCCACGACAGGTAGTGCGCGTCGTCGCAGTCGGCGCAGTGCGCGACGACCCCGCGGACACCGCGCGGCGCGAGCAGCGCCTCGAACACCTCCACGTCCTCGAGGTCGCCCAGGACCTCCTCGCGCTCGTCCGGCGACATCGGCGCGCGGACGACGTCGTCGTCCAGCGCCCGCGCAGGGTCCTGCGGGTCGTCGGCGAAGGGGTCGTGCGGGAGCGTCATCGCCCGCGAGCCTAGGTCGCCCGGCTAGAGTGACGTGCTTCCCCTTCGAGCCACCGGGAAGGCGCAGATGATCCCCGACGAGCCGTCCGCCGCGGAGGACCGCGCCGCCTACGAGGCCAAGTTCCCGACGCTGGGGCTGACGTACGACGACGTCCTGCTGCTGCCCGGCGAGACCGACGTGATCCCGAGCGAGGTCGACACGACCAGCCGGCTGACCCGCGGCATCTCGCTGCGCGTGCCGCTGGTGTCCAGCGCGATGGACACCGTCACCGAGTCGCGGATGGCGATCGCGATGGCGCGCCAGGGCGGCATCGGGATCCTGCACCGCAACCTGTCGATCGACGACCAGGCCTACCAGGTCGACCTCGTCAAGCGCACCCAGACCGGCATGATCAGCAACCCCGTGACGATCGGCCCCAAGGCCACGCTCGAGGACCTCGACGAGCGGTGCGGGCAGTACCGCGTCTCCGGCCTGCCGGTCGTCGACGAGGACCGCACGCTGCTCGGCATCATCACCAACCGCGACCTGCGCTTCGTCCCCGTCGCGGAGTGGGCGACGACGCTCGTGGCCGACGTCATGACGCCGATGCCGCTCGTCACCGCGCCGCTCGGCATCAGCCGCGAGGACGCCACCACGATCCTGCGCAAGCACAAGCGCGAGCGCCTCCCGATCGTCGACGCCGACGGCCGCCTGGCCGGTCTCATCACCGTCAAGGACTTCGTGAAGTCCGAGCAGTTCCCGTACGCCAGCAAGGACGAGGACGGCCGCCTGCTCGTGGGTGCGGCCATCGGCTACTTCGGCGACGCGTGGGAGCGCGCGACGACGCTGGTCGAGGCCGGCGTCGACGTGCTCGTGCCGGACGTCGCGAACGGCCACGCTCGCCTCATGCTCGACATGATCGCCAAGCTGAAGAGGGACCCGGCCACGCGCCACGTGCAGGTGCTCGGCGGCAACGTCGCCACCCGCGCCGGCGCGCAGGCGCTCGTCGACGCGGGCGCGGACGGCGTGAAGGTCGGCGTCGGGCCGGGCTCGATCTGCACGACCCGCGTCGTCGCCGGCGTCGGCGTCCCGCAGGTCACCGCCATCTTCGAGGCGTCGCGGGCGTGCGAGCCCGCGGGCGTCCCGCTCGTCGGCGACGGCGGCCTGCAGTACTCCGGCGACATCGCCAAGGCCCTGGTCGCCGGCGCCGACACGGTGATGGTCGGCTCGCTGCTGGCCGGCTGCGACGAGAGCCCGGGCGACATGGTCTTCGTGGGCGGCAAGCAGTACAAGAGCTACCGAGGCATGGGCTCGCTCGGCGCGATGGCCTCGCGCGGCAAGAAGTCCTTCAGCAAGGACCGCTACTTCCAGGCCGACGTCGCCTCCGACGAGCTCATCGTGCCGGAGGGCATCGAGGGGCGGGTCCCGTACCGCGGCCCGCTGTCCACCGTCGCCCACCAGCTCATCGGCGGGCTGCACCAGTCGATGTTCTACGTCGGTGCGCGCACGATCGGCGAGCTCAAGGAGCGCGGCCGCTTCGTGCGCATCACCGCCGCGGGGCTGAAGGAGAGCCACCCGCACGACGTCACGATGACCGTCGAGGCGCCGAACTACGGGAGCCGTTCCTGATGGCCGGCAACGACGTCGTCGAGATCGGGATCGGCAAGAGCGGCCGTCGCGCCTACGGGTTCGACGAGATCGCGATCGTCCCGTCGCGCCGCACGCGCGACCCCGAGGACGTCTCGATCGCGTGGGAGATCGACGCCTACCGCTTCGACCTGCCGCTCGTCGCGTCCGCGATGGACGGCGTCGTCTCGCCGACCTCCGCCATCGAGATCGGCCGCCTCGGCGGCCTCGGCGTGCTCAACCTCGAAGGCCTCTGGACGCGGTACGACGACCCCGAGCCGCTGCTGGACGAGATCGCCTCGCTGCCCGACGACGTCGCGACGGCGCGCATGCAGGAGATCTACAGCAAGCCGATCGAGGCCGACCTCATCACCGCGCGGGTCAAGCAGATCCGCGACGCCGGCGTCACCGTCGCCGCCTCGCTGACGCCGCAGCGGACGGTGCAGTTCGCGCAGACGGTGCTCGACAGCGGCGTCGACCTGTTCGTCATCCAGGGCACGGTCGTGTCGGCCGAGCACGTCTCCTCGCGCTCGGAGCCCCTGAACCTCAAGCGGTTCATCGCCGACCTCGACGTGCCGGTGCTCGTCGGCGGCTGCGCGACCTACCAGTCGGCGCTGCACCTCATGCGCACCGGCGCGGCCGGCATCCTCGTCGGCGTCGGACCCGGCCAGGCGAACACCACCCGCGGCGTGCTCGGCCTCGGCGTCCCGATGGCGACCTCCATCGCCGACGCCGCGGGCGCCCGCCGCGACTACCTCGACGAGTCCGGCGGCCGCTACGTGCACGTCATCGCCGACGGCGGCATGCGCACCGGGGGTGACGTCGCGAAGGCGATCGCCTGCGGCGCCGACGCCGTCATGATGGGCAGCCCGCTGGCGCGCGCCTCCGACGCGCCGGGCCGCGGCTGGCACTGGGGCCACGGCTCCTACCACCCGGAGCTCCCGCGCGGGACCCGCGTGCAGGTCGAGCCGGTCGGCACCCTCGAGGAGGTGCTGCTCGGCCCGGCGCGCACCGACGAGGGCACGACCAACCTCATGGGCGGCCTGCGCCGCGCGATGGCGATGACCGGCTACAGCTCCATCAAGGAGTTCCAGAAGGTCGAGGTCATGGTCGCCCCGTCGGTCACCACCGAGGGCAAGAGCCTCCAGCGCCAGCAGGGCGTCGGGATGGGCGCCCGCTAGCAGAGGGGCCCTGCGGCCTGCCGGCGGTGCGCCGAGCAGGAGATGGCCGCACGACGGCGAACTGTCCACGTCACCCCAGCCGTGTGACAGGAGTCCCCCCGTGCCGACCTCGCGCCTGCACCGCCGTCTGTACGTCGGCGTGCTCTCCACCGGCCTGCTCGCCGGCGTCCTCATCCCGCTCGGCGGGGCCTCCGCGGCGAGCTGCGCGTCCTGGACCGACCCGAAGGGCGACGCGACGACCGACCAGTCCGACGTGGCCGTGCTGGCCGACGCACAGCTCGACATCGTGTCCGCGTCGTTCGGCACCGTCGGCAAGGACCTCGTCGGCACGATCACGACGGACGGCCTCGGCGCCTCGTCCAGCGACGCCGGCGACGAGTTCCGCTTCCGCTTCACGCTGGCCGAGCAGGACCTGATCCTGTACGTCGACCGCACCGCGCCGCTCGGCGAGGAGGTCGACGTCACCGCGGGCTTCTACAACCTGGACACCGACGCGACCGGCGACGCGACCGCGACGTTCGACGTCGAGAAGAGCACGGTGACGCTGACCGGGCCGCTCGACCAGCTCGACGCGGCCGTGGGCAAGCCGGCCAAGGGCCAGGCCGTGTCCGACCTCAAGGCCGAGACGTTCGACCAGGTGCTGCTCGGGTCGCTGACGCCCGCGAAGTACGACGAGGCGCTGACGCCGCTGAAGCCGGTCGTCGGCACCGCCTGCACGCTCGGCGGCGCACCGGCGCCGGCCACGAGCGCGCCGGCGTCGGCCGCGGCGAGCCCGAGCGCTGCCGCCTCGCCGACCGCGTCGCCGGCGTCCTCGGCCACCCCCGAGGCGTCGGCGAGCGCCAGCCCCGCCGCGTCGGCGTCCGCCTCGCCGAGCGCGGCCCCGGCCGAACCGCAGCCGCAGCCGACCGTGCCGGTGCCCGCCGCCGGCTGCTTCGGCTTCGCCGACGCCCGCGGCGACGCGCGCCCGGGGGCGCAGGCGCCGAACGACCCCGACCTCGACCTGCTCAGCGTCACCGGCCGCACGACGCCCACCGAGCTGGCCGGCCACCTCGCGGTCGACGCCCTCTCGGACGGTCCGTCGTTCCCGGCCTTCACCGGCCACCGCTTCGAGTACCAGTTCACCGTCGGCGACAAGGTCGTCGTGCTGCGGGCCAGCGCCGAGGGGCCGGGCACCGCGACGGTCGACGGCACGGCCGCGGCCGACCTGAAGGTGACGGCGGCCTTCGACGTCGTCAGCAGCCAGGTCGTGCTCTCCGTCGACCGCGCGGCGCTGGCCACGGTGCTCGACCGGCCGCTGCCGGACGGCACGGCGCTCGAGGGGCTGACGGGCCGCAGCGCCGCGCTGGCCCCCGGCGTCGCCTTCACGGCGGACACCGCCACCAGCGCCGCGGACGCGACCCGCGGCCGCTACACGGTCGGTGACAACACCTGCTTCGCGCCGCGGATCAGCGCCTCGCTGCCCGGCCAGGTGCAGACGAGCGACCTCGCGCTGGTCAGCGTCACCGTCACCACCGCCGACGGCCGCGTGGCCGCCGACCAGGTGCTGACCGCCCGCGTCGGCAACGGCCGCGCCGTCAGCGCCCGCACCGACCGGCAGGGCAGCGCGACGCTCGCTGTGCCGGTCAGCGAGGCGGCCGGGCTGCGGCAGCTGGTCGTCGGGAGCAGCGGCAGCGCCGGCGAGGGCGAGCTCAGCAGCGACCTGCGCGTGGTCCTCGAGCGGGCAGTGCTGGCCGTGCGCAGCACCGGCTCCGGCACCGCGCGCACCGTCACCGCCACGCTGACCGACGACGACAGCCCGCGTCACGCGCTGGCCGGTCAGCGGGTCGTGCTCCGCTTCGGCGGCCGAAGCGTGACGGCGACGACCGACAGCGCCGGCCGCGCGAGCGCGCAGGTGCCGGCAGGGGCGGCCGTGGAGGCCTCGTTCGCGGGGCGGGACGGCTTCCTCACCGCGGTGACGGTGCGCGGCCGGGCGTAGGGCGCTGCGGGTCCGCCTCCGATGGAAGGCCGGCCGGGGCCACCCGCACCCTCAGCCGAACAGCGGCTCGTCCGGCCACGCCTTGAGGTCCAGCGGGAAGCCGTCCTGCGGCAGCAGGGTCAGCCACTGCCGCTGCGCGCCGGGCGTGAGGACCGTCGCGGACCGGTCCTCGCCCGCCGTGGCCTCGATCCGTGTCGGCGTCGCCGGCAGGCGGAAGCGGTGCGTGAACACCTTGCCGCCCAGGTAGCAGTCGGGCGGCGCCGCGGGCACGCGCACGGCCAGCAGCACCCGGCCCGCCGCCCGCAGCGTGATGCGCTGCGGCTGCGCCGACGAGCTGGACAGCTTCACCACGACGTTCGCCTGCTGCTCGGGCACCTCGGGCACGTCCGTCCCGCCGAGCTGCTCCTCCCGCTGGGCGTCGAGCGCGCCGCACCCCTGCGCGGCTGCCGGGCGCCCCCGGGCGTCGCCGGTGCAGCCCGTCAGGACCGCCGCGAGCACCACGAGGGCGGGCAGGGACGGGCGCACCGGCCCAGCATGCTGCGCCGCCCGCGGGCCCGCCACCACGGCGGGCTGGCGCTGCGGCTCCTGCGGGTGTCTGCTCTTCCCATGGCCACTGCATCCTGGAACGGCACCGTCCTCGCCCAGTCCGACGACACCGTGGTCGTCGAGGGCAACCACTACTTCCCGCGCGAGGCGGTGCGGGACGACGTCCTCGTGCCGTCCGCCCGCACGAGCGTCTGCCCCTGGAAGGGCACGGCGAGCTACTGGTCGCGTGCAGGTGGACGGGCAGCTCAACGAGGACGCCGCCTGGTACTACCCGGAGCCCAAGCAGGCCGCCGAGCAGATCAAGGACCGGGTCGCGTTCTGGAAGGGCGTCGACGTCGTCGACTGATCCCGGACAGCCCGACGGCCCGGCCCCCGCGGGAGTCCGGACCGTCGGTCGTGCGGGGCGCCGGGCTAGACGAGCCCGGCCGAGCGCACCACGTCCACGAGCCCGTGGCCCTTGTCGAAGCTGGTGAGGCCGCCGCGCGGGTCCGCCTCGTAGGCCGCGCCGTCGGTGAAGGCGTAGGCGCCGTCGACCAGCGCGCGCTCCACCTGCGCCGGCGTCGCGGCCGGGTTCTTCTCGAACAGCTGGGCGACGATGCCGGCGATGTGCGGCGTGGCCATCGAGGTGCCGCTGATCGTGTTGTAGTCGCCGCCCGCCACCGGGGAGAGGCCGGTGCTGCAGATCGGCAGGTAGGCGCGGCAGGACGACTGGATGTCGGTGCCCGGCGCGCTGATGTCCGGGTAGGTCTGCAGGTCGCCGCGCACGCCGCGCGAGCTGAAGTCCGAGACGACGCCGTCACGGGTGCCCGTGCCGCGGTCGTCGTACGACGCGACCATGAGGATGCCGCCGGTCGGGTCCATGCCCGGGCCGTTCGTGGTCTGCGAGGAGCCGGTGCCGTCGCCGCCGTCGTTGCCCGCGGCCCACGCCGTGACGACGCCCTCGGCGGCCAGCGCGCGCTGCAGCTTGACCGTCGCGCTGTTCGCGTCGAACTCCGAGCCGCCGCCGACGCCGTAGGAGTTGTTGGTGACCTTGATGGGCGGGCAGCTGCCGTCACCGCACGGGTCGGCGTGGTGGTCGAGGACCCAGTTCAGGCCGGTGTCGCCGCCGTAGACGCTCACGGCCTGGCCGACGGACAGCGCGATCAGCTTGGCGCCGGGCGCAGCGCCCTGCATGCGGGTGCCGTCGGACAGGACCGTCGGGACCCCGGCGGCGATGCCCGCGACGTGCGTGCCGTGGCCGCCCGTCGACAGGGTGTCGCTGTCGTTGGTGAGGACGTCGACGAAGCAGCTGTCGGTCGCGGTGAAGGAGACGAACAGGCAGGCGCTCTTGAGGTTGCGGACGACCTTGCTGCTGCCGTCGGCCTCGCGGAAGAAGGGGTGGGTGCCGTCGACGCCGCTGTCGATGATGGCGATGCTGACGCCGCTGCCGTCGAGGTCGCTGCCGTCCGGCCCGTCGATCGTGGCGACCGCCTCCGCGCCGCGGGTGGCGACGTTCGACGTCTCGAGCAGCGGGGTGACCGGGCGGTCGCCCTCGACGTAGCTGACGAACGGCTGCAGGCGCGCAGCCCGCACGGCGGCCGGGGTGCCCACCGCCACGGCGATGCCGACCTTGGAGAACACCTCCTGCACGCCGAGCCCGGCGGCGCGGGCAGCCCGCTGCGCGTGGGCGGCGTTGTCGGCGTGCACGTAGACGCGCAGCACCTCGGTCGGGGCGGCCGAGGCCAGCCGGTCCGTCAGCCACGCCTGCACCGGGGCGCTGCCCGCGGCGGTCGAGGGCGTGGCGACCAGCGCCGAGGCGCCGGTGGCGAGGACGAGGCTGGCGGCCGCGAGGCCGGCCGCTCGGCGGGTGGCGCGCATGTCGCTCCAGGAGTCGGAAGGGGTGTTCGTCCTCCCCTGTACGGATGACCGGCCGGATCCTCGCGCCCCTCGGTAGCCTCGCCGAGGTGAACCCAGACGCAGACACCGTCCTGGTCGTCGACTTCGGCGCGCAGTACGCGCAGCTGATCGCCCGCCGCGTGCGCGAGTGCCACGTCTACAGCGAGATCGTCCCGCACACGATCACCGCCGAGGAGATCCGGGCCCGGGCGCCCAAGGCCGTGATCCTGTCCGGCGGACCGTCGTCGGTCTACGCCGAGGGCGCTCCGCAGGTGGCGGCCGGCTTCTTCGACACCGGCGTCCCGACGTTCGGCATCTGCTACGGCTTCCAGGCCATGGCCGCCTCCCTCGGCGGCACCGTCGCGCAGACCGGCACCGCGGAGTTCGGCCGCACCGCGCTCGCGGTCGTCGACCCGGGCGTGCTGTTCAGCGGCCTGCCGGGCGCGCAGTCGGTGTGGATGTCGCACAACGACGCCGTGTCGGAGGCGCCGGACGGCTTCCGGGTGACCGCCTCGACGCCGCAGACGCCGGTCGCGGCGTTCGAGGACACCGCGCGCGGGCTCTACGGCGTGCAGTTCCACCCGGAGGTCCTGCACAGCGAGCACGGCCAGGAGGTGCTCAAGCGCTTCCTGCTCGAGGGCGCCGGCTGCCGGCCCACCTGGACGATGGTCAACGTCGTCGAGGACCAGGTCGAGCGCATCCGCGCCCAGGTCGGCTCCGGCCGCGTCATCTGCGGGCTGTCGGGCGGCGTCGACAGCGCGGTCGCGGCGGCGCTCGTGCAGCGCGCCGTGGGCGACCAGCTCACCTGCGTGTTCGTCGACCACGGGCTGCTGCGCAAGGGCGAGGCCGAGCAGGTCGAGCAGGACTTCGTGGCGGCCACGGGCGTCGACCTGCACGTCGTCGAGGCGAGCGGGACCTTCCTCGAGGCGCTAGCCGGGGTCACCGACCCGGAGGCCAAGCGCAAGGCGATCGGCCGCGAGTTCATCCGCGCGTTCGAGGCGGCCGCGCGCGAGATCAGCGCCGACGAGCCGGTCGACTTCCTCGTGCAGGGCACCCTCTACCCGGACGTCGTCGAGTCCGGCGGCGGCGCGGGGACCAGCAACATCAAGAGCCACCACAACGTGGGCGGCCTGCCGGAGGACCTCCAGTTCGACCTCGTCGAGCCGCTGCGCACGCTGTTCAAGGACGAGGTGCGCAAGGTCGGCGTGGAGCTCGGCCTGCCCGAGGCCATCGTGTGGCGCCAGCCGTTCCCCGGCCCGGGCCTCGGGATCCGCATCATCGGCGAGGTCACCCAGGACCGGCTCGACCTGCTGCGCGAGGCGGACGCGATCGCCCGGGAGGAGCTCACCGCCGCCGGCCTGGACCGCGACGTCTGGCAGTGCCCCGTCGTGCTGCTCGCCGACGTCCGCAGCGTGGGCGTCCAGGGCGACGGCCGGACCTACGGCCACCCCGTCGTCCTGCGACCGGTCAGCAGCGAGGACGCGATGACCGCGGACTGGTCCCGCATCCCGTACGACGTGCTGGCCACCATCTCCACGCGCATCACCAACGAGGTGCGCGAGGTGAACCGGGTCGTGCTCGACGTGACGAGCAAGCCGCCCGGCACCATCGAGTGGGAGTAGTCCGAGGGGCGCCCGCCGCGTAGCCTGCGTCCGACCCCGGGTGGCCGAGGCCGTTCGTCCGCCTCGGAAGGTCCCGCCCGTGAACCGTGCTCGTCGTCTGCCCCTCGGCCTGGCCGCCCTCGGCGTCCTGCTGGCCGTCACCGCGCAGCTGCCCGCCGCCGCGACCGTCACCGGGTCGCCCGAGGCGCCGGAGAAGACGGTCGCGCTGCCGGCGACGCCCGGCCGCAACGAGGTGACCTACCAGGGCCACGCGCCGTTCAACAACGGCTCGACCGGCATCGCGCTGGACGACCCGCAGGGTGCGTGCAGCCCCGACGGCACCCAGGAGCTGAACGACCAGCACTACATCGCCGTCACCGTGCCGCCGTCCGTCGACCCGCGCTACGACACGTTGATCCGCTTCCAGATCGACTGGGAGGCGCCGGGCAACGAGGCCATCGCCGACCTCGCGCTGCACGTCTTCGGACCGGACGGCCAGCTGGTCGCCAGCAGCGACGGCAGCCAGTACTCCGAGGGCATCAACGTCACCGACAAGGCGCCCGGCGTCTACGACGTGCTGGTGTGCGCCTTCCAGACGCTGCCGCAGGGGCAGGACTACACGGCCACCATCAGCGCCTCGACGATCCTGCCGCCGGCGTTCCCGCAGTCCGCCGAGCCGGCGCCGGTCTACCACCAGTACCAGGCGCCGGAGGGCGTCGCGACGGCCGCGGGCGAGCCGTCCATCGGCAACAGCTGGAAGAGCGGGCGCACGCTGTTCACGGCGAACACGAACGAGTACGTCGTGGAGTTCGACGACGCGAAGCGCACGTCGGCCTGGACGCTGGTCAACGACGACGTCGCCGACCCCTCGAACAAGATCAGCCTGGACCCGATCGGCTTCACCGACTCGGTCACCGGCCGCACGTTCGTCAGCCAGCTCTACCTCGCGTGCAGCGCGGCGGCGTTCAGCGACGACGACTTCTCCTCGGCGCCGGTCCCGAGCCAGGGCTGCGGGTCGGTCGTCAACGGCTTCGACCACCAGACCTTCGGCGGCGGCCCCTACCCGGAGGGCGCCGTCCCCGGCCCGCTCACGGACTACCCGCACGCCGTCTACTACTGCTCGCAGGCCATCGCCCTCGTCACGCCCGGCGCCACCTGCGCGCGCAGCGACACCGGCGGCGTGGCCTTCGGCCCCGCGATCCCGATCTACGACGGCACGCAGTGCAGCGGCATCCACGGCCACGTCCGCGTCGGCCCGGAGGGCACGGTGTACGTCCCGAACGTGAAGTGCGGCGGCAACCAGGGGGTGGCCGTCTCCAAGGACGCCGGGCTCACCTGGACCGTGCACCGCATCCCGGACAGCATCGAGGGCGCGAGCGACCCGTCGGTCGCCGCCGGCAGCGACGGCACCGTCTACTTCGGGTACGGCGACGGGACCGGCAAGCCCCGCATCGCCGTGAGCACCGACCAGGGGGAGACCTGGCGGCCGTCGGTCGACGTCGGCATCCCGTTCGGCCTGCACAACACCGAGTTCTCCGAGGTCATCGCCGGCGACGGCGACCGGGCGGCGTTCGCCTTCCTCGGCACGCCGACCCGCGGCTCGACGCAGGCCGACTCCTTCGGCAAGAGCGCCGACGGCAAGACCTTCACCGGCGCCGAGTGGCACCTGTACGTCGCGACGACGTACGACCGCGGCGCCACCTGGACCACCGTCGACGCGACCCCGAAGGACCCGGTGCAGCGCGGCTGCATCTGGAACTCCGGCGGCGGCAACCCGTGCCGCAACCTGCTGGACTTCAACGACATCACCGTCGACAAGACCGGCCACGTGATGGTCGGCTACGCGGACGGGTGCGTCCCCGCCAGCATCGACCCCACCAGCGACGTGGACACGGCGCCGGACAACGACTGCGCGAGCAGCACGGCGGTCGCCAAGAACGGCCTGCTCAACCACGGCGCCATCGCGCGTCAGGTCTCCGGCAAGGGGCTGTTCAAGGAGTTCGACGCGGTGACCGCGGCTCCCGTCACCGGTCCTCCGCCGGCGGCGCCGGAGCCGCCGGCGACCGGCGGACCGCAGGGCGGCGGGCGCCTCCCGGCCACCGGCGGGCTTCCCCTCGCGGCCGGCGCCCTGCTGCTGCTCGTGGCCGTCGCGCTCGTCCGGCGGCGCCGCCCGGCCTGAGCCGGGCCGGGCGGGGCACGCTGACCGGGTGCTGCTCCGCCCCCGCCACCCGGACGACCTGCCGGCGCTGCTCGCCCTCCTGCAGCGCACGCACGAGCAGGAGGGCTACCCGGTGCGCGCCGAGGCCGTCAGCGCGTGGTGGCTCGCCTCGGACGCCGAGCTCGGCGGCTGGGTGGTGACGTCCGGGGAGCGGGTGCTCGGCCACGTCGCGCTGCACCCGGCGACCTCGCCCTCCCTCCCGCTCTGGCAGACCGCGACCGGCGCCGCCGCCGAGGGGCTGGCCGTCGTCTCGCGGCTGTTCACGGACCGCACCGTGCGGGGTGCGGGCAGCGCGCTGCTGGCGCACGCGGAGGAGGAGGCCGACGCACGGGGGCGGCTGCCGGTGCTCGAGGTCGACCCGGACAGCCCGGCCCGCGGGCTCTACCTCCGGCGCGGCTGGCGCGAGGTCGGGCAGGTCCGTCAGCAGTGGGGCCACCGCCTGGTGGACAGCGTCGCGATGGTGCGGCAGCAGGACTGACCGGCCCGACCGCGAACTGGGAGGGCATGCGCCGTCGCCCGCTGCTGCTCGCCGTGCCCCTGCTGCTGTCCGCCCTGGTCGCGGGCGCCGCCACCGCCGCTCCCGTCCCGGCGCCCCAGGCAGCCCTGCTGCCGGTCAAGTGCGCGCCCGCGGACCCGAGCCCGGACGGCCGCGTCTTCACCGAGCCGCGCCTGTCGGTCGGGTGGCTGCGGCTGACCGACTTCGAGTGCGGCATCAGGACCCTCGAGCAGCAGTACGCCGACCGGGTGCAGATCACGACGACCGGCACGAGCAGGAACGGCCACCCGGTCTACGACGTGCTGCTCACGAACGAGAAGAAGAAGGGCCCGAAGAAGAAGCTGCTCGTCGTCTCCTCGATCCACGGCGACGAGATCGGTGCGCGCGAGGGCGCGGCCCGCGCGATGGAGGACATGCTCGACGAGCGGTTCCTGGCCGGCGAGCCGTGGGTCGCGGAGGTGCTCGACCAGTACGTCATCCACTTCCTGTTCCCGAACCCGGACGGCTGGGTCGAGGGCGACCTCGCCGGCAGCGACGGCGCCGGGGTGTCCTGGACGCGGGAGAACGGCAGCAGCCGGGACCTCAACCGCAACTTCCCGGTGCGCGGCTGGATCGACGTCGCCGAACGGCACGCTGCAGGAGCCCGAGAGCCAGGGCATCGACCGCACGCTGCTCTCGCAGAAGGGCTGGTACCTCGGCACCGACAACCACGGCCAGCTCGACGACACCTACGCCGCAGCCGGCCTGCAGATCGTCGGGCAGTTCGACTACCAGAAGTCCGAGACGCTGGCCCGCTTCGCCGACGGCATCACCTCGTCGATGGCGCAGTACCCGGTGCTGCAGCAGATGCAGGCCGTCGGCACGGCGAGCAACGGCGACGTCGGCCCGTACCACTGGGGGACGCTCTACGACATGCTCGGCTACTCGGCGTCGGGCTCGCTGATCGACCAGTACAACACCGCGGGTGCGAGCGACGGCTACGGCTTCGCGACCGAGCTGACGCTCGGCAAGACCGTCGCCGGCAACGCCCTGACGTACGACCCGGTGCGCAACCAGATCTGGGTCGACAGCATCCGCGCCATCAACTTCGAGATGTTCCGCCAGGCCGTCGACGTCAAGCGCTTCACCTTCCCCGTCGGCACCCGCACCGCGTACGTCTTCGACCCCGAGGTCGTGACGAGCGAGGACGGCGCCGGGCTACGAGCGCGAGGAGGGCGAGACGCTGCCGCAGAAGCCGTACACCGTCAGCCGGATGCGCTTCTTCACCGACCTGAACAGGTACGCCAGCAAGGACCTGACGGCCGTGCGCGTCCCGGACGTGCTCGCCGGGCGGACCTCGCTGGACCGCTTCCAGACCGTGGTGCTCGCCGACGACGCGATGCCGGAGAAGGGCTCGCGCACCGCGTGGGTCGAGGCGCTGCGCGCGTTCGTGCAGCGCGGCGGCAACCTCGTCGTCACGGACGCGGCCGCGCCGGTGCTGGCCGACCTCGGGCTGGTCGGGGCGGACGACGTGGGCGTCGCGGAGGAGTACGTCGGCTTCGTCGACTTCGGCGACCGCACGCTGCCGCTCAACCAGGGCCTGCGCGGGGTCGCGAGCCAGACGTACGACACCGTCCCGATCGGCTACCAGTTCGGCCAGGTCACCGCGCCGAACTGGACCGTCGACTCCGCGGCGTGGGAGGCCGGCGGCGGCCTCACCGCCGGCACGAACGGCGACGGCCGGACCGTCTACGGCGAGAAGCCGCTCGGCAAGGGGAAGGTGCGCTTCCTGGGCGCGCTGCTGCCGCAGCCGACCGAGGAGCACTACCACCCGTACGGCCTGCAGAGCTACGCCGTCACCTACACCGGCTACACGCTGCTGCAGAACATGCTCGCCCGCTGAATCAGCGCGGCAGCGGGAAGCGCGGCTCGGTCCGCTCGGCCACCAGCGCCGGGTCGACCGCGAAGGGCGCGGCCTCCCGGTAGGCCTCCAGCCGCGGGCTGGTGCTCCCGGCCGTCGGGGTGCGCCCCGCGGCGCGCATCCACGGCAGGGACACCGTGCCGCCGGTGACGCCGACCGTCGTGCGCGTCGGGACGTGGACGTAGGCCTCGGCGTTCGCGCCGGAGACCAGCACGCCGACGCGATGGCCCTTCGCGAAGGTCCAGTCGGTGGGGAACAGCCGTACCTGCTCAACGCCCGCGGCGTCGGCCATGGCTGCGCCGCGCGTGACCATGGTGGCGCTGCCGTCGGGAGCGACGTCGTAGACGTTCACGGCGACGTTCGTGCGGGGGGCGACCGGGACGAGGTCGACCGCCGCTGACGGGATGCCGGCCATGCGGGCCGCCCCGCCGAGCGGCGGCGAGAAGGTCCAGGCGCCGGCGCCGGCGCGCTGCACGCCGAGCGCGCCGGTGCCGCCGACGCCGGCAGCGTTGTCGTTGCTGCCGACGTTGGTCGCGTCGTCGTCGTAGCTGCCCGCCTTCACCGGAGCCGTCAGCGCGCGCACGTCCCGCGCCGGCCACGCCGTCTCGGCGGTCCAGCGGCCGTCGCTGCCCTGCGCGGCGACCACCGGGTCCTTCACCTTCGGCGCGATGCCCTTGAGGTGCTGGTCGTAGAAGCGCATCACCTCGTCGAAGAAGCCGGCGCGGCCCATGGCCAGCTCGTCGCCGACGAGGTCGTTGCCGCGCACGTGGTCCCACCAGCCGATCCAGAGGCGCTTCGGCCCCGCCAGCGCGTCGAAGTAGTCGACCGCCCCGCCGCCGACGTTGGTGTTGGTGTCGACGTAGCCGACCGTCATGAACGTCGGCACGGTGCTGCCCCTGGCCTTGGTGACGAAGTCGCGCGAGGTCCAGAAGTCCGAGGTCGGGTCGTCGAGGTAGTGCCCGGCCAGCGGGACCTGGCAGTCGGCGCTGTGCGCCAGGCTGTTTGCGGCGTACTCCGGGTCGCCGTTGACGGAGAACGTCCCCTCGCCGCCGGAGCCGTAGCTCGCGGCCGGGTAGGCGACGGACTGCAGGAAGCGGACGCGGTCGTTGTACGAGCCGCGGTACCGGTCCGGCACCACCTGCTGGGCGACGACGGCGGCCAGGCCCTTCGGCCGCAGCGCCGCGCCGACCATGCCGGTGTTCGCGTCGTAGCTCTTGCCGTACATGCCGACCTTCCCGCTCGACCACGGCTGGCTCGCTGCCCACCGGACCGCCGTGACGACGTCGCTCTGCTCACCCGGGCCGAGGATGTCCAGGCAGCCCGACGAGCCGCCCGTCCCGCGCAGGCTGACCATCACCACCGAGTAGCCCCGGGCGAAGACCCGCGCGCCCTCGAAGAAGTCGAAGAAGCGGTTCGACGGGCCGGGCTGCTCGGTCGCCGAGGTCATCCCGAGGTACGGGCTGACGACGAGGATCACCGGGGTCCGGCCCGTGACGCCGGTCGGCCGCATCACGTCGACGTGCAGGCGCTCGCCGTCCGGCGTGTCCAGCCAGGTCTCGGTCCACGTCGAGCCGTTCGGCGCCGGCGCTGCCGAGCCCGCAGGGGCGAGGACGCCCACGAGCAGCAGCAGGGCGAGCAGCCAGGGCAGCCGGCGGAGCAGCGGGGAGCGGGTCACCTGTGCAGGCTTCGCCGCCGTGCTGCAGGATCCTGCTGTCGGGCAGGGAACGTGACGTGCACGGCGAAGGCAGCACGAACCGGACGTCCCGAGGAGCCCCGTGACCCTGATCCTGTCCCGCACCCGCCTGCCGCTGGCACTGACCAGCGCCGCCGCCCTGGCGCTCGCCGTCGTGGTGCTCCCGGCCGGCCCGTCGGCCGCCTCGGACCCGACCAGCAGCAGCCTCACCGTGCCCACCTCGCCCGGCCGGTCGGCCTCGACGTCGTACACCGGCACGGCGCCGCCCGGCGTGACCGGGATCGCGGGCTGCACCCCCGCGAACAGCGACACCCACGAGCTCGTGCTCGAGGTGCCCGCCGGCGCCCTCGACAAGGTCTCCGCGACGCTGTCGTTCGAGGTCGTCTGGGACCCGGCCGGCATCTCCAACGACCTGGCCCTGTCGGTGCAGAACGCCGCCGGCGAGGAGGTCGGCAGCTCCGACGGCGGCGCGCCCGCCGAGACGGTCACGCTCACCGACCTCGAGTCCGGCACCTACACCGCCCTGCTCTGCGGCTTCACCAACGAGACGCCGCAGCCGTACGAGGGGACGATCACCGTCGCCACCGCGGCCCTGCCGGGCCCGGTGCCGCCGACGGTGGACCGCGGGCTGGAGTTCGGCGCCAGCCTGGTCACCGACCCGCAGCGCTCGCAGGGCGAGTCGGCTGCCTTCGCCGATCGCAGCGGCGTCCTCTACAGCTGCGGCACCAACGGCGCCTCCAACGGCACCGACCACGGCTCGGTGTCCGTCGACGGCGGCGAGACCTGGCGGCCGCTCGGCACCGCGCCCACCGCCGAGACCGGCACGCTGCAGGGCGGGGGTGACTGCGCGATCGGCACGGGCCAGGACCTCAACGCCGAGGGAAAGCGGCAGCTGGCCTTCATCGGGCTCGGCCCGCTCACCGGCTTCTCCACCTTCAGCTCGCCGGACAACGGCCGGACGCTGCAGCGCTCGCCGGACCAGGACGGTCTCGCCCAGACCAACCAGACCAGCCTCGTCGACCGGCAGTGGCTGACCTTCACCGACGACAGGACGGTCTTCCTGAACTACAACGCCGCCCTGATCAGCGCGACCGCGCAGGGGCAGGTGATCCAGAAGTCGACCGACGGCGGCCTCACCTACGGGCCGCAGTACTCCGCCTCCACCGACGGCGGCCGGCTCGGGCAGATCCGCGCCATCAAGGAGGGCGTCGTCCCGGGCGTGCCCGCCGACAACGACGTCGTCTACTTCCCGTACAGCGCCGGCACGAAGGTCAAGCTGGCGATGAGCCTGGACGGCGGCGACACGTTCTCGCAGTGCCTGGCCGTCGACGCCGGCATCGACCCCACAGCCGGGTTCGTGGCCGCCGACCACGACCAGGCCGGCAACATCTACGTGACGTACACCGAGAAGGGCGGCGGCCGGGACACCTACCTGGTCGCGCTGCGCGCGGCGGACGTCGCCAAGTGCAAGGGGCCCAACCCGGTCGAGGCCTCGGCTGAGAACAACGTGGACCCAGGATTCACCAAGAAGATCCGCATCAACCGCGAGGGCGTCGAGACGACCGTCATGCCGTGGGTCGCCGCCGGCGGCCTGCCGGGCCGGGTGGCCGTCTCGTACTACGGCACGCCGAGCGTCGGCAACCCCGACGACGCCGGCTTCAAGGCGACCTGGAACGTCTACGTCAACCAGACGCTCGACGCGTTCGCCGCCGACCCCCAGGTCGACCAGGTCCGGGCCACTTCGCACCCGAACCACTACGACTCGATCTGCCTCAACGGCCTGCAGTGCACCATCGACATGGCCGACCGCTCCCTGGTCGACTACTTCACGATGGAGTACGACCCGGTCACCGGCCGGCTGCTCGTCGTCTACAACCAGGCCTCGAAGGTCCCGGACGCCGCGACCGGCAACATCGCCCAGCCCGTCTCCCTCGTCCAGCGCGCCGGCCCGAGCAACGGCGGCAAGCCGATCGCGCCGGCTCCGAAGACGGTCCGCACCGGCAGCAAGGACAAGCCCGGTGACGCCTTCGGGCGCTGGACCGTCCGCGACGGCCTGCTCGGCAGCCCGACCACCCAGTTGCCGGGCGGCGACAACGTTCCGGCGCTCGACCTGCTCGACGTCCAAGTGGGCCCGGAGGTCGACCTCGAGAGCGGTGACCCGGTGCAGGACGGCGGCTTCACCGTCACGATGACCTACGACGACCTGTCGCCGGCGGCGCTGCAGGCGGCCCTGACAGGGACCCAGGCGGCGTCGCTGGTGTACCTGTTCCGCTTCTTCGACGGCTACCAGCCGGGCGGTGCGACGGCCTTCTACGAGCCGGCGACCGGCGGCTGGCGCTTCGGCTACGACGACTACACGACCTCGCTGCGCAACCCGCAGGGCAACGTGCAGACCTACAAGGGCGGCACGGCGATACCCGGAGCGGTCGACGAGCAGGCGGGCACCATCCGGCTCTCGGTGCCGCGCTCGTCGCTCGAGGCGCTGTCCGGGCCGCAGGGTCCCGGCCAGCGCCCGGCGCAGGTGCCGGCCGGTCCCGGCTCGCGGCTGTACGACGCGTCGGCCTGGACGTTCAGCTACCAGCTGCCGACCAGCCGCGTGGAGCAGACCTTCCTCACCCAGGCTGACAACAGCGCGGCGTTCGACTTCGTGCTGACCGGGCGCGGGCGCCTCCAGTGCCGTCCCGATCGACGGCGGGGGCATGACCGGCCCCGGCGGCGGCGGCAGCGGCAGCGGTGGGGCGGCCGGCTGCCGGCGACCGGCGGCCTGGGGCTGCCGCTGCTGGCCGTCGCGCTCGTCACGGGCGCTGCCGCGGTGCTCCGGCGCCGCCGCGCCTGACCCTCCGGGCGCCGACGTCGTGACGTCCCCAGCACCCCGGTGCTGGGGGCTTCACGCGTTCCGGGTCGTGCGTGGGCGCAGCCGGTGCGGGGAAGCGGTCCGGCATGGAGCAGGCCGACCGGCTCGAGGAGCAGGGCAAGGACGAGCCGCCCCAGAAGAGCGACGGCTAGGGCTCGACCACCCGGATCCAGACCGCGCGCAGCTGGTCGTAGGAGGCCTCCAGCACCTTCTGCCGCGGGTCCGGTCCGTCCAGCAGCCGCCCGCCGACCAGCGGGCGCAGCGGCTCGAGGCGGCGGTCGGCCAGCACGGCGTCGACCGCCGTCCGCTCGCCGCCGACCACGAGCGCGTCGAGCGAGGCCGCTTCGGGCAGCAGCACCCGGGCGGCGGTGTCGGCGCTGGCCTGGTGCATCACCCGCACCTGGCCGTCGCGCCGGCGCGCGAAGCGCTGCTGGGACTGCCCGCCGGCCTGGATGCGCCCGTGCACCTGGCGGGTCGTCACCTTGCTCGTGACGAGCCGCGGCCCTTCGAAGACGCCGCAGGCGCAGCCGCCGAGGCGGACGAGCAGCACGGCGACGCGGCGGTCGCGCAGGACGTGCTCGACCAGGCCGCCGGACAGCGGCGGGAACGGCACCTCCACCTCGGCCACCGCGCCGTCCTCACCCTCGAGCCGTACGACCCGGTCGTCGAAGGTGCGGCTCACCGGGCCGTGCCGGGTGCCGAAGCCGTCCAGCCAGCGCTGCAGCCGCTCCGGCGACACGGTCACCCAGCGACCGCCGCCGGCCGCCGGACGCGACGTCACGCCGACTGCCAGGACGCCCACAGCGCGGCGTAGGACCCGCCGAGCGCGAGCAGCTCGTCGTGGCTGCCCAGCTCGGTGACCCGGCCGCCCTCGACCACCGCGACCCGGTCCGCATCGGAGGCGGTGTGCAGGCGGTGCGCGATCGCGATGACCGTCCGGCCGGTGACGACGGCGGCGAGCGACCGCTCGAGGTGCCGCGCCGCCCGCGGATCGAGCAGCGAGGTGGCCTCGTCCAGCACGAGGGTGTGCGGGTCGGCGAGCACCAGACGGGCCAGCGCGACCTGCTGCGCCTGCGCCGGCGACAGCGCCGTACCGCCTGCGCCGACAGCGGTGTCGAGATCGACGTCGTCGGCCCAGTCGACCGCGTCGAGAGCGGCGCGCACCTGCTCGTCGGTCGCGTCCTCCCGGGCCAGCAGGAGGTTCTCCCGCAGCGTGCCGACGAAGACGTGGTGCTCCTGCGTCACGAGCGAGACCTCGGTGCGCAGGCGCTCCAGCGGCAGGTCGAGCATCGGCACGCCGCCGAGGGTGACGCTGCCGGTGCGCGGGCCGTGCACACCGGCCAGCAGGCGGCCCAGCGTCGACTTCCCGGCGCCGGACGGGCCGACGACGGCCAGCCGCTCACCCGGCCGGACGGCGAGGTCGAGCCCGTGCAGGACGTCGTGCCCGTCGCGGTAGGAGAAGCGGACGTCCTGCGCCGTCAGGTCCTCGCCGACCGGGTCGGTGCCGCTGGGGGAGCGGTCGTCGGGCACCTCGGCCACGCCGATGAGCCGGGCGAGGGAGGAGGCGCCGACCTGCAGCTCGTCGAGCCAGCCGAGCAGCCGGTCGAGCGGGTCGAGGAGCAGCTGGACGTAGAGCGCCACCGTCGTCACCTCGCCGAGCGAGGCGAGCCCGCGGCTGTAGAGGTAGCCGCCGAGCAGCACGACGCTGACGAGCGGCAGCACGAAGGACAGGTCGACCAGCGGGAACCAGATCGTGCGCAGCCGCAGCGTGTAGCGCTCGGTGCCGTAGGCCAGCCGGATGTCGTCGTCGCTGCGACGGCGCCGCGCCTCCTGCCGCTGCAGGGACTCCACCGTCCGCGCGCCCTCGGCGGTCTCGGCGATGCCGGCGGTGACGACGGCGTACGCCGCGCGCTCGCGCAGGTAGCCGTCGGGGGCGCGGCGCAGGTACCAGCGGGTGGAGAAGAACAGCACCGGGGCGGACAGCAGCATCGCGCTGGCCACCCTCGGCGAGACGAGGAACGCCGCGCCGATCGTCAGCACGGAGGTGACGGTCGCGACGAGCACCTCGGGCACGGCGTAGCGCACGGTCTTGGCGAGCGTGTCCACGTCGGAGGTCGTGCGGCTCAGCAGGTCGCCCGAGCCGGCCCGCTCGACGGTCGACAGCGGCAGCGCGACGACGCGCTCCAGGAAGTCCTCGCGCAGGTCGGCGAACACCTCCTCGGCGAGCACCAGCGAGATCGTGCGCGACCACTTGGTGAGCGCCGTCTGGAGCAGCACCGCACCGGCGAGCAGCAGCGCGATGCGGTCGACGTAGCCGGTGGTGGTGCCCCGCTCGACGGCCTCGACCAGCGCGCCGAGCAACCGCGGCGCGACCAGCCCCGCGACGGCCGCGGCGGCGTAGAGCGCGAGGGACAGGCCCAGCGCGCGGGGGTGCCGGCGGGCGAGGCCGGTGGCGTAGGCGCGGACCTGCCGGCCGTCCGCGACGGGCAGCGCGGTCATGCGGGTGCCCCGCGGCGCTGGACCGGGCTCATGCCGCCGGCTCCGTCCGCAGCACGACCGACCGGTACGCGTCGCCGTCGAGCAGCTGCCGGTGCGTGCCCACGGCGATGACCCGGCCGTCGAGCAGCAGGGCCACCTCGTCGGCCCGGTCGAGCACCAGCGGGCTGCTCGTCAGGACGACCGTGGTCCGGCCGGTGCGCACCTCGCGCAGCCGGTCCGCGATGCGTGCCTCGGTGTGCGCGTCCACCGCGCTGGTCGGCTCGTCGAGGACGAGCACCTCCGGGTCGGCGAGCAGCGCGCGGGCCAGCACGAGCCGCTGCCGCTGACCGCCGGACAGCTGCCGGCCGCGCTCCTCCAGCACGGTGTCCAGCCCGTCCGGGAGCGCCTCCAGCACGTCCTGCGCGCAGGCGGCGTGCACGGCGGCGTCGACGTCAGCGTCGACGGCGGTGTCGACGTCAGTGTCGACGGCGGCGTCGACGGCAGCGGACCCGCCGAGCTCCGCGCGCAGGACGCCGGACAGCAGCAGCGCGTCCTTGTCGACGACCTGCACGCGGCGGCGCACCACCTCGAGGGGAAGCTCCGACAGCAGGACCCCGCCGAGCCGGACCTCGCCGTCGACGTACCTCCCCAGCCGGTCCGCCAGCGCGGAGGCGTCCGCCGGCTCGGGGCTGACGACGGCGGTCAGCAGGCCCGGCCGCACGAGCAGCCCGGACGCGGCGTCCTGGAGCGGCGACAGGGCGGGCGGCTCGGGCAGCGGGTGCGCCGGCTCGTCGAGCGACGGCTCGAGCGACAGCAGCACGATCATCCGGCGGCCGGCGACCAGCGCGCGGGTGACCTTGTCCGCCGCCTCCGTGATCGTGCGCAGCGGCGTCACGAGGAAGGCCGCGTAGCCGTAGAAGGCGACCAGGTCGCCGACCGAGATGCGGCCCTGGACGGCGAAGCGCGCGGCCAGCCAGGTGACCAGCACGACGAAGGTGCCCGGCACCAGGACCTGCGCGGCGTCGAGGAGCGACTGGCTGCGCGCGACCTGCACGCCGGACTGCCGCACCCGCTGCGACTCCCGGCGGTAGCGCTCGAGGAACGCGCCCTCGCCGCCGACCCCGCGCAGCACGCGCAGCCCGGCGACGGTGTCGGTGCCCAGGGTGGTGAGGCGGCCGAGCGCCTCGCGCTGGTGCGCCTGCCGGCTGTGCAGCGGCTTGAGCGCCGGCCCGATCACCAGGCTGAACAGCGGGACGCCGACGAGCACGACGGCGCCGAGCGCGGGGGAGGCCCGCAGCAGCAGGACCGCCACGAGCACGAACGCCACGACCGACCCGGCGCCGCGCGCGGTGACGTCGAGCGCCCGCGCGATGCCGAGCGTGTCCGTCGTGCCGACGCTGACGACCTCGCCCGTGGACGTGACCCGTCGCAGGTCGGCGCCGAGCCGCAGCGTCTGCGCGCTGACCCACTGCGTCGTACGGAAGAACGCCATCAGGAAGTTGCTCACCGCGAAGCGGTGCCGTGTCACGCCGGCGAGCGCCTGGACCGCGCCGATCCCCAGCAGCACCAGGGCCCACTGGCGCAGGGCGTCGCTGTCGCGCGCCGCCACGCCCTCGTCGACCGCCCGGCCGAGGACGTACGGCACGACCGCCTGGCAGCTCATCCAGAGGACGCCGAACAGCATCCCGCCGAGCACCGTCCCCAGCTGCAGCCGCCCGACCCGCAGCAGGAAGCGCAGGGGCGACCTCAGGTCCGAGGTGCCCGGGTCGGCGAAGGGGAGGGACTGCACGTGGGTCCACGCTACGGCGGCCCGCAACCGCTTACGGTGGCGCCATGGGCTGGACCACGGTGCCGACGCCGGTCGGCGACCTGCTCCTCGTCGCCGTCGACGGTGCGCTCGTCAAGGCGCACTTCGCGCCGTTCGAGGCGCCGGACGAGGAGCCGTCGCCGGACGAGCCGGTCCTCGTCGAGACGGCTCGCCAGCTGGCCGAGCACTTCGCCGGCGAGCGCACCGGCTTCGACCTCCCGCTCGCCCCGCCCGGGACGGCGTTCCAGCAGCGGGTGTGGGAGGAGCTGCGGCGCATCCCGTACGGCACGACGACGACGTACGGCGAGGTCGCCGCCCGGCTCGGCGACCCGAGGTGCGTGCGGGCCGTCGGCCTGGCCAACGGCCGGAACCCGATCGCCGTGGTGGTCCCCTGCCACCGGGTGATCGGGTCCGACGGGAAGCTGCGCGGCTACGCCGCGGGCGTCGAGCGCAAGCAGCGGCTGCTCGCGCTCGAGGACGCCTCCCTGTTCTAGGTCAGCGGGTCCGGCGCAGGCTGCCCGCGAGGCCGGCG
Source organism: uncultured Actinomycetota bacterium (assembly GCA_963781675.1). GTDB lineage: Bacteria > Actinomycetota > Actinomycetes > Mycobacteriales > SCTD01 > SCTD01. Next base: position 410,823 of record CAWAGF010000002.1, on the reverse strand, counting down.
ACGCCGACCGCGACGAGCAGGCCCGGGGCGACCCAGCGGCCGTCCAGCGACAGGCCGGTCGTGTCGTCGAGCAGGTAGAGCGCGGCGACCAGCACCAGCAGCAGGCCGCCCATCAGGGACAGGACGTCCCGCTCGTGCCGCGGCATCCGGTCAGACATAGCGCACCTCCAGCTCTCCGACGCGGACGTCCGCGTCGAGCTCCACCGTCACGTCGTCGGAGGACCCGACGACGAGGTCCTCGTGCAGGTCGTCCCCGTCAACGCCGGCGAAGCCGGGCGCGCTGATCTCGCCGAGCCGCACGTCGGCGTCGATCGCGACGGACATGCCGCGCGGCACCAGGACGGTCAGCTGCCCCAGCCCGACGCGGGCCGTGACCGTCGCGTCGTCCAGGCCGTCCAGGCCGCGCAGGTCGAGCACCGCCTCGCCGGCACCGAGCCGGTAGTCGCCGCCGGCGACGGCGCGCCAGCTGCGGTCGCCGACGCCGTCCTGCACGTCGACGCGCTCGGCGGTCGCCGTGCCGGCCAGGGCGATCGCCAGCACCGCGCCGACGACGAGCAGCCAGCGCGCGCGGCCGTACCAGGTCCCGACCAGCAGGCCGGCGCCGACGACGAGCAGTGCAGCGGCCACGACGCGGGAGGGGGTCAGGGCGTCGACCCCGGACTCGCGGGCCAGCAGCAGTCCGCCGCTGACGAGCACGGCGAGGCTCAGGGTGAGGCCGCCCAGCGCGGAGCGCTCACGCGGAGCGGGCGGGGGGAGGGGCGACGTCGGCGCGAAGGGGACGGCTGTCCCGGTGCGCGGTGCCGGCGGGCCCTCCCGGCGCTCACGGGCCACCAGGTAGGCCAGGCCGCCGATGACGACGAGGGCGCCGAGGCCGGCGCCGTCGAGCAGGCCCAGCAGCACGACGCCGACGACGACCGCAGCCACGACGCCGAGGACGCCGACGCTGCTGTCGGGCTTGCGCAGCGTGCGCTCGGCCAGGGACTGCGCCTCACCGGTGCGGGGCACCAGCAGCCAGGCGAGGGCGTAGAGGGCGAGGCCGGCGCCGCCGAGCAGGGCGAGGACGGCGACGCTGACGCGCCAGAGGACGGGGTCGGTGGAGGTGTAGCGGCCGAACGCGGCGCAGACGCCGGCGACGACCTTGTCGTCGGGGTCGCGCACCAGGCGGCGCGGGTCGGTGGGCGGAGGTGGCAGGGGCTCGTCGAGCAGGGTCTCGGTCATGGCAGCGACGATGGTCCTCGGAACGAGGCCTGCGCATCAGGGAAGGACCCTGGTCCTGCTCTCAGGGTCCGTCCCTGATCCCCTCCCGGCACCTGCCGTGGAACCCTGAGCCGGTGACCGCCGCCGCCCCGCCCCGCCTCGTGCGCGCCGGCTCCGGGCGCGCTCTCGGCGGGGTCGCCGCGGGGGTGGCCGAGCACCTCGGGCTGTCGCCGCTGGTGGTGCGGCTGGCCTTCGTGCTGCTGACCCTGTGCAGCGGCGCGGGGATCCTCGTCTACGCCGCGCTGTGGGTGCTGGTGCCGCAGGGCGAGGTCGCCGGGGCGGTGGTGGCGGACAGCCGGGTGCAGCTGCTGGCCCTGGCCGCCGTCGGGATCGGCGGCGTGCTGCTCCTGCAGGCCAGCGGCTTCTTCTCCCCCGCGCTCCTCCCGCTGCTGGCCGCCGCGGGCGGCGTCGCGCTGGTGTGGCGGCAGGCCGACGAGGCGCAGCGGCAGCGGTGGCGCGCCGGCCGCGTCCGCGGACCCGTCGTCGTGCTCGTGGGAGCCACGCTCGTCGTGGCGGGACTGGCCGGCTTCCTGGCCACCCGCGGCGAGCTCCAGCAGGCGCGCGAGGGCCTGCTGTCGACGGTCGTCGTCGTGGCCGGCGTGCTGGTGCTGAGCGGCCCGTGGGTGCTGCGGCTGACCGGCGAGCTGCGGGCCGAGCGGCGCGAGCGCATCCGGTCGCAGGAGCGGGCCGAGGTCGCCGCGCACGTGCACGACTCGGTCCTGCAGACCCTCGCGCTGATCCGCAAGGCCGCCGACGACCCGCGCGAGGTCCAGCGCCTGGTCCGCACGCAGGAGCGCGAGCTGCGCGGCTGGCTGTACGAGCCGACCGCCACGACGACCAGCCTGCGCGGCGCCCTGGAGCAGGCGGCGGCCGAGGTCGAGGAGCTGCACGGCATCGCGGTCGAGCTCGTCGTGGTCGGCGACGGACCGACGTGCGCGCCGCTGGTCGCGGCCACCAGGGAGGCGCTCGTCAACGCCGCCAAGCACTCCGGCGAGCACGGCGTGCAGGTCTACGCCGAGGTGGCCGACGGCCGCGCGGAGGTCTTCGTGCGCGACCGCGGCCGCGGCTTCGACCCCGCCGGCGTGCCGGCCGACCGGTACGGCCTCAGCCAGTCCGTCGTCGGCCGGATGGAGCGGCACGGCGGCAGCGCCACCGTGCGCAGCGCCCCCGGCGAGGGCACCGAGGTCCGGCTGGAGGTGGCCCTGTGACCGACCGAGCGGGCGCGCTGCGCGTCGTCCTCGTCGACGACCACCGGCTGTTCCGGGCCGGCGTGCGCAGCGAGCTCGGCGACGCCGTCGAGGTCGTGGGCGAGGCCGAGACCGTGCCCGAGGCCGTGCGGCTCATCACCGACCTCCAGCCCGACGTCGTCCTGCTCGACGTGCACATGCCGGACGGCGGCGGCCGCGCGGTGCTCGCTGGCGTCGGCGGTGCGGCCCCCTCGACGCGCTTCCTCGCGCTGTCGGTGTCGGACGCCGCCGAGGACGTCATCGGCGTCATCCGCGGCGGCGCCCGCGGCTACGTCACCAAGAGCATCTCAGCGCCGGAGCTGGCCGACGCGGTGCGGCGGGTGGCGGACGGCGACGCCGTCTTCTCGCCGCGGCTGGCCGGCTTCGTGCTGGACACCTTCTCCGCCGCGCCGCCCGCGCCGTCGGAGGACCTCGACGTGCTCACCGCGCGCGAGCGCGACGTGCTGCGGCTCATCGCCCGCGGCTACACCTACAAGGAGGTCGCTGCCGAGCTGTTCATCTCCGGCAAGACCGTCGAGACGCACGTGTCCTCCGTGCTGCGCAAGCTCCAGCTGTCGAACCGCCGGGAGCTGTCGCGCTGGGCGGCCGACCGGCGCCTGGTCTAGGTACCGTCTGCGGATGCCCAGCAGCGCGCGCGAGCGGCGCCTCCTCGCCCCTGCGCGCCCGGGCCGGCTCGGGGCCTGGTCGTACGCCCTGCGCACCACGAACCCGCCGCCGGACCGCGACCCGCGCACGCTGGACGGCGTGACGAAGTGGCTGGTCGTCACACGCGCCGCGGTGCTGCCGATGACGCTGTTCGCCGGGCTCGTCGCGGGGCTGCTCGCGGTGCGCGCGGACGGCTTCTCCTGGCCGCTCTACCTGCTGGCGCTGCTGGGGATCCTGCTCGCGCACGCGTGCAACAACATCCTCAACGACCTGTCCGACCTCGACGTCGGGCTCGACACCGACGCCTACCCGCGGGCGATGTACGCGCCGCACCCGATCCTGTCGGGGATGGTCCGGCGCAGGCAGATGGGCCTGGCCGTCCTCGGCCTCATGGGCGCCGACCTCGTCATCATGCTCGTGCTCGCCGCGCAGCGCGGCTGGCCCGTCGTCGCGTTCGCGGTGTCCGGCCTGTTCCTGTCGGTGGCGTACACCTCGCCGCCGCTGCGGCTGAAGGCGCGGGGCCTCGGCGAGCCGGACGTGCTGCTCACCTGGGGCCCGCTGATGGTGGCCGGCACGTACTACTCCGCGGTCGGCGAGCTGCCGTGGCAGGTCTGGCTGGCGAGCGTGCCCTACGGCCTGCTCTGCACGAGCGTGCTGATGGGCAAGCACATCGACAAGATCGCCTACGACGGGCCGACCGGCACGCGCACGCTGCCCGTCGTGCTGGGCGACGCCCGGGCGCGGGTCGCGACGATCGGGATCCTGGTCGCCTTCTACGCGACGACCGGAGTCGCGGTGGCGGCCGGCGCGCTGCCGTGGCCGGTGCTGCTCGTCGCCCTCGCGCTGCCCACGCTGCGCAAGGTGTCCGGCGCCCTGCGCCGCCCGGCGCCGACGGAGCCGCCGCCCGGCTTCCCTGTGTGGCCGCTGTGGTTCGCCGCCGTGTGCTTCGTGCACGTGCGCCGGGCGGGGGCGCTGCTCGTGCTCGGGCTGCTCGTCGCCGCGGTCACGGGCACCGGCCTCCCGCTAGGGTCGGACGGGTGATCGACCTCCTGCTGGCCGCGGTCGCGTTCCCGCTGATCGTGGCGCTCGGCCTCGTGGTGCTCGCGCTGCTGACGCTCGTGCCGTTCGTGCTGGCGCTGCAGATGGCGGACGCGCGGGCGTTCTCCACGACCCGCTGGGGCGTCGTGTCGCTGGTCGGCTCGGGCGTGGGGCTGCTGCTCGCGCTGGTCTTCCTGCGGTCGGACCGGCTGCCGGGCCCGATCGCCCTGCTGCCGCTCGCCGTCACCTTCGCCGGCCCCGGCCTGCTGTGGCTGCTCAGCGGCGAGGAGGCCCTCGTCGGCGGCCGCGCCGGGGCGCACGAGTAGCTCAGCCGGTCGGCACCACGCGGAAGGCCTCTGCCAGCCGGCCGTCGCCGAAGCCGGCGGCCACCGCGTTCATGCTCAGCCAGCCGCGGAGCATCCCCTCGAGGTCCTCCATGTGCGCGGTCTGCGAGACGTGCTGCAGGAGCGCCGCGTGCTTCCTCTCGAAGGTGTCGGTGACGTCGACGTAGCGGTTCGGCCCCGCCGCGGTGCCGCCCATCACCCAGACCTCCGGGCAGGTCCACGCCTCGAGCCCCTCCGCCGCGAGGTCGAGGTGCGCGAAGGGGTTGCGCGCGTCGGGGTAGACCGCGCTGATGGCCGCCTCACCGGCCGCCAGGTGGTCCGGGTGCGAGGAGTAGATGCGCTCCCAGTTGCGCTCCGGCGACTGGATGAGCATGCGCTGCGGGCGCTTCTGCCGGATGACGCGGCTGATGTCGCGGCGCAGCTCCACCGTCACGAGCAGCCGCCCGTCGGGGTAGCCGAGGAAGACGACGTCCTCGACGCCGAGCTCCTTCGCGGCCGCGCGCTGCTCGGCCTGCCGGATCCCGGCGATCTGGTCGCGCGGCACGTCCGGGTCGAAGCCGCCGGCGTCGCCGTCGGTGCAGATGCAGTACGACACCTCGATGCCCTCGGCCGTCCACGCCGCGACCGTGCCGCCCGCTCCGAAGTCCACGTCGTCCGGGTGCGCGGTGACGACCAGCGCCCGCTCGACCTTCACGTCCTCGCCCACTGCGCCTCCTGCCGCGCCCGCCGACACCCGGCGGTCCGGACCATCCTGCCGCGCCACCCGTCCGGGTGGCGAGGCGAGCGCCTCGTACGCCGCGGTCCGGCTGCAGGTCGCCCTCACCGCCACCGAGCGCGGCGGCAGGGGGCACGCCCGCCTCGCGTCGGCTGCCGGCTGACGCCCGGCGACGCAGCCGGTCCGGGGCGTCCTCCTGCCGCCCGCTCCCAACCGCGAAGGACCGTCCGGCGTCCGGCCGCCGTCCTACCCCCGACCTAGACTGGACAGGGTGAGCCTGTTCGCGGACGACGACTACGGTCCCGCCGTGCTGGCCCCGCCCGCGCCCCGCGCGGAGCGGCTCCTGGAGGGGCTCAACCCCCAGCAGCGCGAGGCCGTCGTCCACGAGGGCAGCCCGCTGCTCATCGTCGCCGGAGCCGGCTCCGGCAAGACCAAGGCGCTCACGACGCGCATCGCCTACCTGCTCTCCGCGCGCGGCGTGCAGCCCGGCGAGGTCCTCGCGATCACCTTCACCAACAAGGCTGCCGGCGAGATGCGCGAGCGCGTGGCCGCGGCCGTCGGCGCCCGCGCCCGGGCGATGTGGGTGCTGACCTTCCACTCCGCCTGCGTGCGCATCCTGCGCGCCGAGGCCAAGAAGCTGGGCTTCACCAGCACCTTCTCGATCTACGACTCGGCCGACGCGCAGCGCCTCATGACGCTGGTCTGCCGCGACCTCGACCTGGACCCGAAGCGCTTCCCGGCCCGCCAGATGAGCAATCAGGTCAGCGACCTGAAGAACGAGCTCGTCGACTGGGAGTCCGCGCGCAGCAAGGCCGAGACGGTCGTGGAGAAGCAGGTCGCGGAGGTCTACGCGACCTACCAGGCGCGCCTCAAGGAGGCCAACGCCCTGGACTTCGACGACCTCATCATGACGACGGTCGACCTGTTCCAGGCCTTCCCGGACGTCGCCGAGCACTACCGGCGGCGGTTCCGGCACGTGCTCGTCGACGAGTACCAGGACACCAACCACGCGCAGTACGTCCTGGTGCGCGAGCTGGTCGGCGCGACCGGAGGCCGGGGGCAGCGGGCGACTGCTCCCGGGGCCGTCGCGCCGGCCGAGCTGTGCGTCGTCGGCGACGCCGACCAGAGCATCTACGCCTTCCGCGGCGCCGACATCCGCAACATCGAGGACTTCGAGAACGACTACCCGGACGCGAAGGTGGTGCTGCTCGAGCAGAACTACCGCTCCACGCAGACGATCCTCACCGCGGCCAACGCGGTCATCGCCAAGAACCCGAGCCGCAAGCCCAAGCGGCTGTGGACCGACTCCGGCGAGGGCGACCGGATCGTCGGCTACGTCGCGGACAACGAGCACGACGAGGCCGCGTTCGTCGCGGGCGAGGTCGACCGGCTCGGCGACGACTTCGGCGTCAAGGCCCACCAGGTGGCGGTCTTCTACCGGACCAACGCGCAGTCACGCGTCTTCGAGGAGGTGTTCATCCGGGTCGGCCTGCCGTACAAGGTCGTCGGCGGGGTGCGCTTCTACGAGCGCAAGGAGGTGCGCGACGCGCTGGCCTACCTGCGCGTGCTGGCGAACCCTTCCGACACGGTCAGCCTGCGGCGCATCCTCAACACCCCGCGGCGCGGCATCGGCGACCGCGCGGAGGCGTGCCTGGAGGCGTTCGCGTCCCGCGAGCGGGTGCCGTTCGCGGAGGCGCTGCGCCGCTGCGACGAGGTGGGCGGGATGGCGCCGCGCAGCGCCAAGGCGGTCCGCGAGTTCGCCGACCTGATGGACGAGCTGCGGGCGCTGGTGGCCGGCAACATGCCTCCGGCCGAGGTGATCGAGGCGGTGCTGGACCGCACCGGCTACCTCACCGAGCTCGCGCAGAGCACCGACCCGCAGGACGAGAGCCGCGTCGAGAACCTCTCCGAGCTCGTGGGCGTGGCCCGCGAGTTCAGCGAGCGGGTGCCGGACGGCGGCGTCGCGGAGTTCATGGAGCAGGTGTCGCTCGTGGCCGACGCCGACCAGATCCCCGCTGCACCCGATTCCGAGGGGGACGGCGGCTCCGACGGCGTGGTCACGCTGATGACGCTGCACGCGGCGAAGGGGCTGGAGTACCCCGTCGTCTTCCTCACCGGGCTGGAGGACGGCGTCTTCCCGCACCTGCGCACGCTCGGCGACGAGCGCGAGCTGCAGGAGGAGCGCCGGCTGGCCTACGTCGGCATCACCCGGGCGCGCGAGCGCCTCTACCTGTCCCGGGCGCACGTCCGCAGCGCCTGGGGCCAGACGTCCTACAACCCGCCGTCCCGCTTCCTCGACGAGGTGCCGGACGGCCTCGTCGACTGGCAGCGCGGCGAGTCGTCGGTGTCCGCACCGCCGCCGGCGCTCACCCGCGCCGCCGACCGCCTGATCGGCACAGCCCGCGGCCGCACCGCCGGTCCGGGCCTGCGCCCGATCCCCGACCTCGCGATCGGAGACCGGGTCACCCACGACGCCTTCGGGCTCGGGACCGTCACCGCCACCCGCGGCGCCGGCGACAGCACGCAGGCCGAGGTCGACTTCGGCGGCGCGACCGGCGCCAAGTGGCTGCTGCTGCGCTACGCCCCGCTCGAGAAGCTGTAGCGGGCGGCGTCAGACCGCAGGCGGTCTCCACTGCGGGTCGCGCCCGGTCATGGCGATCAGCCGGGTCTGGTCGTCCGCGTCGTCCGGAACCGGCACCCGGGCGCCGAACTGGCCGCTGGAGACCAGCACCTCCTCGGGCACGCTCCCGAAGCCGCCGAGCATCCCGCGGACCTCGTCCTGGTCCAGCTGCTCGTCGGTCCCGGTCGCCCGCGCGAGGTCCCAGGTGTGCACCAGCACGTCCGGCAGCACGAACATGCTGAGCGCGGTCTCGACCTGGTGGGTGCCGGCCTGGCTGGTCACCTCGCTCGCGGCGACCTCGGGGTCGTCGAGCGCCGCCTGCACGCCGGACGCCACGGCGGCCCACGCCCCGGCGGGGTCGTCGTCGACGCTGGGCGGCTCGGGGAAGCGCAGTGACGAGCCGGCGAAGAAGCCGGGCACCCACTCGACGAGGTGCCGGACGACGTCGCGGGCGACCCAGCCCTCGCACGGGGCGGGGGCGTCCCAGCGGTCGTCCGGCACGGCGCGGATGCGGGCGTCGAAGCCGTCGGACAGGGCGCGGAAGCGGTCGGCGGTGCTCATGCCCGCAGGGTGCCACGGACCCGGGCAGCTGCGTGCCCCCACCACCGAGCCCCGGCAGCCGCCGCGACGCCGCCGGGCTGGGCGACCCGGCGCTGCTGGCCCTGCACGACGAGCTGGCCGGCTACCCCGGCGTGCGGACGGAGATGCCGGTGGACGCGCCGCCGGGGCTGGTGCTGCCGGTGCGGCTACCGGCCCGTGCGGGCGGCGGGGAGCGCCTAGACCGCGATGCCCCGCTTGCGGAGCCAGCCGATGGGGTTGATCGGCGTGCCGTTGATGCGCACCTCGAAGTGCAGGTGCGGACCGGTGGAGTGGCCGGTGTTGCCCTCCCGGCCGATGCGCTCGCCGGCGGACACGCGCTCGCCGTCGCTGACGGTGATCGCGGACAGGTGCCCGTAGACGAAGACGGTGCCGTCGGAGGCGATCAGGCGGATGCAGCGCCCGTAGCCGCTCTCCCACCCGGCGGACTGCACGGTGGCGTTGGTGACGGCGACGACCGGGGAGCCGACGCCGGAGGCCAGGTCGATGCCGGCGTGCAGGCGGCCCCAGCGGCGGCCGTAGTGGGAGGTGAGCCGGCCGATGCCCGGTCGGACGAACAGCCGGCCGCTGACCTGGGCCGCAGCGTTGCCCTCGGCCGGCTCGGCGGCCGGCAGCGCGCGGTCGCGGGAGGCGCGGGCGGGCGGCGTGGGCTTGGGCTTGTTGGCCTCGGCCAGGCCGGCCACGAGGGCCTTGCCGAGCGCGACGTTGGCCGGGGCCTCCGGAGCGGGAGCGGGGAGCTCGACCGGCTGCAGCGCCGAGGCGGCGGTGACGCGGGGGGCGATGTCGGCCGCGGAGGCCGGGAAGGCTGCGAGGCCGGCGAAGGCGGTGCCGGCCGCCGCCAGCAGCACCCCGGGGAGGAGGGCGGAGCGGGGGCGGGAGGCCGGTGCGGCGTGGCGTGCTCGTGCTTGCGCGGGCAAGTGAAGGGCTCCGTCGTCGGGGTCAGGACAGTCGGACGGAGACCGTTCGTCCAGGTCTGTCCGAGCCTGACCCGCCCCGGGAGGGGACTCGGAGGCGGGTCGTTACCGCGACGTTATCCGCTACCCGGGCACGCGGGCAAATCCCCGTCATGCCCAGGTGGACGACTGGATACCCCTTCCGGGTGAGCTCTCAGCCGGTGGTCGAGGCCTCGGCCGCGGTCCTGCGCGGGCCCGCCGAGGGGCTCGCCGGGGTGCCCGCGGCGTCCAGCCGGGTGACCCCGGCGGTGACCGTGGAGCCGTCCTCGTCGAGGTGCGCGAGCAGCGTGGCGATCTCGTGCACGACCCGGCCGTCGATCGGCAGCGACATGTGGCCGACCCCGCGCAGCAGCACGTTGCGGGCGCTCAGGTCGGGGTGCTCGATCCGGGCGGAGCGCTTGGGGACGATCAGCTGGTCGAGGTCGCTCCAGAAGGCGACGAAGCGGGTGCGGCAGCCCGGCGAGGGCGCGGCGAGCTCCTGCATGAGCTCGCTCCCGGGGCGCAGCTGGCGGACCAGCCGCGACGGCAGCAGGTGCGCGGCCTGGGTGCCGGCGTGCGGGCTGCCGAGGGTGCACAGGGTGTGCACGCGGGCGTCGCCGCCCATGCGCTGCACGTAGTAGCGCGCGACGACGCCGCCGAGGGAGTGCCCCACGACGTGCACGCGCTCGTAGCCGGTCTCCTCGCAGGTCTTCTCGACCAGGCGCGCCAGGCGGACGGCGGCGGTGCGGACGTCCTGCGTGAAGGGGCTGTAGTTGACCGGGATGACCCGCCCGAAGCCCCGCCGGCGCAGCGTGCGGCGCAGCAGCGTGAAGACCGAGCGGTTGTCGACCAGACCGTGCACGAGCAGGATCGGCGTCCCGGCGGCCACGACGTCGCCGAGCAGCAGGCCGCGCTGCATCGGCGGCAGGTCGCCGAGGGTGAAGCGCTCCGCGGACTCGCGGCCGTCGGCCCGGGCCTTCTCCGACAGCACGCCGAGCGGGTAGAGGGCGCCGTGGGCCGCCACCCAGGCGAGCTCGGTGCCGGCGCCGCGCAGCCCCGCGGGTGTGCACAACGTGGCCATGCCGCGGCGGGTGGTGCGGGTCGCCCGCGCGAGGGCGGGACGAGGGTCGCGCACGGTGCCTCCAGCCGGGATCAGGGGCGTCTGGGTGCTGACGCTAGCGGGCCCCTGCCCCGCCTGAGACCGATCTCACATGACGAGGGGTCACAGCCGGCCCGGCAGCGGGGCGGACCAGCGCTCACGACGGCGTACGAGCCGGTCGGGGGCGTCGAGCAGCGCGACGAGGTGGCCGACCACGTCTGCCGGGTCGGCGACCAGCGCGTCCGCGGCTCCGAGCGCCAGCAGGTCGCCGGGCGTGATGCGCATGAGGTCGGCGCACTCCTGGGCGGGGCGCCGCAGGGCCGCCTGCGCCCCCTCCGGCCCGATCGCGGCGAAGTAGGCGTCCGGGCCGAGCAGCACCCGGTCCGCCGCAGCCGCAGCCAGCGCCCCGCCGGAGCCGCCCTCGCCGTGCACCAGCGCGAGCGTCGGCGTCGGGCAGGTCAGCAGCGCGTCGAGCGCCTCGCCCATCGCGGGGGCGATGCCGCCCTCCTCGGCCTCGGTGCCGGGCTCGGCTCCGGGGGTGTCCACCAGCGACAGCACCGGCAGGCCGAGCCGTCCGGCGAGCCGGTAGGCCCGGGTGGCCAGCCGGTAGCCGTCCGGGGTCGGGCGTCCGCCGAGCTCGGCGGCCAGGGCGACGCCCACGACGGGCCGGCCGGCCACCCGGCCCACGGCGGCCGTGACCGTGGTGTCGCCGCGCGGTGCCTGCAGCGGGACCGCGTCCAGGACGAGCCGGGCCAGCAGGTCACGCCCGGAGGCGGTGCGGGACCGGGCGGCCTGCACCTGCTCCCAGCCGGTCCTGGTGACCGGCGTGCCGTCCACCGGCGCCGGCACGTCCACCGGCGCGAGGGTCAGCGCGGTGAGGACCCGCTCGAGCCAGGCTGCGACCTCGTCCGCCGGCAGCACGGCGTCCACCAGGCCGGCCGCGTGCGCGGAGGTCGCGGTGTGGCTGCCCTCCGCGGGCAGCACGCCGGTCACGGCCTGGACGACCCGCGGTCCGGCGAAGCCGACGGTGGCGCCCTCGACCGCGCAGCGCAGGTCGGCCGCCGACGCCACGCTGATCCACACGCCGCCGGTCGTCGGCGCGTCCGCGACGCTCAGGTGCGGCAGCCCGGCCGCGGCCAGGTCGAGCAGCGCCAGGCGGGCCCGGGGGATGCCGACCAGGGCGGCCATGCCCTCCTGCAGGCGGGTCCCGCCGGAGCGGACCAGCGTCAGCAGCGGGCGCCGCTCCTCGACCGCGAGGCGCGCCGCCGCGACCAGCGCGGTCGCGTCGTCCTCGCCGAAGCTGCCGCCGTACGCCGAGAAGTCCCAGGCGGCCGCCACCGGTCCGCCCGGCAGCCGCCACACCGACACCGCCTGCCGCGGCACGTAGCCGGGCCAGGCGGCGGGGTTGCGCCCCGCGGCGGGCACCTCGACGGCCGTGGCGCCGGCGAGCAGGGCGGCACGCCAGTCTCCGTCCATGCCGGGGCTCATGGCGGCGTACTCTCCCACCGTCCTGCTGTTGCCCTCATGGAGGCTCGATGACCAGCCCCGGCCGCATCCGCGTCGTCGTCGCCAAGCCCGGCCTCGACGGGCACGACCGCGGCGCGAAGGTCGTGGCCCGCGCGCTGCGCGACGCCGGCATGGAGGTCATCTACACCGGCCTGCACCAGACGCCCGAGCAGATCGTCGAGACGACGATCCAGGAGGACGCCGACTGCGTCGGCCTGTCGGTCCTGTCCGGCGCGCACATGACGCTGTTCCAGCGCGTCATGGAGCTGCTCAAGGCCCAGGGCGCGGACGACGTGGTCGTCTTCGGCGGCGGGATCATCCCCGAGGACGACATCCCGCTGCTGCACGAGATGGGCGTCGCCACGGTGTTCACGCCGGGGGCGACGACCCAGTCGATCGTGGAGTGGGTCCGGACGAACGTCGGCGGCTCGACCGCCGCATAGCCGCACCGGCCGGCCGCCCCCGGGCATCCCCCCGGTGATCCACAGAAGGATCGACGGCCTCAGGCGGCAGACCATCCCCCTACGCCGTCGGACCTTCTGCGGCTCACCCAGAGGTGGCGGTCGTCGTACGGCGCCGGCGCACGACCAGGCCGGCGCCGACCAGCAGCACGGCGGCCAGCGGCAGCAGCCCGGACGCACCGGTGGACGGCAGCGCGCCGCCCGCGGGAGCCGGCGCGGGCTCGGCCGGCACCAGCACCGGCGGCACGGCGGCCGCGGGGGCGCCCGCGAGCACCGGTAGCTCCAGCACGCCGGGCTGCGCGGCGGAGGTCGTCACGGTGACGTCTGCCGGGAGCACGTTGCCGCGGTAGCCGGTGTCGCTGGCGGCGAGCACGACCGCGAGCTGGTGGCCGGCCGGGAAGCGCTGCACGACGCCCGGCAGCTCGATCCGGACCGGCTCGTCGAACGAGCTGATCCGCGCGGCGGACACCAGCCGGTGCTGCAGCGTGACGGTCCCGTCGGGCGCGATGTCGTACAGCTTGGCGAACAGCACCAGGTCTCCGGCGCCGTCCGGCAGCGGCACCGCGGGCACCGTCCTGGACAGCTGCACGGTCAGGGCGGGGACGCCGGCCAGGTCGAGGTCCTCGGCGAGCGGCGCGGACGTGAACTGCGCGAACGTGCCGGGCGCGTCGAAGACGTCCTGGTCCTGGGCGACGACGGGGTACTCGCTGTAGCTCTGCGGCAGGCCGGCCGGGACGACGTTCGCGAACTGCGCGGTGCCGTCCTGCACCGCGGCCGGGTCAGCGACCAGCGCGTCGCTGCCGGACAGCAGCATCCGCTGGGTCGGCGCGACCGGGTAGCCGGGCGCCTTGGCGTAGGCCTTGGCGACCGCCGCGCGGGTGTCGCCGTCGTACGCCCAGTCGCGGAAGTACTCGGTGTCCAGCGACGGCTTCGGGCCCTTGCCGAGCAGGTAGTGGTCGAACCACGCGGCGTACATCGCGGCGAGGAAGGTCTCCTCCGCCGGCTTGCGCTGGTCCAGCTCGCCGGGCACCGGCGTCGCCGTGCTGTGCCCCCAGCTCTGCCAGACCATCTTGACGGGGACCTGCCGCTGCTTCAGGGCGCTGTAGGTGGCGATCGCCTCCTGCAGGTTGAACAGCGTGTCGGCCTGGCCCTGGCTCAGCAGGACGGGGATGTCGATCTCGTCGAGGTAGCTCGCGACCGAGGCGCCGCGGGCGAAGTCGATCGTGGCCTGCGACGGCGCGCCGTCGGAGGCCAGGTCGAGGATCGCGGTGCAGGCGCGGCTGTCGAAGTTCGGGCAGGCGTTGGCCCGCTCGAGCTGGCCGAGCAGGTCCTCGGGGCGCTGGTTCGAGACGTCCTGGGTGAGGCCCAGCGCGAAGAACAGCGACGTCCAGCCGATCTTGGAGACGCCGACCGGGGCGCTGACCGAGCGCGGGTCGGTGGGCGTGCGCAGCTGGCGGGTGTTGCTCGGAGCCAGCGAGTAGCTGAGGTCGTTCCAGGTGATCTGCGGGACGATCGTGTCGACGCGGCCGAAGGACGCCGTCGCGAACTGCACCTCGCCGCCGTACGAGACGCCGATCATGCCGAGCACCGGGTCGAAGGGCAGACCCGGCTCGGTGCGGACGACGCCGCCGATGTCGTACGGCTGGCCGTCGCGCGTCGCCAGGTCCGTGCGGCCGCCGAGGAACTGCGCGAGGGCGTCGCCGACCTTGCCGTCCCACTCGCGCTGGTCGAGCGTGATCTCGCAGCCGCTGCCGCCGAAGCCGAGCCCGGAGTACGAGAGCCCGACGTAGCCGCGCTGGGCGTAGTGCTGGGCGACGGTCTTGTTGCCGCGCTCGCCCTCGTCGTCCTTGCTGCCGCCGAAGCCGTTGGTGGCCAGGATCGCCGCGGCGGGCGTGGCCCTGGTGGCCGTCTTCGGGACGTAGAGGTCGCCGAGGACGGTGCAGGGCACGTCGTCCGGGCCGGCCGGCACGGTGAAGACCAGCGGCACCACCTCGACGGCGGGGGCGGCCTGCGCAGAGGCGGGCGCACCCCACAGGACCGGCAGGAGGACGAGCGGGGCGAGGGTCAGGGCGGCGCGACGGCGCACGGGGCTCTCCGGAGGTAGGCGACGCGGAGGTGCAACACCGGCGAGCTGCGCGTTGATCCCCGTCCCGGACCCCGGTCACAGGCCGGGGGCGGCGTCGGAGCGCCCCGGCAGCGGTCGATAGCCTGCGCCGAGAGAAGCACCCCCCGACGAGATCGGATCCCCCGTGGACCTCATGGAGTACCAGGCGAAGGAGCTCTTCGCCAAGCACGGCGTTCCCGTGCTCCCCGGCGAGACGGTGGACACGGCCGAGGCCGCCCGCGCCGTCGCCGAGCGGATCGGCAAGCAGGTCGTCGTCAAGGCCCAGGTGAAGACCGGTGGGCGTGGCAAGGCCGGCGGCGTGAAGCTGGCCGAGACCCCCGACGAGGCCGTCGAGAAGGCCCAGGCCATCCTCGGCCTCGACATCAAGGGCCACGTCGTCCACAAGGTGCTGGTCACCGAGGCCAGCGACATCGAGGTCGAGTACTACGTCTCGTACCTGCTGGACCGCGCCAACCGCTCCTACCTGGCGATGTGCAGCGCCGAGGGCGGCATGGAGATCGAGCAGCTGGCCGTCGAGCGCCCCGAGGCGCTGGCCCGCATCGCGGTCGACCCGGTGCAGGGCGTCGACCAGGCCAAGGCCCGCGAGATCGCCGAGGCCGGCAAGATCCCGGCCGACGTGATCGACGAGGTCACGAACATCCTGGTCAGCATGTGGAAGGTCTTCGTCGAGGAGGAGGCCACCCTCGTCGAGATCAACCCGCTGTGCCGGACGCCCGACGGCCGCATCGTCGCGCTCGACGGCAAGGTCACCCTGGACGGCAACGCGGAGTTCCGCCACGAGGACGTCTTCACGACGTACGCCGACGTGGTCGCGGACGACGACCTCGAGGGCCGGGCCAAGAAGAAGGGCCTGAACTACGTCAAGCTCGACGGCCAGGTCGGCATCATCGGCAACGGCGCCGGGCTCGTCATGAGCACGCTGGACGTCGTCGCCTACGCCGGCGAGGCGCACGGCGGGGTCAAGCCCGCCAACTTCCTCGACATCGGCGGCGGCGCCTCGGCGCAGGTGATGGCCGACGGCCTGGAGATCATCGCCAGCGACCAGGACGTGCGCTCGATCTTCGTCAACGTCTTCGGCGGCATCACCTCCTGCGACGCGGTCGCCAACGGCATCGTGCAGGCGCTCGAGATGCTCGGCGACAGCGCGAGCAAGCCGCTGGTCGTGCGCCTGGACGGCAACAACGTCGAGGAGGGCCGCCGCATCCTGGACGAGGCGAACCACCCGCTGGTGACCGTCGTCGACACCATGGACGGCGCTGCCGACAAGGCCGCCGAGCTCGCGAACAAGGGAGCCTGAGATGGCCATCTTCCTCACAGACACATCCAAGGTTCTCGTCCAGGGCATGACCGGGTCGGAGGGCATGAAGCACACGCGCCGCATGCTCGCCTCGGGCACGCAGATCGTCGGCGGCGTCAACCCGCGCAAGGCCGGCACCTCCGTCGACGTCGACGGCACCTCGGTGCCCGTCTACGGCGGCGTCGCCGAGGCGATGAAGGAGACCGGCGCCGACGTCAGCGTCATCTTCGTGCCGCCCGCGTTCGCCAAGGCCGCCGTGCTCGAGGCGATCGACGCCGAGATCAGCCTCGCCGTCGTCATCACCGAGGGCATCCCGGTCCAGGACAGCGCCTACTTCTGGACCTACAGCAAGGGCAAGAAGACCCGCATCATCGGCCCGAACTGCCCCGGCCTCATCAGCCCCGGCAAGTCCAACGCCGGCATCATCCCGGCGACGATCGCGCCGACGCCGGGCCGCATCGGGCTGGTCTCCAAGTCCGGCACGCTGACCTACCAGATGATGTTCGAGCTGCGCGAGTTCGGCTTCTCGACGGCCATCGGCATCGGCGGCGACCCGGTCATCGGCACGACGCACATCGACGCCCTCGAGGCGTTCGAGGCCGACCCCGAGACCGACGCCATCGTGATGATCGGCGAGATCGGCGGCGACGCCGAGGAGCGCGCGGCCGACTACATCAAGGCCAACGTCAGCAAGCCGGTCGTCGGCTACGTCGCCGGCTTCACCGCTCCCGAGGGCAAGACCATGGGCCACGCCGGCGCCATCGTGTCCGGCTCCTCCGGCACGGCGCAGGCCAAGCAGGAGGCCCTCGAGGCGGCCGGCGTGAAGGTCGGCAAGACGCCGTCCGCCACCGCCGCCCTGATGCGCGAGATCATGCAGGGCCTGCAGAAGTAGGTCGTACGACGACGACGGCCCGGCTCCTCTGGAGCCGGGCCTCGTCGTGCCCGGCCTACCTGACGACGTCGCGCAGCTTCTCCGCCTCGAGGTCGGCGAACGGCGTCAGCACGTCGACCCCCGGGTCGCCGTCCTCCCCGTAGCCGACGACGAGCACGCTGACGGCGTCGCCGCGCTGCTGCACCGCGTAGTACTCGTAGCTGCCGACGCACTGCTCCGGGCAGGTGCTGCTGAAGCGGACCAGCAGGGTGCGGACGCCGCCGGAGCGGCTCTCGTCGAGCACCTCGTGCCGCGCGGTGGTGCCCTCGTCGGTCTTGGTCGGGCAGCCGCGGACCGCCCGCCCGTAGCCGGTGAAGGCGTCCTGGGCGGCGGCCTCGGAGGAGTAGCGGGCGACCTGCTGCAGCAGGCCGGTCCCGCCCGCCTCGCGCCGGCTCTCCAGCACGGTGGAGGCGTCGCCGGTGCGGTCGGCGTCGCGCGGGTAGGCGGTGCCGCCCGGGCAGGGGTCGAGCAGCGGGCCCTCGTCGGCGTTGCCGTTCGGCGCCCAGTCGCCCGGCTCGGCGCGGTCGGCGTCCGCGGTGGTGAGCACCAGGTCGGACACCTCGTACGCGCGCTGCGTCCTGGTCGGTGACGGCTCGGCGGGGGAACCGGGGGTAGCGGTCGGTCCGGCGGTCGGGGACCCCTGCGGGCTCGGCTCGGACGCCGGACTGGGGCTGGTGCTGACGCTCGGCGCGGGACGGGCCTGCAGGGCGTCGCGCTCGTCGCCGGACAGCAGCGCGGAGGCCGCGGCGGCGCCGAGCACGAGCGACAGCGCGGTGGCACCGGCGAGGACGGCGGCTCCGCGGCGGCGGCGCTGGTCGCCCCGGGCGCGGACGGCCGCCGCGGGGGCGAGCGGGGGCAGCGGGCCGTCGCCGAGCGGGCCCAGCAGGTCGTCAGGCACGGGGGTCTCCATCGGTCAGCAGGACGGCGAGGGCGGCGCGGCCGCGGGACAGCCGGGCCTTGACGGTGCCCACGGGGGCGCCGGTCTCGGCGGCGACCTGCTCCACGGAGAGGTCGACCAGGTGGTGCAGCACGACGGCCCGCCGCTGGGGGTCGGGCAGCTGCCGGAGGGCGGCGATCAGGGCGACCCGGTCGGGGGTGGCGCCCGGGACGTCCGGCGGCGGTCCGTGCCGGCGCAGCAGCGCGCGCCCGACCGTCGCCCGGCGCAGCCGCGAGACGGCCAGGCGCCACGCCACCTGCCGCACCCACGCGGCCGGGTCGTCGTAGCCGCCGACCGTCGCCCAGCGCTGCCAGGCACGGGCGAAGGCCTCCTGCACCACGTCCTGCGCGAGGCCGAGGTCCCCGGTCATGGCGTGCAGCTGGCGCACCAGGCCCGGGGCGCGTGCGGCGTAGAAGGCGTCGAACCCCACCGCCCGCCCTGCGGCCCGGCTGTCGGTCACGCGCTCCACGTCCTCCGTCGTCGTGCTCATGCCCTCCACACGCACGGCGCGCGCCTGCGGTTGCACGCCACTGTGCCTTGCTAGGTTCCGACCGCCCGACCGGGCAACGAGGAGGACCCATGACGCACCCCGGCTACGCCGCCCAGCCGTCCGGCATGCCCGACCGCTACTTCGTCCAGATCATGGGCAACGAGTCCGGGCCGCTGTCGCCCATGGACCTGCGCAACATGGTGACCGTCGGGCAGGTCAAGCCGGACACCCCCGTGCGCGCGGACGGCGGCGGCTGGTTCCCGGCCGGCCAGCTCCCCGGGCTGTTCTCGTCCAAGGGCTGGACGACCGCGCTGATCCTGTCGGTCCTCGTCGGCGGCCTCGGCGTCGACCGCTTCTACCTCGGATACACCGGGCTCGGCGTCCTCAAGCTGCTCACGCTGGGCGGCTGCGGGATCTGGAGCATCGTCGACATCATCCTCATCGCCACCCGCAAGCTGCCGGACTCCGACGGCCTGCCGCTCGCCAGCTGAGCGCGCAGCAGGAGGCGGTACGCCGGCAGCGCGTCTCGCTGCTGCTGCTGGCGGCCGCCGCCCTCGTCCCGTCGTCGCGGGTGGACCAGGGGCCGGTGCTCTGCCCGGTGCGTCGGACCACCGGCCGGCCGTGCCCGGGCTGCGGCGGCACGCGGTCGCTGGTCCGCCTCGTGCACGGCGACCTGCGCGGGGCCGCGGCGGCGCACCCGCTCGGCCCGCCGCTCGGCCTGCTGCTGCTCGCCTGGGCAGTGACGGGGAAGCGCTCGGCCGGGACGGCACTGGACCCCCGCCGGTGGCGGGCGCGGCCGGAGGTCGTCGTGGGGCTCGGGCTGCTGTGGCTGGCGTGGGCGGTCCGACGCGCCAGGGCCTGAGCCCTACGCGCCCGGTCCACGGCCCAGCGGCCGCGGGTGCCGCTCCCCACCCAGCGCCTTCCGCCCGGCGAGCCGTCCCGCCGGGAGCGTCTGCGGCTGGGACAGTCGAGCGGTCATGACGGAGACGCTGAACCGGCCCGCCCGCCCGCTCCCGCGACCCCCGCGCCGACCCGTCGCCGAGGAGCCGGTGCGCAGCCCCCTCGCGGTCGGCGCCGCCGCCGCGCTGTGGGCCGCGGTCTGCGGCCTGCTGCTCGTCGTGCTGCCGGTGCTGGTCGTCTGGGCGACCGACAGCCGCTCGGGCACCGGCTGGGGCGAGGCCGTCCGCGCCGGTGGTCGCTTCTGGCTGGTCGCCCACGGCGCCTCCCTCGACGTGCCGGGCGGCCGGTACGCCCTCACCCCCCTCGGCCTGCTGCTGCTCCCGCTCTGGCTGGCGCGCCGCTTCACGACGGTCGCCGCGCGGGACGTGCCCGCCACGACGCGGCTGGCCGGCGTCGTGGCCGGCACGTACGGCGTGCTCGCGATGCTCGTCGCGCTGGTCTGCTCCGGCCCGGACGTGCACGTGTCACCGGTGCAGTCGCTGCTCGGGGGGCTGCTCGTCGGCGGGGCCGGAGCGTCGTACGCCGTCCTGCGCCCGGACGGCGCGCGCTGGACCGGGCTGTCGCGCCGCACCCGGCGGCTGGCTACCGCGGGGGCGGCTTCCGTCGGCCTGCTGCTCGGCGCCGGTGCCCTGCTCGTCGGCGGCTCGCTCGCGGTCCACGGGTCACGGGCGAGCGACCTGGCGGCGGCGAGCGACCCCGGCGCGCTGGGCGGCTTCGCGCTGCTGCTGGCCGGGCTCGCGCTCGTCCCGAACGCCGTCGTCTGGGGCGCCTCGTGGCTGGCCGGCCCCGGCTTCGCCGTCGGCGTCGGCACCGCCGTGGGGCCGTTCGGCCACGAGCTCGGTCCGGTGCCGGCCCTGCCGCTGCTGGCCGCGCTGCCGGGCGAGGGCGTCCCGGAGTGGGCCGCGGTCCTCGTGCTGGCGGTCCCCGTGCTGGCCGGTGCCGTGGGCGGCCTGCTGGTGGCCCGCGAGCTCGGCGACGCGTGCGCGTCCTGGTCGCGCACCGCGCTCGAGGCCGCTGCCGTCGGGCCGGTCTGCGGCGCCGTGCTCGGCGTGCTGGCCTGGCTGTCCGGCGGAGCGGTCGGCGGCGAGCGGCTGGTCGACCTCGGCCCGTCGCCCCTGGCGGTCTTCGCGGCGGTGACAGCGGCCGTCGCCACCGGGGCGGTGCCCGGCGCGCTGGTGCGCCGGGCCCGTCACCTGTCCTGACCCTGGAGACGACGAGGGCCCGGCCCCTCGAGGAGGCCGGGCCCGTCGCAGGTGGCGTCAGCCGTTGACGCTGTCCTGGAACTCCGCGGAGCAGTCGTCGATCGCGGCCTGGTCGTTGCCGGCGTCGTCCAGGCACTCGGTGAGGGTGCCGAAGTCGCCGCGGCTCAGCACCGACCCGACGGCCGCCGCCAGGACGATCGACAGCACCAGCCCGAGCACGCCGAGGATCAGGCCGGCCAGCGCCATGCCGCCGTTGGTGGCCTGGCCCTTCTTGGCCCGGCCACGGCCGAGGACGCCGAAGACGATCGCCGCGATGCCCAGGAGGACGCCGCCGACGACGGTGATGCTGGTGACCAGCGCGAGGATGCCGAGCACGAGCGCGGCGACGCCGAACCCGTTCCGGGGCGCGACGTGGCCGCCGAAGCCGCCGGGCGCGCCGAAGCCGCCCGGCTGCTGCCCGTACGTCGGGGCGCCGAAGCCACCGGCCGGCTGGCCGTAGCCGGCGGGCTCCCCGCTCGGGGCGCCGTAGCCCGCGGGCGGCGGGGTGCCGTCGCCGGGGGGAGTGCTGAACGGGTCCTGGGGTGCAGTCACCGTCGTCCTTCCTGCCGTGCGGCCACCGGCCGCCCATCCGGCGACGGTCGCCGCCCTCGTGGAAGGCCTACCCGATCATGCGGCAGGGACAACCGCGACATGCCGCACCGGTAGGTTCGCTGCGTCCCGCCGACCGCCCGAGGAGGAGCCCTGACCGCGCGCCTGGTCGTGCTGGCCTCCGGCAGCGGCTCGACCCTGCAGGCGCTGCTCGACGCGGCGGCCGGGTCGTCGTACGACGTCGTGGCCGTCGGGTCGGACAGGCCCGGGGCGCGGGCGCTCGAGCGCGCGGCGGAGGCGGGTGCGCCGACGTTCACCTGCGCGCTGGCCGACAGCCCCGACCGCGACGCGTGGAACACCGCCCTGGCCGACGCCGTCGCCGAGCACGCGCCCGACCTCGTGGTCTGCGCCGGCTTCATGCGGATCCTGTCGCAGGACTTCCTCGCGCGGTTCCCCGGCCGCGTGGTCAACACCCACCCCGCGCTGCTGCCGAGCTTCCCCGGCGCGCACGCCGTCGCCGACGCGCTGGCGTACGGCGTGCGGGTCAGCGGCGTGACCGTCCACTTCGTGGACGAGGGCGTCGACACCGGACCGGTCATCGCGCAGGCCGCGGTGCCGGTGCTGGACGGCGACGACGAGGCCGCGCTGCAGAGCCGCATCCAGGACGTCGAGCGACCGCTCTACGTCGAGGCGATCGACCGGCTGGCCCGCGAGGGCTGGACCGTCCAGGGAAGGACCGTGAGGTTCGGATGACCCGCACCCCCGTGCGCAGGGCGCTCGTCAGCGTCTTCGACAAGACCGGCCTCATCGAGCTCGGGCAGGGCCTCGCGGCCGCCGGCGTCGAGATCGTGTCGACCGGCTCCACCGCGAACAAGCTGCGCGAGGCGGGCCTCGCCGTCACCGCCGTCGACGAGCTGACCGGCTTCCCCGAGTGCCTGGACGGCCGGGTCAAGACGCTGCACCCGCACGTGCACGCCGGGATCCTCGCCGACCTGCGGCTGACCGACCACATCGCGCAGCTCGAGCAGCTGGGCATCGAGCCGTTCGAGCTCGTCGTCGTGAACCTCTACCCGTTCGCCGCCACCGTCGCCTCCGGCGCCACTCCGGACGAGTGCGTGGAGCAGATCGACATCGGCGGCCCGACGATGGTCCGCGCTGCCGCGAAGAACCACCCGTCGGTCGCGGTCGTCGTCGAGCCCCACGTCGTACGGCGAGGTGCTGGAGGCGGTCGCCGTCGGCGGCACCACCCTGGAGCAGCGGCAAGCTCTTGCGGTGCAGGCGTTCCGGCACACCGCGGCGTACGACATCGCCGTCGCGAGCTGGATGGGCAACGTGCTGGCGCCGGACGGCGACCCGTGGCCGGGCTGGGCGGCCGCGTCGTGGACGCGCGCCGACGTGCTGCGCTACGGCGAGAACCCGCACCAGGCCGCGGCCCTCTACGTCGA
This sequence comes from uncultured Actinomycetota bacterium, assembly GCA_963781675.1. Classification (GTDB taxonomy): domain Bacteria; phylum Actinomycetota; class Actinomycetes; order Mycobacteriales; family SCTD01; genus SCTD01. Next base: position 388,387 of record CAWAGF010000002.1, on the reverse strand, counting down.
GGAGCACGCCGGCGGCGGCCTGGCCGGTGCGGAGCAGCTGCACGGCAAGCCGATGTCCTACAACAACTTCGTCGACACCGATGCCGCGCGGCGGGCGGCGTACGACTTCGCCGACCCGTGCGTGGCGATCATCAAGCACGCCAACCCGTGCGGCATCGCCGTGGGCACCGACGTCGCGGACGCGCACCGCAAGGCGCACGCGTGCGACCCGGTGTCGGCCTTCGGCGGCGTCATCGCCGTGAACCGCCCGGTCAGCGTCGCCATGGCCGAGCAGGTCGCGGAGATCTTCACCGAGGTCGTCGTCGCCCCGGCGTACGAGGACGGCGCGGTCGAGGTGCTCTCGCGCAAGCCGTCGATCCGCGTGCTCGTCGCGCCGGAGGTGCCGGCCGGTGCGCGCGTGGAGACGCGGCCGATCAGCGGCGGCCTGCTCATGCAGTCCGCCGACGTGTTCACCGACACCGACGACCCGGCGACGTGGACGCTCGCCACCGGCGAGGCCGCCTCGCCGGAGGTGCTCGCCGACCTCGCCTTCGCCTGGCGCGCCTGCCGATCGGTGAAGTCGAACGCCATCCTGCTCGCCTCCGGTGGCGCCACCGTCGGCGTCGGCATGGGCCAGGTCAACCGCGTCGACGCGGCCAAGCTCGCCGTCGCGCGCGCCGGGGAGCGGGCCGCGGGCGCGGTCGCCGCCTCCGACGCGTTCTTCCCCTTCGCCGACGGCCTGCAGGTGCTGCTCGACGCGGGCGTCCGCGCCGTCGCGCAGCCCGGTGGGTCGGTGCGGGACGAGGAGGTCGTCGCCGCCGCGACGGCTGCCGGCGTGACGCTGTACCTGACCGGGACGCGGCACTTCGCCCACTAGTGCAGGCTGCGGGGCATGCGCCTCGCGATCCACCTGGCCAGCTTCAGCGGGATGACCGACGTCGCGGCCGGGCTGCGGGACACCGCCCGTGCGGCCGAGGACGGCGGCGCCGCGACGCTCACGCTGATGGACCACTGGTTCCAGATGGAGCAGCTCGGCGGCCCGTCCGAGCCGATGCTGGACGGCTACACCGCGCTCGGCTTCGCGGCCGCGCACACCTCGCGGATCGAGCTGGGCCTGCTCGTGACCGGGGTGACGTACCGCCACCCCGGTCTGCTCGCCAAGACCGTCGCGACGCTGGACGTGCTGTCCGGCGGTCGGGCGATGCTGGGCATCGGCGCCGCCTGGTACGACCGCGAGCACCTCGGCCTCGGCGTCCCCTTCCCGCCGACGTCCGAGCGCTTCGAGCGGCTCGAGGAGGCGCTGCAGGTCTGCCGGCAGATGTGGAGCGACGACGACGGCCCGTACGACGGCACGCACTACCGGCTGGCCGAGACCGTGTGCGTGCCTGCCCCGCTGCACCGGCCGCGCGTGCTCGTCGGCGGCTCCGGCGAGAAGAAGACGCTGCGGCTCGTCGCGCAGTACGCCGACGCCTGCAACCTGTTCGGCACCGGTCCCGAGGAGGTGGCGCACAAGCTCGCCGTGCTGGACCAGCACTGCGCGGACGTCGGCCGCGACCCGGCGCAGGTGCAGCGCACCGTCATCAGCGGCGCCGACCCGCTCGCCGACCTCGACGCCTTCCTGTCGACCGCCGCCGCCTACGCCGACCTCGGGGTCGAGCAGGTGTGGGTGGGCCCCCCGGGCCCCGAGCCCGCGGCGTGGACCGCCCGCGCCTGCGCCGAGCTGGTGCCCCGGCTGGCCGAGCTCGGCTGACGTGCTGGACCTCTCGCGGGAGACGGTCACCGGGCAGAGCTTCACCGGCGAGCGGCTGGTCGGCGCCGACCTCTCCGAGTCGGTGCTCACGCGGGTCGTGTTCGAGGACTGCGACCTGTCCGGCGCGGAGCTGACGAGCGCGGTGCTCGACACCTGCGCGTTCCTCGGCTGCCGGATGGAGCGGGTACGGCTGTTCGGGTCGGTGCTGCGCGGCTGCAAGCTGACCGGCTCCACGTTCGTGCGCGCCCACCTGCGGCCGCTGACCGTGGAGGGCGGCGACTTCTCGTACGTGTCGCTGCGCGCGGCCGACCTGCGCGGTGTGGGCCTGCCGGGGGTGGTGCTCGCGGAGGCGGACCTCACCGACGCCGACCTGGCCGGCTGCGACCTCACGGCCGCGGACCTGTCCCGGGCGCGGCTGCGGGGCGTGCGCCTGCGAGGCGCCGACCTGCGCGGAGCGCGGCTCGACGGGTGCGACGTCGACGGCGTCGACTGGCAGGACGTGCGGATCGACCTGGCGCAGGCCGTGCTGCTGGCGCAGGCCCGCGGCGCGGTGGTGGACGGCTGACCCCCCGGACTCCTGGTGATCCACAGAAGGTTCGACGGCGTCAGGCCCCGCGACAGTCGCTGAGGCCGTCGATCCTTCTGTGGATCACGGCGGTGCGGCGGTGCGGCGCGCCCAGACCGCCCACAGCGGGTCGCTGCTGCTTCCGCCCAGCCGCTGCTCGGCGACCGGCTCCTCGAAGCCGCCGGCCTGCCGGTGGTACTCCGCGACGATCGCGCAGTGCGTCGCGTCGTCAGTGCCGAGCCACCCCCGGACCGCCTTGCTCGGGAAGCAGCGGTTGCTGAACGTGCAGACGCTCACGCCGCCGGGTCGCAGCACCCGGGCGACCTCGGCGTACACCTCGACGGGGCGCACGAGGTAGTCCACGGACACGCAGTTCAGGACGGCGTCGAAGCTGGCGTCGGCGAACGGCAGGCGCGGGTCGCGGTTCAGGTCCTGCAGCACGACGTCGGTCGCCAGCGGGTTCGCCGCCAGCTCGGCGGCGTTCATGCCGAGCACGGTCAGCGACCGCGGCGGCCGGGGGAGGTGGCTCACCCACGACGACATCAGGTCGAGCACGTCGCCCTCGACGCCGAGCTCGGCGTAGAGCGCCCGCACCCCGCCGATCGCCGCGTCGTCGAGGTGGGTGACGAAGCGCGGCGCCGCGTAGAAGTCGGCGTCGTCGCGGTCGTCCTGGCGGTCGAAGAAGCCCGCCGGAAAGGGACTGCGCCAGGGAGTGCTCACGGGTCCTAGGGTGACAGCGTGACCGCCAGGATGCTGCCCGGAGCCCCCGTCGCGGAGGCGGTCTTCGCCGACCTCGCGCCCCGCATCGAGCGGCTCGTCGCCGCCGGGCACCGCCCCGGCCTCGGGACCGTTCTCGTCGGGAGCGACAGCGCCTCCTCGGGCTACGTCGGCATGAAGATGCGCAAGGCGGAGGAGCTCGGCTTCACCAGCCCGCACGAGCGGCTCGGCGACGACGCCACCACGGCGGACGTCGTGGCCGCGATCCGGCGCCTCAACGACGATCCGACCTGCGACGCGATGCTCGTGCAGCACCCGACGCCCAAGCAGGTCGACTTCGAGGCCGCGCTGCTCGAGATGGACCCGGACAAGGACGTCGACGGCCTGCACCCGGTGAACATGGGCCGGCTCGCGCTGTCGATGGCGGGGCCGGTCCCGTGCACCCCGGCCGGCATCGAGGCGCTGCTCGCGCACTACGAGATCCACGTTGCCGGTCAAGAGGTCTGCATCCTCGGCCGCGGCACCACCCTGGGCCGCCCGCTCGCGCTGCTGCTCTCGCAGAAGCGCGACACGGCCAACGCAGCCGTCACCGTGGTGCACACCGGGGTCCAGGACTGGCCGGAGTACACCCGCCGCGCGTCAGTCGTGATCGCCGCGGTGGGCGTCCCGTACATCCTGCAGCCGGAGCACATCACCCCCGGCGCGACCGTCATCGGCGGCGGCGTCCGCTACGAGGGCAAGAAGCTGCTGCCCGACGTGGACGAGGCCTGCAACGAGGTGGCCGGTGCGATGACGCCGCGCGTCGGCGGCGTCGGCCCGACGACCGTCGCGATGCTCTTCAAGAACTGCGTGGAGGCTGCGGAGCGACGGGCCGGGCTGCGTCTAGCCGGCGCGGCGGATCGACTCCTCGACGTCCGCGGGCAGCGGGCGCACGACGCCCGAGCTGATGACCTCGTTGGCCAGGCGGGCCCGGCGGTTGACGCCCTCGGGGATCCGGAACTTCACGTAGAGCCGCAGCAGGTGCTGCTTGACGGCGGCCTCGGTGACGACCAGCTCGTCGGCGATGTCCTTGGCCGTGGCCGGCGCGACGAACGCGTCCTGCTGCAGCGCCGGGCGGCACAGCGACGTGAGCACCTCGCACTCGCGGCGGGTGAGGTCGGGCGCGCTCATGCGGCGCAGCTCGACGGTGTCGTCGGAGAGGTCGGCGGAGATGCCGGTGACGCGCGTGCGGCAGGCGCCGAAGGACAGCACGTCGCCGTCGCTGAGGACCCGCTGGCCGACCGGCCGCCCGTTGACCCGGGTGCCGTTCGTCGAGAGCCCGAGGTCGCTCACGTAGACGTGCTCGCCACGGCGGACCAGCTCGGCGTGCAGCCGCGAGACGCTGGGGTCGTCGAGCACGATGTCGACACCCCGGCCGCGGCCCACCGTCGTCACCTCGCCGGTGAGCGCGAAGGTCTCGCCGCTCTCCTCGAGCCGGAGGTGGGGCGTCTGCACGGTGCGGTTCCTCCGGTGCTCGAGGGCGAGCCGGACTCGCGCGTCCGGCTCCCTGGTGGTACCCGCGGCGCCCGACCGGTACACCCGGGCACGAGGTCGCGCAACCGGAGCCCGCACCCCCACTACGCTGCGACGACAGGCCGACGGGAGGACGGAGCGCGCCGTGCCGGACGAACCCGGGGCACCTCCCGGCCACCAGCTCCCGGCCCTGTCCGTGCTCGCGCTGGCCGTCGCCGGGCTGCTGCTCGCCGCGCTCGTCGACTGGCAGCTCGGCGCCTTCGCCGTCGGGCTGTCGCTGCTGCTCGGCGCCGGCCTGCGCCTCGCGCTCCCCGTGCGCGCCGCCGGCTGGCTTGCCGTCCGCACCCGCGGCCTGGACGCCGCGCTGCTGCTCGGGCTCGGCTTCGCCGTCGTCGTCCTCGCGAACACGATCCCGCGCCCCTGACGTGGAGCTGCCCGGCTTCGCCCTCGAGGGCACCAGCACGACCACGCCGTACGCCGAGGTCGTCCGGGGCACCCGCGGCTACGACGGCGCAGCCGTCCGGGTGGAGCTGCTGCGGACCGACGACCCCGCGGTGGCGGCGCGGCTGGCCGCGGCCTCGGAGCCGCTGCGCCGGGCCGACGGACGGCACCTCGTCCGGGTCCGCCAGGTGCTGGACGGCCCGCTGGGGCTGGTGCGCGACGACGTGCCCGGCGAGGCGCCGGCCGGAGCCGATCCGCTGCGCGTCGTCGGGGACGTGCTCGATGCGCTGGCCGACCTGCACGCGCTGGGGCTCGCCCACGGCGCGCTGACGGTGCAGGACGTGCTGCTCGACGCCTCCGTGCCGCTGCGCCCGGTCGTCCGGCTCACCGGCTGGGGCCTGGCCGCGCTGCTGTCCGCCGTGCCGCCGGACCCGGCCGACGACGTGCGCGACGCGGGGCTGCTGCTGGCCGAGCTGGCCGGCGGGCTGCCGACCGGCGCGGAGCCGCTGGTGGCGGCGGACCCGGCGGCGCGGCCGACCGCGGCGCAGGCGCGCGAGCTGCTCCGCGCCCTGCAGGCACCGGCCGTGGTTCCGGGGCGAGCGCGTCGGCGGGAGCCGCGGAGCGCCCAGGGGGCAGGGGCGGCCGTGCCTGCGCATGCCGTCGAACCCGATGTCGGACCCGCACCGGCCCCGCCCGAGCCGCCCCTCCCGTCCCTCCGGCGGCCCGCGCTCCTCGCCGCTGCCGCCGTCGCGGTCCTCGCGACCGGTGTCGCCGGCGGCCGCCTCCTCGCGGGCGGCGACGACCCCGCACCGGCGCAGGACCCGACCGTCGCCGTGCCGGCCGGTCCGTACGTCCTGCCGGCGATCACCCGGCCCGGACGGGCTGGTCGTGGAGCGGACGTGGCTCCTGCAGCAGGGCGGGCGGGTCCTGCAGGGCACGACGGTGGTGCGCAACCCGACGCTGCAGGTGGTCAGCGCGCAGGTCGACGAGGTCGTCCCGAAGAGCATCGCGGCGGACGTCGACGACCTGGACTTCACGCCGATCCCGGACCGGGTGCTGGAGCGCGACCCGATCGTGCGCTTCGAGGTGCGCAGCCTGCCGCCGGCGGGGTCCATGACGTGGACGTTCGCCGCGCAGCTGCCCCAGCGGCTGGACCGCGACGTGCTGGCGCGGCTGGCCGTGGAGGCCGACGCGGTGCGCGTCGAGCACGAGCAGGAGCAGCAGGGCAGCCCCGCCCCCGGCGCTCCTTCGCCCTCGCCGACCTCGTAGCCTGGCGCGGCAGAGCAAGCGTCCCCGAAGAAGCGGAGCTCCCCCGATGCCCAGTCCCGTCAACGTCACCGTCACCGGTGCTGCCGGCCAGATCGGCTACGCGCTGCTGTTCCGCATCGCGGCCGGCGGCCTGCTCGGCCCGGACGTCCCCGTCCGCCTGCGCCTGCTCGAGATCGAGCCCGCGCTCAAGGCCGCCGAGGGCACGGCGATGGAGCTGGACGACTGCGCGTTCCCGCTGCTCGAGGGCATCGACATCACGGCCGACGCCAAGGCGGCCTTCGACGGCACCAACGTCGCGCTGCTCGTCGGCGCCCGTCCGCGCACCGCGGGCATGGAGCGCGGCGACCTCCTCTCGGCCAACGGCGGCATCTTCAAGCCGCAGGGCGAGGCGCTGAACGCCGGCGCGGCCAGCGACATCCGCGTCCTCGTGGTCGGCAACCCGGCCAACACCAACGCCCTCATCGCCGCGTCGCACGCGCCGGACATCCCCGGCAGCCGCTTCACCGCGATGACCCGCCTGGACCACAACCGCGCGCTCTCGCAGCTGGCCAAGAAGACCGGCAGCACCGTCAACGACATCCGCCACCTGACCATCTGGGGCAACCACTCGGCGACGCAGTACCCGGACTGGAGCAAGGCCACGATCGGCGGCAAGCCGGCCGAGGAGGTCGTGGGCGACCGCAGCTGGCTGGAGAGCACCTTCATCCCGACCGTCGCCAAGCGCGGCGCGGCCATCATCGAGGCCCGCGGCAGCAGCTCGGCGGCGTCGGCCGCGAACGCCGCGATCGACCACGTCTTCAGCTGGGTCAACGGCACGCCGTCCGACGACTGGACCTCCAGCGCGATCATGAGCGACGGCAGCTACGGCGTGCCCGAGGGCCTCATCTCCTCCTTCCCCTGCACCAGCGAGGGCGGCGAGTGGAAGATCGTGCAGGGCCTGGCGATCGACGAGTTCTCGCGCCAGAAGATCGACGCGTCGGTCGCCGAGCTCGCCGAGGAGCGCGACGCCGTCCGCGAGCTGGGCCTCATCTAGATGAAGATCATCTACACGTACACCGACGAGGCGCCCGCCCTCGCCACGCACTCGCTGCTGCCGGTTCTGCAGGCCTACGCCGGGAAGGCGGGCGTCGACGTCGAGACGCGCGACATCTCCCTGGCCGCACGCATCCTCGCGGCGTTCGACCTCGCGCCGGACGCGCTGTCGGAGCTCGGCGAGCTGGCCAAGACGCCGGACGCGAACATCATCAAGCTGCCGAACGTCAGCGCCTCGATCCCGCAGCTCAAGGCGGCCGTCAAGGAGCTCCAGGACGCCGGCTTCGCGGTCCCCGACTACCCGGAGGACCCCAGGAGCGAGGACGAGAAGAGGGCCCGGACGGCGTACGACGCGGTCAAGGGCAGCGCCGTCAACCCGGTGCTGCGCGAGGGCAACTCCGACCGTCGTGCGCCGGCCTCGGTGAAGAGCTACGCGCAGAAGCACCCGCACTCCATGGGCGCCTGGAGCAGCGACACGAGGTCGCACGTCGCCACCATGAGCGACGGCGACTTCCGGCACAGCGAGAAGTCGGTGACGATCGAGGCGCCGACGACGCTGACCATCCAGCACGTCACGGACAGCGGCACGACCGACCTGAAGTCCTTTCCGGCGCAGGCCGGCGAGATCGTCGACGCCGCCGTGATGCGCAAGGCCGCGCTGCAGGAGTTCCTGGCCCGCGAGGTCGCCGACGCCCGCGAGCAGGGCGTGCTGTTCTCCGTGCACCTCAAGGCCACGATGATGAAGGTCAGCGACCCGATCATCTTCGGCCACGTCGTGAAGGCCTACTTCGCCGATGTCTGGGAGCAGTACGGCGACGAGCTCGCCTCCGTCGGCGCCGACCCGAACCAGGGCCTCGGCGGCGTGCTGTCGGACCTCGAGAAGAGCCCGAAGAAGGACGAGATCGTCGCCGCCATCACGGCGACGTACGAGAGCGGCCCCGCGCTGGCGCAGGTCGACTCGAGCCGCGGCATCACCAACCTGCACGTTCCGAGCGACGTCATCATCGACGCGTCGATGCCGGCGGCCATCCGCAGCAGCGGCCAGATGTGGAACAAGGACGACCAGCTCCAGGACACCAAGTACGTCATCCCGGACTCCTCGTACGCCGCCCTCTACGAGGAGACGGTGAAGGACTGCAAGGAGCACGGCGCCTTCGACCCGACCACGATGGGGACCACGCCGAACGTCGGCCTCATGGCGCAGAAGGCCGAGGAGTACGGCAGCCACGACAAGACCTTCGAGATCCCTGCCGCGGGCTCCGTGCAGGTCGTCGACGAGGCCGGCACCGTGCTGCTCACGCAGGACGTCGAGGCCGGTGACGTCTTCCGCGCCTGCCAGACCAAGGACGCGCCCGTGAAGGACTGGGTGCAGCTGGCCGTGCGGCGCGCCCGCGCCACCGGCGTGCCGGCCGTGTTCTGGCTGGACGAGACCCGTGCCCACGACGCCGAGGTGCTGAAGAAGGTGCGCACCTACCTCGCCGAGGAGGACGTCGACGGCCTGCAGATCGAGGTCATGGACGTCGGCGCCGCGACCCGCTTCACCCTGCAGCGCGCCCGGAACGGCCAGGACACCATCTCGGTCACCGGCAACGTCCTGCGCGACTACCTCACCGACCTGTTCCCGATCCTCGAGCTCGGCACCAGCGCCAAGATGCTCAGCATCGTGCCGCTCATGAACGGCGGCGGGCTGTTCGAGACCGGCGCCGGCGGCTCTGCGCCCAAGCACGTCCAGCAGCTGGTGAAGGAGGACTACCTGCGCTGGGACTCGCTCGGTGAGTTCCTCGCGCTGGCGGTCTCCTTCGAGTTCCTCGGCGAGAAGACCGACAACGCCCGGGCGGCGCTGCTCGGCAAGACGCTCGACCAGGCGACCGGCCGGGTGCTCGAGGAGAACCGCTCGCCGGCGCGCAAGGTCGGCCAGATCGACAACCGGGGCAGCCACTTCTACCTCGCGCTGTACTGGGCGCAGGCGCTCGCGCAGCAGACCGAGGACGCCGACGCGGCCGCGCTGTTCACCGACCTCGCGGAGCGGCTCGCCCGCGACGAGCAGAAGATCAACGACGAGCTGCTCGCGGTGCAGGGCAAGCCCGCGGACATCGGCGGCTACTACTACGTCGACAAGGCCAAGACCGATGCGGTCATGCGGCCGAGCGCGACGTTCAACGCCGCCCTCGCGGAGTTCTAGCTCTTCCTGTGCGACGGCCGCGCTCTGCCTCCTGGCGGCGCGCGGCCTTCGTGCTGTTCGCGGTCGCCGCCGGGACGAACGTCAGCACGCCCCTGCTGCTGCTCTACAAGGACCGGCTCGACCTGTCGGGTCCGGCCACCACGGTCGTCTTCGGCGTCTACGCCGCCGGTCTCGCGCCGTCGCTGCTCGGTGCCGGGCCGCTGTCCGACCGGTACGGCCGCCGCGTGCTGGTGCTGCCCTTCGCCGTGCTGGCCGGTGTCGCGTCGCTGCTGTTCGCCGGCGCGCAGGACAGCTTCGCGCTGCTGCTCGGTGCGCGCTTCCTGCAGGGGCTGGTCAGCGGCGCGGTCTTCACCGCGGGCAGCGCCTGGCTGGCCGAGCTGTCCGCGGCGGACGGCTCCGAGGCGGCGGCCGGGCGTCGCGCGACGATCGCGCTGGCGGGCGGCTTCTCGTTGGGCCCGCTGGTGTCCAGCCTGCTCGCCGCCGGTCTGCCCGGGCCGCTCGTGCTGCCGTACGTCGTGCACGCCGCCCTCGTGGCGGTGGGCGTGACGGCCGTGCTCGGCGTCGCCGAGACCGCGCCCCGGCGCCGTCGGCAGGTCGGCGACCCGGCGCGGGAACCCCTGCTGCGCAGGGGGGACCGGGTGCTCGGCGTCACGGCGCTCGGTCCGGTGGCGACCTGCGTCTACGCCTTCCCCGCCACGATCATCGCCGGCGTGCCGCTGCTCGTCGCGCTGCCCGGCAGCGGCCTGGTGGCCACGGGCGTGCTCGCCGGGCTGACCCTCGGCGCCGGGGCCGTCGTCGCGCCGCTGCAGCGCCGGCTGGGGGCGTGGACCGCCGTGGCAGCCGCCGTCTGCGGCACCGCCGGCTTCGGCCTGACCGCCCTGACCGCTGCCACGGACGCGGGCCTGCTGCTGGTCCCGGCCGGCCTGCTGCTCGGCGCCGGCAGCGGCTGGTCGCTCGCCGCCGGCCTCGCGCTCACCGGTCGGCTCGCCCCCGCGGCCCGGCGCGGCGCGCTGACCGGCGTCTTCTACACGACCGCCTACCTCGGCTTCGCGGCGCCGTTCGTGGTCACGTCGGCGGCCGCCGCGTACGGCACCGTGCCGCCCTTGCTGGTCGCCACGGCGCTCACCGCGCTGCTCGCCGTCCGCCTGGTCGCCCCGGCCCGACAGGGGCGCGCTCTAGGCTGGGCGGCGTGGAGCCACCTTCTCGACCGGCGTGCCCCGCCTCCTCGAGGGGCAGGTGCACGCCGTGAGCAGCACCCCGTGGCTGGACATCGTCCTGGTCGCCGTCTTCATCCTGATCGGCGGCGTGTTCGCCGCCACCGAGCTGGCGCTGGTCAGCCTGCGCGAGGGCCAGACCCGCGCCCTCGCCGACAAGGGCAAGCGCGGCGTGCGGGTGGCGCACCTGGTCGCCGAGCCGAACCGCTTCCTGGCCGCGGTGCAGGTCGGCGTCACGCTGGCCGGCTTCCTGTCGGCGGCCTTCGGCGCCGCCCGGCTCGCCGTGCCGGTGAGCGACGCGCTCGAGGGCGCGGGGCTGTCCGCCGGTGCGTCCGACACCACCGGGCTGGTGCTCGTCACGCTCGTCATCTCGTACTTCTCGCTGGTGTTCAGCGAGCTCGCCCCCAAGCGCCTGGCGCTGCAGCGGGCCGAGGGCATCTCGTTGGCGTTCGCGCCCGCGCTCGACCGGATCGCCTCGCTCTCACGCCCGGTCATCTGGCTGCTCTCCAAGAGCACCGACCTCGTGGTGCGGATGCTCGGCGGTGATCCGCACAGCAGGGGCGAGGCCATCACCGAGGAGGAGCTGCGCGGGATGGTCGCCGCGCACGAGTCGCTCACGAAGGACGAGCGCAAGCTCATCGACGACGTCTTCGCCGCCGGCGAGCGGCAGCTGCGCGAGGTGATGCTGCCGCGCACCGAGGTGGCCTTCCTCGACGCGAGCATGACGCTCAGCCGCGCCATCAAGGAGACCGCCGAGCAGCCGCACTCCCGCTACCCGGTCGCCGGCTCCTCGCAGGACGACGTCATCGGCTTCCTGCACGTGCGCGACCTGATGGTGCCTGCGGCCAAGGCGCGTGGCATGCGCGTCGCCGACGTCGCCCGCGAGGTGAAGATGCTGCCGGGCAGCAAGCGCGTGCTGCCGGCCATGAGCGAGATGCGCCGCGAGGGCCACCACATGGCGATCGTCGTCGACGAGTACGGCGGCACCGCGGGCATCGTCACGCTGGAGGACCTCATCGAGGAGGTCATCGGCGACATCCGCGACGAGTACGACGTGGGCGAGGACGACCCGCTGCGCTTCCGCGGCGGCGACGTCGAGGCCGACGGCCTGCTCAACCTCGACGAGGTCCGCACCGTCACCGGCGTCTCCCTCCCCGAGGGTCCGTACGAGACGCTCGCGGGGTACGTCATGGCCTGCCTGGGGCACGTCCCCCGCATGGGCGAGGCGGTCGAGGTCGACGGGCACCGCCTCGAGGTGAGCGAGCTGGACGGGCGGCGGATCGCGCGGGTGCGCGTCACGCCGCTGGTGCAGCCGGAGCTGGAAGGGTCGTCGTCGTGAGCAAGGCGGTCCGGAGCGTCTTCGAGAGCAGCGGGAGCGTCGACGACGTCTTCGCCACGCTGACCTCCCGGGAGTGGGTGGCCACCAAGGCGGAGCGCTTCGGCGACGGCTCCCTGGTCAAGCAGCACGTGCAGCGCGAGGACGGCAGCGTGCTGCTGTCGGTCTCGCGCGAGCTGCCTGGCGGGGTGCCGGGCTTCCTGGAGCGCTTCCTGCCCAAGGACGGCCGGGTCGTGGAGACCTTCACCTGGGCGCCGGCCGCCGGCGACGGCACCCGCCGCGGCACCTGGAAGGCCGACATCCCCGGGGCGCCCGCGCGGCTCGGCGGCGACATGCGCCTCGAGCCGACGCCGACCGGCAGCCGCTACACGATCGAGGGCGACGTGAAGGTCAGCGTCCCGATCGTCGGCGGCAAGGCGGAGGGCTTCATCGCCGGCATGGTCGAGAAGCTCGCCGCCAAGGAGCACGAGCTGCTCGTCACGACGCTCTAGCGACCCGCCGCACCAGCTCGCGCGCCAGTCCGGTCACCAGCGGCGCGGTGATGAGCCCGCGCCCGAGGCCGAGCTCCACGAGGGCGTCGAACGCGCGCGCCGAGCGGGCGGTCGCCCCGACGCCGGCGTCCACCACGCCGGCCCGCTGGGTCGCGCGGGCGAGCAGCGTGGTGTGCCGCAGGTGCCGGCCGAGCTCGGTGCTCAGCGCTTCGCCGTACGACGCACCCGGGTCGCCGTCGAACACCGCGGCGCCGGCCAGTCGCCCGGACAGCAGCGCGTAGAAGATGCCCTCGCCGGTCAGCGGGTTGATGAGCGACATCGCGTCGCCGGCCAGCAGCACCCGGCCGCGCGGCTGGTGCGGCCGCGCCGAGGACAGCGGCAGGTGGTGGCTGACCAGCCGCTCCGCCTGCACGCCGGGCAGCAGCTCGGCGAGGCCCTCGTGCAGCTCCTCGCGGCCGCCGCGGGGCTTGGCCCGCAGGGCGGGCAGCAGCATCCCGAAGCCGACGTTCGCGCTGCCGTCCCCTGCCGCGAAGGACCACGCGTAGGCGGGCCAGTCCCGCGGCGACAGCACGATGACCTGCGCCGGCTCGCCGGGCGGCGCCGGGGCGTACCCCCGCACCGCGACGGCCGTCGCCTCCGCAGGCTGCCGGCCGAGGCCGAGCCGGCGCCGGACCACGCCGTTCGCGCCGTCCGCCCCCACGACGACCCGCGCCTCGACCTCGCCGTCCAGCACCACCCGGTCCGGGCGCTGCTCGAGCCGGCGCACCGTGCGGCGCTCCAGCACCGCGCCCGCCCGTACCGCCGCCTCCACCAGCCGGGCGTCGAACAGCTCGCGGGGGACCACGTGGTTGGGGCGCGGCACCCGGCGCGCGGCGACCGTCCCGTCCGGCGCGGTCAGGCGCAGGTGCGCGATCGGCACCCGGTCGGCGAGCACGTCCGCGACGCCGAGGCGGGCCAGCTCGTCGAGCGCGTGCGGGGCGATGCCGTCGCCGCAGGCCTTGTCACGCGGGAAGTCGTGCCGGTCCAGCAGCAGCACCCGCGCGTCCGGCCGGCGGCGCAGCGCAGCCAGCGCGGCGGCCGCCCCGGCCGGCCCCGCCCCCACGACCGCGACGTCCCACACGGTGACAGGATGCAGGTCATGTCCGCGCCCCGCTCCTCCAGGCCCCGCGTGCTGTCCGGGATCCGGCCGACCGGCGACAGCTTCCAGCTCGGCAACTACGTCGGCGCCGTGCGGCACTGGGCGGCCATGCAGGACGAGAGCGAGTGCTACTTCTTCCTCGCCGACCTGCACGCCCTCACCGAGTCCCCTGAGCCGGCGCAGCTGCGCGCGCGCACCCGCAACGCCGTCGCGCAGCTGCTCGCGCTCGGCGTGGACCCGGTCAGGAGCACGGTCTTCGCGCAGAGCCACGTGCCCGAGCACGCCGAGCTGGGGTGGGTCCTCGGCTGCCTGACCGGCTTCGGCGAGGCCAGCCGGATGACGCAGTTCAAGGAGAAGGGCGGCGGCTCGGTCGGGCTGTTCACCTACCCGGTCCTGCAGGCCGCCGACATCCTCATGTACCAGGCGGACGCCGTGCCGATCGGCGAGGACCAGCGCCAGCACCTCGAGCTGACCCGCGACCTCGCGCAGCGCTTCAACACCCGCTACGGCGACACCTTCACCCTGCCCGGGGCCTACGCCGGCAAGCCGGGCGAGCGCATCAAGGACCTGCAGGACCCGGCCCGCAAGATGAGCAAGAGCATCGGCGGGCACCGGCACGGTGTGGGTGCTCGACGACCCCAAGGCCATCACCAAGAAGGTCAAGAGCGCGGTCACCGACACCGGACGCGAGGTGCGCGCCGGCGACGGCAAGCCCGGCATCACCAACCTGCTGACGATCCTGTCCGTCTGCACCGGCCGCCCGTCCCCGAGCTCGAGGCGGCGTACGAGGGCAAGGGGTACGGCGACTTCAAGGCAGACGTCGCCGAGGCCGTGGTCGAGCTGTTCGCACCGGTGCGCGAGCGGTACGCCGCGCTGGTCGCCGACCCGGCCGAGCTGGACCGGGTGCTGGCCGACGGCGCCGCGCGCGCCGGCGCGGTCGCGCGCGAGACGATGGCGGCGGTGCGCGAGCGCGTCGGACTGCTGGCGCCGGCCTGATGGCGCGGCGCGACTTCGGAGTCGCCTTCGGGCTGCCGGAGCCCCACACCAGCGAGCTGCAGGGCTGGCGGGAGCGGCTCGGCGACCCGAACGCCTCGGGGATCCCGCCGCACGTCACGCTGCTCCCGCCGACCAGCCTCCAGGACAGCGCGCTCGAGGAGGTCGAGGAGCACCTGCGGCAGGTCGCCGCCTCCGAGCGCGGCTTCCGGATGCACCTGCGCGGCACGGCCAGCTTCCGCCCGGTGTCGCCGGTCGTCTTCGTCCCGCTGGTCGAGGGGATCGCCGACTGCGAGCGGGTCGAGAGCAAGGTCCGCTCCGGCCCGCTCAGCCGCGAGCTGAGCTTCCCGTACCACCCGCACGTCACCGTCGCGCACGACCTGCCGCGAGCAGGCGCTGGACCGCGCGTTCACGAGCGCTGACGGACTACGAGGCGGTGTTCGACGTGTGGGGCTTCACGCTGTTCGAGCAGGACCGCGACGGCGTCTGGCGGCCGCAGCGCGACTTCCCCTTCGGCGGCGGCGGCCTGCCCGGTCCTGCCGAGCCGCCGGCGCGTTGATCACGCGCGCAGCCGGGTAGGGGCGCGTCATGCCCAGCCCCAAGGCGGCCCTCGCCGCTGCGCGCGAGAAGCGACCCGCCCTCGACCACCTCGTCCGCGCCTTCGGCCGCTACTCAGGCCGACGCCGGCGACCGGCAGGCCGCCGCGGTCACGTTCTTCGGCTTCCTGTGCTTCTTCCCGATCCTGGCGCTCGCGACGTCGATCCTGTCGTACGCGCTCGGCGACGACGCCGTGGGAACGGTCGTGCGCGAGGTCAACGCCTACGCCCCTGGGCTCGCCGACCAGCTGCAGCTCAAGGAGATCCTCACCGACAACCGAAGGCCGGCGCGACCGGCGCGATCGGCCTGGTCGGCCTGCTCTACTCGGGCCTGGGCTGGGTCGACGCCCTGCGCGAGGCGATCCGCGCGGTCTGGCACCACAACGTCAAGGAGGGCAACTTCCTGGTCAAGAAGGCCAAGGACGTCGTCATCCTCGCCGGCCTCGGCGTCACGGTGCTCGCCTCCGTCGCGATCTCGGCGGCGACCGGCGCCTTCACCGACTTCGCGCTCGACCAGGTCGGCTTCGACAAGGGCTTCATCGCCACGGCGACGGCCAAGGTGCTGGGCGTCGCGCTCGGCCTGCTCACCAGCACCGCGCTGTTCCTGTTCCTGTTCTGGCGGCTGCCCAAGGTGCAGTCGCCGTTCCGCCGCGTCATCAAGGGCGCGCTGCTGGCCGCGGTGCTGTTCGAGGTGCTCAAGCGCGTCGGCGCCCTCTACATCGAGCGCACCACCGAGAACCCGCTGTACGGCTCGTTCGCCGTGGTCGTCGGCCTGCTGATCTGGATCAACATCGTCAGTCGCATGCTGCTCGTCTGCGCTGCCTGGACCGTGACCGCGCCGTACGACAGCGACATCGAGCCGAGCGGCACCGCCAACGCCGAGGCCGCGCGGAAGGCCGGCATCCCGACGGAGTTCGCCGACAGCGACCCGGACGACCCGCCGACGCTGCAGGAGGACGGCGCGCCGAGCCCGCTCGGCGCCGCCGTGCAGGGCCGCACGCCGCCGCAGGACGAGCCGGAGGGGCGTGGCTCGACCTCCGCGCCGGAGCCGGCGGACCGGGGCGGCCGGCGGGTGGAGGTGATCGAGGACGGCGGCGGGGTGGCGACGCTGGAGCGTCCCGCGACCGCGCAGGCGCCGGCGCAGGGCAAGGCGGAGCTGGTCGTGCGGCAGGCGGCGCAGTTCACCGCCGGCGCGCTCGGGATGGCGGCGATGGCGGTGCTGCTGCACGTCGTCCGGACCGTGCGCGACCTGGTGCTGCGGCGCTAGCTGTAGTTCCCACGGAGGTTCGTCAGGGCTTTGAGCATCGGGCTCCTTGAGGATTGGAGGTGTCTAGTCGCCTCACCGCAAGGAGCCCGATGTCCCTGCACGCTAACGCCCGACTGTCCCCGCTTGGCCGGCAACTGCTCTGCGAACGGATCCGACTGGAGGGCTGGACCGTCGCTGACGCAGCCTTCGCCGCGAACGTCTCCGAGCGCACGGCCTACCGCTGGCTCGCGCGCTATGACGCGCACGAGCCGATGACCGACCGGTCCTCTCAGCCGCACTCCAGCCCGACCCGCACACCGCGCAAGGTCGTGGCGGTGATCGAGCGGTTGCGGCGGCTGCGCAAGACCAGCTCGGTGATCGCGGCGCTGCTGAAGATGGCCGTCTCGACGGTCTGCGCAGTCTTGAAGCGGCTGGGCCTGAACCGGCTCAGCAAGCTCGAACCGCTCGAGCCACCGAACCGGTACTGCCGCCGCCATCCCGGCGAGCTGATCCACCTGGACATCAAAGTCCTTGGCCGGTTCAGCAAGCCCGGCAAGCGAGCCCTGGGCCACGGCGCCGGACGCCGCACCCGCGGGGCCGGATGGGAGGCCGTCCACGTCGCGGTCGACGACACCAGCCGGCTGGCCTACGTCGAGGTCCTGCCCAACCAGACCGCCAAGGTCACCGTCGGCTTCCTCGAACGCGCGATCGCCTGGTTCGCCGCGCACGGCGTCGTCGTCAAGGAGCTGCTGACCGACAACGGCTCGGCCTACGTCTCAGACCTGTGGGCCCAGCACTGCACCCAGCGCGGCCTGGTCCACATCAAGACCAGGCCCTACCGGCCACGCACCAACGGCAAGGCGGAACGGTTCATCCAGACCTTGCTCCGCGAGTGGGCCTACGGCCAGAGCTACCCCACCAGCACCGCCCGCGCCCGCCAACTGCCACGATGGCTGCAGCACTACAACCACACGCGACTGCACGGCAGCCTCGGCCACAAGCCGCCCATCAGCGTCCTCGCCGCCTGAACAACGTCACTGGGAACTACAGCTAGCGCCCGCGCGGGACTACCGGCGCGCCGGGACCCGCTGCGGGACCGGCCGCTGCGCCGGCACCGGGCGACGTGCAGGTGCCCGCGCCGGCGGCCGCGGACCGGGCCGGTGCCGGACCGCCAGCAGCGCGGCGGCCGCCAGCCCCATGCCGGCCAGCGTGGTGCCGACGCCGGTGCCGTCCGTGCTGCCGTCCGCGCGGTCGCTGGCCGTGCCGAACGCCTGATCGGCGACCTGCACGGCCTTCTCGGCAGCGGTCGGCTCGGCGTCCACGAGCTCGCCCACCGGGTCGGCGTCACCCGCGGCGGCGAAGCCCCAGTCGAGCAGCTTCTCGGCCTCGGCCCAGACCTTCGGGTCGGCCTTCATGAGCGTCACCACGAGCCGCCGCCCGTCGCGCTCGGCCGCGCCGACGAAGCTCGCGCGCGAGCGGGTCGTGTAGCCGTTCTTGATGCCGAGCGCGCCCTCGTAGTTCTTGAGCAGCTTGTTCTTCGTGTAGATCTCGAGGCGTGCCGAGCCGGGCGCGCTGACGCTGCCCTTCTTCGCCGAGACGTACGCCGCGAACGCCGGGTCGGCCATGCCGGCGCGGGCGATGAGCGCCAGGTCGTACGACGAGCTCACCTGCCCGTCGGCGTCCAGGCCGTGCGGGTTCACGGCGTGGGTGTCCAGCGCGTGCAGGCTGCGGGCCTTGTCGTTCATCAGCGTGGCGGTGGCCTGCTGGCCGCCGGCGGCCGAGGCGAGCACGTTGGCCGCGTCGTTGCCGGAGACCATCATCATCGCGCTGAACAGCTCGTGCACGGGGTAGCCGACGCGCTCCACGAGCCCGACCTTGCTGCCGTCGACCGCGATGTCGTCGTACGTCGGCACGACCTTGAGGTCGGGCTCGAGCACCGGGATGAGGGTGACCGCGGTGAGCGTCTTGAGGGTGCTCGCCGGGGCGAAGCGGCCGTGCGGGTCCTTGGCGGCCAGCACCTTCCCGCTGTCGAGGTCGGCGACCAGCCAGCTCGCGGCCGGTCAGGCCGTCCGGCAGGTCGGGGGCGTCCTCGTCGACGACGGTGCCGGTCGTGCCGAGGCGGTCACCGCCGACCGGGTCAGACCCGTCGGTGCCGGCGAGGGCGGGCCCGGCGCCGGCCACCAGGCCCACGAGGACGGCAGCGAGCAGGCGGGTGCGCACCTCGCGGACGCTACCGCCGCGACGGCGTCCGACCGGTGACCGACACTGGGCCGGTGACGCTCTCCCGCCGTGCTGCTGCCCTGCTCGTGCTGGCCGGCGCGTGGCCGCTGCTGGTCTGGCCGAACTTCGTGCGGGTCGTCGCCACGGACGAGCGGGCCTTCGACGACGGCCCGACGGCGTACCTGCTCGTGCACGTCGGGCTGGCCGTCGTGTCGATGGCGCTGGGGCTCGCGCTGGTCGTGCTGGGCGTCCGCGCCTGGCGCCGCGCCGACTGAACGATCTCGCAGAGCCCGCCAGCAGGATGGGCGCCGCCGCAGGCGTTGTGCTCCCCGCCTGGCCCTAGGCGATCCTGCGGGGCCGCAGTGCGGTGATCACGAGCGCGCCGGCGAGGGACAGGGAGGCGGTCAGTACCGCAGCGGTGCTCCAGCCGGACAGGATCCCGGCGGGGGTGCCGGCGGGTTCGCTGCCGGACAGGACGACGGCCACCAGGCTGATGCCGATGGCCGATCCGACGTAGCGGGCGGTGTTGTTCGCACCGCTGCCCATCGCCGCCCGCTCCGGGGGACGCTGGCGACGGCTTCACGGCCGACCGTGGCGTTGAGCACGCCGAAGCAGACGCCGACGGCCAGGGTGCCGGGCACGAGCCGCAGCGTCGAGGAGTCGGCGGACAGACCCACCTGCATCAGCTGCCCGGCCGCCACCCCGAGCAGACCGCCGATCAGCAGGTGCCGGCTGGTCCAGTGCGCAGGCAGCCTGCTGACCCGAAGCGATGCCACGACGCTGCTGCCCGCGAACAGCAGGACCAGCAGCGACGCGGTCAGCAGGCTCTCCTGCAAGCCGCCCTGCACGACGGTGGGGGCAAGGGCACCCAGGGACGTCGCGCCGAGTCCGCTCGCCAGTGCGCCCGTCGTCGCTGCGAGGAAGGGCCGGGACCGGAACAGCGCGAGGTCGATCATCGGTTCGAGGGTCCGCGACTCCTGGACCACGAAGCCGACGAGGAGCACGGACGCTGCGCCGAGCAGCCCCGCAACCGTCGCGCTCGCGCCGCCGCGACCCTCCACCAGGGCCGCCAGCAGGCAGGCGAGGCCGATGCCCAGCAGCAGCGCGCCGAGGACGTCCGGCCGGCGCCGCACGGCGGCGCGTGACTCGACGAGCAGCCGTCGTGCCGCGACGGCGAGCAGGAGCGCGAGCACGGCGAGCACGAGGTAGCTGCCGCGCCAGCTCTCGCCCCGGTCGATCACCGCGGTCACGAGCCCTCCGACCGCGATGCCGCCACCGACGCTCGCACCCCACACCCCCGTGGCGCGGCCCCGGTGCGGCCCCGGCGGGAAGGCGTGCGCGATCACGCCCAGCGCGCAGGCGAGGACGGCGCCCCCGCCGAGCCCGGTCAGACGCGGCCTGCCACGAACAGCAGGTCATCGGTCGTCACCGCGCAGGCGAGCGAGCCTGCGGCCAGCACGAGGAGCCCGACCACCAGGGTCCGTCGGCGGCCGACGTCGTCGGCCAGCGCACCGGCCGGGAGCAGCGCCATCGCGAGACCGAGCGACATGGCGCTGAGCAGCCACGGGACGACGGCAGGTCCTGCCTCGAGCGAAGCGGCGGTGCGCGCCCCGGTCCCGAGCGGGGTGACGAAGGCGACCAGGACGAGCAGCGTCGCGCCGGCGGCAACCCGGAGCGTGCGCGCCGCGTAGGGCGGCAGACCGGCACCGGCGTACGCAGGTCGTGGCGGAGCCGCCGACGCGGCGGAGGACGTGTCGCTCGGGACGTCGGGCACGGCAGCCTCCTGGGACGGTTCGGAAGTCGAACCGAGGTGACGCTAGACCGAGTGAGTTTGATGTGCAAACCTTCTCCGGTGACTCCCTCCCTTGCCGAGCTGCCCGGCCGGCCCTGCTCGATCGCCGGGGCGCTCGAGGTCGTCGGCGACCGCTGGTCGCTGCTGGTCGTGCGGGAGGTGGCGCTCGGCTCGCACCGCTTCACCGACATCGCCCGCGGCACCGGCGCCCCGCGGGACCGGCTGACGATGCGCCTGAACGACCTCGTCGGCCTTGGGGTCCTCGAACGACGCCCCTACAGCACCGCTCCGCCGCGCTCGGGTTACCACCTCACGACGAGCGGCCGCGACCTGCTGCCGGTCCTGCAGGCGCTGCTGCAGTGGGGAGACCGCTGGGTCGCGGACGCACCTCCCGTCGAGCTGCACCACGACGGCCATCGCGCCGACCTCGCCTGGACGTGCCGCACGTGCGCACGCTCGCTCGAGGATTCCCCGGTCGAGCGGGTCCTGACCGACGCGGGCCGAGCGCTCCAGGAGCGTCCTCGTGGCTGACCCGTCCTGGGGTGAGGCGCGCAGCCGCACCGTCACCTGGTACGACCCGATGCAGGTCGCTGCGGCCGGCCTGTCGATGAGCGGTCTCGAGCTCCTCCAGGCCGTGCGCGACGGGGTCCTTCCGCCGCCGCCGATCAGCCAGCTGTTCCAGATGGGCATCAACGACGTCGAGCCCGGTCGCGTCGAGTTCACGTGCGAGCTCGACGAGTCGGCGTACAACCCCATCGGCGTCGTGCACGGCGGCCTCGTCTGCACCCTGCTCGACACCGTGGTCGGCTGTGCCGTCCACTCCACGCTGCCGGTCGGCAGCGGCTACACCTCGATCGAGATCAAGGTGAGCTACCTGCGCCCCGTCCACGGCACGAGCGGACCGCTCCTGGCTCAGGGGGCGGTCGTGAAGCCTGGCCGCAGGGTCGCCTTCGCCGAGGGCTCCATCAGCGACGCCTCCGGGAAGACCGTCGCCACCGCCACCAGCACCCTGCTCGTCTTCAGCAACTCCGCTTAGGGAAGGGCAGCGCGGCTCCCGGTCGCGTGCACCCGTCAGCCGACGTGCGCGACGCGGGACGGGCGCGATCACTGTGCGCAGCGGCTGTCGACAAGAACAGCCAGCTCGATGGAGAAGCGCCTAGCTCTCATCCAGACGACCGCATTGTGCGGTGCCTCACCGCGTCCCCCAGCGAGGCTGCGGAAGCGCTTCGCCGGTTCACCCGTTCCGCGGTGCCGGAGCGCCTAGGTTTCCGCCCATGCGTCTGATGTCGGCTGTTCTCGGCTTCGTGCTGAGGAAGCTGGGTCTGTTCGTGGCCTTGCTGACCTTGTTCGGCCTCCTCTTCCTGCTCAGCGAGGCCTTCAAGACCACCCGGGACGCCGTGGCGGATCAGAAGCGACTGCCACAGGTGACTGCTGACAAGGCGCTTCTCGAGGAGCAGCTCAGGGAGTTGGAGAGCGCTGCCGCGCAAGCCCAGCGCCAAGCGGAAGAGGCGCTGAAGGCAAAGCGGGCCGAGCTCGCGGATGCGCGCAACAAGAAGGAGGACCTCTGCAGCTTCCGGAAGAAGCTCGTCGACGCCGTGACACCTGGAAGCGGCTGCAAGGCCGCTCAGAAGGCGGTCGAGGAGCTGGACGAGGCGGTGACGACCCTCGAACGAGGGACGGTCGGGGCCAGGGACGTCGTCCTCGGAAGTCAGATCGACAACAAGAAGAAGCAGCTGGACGAGAAGGCGGCCGAAGAGAAGCGCTTGACGGACGCCAAGAAGTCCCTGGGGGGACGGGCGCTCAGCCGGTGGTCGAAGTCCTGGAAGCGGCTGGCGGCCACCGCCGTGCTCGTGATCGTCACGCCCGCACTCCTGCGCGTCATCAGCTACTTCCTGCTGATGCCGGTGGTGAGTCGGGCGCGCAAGACGATCCACCTGGCGGCTGGATCGGAGAACGCCACCGCCGACCTTCGCACCACCGCTGCCGAGCGGACCCTGACGATCGAGCTGGGTGCAGGCGAGGTGTTGTCCGCGCGATCGGAGTACGTACGTCCCGTGCAAGGCCCGGTTCGCAGCCGACTCCTCTACGACTGGAGATCGCCGTTCATCAGCTTCGCGGCTGGGCTGTACGGACTGAGCCGGGTCACCGGAGACGAGGGCGGCAGCTCGGCGACGCTGGGGAAGCCCGATGACCCCGACTCGTACCTGATGCGCATCGACTTCACGGACCACCCGGGCTTGGTCATGCAGCCGAAGCACGTCGTGGGCGTCATCGGCGCACCGGACCTGGAGACGCGCTGGCGGTGGGGCATCCAGTCCTTCGCCAGGTGGCAGGTGCGCTACATCATGTTCGCGGGCACCGGCAGCCTGATCGTCCAGGGCAGCGGCGATGTCGTGGCGACGAGCCCGAGGGGCGGTTCCACCAGGATGGACCAGAACCTGGTGATGGGCTTCGACTCCCGCTTGACCGTGGGCGTCGACCGGACCGACGTGTTCGTGCCGTACCTGTGGGGCAAGAGGCCGCTGGTCGACGACAGGTTCACCGGCGCCCATGCGCTCTTCTGGCAGAAGTCCACTGCCGACGGACCCAGCAACCCGATCGCCAGGACGTTCGACGCCGTGTTCTCAGCGATCGGCAAGCTGTTCGGCTTCTGAGCTCTCCTGCGCACCAGAGCGGCCGTCGCGGCCGCGCTGTTCTGGCTGTCAGCTGGCGCGCACCCGCCAGTGCGCGCTCCACACGGCTGCCGGTCGTCTGGTCAGCGGCGTGCGCGAGCCGGCCACCGCGCGGAGCCAGCACCACGGACAAGGGCCGCCACCCCACGCGGGTGACGGCCCTCGGACGTGCAGCGGTCAGATGCGCCGGAAGATCAGCGCGCGCTTGACCTCCTGGATCGCCTTGGTGACCTGGATGCCGCGCGGGCAGGCGTCGGTGCAGTTGAAGGTGGTGCGGCAGCGCCACACGCCCTCGCGGTCGTTGAGGATCTCGAGCCGCTCCTCGGCGCCGTCGTCGCGGCTGTCGAAGATGAAGCGGTGCGCCATGACGATGGCCTGCGGGCCGAAGTAGGACTCGTCGTTCCAGAAGACCGGGCACGAGGTGGTGCAGGCAGCGCACATGATGCACTTGGTGGTGTCGTCGAACCGCTCGCGGTCCTCGGCCGA
Source organism: uncultured Actinomycetota bacterium (assembly GCA_963781675.1). GTDB lineage: Bacteria > Actinomycetota > Actinomycetes > Mycobacteriales > SCTD01 > SCTD01. The sequence continues at coordinate 364,756 of CAWAGF010000002.1, read as the reverse complement.
CTGCAGGCGCTCGCGCGTGGGCTCGCGGCCGTCGGTGATGAGGAACGGCTTGATCGACCGGAACGCCTCGAAGAACGGCTCCATGTCGACGATCAGGTCCTTGAGGACCGGAAGCCCCTTGATGGGCTCGACGAGGATCTCGTCCCCGAGGTCCTTCACGAGCACCTTGCACGCGAGGCGGTTCACGCCGTTGATGCGCATGGCGTCGGACCCGCAGACGCCGTGCGCGCAGGACCGGCGGAAGGAGAGCGAGCCGTCCTGGTACCACTTGATCTGGTGCAGGGCGTCGAGCAGGCGGTCGCCCTTCTCCACCGGCACCTCGAAGGACTGCCAGTTCGCCTCCGGGTCGACCTCGGGGTCGAACCGCCGCACCTTGACGGTGACGACGCGCAGGTGGTCCGCGACGTCGGCCGCGGGACGATCCTCTGTGACGGTCATCAGTACTTGCGCTCCATCGGCTGGTAACGGGTCTGCACGACCGGCTTGTAGTCCAGGCGCACGTCGGACTGGAAGGTGGTCGCGCCGCTGGCGTCCGGCACCTTGTACGCCATCGTGTGGCGCATGAAGTTGACGTCGTCGCGGGTCGGGTAGTCCTCGCGGAAGTGGCCGCCGCGCGACTCGTTGCGCGCCTTGGCGCTGACAACGAGGGCCTCGGCCAGGTCGAGCAGGAAGCCGAGCTCGACGGCCTCGAGCAGCTCGGTGTTGTAGCGCAGCCCGCGGTCGGCGACGCCCACGCGCAGGTAGCGCTCCTTGAGCGCCGCGATGTCGACCTCGGCCTGCTTGAGCGTCGCCTCGGTCCGGTAGACCGACGCGTTCGCGTCCATCGTCTCCTGCAGGTCGTTGCGGATCCGGGCGACCAGCTCGGTGCCGCCGCCGTCGCGCAGGCGCTGCAGCAGCTCGAGGGTGTCCGCCTCCGGGCTCGGCGGCAGCTCGACGAAGTCGACCGAGTTCGCGTACGCCGCGGCCGACAGCCCGCCGCGCCGGCCGAACACGTTGATGTCCAGCAGCGAGTTGGTGCCGAGCCGGTTGGCGCCGTGCACCGACACGCACGCGACCTCGCCGGCGGCGAACAGGCCCGGCACGACGTCGGTGTTGTTGCGCAGCACCTGGGCGTCGATGTTGGTCGGCACGCCACCCATCGCGTAGTGCGCGGTGGGCTGGATCGGGATCGGGTCGGTGTACGGCTCGATGCCGAGGTAGGTGCGCGCGAACTCGGTGATGTCCGGCAGCTTGGCGTCGAGCTGCTCCGGCGGCAGGTGCGTCAGGTCGAGGAAGACGTGGTCGCCGTTCGGGCCGCAGCCGCGGCCCTGGCGGATCTCGGTGTAGATGGCGCGGGCGACCATGTCGCGCGGCGCGAGGTCCTTGATGGTGGGGGCGTAGCGCTCCATGAACCGCTCGCCGTCCTTGTTGCGGAGGATGCCGCCCTCACCGCGCGCACCCTCGGTGAGCAGGATGCCCATCTTCCAGATGCCCGTCGGGTGGAACTGGTAGAACTCCATGTCCTCCAGCGGGAGGCCCTTGCGGTAGACGATGCCCATGCCGTCACCGGTGAGCGTGTGGGCGTTGCTCGTCACCTTGAAGACCTTGCCGAAGCCGCCGGTCGCGAACAGCACGGCCTTGGCGTGGAAGACGTGCACGTCACCCGTGGCCAGCTCGTAGGCGACGACACCGCTGACGTGCTGCACGCCGTCGACCTCGGTCATCGCCATGTCGAGCACGTAGAACTCGTTGAAGAAGTCGATCTCGTGCTTGACGCACTGCTGGTAGAGCGTCTGCAGGATCATGTGGCCGGTGCGGTCGGCCGCGAAGCAGGAGCGGCGGACGGCGGCCTCGCCGTGGTTGCGGGTGTGCCCGCCGAAGCGGCGCTGGTCGATGCGGCCCTCGGGCGTGCGGTTGAACGGCAGGCCCATCTTCTCGAGGTCGAGGACCGCGTCGATGGCCTCCTTGCACATGACCTCGGCCGCGTCCTGGTCGACGAGGTAGTCGCCGCCCTTGACGGTGTCGAAGGTGTGCCACTCCCAGTTGTCCTCCTCGACGTTGGCCAGGGCGGCGCACATGCCGCCCTGCGCCGCGCCGGTGTGGGAGCGCGTCGGGTAGAGCTTGGTGAGCACGGCGGTGCGCGAGCGCTGGCCGGCCTCGAGGGCGGCGCGCATGCCGGCGCCGCCGGCCCCGACGATGATCGTGTCGTAGCGGTGGTGCTGCACAGTCCCAGCCATGGCTGCCGCTCCCTAGCCCGTGATGTCGGGGTCGAAGGTGAAGATCACGAGGGTGCCGAGCACGAGCACCAGGAACGACGACGTGTAGAGCAGCATCTTGAGCCAGAAGCGCGTCTGGTCCCGCTCGGCGTAGTCGTTGATGATCACGCGCAGGCCGTTGGTGCCGTGCAGCTGCGCGAGCCAGAGCTGCAGCAGGTCCCAGGTCCGCCAGAACGGCGAGGCCCAGCGGCCGGCGACGAAGCCGAAGTTCACGCGCCGCACGCCGTCGTCCAGCAGCAGCATGATGAACAGGTGCCCCAGCACGAGGAACACCAGCAGGATCCCGGACATGCGCATGAAGATCCACGCGTACATCTCGAAGTTGGTCTTGCTGGCGCCCTGCGACGGGCGCTTGCGGCGGGTGCGCGGGCTCTCGATGACCAGGCGGTCCTGGTTGTCCGGCTGCGCGATCGAGCCGGGCGTCAGCTGGCCGGTGGAGTCGACGGTGGTCATCAGCCCTTCCCGAAGATCTCGGCGAAGGTGTGCTCGACCATGCGGTAGGCCGACGGCACCATGAGGACGACGAACAGGCTGACGACGACGTAGGTCATCTGCTTCTGGTAGCGCGTGCCCTTGGCCCAGAAGTCGATGAGGATCACCCGGATCCCGTTGAGCGCGTGGAAGAGCACCGCGCCGACCAGGCCGACCTCCATGAGGTTGACCAGCGGCGTCTTGTAGGTGTCCATGATCCGGTTGTACGAGTCCGGGGACACCCGCACGAGCGCGGTGTCGAGGACGTGCGCGAAGAGGAAGAAGAAGATCAGGACGCCGGTGACGCGGTGCGCCACCCAGCTCCACATGCCTTCGCGCCCTCGGTAGAGGGTGCCTGCTGGTGCCTGCACGACGATCGCCTTCCAGCCGGGACCAGGCGCTCTCACCTGGGCATCTCCGATGCTATCGGCGTGCTGGCCGCCCGGCACGGCGGGACCGCTCCCGGTCCTGTGAGGCTCTGCACAGCTGGCGCGCCGGTTGCGGCTCAGCCGAAGGAGAAGGTCGCCGCGATCTGCTCGAAGACCGGCAGGCTGTCCTGCCAGCGGGACTCCGGCACCTGCCAGTAGAGGGCGATGCCGTGCGTGCCGTCCTCGGACACCGCGGTGCGGTCCAGGACGTGCAGCGTCGTCTCGTCGAAGTAGGTGAACTCGAGGTCGGCGGCGTCCAGCCCCTGGAACTCGACCTCCTCGACGCGCAGCTCCTCGTAGTCGCCGAGCCGGGTGGCCAGCTGCGTGGAGAACGCCTCCCACGCCTGCAGCGCGCTCGGGCCGGGGTCGTCGCTGAAGTCGATGCGCAGCGTCCGGCGGGTCGCCTGTTCCCGGAGCTGCACCTGTGTCCCGCGGTAGGTGGTCCGCTCGTAGCCGGGGGGCACGCCGATGCTCCAGCCCTCGTCGGGCTCCTCGAAGCGGGTCCAGCCGGCGGGCAGGGCCGCGGGTCCGTTCGACGGCGGCGCGCTGGCACTGGGCTCGTCGCCCCCGAGCGCGGTGAGCGGGTTGGGGCTGCCGCCCAGGAGGAGGGAGGCCGCGAAGGCGAGGGCGCCGAGCAGGACGAGGCCGGCCAGCACCAGCGGCAGGCGGGACCGGCGAGGGGGCGGGGGGTACGGCTGCTCCGCGACGACCGCGTCCGGCACCGCGGGCCGGCTCGGGGGAGCGGCCGGGGCCGCGTCCGGGACGGGCAGCGCAGCGGGCACGGGGGCCGCGTCCGGGACGGGCAGCGCCGCGGGCACGGGGGCCGCGTCGGGGAGGGGCAGCGCGGCGGTGGCGGGCGCCTCGGGCGCCGGCGCGGGGACCGTCGCACCGGCCACGGGGGCGGCGGCGTCTCGCGGCCCGTCCAGGGGCAGCAGCGCGTGCGCGGCCGTCGGCTCGTCGGTCGTCGCCTCGCGGACCTCCTCCACGTCGAGCGCGGTGGTGCGCTCGGGCTCCGGTCGCGTCGGCTCCTGGCTGGGTGCGGGCGTCGGGGCGTGCGGCGAGGCGGTCGCCGCCACCTTGGCGAGCTCGCGCTGGGCCTGCACGACGCCGTACCGGCTCGCGGGCTCCCGGGCGAGCAGCCCCTCGATGACCTGCTGGAGCGGCCCGGCGTGCACGAAGGGCGCGTGCTCGCCGGTGACGACGGCGGTCACGGTGGTCAGCGGGTCGCCGCCGTCGTACGGCGGGCGCCCCTCGACGGCGGTGAACAGCGTGGCGCCGAGCGACCACAGGTCGGAGGCCGGTCCGGGGCTCTCGCCGCGGGCCCGCTCCGGAGCGATGTAGGCGGGTGAGCCGAGCAGCAGCCCGGTGCTGGTGATGGCCGAGTCGCCGGGGGAGGAGGCGATGCCGAAGTCGGTCAGCACGACCCGGCCGCTCGGGCCGAGCAGGACGTTCCCGGGCTTCACGTCCCGGTGGACGATCCCCTGCCGGTGCGCGGCCTCGAGCGCGCCGAGCAGCGCGAGCCCGACCTCGGCCGTGCGCTGCGGCGTCAGCGGCCCGTCGGTGCGCACGACGTGCGACAGCGTGGCCGCCTCGACGAGCTCCATGACGAGGAACGGCGCGCCGTCCTCCTCCACGACGTCGAAGACGGTGACGGCACTGGGATGGTCGAGCCGGGCGGCGGCGCGGGCCTCCCGGCGGGTGCGCTCGCGCAGCACGTCGCGGTCCTCGTCGGACAACCCGTGCGGGAACAGCACCTCCTTGACGGCGACGGCGCGGCCGAGCACCTCGTCCTCGGCGCGCCAGACCGTGCCCATGCCGCCCGCACCCAGCGGGCTGAGCAGCCGGTAGCGACCCGCGACGAGCCGGCGCTCAGGCTGGGGGTCCACGCCTCCTGCCTACCCCCTGCGAGGGCCCGCCTACGCCCCGACCGGCTGGAAGGCGTCGGCGATCGCGTCGAAGTCCTCGCGGGCGGCGCTGAAGTCGTCCTCCGGCGTCTGGAAGAACAGCGAGTGGCCGACCCCGCCCACCACGAAGACCCGGTTGAGGACGTGCAGGCCCTCGTAGGTGAACTCCCAGTCGGCCGCCTCGTAGCCGCGGTAGTCGACCGAGGAGATGCGGATCTCCTGGTAGCTCGGGTGCCGCCTCGCGAAGTCCTTCGCCTGCGCCTCCCGGTCGGCCACGGCGTCGTCCTTGCCGCCACCCGGCGGGGTGGTCTCGACCAGGAGCGAGCGGCGCTTCGGCCCGACGTACCGCCCGGCGCCGGTCTGCTGGTAGCCGGGCGGCAGGGCGACGGTCCAGCCGGCACGGCCGGTGTCGGTGCTCCAGCCGGCCGGGACGCCCTCGACGGCGGGGGCGGGCTCGTCGACCTGCTGCGGGGGCTCCTGCTCGCCGTCGTCCTCGCTCGCGGCAGGGGCCTCGGACTCCGGCGCGGGGGAGGCGGCCGTCCTCCGGGACGGCGCGGCCGTGCGCGTCCCCGGGTCGTCGTCGCCGGCGGTCAGCGCGACGGCGACGCCGCCGACCAGCAGCGCCAGCGCGCCGGCAGCCGCTGCCGGGGCCAGCCAGCCGGGGCGGCGGCGCTGCTGGGGCCGTACGAGCGGGACGGCGGTGCGCACGGCAGTCACGCGGCCGGCCGACGGGGCCTGCGCCGCGGCGACGCCCTCACGCAGGTCCGACAGCGGGATGGCCGTCGTGCGCGCGGCGGGGGTGGGGGTCGCGGCGGTCAGCACCTGCGTCGGCGGCGTGGCCGGCTGCGCGACGACGCGCTCGAGCAGCCGGCGCGCGGCACTGAGGTCGAGCCGGGCCGTCGGGTCCTTCTCGAGCAGGCCCTCGAGCACCGGCTCCAGCGGACCGGCGGCGACGTACGGCGCGTGCTCCCCGGTGACGACGGCGGTCACGGTGATGAGCGGCTCGCCGCCGTCGTACGGCGGCTTGCCCTCGACGGCGGTGAACAGCGTGGCGCCGAGCGACCACAGGTCGGACGGCGGGCCGGGCGTCTCGCCGCGGGCGCGCTCCGGCGCGATGTACGCGGGGGAGCCGAGCAGCATCCCGGTGGTGGTGATCGTGCTGTCCCCGGTCGCGGTGGCGATGCCGAAGTCGGTGAGCACCACCCGGCCGTCGGGCCGGACGAGCACGTTGGACGGCTTCACGTCCCGGTGCACGATCCCCTGCGCGTGGGCGGCCTCGAGCGCGCCGAGCAGCGACAGCCCGAGCTGGGCCGTGCGCTGCGGCGAGAGCGGGCCGTCGTCCCGGACGACCTCCGACAGCGTGCGGGCCTCGACGTACTCCAGGACGAGGTAGGGCTTGTCCGCGTCCTCGACCACGTCGTAGACGGTGACGGCGCTCGGGTGGTCGAGCCGGGCGGCGGCGCGCGCCTCGCGGCGGGTCCGCTCGCTGAGCACCTGACGGTCGCGGTCGGACAGCCCCTCGGGGAAGGTCACCTCCTTGACGGCGACCTCGCGCCCGAGCACGAGGTCCTCCGCCCGCCAGACGGTCCCCATGCCGCCCGCCCCCAGGCGCGACAGCAGGCGGTAGCGCCCCGCGACGACCCGCTCCCCGTTGTCCACGGCGCTCACCTACCCCCGTACGGCCCCGCGCTACTCCCCGCAGCGGCGCGCCTACGCTCGACAACGAGATCACGCATCCCCGCAGGAAGGCCCTCCCATGTCGCGCGCGTCCGAGTCCGGGTTCCCGATCGAGCCGGTCTACGGCCCCGACGACGTGGCGCCCGGCCTGCCGGACCGGCTCGGCGAGCCCGGCAGCTACCCGTACACCCGGGGCGTCTACGCCTCGATGTACACCGGCCGGCCGTGGACGATGCGGCAGTACGCCGGCTTCGGGACGGCCAAGGAGAGCAACGAGCGCTACCGGCACCTCGTCGCGCAGGGGACCGGCGGCCTGTCGGTGGCCTTCGACCTGCCGACGCAGATGGGCTACGACAGCGACGACGCGGTCGCGAGCGGCGAGGTCGGCAAGGTCGGCGTCGCGATCGACTCGCTCGAGGACATGCGGATCCTGTTCGACCAGATCCCGCAGGACCAGGTCTCCACGTCGATGACCATCAACGCGCCGGCGTCGGTCCTGCTGCTGCTCTACGCGCTCGTCGCCGAGGAGAAGGGCATCTCCGGCGACCAGCTCACCGGCACGATCCAGAACGACGTGCTCAAGGAGTACATCGCCCGCGGGACCTACATCTACCCGCCGGCCCACTCGCTGCGGCTCATCACGAACATCTTCGAGTACTGCAAGACCGAGCTGCCGCGCTGGAACACCATCTCCATCTCCGGCTACCACATGGCCGAGGCCGGGGCGACGCCCGTGCAGGAGATCGCCTTCACCCTCGCCGACGGCATCGAGTACGTCCGCGCGGCGGTCGCGGCGGGCCTCGCGGTGGACGACTTCGCCCCGCGGCTGGCCTTCTTCTTCGTGAGCCGGACGACCATCCTCGAGGAGGTGGCCAAGTTCCGCGCTGCCCGGCGGATCTGGGCGCGGGTCATGAAGGAGGAGTTCGGCGCCAAGGACCCCAAGTCGCTGATGCTGCGCTTCCACACGCAGACGGCAGGCGTCCAGCTCACCGCCCAGCAGCCCGAGGTCAACCTCGTCCGCGTCGCGGTGCAGGGCCTCGCGGCCGTGCTCGGCGGCACGCAGTCGCTGCACACCAACTCCTACGACGAGGCCATCGCGCTGCCGACCGTGAAGGCCGCGACCCTCGCGCTGCGCACCCAGCAGGTGCTGGCGTACGAGACGGACGTGACCGCGACGGTCGACCCGTTCGCCGGCTCGTACGTCGTCGAGGCCATGACCGACGAGGTGGAGAAGGGCGCGCTCGAGCTGATGGCCAAGGTCGAGGAGATGGGTGGCGCGGTCGCGGCGATCGAGAAGGGCTTCCAGAAGAGCGAGATCGAGCGCTCGGCCTACGACGTCGCGCTCGGGATCGACAGCGGCGAGCGGGTCGTGGTCGGCCTGAACCGCTACCGCAGCGAGACCGAGGAGAAGTACGACCCGCTGCGGGTCGACCCCTCCATCGAGCAGGACCAGCGCGAGCGCCTGCGGGTGCTGCGTGAGAAGCGGGACGGCGCCGCGGTCGACAGGGCGCTGGCCGAGCTGAAGGAGGCCGCGGCCGGCGATGGCAACGTGCTCCACCCGATGCGCACGGCGCTCAAGGAGCTCGCCACCGTCGGCGAGGTCTGCAACGCGCTGCGCGAGGTGTGGGGCGTCTACTCCCCGCAGGAGTTCTTCTAGCCCTCGATCTTGTAGCGGACCTCGAGCAGCCCCTCGCAGAGGGGCTTCACGCGCAGGGTCCCGGTGTGCGGGCCCTCCAGCTGCGCCTCGGCCTCGTAGCCGGGCTCCTGGTCGGTGCCGGCCACGCGGTAGCCCGCGCGCTCGAGGTCCTTCAGCACGAGGTCGCGCTCGGCGACGATGTCCTTGCGGCCGCCCGGCAGGCTGGCGAAGGCCACCGTCGTGGCGCCCTGGCTGTCGATGCGCAGCACCTTCGCGCCCGCGGTGAGCGGCAGGTCGAACGGCAGCTCGGTCGCCTTGCCGGGCGAGGCCTCCGGGCCGCAGGGCACGCCGGCGGCCTCGGCCAGCCCGGCCCGCTCGTGCTTCTCGAACAGGTAGAAGCCGCCACCGGCCAGGACGACGACGGCGACGGGTGCGGCGAGGAGGAGGCGCTTGTCCATGATCAGCATCCTTTCAGGAGCTCGGGGTTGCCCACCGTCGGGGGGACCCTGCGCTGCGTGCCGTGCTCGAAGGCGGCGGCGTAGCGGAGCAGGTCGGCCTCGTCGAAGGCCGTCCCGAGGAAGGACAGCCCCTGCGCCTTCGTGTCGTCGTCCAGCGTCCCGTTCGGCACGATGACGGTCGGGTAGCCCGCGGCCGCGCCGACGTTCGCGTACGCCGGTCCGGGGGCGACGATCGCGTCGAGGTCGTCCCTGAGGATCGCGCCGTCGATGGCCGCGCGGTTGGTGGCACGGGTGACCTCGACCGGCCCGGCGGTGACGGCGTAGGCGCCCGGCTGGGCGTCGGAGACCTGCAGCAGGTCCTGGCCGTACTTCACCTGCTCCGGGTGCTCCTCGTTGAACGCGATGACGTCGCTCAGGCTCGTGACGCCGCTCTTGAGCGGCCCGGCCTCCTGCGTCAGGTAGGCGTTCAGGCCGGTCTTGAACTCGTTCGGGATCTCCGCGATCTCGGTCAGCCCCGTGAGCCCGAGGTTGGACGTCAGCCCGAGGTCGTCGGCGACCAGCTCGGCGCCGAGCGCGGCGAGGTCCTCCAGCGCCCGGTCGAAAAGCGCGTCGCCCTCGAACGACGGGTCGTAGCCGAGCCGGACGCCCTTGAGCGAGGCGCCCTTGATGCCCTTCAGGTAGTCGGTGGCCCCGACGCCGGCGGTGGCGGTGTCGCGCGGGTCGGCGCCGGCGATAGCGCTCAGCACCGCGGCGGCGTCCGTGACGTTGCGGGTCATCGGCCCGACGACGTCGAAGCTGGCAGCCAGCGGGACGACCCCGGCGCGGCTGGTCAGGCCGAGCGTCGGCTTGACGCCGACCAGGCCGTTGACCTCGCTCGGCGAGAGGATCGAGCCGGAGGTCTCGCTGCCGAGGGTGGCGGTCGCGAAGGCCATCGAGCCCGCGACGCCGGAGCCGGCGGACGAGCCGGACGGGTCGCCCTCGTCGTAGGCGTTGCGGACCTGGCCGCCGAGGCTCGAGTAGCCGTTCGGCATGTCGAGCGACACCCAGTTGGCGAACTCGGACAGGTTGGTCTTGCCGAGCACGACGGCGCCCGCGGAGCGCAGGCGCTGCGTCACGAACGCCTCCCGCTTCGGCACGTTGCCCTCGAGCGCGATCGAGCCGGCGGTGGTCGGGACGGTCCGCGTGCCGATGTTGTCCTTGAGCAGCACCGGGATCCCGTGCAGCGGTCCGCGGACCTTGCCGGCCCTGCGCTCGCGGTCCGCGCGGTCCGCCTCCGCGAGCGCGGTGGGCGCCAGGGCCCGGACGCTGTTGGTCACGCCGTCGTACGCCCTGATGCGGCCGAGGTAGGCCGTCGTCAGCGCGCGGCTCGTGAGCCGGCCCGCGGCCATCGCGGCCTGCAGCTGCTCGACGGTCGCGGTCTGCAGGTCCAGCCCGGCGACGCGGGCGCGGCAGTCGGCGGCCGGGGAGCCGACCGGCTTCGGGGCGGCGGGGGCGGCCGTCGAGGGGGCGACCGTCAGGCCGAGGGCGACGACGGCGCCGGCGGCGGCGAGGCGGAGGGGACGCATGGGAGTCGTCTTCGCCGTCGAGGGGGAGGTCCCTGCTGACCTGCTGGGTAGGGTCGCCTGACGACGTCCGGAGGAGCCCCGCGTGCAGATCGACTTCAACTCCTCGCCCCGCTCCAGCCTGGGCGTCGAGTGGGAGCTGATGCTCGTCGACCGCGAGACGCGGGCGCTGACGAGCGGGGCGACCGAGATCCTCGAGGAGCTGCACCCCGGCGGCGAGCACCCCACCGCCAAGAAGGAGCTGCTGCAGTCGACGATCGAGGTCATCACGGGCGTGTGCCAGAACGTCGGCGAGGCCACCGCCGACCTCGCCGGCACGCTCGAGAAGATCGTGCCGCTGGCCGAGGCCCGCGGCCTGGGCCTGATGTGCGCGGGCACGCACCCGATCACCAACTGGCGCACGCAGCAGGTCACCGAGAACCCGCGCTACGCCAAGCTCATCGACGACATGCAGTGGCTGGCCCGCCGCATGCAGATCTTCGGCGTGCACGTCCACGTCGGCGTCCGCTCGCCCGACAAGGCCATCGCGATGGTGAACGCGCTGTCGGCGTACATCCCGCACTTCCTGGCGCTGTCCGCCTCCTCGCCCTACTGGGTCGGCGGCGACACCGGCCTCGCCTCCGCCCGCTCGAAGGTGTTCGAGGGGCTGCCGACGGCCGGCCTGCCGCAGCAGGTCGAGGGCTGGGCCGGCTTCGAGCGCTACATGGAGACGCTCATCAAGACGCAGACCATCGCCTCCATCAAGGAGGTCTGGTGGGACATCCGGCCGCACCCGACGTACGGCACGATCGAGATGCGGATCTGCGACGGCCTGCCGACGCTCGCGGAGGTCGGCATGGTCGCCGCCCTCACGCAGTGCCTGGTCGAGATGATGGACCGCGAGATCGACAAGGGCTACACGCTGCCGACGCCCAAGCGCTGGGTCGTGCAGGAGAACAAGTGGCGCGCCGCCCGCTACGGGCTCGACGCGCAGATCATCGTGAGCGAGCACAGCGTCCAGCCGATCTGCGACGCCCTCGCCGAGCTGGTGCAGGACCTGCGGCCGACCGCCGAGCGGCTGGGCTGCGCCGAGCAGCTCGGCATGGTCCAGCAGGTGCTCGACGGCGGCGCCTCCTACCAGCGGCAGCGCGCGGTCGCGGCGGCCAGCGGCGGCGACCTCACCGCGGTCGTGGACAGCCTGCTGGACGAGTTCACCGTCGGGGAGCCGGTCGTGCTCCCGTCCCGCCCGACGTCCGCGGCCGTGGGGGAGCCGGGCGCGGCCGGAGCGGTGTCGTGAAGCCGGCTGCCGTCAGCGACCCCTGGCTCGACGACCACCGTGACGACCTGGTCGCCGTCCGCCGTGACCTGCACATGCACCCCGAGCTCGGCAACCAGGAGCACCGCACGACGGCGCTGCTCGTGGAGCGGCTGAGCGCGGCCGGCCTGACGCCGAAGGTGCTCTCCAAGGGCACCGGCCTGGTCTGCGACGTCGGCCCCGGGGGCGGCCCGGTCGTCGTCCTGCGCGCCGACATCGACGCCCTGCCGCTGCAGGACGAGAAGCTCGTGCCCTACCGCTCGACGGTCCCGGGGCTGTGCCACGCGTGCGGGCACGACGTGCACACGACCGCCGTGCTGGGCGCCGGCCTGGCGCTGGCCCGGGTCGCCGACCAGCTCAGCGGCACTGTCCGGCTGGTCTTCCAGCCGGCCGAGGAGCAGATGCCCGGCGGCGCTCTCGACGTCATCGCCGACGGCTGGATGGAGGGCGTCGCCTCCGCCTTCGGCCTGCACTGCGACCCGGCCCTCGAGGTCGGCCGCGTCGGCCTGAAGTCCGGGCCGATCACCGCCGCCGCCGACGCGCTGTCGGTCACGCTGACCGGACCGGGCGGCCACACCTCGCGGCCGCACAACACCGTCGACCTCGTGCACGTGCTGGCCACGGTGGCGACCGGCCTGCCCGACGCGCTGTCCCGCCTGGTCGACCCGCGCGCCGGCCTGTGCCTGGTGTGGGGCCACGTCTCCGCGGGCGTCGCCTCGAACGCCATCCCGCGCACCGGCGTGCTCAAGGGGACGCTGCGGGTGCTCGACAAGGGCGCCTGGCACGACGCCCCGCACATGGTGCAGCGGCTCGTCGACGGGCTCGTGGCGCCCTACGGCGCGCACGCCTCGGTGGAGTACCAGCGCGGTGTCCCGCCGGTCGTGAACGACCAGTCCGCGACGACGCTGTTCGCGGCGGCGGTCCGCGGCGTGCTCGGCCCGACGGCGGCGGTCCCCACCGTGCAGTCGCTCGGCGGCGAGGACTTCGCCTGGTACCTCGACCACGTGCCCGGCGCGATGGCGCGCCTGGGCGTGAAGCCGCCCGGCCAGGAGCGGCCGCACGACCTGCACCAGGGCACCTTCGACGTCGACGAGACCGCGCTGCCGGTCGCGGTGCGCGTCCTCGTGGCCGTCGCGCTCGGCGCCCTCTCCGCCGGGTGACCCCCGCCGCGCCCTGGCGCGTCTGGACGGCGCTCGGCCTGGTCTACGTCCTGTGGGGCTCGACCTACCTCGCGATCCGCTACGCGGTCGAGACGCTGCCGCCGATGCTGTCCGCCGGCGGGCGCTTCGGCCTAGCCGGGCTGCTGCTCGCCGGCTGGCTCGCGGTGCGCCGAGGGCGCGCCGGCTTCCGCGCCACCCGCCGTCAGCTGCTCGACGCCGCGGCGGTCGGCCTGCTGCTCCTCGCCGGAGGCAACGGCCTGGTCACCGTCGCCGAGGAGCGGGGGCTGCCCTCCGGCCTGGCTGCCCTGCTCGTGGCCGTGATCCCGCTGTGGGTGGTCGTGCTGCGCGCGGCCAGCGGCGACCGCCCCGCGGCGCGCACGGTGCTTGGCGTCGGCACCGGCTTCGTGGGCGTCGCCGTCCTGCTGCTGCCCGGAGCGCGGCCCGAGGGCGTGGCCCTGCTGCCCGCCGCGATGGTCGTCTTCGGCAGCTTCCTGTGGTCGCTCGGCTCGTTCGGCGCGACCCGCGTGCCGCTGCCCGCCGACCCGCTGATGACGACCGTCGTGCAGATGGCCGGCGGCTGCGTCGGCCTGGTCGTCGGCGGGCTGATCACGGGCGAGCAGCTGCACCTCGGCGACGTCAGCGGCGTCTCGTGGCTGGCCTGGGGCTACCTCGTGGTGTTCGGCTCGATCGTGGCGTTCACCGCCTACAGCTGGCTGCTCGGCGTCGCGCCGGTCAGCCAGGTGTCGACGTACGCGTACGTCAACCCCGTCGTGGCCGTCCTGCTCGGCGCCGTCGTCGCGGGCGAGGAGGTCGGCCCGGCCACGCTGCTCGGCGGTGCGGTCACCGTGCTGGCCGTCGCCATCGTGGTGTCGGAGGAGGGGCGTCGCCGGCGCGCGGCCGCGGTGCCCAAGCCGGCCGACGCGCCGTACGTGCCCGAGGAGCAGCGGAGCGGCTAGCTGCCGGAGGAGCGGCAGGGCCGCGTGCGCAGGTCCCGCACGTAGTCGTCCGGCGCGCCGGCGGCCTCGCCCGCGTCGGCCAGCACGCCCAGGTAGCGCGCCGACGGCAGGCCGCCCTCGTAGCCGTCCAGCACGTAGACCCAGGCCAGCCGCTCGCCGTCCAGCGTGTGCACCCGCACCCGGATCTTCCGGTAGAGCCCGTTGTCCGCGCCCTCCCAGGCGTCCAGCTGCGCGGCGTCTCCGTCGGTGATGTCGTACAGCCCCACGAAGACGTGCTCGCCGGCCGCCTCGACGACCGTCGCGAGCGAGCCCTCCCACCCCAGGTCCTCGCCGCCGAAGGTCAGGCGGTACCCCTCCAGCCAGCCGGTCCCGGCCACGGGGGAGTGGGGGCAGCGCACGTGCATCTGCTCGGGATCGAGGTTGCTGCCGTACGCCGCGTAGAGCGTCATGCGGGCGAGACTAGCGAGCGGCCGTGCGGGAGAATGGGACGCATGACGCGCATCGCCATCATCGGAGGCGGCCCGGCCGGGTACGAGGCGGCGCTGGTCGCCGACCAGCTGGGGGCGCAGGTCACCCTCGTCGACCGGGACGGCGTCGGCGGGCAGTGCGTGCTGTCGGACTGCGTGCCGTCCAAGACGTTCATCGCCACCAGCGAGGCGATGATGGCCTTCTCGCACGCCGACCGCGTGGGCGTGAAGACCGTGGGCGAGGTCGTCACCGCGGTCGACGAGGTCAACGCCCGCGTCAAGGCGCTGGCGCTCGCGCAGTCCGCGGACATCACCCGCCGGCTGGCCCGCGAGGGGATCACCGTCCTGGACGGCACCGCCTGCCTCAAGAGCCCGCACGTCGTGGAGGTGCAGTCCGCGGACGGGCACGTCGCCGACGTCGAGGCCGACGTCGTGCTGCTCGCGACCGGTGCCCGGCCGCGCATCGTGCCCGGCGCGGAGCCCGACGGCGAGCGGATCCTCGACTGGCGCCAGCTGTACGACCTGGCCGAGCTGCCGAGCCACCTGGTCGTCATCGGCTCCGGCGTGACCGGCGCGGAGTTCGCCAACGCCTACCTGGCGGTCGGCTCGCAGGTCACCCTGGTCAGCAGCCGCGAGCGGGTGCTGCCGGGCGAGGACGCCGACGCGGCCGAGCTGCTGCAGACGGTGTTCGAGCGCCGCGGCATGAACGTCCGCCGCGGCCGCGCCGAGCGCGTCGAGCGGCGCCCCGACGGCGTCGTGGTGCACCTCACCGACGGCACGAGCGTCGAGGCGTCGCACGCCCTGATGACCGTCGGCTCGGTGCCCAACACGGTCGGCATGGGTCTCGAGGAGGCCGGCGTCGCGCTGACCGAGCAGGGCTTCGTGCAGGTCGACCGCGTCTCGCGCACCACCGTCCCCGGCGTCTACGCCGCGGGCGACTGCACGGGTGTGCTGATGCTCGCGTCGGTCGCCGCCATGCAGGGGCGCATCGCGATGTGGCACGCGCTCGGCGAGGCCGTCGCGCCGCTGCGGCTCAAGACCGTGTCCGCCAACGTGTTCACCGACCCGCAGGTGGCCTCCGTCGGCGTCACGCAGACGCAGGTCGAGTCCGGCGCGGTCGCCGTGCAGACCGTCACGCTCCCGCTCGCGACGAACGCCCGCGCCAAGATGCAGGGGATCACCGACGGCTTCGTGAAGCTGTTCTGCCGACCGGGATCCGGCACGATCCTGGGCGGCGTCGTCGTCGCGCCGAACGCCAGCGAGCTGGTCATGACGATCTCGCTGGCCGTGCAGCACGGCCTGACGACCGACCAGATCGCGCACACCTTCGCGATCTACCCGTCGCTGTCCGGCTCGGTGACCGAGGCCGCGCGGCAGCTGATGCTGCACGACGAGGGCTGAGTGCGCGCGCTGGTCTACCGGTCGTTCGGCGGCGACCTGGTCGTCGAGGACGTGCCGGAGCCGGTCGCCCCCGCGGACGGCGTCGTCGTCGAGGTCGGCGCCACCGGCGTCTGCCGCAGCGACTGGCACGGCTGGCAGGGACACGACCCGGACATCGCGCTGCCGCACGTGCCGGGCCACGAGCTGGCCGGCACGGTGTCGGCGGTCGGGGCGGAGGTCACCCGCTGGTCTGTCGGCGACCGGGTGACGGTCCCGTTCGTGTGCGCCTGCGGCCGGTGCCCGCAGTGCCTGGCCGGCGACCACCAGGTGTGCGCGGCGCAGCGGCAGCCCGGCTTCACGCACTGGGGCTCGTTCGCCTCGCACGTCGCGCTGGACGCCGCGGACGTCAACCTCGTCGCGCTGCCCTCCTCGACGGGCTTCGCCACCGCGGCCTCGCTCGGCTGCCGGTACGCCACCTCCTACCGCGCCGTCGTGCAGCAGGGGCGGGTCGCCGCGGGCGAGCAGGTGGTGGTCTGGGGCTGCGGGGGCGTCGGCCTGTCGGCCGTCCAGATCGCCGTGGCACTGGGTGCTTCCGTCGTCGCCGTGGACGTGTCACCCGCGGCGCTCGAGCTGGCTGCGGCCCTCGGCGCCGTCCCCGTGACGGGTGGGGTCGAGGCGGTGCGGGAGGCGACCGGCGGCGGCGCGCACCTGTCCCTCGACGCGCTCGGCTCACCGCAGACCTGCGCCGACTCGGTGCTGTCGCTGCGACCGCGGGGGCGTCACGTGCAGGTCGGCCTGCTGCCCGGTGGACCCACGCCGGTCCCGATGGACCGCGTCGTCGGCCTGGAGCTGGAGCTGCTCGGCAGCCACGGCATGGCCGCGCACGCCTACCCCGAGCTGCTCGACCTCGTCGCGAGCGGGCGGCTGCGGCCGGACCTCCTCGTCACCCGCGAGATCGGCCTGGACGACGCCGCCCACGCCCTGAGGGACGTCGGCCGGCACCCGGCATCACGGTCGTCACCAGCTTCTGACCGCCAGACCACCAGACCCCAGACCCCAGACCCCTAGACCGCCACGCCGTCCGCCTGGTTCGCCGGTGAGACCTCGGAGTGCTGCCTGCACGCCGCGCCGGACGCACGCTCGGGCAACCAAAACCGGCTCTGCACAGGCACTTCCACGCTCGAGAACTGTCAGACCTCGGGGCTAGCGTGCTCGTCATGGCAGTCGGTCAGGCAGCGCTTGCGGGGTCGCTCGACGTCGCGGGCCTGCTCGCTGTCGAGGACCGCCTCGAGCGGCGGGCCGTCGACGCAGGACGGGTGCACGCAGCGCTGCTGCGCGATGTCCTGGACCTGCACATCCGTCCACGTCCGTGCGGGGATGCCGCTGTCGACGGTCCCGCAGCTGGCCCTGCTGCTGCGCTGCTCCGAGTGGCGTGCCGGACGCCTGCTGGAGGACGCGCTCGGGTTCGCGGAGCTGCCGGACGCGCTGAGCGCACTGGAGTGGGGACTGCTCACGGTGGAGCAGTCGACCGTCGTCGTCGCGCAGCTGGGCGTCCTCGACGCCCCCACACGGCTGCGGGTCTGGGAGCGCCTCGTGCTGCGCCTGCGTGCTGACGTGGAGCAGGGCGTCGCGCGACCACCGGCCCGGCTCACAGAGCTGCTGCGGCGGTGGGTCGTCGAGGCGGACCGTGACGCCGCCCAGGAGCGCCGCACCCAGGCCGAGCAGGAGCGCCGTGTCGAGTACCGCCGCCGTCAGGACGGGCTGACCGACGTCTTCCTGATGGGGCTGCGGGCTCCTGACGCCCAGGCGGTGCTGGACCGGGTGCGCGCCGCCGCAGAGCCGAGCGGTCCCGACGACAGGACGGCGGACCAGCGACGCCTGGACGCGGCACGGGACCTCCTCCTCGGCCGCGGTGGCACCGGCGGGTGCGGCTGCCTGCCGGGGACCGAAGCGCCCTGCGGCGCGGATGTCCAGGTGCTGGTCCCGCTCGGCGCAGCCCTCGGCACGACCGACGAGGTGGCCGAGCTCGTCGGGCACGGGCCGGTCGAGCCGGACCTGCTCCAGCGGCTGCTCGAGAACGGCGCGCGCCTGACGCCGGTGCACATCGACGAGCGGGGCGTCCCGGTGGCCGTGGGTCGCCCGGTCACGGTCCCCGACGGCAGCGGTGCGGGGGCCGTGCGCGAGGCCCTGCTCGGTCTCGTGGACCAGCCACCGCCACGCGAGCTGCACGCGCGACATCCCGCTGACCATCAGGCGCTCCCGGCCGCTCCTCGCGGACCCGCCCCGCCGACGGGCCACCCGCCGGACGCTCCCGGTGGCTACGTCGTGCCGCGGCGCCTGCGCCGCCTGATCTTCGTGCGCGCACCCCGCTGCGAGTTCCCGGGCTGCGGCGCGCGTGCCGTCCGGTGCGACGCGGAGCACGATCTCGCCTGGCCGGCCGGGCCGACGTGCGCGTGCAACCTGGGTCCCTGCTGCCGTCGGCACCACCGGGTGAAGCAGGAGGGGTGGCGCAAGACGCGCACCAGCGCCGGCGTCGTCTGGACGAGCCTGTCCGGCCGCGAGCGGCTCAGCCCGCAGCAGCACGGCGAGCCGCAGCGGTGGCTGCGATCCGCGCCCGCGGTGCCCGCGCCGGACCCGTTGGCGGAGCTCAGCCCGACCGAGCAGGACGAGGAGCTGTGGCGGCTGCTCGACCGGCCGGACGACCCCGTCGGCCTCGAGCTGCGCGTGGCGGACGTCGAGCCCGATGACCTGCCGCCGCGCGACCGGGACACGCGGTGGAGTCGAGACCTCGACGACCCGTACGCCTGGGCGGGCTGACCCAGGCCGGCCCTCGCTGTTCGCCGCCGTGACGCGCTGACTCACGGCAGGCCGACGGCCGAGCCGAACGGACCCGACGGCCTCACGGAGGCACGCCGACACGGCCCGGCCGTTCTGGCCTAGCGTGCGGCGCATGGACCTGCACCGCGCCTTCGAGGGCGAGACGACCGGCGGCTCCGCCGGCGTCGACCTGTTCTTCGTCGTCTTCGGCCTGTTCGCCCTCGTGATCCTCGCGGGCTTCGTCTTCGTCGGCTACGCGATGGTGCGCGGCGCCCGGGCGGCCAAGCGCTCCGGCATCGACCCGTTCACCCCGGAGAGCGTGCTCATCGCCGATGCGCTGCGTGGGAAGGGCGACCGGTCGATCGGGCAGCGGCTCGCGGAGCTGGACGACCTGCACGCGCGCGGCGTCATCAGCAGCGAGGAGCACGCCGCCGCGCGCCGCCAGGCGCTGGAGGCCTAGCGGTCCAGCCAGTCCAGAACGGTGCGGCCGAACTCCTGCGCCGCGTCACGTGCTCGTCGTGGCCGGGCTGGTCGAGCACGTCGAGACCGCCGAGGTCGTAGGCGATCCGGACGCCGCTTGCCGTGACGAGGTGCGTGCTCAGTCCTTGATCTCGCAGAGGGCCGCACCGCTCGTGACGACCTCGCCCACCGCGGCGGTGAGGCCGCTGACGGTGCCGGCCTTGTGGGCGTTGATCGGCTGCTCCATCTTCATCGCCTCGAGCACGACGACCAGGTCGCCGGCCTCGACGGTGGCGCCGTCCTCGACGGCGACCTTGACGATGGTGCCCTGCATCGGCGAGGTGAGGCTGTCGCCGGACGCAGCCGCGCCGCCGGCCTTCTTGGCCGAGCGCTTCGGGGCGCCCTTCTTGCCGGCGCCACCGCCGCCCCCGGACGACGCGCCGAGGCCCGCCGGCAGGCTGACCTCGAGCCGGCGGCCGCCGACCTCGACGACGACCTTCTCGCGCGGCTCGGCCTCGTCGGCCTCCGCGGCGCCGCCGAAGGGCGGGATGTCGTTGTCGAACTCGGTCTCGATCCAGCGGTTGTGCACCGTGAAGGGCTCGTTGGTGAACGCCTCGTCCCGGACCACCTTGCGGTGGAACGGCAGCAGCGTGGCCATGCCCTCGACCTGCATCTCGTCGAGCGCGCGGCGGCTGCGCTCGAGCGCCTCCTGACGGGTCGCGCCGGTGACGATCAGCTTGGCCAGCAGCGAGTCGAAGGCGCCGCCGATGACCGAGCCGGCCTCGACGCCGGAGTCCAGGCGCACGCCCGGGCCGCTCGGCGTGACGTACGTCGTGACGGCACCCGGCGCGGGCAGGAAGCCGCGCCCCGGGTCCTCGCCGTTGATGCGGAACTCGAAGGAGTGCCCGCGCGGCTCGGGGTCGGTGAAGCTGAGCTCCTCGCCCTGCGCGATGCGGAACTGCTCGCGCACGAGGTCGACGCCGGCGACCTCCTCGGTGACCGGGTGCTCGACCTGCAGGCGGGTGTTCACCTCGAGGAAGCTGATGAGGCCGTCCGCGCCGACGAGGAACTCGCACGTCCCGGCGCCGACGTACTCCGCCTCGCGGATGATGTCCTTGGACGCCTTGTAGAGCTGGTCGAGCTGCTCCTGCGAGAGGAACGGCGCGGGCGCCTCCTCGACGACCTTCTGGTAGCGGCGCTGCAGCGAGCAGTCGCGCGTGCTGACCACGACGACGTTGCCGTGCGAGTCCGCGAGGACCTGCGTCTCGACGTGCCGCGGCTTGTCGAGGTAGCGCTCCACGAAGCACTCGCCACGGCCGAAGGCCGCGACGGCCTCGCGCACCGCGGACTCGAAGAGCTCGGGCACCTCCTCCTTCGTACGCGCGATCTTCAGCCCGCGACCGCCGCCGCCGAACGCTGCCTTGATGGCGACCGGCAGGCCGTGCTCCTCGACGAAGTCGAGCACCTCCTCGACACCGGCGACCGGGTCGGCGGTGCCGGGCACCAGCGGGGCGCCGATCTTCAGCGCGATGTGACGGGCCGTCGTCTTGTCGCCGAGCGCCGCGATCGCCTTGGGGGACGGACCGATCCAGGTCGCGC
This sequence comes from uncultured Actinomycetota bacterium, assembly GCA_963781675.1. Taxonomy (GTDB): domain Bacteria; phylum Actinomycetota; class Actinomycetes; order Mycobacteriales; family SCTD01; genus SCTD01. Next base: position 344,233 of record CAWAGF010000002.1, on the reverse strand, counting down.
CCGCGTCGATGACCGCCTGCGCGAACTCGGCGTTCTCCGACAGGAAGCCGTAGCCGGGGTGCACGGCGTCGGCACCTGAGTCCTCGAGCGCCTGGAGCACCTTGTCGATGCGCAGGTAGGAGTCACCGGGCGTGGTGCCGCCCAGCGCGAAGGCCTCGTCGGCCACCCGTACGTGCAGGGCGTCGAGGTCGGGCTCGGCGTAGACGGCGACCGACTGCAGCCCGGCGTCCTTGCAGGCGCGGGCGACACGGACGGCGATCTCGCCGCGGTTGGCGATGAGGACCTTGCGCACAGGACTCCTTCGTCGGTGCAGGAGCCGACCCTATCGACGCCCCGGTTGGATCCCGCCGTCGGGGCGTGACCGACCTACCGCCGCGTGCGTCCGGACAGCGCGTAGACGACCAGGAAGGCGATCTCGAGCGCGAACGCGAGCAGCAGCGTGGGCTCGTACTCGCTCTCCTTGAACGACGGCAGACCCGTCGTCCGCGACAGGACACCGGACACCAGCATGCCCGCGGAGACCAGCGCACCGAGCGCCCAGGCGCGGGTGTCGTGACGGCGCAGCAGGACCACCCCGGCGTAGGCCAGCAGGACCGCGCCGAGGAAGAACAGCACCCCGATGTAAGCCTCCTCCTCGAGGTACTCGGGGCCCTCGACGAGGTGCAGCAGGGCGTTGAGCAGCAGCAGGACGCCGCCGGCCCGGCGCAGGACGGCAGTGCTCGAGGTGGTGCTGGTGGCCGTGGTCATGGGCGCTCCCAGGTCGTGGTCCGCACGCGCGGACCTCGTCGGCGTACCCCCGCCGGCGGGTCTCAGCCGCGGGGCAGGCCGGAGGCGCGCCAGGCGCCGCGACCGGGGGAGAGCGGGGTGCGCAGCACGGGGGCGGCCCAGAGCGAGCGGGCCGGCGGCTCCTCGTCGCCACCGCCGCCGGACGCGCGGGCGCCCACGACGGCGATGACCGCGGCGAGCTGCTCGGGGGTCGGCTCGCCGCGCACGACGGTGAGCAGCGGCCGGGCCGGCGGCTCTGCTGCCGGGCCCTCGGTGGGCGTGTCGTCGGCCGTCACAGCGACATCTCCGCTCGCTCGAACAGCACGCGGCGCATCCGCTCCTCCGTCGCGGCGCACCGCGAGCAGTCCTCGCTCACAGGGAGATCTTCCGGCTCCTCGACAGCGGCAGCATCCGCTCCTCCGTCGCGGCGCGCCGCGAGCAGTCCTCGCTCACAGGGGGATGTTCCCGTGCTTCTTGGGCGGCAGCACCTCGCGCTTGGTCTGCAGCAGCCGCAGCGCCTTGGCGATCTCCCTGCGCGTCTGCGACGGCTCGATGACCGCGTCGACGAAGCCGCGCTCGGCCGCGATGTACGGCGTCGCGAAGGTGTCCTCGTACTCCGCCATGAACTCGGCGCGGGCCTTGTCCGGGTCGGCGGCGGCCGCGATCTCCTTGCGGCGCACGATGTTCACGGCGCCGAGCGCCCCGACGACGGCGACCTGCGCGGTCGGCCAGGCGAGGTTGATGTCGGCCCCGAGGTGCTTGCTCCCCATGGCGACGTACGAGCCGCCGTAGGCCTTGCGCGTGATGATCGTGATGAGCGGGACGGTCGCCTCGGAGTAGGCGTAGAGCAGCTTGGCGCCGTGCCGGATGATCCCGGCGTGCTCCTGGCCGACGCCCGGGAGGTAGCCCGGCACGTCGCAGAAGGTCAGCACCGGGACGTTGAACGCGTCGCACGTGCGCACGAACCGGGCGGCCTTCTCGGAGGCGTCGATGTCGAGCGTCCCGGCGAACTGCATCGGGTTGTTGGCCACGACGCCGATGCTGCGGCCCTCGATGCGCCCGAAGCCGCAGACGATGCTCTGCGCCCAGAGGGACTGCACCTCGAGGAACTCCCCGTCGTCGAGGACGGCCTCGATGATGTGCTTCATGTCGTACGGCGCGTTGTTGCTGTCCGGGATGATCGTGTCGAGCTCGAGCAGCGGCTCCTCCTCGAGCGCGTCGCCCGCGTCGTAGACCGGCGCCTGCTCGAGGTTGTTCGACGGCAGGTAGGACAGCAGCGCCTTGGCCAGCTCGAGGCACTCCTCCTCGTCGGCGCTCATGAAGTGCGCGACGCCGCTCTTGCTGTTGTGCGCCCGGGCGCCGCCGAGGTCCTCGATGGTGATGTCCTCGCCGGTGACCGTCTTGATGACGTCCGGCCCGGTGATCATCATCGCGGAGCCCTGGTCGACCATGAGGTTGAAGTCGGTGAGCGCCGGGCTGTAGACGTGGCCGCCGGCGCAGTTGCCGAGGATCAGGCTGATCTGCGGGACGACGCCCGAGGCCATCACGTTGCGGTAGAAGATGTCGCCGTACAGCGCCAGGCCCATGATCCCCTCCTGGATCCGGGCGCCGGAGCCCTCGTTGAGGCCGACGACGGGGCAGCCGGTCTTGAGCGCGAGGTCCATGACCTTGACGATCTTCTCGCCGTAGACCTCGCCCAGCGCCCCGCCGAAGACGGTGGCGTCCTGGCTGAAGACGCAGACCTGCCGGCCGTCGACCGTGCCGTAGCCGGTGATGACGCCGTCGCCCATCGGGCGGTTCTTCTCCAGGCCGAAGTCGCGGGCGCGGTGCCGCGTCAGGGCGTCGGTCTCCACGAAGGAGCCCTCGTCGAGGAAGGACTCGATGCGCTCGCGGGCCGTGCGCTTGCCGGCCTCCTTGCGCTTCTCCAGCGCCTTCTCGCTGCCGGCGTGCAGCGCCTCCTCGTTGCGGCGGCGCAGCTCGGCCAGCTTGCCGGCGGTGGTGTGCACGTCGAGCTCGTTCTGCGGGAGTGCTTCAGCGGTCACAGCGGGAGGCTATCGACCGCCGCCGCGCCCGGCTCCCGCGGGCCGGGCGCAGGCGACGGGTGTGCAGACTGGAGCGGGTGTACGACGACCTGGACCGCCCCCCGCTGCGGCCCCTCGCGCTGCGCAGGGCGCTCGCGCCGGACGGCTGGCGGGTCGAGGTGCTGCCCGAGGCGGGCTCCACGAACGCGGTCGTCGCCGAGCGGGCGCGTGCCGGGGAGCCGGCCGGCCTGGTGGTCGCGGCCGAGGCGCAGACGGCGGGCCGCGGGCGGCTCGACCGGAGCTGGACCTCGCCGCCGCGGGCGGGCCTGACGTTCAGCGTGCTGCTGCGGCCGGACCTGCCGCCGGTGCAGTGGCCCTGGCTGCCCCTGTGGGCGGGGCTCGCGGTCGCGACGGCGCTGCGCGAGCGGGCCGACGTGCCGGCCGAGCTGAAGTGGCCGAACGACGTCCTGGTCGGCGCGCCGCAAGCTGTGCGGCGTGCTGGCCGAGGTGCCCGAGCCCGGTGCGCTCGTGGTCGGCATCGGCCTCAACGTCTCGACGACCGCGGAGGAGCTGCCGCACGCGCAGGCCACCTCGCTGCGGCTCGAGGGCGCGCGGACGACCGACCGCGACACGCTGCTCCGCGCGGTGCTCCGGTCCCTGACGACGGTGCTCGCGGACCCGGTCGCCGCGCGGGCGGCCTACCGCGAGCAGTGCGGCACCGTGGGCCGCCGGGTGCGGGTCGACCTCCCGGCCGGGCGCTCGGTGGAGGGCACCGCGGAGGCGGTGGACGAGGACGGGCGGGTCGTCGTCGACGGCGTGCCGTACGGCGCGGGCGACGTCGTGCACCTGCGCCCGGTCGACCCGGCCTGACCCCGGGCTAGGCGGCGGGCGGCCGGGCCGAGGTCTCGGTGGCCGGCGCCTCGTACGGCGGCCAGTCGCCCTGCGGCGCGCGCAGGGAGTCGAACCAGCGGTCCTGCGGGCGAGCGCCCCACTGCTCACCGGGACCTCCGGCGTTGATGCCGACGCAGGACAGCACCGCCACGATCCCGGCCGCCATGATGAGCAGCCCGGCCGGCAGGCCGCGGGGCAGCAGGGTGGCCGCGACGAGGAAGACCACCGCGGCGCCGAAGCGGATCGCGAGGTAGGTCCCCTGCCGCCGGCTCATGCATCGACGCTACGCGCCGGCCGCTGTTCCGGCACCCGTACGCTCCGCCGATGGAGCCGAACGACCTCGAGGCGGTCCTGCTCGGTGCGCCCTGCGAGCTGACGCGCGACGAGGTCGCCGAGGCGGTCGGGATCCCGGAGCCGGAGGCGCGCAGCCTGTGGAACGCCATGGGCTTCGCCGAGCCCAGCCCGACGGAGAAGGCGTTCACGCGCCTGGACGTCGAGGCGCTGCGGACCGCGCTGGCCTTCGCGGAGAGCGGCATCGTCAGCGCCGACACCGTGCTCGTGCTGGCCCGCTCGATGGGGCAGGAGCTGGCGCGGACCGCTGAGGCGCAGGTGGACGTCTTCCGCAGCGCGACGGCGGGCCTCGAGCCGGACGAGGTCATGGCGGCGGCGACCCCGCTGGCCGCCGAGATGGTGCCGATGCTCGAGCAGCTGGTCGTGCACGTGTGGCGCCGGCAGTTCGCGGCGTCGGCGGCGCGGGCCTTCGCCGCGGTGGACCGGGACGGGCAGCCGCAGACGGCGGTCGGCTTCGTCGACCTGGTCGACTTCACCGCCAGCACCCAGCAGTGGGACGCCAGCACCCTCGAGCGCACGCTCGAGCGCTTCGAGCGGGAGACCGCGCTGCGCGTCACCGCCGTCGGCGGCCGGGTCGTCAAGACGCTCGGCGACGCCGTCCTCTACGTCACCGACGACCCCGGACTCGCCGTCGAGGTGGCGCTGCGCACCGTCGAGGCGCACCGCGAGGACGACGAGCTGCCGGACGTGCGCGCCGGGGTCGCGTTCGGGCCGCTGCTGGTCCGGCTCGGCGACGTCTTCGGCACCCCCGTCAACCTGGCCAGCCGGCTCACCGATGAGGCACGCCCGCGCAGCGTGCTGGTCGACCAGGCGACCGCGGACGCCCTGGCCGACGACGGCGCGTACGACCTCAAGCGGCTGCGCCGCCGGTCCGTGCGCGGCTACCGCTCGCTGACGCCGTTCCTGCTGCGCCGTACTAGCGTCGACAGCTGAGAGACGAGCAGAGGCGGTGTCGTGAGCGACCTCCCGAAGAGGATCAGCCTGCGCGAGGTGGGCCCGCGCGACGGCCTGCAGAACGAGGCCCCCGTCCCGACCACCAGCAAGGTGGCGCTCATCGACGCGCTGTCGCGCACCGGCGTCGGGCGCATCGAGGCCGTCTCCTTCGTCCACCCCAAGGCGATCCCGTCGATGGCCGACGCGGCCGAGGTGTGGGCGGCCGTCGCGAAGTCCGACAGCGTCCGCTACAGCGCCCTGGTGCCGAACCTGCGCGGGGCCCAGCGCGCCCTCGACGCCGGGTTCAAGGAGATCGAGGTCGTCGTCTCCGCCAGCGACACCCACAACCGCAGGAACGTGAACCGCACGACCGAGGAGTCGCTCGACGACATCGCCGAGCTGCTCCAGGCCGCGCACGCCGCAGGCGCCACCTGCCAGGTCATCGTGTCCACCGCCTTCGGCTGCCCGTACGAGGGGGAGGTGCCGGTGGAGCGCGTCCTGTCCGTCGCACGCCGCGCGCTGGCCGACGGCGCGGACGGCCTGTCCTACGGCGACACCACCGGCATGGCGACGCCCGGGCGCGTGACGCACCTCGTGGGCGAGACGAGGATGGCGTTCCCGGACGCCGACCTCAACCTGCACTTCCACAACACCCGCGGGACCGGCCTGGCCAACGTGCTGGCCGCGCTGCAGCTCGGCGTCACCGACTTCGACGCCTCCGTCGGTGGGCTGGGCGGCTGCCCGTACGCCCCCGGCGCGACCGGGAACGTCTGCACCGAGGACCTCGTGCACATGGTCGAGGACATGGGCGTCGACACCGGCGTCGACCTCGACGCGCTGCTCGGGGCCGCCCGTGAGGCCGAGCGCCTGGTCGGCCGCACGCTGCCGTCGCAGGTCCTGCGCGCGGGCCCCCGCACCTCGCTCACCCCCCTCTAGAGGAGCCGTCTTGTCGCTGCACGACCTCCAGGTGTCCACCCTGTCCGGCGAGGCCACCACCCTCGGCGCGCTGACGAAGGGCAAGGCCGTCCTCGTCGTGAACGTCGCGTCCAGGTGCGGCCTCACGCCGCAGTACACCGGGCTGGAGGCGCTGCAGGAGGAGCTCGGCCCGCGCGGCTTCACCGTCGTCGGCGTGCCCTGCAACCAGTTCAAGGGCCAGGAGCCGGGCAGCGCGCAGGAGATCGCGGAGTTCTGCTCCGCGACGTACGGCGTGACGTTCCCGCTGCTCGAGAAGGTCGACGTCAACGGCCCCGACCGGGCGCCGCTGTTCGACGCCCTGACCGCCGTGCCCGACGCCGACGGCCAGGCCGGCGACGTGGCCTGGAACTTCGAGAAGTGGCTGCTCTCGCCCGACGGCGAGGTCGTCGCGCGCTTCCGGCCGCTGGTCGAGCCGACCGACCCCGCGCTGCGCGAGGCCGTCGAGGCGGCGCTGCCGGCCTAGGCCCGGCGCTCCGCCGCGGCAGACACCAGCAGCAGGCCCACGCCGCCGGCGGCGCACAGCACGAAGCCGCCGCCCCACAGCACGCCCTCACCGGCCCGGTCGAGCACCTGCGTGCCGAGCAGCGGGGCGAGGAACGCCGCGGCACCGAAGGAGAACCCGAACGTCCCCATGTAGCGGCCGCGCAGGCGGACGGGCGCGAGCGTCGCGACCAGCGCACCGAGCAGCCCGGCCTGCAGCACCTCGCCGACGGTCCAGACGGTGATCGCGACCAGGTGCATCGGCACCGCGTCGGCGAACGCCGTCAGCCCGAAGCCGGCCCCCTGCAGCAGCATCGCCGAGAGCAGCAGCGGCCCGCGGCGCCGGCGCCCGAGGACGCCGAGCAGAAGCGGCTGCAGCAGCACGATGAGCACGCCGTTCAGCCCGATCGCGAGGCCGTACGCGCCCGGCCCGAGGCCGTCCCGCGCGAAGACGAGCGGCAGCGTCGAGAACGCCTGCAGGTAGACGACCGAGACGGCCACGACACTCGTCACGAGCGCCAGCATCAGCCGGTCGGACAGCACGTCCCGCAGCCCGCCGGCCTCCCCCTCGTGCTGCGCCGGCCGGGTCTCGGGCACCCCGCGCAGGATGAGCAGCGCGAAGGCGACGCTCGCCGCGGCGTCCAGCACGAACAGCAGCCAGTAGCCGCGGCTCGCCAGGAAGCCGCCGAGCGGCGTGCCGATCGAGAAGCCGAGGTTCACCGCCCAGAACTGCAGGGCGAAGGCCCGCGGCCGCTCGGCGTCCGGGACGAGGTCGGCGATCGCGGCCTGCACCGCGGGGCGGAACAGGTCGAGGCACACGCCGTAGGCGAAGGACGCCAGGGCGATGGCGAGGAAGGAGCCGGCCGCGCCCAGGAGCAGCAGCGTGGCCGCCGAGCTGAGCATCCCGAGCACCATCGTGCGGCGCCGGCCGATCCGGTCGGTCAGCACGCCGCCGACCGGCTGCCCGATCGCCGACCCGAGTCCCAGCAGCGACAGCACCAGGCCGGCCCGCGGCACCGACACGTCGCGGTCGCTGGTCAGGTAGAGCGCGAGGAACGGCACGACGAAGGTGCCGGCGCGGTTGACGAGCGTCCCGGACCAGAGGAACCAGAAGGACGGCGGCATCCCGCCGAGGCGCGTCCTCCACCAGCTCGCGGGCGGGTCCGGCAGCGCGGCGGCGTCCGGGAGACCGGCGGCGGTCAGCGGTGGATCGTCCCGTCCCGGACGTCCTCCAGGACGGCCACGGCGGCCGGGTCGCCCTCGACCGCGGCGGCCTCCACCTCGGACGGCGCCGCCCACACGAACTTCCGGTAGGACCAGAAGCGGAACATCGTGCCGAGCACGAGGCCGACCCCGTTGGCCGCCACGTTGTCCGCCAGGCGCGACTCGAAGCCGAGCACGTAGTGGCTGGTCGACAGGCAGAGCAGGGAGATGCCGAGGCCCACGGCGTTCAGCACGACGAACAGGCCGTACTCCCGCCGGATGCTGCTGCGCTCGCGGTGCCGGAACGTCCAGTAGCGGTTGAGCACGAACGCGTTGGTCGCTGAGACGACGGTCGAGCAGATCTTCGCGGTCAACGGCTTGTCCGGCGCGAGGTGCAGCACCAGGTTGAAGACCAGCAGGTCGACGCCGAGGCTGATGAAGCCGACCGTGCCGAACTTCGACAGCTCCGTGAACAGCGCGCGGAAGCGCTCGACCAGCGCCTTGAGCGGGCTCATGCGACGGTCGACCGCATGTCCGGTGAAGGCATCGGGCCAGCCTAGCGGGGCGTGGGACGATGGACCGGCCCGTCGACGACCAGGAGGACCCGTGCTCGACACCCGGCTCACCGAGGAGCAGCAGTCGCTGCGCAAGACGGTGGAGGCGTTCGCCCGCGAGGTCGTCGCCCCCGTCTCCTACGAGCACGACCGGACCAAGACGTTCCCGTACGAGGTCGTGCGCGGCATGGCCGAGATGGGCCTGTTCGGGCTGCCGTTCCCCGAGGAGCACGGCGGCATGGGCGGCGACTACTTCGCGCTGTGCCTGGCGCTGGAGGAGCTCGGCAAGGTCGACCAGTCCGTGGCGATGACGCTCGAGGCCGGGGTCTCGCTCGGCGCGATGCCGGTGTTCCGCTTCGGCACCGACGCCCAGAAGGAGCGCTTCCTGCCCGAGCTGGTCGCCGGCACCGCGCTGGGCGCCTTCGGCCTGACCGAGCCGGGTGCCGGCAGCGACGCCGGCGGCACCCGCACGACCGCGAAGCTCGAGGACGGCGCCTGGGTCATCAACGGCAGCAAGGCGTTCATCACCAACTCCGGCACCGACATCACCACGCTGGTCACCGTCACGGCCGTCACCGGCCAGACGGCCAGCGGCAAGAAGGAGATCAGCTCGATCCTCGTCCCGGTGCCGATCGCCGGCTTCACCGCCGAGCCGCCGTACGACAAGGTCGGCTGGAACGCCAGCGACACCCACCCGCTGACCTTCGAGGACGTGCGCGTGCCGGAGGAGAACCTGCTCGGCGAGCGGGGCCGCGGCTACGCGAACTTCCTGTCGATCCTGGACGAGGGGCGCATCGCCATCGCCGCGGTCGCCACCGGCGTCGCGCAGGGCTGCGTCGACGAGAGCGTCAAGTACGCCAAGGAGCGCGAGGCGTTCGGCCAGGCCATCGGCAAGAACCAGGCCATCGCGTTCAAGATCGCTCGCATGGAGGCGCGGGCCCACACCGCGCGTGTCGCCTACTACGACGCCGCCGCGAAGATGCTCGCCGGCCTGCCGTTCAAGAAGGAGGCGTCCATCGCCAAGCTGGTCGCCGGCGAGGCCGCCATGGACAACGCGCGCGACGCGACGCAGGTGCACGGCGGCTACGGCTTCATGAACGAGTACGTCGTGTCCCGCCACTACCGCGACAGCAAGATCCTGGAGGTCGGCGAGGGGACCACCGAGGTCCAGCTCATGCTGATCGCCCGCGGGCTGGGCCTCTAGGTTGCCCGCCTGGATCGAGCTCGACGGGGCGGTCAACGTCCGCGACGTCGGCGGCCTGCCGACGGTCGACGGCCGGACCACCCGTCCCGGCGTGCTGCTGCGCTCGGACAACCTGCAGGACCTGACCGACGCCGACGTGACGCGCCTGGTCGACGACCTGCACCTGCAGACCGTCGTCGACCTGCGCAGCACCGGTGAGGTGCACCTGGCCGGGCCCGGCCCGCTCAAGGGCGCCGGCCTCGTGCACCACCACCTGTCGCTCATCCCCGAGTGGGACGGCGAGCCCGACCAGGCCGAGGTCGAGCGGGCGCTGGACGCCGTCACCGCGGAGAAGGCGCTCCCGCCGCTGCCCGCCCGCCCGCGGCAGACGGACCCGACCGACCTCGGCGACCACTACGTCGGCTACGTCCGCGACGCCGGACCTGCTGTGGGTCAGGCGCTCCGCGTGCTCGCCGACCCGACGAGCGGCACCACGCTGGTGCACTGCGCCGCCGGCAAGGACCGCACGGGGGTCATCGTCGCGCTGGCCCTGTCGCTGGTCGGCGTCACCCGCGACGCGGTGGTCGCCGACTACGTCGCGAGCGCCGACCGGATCGAGCGGATCCACGCCCGGCTGCTCAAGACCGACGCGTACGGGCCCGGCCTCGCGGACGTGCCGCCTGCCGACATGACACCGAAGGCAGGGTCGATGGAGGCGTTCCTCGACGCCGTCGACCGCGAGTACGGCGGCCCGCACGGGCTCGCCCTCTCGGTCGGCGTCGACGAGGAGGCGATCGCCCGCCTCGGCGTGCGGCTCGTCGGCACCTCCCCGCTGGCCCGCTAGGCCTCGCGGGCCGCCGCGACCACGGACGAGCACGCTGCCGACAGGAAGCCGAGCGCGCCCAGACGGAAGCGGGCGACCTGTCCGCTGTCGCGCAGCTCCCGCCGCGAGCGCGGCCGGGCGGACACGTCCGGTGCGACGCCGAGCCCGACCGCCACGCAGCCGGGCCCAGGAGCAGCGAGCAGAGCAGGCCGGCGACCCGCTGCCTCGTGCTCACGACCGGTCCGCAGGGCTACTTCTGGCCGAGCAGCTCGATCCGGCTCCTCGTAGCCGGTGGAGCCGCTGACCTGGGCGCTCGAGGCCGGCGCGGCCCCGGCCAGAAGCAGGCCGGCGCAGCCGGTGAGCAGGGCGGCGCCCCGCTAGCCTGCCGCTGTGTCCGACAGAGCGGCGATCCGCGGTGCGATGGGGCTGCCCGTCGTCGGCATGGTCGGGGGCGGCCAGCTCTCCCGGATGACGCACCAGGCGGCCATCGCGCTCGGCCTGTCCCTGCGCGTCCTGGCCGACGCGGCGCACGACAGCGCCGCGCTCGTGGCCAACGGCGTCGAGATCGGCGAGCACACGTCGCTGGACGACCTGCGCGCGTTCGCCGCCGGCTGCGAGGTCGTGACGTTCGACCACGAGCACGTGCCGAGCGGGCTGCTCGAGGCGCTCGAAGCGGAGGGCCTGCGCATCCACCCGGGGAGCGCTGCGCTGCGCCACGCGCAGGACAAGCTCGTCATGCGCGAGCGGCTGTCCGCGCTCGGCATCCCCGTCCCGCCGTTCACGCCGGTCGCGACCGTGCGCGACGTCGAGGGCTTCGCGCACCACGTCGGCTGGCCGCTGGTGCTCAAGGCGGCGACCGGCGGCTACGACGGCAAGGGCGTCTGGGTCGTGGCGGACGCCGCCGAGGCCGCGGACGTGGTGGCCAGCGGTGTACGGCTCGTCGCCGAGCAGCTGGTGCCCCTGCAGCGCGAGCTCGCGGCGGTCGTAGCGCGCTCGCCGTACGGGCAGGGCGCGGCCTGGCCGGTCGTCGAGACGGTGCAGTCGGACGGCATCTGCGTCGAGGTGGTCGCCCCCGCGCCGGGGCTGAGCGAGGAGCGGGCCCTGGAGGCGCAGGGCATCGCGCTGCGCCTGGCGGACGAGCTCGGCGTCGTGGGCGTGCTGGCCGTCGAGCTCTTCGAGACGGCCGACGGCCTGGTCGTCAACGAGCTGGCGATGCGCCCGCACAACAGCGCGCACTGGACCATCGAGGGCGCGCGCACCTCGCAGTTCGAGCAGCACCTGCGGGCGGTGCTCGACTACCCGCTCGGCGACACCTCGCTGACCGCGCGCTGGACCGTGATGGCGAACCTGCTCGGCGGGGACGACGGCGACGCGGACCTCGACCGCCGGCTGCACATGCTGTTCGCGCGCGACCCTGCGCTGAAGGTCCACCTGTACGGCAAGCAGGTGCGGCCCGGCCGCAAGATCGGCCACCTGAACGCGCTCGGGGACGACCTCGAGACCGTGCGCCGCCGCGCCCGTGAGGGTGCGCACTACCTGAGGACGGGCGAGTGGCTCTCGTAGGCGTGGTCATGGGCAGCGACTCGGACTGGCCGGTGATGTCCGGCGCCGTCGAGGCCCTGGACGAGTTCGGCATCCCGTACGAGGTGCGCGTCCTGTCCGCGCACCGCACGCCGGCCGAGATGCTCGCCTGGTCGCAGGCGGCCGACGGTCGCGGCCTGCGCGTGGTCATCGCCGGTGCAGGCGGGGCGGCGCACCTGCCGGGGATGGTGGCGTCGATGACGCCCCTGCCCGTCATCGGCGTCCCCGTGCCGCTCAAGCACCTGGACGGTCTGGACTCCCTGCTGTCCATCGTGCAGATGCCGGCCGGCGTGCCGGTCGCGACGGTGGGGATAGGCGGCGCGCGCAACGCCGGGCTGCTGGCCGCGCGCATCCTCGGTGCGGTCGACCCGGAGCTGCTCGAGGAGATGCGCGGCTTCCAGGCGCGCCTCGCTCAGGCCGCGCGCGACAAGGACGTCGCGCTGCAGGACCGCCTCCGCGCTCCCTAGAGCACCAGCCGCGTGCGGAGCCGGCGCACGGCCAGCAGCCACATCGCCGCCGCGAAGACGGCCAGCGCGAGCACGTGCAGCAGGTCGCCCGCCGACAGCCCGAACACCGCCGCGCGCACCAGCTCGACGCAGTGGAACAGCGGGTTCAGCTGGGCCAGCGCCTGCGCCCACCCGGGCAGCCCGTCCACCGGGAAGAACGTGCCGGCGACGAGGAACAGCGGCGTGAGCACGGCCGAGATGACGTAGCCGAACGAGTCGATCGACGGCACGATCCCGCTCACCCAGATGCCGAAGGCCGCGAAGCCGAAGCCGGTGAGCACACCGATGAAGGGGACGAGCAGCATCCCTAACGACGGCTGCAGGCCGAACACGACGGCGACCAGCATCGGCACCGCGCCGTAGAGGCCCGACCGCAGGGCGATCCAGAGCGCCTCGGCGGTGACCAGCTCCTCGGTGTCCACCGGCGCCGCGAGCACCGCGTCGTACGTCTTCTGGAACGTGCGCTTCACGAAGGTCGAGAACATGCCGGGGAAGGCCGAGCTGAACAGCACGGCGGTCGCGACGATGCCGGTGCCGACGAAGTCGATGTAGTCGTAGCCGGCCACCTGCGCGACGAGCGAGCCGAAGCCGAACCCGAACGCCAGCAGGTAGATCGTGGGCTCGACGACGGAGGAGAAGGTCGTCGAGCGCCAGTAGCGCTTGTACATCGTGAGCTCGCGGAACACGACCGCGCCGACAGCGCTCGGCTCGATGCGGCGCAGCGCGGGCGCGCTCATTCGACCTTCTCCCCGGTCAGCAGCACGAACACGTCCTCCAGGTTGGCCGGCCGCACGACGGCGTCCGGCAGCCGGTCCGCCACGTCCGGTGCGGCCTCCGCGCGCAGCACCGCGACGGCCGGCCCGGTCCGGCGGGTCGGCAGGCCGGCGTCGCGCGCGACCTGCTCGACCTCGAGCAGCCGCGCGGGCGGCCCGTAGACCTCGAGCACGCGTGCGCCGACGTGCTGGGCGACCAGCGAGGCGGGCGTCCCCCGGGCGATGACCCGGCCGTGGTGCATGACCGCGACGTCGTCGGCGAGGCGCTCGGCCTCCTCGATGTAGTGCGTCGACATCAGGATCGTCACGCCCTCGCTGCGCAGCGCGTCGATGAGCGCCCACAGCTCCTGCCGCACCTGCGGGTCGAGCCCGACCGTCGGCTCGTCGAGCAGCACCAGCCGCGGGCGGTGCACCAGCGCGCGGGCGATGAGCAGCCGCCGGCGCATGCCGCCGGACAGGTCGTCGACGCGGGTGTCCGCGCGCGCGGTCAGCTGGGCCACCTCCAGCGCGCGGTCGACGGCGGCGGCCCGCTCGGCGCGCGGGACGCGGTAGAGCCGGGCGAAGACCTGGAGGTTCTGCCGGACCGTCAGCTCGATGTCGAGGTTGTCCTGCTGCGGGACCACGCCCATCTGCGCGCGGGCCTGCTTGCTCTGCGCCGGCACCGGCAGGCCCAGCACCTGGATCTCACCCTCGTCCGCGACGGCCTGCGCGGTGAGCATCTTCATCGTCGTGGACTTCCCGGCGCCGTTAGGGCCGAGCAGCCCGAGGCAGGTGCCGGCGCGCACGTCGAGGTCGAGCCCGTCGACGGCGCGCAGGCTCCCGAAGCTCTTGACCACCCCGCGGACCGACAGGCCCAGCGCGGTGCCGGCTGGTGCGCTCACGCCCGCACGCTAGGGCCCGTGTCGACCGCGTTGCGCCGCGAGAGCGTGAGCAGCAGCCGGTGCACGACGACCACGACGGTCAGCCAGGCGAGCCCGAGCGTCCAGGCGACCAGCACGTCGGTCAGCCAGTGGTGGCCGAGGAACACCCGGGACAGCCCCATCGCCGCCGCGAACGTGGCGGCCGCGGTCACCGTCGCGGCACGCACCCACGCGCGCTGCTGCCTGCGCACGAGCAGGTAGGCCACCACGCCCGCCACGACGACGGCGTTGAGCGCGTGCCCGCTCGGGAACGACCCGCTCGTCTCGTACGGAGGCACCGCGTCCGCCAGCGGTGGCCGGGCGCGGCCCACCGCGGTCTTCCCGACGACCGTCATGGCCAGCGAGCCGGCGGTCGCGACGAGCATGAGCAGCGCGGGCGTCCACTGCCGCCAGGCAAGGGTCATCGCGACCACCGCCAGCAGCGCGAGCACCGGCATCCCGACGGGGCCGCCCAGATCGGTGAAGGCGGTGACCGCGTGGTCGACGCCGGACGAGCGCAGGCGCAGAGCGGCGTCCAGCACCGGCCGGTCCAGCCCGGCGACGCCGGCCCCCTCGTCGACCTCCTCGTAGATCTCGGCGCTCGCGGCCGTCAGACCGGTCACCAGCACAGCGGCCGTGCCGAGCAGGGCGAGCAGCGCGAGGTGCGGCCCGAGCAGCGCCGCGAGCCGGGTGACGAGGTGGACGAGCAGCCGGCCCCCGCGGGTCTCCCACACGGTGAGGTCGCGCCAGCCGACGCGGTGGTCGTCGAGGGGGCTGAGCCGGCGCATCCCCTCAGCCTGCATCAGGCCAGCGCGTCGTACCGCTCGCGCAGCCGGCCGAGGTCGCGCAGCCGCTGCTCGTAGGTGGCTCCGACGACGACGAGCAGCATGCCGGCGGCGCCGAGCGCCAGCCAGCGGGGGAGGGCGGCGGCGTACGGCGCGAGCAGCAGCACCGCGTCCGCGATGAGCACCGCACCCCCGACCACCAGCGGCCCCTGCAGCCGCTCCCGGGCGCCGAGCAGCACCACGCCGACGGCGACGACCGCCAGCGACAGCGGCCGCCAGAGCGGGCTGCCGAGGTACGACGCGAGCAGGCTCGGGAGCAGCAGCGCGGTCAGCCCGGGCCCGTAGGCGGCGAACGACCC
Organism: uncultured Actinomycetota bacterium; assembly: GCA_963781675.1. Classification (GTDB taxonomy): domain Bacteria; phylum Actinomycetota; class Actinomycetes; order Mycobacteriales; family SCTD01; genus SCTD01. Next base: position 329,151 of record CAWAGF010000002.1, on the reverse strand, counting down.
GGTGCCGGGCACCGCACGCCTGCGCAGGTGGCCGAGCACGAGCGCGAGCGCGGCCACCGGCAGGACGTACGGCTCCGGGTCGGTCACGCCTGCGTCGGCGAGCCGGACCCACGAGGAGGCGGACAGCAGCAGCGCCCCGGCGACAGCCGCCGGCCGCCGGTCGGCGCGCAGGGCGGTGGCCAGGGCGAGGAGCGCCAGGCCGGCCAGCACCCACGACAGCCAGCCCGCGTCACCGACGGCGCAGGCCAGCGCGGCCAGAGCGGTCAGGCAGGCGGCCGCTTCGGCGCCGAGCCGTCGCCCGCCGGTCAGCGGCAGCGCCGCGAGGGCGCCCACTGCCAGCACCAGCAGGCCGCCGACCTGGTCCGCGGCCAGGCCGTGTGCAGCGCCCAGTGCGGCCAGCTCGCCCGCCGCGAGCAGCCCGGCCAGGCCGACGGCCGGACGGGCCGCCGCCGGACGCAGCGCGCGCACCGCGAGCGCTGTCGCAGCCAGCGGCAGGACGACCAGGGTGGCGTTCTGGCCGGCGAGGGACCAGGCCGCGGTGAGCAGCAGCAGCGCGGCGCCACCCGTGGCGAGCGGCAGGTCCAGCAGGCGCGGACGCGGGGCCAGCAGCGCGGCGGCGCCCAGTACGAGGAGCACGCCCAACCCGGCCCCCCACGGGAGGTCGAGGCCGACGGGCACGAGCACCGCTGCACAGGCGGCGAGCGCGGCGGCGGGGACCGCGGCGGTGCGCAGGCGGTGCAGGGCGAGCCCCCCGCCGGCGACAGCCACCGCGGCCGCGGTCACGACGACGAGCGTGACCGCGCTGCCCTCCCACGGCACGCCGGGAGCGAGGGCGCCGCGGGCGTCCAGCCCGGCCGGCAGGGACCACGGCTCGAGCAGCCAGCCCAGCGGAGCGACGACGCCCTCGAGGACCGGCTCCGCGACGGCGGCCAGCGCGGCGGCGGCCACCGCCAGGGCGCCCATGACGGGACCCGTGCGCAGGACCAGCGGCAGCAGGGCTACGCCCTGGACGACGAGCAGCGCGACCGCGATCGGCACCAGCGGGGACTGCACCTCTGCGAGCTCGGGTCGCGCGACGGCGTGCGCGGCGAGCGCCACCACCCCGACCGGGAGCGCCGACAGCAGCAGCCGGGCCAGGCGGTCCCGCACCAGAGCGGCGCCCGCCACCAGGACGGCGGCGCAGCCCAGCAGCCCGAGCGCGCCCGCCCGCTCCTCGTCGTCCAGCGCGCCTGCCGTGGACAGCAGCAGCGCTCCCGTGGTCACCAGCGCCGCGCAGCTCGACAGCACCGGGAGCACCTCGGCGGCGGCCCAGCGCCGGCCGCGCAGCAGCGCGAGGGCGGCTACGTCCGCGGCGGCGAGGCCGGCCAGCACGAGGCCGGCGCGGGAGGCCGAGGGCTGCGCGTGCGCGAGCAGCAGCAGGACCGGCAGCTGGCTGAGGACGACCGCGGCCGCGGGGGCCAGGCGCACCGGCACCGCCGCCCCGAAGGCGCCCGACAGCGCGGCCAGGACGGCGCTCGCGCCCGCGGCGAAGACGAGCGGATCGGTCCCGTCGCCGAACCCGAGCTCGCGCAGGCCGTACGCGTCGAGCGCGGCCAGCACGAGCGTCACGGCGGTGAGCGTCTCCGCGGTCGAGCGCAGCCCGCGGCGCTGGGCTCGCGGCACGGCCAGCGCGGCAAGGGCGGTGAGGGCGAGCAGCACCGCCGCTCGCCCGCCGGCGCCCAGGCGCTCGTAGGTCACGGCGGTGAAGACGAGCGCGGCGACCGCGAGCAGCAGCCCGCCGAGGCCGAGCAGCGCGTTCGAGGTGCGCTGCGGTGTCCACTCCGGGGAGGCAGGCGCCGGCAGCGGGGCGACGGCGGCCGGTTCGCCGCGCAGCGCCACCAGCAGCGCGGCCCGCTCCGCGAGCAACGGGCCTCTCGCGGTGTCGAGCCGGTGCAGCGCGGTGTCGACCTCCCAGAGCCGGCCGGCCTCGGGGCCGGTGAGCCGGAGACCGCAGCTCGCGCAGGCACCGCCGCCGGTCAGCGGGGCGGCGCACTGCGGGCAGCGCGTGGGGTCGGGGGACGTCACGGGAGCGATCATGCGCACAGCGTCGGCGCGCGCGGGGGGTGCTGGGAGAGCGGTTCTACCTAGCGCCACTCGATCTTCGGGCAGCGGTCCATGACGACCTCCAGCCCGGCGGCCTCGGCCCGCGCCGCGGCGTCGTGATCGACCACCCCGAGCTGCATCCAGATGGCCTTGGCCGCCTTGGCGACCGCCTCGTCGACCACCGGGCCCACCAGCTCGGAGCGGACGAAGCAGTCCACGACGTCCACCTCGAACGGGATGTCCGCCAGCGTCCGGTAGCCCTGCTCGCCGTGCACGGTCTCGGCGCGCGGGTGCACCGGGACCACCCGCCGGCCGCGGGCCTGCAGGAAGGCTGCGACGCCGTACGCCGCCCGGCCGGTGTCGTTCGACAGCCCGACCACCGCCCAGGTCGGCAGGGCGAGCAGGCGGTCCACCGTGGCGCGGTCTCCGTAGGTCATGCAGGCTGTCTACCCCTGGTGGCCGGGCCGGTCCGGCGGCTGGTGGGCGCGCTGGTGCTCGAGCGGTCGTGCAGCGGCTGCTCGCGCCGCGCAACCGCCGGCCGCTGCAGCAGCTCGCGGGCTAGGGCCGCCCGAGGGCGCGGTAGGTCCAGCCGGCGTCGCGCCACCGCTCGGGGTCCAGCGCGTTGCGACCGTCGACGATGCGCTTCTCGCTGACGACCTCGCTGAGCACGGCGGGATCCATCTCGCGGAACTCCGACCACTCGGTGAGGTGCAGCACGACGTCGGCGCCGCGCGCGGCCTCGACCGCGGACTCGGCGTAGCCCAGCTCCGGGTGCTTGACCCGGGCGTTGTCCATCGCCTCGGGGTCGTACAGGGTCACGGCCGCGCCCTGCTGCTGGATGCTGGCGGCGACGTCGAGCGCCGGGCTGTCGCGGATGTCGTCGCTGTTGGGCTTGAACGCCGCGCCGAGCACCGCGACGCGCACGCCGCCGAACGAGCCGCCGACCAGCTCGCGGGCCAGGTCGATCATCCGCGCCCGGCGGCGCAGGTTGATCGCGTCGACCTCCTTGAGGAACGACAGCGCCTGGTCCACGCCGAGCTCGCCGGCGCGGGCCATGAAGGCGCGGATGTCCTTGGGCAGGCAGCCGCCGCCGAAGCCGAGCCCGGCGTGCAGGAACCGCCCGCCGATGCGGGTGTCGTACGACAGCGCCTTGCTCAGCAGCGTCACGTCGCCGCCCGTGGCCTCGCACACCTCGGCCATGGCGTTGATGAAGGAGATCTTGGTGGCCAGGAAGGCGTTCGCGGCGACCTTCACCAGCTGGGCCGTCGCGAAGTCGGTGACGACGACCGGGACGGCCGGGCCGGCGGGCGACTCCTCGATGACCGGCTGGAACGCCTCGCGCAGCTGCTCCTCGGCGCGGGCGGAACGCACGCCGAACACCAGGCGGTCCGGGGTCAGGGTGTCCTCGACGGCGAACCCCTCGCGCAGGAACTCCGGGTTCCACGCCAGCTCGACCTCGCCGCCGCGGGCGGCGTCGACCTGCGCAGCCAGCCGCTCCGCGGTGCCGGCCGGGACGGTGCTCTTGCCGACCAGCAGCGAGCCGGGCCTGGCGTGCGGGATGAGCGCGGTGAACGCGGCATCCACGTAGGCCATGTCCGCGGCGTACTCGCCCTTCTTCTGCGGCGTGCCCACGCAGACGAAGTGCACGTCGCCGAACGCCCCGACCTCCTCGTAGGAGGTCGTGAAGCGCAGCCGCCCGCTGTCCAGGTTCTTCTGCAGCAGCTCCGGCAGCCCGGGCTCGTAGAACGGCACCCGCCCGGACTGCAGTGCCTCGACCTTGTCCGGCAGCACGTCCAGGCCCAGCACCTCGAACCCGAGCTCGGCCATGCAGACGGCGTGGGTGGCACCGAGGTAGCCGGTGCCGATGACGGTCAGACGGGGCCGCTCGCTCATGGGGCGACAGGCTAGTGGGCTCCGTACGATGACAGGCATGAGCACCGGTGACCCCTCGTACTCCCTCTACGGCCTCACCGAGGAGCACCAGCTCCTGCGCAAGGCGGTGCGCGAGCTGGCCGAGGACAAGATCGCGCCACGGGCGACGGAGATCGACGAGGCGGCGGAGTACCCGTGGGACGTCCACGAGGAGCTCAAGCGCGCCGACCTGCTCGCCATCCACGTGCCCGAGGAGTACGGCGGCGCCGGTGCGGACCGGATCGCGCACTCGATCGTCGTCGAGGAGGTGGCCCGCGTCTGCGCGGCCAGCAGCCTGATCGTCGCCGGCAACAAGCTCGGCACCATGGGCCTGATCCTGTCGGGCTCCGAGGACCTCAAGGCGCGGTACCTGCCGCAGGTGGCCAGCGGCGAGGCGACCTTCTCGTACGCCCTCTCCGAGCGCGAGGCCGGCTCGGACGCGGCCGCGATGAAGACGCGTGCCGTCCGCGACGGCGACTCCTACGTGCTGAACGGCACCAAGTGCTGGATCACCGGTGCGGGCGTGAACACGCACTACACGGTGATGGCGACCACCGACCCGAGCAAGGGTGCCAAGGGGATCTCGGCGTTCGTCGTGCACGCCGACGACCCCGGCTTCTCGGTCGGCACCAAGGAGCGCAAGATGGGGATCAAGGGCTCCCCGACCTGCGAGATCTACTTCGAGGACTGCCGCATCCCGGCCGACCGGATGATCGGCGAGGAGGGCACCGGCTTCATCACGGCGCTCAAGACGCTCGACCACACCCGCTCCATGATCGGCGCGCAGGCGGTCGGCATCGCGCAGGGCGCGCTCGACGCGGCGATCGCCTACGTCAAGGAGCGCAAGCAGTTCGGCAAGGCCATCGCGGAGTTCCAGGGCGTGCAGTTCATGCTCGCCGACATGGCGATGAAGGTGGAGGCCTCCCGCCACCTGGTCTACGCCGCGAACGCCAGCGCGGAGCGCGGCGACCCCGACCTGACCTTCCTGTCCAGCGCCTCGAAGACCTTCGCCAGCGACACCGCGATGCAGGTGACGACCGACGCCGTGCAGCTGTTCGGCGGCTACGGCTACACCCGCGACTTCCCCGTCGAGCGGATGATGCGCGACGCCAAGATCACCCAGATCTACGAGGGCACCAACCAGGTGCAGCGCATGGTCATGGCCCGCCAGCTGCTGAAGTAGCCGCTCAGAAGCCGAGGAGCTGCGGGTCCTGCCCGTCGTCGATCATGTCCATGCGCGGACCGTAGGGCGGCCGGGGTGCAGAACCTGGGAAGCCGGGTAGGCGCTCGGCATGCCCACTGTCTTCCTGGTCCCCGCCGGCTCCGACTCCGCCGGCTCCGCGTCGTCCGGCGACTACCTGCTGCGCCCGAAGGACGGCGACCTGTACGAGGTCGGCAAGGTCGACGACGGCTGCACCTGGGTCGGCACCCTCTCCGCCAGCCTGCTGCCGTCGCTGCCCTCGGTCGACAGCGCCCAGGAGGCGCCCGAGCAGGCCACCGTGCTGGCCGCCGTCCAGGGCGTCGAGAGCGCCGAGGAGAACCGCGGCGGCTGAGGGACGAGTCGGGCGGACCGGGCGGAACCACCCTTTCGGCCCTGCGCCCGCCGGTCCCGCCGGCCGATCACTGAGGTCTCAGCGACCTCAGAGGAGCTCACCGTGGACCCGAGTGCTGCCGCCCTGGACGTGCCCTCTCCCCGCCACGCCGTGGAGGTCGCGGTGCTCGTCCGGCGCACCTCCGCTCTGCTCGCCGCAGGTGTCCCGCTGAGCCTGCTGCTCGACCTCGTCGACGAGGCGGGACCCCGTTCGCAGGCCCGCTACGCGGCCGAGGGCGGCGACACCCGCTGGCTGGTCCGCTAGGCAGGTCGCCAGGCGTCAGTCGCGGCCGAGGCGCGGCAGCAGCCAGGTGAGCGCCCGCTGGGCGCCGCCGACGTCCGCCCAGCCGTGGCCTGCGTCGGGCACGATCTGCGCCTCGAGCGTCCCGCCGTCGCGGCAGTCCCATCGCCAGCGCTGCACGCCGCCGACCTTGCGGCTGCGGCGCTCGCCGCAGCCCGCCTGGCGCGTCACGACGTCGAGGGTCGACACCACCGGGCGCGGCCGCATGTGCAGGTGGTTGACGAAGCGCGAGGTCGTGAGGCCGACGCTGCCGTCCTTCTCGCCGTGGATGGCGAGCACGTCCGGCAGGGTCAGCCCGGACCTGCAGTGCGCCTCCAGGCTGCCGTTCACCTCGACGACGGCCGCCAGGTCGGCGTGCTCTCGGCACATCAGCCGGTAGGCGAGCATGCCGCCGCCGGAGTAGCCGAGCAGCCCGCGCCGGCTCTCGTCGATGCGCGTGCGGCGGCTCACGTCGTCGAACACGGCCATCACGAAGCCGACGTCGTCGACCTGCTCCTCCGCGGCCGTGCCGCAGCAGCCGCCGGCGTTCCAGGACCCGCCGAAGCCGTCCGGGTAGGCCAGCGTGACCCCGTGCCGCCGCAGGCTGTCCAGCCCGAGGTCGACGGCGATCTCGCGGCCGCTGCTGACGTCCTGGTGCAGCACGACGAGCAGCGAGGACGGCTCGCCGGCCGGGACGCCGAGCGCGGGCAGCAGGAAGTAGGCGCGCTCGAGGCCGCCGACCTCCAGGGTGATCCGCTGGCTGTCGCCGTGCGGGGTGCCCGGTCCGACCGGTCCGCTCACGTCGACGACCCGCGGCGCAGCCGGCTTCGGGCTGGGGGGCGGCGCGGGGTTGGCCGAGACGGCGGGCGTCGACAGCAGGAACGGGACCGTGACGGCGAGGGCGGCCAGCACGGCCACGCCGGTCAGGAGCGCGGCGTAGAGGCCGCGGCGCCGCGAGCTCCGGAGGACGCGCCTGCGGGTGCTCCGCGGCAGCGCCCGCCGGGGCGCCGCGGCCGGCGCACGCCGGCGACGGGGGGCGACCCGGTTGGGCGCGGACGCGGACACGGGCGCTCCTACCTCGCGATCAGGTGGGAGAGGAGGAACTCGCTGGTGCGGCGCGAGGCGTCGAGCTTGGCCCAGCCGTGGCCCTTGCCGGTGACGATCTGCGCCTGGACGTCGCCGCCCCGGCAGCCCTCCCACTGGCGCACCTCGGCGTCGGCGACCTGCGAGGTCCGGGGAGCGCCCTGGCAGCCGGCGCTGCGGGTGAGGATGCCGAGGCTGCTGACGACCGGCCGCGGCGCGAGGCCGAGGGCCTTGATGAACTTGGGCCGGTCGAAGCCGATCGTGCCGTCGGACTTGCCGTGCAGCGCCAGCACGTCGGGCGTCCGGATCTTCGCGGCGCAGGGGCTCTCCAGCGAGCCGCTCACGACGACCGCGGCCGCCAGCGTGCCGGGCCGGTCGCAGACGTAGCGGTAGGTCAGCATGCCGCCGCTGGAGTAGCCGACGAGCGCCGTCCGCTCGGGGTCGACGGGGGCCTGCTGCGCGGCGTCGGCGAAGACGGCCTCGAGGAACTGCACGTCGTCGACGCCCGTGGCCTTCGGTGTGCCGCAGCAGGCACCGGCGTCCCAGGACTGGTCGACGCCGGCCGGGTAGACCAGCGTCGCGCCCTGCCGGCGCAGCCCGGCGAGGCCTGTCTCGGCCGCGACACCCGCCGGGGTGCCGCCCTCCTGGTGGAGCACCACGATCAGCGCGCCGCGGTCCCCCTTGCCGAGCCCCTCGGCCGGCTCCAGCCGGTAGCTGCGCTGCACGCCGTCGACCTGGATCGCGACGTCACGGACCGCGGGGGAGTAGGACCGCACCTCGGGCTCGGCGGCGCTGGAGGAGCCGCAGGCGGTGGCGAGCGCGGCGAGCCCGGCGAGGACGACGGGCAGCGCTCGGAGGCGTCGGCGGGGGGCGTTGGTGCGGTCGGGCACGGCTGGGGAGCTCCTGCTCAGGTCGGTCTGCGCGACCCTGATGGTCGCACGCAGGTCCATCCCCGGGGTCTCGACCGGAGCGGCCTCGTCCTTCAGCCCAACGAGCGGGCATCCGCGGACGTGACGCCCCAGGCGGCCGTGGCGCGCTCGTCGGCCGTGACCCTCGCCACGTCGACCGCGTCCGGGTGCGGCAGGAGCACGAGGGCGGCTCCGGCGCGCAGCACCCCGAGCAGGACGGCGACGGCGACCGGGTCCTGCAGCGAGCCGTGCAGCAGCACCCGGTCCGCGCTGGTGAGCCCCAGCTCGCCCGACGCCACGGGAGCGCCGGCGCAGAGCACCACCGGCGCCGGCGGCCGCGGCCCGTTCCAGCCGTCGCCGTACGACGGGACCTCGCGCGCGTAGTCGCTCACCATCGCCGGCAGCGGCCCGCACGGGGCGCCGAGCGGGTGGCCGGACAGGGCGAGGACGTCGTCCGCGCCGGCGTCGAGCGCCGCAACGGCGTGCTCCGCCGTCGTGAAGGCCGCGCCGCTGTCCAGCTCCTGCGGCGTGCGTGCCAGCACCACCTCCGCGCCGGCGGCCGCACCGGCCAGCAGCAGCGCGACCGACTGCCAGTGCAGCGGGAGCAGCAGGCCGACCCGCTGCGGACTGCCCAGGCCGTCGACGAGCAGGTTGGCGGACTTGGCCACCCAGTTCGCCGTCGTGGCCCCGGACAGCTCGACCCGCGCCGGGCCGTCGTACAGCGTCAGCAGCGGCTGGGCAGGGTCGCGCTCACCGGCCAGGCCGCCGGTCCAGGCGGTCAGCCCGGTCACGCCGCGCAGGGGTCCTGCGCTGCGGTCTGCACCGGCGGCGGCGAGGCGACCGTGCCGGGGGCCTGCGGCTTCGGGGCCCCGGAGACCGTGACCTGCTTGGCCCCGGCGTACGAGGAGCCGACCACGACCTCGACGGTCCCGGTGAGGTTCGGGTCGAGGCGGACCGTCGCCCCAGGGAGGGCGGCGGCCACGGTGCGGGCGGAGTCGGCGCGGCTCGGGCCGTGCAGCACGACGGTCTCCGCGGCAGCGCCCTCGCGGTTGCCAGGGCTGCCGACGACGAGGAAGCCGACCTCCTCGAGGTCGCTGGCCGCGCGCCGGCCGAGGCCCTGCACGCCGGCCCCGTTGTAGACCCGGACGCGGATGCTGCCCGGCGCGACGATCAGCGGCTCGGCCGGCTTCGCGTCGCCCTTGTCCGCGGGGGTGCCCGGCGGCACGTCGGTGCGGATCGCCTCGAACAGCTCGCGGCCCTTGGCCTCGTCGAGCAGCACGACGGACTGCCGCTTGCGGAAGCCGTTCACGTCCGCGATCGGCACCGTCGAGAAGATGACGCCGCCGGCGTCGAACGACCGGAAGCGCAGGGCCAGCTCCTGCAGGTCGTCGATGGTCAGGCCCTGGTCCACCTGGAGCGACTCGGTCGCGACCGTGATGACGCCGTTGATCTTGACCGGGTTGAGCAGCGTCCCGGCCGACAGCACCTTGCGCACGATCGCGCCGATGAACTGCTGCTGGCGCTTGATCCGGTCGATGTCGCCGTTGGGCAGGCCCTTGCGCTGGCGGACGAAGGCGAGCGCCTGGTCGCCCTTGATGATCTGGCGGCCGGCCGGCAGGTCGATGCCGCTGTCCTTCTCCTTGGCCGGCGCGGGCAGGCAGACCTCGACGCCGTCGAGCTTGTTCACGACGCGCTGGAAGCCGTCGAAGTCGATCTGCATGTAGTGGTCGACGTAGAGGCCGGTCAGCTCGCTGATCGTCTGGATGAGCAGCGGCGGCCCGCCGTCGAAGAACGCCGAGTTGAGCTTGCCCTCGTGGGCCTCGACGACCTCGCCGGTCTCGGTGCTGGTGTGCTCCGGGATCTGCACCCAGCTGTCGCGCGGGAAGCTGATCAGCTGGGCCTTGTCGCTGTCGCCGTACAGGTGGGCCAGGATCACCGTGTCGGAGCGCTGGCCCGTGACGAAGTCCTTGCCGGTGCCCTGCGTGCCCTCGCCGGCCTTGAGGTCGCCGCGGCTGTCCGAGCCCACGATGAGGATGTTGGTCGCGTCGCGCGGCAGGTCCTCCGGGCGGTCCTGACCCAGGCCGAGGCCCGGGATGCGGTTGATCTTGCCGTCGTAGAAGTTCAGCAGCGCCCAGCCGGCGCCGGCCGTGACCAGGATCGACACCGACGTGAAGACGGCGATCCACGACAGGACGCGGGCCGCCCGGCGGCGCGGCCGCGGGGGCGTCGCCGGCAGCACCGCGCGCGACGCGGGCGCCGTCGGGGTCGGGACGCCGGGGATCCGGCCGCGGGGCGGGGTCGCCCCGGGGACGCGACGCGCGCCGGCCGGCGGGCGGGGCGGGACGCTGCGCGGGGGGCGGGGCGGGAGGCTGCCGCGCCGGCGCGGGTCCATGTGCGGCGGGAGCTGCTGCTTGGCGGGAGGGGACGCCCCGGGACCGTCGGCGGCAGGCTCGTCGCCACCGGCCTTCCAGTCCCGCGAGTCCGCCACCGCTGCTGCTCCTGTCCGTGTTCCCGCCCCGCGCAGGGGCCGTCCACCCCGAGGACGTGCTGGAGCCCGGTGAGGTTCCGCACCGGGGCAGCCAGGCTACCGACCGGCCGATCACCCTGTCGCCAGCCCGCTAGCCTGCCCGCCATGAAGGCCCTCGTCCTGTCCGGCGGTGCCGGAACCCGCCTGCGCCCGATCACCCACACCAGCGCCAAGCAGCTGGTGCCGGTGGCCAACAAGCCGGTGCTGTTCTACGGCCTCGAGGCGATCCGCGACGCGGGGGTGACCGAGGTCGGGATCATCGTCGGCGACACCCACGCCGAGATCGAGGCGGCGGTCGGCGACGGCAGCGAGCTCGGCATCAGCGTCACCTACATCCGCCAGGACGCGCCTCTGGGTCTCGCGCACTGCGTGCTCATCGCGCAGGACTTCCTCGGCGACGACGACTTCGTCATGTACCTCGGCGACAACTTCATCATCGGCGGCATCACCGAGCTGGTGCAGGAGTTCCGCGAGGGCAGCTACGACGCGCAGATCCTGCTCACCAAGGTGGACAACCCGTCGCAGTTCGGCGTCGCGGAGCTGGGCCCGCACGGCGGCGTCACGACGCTGGTGGAGAAGCCGAAGGAGCCCAGGAGCGACCTGGCCCTGGTCGGCGTCTACATGTTCCGGCCGGTCATCCACGACGCGGTGCGGGCCATCAAGCCCTCCGCCCGCGGCGAGCTCGAGATCACCGACGCCCTGCAGTGGCTGATCGACGAGGGCCGCGACGTCCGCCCGCACCTCGTGACCGGCTACTGGAAGGACACCGGCCGGCTCGAGGACATGCTCGAGTGCAACCGCAAGGTGCTCGAGTCCGTCGAGCCCGCCGTGCACGGCACCGTCGACGCCGACTCGGTGCTCACCGGCCGGGTCGTGGTCGAGGAGGGCGCGGTCATCGAGCGCTCCACCGTCCGCGGCCCGGCGATCATCGGCCGCGACACGGTCGTGCGGGACACCTACGTCGGCCCCTTCACGTCCATCTACTTCGGCTGCACGCTCGAGGACACCGAGATCGAGCACTCGATCGTGCTGGAGGAGTCCACGATCCGCGGCGTCGGCCGCATCGAGGACAGCCTGATCGGCAAGCAGGTGGAGGTCTCGCCCTCCAGCGCCCTGCCGCGCGCGCACCGGCTGATGCTCGGCGACCACAGCCGCGTCTCGATCGCCTGACCTGACCGCCGTTCTGCCCCGGTAAGCACCGGTCCGTCCCACGGATCCGGCCCGCCGGCAGGACTGACGCCCCGTACGTCGAACTCCCTGGGCACCCAGCCACCCGTCCAGGGAGTCCCCCGTGCGTGCTCGTCCCGCTCTCGCCCTCGCCCTGCTGCCCGTCCTGCTCGCCGCGGGCGCCGCGTCGGCGGCCGCCCCCAAGCCGGTCTGCAACCTGGTGACCGACGCCGCCGGCGACGGCACCGGCTTCCTGTTCACCGACATGGACTACCTGCCGAACGACCCGAACCTCGACCTGGTGTCCGGCGACGTCGCGACCAAGGGCCGCACCATCACGGCCGTCATCCGCACCGCCGAGCTCGCGCTCTCCGACAGCGCCTCGCCGACCGGCCGCGCCTACTACGCCAACTTCACGGTCGGCGGCACGGAGCTGTTCCTGTCCGCCGCGCTCGACGGCGCCGGTGCGGCCACCTACAGCGGCGGCTACATCGACACCACCCGCACCAGCCTCGGCGCCGTCACCGGCGTCGTGGACGTCGCGAAGAAGGAGGTCCGCATCTCCGCGCCGGTCAGCCTGTTCGCCGAGCAGGCGAAGATCAAGGACGGCGTGAAGATCACCGACCTGAACCTGCTCGCGCAGCGGTACGTCGGCGACCGCTCCCTCGCCGGCGCCACCCCCTCCGCGGACGAGGCCGTCGGCGGCAAGAGCTACGCGGCCGGTGCGCCGAGCTGCGTGACCGTCGGCACGTAGCCCGTCGCCCCGCCGGCCCCGTACCCGCTCCGGGTGCGGGGCCGTCGCACGTCCAGCCCGGCGACGCCGTCTGGGAGACTGCCGCCCATGCGCGTCCTCGTCACCGGCGGAGCCGGCTTCATCGGAGCGAACTTCGTCCACTGGACCCGGAGGAACCGCCCGGAGGTGGAGCTGACCGTCCTCGACGCGCTCACCTACGCCGGCAGCGGCGAGAGCCTCGGCGACGCCGCGCCGCTGGTGCAGGGCGACATCACCGACGCGGCGCTGATGGACCGGCTGGTCGGCGAGCACGACCTGGTCGTGCACTTCGCCGCCGAGACGCACAACGACAACTCGCTGTCCGACCCGTCGCCGTTCGTGCAGACCAACCTGGTCGGCACGTTCACGCTGCTGGAGGCGGTCCGCAAGCACGGCACGCGCCTGCACCACGTCAGCACCGACGAGGTCTACGGCGACCTCGAGCTCGACGACCCGCAGCGGTTCACCGAGGACACGCCGTACAACCCGTCCAGCCCGTACAGCAGCACCAAGGCCGGCAGCGACCTGCTGGTGCGCGCGTGGGTCCGCTCGTTCGGCATCACCGCGACGATCAGCAACTGCTCGAACAACTACGGGCCGTACCAGCACGTCGAGAAGTTCATCCCGCGCCAGATCACCAACGTGCTCGACGGGCTGCGTCCCAAGCTGTACGGCGACGGGCTCAACGTCCGCGACTGGATCCACGTCGACGACCACAACAGCGGCGTCTGGGCGATCGTCGACCAGGGCCGCTCCGGTGAGACGTACCTGATCGGCGCGGACGGCGAGGAGACCAACCGCACCGTGGTCGAGGCGATCCTGCGCGAGCTCGGGCAGCCGGCGGACGCGTTCGACCTGGTGAAGGACCGCCCGGGGCACGACCGCCGCTACGCGATCGACAGCAGCAAGCTGCGCACCGAGCTCGGGTGGACGCCGCAGTACGAGGACTTCGCGGCGGGCCTGCGCGCGACGATCGCGTGGTACCGCGACAACGAGGCGTGGTGGCGCCCGCAGAAGGACGCCACGGAGGCCAAGTACGCCCAGGCCGGCCAGTGACGGAGCCGGCGGAGGTCCCGCTCGACCCGGCCGGCCGCGACACCTTCGCCTTCCTCGTCACGGGGATGGGCGGCCAGCTGTCCAGCGACTTCGTCGACGTCGCGCGCCCGCTCGGCCAGACGGTGTTCTGCAAGGGCCTGACCATCGACGACCTGGACATCACCGACCCGTTCGCGGTCAAGGACACGGTCGCCGAGTGGTGCCGCGTCGTCCGCTCGGACAGCCCGCGGCACAAGGTGGTCGTGATCAACGCCGCGGCGTACACCGCGGTGGACAAGGCCGAGGAGGACGAGGAGACCGCGTACGCGGTGAACGCCATGGCGCCGGCGCTGCTCGCGCAGGCGTGCGCGGCCAACGAGGCGAAGCTCGTCCACGTCAGCACCGACTACGTCTTCCCGGGCGACCGCGTCGACGGGCCGCCGTACGACGTGGACGACGAGCCGGGCCCGGTCGGCGCCTACGGCCGCACCAAGCTCGCCGGCGAGCTGGCCGTGCGCGAGCTGCTGCCCGACGCGTCGTGGGTGGTCCGCACGGCCTGGGTCTACGGCGTGACGGGCCACAACTTCGTCAAGACGATGGCCCGGCTGGAGCGCGACAAGGACACGATCAGCGTGGTCGCCGACCAGCACGGCTCGCCCACGTGGAGCCGCGACCTGGCCAAGGCGCTGTGGGCGCTGGCACGCGAGGACGCGCCGGCCGGCACCTACCACTGCACCGGCGGCGGGCAGACGACCTGGCACGGCTTCGCCCGTGCGGTGTTCGAGGAGCTGGGCGCCGACCCGGCGCGGGTGCAGCCGCTGCGCACCGAGGACTACCCGACGCCGGCGAAGCGGCCGGCCTACAGCGTCCTGTCGCCGCGGGCGTGGGAGTCCGCGGGCCTGCCGGCGATGCCGCCGTGGCGCGACGCGCTGCACGAGGCCTTCCGGCTCTACGCCGGCGCGTTCACGCCGTAACCCCTGTCACTCCAGTACCACGAGCAGGCGGCCGAAGACCTGGAAGGGGCCGCTCCGGCGTGTCCCACGACCTGCCGTCTGCTGTGAGGCCCCGCCGTGCGCATGCTCCGCTCCCTGTCCGTGCTCGCCCTCCTCGTCCCGGGCCTGCTCGCGGTGCCGGTCCTCACGCCGGCGGCCTCCGCGGCTCCCGTCCCGGTGCCGCCGGCGGTGCAGGAGCTGACCGTCGAGGGCGTCGACGAGTCGGCCGCCCAGCAGAGCGCGCCCTCCGGCGTGACCGGGGCGCTGGTCCTGGGCGCCGGCCGCCGCACCGTGCTGCTGACCGACCTGCTGGACACCAGGCCGTTCGGGCTGGTCGGCGTCACCTGGGACGACAGCCCGACCCTCGGCACCGTCCAGGCGTGGGTGCGCACCCGCACCGACGGCACGTGGAGCGGCTGGCAGTCGCTCGGCGGTCTGGCCGACGAGCAGCCCGACCGGGTCTCCTCCGACACCGGTGCCGGCGTGCGCGGCGGCACCTCGCCGCTGTGGGTCGGCACTGCGGACGGCGTGCAGGCCCGCGTCGACCTGCTCTCCGGCGAGGAGCCGAAGGACCTGCGCCTCGCGCTGGTCGACCCGGGTGAGTCGCCCGCCGACGGCGTCGCCGGCACCTCCGCCGCGCTGTCGACCGCGTCGGCCGCCTCGCGCGCGCCGGCGGTCCGCAGCCGCGCCGAGTGGGGCGCCGACGAGTCGCTGCGCCACGGCACGCCGTCCTACGCCGGCTCGGTCCGCGCCGTGACGGTCCACCACACGGCGAGCACGAACGACTACTCCGCCGAGGACGTCCCCCGCCTGATCCGGGGCTTCTACGCCTACCACGTGAAGAGCCAGGGCTGGTCCGACATCGGCTACAACTTCCTCGTCGACCGCTTCGGCACCGTCTGGGAGGGCCGCGCCGGGGGCACCAGCCGCGCCGTCATCGGCTCGCACGCCGGCGGCTTCAACACCGGCACCGTCGGCATCTCGATGATCGGGACGTACGAGACCGTCGCGCCGAGCAAGGAGCTGCTGGAGTCGGTGGCGCAGGTGGCGGCCTGGCGGCTCTCGCTGGCCGGCGTCGACCCGCGCGGCAGCCTCACGATGACCTCCGGCGGAAGCACCCGCTACGCCGCCGGCACCCCGGTGCCGCTTCCCACGGTGTTCGCGCACCGGCAGGTCAGCATGACCTCCTGCCCGGGGACGCTGGGCTTCGCCGCGCTGCCGCAGATCCGCGAGCGCGCCGCCGCGCTGGCGGGCGGCGCCGGCGCGATCGACCTCGGGCCGACGTCGCTCGAGGTGTCGGCGCCGACCAGCGCCACCCCCGGCAGCACCGTGCCGCTCACGGTCACGGGCGGCACCCCGGGCGCCCCGGTCGAGGTGTGGTTCAGCCGCAAGGGCGACGCCGGCTTCAGCAAGCGGCGCGACGCGGTGCTCTCCGGCACCGGCGCCTACCGCACGAGCTTCCCCGCCGACGACGACTACTCCTTCTTCGCGATCTCGGGCGGCGTCGCCTCGCCGCGCCGTTCCACCCGCGCCGGCACCACCAGCACGGCCACCACCGGCACGCCGTCGGTGCTCCGCATCCAGGGACCGGTCACGGCCAAGGCCGGCAGCGACGTGCTGCTCACCGCGAAGGGGCCGGCCGGCGTCGCCGTCACCGTGTGGTTCCGGCGGCAGGGCGACGCGGCGTTCGTCCAGCGCCGGGCCGGCGTGCTCGACGCCACGGGGACGTACACGACCAGCTACACCGCCGACCTGCCGCACGAGTACTTCGTGAAGAGCTCGTCGGTCACCAGCGCCGACGCGACGACGCTGGTCGGCGAGGTGCCGAACGGCCTCGACGTGACCGCACCCGCCGGCGTGGAGCCGGGCCGCACCGTCGAGGTCGTCGTGCAGGGCGAGCCGGGCCAGGAGGTGGAGGTGTGGTTCGCGCGCCGCGGCGAGGGCGCCTACACGCGCCGCCGCGCCGCCGAGCTCGCCCCCGACGGCACCTTCCGCACGAGCTTCGTCGCGAACGACGAGTACAGCTACTTCGCCGTCTCCGGCGGGCGGACCAGCAAGCGCGTCCGCACCCGCCTGTCCACGCTTCCGGCGCAGGTCGCGCCCGCCGCGCCGCGGCTGACCGTCAGCGCGCCCAAGGCCGTCGAGGCCGGCAGCAGCGTCGCCGTCACGGTCAGCGGCCCGGCTGGTGCGCCGGTCGAGCTGTGGTTCCGCCGGCGCGGCTCCGAGACGTGGAGCCGCCTGCGCGAGGGCCGCTTCGACGGCGCCGGCCGCTGGAGCACCTCGTACGTCGGCGTCGACGACCACGAGTACTGGGCGTCCTCCGGCGGCGCCGGCTCCCCCGACACCGCCACCCTGACGATCCCCGTCGTCGTCGGCCCGCCGAGCGCACCGCTCGGCACGAAGGTCCAGCTCGCCGGCCACGCCCGCCCCGGCGACAGCGTCGTCGTCGAGTCCCGCCGGCGTGGCGCGGCCGCCTTCACGCGCACCACCCTGACCGCCGACCGCTTCGGCACGTTCAGCACCAGCTACGCCGCGGACGACGAGTACGAGTACCGCCCCCTCGCCGCCAGCCGCGTCGGCACCCTGCGCCGCACCACGGTGGCCCCCACCGTGGCCGGGGCGGCCGCCGTCCGGCGAGGCACCCCGGTGGCCCTCTCCGGCACCGCCCGGCCGGGCGCGGCCGTCGAGGTGCTGTTCCGCCGCGACAGCGGGCCGTCGCTCACCGTGGGCGGCCGGCGCGACCGCGACCTGCCGACGTTCCGCGTCGGCCGCACCGTCACGGCCGGCAGCGACGGCCGCTGGACGACCTCCTTCGCGCCGACGAGCCCGCACTCCTGGTACGCCCGCTCGGACGGGAACGCCTCACCGGTGCGCGCGACGGCTGTCCGCTAGGACACGCTTCGCCCGACTCCCCGCATTCTCGGGCGGCATGGGTGACAGTGGACGGGGACGCCGCGGTGGGGAAGCCGCGGTGACCTCACACGTCCGGCCGTCCAGCTGTCTGGAGTCCTTCCCGTGCGCCGCCTGCTCACGTTCCTCCTGTTCGTCGCCGCCCTGTCGACCGTCCTGGTCTCCCTGCCGACCCTCACGACGGCAGGTGCCGCGCCCCGCCCGGTGCCGGCCAGCGTCGAGCGGATCCCGATCGGCGCGGTCGACGCGACCGCCCTGCGCACCCTCGGCTCCGTCAAGGTCAGGCCCGCCTACCTGAGCTCGGCGCGCGACACCAGGCCGTTCTCGCTCATGGGCGTCACCTGGGCGCCGGACGCCGGCATCGGCGACGTCGAGGTGCTGGTGCGGCACCGCGCCGCCGGCCGCTGGTCGGACTGGGAGAGCGTCGAGGCCGAGTCCGACGACGCCCCCGACGCCGGCAGCGCCGACGCCCGCGGGCCGGACTTCCGCCTCGGCACCGCTCCGGTCTGGACCGGGCCGTCCGACGGCGTCCAGGTGCGCGTCAACGCGCTGTCCGGCACCACGCCGCGCGACGTGCGGATCGAGCTGGTCGACCCCGGCACCTCACCGGCCGACGCGCTCGTGGACGGCCCGCGCGACCGGGCCCACGCCGAGGAGGCGCGGCCGCAGATCATCACCCGCGCGCAGTGGGGAGCTGACGAGTCGATCCGCCGCGGCAAGCCCTCGTACAACAGGACCGTCAAGGTGGGCTTCGTGCACCACACGGCCAGCAGCAACGACTACACGCGGGAGCAGGCGGCGGCCATGGTCCGCGGGATCTACGCCTACCACGTGAAGAGCAACGGCTGGTCCGACATCGGCTACAACTACCTCGTCGACCGCTACGGCAGGGCGTACGAAGGCCGCGCCGGCGGGCTGGACGCGTTCGTGGTCGGCGCCCACACGGGTGGCTTCAACTCCGACAGCTTCGCCGTCTCGCTGCTCGGCGACTTCACGACGGTCGCGCCGGACACGGCCACCGTCGGGATGCTCACCGACGTGCTCGCCTGGAAGCTGGGCAGCGCCTACCGCGAGCCGCTCGGGAAGGCCGTGCTCACCTCCGCGGGCGGCGGCACGTCGAAGTACAGCGCCGGCACGAAGGTGTCCTTCGACGTCGTCAGCGGGCACCGGGACGCCGGCAGCACGACCTGCCCAGGCGCGACGACCTACGCGCGGATGGGCGCCATCCGCCAGCAGGTCGCCGAGAAGCTGGGCGCCGGCTTCGTCGACCCGGTCTCCGCCGGTGCGGGGGAGCACCCGCGCGGCGACCGCGGTCCGGTGACGGCGACGGCGCGCACCCGCGGCGCGCTCGACTGGACGACCACGGTGGAGGCCGCGGACGGCACCGTCCTGCGCACGACCAGCGGCCGCAACGAGCTGGCCGGCCCCGTTTCTCTTTCGTGGGACCTCACCGACGCCGCAGGCAGGTCCGTGCCGCCGGGGGCCTACCGGCTGCGGCTGGCCGGCTCCCGGGACGGCGACCGCGCCCTGCCGTACGAGGTCGCCGTGCTGGTCAAGGGGCAGGCCTGCCGCGGCAACCCGCTCGAGCGCGCGCGTTGCAAGGCCAGCAAGCGGCCGGGCTAGGGGCTTCTGCTCAGGTGCGGCCCGGCCGCCGGCAGCACCCTGACGGCATGGACCTCACACCTTCGCGCAACACCACCGCGTTCTTCGCCCAGGCCGCCCTCTCCTTCGGCGTCGCCGCTGTCGCCGTCGGGATCGGCATCACCTACCTGCCGGTCGACCGCTGGATCCGCGGCTTCCTCGCCCTCGGCGCGCTCTTCCTCGTCTCGTCGAGCTTCACGCTCGCCAAGTGCGTGCGCGACCACCAGGAGCAGTCGCAGGCGCAGATGCTCCACCTCATGGAGCGGCCGGGGCTCTAGCCCGGCTTGTGGCAGTCGAACGTCACGAACTGGTAGGCCGGGCGGAAGCCGTACAGCTTCGCCTCCTGCGTGCTCGCGACGACCGTCATCGCGGACGCGTCCGCACCGGCCATCAGGTCCTCGACGTCGCAGTCCGAGCCCTCGTGCGTCCACGGGCAGGT
Organism: uncultured Actinomycetota bacterium; assembly: GCA_963781675.1. Classification (GTDB taxonomy): domain Bacteria; phylum Actinomycetota; class Actinomycetes; order Mycobacteriales; family SCTD01; genus SCTD01. The sequence continues at coordinate 309,813 of CAWAGF010000002.1, read as the reverse complement.
GCCCGCCGCCGCGGCGTCGCGCAGCTCCTGCGTGACGAGCGTGTCGCAGGCGAAGCCGTGCTCGCGGATCCTGGCAGCCAGGTCCCACCCGAAGCGGAAGAACACCAGCGTCATGTCGCCGTGGTACTCCGGCTCGTCCGGGACCTTCGTGACCGCCTGCGGGATCGGCACCTGCAGGAAGACGTGGCCGCCCGGCTTCATGACGCGGAACAGCTCGGACAGCGCCTTGTCGGTGTCGGGCACGTGCTCGAGCACGTGCGGCGTGAGGACGACGTCGAGCGAGGCGTCCGGCAGGTCGATGGCCTGCAGGTCGAGCTGGATCATCGCGCTGTGCATCGACAGGTCGTAGTCGCTGCAGGTGTAGTCGACCCGCTCGCTCATCCGGTGCCGGTAGGTGCCACCCAGGCGCGGCGAGGTCTCCAGCACGGACGCCTTCGGGTCGTACGACGTGCGGGAGGTCCAGCACCAGTAGAGGAAGCGGTCCCGGGCGATCGACCCGCAGATCGGGCACAGGGCGGACTCGCTGTGCTCCACGCCCTCGAAGCCGCGCTCGCGCCAGCCGCAGATGTTGCAGGCGCTCGTGACCTTGGTGATCTTGCTGACCTCGGCCGCCTCGGGCCAGACCAGCGTGCGGGCATCGCCCTTCTTCTTCAGCCAGCGCGTCTCGGCGACCTGCCGCTGGGTGAGGTGCACGTGCTCGAGGAGCTGGTCGGCCAAGCGCACGGGAGAGCACCTTCCACGGGGTTCAGGACAGCGCAAGCGTATAGGCGGCGCGGTGGCCCGCGGCGGACGCCGCCCAGGTGAAGCGGGCGGCGTGGGCGCGTCGCGCGGCGCCGTCCCCGGGGCTGTCCAGCACGGTGCGCAGCGCGGCGGCGAAGCCCTCCGCGTCGCCGACGGGCGCGTACGTCACGAGGTCCGCGCCGACCTCGCGCAGCACCGGCAGGTCGCTGGCCACGACCGGGGTCCCGGCGGCCAGCGCCTCCAGCAGCGGCAGCCCGAACCCCTCGTCGCGGCTGGGCAGCACCAGCGCAGCCGCCCCGGCCACGACCGGCCGCAGCACCGCGTCGTCCAGGTAGCCGGTCGTCACCGCCCCCGTGACGTCGACCTGCTCGCCCCACCCCGGCGGTCCGACCAGCACGAGCGGCGGCGCGTCCGGCAGCAGCCGGTGCGCGGCGAGCAGCGTCCGCACGTCCTTGCGCGGCTCCAGCGTCCCGACGAACAGCACGTACTCGCGCGGCAGGCCCAGGCTGCGGCGCAGCGCGTCGTCCGGCGGTGAGGTGGTCGCCCAGCCGGGGGCGACCCCGTGCGGAACGGCCAGCACCGGGACGCGCGGCGCGTACGCCTCCCGCACCTGGTCGGCCACTGCCTCGCTGGGCGTGAGGACCACCGCGGCGCGGCCGATCGACCGGGGGACCAGGCCCCGGTAGCGCGCGCTCGCGGCGCGCACGGTGTCGGTCATCCGCAGGAAGGCCAGGTCGTGGACGGTGACGACGCCGCGGGCGCGGGCCAGCGGTGGCAGCACGAAGTTGGTCGCGTGGAAGACGTCGAGCCGGCCGGTGAGCCACTCCACCGGCGGCAGCTCGGTGCGCGCCCACGCCTCCTGCAGGCCGCGGGCGGGCAGCGGCCGGGCCCGGACCTCGACGCCCGCCGGCACCTGCAGACCGCCGCGGCCGCGCAGGGTGAACGCGGTGGCGACCAGCTGGTCGCTCCCGGCGTCGGCCAGCGCGCCCAGGAGGGCCTCGGTGTAGCGGCCGATCCCCGTGCGCGCGCCCAGCAGCGGCGTCGCGTCGAGGCCGAGTCTCATGAGGGCCGCACGCTAGCGTGCGGCTGCGTGACTGCCGCCGTGTACAACCGCTACTGGAGCACCGGCGGCGGGGCCGAGACCTACGGCGGCGCCGTCGCGCAGCTGCTCGCCCGGCGCGGACCGGTGCAGCTGCTCGCGCACGAGGAGCTCGACCTCGACCGGCTCGGCGAGCGGCTGTCGCTGGACCTGTCGGGCTGCACCGTGCGGGTCGTCCCGCAGACCTCGCGCGCGGTGACGGCGGCCAGCCGGGACCTCGAGCTGTTCGTCAACGTCAGCCACCGCAGCCGCGAGGCCGGTGCGGCCCGCCGCAACGTCTACGTCGTGCACTTCCCGACGTCGATGAGCGGCCTCACGGCAGCGCCGGGCACGCAGCTGCCGCGGGTCGAGTGGGGCGCCGGCTTCCACGGCCGCGAGGGGCGTACGACGTGGACCGACGGCGAGGGGACGCTGCTCGTCACGACCGCGCCCGGGCAGCCCGTCGACCTCACCGTGCTCGTCGGGTTCGCCCGCCCTCCCGCGGCGGGGCCGACCCGCGTGCGGCTGCTCGTGGACGGCCAGGAGAGTGCGGCGACCGAGCTGGCCGCTCCGGCGCCGGTCGAGCGGTGGAGCGGCCGGGCGCTGCGCACGCGGGTCGTCAGCCCGGCCGCGGGCGTGCCGGTGCAGGTGGTCGTCGCCTCGGACGGCTTCGTGCCGGCCGAGCTCGTCGGCGGCGACGACACCCGGACGCTCGGCGTGCCGGTGGTCGGCGTCGCCCTCGGCCGCGGCGGCTGGGTGGCGCGCGCCACCCGTCGCGGCCTCGAGCCGGGCACCTCCACCGACTGGCTGGACGGCTACGACGCCCTGGTCGCGAACTCCGCGTTCACCGCCGGCTGGGTGCAGCGGCTCTGGCAGCGCCCGGCCGACGTCCTGCACCCGCCCGTCTCCATGCGGTCGCCGGGCGACAAGGGGCCGGTGGTGCTGAGCGTCGGGCGGTTCTTCCCCACCGGCCGCGGCCACAGCAAGAAGCAGCTCGAGCTGGTGCAGGCCTTCCGGCGGCTGGTCGACGGCGGCCTCGCGGGCTGGACGCTGCACCTGGTCGGCGGCTGCGCGGCCGAGGGGCGCGACTACCTGCGCAGCGTGCAGGAGGCCGCCGGCCGCTACCCGGTCGAGGTGCACGCGAACGCGCTGGGGTCGGAGCTCGACACCCTCTACGCGCAGGCCGCCGTCTACTGGCACGCGGCCGGTCTCGGGGAGGACGCGGACGCCGACCCCGACCGCCTCGAGCACTTCGGCATCTCGACGGTCGAGGCGATGTCGGCGGGAGCGGTGCCGGTCGTCCTCGGCGCCGGCGGCCTGGTGGAGACGGTGCGCGACGGCGTGGACGGCCGGCACGTCCTCGACCTGGACGGCTTCGCCGAACGCACCCGCGAGCTGGTCGACGACCCCGAGCGCCGGGCCGAGATGTCTGCCTCCGCCGTCGTACGGGCGCAGGACTTCTCGCTGGACGCCTTCGACGCCCGGCTCGAGAAGCTGATCGCCGGGCTCGACGGCAGCTGAGGCGGTCTGCTGCCGGCGGGCAGCCTCAGCTCAGCGCCGGTCGAGTTCGGCAGCAAGACGTAAGGCCGCTCATGAGTCAGCGGGTGCGGCGTTGCGGCCCGCTGGTGCGGGCTCGACGGCCCGATCGTGACGTGATCGAGGCGGGGCGGGTGCGATCACCTCCATCCCGCTCGAGCGGCACCGGGCCTCGCGGCGACAGGGGGTGCCGACCGGGTGACCGCTGCCCTCAGGACGATCGCCGCACTGGTGCTGGACTTCTCGCGCGGATCGGGTTCCCGCACGATCTGACGGGCCTGCTCGCGTCGCGACCCCGGCCGCCGGTCGTGCGTCAGTGCTCCTGCCACCGTCGTCTGCGAGGATGTGACCGGTGGTCACGGATCAGGGGGTGGGGATGGTGCCGACGTCGACCTGGGAGCGCCTGCCTGAAGCCCGTCGGCAGGCTGTGACGAGAGCAGCTCAGGACGAGTTCGCGGTGCGCGGGTTCTCCGGAGGAAGCCTGAACGTCATCGCCCGCGAGGCGGGAGTGGCCAAGGGCAGCTTGTTCCAGTACTTCCACGACAAGCAGGACCTGTACGCCTACCTGTCCGAGCGGGCGAGCGCCCGGATCCACTCCGACATGGAGAGCGCCATCAGGGCGATGGACTGGGGGCAGGGGTTCTTCGGGCCGTTGCGGGACCTCGTCGTGGCGTGGGAGGAGTACTTCCACTCGCACCCGTTGGAGCTCGCGATGACGGTGGCGGTGAACTTGGAGCCGGACCGCTCCGCACGGATGGCGGTACGGGGCGCGGCCAACGAGCACTACCTGGCCGTGCTCCGGCCGCTCATGGCAGGGGCGCAGCAGCGGGGCCACCTGCGGGAGGACGCTGATGTCGACGCGTTCCTGGCCCTGCTGCTGGTCCTGCTGCCGCACATCGCCCTGGCGTCGCACAGCCCTGGCCTGGACCCCGTGCTGGGCCTGGGCAGCGAGGACCGGGCTGAGCGTGTGCGCGCGATCGACCGCGTGATCGCTACGCTGCGCGATGCGTTCGGTCCGCATGAGGATGTCGGGCACTGAGGGGCGCCGGGGTCAGCCGGCGAGGACGTCCTCCACCCATTGATCATGGCGGTGAACGGTGCTCCAGTCGGCGTCGAGCATGAGGTCAAGGCCCGTGCCGGGGAAGGTTCGCAGCTCGGCGTCGTAGTGCGCGGCGGTGCGGCGGACGTCGGCGAAGGGCACGAGAGCGTCGTCCCGGGTAGCGAGCACGAGCACTGGAGCATCGCCTCGTGGCTGCACGGCCGGGCGGTGCAGCAGGAGCTGGTACTGCACCAGTGGCGACTCTGGGCCGCACCGGTCGGCAAGCCGCTGGGCGTCAGCGGCCTTCTGCTGGTTGGACAGGTACTCGCGGCGCCAGGGGCAGTGAGCCTCCGACCACGACCCGGGCGGCGTCGGCCGGGCGCCGCCGGGCGATCGACAGCAGCGACCCGAGCGCGGGACGGGCCGGGACGGGGGCAACCAGGACGCCGGCGGAGTCCGGGGCCCGAAAGCCGCGCGGACACCAGCTCGAGCCCGCGTGGTCCAACGCCGGTCTCGACGAAGGGGTTGCGCGGTATGACACCGCACCCTACAGTGACCACTGGTCATATGACCGCTGGTCACTTCCGCGTAGAGGAGCCCGCATGACCACCGTGAGCACGCCGACAGACGCTCTGACCGCCGAGGAGCGCGAGCGCGTCTGCGTCATCGGGGCCGGCTCGTCGGGCATCGCCTCGGCGAAGGTCCTGCACGAGCGCGGGATCCCGTTCGACTGCTTCGAGCTGTCCGACCGCGTCGGCGGCAACTGGGTGTGGGGCAACAGCAACGGCGTGTCGGCGTCGTACAAGTCGCTGCACATCAACACCTCGCGCAGCCGCATGGAGTTCAGCGACTTCCCGATGCCGGAGCACCTCCCGAACTTCGCCCGGCACGACCAGATCGCCAAGTACTTCGACGACTACGTCGACCACTTCGGCTTCCGCGACAAGATCACCTTCCAGACCGGTGTCGCGCACGTCCAGCCACTGGCCGGCGGAGGCTTCGACCTACGGCTGACCACTGGCGAGACCCGCCGCTACGGCGCGGTCATGGTGGCCAACGGCCATCACTGGGACCCGCGCCTGCCCGAGCCCGGCTTTCCCGGCGCCGGTACCTTCACCGGCGAGCAGATCCACTCCCACGACTACAAGGACGAGCAGCAGCTCGCCGGCAAGAAGGTCGTCGTGCTCGGCATGGGCAACTCGGCCATGGACATCTCCGTCGACGCCAGCTACCACGCTGCCGAGACCTACTTGGCGCACCGCCGCGGCGTGCACATCATCCCGAAGTACGTCTTCGGCAAGCCCTACGACCAGATCGCCGGCCACGAGCGGATCCCCTCGGCGATCCGCTGGCCCCTCGCCCGGCTCATGATGCGCGCCGCCACCGGCTCGATGTCCAAGTACGGCCTGCAGGAGCCGGACCACAAGTTCGCCCAGGCCCACCCGACCATGAGCAGCCGCATCCTGGACCGGCTCGCCCACGGTGCGGTCACGCCCAAGCCGAACATCGACCGGTTCGAGGGCGCCGACGTCGTCTTCACCGACGGCAGCCGGGTCGCCGCAGACCTCGTCGTGTACTGCACCGGTTACAAGATCAGCTTCCCGTTCTTAGACCGCGACTTCCTCGACCCCCGCGGCGACAACGAGGTCAGGCTGTACGAGCGCATGTTCCACCCGAGCGTGCCGGGCCTCTGCTTCATCGGCCTGGTACAGCCGCTGGGGGCGATCATGCCGATCGCGGAGCGCCAGTCCGAGCTCGTCGCCGACCACTTCCAGGGCCGCTACGCGCTGCCGTCCGATGCCGAGATGGCCGCCGAGATCCAGCGGCACCGTGACGCCATCGCCAAGCGCTACGTCAACAGCAAGCGGCACACCATCCAGGTCGACTTCGACGAGTACATGCTGGCGCTGCGTACCGAGCGCAAGGCCGGCAGCCGCCGAGCCGCCAGCAAGCCGACCCACGCGCAGCTCGCGTACGTCTGACGTGAGCGACCGGACCAGCGAGGTGCGCATGACGTTCCAGACCGCCGAGGAGCACGTCCTGTCCCAGGGCGTGCGCTGCGCGGCGCGCCTGTACCGCCCCGGCGGTACAGGCGCGCGACCGGTGATCGTGATGGGGCACGGCTTCGGCGGCGTCCGGGCGCTGCGCCTGTACGCCTACGCCGAGCGCTTCGCCGAGGCCGGCTACGTCGTCGTCGTCTTCGACTACCGCGGCTTCGGCGAGAGCGAGGGCACGCCCCGACAGGTCCTCGACGTGACGATGCAGCTCCAGGACTGGCGCGCGGCGCTGCGCTTCGCCCGGGCCCTGCCGGGCGCCGACGCCCGACGGGTCGTCGCCTGGGGCACCTCCTTCGGCGGCGGCCACGTCATCACCCTCGCCGGGAAGGGCGAGCCGCTTGCCGCGATCATCGCCCAGGTCCCGCACGTCAGCGGCCCCGCCGCCGTCCGCGCGACCGGACTGCGGTCATCACTGCGCCTGGCGAGATTCGCGCTGCGCGACCAGGCCGCGGCACTGCTCGGCCGGGACCCCGTCTACGTCGAGGCCGTCGGACTGCCCGGCACGACGGCCGTCATGACCAGCCCCGACGCCGTCCCCGGCCTCGACACGCAGATCGCCGCGGCCGGCTTGAAGACGGGCGACTACCCGCAGCACGTCGCCGCCCGCATCGGCCTCAAGATCGGCCGGTACTCCCCGATCAGGCACGCGGCCGACGTTCGCTGTCCGGCGCTGATCCAGATCGCCGCCCACGACGCCGTCACACCGCGCCACGTCGCCGAGAAGGCCGCGGCGCGGATGGCCGACGCCACCGTGCACGTCTACGACTGCGGCCACTTCGACCCCTACGTCGAGCCGTACTTCGCCACCACCCTCACCGACCAGCTCGCCTTCCTCACCACCCACGTCCCGGTCGACCCCACGACGGGGACGCCCGGCACACCTGCCCCCGGAGCCTCCGCATGACCCGCCGCACCGCCCTCGTCACCGGCGCCTCCGCCGGCATCGGCGCCAGCTTCGCGCGGACCCTGGCCGCCGACGGACACGACCTGCTCCTGGTCGCGCGCCGGGCCGACCGGCTCACCGAGCTCGCCGCCGACCTCACCGCCCGGCACGGCGTCCGCGTGGAGACCCTCTCCGCCGACCTCACCGACTCGGCAGCGCCCCGTGCCGTCATGGACCACGGTGCGGAGCAGGGCCTCACGGTCGACGTGCTCATCAACAATGCCGGCATGTCCGGCTCGACCGCCTTCGCCGACACCCCCTGGTCGTCCCTCGCCGGCGAGATTCAGCTCATGGTCACCGCCGTCACAGAGCTCACGCACCTCGTCATCCCCGGCATGAAGCAGCGCGGCTACGGGCGCATCGTCAACGTCAGCTCGCTCGCGGCCTTCGCCCCGCCCTCCGCGAGCCTGCTCTACGGCGGCATCAAGAGCTACGTCCTGCAGATGTCGCAGAGCCTGGACATGGAGCTCAAGCCCCACGGCCTCCACGTCACCGCTCTGTGCCCCGGCTTCACCCGCACCGAGTTCCACCAGGAGATGGGCACCGCCGACGCCGCCGCCAAGCTCCCCGAGGTCCTGTGGCAGGAGGCCGGCGACGTCGTGCGCGAGGGCTGGGCCGCCGTCAACGCCGGCAAGCCCGTCTGCGTCCCCGGCACCGTCAACAAGGTGCTGTCCCACATGAACCGGCCCGTGCCGTTCCGGCTGCAGTACGCCCTCGGACGCAGGCTCAACCCGTTCAAGCACTAAGCCAGTGGTACGTGCCGCGAGGCGATGTCGTACACGTGCCAACCCGAACGGAGTCCTGCGGCCCAGCTGGGAACGTTCATCACCATCGAGACCTGGCGGGCGCAGGCAGACCTCGATGCGCACATGGGAACGCCTCATGTGCGCATAGCTCTTGGGGCCGCCGGGGAAGCACTGGCCGGGCTGCCCGTCATCCACCCGCTGATCCCCCTGGCGTCCTGACCCTGAGGTCGGGACGGCGGTGGGTCGTGCGGGCGGCCCGGGTGCCGCTGCGACGGCTGCTGGCCGCGACCCGCCGCAGCAGTCGATCGTCGAGTGCGACTCGTATGCCGTAGAGCGGCTCGGTGCTGGCACCCGCCAGGACACAGGCGCCTGTGGCGGGGCGGGTGCGATCACCTCCTGATCCGGCCGACGGCGCGTCCCGCGCCCGGCCGGGGTAGGCGCTTGGACGCGGTCGGTGGAGCGGCACCGCCCGGCGCTCGCCGATGACCTGCGGCCGTGTGTCGGAACGGGGCTCGCGACGTTCGCCGCATGCCGCTAGAGGTCCTTGGTGAAGAAGTGGTCGGCGTAGGGGCGGTCGTGCCATGGCGGCACCTCCTGGTAGCCGAGACGGCGGTAGAGCGCGGCCGGAGCGGGCAGGTCGGCGCGGGTGTCGAGACGGATGAGGACCAGTCCGCGTGCGCGGGCGGCTTGTTCGAGGGCGCCGACGACGGCTTCCCCGACTCCGGTTCCTCGTGCCGTTGGCACCACGTACACCTTCGTCAGCTCGCCGATGGTGCCGACGACGCGCAGGGCGCCGCAGCCGACGGGCGCCTCCTCCGACCGGGCGAGCGCCATCAACGCCAGCCCGGCCATCGGTCGTGTGCCCAGCTCTGCCGTGACGTCGTCGTCGCTGACCTCCCGGTGCTGCCAGGTCTCCATCAGCTCTCGCATCTGGGCGCGCACCAGCAACAGAGCGGACTCGTCGTCGAGCGGCACGAGCCCCACGCGCACGGACCGGTTCTGACCGCTCACCGCGGCCGCCGCGCTGGGGGCTCGACGGCCAAGGTCAGTGCACCAGCTCAGCTGGCGACCTGTTCGCGGCCCGCCGGCGGGCGGCGACTCGGTGGCCGAGGTAGACCAGCCCGATGCCGACGGCGTAGATGACGGCGTTCACCAGGGCGTACGCGAAGACCTCGCTCTGCTCGTACTGCGGGAAGCGGCCGCCGAAGGCGCGGGAGGAGCCGCCGGCCCACTCCAAGAGCAGCGATGTCGTCTGAACGGTGAACACGAACGCCTGGACGGCCATGTAGGCGACCATCGCCACGAGGCGCTGCCGCACGAGGAAGCCGAGGGGGAAGGGCAGCAAGACCATCAGTATCAGTTCCATGAGCAGTCTCCTGCGCTAGTGGTGGGTGGACGGGGCGGCGAGCGGGCGGGCCCGAAGCACCGGGCACGCACCCGACGCAGGAGCGGTGGCGCGGACGATGCGGTGGAGCGAGCTTGGGCGGAGCTGGCGGGTCACGACAGCTGCTGCCGCTCCCGCTCGGCCTCAGATCCGACGGCGTCCTCGACGACGAGAACGTGCTCGGGGGTGGCGCTGGTGTGCTGCGCCACCGTGTAGAAGCGGACTTCGTGCCCGTCCGGGTCGTGCAGCATCGGCAGCACCCAGCCGATGGTGGCGAAGTGCACGCCGGCGTGCTCCTCGCCGAGATCCAATAGTCGAGTCGCCAGGGTCTCGATGGCCTCCTTGTCCGGCACCCCGATGGAGAAGTAGTCGAAGCCGGCCGCCGCCTTCGCGCGCTCGCTGTCGAGGCGCAGTGCGAACGAGGGGCCGCCGTCGGGGTGCGCCATGACCAGGCCCATGAGCACCCCCTCCTCAAGGAACTCCTGGACGACCTCGTAGCCGAGCCGGGACTCGTACCACTGGCGGGAGCGGAGGAGGTCTGCTACCGGCAGCTTCAGGTGGTGCACGCCCGCCAGCCGCGGGGCGGATGTTGCCGTCGTCATGAGGACCCTCTCCTCTTGCAGTCTGACTGCATATCAGAATGCAGTTAGACTGCATTTCGTGTCGACGGATGTCAACCCTCAGTTCGGTACGCGGGCAGAGCGCACGGAGGCGCGGATCCTTGCCGCAGCGCAGAAGCTCTTCCTGGAGCGCGGCTACCGGGCCACCAAGCTGACCGACGTCGCGCTGAGCGCCGGCGTTGCCGACAGGACCATCTACGTCCGCTTCGCGACGAAGGCCGACCTGCTCAAGCGCGTCATGGACGTGGCCATCGTCGGCGACGCCCGGCAGATCCCGTTAGCCGACCGCGACTGGGTGAGGACCACCCTTACCGCCCCCACCCTCGAAGAGCGGCTCTACGCGGAGGCCGCGGGCAACACCGCGTTGTTCGTGCGTCTGGCTCCGCTCATCGCGGTGGCACTGCAGGTCGAACTCGATGAGCCCGTGATCGCAGCCTCAGCGCAGCGAGGCCGAGGCAGCGTCCTGAACGCCATCCAGACGTTCTGGTCGACCCTTCAGGACGACGCACTCCTGGACCCGGACTGCGACCTGCCCTGGATCATCGCCACCTGCGGACTTCTCGGAAGCCCGGAGACCTATCTCCAGATGACCCGCACGACCAGGTGGTCCCCTCAGGAGTACCGGCACTGGCGCTACCGGACCTGGCGGCACTTCGCGACGACGCCAGAGCAGAGCCCGGCCTTGTGACACCTCAGCGAGGATGGCGCTTCATCGCGCATGAGGCGGGGCGGGTGCGAGCAGCCGAGTCCCGGCTCCTGCGCAGCTGTCCGGCGCGAGCTGCCTAGGCTGCGCTGTGCAGCTCGCACCGGACACCGGTCTCGCGTACCTCCGCTACGGCTTCGGCCAGATGCTTGCCGTCGCCACGACGCTGGGTGACAAGCTGCTCAACGAGCGACCAACGGCCAGCGGGACGAACCCGGTGGGGCGCGCTGGTCCTGCACTGCTGCATCGTGTCGGAGTTCTGGCTGGGTCACGTGGCCCTCGGCCGCCCCACGACGCCGCGCGACCGGGACTCCGAGTTCAGCCGGCGCACGACGCTGTCCGAGTGCCGGGACGCCGTCGACCTCGCCCTGCAGCACGTAGAGCAGGACATGCACCGGCTGGCCGAGGGCGGGGGCGTGCCCCACGACGCCCGGCGGCGTCTGCACGGCGGGGTTGGCGACGACGATGCCGTCGTGCTGCACCTCCTTGAAGAGGTCTTCCAGCACCTCGGACAGATCGAGGTGACCAAGGACGTGCCGCTCCAGGCTGTGCCGCCGTCAGCGTCGGTCTGAGCGCCCCGGCCGGGCCAGCAGCTTCAGGCGGGGCGGGTGCGATCAACCTTGGCCGGCTCTCGCGCTTCCGCGCGGCTCATCGGCAACCGGCGGAACCCGTCGTCACTTCCCCGGCCTAGCGGCATCTGCAAAGCGGGGCTACGCACCACCAGCCAGGCGCGCCTGCCTGCGCTGTTCGTCCCATGCCCAAGCAGACAGATGCGGCTCCGGATCCGGCGCTGCTTCGGTCAGCTCCTGCGGACAGATGTGCACCGAGCGCTCTAGGTCTTCCAGCGCTACGTCGTAGCGGCGGTCCGGGTCGTTGCTCATGCCGGCAGCGTGACAGCGGAAGGCTGCCACGTCGAGGCGCCCCGAGGATGCTGACGGCGATCTGCGGGGAGTGCCGTTTCCGATGCTCGGTGGGGTAGGCAAAGCTTGACCCTGACTGTGCTGTCGCCCCGCCCGAGGCGGGGCGGGTGCGTCCACCATGCCTCGACGAAGCGGGCGGGTACTCCGTCGTCAAGAAGGCGATCGAGCCGCCAACGACTCGAGCCACGGCACCGAGTCACCGGCGGGAGGAAGGGCGCTCAGCTCCTGTCCCATGGGGACGCAGCCGTCGGGCTGGCTGGCGGAGAGCTGTCGGGTGGCTGCCGCGATGCGGTCGGCATCGGGCGGCACCTTGAGGCCGCAGACCGTGGCTTCGATGCGCGCGGCGTTGTCGGGTTGGTCGGCGAAGAGCGGTACGGCGACGATCGGCACCTGGGCGGCGAGCGCTCCCAAGACGGTGCCCGAACCGGCGTGGCAGACCACGACGCGTGCCGCACGGAGGACCTCGGCCTGGTCGACCCAGGACTCGACCCGTACGTCGCCGTCGATGCCGTCCAGCAGCGCTGGCTCGATCGGCCGGCCTGTCGCGACGACGACGGGGAAGCCCGCTCGCGCCGCCCCGCGCACCATCTGCGGAAGCACGTGCTCGAAGAACGGCAGGTTCGGCGCTTCAGTGCCCAGCGTGACGTAGACGACCGACCGGCCCTCGACCGGCGTCGGTGCCGGCAGTGACGGGTCGCGGAACCGCCGTACCTGAGCGGGGGCGTCGGGCAGGTCGAAGGACGGCGGGAACCAGGACGTGCCTGCGCCTTCAAGGACTGCGCGTGCATCCGCGTCCCGCTCTAGCCCAAGCGACTCGCGCAGGTCGGCTATGCCGGCCGCGATCGCGAGCGGGAAGTCGCGGATCCACAGCGAGGGCGCGACCGCGACGGCGGGTACTCCGGCAGCCTCGGCGGCCAGCCGGACCCCCTGCTCTGCGGCCTCGTGCAGCACGAGGTCTGGGGCGAACTCCGCGACGGCTGCCCGCGCGCCGGGCAGCGCCGCGGTGGTGTTCAGCCGACCGAAGATGACGGACCCGATGAGCTGGACAGCCTCGTCCGGCGCCAGTGCGGGTACCTGGGCGAAGGCCGCTGCGCGCTCGGGATCGTCCGGCGCAACCCCGTCGAAGGGCAGGTGCCGCAGGCCCTCCCGCGCGATCATCGCCGCCGCGTCCGCGGGAGCAGCGCACGCCACCTCGTGGCCTGCTCGGATCAACGCGGCGGCGATCGGCAGGAGTGGCCGGAAGTGCCCGGTCCCGGACGTCGTCGACATCAGCACGCGCATGTAGATCCCCCTCTGGAGAAGGTGAGAGTGTGCAGCCGGCCACCCGGGGCGGCGCGGTCTGCACGTCCTAGACGACCGGGCGGTTCATGCACTGGACAGCAGGACGTGTTCGCGGTCCCCATCGGCCGCCTGCCGGCGGGCGATGGCGATTGCGGCGGTGATGAGCAAGAACGGCATGAGCACGTCATGGACGAGGCCGGCATCGCCATCGCAGCGACGGCGGCCCTGGTAGCGCCATCAGCGGCGTGCCGAGCGTGTGCGCGGTCGCGGTCAGGACTCGCTGATGAGGTAGGCGATGTAGCCGCCCCAGGTCGCGACGACGCAGAGCATCGCGATCACGGCGCCCGTGAGGCCGAGTGCTCGCGCCGCTCCGTCCTGTGGGTGCGATCCGCGGGCGAGCCCGCCGAGCCACGCCGCGCAAGCGCCGAAGATGGCGGGCGCTCCCGACCAGAAGATCGGGACTGTCAGGATGGACAGGCCGCCGAGAGCCATCGCGCCCGTCCGCGCCTTGCTGGCTTCGCGGGAACAGGTGATGGCGATCGCCAGCGCTACGGCTAGGGCGACAGCCCCGATGACGCTGATGCCCTTGAGGCTCTGGATCGGGCCTTCAGCGCGGTGAGGGTCCTTGTCGGTGAACACGATGTCGGCCACCTGGAACAGCAGGTTGGTCACCGTCGTCAGCGCGACGGCGCCTGCGACGAGGAGCGCAGGCGACAGGCGGCGGGTGTCTGGGACGTGCGCGGACGGGGTTTGCGTCGGAGCGGTCATCGATGTCCTCCTGTACGTCCCGGCGGGTCCGGGGGCTGGCGCCACCGTGCAGGAGCGAGGGTCCCGTACGTAAGGCCCCTCCCGTCCCGATCGCTCCCGCAGCGTCCCGCCCGTGTCCCGGCCCGCCCCGGCCGCTGCGCGACGGGTCAGATGCCCGCCATGATGCGCACGTGACCTCGATGGTGCCTGCCACGCGCGGGATGACGGCCGCCTCGACGGTCGGCGCCCTCGCCACGGCCGCGGCCGCGCTCCCGGCCATGGTCGCAATGACAGCCCCTGAGGTGCCCACCGGTGCGGTCTTCGCCATGTCGTGGCCGCTGTTCGGGTTTGTCGGGACCCTGCTGCTCGACCGCGGGGCGACGACTCGGCTCGGCTGGGCACTGATCGCGGTGGCGCTCGTCCCGTTGCTGGCCGCCGGCACGACGCTCGCCCGTCTCGACGGAGGCTTCTGGCCTGCGTACGAGCAGACCTGGCGGGAGCTCCTGGTGACCTGTGTCGTGCTGGCCGTGGGTGTGCTCACGTGGGCGCACGGCGCGGCCGCCGACCGGCTGTCCCGCCGCCGCCTGGTGTGGCTGGTGCTGGGGGGTGCCGTGCTGGTCGCGGCGGTCAGCTCGGCAGCGGCGACCGCAACGCCCCGCGCCACAGCCACCGTGACGTCTGTCGGCCTCCTACTGATGGCGGGACTCGTGCTGGTGCTCGTCCTGGCCGTGAACCTCCGCCCGGTCGACGAGCCGCTGGTGGACGCCGGACTGGCTCTGGGGACAGTGCTGACCGCGGCCGCCCTCGGCGTGGGCGTGGGTTGGGTGGCCGATCGGGTGCAGGCCCCGAACCCCGACCTCGCCGCTGCCGTGGTGGCCGTGGCCGCGGCCGGGCTCCTCGCCCCAGCGGCCCTGCGGCTGCGCCGCTTCACCGTCGAAAGCCGTTACGGGACGGGCGTCCTCACGCCGGCGGACGTGTCGGCGATCACTGCCGACCTCCACCGCGACGCCGCCCCCCGCGAGCTCGCCGGCAAGGCCGCAGCGATGGTCGCGGCCGCCAGCGGTCATCCGCAGGGACGTCTGCTCCTCAGCGCCGAAGCGCCGGATCCCGAACCGGGCTGGCTGGTCCACCCGCTCGACGTCGGTGGCGACCGCGTCGGGTTCCTGCTCCTGCAGTCGCCTCAGCCCGAGGGGCCGGAACCGCGTCAAGTGGCGCGGGTCGACCAGCTGCTCCCCACCGTGGCCCTGGTGGCTCGGGCCGTCGGCCTGGCCGTCGAGGCTGAGCACGCCCGGCAGGACGTGACTCGACAGCGCGAGGCCGAACGCGCCCGCATCCTGGGGGACCTGCACGACGGCCTGGGTCCGGTCCTCGCAGGCATGAGCATGCGGGTGCAGGCGCAGCTGCGGACCCAGCCGGGACCGCTGCTGAGCGCCTTGTCGGCCGAGCTCGCCGAGTGCCGGGGTGACCTTCGTCGGATCGTCTCGGGGCTCACGCCCTCGGCGCTCGCCCGAGACGACCTCCCCTCGGCTCTCCAGCGCCTTGTCCGCTCCTTCGGGGCCACGGCCCCCGGCATCGAGCTGACGACGCAGGTCGACGAGGACCTGACTGCCGACGTCACCGTCGCGATCTACCGCTGCGTCGCCGAAGGCATCACGAACGCCATCCGCCACGCGAGCGCCACGCAGGTGCGGGTCGAGGTGTCGACCCGGGACGCCCACGTCCTCGTCGAGGTGTGCGACGACGGCGCCGGTGGAGCCGTCGTCCCGGGCGTCGGACTCACCTCATTGCGGCGGCGTGCCGAAGACCTCGGCGGCCGGCTCGACGTGCACCCGGCGACCACCGGCACCCGACTGTGCGTCCAGCTGCCGACCGGCGGCGTCGCAGCATGACGCGGGTGCTGCTCGTCGACGACCACCCGATCGTCCTCTCGGGGCTTGCTGCACTCGTGCGATCCGAAGGGGGGCTCGAGCTCGTCGGCACGGGACGATCCGTCGCCGAGGCACTCGCGCTGGATCGAGAACCTGATGTCGCGGTGGTCGACCTGGAGCTCCCGGACGGGGACGGCATCGAGCTCGGGCGGCGTCTCAAGGAGCGCTGGCCTGAGCTGCACGTCCTCGTGCTCACCATGCACGCCGACAATGACGCCGTGCTGCGGAGCCTGGGCGGCGGCCTGGACGGCTACCTGCTCAAGGACAGCGATCCGGAGGAGATCCTCACGGCGATCCACTCCGCCGCCCGCGGCACGATGGTGCTGGGGCGGGGCGCGAGCCGGGCCGTGACCGCTGCCGCCGCGCGCGCGCCGCAGAGCGATGCGCTCGCTGTCCTCGACGCCCGCGACCGCGAGATCCTGTCCCTCCTGGTGCAGGGGCTGCCCACCTCGCAGGTTGCCGCGCGCTTGTTCCTGGCGCCGAAGACCATCCGCAACCGGGTGTCCGACATCGTCGCCAAGCTCGGCGTGGCGAACCGCGAAGAGGCCGTGGCCCTGGGTCGAGCCGCCGGTCTCGGCGTGTAGACACCGCTAGTGGCCGACGTCGTGTCCGGAACACCGGGACGAGTGCGATCAGCCCCGCTGACGGCGGGGCGCCGTCGGCGCGTTCGGCCCAGGTCGTCGTTCGGGGCCACGAACCGCCGCGAGAGCAAGCAGGGCGTGGAGGGCCTCGGCGGGTCGGCCCCGTCAGTGAGAAGGCCGCTCGACCACCAGGCCGACCCTGAAGACCATCAGAAGTCCACCGCTGCCGCGAAGGACGTTGCGCATGACCGGCCCGTTGCTGAGCAGCTGTCGCGCTGCGCCGAAGACGAACGCGTAGAGGGCCGAGAAGGCGAAACCCGGGGCGGCGAAGACGACGCCCAGGAGCAAGACGTCCGAGCCCGAGCTGGACGCGCTGAGGAACTGCGGGATGACTCTGGCGTAGACGAGGACGGTCTTGGGGTTGGACAAATCGCAGACGAGGCCCTCACCGAAGGCTCGTCGCAGGGTGACGCTGCCGCTCCCACGGGCAGGAGCGTCGGCCGAGGGACTGAACTCGCGCGTCATCAGAAGGCGCACGCCGAGGAGGAAGAGGTAGGCCGCACCGACGACCCGGACGACGTCGAGCGCCACCTGCGACGAGACGAGCAGGGCCGTGAGCCCGACGACGGAGGCCGTCGCCCAGATCAGGTCGGCGGCGAGCACGCCCACCGCCGTCATGATCGCGGACCCGCGCCCACGCAACATCGCGCTCTTGAGCACGAGGATGACCGCGGGGCCGGGAATGACCACCAGCACCGCTGCCAGCGCCGCGAAGGCAAGGATCGTCTCGATGCTCACGTGCTGATCGGGGCATGTTTCGTGGCCGGGACGATCGGCGCCAGCGGCGGTCGGGCGCCCTCGGTGACTGCACCCGCCAGGGTGCGGGCAGTTTCCTCGCGGCCGCCTTCCGCAGCAGGCACTACCGCCTGACGGAAGGCCCGCGGTGTCGAAGGCTAGACCGACGTCCGCTGTGGGCAGTCGTCCTTCAAGCACGCCTCGTTGCCTCAGCTCAGCGGCGGTTGAGGCCGCGCAGCACCGTGGCCGTCGCGGCCTGCTCGCGGCGGTCGCGCAGGACCGGGTCGCCGACCGTCGCGGCGCGCAGCCGGCGCAGCGCCGCGCCCAGCCGGGTGTGCGACACCGGCGGTGCGAGCGCGGCGGGCCGCGCGCCGGCCAGCACCTCGAGCTCGTAGGTCCGCCAGCGCACCGACTTCTCGACGGCCGTCTCGTACGAGGTGTCGTCGGGGTCCAGGCCGGCGAACACCTGGCCGGTCGCGTAGTGCTCGAGGAAGCAGTTCTCGAACAGCAGCGCGCCCGGGTCGACGACCGCCTGCCAGGTCGCGGTGTCGTCCGGCCAGCCGAGGGTGAGGTACGGCTCGGGCTGCTCGAAGCGGTCGGGGTGCAGGTGCGGCGCGGCGTTGAGGTAGGTGGCCCACTCGTCGAGCGGGTGCCGCGCGGCGGCGGTCGCGAAGAGCGCGACGACCTCGGCCAGCAGCTCCTTGTCGACGACCTGCGGCTGGTGCGCCGCATAGGCGCGCCGCGGCATCGCGTGCAGCCCGAGGACGGCGCGGGACCCCAGTTGGCACAGGTCGTGCGAGGTCGCCCGGCGGTCCCAGTCGTCGAGGTGGCCGAAGGTGTAGCGCCGGTAGCGGCCGTCGCGCACGAACGTCGTCTCCGGGACCGGCACCAGGGGGCGGTTGTCGTCGTCGGCGGACAGGAAGACCTCGTCCACGGCCGGGCTGGTGGCCAGCGCCGCGCGCAGCGCGTAGTTGCGCCGCGCGTGGTCCGACGGGCCGGGGCCGGCCAGCAGCTCCTCGTCGGTCACGGTGTCCACGCCGAGCTCGGCCACCTTCGCGCGCAGGCGCTCGGGGGTGACCACCAGCACGGAGTCCACCCAGGACAGGTGCGCGCGGACGTGGCGCAGCGTCCCGGCGAGCATCGCCGGCCGGGCGCTGAGGACGACGAGCTGCATCAGGAGGCTCCTGCCGGGTCGTGCCACCGGCCGAGCACCGGGAGGCTCTGGTCCGCGACCGCATCCTGCCGGGTGGTCCGCCGGTCGCGCAGGACCGACGGGGTCAGCCGGGCGGCGGAGGCCAGCCCGCGCAGGCGTCGCGCTGTCAGCACCGGCTCGGGGACGCGGCGGTCGCGCAGCCGGGCCACCACGTCGCCGCGCAGCTGCTGCCCGACGAGGGCGAGCGCGTCCCGCCAGGTGGCGACGACCTCCGCGAGCGGTGCGTTCTTGGTGACGGTGAGGACGCGGTTGCGGTGGTGCTGCACGTCGTACAGGCCGCTGCCGTGCCCGATCGTCGTGGAGTGCGCGTGCCGCACCCGCGCCTGCGGCACGTAGCGGTGGCGCCAGCCCCGCAGCAGACCGCGCCAGGCCAGGTCGGTGTCCTCGTAGTAGAGGAACCAGCGCGGGTCGAGCAGGCCGACCTCCCGCAGGTAGTCGCTGCGCAGCAGGACGGCCGCCCCGCACCAGGCGGGCACGTCGACCGGCTGCGCGAGCTCGGGCCCGAGCGGGCGGTGGTAGCCGCGGTTGATCCCGAGGCCGTGCGGCCCGATCACCGACCCGGCGTTCTGCACGACCGGGAACGGCTCGCCGCCCACCGGCAGCGAGACCTGCACCGGGCGTCGCCCGACGTCGACCGCGGCCTCGTGCGTCCCGGACGTCAGCCGCAGGCGCACCGGCTGTGCGCCCGGACCCGCAGGGTCACGGCCTCGCCCGTCGTGCGCAGGATGCTGCCGTCGCCCACCGACCACGCCACCCCGCGCAGCCAGCGACGGCGCACCCGCGGGCCGGTCAGGTGCCACCGGCCGGCCCCTCGACCGCCAGCAGGTCGAGGCCGGCCCGGGCCGGCCCGTCCAGCGCGAGGCGCACCTCGCGGTAGCCGCCGTCGAGCAGGATCAGCGGGCAGGCCGCGCCGACGCCGGGGTCCGCGTCGAGGGCCGCCGCGAGCGCCTGCACGCAGCCGTCCTCGAGCACCGCGTCGGGGTTGAGCACGAGCACGGCGTCCACGCCGGTGAGGTCCTCGAGGGCCTGGTTGAGCCCGGGGTAGCCGAGGTTGGCGGGCGAGCGCAGGAGCCGGACCTCGGGCAGCTCCCGCTCGATCCGCTCGGGACTGCCGTCGGTGGAGCCGTTGTCGACCACGACGACCTCGAGGTCGGGCCAGCCGCTGGCGAGCAGCGAGCGCACGCAGGCCAGGACCTCCTCGCCGCCGCCGTAGTTGACGACGACGGCGCGGACCCGGCCCACGCTCATCCGAGCAGCGAGTGCTTCGCGGCGATGGCGTGCCAGCGGTCGGCGAAGGCGGTCTCGCTGAACTGCTGGGCCCGCTCGACCGCGGACGCCGCGAGCCGCGCGCGCAGCTCACCGTCGGCGGCGACCTGCGCCGTGCGCTCCACCAGCTGCTCGGGCGTCGACCAGCGGTAGCCGTCCACGCCCTCGCGCACGATCTCCTTCTGACCGGCCATGTCGATGACGACGGGCACGCAGCCACCGGCCATCGCCTCGACCGTCGTCATGCCGAAGTGCTCGGCAGCCCAGGGCATCGACTCCTCGTCGCCGCCGTAGCCGGTGGCCGACCAGAAGACCGACGCCGTGGAGAGCAGCTCCTCGACGCGGGCGCGCGGCGCGTTCGTGATGACCTCCACCGGCACGTCGCGGCCGGCCGCCCGCACCTGCTCGACGTAGCCGCGCTGGGAGTCCTCCATGCCGCCGACGACGTACATCCGCCAGCCCGGCAGCCGCCCGGCGCGCGAGGCGTCGGCGAAGAAGGTCACCATCTCCTGCTGCCGCTTGGCGTGCCCGAGACCCGGCGCGAAGAAGCGGCCCACCGTGACGACCGTCTTCTCGCGCTCGGCGGCGGGGTGCAGCTTCTGCACCTGGATCGGCGGGAACAGCACGTCGCTCTCCGCCGACCACATCCGGCGGATCCAGCCGCGGGTGTACTCGCTGTTGGCCATCACGACGTCGTAGGAGTCGAGGAAGGAGAAGTCGCGGGGAGCCCTGAGCAGCCACGGGTAGTGGTGCGCGATCCGCTGCCGCGGCCCGTACGCCGCACCCTCCAGGCGCATCCGGGACACCGCGACGCCGAGGTCGCGGGTGTCCGTGCCGCCGGGAGCGAACGTCTGCGCCCGCAGGTGCAGCTCCTTGCCCTTCACCGAGCGCGGGACCGGTACGTGGTGCAGCGCGAAGGAGGAGGTCACCCCGGTGCGGAACAGCACGGCGCCGCTCTCGTCCTCGACGCGCAGCTCCACCGGGCGGGGCAGGGCCGGTCCGCCGAGCTCGAGGCGCAGCGAGCGGTCGACCCGGCTCGGCGGGAAGGACAGCACCGCGTCGTCGGAGGTCCAGCGCCAGGTGCGCCGGCGACCGCCCTCGGGCGGGTACCAGCCGTCGCCGTAGTCGAAGCCGCCGGTGTGCTGGGCGACGAGGCCGCCGAAGGTCTTGGCGACCTTCTTCTTCCACGGCGGCAGGTCGACGTCGAAGGGCGTCGGGAAGTAGCAGAGGTAGGCGTTGTGCCGGGCGCGCGGCGCGAGCCGGCTCATGTACGACCCGTTGACGAACAGGTCGTACTCCTCGGACAGCGCAGCGAGCGCCAGGTCGCCGCGGTCCGGGACGATCCGCAGCTGCACGCGGGACAGGTCGAGACCGAGGTGGTCGGCCAGCTCGTCCCGGTCGACCTCGGTGTGGCCGACGAGGTCGACCTCGACGCCGTCCTGCGACAGGACCTGCGCGATCATCCCGGAGTGGCGCTCGCCGCCGCCTTGGCTGTGCCAGAAGCGGTTGTAGACGGCAGCTCTCATCGGCTGGTCACCAGCTCGCTGTCGATCCGCTCGCGGGCGACCACGGCGGAGCGCCCGACGGAGCGGCGCTTGCGCAGCGCGGCCGGCGTCAGCCGCAGCAGCGACCCGGTCGCCTTGGCCCGCGCACGCAGCGGCCGCGCGGCCGGCCGGCGCCCGCGCCGCAGCGCCCCGATGACCGGGCGCGTCATCTGCAGCGTCTCGCCGAGGAAGGCGAGGTACTCGCGCCGTGCCCGCGACGGCGTCGCGTCCTTGACCAGCATCAGCAGCCGGTTGCGCGTGGTGTGGAAGACGAAGGTGGGCGACCACTCGATGCTGCTGGCCGAGTGCACGTGGCGGACCACCGCGCTCGGCTCGTAGCGCAGCCGCCAGCCGGCCAGCCGCAGCCGCCACGACAGGTCGGTGTCCTCGTAGTAGAGGAAGAAGTCGTCGTCGAACCAGTCCATCTCGCGCCCGGCCTCGGTGCGGAACGCGACGGCGCAGCCGCAGATCGCGAAGACGTCCTGCGGGTCGTCGTACTGGCCGTTGTCGACCTCCTGGTAGCCGCGGTCGGCGCCGTAGCCGGCGGTGAACACGAGCGACCCGACGTTGTTCACGACGTCGACGGCGGGGGTTCCGGGAGGCACGGTGAAGGAGTGCTCGGAACGCTCCGTCGTCACCGGCAGCGTCACCTCCCCGCCGTCCCACGCCAGCGTCGCCGACTTCTCCGTCTCGGCGGCCCAGTCGACCGTCACCTCCCACGGCCCGGAGTCCTGCGGCAGCGGCACGAGCAGCTCGCCCGTGGGCCGCGTCCACCAGAAGCGGTCCTCGTCGACGCCCTCGGCGCCGTAGACGAGCCGCTCCCAGAGCACCCGGCCGGTGACGTCCTCGCCGTCCACCACCACGCGGGACAGCCGCAGCCCGAGCTCGCGCGGGTCGGCACCGCCCGGCACGAAGCCGGGCACCTCGAGGCGCAGCGGCAGGAAGCGCGGCGCGAAGACCACCTTGCTGGTCACCGCCGCGACCTTCTCCGCACCCGGCTCGTCGAAGGGCGCGAGCAGCCGCTCGAGCCAGTCCGGCTCCGGCGTCGCGTCGTTGTTGAGCAGGACGGCGTACGGCGTCGTCACCTGGCGCAGGGCGGTGTTGTTGCCGCCGGCGAAGCCGAGGTTCTCGTCGTTGCGCAGCACCCGCACGTGGGGGTACTCGCGCTCGAGCAGAGCCACCGACCCGTCGCTGCTGGCGTTGTCGACGACCCAGGTGAGGAACGTCTGGCTCGTCTGCTGCCGGACCAGCGCGTCCAGGCACGGCCGCAGCCAGCGCTCGCCGTTCCAGTTGACGACCACCACCGTCGCGACCGGCTGCTGCTCAGACGGCACGGGCGACCACGTAGACCTCGTTGGACGGGTAGAGGGCGTCGAGCAGGTGCGCGTACGACCGGCGCAGCGAGGTGAGCTCCTCCTGCGTGGTGCGCAGCCGCTCCTCGAGCACCGACAGGAAGTGGCCGAAGACGTGCCAGGGGGAGCCGGGGTCGGCCTTGCCCTTGCTCTTGGGGTCGGTGATGCGCTGGATGGCGGTCGCCAGGTCCGGTCGCAGGTCGGCGTCGACGGTCACCGCGGGCGCGAGCGCGTGCGGCGGCGGGCCGGCGTGGTTCAGGGGGTTGCCGCCGGTCTCGACCACCTCGAGCCCGGCCTTCGCGCAGTAGAAGGCGAGCAGGCGCGGCTCGTAGAAGCGGATGTGCGTCGGGTCGCGCCAGAAGTCGTGACCCATCACCGAGAGGCACGCGGCGTTGGGCGTCGCGGCGACGAAGTGCCCGCCGGGCGCCAGCACCCGCGCCGACTCGGCGACGACGGCCTCCAGGTCGTCGGGCTGCAGGTGCTCGGCGAAGTGCGCGGAGAAGACGCCGTGCACGGAGCCGTCGGCGCGGCTCTGCAGGCCGGACAGCGCGTCGGCCAGCTGCACGGTGTGGCCGGCCTTGCGGGCCAGCGCCACCATCCCGTCGTCGAGGTCGATGCCCTCACCGGGCACGCCCGCCTCGCGCAGCAGGTCGAGGAACTCGCCGCGCCCGCAGGCCAGCTCGAGCACCGGGCCCTGCGGGAACCACTGCAGGTAGTGGCGCAGCCCGGCCTTGGCGTTCTCCGGGTCGTAGCCCATGTAGGCGTAGTAGTCGCTCTCGAGCCGGGTCATGCGGGGCTCCCGTGCAGGGCGGTGACGGTGGTCGTCGCGGGCACGTCGAGCAGGCCCGGCAGCGAGCCGGTCTCGACCCAGATGGCGTCGTCGAACCTGCGGGCGGTGATCGGCAGCCCGGTCTCGGCGTGCTCGACCTGCACCCCGACGATGAACGCGCCGTTCAGCGGCGGGACCGCCTCGGCGGAGAAGTCGACGGAGTACCGGCCCGGGGTGGTCGGCAGGCCGGCGCCCTTCGGCGTGCGCATCGCGAAGACGGGGATGTCGCCGGCGCCCATGACCACGACGCCCACCTCGCCCGGGTAGACCTCGTCACCACGCAAGACCTCGCACTCGACCCGCAGGTGGAACGGCTCCCCCGCCGAGAAGCGGCTCCGCCGCGGCCCGCCCGGGGAGGCGGACGGCACCGCGGAGTGCACGACGATGCCGCCCATCTCCACCGGACCGGCCGGCGCGTCGACCGGGCGGTCGGTGCCGAGGATCTTGCGCAGCGTGCCGACCGCGAAGGCGGCGTCGCCGTCGTACTGCACCTGGCCGTGGTCGACGACGATCCCGCGGGTGCAGAGCTGGGTGACCAGGTCGAGCGAGTGCGTGACGAGCAGGATCGTCTTGCCCGCCTGCTGGAACTCCTCGATCTTCGTCAGGCACTTGCGCGCGAAGGCCTCGTCGCCGACGGCGAGCACCTCGTCGACGAGCAGCACGTCCGGGTCGACGTGGACGGCGATCGAGAAGGCGAGCTTGACGTACTCCCCGGAGCTGTAGTGCTTGACCGGGTCGTCGATGCGCGGCCCCTGCTCGGAGAAGTCGACGATCGACTCGAGCAGGCCGTCCACCTCGCGGCGGGACAGCCCGAGCAGCGCGGCGTTGAGGTAGACGTTCTCGCGGCCGGTGAGCTCGCCGTTGAAGCCGGCGCCGAGCTCGAGCAGCGACGCGATGCGGCCCTGCACCTCGACCTGGCCGGTGGTCGGGCGCAGGATGCCGGCGAGGATCTTCAGCAGCGTGGACTTGCCGGCGCCGTTCGGCCCGATCAGCCCGACCGTCTCGCCGGCGCCGATCTGCACGTCGACGTCGCGCAGCGCCCAGAACTCCTCGGTGCTGCCGCCCCGGCCGCGCACGAAGCGCTCCTTGAGCTGCGTGGCCTTGCTGGAGTGCGTGAGGTAGCGCTTGCTGACGTCGCGCGCCAGGATGATCGCTCGCTCACAGCGACACCTGCTCGCTGGCGCGCGCAGCTCGCTCCGGAGCGCTCACAGGTCTTCCGCGAAGTCGGCCTGGAGGCGGTTGAAGGTGCGGCGCGCGAGCAGCAGCAGCAGCCCGGCGATGACGAAGCCCATCAGCAGGTTGCGCGCGTAGACCGCGTAGCCGCCGTCGACGAGCAGCTCGCGCGTCACGCCTTCCTTGTCGACGTAGGTCGGCGTCTGGTAGATCGCCCGCTGGAAGGTCGACACGACGGTCGCCATCGGGTTGAGGAAGTACAGCCAGAACACGTCGGACAGGCCGTGCCGGTCCAGCGCCGTCTTGACCAGGCCGGCCGGGTAGAGGATCGGGTTGAGCCAGAACCAGATCAGCATCGCGATCTCGACGAAGTGGCTGGTGTCCCGGTAGCGCACGTTGAGCGCCGCCGTGAGCACCCCCAGCGCGGTGGAGAACAGCACCAGCAGCGCGGCCGCCGGGAGCAGCAGGAGCAGCGGGGGGTGCAGGAAGTTCACGCCGCTG
This sequence comes from uncultured Actinomycetota bacterium, assembly GCA_963781675.1. Lineage (GTDB taxonomy): Bacteria > Actinomycetota > Actinomycetes > Mycobacteriales > SCTD01 > SCTD01. The sequence goes on along the minus strand of CAWAGF010000002.1, from coordinate 284,836 downwards.
ATCAGCGCGATGACCAGCAGGACCGGGAACTGCAGGGCGAACTGCACCATCGCGAAGCCGACCCCGGACAGCGGCAGCACCAGCAGCGGGAAGCGGACCTTCTTCACCAGCCCGGAGTTGCTGACGACGCTGCCGGAGGCCGATCCCACGCCCTGGCTGAACGCGGTGAAGGCCAGCAGGCCGCTCATCAGGTAGACGTGGTAGCTCGGGATGCCGTTGTCGAAGACCACGGCGAAGATCACGTAGTAGATGCCGAGCAGCAGCAGCGGGTTCGCCAGGCTCCAGACGAAGCCCAGGGTCGACCCCTGGTACTTCACCTTCAGGTCCTTGCGGATGAGCTGGCTCAGCAGCTCCCAGCGCAGCCGTCCCTGGGCCGCGGCACGCTCGCGGGCCAGCGCAGACCGGCCCTCGGGCAGGGCGGCGCGGACGGGGGCGGGCACGGTCGGCAGCCTAGTGCCGGGGGCGTGGTGACCGGCGCCGTCGATCTTCGGCAGGCAGGCCGCGGCGTACTCTCGACCGCGTGACCTCGACGCTCGCCGGGCCCGCCGCGACGCTGTCACCCGACCCCGACGCGGTCCCTGCCGTCGCTCGCCTGACGCTGACCGGCCTGGACCTGCTCGCCGGCGGTGCGCTGCTGGTGGTCGGCGTGGTCGCCTGGGTGTCCCTGGGTCTGGCGCACCTGTCCGCCCACTCGCTGCCGGCCGTGCTCGGGCTGTCCCTGCTGGCGCTGGGGCTGCTCGTCGCGCTCGCGCTGCTCGTGCCCCGCCGACGGCTGACCGTGACCGCCGACCTGCCCGGGGTCGGCGTCGCCCTCGGCTGCGCGGCCGTCGCGGCAGCGCTCACCTTCCCGGGCTTCGCCTACGGCGTCTCGGACAAGGACCCCGGCGGCTACGTCTCGCACGCCATCTCGATCAGCCGCACCGGCGACGTCGGCTTCGTCGACCCGCTGCTCGCCACCGCGGCGCAGGACCCGACCTTCCCGGTCCAGCTCACCTCGCCCGGTGCGCGCTTCTCCGGGATCTGGGTCCGGGACGCCTCGACGGGCTTGATCGTCCCGCAGTTCTACCACCTGTGGCCGGCCCTGCTGGCGACGTCGTACGACCTCGGCGGACGCTCCGCGCTGCTCACGACGGTCCCCCTCATGGGGGTCCTGTCGGTGCTCGCGCTGTGCGCCGTCCTGCGTCGCGTCGGCAGCGCCATGATGGCCAACCGGGCCGGTCCGGCAGCCGGGCTGGTGGCCGCCGGCGCGGGCGGGCTGCTGCTCGCCACCAACATGCTGCAGGTCTGGCAGGCGCGCTTCCCGAGCACGGAGGTGTTCGCGCAGGCGCTGTACCTCGGCGTGCTGCTCGGCATCGTCGTCGCGCTGCAGACCGGCTGGCGGCCGGCGGCGGGCTTCGCCGGGCTGCTCGTCGCGATCGGCTGGCTCAACCGCGCGGACGGCCTGCTGCTCGTCCTGCTCTCGGTGGGCCTCGGCGCCGCGCTGCTGGCGACCCGCCGCTGGGACGCGCGCGCCACCTGGTTCGCGGCCGCCCTCGCGCTCGGCACGCCGCACGCGCTCTACCAGGCGTACGACCTGGCGCTGAACTACTCCAACGCCAACAGCATCCCGCCGCTGCGCACCGTCGCCGCGGTGACGGTCGGCTGCTTCGCGCTGGCTGCCGTGCTGCGCTTCCTGCCGGTGCACCGGCTCGCAGACCAGCTCGCGCAGCGGCGCGTGCAGCTCGGGCTCGGCCTCCTCGTGGTGCTCGGCGCCGCCGGGCTGATGGCGCTGGCCTACCTGCGGCCGCGGCTGTTCGGCGAGGCCTACTTCGACTACAACGGCCGGATCGTGCGCTCGTACGACGAGCAGATCATGGCCCGCCTCACCTGGTTCATCAGCCTGCCGGGCTTCCTGCTGATGCTGGGCGGCGTCGCGGTCGTGGCGCTCCGCCGGTGGAGCGCGTCGGTGTGGACGCTGGTGCTGCCGACGCTGCTGCTGTTCGTGGTCTACGGCTACAACGCCAAGAACTCCACCCGGCTGCTGTGGTGGACCCGCCGCTACGTCCCGACCGTGCTGCCCGGCGTCCTCGCGCTGGTCGCGCTGGCGCTGGCCTTCCTCGTCGTGTGGCGGCACCGCGACCGGCTGCTCACCCTCGTGCCCGCGGTGCTCGCGCTCGCCGGCCTGCTGGCCTTCTTCCTGTCGCAGTCGCTGCCCCTGCGCGCGCACGACGAGTGGAAGGGGTCGTTCGCCATCTCGCAGCAGATCGCCGACCTCGCCGGTGAGCAGGAGGGCGTCTTCCTCTGGGAGTTCGACCAGGGGTGCTGCGCCAACGTCACCCGGCTGTTCGCCACGCCGGTGTGGCTCCAGCACGGCCAGCTGTCCGGCCTGCTCGCCAGCAACGACGCGATGGCCATCGACGGCAACGCCCGGACCACGGTCATCGAGATGACGGCGGCGCGCTTCCCGGACCGCCCGGTCTTCGTGGTCGCCGACAACGGCGAGCTGCCCGAGGGCATCGACCCGACGACCGTCACGCCGGTCCTGGACATCGAGCGGACGCTGCCGATGTGGGAGGAGAACGACCTCGAGCGGCCGGACGAGGCGCGCGAGGTCCCCGTGCACGTGTCGGTCTGGCGCGTCGACGGGACGTGACCGCCCGGCTGCTCGCGCCGCTGACCTACCTGCTGCTGGCGGTTCTCGGCCACCTCCCCGCCTTCCGCTCGCTCGCGACGACGACGCAGTGCGCCTGCGAGGACGCGCCGCAGACCGACTGGTACCTCGGCTGGACGCCGTACGCGCTGTCGCACGGCCGGTCGCCGTGGTTCAGCTCGCACCTGGTCGCGCCCGAGGGCGTGAACCTCATGTGGAACACGCTGCTGCCGCTGCCGGGCGTGCTCGCGTGGCCCGTGACGGCCACCGCGGGGGTGCTCGCCTCGCACACGCTGCTCGCGGTCGCCGCCTTCGCCGGCAGCGCCACGTCGATGTGGCTCGTGGCCGGGCGGTTCGCGCCGTGGCCGTGGGCCCGGTTCGCCGCCGGGCTGCTCTACGGCTTCTCGCCCTACCTCGTCGCGCAGGGGACCGGCCACCTCAACCTGTCGCTGGTCGCGCTGCCCCCGCTGGTGCTGCTGCTCGCGCACGAGCTCTACGTCCGGCAGCGCCTGCGCGCGGTCGTCGCCGGGGCGCTGCTGGGGCTGCTCGCCTTCGCGCAGATGATGACGACGCTCGAGGTGCTCGCCTCGACGCTGGTCGTCGCCGTCTGCGGCACCGCCGTGCTCGCGCTCCAGCACCGGCGCCGCCTCGACCGGCCGCGGCTACGGCACGCGCTGGTCGGCCTGGCCACCGCCGCCCTCGTGCTCAGCGTCCTCGCGGCCTGGCCGCTGTCGGTGCTGTTCGCCGGGCCGCAGGCGGTGCTCGAGCCGGTGCAGGACGCCTCGCCGTACGCCGCCGACCTGCTCGGCACGGTCGTGCCGACGATCCACCAGGTGCTGGGCACGGACGCGACGACGGGCTGGGGCGGCAACGACAGCGAGAACGGCTCCTACCTCGGGCTGCCGCTGCTGGCCGTGCTCGGCCTGCTGGCGTGGCGCTTCCGCGAGGTCGCCGTCGCCCGCTTCGCTGCCGTGCTCGGGGTCGTGGCGTGGGTGCTGTCGCTGGGGCAGTCGTTGCACGTCGCGGACCACGACACCGGGGTGCCGCTGCCGTACGCCGTGGTGGCCCGGCTGCCGGTCCTGCACAACATGGCGGCGGTGCGCTTCAGCCTGTACGTCGTGCTCTGCGCGGCGCTGGTGCTCGCAGTGGGGCTGGACCGCCTGCACGCCAGCGGCCGGCTGCGGCCCGCCGTCGCGGTCCCGGTCGCGCTGCTGTGCGCGGTCCCGCTGCTGCCGAGCTGGCCGTACTCCTACGAGCGGGCCGACGTGCCGGCCTACTTCACCGGCGGTGCGGTGGAGCGCGTGCCGGAGGGCTCGCTCGCGCTGACCTTCCCGGTGCCGCGCTTCCCTTCCAGCGCGCCGATGCTGTGGCAGGCCCGCGCCGACTACCGCTACCGGTCGGTGGGCGGCTACGTCATCACACCGGAGGAGGACGGCTCCGGCACGTTCACCGGCGGCGTCACGGCCTGGGAGCGCGTCGTCGGGCCGGCGCCCGCTGGTCGGCTCGGGCCGGTCGCGCCGCAGGTCGTCGCGGCGCTGCTGCTCGAGATGGAGCGGCTGGAGGTCGCTTCGGTGCTGGTGGCCGACGGGGCGGGTGCGGAGGCCGTCGCACGGATGGTCGAGCAGGTGCTCGGCCGCGGCCCGGACGAGGTCACCGGCGGCGTCAGCGCCTGGTACGACGTGCAGCCGCGCGAGCGCCGCGTGGAGCTGGGCCTGGCGCGCTAGGCCCAGCTGTCGGCGCGGCCGATCACCTTCGCCGGCATCCCGCCGACCACTGCGCCTGCGGGCACGTCCTTCGTCACGACGGCGCCGGCCGCGACGACGGCCCCGTCGCCGATGGTCACGCCCTTGAGCACGACCGCGCGGGTGCCGACCCACACCCGGTCGCCGATGGTGATGGGCGCCGTCGACGGCTGCTCCACCCCGTCGACGGTGATGGCGTGGAAGTCGGTGTCGAGCAGCTGCACGTCCCACGAGAACGTGCAGAACTCGCCGATGGTGATGCCGGTCGCGCAGAGCACCTTGGTGCCGATGCCGTTCACGTTGGTGCCGTGGCCCATCGTGAGGGTGCCGCCGTCGACGACCACCCGCACGCCGCGCTGCAGCGAGACGACGCCCTCGCAGCGGAACGCCGCGCCCTCGCGCACCCTGACCACGGAGGTGTCGTCCTCGCTGGACAGCCCGAAGGAGCCGAGCCCGATCCGCAGCGCGCCGCCCTCGCGGACGGTGATGCGCTCCGCGCCGTCGAGCACCGTCCTCGAGCCGATCCAGATGTGCCGCTTGCGGTGGCGCAGCCCGGCGTAGAAGGCGCGCGCCGACGTCTCCCTCGCCCCGCGCAGCGACTGCATCGCCTGCTTGTAGGTGTCGTACTCGGTGTCCTCGGCCATCAGCCTGCGCGGCGTCGGCGCGGTGCGGCGGCGCGCTCGGCCATGTCCACGGGCGCGGCGCCGGCCGGGTCGAGCATGCCGAAGCGCATCTTCTTCACGTGCTCGAGCTGGTCCTCGATGAGCGCGCGGTTGGTGCGCAGCAGGTCGCCGATGATCCCGACGATCACGCTCATGAAGCTCATCACCAGCAGGATCGTGCCGACGAGCAGCGACTGCAGGTGGTTGCCGTCGTCGCCGACCGCCTTGAGGGCGGCGTAGCGGACGAACGGCAGCAGCCCCAGCGCCCCGAGCAGCACGGCGAAGAAGCTGAAGATCACGTACGGCTTGTACATGATGTAGGCCTTGACGATGGCGCCGGCCGACTTCAGGACGTGCTGGTAGGTGCTCGAGAACAGGCGCGACTCGCGCGTCTTGGCGTTCGTGCGGATCGGGACGCTCTCGATCGCCATCCGCTTGTTGCCGGCCTGGATGATCGTCTCCATGCAGTAGCTGAACTGCGTGATGGTGTTCAGCAGCATCAAGGAGTCGCGGGAGTAGGCGCGGAAGCCGCTGGCGGCGTCCGGCAGGTTGGTGCCGGCGGCCTTGTTGACGATGCGGCTGCCCAGCTTCTGCAGCGCCACCTTGGGTCCGGAGAAGTGCTCGACGAGGTGCACCTGCCGGTCGGCGATGACGATGTCGGCCCGGCCCTCGAGGATCGGCTGGCACAGGTCGCCGATGCGCTCCTGGGGGTACTGGTTGTCGCCGTCGGTGTTCACCACGATGTCGGCGCCGAGCTCGAGGGCCCGCTGCACGCCGTCGTGGAAGGAACGGCCCAGGCCGCGGTTGCGGGCGTGCCGCACGAAGTGCTCGACGCCGTGCTCCCGGGCGACCTCGATGGTCCGGTCCGTCGACCCGTCGTCGATGATCAGCACGAGGATCTCGTCGATCCCCGGGATCTCGGTCGGGATCGTGGAGAGGACCGCGGGCAGGGTCTCCTCCTCGTTCAGACAGGGGACCTGGACCACGAGGCGCACGCGGCGATGCTACCGATCACGGTCCGCAGGCAGGGCCGGGTGCACCCGACGTCGAACACGTCCGGAACGTCCCCGTCTGTCTGGAGCCCTCCGTGCGCCCACCGCGCCTCGGCCTGTCCGTCCTCACCGCTGTCGCGGGCCTGTCGATGCTCGCCGGCTCCGCGCTCGCCGCGGTGGCCCCCACGCAGGCCGCGGCGACGCCGGCCTTCGTGAACTACCAGGCGCCGGAGGGCCTCGGTGACCGCGCCGGTGAGCCCACTCTGGGCGTGAACCCGAAGACCGGGGCGATCCTGTTCCAGGCCTACACCGAGACCCTGCGCGTGACCGACCTGAAGCCCGACGGCACGGCCACCTGGGAGCTCGGCTCGTTCCCGGTGCCGCAGCCGCGCAGCTTCGACCCGATCCTGCGCACCGACACCGAGACCGGCCGGACGTTCACCTCGCAGCTGCTGCTGGCCTGCAGCCAGGGCGGCTTCACCGACGACGACGGCAAGAGCTTCACGCTGTCGCAGGGCTGCGGCCCGGCGTCCGCCTTCGACCACCAGACGGTCGGCTTCGGCAAGTACGTGGAGGGCAGCCCGCTCGCCCTGCTGAAGAACCCGGTGACCGACTACCCGAACGTCGTCTACTACTGCGCCCAGGACGTCGCGACGGCGAAGTGCTCGATGAGCACCGACGGCGGCATCACCTTCCCGACCACCTCCGTCGTCTACACGACCGCGGAGTGCCAGCTCGGCGGCATCTTCGGCCACATCAAGAGCGCTCCCGACGGCACCGTCTACCTGCCGCCGCGCTACTGCCCGGACCTGACCGCCGGCGAGTACCAGACCGGCACCGCCGTCAGCGAGGACAACGGCATCACGTGGGACGTCCGCGAGGTCCCGGGCAGCGTCTACGGCGACGCGGGTCACCCGTCGGTCGCCGCCGGCCTGAACGGCGACGTCTACTTCGGCTACGGCGGCCCGCTCGACGGCACGACCGTCTTCCAGAGCGGCCCGCCGATGGCCGCGTTCAGCAAGGACAAGGGCCTTACCTGGACCGCGCCGGTCAACGTCGGCAAGGACGCCGGCATCGTCAACACCCGCTTCCCGGTCATGGTCGCCGGCGACCCAGGCAAGGCGGCGTTCGGCTACGTCGGCTCGAAGACCGGCGGCGACGGCAGCGCGGCGGACTTCGCCGGGCGCTGGGACCTCTACGTGTCCTTCACCGAGGACTTCGGCAAGACCTGGAAGACCCTGCTGGCCACCCCGAGGCACCCCGTCCAGGTCGGCCCGATCTGCACGAGCGGCACCACCTGCGGCGACTCCCGCAACCTGCTCGACTTCAACGACATGCAGATCGACCCGCGCACCGGCCGCGTCGTCGTGGGCTACGCCGACGGCTGCCCCGGCACCGCGGAGTGCACCACGGCCAGCCGCTTCCAGAAGGCGACGATCGCCCGGCAGGTCGGCGGCCCCGCGCTGATCACGCCGGCCACGACCGGCACCGTCGTGCCCGGCACGGGCACCGCCCCGCAGACCGGCAGCGGCGCAGGCACCTCGGCGCCGCCCGCGTCCGAGACGCCCGCGGCGTCCGGCCCGGTGCTGGCCGCCACCGGCCTGAGCGGCGCGCTCGGCGCCTCCGGCGTCCTGCTGCTGGTGGTGTCCGGCCTGCTGCTGCGCCGCCGCCGCACGGCGTAGCCCGAGACTGCGGAGCGCCTCCGTCCGGCTGGGCGGGGGCGCTCGGTCGTACGGGGGTCAGGCCTTGGTGGCCCAGACGATCGTCCACGGGTACGGCGAGGCGACCTGGCGGACCGTCGCGCACTGCGAGACGAACCGCTGGAAGCCGGCGCCGGTCCAGTGGTTGAGGTGGCCCGGCGTGTTGCCCAGGTCCTTGAGGTAGCGCCCGGTCAGCAGGTTGGAGCCGCGGAAGAACGGCTCGTGCGGGACCGACAGCAGCAGGTGACGGGACGTGACGCGGGCGAGCTCGCGCAGGCCGGCGTCGGGGTCGCGCAGGTGCTCGAGCACCTCGACGCAGACCACCAGGTCGAACTGCTCGTCCTTGAACGGCAGCCGCTCGGCATCGGCGTGCAGGTAGTGCGGGCCCGGCCGGGAGCGCCACTCCTCGCGCAGGCCGGCGTCGGGGAGGTCGATGCCGACGCAGGAGCCGAAGCGCTCCTTCATCTTCAGGCTGATGACGCCCTCGCCGGCGCCCACCTCGAGCGGCGTGGTGGCGGGCTTGGCGTCGGAGGCGATGTCGCCGACCATGCCGTCCAGCCGGGCGACGAAGCGCTCGGTCAGCCACTTGATGGCCGGGTTCTTGGCCGTGTACTTCTTGGTGTGGTTGCCGATCACCACGCCGGGCGTCTCGGGCGCTCCGGAACCAGTGACAGTCATGGCGGCGAGGCTAGCGTGACCCCGTGAAGCAGACGCTGGGGCGAGCCGCGCGGATCGGCTTCCTGCTGCTGGCCCTGCTCCTGCTCGTGCTCGCGCTGCGCGACAAGGGCGACGAGGCCCTGGACGCCGCCCGCGACGTGGGTGCTGCCGCCGCCGTCGGGTCGCTGCTGGCCGTGCTGGCGGGGCTGCTCGCCAGCGCCATGGTGTGGCGCGCGCTGCTGGCCGACCTCGGCACGCCGCTGCCGCTCCGGCCGGCGCTGCACGTCTTCTTCCTCGGCCAGCTCGGCAAGTACGTCCCCGGGCAGGTCTTCGCGATCGCCGCGCAGATGGAGCTGGGCCGCTCGCAGGGCGCCCCGCGCAGCCGGGTCGGCACGGCGAGCCTGCTGTTCATGGGCGTGCTGGTGGCCGCCGGGCTGCTCAGCGCGGCAGTGGCGCTGCCGCTGACGAGCCCGGACGCGCTGCGCCACTACGCGTGGGTGCTGCTCCTGCTGCCGGTCGTGCTGGGGGTGCTGCACCCGCCGGTGCTGACCCGCCTCGTGACCGTGCTGCTCCGCGTCCTCAAGCGGGACGCGCTGGAGCGCCCGCTGAGCCGCCGCGGGGTCGGCGCCGCGCTGGGCTGGGCGCTCGGGATGTGGGCGGCGTACGGCGTGCACCTGTGGCTGCTGGTGCGGCCGCAGGACACCCAGGGCCGCGCGGACCTGCTGCTGCTCAGCGTCGGCGCCTACGCGCTGGCCTGGACGGCGGGCTTCCTGTTCGTCATCGCGCCGGCGGGTGCGGGCGTGCGCGAGGTGGCCCTCATCGCGGCGCTCGCCCCCGTGCTGGACGAGGCCGCAGCCCTGGCCGTCGCGGTGCTCAGCCGGGTGCTGATGACGCTCGGCGACCTGCTGTGGGGTGCCGCCGGTGCCGCGCTTCGGCCACGATCCGATCACGAGTCTGGTGCGGATGGGACGGATGTGACTACTGTCCGACCTGTTCAGCAGCCGGGGAAGGCTGCCGACGTCTGACAGGTACGCCCCCTTCTTGTGGAGACGACCCGATGCGCCGCCCTTCTCGCACCGCCTGGACCGCCCTGGCCGGCCTGCTCGCCAGCGGAGCCCTCGTCGTCGGCGGTGCCGCTCCCGCGGCGGCCGAGGACGTCGCCGAGCGCCCGTCCGACGGCGTCTTCACGGTCGAGGGCCACGGCTGGGGCCACGGCCGCGGCATGAGCCAGTGGGGCGCGCAGGGCGCGGCCAGCCAGGGCGTCAGCGCCGACACCATCGTCAGCACCTACTACCCGGGCACCGCGCGCACCGTCCTCGCGCCGGCGCCGATCCGGGTCAAGCTCATGGGCGACGACGGCACCGACCTGCAGGTCTTCCCGGCCACCGGACTGAAGGTGACCGACACCAGCACCGGCACGACCGCCGAGCTCCCGACCGGCCCGACCCGCTGGCGGGTGACCGTCGACGACGCCGGCCTGCACGTGCAGTCGCTGACCGGCTCGGCCTGGACGCCGTACGCCCTCGGCGGCGGCACGACGCACGGCGGCCCGGTGCGCTTCAGCGGCCCCGCCTTCGTGCGCGTGGCGTTCCCCGGCGGCACCAGCCGCGACTACCGCGGCGGCGTGCAGGCCGTGAAGACGGCGCCGAAGAGCCTGGCCAGCGTCGTGGTGCTGCCGCTCGAGGACTACCTGCTCGGCGTCGTCCCGCGCGAGGCGTCCAGCGGGTGGAAGCCCGCGGCGCTGCAGGCGCAGGCCATCGCCGCCAGGTCGTACAGCGCGAACAAGCGCGACCGCGTCGCCGGCAGCGGCCACTGGGACATCTGCGACACCACGCAGTGCCAGGTCTTCGGCGGCAGCCGCCTCTACGCGAGCAGCGGCGGCGTGACCGAGCTCGAGCCGGCGTCGACGACCGAGGCGGTGCGGGCCACGGCCGGCGTCGTCCGGACGTACGAGGGGAAGCCGGTCTTCGCGGAGTTCAGCAGCTCGAACGGCGGCTGGTCCACCAAGGGCGACGTGCCCTACCTCGTCGCGCAGCGCGACGACTGGGACGGCGCCGTGAGCAACCCGGTGCACAGCTGGAAGGCGACCCTGCGCGCGAGCGACCTCGAGCGGCGCTTCCCGGCCGTCGGGACGCTGCGGCGGATCCGGGTGACCGGTCGCGACGGCAACGGCGAGTGGGGCGGCCGGGTCAAGACCGTCGTCCTCGAGGGCGTCAGCAGCAGCGGGGCTGCCACCAGCGTCAGCACGACCGGGGCGGGCGTCTACAACGCACGCCCCTGGCCGGGCAGCAGCGACGGCCTGCGCTCCTCCTGGTGGCGCGTCGTCGTGCCGCAGACCACCAGCAGCGTCACCGCGCAGTCGGCGGCTCCGACGCTGGTGCGCCCGCCCGGCGCGTCCACCGGGACCTTGACCGCCACGTTCAAGAACACCGGCGCGACCGCGTGGCCGGTCGCGGGTCTGCACCTGGCCGTGGCCTCCCCGCCCGGTGAGGCCGACCCGCTGGCCGGCGGCGCTACCCGGCCCGGGGCGCCCGTGACGAGTGCGGCGACGATCGAGCCGGGGCAGACAGCGGACTTCGTGATCCGGCTCGACGCCGCCGGCGTGCAGCCCGGCACGCACGGCCGCGCCTACCGCCTGCGCCTCGGTGACGGCCCGCTGTTCGGCGCCACCGTCGCCTGGCGCGTCCCCGTCGAGGCGGCGGCGCTCACGGCCACCGCTGCGGCGCCGCAGGCCGGCCCCGGCGCACAGCCGGCCACCACCGGCGGCCCGTCGCCCGTCTTCGCCGACGGCCGCACCGTCGTCGTCGCGCGCAGCGGCACGACCCCGGTGCGCTGGCAGGTCAAGAACACCGGCAACCTCCTCTGGCCGGTCACCGCTGTCCAGCTCGGCACGTCGGGTCCCCGCAACCGCGCCAGCACCGCCGCCGGGGACGACTGGCCGAGCGCCAGCCGCGCCGCCCGACTCGCCGCCGCCACCGGGCCCGGCGCGACCGGCGCCTTCGACCTCGTCCTGCACGGCGCAGGCCGCCCGGTGGGCATCACGCCCGAGGCCTTCGAGCCCCTGTGGGCAGGCCAGGGCTGGATCGAGGGCGCCGCCCGCACCCTGAACGTCGTGCGCGTCGACCCGGCCGTCAGCCGGCTCGCGATGCTGCACGCGGGTCCGTCCGCGACCACCGCCCTGGACGGTTCGACGACCCTGGTGGTCCGGCTGCGCAACCTCGGCGGGTCGCCCTGGCAGGTCGGGACCGAGCGACTGGTGACCGACCGGCCGTACGCCCTCGCGACCGCCGCCTGGTCCTCCCCGACGACCCCGCCGGCGCTGGCCGGCAACGCGGTCCGGCCCGGTGCCACCGCCGTGCACCCCGGCGAGATCGGCGAGTGGCGCATCCCGGTCTCCTCGACCGGCAAGGCGGCCGGGACGTACCGCCTCGTCGTGCAGGCCCTGCACGCGAACGCGCGCTACGGCCCGCAGGTCGCCACCGACGTCACCGTCACGGGGGCGACGCCGCGTGCGGCCCGCGTCCGCAGCACGCCGGTCTTCAAGGGCCTGGGACCGCGGTACGTCGGCGTCGGATGAGGCTGGGCGTCGTCCTCGAGCAGTGCCTCGCGCCCGTCCCCGGCGGGACCGGCCGCTACAGCCGGGAGGTCGCCGCGGCGCTCGCGCGGAGCGCCGGGCCGAAGGACGAGGTGACCGGCGTCGTCGCCTGGCACCGCACCACAGCCGCCGCGGTCGTGCCGGGGGTCAGCGGTCCGCGCCGGCTGCCGCTGCCCCGCCGCGGGCTGGTCGCCGCCTGGGAACGCGGTCTCGGCCCGCAGGTGCCCGGCGACGTGGTGCTCGCCCCGACGCCGCTCTTCCCGCCCGGCCCCGCCCCGCGGGTCGTGGTCGTGCACGACGCCGTCCCGTGGACCCACCCGGAGACGCTGACCCCGCGCGGCGTCGCGTGGCACCGCTCGCAGGTCTCACGCGCAGCCGCTGAGGCCGCCCTCGTCGTGGTGCCGACCCTCGCCGTCGCGGACGAGCTGCGCCGGCACGTGCCGCTGCGCGAGCTGCTGGTCGTGGGGGAGGGCGTCAGCGGTGACCTCGCCCTCCCGCCTGACGCCCACGCGCGGGCAGTGCGGCTGCAGCTGCCGGACCGCTACCTGCTGACGGTCGCGACGCTCGAGCCCCGCAAGGGGCTCGACGTCCTGCTGGAGGCGCTCGCTCTGCCCGGTGCACCCGACCTGCCGCTGCTCTGCGTCGGCCAGCCCGGGTGGGGCGGCGTCGAGGTGACCGGCGCGCGGGCGCTCGGCCGGGTCCCGGACGCCGACCTCGCGGTGCTGCTCGACCGGGCGACCGCGCTCGTGGTGCCGAGCCGTGCGGAGGGCTTCGGCCTGCCGCTGCTCGAGGCGATGGCCGCGGGCACGCCGGTCGTCACCAGCGACGCCCCCGCGCTGGTCGAGGTCGGCGGCGGCGCCGCCCGGGTGAGCCCGCTCGAGCCGGCCGCGCTGGCCGCCGCGCTGCGCGAGGTCGCGGACGACCCGGCGCTGCGCGCGCGCATGGCCGAGGCCGGTCGGCTGCGCGCCGCGCACTACTCCTGGGACGCCGCGGCCGCCTCGCTGTGGTCGGCGCTGCGCGGGCTCGCGACCCCCCGGCGGGCGTAGGCTCGCGGACGGCCCAGCCACCCCTCACCACCTGCCCCCGAGAGGAGCCGACGCGTGACCGCCGGCAGCACAGGACCGAGCGGTCCCCGCGTCCTCGTCGACGCGACCGCGGTCCCCGCGGACCGCGGCGGGGTCGGGCGCTACGTCGACGGCCTCATCGCCGCGCTGGCCGCGGGTGGCGCGGACCTCGCGATCGTCTGCCAGCGCGCGGACGCCGAGCGCTACGGCCGGCTCGCCCCGCACGCCGAGGTCGTCCCCGGCCCGGCCGCCATCGCGCACCGCCCCGCCCGGCTGGCGTGGGAGCAGACCGGCCTGCCGATGGTCGCCCAGCAGGTGAGCGCGCAGGTCCTGCACTCACCGCACTACACGATGCCGCTGCGCTCCGGCCGGCCCGTCGTCGTGACCGTCCACGACGCCACCTTCTTCACCGAGCCCGACCTGCACAGCTCGGTCAAGGGCACCTTCTTCCGCTCGGCCACCCGCACCGCGCTGCGCCGCGCGGCTCGCGTCGTCACACCGTCCAAGGCCACGAGGGACGAGCTCGTGCGGGTCCTGGACGCCGACGCGACGACCATCGACGTGGCCTACCACGGCGTCGACCAGCACACGTTCCACGTGCCCACCGACGCCGAGAAGGCCCGCGTGCAGGCGCGTCTCGGCCTCGCGGGCCAGTCGTACATCGCCTTCCTCGGCATGCTCGAGCCGCGCAAGAACGTCCCCGGCCTGATCCGCGGCTGGGTCAAGGCCTGCGAGGGCCGCGAGCTCACGCCCGCGCTGGTCCTGGCCGGTGGCTCCGGCTGGGACGACACCATCGACGCCACCGTGGCCGAGGTGCCGTCGCACCTGCGGGTGCTGCGCCCGGGGTACCTGCGCTTCACCGACCTGCCCGGCTACCTCGGCGGGGCGACGCTGGTCGCCTACCCGAGCCACGGCGAGGGCTTCGGCCTGCCGGTGCTCGAGGCGATGGCCTGCGGCGCACCGGTCCTCACGACCGACCGGCTCTCGCTGCCCGAGGTCGGCGGCGACGCCGTGGCCTACACCGAGCCCGACCCGGACGCGATCGCGACGCACCTCAACGCGCTGCTCGATGACCCGGACCGCCGCGCCCGGCTCGGCGAGGCCGGCCACCAGCGGTCGCTGGAGTTCACCTGGGCGGCCAGCGCCGAGGCGCACATGGCGGCCTTCGCCCGCGCGCTCGAGCAGTGACCGCGGCGGCGCTGCGCGTCGTCGTCGTCACCTACTCGCCGGGTGAGTCGCTGACGCACTTCCTCGACACGCTCGGCACCGCGACCACGCGGTCGTACGACGTGGTGCTGGCCGACAACGGCAGCACCGACGGCGCCCCCGAGGCAGCGGTCCGCGACGGCGTGCGGCTGCTGCCGACCGGCGGCAACCTCGGCTACGGCAAGGCGGCGAACCTCGGGGCGTCCGGCTTCGAGGGCGAGTGGCTGGTCGTCGCGAACCCGGACGTGACCTGGTCGCCCGGCGCGCTGGACGCGCTGCTGGAGGCCGGGGAGCGCTGGCCCCGCGCCGGCTGCCTCGGCCCCGCGATCCGCACCCCGGACGGGCAGCTCTACCCGTCGGCGCGCGCGTTCCCCTCGCTGGGCCGCGGGATCGGCCACGCGCTGTGCGGCTGGTGGTGGCCGGGCAACCCCTGGACCCGCTCGTACCGCGAGGAGGCGGGCTCGCCCGTCGAGGGCACGACCGGGTGGCTGTCCGGCTCCTGCATGCTGCTGCGCCGCGAGGCCTTCGCCGCGGTCGGCGGCTTCGACCCGTCGTACTTCATGTACTGCGAGGACATGGACCTGTGCCGCCGCCTGGGGGAGGCAGGCTGGGAGAGCGTCTACGCGCCCGCGGCGACCATCACGCACGAGGGCGGCCACGCGACCTCGCGCTCGGCCGGACCGATGCTGCGCGAGCACCACCGCGCGATCTACCGCTACCTGTCGCGGCAGTACGCCGGCCCGCAGTGGGCGCCGGTGCGCCTGCTGCTCGGCGTCGGCCTGCTGCTGCGCTACCTGCTCGCCGCGCGGGTCCGCTCGGTCGGCGAGGGGGCGGCGCCCACCCGCTCGGCCGACGTCCTGGAGGACTCCTCATGAGGCACGCGCTGATCCTGGCCGGCGGGTCGGGCACCCGGCTCTGGCCGTTCTCGACCGCCGGCCTGCCCAAGCAGCTGGTGCCGCTGCTGCAGGGCCGCTCGCTGCTCGACATCGCCGTCGCCCGCGCCACGTCGGTGGTGCCGCCGGCGCAGGTGTGGCTCGGCGCGGGGGAGCAGCTGCGGGAGGCCGTCTCGCACGTCGAGGGGCTGCAGGCGGACCGGCTCGTCGTCGAGCCGTCCGGCCGCGACACCCTGCCCGCCGTCGCGCTGGGCTGCGCCGTCATCGCCGCGCACGACCCGGACGCGGTCGTCGCGGTGCTCACCGCCGACCACCTGATCGAGCCGCTCGACTCGTTCGCCGAGACGCTGGACGCCGCGTTCGCGCTGGCGGAGGCGCGCGAGGACGCGCTGGTCACCTTCGGCGTCGTGCCGGACCACGCGGCCACCGGCTTCGGCTACCTCGAGCTCGGGGAGCCGCTGGACGCCGGCAGCCACGTGGTGTCGCAGTTCCGCGAGAAGCCGACCCTGTCGGTCGCCTCCGACTTCCTCGCCGCGGGCCCGTCGCGCTACCTCTGGAACAGCGGCATGTTCGTCTGGCGCGCCTCGACGCTGCTGCGCGCCGTCGACGCGTTCGTGCCGCAGTCGGCTCCGGTGCTGCGCGCCATGGGGGCGGCGTACGGGACGCCCGAGTGGGAGCCGCTCGCCCGCGACGCGTGGCCGACCCTGGCCAGGCTCTCCATCGACTACGGCGTCATGGAGCCCGCCTCCGTGTCGCCGGACTTCACCGTGGCGGCGCTCCCGCTGGCCGCGCGCTGGCTCGACGTCGGCTCCTGGCCGGCGTACGGCGAGGCGCTCGGCGCGGACGAGGACGGCAACATGGTCGGCGCCGCGAAGGCCGTGCTGCACGCCAGTCGCGGCAACGTCGTCGCCTCCTCCGACCCGGACCACCTCGTCACGCTGGTCGGCTGCGAGGGCCTGGTCGTCGTGCACACGCCGACGGCCACGCTGGTCATGCCCGCCGCCGACGCCCAGCGGGTCAAGGAGCTGCACGCCCGCGTGGCGGAGGTCGCGCCCGAGCTGGCCTGACCCGGCGTCGCAGCCCGGTGTCGCGGCCCGGCGGCGCGCTGGTGAGACTGCAGCCATGGACTTCTCGCACTCACCCCGCGCCGTCGAGCTGATCGACCAGGTCGGCACGTTCCTGCGCGAGCGGGTCGCACCCGTCGAGCAGGCGGCGCGGGAGCGCCTGATGACGAGCACCGACTGGACGGCGCCGCCGGAGCTGGCGGCCCTCAAGGCCGAGGCCAAGGCGACCGGCCTCTGGAACCTGTTCCTGCCGTCGGTGTCGGGCCTCTCGAACGTCGACTACGCGCCGCTCGCCGAGCTCATGGGCCGCAGCCACTGGGGCGCCGAGGTCATGAACTGCAGCGCCCCCGACACCGGAAACATGGAGGTGCTGCACGCGTTCGGCAGCCAGGAGCAGAAGGACCGCTGGCTGACCCCGCTGCTCGAGGGCGACATCCGCTCCGCGTTCTGCATGACCGAGCCGGACGTCGCCTCCTCGGACGCGACGAACATGGAGGCGACCGCCGTCGTCGAGGGCGACGAGGTCGTCGTCAACGGCGTGAAGTGGTGGAGCACCGGGGTCGGCCACCCCGACTGCGAGCTGCTCATCGTCATGGCGCTGACCGACGCGGAGGCACCGCGGCACAGCCAGCACTCGATGGTCCTCGTCCCGCGCGACGCCCCCGGGGTGACCGTCGAACGGATGCTGCAGACGATGGGCTGGTACGACGCACCGTCCGGCCACGGGCAGGTCCGCTTCGACGACGTCCGCGTGCCGCTGTCAAACGTGATCGGCCAGCCCGGCGGGGCGTTCACCATCGCCCAGGGCCGGCTCGGTCCCGGTCGCATCCACCACTGCATGCGCGCCATCGGCCTGGCCGAGATGGCGCTCGAGCTGGCCTGCGAGCGGGCCGTCACCCGGACCGCCTTCGGCAAGCCGATCGCGAACCTCGGCGGCAACCGGGAGCGGATCGCCGACGCGCGCATGGCCATCCAGCAGGCGCGCCTGCTCGTGCTGCACGCCGCCTGGCTGCTCGACACCGAGGGGCTGCTCGGCGCGCTGAGCGCCATCAGCCAGATCAAGGTCGTCGTGCCGAACATGGCGCAGGCCGTCGTCGACATGGCCATCCAGCTGCACGGCGGTGCGGGCCTGTCGCAGGACGTGCCGCTCGGCCCGGCCTGGCTCGTCGCGCGGGCGCTGCGGATCGCCGACGGCCCCGACGAGGTGCACCGCGGGGTGGTCGCGAAGATCGAGCTCGCTCCCTACCTGCAGCGGGCGCGCGCCTCCTCGTGACCGCGCTGCTGCCTCGGGCGCGTCGCACCTCGCGGCTGCTCGTGCTCGGGGCGCTCGGCAGCAGCGCGCTGCTGCGGCACCGGCCGGACGGCCGCGCGCAGCAGGCGCTGGTGCTCGGCGCGCTCGCCCTCGGGATGCCGCACGGCGCGGCGGACACCGAGCTGCTGCGCGCGGCGGCACGAGGCAGCCGTCCGCGCCACGTAGCGCTGACCTCCGGCTACGCCGCCCTGGCCGCGGTGTCCACGGTGCTGGTCCGTCGTGGTGGCAGCGGCGTCGACCGCGCCGTCCTGCTGGCCAGCGCGGCGCACTTCGGCGAGGGCGAGCTCGCCTGCTGGTCCGGCACGCCTTCCCGCGCACGCTCGGCGCTGCGGCTGCTCGCCGCCGCGGTGACGACCGTCGGCCTTCCGGCGGCGGTGGGCACGGCCGCCCGGCGCGACCCTGAGGTCGGGGTGAACGGCGCGCTGCCCACGCCGCGCCACGGGCGACCGGACCGGCCTCGCCCTGCTGCGCGATCCCGCCACGCGGCCGGCGGTCGCCGGGCTGGCCGCGGTGGCTGCCGGGGCCACCGTGGCGCTCGCCGCTGCCGGGGACCGCGAGGCGGCGGGGGACACCGCGCTGCTCGTCGCCCTGGCGCTGCTGGCCCCGCCGTCGCTGTCGTTCGCGGCCTACTTCGGCGGCTGGCACGCCCTGCGGCACACCGCGCGGGTCGTGGACACCCTCGTCGCGGACGGCCAGCTCCCGGCGCAGCGCTCGCTGCCCGCGGCCGTCGCCACCCTCGGCCGGCGCAGCGCCTGGGCCGCCGGCGTCGGCCTGCTCGGGGCCGGAGCGCTCGCGGTCGCGGACCCGGAGCGGGCCAGCGACCACGCCTTCGCCGCCGTGCTCGGGCTGACCGTCCCGCACATGACGACCGTCGCCGCCGAGCTCACCCGCCGCGGCCGCTGAGCCGCAGCGCCCGCTCAGTCCTGCTGCTCGCCGTCCCGCTGACCGGCTGCGGGTCGTCCGGAGCCCGGCCGTCGGCGGGCCCGGGTTCGAGTGGCCGACAGGCGGCAAGACCAGGTGTCATGACGTCCTTCGGCTACACGATGATGTGCGAGCAGTCCCGCCCGGACCAGCTGGTGCGCGACCTGCAGGTCGCGGAGGACAGCGGGTTCGACTTCTCCGTCATCAGCGACCACTTCAACCCCTGGCTCGAGTCCCAGGGCCACTCGGGCTACGCCTGGTCCGTCCTGGGCGCGGCCGCGCAGGCGACCTCGAGCATCCCGCTGATGACGTACGTGACCTGCCCGACGATGCGCTACCACCCGGCCGTCGTCGCGCAGAAGGCGGCGACCATGGGCATCCTGTCCGGCGGCCGGTTCCGCCTCGGCCTCGGTGCCGGCGAGAACCTGAACGAGCACGTCGTCGGCAAGCGCTGGCCGGCCGTCGGCGTCCGCCACGAGATGCTCGCCGAGGCCGTGGACGTCATCACCGCGCTGCTGGACGGCGAGCACCTCAACCACCGCGGGAAGCACTTCGACGTCGAGTCCGCGCGCCTGTACGACCTGCCGGACGAGCGCGTGCCGGTCGGCATCGCTGTCTCCGGCGAGCGGTCCTGCTCGCTCGCCGGCCGCAAGGCCGACCTCATGATCGCCACCGAGCCGAAGCCCGAGCTCGGGCAGATGTACGACGCTGCCGGCGGAGCCGGCAAGCCCCGGGTGGGGCAGATCGCGGTCTGCTACGACAGGTCACGCGACGCGGCGGTGCAGCGGGCCCATGAGCAGTTCCGGTGGTTCGGGCTCGGCTGGAAGGTCAACGCCGACCTGCCTGCGCCGTCGTCCTTCGAGGCCGCGACGCAGTTCGTCACCCCCGACCAGGTCGGCGAGCAGCTGCCGTGCGGACCGGACGTGGCCGAGCACGTCGAGAAGATCAGGCCGTTCGTCGAGGCCGGGTTCACCGAGGTGGCCCTGGTGCAGATCGGCGCGGAGACGCAGGCGGAGTTCTGCGCCTGGGCCGAGGAGGAGCTCCTGCCGGCGCTGCGGTCGCTGTAGACCGCCGGCAGCCGTGTCACTCGCGGGGGCCGGGGTACCCGGCAGGCACCAGCAGACCTGCGGAGGGTGAGGACATGCCGGCGAGCAGCATCAAGGACGAGAAGCAGTACGAGGCGCTCCGGCGCGACGGAGCGAGCAAGGAGAAGGCCGCGCGCATCTCCAACGCGTCGGCGGGGACGTCGCGCTCCGAGACGGGTCGCAAGGGCGGCGAGGCGGGCAGCTACGACGACTGGACCAAGAAGGACCTCCTCGGCCGGGCCCGCGAGATCGGGATCGACGGCCGGTCGTCGATGAGCAAGGAGCAGCTGGTCGACGCCCTGCGCAACCACTAGGGGCCGCGCCCGTCGCGCGAGGCGCCGCGCTCAGCGGTAGGTCAGCAGCCTGCGCGCGTCGCCCTCGAAGTGCGCGTGGTCGTTGAACGCCACCAGGCTGGCGCCGGAGCCGCCCAGCACCACCTTGGTGATCGCGCCGTTCGCGGTGACCCGGTTGAGCGCCACGACACCGGACGCCCCGAGCCCGAGCAGGCCGGCGCAGACGGCGGCGACGATGCCGCCGGAGGTGAACACGACGGCGTCCTGTCCGCGCTCGAGGCCGGCGCCCAGCTCGGCGAGCGCGGCGGCGGCGCCGTCGGAGAAGGCGTCCCAGCCCCCGTGCGGGTCGTCGACCCACGCGGCGAGCGCCTGGTCGAGCAGCCCCTGGACGCCCTTCGAGGTGCCGTCGTGCGCCGAGTCCACCGGCACGTACCGCTGCAGCAGCCCCAGGTGGTCGTACTCGTCCCAGCGCGGGTCGCTCCGGAGATCGGCTGCGGGCAGGGCGATCTCCGCCGTGTCGCGCTGGCGGCGCAGCGACCCGCACGCGACGGCGGGGGAGCGCAGCGCGCGGCGGGCGAGCTCCTGACCGACCACGGCGGCTTGCTCGCGCCCGAGGTCGGACAGCACGTCGTAGTCGTCGGCGCCGAAGGACGCCTGGCCGTGCCGGACCAGCAGGACGACCGGCATCAGGCGAGACCGGCGAGGCGCCGGCAGCGCTCGTCGAGGTAGGTGACGAAGAACCAGAAGTCCTTGAACGCCTCGTTGGTCGTCTGGCCGTGGTGGTAGCGGTAGTAGATCTGCTGCGCGATGCCGGCCAGCCGGAACAGCCCGAACACCTCGTAGAAGGCCCAGTCGTCGACGGCCAGCCCCGTGCGCGCGCGGTAGTGCTCGACGACCTCGGCGCGCGTCGGCATGCCGGGCAGGTCGGTCGGCTGGCGCTTGGACAGCCGGAACACGTCGTCGTCGTCCGCCTGCACCCAGTAGGCCAGGGCGCCGCCGAGGTCCATCAGCGGGTCGCCGAGGGTCGCCATCTCCCAGTCCAGGACGCCGATCACCTGGAGGTCCTCGTCCAGCACGAGGTTGTCGAGCCGGAAGTCGTTGTGCACCAGGCAGTTCGCCACGTCCTCGGGCTGCCGCTCGGCGAGCCAGGCCATCACCGCCTCGAAGTCCGGGACGTTCTCGGTACGCGCCCGGCGGTAGCGGTCCGACCAGCCGGACACCTGCCGGCCCACGTAGCCCAGGCCCTTGCCGAGGTCGCCCAGCCCGGCCGCGGCGGCGTCGACCTGGTGCAGCTCCACGAGGCTGTCCACGGCGCGGAAGCCGAGCTCGCGCGCCTGTCCCGGCGCCAGCTCCATCCCCTTGGGCAGCCGTCCGCGCAGGATCGTCCCGGCGAGCCGCTGCATCACGTAGAAGTCGGCGCCGAGGACGGACTCGTCGTCGCAGAACGCGACCATCTGCGGGACGTACGGGTAGTGCGGCGCGAGCGCGGCCTGCACCCGGTGCTCGCGCCGCATGTCGTGCGCGCTGGCGGCCTTGACCCCCGCGGGCGGGCGCCGCAGGACCAGGTCGCGGGACGGGTAGCGCAGCAGGTAGGTCAGGTTGGACGCGCCGCCGCCGAACTGCTGCACCTCGGGCGGGGCGTCGCCGAGCCCGTCCACGCGGGCGGACAGCCAGGCGTGCAGGGCGTCGGTGTCGAAGGCGTCCTCGGCCCGCAGGTCCCGCGGCTCGTCCGTGAATCCGGTCACCGCACGATCCTGCCGTGCGCGTCGCGTGGACCGGCAGCGGGGCGGTCCGGCAGCATGACGACCGTGAGCGCCGCCGACACCGCCCTGCTGTTCGGCTACGTGCTGGCCGTGCCGTTCACGCTGTTCGTGCCGGGCTTCCTGCGGCTGTGGCGCCGCCGCGAGGTGGAGGTCTTCGCGGTCGCCCAGCTCGGCGCGCTGCTCATCGCGGGCGGCTGGCTCGCCAAGGGCAACCTGCCGGCTGCGGTCGTCAACGCGCTGTGGTGCGCGGGGCTGACGGCGGCGTACGTCCGCGAGGGCCGCCGGCGCGCTCAGACGGGGACGGCGCAGGCCTCCGAGGCGTAGCCCTGGGACGTGCAGCCCAGGCCGCCGTTGAAGCGCGAGCGCTCGTTCTCCAGCGCGACCATCATCGCCAGCTCCACGACGGCCTTCTCGCCCAGCGCGTCGCGCAGCTGGGCCACCAGGTCGTCGGTCACGGCGAGGGGGGTGGCGCTGGCGCCCTCGGCGTACTCCAGGCACAGGCGCTGCTCGCGGGTGTAGGCGTCGCTCTCGCGCCAGCGGTGCAGGTCGCGCAGCTGCGCGGAGGTGACGCCCTCGTCCTCGGACAGGAACGAGCCGAAGTCGATGCACCACGGGCAGCCGATCACCTGCGCGGCACGCAGCACGGCCAGGCTCTTGCAGGTCGGGTCCAGCGCCTTCCAGCGCGCGACGGACGACTCGTGCCGGAGGGTCGCCACCATCACGCCGCGGTGGTGCGCCCAGACGGTCAGCGGCTCGGGCACCTGCCCGTAGCGGCGGCGGGAGACGGCGTAGGCGATGCGGCCCAGCGGGCCGGGGCGGGTCACAGGGGCGATGCGCGGCACCGGGGTTCCTCTCGTCGGGGTCTCAGCCCGTACGACGAGGCAGCCCCGCGAGGTGTGACAGCTTCTCGGGGTTGGCCACGATCTGCAGCGCCCGCACCTGCGTGTCACCGGCGTCGAAGGCGACGACCTGCGTCACCCGCTCGCGCTCGCGCACGACCAGGCAGGTGGTGCCGTTCACCTCCTCCTCGTCCATCGTGGCGCCGGGCGGGACCCGGGTGCCGACGCCGATGAGGAAGCGGGCGACCCGGTCCGCCCCCGTGACCGGCCGCCGGGCGGCGCTGACCACTCCGCCGCCGTCGGAGACGAGGACGGCGTCCTCGGCGAGCAGCGCGGTCAGGCCCGGCACGTCCGCGGAGGCGACGGCGAGCAGCAGCTGTTCGAGCAGTGCACGCCGGCCGGCGCGCGGCGGCGCAGGGGCGTCCTGGCCGAGCTTGGAGCGGGCCCGGACGTGCAGCTGCCGGCAGGCCGGCGGCTCCTTGCCGACCGCTGCCGCGACCTCGTCGTACGGCAGCGCGAAGGCCTCCCGCAGCACGAAGACCGCGCGCTCGGACGGCGACAGCCGCTCGAGCAGCAGCAGGAAGCCGAGCGAGAGCGAGTCCCGCAGCTCAGCGGTGTCCAGCGGCCCGAGCGCGCCGTCCGCGGTGTGCACCGGCTCCGGCAGCCACGGCCCGACGTACGCCTCGCGCCGCACCCGCGCCGACCGCAGCTCGTCGAGGCACAGCCGCGTGACGACGGTGCGCAGCCAGGCGGCCGGGTTGTCCGGCGGCGCCGCAGCCGACCAGCGGACCCATGCCTCCTGCACGACGTCCTCGGCATCGGCGTAGGTGCCGAGCAGCCGGTAGGCCAGGCCCAGCAGCACCTTCCGCTGCTGCTCGAAGGCGTCCAGGGTGGGCGGGGGCACCTAGAGCGCGACCGTCAGCTCCGGACCGGTCGCGGCGCGGACGTCGTCGACGCTGACGCCGGGCGCGGTCTCCCGCAGGACCAGGCCCTCGGGCTCGACGTCGATGACGGCGAGGTCGGTGATGATGCGCTGGATGCAGGCCTTGCCGGTCAGCGGCAGGGTGCACTGCTCGACGACCTTGTGCGTGCCGTCGCGCGACACGTGCTCCATCATCACGAGCACCCGCTTCGCGCCGTGGACGAGGTCCATCGCGCCGCCCATCCCCTTGACCATCTTCCCGGGGATCATCCAGTTGGCCAGGTCGCCGTTGCGGGCCACCTGCATCGCGCCGAGGATCGCGACGTCGACGTGCCCGCCGCGGATCATCGAGAACGACGCGGCGCTGTCGAAGTAGGACGCCCCCGGCAGGACCGTCACGGTCTCCTTGCCGGCGTTGATGAGGTCCGGGTCGACGCCGTCCTCGGCCGGGTAGGGGCCGACGCCCAGCACGCCGTTCTCGGACTGCAGCACGACGTGGACGCCCTGCGGCACGTGGTTCGGCACGAGCGTCGGGAGGCCGATTCCGAGGTTGACGTACTGGCCGTCCTCGAGCTCGCGGGCCACGCGCGCGGCGAGCTGGTCGCGAGTCAGCGCCATCTCAGGCCACCTCCTCGAGCGGGGCGGCCTGCACGGTCCGCTTCTCGATGCGCTTCTCCACCTCGGCGACGTGCACGACGCGCTGCACGAAGATCCCCGGCGTGTGCACGTCCATCGGGTCGATCTCGCCCGGGTCGAGCAGCTCCTCCACCTCGGCGATCGTGACGCGACCGGCGGCCGCGCACAGCGGGTTGAAGTTCTGCGCCGACTTCTCGTAGACGAGGTTGCCGTGCCGGTCGCCGTAGCGCGCGTGCACGAGCGCGAAGTCCGTGCGGATCGCGCGCTCGAGGACGTACGGCACGCCGTCGAACTCGCGCACCTCCTTGGGCTCGCTGGCCAGCGCGATGCCGCCGGAGCCGTCGTAGCGCAGCGGCAGGCCGCCCTCGGCCACCTGCGTGCCGACCCCTGCGGGGGTGAAGAAGGCCGGGATGCCGGCGCCACCCGCGCGCAGCCGCTCCGCGAGGGTGCCCTGCGGGACGAGCTCGACCTCGAGCTCGCCGCCGAGGAACTGCCGCTCGAACTCCTTGTTCTCCCCGACGTACGAGCCGGTGGTGCGGCGGATCCGCTTGGCGGCCAGCAGCATCCCGAGGCCCCACTGGTCCACGCCGCAGTTGTTGCTCACCGTCTCCAGCTCGTCGACGCCCGCGGCGAGCAGGGCCTCGATGAGGGCGCTGGGGATGCCGCACAGGCCGAACCCGCCGACCGCGAGCGACGACCCGCTCGCCACGTCCGCGACGGCCTCGGCGGCGCTGCCGACGACCTTGTCCACGCGCGACCTCCTGCTCCAGGCTCCGGAGGACGGACCCTAGCGGCAGACTGTGGCGCGTGACCCCCGCTGCCCCCGCTCCGGCGGACCTGCGCCCGGCCGCGGCGACCACCTGGCGGCCGCAGCTCCCCGTCGACGTCCGGCGCACCCTGTCGCCGCTGCGCCGGGGGAGCGCGGACCCGACGCACCGGGTCACCGAGGACGGCGCCGTCTGGCGCACCTCCCTCATGCCGACCGGACCGGTGACCTACCGGCTGTCGCAGCGCGGCCTGCACGAGGTCGAGTGCGTGGCCTGGGGCCCGGGCGCGGACGAGGCGGTCGCCGGCGTGCCGGACCTGCTCGGCGCCCGCGACGACGCAGCCGGCTTCGTGCCGCGGCACCCGCTGCTGGCCGAGACGCACGCCCGGCACCCGGGGCTCCGCGTGCCCCGCAGCGGCCGGGTCGTCGAGGCCCTCGTCCCCGCCGTGCTGGAGCAGAAGGTCACCGGCAAGGAGGCCCGGGCAGCCTTCCGCCGGCTGGTGCTGGCCTTCGGCACGCCCGCCCCCGGACCCGCGCCGGACGGCATGCGCGTCCCGCCGTCGGCGGAGACCTGGCGCCGGATCCCGTCGTGGGAGTGGCACCGCGCGGCGGTGGACCCGAAGCGGTCCCGGACGATCTGCCTGGCCATGCAGCACGCCGCCCGGCTCGAGCAGGCCGTCGGCATGGAGCGCGACGACGCCGCGCGCCGGCTCTCCGCCGTGCCTGGCATCGGCGCGTGGACCGTCGCGGAGGTCGCCCAGCGGGCGCTCGGCGACACCGACGCGCTCAGCGTCGGCGACTACCACCTGTCCGCCTACGTCGGCTGGGCGCTGGCCGGCCGGCCGGTCGACGACGACGGCATGGTCGCGCTGCTCGAGCCGTGGCGGCCGCACCGCTACCGGGTCGTGCGGCTGCTGGAGTGCAGCGGCTTCGCCAAGCCGCGCTTCGGGCCCCGGATGACCGTGCAGGACCACCGGGGGCACTGAGTGCGCCACCTGCTCCTCGTCGCGCTGCTGCTGACCGGCTGCGCACCGGCCGACGAGCCGCCGCCGGTGGCGGTGGAGGGCGAGAGCACGCAGGCTCCGGGGGTGACCTGCTCCCCGCCCTCGCCGCTGGCGGCGGTGCCGTCGCCCCCGGTGGCCCTGCCGCCCGGCTCGGTCGTCGTCGGCCTGGACGAGCAGGCCGGCCAGCGCCTGCTCACCGGCCGGGTGGAGGCCACCGTGGACGAGGTGCTCGACCACTTCCGCGGCCTGCCCGGGGCGGTCGTCAGCCGTGACGAGGACGAGGGCCGGACCGGCCGGCTGCAGCTGTTCGCCGCCGCCGGGGACGTCGGGGTGACGGTCGCCCTGCTGACCTGCCCGCGCGGCCTGACAGGCTTCACGCTGAGCACGCCTGTGACCCAGTCGTCACCGGCGGGGTAGCAGGACAGACCGGACGTACGACGAAGGCTGCGGTGCGGGACCCCCGTCGCCGCGGCACGACGATCGAGAGGCACCTCCCATGCTGGTCCGCACCTCCACGCGCAGCCGCCTGCGCACGGCCGCGGCCGCCGCGGGCGCCCTCGCCCTCGTCGTGGCCGCCTCGCCGGCGACCGCCGCGGTGACCCAGCCGGCCGCCGGCTCGGCGACGTTCGTCAGCTTCACGGCGCCGGGCGAGCTCGCCCGCGACGCCGGCGAGCCGACGATCGGCGTGAACTGGAAGACCGGCAAGGTCCTGTTCCAGGCGTTCACCGAGACCGACCAGATCACCTTCGACGACAGCACGCTGCCGGCCAAGGCGACGTGGAAGGACGTCAGCCGCCCGCCGACGAGCCTGGCGTCGCTGGACCCGATCCTCGAGACCGACCCGGTCACCGGACGCACGCTGATCTCCCAGCTCGCACCGCCGTGCAGCATCGCGGCCTTCACCGACTCCGACGGCGAGCCCACCGCCACCAACCCGCTCGGCTACACGCCGGCCGCGGCGTGCGGCGTCGGCTCCAACTTCGACCACCAGACCGTGCACTTCGGGAGGTCCGTCGACCCGAACCCGCTCTACGGCCCGGACCGCGTCAGCTGGTACTGCTCGCAGGTGGTCGTCGAGTCGACCTGCTCGCTGAGCCGGAGCGGCGGCGTGGCGTACGAGCAGAGCCGGCCCGTCTACACGTTCAAGGGCGACCTGGTCAGCGACCCGCTGGTCGTCGGCTGCGAGGGGCTGCACGGCCACCTGAACACCTCGCCGGTCGACGGCACGGCCTACCTGCCGAACTTCGCCTGCAACTCCGCCGACGCGCTCGACGTGAACCGCCCGTCGGTGGTCGTGAGCCCCGACGGCGGGCTGACCTGGACGATCCGCCAGGTCCCCGACGCGACCTCGCCGAACTTCGACTCGGACCCGGCCGTGGACGTCGACGAGGGCAACCGCGCCTACGTCGCCTACGAGAACGCCACGAGCAACATGATGGTCGCGACGACGACCGACCGCGGCGAGACCTTCACCAGGAGCGTCGACCTGGGTGCCCCGTACGGCCTCGAGAACGCCACCATGGCGACGGTCCAGGCGGGCAGCGCCGGACGCGCGGTCGTGGCCTTCTTCGGCACGCCCACCGAGGCCCCGCTGAACACCGAGGACCAGCCGGAGAACCAGGACCTCGACTTCGACCCGGACGGGAACGACCCGAAGGCGGGCTGGCACCTCTACGTCGCGATGACCTACGACGGCGGGTCGAGCTGGACGACGACCGACGTCACGCCGAACGACCCGGTGCAGCGCGGCTGCATCTGGTGGGGCAGCGGCATCGCGACCGACGGCGCGGAGTGCCAGAACAACAAGCGCAACCTGCTCGACTTCATCGACGTGGCGGTCGACTCGGTCGGCCGGGTCGTCGTGGGCTGGGCCGACGGCTGCGTCGGGCGGTGCGTGACCGAGGGCCACACCCGTAACACCAACGTGGAGTTCGCGGACCGCGACATGGACCGCGACGCCGACCTGACCGAGGCGGAGTTCGCCGAGCTCTACAGCCAGGAGGACATCGGCGCCATCACCCGGCAGTCCTGCGGGCTCGGGCTCTACGCGGCCTTCGACAAGGCTCCTGAGGGACCGTCCGCCACCTGCGCCCGGCTGTCCGGTGCGGCGCCCGTCGCCGTGCCCGTGGCGGGCGGTCCGGTCGCGCAGCCGGACGTCTCCGCCCCGACCGTCTCCGGTGGTCGCCTGCCGGCCACGGGCGGCGCGCCCGTCCTGGCGCTGGCCGGGCTGCTGCTGCTCGCCGTCGCGGTGGTGACCCGCCGCCGCTCCGCCTGAGGAGGGACCTCGTGACGCTCGCCTTCGACGATGCCGACCTGCGGGCGGCGATGACGGCCTACCTCGACCTGGCGACGGCGCTGGACGACGCCGCGGGCGTGGGCGCCGAGGCACGGACGCTCCTCGACCTGGCTGAGGCCAAGGCGGTGGCCGGCATGGCCCTGCGCAGGCAGCTCGAGGCGCAGGGGTGGACCGCTCCGGCGGGTCAGCGCAGCACGACGTAGTCGCGCGGCTCGCGGGGCGGGCGCTCGCCCGGCGGCTCGGCCGCGTGACCCACGGCCACCGCCCCCATCGGCTCCCAGTCGGGGGGCAGCTCCAGCACGTCGCGCACGACGTCGGGGCAGAACAGCGTGCTGCTCACCCACGCGCTGCCGAGCCCCTCGGCGGCGAGCTGCACCAGCAGGTTCTCCACGCCGGCGCCCATGGCCACCAGGAACATCCGCTCCTCGGCCCGCCGGCGCCTCTCGTCGGGGTAGGCGTGCGCGCCGTCGCGCACCAGGCACGGCACGACGAGGTACGGCACACCGCGCAGCACCTCCCCGCGCCGCAGCCGCCTGGAAATGCTCTCGTCGCTGAACCCGTCCGCGCGCAGGTCCCGCTCCCACTGCGCCGCCATCGCGTCCAGCAGCGCGTCGGCGCGCTCCTCCACGAGCACGAAGCGCCACGGCGTCGTGTGGTGCGGTGCGGGGGCGGTGACCGCCGCCGCGACGGCGCGCAGCACGACCTCACGGTCCACCGGCCGGTCGTCGAAGCGGCGCACGGTCCGGCGCAGCGCGAGGGTGCCGCGGTGCGCCTCCGCGGTGCCGAGCCGGAACCAGTCCTGCTGCGCGGGCCGGACCAGCGCCAGCGCACCCCGGCCGTCGTCGGGCAGCGCGAGCCCCCGCACGACCGCCACCGGCACCCCGTCGGCCTTGCCCTTCACCAGCTCCGCGGCGCCCGCCAGCTCGTCGGCGACGGCGATCTCGGTGACCTCCAGGACCGCGCCGTACGAGTCGGTCGTGCCGCGGGCGTCCCGCACCGGCGCGAGCCCGGCCGCGCCGATCGCCTGGTCCACCTGGCCGACCCGCCAGGCGCGCCCCATGGTGTCGCTCACGACGACCGCCACGGTGCGGCCGGTCAGCTCGTGCAGGCGGGTGCGCAGGCCGTCGGCGCTGGCGTCGGGATCCACCGGCAGCAGGGCGATCTCGTCGCCGCGCACGTTGCTGGCGTCGACGCCTGCGGCCGCGAGCACCAGGCCGTTGCGGTTCTCGACGATGACGGTCGTGCCGCGGCGGGCCACCTCGCGCACCGTCTCCTGGGCGACGGCCCGCAGCCGGACGACCTCACGGTCCTCGTCGCCGACGGGGACGAGCCGGCCCTCGGCCTTGCTGAGCAGCTTGCTGGTGACCACCACGATGTCGCCGTCGCGCAGCTCCACCGCACCCGCGACGAGGGCCGCGACGTCGTCGCCGGGCCGCACCTCGGGCAGCCCCTCGACGCCGATGACCTCGTAGCTAGGCACCTGCGAGGTCCAGCGCCGCCCGCGCCATGGCGGCCGTCGCGGGAAGGTCGGTCATGAGCAGCGGCACGGCGCGCACCTCGACCCCCGGCACCGAGGCGCCGGCGTCCGCGGTGTCCACCAGCCAGCCGTCGAGCAGGCCGCCCTCGGACCTCGCGCCGTAGTGCCGGCCCACCGCCTCCGCGCTGGTCTCGACGCCGATGGCGGTGAGGCAGGCGTCGGCCATCCCCCGCACCGGCGCGCCGCCGACGACGGGGGACAGCCCGACGACGGTCTTGCTGCGCAGCGCCTCCGCGATGCCAGGCACCTGCAGGACGCTGCCGATGCTGACGACCGGGTTGCTCGGCGGCAGCACGACCATGTCCGCGGCCGCGATCGCGTCCAGCACACCGGGCGCGGGCGCTGCCTGCTCCGCGCCGACCGACACGATCGCCTTGGCGGGCAGGGCGGCACGGTGCTTGACCCACCACTCCTGGAAGTGGATGACCCGCTCGCTGCCGTCGAGGACGACGCGGACGTGCGTCTCGACGCGGTCGTCGCTCATCGGCAGCAGCGTGGCGCCGGGCTGCCAGCGCGCGCACAGCGCCTGGGTGACCTGCGACAGGGGGAACCCGGCGTCGAGCATCTGCCTGCGGACCAGGTGCGTGGCGAGGTCGCGGTCGCCGAGGCCGAACCACGCGGTCGGGACCTCGTAGGCCTGCAGCTCCTCCTTGGCGCGGAACGTCTCGTCCTGCCGGCCCCAGCCGCGCTCCTCGTCGATGCCGCCGCCGAGGGTGTACATGACGGTGTCGAGGTCCGGGCAGATGCGCAGGCCGTACATCGTGATGTCGTCGCCGGTGTTCACGACGACCGTCAGCTCCGCGTCCGGGACGGCTGCCTGGAGCCCGCGCAGGAAGCGCGCGCCGCCGATGCCCCCGGCGAGGGCCACGATCCTCATGCGCGGTACGTCCCGCCGCTGCGGCCGTTGCGGTCCGCGAGCAGGCCGGCGACGGTGGAGACGGCGATCTCGGCGGGGGAGTGCGAGCCGATGTCGAGGCCGATCGGCCGGTGGACGCGGGCGATCTGGTCGGCCGGCACGCCGCGCTCCGCGAGCGCCGCGACGTGCGGTGCGGTGTGCCGCGGGCTGCCCATGACGCCGACCCAGCGCGCCGGCGTCCGCAGCACCTCGGTGAGCACGTCGCCGAGCTCGGGCCGGTCGTGGTCGGTGACGACGACGTCGGTCGTGCCGTCGATGCCGGCCTCCGCCGCGGTGGTGGCGTCGCCGCCGCCGGCCGGGTCGAGCACGACGCAGGCGTAGCCGACGTGCGCGGCCAGGTGCACCAGCTGCTCGGCGACCGGCGAGGCGAACACCGCCACCAGCCGTCGGTCACCGGTGGGGGCGGGCACCGTTCCGTGCGCCATCGCGCAGGCGACGTCGTCGTGCGTGGAGGTCATGCGGCCAGTCTGCCTGCCCGCGGACGGGTGACAGGGTCACGGCCATGACGCACACCGAGCAGGAGCTGGACGCCTTCGGCGCGTGGGAGCGGGCGGCGTGGGAGGTGCGGGCCGCGCCGTACGCCGCCTCCCTGGGCGACCTCACCCGCGGCAGCATCCCGGCGCTGCTGGACGCGGCGGGTGTGGCCTCCGGGTCGCGGGTGCTCGACGTCGGCACCGGCCCGGGCTTCGTCGCCCTCGCCGCGCTGGAGCGGGGCGCCTCGGTGGCCGCCGCCGACCAGAGCAGCGCCATGGTCGAGATCGCCCGCGCGGCGGGCGTCGACGCGGTGACGGCCCCCGTCGAGCAGCTGCCGTACGACGACGCCTGCTT
Organism: uncultured Actinomycetota bacterium; assembly: GCA_963781675.1. Classification (GTDB taxonomy): domain Bacteria; phylum Actinomycetota; class Actinomycetes; order Mycobacteriales; family SCTD01; genus SCTD01. Next base: position 253,514 of record CAWAGF010000002.1, on the reverse strand, counting down.
CGACGCGGTCGTCGCCGGCTACCTGCTCAACCACCTGCCGCGGCCGCAGGCGGCGGTCACGTCGCTGGCGCGGGTGCTGCGGCCGGGCGGACGCGTCGCGCTGACGGTGTGGGACCTGCCGGAGGCCAACGCCGCCCTCGGCCTGTTCGGCCCGGTGGCCGCCTCTCTCGGGCTTTCCGGCGCGGCACCGCCCGGCCCGGACTCCCAGCACTACTCGCGCGACGGCGCGATGCACGAGCTGCTCACGACGGCCTTCTCGGACGTGCGGGTGGAGCGGGTGGGCTGGATCGTCGCGGTCGAGCCCGGCGCGTGGTTCGACGCGGTGGCCGCGGCCACCCCGCGCACCGGCGCCGTGCTGGCCGCCGCCTCCGACGAGGAGCGCGCCGCGGTGCGTGAGCGCTACGTCGAGGTGGCCGCCAGCCGCTTCGGGGCCTCCGACGGACGGGTCGAGCTGCCGGCGTCGGCGGTGCTGGGCTCGGCGACGGGCTGACCTCCGGGCCGTCCGGGAGACTGGCCGGGTGACGCCCCGCCCGGACCGCCTCGTGGGCGTCGACCTCGCCCGCGGGCTCGCCCTGCTCGGGATGATGGCGGTGCACGTCCTGCCGTCGGAGGACCCGGACGGCTCCCCGTCGCTGGCCGACCAGGTGGCGAGCGGCCGGTCGGCGGCGCTGTTCGCGGTGCTCGCCGGGGTCGGGCTCGCCCTGGCCTACGGCCGGCGCCCGAGCCTGCCCCACGCGGGCGCCGCCCTGCTGCTGCGGGCCGCGCTCATCGGCGCGGTCGGCCTCTGGCTCGGGACGCTGGAGAGCGGGATCGCCGTGATCCTGACCTACTACGCGCTGCTCTTCGTGCTGGCGCTCCCGTGGCTTCGGGCCGGGCCGCGGACCCTGGTCGTGGCGGCCGCGGTCGTCGCGCTGGCGATGCCGTTCGTGAGCTTCGCGGTCCGCGACGAGCTGCCGCCGCGCGACAGCGCCAGCCCCGTCCTCGCCGACCTGGCCGAGCCCGGCCGGCTCCTCGGCGAGCTGCTGCTGACCGGCTACTACCCGGCGGCCGTCTGGCTGGCGTACCTGCTGACCGGGCTCGCGGTGGGCCGGCTCGCGCTGCGTCAGCGCGGGACCGCCCTGCGGCTGGCCGGCGGCGGCGCCGTCCTCGCGGCGGTCGCCGTCGGCGTCAGCGCCCTGCTGCTGGGTCCGCTCGGGGGGTACGCAGAGCTGGCCGGCGTGGTGCGGGCCGACGACGGGCGCACCGTCGAGCAGGTCGTGGACGCCGCCCGGTTCGGCAACGTGCCCACGACCTCGGCCTGGTGGCTGGCCACCGACGCGCCGCACACCAGCACCCCGCTGGACGTGCTCGCCACGACCGGCACCGCGCTGCTCGTGCTCGGCCTCGCGCTGCTCGTCCGGGGCCGGCTCGCGGCGCTGCTCACGCCGCTGTGGTCGGCGGGCAGCATGCCGCTGTCGCTCTACACCGCGCACGTCGCCTTCCTCGGGTCCACCGAGACCGACGACCCGGAGCCGTACTACCTGGCACAGGTGCTCGTGGCGCTGCTCTTCGCGACGGTGTGGCGGCGGTACGTCGGGCGCGGCCCGCTCGAGCTGGTCCTCGCCCTGGTCACGCGGCCGCTGCGGGCCGGCCGCACGTAGGGTCGGGAGATGGAGTCGGGCATGCGGCGCGCACTCGCGCGGGCCCGCGACGGAAAGGCGCTCGACCTCGACGAGGCCACCGTCCTGCTGTCCGCCCGGGGCGAGGCGCTCGACGCGCTGCTCGAGGTCGCGGGCCGCGTCCGCGACGCCGGGCTCGCCGACGCGGGCCGCCCCGGCGTCGTCACGTACAGCCGCAAGGTCTTCGTCCCGCTGACCCGCCTGTGCCGGGACCGCTGCCACTACTGCACCTTCGCGACGGTGCCCGGCCGGCTGCCCGCGCCGTACCTCACCGTCGACGAGGTGCTGGACATCGCGCGGCAGGGCGCGGCGCTCGGCTGCAAGGAGGCGCTGTTCACCCTCGGCGACCGGCCGGAGGCCCGCTGGGACGCCGCGCGGGAGTGGCTCGACGAGGCGGGCTACGACAGCACGCTCGCCTACGTCCGCGCCTGCGCGATCGCAGTGCTCGAGGAGACCGGTCTGCTGCCGCACCTGAACCCGGGCGTGATGACCTGGGCCGAGCTGCAGCGGCTCAAGCCGGTGGCCCCCTCGATGGGGATGATGCTCGAGACGACCGCCGACGTGCCGGCGCACCACGGCTCGCCGGACAAGGACCCCGCGGTGCGGCTGCGCGTCCTTGAGGACGCCGGCCGGCACGCCGTCCCGTTCACGACCGGGCTGCTCGTCGGGATCGGCGAGACGCTGCGCGACCGCGCCGAGACGGTCTTCGCCATCCGTGCGGCGCACCGCCGGCACGGCCACGTGCAGGAGGTGATCGTCCAGAACTTCCGGGCCAAGGACGACACCGCGATGCGCAGCGCGCCGGACGCGTCGCTGGACGAGTACCTCGCGGCAATCGCCGTGACCCGGCTGGTGATGGGCCCGCGCATGCGCGTCCAGGCCCCGCCGAACCTCGTCGACCTGGCCGAGACCGCGCTGCTCCTGCGTGCCGGGGTCGACGACTGGGGCGGCGTCTCCCCGCTGACGCCGGACCACGTGAACCCCGAGCGGCCCTGGCCCCAGATCGCCGCGCTGGCAGGCGCTTCCGAGGCGTCCGGCTTCGAGCTGCGCGAGCGGCTGACCGCCCACCCGCCGTTCCTCGCCGAGCCGTGGCTCGACCCGCGGCTGGCCGCGCACGTCGACGCCCTCGCCGGTCCGGACGGCCTGGCGCTGGACGTCCTGCCGAAGGGGTTGCCCTGGCAGGAGCCGGACGGCGGGCTCGTCCTGTCCGGCCGCACCGACCTGCACGCGACCGTCGACACCACCGGCCGCTCCGCCGAGCGCCGCTCCGACTTCGACGACGTCTACGGCGACTGGTCGGCGCTGCAGGTGCCCGCGCAGGTGGCGCCGCTCGACCACGACGTCGCCGCCGCGCTGCGCGTCGCGCGTGACCGGCCCGCGGCGCTGACCGCGGCGCAGGCGCTGGCCCTCATCACCGCCGACGGCGCGGACCTGGAGGCCGTCTGCGCGCTGGCCGACGACGTGCGGCGCGACACCGTCGGCGACGACGTGACGTACGTCGTCAACCGGAACATCAACTTCACCAACGTCTGCTACACCGGCTGCCGCTTCTGCGCCTTCGCCCAGCGCCGTACGGACGCCGACGCCTACTCGCTCTCCCTGGACGAGGTCGGCCAGCGCGCGGCGGAGGCGTGGGACGTCGGCGCCACCGAGGTCTGCATGCAGGGCGGGATCGACCCGCAGCTGCCGGGCACCGCCTACCTCGACCTGGCCCGCGCGGTGAGGGCCGCCGCACCCGGGCTGCACCTGCACGCGTACAGCCCGATGGAGGTCGTCAACGGCGCCGCGCGGATGGCGGTGCCGATCGCGGAGTTCCTCGCGCAGGCCCGCGACGCCGGGGTGGACAGCCTCCCCGGCACGGCCGCGGAGATCCTCGACGACGACGTCCGCTGGGTGCTGACGAAGGGCAAGCTGCCGACGTCGCAGTGGGTCGAGGTCGTCACGACGGCGCACCGGCTCGGTCTGCCGACGACCAGCACGATGATGTACGGCCACGTCGACCAGCCGCACCACTGGGTCGCGCACCTGCAGCTGCTGGCCCGGCTGCAGGACGAGACCGGCGGGTTCACCGAGTTCGTGCCGCTGCCGTTCGTGCACACCTCCGCGCCGCTCTACCTGGCCGGCGTCGCCCGTCCCGGACCGACCGTCCGCGACAACAGGGCGGTGCACGCCGTCGCGCGGCTGCTGCTGCACGGGCGCATCGACCACGTGCAGTGCTCGTGGGTCAAGCTCGGCCCCGAGCAGTGCACCCAGGTGCTGCACGGCGGGGTCGACGACCTCGGCGGGACCCTCATGGAGGAGACGATCAGCCGGATGGCCGGCTCGTCGTACGGCTCCCGCCGCTCGGTCGAGGAGCTCGAGCAGATGGTCACCGCCGCAGGGCGGACCCCGCGGCAGCGGACGACGACGTACGGCGCGGTCCCGGAGGAGCGCCGCCGCGCCGCGCGGACCGACCGGCGAACGCTCCCGCTCGCCTGAGTCCTGCGCCACTACGCTGCGCTCACCTCGAGCCTGGGAGTGGAGTCGTGAGCACCGCTGACTACCCCGACGCGCTGACGCGCCGGATCGAACAGCTGGCTGCGGCCTCCAGCGACGAGCCGGAGAGCGAGAGCACCGCGGTCGCCGCGCTCATCGGCGCGCTGCGGGCCGAGATCGGCGCCGTACGGGCCGAGCTGGGGTCGCTCCGCTCCGAGACCGGAGCCGTCCGCAGCGACCTCGACGGGCTCGGCGGTCGGCTGACGGGCTCTGTCGCCGCGAGCCGCAGCGAGACCGGCACCCTCGTGCGCCGGGTCGCCGAGCTGTCCACCCGGATCGACGGCGTCGGCGGCCGGGTGGACGACGTCCGCAACGGCCTGCCCAGCCTGTCCCGCGAGCTGCGGGAGGGCCTCGAGCAGGTCCCGGCCCGCACCGGCGAGCGCATCGACGAGCTGACCGGCCGCCTCACCGACGCGGTGGGCGCCCGGGTCGACGGCGTGGCGCAGGAGATCGCCAGCCGCGTCGACGCCGTCCTGGCCCGCGAGGCCGAGGCCGCCGCCGGCACGCAGGGCGCGCTCGAGGACGCCCGCGGTGCGCTCGAGTCCCGCCTCGCCGTCCTCGAGGACACCCTCGACGGCCTGTCCGAGCGCATCGAGGCGCTCGCCCGCGACGGCGCGAGCACCACCACGAACCTTCTCGGCACCCTGACCGGAACCGTCCGCGACCTCGACCGGCGCATCGCCGACGAGGGTCGCGACTCCGCCGAGCTGCTGGTCGGCCGGCTGCGCGACGTCACCGAGACGCGGCTGTCCGAGATGGAGACGACGGTCTTCGACCGGCTCTCCGACGCCCTGCGCATCCGCAACGACGAGCTGCGCCGCGACGTCCTGTCCGCCCTCGAGGCCGCCCGCACCGAGACGGCCGAGAACCGCCAGGCCATCGGCGATCTCGCGGACAGCGTCCGCAGCGCGCTGGACGGCTTCGGGTCGGTGCTGGACCGCTCGCTCGGCGGCCTCGGCAGCTCCGTGACCGGCGCGCTGACCGACGGCCGCACCGAGTCCCGGGCGGAGCTCGAGGAGCTCGCGCAGCGGCTGACCGGCGCCGTGGCCGCGCTGCGGGCCGACCTGGTCGGGCGCGACGACGTCGCCGCCGGGCAGCTCGCCGGCATGCAGACCGCCGTCGAGGCGCGCCTCGAGGCCGTCCGTTCGCAGGTGACCGCGGCCATGACGACGCTGCGCAGCGACGTCGCGACCGAGATCGGCTCGCTGACACCGCGTCTGGAGGAGGTGTCCGTCGTGGGCACCGCCACCGGCGAGGCGCTCCGCTCGCTGCGCAACGACGTGACCGCGGCCGTCGAGGAGCTGCGCGACCGGCTCGTCGCGTCCACCGACGCCTCCGTCGAGCAGCTGCGGGTGGCCATGGCCGACACGCGCACCGGCGTCGACGAGACGACCCGGGCGCTGCGGGACGAGCTGCTCGCCCGCGTGGAGGAGCAGTACGGCACCGTCGTCGAGCGGCTGGCCGGTTTCGCCGCCGACGTCACCGGCACCACCGGTGCCAGCCGCGAGTCCGGCGAGCGGCTGGCGGCGCTCGCCTCCGTCAGCGACGAGGTGCGGCGCACGCTGGACGAGCTGCGCGGCACCGTCGACAGCACCACGACGTCCCTGCGCAGCGACCTGCTGGCGCGCGCCGACGAGCAGCTCGAGCGGCTGGGGGAGCGCTTCGCGGCGCTGCGCGCGACGGTGGACGAGCGGGTCGAGGCGCTGGAGACGACGGTCCGCTCGCGCAACGCCGCCCTGGAGGCGACCGTCGGCGAGCGCACCTCCGCGGTCTCGCAGGACGTCGCCGCCCGCGTCACCGAGCTGTCGGAGCTGCTGGGCGACCGCACGACGCGGCTGTCCGACGACGTCACCGGCCGGCTCTCCCAGCTCGAGACCGCCGTCAGCGGCGGGCTCGACGGCGTGGGCGGCCGGGTCGACCAGCTCGGCGCCACCGTCGGCGCCGGCAAGGACAGCACCCGCGAGGCGGGGGAGCGGCTGCTCGCGCTGTCCGACCTCGTGCGGGCCCAGCGCGAGGAGCTCGAGCAGCTGCTCGACGTCGTGCGCGACGACGTCGTCGAGGCCACGCGCGACCTGCGCAAGGAGCTCATGCAGCGCACGGCCGAGCAGGTGGCCAAGCTCGACGAGCGGCTCACCGTCCTCGACACGACCGTCGACGAGAGCAGCGCCGACGTCGTCGAGCGGCTGTCCGCCCTCGACCAGACCGTCACCGGCGCCTCGGCAGCGACCCGCGAGGCGACGGCCGGCCTCACCTCGCTGCAGGCGCTGTCCGGCGAGCTGCAGGAGACCGTGCAGGGCTTCCGCTCCGAGTGGCCGACCCGCACCTTCGAGGTCGTGCAGGGCGCCAAGGCCGTGGCGGAGGGCGTCGTCGGCGACGTGCGCGCCGAGGTCGAGGCGCAGCTCGAGCGGGTGCGCACCGAGCTGGCCCGCGCGACCGAGGAGGTCGAGGTCGCGCGCCACGGCCTGGACACCGGGACCGACCGGCTGTCGCGGGCCGGCAAGGTGCTGGTCGCCTACCTCGAGCAGCGCGACCGGCTCCTCGAGGCCGAGCGGGACCGGGTGCTGCACGAGGTGCTCGACTCCTTCGCCTCCGGGCTGTCCGCCCGCGAGCGCACCGCGCTGGCCGGCCGCGTCACCGACGCCGTCGCCCGGCGCCGCGACGCGCGCGACGCCGAGCGCTACCGGACCGCGGTCGGCGAGCCGGTCCCGCCGGTGGTCGACCTCCCGGAGGAGGTCAGCCGGCTGGTGCCGGACGACGCCGCTGCGGCCGCTGCCGCGCGGGAGGCCCGGGCACGCCGTCAGGAGGAGGCGAGCGCGGCCGCCGAGCCGCCGTCGGCGGCCCGCGGAGCGCTCGCCCCGCCGGTGACGCCGGCCAAGCGCCCGGCGAAGGCCGTGACCGCTGCTCCGCCGCGCAAGGGCGCGACGACGAAGGCGGTGGCCCCGCCGACGAAGGCCCAGCCGGCGAAGGCGCAGCCGGCGAAGGCGCAGCCGGCGAAGGCGCAGCCGGCGAAGGCCCAGCCCGACAAGGCCGCGAAGACCAGCCGCGAAGTCTCAGCCGGCCAAGGCGGCGAAGAAGGCGGCACCGGCGAAGAAGGCGTCCTCGCGCGCCGCCGGCGACAGCGGCAAGGGCACCGAGCGGCGCGGACGGCTGGACGCGATGCCGGAGGTGCCGAGCGTGCAGGTGGCGCTCGATGCCGCGGCGCCGCCGGCTGACGGCAAGGGGATCGCCCAGGGGCTGCCGAAGGGAGCGGCCGGCTCCGCGCAGGCGGGTCCGGCGGCTGCCGGCGCTGGGGCGGCGACGGCGCCGTCGGGCAAGGCGGCTCAGGGGCAGCCGGCGACAGCCGGTGCTGCGCCGGCCCCCTCTGCGGTCGACCAGGCGAAGTCCCAGCCGGCGGCCGAGGCGGCCGAGGCGGCGGAGCCGCAGGCGAAGGTCGAGGCGCCGGCGACAGCGGACGCGGCACCGTCCGGCACGGCCCGGGCCGCAGGGGCCTCGTCCCCGGAGGGGACCTCGGCCGCGGCCGAGGCCAAGCCTGCCGACGAGCCGCGGGAGCCTGAGCAGACCGAGGCCGCGGAGGCGGAGCCGGTCAAGGCGCCGGTGACGGAAGCTGAACGACGAAGGCTGCGACGGCGAGCGACCCGGCCAAGGCCGACCCGGCCCAGGCTGCGGCCGCGAAGGCCACCCCGGCGAAGGCCAGCGGCCCAGGCGATGCCCGCGGAGGCCACGCCGGCGAAGGCTGAGCCCACGAAGGCTGCCTCCCCGGAGGCCACGGCCGCCAAGGCTGAGCCCACGAAGGCTGCCTCCCCGGAGGCCACGGCCGCCAAGTCTGAGCCCGCGAAGGCCATGCCCGCCAAGGCCACACCTCCCAAGGCTGAGCCCGCGAAGGGCGCGCCGGCGAAGGCACAGCCCGCCAAGGCCGCCCAGCCCCACAAGGCACAGCCCGCCAAGCCCGCCGAGCCCGCCGAGGCGCAGCCGGCGAAGGCCGACCCCGCCAAGGCCGACGGGGCTGCCGAGCCGGCCCAGCAGCCGGCAGCCGGCCCAGCAGCCGGCCCAGCAACCGGCCCAGCAGCCGGCCCAGCAGCCGGCCCAGCAGCCGGCCCAGCAGCCGGCCAAGGCCGTCGCCCCGCAGGCCGCTCCCGCCCGCCCGGCGGTCGCTCCCAAGCCCCAGCCGCAGAAGGCGAGCCCCGCCCCTCGCCCGCAGCCCCAGACGGCCCCGCCGGCCGCTGCGAAGGCTGCCCCGGCGCCGGCTGGTCCCGCTCCGGCGAAGGCCCCTGCCGCCGCTCCGCGCCCGCCCGAGCCACCGGCCGAGACGAGCTGGGCCAGCCGCCCCGCCGCGCCTGCGCCCCCGCAGGGGGAGCAGGAGGAGGACCTCGTCCGCCGCCTGTTCCGCCGCCGCAGGCCCTAGCCGCACGCGGTCCACGCCGTCCTGATCACCGTCGGGAACGGCGTGATCACCGTGCGCTGACGGGCTACCACGTCCGGCGGAAGGGCCGTGTAGCACCCCTGCCCCTTGACGTACGGGCAGGACACGCGTGTAATTCCACCTGTGTCGTTCCCCCGGGACGGCCGGCCGGGAGGTCGTCCGTCGCGTGACACCCACCGCGGTCCGGCGCCTGCCGGGCCGACCGATCTGGTCGAGGAGACGAGATGAGCGAGCCGATCTACCTGGCCGCCCTGGGTGCGAGTGCCGACACGGACGAGACGGGCCTGCTGGGCTGGCAGGAGCAGGCGCTGTGCGCCCAGACCGATCCCGAGGCGTTCTTCCCGGAGAAGGGCGGCTCGACCCGCGAGGCCAAGCGCATCTGCGTGGGCTGCGAGGTCAAGGGCGACTGCCTGGAGTACGCCCTGGAGCAGGACGAGCGCTTCGGCATCTGGGGCGGGCTGTCCGAGCGCGAGCGTCGTCGCCTCAAGCGCGCTGCCGGCTGATCCTGCGCTCGCGCAGCCCCCTACGACGTCCGACCGCCGGGCCGGCAGGCCGGACGCCCCACCCACCCCGGTCCCTCCTCCATGCCTGCACGGGTCCCTGTCACCGCCGTGCTCGTCGCCCACGACGGCAGCCGCTGGCTGCCTGAGGCGCTGAGCGCGCTCGCCTCCTCCACCGCCGTCCCCGAGCGCCTGGTCGCCGTCGACACCGGCAGCGCCGACGACTCCGCCGCCCTGCTGCGCCGTGCCACCGGTCACGTCCTCGAGCTGCCGCGCAGCACCGGTCACGCCGCCGCGGTGCACGCCGCCCTGGCGGCCGTCCCGGCCGACACCCGCTGGGTCTGGCTGCTGCACGACGACTGCGCCCCCGATCCCGACGCGCTCGCCGCGCTGCTGCACGCCGCGGCCGCCGACCCCGCTGCCGCCGTCCTCGGGCCGAAGGTCGTCGACTGGCAGGACCCGCGCGTGCTGGTCGAGATCGGCTGCACCACCGACGGTTCCGGCGCCCGGGACACCGGCGTGGAGCCGGGCGAGCTGGACCAGGGGCAGCACGACGCGGTGCGCCAGGTGCTGGCCGTCGGCACCGCCGGCGCCCTGGTCCGCCGCGACGTCTGGGACCAGCTCGGCGGCCTCGATCCGGCGCTGCCGCTGCACCGCGACGACGTCGACCTCGGCTGGCGGGCCAGCAGCGCCGGACACCGCGTCCTGGTCGTCCCGCAGGCACGGGTGCGGCACGCGCGGGCGGCAACCGTCGGCAGCCGCGAGATCGACTGCGCCGCAGGCGGTACGGCCGCCGTCGACCGCCGGGCGGCCCTGCAGGTGCTGCTCGCGCACAGCCCGCTCCTGCCGCTGGTGCTCCTGCGGGTGCTGCTGGCGTCGGTGCTGCGCGCCGCCGGCCGCCTCCTGCTGCGGCAGCCCCGGGCCGCCCGGGCCGAGCTGACCGCGCCCTGGTCGACCAGCCCGGCGCGGCTGCGGGCGGCCCGCCGGGCCCGCGCCGCGACCCGCACCGTCCCGCAGCGCGAGCTACGACCGCTCATGGGCTCGCCCCTGCGGCGCGCGCGCAGCCGGCTGTCGGCGCTGGTCGACCGCAGCGGCAGCCGGCCGGTGCCCGCGCTCGACGAACCGGCGACCGCGCCGGACGGCAGGCTGCAGCGCCGACCGGGCCTGCTGCTGACGGGGGTGCTGGCGGTGCTCGCGCTGGTCGCCGAGCGCGCTCTGATGGGACGCGGCGCGCTGGCCGGCGGGGAGCTGCTGCCCGGTGCGGAGGACGTGCTGGCGACGTACGCCGGCAGCCACCAGCCCGAGGTGCTGCTCACCCCGGTGGTCGGACTGGTGCTGCTGGGCCTCGTACCGCTGAGCGGCGCGATGGCCTACGCCCTCAGCGGTCTGGTGACCCGAGCCGTCCCGCTGCGGATCTGGGCAGCGGCCACCTGGGCGCTGCTGCCGGTCGCGACGGGGGCGGTCGCCGCCGGCCGGCTGGACGCCGCGCTCGTGCACCTGGCGCTGCCGCCACTGGTCGTCGTCGGGCTTCGCCTGCTGGTCCGCGACCCGCGCGAGGGCGGCTGGTCGCGACCGGTGGCGGCCGGGCTCGTCCTCACGCCGGTCGTCGCGGTCGCCCCGCTCGTGTGGCTGGTCGCCCTCGTCCTGCTCGGCGGCGTCGCGCTCGCGCGGCTCGGCGCGGCTGCCCCGGCGCAGCGGCCGGCCCGCCGCCGGCGCCTGCTCGCCGCCGCACTGGCGCTGGCCGTCCCGCTGGTGCTCGTGCTCCCGTGGTCGCCGCAGCTGCTCGACCCGGCGTCCCTCCACGGCGCGGGCCGCGTCCTGCCGGGCGATGCCCAGACCGGTTGGCGCCTCCTGCTCCTCGACCCCGGCGGCCCGGGCACCCCTGTGGTCTGGACGTCGGTCGGGCTGCTGATCGCGGCGCTCGGCGGGCTGCTGCGGGCGCGGCGGGTGCGCCTGGCCGCCGGTGGCTGGGGGCTGGCGCTCGTGGGCTTCGGGGTGGCCGTCGTGCTCGCCGGGGTGCTCGTCGACGGCCAGCCCGTCTGGCCCGGGCCTGCCCTGGACCTGCTCGCGCTCGGTCTGCTGCTGGCCGCGCTGGTGGCAGCAGAAGGCTTGCAGGGCAGCCTGTCCCGCTCCTCCTTCGGCGCCCGGCAGCTGGTCGCTGTCGTCGTGGTCCTGCTCGCCGCCGCCGTGCCGGTGCTGTGCGCGGGCCAGTGGCTGGCGCGCGGCGCGGACGGCCCGCTCCAGCGGCAGCGCGCCGACGCGCTGCCCGCCTTCGTGCGCGCCGAGCTCGAGGCGAGCCCGGGGCGGCGTGCTCTGCTCCTCGGCCCCGAGCCGGACGGGGCCGTCCGGTACGCCGTCACCGGCGCACCCGGTCCCCGGCTCGGCGACCGCCCCGTCCGCCTGGACGCCGCCGTGGCCGACCTGCTGACACCGGGAGGCGTGGCGCCCGCAGAAGCCCTCGCCCGCAGGGGGATCGGCTTCGTCAGCGCGACGGCCGACCTGCCGGTGCTGGACGGGCAGCCAGGCCTGGAGCGGCAGCCCGGGGAACGGCCCCTCTGGCGGGTGGCCGTGCCGGTGACGTCCCGGCCCGAGGACCAGGCGCCGGGGCTGCCGACGGCGCTCCAGCCGCTCGCCCTGCTCCTCGCGCTGGTGCTGGCCCGGCCGGCTCGGCGGCCCGCATGACCGCCCGCGCCCGGGCGCGCGCGGGGGCCGTCCTCGTCCTGCTCGGCACCGGTCTGGCCGCAGGGTCCGTCACCGCCCGGCAGCCGGAGGCACCGCAGCCGCAGCAGGTCCCGGTCCGCGCCTCCTCCGCGGCCTGCCCGGACGTGCGGCAGGAGGGGGAGCGGGGCGCGAGCGCCGTCACCGCCGTCGGCGGGGAGGCGCGCCGAGCCGGACCGCCCCAGGGGCCGCTCGTCGAGGGCGAGCTGCCCGCCGCGCTGTCCGGTGCGTACGTCGTCCAGGCCTCGGGTGCGGGCCTGGTCGTCGAGCAGACCACCCGGGGGACCACCGGCAGCCGCCGCGGGCTCGCGTCGCTCAGCTGCACCGCCCCCACGACGAGCGCGTGGTTCGTCGGCGGCGCCACGACGGTCGGCTCCTTCGCCGAGCTGGTGCTCGTGAACCCCGGCGACGTGCCGGCGCTGGTGGACGTCGGCGTGTGGACGGCCGACGGCCCCGCGGACCCGCGTCCGGGACGGGGTGTTCCGGTCGCGGCGCGCGCCCGCACGGTGCTGCCGCTGGACCGGCTCGCCCCCGACCGCGACCTGCTGGCGCTGCACGTCGTCGCCACGCGGGGGCAGGTGTCGCCGGCCCTGCGAGTCGTGCGGAGCGACGGCCGGACGCCGCTCGGCACGGACTGGGTGCCGCCGGCCCTGGCCCCGGCGCGGGACGTCGTCGTGCCCGGCCTGCCGTCCGGACCGGGCCGCCGTACCGCCCTGCTGAGCAACCCCGGCCCCGACGACGCCACCGCCGAGCTCGCGCTGGTCACCGCGGACGGCGAGCTGCCGCTGGACCCGGTGCCCGTGCCGGCCGGCACGTCGGTCGGGCTGGACCTGTCCGAGCAGCTCGCGGACACGCCCGGCGCCCTGCGCGTCCGGGGCGACGTACCGCTGCTGGCCGGCGCGCTCGTGGTCGACCGGCAGGACGGCCCGGTGCGCGAGATCGCCTACAGCGCAGGGACTGCGCCGCTCAGTGGCAGTGCGCTGCTGGCCGACGTCCGGCTGTCCGCGCCGACGGAGGTCACGCTGCTGCTGACGGCGCCGGGCGGCGACGCGGTCGTCGAGGTGGTGCCGCTGGCGGCTCCCGGCGCGCTGCCGAAGCCGCTGCGGGTGGAGGTGCCCGCCCTGACGACCGTCGCCACCAGGCTGTCGCGCTTCCTGCCGCCGGGGTCCAGCGGGTCGCTCACGCTGGAGCTCCGCGTGCAGGGGGAGGTCGTGGCAGCGCGGTACGCCCGCGAGCGCGGCGACCGCGGACCGCTCACGACGCTGCTGCCCGTCGTCCCGCAGCCGCGCACCGTGCTTCGGCCGGTCGTCATCGCGGACCCCGGGGCGGGCCGCTAGCCGTTCGGCGGGTCGACCTCGTCCGGGTCGATCTGCAGCAGCCGGGCCACCTGGTCCACGACGACGTCGTGCACCAGGTCGGCGAGGTCGGCTCGGTCGCCCGCGCGCGCCTCCAGGGGCCGCCGGTAGACGACGATCCGTGCGGCGGTCTGGCGGCCCCGGCTGTCCAGCCCGGCGGGGAGCAGTCGCCCGAGCGGCACGGCCCCGCCGGCCGTCTCGTCCGCGACCACGTCGTCGTCGTACAGCTCGCCGTCCAAGGGCACCGCCGGCACGTCCTCGACCGCGAACTCCACGCCCTCCAGCTCCCGCGCCCAGCGCTGCTCGAGGTCCTCCACGGCGTCCAGCACCAGGTCGTCGAAGCGCTCGCCCCGCGTCTGCGCGGCCGGCACGCGGTGCACCCGTCCGCCGAGCTCCACCGTGGTGGGGACGAGGGGTCCGCGCAGCCCGCGCCCGTGCCGGTCGCGCCGCCGGCTGCGCCGGACCGAGTCGGGTGCCGCGTCCACGCCGCGAGGGTAGGCGAGGTGCGGCGCGTCGCTCGGCAGGCGAGTCGTGTTCGGCTAGCGTCCTGCCTCGTGAGCCCTGTCCGGCGCTGCTCCCGCACCGCGTGCGCCCAACCCGCAGTCGCGACGCTCACGTACGTCTACGCCGACCGTGCCGCCGTCGTCGGGCCGCTGGCCGTGCACGCCGAGCCGCACTGCTACGACCTCTGCGAGCAGCACGCGAACCGGCTGACGGCCCCGCGCGGCTGGGAGGTCGTCCGGCACGCCCCGGAGCACACGGACGTCGTGCGGGCCCGCAGCAGCGACGACCTCGAGGCGCTGGCCGACGCCGTGCGCGAGGCCGCCCGGCCCGCCGCGGGCGGTGCCACCGTGGGACCCGACGGCAGCACCGGCCGCCGCGGCCACCTGCGCGCCCTGCCCACCCCCGGCTGACCCGACCACGGGCGTTTCGTCCGGTTCGTCCCCGACACGCCGGGTTCTCAAGGGATCGGCCGGACCGGGCGATGGAGCAGCAACGCACGTCCACCCAGCTGCTCACTGGAGAACCCCGATGTCGCTCGTCACCACCCCTGCGCGCGCCCTGGCCGTCTGCGGCACCTGCGCGGGCAACCGCGTCACCTCGATCACGATGACGCTGACCGACGGCACGCCCGTCGACTTCACCTCCTGCCACTCCTGCGAGACCAAGTCCTGGAAGCAGGACGGCCGCGAGCTCGACATCACGACGGTGCTCGGCAAGGCCCAGAAGCACAAGCTCTAGCCTTCGCGGGGTGACCCGCGACCTCTCGAACATCGTCAAGGCCTACGACGTACGGGGCCTGTGCCCCGGCGAGCTCGACGTGGACATCGCGCGGGCGCTCGGCGCGGCGTTCGCGCGGTTCGCCGGCAGCCCCCGCATCGTCACGGCGCGGGACATGCGCGAGACCGGCGTCGACCTCAGCCGGGCCTTCGCCGAGGGCGTCACCAGCCAGGGCGTCGACGTCGTCGAGGCCGGCCTGGGCTCGACCGACCTCCTCTACTACGCCGCCGGCACGCTCGACGTGCCCGGCGCGATGTTCACGGCCAGCCACAACCCGGCCCGCTACAACGGCATCAAGCTCTGCCTGGCGGGCGCCAAGCCGGTCGGCCAGGACAGCGGCCTCGCGCAGCTGCGCGCCGACGCCGAGCGCTACCTCGACGGGGGGCTGCCGGCGTTCGACGGGACTCCGGGCACGGTCACGTCGCAGGACGTGCTCGCCGGCTACGCCTCGTACATGAAGCAGCTCGTCCCCGGCATCGAGGCGATCCGGCCGCTGAAGGTGGTCGTGGACGCGGGCAACGGCATGGGCGGCTACACGGTGCCGGCGGTGTTCGAGGGCCTGCCGCTCGAGACGACGAGCATGTACTTCGAGCTCGACGGCAGCTTCCCGAACCACGAGGCGAACCCGATCGACCCGGCGAACACCGCGGACCTGCAGGCCAGGGTGCGCGAGCTCGGCGCGGACGTCGGGCTGGCCTTCGACGGCGACGCCGACCGCTGCTTCGTCATCGACGAGCGCGGCGAGATCGTCAGCCCGTCGGTCCTCACGGCGCTGATCGCCGCGCGCGAGCTGGCGAAGAACCCGGGCGCGACGGTCATCCACAACCTCATCACCTCCAAGACCGTCCCCGAGGTCGTGAGCGAGAACGGCGGCACGCCGGTCCGCACCCGGGTCGGCCACTCGTTCATCAAGGCCGAGATGGCCCGCACCGGGGCGGTCTTCGGGGGCGAGCACTCCGGCCACTTCTACTTCGCGGAGTTCTGGAACGCCGACTCCGGGATGCTGGCCGCCCTGCACGCCCTCGCGGCGCTCGGCGGCCAGGACGGCACGCTGTCCCAGCTGCTCACGACGTACGACCGCTACGCCGCCAGCGGCGAGGTGAACAGCACCGTCGACGACCAGCAGGCCCGGGTCGCGGCCATCAAGGAGCGCTTCGCCGACCTCGAGCTGGACGAGCTGGACGGCCTCACGGTCACGAGCCCCGAGGGCTGGTGGTTCAACGTCCGCGCCAGCAACACCGAGCCCCTGCTGCGCCTGAACGTCGAGGCCCCGGACGCGCCGACGATGGAGCGGGTGCGCGACGAGGTGCTCGGCCTCATCCGCGGCTAGCAGGAGTCGCCGCCGCGGCCGCGAAGTCCTCCCGGGTGCGGCGCGCGGCGTGGCTGGCAGCAGCTCTCCTCGGGCTGCTGGCCGTCCCGGCGCCGGCGGCCGAGCGCGACCTGCTCCTGCTGTCCCGCGGCACGGCGGCGGTCGAGGTCGTGCTGCGGGCGCCGGCCGAGCTGGACCTGCGGCAGATGACGTTCCGCACCACCGGCCAGGTCGCCGGCGTCGCCGTCCTGGACCGGCGCGGCGAGCTGGTGGGGCTGTCGGTCAACGTCCGGCGCTGGGTGGAGGGCGCCCCCCGGCCGCCGGCTCCCCTGTCCACGAGCCAGGAGCCGCTGAAGCTGCCGACGGGGCGCTACCGGCTGGTCGTCGTCACGGACGGGCCGGCCGACGTGCGGGTGCGCGTCCCGGCGAAGGGGCCGCTGGCCCGGACGATGCGGCTGACGCACCCCGCGCCGGCGGGCGCCGAGCTCGTCGACCTGCGCGAGGCACCGGCGGGGGAGCTCGTCCGGCGGCCGGCGTCGCTGCGGCGCGGTGGCGCCCTCGTCGGCGTGCTGCACGAGCGCAGCAGCGCCCACCTGGTCAGCGCGCCGGAGCTGTGCTTCGCCGAGCCGGGCGCGGCGGACTGCGAGGCGGCGCAGGGCACCTCCGCGCTGCTCGTCGGGACGACGGAACCGGCGGACGGGTTCAGCCGGCTGGCGGTCTTCCTCTACGGCGACGCCGGCGTGCCCGCGCGCTACGACGCGCTGGCCCGCTCGCCGGGGCTGGACGTCCCCCGCGCGGTGGACGCGCTGCTCGTCCGGGTGTGAGGGGGCCGCTCGCTAGAGTGCGCCCATGAAGCTCGACACCGCCCTGCTCGACATCCTGGCCTGCCCGGTCGACCACGCCCCGCTGCGCGCGGACGAGGCGGCCGAGGAGCTGGTCTGCACCGGCTGCGGCCTGGCCTACCCGGTGCGCGACGACATCCCGGTGCTGCTCGTCGACGAGGCGCGCAAGCCTTCGTGACCTCCCCCGAGGACCTGCTCGACGACCCGGCGCGGCTCGAGGCGGGTGACCCCGGCGGCATGCTGCCGGCGGTCGCCTCCGCCGCCGCGCAGGTGCGGGAGGCGGCGGTGCTCGCCGCCGAGGCAGGTCTCGAGGCGCTGCAGGAGGACGGCCGGCCGCGCGCCGTCGTCGTCTGCGGCATGGGCGGCTCCGGCATCGCGGGGGACGTCCTGGCGGCCGTCGCCGGACCGGCCTGCCCGGTGCCGGTGGTCACTCACCGCGGCTACGGCCTGCCGGCGTGGGTCGGACCGGTCGACCTCGTCGTGGTCGTGTCGTGCTCCGGCTCCACCGAGGAGACGCTGAGCGCGCTGGAGGAGGCCGTGCGCCGCGGCTGCCGGCTGCTCGTCGTCGGCGCCGCGGGCTCACCCGTCGACGACCTCGGCCAGCGCGGGCGGGCGGTCTTCGTGCCGGTCACGCAGGGGCGCCAGCCGCGGGCCAGCATGTGGGCGCTGTCGACGCCGCTGGTCGTCGCCGGTCACGCGCTGGGCCTCCTGCAGGCGTCGCCGGAGGTGGTCGAGCAGACCGCCCGCACGCTCGAGGAGGTCGCCGACCGGTGCCGCCCCGATGCGGCCTCGCTGGTCAACCCGGCGAAGCGGCTCGCGCTGGACCTGCAGGACCGGCTGCCCGTCGTCTGGGGCACCAGCCCGCTGACCGGGACGGTCGCCTACCGCTTCGCCTGCCAGCTCAACGAGAACGCGCAGCTGCCCGCGGTGTGGGGCGTGCTGCCGGAGGCCAACCACAACCAGGTCGTCGCCTTCGACGGGTCGTTCGCGTCGGGGAGCGGGCCGGTGGACGACGCCGACTTCTTCCGCGACCGCGGGGACGACGACGAGCAGGAGTCGCGCCTGGCGCTGGTGCTGCTCCGCGACGTCGACGAGCACCCGCAGGTCGCCCGGCGCGCGGACGTCAGCGCCGAGCTGGCGCGCGAGCGGGACGTCCCCGTCCTGCAGCTGCAGGCCGAGGGCAGCAGCGCGATGGAGCGCCTGGCCTCACTGGTCGGCCTGACCGACTACGCCTCGACGTACCTCGCGCTGGCGCTGGGCGTCGACCCGACGCCGGTCGACGCGATCACGGCCCTGAAGCAGCGCATCCGCGCCTAGTGCTCCTCGCCCCGGTGCAGGGTGACGCTGAGGACGAGCACCAGCAGGGCGCCGACGGCCAGCCCCAGCACCGCACTGGCGAGCGTGTTCACGAGCCAGCCCACCACCCCGCCGACCGCGCCCGCGGCGTCCTTCGCGGCGTCCTCCGCGTGATGGACGGCGTCGTACAGGGCGTCGACGCCGAGCTCGTGCATGCCGACCAGCAGGATGTGGCCGCCGACCCAGAGCATCGCGGCGGTGCCGACGACGGTCAGCGCGGTCAGCAGCCTGGGCATGGCCCGCACGAGCCCCAGCCCGAGCTTCGCGGACCCGGGACGCTCGGCGAGCCGGAGCCCGACGTCGTCCATCTTCACGATGAGCGCGACGAACCCGTAGACGAGCACGGTGATGGCGAGCGCCACCACGACCAGGATCACGGCGCGCGGGACGAGCGCCTCGTCGGCCACCTCGTTGAGCGAGATCACCATGATCTCGGACGACAGGATGAAGTCGGTGCGGACGGCCCCGGACACGATGGTCTGCTCGTCCGGCTGCTCCTCCAGAGCGCCGTGCCCGCCGTCGTGGCCGCGCAGGCGGCCCCACACCTTCTCCGCGCCCTCGTAGCAGAGGTAGCAGCCGCCGAGCATCAGCAGCGGGGTGAGCGCCCACTCGAGGAACTGGCTGAGCACCAGGATCAGCGGCAGGATGACCACCAGCTTGTTGCGCAGCGAGCCGACGGCGATGCGCCGGATGATCGGGACCTCGCGCTCGGCGGCGATGCCGCGGACGTACTGCGGCGTGACGGCCGTGTCGTCCACGACGACGCCCGCGGCCTTGGCGCTGGCCCGCGCGGCGGCAGCCCCGATGTCGTCGACGGACGCGGCGGCTGCCCGGGCCAGCACGGCCACGTCGTCGAGCAGGGCTACCAGTCCACCGGCCACAGGGGGGTCCTTCCCAGGATCTGCGAGTGCATCTCGTACGACAACGCCGTCAGCGCTGGAGCAGTGCCATCCGGTACGTCGCGACGGCGGTCTCCACGTCGTCCTGCTCGCGGCGGAAGCGCACCTCGACCGGGAACGTCGCGCGGCCGCGGTCCTCGAGCGAGGCGCGTACGCCGTCCTCCTCGCCCACCGCGAGCTGCGCGGCGGCCAGCAGCGGCCCGGTGACGATCGCGGAGTAGCCGATCTGCGCGTCCTTCACCAGCGGCACCGCGCCGGCCTCGACGAGGTCGCCGAACACCTGCAGCAGCACGACGAAGGCCGCGGTCTCGCCGAGCCCGAAGATGGCGGCGGCGTGCGGCCCGCCCACGTGGTTGTGCAGGTCCGGTCCGGCGTCCAGCCGCAGCAGCGCGGGCTCGGTCGAGAGCACCCGCGGACCGAGCACCTTCACGAAGCCGTCCGCGCCGTGGATCAGCGCCGGGATGTCGATCAACGGAACCAGCTCGCTCCCACGTTGCCCGCGCCGGCGTGCGCGCCGACGACCGGTCCCACGACGTACCGGTCCACGCCGAGGATGCCGGGTGCGCCGACCAGCGCGTCGGCCAGGGCGTCCGCGAGCTCCGGCACGTCGCCGTGGCCGACGGTGACCCGCGTGGGGGAGGCCGCCGCGTCGGCGCGGACCGCCTGCACCTGCAGGTCGATCGCCTCCTCCGTCGAGCGCGCGGAGCCGAGCACGCGGACCTCGCCCTCCAGCGCCATGACCGGCACGCCGTCCGGCACGTCGTCCGCGAGCCGTCCGCCCGCCTGCAGCAGCGCGAAGGTGTCCGACGTCCAGCTCGAGGCGACCCGCGCCGAGAGCGAGCGGGCCAGCGCCACCGCATCGTCGTACGACGCGCCGTCGGCCAGCGCCCGGCCGACCTCGCCGACGAGCAGGCACAGCCCACCGCTGATCGTGCCGCTGTCGACGACCTCGACCGGCACGGGGGCCATGCCGGCCGCGAGCACTGCGCTGGAGTGCGTGCCTGACAGCGAGGCGGTGCAGGTCACGCACAGCACCCGGTCGGCGCCCGCGGAGGCGAAGGCCTGCAGGAACTCGCCCGGGGAGGGCTGCGAGGTCGTCGGCGCCTGCCCCGACGCGCGCAGCCGCCGGTAGAACTCGGCCGGCGCGAGGTCCGGCTCGTCGAACGACTCGCCCGCGAGCGTGACGTGCAGCGGCACGACCGTGATGCCGAGCTCGGCGGCCAGACCGACCGGCAGGTAGCTGGTGGAGTCGGTCACGAGCGCGGTCGTCGTCACCGGCAGAACGTACGTGGGCCAGACTCCAGCCGTGCCCCTGCCCGCCCACGACGTCGCGGACCTGTCGCTGGCCGAGGCCGGCCGCCGCCGGGTCGACTTCGCCGAGCGGGCGATGCCCGTGCTGGGCCTGCTGCGCAGCAGGTTCGCCGCGGAGCGGCCGCTCGCGGGCGTCCGCGTCGCGGCCTGTGCGCACCTCACGCCGGAGACCGCCGCGCTGGCCCGCACGCTGGCCGCCGGCGGCGCCGAGCTGCACCTCGCGGCGAGCAACCCGCTGTCGACGCAGGACGACGTGGCGGCCGCGC
Organism: uncultured Actinomycetota bacterium; assembly: GCA_963781675.1. GTDB lineage: Bacteria > Actinomycetota > Actinomycetes > Mycobacteriales > SCTD01 > SCTD01. The sequence goes on along the minus strand of CAWAGF010000002.1, from coordinate 233,064 downwards.
TGGTCGTCGACGGCGTCGGGGTGCACGCGCGGCACGGCGTCGACCGCGAGGGCCACACCGCCCACCTGCTCGGCGCCCTCGACGCCCGGCCGCACCTGCTGCTCGACGACGGCTGCGACCTCGTCAACGTCCTGCACGCCCGGCGCACCGACCTGCTCGACGGCGTGCGGGCCGGCGGGGAGCAGACCAGCACCGGCGTGCTGCGGCTGCGGCAGATGGCCGCCGACGGGGCGCTGCGGCTGCCGATGGCCGCGGTCAACGACACCCCCATGCAGCTGCTCGTCGCGAACCGGCACGGGACCGGCCAGTCGACGCTGGACGCCGTCATGCGCGCCACCGGCACCCTCGTCGCCGGCACCACCGTCGTCGTCGCGGGCTACGGCTGGTGCGGCAGCGGGATCGCTGCGCGCGCCCGCGGTCTCGGCGCGCAGGTGCTCGTCACGGAGGTCGAGCCGCGGCGCGCCCTCGAGGCGGTGCTCGACGGCCACCGGGTGCTGCCGATGGCCGAGGCCGCACCGCTCGGCGACGTCTTCCTCGTCAGCACCGGCAACCGCGAGGTGCTGTCGGCCGAGCACTTCGCGATGATGCGTGACGGGGCGGTGCTGGCGAACGCCGGGCACTTCGACGTCGAGGTCGACGTGGACGCGCTGGCCGCGCAGGCGGTCGCGATGCACCGGCGCGTGCGGCCGCACGTGGACGCCTACGAGCTCGCCGACGGGCGCCGGCTGCTGCTCGTCGCGGAGGGCCGCCTGGTCAACCTCGCTGCCGCCGACGGCCACCCGGCCAGCGTCATGGACATCTCCTTCGCCGTGCAGGCGCTCACCGTCGAGTGGCTCGCCGCCGCCGACCTCGCGCCCGGCGTGCACGAGGTGCCGGCTGCCATCGACGACGAGGTCGCCCGCACCAAGCTCGCCGCGATGGGCGTCCGGCTCGACGTGCTGACGCCCGCGCAGGAGCGCTACCTGTCGACCTGGCGGGCCTAGCCTGCGCCGGTGACCACCGTCTTCGCCGGCCTGACCTCCCTCGTGCTGTCGCTCCTGCTGATGGCCGTGTTCCTCTCCTTCCTGTTCCTCGTCGTCCGCTCGGCGGTCGAGCAGGGCATCCGCCGGGCGCTGCGCGACGAGCACCTGCGCCCGTTCCCGCCTGGTCAGTCTCCGGGGCAGTGACCTCCGGGGCAGTGACCTCGGCGACGTGGTGGTGGAGGCGCCCGGCGTGCGGCTGCTCGAGCTCGGCCAGCAGGACTTGCGCGGTCCGTGCAGAAGCACGGTGCATGCGCCTGCGCCTGCTCTCCGCCACCGCCGCCCTCACCGCCCTCGCCGGCACGACCCTGGCCGCCGCGGCCGGTGCCGGCCCGGTCGACCTGGACGCCGTCCGCGACTACGGCACCCTGCACGGCGTGCTCGGGCAGGGCCCTGTCGCGCTGGCCGAGGCGAGCTACGCCGCGCCCGGGTTCGGCGTCACGCCGCAGACGCCCTGCGCGCCCGGCTCGCGACCGGAGACCGGCCGGCAGGGCCGCGTGCCGCTGGCCGACTACACCAGCGGGCGCGCCGCCAAGGGCTACACCTGCAACGCCACCGACATCGGCCACGAGGGCGACAGCGGCGGCTTCCAGGTGCACCGGTACGTCGACGCGGCCGGCCACGAGTGCGGCTACTACGACCAGACGACGCTGTTCCCGACCCGCGAGGCCTCCGGGGCCTCGGGCGGCGTGGCCGTCCTCGACATGAGCAACCCGGCCAAGCCCGTGCGCACCGCCGTCCTCGCCACGTTCGCCATGCGCACGCCGCACGAGTCGCTGCGGCTGAACGCCAAGCGCGGCCTGCTCGTGGCCGTCGCCGGCTCTCCGGTCACGCAGGTCGGCGTCGTCGACGTCTACGACGTCAGCCAGGACTGCCGCCAGCCGGTGCTCAGGAGCACGACCCCGCTCGGCGTCCTCGGCCACGAGGGCGGGATCAGCCCGGACGGCAACACCTACTGGGCCTCCACGACCGCCGACCGCGGCCTCACCGCCATCGACATCAGCGACCCGACGCTGCCCAGGATCGTCTGGCGCGGGCTGGACACGGCCACCCACGGCCTGTCGGTCTCCGAGGACGGCAACCGCCTCTACCTGGCCGACGTCGCCAGCGACCGCGGCCTGACGCAGAACTACTACACGCAGATCACCAACGGCGGCGGCGGCATGCGCATCCTCGACGTCAGCCAGGTGCAGGCCCGCGCGGTCCTGCCGCAGGTCACCGAGGTCGGCTACGTCACCTGGCCCGAGGTCACCATCCCGCAGAACACCATCCCGGTGACCGTGAAGGGCAAGAGGTACGTCGTCGAGTTCGACGAGTACGACAGCAACGTGACCGCCTACAGCCCCGACGAGAACGTCGGCGGCGTCCGGGTCATCGACGTGAGCGACGAGACGAAGCCCAAGGTCGTCAGCCGCATCCGGCTGGCGGTCTGGGAGCGCGCCGCGCGGGCCGACCAGGGCGAGGACCCGGGCGCGTCCTCCGGCACGCAGGGCTACGCCGCCCACTACTGCGCGGTCCCGAAGCGCACCGACCCCGGCATCCTGGCCTGCAGCACGATCGCGTCCGGCCTGCGCGTCTTCGACCTGTCGAACCCGCTCCGCCCGCGCGAGCTGGCCTACGCCAACCACCCGGCGGTCGACGCGGGCGACCCGGGGGCCAGCGGCGGCGCGTACGCCATGTCGGCGCCGGCCTTCGACCCGCAGACGCGCGACGTCTGGTACGCCGACGCGAACAGCGGCCTGTTCGTGCAGCGGCTGGCCAAGGCGGTCTGGCGACCCTGACACGCCCGTGACAGGGTTGCCCCGCCTCGGCTGGCCACCCTGACACGAGCCTGGTAACCTTGTCGGCGATGACCACGCTGACGATCAACGAGGCAGCGACCACCACCGGGTGGTCGCCCCGGATGCTGCGCTACGTCGAGCAGCTCGGCCTCGTGGCGTCACCGCGGTCCGCGGCGGGCTACCGGCTCTACGGCCCGGCCCAGCTCCAGCGGCTGCGCACCCTGCGCGCCCTGCTGGAGACGCACGGCGTCGAGCTCGGCGACGTCGGCTTCGCCCTGCGGCTGCGCCGCGAGCCGGAGCTGGCGGCCGCCCTCGACGCGTGGTTCGACGCGGAGCCGCAGCGCCCCATGAGCGGCCCCAGCACCGAGATGCCCGACGGCGACTGGCTCGCCTTCGAGCAGGACAAGCACTCCCAGCTCCTCACCACCGACCCTGCCACCGACCGACGGGACACCGCATGACCACCGCACAGACGACCCAGGACTTCAAGGTCGCCGACCTCTCCCTGGCCGAGTTCGGCCGCAAGGAGATCCGGCTGGCCGAGCACGAGATGCCGGGCCTGATGGCCATGCGCAAGGAGTTCGGCCCCAGCAAGCCGCTGGCCGGCGCGCGCATCATCGGCTCGCTGCACATGACCATCCAGACGGCCGTGCTCATCGAGACGCTCGTCGAGCTGGGCGCCAAGGTCCGCTGGGTCTCCTGCAACATCTTCTCGACCCAGGACCACGCCGCGGCCGCCGTCGCCGTCGGCCCGGAGGGCACCGTCGAGGCACCCGCCGGCGTGCCCGTCTTCGCCTGGAAGGGCGAGACGCTGCCTGAGTACTGGTGGTGCACCGAGCAGGCCGTGAACTGGCCGGCCGGCGAGGAGCCGAACATGATCCTCGACGACGGCGGCGACGTCACGCTGCTGATCCACAAGGGCGCCGAGTTCGAGCAGGCCGGTGTCGTGCCGAGCACCGACGAGTCGCACTCCGAGGAGTACGCCGTCATCCTCGACACGCTGCGCCGCTCGCTGGCCGAGAGCCCGGACAAGTTCACCAAGATCGCCGCCGGCATCAAGGGCGTCACCGAGGAGACCACGACCGGCGTCATGCGCCTGTACGAGTTCTTCAAGGCCGGCTCGCTGCTGTTCCCGGCGATCAACGTCAACGACTCGGTGACCAAGAGCAAGTTCGACAACCTGTACGGCTGCCGCCACTCGCTCGTCGACGGCATCAACCGCGCGACCGACGTCATGCTCGCCGGCAAGACCGCCGTCGTCTGCGGCTTCGGCGACGTCGGCAAGGGGTCCGCGGAGTCGCTGCGCGCCCAGGGCGCCCGTGTCGTCGTCACCGAGATCGACCCGATCTGCGCGCTGCAGGCGGCGATGCAGGGCTACCAGGTCGTCACCCTCGAGGACGTCATCGGCACCGCCGACGTCTTCATCACCACGACCGGCAACAAGGACATCATCATGGCCGACGACATGGCCAAGATGAAGCACCAGGCCATCGTCGGGAACATCGGTCACTTCGACAACGAGATCGACGTCGCCGGCCTGGCCAAGGTCGCCGAGCGCACGAACATCAAGCCGCAGGTCGACGAGTGGCGCTTCGCCGACGGCCACACGATCCTGCTGCTCAGCGAGGGCCGCCTGCTGAACCTCGGCAACGCGACCGGCCACCCGTCCTTCGTCATGTCGGCCTCGTTCACCAACCAGGTGCTCGCGCAGATCGAGCTGTGGACCAAGACCGACCAGTACCCGCTCGGCGTCTACGTGCTCCCGAAGCACCTGGACGAGAAGGTCGCCCGCCTGCACCTCGACGCGCTGAACGTCAAGCTCACCAAGCTCCGCAAGGACCAGGCCGAGTACATCGGCGTGGACGTCGAGGGCCCGTACAAGAGCGAGATGTACCGCTACTAGAACGCCGCCCGACCGGACCCGCCCTCCTGCTGGAGGGCGGGTCCGTCGTCGTCTGCGGGGTACCCCGCCGGTACCGACGACGAAGGAGGAAGCCGTGTCCGTGACAGCCTTCCAGGACCTCCCCCTGGCCGGCCGTGACCGCGAGTGGGACGGCGGTGCCGCCGAGTCCCGGGTCCGCGAATGGGCCGGCGCGCAGGACGGGCCGAACGAGGCCTACCGCGACGCGCACGTCTGGTACGACAAGGACAGCAAGGAGAACTTCGGCGGCTACAAGCTGCTCATCGCCGACGTGGTCGACGGCAAGCTGGTCGCCGTCCCGCGCGGGGTCATGACCGCCGGCAACGTCATGCAGGGCTCACGCGGCGGCGTCGACCTCCCGCACGACGACATCGACCGCGTGAAGTCCCACCTGGCCAAGTACTACGCCAAGATGGGCGACACCGCGCCGTGGGAGCGGGACGAGGCGGGGTAGGGGTCGGGGACACCCACGACCTGAGGAGGCCCCATGACCGCGGACCTGACCGGCAAGACCATCGCGTTCCTCGTCGCCGGCGAGGGCATCGAGCAGGTGGAGCTCACCGAGCCCTGGAAGGCCGTCCAGGAGGCCGGCGGCACACCCCGCCTGGTCAGCCCTGCTGACGGCGAGGTGCAGGCGTTCAACCACCTGGACAAGGGCGACACCTTCCCCGTCGACGCCAAGCCGGAGTCGCCGGAGTCCTACGACGCGCTCGTGCTGCCGGGCGGCGTCGCGAACCCCGACGCGCTGCGCACCGACGAGCAGGCGGTCTCCTTCGTGAAGGCCTTCTTCGACGCCGGCAAGCCGGTGGCGGCGATCTGCCACGCCCCGTGGACGCTGGCCGAGGCCGACGTGCTGCGCGGCCGGCGGATGACCAGCTGGCCCAGCCTGCAGACGGACCTGCGCAACGCGGGGGCCGAGTGGGTGGACGAGCAGGTCGTCGTCGACACCTCCGGCAGCAGCACGCTCATCACGAGCCGCAACCCGGACGACCTCAAGGCGTTCAACGGCGCCCTCGTCGAGGCCTTCGCCCAGGCGTAGGCAGGACTCCGGCGGCGCGACGGCGAACTCCCTCCCCATGCGTCGCGCCGCCGCCCTGCTCTCCCTGGCCCTCGTGGCCCTGCTCGCCGTGCCCGGCGCCACCGCCAAGGAGCGGCCGGCGGGCGAGCGCCAGCACGGCACCTTCAGCGCGCCCGGCCTGGTGCCGCGCGACTTCGCGCTGTACGTCCCAGGCGCGGTGCGGGCCAAGCCGCACAAGCCGGTGCCGCTGCTGGTCTACCTGCACGGCTGCAACCAGGACGCCGACGACGTCGCCGTGGGCACCCGCCTGGAGGCGCTCGCGGAGGAGCAGGGCCTGCTCGTGCTCTTCCCGGAGCAGGCGCGGCCGGTCGGCGGCACCTACCCGGCCGCGGACGGCAACGGCTCGGGCTGCTGGAACTGGTTCCTGCCCGACCACCAGACCCGGGACGCGGGAGAGCCGGCGACGCTCGCCGCGATGACCCGCGACGTGATGCGCCGCTTCGCGGTCGACGCCGACCGCGTGTGGCTGTCCGGCGCCTCCGCGGGCGCCGACATGGCGACGATCCTGGCCGCCACGCACCCGGACCTGTACGCCGCGGTCGCCCCGATCGCGGGCTGCGCCTACCGCACCTGCAGCGACGGCGACGGCACCGCGGCCTTCGCCGCGATGGGCGAGCGGGCCCGGGTCGTGCCGACGCTCGTCGTCCAGGGCACCGTGGACCTGGTGAACAACGCCGGCATGGGCGCCACCGCCGTCGAGCAGTGGGTCGCCACGAACGACCTGGCCGACGACGGCCTGGCCAACGGCTCGGTGCCGCAGACGCCGAGCTCGTCCACCACGCACCCGGCGGTGCAGGGCACGCCGCCCGGCGACCCCTGCGCCGGGAACTCGCGGCTCCCGTGCCTCGGCGGCGCGGCGGGCCTCGCGAGCTACCCGTACACCGTCTCGCGGTACGACGGCGCCGACGGCCGGTCCGTCGTCGAGCTGCTCGTCATCCACGGGGCCAACCACGCCTACACCGGCGGCGACCCGCGCGGCACCTTCGTGGACCCGGTCGGCCCGGACCTCGCCCACGCGATGCACGCCTTCTTCGTGGCGCACCCCCGCTTGTAGATCTCACAACCCCCTGTGAGGGATTCACCCGGTACGACGGGAGGATCTCCCCCTGCCGGTGACGAACCTCACAGCGCTCGGCACATCGCCGTCCTCTGGGGGATCTGTGAGACCTGCACTCCGCTCGCGCGCGACCGCGCTCGGCCTGACCCTGCTCCTCGGCGGGGTCGCCGCCTGCAGCAGCGCGCCGCTGCCCGCCGACTCGCTGGCCCAGGGCGGTCAGCTGCCCGGCACCGTCGTCGACCCGGAGACCGGCCAGGTGGTCGACGCCGAGACCGGCCAGGTCGTCGACCCGGTGACCGGCGCGCCCGTCGCGGGCCCGGCCGGCGCTCCGGCGGCGCCGGGTGCTGCCTCCGCGCCAGGTGCCCCTGGAGCGCCCGTGGCGCCCGGCCAGCAGGCCCCCGCGCCCGGCGCTCCCGCCCCCGGCGGCAAGGGCGGCACGGGCGGCACGGGCGGCGTCGCCCCCGCGCGCAGCACCCTGTTCACGAAGGCCGAGGAGCGCATCGGCATCACCGACAAGCAGATCACCCTCTGCGCGCACGCGGCGCTGACCTACGGCGCCGCGTTCAACACCAGCGACGACGACCTGAACGTGTACTGGAGCGCCATCAACGACGCCGGCGGCGTCTACGGCCGCAAGGTCGTCGTCACCTACGAGAACGACGACTACAAGCCGACCACCGCGGTGACCGCGGCCCGCGCGTGCAAGGCCAAGGGCATCTTCCTGCTCCTCGGCGGCATCGGCTTCGACCAGATCCCGGCCGTCCGCAACTGGGCCGAGCAGAACCGGATGCTCTACGTGCACCACACCGCCACCGTGAAGGGCACGGCCGGGCAGCGGTTCTCCTTCGCGCCGCTGCCGAGCGTCGAGCGCACCGGTGAGGCCTTCGCGCAGCTCTACCTGTCCAAGTACCGCGGCAAGAAGATCGGCATCATCAAGCGGGACGGCGAGAACTGGGAGCCCGGCGTCGTCGCCTTCAAGAAGCTGCTGGGCGGCGCCGGCAAGGTCGTCGCGGAGACCAAGGTGCCGCAGAACAAGGGCAACTACACCGACGACGTCCTCGCCATGAAGAACGGCGGCGCGGAGGTCGTCTGGATCTGGGACAACGCGCTGGACGCGACGCCGATCGTCAAGCAGATCCGGGCCCAGAACTACGACCCGAACATGATGCTGTTCCCGTTCAACCTCACGGCGCAGACGCTGGACGAGGACGCGTTCGGGCCCTCGCTGGACGGCGTCGCGATGTTCGCCGCCTACACCAAGGGCGACTACAGCGGCCCGTTCGCCTCCTACGCCGACGACATGAAGCTGTTCGAGCAGCAGTACGCCAAGTACCGCCCCAACGTCGACCTCGGCGGCGTCGGCGGCGACCTGCTGTTCCTGAACTGGACGGCGCAGAAGGCGCTGCACGCGCAGCTGCTGGACTGCGGCAAGGACTGCAACCGCAACCGGTTCGTCGACGTGCTGGAGACCTACAAGAAGCGGCCCACGAGCAGCGTCTGCCCGGTCGACTTCACCGGCGGCAACCACCGCGCCGGCTCGGACGACCTGGTCTTCATGGAGACCTACCGCGACAAGAGCGGCAAGGCCTCCTGGCGCAACACCAAGATGTGCGTGGGCAGGTCCTGATGGGTCAGGTCCTCGTCCTGGGGCTCATCTCCGGCGGCATCTACGCGCTGTTCGCGCTCGGGGTCGTCATGGTCCACCGCGGCACCGGCGTCCTGACCTTCGCCAACGGCGAGGTCGGCACCGCAGGGCTGTTCCTCGCCGCCGTCCTGGTGGACGACAGCGGCCTGCCGTGGGTGGTGGGCGCGCTGGCCGCCGTCCTGTTCGCGGCCGGGCTCGGCTGCCTGTTCGAGGTGCTGGTCGTGCGCCGCATGGGCGTCAGCGACCCGGTGGCGGTCGCCGTCGCGACCGTCGGCCTCGGGCTGTTCCTGCTGGCCTGCGAGTTCCAGCTGTTCGGCGAGAGCCCCAAGGAGCTGGCCGCGCCCGTCGAGGGCGGCATCACCGTCGCCGGTGTCATCGTCACGCCGATCCAGGTCGTGGGACTGGTGCTGGCCGTCGTGCTCGGCTTCGGGCTGCAGGCCGTCCTGCGCCGGACCGACTTCGGCCTCGGGATCCTCGCCGCCGCGCAGGACCCGGCAGCGGTCCGCCTCGTGGGCGTCCCGCTGTCGCGGATCTCGCTCACCATCTGGGGCGCCGGCGCGGCGCTGGCCGCCATCGCGTCCCTGCTCGTCGAGCCCACCGTCGGCGTCTTCGGCCCCGGCTACGCCAGCGAGCTGTACGTCGTCGGCCTGGCCGCCGCCGTCATCGGCGGGCTGAACAGCCTGCCTGGCGCGGTCGTCGGCGGCTGCGTGCTGGGCGTCGCCGAGTCCGCGGCGACCCGCTACCTCAGCGGCACCGGGCTGTCCGGCCTGCGCTACGTCGTCGTGCTGGTGATCCTGCTGGCGGTGCTGCTCGGCCGCCAGCTGCTGCCCGACCTGATGAAGCGGCTGTCCGAGGCCGACACCGCCCGCCGTCCCGCTGGAGCCGCCGCGTGAGCGCCCCCTCGACCCTGCGCCGCCTGCCGGTGCCGGGCTTCCTCGTCGCGCTGGTCCTCGCCGCGCTGCTGCCCGCCACCGTCGGCGAGGCGGTGCTGTCGGACAAGAACGCGCTGCTCGGCTCGGCCGCCTGCGCGTTCGCCATCGCCGCCATCTCGCTCAACGTCCTGATGGGCTACGCCGGGCAGATCTCGCTCGGGCAGTTCGCCTTCGTCGGCGTCGGCGCGTTCACCACCGGCATCGTCACCTCGGTGGACCAGCTCCGGCTGCCGTGGGTCGCGGGCCTTGCCGCCGCGGCCGTCGCCGGAGGCGTGATCGCCTTCCTGGTCGGCCTCCCGGCGCTGCGCCTGCGCGGGCTCTACCTCGCCGTCGTCACCGTGTCGGTGGCCTACGTCGGCTGGCAGTCGCTGTTCCGCGTCGAGGCGATCGGGGGCGGCTCGGCCGGCAAGGTCACCCCGCGCCCCTACGTCGGCGACACCGCCATCTCCTCGGACGCGGCGTTCCTGTCCATCGCGGCGGTGCTCCTGGTCCTGGTGTGGCAGCTCGACGTGAACCTCACCCGCTCGCGGCTGGGCCGCGCCTTCCAGGCGGTCAAGGCCGACGAGGCCGTCGCCGCCTCCTTCGGCGTCGACGTCGCGCGCTACAAGCTGATCGCCTTCACGCTGTCCGGCGCCATCGCGGGGATCGCCGGCGCCATCATCGGCACGGCGTACGGCACGGTCACGGCGTCGACGTTCGACTACGCGCGCTCGCTGCTGCTCGTCGTCATCGTCGTCATCGGCGGGCTCGGCAGCCGCTGGGGCGTCGTCACCGCCGCGATCTTCGCGACGCTGCTGCCCGACGCGCTGGTCGCGTTGTTCGGCAGCGGCATCCGCGGGCTCGACCTGGTGCTCAACGCCGCGCTGCTGATGTACACCCTCGCCCGGCACCCCGGCGGCTTCGCCGGCGCCGTCGAGGAGGCGCGGGTCAAGCGGGCCCGCAGGAAGGGCGGGGAGCCGCCGCTGCCGCCGACCCGCCCGTCGCTGCCCGCGCTGACCCGGCCGGCCGGCATGCCGCCGCTGCCCCGCGTGCGACCGGGGGTGCCGGTGCTGCAGGCGACCGGCGTCAGCGTCCGCTTCGGCGGCCTGCAGGCCGTCGACAGCGCCGACCTGCGCGTCGACCGGGGCACGATCGTCGGCCTCATGGGCCCGAACGGCGCCGGCAAGACGACGATGTTCAACGCCGTCACCGGCGCGCTGCGCCCGGACGCCGGTCGCGTCGAGCTGCTCGGCGTGGACGTCTCCGACCTGCCGACGCACGCCCGGACGGCGCTCGGCATGAGCCGCACCTTCCAGCTGATCGGCCTGGCCAAGGGCCAGTCGGTCTACGAGAACCTGCTGATCGCCCAGCACCTGGCTGCGCCGTACGGCGTGCTGTCGGCGCTGACGATGGTCGGACCGGCCCGCTGGTACGAGCGCGACGTGCGGGCCCGCGCCGACGAGGTGCTCGAGGGGCTGGGCTTCCAGCGCTTCCGCGACACCCAGGTCGGGCGGCTCTCGCACGGGCAGCAGCGCATCGTCGAGATCGGCTGCGCGCTGGTCACCTCGCCCGAGCTGGTCATGCTCGACGAGCCGAGCGCCGGCATGAGCCCGGCGGCCGCGGAGGACCTCGCCGCGACGCTGCTCGACGTGCGGGACCGCCTGCACCGCACCGTCCTGCTGATCGAGCACAACGTCCCGCTGGTGCTCGGCGTCGCCGACGAGCTCTACGTCATGGCCGCCGGGAAGGTCATCGCCGACGGGGAGCCGGTCGAGGTCGTCCAGCGGCCGGACGTCGTGACCGCCTACCTGGGCACTGCCCCCACCCGCCGCCGCGCCGTGCGCGAAGGAGCCCTCACATGACCGAGCCCCTGCTCGTCGTCGAGGACGTGACCGCCGGGTTCGGCGCGACGACCGTCCTGCACGGCATCTCCTTCGAGGTCCCGCGCGGGAGCATCGCCGGCGTCTTCGGCCTCAACGGCGCCGGCAAGAGCGTCACCATGAAGACGATCGCCGGCGCGGTCCCCGCGCGCAGCGGGCGCATCCTGCTCGACGGGCAGGACATCACCGGCCTGTCACCGGAGAAGCGCGTCGCGCTCGGCATGGGCCACGTCCCGCAGGGCCGTCAGGTCTTCCCGCAGCTCACCGTCGAGGAGAACCTCCGCCTCGGCGCGTACACCCTGCGGCGCAAGGACAAGGGCCGCTACGCCGCCGCGCTGGAGAGCGTGTTCTCGCGCTTCCCGGTGCTGCGCGACCGGCGCACCCAGCTCGCCGGCACCATGTCCGGCGGCCAGCAGGCGTCGCTGTCGGTCGGCCGCGCGCTGGTCAACGAGCCGTCGCTGATCCTGGTCGACGAGCCGAGCGCGGGGCTGTCCCCGGTCGCCCAGCTCGAGCTGAACGAGGTGCTGCAGACGGTCGCCGAGACCGGCGTCACGATGGTGCTCGTCGAGCAGAACATCGCCTTCGGCCTGTCCCTCGTCGACACCGCGCACCTCCTGCAGACCGGCACCGTCGTGCACTCCTCGCCCGTCGACGAGCTCGACGACGAGACCCTCGCCACGCACCTCGGCATCGGCAAGGTGCTGCAGGCCGCCACCGGGCAGGCGCTCGCCGCCCGCCAGACCATCCCCGCGCAGAAGGGCAGCAGCCGTGCCGACCGTTGAGCGTCCCGACGGAGCCTCGATCGCCTGGTCCAGCGACGGCGCCGACGACCGGCCCGCCGTCCTGCTCGTGATGGGCCTGGCCTACCCGGCCGCGATGTGGTTCCGGCTGGTGCCCGGCCTCGCCGAGCGCTACCGCGTCCTCCGCGTCGACAACCGCGGCGCCGGCCTGACCGGTGACGTCCCCGGCGCGCCGTACACCGTCCCCACGATGGCGGCGGACTGCCTCGCGGTGCTGGACGAGGCCGGCGTGGACCGCGCCCACGTCGTCGGCATCAGCATGGGCGGGCTGATGGCCCAGGAGATCGCGATCGCCGCGCCGGAGCGGGTCACGTCGCTGTGCCTGGTCGCCACCCACCCGGGGATCGCGCACGCCGTGCTCAACCCGGAGGCGCTCAAGCTGGTCACGAGCGGGCGCGCGGACATGACCCCGCAGGAGGCGGCGGAGGCGTCGATCCCCTACAACTACGCGCCGGCGACGCCGCGGGAGCGGATCGAGGAGGACTGGGCCGTCCGCTTCCCGCTGGCCTGCTCGCTGGCCGGCTACACCGCGCAGGTGCAGGGCACGCTGCCGTGGTCGCGGTACGACGACCTGCCCGGCGTGACCGTCCCGACGCTGGTCGCTGCACGGCGACGGCGATGCGCTGGTCCCGCCGGACAACGGGCGCATCCTCGCCGAGCGCATCCCGGGCGCCGAGCTGGTGATGGTCCCGGACGCCAACCACGTCCTCATGACCGACCAGCCCGAGCACGTCGAGAAGGTGCTGCTCGACTGGCTCGGCCGCACCCGGTGACGCGGTCCGACCGGGCAGCACTGCGCGCCGTCCCCTCGGGCGGCGTCGCGGCGCTGGCGGAGCGGGTGCTGGCCGACGTCGACGCGCTCGCCGCCCGCATGGGCGAGGCCTACCGGCAGGACATCCCCGAGTACGCCGCGATGAGCGACGGCGAGATGGCCGCGGTGGTCCTGCCCACGTCCCGCCGCCTCGTGACGACCTTCCTCGACTGCGTCGTCAGCGAGCGCGCCCTCACCGGTGACGAGCTGCGCGTCTTCGAGGACAGCGGCCGCGAGCGGCTGCGCCTCGGGCTGCCGCTCGAGTCCGTGCTGCACGCCTTCCGCGTCGGTGGCCGTGAGGCGTGGACCGCGCTGTGCGCCGCCGTGCCCCCCGGCGAGGAGCTGCTGCTCGCGGACCTCGGCGCGCGGTGGATCGACGTCGTCGACCGCACCTCCAGCGCCATGGCCCGCGCCTACCTCGCCGCCAGCCACGACCGGCTGCGCGACCTGGACGCGCGGCGCCGCGAGCTGGTCGAGGCGCTGCTGACCGCGACGACGCCCGGGGAGGTCGCCGCGGTCTCGCTGCGCTTCTCGACGCTGCTGGCCCCGTTCTACGTCCCCGTGCTGCTGGCCGGCGCCGGTGTCGCGGCCGGCATCGACGCGCTGCTCGCCGCCGCCCCCACCGGCACGCTCGGCGGCCACCGGGGGGAGCGCGTGCTGCTGCTCGTGCCGCACCGGCTCGACGCCCCGCCCGCTCGCTCCGGCGTGCTCGCCGCGTGGGGACGTCCCGCCTCCTGCGGCGTCGACCTGCTGGAGGAGGTGCGGTCGGTCGAGCAGCTCCTCGTCACGGCGCTGGCCGAGGGCCGCACCGAGGGGGCGTACGGGCCGGACGACCTGCTCGTCGAGCAGCTGCTGCTCGGCAACGAGCGGGTGGCCGACGCGCTGCGCCGCCGCGTCGCGGACGTGCTCGCCGCCCGCGACCCCGGCAGCGCGATCGTGGGCACGCTGCGCGTCTACCTGTCCACCGGCTCCGTGCCGGAGACGGCCCGGCGCGAGCACGTGCACCCGAACACCGTCGGCTACCGGCTCGGCCGCGTGAAGGAGCTGACCGGGCTCGACCCGCGCGTGCCGCGCGACAGCGCGCTGCTCGTCCTCGGGCTGGGCCTGCCCGAGGAGGTGCTCCCGTGAAGGGGCTGATGGGCGCCCAGCCGCTGACGGTGCGGGCGATCTTCGACCGGCTGCGGACCGTGCACGCCGACGCGGAGGTCGTCGACGCGCTGCCCGGCGGCTCGACGCGCACGACGTACGGCGAGCTGGCCGAGCGGGTGCTGCGCCTGGTGACGGTGCTGCGCGACCTCGGCGTGCAGCCGGGCGACCGGGTGGCGACCTTCGCCAACAACAGCAGCCGGCACGTCGAGCTCTACTACGCCGTGCCTCTCGCGGGGGCCGTGCTGCACATGGTGAACATCCGCCTGCACGACGACCAGCTGGAGCACGTGGTCGCGGACGCCGGCGACACGGTGCTGTTCGTCGACGACGACCTCGTCGGCCGCCTCGGGCCCCTCGTGGACCGGATGCCGTCGGTGCGCACGTGGGTCCGGCTCGGCAAGGGCGAGGCCGCCGGCATCCCCGGGATCCTCGACGGCGAGGGGCTTCTTGCCGAGGCGGCGCCGACCGCGCTGGACGCGCTGCCGGAGCTCGCCGAGGACGACGCCTGCGGGATGTGCCACACCTCGGGCACCACCGGCATGCCCAAGGCCGTCGTCTACAGCCACCGCTCGACCTACCTGCACGCCATGGCCGCCTGCATGGTCGACGCGCTCGCGCTGTCCGAGGCCGAGCGCGTGCTACCGGTGGTGCCGCTGTTCCACGCCTGCGGCTGGGGGCTGCCGTACGCCGCGCCCTTCACCGGCGCCGACCTCGTCCTCGCCGGCGCGGACACCTCGCCGGCCAACCTGGCGCGCGTCATCGAGACCGAGCGGGTGACCTGGGCGGCGGGCGTGCCGACCATCTGGACCGGGCTGCTGCCGATCGCGCAGGCCGGGACGGCCGACCTGTCGTCGCTGCGCGTCCTGGGCGTCGGCGGCTCGGCGACGCCGCCCGCGCTGCTGGAGGCCTACGACGCGCTCGGCATCGAGATCCTGCAGATCTGGGGGATGACCGAGACCTCACCGGTCGCCGCCGCTTCCCGCCCGCGTCGCCGGCACCGCGGCCTGGGCGCCGAGGAGCTGAGGGCCGTGCGGGCGATGACCGGCACGGTGTTCGCCGGGCTCGAGGCGCGCATCGTCGGCGAGGACGGCCAGGAGCTGCCGTGGGACGGCGAGAGCGTCGGCGAGCTGGAGTGCCGCGGCCCCTGGGTGTGCACCGACTACTGGGGCGGCGGCGCCGACAAGTTCCGCGACGGGTGGCTGCGCACCGGCGACATGGCCACCATGGAGCGCGACGGCTACTTCCGGATCGTCGACCGCAGCAAGGACCTCGTGAAGTCCGGCGGCGAGTGGATCAGCTCGGTGGAGCTGGAGGGCGCCGTGCTGGCGCACCCCGCGGTGCGCGAGGCAGCCGTCGTCGGGATCCCGTCGCAGCGGTGGGACGAGCGGCCGGCGGTGGTGGTGGCCCTGTGCGACGACGCGTCGCTGGAGCTCGACGAGCTGCACGCCTTCCTCACCGGCCGGGTCGCGAAGTGGTGGCTGCCGGACGCGCTGGTCGTCGTGGACGAGGTCCCCAAGACCAGCGTCGGGAAGTACGACAAGAAGGCGATCCGCGCGCAGCTCGCCGACCGGGTGCTGCCGTGAGACGGCTCGGCCTCGCGCTCGCCCTGGTCGGCCTGCTGGCCGGCACGGCGGTCGCGGACGACAAGCCGGCCGCGCACGCGCCCGCAAGGGCCTGCGGCGGTGCACTTCGCGCCGGACGTGCCCGCCGTCGTGGACGCCGAGTGGGGTTGGCGCGTCGGCGGCTTCGGCGGCGTGCGCAAGGGCGCGCCGCTCCGGCACGTGCCGGTCGTCTTCGTGCACGGCAACAACGTCGACGCCGCCGACTGGTACCCCGTCCGCGACGACTTCCGGGCGGCCGGCTGGTCGGACCAGGAGCTGTGGGCGCTGTCGTACAACGGGCTCGGCGGCAGCAACGGCACGGCGCTGACCCGCACGAACCCGGAGCGCGACGCCGAGCACAGCGCGATGGGCAAGGACGCCACCACCTACGTCACCGAGGACGACGTCAACGTCGCGGACCTCTACGCCTTCCTGCGCACGGTGCGGAGGTACACCGGCAGCTCGCGCTTCATGCTCGTCGGGCACTCGCTCGGTGTGACGCTGGCCCGCGAGGTGCTGCGCGTGCACCCCGAGCTGCGCAGGGACCTGGTGGCCTTCGTCGGCATCGCCGGCGCCAACCACGGGACGTCGTTCTGCCCGCCGGGCTCGGAGGGCAACGTCGTGTCCTGCGACGAGATCGCGGCGGCGACGCCGTGGCTGGAGCGGCTCAACGCCGCGGGCGAGACGTACGGCCCGGCGCGGTGGATGACGGTCTACGACGGCAGCGGCGCGGGCGATCCGGCCTTCGCCGGCCCGACCTACGCGCAGTCGCCGCGGCTCGAAGGCGCGGACAACCGGGAGTACCCCGCGACCTACCACAACGACCTGCGGCTGGACCCGGCGATCGTGGCCGACTACCGCGGGTTCCTCGAGGCAGCAGGCACTCTGCGCCGCTAGAAGGGTGCGACGAACCCACCCGCTGCCGGCGGCTCCTGCGGGGGCGACGGGGGAGCGGGAGCGACGGCCGGGGGTGGTGCCGCCTGCGGTCGAGGGGCCAGGCGCAGCTCCGCGCGCCGCCGGCGCTCGGCGAGCACCGCGGACAGCACGGCCCAGCCGGGCGTGCCCTCAGGGGCCGGACCGACCGCCGCGGTCATCGCGCCGACCAGCCGTCCGCCGAGCTCCTCCCGCGCCGCAGGCGTCAGCTCGTCGGCGCGCGACACGAACTGCCGCACCGACAGCGCGAGGTCGGTGCCGAGCCCGGACAGGTCGAGCTGCGCCGCCCAGCCGGCCAGCGCCGGCGGCATCTGCGCGACCGTCCCGCCGCGCACGGCGACGCGCTCGCGCACGACGACCGTGCCGGCGAGCAGGTCGCCGAGCCGCTTTCCCTGCGGGTTGAGCAGGGAGGTGAGGACGCCGGCGAAGAACAGCGAGATGCCCGGGCGCTCCAGGAACGCGCCGGCCAGGCCGCGCGCGAGCGACTGCCGGAAACCGACGGGACCGCCGTCGTCGCGCACCACCCGCAGGCCCATGGCGGCCTTACCGGGGGTGCGGCCGCGCAGCAGCGTCTCGAACGTCACCGGGTAGACGATCAGCACGAGCACCAGCAGCACGATCCCGAGCGCCTGCCCGGCCGCGTCGCTGAGCTCGAGGGAGGCTGCGGTCGCGAGGCCGCCGGCGACGAGCAGGACGACCGCCTGGCCCAGGGCGTCGACGGCCGCGGCCACCAGGCGCGACGGCAGCGCGGCCGGCTGCAGGTCGAGCGCGACGGCCTCGCCCGTCACCAGCTGGGACACCGGACCTCCTCGAGCGGCCCCGTGCGGCCCGCGCACCTAGTCTGCCCTCGTGGACCTCGACGCGTACGTCGCCGCTCACCGCGGCGAGTGGGCGCGGCTGGAGGACTTGCTGCGCAAGGGGTCCCGACCCCGCTCGCTGTCGGGGAGCGAGGTCGACGAGCTCGTCGACCTCTACCAGCGCGTCGCCACGCACCTGTCGGTCGTGCAGAGCATCGGCCGCGACCCGGCGCTCGTCGGTCGGCTGTCCTCGCTCGTGGCCCGCGCCCGCGGCGTCGTGGCCGGCGGCCGCCGTGCGTCGTGGAGCGACGTCGTCCGCTTCCTGCGCCGGGACTTCCCGGCCATCTGCTACCGCACCCGGTGGTGGTGGCTCGGCGCCACCGCGGCCTTCCTCGTCATCGCGGTCGCGTACGGCACCTGGATCGCGACCAGCCCCGAGGCGCAGCTCGCGGTCGCTCCGCCGGAGGTCGTGAAGCAGCTGGTGGAGGAGGACTTCGAGGACTACTACAGCTCGGCACCGGCGCAGGACTTCGCGGCGCGGGTGTTCACCAACAACGCCTACGTCGCCGCGCAGTCGATCCTGTTCGGGGTGCTGCTCGGGATCCCCGTGCTCTACGTGCTGTTCAGCAATGCGCTCAACGTCGGGATCGCCGGCGGGTTGATGGCCGCCAACGACCGGACCGGCCTGTTCTTCGGGCTGATCCTCCCGCACGGGCTGCTCGAGCTGACCGCCGTGTTCGTCGCGTGCGGCCTCGGGCTCAAGCTCGGCTGGACCGTCGTCGACCCCGGCGGCCGCACCCGCTCCCGGGCTCTCGCCGAGGAGGGCCGCTCGCTCGTCGCCGGTGCGCTGGGGCTCGCCCTGGTGCTGCTGGTGTCCGGCGTGATCGAGGCGTTCGTGACGCCGTCGCCGCTGCCCACCTGGGCCCGCGTCGGCATCGGGGTCGTGGCCGAGGGGCTGTTCCTCGCCTACGTCTTCGGCCCCGGCCGGCGCGCGCACCGTGCCGGCACCACCGGCGACCTGGTGGGCGACCTGCGCGGCGACGTGCGGCCGGCGGCCGCCTAGTACGAACGGTCGGACTTCGCCGCGGGTCCGGCCCGGAGCACGGCCCGCACCAGACCGGCGCGCCTATCGTGGACGGGGACATCCGGCCACCGAGAACGGCAGACGCGGCACCCCATGAGCAGCTCCGGCATCGACCCCGACCGCCTGGCCACGGCGCTCGCGGTCCTCCAGGAGCTCGACGACCTGCCGACCGACCACCCGGACGCGGTCCGCCTCCGCGAGGCCACCGCGGGCGTCTACAAGAGCGTGAAGGTCCGCCGCCGCCGCGAGGCGCGCGAGGCGGTGCTCGCCAACGACAACGCCGTGACCGCGTCGACCGCGACGGCCGCGCCGGGACGCATCGACGACGAGACGCGCGGCCTGCCGATCGGCGAGGCCACCGGCGCGAAGGTCGTCGGGACGCTCCTCAACGCGCGGTCCTGCTACGTGTGCAAGCAGCGCTACCGCGAGGTCGACGCCTTCTACCACCAGCTCTGTCCGACCTGTGCCGAGCTGAACCACAGCAAGCGCGAGGCCCGCACCGACCTGCACGGGCGCCGCGCGCTGCTCACCGGCGGCCGCGCGAAGATCGGCATGTACATCGCGCTGCGGCTCCTGCGCGACGGCGCGGAGCTCACCCTCACGACGCGCTTCCCGCACGACGCGGTGCGCCGCTTCACCGCGATGCCGGACAGCGCCGACTGGCTGCACCGCCTGACTGTCGTGGGCATCGACCTGCGCGACCCGGCGCAGGTCGTCGCGCTCGCCGACAGCGTCGCCGCCAGGGGCCCGCTCGACGTGCTCGTGAACAACGCCGCGCAGACGGTGCGCCGCACCGCCGGCTCCTACGCCCAGCTGGCCGCCGCCGAGTCGGTGCCGCTCCCGTCCGGTCCGCTGCCGCAGGTGCTCGAACTGGGCCACGGGCCGGTCCCGCTGGTCGGCGCCGCGACCGAGCAGCACTCCTTCGACGCGCACAGCCTGACCACCCTCGCGCTGACCAGCGGCTCGGCGTCGCTGGACCGCGTCACGGCGGGAACCGCCATCGACGCAGGCGGTCTCGTGCCTGATCTCGACGCCGTGAACAGCTGGACCCAGCAGGTGCACGAGGTCGACACCCTGGAGATGCTCGAGGTCCAGCTCTGCAACGTGACCGCGCCGTTCGTGCTCGTCAGCCGGCTGCGGCCGGCGCTCGCCGCGTCACCGGCGCGGCGCACGTACGTCGTGAACGTCAGCGCGATGGAGGGGCAGTTCGGCCGCGGCTACAAGGGCCCGGGCCACCCGCACACCAACATGGCCAAGGCCGCGCTGAACATGCTCACGCGCACCAGCGCCCGCGAGATGTTCGAGACCGACGGCATCCTCATGACCAGCGTCGACACCGGCTGGATCACCGACGAGCGGCCGCACCCGACCAAGGCGCGCCTCGCGGACGAGGGCTTCCACGCGCCGCTCGACCTGGTCGACGGGGCCGCCCGCGTCTACGACCCGGTGGTGCGCGGCGAGGCCGGCGAGGACCTGTTCGGCGTCTTCCTCAAGGACTACGCGCCCGCCGCCTGGTGAGGCCCCCAGCCGTCCGGGTGCACGCCGCCCGGCTGCGGCGCGGCCGGGTCGTACGGCGAGCGGCTGAACACGAACGTCCCGAGGTCGAGCGCGACGAGGCGCCCCTTGCCATCGCGCACGGGCGTCAGCACCTCGCCGGCGTGGTAGCCGTCGAGGCCGACCCAGCTGCCGTCGCCGACCGCGCGGAAGCGCGACGCGCGGCCCGCCCCGAGCAGGCCGAGCAGGTCGAGCAGGCCGTCGGCGCGCAGCCGCAGGCCGTACGAGTACGTGCCCCAGTACCAGGTGCCGATCAGCTCCATCGCCGTCTCGTCCACCGCTCCCGCCGACCAGGTGCCGCCGACGACCGGCTCGGCCTCGCGCACCAGGGCGTGCAGGTCGCCGACGAGCGTGCCGTCCAGGCCGCTGGTCGCGTTGCACAGCACGACCGTGCCGAGGTCCTGCTCGCGCTCGACGAAGACGCTGGCGAGGAAGCCCGGCATCGAGCCGCCGTGCCCGACGAGGGTGGCCTCCCCGTGCCGGGCCACCCCCAGCCCCAGGCCGTACGCCGACCAGCCCTTGGCGCTCGGGTCGACGCCGGACGGGAGCGCCATCTCCTCGAGCGTCGCGGGGTCGAGCACGCCGGCCGTGTCGCCCAGCAGGAAGGCGGCGAAGCGCGCGAGGTCGGTCAGCGTCGCCCACAGCTGCCCGGCCGGGGCCATCGCGCCGCCGTCCTCCTCCGGCTCGGGCAGCAGCACGTCGGCCCACGGGTGCACCGCGAAGCCCCTGGCGGCGCGGCCGTCCGGGCGGGGCGTCGTGCGGGTCATGCCGAGGGGCAGCAGCACCTCGTCGCGCACGACCTCCTCCCACGCCCGCCCGCGCAGCCGTGCGACCACCTCGCCGAGCAGGCCGTAGCCGACGTTGGAGTAGTGGAAGCGCCGGCCGGCCGGGTGCCGCACGTCGTCGGGCGTCATGCCGAGCTCGTCGAACGGCCCGCCCTCGACGCGCTCCCACCACTGGCCCGGGCTCTCCGACCGCAGGCCCGCGGTGTGCGCGAGCAGCTGGCCGATGGTGCGGTCGCCGCCGGCGACGCCGGGCAGGTGCTGCTCGACCCGGTCGTCCAGGGCGAGCAGGCCCTCGTCGCGCAGCCGCATCACGGCGACGGCGGTGACCGTCTTGGTGATCGAGCCGAGGCGGTACTGCACGTCGGCGTGCGGCTCCTCGACGGCGCCGCGGGCGCAGGACCACACCAGGCCGCCGTCGCGGACGACGCCGGTCAGCAGCGAGGGGACGCGGCTCTCGCGCTGGGCGCGGGCGGTGCGGGCGAGCAGGCTGCGGGCGGTGGACGGGAGCAGGTCGGCCATCCGGGCACCCTACGGAAGCGACCGGTAGTGGTAGCGGTGCGCGGGCGCGAACCCCTCCCCGGCGTAGAGGGCGCGGGCGGTGTCGTTGCCGCGGAACACCTGCAGGTAGGCGCTCTCCGCTCCGTGCGCGGCTCCCCACCGGCCGAGCGCGTGCAGCACCGCGCGGCCGAGCCCGCGGCGGCGGTGCCCCGGCAGGACGCCCATCGAGAAGACGCCGAGCCAGCCCTCCTGCACGACCCCGCGGCCGACGGCGACGGCGGTGCCGTCCTGCACCACGCAGACGTAGCCGGCCGGTGCGTGGATGCGGGCGAGCATGCGGCGCGCGACGTCGAGCTCGGCCGGACCGCCGCGACCGTCGACCTGCCACCAGGTGTCCAGCCACGGCCCGTCCGGCTCGTCGAGCACCGCGGCCGCGGTGTCGCCGGCCGGGACGGGACCGGTCAGCACGTCCACCTCGACGTCGGCCGACCAGCCGAGCGCGGCGAGGGCGGCATCGGTGCGCGGGTCGCTCACCTGCACCACCGGGGGAAGTCCGCGCGCGCGGTAGAAGTCCACGACGGCCTCCACCGGCAGCGCGTCCGACAGCGGCAGCGCGGAGTTCGCGCGGCGGGTCACGCCGGCCGAGGCGCGCAGCCGCCAGCCGCCGACCACCTCCTCGTCGAGCGCCGGCCAGGCGTCGGCGGCGACCCGCTCGAGCAGCAGCCGCTGCGCGTCCGTCACCGCCGCCTCACAGCCGCCCGGCGGCCTTGAGCGACAGGTAGGCGTCCGACACCGCCGGCGCGAACGACTCCGGCGGCGCGTCGACCACCTCGACCCCTCGCCGGCGCAGCAGCGCGGTGAGCCGCCGCCGTTCCGTGCGCGCCCGCTCCGCGGACGCCCGGTCGTACGCCGCCTCCACCGAGCCCGTTCCGGCCGCCATCTCCTCCACCCGCGGGTCGGCCACGGCGGCGAGCAGCACGGTGTGCCGCGACGTGAGCGACGGCAGCAGCGGCAGCAGGCCCTGCTCCAGGGGAGCGGTGTCCAGCGAGGTGAACAGCACGACGAGGGACCGGCGGCGGGCGCGGCGCAGCACCTCGCCGACCAGGCGGCGGCCGTCGCTCTCGACCAGCGCCGGCTCGAGACCGGCCATGGCGTCGACCATCCGGGGCAGCAGCTCGGTGCCGCCGACGCCCTCGACGGCTGCGCGCGGCTCGCGGTCGAACGCGAGCAGGTCGACCCGGTCGCCGGCGCGGGAGGCCAGCGCGCAGAGCAGCAGAGCGGCGTCGAGCGCGGCGTCCAGGCGGGGCACGTCGCCCACGCGGCCGGCCGAGGTGCGGGAGGTGTCGACGACCAGCAGCAGGGTGCGGTCCCGCTCCGGGCGCCAGGTCCGCACCACGACGTCCTGGCCGCGGGCCGTCGCGCGCCAGTCGATCGAGCGCACGTCGTCGCCCTCGACGTACTCCCGCAGCGTGTCGAACTCCGTGCCCTGGCCGCGGACGCGCACCGCGACCGCACCGTCGAGCTGGCGCAGCCGGGCGAGGCGCTCGGGCAGGAAGCGGCGGGAGGCGAACGGCGGCTGCACGCGCACCCGCCACGGCACCTCGTGCCGCCCCTGCCGCGCCGCGACGCCCAGCGGCCCGACGGAGCGGACCGTGATCCGGTCGGGGAGGCGGTCGCCGCGGCGGGTCGGCACCAGGACCGTCGTGAGCACGCGCCGCTCACCGGCCGGCACGTCGAGCGCGTGCGTGCGCGGGGAGGCGCCGGCGGAGGGCACCCAGGCGTCGCGCAGCACGCCGCGCAGCCGCCGCGGACCGGGGTTGGTGACCGCGAGGTCGACCTCGACCTGCGCGCCGAGCCGGCACGCGACGGGGCCGCTCCGGACCAGGCGCAGCGACGAGACCGGCTGCGCGGCAAGGGCATCGCCGACGCAGACGGCGGCCACGAGGAGCAGCACGACGAGGACCGTCCCGTACGACGGCGCGGCCAGGACCGGCAGCAGGCCCAGCAGGGCGAGCAGGACGGCGCGGCCGGTGAGCGCCACTACCGCGGGACGGGCACCGAGGACAGCACGCCGTCCAGCACGCCGTCGCCGGTGACGCCCTCGAGCTCGGCCTCGGGCCGCACGCTGACCCGGTGGCGCAGCGTCGGGCGGGCGAGCGCCTTCACGTCGTCCGGCGTGAGGTAGTCGCGGCCGGACAGCCAGGCCCAGGCCTTGGCGGCCGCGAGCAGGGCAGTCGCACCGCGCGGGGAGACGCCGAGCGAGAGCGACGGCGAGGTGCGCGTCGCCCGGCACACGTCGACGACGTAGCCGAGCACCTCGGGGGAGACGCTGACGGCGCGGACCGCCGCCCGCCCCGCGGCCAGCTCGGCGGCGCCGGCGACGGGCGAGAGCGCGGACAGGTCGCGCGGGTCGAAGCCGCCGTCGTGCGCGGCCAGCACCTTGACCTCGTCCTCGCGCGAGGGCAGGCCGACGGTGAGCTTGAGCAGGAAGCGGTCCAGCTGCGCCTCGGGCAGCGGGTAGGTGCCCTCGTACTCCACGGGGTTCTGCGTCGCGCACACGACGAACGGGTCGGGCAGCGGCCGGGGCGTGCCCTCGACGGTGACCTGCCGCTCCTCCATCGCCTCGAGCAGGGAGGCCTGCGTCTTGGGCGGCGTGCGGTTGATCTCGTCGGCCAGCAGCAGGTTCGTGAAGACCGGGCCCTCGCGGAAGTCGAAGCGCCCGGAGGCGTAGACCAGCGAGCCGGTGATGTCGCCCGGCATGAGGTCGGGGGTGAACTGCACGCGCTTGGTGTCGAGCGCCAGCGAGGCGGCGACGGCGCGGACGAGCAGCGTCTTGGCGACGCCGGGCACGCCCTCGAGCAGCACGTGGCCGCGGCACAGCAGCGCGATGACGAGGCCCGTGACGGCGGCGTCCTGGCCGATGACGGCCTTGCCGACCTCGGCGCGCAGGGCGACCAGCGCGGCGCGCGCGGCCTCGCCGTCGACCCCACCGGAGGTCCGGCGGGGAGCCCGCGTCCTCGTCGAGGTGGCACGCGTCGTGGGCGGCGCAGACGTCGCGGCGCGGCGGCGGGTCGGGCGGTCGGGGGACGGTCCACCGGGTGCCGTCACGGGCCGGCCACCTCCTGGGTCAGGGTCTGCTCGAGCGTGCGCAGGTCGTCCGCGAGCCGCACGAGCGCGGGGTCGTCGGCTGGAGGGTCACCGTACAGAAGGGCGTCCACGGCGGCCGGCTCGCGACGGAGCCGCTCGGCCACCCGCGCGACGAGCCCCGCGCGGTCGGCCGTCGCCGGCATCCCGACCCGGCGCGCGACCCGCTCCCGCGTCGCGATCTGCAGCGCCTCGGCGGCGGACCCGCGGGCACCGGCGGCGCGGTAGAGGCGGCTGCGCCCCTCCACGGCCTCGGCGGCGCGGACCACCACCGGCAGCGGCTCCTCGACCACGCGGCCGAGCCGGCGGGCGCGCCAGAGGGCGAGCACCGCGACCACGACGAGCAGCCAGAGCGCGCCCTTCTTCAGCTCGTCGGCGACCAGCGAGCCGAGCGGCGGCTGCTCGCCGGCAGGCACCGCCCGGCCCGGCTTCGGGATCAGCCACACGACGCGGTTCGTCCGGCCGAGCAGGCCGAGCGCGAGGGCGGCGTTGCCGCGGTCGTCCAGCCGCTCGTTGGTCAGCGGGCGTCCGTCGCCGAGCAGCGTCAGCCCCTCCGACGGCACGACGAGCAGCGTCGCCCGGCCGCGGGTGGAGTAGCAGCCGACCGCCTGCGTGCCCTGCGCCTCGTACGTCGGCCCGCCGAGGTCGGCGTCGCCCGCGCGCTCGGCGGCGGGCAGGCGGCAGGCCGGCTGCCGCCGCTCCACCGTCGCCTCGCGGCCCGCCTCCACCGGCGCCTCGAGGACGTCCAGCACCGGCTGCTGCGCGCCGATCACGACCAGCGGGGAGGCGAGCCGGCCGAGCAGCTCGACCTCGCTGCGGGCCAGGCCCTGCGGGAACGGCACGACGACGGTGGTGTCGGTGCGGTCGGCCGCGGCGACGGCCGCCAGCGTGTCGACCCGGTCGACCTGCACGCCCTGGTCGCGCAGCAGCTCGGCGACCGCGCGGGAGCCGGCGGGCGTGAAGGACGAGGGGTCGAGCCGACCGCCCTCCCCGGACGCGCTGAGCAGCGCGGTGACGACGGAGACGACGACGAGCGCCGCGACGACGAGCACCGGGCCGCGGGCGCTGCGGACGCTGGTGCCGACGGTCGGCCCGGTCGCCGTCGTCACGTGACCGCCAGCCGGCTGCTGCCGGCGCGCTGGTCGACCTCGACGAGCACGGCGTACGAGGCGGCGTCGGCGGTGCGGCCGCCGTACCAGACCTCGTCGAACAGCACGGCGGCGCGGCGCAGGTCGTCGGCCACCGCGGGCACGGCCACGCCGGCGTCGCGGGCGACCTCGCCCGCGGTGCGGCCGGGCCGCGGGTCGAGCACGCCGCGGGCCTCGAGGTCGCGCACGACGGCGCGCAGGCGCTCGCGGACGGCGTCCGCCCAGCGGCCCTCCGCGGCGGCGGCCTCGGCCAGCACCCGGTGCTGCGCGGCGCTCAGGACCTCACTGCCGGCGAACAGCGGGACGCGCCCGCCGCTGCGGTCCGCGCCGCCCGGGCGCACCCGGCCCAGGACGACCGCGACGAGCAGCGCGACGAGCAGCGCGAGGACCAGCAGGCCGACGTACCCGCCGGGCACCGCCCCCGCGGCGCCGTCGAGCAGGTCGAGGAGCGCGCGGACGGCGCGGCCGGCCAGGCGGATCAGCAGCGGCGGCTGCGCGGCGTCGTACTCCGGCCGCGACAGCTCGTCGCGGGCCGCGTCGCGGGCGGCCTCGCGCGAGAGGTCCGTCACCGCTGGTCGGCGGCCGCCGCGGTCAGCGCCACGTCCAGGCCCTCCGCGCGGATGCGGCGGTCGACGTACAGCAGCGCCCGGACGCCGGAGGTGAACGGCGAGACGAGGGTCGCGCCGAGGATGCTGCCGAGCGAGGAGGCGATCAGGGTGCGGGTGCTGAGCGCGCCGGCGCCGGACAGCACGTCGCCGGGCGACCCGTAGCCGAGCAGCTCGAACGGCACCTGGATGACCAGCGCGACGAACTGCGCGACCACGAGGGTGAGCAGCGAGATGCCGAGCACCCGCCACCAGTCGCCCTTCACCAGCAGCCACGAGCGGCGCAGGCTCTCCCGCAGGCCGGTCCGCTCGAGGACGAGCGCGCACGGCGCCAGCGAGAGCCGGACGTAGAGGTAGACGCCCGCGGCGGTGCCGGCCAGCACCAGCGGGATCCCGACGAGCAGCAGCACCGGGCCGGTCAGGGCGACGACGAGCACCCCCAGCACCAGGCCGGCGAGCACCGGCACCGCAGCGGCCCCGGCGACCACGAACGCGCACCCGACCAGGCGGCCGAGCACGGGGCGCACCTGCGCCCACGCCTCACCGAGGGTGAGCGGCTGGCCGAGCACGGCCTTGCCGACGACGGCGGTGAGGATGCCGGTGAGGACGGCGCCGGAGAGCAGCGCGAGCACGATCGTCAGCAGGCCGCCGACGGCCGCGCCGCCGAGCGCGGCCTCGAGCGCGTCGGTGTTCCCGCTCTGCAGCGCCGCCGCCTGGTCCACGTCGACGAAGGGGCGGAACGCGGTGAGCAGCAGCACGACGTTGACGACCGTGGAGACCACGGCGACCACGGCGGACATCCCCAGAGCGGGCCGCGGGTAGCGGCGCAGCACGCCGACCGCGCCGTCGAGCAGCTCCCCGAGCCCGAGGGGCCGCAGCGGCACGACGCCCGGCTTCACGTCCGGCCGCCAGCCGTACGCCGGAGCAGGCGCAGCGCCCGTCCCGTAGCCGGGAGGCGGCGTCGCGGGCGCCGGCGGGCCCCATCCCTCGGGGGTGGTCCAGCCGCCCTGCTCGCTCATGCCTCCATGCTGGCACGTCGCTGCAGGTCGGACCCGCTGCAGGAGTGCGACGATGAGCCCATGACTGCAGGAGGCTGGTCGTGAAGGGCCGCGTGCTGGTCGTCGACGACGACCCGGCGCTCGCGGAGATGCTCGGCATCGTCCTGCGCGGCGAGGGCCTCGACCCGCGCGTTCGTCGCGGACGGCGACGCGGCGCTCGGCGCCTTCCGCCGCGAGAAGCCCGACCTGGTGCTGCTGGACCTGATGCTGCCGGGCACCGACGGCATCGAGGTCTGCCGGCAGATCCGCGCCGAGAGCGGCGTCCCGATCGTCATGCTCACCGCGCGCAGCGACACCCTCGACGTCGTGCTCGGCCTGGAGAGCGGCGCCGACGACTACGTCGTGAAGCCGTTCAAGCCCAAGGAGCTGGTGGCCCGGCTGCGCGCCCGGCTGCGCCAGCGCGAGGACACCGAGCCCGAGCTGCTCACCATCGGCGCGGGGGACGACCTCGTGACGATCGACGTGCCCGGCCACAAGGTCGTGCGCAGCGGCGAGCAGGTGCAGCTGACGCCGCTGGAGTTCGACCTGCTGGTCGCGCTGGCGCGCAAGCCCAACACCGTCTTCACCCGCGAGGTGCTGCTCGAGCAGGTGTGGCACTACCGGCACGCCGCCGACACCCGGCTGGTCAACGTGCACGTGCAGCGGCTGCGCGCCAAGGTCGAGCGCGACCCCGAGCACCCGCAGGTCGTCGTCACCGTCCGGGGGGTCGGCTACAAGGCAGGACCCGCCTGACCACGACCCCGGCCCCTCCCGCCGAGCCGGCGACGCGACCGCGGCCGGAGGCGGTCTCGCTCGACCCGGCCTGGCGCCGCGCGCTCAGCACTGTCGAGGCGCGCGTCAACGGCGCCGGCGAGGTCGTCGCGCAGCGGTGGCGCCGCTCCCTGCAGACCCGCGTCGTCGTCACGACGCTGCTGGTGTCGAGCGTCGTCGTCGCGCTGTTCGCCTCGCTCCTGCTGGACAGCGTCGGCCGCGGCCTGGTGCAGGCCAAGACCCGCGCCTCGCTCGTCGAGGCGCGCTCGGGGCTGCTGCTGCTGGAGGCGCGCCTCGCCGGCACCGAGGGCACCGCTCCCGACCGGCAGGAGGAGCTGCTGGCCGACCTCGTGGAGGCGGTCGCCTCCCGCGGCTCGTCGTCGGTGGTCCTCACCGTGCCGCCGCCGCGGTCCGCCTTGGAGATCGGCGACGCCGCGGTGCGCGACGTGCCCGCCGAGCTCGACCGGAGCCTGGCCGCCAGGCCGATGACGTCGTACGTCTACGCCGACGTCCCGGTCGACGAGGGCGTCGAGCCGGGCCTCGTCGTCGGCTCGCCGGTGTCCGTGCCGGGGCTGGGGGAGTACCGCCTGTTCCAGTTCTTCCCGCTGACCGCCGAGCAGGAGACCCTCGGACTGGTGCGACGCACGGCCGCGGCCGCCGGCCTGCTCCTGGTCGCCCTGCTCGGCGTCATCACCGGGCTGGTCGCCCGGCAGGTCGTCGCGCCCGTGCGGGCCGCCGCGTCCACCGCCGAGCGGCTCGCGGCCGGCCGGCTCGACGAGCGGCTGCGCGTGCGCGGCGAGGACGAGATCGCCCGCCTGGGCTCGACGTTCAACTCGATGGCCGAGGCGCTGCAGGCCCAGATCCAGCAGCTCGAGGACCTCTCGCGCGTGCAGCGCCGCTTCGTGTCCGACGTCTCGCACGAGCTGCGCACCCCGCTCACCACGGTGCGCATGGCGGCGGACGTGCTCTACGACGGGCGGGAGGACTTCCGCGCCGGGCCGGCCCGTTCCGCCGAGCTGCTGCAGGCCGAGCTCGACCGCTTCGAGGCGCTGCTGGTCGACCTGCTGGAGATCAGCCGGTACGACGCGGGCGCCGCCGAGCTGGACGCCTCACCGGTCGACCTCGGCCCGCTCGTGCGCCGGGTCGCCGCCGCGGCCGCGCCGCTGGCCGAGCGCAAGGGCAGCCGCCTCGACCTCGTCGTCCCGCACCGGCCGGTCGTCGCCGAGGTGGAGGCGCTGCGCGTCGAGCGGGTCCTGCGCAACCTCGTCGTCAACGCCGTCGAGCACGGCGAGGGCCGGCCGGTCGAGGTGCGGCTGGTCGCCTCGTCCGACGCGGTGACCGTGACGGTCCGCGACCGCGGCGTCGGCCTGCAGCCCGGCCACGCCGGCATGGTGTTCACGCGCTTCTGGCGCGGCGACCCGTCCCGCGCCCGCACCACCGGCGGCACGGGGCTCGGGCTCGCCATCGCGCTGGAGGACGTGCGGCTGCACGGCGGCTGGCTGCAGGCCGCCGGCGTCCCCGGCGAGGGCTCCGTGTTCCGGATGACGCTGCCGCGCAAGGCCGGGCGCACCGTCCCGAACACCCCGCTGGAGCTGCCGTCGTGAGGCGCTCCGCCCTGCTCGCCGCGCTCCTGCTGCTGCCCGCCTGCGGGCTGTCCCTGCCGGAGGGCGTGCGCTCGGCCGGGGACGTGCAGCCCGTGCGCGACGAGCCGGCCGAGCTGCGCGTCATCCCGCCCGGCCCGCAGCCGGGGGCGTCCCCGGCCGAGGTCGTGAACGGCTTCCTGCGCGCGCAGGCGAGCCCCGACGACGACCACGCCGTGGCGCGGCAGTTCCTCGCACCCGGCACGCAGTGGGACGACGAGCAGGGCGCGCTGGTCTACCGGAGCCGGCGCTTCGTCCCGGACGACGACGGCGACCCGCTCACCTTCAGCGTCCGCTTCGACGTGACCGCGCGCATCGAGACGACCGGCGCCTTCGTGCTGGCCGACGAGCAGGTGCCCGCCCCGTACGTCGTCGCGCGCCAGCCCGACGGCCAGTACCGCCTCACCTCCGTCCCGAACGGCCTGCACCTCACCGACCCGGACCGCATCCGCTCCTTCCGGCCGTACGACGTCTACTTCCTGGCGCGCGGCCTCGACGGCGGCGCGACCGGACGGCTGGTGCCCGACCGCGTCTTCCTTCCGGTCACCGCCGAGCGCGGGCCCGCGCTGGTCAACGCGCTGCTGCTCGGGCCGACGCTGCCGCTGACCGCCGCCGTCACCACCGCGGTCCCGCCCGCGACCCCGCCCACCTCCGCCGTCACCGTCGCGGACGGCGTCGTCACCGTCGACCTGCCCGCGGAGCTGGAGCGGCTCGACACCCGCCAGCGCCAGCGGCTGTCTGCGCAGCTCACCTGGACGCTGCTGCCGACCTTCACCGGCGTACGGCTGCTCGCGGGCGGCCGCCCCTTCGACGTGGCCCGGCGCGGGGGAGGTGCAGACGCGCGACGACTGGCGCGAGTTCGACCCGTCGGGGGTGGCCGCGGGCGCACCGCTCTACTACGTCCAGGGCCGCAAGGTGCGCAGCCTCGACGGCTCGCTCCCGCCGAGCGAGGCCAGCACCGTCGGCCCCCTCGCGGTGGACGAGGTCGCGGTCAGCCCCAACGGCGGCGCGCTCGGCCTGCTGACGCGCACGGCCACCGGCGACGCCGTCCGGATCGGCCCGCAGGCCGGCCCGTTCGGCGTCCCGGCGTTCTCGCGCCGATCGCTGGGCTCGCTCACCTGGGGGCCGGGGGAGCAGGGCCTGTGGCTGCTCGAGCGCGGCACGACACCGAACGTCTGCCTGCTCCCCGCGCCGGGTGCGCCCGCGCGGCCCTCGCCGTGCGACGTCACGTACGAGCGGCCACCGGAGGCCGGGCCCCTCTCGGCGCTGCGGGTCTCGCGCGACGGCGCCCGCGTCGCGATGGTGTTCGGCAGCGGCGTCGGGCGACGGCTGTACGTCGCACGGGTCGTGCCCGGCCCCGGCTCCGGCCGGCTGCGGCTCGCCCTCGGCCCGGACCCGCGCCCGGTCGCCCCGTCGCTGACCAACGTCACCGACGTCGCCTGGGAGAGCGGCAGCGGGCTGGTGGTGCTCGCCGCCGCGACCGGACGGGCGACCCAGGTCGTCGTGTGGCGGGTGCCGGTCGACGGCTCGAGCGCCCCTGCCGCCGTCCAGCGTCCCGGGCTCACCGGCGACGCCGTCGGGGTGGCCGCGGCACCCGACCGGCCGCTGGTGGTCAGCGCCCTCGACGACGAGCGGCCGCAGCTGTACCGCGACAACGGCACGCTGTTCGTCCCGGTGCAGCCGGGCGGTGCGCCCACCTACCCGGGCTGAGCCGCTCCGCCGTCCACAGCCCCCGGCTTCCCCTGCCGCAGCGCCCGGCGGCAGGTCACCGTGACCGGGTGCTCGCCGACCTGCTCGACCTCGTCCTCCCGCGCTCCTGCGCCGGCTGCTCCCTGCCCGGCCACGTCCTCTGCCCGGACTGCACCCGGCTGCTCGACAGCCCGCGCCCGCACCGCCCCGACCCGTGCCCGCCGGGGCTGCCGCCGCTCGTGGCCGCGGCGTCGTACGCCGGTCCGGTCCGTGCCGCGCTGCTCGCGCACAAGGAGCACGGCCGGCTCGGCCTCACCCGTCCGCTGGGGCGGGCGCTCGGACGGGCGGTCGCGGAGCTCGGCGGCGCCGGGCGGTGCTCGTCCCCGTGCCGAGCAGCCGGCGGGCGGTCCGGGAGCGCGGGCACGACCACGCGCGGCGCCTGGCTGCCGTCGCCGCCCGCACGGCAGGGCTGCGCAGCCGTCCGCTGCTCGTGCAGGCCCGGCGCACCGCCGACCAGGCCGGCCTCGACGCGCTCCAGCGCGCAGCCAACCTGCACGGCGCGCTGCGTGCCCGCGGTCGCCTGGACGGGCTGCCGGTGCTGCTCGTGGACGACGTGGTCACGACGGGGGTGACCCTCGCGGAGGCCGCCCGGGCGCTGCGGGCCGCGGGCGCCGACGTGCGGGGGTGCGCGGTGGTGGCGGCGACGGTGCGGAGGGCGCTGCCGGGCGTTCGCGCGCCCGCACCACCCGAACGGGCCGTACCCCTGTCCAGGACGCCGCCTGCGGGTTAGCGTCGGCGCCTGGCCCCCTCGGGGGCGCTGCCGGCCGGAGAGGAGGTGACCTCCGAGCACGAGCCGCCCTCGCGCGGCCGTCGTACGAGCAGCGCCGGGCCTTCCGGCGACCGCTCGACGTCCCATCCCCGATCGCCAGGAGGACCTGCGTGGACATCGTCGTCAAAGGCCGGAACGTCGAGGTGCCTGAGCACTTCCGCGAGCACGTCGCGGACAAGCTCGCCCCCTCCGAACGCTTGGACTCGCGGGTCATCCGGATAGACGTCGAGCTCATGCACGAGAAGAACCCCAGGCAGTCCGAGCGCTGCCAGCGCGTCGAGATCACCTGCTACAGCAAGGGACCGGTGATCCGCGCCGAGGCGTGCGCCGCGGAGTTCTACGCCGCGCTCGACTCCGCGGTGCTCAAGCTGGAGGCGCGGCTGCGCAAGGCGCACGACCGCCGCCGCGTGCACCACGGGCGGCACACCCCCGCGTCCGTCGCCGAGGCCACCGCCGGGCTCCCCGCCGACCTGCCGCCGCTGCCCGTCTCGCGCAACGGCTCCTCGGGCGGCTCCTCGGGCGGCACCTCGCACGAGGCGGTGGCGGTCCTGGACCCTCCGGTCGAGGGGGCTGACGACACCGAGACGCTGATCGTCCGCGACAAGACGCACAGCGCCGTCCCGATGACGACGGCGGACGCGCTGCACGAGATGGAGCTCGTCGGCCACGACTTCTACCTGTTCGCCGACAAGGAGACCGGGCTGCCGAGCGTCGTCTACCGCCGGCACGGCTACGACTACGGCGTGATCCGGCTCGCGGCGGGCTGAGGCCGTCCGCTCCTCACGTGCCGCGCCGCACGGGCCGAACCGCCCGTGCGGCGCGCCGCGCGTGCCAGGATGGGACGTCCCCGTGCAAGCGGGGACATCGACGCCGAGAAGGACGTCGACCGACGAGCCGGGAGGCACCCCATGACCGACCTGCCCCCTCCGGGGCCCGTAGCGCCCTCCGGAGGCCTGGTCGTCGAGCCCATCCGCGTGCTCGTCGTGGACGACCACGCGCTGTTCCGCCGGGGCCTGCAGATGGTCCTGGAGCAGGAGCCGGACATCGAGGTCGTCGGCGAGGCCAGCGACGGTGCCGAGGCCGTGACCACCGCCGCGGAGACGCTGCCCGACATCGTGCTGATGGACGTGCGGATGCCCAAGCGCGGCGGCATCGACGCGTGCACCGCCATCCACGAGACCGTCCCGTCCACGAAGATCATCATGCTGACGATCTCCGACGAGGAGGCCGACCTCTACGACGCCATCAAGGCCGGCGCCATGGGCTACCTGCTCAAGGAGATCAGCATCGAGGAGGTCGCCTCGGCGATCCGCGCGGTGCACGGCGGCCAGTCCCTGATCAGCCCGTCGATGGCGAGCAAGCTGCTCACCGAGTTCGCGTCGATGATCAAGAAGACGGACGACCGTCAGCAGGTCCCCACCCCGCGGCTCACCGACCGCGAGATGGAGGTCCTCAAGCTCGTCGCCAAGGGCATGAACAACCGCGACATCGCCAAGCAGCTGTTCATCAGCGAGAACACCGTGAAGAACCACATCCGCAACATCCTGGAGAAGCTGCAGCTGCACTCCCGGATGGAGGCCGTGGTCTACGCCGTGCGCGAGAAGCTGCTCGAGATCACCTGACCTCCCGCACGTCGACGTGAAGTCCCCAGCACCCCGGTGCTGGGGACTTCACGCGTCGGGGGGTCAGCGGCTGAGCATCCGCCCCACGGCGCCCATCAGCTCCTGCACCTGCTCCTCCGGGTCGGTCGGCCCGCCGCCGGGCCCGAGCAGGCAGTGCCGTGCATGGCCGTCGAGCAGGCCGAGCGCGACCTTGTCGAGAGCGGCGCGGACGGCGTTGATCTGCGTGAGCACGTCGACGCAGTAGCGGTCCTCGTCGACCATGCGGGAGATGCCGCGCACCTGGCCCTCGACGCGAGCCAGCCGCTTCTGCAGCTGCTCCTTGCTGGCGGTGTAGCCGCGGGGAGGTGCGGAGGTGCTGTCGGCCATGGCAGGAACATACCCCTAGGGGGTATGGTTGTCACCAGTGCACGAACCGACCCCCCTGGAGGATCCCCGTGGAGCAGCGCACCTACACCGTCACCGGCATGACCTGCGGCCACTGCGTCGCGTCCGTCACCGAGGAGGTGGGCGAGGTCGCCGGCGTGCAGGGCGTCGACGTGGTCCTCGAGACGGGGGCCGTCACGGTCACCGGCGACGGCGTCTCCGACGAGGCCGTGAAGGCCGCCGTCGAGGAGGCGGGCTACGCGGTGGCCTCGTGACCGGCGGCGGCCGCGAGCTGAGCGCGCCCGTGCGGCTGGCCGGCTTCGGCCTGGGCCTGGCCGCGGTGCTCGCCGGCTCGCTGGTCCTGGGCCGGGCCACCGGCAGCGCGGTCGCCGAGGCCACGCCCGCCGCTGCGGAGCAGGAGCACCAGGGCGACCAGCACGCGGGGGAGCAGCACGGCGCGGCGTCAGCCGCCACCGGCACCAGCCTGTCCGACGGCGACCTGCGGCTCGACGTCCCGAACGCCACGCTGCCGGCGCTGCAGCCGACCGCGTACCGCTTCCGCGTGCTGGGCGAGGACGGCCCGATCACGGAGTACGACGTCGAGCAGGGCAAGCAGCTGCACCTGGTGCTGGTCAGCCGCGACCTGGCGCGGTACGCCCACCTGCACCCCGAGCTCGCCCCCGACGGCACCTGGAGCACCCTGCTGACGCTGGCGCCCGGCAGCTACCGCGCCGTCGCCGACTTCTCCGTGGCCGGCACCCGGCACAGCCTGGCCGTGGACGTCGCCGTACCCGGCCCCGTCACCATGCTGCCGCTGGCCCCGCCGGCCACCGCCGTCGTGGTCGACGACCTGGAGGTCGAGCTCGACCGGGACGGCAGCACGCTCGCGTTCACCGCCACCCGCGACGGCGCGCCCGTCGTGCCCGAGCCGTACCTCGGCGCCCGCGGCCACCTCGTGGCCTTCCGCGTCGGCGACCTCGCCTACGCGCACGTCCACCCGTCCGCCGAGGAGGGCGCGGCGACCTCGTACGAGGCGGAGCTGCCCGGTCCCGGCACCTACCGGCTGTTCCTCGAGCTGCAGGTCGACGGGCGCGTCCGCCAGGCATCGTTCACCTTGGAGGTCTCATGAGCAGCCTCGACCTCCCCGTCCAGGGGATGACCTGCGCCTCCTGCGCCAACCGCATCGAGCGCAAGCTCAACAAGCTGGACGGCGTCACCGCGACGGTCAACTACGCGACCGAGCAGGCCTCCGTGCAGTACGACGACGCGGCCGTCACGCCGGACGACCTGGTCAAGGCGGTCGAGGCCGCGGGCTACAAGGCCGTGCTGCCGACGCCCGAGGCGGTCGCGCTGCCGCAGTCCGAGCCGGTCGACCCGACCCGGGCGCTGCTCCGGCGGCTCGCCGTCTCCTGGCTGCTCACGCTGCCGGTGCTGGCCGTGTCGATGGTCCCGGCGCTGCAGTTCGACAACTGGCAGTGGGTCGCCCTCCAGCTCGCCACCCCCGTCGTGCTGTGGGGTGCCTGGCCGTTCCACCGCGTCGCCTGGGCCAACACGCGCCTCGGCACCGCGTCGATGGACACGCTCGTCTCGATGGGCGCGCTGGTCAGCTGGCTCTACTCGATCGTCGTGCTGCTCACGACCTCCGCGGGTGACACCGGCTTCCGGATGCCGTTCGAGCTGCGGGTCGGCTCGCACGGCACCACGCCGGAGCTCTACCTCGAGGTCGGTGCGGCGCTCACGGCGTTCCTGCTGACCGGCCGCTACCTCGAGGCGCGGGCGAAGCGGAGCAGCGGCGCTGCCCTCAAGGCGCTGCTGGCGCTCGGCGCCAAGGACGCCGCCCGCCTCACCGCCGACGGCAGCGAGGAGCGCGTCCCGGTCGGCGACCTCGTCGTCGGCGACCGCTTCGTCGTGCGCCCCGGCGAGAAGGTCGCCACCGACGGCACCGTCCTCGAGGGGCGCAGCGCGGTGGACCTGTCGCTGCTCACCGGCGAGTCCGTCCCGGTGGAGGTGGGGGAGGGCGACGCCGTCACCGGCGCGACCGTCAACGTCGGCGGCCGGCTGGTCGTGCAGGCCACCCGGGTCGGCAGCGACACCGCGCTGGCGCAGATCGGCCGGCTGGTCACCGCCGCGCAGACGGGCAAGGCGCCGGTGCAGCGGCTCGCCGACCGGGTCGCCGCCGTCTTCGTCCCGGTGGTGCTCGCGCTCGCCGTCGCCGGCCTCGGCTGGTGGCTCGGCGCCGGCGCCTCCACGGCCAAGGCGATCACCGTCGCGGTCGCGGTGCTCGTCATCGCCTGCCCCTGCGCGCTCGGCCTCGCCACGCCGACGGCGCTGCTCGTCGGCACCGGCCGCGGCGCCCAGCTCGGCATCCTCATCAAGGGCCCCGAGGTGCTCGAGTCGACCCGGCGCGTCGACACCGTCGTGCTCGACAAGACCGGCACCGTCACCACCGGGCAGATGAGCCTGCTGTCCGTCGCCGTCTCCGGAGCCACCGAGGACGAGGTGCTGCGGCTGGTCGGCGCGCTCGAGGACGCCAGCGAGCACCCCATCGCGCGGGCCATCGCCAGCGCGGCCCGCGAGCGGGGCGAGCTGCCCCCCGTCGAGTCGTTCGAGAACCGCGAGGGCCTCGGCGTGCAGGGCGTCGTCGACGGCCATGCCGTGGTCGCCGGCCGCCCCCAGCTGCTCGCCGACTGGTCGCTGACCATGCCCGAGCAGCTGCAGGGCGCGGTCGACGAGGCGCGTGCCGCCGGCCGTACGGTCGTCGTCGCCGGCTGGGACGGCGAGGTGCGGGCGGCGCTGGTCGTCGCCGACACCGTCAAGCCCACCAGCGCCCTCGCGGTGCGCCGGCTGCGTGCGCTCGGCCTGCGCCCGGTGCTGCTCACCGGCGACAACGAGGCGACCGCGCGCGCCGTGGCCGCCGAGGTCGGGATCGACGAGGTGATCGCGGACGTGCTGCCCGCCGACAAGGTCAGCGTCGTCACGCGGCTGCAGGAGGAGGGACGCGTCGTCGCCATGGTCGGTGACGGGGTCAACGACGCGCCGGCGCTCGCCCAGGCCGACCTCGGCCTCGCGATCGGCACCGGCACCGACGTCGCCATCGAGGCCAGCGACCTGACGCTGGTGCGCGGCGACCTCACCGCGGCAGCGGACGCCATCCGGCTGTCCCGTCGCACGCTGCGGGTCATCAAGGGCAACCTGTTCTGGGCCTTCGCCTACAACGTGCTCGGCATCCCGCTGGCGCTCGCCGGCCTGCTCAACCCGCTCATCGCCGCGGCGGCCATGGCGTTCTCGAGCGTCTTCGTCGTGACGAACTCCCTGCGGCTGCGGGCCTTCTCGCCGCTGCCGGACGAGCCTCCGCCCGCTCCCGCGACGCCGGCCCCGCCGGTGGAGGCCCCCGCCCCTCCGCGACGCGAGAAGCTCGAGCGTCCCGGGAGCGCCGGACCCGCGTCCTGGGAGCAGCGCAACTACTCGTCCTGAGCGAGCCGCGCGAACACCACCATGTCGACGCGCCGGGAGGCGTCGCGCGGGGCCGACCGGACGCCCCGCGCGACGCCCTCGCGCCGCCAGCCGGCCTTCTCCGCCGCGCGCTGCGAGCCGGTGTTCTCCACGTCCGCGAGCAGCTCGACGCGCGCCATCCCGAGCTCCTCGAACCCCCACCCGGCGTGCAGCCGGGCCGCTCGTGCGGCGACGCCGCGACCACGCGCCCACGGGGCGGTCCAGTAGCCGACCTCGCCCACGGTCCCGCGCACGGTCAGCCCGACCGCCCCCAGCAGCGCGCCGTCTGCGGCGTCGGTGACCGCGCAGTTCGCCACGGTGCCCTCGGCCCACTCGTGCGGGACGATCCCGGTGACGTAGCCCTGGGCGACCTCGAGCGTGTACGGCACGGGCACGGGCAGCCAGCGCGCGGTCTCCGGGTCGTCGCAGGCGCGCTGAACGTCGGCCGCGTCCGAGGCGCGCCAGCGCCGCAGCGTGACCACCCCGTCGGTGCGCTCCGGGTAGGCGGGCAGCCGCGCGGTGTCCAGCACCGGGTCGTCCGGCAGCAGGGCGCCCAGCCAGCCGTCGACCTGCGCACCGCCGTGCGCCACGGCTGAGCGCAGGACCCCCTCGATGCGGAAGCCGGCCTTCTCGGCAGCGCGACGCGACGCCCAGTTGCCGACGGCCGCCCGCCACTCGACCCGGTGCGCCGCCAGCTCCGCGAAGCCCCACCGGCACAGCGCGCCCAGCGCCTCCGGCACGACGCCCTGGCCCCGTGCGGCCGGGGTGCACCAGTAGCCGACGTCGTACAGCCCCGCCGAGCGACCCGGCCGCAGGGCCACGTTCGCGAGCACCGCACCCGAGGTGCTGTCGCACACCGCGAAGGCGTACTCGCTGTCGCTGCTCCAGCCCTCCGGCGCCCGGCGTGCGACGTACTCGCGGGCCTGCTCCGGCGTGTAGCCCTCGGGCACGGTCGTCCAGCGCACCGTCTCCGCGTCCGTGCAGGCGGCCAGCACGGCCGCCTCGTCCCCGGTCCGCCACGCGCGCAGGTGCAGGCGGCCGGCGCTGATCTCGGGAGGCTCCACCCGGGCAGTGTGCCGGGGCACGCGGGGCGGTCGCGACCCGTTTCACGCCTACGATGCGAGAGACGTCCAGCGAAGAGGTGCACACGCGTGGTCCTGAGCAAGCTCCTGCGGGCCGGTGAGGGCAAGACCCTCCGCCGGCTGAAGAACATCGCCGACGCCGTGAACAGCTACGAGGACGAGGTCCTCCCGCTCACGGACGCCGAGCTCCGCGCGAAGACGGACGAGTTCAAGGCCCGCATCGCGGACGGGCAGAGCGTCGACGACCTGCTCGTCGAGGCGTTCGCCGTCGGCCGCGAGGCCGCCCGCCGCACCCTGGGGCAGCGGCACTTCGACGTCCAGGTCATGGGCGGCGCCGCCCTGCACATGGGCAACATCTCCGAGATGCGCACGGGCGAGGGCAAGACCCTCACCTGCACCCTCCCGGCCTACCTCAACGCCCTGTCCGGCAAGGGCGTCCACGTCGTCACGGTCAACGACTACCTGGCCCGTCGCGACGCCGAGTGGATGGGCCGCGTGCACCGCTTCCTCGGCCTGTCCGTCGGCGTCATCCTCGCCAACGAGCGGCCCGACGTCCGGCGGCCGTCGTACGGCTGCGACATCACGTACGGCACCAACAACGAGTTCGGCTTCGACTACCTGCGCGACAACATGGCGTGGAGCGCCGAGGAGCTCGTCCAGCGCGGCCACCACTTCGCGATCGTGGACGAGGTCGACTCGATCCTCATCGACGAGGCCCGCACCCCGCTCATCATCAGCGGCCCGTCGGACCAGGCCACCAAGTGGTACTCCGAGTTCGCCCGGATCATCCCGCGGCTGGTGAAGGACGTCGACTACGAGGTCGACGAGAAGAAGCGCACCGTCGCGATCACCGAGTCCGGCGTGGAGAAGGTCGAGGACCAGCTCGGCATCGAGAACCTCTACGAGGCCGTGAACACGCCGCTGGTCGGCTACCTCAACAACGCCCTCAAGGCGCGCGAGCTCTACCGCAAGGACAAGGAGTACGTCGTCATGGACGGCGAGGTGCTCATCGTCGACGAGCACACCGGTCGCGTGCTGGCCGGCCGCCGCTACAACGAGGGCATGCACCAGGCCATCGAGGCCAAGGAGGGCGTGCGGATCAAGGACGAGAACCAGACGCTCGCCACGATCACGCTGCAGAACTACTTCCGCCTGTACTCCAAGCTCGGCGGCATGACCGGCACCGCGGCCACCGAGGCCGCGGAGTTCAGCCAGACCTACGACCTCGGGGTCGTCGAGATCCCGACCAACCGCGACCCGCGCCGCATCGACGAGCCCGACGTCGTCTACAAGAGCGAGCAGGCCAAGTTCGACGCGGTGGTCGAGGACATCGCCGAGAAGCACGAGGCGGGTCAGCCGGTGCTCGTCGGCACCATCTCGGTCGAGAAGTCGGAGTACCTCTCGCAGCTGCTGCGCAAGCGCGGCATCCCGCACGAGGTCCTCAACGCCAAGCAGCACGACCGCGAGGCGACGATCGTCGCGCAGGCCGGTCGCAAGGGCGCCGTCACCGTCGCCACCAACATGGCCGGCCGCGGCACCGACATCATGCTCGGCGGCAACCCCGAGCACATCGCCGCCGACGAGCTGCGCAGCCGCGGCCTGTCCCCGGTCGACAACCCCGACGAGTACGAAGCAGCCTGGCCGGACGCGCTCGAGCGGGCGTCCGCGTCGGTGAAGACCGAGCACGAGGAGGTCGTCGAGGCCGGCGGGCTCTACGTCCTCGGCACCGAGCGGCACGAGTCGCGCCGCATCGACAACCAGCTCCGCGGCCGCTCCGGCCGGCAGGGCGACCCGGGCCTGTCCCGCTTCTACCTCTCGCTGGGCGACGACCTGATGCGGCTGTTCAACGCCAGCGCGGTCGAGATGATCATGGACCGCTTCAACATCCCGGACGACGTCCCGATCGAGTCCAAGATGGTCAGCCGCGCGATCCGCTCCGCGCAGACCCAGGTCGAGTCGCAGAACTTCGAGATCCGCAAGAACGTCCTGAAGTACGACGAGGTCCTCAACCGCCAGCGCACCGTCATCTACGACGAGCGCCGCAAGGTCCTCAACGGTGCGGACCTGCACGAGCAGATCCGCAACATGATCGACGACGCCGTCGAGGGCTACGTGCTCGGGGCGACGGCCGAGGGCTACCCCACCGAGTGGGACCTCGAGCAGCTCTGGACCGCGCTGAAGACCCTCTACCCGGTGGGCATCCCGCTCGAGGAGTACGAGGGAGACCGCGACGGGCTCTCCGCCGAGAGCCTCATCGAGGACATCCAGGCCGACGCGCAGAAGGCGTACGACGTGCGCGAGGCCTCGCTCGGCGTCGCGCCCAACGGCGAGCCCGTCATGCGCGAGCTGGAGCGCCGCGTGCTGCTGTCCGTGATGGACCGCAAGTGGCGCGAGCACCTCTACGAGATGGACTACCTCCAGGAGGGCATCGGGCTGCGCGCGATGGGCCAGCGCGACCCGCTGGTCGAGTACCAGCGCGAGGGCTTCGACATGTTCAACGCGATGATGGAGGCCATCAAGGAGGAGTCGGTCGGCTTCCTGTTCAACGTGGAGGTCAAGGCCGAGGAGCCCGCGGTGGCGGCCCCGCCGGCCGTCGACCTCGTGGCCACCGGCCCCGGCGAGAACCCGGGCGAGACGATGGTCGAGCACCTGGCCACCGGCTCGGACCCGGACGAGCCGTTCGCCGCGACGCCCGACGTGCCGGACGCCCCGCTGCCCGCCTCCGGCGTGGCCGGCTCCCCGGTGCCCTCGGCCGCGCCGCCGTCCACCGTGGACGAGCAGTCGCTCGAGGCCGAGCACCCGGAGCTGCCGACGCCCGTCGCCGGTCCTGGTGCCGGCCAGCCGCAGGCCGCTCCCGCCCCGGCGTCCGCGCTCGGCGGCTCCTCGCTCGGCAGCTCCGCCCTCGGCGGCGGCCTGCCGGAGGGCTTCGGCCGTCCGGACCGCCCCCAGCAGGTGGAGTACTCCGGCCCGGCCTTCGACGCCGCGCCCGGCTCCACCGGCGTCGAGCGCAGCAGCGGCCCGGCCTCCTCCGCGCTGGCCGGACAGGGGTCCAAGCCCGGCGCGGGCGCCGGCACCCAGAGCCGCAACGAGCTGTGCGCCTGCGGCTCCGGCCGCAAGTACAAGCGCTGCCACGGCGACCCTCGCACGTAGCCGCCCGTCCAGGCCGCGCGCACCGGGTGCGCGGCTCGCGCACCCGCTGCGCGGCAGGCACCAGGTCGCGCGCACCCGGTGGGCGCCGCTCTCGCACCCGCTCGCGAGAAGTCCCCAGCACCCTGGTGCTGGGGACTTCTCACGTCGGGGGACCCGCGACGGGTCAGCCGGCTAGATGCCGGCCAGCTCCGTGCAGCACCAGCGGCCGCCGATGCCCTCGAGCCGCAGCGCCACGGCGGCCATCCGCGGTCCGCGCCGGACCGTCGCGCAGACCTCCGCGACGCCCTCCGGCCGCTCCTGCACGTGCAGGCTGCGCACCGCGCCGGTCAGCGGGCGAGCCCCCTTCACGCGCGGCCGGCCGTGCACGACCTGCTCGAGCTGCAGGAACAGCTCCGGCGTCGTGCCGCGCTGGAGCTGGCTGACCGGACGGACGCCGGCGAGCACCTCGAGCAGCCCCTGGACGAGCGCGTGCGCCACCGGACGGGCCGGCGGGAGGTCGCTGACGGGGGTGCGGACCGGCCCGTCCTCCTCCTCGCCGGGGACGGCCGGGAGCGCCGGGACGAGCCGCAGCGGCGCGGGGGCCAGCCCGCGGAGCGGCCCGAGGGGGGCGGTCGCGGGGGCGGCCAGGCGCACCGGCAGCTCGTCGTCGTACGGCGGCTCGCTGACCGGGACCGGCAGCAGCCGCAGCGCGGGCAGGGCGGGCACCAGGGCGAGCGGAGCCTCGGCGTTCGTGACGGACATGCGGGTCCTCCGGGGTGGGGGTGTGCTCAGGACGAGGCGGGGGTGGTGCCGTCGGCAGGGGGCGGGGTGAGCCGGGTGCCGGGCTGGAGCAGGTCGGGGTCCTCGCCGACGGTGTCGCGGTTGGCGGCCCACCAGCTGGGCCAGGCCTGCGCGACGGCGGCATCGGTGGTGGGCTCGCCGCGGGCGGCGAGGTCCGCCTCGGCGAGCTCCCAGAGGCTGTCGCCGGGCTGGACCACGACGTCGTCGGCGGTCGGTGCCGCGGCGGCTCGGGCGTCCCGGTCGAGGTCCTGCGCCTGCTCGGCCGGGCTGGACCAGTCGAGGCCGGGGGCGCTCTGGTCGGTGCCGGCTGCGGGGTCGCGGCGGCCCAGTCCAGCCCGGGCGCCGCGGCAGGAGCGGGCGCCGACCAGTCGAGGCTCGCGGCGGCGGGTGCGGCCGGGCCCGTCGCCGGGCCCGGTGCAGCGAGCGCGGGGGAGGCGCCGAGGACGCCGACGGCGACCGTGAGACCGAGCGCGACCTCGACGGTGCGGCGGACGGTGGCCGGGGCCACTCGCCGGGCCACCGCGGCCAGCGTGCGGCCGGTGAGGCCGGGCAGGTGACCGCCGGCCGTGACGGCGACGGTCAGCAGCAGCCAGGCGGCCAGCAGCCAGGCCAGCAGCGAGAGCAGGGCGACCAGCGGGGCGGCCTGGTCCGTGGCGCTGCCGGCGTCGCTCAGCGTGCGGACGGCGTCCGCCGGGGACGGTGCGGCCAGGAGGAGCAGCAGGGCAGCAGCGGCGGTGCCGACGAGCACCGTGCGGCGCGATGCGGTGCTGCTCATGCGGCTTCCTCCGGCTGATTCGTGTGTTTGCATTCGTTTGCTGTTGTACGCGTTCGTTCACAGGGCGTCAAGGCAGGTTGCACAGGGCAGCCGCAGGCGGGAGGCTGCCGGACATGCGCTGGCAAGGGCTGTTCGACGACCTGGAGGCGCAGTTCGAGGCGGCCGAGGCGGCCGAGCACGCGGGTGAGGTGGCGGAGCGGATGCGGCGCGAGAGCGCGCTGCTGCGCCTGGCCGACCGGCTGCGCGCCGCCGAGGGCGCACCGGTGACGGTGGCGCTGCCCGGCGCCGGGCCGGTGCGCGGCCGGCTGCTCGACGCCGGCGTGGACTGGCTGCTGCTCGACGAGGGCGGTGCGCGCGAGGTCCTCGTGCCCCTGGCCGCGGTGCTCGGGGTCACCGGCCTCGGGCCCCGCTCCGCCGCGCCGGACGAGAGTCCGGTCGCCAAGCGCCTCGACCTGCGCTGGGCGCTGCGCGGCCTGGCCCGCAGCCGGACCGGCGTCGCGGTCGGGCTGGTGGACGGGTCGCTGGTGACCGGCACCCTGGACCGGGTGGCCGCGGACCACCTCGACCTGGCCGAGCACGGGCTGGGGGAGCTGCGCCGGGCAGGAGCGGTCCGGCAGGTCCGGCTCGTGCCGCTGGCGGCGCTGGCCTTCGTGCGGAGCAGCTGAGCGGCACGGCAGCTCGGCATCGCGGCGCCTCAGCGCCTTAGCGGCTCAGCGGCGGCGGCTCGGCGGGGCCGCGGCTCAGCGGCTCAGCGCCTCAGCG
Source organism: uncultured Actinomycetota bacterium (assembly GCA_963781675.1). Lineage (GTDB taxonomy): Bacteria > Actinomycetota > Actinomycetes > Mycobacteriales > SCTD01 > SCTD01. The sequence goes on along the minus strand of CAWAGF010000002.1, from coordinate 188,871 downwards.
CCTCAGCGGCGGCTGGCTCGGCGGGGCCGCGGCTCAGCGCCTCAGCAGCGGCGGCTCGGCAGGGCGGCGGCCACGCCACGCCCGTCACCCGGGGCGCCACCACCCGGCGCCGGCTCAGTCGTCGACGAGCTCGTTCTCCCGGACCGGGTGGGCGCTCACGAACGCCCGGGTCTCGTCGTAGCAGCGCTGGATGTACTCCTCCAGCACGGTGCGCTCGACGCGCCACTGCCCGCGGCCGCCGATCTTGATGGCCGGCAGCTCGCCGGAGCGGACCAGGGCGTACGTCTGCGAGGAGGAGATGTTGAGGATCTCCGCGACGTCGGTCAGCTGCAGGAAGCGCTCAGCGGCCACGGGCTCCTCCTCCTCCGGTGCGGCGCGCAGCGCGCCGTGCGGCGAGTCTGGCACCGGCCAGGGTGCCGCTCCCGCGTTGTCCACAGACGGGAACGCGCCAGCGCATGTGGACAGTCCTGCGGGCGCCGCACCCGGTACGACACGATGTGCCCGCGCCCGGACCGCGGGCGCGCGCACTCAGGAGGAGCGTTGTCCGACACCCCCGGCTCGCCCACGGCGAGCCGCCTGGCCACGCCGGGCTGGCTCGACGGCCGGCTGGTCCTCGGCGTGCTGCTCGTGCTGGTCAGCGTGGTGGTCGGTGCGCGCGTGCTGTCCGCCGCGGACCGCAGCACCCTCGTCTACGCCGTCAACAAGGACCTCACGGCCGGCAGCGTCCTGCAGACCGGTGACCTCGACCAGGTGCGGGTCCGGCTGTTCGACAACGCCGACCGGTACGTCGCGGTCGGGAGCCAGCCGATCAGCGGCTACGTCGTGCGCCGGGCGCTGAGCGACGGCGAGCTGCTGCCGCGCCAGGCGCTGAGCGTGCCGCAGAAGGAGGTCGACTTCCGCTTCGTCACCGTCGCGGTCCAGAGCGGCCACTTCCCGAACGAGCTCGCGCGCGACCAGCAGGTCGACGTCTGGGTGACGCCGGACCTCGACGGGCAGCAGGACCAGCCGTCCGACCAGGGCGGCGCCTCGCCGGACGACCCGGCCGCGCCCGCCCCTGCGAACGGCGATCAGCTCGAGCTGCGCGGCGCCCAGTTGGTGCTGCAGGGCGTCACCGTGCTGAGCGTGGCCCGCGAGGGCGGCGGCTTCGGCGGCTCGGTCGCGGTCCCGGTCGAGCTGCAGGTGCGCCCGGACGAGGTGGCGCAGATCGTCTCCGCGATGGCGCTCGGCACGATCGACCTCGTCCGGGTGCCGCGCGAGGCCGAGTCGTCCGGACGGCTCACGCCGGCGGCCGGGTCGGACTGATGGCCGTCCCCGTCCTGACCGCGGTCAGCGACGCCCGCTGGGAGGCCCAGCTGGTCGCGGCGCTCGAGCGCGGCGACCTCGGGGTGTCCGTCGTCCGGCGGTGCGTCGACCTGGCGGACCTGCTCGCGACCGCGGCCACCGGCCAGGCGCAGGCAGCGCTCCTGTCGGCCGACCTGCGGCGCCTCGACCGGGACGCCCTCGGCCGGCTGTCCGTCGCCGGGGTGGCCGTCGTGGGCCTGGTGCCGCCGGGCGACGAGGACGCCGAGCGCCGCCTGCGCCAGCTCGGGGTGCTGCACGTCCTGCCGTCCGACAGCACGCCCGAGGACCTCTCGTCCGCGGTCATGCAGGCCGTGCAGGGCGCGGCCGCCCCGAGCGCGGGGGAGCGGGCGGCGGTGGCCGACCCGCGGGCCGCCCTGCCGGACCTGCCTCCGCCGCCGCAGCCGGTCGACGTGCCCGACACCGGCCTCGGCACGGGCCGCATCGTCGCGGTGTGGGGGCCGACCGGCGCCCCCGGCCGTACCACCGTCGCCGTCACCCTGGCCAGCGAGATCGGCGGTCTCGGCCGCTCCGCGATGCTCGTGGACGCCGACGTCTACGGCGGCGTCGTCGCGCAGGTGCTCGGCCTGCTCGACGAGGCGCCCGGCCTGGCTGCCGCCTGCCGGCTGGCCAACAACGGGGCGCTCGACCTGCCCGCGCTCGCCGACCTCGCGCGCACGGTCAGCCCGACGCTGCGGGTGCTGTCCGGCATCGCGCGGGCCGACCGCTGGCCCGAGCTCCGGCCCACCGCGGTCGAGGTCGTCCTCGAGCTGTGCCGCTCGCTGGCGTCCACCACCGTCGTCGACTGCGGCTTCGCGCTGGAGCAGGACGAGGAGCTGGCCTACGACACGGCCGCCCCGCGGCGCAACGGCGCGACGCTCACCGTGCTGGAGGCCGCGGACACGGTCTACGTCGTCGGTGCGGCCGACCCCGTCGGGCTGCAGCGCCTCGTGCGCGGGCTCGCCGAGCTGAAGGACGCCGTGCCGGGCGTGCAGCCCGTAGTGGTCGTCAACAAGCTCCGCGCCAGCGCCATCCCCGGCGACGCCGAGCAGGAGGTGCGCGGGGCGCTGTCCCGCTACGCCGGGGTCGAGCAGGTGCTCGTCGTGCCGGCCGACGTCGAGGGGCTCGACCGCGCGATGGCCGCCGGCCGGACGCTGGGCGAAGCGGTGCCGACCTCGCCGGTGCGCATCGCGGTCGCGGGCATGGCCGCCGCGCTGCTCGGCGTGCAGCAGCCCGCACCGGCCAAGCGCCGGGCGCTGTCCCGCCGCTGAGCCGCCGCGGGCGCCCGCGCCGCCATGCCGCCGCCGGCGCCGCCCCGCCGCCACCCTGCCGCCTTGATCGACAGAAGGATCGCCGTCGTCAGCGGCTGCCCGGCGGCCCTAGGACGTCGATCCTTCTGTTGATCACCGGTGGGAGGAGCCGAGACGGGTGGGCCGGGGCAGCGGAGCCGCGGCAGCGTCCACCGTCGGCAGCGCCGGACGTGCAGGAGGGGCCGGACCCGCAGGTCCGACCCCTCCGACGACGCCAGCGCGCTAGCGGCCCTGCGTGTACTTCCCGAGCTCCTGCCGCGCGACGGTGCGCAGGTGCACCGCGTCCGGCCCGTCGGCGATGCGCAGCGTCCGCATGCCCGCCCACATCCGCGCGAGCGGGAAGTCGTCGCTCACGCCGCCGCCGCCGTGCACCTGGATGGCCCGGTCGATGACGTTGAGCGCGACGCGCGGCGCGATCACCTTGATGGCGGCGATCTCCGAGCGGGCGCCCTTGGCGCCGTACTTGTCGATCATCCAGGCGGTCTTGAGCGTCAGCAGACGGGCCTGCTCGATCTCCATCCGCGACTCGGCGATCAGCTCGCGCACGGTGCCCTGCTCGGCCAGCGTCTTGTGGAACGCCGTGCGCGACAGGGACCGCTCGACCATCAGCTTGAGCGCTCGCTCGGCCGCACCGATGGAGCGCATGCAGTGGTGGATGCGGCCGGGCCCGAGGCGTGCCTGGGCGATCATGAAGCCGTCGCCCTCGCCCGCGATGAGGTTCGAGGCCGGCACCCGTACGTCGGTGAAGCGCAGCTCGTTGTGGCCGTGCTGGTCCTGGTAGCCGAAGACGGGCAGCGGCCGGATGTTCTCCACGCCGGGGGTGTCCATCGGGACGAGGATCTGCGACTGCTGGCGGTGGGGCGACTCGTTCGGGTCGGTCTTGCCCATCACGATCATGATCTTGCAGCGCGGGTCGGCCGCGCCGGAGATCCACCACTTGCGCCCGTTGATGACGTAGTCGTCGCCGTCGCGCTCGATGCGGGTGGAGATGTTGGTCGCGTCGGAGGACGCGACGTCCGGCTCGGTCATCGCGAAGGCCGAGCGGATCTGGCCCTCCATGAGCGGCTCGAGCCACTGCGACTTCTGCTCGGGGGTGCCGAACATGTGCAGCACCTCCATGTTCCCGGTGTTCGGGGCGTCGCAGTTGATCGCCTCGGGGGCGATGTGCGTAGCCCAGCCGGTGACCTCGGCGAGGGCGGCGTACTCGACGTTGTTGAGGCCGGAGACGTCCGGCAGGAACAGGTTCCACAGGCCCCGCGAGCGGGCCTCGACCTTCAGCTCCTCGACCACCGGCGGGAGGGTGTGGTCCTCCGGACCCTTCTCGCGGCGGTACTCCTCGTACGCCCGCTCGGCCGGGAAGACCTGGGTGTCCATGAAGTCCTGGAGGCGGCCCAGGTAGTCCTGCGCCTTGGCGGAGTGCTCGAAGTCCACGCGGCTGTCCTCAGTGGGAGAAGGGGGTGTGCTCCAGGCCACCCTAGGGTCGGCCCGTGAGCCGGTCCTACGACGCCCTGGTGGTGGACGACGTGGGCGTGCTGAGCGGCGTCCGCGACGACGAGGCGGCCGCGATGGAGGACGTCGTACGACGCGCCCGCGCGGCCGGGCTGCGCACCGGGCTGCTGTCGAACGCGGGGGGCTGCGGCAGGCCGGAGTGGCCGGAGCTGTTCGACGCGGTGGTGCTCAGCGGGCTGGCCGGGGTGGCCAAGCCGGACGAGGTGGCGTACCGGCTGGTGGCCGAGCGGCTGGGCGTGGAGCCGGCGCGGTGCGTGTTCGTCGACGACCTGCGGCGCAACGTGCTCGGGGCGGTTGCTGCCGGGATGACCGGTGTGCACCACACCTCGGTGGACGCCACGCTCGGCGAGCTCGAGGTCCTGATCTTCGCTGTGTGACCATGGTGCATGGCAGACCGGCTGAGCCCTCTCGACGTCTCCTTCCTCTACATGGAGACGCCGACGACCGCCATGCACGTCGGGGGCGTGGCGGTCATCCAGCCGCCGGACGAGGGCTTCGACTACGACCGCCTCGTCGACCTGATCAGCCAGCGCATCGCCCTGGTCCCGCGCTACCGGCAGCGGGTGCGCTTCATCCCCGGGCGGCTCGCCAACCCGGTCTGGGTGGACGACGAGGACTTCGACGTCACCTACCACGTACGCCGCAGCGCGCTGCCGAAGCCGGGCACCGACGCCCAGCTGCGCGAGCTGGTCGGCCGGCTGCAGAGCCGGCAGCTCGACCGCAGCCGGCCGCTCTGGGAGATCTACCTCGTCGAGGGGCTCGAGGGCGGCCGCGTCGGGATCATCACCAAGACCCACCACGCGATGGTCGACGGCGTCTCCGCGGTCGACATCGGCACGGTCATCCTCGACGTCACGCCCGACCCGCGCGAGGTGCCGGACGACGACTGGACGCCGCGGCGCACGCCCGGTGCCGCCGCGCTGGTCGTCGGCGCGGTCACCGACCTCGTCAAGCGACCGACGCAGGCTGTGGACACCGCCCGGGCGGCGGTCGGCGACGCCCGCGCCACCGTCGGCAAGGTGGCCGGGGTGGCGGGCGGCGTCGTCTCGAGCGTCGCCACGATCGTGCGGCCCGCGCCGGACTCGCCGCTGAACGTCCGCATCGGCGAGCAGCGCCGCTTCGGCATGGCCCGTACCGAGCTCGAGGACTACAAGCAGGTGCGCAAGGCGCACGGCGGCACCGTCAACGACGTCGTCCTGACCGTCGTCGCCGGGGCGCTGCGCTCCTGGCTGATGACCCGCGGTGAGGCCGTCACGCCCACGACGACGATCCGCGCGATGGTGCCGGTGTCCGTCCGCACCGACGGGCAGGGCGGCCAGCTCGGCAACCGCGTCTCCTCGTACTTCGTCGACCTGCCGGTCGGCGAGGGCAACCCCGTCATGCGGCTGCACCAGGTGTCGTTCGCGATGCGCGGCCACAAGGAGAGCGGCGAGTCCGTCGGCGCGGACGCGATCATCCAGCTGTCAGGCTTCGCGCCGCCGACCCTGCACTCGCTCGGCGCGCGGGTCGCGTCCGGCTTCACGCGCCGGCTGTTCAACCTGGTGGTCACCAACGTGCCGGGCCCGCAGTTCCCGCTGTACGCCGCCGGCGCCCGGATGCTGGAGATGTACCCCGTGGTGCCGCTCGCGAAGGGCCAGGCCGTGTCGATCGGGCTCACGTCGTACGACGGGGGCGTCTACTTCGGGCTGAACGCCGACCGCGACGCCATGCCGGACATCGACGTGCTCGCCTCGCTGCTCGAGGAGTCACTCGCGGAGCTCGTGGGCACGGTGCAGTCGTGACCCGCACCGGACTCGTCCTCGGCGCCGGCGGCGTGCTCGGCGCCGCCTGGACCATCGGCGCCCTCGCTGCCCTGCAGGAGGAGCGCGGCACCGACCCGCGCGACAGCGAGGTGCTGATCGGCACCTCCGCCGGCTCGGTGCTGTCGGCCTTCCTCGGCTGCGGCGTCGGCGTGGACGTGCTGCTCGACCACCAGCGCGGCATCGTCAACGCCGAGGCGCCCGACATCAGCTACGACCCGGACGTCGACGGCGGTGGCGCGCTGCCGCCGCTGCCCCGTCCCGGGATCGGCTCGCCCCGCGGCGTGCTCAGCACCGCGCTGCGCCCGTGGAAGGTGACGCCGATGGGCGCGCTGTCCGCGGTGCTGCCGCAGGGCCGCGGCTCGCTCGCCCCGATCGGCACGCTCGTCGACGCGGTCTGCCCCAAGGGCGCCTGGGCCGGCCACCCGCAGACCTGGGTCGTGGCGATGGACTACGACAGCGGCCGTCGGGTCGCCTTCGGCCGCGACGGGGCGCCGCACGCCGGGCTCCGCGACGCGGTGATGGCGTCCTGCGCGATCCCCGGCTGGTACACCCCCGTCGGCATCGGCGGCCGCCGCTACGTCGACGGCGGGGCCTGCTCGCCGACCTCGGTCGACCTGGTGCTGCCGCTGGAGCTGGACGAGGTCGTGGTGCTCTCACCCATGACGTCGCTGGACTACGACCGGCCGACGACCGTGGCCGGCAAGCTGGAGCGCCGCTTCCGCCGGCTGGTCACCAAGCGCCTGGTCGGGGAGGTCAAGAAGGTCGCCGCCGCCGGCACCAAGGTGACGCTGCTCGGCCCCGGCGCCGAGGACCTCGCCGCCATCGGCGCGAACCTCATGGACCCGCGCCGCCGGGTGCAGGTCCTCGAGACGTCCCTGCGCACCTCCGCGGCCGCCCTGCGCGCGTCGGGCACCTCGTACGCCGCCGTGGGCTGACACTGCAGGCGTGCGCGTCTACCTGCCCTCCACCCTGTCCGGACTGCGGACGCTGCTCGACACGGGCGCGTTCGGGGAGCCGCCGCTGCCGGCCTACGCCGTCACCGGTGCGCTGCGCGAGTGGTACGCCGAGGGCGACGAGGAGGAGCTGGAGTACGTCGCGATGACGCTGGCGGCGCGCGCGTCGATCCGGCTGCTCGACCGGGGGCTGCTGCTGGAGCCCGGCCTGCGCCCCCGCCGCGTCGTGGTCGTGGCGGAGGTCGGCGCCGTCGAGCCGGCGCCGGACGTGGACCGCGCGGCCGTGCGGGTGCTGGAGGCGGTGCCGGTGCGGCTGGTCCGGGCGGTGCACGTCGACGGCGAGGCCGCCGAGGCCGACGTGCGGGCGGCCGCCGAGGCGCTGGCCGCGGCCGACCTCGGCAGCGAGGACGCCGCCTTCGTCGTGGAGCAGGCCGAGGGGCACGAGCTGCAGTGGTACGCCACGCAGGAGATCGGCCCGCTGCTCGAGCTCGGCTGAGGCGCGAGCAGGCCGCCCGCGACCTACGCTCGTGCGGGTGCGCGGCTGGCGGTGGGGCGTCCTCCTGGCGCTGCTCGCCGTCCTGCTGTCGCTGCCGGCCCTCGCCGGCGCACGCGGCGCCCCGAGCAGCGGCCTCTCGGCAGCAGGCCTGCTCGAGCGGATCCGCTCCTCGGACACCGTCGGCTGGTCCGGCTACGGGGAGAGCCGCGGCGCGCTGGTGCTGCCGGACGTGCGCGAGCTCGGCGAGCTGCCCGGCCTGTTCGCCGGGACCACCCGCACCCGCGCCTGGTGGCGGGGCCCTGAGCAGTGGCGGGTCGACGCGCTGACCCTCGTCGGCGAGGTCGACACCACCCGCGACCCGGACGGTGGCTGGACCTGGGACAGCGCCGACCGGCGCGCGCTGCGGATCGTCGGCGAGCTGGACGTACGGCTGCCGACCGCCGCCGACCTGCTCGCGCCCGCGCTCGGCCGCCGGCTGGCCGGCACGGCGGACGTCGAGGTGTCCGCGCTCCCCGCTCGCCGGGTCGCCGGGCACTCCGCCGACGGCATCCGCCTCGTGCCGCAGGACCCGGCCCGCACCACCGTGCGCGCCGTCGACGTGTGGGCCGACGTCGACACCGGCCTGCCGCTGCGGGTCGAGGTCTCCGCCGCGGGCGAGCCCGAGCCGGTGCTCACCTCCGTCCTGCTCGACCTGTCGCTGTCCCCGCCCCCGCTGTCGCGCACGGACTTCCCGCGCCCGCGCGACGCCGACGTCACGGTCGGGGACGCGCCGGACGTCGCGGCGCTCGCGGACCGCTTCGCGCCGTACGTCCTGCCGGACCAGCTGGCCGGCCTCCCGCGGCGTCCGCGCAGCCCGCTGTCCACCGGCGGCGGCGTCGGGACGTACGGCGACGGGTTCACCGCGCTGGCCGTGCTGCCGCTGCCGGGCGACCTCGCGCGGGGCCTGGTGGACCGGATCGAGCCGGACGGCGACGGCCGCACCGCACGCGTCTCCACCCCGCTGGTTCACGGGCTGATCGGGCTCGGGCGGCGCGACCGGGCGTACCTCGTCGTCGGCACCGTGCCGGAGGACCTGCTCACCGCCGCGCTCGTGCAGCTGCGCGCCGACCCGCCGCCCCGCAACCGGTGATCCGCACCTACGACCTGGTGAAGCGGTACGGCCGCCTCACCGCCGTCGACCGGCTCGACCTGGACGTGCGCGAGGGCGACCGCTACGGCTTCCTCGGGCCGAACGGCTCGGGCAAGACGACGACGGTCCGGATGCTGCTCGGCCTGGTGCTGCCGACCTCCGGGCGGATCGAGCTGCTCGGCGGCAAGCCCGACCGCGCGAGCCTGCAGCAGGTCGGGGCGCTGGTGGAGGGGCCGGCCTTCTACGGCCACCTGTCCGGGCGGGCGAACCTTCGGCTGTCCGACGCGGCCGGGCCCGGCGGGCCGCGCCGGACGCGCAAGCACCGCGTCGGCGAGGTGCTCGAGCAGGTGGGGCTGGCCGGCATCGACCGGCGGCCGGTCAAGGCCTACAGCCTGGGCATGCGGCAGCGGCTCGGGCTCGCCTCGGCGCTGCTGCGCCGGCCCCGGCTGCTCGTGCTCGACGAGCCGACGAACGGCCTCGACCCGGCGGGCATCCGTGAGGTCCGCGACCTGCTGCTGCAGCTCAACCGGGAGGGCACCACCGTGCTGCTGTCCAGCCACCTGCTGTCCGAGGTCGAGGCGCTGTGCACGCGCATCGGCGTCGTCGACCGCGGCCGCCTCGTGCTGCAGGACGAGCTGTCGACGTTCCAGGCGGCGACCGGCCTGGTCGAGGTCACGACGCCCGACACCGCCCGGGCGGCGGCGCTCCTGGGGGTCGAGGCGGACGGTCCGGTGCTGCTCGTCCGGCACGACGACCCCGCCTCGCTGAACGCCCGGCTCGTCGCGTCCGGCGTCCGCGTCACCGCCCTGCGGGAGCAGCGCCGCACGCTGGAGAGCGCCGTCCTCGAGGCCACGGGCGCCGGCTCGGACCGGGTGGCGACGTGATCGGGGTCGAGCTGCGCAAGCTGCTGCGCCGGCCGCGGACCTGGGTCTCGATCGCCCTGCTGGCAGGGCTTCCCACGATCGTGGCGGTCTTCCTGTCGGTCTCCGAGGTGGCTCCGCGCCCCGGTACCGGGCCGGCGTTCCTGTCGGCCGTGCTGGAGAACGGCGCGCTCTACCCGGCTGCCGCACTGGCCATCGTGCTGCCGCTGTTCCTGCCCGTCGCCGTGGCGGTGGTCGCCGGCGACGCCGTGGCCGGGGAGGCGCAGGCCGGCACGCTGCGCTACCTGCTCGTGCGACCGGTCGGGCGCACGAAGCTGCTGGTCGCCAAGCTCATCAGCGTCATCGCCTACACGATGCTGGCCGTCGTCGTCGTGGCCGGCGTGGCGTACGTCGTCGGCACGAACCTGTTCGGGAGCGGCCCGCTCCCGAGCACCTCCGGCACCGAGCTGTCGACCGGCGACGCCACGCTGCGCACGGTGCTCGCGGTCCTGTACGTCGGCTGGTCGATGCTCGGCGTTGCCGCGGTCGCGCTGTTCCTCTCGACGGTCACCGACTCCCCGCTCGCGGCAGCGCTCGGTGCCATCGCGCTGCTCGTCACGTCCGGGGTGCTCGTCGGGCTGGAGGCGTCCGCGTCGGTGCAGCCGTACCTGCCGACGCGGTACTGGCTGGCGTTCGTCGACCTGTTCCGCGACCCGGTGCTCTACCGCGACCTCGTGCGCGGGACCGCGCTGCAAGGGGTCTACATCGGCGTCTTCCTGACCGCCGCGTGGGCGAACCTCATGACCAAGGACGTCACGAGCTAGGTTCCGGCCATGGTGCTGGTGCACGACCTCGACCTGCCGTCCTACGACCACGTCGCGGACGCGCCGGACTTCCACGCCGCGCTCGGCGAGCTGGCGGCGCAGAGCTGGATCGTGCGCGGCGGCACCGGCTACGCCGTGCTCGATCGGGAGGCCGGCAACGCGGTGCTGCGCGACCGGCGGATGGCCTTCCCCGCGCTGGAGCTCCTGGAGCTGCAGGGCGTGACCGAGGGTCCGATCTGGGACCGGAACGCCGACGGGCTGATGGTGCAGACCGGGGACGCGCACGCGCGGCTGCGCCGCCAGCTGGCGCCCGCGTTCACGCCCCGCGCGGCGGAGCGGCTGCGCCCGCAGCTGCGCGCGCTGGTCGAGCAGCTGTGGGAGCCGGTCGCCGATGAGGGGCGGTGCGAGTTCGTGTCCAGCGTCGCGGAACCGCTCCCCTCGCAGGCGATCGCGCTGCTGCTCGGCGTCCCGGACGACGCGCCGCTGCTCGCCCGCTGGAGCGTCCTGCTGCAGGAGGTCTTCAAGTTCCGCCTCGACGTGATGGGCCCGCAGGTCGAGCAGGCCTACGCCGAGGTGCGCGCCTACGTCGGCGACCTGCTGGCCCAGCGCCGGGCCGCCCCGGGCGACGACCTCGTGAGCGTGCTGGCCGCCGGTGAGGCGGTCACCGAGGACGAGGCGGCGACGCTGGTGAGCTCGGTCATCAGCGGCGGGACGGACACCACGACGGCGCAGCTGGCGCACGGGCTGCGGCTGTTCGCCGAGCACCCGGAGCAGTGGCAGGCACTTCGCGACGACCCTTCGCTGGCGGACCGCGCGGTCGAGGAGGTGCTGCGGTACGAGCCGATCACGCCGTTCACCGCCCGCATCGCGAAGGAGGACGTGGAGCTGCGCGACGTGCTCCTGCCGGCCGGGACGGTGCTCTTCGTGTGCGCGGCCACGGCCAACCGCGACCCGGCGGTGTTCGAGGAGCCGGAGCGCTTCGACATCACGAAGGACCGGGGGAGCGCCGCGCCGCTGACGTTCGGCTTCGGCGCGCACTACTGCGTCGGCGCCTACCTGGCGCGGGCCGAGCTGGTCGAGACGTTCCGCCACCTCGCGCCGCGCACGCCGGACCTGCGCCTGGACGGCGAGCCGGTGCTGGGCCCGACGACCGGCATCTACGCCGTCGAGTCGCTGCCGCTCAGCTGGTAGGGCAGGCCGACGGGGCGGCGACGTCCTCGGTCGAGAGGGCCTGCAGCACCAGGCTCCTGACGACCGGACCGGTCGGCAGCTCGCCGTGCGTCACCTGCAGCCCGGGGCAGACGTCCTGCAGCGCGACGTTCACCGCTCCGTCCAGCCGGGCGCTGTCGGGCGGGGTGACCGTCTCGTCCTGCGTCGTCCAGACCGCCAGCCACTGCGGGCCTGCGGGCGTCTCGTCGTCGTCGTTCAGGCCGTCGAGCAGGTCGCTGCCGGGGGCGAGCTGCTGGCACGCCGTCGGGCACTGCCCGGGGGCGAGGGCGACGCCGAGCGCGGCCAGCTTCGTGCCGTGGTGCGGCGAGCCGAGCGTCACCACGCGGCGGACGTCGCCGGCGTGCTCCTGGACGTAGAGCCGCGCGGTCACACCACCCGCGCTGTAGCCGACCACGTCCACGCTGGGTGCTCCCGCCGCAAGGGCCGCGTCGGCGGCCTGCGCCAGGGCCGCGGCGCTCTCGCGCAGGTCCCCGCGGCCGTCGCCCGGCAGCGGCACGACCGTCGCCTGCCGGCCCGCCTCGCGCAGCGCCGCGGCCAGCACCTCCAGCGTCCCCGTGGAGCCGCCGTACCCGGGCACGAGCAGCACCGGACCCTGCGCGTCCTGGGCAGCAGCCCGCCCGGGCAGCGGCTCGCTGTCGAGCACCCGGGCCAGGACCAGCCCCACCAGGCCGATGCCGGCCAGCAGGGCGAGCGCCTGCAGCAGCAGGCGGCGCGTCGGGCTCACCTACTCGCCGCAGCCCTCGCCGGCCTGCACCTCGGTGACCGTGTCCGAGTCGGCCGTCCCGGTGAGGAAGCCGAAGAAGCCGGACGACTGGTCGACCAGCGTGAACGACGGGCCGAACACCTCGTCGCCCGGCTTCACCTCCAGCTGCGCGCCGCCGCCGATCCCCTCGCGCAGGTCGGCCACCGCGTCGCCGGGGCCGAACTCGAAGGTCGCCGTGTCACCGACCAGCGCGCTCGCCTGCGGCACGTCGGCGCTCCGCTCGGCGAGGGTCCACTGGTACATCGTGATGCCGGGACCGATCACGTCGCCGAACAGCACCCGCAGCGCGCCGCCGCCGAACTCCAGCGCCCGCAGCTTGGTCCCGGGACAGGTGCCGTACGGCCCGAAGCTGCTGACCACGCCCGAGTCCTTGCTCGGCTCGCCGAGGGCGGCGACCAGGGCGGGCTGCACCTCGTCGAAGGTCTGGCCGAACGTCGTGACGGCCGTCGAGGTGTCGATGCCGTCACCGGTCAGGCGGACCGGCTGCGCCGCCGGCGTCGGGCTGGCCGCGGCGCTGGTGCTGGCGGCGGCCGAGGGGGACGGCGCGGGGGCCGCCTGGCGCGGCTCCGGGTCGTCGCTGCAGGCGGCCAGCAGCAGGGTCGTCGCGAGCAGCAGGCGGGTGCGCATGCCCCGACGCTAGGGCCTGTGCGTGGGAGCATGGCGCAGTGGACGCCGTCACCTCCGTACCCCCGCCCGTCAACGAGCCGATCCGGATGTACGCCCCCGGCAGCCCCGAGCGCGCCTCTCTCGAGGCGCGGCTGAAGGAGCTGGGTTCGTCGGCGATCGACCTGACGATGACGATCGACGGCGAGCAGCGCCTCGGCGGCGGCGAGCCGATCGAGGTCGTCCAGCCGCACCGGCACAGCGCCGTGCTCGGGACCACCCGCGACGCCACCGCCGCCGACGTGCAGGCCGCCGTCGACGCCGCGCTCGCGGCGGCTCCGGCCTGGCGTTCCACGTCGTACGACGACCGCGCGGCCGTGCTGCTGCGCGCGGCCGAGCTGCTCGCCGGGCCGTGGCGCGACACCCTCAACGGCGCGACGATGCTCGGCCAGAGCAAGACCGCCTTCCAGGCCGAGATCGACAGCGCCTGCGAGCTCATCGACTTCCTGCGCTTCAACGTCGCGTTCGGCCGGCAGGTGCTCGACGAGCAGCCGGTCAGCTCGCCGGGCGTGTGGAACCGGATGGACCACCGGCCGCTCGAGGGCTTCGTGCTCGCCATCACGCCCTTCAACTTCACGGCCATCGCCGGCAACCTGCCGCTCGCGCCGGCGCTGATGGGCAACACCGTCGTCTGGAAGCCGTCGCCGACCCAGCAGCTCGCGGCGCACTTCACGATGCGCCTGCTCGAGGCGGCGGGGATGCCGCCCGGCGTCATCAACATGGTGACCGGCAACGGCGGTGCCGTGTCCGAGGTCGCCGTCCCGCACCCGGAGCTGGCCGGCATCCACTTCACCGGCTCCACCGCGACCTTCCAGCACCTGTGGCAGGCGGTGGCGAAGGGGCTCCCGTCGTACAGGTCGTACCCGCGGCTGGTGGGCGAGACCGGTGGCAAGGACTTCGTGCTGGCGCACCCGTCGGCCGACCCGGCGACGCTCGAGATCGCCCTCGTACGAGGCGCTTTCGAGTACCAAGGGCAGAAGTGCTCGGCGGCCTCCCGCGCCTACGTGCCGCGCTCGCTGTGGGACGCGGGGCTGCGCGACTCGCTCGCCGACCGGGTGCGCTCGCTGACCTACGGCGACGTCACCGACCTGCGCAACTTCGGCGGCGCCGTCATCGACCGGCGCGCGTGGGACCGGCTGGCTGCCGTCGTCAGAGGTGCCGCGGAGGACCCGGCGCTGGAGGTGCTCGCCGGCGGCGGGGCCGACGACGCCGAGGGCTTCTTCGTCGACCCGACCGTGCTCGTGGGGGAGGACCCGACGCACGAGGTGTTCTCGCGCGAGTACTTCGGGCCGGTGCTCGCCGTGCACGTGTACGACGACGCGCGGTGGGGCGAGACGCTCGACCTGGTCGACCGGACCGCGCCGTACGCCCTGACCGGTGCGGTCATCGCAGACGACCCGTACGCGGTCGCGGAGGCGTCGGACAGGCTGCGGTTCACGGCCGGCAACTTCTACGTCAACGACAAGCCGACCGGTGCCGTGGTCGGCCAGCAGCCGTTCGGCGGTGCGCGCCAGAGCGGCACGAACGACAAGGCCGGCTCGGTGCTGAACCTGCTGCGCTGGACGTCGCCCCGCACGCTCAAGACGACGTTCGTGCCGCCGCACGACCACGCGTACCCGCACATGGGGTGACAGCGCGTCCGCGCAGGGGGACAGTCGGGGCGTGAGCACCGACCCGGACCGCCCTGCCGTTCCCGGCCTCGAGCCGGCCGACGCCCGCACGCCGCCGATGGACCTGTCGAAGGACCCGGACCGGTTCCGGCCGGAGGAGCACCCGCGGCTGGTCGAGCCGACAGCTCCCACCCGGGGGCTGGACATGTCGCAGGACCCGGACCGGTTCGACCCGGCGCGGGAGCCGGAGGCGCCGGACCTGCCGCGCGGCCTCGACCCGGCGTACGACCCGGACCGCTACCGGCCCCCCGGCCAGGGGCAGACGCTGACCGACCTGCTCGGCAAGGAGGGCAGCCAGCAGGGCGACCGCGACGGGTACCAGTGGGTGCTGGGGCTGGTCGGGGTGTTCCTGTTCCTGGGGATCGTGGCCTTCCTGTTCAACAGCGTGCTGACGCCGTAGGTCAGTCCAGGTCGTAGCGCGCCCGCTCGCCGTCGCAGAGGGTGCCGCCGGCGAGGGAGCTCTGCTCCTGCCACGGGAAGCAGCCGTTGGCGCGCAGGTAGAGGTCGCCGAGCAGCAGGACGACGCCGCTGGTGGCGGCGACCAGGAGGGCTACGAGGGCGAGCAGCAGTGCGGCGGCTCGGCGCTTCACGAGGGTGAGCGTAGGAGGGCCGACCGCCGCACCTCAGCAGCGACGTCCTACCGGCCGGTCTGCTCCTTGAGCTCCTCGATCTTCTGCGACGCCTCCGCCTTCGTCAGCTCGGTCGTCTCGACCTCCTCGCCGGCCTGCTGCGCCAACGTGGAGAGGTAGCTCTGCTGCGGGCCGGTCACGGGCTCATCGCCGGTCACCCAGTCGGAAGGGTCCTTCTCGGCGTTCTGCGTCACGGCGTTGCTGTCGACCATCGGGTCCTCCTGGGTGCGTCGAACGTGCGTTCGAACAGCACCTACCCGGCGTCAGCCCTGCCACACCCGCTGGCGGTCCGCCTCGCGCAGCCGGCGGGCCAGGCCCACGAGGATCTTGTTGGCCAGCACCGGCACCTCCTCGAGCAGCGGCAGGAAGCGCCGCCCGTCGATGACGAGCAGCTCGCAGGGCGTCAGCGTCGAGACGGTCGCGTCGCGGGGGGCCGGGTCGATGATCGCCAGCTCGCCGAACCACTCGCCGTCCTTCAGGACCGCGACCTCGCGCCCGCTGACCGCGACGGACACCTCGCCCTCGAGCACGACGAAGAACTCCTGGCCCGCCTCGCCCTCGCGCACGAGCACCTCGCCGGCGCCGAAGGTGACGGTGTCGGCGGACCGGCCCAGCGTCTCGAGCTCCTTGCGCGACAGCGCCCGGAAGATGGACACCTCGCTCAGCCTGTCGAGCCTCTTGTCCTTGCCGGCCATGCCGTCCCCCCGCTGTCGATGACCGGGACAAGGTGGGGCACGCACGGCTCCAGCGTCAACCGGGGTGCGCGTCCGGCAGCGGCTCGACCCGGCGGCGCAGCACGAGCAGCCTCAGCCGGGGTGTGCGACCTGCAGCGGCTCGACCCGGCCGCGCAGCACGAGCAGTCCGCGGCCCGGCTGGACGTCGCCGCCGGTGGCGCGGGACAGCCGCGCGCCGAGCAGGTCGCCGTCGCCCGGCCCCTGCGGCGAGAGCAGCACGCCGGCCTTGGCCTTGCGCAGGTCGACGACGAAGCCGCGGTACCCGGTCACCAGCTCGTCCGTCGTTCCCGCTGCCACGACGACGTTGCCCGCGTCGCGCGCCTCGCGGACCGCCTTCTCGAGGACGTACGACAGGCCGCTGTCGACGAGCAGCTCCGCGTCGTCGACGAGCAGCGCGCACGGACCGGCCGCCAGCGCGGCTTCCAGGTCGAGCGCCGCCTCGCGGTCCGTGACGCAACCCGGCAGCCCCCGCAGCGGCGACGGCCGCGGGGCGACGGCGACGACGCGCAGCCCGTCGTGCTGCAGGCCCTCGGCGATCGTCAGCAGGGTGCTGCTGCGGCCGGAGCCGGGCGGACCGGCGACGAGGAAGCCGGGGAGCACGTCGCCCAGGTCGACCATGACCGGCGCCAGCTCGTCGCCGCCCACGCCCAGCACGACGGCCCGCGGAGCGGCCGCGCGCGGCAGCGCGGCGAGCCCGACGTGCGCGGGCAGCAGCTCCACCCTTCGAGGTCGGTGCAGCACGGGAGCCCCCGCGGCCTGCGCCAGGGCACCCAGCGCGGCGGCCTGCGCCGGCCCGGTCGGCTCGGCGTCCAGCAGCGCCACCTGCGCGACGAGCGGCGCGCCGCGCATCGACCAGCCGCGCCCGGGCGGCAGGTCGTTCGGCACGAGCCGGGTCGGCAGCCCGGCACCGGCGTAGTCGCCGCGGTCGGCCATGCGCAGCAGCAGCTTCTCCTCGACCATCGAGCTGATCCGCCCGACCATGCCGCTGCGGTCGGCGCTGATGACCAGGTGCAGCCCGACGGACGGCCCCTCGCGCAGCAGCCGGTAGACGAGGTCGATCAGCCGCCCCGCGTCGAGGTCCTGGAACGTCGCGAGGAACGCCTCCCACCGGTCGAGCAGCAGCACGAGGTGCGGCAGCCGGTGCGCCGGTGCGGCGGTCGAGCGCTGCTCGGTGAGGTCGGCGTGCCCGCCGGCGGACAGCAGCGCCTGCCGCCGCCCCACCTCGCCGGCCAGCCAGGTGAGCACCCGGTCCATCCGCGCCGGCTGGTCCCGGGACACGACGGCGCCGGCGTGCGGCAGCGCGGCCAGCGGCAGCAGGCCGCCACCGCCCGGGTCCAGCGCGTAGAGGTGGACGTCGTCCGCCGACGCCCCCGCGGCCATCGCGCCGGCCAGCGTGCGGAGCACGGTCGTGCGCCCGACCCGTGGCGAGCCCAGCACCATCAGGTGGGTCGACCGGTCGAGGTCGAAGACCAGCGGCCGCTGCGTCTGCTCGGCCGGCACGTCCAGCAGGCCGTACGCCAGCGGGGGCACCCGGCCGGGCGTCCCCGCCAGCGGGTCCGGCGAGGCCGGCAGCGAGGACAGCGTCACCACCTCCGGCACGGGTGGCAGCCACGGCGACCGCTGCGGCGGCAGGCCGAGCCGCACGGCCGCTCCGACGCAGGCGTCGACGAGCAGCGACAGGTCGGTGACGTCCTCCTCGCCCTCCGCGCCGGTCCGCGGGCGGGGCACGGGGTCGCCGAGCTCGGCCGCCGGCAGCACCTCGACCGAGGCCGCCTCGGAGGCCGCGACCACCGCGGGGCGCCGCCCGCCGACGCGCCCGGCCTGGAAGGGCGAGAGGTCTGCGTGACCGGTCCGGGCGTACGCCCGTCCCGGCGTCGTGCGGCTGATGGTGGCGGCGAGCGGGGAGTCGATGACGTCGCGGGACTCGCTGTCGCGGGTGACCGCGAGGCACAGCCGCAGGTTGGTGTTCGCGCGGATGTCGGCGGAGACCACGCCCTCAGGGCGCTGCGTCGCGAGCACCATGTGGACGCCGAGCGAGCGTCCGCGCATGGCGATCCCCACGAGTCCGCCGACGAAGTCCGGCAGCTCCTCGACGAGCGAGGCGAACTCGTCGACCACGATCACCAGCCGCGGCAGCACCTCCCGCGGCCCGCCCGGCTGGCCCACGAGCCGCCGGTGGTCCTCCACGTCCTTGGCGCCGACCTCGCCGAGCACAGCCTCGCGACGGGCCAGCTCGGCGTGCAGCGACGCGAGGGCGCGCTCGACCAGGGTCCCGTCCAGGTCGGTGACCATGCCGACGGTGTGCGGCAGCCGCGCACAGGGCCCGAAGGCGGCCCCGCCCTTGTAGTCGACGAGCACGAAGGTCAGCTCGTCCGGCCGGTTCGCCAGCGCGAGGGAGGCGATCAGGGTCTGCAGCAGCTCGCTCTTGCCGGAGCCGGTGGTGCCGGCGACCAGGCCGTGCGGCCCGTCGCGCACGAGGTCGACGGAGAAGACGCCGTCAGCGCCGCGGCCGAGGACGGCGGTCGTGGAGCGGCCGGGCGAGGCCCACCGCTCGACGACCCGCGAGGCGTCCTCGTCGCCGCCGCCGAGGGGCAGCTCGACGACGTCGGCCCAGCGCACGGACGGCGGCAGGCCCTCGGTGCCGCCGCGGTCGCGGCTGTCGTCGCGCAGCGGCGCGAGCGCCCGCGCGACCGCGTCGGCCCAGGCCGGCGACACCAGGTCCGCCGTCCCGGACAGGTCGGGACGTCCGACGACGCGCACGTCGACCGCCGCCCCCGCACCCAGCACTGCGGTCGCGCCGCACTCCTCCGGGAGCAGCCGCGGGTCGTCCTCCACGCAGACCGCGTAGACGCCGACGGCGCGCCCCTCCGCGAGCAGGCTGGCCAGCCCGGGGACGGCGCGCAGCGCGCGGGCGCCGTCGACGACGACGAGGACCGGCCGGTCGTCGGTGCGCGCCCCCCGCCCGGCGGACGCCTGCTCGGCCCGCCGCGCCTCGACCAGCGCGGTGAGCTCGCCGACGCGCAGCGCCGCCTGCACCGGACCGAGGCCCAGCAGCACCCGGCAGTCCTGCCGCCCGTCCGGCCGGGCGTGCGGCAGCCAGCGCACCCACTCCCACGCGGCGGCCGCGGCCGGCTCGGCGAGCACCACGACCTGCAGGTCGCGCGGGCTGTGCCACACCGCGCACTGCGCGAGCACCCAGCGGGCCAGCGCCTGGCCGGCGGCGCGGGGGCCGGCGAGGCCCAGGACGCCGGCCTCGCGCAGGGGCACGACGACGGGGACGGAGCGGGCGGTCGTCCCCTCCGGCGTCACGTCGCCCTCGGCCTCGACGCGCGCCGGCTGGTCGGCCAGCCCGACGCGCACGTCGAGCAGGTCGTCGTCCTCCCGCCGGCGCTCCCACAGCCGCGGTCGCGGGCCGAGCGCCGTGAGCAGCGCCTCCGCGGGGTCCGGCGCCGCCTGTCGGCGTGCCTGCTCGTCGGCTCGTACCGCGTCGTGGAGCGTGGTCTCGGCGACCTGCCGCTGGGCCTTCCACAGCGCCTGCTCCTTGCGGCTGCGGCGCCTGCCGGACCGGCGCTCGGTCACCAGGTTGCCGAGCACCATGACCGGCGAGAGCAGGGTGAACAGCAGGTAGGTGGTGCTGCCGGTGATGCGCCACATGGCGATGCCGAGCACGAGCGGGGCGACCACGGCGACCAGCGGGATCGGGTTCTTCTCGCGCTCGCGCGGCGGCTCCGGGACGACCACCTGCACCAGCTCGGCGGGCGGGCGCAGCCGCGGCGGCCGGTTGAAGGCCAGCCGCCCGTCGTCCGTGGCGGCCAGCGGGGCGGCCGGCTCCGCGGCCGGCACGAGGACGAGCGAGGTGCCGCCGACGCGCAGCACCGCGCCGAGCGGCAGCTCCGCCTCGCCCGCGACGGGCTCGCCGTCGACGGTCGTGCCGTTGGTGGAGCCGAGGTCGAGGACGCGCGCGCCCTCGTGGGTGACGCGCAGGCGGCAGTGCCGTCGGCTGACGTCCGGGTCGTCCAGCGGCACGCCGGCCGACGGGTCGCGGCCGAGGACGACCTCCCCGGGTGAGAGCCGGTGGACGGCGCCCGCGTCCGGACCGCCGACGACGCGCAGCTCCGGCAGGTCGTCCAGGTGCGGCACCGCAGCGGGTGCGTCGACCTGGAGCAGCGCCCCCTCGACGAGCGGCGGCACGCCGAGCAGCGCGTGCGGGTCGAGCGCGGCGCCGGCGACGGACAGCCGGCCGGTGGCCCCGGCCGGCAGCACGCGGGCCAGCAGCAGCGGCGCCACCTGGTCCAGCCGGGTCCCCCCGGCGGCGCGCACGACCACGTCGGCGCGAGCGCCGGTGGCGGGGACGAGCAGGCCCAGCCCCAGCTCCACCTGACCGTCCTCCTGCACCCGTGCGGAGCCGCCGGTCTACCACGGCAGCAGGACCGTCCCCACTTGTCTGTCCACAGCCTGTGACAGATCCACTACAGCGGGTACACGGTGCTCAGGACGCCGCTCCGGACCCGGGGGAACCGCATGGACAGCACCGCGCCGACGCCGGACCCGACGGTCCTGCCGGAGGAGCCGGCCCCCGCACGCCGCCGCCTGCGCCGCCCGACCCGCAGGCAGGCCGGCTTCGGCGTCCTCGCCGCCGGTCTGCTCGGCGTCCTCGGCCTCGGGGTCCTGTTCGCCGTCGTCGACGTCCCACGCCCGGAGACGCTCGCCAACCCGCAGGTCGCGCTCATCACCTACTCCGACGGCAAGGAGATCGCCCGCGTCGGCGCGCAGAACCGGGTCGACGTCCCGCTGAGCAAGGTCTCCGAGCCTGCGCGCCGGGCCGTGCTCGCCGCCGAGAACCGCGACTACTACTCCGAGCCCGGCATCTCGCCGAAGGGCATCCTGCGCGCGGCCTGGACCAACCTGCGCGGCGGCGGCGTCAAGCAGGGCGCCAGCACCATCACCCAGCAGTACGCCAAGAACGCCTACCTGACGCAGGAGCGCACCTTCAGCCGCAAGATCAAGGAGGTCGTCATCGCGGTCAAGCTCGACCGGGCGTACTCCAAGGACGAGGTGCTCGAGTTCTACCTGAACACCGTCTACTTCGGCCGGGGCGCGTACGGCATCGAGACCGCGGCGCAGACCTACTTCGGCAAGCCGGCCGCGAAGCTCACCGCCGGTGAGGGCGCCGTGCTGGCGGCCCTGCTGCGGTCGCCCTCGGCGTACGACCCGGCCAAGGACCCGCAGGACGCGCGCGAGCGCTGGGACTACGTCGTGCAGGGCATGCAGGAGGAGGGCTGGCTCGAGGGCCAGCAGCCCGCCTACCCGACGGTGAAGCCGCGCGACACCAAGGACGAGCTCGCCGGTCCGCAGGGCTACCTCGTGCAGCAGGTCCAGGACGAGCTCGAGGCCAAGGGCTTCGACGAGGGTCGCCTCCGCAGCGCGGGGCTGCGCATCACGACGACCGTCGACCGGCGGGCCCAGGCGGAGGCGGTCAAGGCCGTCGAGGGCGTCACCGGCAAGACGCTCCCCGAGGGCGTGCACCGCGCCCTGGTCGCCGTCGAGCCCGGCACCGGGCGGATCCGCGCGCAGTACGCCGGGAGCGACTACGTCACGATGCCGTTCAACGCCGCGACGCAGGGCACCGCGCAGGCCGGCAGCTCCTTCAAGCCGTACGTGCTGGCCGCGGCGCTCGACAGCCGGATGTCGCTGAAGACGAAGATGGACGGCTCCTCGCCGCAGACGTTCGGCGACTACGAGGTGGACAACTACGGCGACGAGTCGTTCGGCGAGATCGACCTCGTGCAGGCCACCGCCCACTCGGTGAACACCGTCTACGTGCCGCTCGGCGAGCGGGCCGGACTGACCCACGTCGCGGAGGTCGCCGGGCGCCTCGGCATCACCGCCGACATGACCAAGGACAGCGCGCTGCCGTCCTTCCCGCTCGGCACCACCTCGGTGAGCCCGCTGTCGCAGGCGGAGGCGTACGCCACCTTCGCCGCCCGCGGTCAGCACGCCGACAGCTACCTCGTCGAGAGGGTCGAGGACGCGAAGGGCCACGTCCTGTACGAGGCCGACCCGCAGACCACCGAGGCGCTGCCGACCGGCGTCGCGGACGACACCAGCTACGCGCTGCAGCACGTCGTGACCGACGGCACCGGGCGGGCGGCGCAGCTGCCGGGCCGCCCCGCCGCGGGCAAGACCGGCACCACGAGCGGCAACACCGCCGCCTGGTTCGTCGGCTACACCCCGCAGCTCGCCACGGCCGTCGCGCTGTTCTCCGAGGACCCGGACGTGCCGCTGCGCGGCATCGCCGGCGTCGACGAGGTCACCGGCGGCAGCCTGCCGGCGAAGACCTGGAGCCGCTTCATGGCCGCTGCGCTCGAAGGGCAGCCGGTGCGCGAGTTCCCGCCGCCCGCGTACGGCGGGGTCGAGCCGAGCCCGTCCGCGCCGCCCAGCCCGAGCAGCTCCCCGTCCCCGTCCCCGTCGCCGGAGCCGTCCACCTCCCCGTCCCCGGCGCCGTCCGCGTCGGTCTTCGTCTACACCTACGCGCCGCCGAGCGAGCAGCCGTACGAGCCGCAGACGCAGTCCTACGAGGAGCCGCCCGCGGACCCGCAGACGCAGGAGTCGCCGGCGACGTACGAGGAGCAGCCGTACGCCGAGCCCACGCCGAGCCAGGAGCAGACCCGGGCGCGCAAGCAGAGCCAGCCGAGCCCCTCGCCCACGGGCTGAGCCGCTCGGCTGAGCACAGGGCCCGCCGTGGCCGTGCCGGACCTCGAGGTGGCGACCGAGGCGCAGGGCTACCTGTTCGCACGCTGCTGCTCGGCGGCAGCACGCTCCTGACCGGCTGGGTCCACAGGGCCGCAGCGCTCCTGCGCCCGCGCCGTTACCGTCTGCTCCGCACCAGCAGCAGCACGAGACGGGAGCCCCGGTGGTCAGCGCGGTCGGCAGCTCGGCCTACGAGCACGTGGAGGCCGAGGTCCGGGAGCTGGTGCGCCGGCGCGGGCTCGACCCGATCGAGGACCGCACCGCGATGCGCCGGCTCGTGGACGAGGTCGTCACCGACTACGACGAGCGCGCCCTCACCTCCTCGCTCCCGCCGCTGTCCGACCCGCGGTCCGCCGCGCGCGCGGTGTACGACGCGGTCGCGGGGTTCGGCCCCCTGCAGCGGCACCTCGACGACCCGCAGGTCGAGGAGATCTGGATCAACGAGCCGGGCCGCGTCTTCGTCGCCAAGCGCGGGCGCTCCGAGCTGACGACGACCATCCTCAACGACGGCCAGGTGCGCGACCTCGTCGAGAAGATGCTGAAGACCACCGGGCGCAGGGTCGACCTGTCCACGCCCTTCGTGGACGCGATGCTCCCGGACGGCTCGCGCCTGCACGTCGTCATCCCGGACATCACCCGCCAGCACTGGTCGGTGAACATCCGCAAGTTCGTCCTGTCCGCCAACAGCCTCGACGAGCTGGTCGGCCTCGGGACGCTCACGCCGCAGGCGTCCCGCTTCCTCGAGGCCGCGATCGTCGCCGGGCTCAACGTCATCGTGGCCGGCGGCACGCAGGCGGGGAAGACGACGCTGCTCAACTGCCTGGCCTCGACGATCCCCGGGCGCGAGCGCGTCATCACCTGCGAGGAGGTGTTCGAGCTCAAGATCCCGCTGCCGGACGTCGTCTCCATGCAGACCCGGCAGGCCAACCTCGAGGGCACCGGCGAGATCCAGCTCCGCCGCCTGGTCAAGGAGGCGCTGCGCATGCGCCCGGACCGGATCATCGTCGGCGAGGTCCGACAGGAGGAGTGCCTGGACCTCCTGATCGCCCTCAACTCCGGGCTCCCGGGCATGTGCTCCATCCACGCGAACTCCGCGCGTGAGGCGATCGTGAAGATGTGCACGCTCCCGCTGCTCGCCGGGGAGAACGTCGGCCACAACTTCGTCGTGCCGACCGTGGCGAGCTGCATCGACATCGTCGTGCACACGGCCAAGGACGGCACCGGGCAGCGCCGCGTGCGCGAGATCGTCGCCGTGCCGGGGCGGGTCGAGGGCGACGTCGTCGAGGTGGCCGACGTCTTCGTGACGCGCGGCCAGCGGCTGGTCCGCGCCGACGGCTACCCGCCGCACCCCGAGCGCTTCGAGTGGGCCGGCATCGACCTGCCCGCACTGCTCGCCCACGACGGCGGCGGGTAGCCCGTGGGACCGCTGATCGGCCTGCTGTTCGGCCTCGGGCTGCTGCTCGTCTGGCGCTCGGGCCCGCGCCGCCCGGCTCCGCGGCCGCGCACCGGGGACTCGCTGTCCGACCGGACGCGGGACCTGCTCGCGCAGGCCGGCATCGAGGGCGTCACCCCGAACCAGCTGTTCACCGCCAGCACCGCGCTCGGGCTGGTCGTCTTCCTGGTCGTGCTCGGCACCTCGCAGGTGCCCGTCATCGGTCTGCTGTTCGGCGGCTTCGCGGGTCTGCTGCCCCTGCTGCTCGTCCGGCGCCGCCGGTCGCAGCGCACCGTGGAGCTGCGCGAGGTGTGGCCCGAGGCGGTCGACAACCTCGCCAGCGGCGTCCGCGCCGGGCTGTCGCTGCCCGAGGCGCTGACCCAGCTCGGCGTCCGCGGCCCGGAGCAGCTGCGCTCGTCGTTCCGCCGCTTCGGCGAGGACTACCGCGCGACCGGCCGCTTCGGGGAGAGCCTTGACGGCCTCAAGCGCAACCTGTCCGACCCCGTCGGCGACCGCGTCGTCGAGGCGCTGCGGATGGCCCGCGAGGTCGGCGGCACCGACCTCGGACGGCTGCTCCGGACGCTGTCGACCTTCCTGCGCGAGGACGCCCGCACCCGGGCCGAGCTCGAGACCCGCCAGGGCTGGACGGTCAACGCCGCGCGCCTCGCCCTGGCCGCTCCGTGGGCGCTGCTCCTCCTGCTGTCCAGCCGGCCCAACGCGGTGGCCGCCTACAACACGCCCGCCGGCGCGGTGGTGCTGCTCGCCGGGGGAGCCGTGTCCCTACTGGCCTACCGGGTGATGGTGCGCATCGCGCGGCTCCCGTCCGAGCGCCGGGTGCTGCGGTGAGCCGGGCTTCGGCGGGCGCGCCTGCCGACCGGGCGCCGGGTGCTCCGGTGAGCGGGGCTGCGGCGGGCGCGCCTGCCGACCGGGCGCGGGGTGTGCGGTGAGCGCGCTGGTCGGCGTCGGCCTCGGCGTCCTCGCCGGGGGCGGCCTGCTGCTCGCCGCCGCCGGCACCCCGATGGCCCGCCGTCCGACGCTGGACGACCGGCTCGGGCCGTACCTCCGTGACACGCCCCGGCCGTCGCGCCTGCTCGCGCAGCACGACGCGCTCACCCCGTTCCCCACGCTGGAGCGGATCCTGCGCCCGGTGCTCGGCGACGCGATGGGCTTCATCGAGCGCTGGGTCGGCGGCGTGGCCAGCGTTCGCAAGCGGCTCGAGCAGCTCGGCGGGGACATGACGGTCGAGCAGTTCCGCGCCGAGCAGGTCATCTGGGGCGGCTTCGGGCTCGCCGCCGCGCTGCTGCTCGCGGTCTTCCAGCTGCTCGGCGACGGCGCCAGCCCGATCTCGCTGCTCGGCGCGGCCATCGCCTTCACCGTCGGCGGCGTGCTCGGCCGCGACCGCTGGCTCACCAAGCAGGTGAGCGCCCGCGAGGAGCGGATGCTCGAGGAGTTCCCGACGATCGCCGAGCTGCTGGCGCTCGCGGTCACCGCGGGAGAGGGCCCGGTCGGGGCGCTCGAACGGGTCAACCGGATCTCGGCCGGCGAGCTGAGCAAGGAGCTGGGCCGGGCGTTGAGCGAGGCCCGCGCCGGCGCCTCCCTCGTGCAGGCGCTGGACGGCATCGCCCGCCGGACCTCGCTGGCTCCGCTGGCCCGCTTCGTCGACGGCGTCGCCATCGCCGTCGAGCGCGGGACGCCCCTGGCGGAGGTGCTGCGGGCGCAGGCCGTCGACGTCCGCGAGGCCGGCAAGCGGCTGCTGCTCGAGTCGGCCGGCAAGCGCGAGATCGGGATGATGGTCCCGGTCGTCTTCTTCGTGCTCCCGATCACGATCGTCTTCGCGCTGTTCCCCGGCTTCTACGGCCTGTCGCTCACGACGTCGTGAGCGCGGCGTCACCCGTTCGCCGGGCAGGAGGCGGCGCCGTACCGTCGAACACCTCGCTACGCCCCGTGCCCCAGGAGGACCACCATGACCAGCCCCCTCGCCCTGCTCGTCGCGCTGCAGACGCTCGTCCTCGGCCGCGTCACGGGCGACGACCGGGAGCGCGGCGACGTGCCGGGCTGGGTCCTCATCACGCTGATGACGGCCGGGATCGTCGCGATCATCTGGGGCTTCGCCGAGGACCGGCTGCTCGCGATCGTCACCGACGCGCTCGAGAGCGTCACCCCCGCCTAGTGCGCAGGGGCGGCGGGTCGCCGGCGACCGCGGCGCCGCCGTCGTCGAGTTCACCCTCGTCTCGATCCTGCTGGTCACCCTCTTCGTGATGATCATGCAGGTCGGCCTGGTGCTGCACACGCGCAACGTCATGGTGTCCGCCGCGCAGGAGGGCGCCCGCTTCGCCGCCAACGCCGACCGCACCGACGCGCAGGGCGCCGAGCGGACCCGGCAGGCGCTGCGCGACGCGCTCGGCAGCGACATCGTGTCGCGCACCGAGGTGACGCCGCTCGCCCGCAGCAGCACCGCCAACGGCGCACCCGTCGTGGGGATGCGGGTGCACGGCCCGCTGCCCTTCCTGTTCGCCGACATCGGCCCGCTCGAGATCACCGTCGAGGGGCACGCGCTGGACGAGGGCGCGCCGTGAGCCGCCGCGCAGGCGCACGTGCCCTGCGCGGGCGGCCAGTGCGGCGCTGCCCGCCGGGCGGCCTCCCCGCCTGAGCCGGCTGCGCGGCGACGACGGGAACGCCCTCGTCGAGTTCACCTACCTCGCGGTCCTGCTCATGGTCCCGCTGGTCTACGTGCTGGTCACCGTGTTCCAGGTGCAGCGGGCGGCCTTCGGCGTGACGGAGGCGGCGCGGCAGGCGGGCCGGGCGTACGTCACGGCCGACAGCGACGCGCAGGGCCGGGCGCGCGCTCAGGAGGCGGCCGACCTCGCCATGCGGGACCAGATCCCCGGCTTCGGCAGCGCGCAGGTGTCCGTCGACTCCGCCGGCTTCACGGCAGGGGGGTCGGTGACGGTGCGGGTGAGCCACGACGTCGTGCTGCCGGTCATCGGCGGGATCTTCGAGCGGGTGCGCCCGCGCATCCCGGTGGACGCCACGCACGTGGAGGTCGTCGACCGCTTCCGGGAGGTCGGATGAGCCGCCGGCCGGACCCGCGCGACGACAGCGGGACGATCCTGGTGCTGCTGCTCGGCTTCACCGCGATCCTGCTGCTGATGGTCGCCGTCGTCGTGAACGTCTCCTCGGTGATCCTCGCCAAGCGCGGGGTGGCCAGCGCCGCCGACGGCGCCGCGATCGCCGCCGCCCAGGAGCTCGACCTGTCGGTGCTCTACGCGAACGGCCTCGGCGCCCGGATCCCGCTCGACCCCGGACTCGTCAGCAGCCGGGTCGCGACGTACGAGGTGCAGGCGCGCGGCTCGCAGCCCGGGCTCCAGCTGCAGGGCACCGTGGAGGGCGGGACCACCGCGGTGGTGCGGGCGGCCCGGGTGGTCGAGCTGCCGTTCGGCCGGATCCTGGGCTTCCAGCCGGTGACGGTGCGAGCCGAGGCGCGGGCGCAGGCGCCGACCACCCCCTGAGGCCGGTCGCCGCGCCCCGGGGACCCCGCTAGCCTCGCTGCTCGTGCCCGTCGACCGCAGCAACGACCTCGCCGCCCTCGACGCGACCCTGACCAGCATCGAGAAGGTGCTCGACCTGCCCCGCCTGCGCGTCGAGCTGTCCGACCTCGAGGCGCAAGCCGGCGAGCCCGGCCTGTGGGACGACGCGGACAAGGCGCAGGAGGTGACCACCCGGCTGTCGACCGTGCAGGGCGACATCAACCGGGTCGAGTCTCTGCGCGGCCGGCTGGACGACCTCGGCGTGCTGTTCCAGATGGCGGCCGAGGAGCAGGACGAGGGGACGGAGCAGGAGGCCGAGCGCGAGATGGTCGAGCTGCAGCGCGAGATCAGCAGCCTCGAGGTCCGCACCCTGCTCTCCGGCGAGTACGACCAGCGCGAGGCCCTCGTCCAGATCACCCCGGGCGCCGGCGGCGTCGACAGCCAGGACTGGGCGCTGATGCTCTGGCGGATGTACTACCGCTGGGCCGAGCGGCACGGGTACCCGCTCGACGTGCACGAGTGGCAGGAGGCCGAGGAGGCCGGCGTCAAGAGCGTCGTCTTCCAGGTCAAGGTGCCGTACGCCTACGGGACCCTCGCGGGCGAGCACGGCGTGCACCGGCTCGTGCGCATCTCGCCGTTCGACAACCAGGCGCGCCGGCAGACCAGCTTCGCGATGGTCGACGTGACCCCGGTGGTGGACACCGCCGACGCGGTCGAGGTCGACGAGAAGGAGATCCGCGTCGACGTCTTCCGCTCCAGCGGGCCCGGCGGCCAGGGCGTCAACACGACCGACTCCGCGGTCCGCATCACGCACCTGCCGACCAACATCGTCGTGTCCTGCCAGAACGAGCGGTCCCAGATCCAGAACCGCGCCGCCGCCATGGTCGTCCTGCAGACCAAGCTCCTCGAGCGCAAGCGCGAGGAGGAGCGGGCCGAGATGGACGCGATCCGCGGCACCAAGGGCGACATCGCGTTCGGCTCGCAGATCCGCAACTACGTCCTGCACCCGTACCAGATGGTCAAGGACCTGCGTACCGGCCTCGAGAGCGGCAACACCGGGTCGGTCCTCGACGGCGAGGTCGACGACTTCGTGGAGGCGGCGATCCGGTGGCGCCGGACGGGTGACGAGGAAGCCTCCTAGACGGGGCGGGAACCGTGCGGCACCCTGCTGCGTCGCAGCACCGACCGGAGGGGGTCGAGATGAGCGTCGTACGACGTGGGTCCGTCGGAGCAGTGTCGCTGGGGCTGGCAGCAGGGCTGGTCCTGCTGGGGGGACCGGCCTGGGCGCAGGAGGACCCGTGCGCGCCGGGCGCGGACGGGTCCGTCCCGGAGATGTGCCAGAGCGGTGCGCCGGTGGAGAGCGACACCGGCACGGTGGGCATCGACCCGGAGCCGACGCAGCCGTGCCTCGGCCAGCCGGTCGAGCCCGGCGACGGCACCGTCACGGACGAGGGCGACGAGGGCATCGCGGTCGGCGAGCCGAACCCAGGGGCGCCGAGCGACGTCGACGAGGAGCCGGTGCCGGACGGCGAGCCGAAGGAGGAGCTGCCGCCTGCGGAGTCCGCGGGAGAGCCCGACCGCGTCGACCCGGAGCAGGTCGACCCGGCGACGGTCGACGACACGCAGCGCACGCTCGGCGACGACGGCCTGATCTGCGCCTTCAGCGGCGTGCCGCTGTCCGCACCGGTCGCCGACGGCGCACCCGAGGCGGCCGCCGGAGGGGGCACGGCGGTGGGGCAGCTGCCGCGCACCGGGCCGTACGACCGCCTGCTGGCGCTCGCCGCGGTCGGCAGCGGGCTCGTGGTCGCAGGCGCCGGCGCGGTCGCGGCCGGACGGCGCCGCCGGACCGCCTGAGCGACGGGGCTGCGGGCGCGTCGGAACGCCGCCCGCAGCCCCCGCCCGACCTAGACTCGGACACCGTGAGCCGCCGGTGATCCG
This sequence comes from uncultured Actinomycetota bacterium, assembly GCA_963781675.1. Lineage (GTDB taxonomy): Bacteria > Actinomycetota > Actinomycetes > Mycobacteriales > SCTD01 > SCTD01. Next base: position 159,314 of record CAWAGF010000002.1, on the reverse strand, counting down.
CCTCGAGCACGTGAGCAAGAGCTACCCGACCAGCACGCGTCCGGCGCTCGACGACGTGACCGTCGACATCGACAAGGGCGAGTTCGTCTTCCTCGTCGGGTCCAGCGGCTCGGGCAAGTCCACCTTCCTGCGCCTGCTCCTCAAGGAGGAGGTCCCGAGCGGCGGCCGCGTGCACGTCGCGGGCAAGGACCTGACCAGGCTGTCGCACTGGAAGGTGCCGGCGCTGCGCCGCTCGATCGGCTGCGTGTTCCAGGACTTCCGGCTGCTGCCGAACAAGACCGTCTTCCAGAACGTCGCCTTCGCGCTCGAGGTCATCGGCAAGCCGCGCTCGGTCGTCGACCGCGTCGTGCCCGAGGTGCTGGAGCTGGTCGGCCTGGAGGGCAAGACCAAGCGCATGCCGGACGAGCTGTCGGGTGGCGAGCAGCAGCGCGTCGCGGTGGCCCGCGCGTTCGTCAACCGGCCGATGATCCTCATCGCCGACGAGCCCACCGGGAACCTCGACCCGAGCACGAGCGTCGGCATCATGAAGCTGCTCGACCGGATCAACCGCACGGGGACCACCGTCGTCATGGCCACGCACGACGCCGCGATCGTGGACTCGATGCGCCGGCGCGTGGTCGAGCTGGCCGACGGGAAGGTCGTGCGCGACCAGGCCCGTGGCGTCTACGGGTACGGGGCCTAGCGGCATGCGCGTCCAGTTCGTGCTGAGCGAGATCGGCATCGGCCTCCGCCGCAACCTCACGATGACCATCGCCGTCGTCGTCACCGTCGCCATCAGCCTCGCGCTGTTCGGGTCCGCCCTGCTGATCCGCAAGCAGGTCGAGGCGATGAAGGACTTCTGGTACGACAAGGTCGAGGTCTCGGTCTACCTCTGCGGCGAGACCAGCCAGACGCCGAGCTGCGGCGGCCGCGCCGTCACGGACCAGGAGCGCAGGCAGATCGAGGACGACCTGCGCCTGATGCCGCAGGTCGAGCAGGTCTTCTACGAGTCGCAGGAGCAGGCGTACGAGCAGTTCCGCGAGCAGTTCAAGGACTCGCCCGACCTGGTGGAGAACGTCACCGCCGAGGCGCTCCCCGAGTCCCTGCGCGTGAAGCTGCGCGACCCCACGCAGTTCGAGGTCGTCGCGAGCGCCTTCACCGGCCGGCCCGGCGTCGAGGAGGTGCAGGACCAGAAGGAGCTGCTCGAGGGCTTCTTCAACGTCCTGAACAAGATGCAGCAGATCGCCCTCGTCATCGCCGGCGTCCAGCTCGTCGCGGCGCTGCTGCTCATCAGCAACACCATCCGGGTCGCCGCGTTCAACCGGCGCCGGGAGACCGGGATCATGCGGCTGGTCGGCGCGAGCAACCTGTTCATCCGGCTGCCGTTCCTGCTCGAAGGCGTGCTCGCGGCGACGGTCGGCGCCGCTCTTGCCTCGGGCGCGCTCGTCGCGCTCAAGGCCGTGCTCATCGACGGCCAGCTGCGCCCGAACTTCCCCGTGATCGCCTACGTCAGCTGGTCCGACGTCCTGTGGATCCTGCCGTCGCTGTTCGCGACCGGCATCCTGCTGGCCGGCCTGTCGTCCTTCGTGACCTTGCAGCGCCACCTGCGTGTCTGACGGGTTTGCGCCGCTCCGTCTGCTAGTCCTGCTCCTGTGGACGTCCCTGCTTCCCCAGGGCGCTCCCTCCTGCGCCTGCGCCGGAGGCTGGCGCTCGCCCTCCTGCCCGTCGCCGGGCTGCCGTTCCTGGCCGCGCCGCTGCCGTCCGCGGTCGCGGCGCCGCCCCGCGCGCAGAGCCTGGACGACCTGCGGCTGAAGGAGCGCGAGGCGGCCGGCGACCTCGAGGACTCGAGCGCGGCGGTGCGCACCGCCGCCGCGGCGCTGCGCGCCATCGAGGTGCAGGTACCGGGGGCGAAGGCCGACGTCGCGCGGGCCAGGGGCGAGCTGGCCGGCGCACGCGCCAAGGCCGCCGCCGCGGACGCCGCCGTCGAGCGGGCCGAGGGCGAGCGGGCCGCCGCGCAGGCGGAGGTGGACGCGGCCAGCGACCGCGTCGACGAGGGTCGCGTGGGCGTCGGGCGCCTCGCCCGCCGGGCCTACCAGCGGGGCCGGCTGTCGGACCTGCGCGACGTCGTGGAGTCCGGCGAGCCGCAGGACGTCGTCGTGCGCGCCGGGATGCTGCGCGCCGTCTTCCGCTCGCAGAACGACAGCCTCGAGCAGCTGAGCCAGGACCGCCTCGCCCTGGCCGGCACCAGGGCCGAGCTGGCGGCCGACGAACGGGCGCTGGAGCGGGCGCGCAGGAAGGCGGAGGAGGGCGCCGCACGGGCGCGCGAGGTCGCGGTGCGCGCGGAGCAGGCCGCCGCGCGGGTGCAGGCGCTGGCCGACCAGCGGGCCGCGGCGCTGAAGGGTGCCGAGGTGCACCGGGCCGAGGACCTGCAGGACTACCAGGAGGCGCAGGCCGCCTCCCGCGCGCTGGCCGAGCGGATCCGGCAGGCGGCGATCCGCGCGGCCAAGGCGCGCGAGGCCGCGCGCAAGAAGGCCGCGGCCGCCGCGGAGGCCGAGCGCAAGCGCCGCCAGCGGGCCGGGCAGAAGCCGGCGGCCGCCCCCCGGCAGTCCAGCTCGGACGAGCAGTCCGGCCGGATGCTGTGGCCGGCTCCGGGGCGGCTGACCAGCCGCTACGGCTACCGGACGCACCCCATCTACGGCGACCGTCGCTTCCACGCCGGCATCGACATCGGCGGCGGGCTGGGCGCGCGCGTGAGCGCGGCGGAGGACGGGATCGTCACCTACGCCGGCTACGCCAGCGGCTACGGGACCCTGGTGGTGGTCAGCCACGGCACGAAGGGCGGCCGCGACCTGTCGACGGCGTACGCGCACATGGGCGACATCGACGTCAGCGAAGGGCAGTCGGTCCGCCGCGGCCAGAAGGTCGGCGAGATCGGCAACGAGGGCAACAGCACCGGGCCGCACCTGCACTTCGAGGTGCGCCTGGACGGCGACCCCGTCGACCCGCTGGACTACGTCAGCCCGCCGTAGGCTCATCGGCGTGACCAAGGGATCCGCCAAGAGCCGCAACGCGGCCAAGGGCCCGCCCGACGGCGCCCGGGGCGGGCGCAACAAGCTGGTCGCGCAGAACAAGAAGGCCCGGCACGACTACGCCGTCGAGGACGTCCTCGAGGCCGGCCTGGTGCTCACCGGCACCGAGGTGAAGAGCCTGCGGCAGGGCCGCTGCTCGCTCACCGACGCCTACGCCAGCGTCGAGGACGGCGAGATCTACCTGCACGGCGCGCACATCCCGGAGTACACCGAGGGCACCTGGAACAACCACGCGCCCCGCCGGCCGCGCAAGCTGCTGCTGCACAAGAAGGAGATCGCGACCTTCGCGATGAAGGTCAAGGAGGGCGGTCTGGCTCTCGTGCCGCTCTCGCTCTACTTCAAGGACGGACGCGCGAAGGTCGAGCTGGCGCTCGCCCGCGGCCGCAAGGCGCACGACAAGCGGCAGGTGCTCGCGGAGCGCGACGCGCAGAAGGAGATCCGCAACGCGATGGGCGCAGCGCTGAAGCGGGGCCGGCGCTGAGCCTCCGGGACGAGGACGTCCCCGGCGTCTGGCAGGCGCTGGGGCTGCCCGGGATCGTCGACGTGCACGTGCACTTCATGCCGAAGAACGTGATGGACAAGGTCTGGGCGTACTTCGACGCGGTCGGACCGCTGACCGGCACCACCTGGCCGATCGCCTACCGCACCGAGGAGCAGGACCGGCTCGACCGGCTGCGCGCGATGGGCGTGCGCACCTTCCCCTCGCTGGTCTACCCGCACAAGCCCGGCATGGCCGGCTGGCTGAACTCCTGGACCGCGGACTTCGCGGCCCGTGAGGCGGACGTGCTGCACACCGCGACCTTCTACCCCGAGCCGTCGGCGGGGCAGGACGTGCGGGCGGCGCTGGAGGCCGGCGCCCGGATCTTCAAGGCGCACGTGCAGGTGGGCGCGTACGACCCGCGCGACCCGCTGCTCGACCCGGTCTGGGGGCAGCTGTCCGACGCGCGCGTGCCGGTGGTCGTGCACTGCGGGGACGGCCCGGCGCCCGGCGCGTTCACCGGGCCTGGCCCGTTCCGGGAGGTGATGTCCCGGTTCCCGCGGCTGCAGGCGGTGGTCGCCCACATGGGCCTGCCGGACTACGAGGAGTTCCTGCGCATGGCGCTGCGGTTCGAGGGGCTGCACCTCGACACGACCATGGCCTTCACGGACTTCACGGAGCAGACCGCCCCCTTCCCTCCTGCGCTGCGGCCGCTGCTGGCCGAGGCGGCGGAGCGCGTCCTGTTCGGCAGCGACTTCCCGAACACGCCGTACGTCTTCGCCCACCAGGTGGAGGCGTTGCTCAGGCTCGAGCTCGGCGACCCGTGGCTGCGCGGGGTCCTGCACGACAACGCGGCGCGCCTGCTCGAAGTGATCAGCCCGGCCTGACCCGGCCGGCACGCGAGTCGCCCAGATCCGGACATGCCCCTCGCCGGAGCACGGCGTCTGGTCACAAGTGACTACGCCGCATAGCCCCTGTCGCTCATGCACGAAGAGCGACACCTCGGCCACACTGGGTGAACACGCTGTCGCGACCCCTGAGGTGAGCATGAGTCTCGAGACGTCCAGGACGGCGACTGCTCCCGCCCGGCGGCGCGCGCCTGTCGCGCTGGTCCTGCTGTCCGCCCTGCTCGGCACCCAGCTCGCCGCCACGGCCGGTGCCCGCGGCAGCGCCTGGACCAGCACCGCGCACCTCGACCCCGGTCTCGTCACCGTCGGCGAGGCCCTGCAGGACGTCATCGTCAGCGCCCAGGGCGGCGTGCGCGCCGCCGCGGAGGCCGTCCGCGGTCACGGCGGGCAGGTCGAGTCGCCGCTCCCGATCGTCGACGGCGTCGAGGCGCGGATGCCTGCGAGCCGGCTCGCCGAGCTCGCCGGAACGCCCGGCGTCACCGCGGTGACCGCCGACCGCCGGGCCACCTTCGAGGAGCTCACCTACGACGACAGCACCGTGGCGAGCCAGTTCGCGAAGTCCTCCCAGGCGACGACGGCCTGGAGCCAGGGCAACCTCGGCGCGGGTGTGGGCATCGCGGTCCTCGACACCGGCATCTCGCCGATGAAGGACTTCGAGGGTCGCCTCGTGCACGGGCCGGACCTGTCCGGCGAGGGCAGCCTGGTCGACACCTACGGCCACGGCACGGTGATGGCCGGCGTCGCCGGCGGCAGCGGCGCCGACTCGGTCGGCTCCAACAAGGGCCTCTACGCCGGTGTGGCGCCCAAGAGCACGCTCGTGGCCGTGAAGGTCGCCGGCCGCAACGGCGTCGCCGACGTGAGCACGATGCTCCAGGGCATGCACTGGGTCTCGGCCTACAAGGACCAGTTCAACATCCGGGTCCTGAACATCAGCTGGGGCACCCCGAGCACGCAGGACCCGGCGGTGGACCCGCTCAACTACGCCGTCCAGCGCCTGTGGTCGCAGGGCATCGTCGTCGTCGTCGCTGCCGGCAACTCCGGCCCGAGCGCCGGCACGATCACCAAGCCGGGCGACGACCCGGTGGTCATCACCGCCGGCGCGTACGACGACGGCGGCAACGACTCGCTGTCCGACGACAGCGTGCCCGCCTGGTCGTCCCGCGGCCCGACCGCGCAGGGCCTGGCCAAGCCCGACCTGGTCGTCCCGGGTCGCACGCTGATCGCGTCGCGCTCCTACGGCTCGCGCGTCGAGGCCGAGAACCCCAAGGCGCTGGTGTCGCCGAGCTACATCCGCGGCTCCGGCACCTCACAGGGCGCGGCGGTCACCTCCGGGCTCGCGGCGCTGCTCATCGCCCACCGGCCCTCGCTCACCCCGGACCAGGTCAAGGGCCTGCTCAAGGGGACCGCCCTGCCGATGACGGGCAACGGGGGCGGCACGGCCAACGCGCAGGGCACCGGTCGCGTCCAGCTCGCCAAGGCCCTCGCGGCAGCGCCCGGGGCGGCGACGACGCAGTCCCTCACCGCGACCGGCCTCGGCTCGCTCGAGGCCAGCCGCGGCGGCCGCAACGTCGAGACCACCTGCCCGGGCACCAGCACCCCCACCGTCATCAAGGGCGAGATCGACGTCCGCTGCGAGGCCTGGAACGGCTCGTCCTGGGCGGGCTCGTCCTGGGCCGGCAGCTCCTGGACCGGGAGCAGCTGGGCCGGCTACGTGTGGACGGGCAGCAGCTGGGCGGGCTCCTCGTGGGCCGGCAGCAGCTGGGCGGGCTCCTCGTGGGCCGGCGGCCAGTGGACCGGCTCGTCCTGGGCCGGCTCGTCGTGGACCGGCAGCAGCTGGGCCGGCTCGTCCTGGGCCGGCAGCAGCTGGGCGGGCTCGTCGTGGGCGGGTAGCAGCTGGGCGGGCTCGTCGTGGGCCGGCAGCAGCTGGACCGGCTCCGCCTACGAGGAGGCCGCCGACGAGTTCCTGACCGCCTGGTGGGGCACGCTCCCGCCGGCGGGCAAGCGGGTGGCCGGAGAGCCGAACGACGAGTCCGTGAAGACCCGCTCCGCGCGCTGCGCCAAGGACGACGGAGCGGTCTGCGCGTGACGTCACGCCCGTCCGCGGAGCCCGTCCCCCCAGGGGGCGGGCTCAGCCCCGTCACCGGCCGCCTGGCCGCCTGGGTGCGGGCCAACACCCTCACCGCCTACGTGTGGGCGATGTGTGCGGCCGGCCTGCTCACCGCGGTGGTCTTCTCGGCGGCGGCGGGCGCAGGCCAGCAGCCGGAGCCCTGGCGCATCGCCGTCGCGGGCGGGTTGTTCCTGCTCGCCGACCGCCCGCTGCTGGAGTTCCGCTTCGGCAGCGACAAGGAGGCCTTCACCTGGGCCGAGGTGTGCGTCCTGGTCGGCCTGTTCCTCACGCCGCTCCCGGTGCTGGTCCCGGTCGCCGGGCTGGCGGTCCTGGCCTACCACTCGCTGGCGCGGCACCACCCGCTCAAGTCGGTGTTCAACGGCGCGGTCACCGTGCTGGGTACCGCCGCCGCCGGTCTGGTCGCGCACGCCGTCGGGGGCGGGGCGGCGTTCGGCGCGGAGCTGGACGTCCGGCAGGGCGCTGCGCTGGCGGCCGGCGGCCTGGTCTTCTCGCTGTTCAACGGCGGAGCGGTCGCGCTCGCGGTCGCGCTGTCGGAGGACCAGCGCTGGCGGGACGTCCTGCGCAAGGGGGCCTGGCTCCGGACGCTGATCGACCTCGGCAACGGCGTCGTGGGCGTCGGCGTCGTCCTGCTCGCTGCCTGGAGCACGCCCACGCTGGTGGTGCTCCCGCCGCTGCTCGCCGTGATGTACGGCGCCTACCGCGGCTACCTGCACGCGATGCAGGAGAGGGACCTGTGGCAGCAGCTGGAGAGCGCCTGCCGCGAGCTGAACCAGCTCGACGAGCGCGCGCTCGCGGACTCCGTGACCCGGCACGCGGCCGAGATGTTCAAGGCCGACACGGTCGAGCTGCTGGTCACGCCCGGCTCGGGCGCGGCCAGCACGGTCTACCGGGGCGGAGCCGACGGCGTGACCGTGGTCGCGCGCGGCGCCGAGGCCGACGTCGAGGTCTCCGGCGGGTCGACCGACGACGCCGCGTTCATGGTCTACGCGACGGCGCTGGAGGCCGCGGCCGGGCGCTTCGGCGTGCTGCGCCTGTGCTTCCGCGGACCCGTGCAGCTCACCAAGCGCGAGCGCCAGGTCCTGAAGACCTTCGGGCACAGCGTGAGCGGCGCGCTGCAGAACGCCCAGCTGTACGAGGAGATGCGGGCGCACGCCGACGCCAAGGCGTACGAGGCGTCGCACGACGCGCTGACCGGTCTGGGCAACCGGACGCTCCTGCACGAGCGCGCCATGAAGAGCCTGGCGGACGCCGGCGAGGACTGGCAGGCGGCGCTGCTCATCATCGACCTCGACCACTTCAAGGAGATCAACGACACCCTGGGGCACGCCGCGGGCGACGTCTTCCTGCAGCAGGTCGGCCAGCGGATCGTGAGCAGCGTCAAGGAGGCCGACGCGGTCTGCCGGCTCGGCGGCGACGAGTTCGCGGTGCTCATCAGCGGACTGCGCACGCCCGAGCACGCCGACGGCGTGGCGGCGCGGCTGCTGGAGGTGCTCGCCCAGCCGGTGGAGTTCGACGGGCTGCGGCTGTCCATCGAGGGCAGCGTCGGCGTGGCCTGCTACCCGACCGACGCCTCGTCCTTCGACGAGCTGCTCCGGCGTGCGGATGTCGCGCTGTACCAGGCGAAGACGTCCCGCGGCTCCTTCTCGCACTACCGGGTGGACCGGGACGAGTCCAGCCTGCACCGCCTGGAGCTCGCGGCCCAGCTGCGGACCGCGCTGACCGACGACCAGCTCGTCGTGCACTTCCAGCCGCAGTTCGACCTGCAGACCGGGCACGCCGTCGGCGCGGAGGCGCTGGTGCGCTGGCAGCACCCGGTGCGGGGGCTGCTCGCGCCGGCCGCGTTCGTCAGCGCGGTGGAGCACTCCGGGCTGATCCGCGACTTCACCATCACCGTGCTGGAGAAGGCCGTCGCCGAGTGCGCCACCTGGGTGGGTGAGGGCGCCGGCCTGACCGTCGCGGTGAACCTGTCCGCGCGCAACCTGCTCGACAGCGAGCTGCCGGTCGACGTGAGCCGGATCCTCGTGCGGCACGGCCTGGCCCCCGAGCGGCTGGTCCTCGAGATCACCGAGACGACGATGATGAGCGAGCTCGAGGTCGTCGAGGAGGTGCTCGGCGCGCTGCGCACGATGGGCGTGCAGCTGTCGGTCGACGACTTCGGCACCGGCTACTCCTCGCTGGCGTTCCTCCAGCGCGTCGCCGTCAACGAGGTGAAGATCGACCGCACGTTCGTCGCCGGCCTGAACGGCTCGGAGAGCGACCGCGCCCTCGTGCGCGCCACCGTGCAGCTGGCGCACAGCCTGGGTGCGCGCGCGGTCGCCGAGGGCGTCGAGGACGAGCCGCTGGCGGAGTCCCTGCGCCAGCTCGGCTGCGACTTCGCGCAGGGCTACCACCTGGGCCGCCCCGTGCCGGCGGACCAGCTGCGCAAGACCCTCGGCCTGCGCCAGCGCCGCCGGGCCGTCCCCGCGCCGCGCGGCGAGTCCGACGGGCGGCACCTGCGCGCCGTCAGCGGCGCGTAGCAGCACAGCAGCGCGGGCACATCTGGTCGGTGCACGGCGTTACGCTCTGCACAGCACCACGAAGGGGGTGACAGGTCTCGACTTCGGATGTCGAGGCAGGTGAAGCGGGCCGAGGAAGGCGACGATGATCTCGTTAACCAACAACGTCGCAAAAAATACAAGCGCCAATTCTAATAGCGCTGCTTCCGACTTCGCCCTCGCGGCTTAGTTGAAGCTGTCAGCCTGAGAGAGCCTCCGGCTCAGGGCCTGGCATCGACAGGAGGAACACCACCCGCTTTGGCCGCGGGGGCGGGTGGTGAGCTACCGCGGCTGGGCCCGTTCCCGAGATGCTGGTGTCATCGGGAGGGCCGAGAAAATCACAGCCAGCTGCGCCCGGAGAAGCCCTGCTGAGGTACCGGAGGACGCGGGTTCGATTCCCGCCACCTCCACGAGACATGAAGGGGCCCGACCACCAGGTCGGGCCCCTTCGTCGTGCCCGGACCGCCACGCGGCGGGCGGCACGGCGACGAGGTGGGGCGCGACGTGGACGAGATCGTCGTGTCCGCCTGCGTGAGCCTCTGGAAAGGGGCGCCGGCCGCGATGTGCACCTGCGCGCAGAGGGAGCAGGCCGGCGCGCACCGCGCGATCCTGGGTCTGCCGCCGCAGGACGTCCTGGGCGAGCTCGTCGAAAAGCCTCACCTGAGCGGTCCTGGTGACCGATGCTCCTACCGGGGCTACGACAGGAGCAGGCACGTGCGGGCAGGACGAGCGGTACTGGCAGCGGTCGCGCTGGTGGCAGGGCTGGCACCGGTGCTCGCCACGGCACCGGCGGCGCAGGCCGCCTGCGCGAGCAACAGCGGCCGGAGCATCAGCGGGACGGTCTTCGGCCAGGACGGCCGGGACGTCAACGTGTCGATCGGCTTCGACGTCGTCGACGCGAAGGGCCGGGCGCTCAACACCGACCCCCGGAGCGCCGGGTACGGCTGCGCCAAGACGGGCGGCTACTCGGTCCCGCAGAGCTACCTCAACCACTTCGTCGGCCCCGAGGGCGCGCCGCAGGCCTCGCTCATGTCCGACGGCAACCGCACGACCCGCGCCTGGAAGGTCGGCAGCCTGCCGAGCAACGCCGCCGGCGCCTACATCGAGGTCTACCACCGCGGCTACAAGGGCTCCCCGTGCAAGGACGCCAACGGCAACTACTGCTTCAACCCGCAGACGCTGACCAAGTACGGCAACAGCAACAAGCACCTCGTGCCGGTCGGCACCGCGAACCTCCCGATCCGCCTGCCGATGACCTGCCAGTACGGCGGGACCGCGGGCAACATCCAGGGCCGGCTGGTCGACGCGGCGGGCAAGCCGGTGAAGGTGAAGAGCCTCTACGCCTGGACCGAGACCACGTGGAACGCCTTCCCCTACTACCAGGGCTGGGGCATCGCGCAGTTCCCGCGCGACGGCTACTACGTCGTCCCGTCCCTCGCCAGCAAGCAGAAGTACGTCATCTGGGCGAACACCCTCGACGGCCGGACCATCAAGCGGTTCGGCGTCCCGGTGAGCGACTGCAAGGCCACCCCGCTCAGCATCCGGATCTGACCTAGGACAGGTCGATCTCGGCCCAGACGACCTTGCCCTCGTCGGTGGCGCGGAAGCCCCACCGGTCGGTCAGCTCGGCGACCAGGTGCAGCCCACGACCGCCCTCGTCCTCGTCGCCGGCGCGCCGGCGGCGGGGCATGTGCTGACCGGAGTCGACCGACTCGAGGACCAGCCGGTCGCGGGTGAGCCGCAGCCGCAGCTCGACCCGGCCGCGGCCGTGCACGAGCGCGTTGGTGGCCAGCTCGGAAGCGACCACGGTGGCGGTGTCGACGACCTCGTCGAGCAGCATCCAGGACCGCATCGCCAGGCGGGCCTGGCTGCGCACGTCGAACATCAGCGCCCGCTCGCGCGGCACCTGGACGAGGACGGTGCGGGAGCGGGCGTCGACGTCCTCGGGCACCCGGATCAGCAGCAGCGCGATGTCGTCGTCGCCGCCGTCCTGGGCCCGGCGGGCCATCACGTCGTCGGCCAGCTGCTCGAGGTCGGCCGGCCCCTCGTCGAGCACGTCGCACAGCGCGGCGACGCCGTGGTCGAGGTCGCTCCCGCGCAGCTCCACCAGGCCGTCGGTGAACAGCGCGAGCAGCGAGCCAGGGTGCAGCTGCACCGCCGTCTCGCGCGAGGCGTCCGCGAGCCCGAGCGGGGCGCTCACCTCGACCGGCAGCGGGACGGTGCCGCCGTCGCGGCGCACCAGCGGCGGCAGGTGGCCGGCGCTGGCCAGCCGCAGCTCGCGCGTGTGCGGGTCGAACACCGCGTAGACGCAGGTCGCGATGGCGTCGTGGTCCAGGTCGCGCAGCACGCCGTCGAGGACGTCCAGCACCTCGCCCGGGCGCAGGTCCAGGCGAGCGCAGGTGCGGGCGGCGGTCCGGAGCTGGCCCATGACCGCGGCAGCCGGCACGCCCGCGGCCCATCACGTCGCCCACCACCAGCGCGAGACGGCCGGCCCCCAGGGCGATCACGTCGTACCAGTCGCCGCCGACCTCGGTGTCGGCCGCGCCCGCGACGTAGCGGACGGCCACCTCCAGCTCCTCGGTCGACGGGACCTGCGCCGGCAGCAGCGAGCGCTGCAGCGTCATCGCCGTGCTGCGCAGCGACGCCCCCTCGTCGACCACGGCGGTGATGTCGGTCGCGACGACGGCCACCCCGGTGCAGGCGCCGGTCACCGGGTCCGGCACGGGGTACCAGGAGGTCGTCCAGTGCGAGCGCCGGCCGTCGTCGTGCTCGCCGGCCAGCTCCTCGCCCAGCACGGGCTCGCCCGTCGCGAGCACCTGGGCGAGGAGCCGCTCGACCGGCTCGGCCAGCGACGGGACCAGCTCGCGCGTGGTCCGGCCGACGTGGGCGGCTGCGGGCGCGCCGTTGGCGGCGGCGAGCGCCGCGTTGATGTGCAGGAAGCGACCCTGGCGGTCGTAGTGCGCGAACCCGACCGGGGCCGCCTCCAGCAGGACCGACAGCAGGGCGGCGTCCGCACCCGCCGCTGCCGGGGGCAGGTCCTCGACGGCCGTCAGCCGGGGCGCCGGGACCTCGACCGGGATCCCGGGCTCAGGCGGACTCGACGACACCGGTCGCGCAGGGGGCCGACGCCGCGGCGAGGCCGGCGGCGAGGGAGCCGACGAGGCGGGCTGCCTCGGCGGGCGTGAGGCGGGTCGTGCCGACGCAGGCGTCGTCGCGCCACGTCGACAGGACGACGCAACCCGCCTCGTCGTGCCAGGAGGCCCGCAGGGCGCGGCTGCCGTCGCGGGCGTCGGCGAACCACTCGCCGCGCGGGGGGAGCGGCAGCACCGCGGCGGTCGGCTGCTCCGAGGGGGAGGCGTCGCCGGTCGGGGGGAGCGGCAGCACGGCCCCGCCGTCGGCTGCGGCGGCAGGCTCCCGGCCGCGTTCTGCGCTCACGCTCGCAGCCTCCAGCCTCGTTCCCGCGCTGGCAAGCCGTCGTCCGCTTCGCCCGGGTCTGCTGGCGCCGGAGCGGGCATGGCAACCTCCAGGAGCCCACCGACCCAGGAGGTCCGCTTGATCGACGTCGCCGGAGCCCGCGTCCTCGCCCGGGCCGGGCTGCTCACGCCGACCCGTCCGGACCGCCTGCTGGGCATGGGCCTCGCTCTGCTGCGCTGGGGCATCACGCCGGCCACGGGCTACGCCGCCGGGGCCAACCGGCACCCGAACCGCCTCGCCATCGTCGACGACGCCGGCAGCCTGACCTGGCGCGACGTCGACCAGCGCACCGACCGGCTCGCCAGCGAGCTGCGCGCCCGGGGGCTGCGCGAGGGGCAGGCCGTGGGGCTGCTGGCCCGCAACGGCCGCGGGCTGGTCGAGGGCGCCGTCGCGCTGGCCAAGGCCGGCGCGGACGTGCTCTACCTCAACACCGGCAGCGCGGCCGACCCGCTCGCGCAGGTGCTCGAGCGCGAGGGCGCCCGGATGGTGCTGCACGACGAGGAGCTGCGCGGCCTGGTGCCGCCGCACCTGACCGGCATCACCACCGAGCAGCTGGCCGACCTCGCGCTGACCTCCACGCTCGGCGCACCGCCGAAGCCGCGGCACACCAGCCGCCAGGTCATCCTCACCAGCGGGACGACCGGCGCCCCCCGCGGCGCGGCCCGCAGCGGTGCGACGGTCGAGGACGCCGTCGCCGCGCTGTCGGCGATCCCGCTGCGCGGCCGGGAGACGACGGTGCTCGCGGCGCCGGCGTTCCACGCCTGGGGGCTCGGCCACCTGTCGCTGGCGATGCTGCTCGGCTCGACGGTCGTGCTGCAGCGCAGGTTCGACGCCCGACCGCGTGCTGGCCGCGGTGCAGGAGCACCGCGCGACCGCGCTGGTCGTCGTGCCGGTCATGCTCGAGAAGCTGCTCGGCGCCATGAAGGAGCAGGCGTACGACGTCTCGTCCCTGCGCGTCATCGCCTCGCAGCGGCAGCGCGCTGCCCGGCGACCTGGTCGAGCGCGTGCAGGCCGTGTTCGGCCCGGTGCTCTACAACCTCTACGGCTCGACCGAGGTGGCGTACGCCGCGGTCGCGACCCCGGAGGACCTCGCCGCGGACCCGCGCACCGCGGGGCGGCCGCCGCTCGGCGTGACGGTGCGGGTCGTCGACGAGCAGGGGCAGGACGTGCCGGCCGGCACCCCCGGGCGCATCTTCGTCGGCAGCGGGCTGTCCTTCGAGGGCTACACCGACGGGTCCGACAAGGACCGGCTCGACGGCCTGGTGTCCACCGGCGACCTCGGCGTGCTGCGACGAGAACGGGCGGCTGACGGTGCTCGGCCGGGACGACGACATGGTCGTGATCGGCGGCGAGAACGTCTACCCCGGACAGGTGGAGGACGTCCTGGCCGCGGACCCGACCGTCGCCGAGGTGGCGGTCGTCGAGCAGGAGGACCCGGCGTACGGCGTGCGCCTGGTCGCGCACGTCGTCGCCGAGCCCGGGCAGACCGTCGACGAGGACCACCTCAAGGAGCTGGTGCGCAGCAAGCTGGCCCGCTTCGCCGTGCCGCGCGAGGTGAAGGTGCTCGACGAGCTGCCGCGCAACAGCACGGGGAAGGTCCTGAAGAAGGAGCTCCGGCAGCAGTGACCGCGCCCGCCGAGCTGGACCTGCCCGACCTCGACGAGTCCACCGACGAGGACCGCCCGTGGGTGGCGGTCGTCTGGAACGACCCGGTCAACCTCATGAGCTACGTGACGCACGTGCTGATGGAGCTGTTCGGCCACCCGCGCCCGGTCGCGGAGAAGATGATGATGGACGTGCACACCAAGGGCCGGGCCGCCGTCAGCAGCGGCACCCGCGAGCAGGTGGAGCACGACGTGGCCCGGCTGCACGCCAAGGGCCTGTGGGCCACCCTGCAGCAGGACTGATGAGGTTCACCCGCAAGCGGTCCGGCGCGATCGAGGCAAAGGTCGACGCTGTCGAGGCCGACGTGCTGGTGGCCGTCGCGGGCGACCTGCTCGTGCTGCTCGGCGCGCAGGACGAGGCCGACGAGGACCCGCTGGCGGCGATGGTCGGCCTGCCGAGCGGCCCGGTCGAGCGGCCCGAGGACCCTGCGCTCGCGCGCCTGCTGCCCGATGCGTACGGCGACGACGACGAGGCAGCCACCGAGTTCCGCCGCTACACCGAGGCCGACCTGCGCGCCGGCAAGCGGGCCGGTGCCTCGGTGGTGCTGGCCGGCCTCAGCCCGCTGGCCGGGCGCGGCGGCAGGCTGGTGCTCGACCGCGAGGAGGCGGACGCCTGGCTCGGCTGCCTGAACGACCTGCGCCTGGTCCTCGGCACGCGCCTCGAGGTCACCGAGGAGACCGAGCTCGACCCGCGCAGCGACGACCCGCGGGCGCAGGCCCTGCAGGTCTACGGCTGGCTGGGGTGGCTGCAGGAGTCGCTGCTCGCCTGCCTGAGCCCTCGGTAGCCTCGAGGTCGTGCTCGAGATCCCGCAGGCCATGGTCGACGCCGTGGTCGCCCACGCCCGCCGCGACCACCCGGACGAGTGCTGCGGCGTCATCGCGGGCAAGGACGGCGCGCTGAGCCGGCTGTTCGAGATGGAGAACGCCGAGCGCAGCCCGACCGGGTTCGTCTTCGACAGCGCGCAGTGGCTGCGCGTCCACCGCGACATCGACGACGCCGACGAGGAGCCGCTGGTCGTCTACCACTCGCACACGGCGACCGAGGCCTACCCCTCGCGCACCGACGTCCGCTGGTCGGCGACCGCGGGCTTCCCGCACTGGCTGCTGGTCTCCACGCGCTCCGAGGAGCCCGAGATCCGCTCGTACACGATCCTGGACGGGGTGGTGACCGAGGAGGAGGTCCTCGTCACCTGAGGAACAACCCCCCGCTCCAGCCCTGTTGCACGTCCTGACCCGCCCGTACACCGAGGAGATCCGTCACATGGCCGTCGAGGTCCGCATCCCGACCATCCTGCGCACCTACACGGGCGGCGAGAAGCTCGTCCAGGGCTCCGGCGACACGCTCACCGCGCTGCTCGACGACCTGGACAGCCGGCACAGCGGCCTGCGCGGGCGCCTGGTCACCGACGAGGGCAACCTGCACCGCTTCGTCAACGTGTACGTCAACGACGAGGACGTCCGCTTCCTCGGCGGCCTCGAGACCAAGCTGGCCGACGGCGACAACGTGACGGTGCTGCCCGCAGTCGCCGGCGGGGCGCAGCCCCTCGCCGGCCAGACGGTGACTGCCGGCGGCTGACGTGCGGTACGACAGCCTGATGGAGTCCGTCGGGCGCACGCCGCTCGTCGGGCTCCCCCGACTGTCGCCGAGCCCCGAGGTGCGCCTCTGGGCCAAGCTCGAGACGGGCAACCCCACCGGGTCCGTGAAGGACCGCGCGGCGCTCTACATGATCGCGCAGGCCGAGAAGGAGGGGCTGCTCCGCCCGGGCGTCACCGTCCTGGAGCCGACCTCCGGCAACACCGGCATCTCGCTGGCGATGGTGTGCCGCCAGCGCGGCTACCGCCTCGTCTGCGTCATGCCGGAGAACACCTCGATCGAGCGCCGCCAGCTGCTCACGATGTACGGCGCGGAGATCGTCGCCTCGCCGGCCGCCGGCGGGTCCAACCAGGCGGTGGCCATGGCCAAGGAGCTCGCGGCCGAGAACCCCGACTGGGTGATGCTCTACCAGTACGGCAACCCGGCGAACGCCCTCGCGCACTACGAGACGACCGGCCCCGAGATCCTCGAGGACCTGCCGACCATCACGCACTTCGTCGCGGGCCTCGGCACCACCGGCACCCTCATGGGGACCGGGCGCTACCTGCGCGAGCACAGGCCCGAGGTCCGGATCATCGCGGCCGAGCCGCGCTACGGCGAGCTCGTCTACGGCCTGCGCAACATCGACGAGGGCTTCGTGCCGGAGCTGTACGACGGCTCGGTCCTGACCTCCCGCTTCTCGGTCGGGCCGCGCGAGGCGCTGCGGCGCACCCGCCAGCTCGTCGAGGAGGAGGGCATCTTCGCCGGCATCTCGACCGGCGCGATCCTGCACGCCGCGCTCGGCGAGGCGATGAAGGTCGTCAAGGCCGGCGGCACCGCCGACATCGCGTTCGTCGTCTGCGACGGCGGGTGGAAGTACCTGTCCACGGGTGCCTACGCCGGGACCCTCGAGGAGGCCGAAGCGGCCCTCGAGGGCCAGCTCTGGGCCTAGGCCTCCGCGCAGGGGAGCGCCGGCGCAGCGGCCGTGTTGCGTAGGGTTCTCGCGTGAGTGACGCGCCGATCGGGGTCTTCGACTCCGGCGTCGGCGGGCTCACGGTCGCCCGCGCGCTGCTCGACCAGCTGCCCGGCGAGCCGCTGCTCTACGTCGGCGACACCGCGCACGGCCCGTACGGCCCGCTCCCGCTGGCCGAGGTGCGGCGGCACGCGCTCGCCGCCATGGACGGCCTGGTGCAGCAGGCGGGTGAAGCTGCTGGTCATCGCCTGCAACAGCGCCTGAGCGCGTGCCTGCGCGACGCCCGCGAGCGCTACGACATCCCTGTCGTCGAGGTCATCCAGCCCGCGGTGCGCCGGGCCGTCGCCGCCACCCGCAACGGGGGAGTCGGCCTGCTCGCGACCGCCGTCACCGTCCAGAGCCGCGCCTACGACGACGCGTTCGCCGCCGCGCCGCACGTGACGCTGACCAGCGCGGCGTGCCCCGGTTCGTCGACTTCGTCGAGCGGGGTGTCACGACCGGCCGGCAGCTGCTCCAGCTGGCCACCCACTACCTCGACCCGGTGCTGCGCGCGGACGTGGACACCGTCGTGCTCGGCTGCACCCACTACCCGCTGCTGACGGGCATGCTCAGCCTCGTGGTGGGCGAGGGCGTGACGCTGGTCAGCAGCGCCGAGGAGACCGCGAAGGACGTCTACCGCGTGCTGGCCCGCGAGGACCTCGGACGCGACCCGGAGGCGCCGCCGCCCGTGCACCGCTTCCTCGCGACCGGTGACCCCGAGCCGTTCGCCCGGCTGGGCCGCCGGTTCCTCGGCCCCGAGATCGGGCAGGTCTTCGCGATGCAGGTGACCGCGTGAGCGCACCCCACCACGTCGCTCGCCGCCCACGACGCGGCGGGGACCGCGCGTGAGGCTGACCGTCCTGGGCTGCGCCGGGACGTTCCCCGGGCCGGCCTCGCCCTGCTCGGGCTACCTGCTCGAGCACGACGGCTTCCGCCTGCTGGTCGACCTCGGCAGCGGCGCGCTCGGTCAGCTCCAGCGGCACGTCGGGCTGCTCGACGTCGACGCCGTCTACGTCAGCCACCTGCACGCCGACCACTGCATCGACCTGGTCGCCTACTCCTACGCGCGCCGCTACCACCCGGACGGCATCCCGCCGGTGCTGCCGGTCTACGGCCCGGCCGGGACCGCCACGCGGATCCTCGACAGCTACGAGGCGCCGCCCTCGCACGGGCTGCAGGACGTCTACGACTTCCGCGAGGTGCCGCCCGGCACCCGCGCGATCGGCCCGTTCACCGTGACGGCCGTGCGGGTCAACCACCCCGTCGAGTGCCATGGCCTGCGGGTGGAGGCGGGTGGCAGGGCGCTCGTCTACTCGGGGGACACCGGCGAGTGCGACGCCCTGGTCGAGCTGGCCGGCGGCTGCGACCTGTTCCTGTGCGAGGCGTCCTGGCTGCACGGCGGGGACAACCCTCCGGACGTCCACCTCTCCGGGCGGCAGGCCGGTGAGCACGCCGCGCGGGCCGGGGTCGGCCGGCTGCTGCTCACGCACGTCGTGGCGTGGACCGACCCGCAGGCGGTGCTCGCGGAGGCGGCGGAGGTGTCGGGCTGCCCGACGGAGCTGGCCGCCTGCGGGACGACCTACGACGTCTGACCGCTGCCCGGCCGACGGCGCGCGGCGTCTGCTGCTCGGCGCACGACGTCCTCGCGGTGCGGGGGCGGCCGCCGGCGGCAGAGGGCGCCCGTCCGTCGCGCCCCCGGCGCCGTCTGGTTGGCTCGACGGCATGACCCGCCACGACGGCCGCGCGCCCGACCAGCTCCGCTCCGTCAGCCTCACCCGCGGGTGGCTGGACCACGCCGAGGGCTCCTGCCTGGTGGAGTTCGGCCGCACCCGCGTGCTGGTCGCCGCGAGCGCCGAGGAGGGCGTCCCGCGCTGGCGCAAGGGCTCCGGCCTCGGCTGGGTGACCGCGGAGTACGCGATGCTCCCGCGCGCCACGCACACCCGCAGCGGGCGGGAGTCGGTCAAGGGCAAGGTGGGTGGCCGCACCCACGAGATCAGCCGCCTGGTGGGCCGGTCTCTGCGGGCCGCGATCGACCTGAGCAAGCTCGGCGAGAACACCATCGCGATCGACTGCGACGTGCTGCAGGCCGACGGCGGCACCCGGACCGCGGCCATCACCGGCGCCTACCTCGCGCTCGCCGACGCCTGCGCCCACCTCGGCAAGCCGCAGGCGATCGTCCGCAGCGTCGCGGCCATCAGCGTCGGCATCGTCGACGGAGCGCCCGTCCTGGACCTGGACTACCCGGAGGACGTCACCGCCGGCACCGACATGAACGTCGTGGCCACCGGCGACGGCGAGCTCATCGAGGTGCAGGGCACCGCGGAGGGCGCACCCTTCCGGCGGGACGAGCTCGACGCGCTGCTCGACCTCGCGCTCGGCGGCATCCGCGAGCTGGGCGAGCTGCAGGCCGGCGCTCTCGCGCAGCCGCTGAGCCGGCACGCCGGGGACCCGACGAAGCTGTGAGCGGGCTGCCCCAGGTCGTCCTCGCCACCCGCAACGCTCGGCAAGGTCGAGGAGCTGCGCCGGATCCTCGACGGCTCCGTGGAGCTGCTGAGCCTGGACGACGTCGCGTCGTACGAGCCGGGCCCGGAGACCGGTGCGACCTTCGCCGACAACGCCCTGCTCAAGGCGCGCGAGGCGGTCCAGCACACCGGCTTCGCCGCCGTCGCGGACGACAGCGGCCTGGCCGTGGACGCCATGAACGGCATGCCCGGCGTGCTGTCCGCCCGCTGGGCGGGGGAGCACGGCGAGGACCGCGCCAACCTCGAGCTGCTGCTCGCGCAGCTGGTCGACGTCCCGGACGAGCGGCTGTCGGCCGGCTTCGTCTGCGCGGCGGCGTACGCGCTGCCGGACGGCCGCAGCGACGTCGTGCTCGGCGAGATGCGCGGCCGCCTCGTCCGGGAACCTCGTGGCAGCAACGGGTTCGGGTACGACCCGGTCTTCGTGCCGGACGGCCTCGACGTGACGAGCGCCGAGCTGTCGAGCGAGGACAAGGACGCGATCAGCCACCGCGGCAAGGCGTTCCGGCTGCTCGCGCCGAAGCTGGTGGAGGTGCTCGTTGACTGAGGTCGAGGGCGACACCGGCCTGCAGAGCGACGTGCTCGAGGACCTGGTCGAGGCGAAGAACTACCGGCGCTGGCTGGTCGACCTCGCGCTGCCGCACCTCGGCGACGACCCGCTCGAGGTGGGCAGCGGCCTCGGCCACTACGCCGGCGACTGGGCCGCCGCCGGCGTCCCGCGCTGGACCGCGAGCGAGGCGGACCCGACGCGGCTGCAGCAGCTGCGCGACCGCTTCGCCGGCCACCCGGTCGTGCGCGTCCGTGAGCTGGCGGTGCCGATCGAGGAGACCGCCGAGCACTCGGCCGTCGTGGCGTACAACGTGCTGGAGCACATCCCCGACGACGTCGGGGCGCTGCGCGCCTTCGCCGGGCTGCTGCGGCCGGGCGGGGCGGTGGTGCTGGTGGTGCCGGCGTTCCCGAGCGCGATGAGCGAGTTCGACCTGGCCATCGGCCACCAGCGGCGCTACCGCCGGCGGTCGCTCCGCGCGGCGGCCGAGGCCGCGGGGCTGCGGGTCGAGGTGCTGCACCACGTCAACTGCATCGGGCTGCTGGCGTGGTACGTGCACGTGAAGGCGCTGCGCACGCCTCCCGGTGCCGGCTTCACGCTGCCAGGTCTTCGACCGCCTGGTCGTCCCGGTCCTCCGCCGCCTGGAGAGCGTCTGCCGGCCCGCCGTTCGGGCAGTCGCTGCTTCCTGGTCGCGCGCAAGCCCTAGGAGCCGGCGGGCTGCGCGGTCCGGAAGACGGCGAGGCAGCGCTCGGTGTTGCGCGGCTCGTCGCTCGGCGGCCGCTCGCGCGCCGCCGGGTCGAACAGCATCGCCTTGGCACCGTCGCCGGTCGATGCTGCGGGCGCGGTTGGTCACGTCCTCGATCCGGGCCGATCATGTCCTCGCGCGATCCCAGCCGCCGGGTGTCCTCGAGCTGGTGGGCGAACACGACCCAGACGCGCTGGTCGGCGAAGCGCCCGGTCGCGCAGCGCCGCCGCCTCGTTGCAGCTGCCCGCCGATCTCCTCGGGGGTCGCGAACAGGATGACGCCGTCCCGGCCCTGCCCGGTCAGCTCGGTGTAGAAGTCGAAGGGCGCCTTGGCGGCGATGTCGACGAAGACCAGGTCGCCCGGCTGCTTCTCGGCCTGGAGCTGCTCCATCACCGGCCGGAGCTCCTTGCGGTGGTAGCACGTCGACCGTCTGCCGCAGCGCCTGCGCCGACCATCGGCGCGGCCACCACGGCGAGCGCGACGGCGGCCAGGCCGAGCGGCAGCCGCGGTCCAGCGCGGGCGGCAGCACGGCCGCGAGGGCGATGAGCGGCGAGGGGCGCGATCCAGAGCGCG
Source organism: uncultured Actinomycetota bacterium (assembly GCA_963781675.1). GTDB lineage: Bacteria > Actinomycetota > Actinomycetes > Mycobacteriales > SCTD01 > SCTD01. Next base: position 138,091 of record CAWAGF010000002.1, on the reverse strand, counting down.
AGCCGGCTGGCGAACGGGTAGGCGCTGACAGCCCCGCGGCGAGCAGGGCGCACCGGCACCGCCGCGAAGCGAGCAGCCAGCTGCTGCGGCCGTCGCCGGCCAGACGCGGTACGTGCCCAGCCCGAGCGCGACCAGCGCGACCGGCCACACGGCCAGCTCCAGCGGGTCACGGTGAGGTCGATCGACCGGCGCAGCAGCCACGTCGGGAGGTCGCCGGTGCCGTCCGGGAACGTGTAGTCCCAGAAGGTCGACAGCACCTCGCTGTCGGCCAGCCGGTGCAGCACCAGGACGTACGCGATCCCCAGGGACAGCGAGCCAGGCGACAGCCACGCCGCCCGGCGCGCGGCGGCGGCGAGCCCGGCGCGGGCCAGCGCCTGCAGGACGAGGACCACGCTCAGCCCGGCCAGCACGAACACCGACGCGAAGGAGGCCCACACCGCGACCGCCCCGGCGAGGGCGAGCGGCCGCCACGTCGTCCCGCACCCGCAGGGCCAGCAGCACCAGGCCGAGCACCACCGCGACGTCCAGGGCTGTACGGCTTCACCTCGTTGGAGAAGTAGACGAGCGAGGGTGACAGCGCCACGAGGGCCACGGCGACCGGGACGAGGACGCCCGGCAGCAGCCGCCGGGCCAGCCGCCAGGAGAGGACGAGCGCGACGAGTCCGGCGAGCAGCGACACCAGGCGCAGCGGGCGCTCCTGCTCCCCGAACAGGTCGAGCGACAGGCGCGTGGCCCACAGCCACAGCACCGGCGCGGCCTGGTCGCCCTGCAGCGGCTCGGCGACGAGCTCGACGTAGCCGCGGCTGACCAGGCTGCGCGCGACCAGCGCCTCGTCGAGCCACAGCGAGCGGCTGCCGAGCCACTGGCGCAGCCGTACCTCGGTGCCGAGGACGAGCAGGAGCAGCGGCGCCCAGCGGCGTCCAGGCGACGGTCAGCGCGTACGGGACCCGGCGGGGCGGGCGCGCGTGCCGGCCGCAGGGTGCGTCGGCGGACCGGTGGTGCGGGGCGGCCGGGTGGCCGCGGTGGGGGTCGCTCAGGCCGCGACGCGGTGCCGGCGCCCGCGCGCGCCGCTCGCGGCGACAGGATCCACAGCGCCTCGACGCCGTCCTTCCAGGTGAGCTTCTTGCCCTCCTCGCGGCTGCGCGCCTTGTAGGAGATGGGCACCTCGTACGGCCGGAAGCCGCGGTTCAGGAGCTTGCCGGTCACCTCGGCCTCCATGCCGAAGCCGGCGCTGCGGACGTCGAGCTCGCGGTACAGCTCCAGCGGGAGCAGCTTGAAGCAGGTCTCGAGGTCGCTGATCCAGCAGTCGTAGACGACGTTGGCGAACATCGTGACGCCCTTGTTGCCCAGGACGTACCAGAAGCTGTAGGCCGTGTGGCTGCCGAAGGTGCGGGTGCCGTAGACGACCGTGGCCTCGCCCGACTAGCACCGGGGCCAGCAGCAGCGGGATCTCCTCCGGCGCGTACTCCAGGTCGGCGTCGCAGATGATCATGTAGTCGCCGGTGGCGGCCTGGCTCGCGGTGCGGATCGCCGCGCCCTTGCCCTGGTTGACCGGGTGGTGCACGACCTTGGCGCGCGGGTCGTCCAGGGCGTCCAGGATCGCGGCCGTGCCGTCCTTGCTGCCGTCGTTGACGATCACGACCTCGACGTCGCACGGGTACTCGACGTCGAGGACCCGCTTGAGGGCGCTGGCGACCGTCGCTGCCTCGTTGTAGACGGGGACCAGGACCGACAGCTTCACGCTCGCAGACGCTAGCGGACGAGCTCCGGGTGGGCGCGGAAGTAGGCGAGGGTGCGCTCGAGCCCCTCCTCGTACCCGACCTTCGGCTCCCAGCCGAGCTCGCGCTTGGCCAGCGTGATGTCGGGCTGGCGGACGGTCGGGTCGTCGGTGGGCCGGTCGATGAAGACGATCTCGCTGTCGACTGCCGGTCAGCCGCTTGATGGTCTCGGCGAGGTGCAGCACGGAGGTCTCGTGCGGGTTGCCGATGTTGACCGGGCCGGCGAGGTCGCAGCGCAGCAGCTTGAGGATGCCGGCGATGAGGTCGTCGACGTAGATGATCGAGCGGGTCTGGACTGCCGTCGCCGGCGACGGTGATCGGCTTGCCGGTCAGGGCCTGGCTGGCGAACGCCGGGATCGCGCGGCCGTCGTTGGGGCGCATCCGCGGGCCGTGGGTGTTGAAGATCCGCACGATCGCGGTGTCGACGCCGTGCGTGCGCCGGTAGGCCATGGTCAGCGCCTCGGCGAACCGCTTGGCCTCGTCGTAGACCCCGCGCGGGCCGACCGGGTTGACGTGACCCCAGTAGGTCTCGGGCTGCGGGTGGACCTGCGGGTCGCCGTAGGTCTCGCTGGTCGAGGCGAGCAGGAAGCGGGCGCCCTTCTCCTTGGCCAGGCCCAGGGCGTGCAGCGTGCCGAGCGAGCCGACCTTCATCGTCTCGATCGGCAGCTCGAGGTAGTCGATCGGGCTGGCCGGGCTGGCGAAGTGCAGCACCTGGTCGACCGGGCCGGTGACGTGGACGTACTCCGTCACGTCGGTCTTCACGAGCCTGAACCGGTCGTTCTCCATCAGGTGCTCGACGTTGACCGGCGTGCCGGTCAGGAAGTTGTCGAGCGCGACGACCTCGTGGCCGTCGGCGAGCAGCTGCTCGCACAGGTGCGAGCCCAGGAAGCCGGCCCCGCCGGTCACGACCGTTCGCGTCATGGGGCAGAACCTAGTCGGGCCGAGGCAGCCGGCCTCACTCCAGCCACTCGTAGGGCCGGCGAGATTCGAACTCGCACTGTCGCGGACCTAAACCGCGTGTCTCCTGCCAGTTGGACTACGGCCCCTTCTTGCGACACCAGGTCGCCGTCTGAGCATGGCAGTTCGGACAGAGCAGCCGCAGGTCGACCAGCCGGTCGTCCCACCAGTCGCCGTCTCACGGTGATCGACCGCCCGGTCTATGGTCCGCACCTGCGGCTGTAGAGTGCGGATCATGCCGCAGCTGAGGATGCGCGAGGTCGCCTCATTGCTCGGCGTCTCCGACGACACCGTCCGGCGCTGGGCGGAGAGCGGGCGGCTCCCGACGACCCGGGACGAGGCGGGCCGGCAGGTCGCCGACGGCTCCGACGCGGCGGCGCTGGCGCAGGCGCTCGCGGAGGAGCCGGAGCCCCTGCGCAGCAGCGCCCGCAACCGGCTGCCGGGCATCGTCACCCGCGTCGTGCGCGACGGGGTCATGGCGCAGGTGGAGCTGCAGGCCGGGCCGTACCGCCTGGTGTCCCTCATGAGCCGTGAGGCCGCCGACGAGCTGGGGCTCGAGGTGGGCGTGCTGGCGGAGGCCTCGGTCAAGGCGACCAACGTCGTGGTGGCCCTGCCGTGAGGCGCGCCCTGCTCGGCGTCGTCCTGCTGCTCGCCGGGTGCACGTCGGACCCGGCCGAGCCGGAGCAGCGCGAGGTGGTGGTGCTCGCGGCCTCCTCCCTGACCGAGGTGCTCACCGGGCTGGCCGCGTCGTACGAGGACAGTCATCCGGGCGTGGAGGTGGTGCTGAGCTTCGGAGCGAGCAGCGCGCTGGCGCAGCAGGTGGCGAGCGGGGCGCCGGCCGACCTGTTCGCGGCGGCGAGCCCCGCGGCGATGCAGGTCGTCCTCGACGCCGGGCAGGCCCGGGGCGAGCCCCGGGTGCTGGCCCGCAACCGGCTGGAGATCGCCGTGCCGCCCGGCAACCCCGGCAGCGTGCGCGGGCTGGCCGACCTGGCGCGGCCCGAGCTGGACGTGGCCCTGTGCGCGGCGCAGGTCCCGTGCGGAGCGGCGGCGGTCAGGGTCTTCGCGGCGGCTGGGCTCGAGCCCGCGGCGGACACGCTGGAGCAGGACGTGAAGGCGGTCCTCGCGAAGGTGCGCCTGCGGGAGGTGGACGCCGGGCTGGTCTACGTCACGGACGTGCAGGCGGCCGGGGCCGACGTCGAGGGCGTGCCCTTCCCGGAGGCGGCGAAGGCGGTGAGCGACTACCCCGCCGTGGTGCTGCGCGGCGGCGAGAACGCCGGGGCGGCGCAGGAGCTGCTGGACCTGCTGGCCTCGCCGGAGGGACGGGAGGCGTTCACCGCCGCCGGCTTCTCATGAGCAGCCGCGGTCGCCGAGCCGGCCGACGACGCACGGCCGGCTCGTGAGGCGGCGCACCCCGGTCGGCCTGGCCGTCCCCGCCGCGCTGGCCCTCGCCCTTCTCGTCCTGCCGCTGCTCGCCCTCCTGCTGCGTGCGCCGTGGACGCGCATGCCGGAGCTGCTGGCCGACCCGCTCGTGGGGCAGGCGCTGCGCCTGTCGCTGGTGAGCGCGTCGCTCGCAACCGTGCTGTGCGTGCTGCTCGGCGTCCCGCTGGCGTGGCTGCTGGCACGGGCACGGCTGCGCGGGAGCAGCCTGCTGCGCGGGCTGGTCACGGTGCCGCTCGTGCTCCCCCCGGTGGTGGGCGGCGTCGCGCTGCTGCTCCTGCTCGGGCGCAACGGCGTGCTCGGCCGGCCGCTCGAGGCGCTGACCGGCGTCACGCTGCCGTTCTCCCAGGCGGCCGTCGTACTGTCCGAGGCCTTCGTCGCGCTGCCCTTCCTGGTGCTGGCCGTCGAGGGGGCCCTGCGCGGGCTGGACGAGCGGTACGAGGAGGTCGCGGCGACCCTGGGCGGCGGCCGCTGGTACGTCTTCCGCACCGTCACCCTGCCGCTCGTCGGACCGGGCGTGGCCGCCGGCGCGGTGCTGGCGTGGGCCCGCGCGCTGGGTGAGTTCGGGGCGACGATCACCTTCGCCGGCAGCTTCCCCGGTCGGACGCAGACGGTGCCGCTCGCGGTCTACCTGGCGCTGGAGACCGACCCGGACGCGGCGATCGCGCTGTCGGTGGTCCTGCTCGCGGTGTGCGTGCTCGTGCTCGCGCTGCTGCGCGACCGCTGGGTCGGGGTGCGGCGTTGAGCCAGGCGCCGACGACCGGCCTCGACGCCGCGCTGCACGTCGTCCGCCCGCAGCACGTGCTGGACGTCGACCTGACGGCCGCGCCCGGCGAGGTGGTCGTCCTGCTCGGCCCGAACGCCGCCGGCAAGACGACGGCCCTGCGCGCGCTGGCCGGCCTGCAGCCGCTGACAGCGGGGCACGTCCTGCTCGACGGCCGGCCGCTCCAGGACCTCCCGCCGGAGCGCCGGCGCGTCGGGGTGGTGCCGCAGGACGGCCTGCTGCTCCCGCACCTGAGCGCGCGGGACAACGTGGCGTACGGCCTGCGGGCACGGGGCGCCAGGCGGCAGGAGGCGCGGGCGCGCGCCGACGCGGAGCTGGCCGCGGTCGGGCTGGCGGAGGCCGCCCACCAGCAGCCGCGCACCCTGTCCGGTGGGCAGGCCCAGCGGGTGGCGCTGGCCCGCGCGCTGGTCACGGAGCCCGCGCTGCTGCTGCTCGACGAGCCGCTGGCCGCGCTCGACGCCGTCACCCGCACGCAGGTGCGGGCCGACCTGCGCGAGCGGCTGACCGGCTTCGGCGGCCCGACGCTGCTCGTCACGCACGACCTCGTCGACGCGCTCGTGCTCGGCACCCGCCTGGTCGTGCTCGAGGACGGCCAGGTGGTGCAGCAGGGCAGCCCGGAGGAGGTCGCCCGCCGCCCGCGCACGCCGTACGTCGCCGGCCTGGTCGGGCTGGTGCTGCTCGACGGCGAGGGGCGCGGCGACCACGTCGCGGTGGGGGACCAGCGCCTGCCGGTGCCCGCGCAGGGGCCGGTGCACCTGGCGTTCCCGCCGACCGCGGTGGTGCTGGGCGACGAGCCGGGCGGCTGGCCGGTCGAGGTCACCGCGATGGAGCAGCAGGGCAGCAGCACCCGGGTCGGCCTGACGCGCGGGCTGACCGCGGCGCTCGACGCGACGACCCTGGCGCGGCTGGACCTGCGGCCGGGGCGCCAGGTGCGCGCGCACGTCGACCCGCAGGCCGTCGAGGTCTACCCGCGCTCGTCGATCCCGAGGTCGCGGCGCAGCTTGGCGACGTGACCCTTGGCCTTGACGGCGTACGAGGCGTGCTGCACGACGCCCTGCTCGTCGAGGACGAACGTCGAGCGGATGACCCCGACGACGGTCTTGCCGTAGAGCTGCTTCTCGCCGTAGGCGCCGTACGCCGTCAGCACCTGCTTCGAGGCGTCCGACAGCAGCGGGAACGTCAGCCCCTCGGCGTCGCGGAAGCGGGCCAGCTTCGCGGGGGCGTCCGGCGACAGGCCGACGACCTCGTACCCCGCGGCCCGCAGCGAGGCCAGGCTGTCGCGGAAGTCGCAGGCCTGCGTCGTGCAGCCGGGGGTGGAGGCCGCCGGGTAGGCGTAGAGCAGGACCTTGCGCCCGCGCAGGCTGCTCAGCGCGACGGGTGCGCCGTCCGCGTCGGGCAGCGTGAAGTCCGGGGCGGGGTCACCGGGGGACAGTCGGGGGGTGGCAGCCATGTGCCGATCCTGTCAGCGCGAGGCAGCGGCGAGCGGCTGGGGCACGGGCAGGTCGGTGTGGTCGTCCAGGCCGGCGGCGCGGCGCAGCGCCCGGCCGCGGGTGACCACCAGGACCACGACGAAGACGGCCGCGTTGACGAGCACGATCGTCGTGCCGGACGGGATGGCCAGCTGGAAGGCGAGGTAGCTGCCGACGGCGCCGGCAGCGGCGCCGAGCGAGGTCGAGATCCACAGCATCCGGCTGAACGAGTCGGAGAGCATCCTCGCCACGACCGCCGGGATGACCAGCGTGGCGGCGACGAGGGTGACGCCGATGACGTTGAGGGTGGCCAGGATCGACACCGACAGCACGAGCATCAGCAGCGCGTCCATGCGCCGGACGGACACGCCGGAGACGTCGGCGACGTCCGGGTCGAAGGTCGAGAACAGGAACGCCCGGTAGAAGGCGGTGAACACTGCGGTCGCGAAGGCGAGCGACCCGGCGAGCAGCGCGAGGTCCGAGCCCGCGACGCCGTTGATGCTGCCGAACAGCAGCGCGTCGAAGGCCGGCCCCTTGTTGCCGAACTTGGTCAGCAGCGCGACGCCGAGGGCGAAGGACGCGGTCGTGACGACGCCGATCGCGGCGTCCGCGCCGATGCGGCGGGTGCGGGTGACGGCGTTGATGGCCAGGGCGGACGCGAGCCCCCAGGCGCCGGCGCCGAGCACGACCGGGATGCCCAGCAGGGGAGCCGCGGCGTACCCGCCGAAGATCGCGTGCGAGAGGCCGTGCCCGATGTAGCTCATCCCGCGCAGGGTGATGTAGACGCCGATCAGGCCGCAGAGCGCGCCGGCCAGCACGGCGGCGATGCTGCCCTTGACGAAGAAGTCGTACGCGAACGGGTCGAGCAGGGTCTCCCACAGCGTCATCCCGCCACCAGCCTGACCGGCGCGCCGGTGTCGACGACGACCGGCATGCCGAGGTGCTGCAGCACCTCCATGCGCGCTCCGAACGTCCGCTCCAGCACGTCCGGGACGATGACGTCCGCGGGCGGTCCGGCGGCGACGACGGTGCGGTGCAGGGCGACGAGGTTCGGCAGGTGCGCCGCCATCCCGTTGAGGTCGTGCGTGGTGAGCACGATCGCCAGGCCGTCGCGGTGCAGCTCGTCGAGCAGGTGCAGCACCTCGTGGCGGGTGCCGATGTCGACGCCGCTGGTCGGCTCGTCCATGAGCAGCAGCTGCGGCCGGCGGAGCAGGGCGCGCGCGATGAACATGCGCTGCTGCTGGCCGCCGGACAGCTCGCGGATGTGCCGGTTCGCGAGGGCGCCGATGCCGAGCCGGTCGAGCACGCGCGCGACGTCGGCCTTCTCCTGCGTCGTCGGCCAGGGCAGCAGCCGCTTGGTGGCGCGCGACATGAGCACGCACTCGGCCACCGTGACGGGGAAGCTCCAGTTCACGGTCTCGAGCTGCGGGACGTACGAGACGGCCATGCCGGGGCGACGCGTGACCGACCCGCGCTGCGGCGTCACGGTGCCGAGCAGCAGCTTGAGCAGCGAGGTCTTGCCCGAGCCGGAAGGACCGACGATGCCGGTGAACTCGCCGGCCGTGACCGTGTAGGTGACGTCGGACAGCACCGGCGGGCCGTCGTAGCCGAAGCTCGCGCGGGTCACCTCGACCAGCGGCGCGCTCACTGCGGGTACTGCGCGCTGTCGGTGGCCACGTCGGTGACGTCGAGCGCGTCCAGCGCGGTGGTCGTGCCGCCGAGGCCCTTGATCATCGTGGCGTAGTCGTAGCGCATCAGCCCGAGCCAGGAGTGCTGGGCGTCGCCAGGCTTCCCGGGCAGGTCGTCGTCGCGCAGGCTGTCCTCGTAGCGCGCCCCGGTCTCGGCCGCGATCTGCTCGAGCACCTTGCTCGGGAACACCTCCGACCCGAAGATCACCGGCACCTTGCGCTCGCGGACCTGGTCGATGATGCGCGCGATCTCCTTGGGCTGCGGGTCCTCGAAGTTCGACGGCTGGACCGCGCCGATGACCTCCCAGCCGTAGGTCCTGGCGAAGTAGGCGTAGGCGTCGTGGTAGGTCAGCAGCTGCTTGTTGCCGGCCGGGATCGTCGCCTGGTCGGCCTTGAGCGCGTCCGACAGCGCCGTCGCCCTGCCGATGAACGCCTTGTGGTTCTCGGTGTAGTAGTCCGCGCCGTCCGGGTCCCTGGCGACCAGCGTCTTGAGCACGACGTCGGCGTACTTCCCGGCGTACGTCGGGTCGGTCCACAGGTGCGGGTTGGGCTTGCCGTCCTCCTTCGGGAAGGAGAAGTCGTAGATGTACTCCGACTCCGGCAGCACCTCGTCCCCGATCTTCACGATCACGGCGTCCTCCGGGGCGTTCTCCTCCGCCAGCTCGAAGGTCGGCTCCTCGAGCTGCAAGCCGTTGACGAAGACGACGTCCGCGTCCTCCATCACCTTGGAGACCTGCGGAGGGGGCTCGAACGTGTGGCTGTTCGTGCCCTCGGGGACCACGCCCTCGATCCGGGCGCGGTCACCGGCGATGTTCGCCACGATCGAGGTGATCGGCGCGACCGTCGACACGATCGTGAGCCGGCCTTCGGCGTCGCTCGACGAGGGCGTCTCGGAGGTGCCGCAGGCAGACAGGGCAGCCGTCGCGAGCACGGCCGACAGGGCGGTGCGGAGCAGGGTCAGGTGCATGGTGATCACGCTATCCCCGTCGGCGGCTTCTTGCCACTCGCTCGCAACTGCACGACAGCCGCAACTGGGCCTCCATCCGCTTCGAGCGTCGCAGCCGAGGCCGCCGGGCGCACGCCGAAGGGGTTCCTGGGGTGCGCGTGCGGGCACGGGACGACGCAGGACATGATCGACGCCGGCCCCCGGCACGACGGCACACCTGGAGCGAGCGTGGCGAACGACGACAAGACCGGCCCGCAGGACGTCGAGGGCAGCTGGTCGCCGAAGCGGCCGCGCAGCACGTCCGCGAAGTCCGCCGCGGGCAAGGGCGCGAGCCCGGACCCCGAGGTGCTCGCCCAGGAGATCGAGCAGACCCGGGAGGAGCTCGCCGAGACGCTGGACGCGATCGCGGACAAGGTCAGCCCCAAGAAGGTCGTCGGCCGCACCAAGAAGGCGGCCAAGGACGGCGCGACCGACGCGGTGGAGGCGGTCAAGGAGTCGGCCAGCAGCGCTGCGGAGTCGGTCAAGGGCGGCGTCGCCGCGGTCAAGGAGAAGGTCACCGGCGACAGCAACCCGGTCCGCAGCTCGCTCGCCCCCGCCACCTCCGTCGAGGTGGGGGCGGCCTCGCCGCTGCCCGACGACACGGTGTCGATCCCGGCCGCCGAGGTCCCGGTCGAGCCGGCCCCGACGCCCGGCGCCCTCGCCGACGCCGCGTACACCGTGACCGAGCCCGCGGGCGGGGAGGCGCCGTACGTCTCGACGCTCCCGCCGTCGGCCCCGTCCCGCGTCCCGGTCCTCGCCGGTGCGGGTGCGCTGCTGGTGCTGCTCTACGTGCTGAAGCGCCGCCGGCGCTGAGGCGCATCGCGCCCGGACCGGGCCAGGAGTCGGTCTGGGACTACCCACGGCCACCGCGCATGGAGCAGTCCGCGCGCGAGGTGGTCGTGGCGCTGGGCGGCGTCGAGGTCTGCCGGACCTCGCGTGCGCTGCGCGTGCTGGAGACCAGCCACCCGCCGGTCTGGTACCTCCCTCGGGCCGACTGGCTGCCGGGCACGCTGGTGCCGGCCGGCGGCGCCTCGTACTGCGAGTGGAAGGGCGTCGCCTCCTACCTCGACGTCGTCGGGGGCGGCCGGCGGGAGGCGCAGGCCGCCTGGACCTACCCGACGCCGGTGCCGGACTTCGCCGTCCTCGCCGGCGCCGTGGCGGTCTACCCGGGCCGGATGGACCGCTGCACCGTGGACGGCGAGGTGGTGCGCCCGCAGGAGGGCGGCTTCTACGGCGGCTGGGTGACCGACGACGTGGTCGGCCCGTTCAAGGGCGCGCCGGGCACGCTGGGCTGGTGAGCGGCTAGGCCTGCACGACGACGGCGTCGCCCTCGAGCCGGGCCACCTCGTCCGCGCCGAACCCCCACGCCTGCAGGGCTTCCCGGGTGTCCGAGCCGGCCGTCCGCGGGCTGAGGCCGACCTCTCCAGGCGTGCGGGAGAACCGCGGTGCGGGGGCCGGCTGCTGCACGCCGTCCACCTCGACCACGGACTGCCGGGCCGCGAGGTGCGGGTGCTGCGGCGCCTCCCCGAGGTCGAGGACGGGGGACACGCAGGCGTCGAGGCCGTCGAAGACCGCCGCCCACTCGTCCCGGGTGCGGCTGGCGAACGCGTCGCCGAGCCGCTGCCGGAGCACCGGCCACCCGCTGCGGTCGTACTGCTCCGGCAGGTCCTCGAGGCCCAGCGTCTGCACGACGAGCGCCCAGAACTGCGGCTCGAGCGCCCCGATGGCGACGTAGCGACCGTCGGCGCACGGGTAGGTGTCGTAGAAGGGCGCGCCACCGTCGAGCAGGTTGCTGCCGCGCTCGTCCTGCCAGGCGCCGGCGGCGCGGAAGCCGTAGGTCATGGCCAGCAGCGAGGTGACGCCGTCGACCATCGCGGCGTCGACGACCTGCCCCTTGCCGCTGCTCGCCCGCTCCAGCAGCGCCGCGAGGACCCCGGTCACCAGGAACATCGAGCCGCCGCCGAAGTCCGCAACCAGGTTGAGCGGGGGGACGGGCTTGCGGCCGGGCTCGCCGATCGCGCCGAGCGCACCGGTGATCGAGGCGTAGTTGATGTCGTGGCCGACGCGGGCCGCGAGCGGGCCGTCCTGCCCCCAGCCGGTCATCCGCGCGTAGACCAGCCGCGGGTTGCGGTCCAGGCACGCGTCGGGTCCGACGCCGAGTCGCTCGGCGACGCCGGGGCGCAGCCCCTCCACCAGGACGTCGGCGCCGTCCACGAGCCGGAGCACGACCTCGGCGGCGGCGGGGTTCTTCAGGTCGACGGCCACCGAGCGGCGGCCGCGGCCGGTGACGTCGTACGCCGGGACGCCGAAGCCCGGCGCCGGCCGGTCCACCCGCAGCACCTCCGCACCGAGGTCCGCCAGCAGCATGCAGGCGTACGGCGCCGGTCCGAGGCCGGCCAGCTCGACGATCCGGATCCCTTGCAGCGGGCCGCTCATGGCTCTCCTGTGCTCGTGCGGCGGAAGGCCGCAGCGTCGAAGGTGCCGCCGAGCGCCGGGGCCAGCCCGGCGCGGGCGGTGGCGAGGAAGTCCGCGCGGTCGCGGCTGCCGAGGCCGGCCGGGAGCGCACCGAGCAGCGGCCGCGCGGCGAGCATCTCGAGGTCGGCGACCAGGCCGGGGACGCCCTCCGCCGGCCAGGCCCCGACGACCAGCCCGGTGAGCTCCAGCCCGCGGTGAGCCACCGCCTCGAGGCCAAGCGCCGCCGCACCCACCGCGTCGCGGCCGGTCCCGGCGACGACGACCAGCGGCAGGCGCAGGGTGCGGGCGAGCTCGGCGGTGGTGAAGCCGTCGTCGTCGTGCCGGACGAGCAGCCCTCCGGTGCCGTCCACGAGCACCAGGTCGCTGTCGCGCTCGGCCTGCAGGACGGCCTGCGCGCACGCCGCGGGGTCGACCTGCTCCCGGCCGGAGGCGCGCGCCGCAGCCGCCGGTGACAGCGGCTGCGGGTAGCGCGCCAGCTCCACCGGGCGGACGTCGTCGCCGGCCAGCCGCACCACGTCGGCCAGGTCCTCACCGGGTCCTGTCTGGGCGAGCTTGACCACCGTGCAGGTGCCGCCGCGGGAGAGCGCCAGTGCGGCGAGCGCGGCTGTCACCACGGTGGTGCCGACGCCGTGGCCGGTGCCGGTCACGAGCAGCGCGGTCACGCGCGCAGCATCGCAGCCGCTGCCGCTACAGCCGCGCGCCCCCCGCGCGGTGCCAGGCGAGCAGCCCGCACAGCCCCACGCCCAGGGCAGTGATGGGCGTCGTGCTGTTCTGGGTGCACGACCGCTCGAAGGGGGCGGCCCGCACGTACGCGCTGGTCGACCGCACGGTGCCGATCGTCGTGCGGCTCGTGGGGCTGGCGCGCTACCGGCTGCTGCGCGGGCTCGTCGACGACGTGCTCGAGCTGGTGCAGGAGCTCGGCGGATAGCGTCGGGACCCCCGACCTCAGGAGCTGCGACGTGCCCCAGCTGGACCGCGACGGCGAGGTCTTCGTCCTCGACCTCGGCGCCGACGAGAACCGCTTCAACCCCGCCTGGGTCGACGCCGTGGCGGGCCTGCTCGACGAGGTCGCGGCGGCCGAGGGCCCGCGGGCGCTGGTCACCAGGGCGACCGGGAAGTTCTGGAGCAACGGCCTGGACCTGGCCTGGATGGGCGAGAACCCCGAGCAGGTCGGCCCGTTCGTCGAGCGCGTCCACGGGCTCTTCGCCCGGGTGCTGTCCCTCCCAGTGCCCGCCGTCGCCGCCTGCCAGGGCCATGTCTTCGCCGCCGGCGCGATGCTCGCGCTCGCCCACGACGCCCGCGTCATGCGGTCCGACCGCGGCTTCTTCTGCCTGCCCGAGGTCGACATCCAGATCCCCTTCACGCCCGGGATGGGCGCCCTCATCCAGGCGCGGCTCGCACCGCAGACCGCGCACGAGGCGATGACCACCGGACGGCGGTACGGCGGTGCGGAGGCCGCGGCGGCCGGCATCGTCGACGAGGCGGTGGCCGAGGAGCGCGTCCTCGAGGCAGCGCTCGAGCGGGCGCGGCTGCTGACGGGCAAGGCGGGGCCGACGCTGGGCGCGATCAAGGAGCAGATGTACGCCGGGCCGCTGGCCCTGCTGCGGGCCGGCTAGCAGGAGTCCCGGCACCGGGGGCGAAGAAGGATGCAACCCCCGTGCAAGGAGCACCCCATGTCGCGCCGCCCCCGTCCGCTCCGCCTCGCCGCCGCCCTCAGCGGGGCCGCGATGCTCTTCGGGGCGGGCGTCGTGGGCCTCCCCGCGTCCGCCGCCGAGACCGCGACCTACGCGGCGCCGACCGCGCGCGACGCGCAGCCGCGGCCGAACGACGACCCGGTCGCCACCTCCCCGGCGGACGTCGCGAACCCCTGCGACCGCACGGTGGTCCCGCCCCTCGGCGCGGACGGGACGACCTGCATGTACCCCTTCCCCAGCAACCTCTACACGGTCGGCAAGGGCACGGCGCGCCGGCTGAACCTGCCGCTGGCGGGGATGCCGAAGGACGCGGCCGGCAAGCCGATCAGCCCGCTGCCGTACACCGCCAGCGACGGCTTCTCGCCCGGCCAGATGCTCATCGTCAAGGTGCCGGGCCTGGACAACCGCGAGGCGTTCGCGCGCACGGGGTCGGTGCCCATCACGGACATGGGCCGCTACCTCGCCGCGGACGCGCCCGTCGTCGTCATCGACGTGCAGACCGGCAAGCGGCACCCGATCTGGACCGAGATCGACGTGAACCCGCTCGGCCCGCTGCCGCAGGCGCAGGCCGCGTACGACGAGTCCGACGGCTCGACGCCGCAGCCCATGGCGCGCCCTGACAACACAGCGAACGTCAACTTCCTCATCCGGCCCGCGAAGAACTTCGAGAACGGCCACCGCTACGTCGTCGGCATGCGGACGCTGCGTGACAAGACCGGTGCGGTCCTCCCGGCGACCGAGGCCTTCCGGCAGTACCGCGACAAGGGCCCGCTGGCGGCTGTCGACCCCCGCACCGAGCGGTACGAGAAGGACGTCTTCCCCGTCCTGACCGAGGCCGGCTTCGCCCGTGGCGATCTCTACCAGGCCTGGGACTTCTCGGTGGCCAGCGCCAGGAACATCACCGGGCGCCTGCTGCACCTGCGCGACGACTCGTTCCACCAGCTCGGCGACGACAAGATGGCCGACCGGGTCGTCGAGGGCAAGGCTCCGCTGTTCACCGTCAACGCGCCGACCGTCGACGCCGAAGGCGTCCGGACGATCACCGGCACGTTCACCGTCCCCTGCTACATCGACACCCCGCGCTGCGCCCCGGGCGGCTCGTTCCGCTTCGACCCCGTGAACGACCCGGACCGGCTGCAGCCGCTCCAGATCCCGGGCAACGTCACGGTGCCCACCTTCACCTGCAAGGTGCCCCCGCGCGTCTACACCTCGCCGACGCTGGAGAAGGTGCGTCCGAGCCTGTACGGGCACGGCCTGCTCGGCGGCCAGGGCGAGGTCGGCCAGGGCCAGGTCAAGGCCATGACGCAGGAGCACGGCTTCATGTACTGCGCCACGGACTGGGAGGGCTTCGCCACCCCCGACGTCGTCACCGTCGCTCAGGCGCTCGCGGACATGGACCGCTTCCCCGCGGTCATCGACCACACCCAGCAGGGCGAGCTGAACTTCCTGCACCTGGCCCGACTGATGATCCACCCGCAGGGCTTCTCCGCGAACCCGGCCTTCCAGGTGGACAAGGGCAACGGGCTGAAGTCCTTCATCGACACGACCCGCGCCTACTACGACGGCAACAGCCAGGGCGGCATCTACGGCGGCACGGTCATGGCCATCGCCCCCGACATGGACTACGGCGTGCTCGGCGTCCCCGGCATCAACTACTCCACGCTGCTGCGCCGCAGCACCGACTTCGCGCTGTACAGCGTCCCGCTCTACACGACCTACCCGAGCGAGTACGAGCGGCCGCTGCTGCTCGCCGTCATCCAGCTGCTCTGGGACCGCGGTGACCCGAACGGCTACGTCAACCAGCTGCGCGTCGGCAACGAGCTGCCGAACACCCCGCCGCACCGCGTCATGTACCAGGTCGGCTTCGGCGACCACCAGGTCGCCAACGTCAGCGCCGAGGTAGCCGCCCGGACGGTCGGGGCGCTGGTCGACCCGACCCCGCTGGAGCCCGGGCGCTCGCCGGACGTCGAGCCGCTCTGGGGGGTCGGCAAGGCGAGCTACCCCTACCGCGGCAGCTCGTTCGTCTACTTCGACGTAGGCCCCCTGCGCGACGGCGGCACGAAGGGCACGAACGCCCCGCCCACCGAGAACGTGCCGAACAAGGTCGGCCAGGACCCGCACGAGGCGCCGCGCAACAGCGCCTGCGGCCGTGTCATGAAGAGCGACTTCCTGCGGCCCGAACAGCTTCGTCGAGCGACCGTGCCTGGGCGCCCCGTACTTCGCGTTCGAGTACAAGGGCGCCGACGGCCAGCCCGGTCAGGGCGACACCGTGCAGCCCGGTGACGTCAAGGCCCTCGGCGCGGAGCCGGCCGTCGCGGCGGCGCCCGCCTCGCCGTCGCCGTCCACGGCGGCGCCGTCGAGCCCCTCCCCGAGCGGCTCGGCGACGAGCCCGGCCCCGAGCACCAGCGCCTCCTCCTCGCCACGCCCCTCCGGCTCGGCCAGCCCGTCGGTCTCGCCGTCGGCGTCCGCCTCCCCGTCCGTCTCGCCGTCTGCCTCGGCGTCGGGCTCGCCCCGCCCGAGCACCAGCGCCTCGGCCGGCACGTCGCCGTCGCCGTCGAGCAGCCCGCCCGCACAGCAGCCCGCAGCCGCGTCCGGCGGCTTCCACGCCCTGGCGCCGGCGCGCGTGCTGGACACCCGGCAGACCGGTGGCGCCGTCGTCGCCGGCGCCGACCGGCTGGTGCGCGTCGCCGGCAAGGGCGGCGTGCCGACCAGCGGCGTCCGGGCCGTCGTGCTGAACACCACCGTGACCGCCGTGCCCCGCGGGATGGACCTGCAGGTCTACCCGGCCGGTGCGCAGCCGGGCACGCGCACCTCGAGCCTGAACGCCGCGGCCGGCCAGACGGTGGCCAACCTGGTGACGACCGGCGTCGACGACCAGGGCCGCATCTCCCTGTCGGTCTCCCGGGACAGCAGCCACGTCGTGCTCGACGTCCTCGGCTGGTACGACGACGGGACCGGCGACGCCGGCGCCGGCTACGTGCCGCTCACCCCGGAGCGCCGCTTCGACAGCCGCACGACCAGCCCGGTGCGCGCCGGTGAGGACCGCGTCGTGACCCTGCTGCCGGACGTCCCCACGGGCACGACCGCTGTCGCTGTCAGCGTCACCGCCCTCGGCTCGCCGGGCAACGCCGACGTGCAGCTGTACCCGACGGGCGACCGCCCGGCGACCCGCACCTCGACGCTGAACCTGCGTCGCGGCCAGACGGTGGCGAACCTCGCCGTCGTGCCCGTCGACGGCCAGGGACGCGTCAGCCTGTCGGTGTCGCAGGGCTCGGCAGAGGTCGTCCTGGACCTCGTCGGCTACTACAGCTCGTCCTCCAGCCGGCTCTTCGAGCCGGTCGGCCCGACGCGCACCTACGACACCCGCACCTCGGCCACGCCCCTCGTGGCCGGCCGCGACCGGGACGTGCGCGTGCTCGGCACCGGAGGCGTCCCGACGAGCGGCGTGGACGCGGTGCTGGTCAACGTCACGTCCACCCGCTCCACCACTCCTGCCGACCTGCAGGTGCACCCGGCCGGCGACCGGCCTGCGCGCCGCACCTCGAACCTGAACGTGCAGCGCGGCCAGACCGTCGCGGTGCTCGTCCTGGCGAAGGTCGGCCGTGACGGCAGCATCACGCTGTCCACCTCGCAGGGGCAGATGGACGTGGTCCTCGACGTCGTCGGCTACGTCCGCTCCGCCGGACAGAACGGGACGTAGGGCCGAGGGGCGGGGGGCGCTCGGCGCGCGCGGACCTGCGTCGAGCGCGAGGGCCGGCGGCTCCTAGGGTGCGGCGGTGACCTGGGAACCGGAGCTCGAGGAGCTCGCGCACCGCAAGGCCCTCGCGGCGGAGCTCGGCGGCGCGGAGCGCGTCGCCCGGCAGCGGGCCACCGGCCGGCGCACCGTCCGGGATCGGCTCGACGACCTGCTCGACGACGGCAGCTTCGCTGAGATCGGCTCGGTGGCCGGGACCGCGTCGTACGAGGACGGTGCAGCTCACCTCGTTCGTGCCCGCGAGCGTCGTGGCAGGGGCCGGTCGCATCGCCGGACGGCGGGTGGTCGCGACCGGTGACGACTTCACCATCAAGGGCGGCGCGGCCAACCTGCAGCTCGTCGCCAAGCAGGTCGACGTGGAGCGTCGCGCCCTCGCCGAGCGCGTCCCCGTCGTGCGCCTGCTCGACGGGACCGGCGGTGGCGGGACGGTCGAGTCGCTCGAGGAGTTCGGCCGCACCTACGTGCCGTTCAACCCCGGCTGGGACGCCATGGTGGCGCTGCTGTCGCAGGTGCCGGTCGTCACCGCCGCGCTCGGCCCGGTGGCCGGCCTCGGCGCCGTACGGCTCGTGACAAGCCATGTCAGCGTGATGGTCCGCGAGCTGTCGCAGGTCTTCGTGGCGGGTCCGGCCGTCGTCGAGGCCGGCATGGGGGAGACGCTCGACAAGGAGCAGCTCGGCGGCTGGAAGGTCGCCGGCAGGGCCGGGACCGTGGACCTCGTCGCGGACTCCGAGGAGGAGGCGCTCGACCTCGTCCGCCAGGTCCTGTCCTACCTCCCGCAGAACGCCTGGCAGCTCCCGCCGGTGGTCGACAGCGACGACCCGGCGGAGCGCCGCGACCAGGCCCTGCGCGACCTGGTGCCGCGCTCCCGTCGGTCTCCGTACGACGTGCGCCGCCTGCTCCGCAGCGCCTTCGACGAGGGCTCGGTGCTCGAGCTCGGGCGGCTGCACGCCCCCGGCACCGTCACCGCGCTGGCCCGGCTCGGCGGCCGTCCCGTGGCCGTGCTCGCCAGCGACCCCAAGCACTACGGCGGCGGGATGACCGCCGACGGCGCCGACAAGCAGTCGCGCCTCGTCGACCTCGCCGACACGTTCCGGCTGCCGGTGGTGCACCTCGTGGACCAGCCGGGCTTCGTCATCGGCTCCGCGTCGGAGGCCGCCGCCGTGGTCCGGCACGGCGCCCGCGCACTGAGCGCCGTGGAGCAGTCGCGCGTCCCGTGGGCGTCGGTGCTGGTGCGCCGCTGCTTCGGCGTCGCCGGCGCGGGGCACCGGCCGCTGGGTCGCTGGTCGTACCGCGTCGCCTGGCCCTCGGGCGACTGGGGATCGCTGCCGATCGAGGGCGGCCTCGAGGTGGCGTTCAAGCGGATCCTCGAGCAGAGCCCTGACGCCGCCGCGCTCAAGGACGAGATCGCCGCGCGGCTCGAGGCGGTGCGGTCGCCGTTCCGCACCGCGGAGAGCTACCTCGTCGAGGAGGTCGTCGACCCGGCCGACACCCGGCCGCTGCTCTGCGCCTGGGCGGAGTCGGCGTACGAGGTGCTCGCCACACTGCCGCCCGGTCCGGTGGGGCGAGGGTTGCGGCCGTAGCGGGTAGGGGCGCTGCGTGGCCACCCTCCCCGCCGTCCCCGGCGTCACCCACCGCACGGTCCAGGTCGGCGACCTCGCCGTCCACGTCGCCGAGGCCGGCTCGGGCGAGCCGCTGGTGCTGCTGCACGGCTGGCCGCAGCACTGGTACTGCTGGCACCGCGTCGTGCCGCTGCTCGCCGACCGGTACCGCCTGGTCATGCCCGACCTGCGCGGGCACGGCTGGACGAGCGCCCCGGCCGGGCCGTACGACAAGGAGACCCTGGCGACCGACCTGCTGGGGCTGCTCGACGCGCTGGAGCTGCCGCAGGTGGGGCTCATCGGCCACGACTGGGGCGGCTGGACCGGCTTCCTGGCCTGCCTGCGCGCGCCGGAGCGCTTCCGGGCGTTCCTCGCCCTCGGGATCGTGCCGCCGTTCCAGCGGCCCAGCCTGGCGAAGGCCCTGCAGGGGTGGCGGATGGCCTACCAGGTGCCGCTGTCCACGCCGCTGCTCGGCCAGGGCCTGATGCGCGCCGGGCTGGCCGGCCGGGTCGTCACGGCGGGGAGCCGTCGCGACGTCGGCGACGTGAGCACCTACGGCGAGGTGCTCCGCGAGCCGGACCGGGCGCGGGCGACCGTCGCGCTCTACCGGACGTTCCTGCTGTCCGAGAGCCGCAAGGTGATGGCCGGCCGCTACGCGGACGCGCGGTTGACCGTCCCCACCCGGCTGGTCAACGGCGACGGCGACCTCGTGTCGAGCCGCGCGATGCTCGACGGGTGGCAGCGCAACGCCGACGACATGAGCGTCGAGGTCCTCGAGGGCGTCGGCCACTTCGTCCCCGAGGAGGCGCCGGAGGTCGTGGCGGAGCGGGCCCGCGCGTTGTTCGGCTAGGACTCGAGCTTGGCCGCGCCGCGGCCGACCACCCGGCCGTACTGCGCCCCGAGCAGGCGCGGCAGCCCGGCGATGAACCACGCGTCCGGTCCGACCAGGATGCGCGCCCGGTCACGCTCGAGCCCCTTGAGGATCGTGCGCGCCGCCTGCGGCGGGCTGGTGCGCGCCAGCTTGTCGAACGTGGCGGCCATCTCGGCCTTGTCCTCCGACGCGGCGGCGCGGGCCCGCCGGGCGATGTCGGTGCGGATGCCGCCGGGGTGGATGCAGCTGACGCCGACGCCGGTGGCGCCGAGCTCCATCTCCTGGCGCAGCGCCTCGGTGAACCCGCGCACCGCGAACTTCGCCGCGTTGTACGCCGC
The DNA here is from genome assembly GCA_963781675.1 of uncultured Actinomycetota bacterium. Taxonomy (GTDB): domain Bacteria; phylum Actinomycetota; class Actinomycetes; order Mycobacteriales; family SCTD01; genus SCTD01. The sequence continues at coordinate 118,263 of CAWAGF010000002.1, read as the reverse complement.
CTGCTTCGGCACGGCGATCAGACCGAAGACGCTGGAGACGTTGGCGACCTGGCCGCGGCTCTCCACCAGGTGCGGCAGGAAGGCCTGCGTGCCGTGCACGACGCCCCAGAAGTCGATGTCCATCACCCAGCGGAAGTCCTCGTCGCGCAGCTCGGCCACCAGGCCGTGCAGCGCGACGCCCGCGTTGTTCACGACCAGGTGCACGGCGCCGAAGTCGCCCGCGACCTCGTCGGCGTGGGCCAGCACAGCAGCGCGGTCGGCGACGTCGAGGCGGTACGCGCGCGCCTCCGCACCCAGCCCGCGGCAGCTCTGCGCGGTCTGCTCCACCGCGTCGGCGTCGACGTCCGACAGCGCCAGGCGGGCGCCGCGGCCGGCCAGGTCGACGGCCAGTGCCCGGCCGATGCCCGAGCCCGCACCGGTGATGACGCAGGTGCGCCCGGAGTAGGTGCGCATCAGCTCGCCGCGTCCTTGGCGCAGGCGGTCGACCAGTTGACCAGCCGGCCGCTCTCCTCGTCGGACGCCTTGCCGCCCAGCAGCCGCTGCTCGAACTCGGCGAACTCCGTCTCGCTGTACTCGCCCTCGACCTTGCCGAGGATGCACTCGCAGGTCTGCGTCAGCTGCTCCTCGGTCGCCGCGCCGTTCGCCGTGCGGGTGGCGTTCTCCAGGCAGGAGCCGAGGAAGTTCGCGCGCACCGCGTTCGAGTAGCCGGTCTCGGCGCTCGTCGGGGCGGCGGCCTGCGGCTCGGCGTCGCCGCCTCCGCACCCGGACAGGCCGAGCGCGGCCAGGATCAGCAGGGCGGGCAGGGCGCGTGGCATCGGGCCAACCTAGCGGCGGGCCGGGCAGGTCGACGGCGGGAAGACGAAGGGGGCGCTCGCTCAGGAGGTCGCCTGCTCACTGCGGGTGCGCCGCCAGGGACGCCGACCCCGCAGCCGCGGAGGTAGATGCCGACGCGGTTCGTGCCTCGTCCTGGTCCGCGACGGTGCGGCGCAGCAGGGGCTTCGCTCCGCAGACCGCCGCCGGTCGCACCTGCTGCACGCGCCCCCGCAGCTCTTGGCGTGAGACTGCAGTCCTGTCCGGTTGGCCGCAACCTCGCGGACGAAGGGACGAATCCGGACCGCCGACGCCTGATTGAGCCGCGCTACCTTGTCGCATGTTGAAGGTCGAGGCTCCCTCGGGCAGGCTCGACGAGTCCGGCCACGCGCCCCGCTGGCGACGAGTGTTCCTCGACCTCACGGCGGGCGCCATCGTGATCGCTGCGATGCGAAAGGGCGGCTTCTACCCTCCCGATGACCTGTGGATCCCCGTCCTGGTCATGGTCGTGGCGGTCGCCGCAGCGGTTGTTCACCGGCGCCGCACCAGCTGCACGCCTCGCGATGTCCTGGTGGTTGGGGCCCTGCTCCTGCTGGCTGGCTGGTGGACGCTGCGGGCGAAGCAGGACGGCGACCTCGCGTTGGCTCGACAGGTCGCCGGCTGCACGATCGGCGCTGCGGCCTGCTACATCGTCGGCCGGACCTTGGAGATGTCGGAGCGGCGGGCACTGCAGGCGGGCAGCACTGCTTTCGGTGCCCTGATCTCGTTGCTCGGGTTCATCGGTCTCGCGCTGCGCGCAGAACCGCTCGCGTTACCGGCTCAGGAGAGCTACAGACTCGCCAGCACCCTGACGTACTCGAACGCCGCTGGGGCTCTGCTCGCGCTCTTGATGGTGGTGGCTGTGACCGCTCCGACCACCCCCCTGCGGGACTGTCAGCTGCTCCTCATCACCGGCGGTCTGCTCGCCACGCAGTCGCGCGGGGCCGGTCTTGGTGCTCTGCTCGCGCTGCTGCTCGTGCGGGGTCATGTCCGTCGCTCGATGAGCCCGCTCGTTCTCGGAGGCCTTCTGGGCGCGATAGCCATCGGGACCTCTGCCGGCTCAGCCAAACAACCGATGCTGCTGCTTGCAGCCGTCGCGTTGTGCGCGGCAGCACTTGTTGCTCCCCGTCTGCCTAGCGGGCGACGGGCTCGGACTGCACTGATGGTCGGGCTGCTGGCCGGCTGCGCGTTCGCATCAGGCGGGCTGCTGCGCGGCCTGCAGGCACGCTTGGACACGGCAAGCGTCAGCGACCGGCAGTACGAGTGGGCGGCGGGCTGGGACGCCTTCGCAAGCAGTCCACTCGTCGGCGTCGGCCCAGGGAACCGGCTGGACCTTGCGGACGGACGATCTGCTCGGTTCGTCCACAACGAGTTCTTGCAGCTGGCCGCGGATGCTGGGCTGATCGGCCTCGGTCTGCTCCTGATCGCCCTTGTCGCGGGGCTGCTCGCGCGCCGTCGGGGTGACAGCCGTGTCCCCGGCGCCGGAGCCCTCGTCGTCAGCGCCTGTACCAGCGCCGCCGTCGACTTCCCATGGCACGTTCCGGCCATCGTCATGACAGCGGCCCTAGTCATTACTGGCCTACCTACGAACCAATCGCCCCGACCTGTCGCTTTATGCCGATTGGCCCCGTAGAACGAGGTCCTTCCCTGCTGGCCTGGTGGGGCCACGCTCAGGAGCTCTCACGTGCCGCGCCCCACCTTGACCCGTCCGGACGGCCTCGGCCGTGTCCTCTTGGTGATCGGGCTGCCGGCACTGCTAGCCGGCGGGGCGGCGTTCGGTGCGGTCCTCGGCGACAGCAGTCCCCCTGTGGGCTGCCAGTCTCCGCCGCTGGGCATCGAGAGCCCGCCGCTGGGGATCGAGAGCCCGCCGCTGGGGATCGAGAGCCCGCCGCTGGGGATCGAGAGCCCGCCACTGGGGATCGAGAGCCCGCCACTGGGCAACGAGAGCCCGCCAGTGCAGTGCAGCAGCCCCCCACTCCCGCTGCCCTCTCTGCCCCGCCTGCCTAGCCCCTCGGCGACCGCTGAAGCTTCTCCGAGCTCGTCGCCGGTGTCCGAGCCCTCGGCATCAGCTGACAGCTCGCCGAGCGCTCAGCCGTCGTCCGCCTCGGCATCGGCATCGCCATCGGTGGAAGCGCCGCCGACGCCGTCCGCCTCGTCCTCGGCTTCGGTGGAACCGCCGCCGCCGACCGGCGGCGGGACTTTCGGCACGATCGGCGGCACGACCGGTTCGGCGGCGCCCAGCGCCTCCCCCTCAGCCGACGCCGCGCCAAGTCCCTCCCCCAGCCCCGCGACGGGGGCGTCGACCTCGGCGGGGCCGAGTAGTAGCCCACCTACCGCCCCCGACGCCGCATGCACTACGCCTTCGTCCATATCACTTGATCGCGATGCCATCACCGCCACGGGATCTGCGCAGATCACTGTCCGCGGCACCGTGAACAGCGTCGTGGAGGTGTACGCCTACAGCCGCCCGTCTTCGACCTACCGACGGGTTCGTTCCTTCGAGGTCGGGGCCGACGGGGTGGCGACCGACCGCGTCGTCCCGCCCACGAACACCCGCTTGTACGCCCAGCAGCGTGGCTGTGTCGCCTCGCCGAGCATCGTCCTCAACGTCAGGACCCAGATCAGCCTGAACGTGCTCCGCAACGGCCAGCGCAACTACACCTTCAGAGGGCGACTGCTGCCGGCCCGGCCGGGCGGCCTCATCGTCTCCCTCTACCGCGTCACGGCTGACGGTCGCCAGATCCTGACCGCCCAGACCCGCGCCAATGCCAGCGATGGCAGGTACACGATCGTCCGGCAGTTCACGGGTGAAGGTCGCTTCGGCTTCGTCGTCCGCACGGGGCAAGACCTGCAGAACGCTCCCGGCAGCTCGAACGTGCGGACGCTCGTCGTCTTCTAGACCAGCTGCAGCGCCCCACGTCCTTCACGTTGTGGGGCGCTGCTGCGCGCGGTCCATGGGCACGCTCAGCCACTCATCCCGCAGCGCGCGCACGCAGCAGGGTGCTACTTCCGGCCCGGTCCGCCCGGTCGGGTCGTGGCTGATGTGACGGCAGTACGGACGAGAAGCCGCTTCGGGGGCCGCCTACGACCTGGGGGCCTCCACCACTGGCGTTCGGCGTGCGAACTGTGCGCAGGCATGCGACGGCGCGACACCCGCTTACCCGGCGTGCGGCACTGTCTCGACGGGGCCTGCGCAGAGGTTCCGCGAGGTTGGATCAACAAAGACGACTCTGCGGCCCTGCTCAACAGAGCAGAACCGCAGGTCACGGGTGCGCCGCCAGGGACTTGAACCCCGAACCCGCGGATTAAGAGTCCGCTGCTCTGCCAATTGAGCTAGCGGCGCTGGTCGTGCAGGCGAAGACGATAGCAGTCCGCGCTCAGGCCTCCTCGGGGGCGGGAGGTGTCGTGCCGGGGCTCATCGGCCGCAGCCCCTCAGCGGCCCGCGCGTCGCGCAGGAGCAGCGCGAACTCCTCCGGGTGCAGCTCGGCCAGGGCGTCGGCGGCGGCCCGGCGGGCGCGCCGCTCGCGCACCTCGAGGTCACCGCTGCCGACCGTGCCGAGGCGCGGCCCGCGCTCCACCGGGGCTGCCGCCGGACGGGGTGCCCCCGCGCGGGTCGTGACCGGTGCCCGCTTGCGCGGGGCCGCGGGAGCGGGCGCCGTCAGGCAGGCGCGGCAGGTCGTCGCGTCGCCGTCGAAGTCATCAGCCGGCCTCACCTTGCGGCACGTGTCGCACCGTCGCCAACCGCTCACCTCCCCACCGTACGGGGCGGCTCAGGAGGAGGAGGCGCTGACCTCGACGACGACCAGCAGCGCGCCCGAGTCGACCTGCTGGCCGGCCTCGACACCGACCTGCGCGACGGTGCCGTCGGCAGCCGCCCGGACGGCGTGCTCCATCTTCATCGCCTCCAGCACGACGAGGACCTGCCCGGCCGTCACGGCCGCGCCGGGCGCGACGTCCACCCGCACCACGGTGCCGGGCATCGGTGCGGTGAGAGCACCGGCGGCGAGCCCGGACCCGGGCTCCGGGTAGCGCTCGGCCTCCACGAAGGCGGTCGCGCCGAGCGTCGAGTCCACCCAGCAGTCCAGGCCCGACGTGCGGACGTCGTACCGGCGGCGGACCCCGTCCACCTCGAGGTCGACCTGCTCGGCGGTCGCGGACCACACCCGCACGCCGGGCAGCGCCTCGCCGTCCACCTCGACGACGGTGCCGCTGCGGCGCAGCGCGTACGCGACGGTCAGCTCCTGCTTGCCGAGCGCGTACGACGTGCGCTGCAGGGCGCTGGGCAGGTTCCGCCAGCCGGACGGCAGGCCGGCCAGGACAGGGGCTGAGGCGCGCCGGGCAGCGGCACCGGCCAGGGCGGCGGCCGCCGCGTGCAGCCGTACGGCCTGCTCATCAGCAAGTGGGGCGGCGAGGGCGGTCAGGTCGTGCCGCTCCAGGAAGGAGGTGTCCACGTCGCCGGACAGCCACGCCTCGGACCGCAGCACGCGGACCAGCAGGTCCCGGTTGGTGCGGACGCCGTGCAGGCGCGCTCCGGCGAGGGCGGCAGCCAGCCGGGCGGAGGCCTCGGTGCGGGTGGCGCCGTGGGCGAGCACCTTGGCCAGCATGGCGTCGTAGAACGGGCTGACGACCGATCCCGACTCGACGCCGCTGTCGACGCGGACGCCTGGGCCGCAGGGGATGTCGACGTGCGTGCAGGGTGCCGGTGGCCGGGAGGAAGCCGCGCGCGGGGTCCTCGGCGTAGAGCCGCGCCTCGATCGCGTGGCCGTCCATCCGGACGTCGCTGAGGTCCGGCAGCGGCAGGCCGTCGGCGACGAGGAGCTGCAGCCGCACCAGGTCGAGGCCGGTGACGAGCTCGGTCACGGGGTGCTCGACCTGCAGGCGGGTGTTCATCTCCAGGAAGGCGGGAGAGCCGTCCTGCCCGACGACGAACTCCACCGTGCCGGCGCCGGTGTAGCCGACGGCCTGCGCGGCGGCGACCGCCGCGTCGCACAGGCGCGTGCGGAGCGCGTCGTCGACGGCGGGGGAGGGCGCCTCCTCGAGGACCTTCTGGTGGCGGCGCTGCACGGAGCAGTCGCGCTCGAACAGTGCGACGCAGGTGCCGTGCACGTCGGCCATGACCTGCACCTCGACGTGGCGCGGCCGCTCCACGTACTTCTCGAGGAAGACGGTCCCGTCGCCGAAGGCCGAGGCCGCCTCGCGCTGGGCGCTGTCCACCGCCGCGGCGAGATCGCCTGCTGCGGCGACGATCCGCATGCCGCGGCCGCCCCCGCCGGAGCTCGCCTTGACCAGCACCGGGTAGCCGATCCCGTCCGCCGCCCGGCCCAGCTCGGCGTCGGACAGGCCGGTCGCGTCCACGCCGGGCAGGCAGGGCACCCCGGCGTCCGCCATCAGGGCCTTGGCGGCCAGCTTGCTGCCCATCGCCTCGATCGCCGACGGGGGCGGCCCGATCCAGACCAGCCCGGCGTCGAGCACCGCCTGCGCGAAGGCGGCGTCCTCGGACAGGAAGCCGTAGCCGGGGTGCACGGCGTCCGCGCCGGCCGCGAGCGCCGCGGCCACGACCAGGTCGCCGCGCAGGTAGGTGTCCTTGGGGGCGCTGCCGGGGAGGCGCACGGCCGCGTCGGCCTCGCGCACGAACGGCGCGTCGGCGTCGGCGTCGCTGAAGACGGCGACCGTGTCGATGCCGAGGGCTCGGCAGGTGCGGAAGACGCGCCGGGCGATCTCGCCGCGGTTCGCCACCAGGACGCTGCGGATCATCAGTGCCTCCACACGCCGTAGCCGCGGGCACCCTGCACCGGGGCGTTGTGCGCCACGGACAGGCACAGCCCCAGCACGTCGCGGGTGTCGCGCGGGTCGAGGATCCCGTCGTCGTAGACCCTGCCGCTGTTGGCCAGCGCGAGCGACTCGCCCTCGATCTGCGCCTCCACCAGCTCGCGCATCGCCTTGTCCGCCTCCTCGTCGTACGGCAGGCCCTTGGACTCCGCGGACTGCCGGGACACGATCGACAGCACGCCGGCCAGCTGCGCCGGACCCATGACAGCGGACTTGGCGCCGGGCCAGGAGAACAGGAAGCGCGGGTTGTAGGCGCGGCCGCACATGCCGTAGTGGCCCGCGCCGTAGGAGGCCCCGAGGACGACGGTCAGGTGCGGGACGGTGCTGTTGCTGACGGCGTTGATCATCTTCGCGCCGTCCTTGATGATGCCGTTCTGCTCGTACTGCTTGCCGACCATGTAGCCGGTGGTGTTCTGCAGGAAGACCAGCGGGGTGTCGGCGGAGTTGGCCAGCTGGATGAACTGCGCCGCCTTCTCCGACTCCTCGCTGAAGAGCACGCCACGCGCGTTGGCCAGCACCCCGACCGGGTAGCCGTGGAGGGACGCCCAGCCCGTGACGAGGGAGGTGCCGTACAGCGGCTTGAACTCGTCGAAGCGCGAGCCGTCGACGACGCGGGCCAGCACGTCGCGCGGGTCGAAGGGCACCCGCAGGTCGGCGGACGCGATGGCCAGCAGGTCCTCCGCGTCGTGCAGCGGCGGGTCCGCCGGGCGGGACGGGCCGGGGCCGGCCTTCTTCCAGCTGAGCCCGCGGACGACCTGCCGGCCGAGCCGCAGCGCGTCCAGCTCGTCGACCGCCAGGTAGTCGGCCAGACCGGAGGTGCGGGCGTGCATCTCCGCGCCGCCGAGCGACTCGTCGTCGCTGTCCTCACCGGTGGCCATCTTCACCAGCGGCGGCCCCCCGAGGAAGACCTTCGCGCGCTCCTTCACCATGACGACGTGGTCGCACATGCCCGGCACGTAGGCACCGCCCGCGGTGCTGTTGCCGAAGACCAGCGCGATCGTCGGGATCCCCGCGGCGCTGAACTGCGTGAGGTTGCGGAACATCGCGCCGCCGGGGATGAAGATCTCGGCCTGCGTGGGCAGGTCGGCGCCACCGGACTCGACGAGGTTGACCAGCGGCAGCCGGTTCTCGCGGGCGATCTCCATCGCCCGGCCGACCTTCTTGGACGTGACCGGGTTGGTGGCGCCGCCGCGCACGGTGGGGTCGTTCGCGACGAGCATGCACTCGACGCCCTCGACGACGCCGATGCCGGTGACGACGCTGGCGCCGAGGGGGAAGCTCGAGCCGTACGCTGCGAGCGGTGACAGCTCGAGGAACGGCGCGTCCCGGTCGACCAGCAGCTCGATGCGCTCGCGGGGCAGCAGCTTGCCGCGCTTGCGGTGCCGGGCCACTGACCTCTCCGAGCCGGCGAGCACGATCGCGTGCTGCTCGTCGAGGGCGGCGAGGTGGGCGAGCATCGCCTCGCGGTTGGTGTCGTGCTCGGGGCGGCGGCGGTCGACCGCGTCGGCCAGGACAGGCATGGCGGGAGCCTAGACCGGCGATGTGAACGACGGCTAACGTGACGCCCATGCAGTCGACCCTGTACGAGTCCGAGCACGACGCCTTCCGCGACGCGGTCCGCAGCTTCTGCGACAAGCACGTCGCGCCCTTCCACCCCCAGTGGGAGAAGGAGGGCCTGGTCGACCGCTCCGTCTGGGTCGAGGCGGGCAAGCAGGGCCTGCTCGGGATGGACGTCCCGGAGCAGTACGGCGGCGGCGGCATCAAGGACTTCCGCTACAACTGCGTCGTCTCCGAGGAGATCACCCGCGTCGGCGGCAGCGGCGTCGGCTTCACGCTGCACAACGACGTGATGGCGCCGTACCTGCTCGACCTCACCACCGACGAGCAGAAGGAGCGGTGGCTGCCGTCCTTCGTCAGCGGCGAGATGATCACCGCGATCGCGATGAGCGAGCCGGGCGCGGGATCGGACCTGCAGGGGCTCAAGACGACGGCGCGACGTGACGGCAGCGACTGGGTGCTCAACGGCTCGAAGACGTTCATCACCAACGGGATCCACAGCGACCTGGTGCTCGTCGTGGCGCGCACCGACCCCGAGAAGGGCGCGCACGGCTTCTCGCTGCTCGCCGTCGAGCGCGGCATGAAGGGCTTCGAGCGTGGCCGCAACCTCGACAAGGTCGGCATGAAGGCGCAGGACACCGCTGAGCTGTTCTTCGACGAGGTGCGGGTGCCGGCGGAGAACCTCGTCGGGCGCGAGGGCGGCGGCTTCATCCACCTCATGGAGAAGCTCCCGCAGGAGCGCCTGTCGATCGCGGTCGTGGCCGTTGCTGCTGCCGAGAAGGTGTTCGCCCTGACGCTGGAGTACTGCAAGGGGCGCACGGCGTTCGGCAAGCCGATCGGCGGCTTCCAGCACAACCGGTTCGTGCTGGCCGAGATGGCGACGGAGCTCGAGATCGCCCGGCACTACGTGGACAAGGCCGTGCTGTCGCACAACGCCGGCGAGTTCACCGTGCAGGACGCGGCGATGGCGAAGTGGTGGACGACCGAGCTGCAGAAGAAGGTCGTCGACCAGTGCGTGCAGCTGCACGGCGGCTACGGCTACATGCTCGAGTACCCGGTTGCCAAGGCCTTCATCGACTCCCGCGTCCAGACCATCTACGGCGGCACGACCGAGGTCATGAAGGAGATCATCGGTCGTTCGCTGGGCGTCTGATGGGCGCCGTCTGATGGGCGCCGTCTGATGGGCGGCGTCGAGGACTACGTCCAGCGCCTCAAGGCGGGTCAGGTCGACCGCAAGCCCGGCGTGCTGCCGCCGCACTACCCGACCTGCTTCGGCTGCGGGCCGGAGGCGGAGGCCGGCCTGCACCTGGAGGTGCGGCTGGTCGACGACGAGGTGGTGGCCGAGTACGCGTTCGGGACCGAGCACAGCGGCGCGCCCGGCATCGCGCACGGCGGGACCGTGGCCGCCCTGGTCGACGACCTGCTGGGCTACGCGCTCTACCTGGTGCGGGAGCCGGGGGTGACCCGCCGGCTCGAGGTCGACTACCTGCGCCCGGTGCTGATCGGCACGAGCTACACCGTGCGCGGGCGCGTCGACCGGCGCGACGGCCGCAAGATCTTCTGCTCGTGCGAGGCGACGGCACCGGACGGCACCGCGGTCTTCCGTGCGAAGGGGCTGTTCGTCGTCGTGCCGCTGTCGCACTTCGCGCAGGGGCTGGAGAGCGGCGAGGGCCAGGGGCCGGTCGCGCTCTAGTCGAGCTGCTCGCGCAGCTTCGCCCAGCCGCCCGGCGGCACCTCCGCGACGATCCGGAACTCGCCGTCGCCCGCCGGCACGAACACCGCCGCGCCGCCCTCCTCGGGAGTCGCCCCCGTCACCGGCTCGATGACCGAGATGTGCGTGACGATCGCGGTGTTGCCGTCCTCCGGCTCCTGCCCGACGAGGCGGGCGGCCGCGGCGATCGCCTCGTCGTTGCCGGGCTGCCCGACGCCGGGCAGCGGGAGCAGCGCCTCGTCGGTCCGCACCTCGTCCTTGCCGAACGCCAGCTCGGCGGTCTCGCGGGTGCGGCAGTACGGGCTGGCGAGCACCCGGTCGACGGGGATGTCGAGGTCCGCGACCGCCTTGCCGAGGTCGCGCGCCTGCTGGCGGCCCTCCTCCGTCAGCTCGCGCTGCGGCTCGCACACGTCCGTCGCGGCGGGGTCGTCGACCCCGCCCTCCTCGGTGGCGGTGTGCCGGATGACGATGACGTAGCCACCGTCGCGCAGCGCCTCGACGAGCCGCTTCCCGGACAGCGGACCCTCCGGCTTCGGGCTGCCGACGGCAGAGCAGCCGGTCAGCAGGAGCAGGCAGAGCAGCAGGCGTGCGGTCATGCCGCGCATCCTGCCCGGCGCTGCGGGCCGGTCCGGGGCGACGCGCGGAGGCGCCGGGCAGCGACACGCGGGTCGACAGCGACGTAGGCGTCGGCGCCGCTCAGGAGCGGCGGGCGGGGGACCGCCGGCTGAGCAGCGCCGACAGCGCCATCCGCCGCAGCAGCACCTCGAGCCGGGCGGCGTCCAGGGTGACGGAGGTGAAGGCCGTGCCGTTCAGCATGTTCAGCGTCGCGCCGGTCACGACGGCGACCTCGTCGGCGTCGAGGTCGTCGCGCAGCCGGCCGAGGACGGCGTGCCACGGCTGCTCGTACTGCCGCATCCGCCGTCGCAGCGACCGGCGCACGTCGTCCGAGAGCGCGCGCGCCTCTCGCACCCAGACGCCGATGAGCGCGCGCTGCTGGACGGCGAAGGCGACGTGCAGGTCGACCAGCGCCTCGAGCGCGGCGTGCGGGTCGTCGTGTGCCGCCGGGATCCCGCGCGCGCCCTCGAGCATGCGGGTCATCGCGCGGTCGCACAGCGCCTCGAGCAGCGCGGCCTTCGAGCGGAAGTGCCGGTAGACGCCCGGCCCGCTGATGCCCGCTGCGGCGCCGATGTCGTCGATGCCGACGCCGTGGAAGCCGCGGTCGGCGAACAGGTGCGCCGCGGCCTCGAGCAGCTGCTCCCGGCGGGGAGGCGCAGCGGCGGCGGACGTCACCGGTACAGGCTAGCGGGCAGATGTGAGCGACGGTTAACGTCTGCGCATGCTGACCGCACTGCTCGACGACCTGCGCGCGGAGCAGGCCGACCTCCGAGCCCTCGTCGCCGACGCCGACCTCGACGCGCCCACCCCCGCCGAGGGCTGGGACGTCCGGGACGCGCTGTCGCACCTGGCCGGCACCGACGTGGAGGCGCTCAAGGCGGCGACCCGGCCGGACGAGTTCGTGGCCGGGCTGACCGAGGTGGCCAAGGACATCGAGGGCTTCCTGACCGGCCAGCTGACCGCGCGCCGCGGGCTGTCCCGCGGGCAGCTGCTGGCCGACTGGCAGGACGGCTTCGACGCGATGGTGCAGGCCTTCGCGACCGTGCCGGCGGGCACGAAGGTGCCCTGGTACGGCCCGCCCATGAGCCCGGCGTCGTTCGCGACCGCCCGGCTGATGGAGTACTGGGCGCACGGGCAGGACGTCGCGGACGGCCTCGGCGTGCAGCGGACGCCGACCGCGCGGCTGCGACACGTCTGCCACCTGGGCGTGCGCACGCGCGGCTTCGCCTACGTCAACAGGGGTCTCACGCCGCCGGACGTCCCGGTGGCCGTCGAGCTGACGGCGCCGGACGGCAGCACGTGGAGCTTCGGCGAGGGGGACCAGCGGGTCACCGGACCGGCTGTGGACTTCTGTCTGCTGGTGACGCAGCGCCGGCACCGGGACGACCTCGCGCTGCGCGCCGAGGGCGCGGCGGCCGACGAGTGGCTGGGCCTCGCGCAGTGCTTCGCCGGGCCGCCCGGACCGGGCCGGGCGAAGGCGTGAGCGCCCACTGGTCCCCGCCGCCGGCAGGGACGACCGACCCCAGCACCCCGAGGAGCGCGACCCCGTGACCGACCCGTGGAGCACCCCGGAGCGGCTGGCCCTGCGCGCGCTCGCCAGGAGCGTCGTCGCCAAGGAGGTCGCGCCGCACGTCGCCGGGTGGGAGCGCGACGGCGAGCTGCCGCGCAGCCTGCACCGCACGTTCGCCGAGGCCGGCCTGCTCGGCGTCTCCTTCCCGGAGGAGCAGGGCGGCGGCGGGGGCGACGCGATCGACTCGGCGATCCTGGCCGAGGAGGTGCTGCTCGGCGGCGGCTCCGGTGGGGTGGTGGCCAGCCTGTTCACCCACGGCATCGCGGTGCCGCACATCTCGCGCAGCGGCACGCCGGACCTGGTCGACCGCTACGTGCGCCCGACGCTCGCCGGCGAGAAGATCGGCGCGCTCGCGGTGACGGAGCCCGGCGGCGGCTCGGACGTGGCGAGCCTGCGGACCAGCGCGGTCCGGGACGGGGACGCGTACGTCGTCAACGGGAGCAAGACCTTCATCACCAGCGGCGTGCGGGCGGACTTCGTGACGGTCGCGGTGCGCACCGGCGGCGAGGGCCACGGCGGGATCAGCCTGCTCGTCGTCGACCGCGGGACGCCGGGCTTCACCGTCGACCGGCGGCTGGACAAGATGGGCTGGCTCTGCAGCGACACCGCGGAGCTGGGCTTCGCGGACGTGCGGGTGCCGGTCGAGAACCTCGTGGGCGCAGAGGGTTCCGGCTTCGTGCAGATCATGCAGCAGTTCCAGTCCGAGCGGCTCGGCCTCGCCGTGCAGGCCTACGCCACAGCGCAGCGCTGCGTGGACCTCACGCTCCAGTGGGTGAAGCAGCGCGAGACCTTCGGCCGCCCGCTGTCCAGCCGGCAGGTCGTGCGGCACCGGGTCGCCGAGATGGCGCGGCAGGCCTGGGTGGCCAGGACGGCGACGCGCGCGGCGATGGCGGCGTGGCACGAGACGGGCGGAGCGGTGCTGGAGGTGTCGATGGCCAAGAACACCGCGTGCGCGGCCTGCGACCACGTCGTCGACGAAGCGGTGCAGCTGCACGGCGGCGCGGGCTACCTGCGCGACAGCGAGGTGGAGCGGCACTACCGCGACAGCCGGATCCTGCGCATCGGCGGCGGGACCGACGAGATCATGAACGAGGTCATCGCCAAGCTGCTGCCGGTCTGACCCCGGACAGCGTGAAGTCCCCAGCACCAGGGTGCCGGGGACTTCACGAAGAGGGCTACTTGAGGTCGTCGCCGCTGGCCTTGGCGGCCTCGGTGTCGGTGGCCGCACCGTCGGACTCGCGCTCGAACGCGCCCTCGACCTCGAGGTCGCTGCTCGTCTGGTCCGCGACCTGCTCGGACAGCTGCTCGTCGCCGACGCCCTCGCCGGCGGGACGGGTCGTGCCTGCACTCGTCGCGGGGGACTCAGCGGGCTGCTCGCTCATGGTGTTCCTCTCGGGCCAGGGACGGTTCAGGACGAGCCCTACCCCGCAGCGCGCGCCGTCACCGTGATCAGGGTCGCAGGGTCGCGAGCACGACGGGCACCTCGTCGAGCAGCTCCCGGGCGAGGAAGCCGACGCGGCCGATCCGCGCGGTCAGGAGGTCGCCGGCGGCCGAGTGGAGGTACTGCCCCCAGGCGGCGGCCTGCTCCGGCGTGGCGCCACGGGCGAGGACGCCGCCGACCAGCCCGGCCAGCACGTCGCCCGATCCCGAGGTGCCGAGGCCGATGCCGCCGGCCTCGACGCACCAGCTCCGGCCGTCCGCCGCGGCCACCCAGCCGGGCGAGCTCACGACCGCGTCGTACCGGCTCGCGACGTCCTGCGCGGCCTCCAGCCCGTCGAGCTCACGGCCGTCGAGCAGCGCGGCGAGCTCGCCGGAGTTCGGGGTGAGGACGGCGGTGACGCCGTCCAGCAGCGCCGGCTCCTTCGCGAGCGCGGTGAGGGCCAGGCCGTCGAGGACGACGGGCGTGCCGTCGAGCCGGGGGAGCACGACGCGCAGCAGCGCGAGAGCGGCGTCCTTGTCCATCAGGCCGGGGCCGAGCACCAGCGCCGAGGCGCGGTCGCAGCGGCGCACCACCTCCTCGCCGGCCTCCTTCCCGAGGGGGTCGCTGCCGATGCCGGCGACGCCCGCCTCCGGCACGGTGACGGCGAGCGCCACCGACGTCGCCTCGACGGTGACCATCTGCAGCTTGCCGGCGCCGGTGCGCAGCGCGGCCAGCCCCGTGAGCAGCAGTGCCCCCGGGGTGGACGTGGAGCCGCCGGCCACGAGCACCGTGCCGCGCGCGTTCTTGTCCCCGCCGTCGTCCACCTCGGGCAGCGCCCACTCCCGCAGCACCTGCGGGGTGATGACGTCAGCGGGGGGCACCGGGCGCGTCCGGCTCGGCGGTGACCTGCTCGTCCTGCTCCTCGAGCGGAGCGGCCTCGTTGTAGCGCTCGAGCGACATCTTCCCGGCGTCCTGCTCGTACAGGTAGGAGGTCACGGAGCAGTTGACGACCTCGCCCTGCGCGTCCAGGTCGAGGACCGACCTCTCGTCCATGCCCTCGAGCACGTACCGGGTCAGCAGCACCACGACCTGGTGCGCGACGACCATGACGCGCTCTCCTTGCGCGTCGGTGCGGACGTCGTCGAGGACCGCGCGCAGCCGCTGCAGCACGTCCGTCCAGGACTCCCCGCCGGGAGGCCGGTGGTAGAACTTGCCGAGCGCGGCCCGGCGGGCGCTCTCCTCCGGGAACTGCGCCGTGATGCCGCGCCGGGTGAGGCCGTCCCAGGCGCCGAACTCCCGCTCGCGCAGCCGCTCGTCGACCACCACCGGCAGGTCGAGACCCGCTGCCTGCAGGGCGATCTGCGTCGTCTGCTGGGCGCGGACGTAGGGGGAGCACCAGACGGCGGTCGGTCGCTGGTCCTCCGGCTGCTCGGCGATCCAGCGGCCGAGCGCCTCCGCCTGCCGCTCACCGCGGTCGGACAGCGGGACGTCGACGTCGCGGTGCGACAGGTCGAGCCGCTCCAGGCCCTCGGCCTCGGCGGCGGCCAGCGCGACGTTGCCGGCGCTCTCGCCGTGCCGCACCACCCACAGCGCCGACGGCCACGGTGCATCGGGTCCGGTACGAGGCAGCATGCCGTCGTCCTTGCCCCCCGCCGGCGGCCTCACACGGGAGCGTCGAGAGCCCCTCGACCTGGTCCAGCCACAGGGCGAGCGCGGCGTCGGCGTCCTGCGCCTCGTCCTGCACCTCCGGGCGCAGCAGCGCCCACACGGTCTTGCCGCTGCCCGGGCGCGTGACGTGGACGCCGTGGTCGGCGGAGCACTGCTCCAGCAGCCAGAGGCCGCGACCGGTGCCGGCCTCCCGGCGCGCGCCCGTCGGCAGTGCGGGCGGAGCGACGGGCAACGAGCTGGACGCCACGCTGTGCCGCCTCCTCCCACGGTCCGGGCGTGCAGGGTTACGCCCGGCCCCGCGCAGGCAGGCAGGTACCCGCCACCGCCGGTAGCGTGCCGGGGGTGAAGGCGTTCCTGTCGGCCCGGTGGATCGGCCGGCACGCGCTCCTGGTCGCCGCCCTCGCGGTGCTCGGCCGGATCGGCCTGTGGCAGTGGCACAAGGCCCGGCAGCAGGACGACTGGCAGAACTACGGCTACGCCGTGCAGTGGTGGCTGTTCGCCGGCTTCGCGGTCTTCCTGTGGGTCAAGCTCGTCCTCGACGAGCGCTACCCGGAGCGGGCGCTGGCCCGGGAGCAGGACGTGGTCGACGTGCTGGACGCCCCGCCGGTGCGCCCGACGACCCCGGCGGTCGCCGACGACGAGGACACGGAGCTGGCGGCGTACAACGCCCACCTGCGCCGGCTGGCCGAGCAGCAGTGAGCGGCGCCCTCCGCCGCTTCCGCGTGATGGCCGTTGTGGTCGGCGTCGCGCTGTTCGTGCTGCTGGTGGCGATCGTGGCGAAGTACGGCTACGACCGGGAGCGGTTCGCCGAGGTCTACAGCCCGATCCACGGCTACCTCTACATCGCCTACCTCGCCACGGTCGCCGACCTCGCCCGCCGGGCCGGCTGGTCGTTGCTGCGGACCGTGGGCGTGATGCTGGCGGGCACGGTCCCGGTGCTGTCCTTCGTGGTCGAGCGCCGCGTCACCCGCGGCCTGCACGCCGACTAGGAGGGCCGTCCGCGGCCGAGCTCGAGCAGGGCCAGCGCGATCGTGCCGCCGGGGCGGCCGAGGGCGGTGCGCCAGCGGCCGACGACCTCGTTCTCCCGGGCGTGGGAGACGCGCGGGCCGCCCTCGGCCTGCCGGGCCTGCTGGACCTGCGCGCTGACGGCGCAGCGCTCGCGGACCAGGCGGACGATCTCGGAGTCGAGCTCGTCGATGCGGGCGCGGCCGGTCTCGACGGTGTGCAGGGTGCTGGTGCTCATCGGGGGAGTGCCTTCCTGGGAGGAGGTCCTCGACCAGGAGCAGCGCACCGGGTCGGGGACCCGGGCGGTGTCGTTGCGGCTAGGCGAGCGCGACGGCGACCGGGGTCCGGGAGCCGTAGGCGAAGCGCTGCGCGTGCACGGGCCGACCGTAGCCGACCGTGCCGGCCGCGTCCTCAGATCCCGAGGATCCGCCCGCAGCCGGCCACGACGTGCGGGTCGTGGCTCAGGCCGTACGTGAACGAGCGCTCGGCGTCGGGGCAGCCGGTGTCGAAGCGGGCGTCCTGCAGCGAGGCGGCGACCGCGGGCGGCACCCGGCGCAGGGCCTCGCGCTCCAGCCGGCGGGTCAGGCCGACCAGCTCGGCCTTGCTGCCCCGTCGCACGTCGGCGGCGGCGCTCACCAGCGCGTACGGCGTCGCCTGCATGCACCCTCCCGGTCCGACGCCGGGGCTGTTCCCCTGCTCCTCCTGCACAACCACTCGGCACGTGGTCACAGAGGGCCATGGTGCGACAGTCCTTCCTCACTCATCGTGGTCGCTGTCGCACCCGTGGCCCGGTGTCGTCACGCTGAGCGATCATGACGTCACGCCGAGGGGAGACCCGGTGGAGCCAGCGGCACCCGTCCTGCTCCTCGTCGAGGACGACGTCGACTACGCGGGGCTCATCCGGCTCACCTGCGAGGCCGGCGACCTCGAGCTCAAGGTCGTGCACGTCACCAGCGCTCGCGAGGCGATGCTGCGGCTGGCCCTGGGCGACGTGCGCTGCGTGCTGCTGGACCTCTCGCTGCCCGACGCGCGGGGCATCGACGGGCTGAACCTGCTGCGGGAGGTCGACCCCGACGTGCCCGTCGTCGTGCTGACCGGCCTCGACAGCGACCGGGTGGGGGTCGCCGCGCTGCAGGCCGGCGCGCAGGACTTCCTGGTCAAGGGGCAGCACCCGCCGGACGCCATCACGCGGTCGGTGCTGTTCGCCCTGGAGCGGGCCGACCGGCAGGCCGCGGAACGCCGCCAGGTGCAGCTCGACGACCGGCTCCAGCTGCGTGAGGCCCAGCTGGGGGAGGCGCAGCGGCTCGCCCGCATCGGCAGCTGGGAGTGGGACCTGCTCACCGACGAGGTCGTGTGGTCGGAGGAGCTCAAGCGGCTCACCGGCGTCGACGACGCCGACGGGCCGCAGGCGTTCGCGCGCTACCTGGCGCTGGTGGCCGAGGAGGACCGCCCGCACGCCGCGCGGCTGTTCTCAGCGGAGGCCGCGCAGGACCCACCGGTCGTGGTGCGGCACCGGCTGGTGCGCCGGGACGGCTCGCGCCGCTGGGTGCAGGGGCACATGACGGCCGCCGGCTGGGACGAGCAGGGCGACCCGGTGCGCGTCATCGGCACCATGCAGGACGTCACCGAGCAGAAGCTCGCGGAGGACCTGCTCGCGCACCAGGCGCTGCACGACAGCCTGACCGGCCTGGTGAACCGCGAGGTGCTGCTCGACCGGCTCGCGCGGGTGCTGGCCGAGCCGCAGCCGGACGGCTCGCTGGTGGCCGTCGTCTTCCTCGACCTCGACCGCTTCAAGTGGGTCAACGACAGCCGCAGTCACGCCACCGGTGACCGCCTGCTCGTCGGGGTCGCCCGTGCGCTGGAGCGCGCCCTGCGGCCCACCGACACGCTCGCCCGCTTCGGGGGCGACGAGTTCGTGGTGCTGTGCGAGCGGGTGCAGGGCGAGGAGGACGTGCTGCACATCGTCCACCGGCTGGCCCGCGCCGTGGAGGAGCGCGAGGGGCTCGTGGACCCGGACCTGGACGGAGTGCTGGTCACCGCGAGCATGGGCGTCGCCACCGCCCTGCACGGCGGCGAGACCGACGCCGAGGCGCTCGTGCGGGACGCCGACATCGCGATGTACCGCGCGAAGGAGCGCGGCCGCGCCCGCTTCGAGGTCTTCGACGAGGGGATGCGGGACCGGGCGACGGCACGGCTGCAGACGCAGAGCGAGCTGAGCGCGGCGCTGCAGGGCCACGAGCTGCGGGTGCACTACCAGCCGGTGGTCGACCCGCGTACGGGCCTGGTCACGGGCTCGGAGGCGCTGGTGCGCTGGCAGCACCCGGAGCGCGGGCTGCTCATGCCGGACGAGTTCGTGCCGCACGCCGAGGAGACCGGGCTCATCGTCCCGCTGGGCTCGGCCGTCCTGCTGGAGGCCTGCGCGACCACCGCGCGGTGGAACCGCGCCCGCGCCGTGCCGCTCACCGTGGCGGTGAACCTGTCGGCGCGCCAGCTCGGCGACCCGCAGCTCGTGGAGGTCGTCACTCGCGCGCTGGCCGGCAGCGGGCTCGAGCCGCACCTGCTCTGCCTCGAGGTGACCGAGACGGTCGTCATGGTGGACGCCGCGGCCAGCGCGCTCGTGCTGGAGCGCCTGCGGGCGGTCGGCGTGCACGTCGCGATCGACGACTTCGGGACCGGCTACTCCTCGCTGGCGTACCTGCTCAGCCTGCCCGTCGACCTGCTCAAGGTGGACCGCTCCTTCGTGGCCGCGGTGACCGACGAGGGGCCGGGGGCCGCGATCGTCTCCGCCGTGCTCGCCCTGGCCCGCACGCTCGGCCTCGGCGTCGTCGCCGAGGGCGTGGAGACGCTGGCGCAGCGGGGGACGCTGGTCGGCCTCGGCGTGGAGGCCGCGCAGGGCTGGCTGTGGGGGCGTGCCGTCGCCGCGGACGACGCGCTGTGGGTGACCGCGTGCGGCCCGGTCGGCGACGTGCCGCCGCTGGTGGTCGAGCTGCCGTCGGCGCGGCGCCCGTGGCGCAGCGAGAGCCGGTCCCGCCAGCAGGTGCCGCTGCCGGGTCGGCGCTAGCGCTCGACCGGGTCGCCCTGCAGGTCGACCTCGTACGAGCCCTCGATGTCCATCCAGTGCGCGTGGTCGCGGATGCAGCCGGCCTCGAAGACGATCGTCGGCGGCAGCTCGAAGGCGGCGTTGACCGCGTCCCAGTCCTCCCGCGTCAGCGCGCCACGCAGGGAGCAGACGTAGCCGGACGGGCTCTGCCGCCAGCCGAGCCGCTCCGGCGCGCCGAGGGGTGCGTGGCCGCGCTCGATGAGGAGCCGCACGATCGGCTCGAGGGTGCGCAGCGGGTTCGGCTGCTCGCCCGCCGGGATGACCTGTCGCTGCGTGCTCATGGGCGTGATCCTGCCTCCTGGCCGACGACGGCGGTGGCGCCGGCCGCAGCGCCCTGGGCGCGCCCGACGTGGGTCTCCCGGACCGGGTCGAGCGGGCGCGACGGCAGGTCGGGGTCGAGGTGGCGGTAGCGGGGGTCCTCGATCGGCGAGCGCGTCGTCCCCCGGGGCAGCTCGAGGACGTCCACCTTCCGCAGGACGTCGGCGTCCACCGCGTCGTACGGGTCGGGCACGAAGACCTGGCTGTGGCCGCCGGACCCGAACTGCGGGTTGGAACGGGCGATCGAGCTCGCCGCGTCGAGGCTGCCGTCCACCTCGTAGACCTCGATGCGGGGGCGGACCGTCGGCGCGTCCGCGAAGCCGACGCGGCGCGGCGCCGCCTGCAGCGACTCGAAGTAGGCGCGGGCGTCCGCGACGGTGAAGTGCTCGGTGACCTTGACGCCGAAGCCGGAGATGCCCGGTACGCCGAACGCGACCCGGTCCCCGGTCGCCAGCGGCTCGTCGATCCAGTCGTCGACCCCGCCGTACGGCGGCTCCAGCTGCCAGCGGGCCGCCTTG
The DNA here is from genome assembly GCA_963781675.1 of uncultured Actinomycetota bacterium. Taxonomy (GTDB): domain Bacteria; phylum Actinomycetota; class Actinomycetes; order Mycobacteriales; family SCTD01; genus SCTD01. Next base: position 98,103 of record CAWAGF010000002.1, on the reverse strand, counting down.
CCGGCCGGCCGCGCCGCGTCGTAGCCGAGCTCGGCCAGCCGGGCGTCCAGCACGTCGTCGGCCAGCCTGGGGAACAGGTTGGTGCCGGCGCGCTCGGCCGACAGTCCGAGGCGCTCGAGGCGGCTCGCGGCGGTGGCGCCCCTGGCGGCCCCGCCGGCGCCCGCGGTCGCGACCGTGAGCAGGAGGTCCGGGACGAGGTGGCCCAGCGCGCGCGCCGGGTCCTCCTTCCAGGTGTCGTAGTCGATGATCGCCTTGCCGAACTCCTTGGGGTGCTGGGCGCCGTACGCCAGGCCCTTCCCGAGGCCCTCGAGGTGCTCCAGGTAGCCCTTCGGGTCGATCATGGCGTACTGCGGGCTCAGCTTGAAGGCGAACTCCGCGAGGCCCCAGGTCGCCTCGCCCGCTCCCTTGCCGAAGCTGACGACCGCGTCGACGGCCTTGCTGAGCAGGCTCGGCTCGTCCGGGGCGAGGTCGGCGGCCTCGTGCAGCTCACCGGCGACGGCCGCGCCGGAGCGCCGGACGTCGCGGCGGGCGTCGTCCAGCAGGTCGAGCGCGCGCGCCCGGCCGGCGGCCCCGGGGTCGGTGCCGGAGGGGGCGCTGCCGGCGGGCGGGTCGGTCCTGCGGGCGGCGGCGCTGCGCTCGGCCTCGGCCCACGCCTCCCGCTGGTGCGCCCACGCGCGGCTCGCCGCCTCGGCCTCGTCCCACAGCTGCATGGCGCGCCTGGCCTGCTCCTGCGCCGCGCGCAGCACCCGCGCGTGGCTGCGCAGCGCGGCGGCGGCCTGCCCGAAGGCGCGCGAGCCCTTGAGCAGCTTGTCCGGCACCTCGTCGACCTGGTCGCGGAACGCCTCCGCCGCCACGCCCACCCAGCCGTCGCGGCCGATGCCGCGCAGCCGGCTGCCGCCCGACTCGGCGGCGGAGGCGAACGTGTCCAGCCGGCGCGCGAGGGCGTCCACCTCGTCGGGGTCGCCGGGCACGAGCTGCTGCGGGCTGACCGCGCTGCCGAGGGCGGTCACGAGCAGGCCTCCGCGATGCCACGGTCGACGGCGTCGTAGGCGTCCGCGGCCTGGCCGAGCATCTCCACCAGCTTGCCGGCGTCCTCGGCCACCAGGCCCATGCCGTACGACCAGCGGTCGAGGAAGCGGTCGACCGCCTCCTCCGCCGCGTCGTCGCCGGCCGCCGCGGCGAGCGCGCGGGACTGCCGGCCTCCGTCGTGCACGTGGCGCGCGACGTCGACCGCGGTGCGCAGCTGCGCGGCGGTGCGGCGCAGCAGCGCGGTGCTCACCTCGAACGCGGACATCCTGGACCTCCTGCGAGGAGTCTCCCGCTCGGGAGCAGGAGTGCACCGCGTTGTCCACAGGTGAGGCAGGTGCCCTGGCGTCCGGCCCGCGCGCATGGTCGCCCCGTGGAAGGTCGCCGCCTGCCTGTCGTCGAACCCAGGGGGGCCGGGACAGCACGGGCACCGGCCCCGGCGGGGTCGGCTGGGTGGCCGGGCAGCCGTTCGTGACGGTCGAGGTGGACCTCGGGTGGCCGGAAGGCCACGTCCTGGAGGGATGACCGGGGCGGCCCGCCGGCGTCCTGAGCAGCGACGGCCGCAGCACCGTCCCCTCGGCGGTGCTGCGGCTGCTCCGCGTCCGCAGGCTCAGAGGCCCTCGGCCACCATCGTGAGCGTCCGCGCGACGAGCCGGCTGCGCTGGGCCGGGTCGAGCCGGCGCAGCGGCCCGTCCGTCATCAGCACCGCCAGCCCGTGCACCGTCGCCCACGCTGCGGGCGCGGCGTCCGGGCGCCGGGCCGCCGGGAGCGCCCCCGTCCGCACGAGCTCGTCGATGCAGCCCTCCAGCAGGCCGTACGGGTTCGCGGCGGAGCGGCCGTGGTCGTGGCGGCAGGCGACCTGGAACAGGCCCGGCTGCTCCAGCACGTACTCCACGTACGCCTCGCCGGACGCCCGGAACCGGCGCAGCGCCAGGGTGCGCGGATCGCGGGAGCGGGTCACCTCGGACATGCGCAGGACGATCCGGTCGGCCAGCCCCTGCCGGGCGACGTCGCCCACGGCGACGAGCAGGTCGTCGAGCCCGCCCGGGAAGTGGCGGTAGGCGGCCGACGCGCTCACGCCGACGGCGGTGGCCAGCCGGTTGAGCCCGACGGCCTGCTCCCCGCCGGTGCGGGCCGCGTCGACGCCGGCGGCCACGAGCGCGGCCCGCAGGTCGCCGTGGTGGTAGCCGCGCTCGCTCACGGGCTGATCCTGCCACGAGATGTTGACGGCGTTCACATCGCATGGCATGTTGACGACGTTCACATCGTGGAGGAGGACCCGTGCACGTCACCTGGAGCGCGCTCGAGCTGAGCGAGCCGTCGGCTGCCTGCCCCTGGCTGCCGGACGGCCCGTCCTTCGCTGCAGGCGGGCCAGGCCGGGGCAGGTCGCGCCGGCATGCCGTCCTTCGACGGCCGCTGGTGGTCGGTGCTCGCGGTGTGGGACGACGACCCGTCCGAGCAGGTGCAGGACTGGCCCGTGGCCTGGGGCGGCTCGACGGCGTGGCACGTCGTGCTGGCGCCGGCCTCCTTCCGCGGGGACGCCGTCCTCAGCGGCGGCCGGCAGCCGTTCGCCGTGCTGCCCGAGCGGGGGAAGGTCACCGGCGCCGCGGCCGTCGTCACGCTGGCCGGCCTCGGGCCGGACGCCGAGCGCACCGGCGAGTTCTTCGAGCGCTTCGTCACCCTCGGCCGGCAGATCGAGTCCGCGGACGGCAACCGCGCGGCGCTCGTCCAGGCGCCGGAGGACGGCGCGGTGCTGACCTTCTCCGCGTGGCGGACCCTGCGCGACGCGGTCACCTGGGCCTACCACCGGCCGGAGCACGCGGCGACCGTCCACCGGCAGGAGGAGCACGGCCTCGTCGCGCAGGGCGGCTTCCTGCGCTGCGCCGTCACCGGCAGCCGGGGCACCCTGCGCGGCGTCGACCCCCTCGCCGGCCTGACCGGCACCCCCTTCGTCCCGCAGGAGGCAGCGTGAACGACGTCGACGGCATCGGCGCCTACGGCCAGGCGTGGCTCGAGCCCGACCCTGACCAGCGGCTCGCCCTGCTCGAGCGCGCCTGGGCCGAGGACGCCGTCTACTGCGACCCGCTCGACCACGTCGTCGGCCGCGCGGCGCTGTCCGCGCACATCGGCGGCTTCCAGGAGTCGATGCCCGGCGGGCGCGTGGAGGTCACGGGGGAGGCGGTGCGGCACCACGACAGCGCGCACTTCCCCTGGGCCATCACCGACGCCGCGGGCACGCAGGTGCTGACCGGCTTCGACGTCGTGCAGCTCGACGAGCAGGGGCGGATCACGCGCCTGACCGGCTTCTTCGACGCGCCCTAGACTCCGCGCCGGGTCCGGCCGGGTCCCGCGGACGAGGGGGCAGCACGGACACGCGGGCGCGATCAGCACTGCACGCCGCCGCGGTGGCCCTGCAGCTGCTGACCCGCATCCCGGTACGGCTGTCGTCGGTCACCGACGCGGACCTGCGGCGTTCCTGCGCCTGGTTCCCTGCCGTCGGGCTGGTCGTCGCGCTGTCGGGCGTCCTCACCCGGTACGCCCTGGCCGCACCGGTCGGCCGGGGCGCCGCGACCGTCGCCGCCGTCGCCGTGATGGTCGTCATCACCGGCGCGTTCCACGAGGACGGCCTCGCCGACAGCGCCGACGGCCTGTGGGGCGGGCACACCCCCGAGCGGCGCGTCGAGATCATGCGCGACAGCAGGATCGGGACGTACGGCTCCGCCGCGCTGGTGCTCTCGCTGCTCCTGCGCGTCGCGCTGCTCGCCCCGCTGCCGCTCGACGCCTTCGCCGGCGCGGTCGTCACCGGGCACGTCCTCGGCCGGGCCGGCGGCGTCCTGCTGGCCGGCCTGCTGCCGCCGGTCGCTGACCAGGGCCTCGGCGCGAAGGTCATCGGCGTCAGCGGGCCCACCACCTGGATCGCGGTCGGCCTGCAGGCCGTCGCCGCCGCCGGCTGGGCGGTCGGCGCGTCGCTGTGGCTCCCGCTGGCCTGCGCGGTCGCTGCGGTGCTGGTGGTCGCGCGGCTGGCGCACCGCAAGCTCGGCGGCCTGACCGGTGACCTGCTCGGTGCGGCGAACCAGCTGGCGCACCTGGCCGCCATGGCGGCTGTCGTGGCCGTGCACCGGACCGGCGCATGACGCCGGCCGGGTCCGTGCCCGCGCACGACTCCCGTCGAGCAGCGCCCACCGCACCTGAGCGTCCCGGCGGACGCCGATGAGCCGCACGGACGTCGACCTCCTCGTGGCTGCTGTGCTCCCCGTGTCCGCGCGCGCGCACGCCGAGGCGCTGCGACGGCAGGACAAGCTGGCCAAGCCCCCGGGCAGCCTCGGTCGGCTGGAGGCGCTGTCGGCGCAGCTCGCCGCCGTCGCCGGCGCCTGCCCACCGCCCGTGCCGTCCCGACCGGCGCTGCTGGTGGCCGCGGCGGACCACGGCGTGCACGCGCAGGGCGTCTCCGCCTGGCCGCAGGAGCTCAGCGCCGCGGTGGCCGCCGGCTGCGCGGGCGGCACCGGTGTCGCTGCCGTGCTGGCGCGCCAGGCGGGCGTGCGGCTGCTGGTGCTCGACGTCGGGCTGCGGACTCCGCTGCCGACGTCGGACCTGGTACGGGTGCGGCGCGTGGCCGACGGAACGGCCGACCTCACGCTGCAGGACGCCATGACAGCAGGCGAGGCTGCCGAGGCGGTGCTCGCCGGAGCGGCCGTCGCCGAGGAGCTGCTCGCCGACGGCGCGGACGTGCTGCTGCTCGGCGAGGTCGGCATCGCGAACACCACCGCCGCGGCCTGCCTGGTGGGGCGGCTCGCCGGCTGCGCGGCCGGGGCGGTCACGGGCCGCGGTGCCGGCGCCGACGACGCCGTCCTGGAGCGCAAGCTGGCGGCGGTCACCGCGGGGCTGGCCCGGACCGCCGGCCGCACGGACGGGCTCGACGTCCTGGCAGCGCTCGGCGGTCTCGAGCACGCGGCACTGGTCGGCGCGCTGCTGCGCGCGGCGGCGGCGCGGGTGCCCGTCGTGCTGGACGGGGTGTCCGCGGCGGCGGCGGCCCTGTGCGCTGTCCGGATGGCGCCGGCCGCGGCCGGGTACCTCGTGGCGGCGCACCGCTCGGCGGAGCCGGCCTCCGGCCTCGCGCTGGCGCACCTCGGGCTGCTGCCGCTGCTGGAGCTGGACCTGCGGCTGGGCGAGGGGTCCGGCGCTCTGCTCGCGCTCCCGCTCGTGCAGGCCGCCGCGGCGGTGCTGCGGGAGACCGGGCTGATCAGCGCGCTCTGACACGCGGTGCTCGTGCACCTCGCGGTCCCTGGACCGGGGAAGGGTCGCGGGCGACGTGGCACGGTGGTCCTCATGAGCGCCGTACCACCGCCCTCCGGACGTCAGCTGGAGCTGGTCGCCGGCGAGGCGCGCGCCGTGGTCGTGGAGGTCGGCGGCGGGCTGCGCGCGCTGCGCCTGGACGGTCGTGAGGTGGTCGCCGGCTACGCCGAGGACGAGGTCGCGTCCGGCGGCAGGGGGCAGCACCTGGTGCCCTGGCCGAACCGGGTCGGCGACGGCCGGTGGACCTGGCAGGACCGGTCGCTGCAGCTGCCCCTGAACGAGCCTGCCGCCCGCAACGCCAACCACGGCCTGGCGCGCTGGAGCACGTGGGAGGTCGTGCAGGCGACGGACCGCACCGCGCAGCTGCGCACGGTCGTCCCACCCCAGCCGGGGTGGCCGGGCCGGCTCGAGGTCGCCTGCACCTGGGAGCTGTCGGAGCAGGCGCTCGAGGCGCAGGTCGTCGTCACGTCGCGCGCGCCGCAGCCGGTGCCGCTCGGCTACGGCGCGCACCCGTACCTCGCACCGCGGACTGCACTGGTCGACGGCGAGGAGCTGCACGTGCCGGCGTCCCTGCGGCTGCTCACCGACGCCCGCGGGCTGCCGACGGGGCAGCAGGACGTGCACGGCACCGAGCACGACTTCCGCTCGCCGCGCCCGATCGGCGCCGCCGTGCTGGACACCTGCTTCGGCGGGCTCGAGCGCGACGGCGACGGCCTGGCGGTCGTGCGGTTCGGCAGCACCGAGGTGTGGGCGGACGAGGGCTTCCGGTGGTTCCAGGTCTACACGGGCGAGACGCTCCCGCAGGAGCAGCGCCGGCGCAGCCTGGCCGTCGAGCCCATGACGTGCCCGCCGGACGCGCTGCGCTCCGGCACGGACCTGGTCGTGCTGGAGCCTGGTCGGTCCTGGCAGGGCCGCTGGGGGATCCGGACCGTCGCGCGCTAGCGGGCAGCCGCCTCAGGCCAGCGGCACGATGTCCGGAGCGCCCAGCCGCGCGGCGTCCGCGGTGAGGTCGTCCGGCTGCGCCTGCGCGTCGCGCTCCGCCGCCACCCGCGCCAGGTAGTGCTCCACCTCGCGCTCGCGCTGCTCGGCGCTCCAGCCGAGCACGTCGCCCATCAGCTGCGCGACGACGGGCGCGGCCTCCACGCCGCGGTCCCACGACTCGATGGAGATGCGGGTACGGCGGGCCAGCACGTCGTCGAGGTGCAGGGCGCCCTCGGCCTGCACGGCGTAGACGACCTCGGCGCGCAGGTAGTCGTCCGAGCTCGGCAGCGGCTGCCCGAGCGAGGCGTCGGCGGCCACCAGGTCGAGCACCTCGGAGGTCAGCGAGCCGTACCGCTGGAGCAGGTGCTCGATGCGCGCGACGTGCAGGCCGCTCTCCGCGGCGAGCACGCGACGGCGGTTCCACAGCGCCGGCCATCCGTCGGCACCGACGAGCGGGACGTGCTCGGTGACGCACGGCGGCTGCAGGCCGTCCAGGGCGCGCACCGCCTCGTCCACGGCGTCCTTCGCCATCACGCGGTACGTCGTGTACTTGCCGCCGGCGACCACCACCAGGCCGGGCACGGGGTGGCCGACCAGGTGCTCGCGCGACAGCTTGCTGGTCTGCTCCGACTCGCCCGCCAGGAGCGGTCGCAGCCCGGCGTAGACGCCGACCACGTCCTCCGGGAGCAGCGGCGAGACGAGCGCGCGGTTCACCTGCTCGAGCAGGTAGGCGACGTCGCGGGCGCTGACCGCGGGGTGGCTCTTGTCGAGCGACCAGTCGGTGTCGGTCGTGCCGAGGATCCAGTGCCGGCCCCACGGGATGACGAACAGCACGCTGGTGCTGGTGCGGAGGATCATCCCTGTCTCGGAGGCGATCCGGTCGCGCGGGACGAGCAGGTGCACGCCCTTGGACGCCCGTACGTGGAACTGCCCGCGCGTGCGCGCGAGGGCCTGCGTGTCGTCGGTCCAGACGCCGGTGGCGTTGACGACCTGACGTGCCCGCACCTCGAGCAGCCGCCCGCTCTCGAGGTCGCGGACGACGGCGCCGGTCACGCGCTCGCCCTCGCGCAGCAGCGACACGACGCGGGTGCGGCTGGCGCACAGCGCGCCGTACCGCGCCGCCGTCCGCACGATCGTCATCGTGTGACGGGCGTCGTCGACCTGCGCGTCCCAGTACTGCACGGCGCCGACGACGCGCCCGGACGCGAGAGCTGGCGCGACCCGGCGGACGCCGCGGCGCGTCAGGTGCCGGTGCCGCGGCAGCGGCCGCCCGGTGCCGAGGGTGCGAGCGAGCGCGTCGTACAGCGCGATGCCGGCGCCGACGTACGGACGCTCCCAGGCGCGCCCGGTCAGCGGGTAGAGGAACGCCACCGGGCGCACGAGGTGCGGGGCCAGCCGGTTCAGCAGCAGCGAGCGCTCGCGCAGCGCCTCGGCCACCAGCCGGAAGTCGAGCATCTCGAGGTAGCGCAGGCCGCCGTGCACGAGCTTGCTGGACCGGCTCGACGTGCCGCTCGCCCAGTCCCGCGCCTCGACCAGCGCGACGCCCAGCCCGCGGGTCGCGGCGTCGAGGGCAGCCCCTGCACCGACGACGCCGCCGCCGATGACGAGCACGTCGAGCTGCACGGCCTCCATCTGCGTGAGGGCGCGGGCCCGGGCGTCGGCGCTCAGGGCGGAGTGGCTGTCTCGTGCGCTCACGTGCGGCTGGTCCCTCCAGGGCGTCGCGGTGGCGGTCCGCTGTCCGCGGCCGTCGCCCGGGACGGCCTCCATCCTCGCGGCAGCGCCGCGGGACGCCAAACCGTCACGCCGCGGAGCGGCGGCGCGAGGGGGCAACCGGCTCGCCGTACGGGCCGGGAGGGTGCAGCTCCGCTGACCGGGCGTGCTGCAGGATGCGGCGCATGACGCAGCTGCGGCGGATCGACCACGTGGGCATCACCGTGACCGACCTGGACGTGGCGGCGGCCTTCTTCGTCGCCCTCGGCATGGAGGTCGAGGGGCGGACCTTCCTCGAGGGCGAGTTCCTCGACGCCGTCGTCGGCATCGCCGGGGCCCGCACCGAGATCCTGGTGCTGCGGCCGCCGGGCGGCGGCACCGGCGTCGAGCTGGCGGTCTTCGTCCGTCCCGACGCCGAGCCGGGCTCCTCCGAGGCGATGGCCACGGTGCTGGGGCTGCGCAGCCTCACCTTCGAGGTCGACGACCTGGACGCGCTGCTCGCCCGCCTCGCCGGCGACGGCTACGGCCTGGTCGGCGGCGTCGGCGAGCACGAGGACAGCTGGCGGATGGCGTGCGTGCGCGGGCCGGAGGGCATCCTCGTCTCCCTCGCCCAGCGCCTGGGCGGCTGAGCGCCTCAGCGGCGCTCGACGCGGTCGGCCTGCGGGCCGCGGTCGCTCTGGCGGATGCCGTACCGGACGCGGTCGCCCTTCTGCAGCGCCTCCACGTCGACGAGCACGGAGGTGTGCACGAACAGGTCGGCCCCGCCGGCGTCCGGGGTGATGAAGCCGAAGCCGCGCTCGGCGTCGTAGCGCGCGACGACGCCCTCACCCGGACGGGCCTCGTCCCGCGCCGGCCCGGCGGAAGGGGGCGGGGGAGCGCTGTCGGGAGCGGCCTGCACCAGCTGAACGTCGCGTGCCTGCGGACCGCGGTCGCCCTGCACCACCTCGTACAGCACGCGGTCGCCGGCCGCGAGCCACGTCAGTCCGTCGGTCAGCGCGCGGACCTGGACGAAGACGTCCTGCCCGCCGTCGTCGGGGGTGACGAACCCGAAGCCCTTGCCCTCGTCGTACCAGGCGACGGTGCCGTCGGCGCCGTCGTCCGCGGCCGGTGCACCGGCACCGGCGCCGAGCGGGACGGCGTGCTCCGCCTGCGGTCCGCGCTCGCCCGCACCGACGAGGAAGGCGATCCGCTGGCCGGCCGTGACGACGCCGCCGGTGACGATGGCCGAGCTGTGCAGGAAGACCTCGGCGCCGCCGCCGTCCGGCGTGACGAAGCCGTAGCCCTTCACCGGCTCGTACCACTTGACCGTCCCGAGCAGGCCCAGCGCGGCGCCGGCCGCCACCTCGCCGGTGACGCGGACGCGACGGGCCTGCGGGCCGCGGTCGCCCTCACCGACGTCGTACTCGACGGCCTGTCCCTCGCGGAGCAGCCGGGGCGCGCTGTCGCCGACGACCTCGGAGGCGTGCACGAACAGGTCGTCGCCGCCGTCCTCGGGCGCGAGGAAGCCGAAGCCCCGCTCGGGGTCGAACCAGCGGACGGAGCCCTGCGGCACGGACGTCTCCTCGTCGGACGGCGGGTCGGGCCTGGTCGGCGGGCGGTGCCTGCAGCACGGCGCCGGAGCGAGGCGGAAGAGGTCGCCCGCGCCCTGCCAGCCTAGGTGCGGGCCGGCCCGAGGCCCGCGGAAGGCCTGGTGCCCTCGGCGGTGCCGAGGCCGGAGGTGGCCCGTGCTGCCCCGATCTGGAGACCGAGGCAGCACGGATCGGGGGCGTCAGGCGGACGCTGCGTCGAGCGCCGTCGCGGCGCCGCCAGCCGTCCCTCCGGCGCCGTCCACCTGCGCGCTCAGCGCCTTGTCGCCGCCGAGCCGGCGCAGCAGGGCGCCGAGGTCGACGCCGGTCAGGTCGCTGCCGATCTGCATCCCCTGCTCGACGTTGCGCGCGACGGTGCGCGTGAGGTCGCCGGCGCCGTCGGTGCTGATGATCGTCAGCTTGTCGACGTTGCCGAGCGGCGCGCTCGCCTCGCGCACGACCTCGGGCAGCACCCGCACGAGCAGGTCGAGGACGGCTGCGTCCGAGAACTGCGCGAACGCCTTGGCCTTGTCGTCCAGTGCCTGCGCCTCCGCAGCGCCCTTGGCCTGCGTCGCGGCGGCCTCCGCCTCGCCCTCCAGGCGCAGCGCCTTGGCGGCGGCGGTGCGCCTGGCCAGCTCGCCCTCGCCGGACAGGCGCTGCTGCTCCGCGTTGGCCTGCGCGGCGGCGATGGTGGCCTGTCGCTGAGCCTCTGCGTGCGCGATGGCGCTGTTCTTCGCGGCCTCGGCAGCGGCCTCCACGCGGTAGCGCTCGGCGTCGGCCGGCCGGCGGACGGTCGTGTCGAGCTCGCGCTCCTTCAGCGCCGCCTGCCGCTCCGCCACCTGCTCCTGCGCCGCCAGGACCTCCTGGTCGCGTGAGGCCGCCGCCAGCGGGCCCGCTGCGTCGGCCCGGGCCTGCGCGGCGTCGGTCTCCGCCTGGATCTCCGCCGTCTTGAGCGCGAAGGCGCGCTGCGCGACGGCGATGGCCTCCTCGGCCAGCAGCCGCTCCTGCTCCGCGGCCTGCCGGGCCCGTGCCTCGGCGATCGCCGCCTCCTTCTCGACGCGCGCGGACTCCGGCCGTCCGAGGTCGCTGAGGTAGTCGCCCTCGGCCTGGATGTCCTGCAGCTGGAAGGTGTCCAGCTGCAGCCCCTGGTTGGTGAGGCTGCTCTCCGCCTCCTCGGCGACGGCACTGGCGAAGGCCGCGCGGTCCTTGATGATCTCCTCGACCGTCAGGCGGCCGACGATGCTGCGCAGCGAGCCGGCGAGCGTCTCCTGCGTGCTCTGCTCGATCGTGCCGTGCGGCGCGTCCCGGAAGCGCTGCGCCGCAGCACGGATCGCGTCCTCGCTGCCGGCGATCTTCACGATCGCGACGCCCTCGAGGTCGAGCTTGATGCCGGTGGCCGACACCGCGCCGCGGATGGCGACGTTGAGCCGGCGCGAGCTGAGGTCGAGGGCCGACAGCTTCTGCACGAACGGGAGCACGAACACCGAGCTGCCCATGACGATCTTCTGACCGGACAGGTCGGTGGACACGACGCCGGTCTCGGGGTTCGTCACGGCGCGGCCCTTGCGGCCGGTGATGATGAAGGCCTCGTTGGGGCCGGCGACCTTGATGCGGGTGATGACGGCGAGCACGGCCAGCACGACGAGCGCGAGCGCCGCGGCCAGGGCGATGAGGAGCGTGGACATGGAGGTGCCTCTCTGGAGGGTCCGGCGGGAACGCCGAAGGAAGGGGCGACGCCGACCGCTGCGGTCGTCGTCAGAGGGGTTGAGCCAGCGCCGTACGGGCGCCGCGCTCAGGTCAGGGCGAGCGGGTCGGCCGGAGCGACGAGGACGCTGGTCTCCGACAGGACCTCGAGCACGTAGACGGGCGCGCCGACCGGCAGCGGCTGCTCGGCGCGTGCCGACAGCTTGCGGCGGTCACCGCGGACCACGAAGGTCGCCTCGCCGTAGCCGCCCGCCGGCACCGGGGTGACCAGCGAGCCGAAGAGGCCGTACAGGTCGGAACCCGCCGGGGCGGGCGCTGACTCGCCGACGACGGCCCGGGCGAGCAGGAAGGCCGCGAGTCCGACGACGACGGCACCCGCCGTGGCCAGCGCCAGTGACACACCCGCGGACAGCTCCGCGCCGCGGAGCGCGAGGGCGCCGCCGAAGCCGAAGGCCGCGACGGCCGCACCCGCCGCCGGCGTCGCGCCGGGTGCGAGGTCGCCGGGGACGACGCCGTCCACGGCGCCGTCGAGGAGGTCACCGAGGAGCAGGCCCGCGAGCACGACCGCGAGACCGAGGACCCCGAGAAGGACGAGGACAGTGAGCACGTACGGCCTCCGGCCGCACCCCGCCCCACCGGTCGATCCGGTTCGCCCCTGCTGGTGACCTGTGCACCTTAGCGAACGCGGACGCTCTTGTCAGCGACTTCTCAGCGCTCGGTCGCCCCAGAAGCCTTGAGCAGCAGCAGGATCCGTGTGGAAGGCGCGACCCGGCGGACGTGCGCCCGCTGGGTGGTCGCACGGCGGCCGGTCGGGAGGCTGACGACCGGGACGAGAGGTCGGGCGCGGACTGCCTTGGGGTGAGTGACGGGGCTCGAACCCGCGACAACCGGGATCACAACCCGGTGCTCTACCAGCTGAGCTACACCCACCATGGTGCGGCAGAGAGCATACCGAAGCTAGTCGGCGACCTTGTCCTGGTCGGCCGGCAGACCGGCGCCGCTGACCTGCGCGGAGACCTGTGCGGCCTCCTCGCTCGTGGGGCCGGGCTGCGGGACGAACATCGCCGCGCGGTAGTAGCGCAGCTCCTGCACGGACTCGAGGATGTCGGCGAGCGCGCGGTGGCCCCCGCCCTTCTTGGGGGCGTTGAAGTAGACGCGCGGGTACCACCGGCGGGCCAGCTCCTTGAGGGAGCTGACGTCCACCATCCGGTAGTGCAGCCAGTCGTCGAGCTCGCCCATGTCGCGGGTCAGGAAGCCGCGGTCGGTGCCGATGGAGTTGCCGCACAGCGGCGCCTTCTTGGGCTCCGGGACCCACTGCTTCACGTACTCGAGCACGCGCTGCTCGGCCTCCTCCAGGGTCACCGTCGAGGCGAGCACCTCGTCGGTGAGGCCGCTGCTGGCGTGCATCTCGCGCACCACGTCGGGCATCCGCGCCATCTGCTCGGCGGTCGCGCCGATGACGACGTCCACGCCCTCACCGAGGACGTTCAGCTCGGAGTCGGTCACGAGCGCGGCGACCTCGACGAGCAGGTCCGACCCGAGGTCGAGCCCGGTCATCTCGCAGTCGATCCACACCAGCCGGTCGCTCATGCGGGAAGGCTACGTCGCTGCCATGCTCGCGCCATGCCCTGGCGCCGCCTGCTCCTCGTGCTCGCCCTCGCCGGGTGCGCGGGCGGGCCGACCTGCTCGCTCGTCGGCTGCGCGTCGCAGCTGACGGTGCGGCTGCCGGCCGGCACCACCGCGGGGACCGCGTGCGTGGCCGCCGTGTGCACGTCGGAGGTCGTGGACGGCGCGCTGCTCGTGCCGCTCGGCCGCCGCGCCGACGGCGACACCGCGCAGGTGACGGTGACGCTCGGGAGCACGACGTACGAGGGGGAGGTCGCCCTGCAGCGGACCCGGCCGAACGGCGAGGCCTGCCCGCCGGTCTGCGTCAACGGCGAGGCGAGGCTCGAGCAGGGACGCGTGGTCTCCGCGTAGGTTCCGGACCATGAGCAGCGCGAAGGCAGCCGAGCTGGGCAAGGCGTACGACATCGAGGGGCCGGCGCTCGAGCTGGGCTCGGTCGTCATCGAGGGCGAGCCGCACCCGGAGGCGCGGGTGCGGATGCCCCTGTCGATGCTCAACCGGCACGGCCTGGTCGCGGGCGCGACCGGCACCGGCAAGACGAAGACCCTGCAGCTGATGGCCGAGCAGCTGTCCGCCGCGGGCGTGCCGGTCTTCCTCGCCGACATCAAGGGCGATGTCTCGGGCGTGGCCGCTCCCGGCCAGGAGAGCGAGCGGGTCACCAAGCGCGCCGCGCAGACGGCGACGGAGTGGAAGGCCGCGGGCTACCCGGCGGAGTTCCTCGCGCTCGGCGGCCTCGGCACCGGGATCCCGGTGCGCGCCACGATGACGGCGTTCGGGCCGGTGCTGCTGTCGAAGGTGCTCGGGCTCAACGACACCCAGGAGTCCAGCCTCGGCCTGGTCTTCCACTTCGCGGACAAGAACGGCCTGCCGCTGCTCGACCTCAAGGACCTCCGCGCGGTCATCAACCACCTCGTGAGCGACGAGGGCAAGGCCGACCTCAAGGAGCTCGGCGGGCTGTCGACGGCCACGGCCGGCGTCATCCTGCGCGAGCTGATCGGCCTGGAGGACCAGGGCGGCGACGTCTTCTTCGGCGAGCCGGAGTTCGACACGTCCGACCTGCTGCGCCTCGCCCCGGACGGCCGTGGCGTGCTGTCGGTGATGGGCCTGACCGCCGTGCAGGACAAGCCGAAGCTGTTCAGCACCTTCCTCATGTGGATGCTGGCCGACCTGTTCCACGACCTGCCCGAGGTCGGCGACGTCGACAAGCCCAAGCTCGTCTTCTTCTTCGACGAGGCGCACCTGCTCTTCGACGACGCCAGCGAGGCGTTCCTCGACGCGATCGCGCGCACGGTCAGGCTGATCCGCTCCAAGGGCGTCGGCGTCTTCTTCGTGACGCAGACGCCCAAGGACGTGCCGTCGGAGGTGCTGGCCCAGCTCGGCAACCGCGTGCAGCACGCCCTGCGCGCGTTCACCCCGGACGACGCCAAGGCGCTCAAGGCGACGGTCGGCACGTTCCCGGCGAGCAAGGTCTACGACCTCACCGAGCTGCTGACCAGCATGGGCATCGGCGAGGCCGCGGTGACGATCCTGTCCGAGCGCGGTGCGCCCACGCCGGTGGCGTGGACGATGCTGCGCCCGCCGACCTCGCTGATGGCCCAGCTGGACCCCGCGGTGCAGGCGCAGATGGTGGCGTCGTCGGAGCTGAAGGACGACTACAGCGAGAGCATCGACCGGGAGTCGGCGTACGAGATGCTCGCGGCCAAGCACGCGCCGGAGCCCGAGCAGGAGGCACCGGCGGAGGACGACCCGGAGCCGCGCCGGCGCGCCGAACCGCGCGAGGAGAAGGGCAAGGTCGCCGAGGTCCTGGGGTCGCGCGCCTTCCGCGCCTTCGCGTCCACCGCCGGGCGCGAGATCGCGCGCTCGATCTTCGGCACGGCGCCGCGCCGGCGCCGGCCCACCCGCCGCCGCCGGTAGCCGCCCCGCACCTGGGTGATCCACAGAAGGATCGACGGCCACAGGGCGCTCCTCGACCTCCTACGCCGTCGAAGCTTCTGTGGATCACGCCGGGATGGTTGACCGCTGCGGCCCTACCGAGTATGCATACCCGGTATGGAGAGCAAACGATGTCGGTGAAGCACGGGCTGCTGGCCCTGCTGGGCGAGGGGCCGCGCTACGGCTACGAGCTGAAGTCGGCGTTCGAGGCGCGCACCGGGGCGACCTGGCCGCTCAACGTCGGGCAGGTCTACACGACGCTCGCCCGGCTGGAGCGCGACGGCCTGGTGGCCCGCGACGGCGAGGACCCCGAGGGGCACGCGCTCTACCGCGTGACCCCGACGGGGACGCGCGAGGTCGAGGACTGGTGGGACGCGGCCGTCGAGCGCGAGGCCCCGGCGCGCGACGAGCTCGCCATCAAGCTCGCGCTCGCCGTCGGGCTGCCCGGCGTCGACGCCCGCGAGGTCCTGCAGCGCCAGCGCACCGCGACGGTGCGCGCGCTGCAGGTGCACACCCGCAAGAAGAGCGCCCTGCCGGCCGGCGACACCGCCGCCGCGCTCGTCCTCGACGCCCTGGTGTTCGCCGCCGAGGCCGAGGTCCGCTGGCTCGACCACTGCGAGGCCCGGCTGGCCCGGGTCCGGAACGGAGCGAACCGATGACCCCCGTGCTCGAGCTGCGCGCGCTCACCCGCGTGCACGGCGACGGTCCGACCGCCGTCCACGCCCTGCGAGGGGTGGACCTGGCCGTGGCACCTGGTGAGCTCGTCGCCGTCATGGGCCCCTCCGGCTCCGGCAAGTCGACGCTGCTCACCCTCGCCGGTGGCCTGGACACCGCCACCTCCGGCGAGGTGCTGGTCGAGGGCGTGCCGCTGTCCGGCCTGGACGCCGGCGGCCTGGCACAGCTGCGCCGTCGCGCCGTCGGGTACGTCTTCCAGGAGCTCAACCTGCTGCCCGCCCTGACAGCCGCGGAGAACGTCGCCCTGCCCCTGGAGCTCGACGGGGTACGCGCCCGGGATGCCCGGGCGCGGGCGTTGAAGGTGCTCGACGAGCTCGAGATGTCCGACCTCGGCGGCCGTTTCCCGGACGACCTGTCAGGTGGGCAGCAGCAGCGGGTCGCCATCGCTCGCGCCCTGGTGGGAGAGCGGCGCCTCGTGCTCGCCGACGAGCCGACCGGGGCGCTCGACAGCGTCACCGGCGAAGGCGTCATGGAGCTGCTCCGGGCCCGCTGCGACGCCGGCGCTGCCGGGGTGCTCGTCACGCACGAGGCGCGGCTGGCGGGATGGGCCGACCGCGTCGTCTTCCTGCGCGACGGGCTGGTCGTCGACGAGGCGCGGCAGGAGGTGGCGGTGTGAGCGGCTGGACCCCCGCGCTGCGCATCGCGCGACGCGAGATGCTCCGGTCCAAGGGGCGCACCGCCGTGGTGCTGCTCATGGTGCTGCTGCCGGTCGTGGCCGTCTCGGCCGGGTCGACCCTGGTCCGCACCGACGACGTCAGCACGGTCGAGGGCCTGCCGCGCGAGCTCGCCGGCGCGTCTGCGCGCCTGGAGTTCCTCGGCGGGACGGTGCAGCAGGACCCGCAGCTGGACATGCTCGTCCAGAGCGGCCCGGTGGACCGGCCCACGGAGGACGACCTGCTGGCTGCCCTGCCGGCCGACGCGCAGCTGCTGCCGGTGGTGGAGGACTACAGCGCCCGGGTGCAGCTCGGCGAGCGCCGGCGCAGCGTGACCGCGGTGGGCGTCGACCTGCGCGACCCGAGGACCCGCGGGCCGTACACCCTGGTCGACGGACGCGCCCCGGTCGGGGACGACGAGGTCGCGGCGAGCCCGGAGCTCGTGCGCGAGGGCGTCGCGGTCGGTGACGTGCTCGACCTCGCGCAGCCGGTGGCGGTCGTCGGCGTCGTGGACGTCGGCGGTGACCGTGACGGAGGGAGAGCGGTCTACGGCCTGCCGGCTGCCGTCGGCCTGCAGGACCGCGACCCCTCCCGCTACTACGTCAGCGGAGCCGACGTGCGCTGGGACGACGTCCTGGAGCTGAACGCGCTCGGCATGGCGGTGCTCTCCCGGTCGGTCGTGCTCGACCCGCCGCCGGCGTCCGAGGTCCCCGCCCCGCCGCCCGGGCTCGACGACACCTCGGTCACTCTGGCAGTCGCTGGCGTGGTGGTCGTCATGGCCGTGCTGCAGGTGGTGCTGCTGGCGGGACCGGCCTTCGCGGTCGGCGCCCGCCGGTCCCGCCGCGCGCTCGGCCTGATCGCCGCGAGCGGCGGCGAGCCGCGGCACGTCCGCCGCGTAGTGCTGGCGCAAGGGCTGATCGTCGGCCTCGTCGCAGCCGTGGTCGGCGTGCCGCTCGGCGTGGCGGTCGCCGCTGCCCTGGTCGCGCCGATCGAGGGCGTCACCGGCAGCGACCTCGGGCCGTTCGACGTGAGCGCTCTGGACCTGTCGCTGCTGGCCGTCCTCGGTGCGGGCACGGCGCTGCTGGCCGCCCTCGTACCGGCCGTCGTCGCCGGCCGGCAGCCGGTCGTCGCCGCCCTGGCCGGCCGTCGGGTCACCCGGGCGGGCGCCGGCCGTCCAGCGGCTCTCGGCGTCCTGCTGCTCGTCGTCGGCGTCGTCCTCACGCTGGGCGCCCTGCGGAACAGCACCGCCTTCGGCGGCCTGCGCGAGCTGGGCGTCGCGTTCGGCGCGGTGCCGACCGTCCTCGGGGCCGTCCTGCTCGCCCCCGCGGCGCTCGCCCTGGCCGGGCGCTGCGCCGCCCGACTGCCGCTGCCCCTGCGCTTCGCGGTGCGCGACGCCGACCGGCAGCGCGGTCGTACGGCCCCGGCGGTCGCTGCCATCGCCGCCACCGTCGCGGGCGTCGTCGCGCTCGGCATCGCCAACAGCAGCGACGCCGCCGGCAACCGCCGGGACTACACGCCCTCCGGGCCCTCCGGCACTGCGATCGTCGCCGGCCAGGTGTCCGAGCGGACCGACGTGCTGGTCGAGCGCGCCCGGGCCGCCGTCCCCGGTGAGCCGGTGACCGTCGTCCGCGGGGTGGTGCAGGAGTACGAGTCCGACGGCTACACCGAGCTGCAGGTCTGCAGGGCGCAGGAGCGTCCGGTCGACGGCCGGTGCAGCAGCCTGTCGCCGGACTCGTACGGCAGCTCGATCGGCAGCGACGTCCTCATCGGCGCCGAGTCCCTGCGCGCCGCGGTCGCCGCGCCGCCGTCCACCGCTGTCCGGGCGCTGACCGACGGGCAGGTGCTGCTCACCGCGGACGGCGTCGCGCCGGGCACGCCGGTCCGGCTCGTGCTCACCCGGTTCGCGCTGGTCGACGGGATGGAGCGGCCCGAGGTCCTCGCCGAGACGAAGGCGGTGGCGGCTCCGCTGCGCACCCCGGGAGAGGTCGCGCCGGCCCGCGCCGTCCTGCCGGAGGCCGTCGCCCGCGAGCTGGGCGTCGGCGGGGCGGTCGCGCTGCTGGTCGGCGACGACCTGACCGTGGCGCAGGAGGAGGAGCTGGCCGGCGCGCTCGAGCCGCTGGACGACTCGTTGTCCGTCCGGGTGGAGCGCGGCTACGTCGACACGGCCGACCGGGTCGTCCAGCTGGTGCTGCTCGGGGTCGTGGTCACGCTGGTGCTCGGCGGCACGCTGGCCGCCACCTCCCTCGCGCTGTCCGAGGCCCGCCCCGACCTGACGACGCTCGGACAGGTGGGGGCCCGACCGCGCACCCGGCGGCTGGTGGCCGGCGGCTACGCCCTGGTCATCGGCCTGGTCGGTGCGCTGCTCGGCACCGCGGCCGGCTTCGTCCCCGGTGTGGCCGCCGCCGTCCCGCTGACCGGTGGCTTCACCTACGGACCGGTCGGCCAGAGCGCCGGGGCGATCGTCGACGTGCCGTGGACGCTGCTGGCCGTGGTGCTCGTCGGGCTGCCGCTGGCGTCCGCGGCGGTGTCAGCAGCGACCGTGCGCGGGACCAGGGCCACGCCGCGCCGGGTGGTCGCATGACGCCGGCCGTCCGGGAGCGAGCCCGACGGCTCGCCCGGCTGCGCCGCGAGCTGCTCGTGGCGACCCGCCGCACGGAGAAGCAGGTCGCCTCGCCGGAACCGCCTGGAAACACGCAGGTCGCCTGACGGAAACCCCCGGTGCCTAGCGTCGCCGCCACGCGACGCACCCCCGGAGGACCCATGACGCACGCGGCCCCGCAGCAGCTCCACCCGCACCCGCCCGGCGACTTCCTGAAGCGCGCCGCCGACGCCGGCGTGACGGTCACCAGCCCGCTCTCCACCGGCGGGCTCGTGGTCGACCTCAAGGCCTACTCCGTCAGCCTCGACGGTGCGCTGCTCGACCTGTCGCCGCGGCAGGTGGAGCTGCTCGCGCTGTTCCTGTCCGGCCCCGGCCGGGTGTGGAGCCGCGAGCAGCTGCACTGGGTCTGCTGGGGCGACACCAGCCCCTCCCGGCGGGTCGACGTGCAGCTGTGCCGGCTCCGTGCGCGGACCGGCCTGGACCTGTTCCGCAACGTGCGCGACCGCGGCTGGGCGCTGCGCCCGGTCGCCTGACCTGGGCGGGTCTAGCGTGCGGGCGTGCACAAGGATCCCACCGACGAGCGGGTCGCCGCGCTGGAGCGGCAGGTCGCGGAGCTGACCGCCCGGCTGGAGCCCGAGCGCTTCGACCGGCGTGCGCTGCTGCGCCGCGGGGGTGCGGCGCTGGCCGGCGCGGCCGGCGCCGCGGTGGTCCTGCCGGGCGCCGCTGCCGCTGCCGAGGGCGACCCCGTGCTGGCCGGGCGGCCGACCGACGCGGCCGCCGCGCAGACCTCCCTCACCGGCGGCAGTGCGGACGCCGCCACGCTGCGGCTGGCCAACCCCACGGCCGCCGGTGCCTACGTCGCGCCCTCCCTGCGGCTGGACCCGGGCGCCGGCACGGACGGGCTCGACCCCGCGCGCACGGCGGCGGGCGACCTCGCCTCCAGCGGTGACCTGCTCTGGTACGGCCACGTGCCGGCGTCCTCCGGAGCAGGGGTGGTGGGTGCGGTCTACACCTCGGCGTTCGCGAACCACCTGGAGCTCCTGGACGAGCCGCGCCGCGTCCTGGACACCCGCGCCGGCGGCACGACCGACGAGAACGGCAACCCCAACGACCGCCGGAGCCGCGTGGTGGCAGGCGACTTCGACAGCGCAGGCCGGCTCCGCGGCGGCTCCGCGCTCGCTCTCGACCTGTCCGGGCTGGTCGTGTCCGGGCTCGCCGTCTTCGCCAACCTGACGGTCGTCGCGCCCACCGGCAGCGGCTTCCTGACCGCCTACCCGACCCCGGCGGGCACGCCGCGCAGCGACGGCCTGGACCGGCCCGCGGTGTCGAACCTGAACTTCGTCGGAGGCACGCCGGCGCTGGCGAACTTCGCGCTGGTGCGGCTGGGGGACGGCGCCCGGATCAGCGTCTTCTCGACGACGACCGCGCACGTGCTGCTCGACCTCACGGCCGTCTCCGTGGCGGAGCCGTTCAGCCTGGTGCGCAGCGCTGGCCAAGCCGGGCTGCGGCGCGGACAGTAGGTGCTGAGGTCGCGCCCCTGGTGGCACTGATCGGCATCAGGGACGCGACCCCTTCAGCAGCTCCAGCGCCGCGGCCTTGCCCGAGCTGCCGGCGATGCCGCCGACCGGGGCGGTGGACGCGCCGCACGTGAACAGGCCCTCCACCCCCGGCACGCGGTGGCCGGCCAGCCGCCGCGTCGGCCGCAGGAAGGCCAGCTGGTCCAGGCTGATGTCGAGGTGCATCGGGTGCGCACCAGGCCATCTCAGCTCCTGCGCCATGAGCGTCGGCGTGCGCACCGTCCGCGCCCGGATGCTGTCGCGGAAGCCCGGCGCGTGCTGCTCGACCTGCTCGACCATCGCGTCGGCGAACGCCTCCGCCTGCGACTCCCAGCCGCCGCGCAGGTCGTACGGCGCGCTCGGGCAGGCGAGGTAGACCGTGTGCCGACCGGCCGGCGCGAGGCTGTCGTCGTACGTGCTCGGGGTGAAGCAGTAGGTGGGCGGCTCCTCCGGCAGCCGCCGGTCCTCCGCCGCGAGGAACCCCCGGCGCAGCTGCTCCACGGTGTCGACGTGGGACTGCAGGCCGGCCCAGTCGCCGGGCCGGGCGCCGGGGTAGGGCGGCAGCCGGTCGGTCGACAGGTGCACGACCAGCTGGACGGCGTTGCCGCGGTGGGCGCTCGCGAGGTCGCGGCCGTCGCGTCCGCCGAGCGGCGGGTCGAGCAGCTGCAGCAGCGCGGTCTGCACCTCGACCGCCGTGACGACCGCCTCGGCCTCCAGCCGCGTCCCGTCCTCGAGCTCCACCGCGCGGGCGCGCCCGCCACGGGCGTCGATCCGGGCGACCGGGCTGCTGGTGCGGACCTCGCCGCCCCAGCCCTCCAGCCGGCGCACGAGCGCGTCGGTCAGCGCCTGCGACCCGCCGCGCGGGTGCCACTGCCCGTACAGGTGGTAGGCCGCCTGCCAGAAGACGTAGAAGGAGCCGCCGGCGGTGTGCGGCCCGGCGGAGGAGTGGCTGGCGAACGCGGCCACCGGCGCGCGGGTCAGCTCGCTGGGCAGGGTGCGCTCCAGCAGCGCGCCGTACGGCGTCACGAGGTCGCGGGCCAGGCCGATCGGCCCGCCCGCCCGGCGGAGCCCCTGCGCGAGCGGCACCAGCTTGTCCTTCAGCCCCCGCACGATCCCGCCGGGCGTGGAGCCGCTCTCCAGGCCGGTGACCGCCGTCTGCACCAGGGGCACCGCGCGGTGCATGAAGGCGCGGTACGCCTCGGCCTCCGCCCGGTCGTGCTCGGCGATCGAGGCGACGGTCTGCTCGATGCTGCGGTGGAAGCGCACGATCCGGCCGTCGCGGAAGACGCCGGTGGCGAACGGCTCCATCGGGACGTACTCGAGGCCGGCACCGGCCAGGTCGAGCTCCGCGGGGATGCGGGTCATGTTGATGATGTTGTGCGCGGCGCTGTGCGTGTTGAACAGGTGGCCCGGGAGGGTCTCGTCCGTACGGCTGCCGCCGCCGGCCTTGTCCGCGGCCTCGAGCACCACGACGCGGCGGCCGGCGCGGGCGAGGTAGCAGGCGGCGACCAGGCCGTTGTGGCCGCCGCCGACGACGAGGACGGGTGCAGGGCTCATGTGCGCCCGGCAGGATTCGAACCTGCGACCAAGTGCTTAGAAGGCACCTGCTCTATCCCCTGAGCTACGAGCGCGCGCGCCCGCAGTCTGCCCGAGCCGCGGAGCACTTGAGACTTCATGCTTGTCGTGTACGGTGATGCATGAAGTCTCAACGACGTGGAGCGCAGCCATGACGACCACCCCGACGCCGGCCACCGTCCGCACCGAGGTGACGGTGCCGCTGCGCTTCGCCGACGGCTACGGCACGAGCGCCCGCGTCTTCACCTTCGACGGCCTCGTCGACGGCAAGGAGCACCTGCTGCTCGGGCTCGGCGACTGGCAGGGGGCGCTGGTGCGCTCCGCCCTCGGCGGCGCGCCGCCGCTGGTCCGGCCGCACAGCGAGTGCCTCACCGGCGACGTGCTCGGCAGCGAGCGGTGCGACTGCGGGCCGCAGCTGCGCGAGGCCGTCGAGCGGATCGCGGAGGCCGGCGGCTTCCTCGTCTACCTCCGGCAGGAGGGCCGTGGCATCGGGCTGTACGCCAAGCTCGACGCGTACGCCCTGCAGGACGCCGGGCTCGACACCTACCAGGCCAACGTCGCCCTCGGCCGCGGCGAGGACGAGCGGGACTACGCGGCGGCCGCCCAGATGCTGCAGGCGCTCGGCGCCGACCGCATCCGGCTGCTCAGCAACAACCCCGACAAGGCCGACCAGCTCGCCGCGCAGGGCGTGCGCGTCGCGGAGCGCGTCCCGACGGGCGTGCACCTCACCGCGGCGAACGCGCGCTACCTCGCGGTCAAGCGCGACCACACCGCGCACACGCTCGACCTCCCGGTCGCGCCGACGGCGGCCTGATGGCTGCCCGCTGGCTCGACGACGACGAGATGGCGGCCTGGCTGCCGCTGCTGCGGATGGTGCAGCTGCTGCCGCAGGCCCTCGACCGGCAGCTGCGCGAGCAGGCCGGCATCAACCACGTCTACTACTCCATGCTCGCCGTGCTGTCGGCCCAGCCCGAGCGGCGGCTGCCCGTCACCGAGCTCGCCCGGCTGTCGGCGATGAGCCAGTCCCGCGCCTCGCACGCGGTCACCAGCCTCGAGGAGCGCGGCTGGCTGGAGCGCCAGCAGTGCCCCAGCGACCGGCGCGTGCAGTACGTCGCCCTCACCCCGGCCGGGCAGGCCGTCCTCGAGGCGACGGCCCCGGACCACGTCGCGGAGGTGCGCCGGCTGGTGTTCGACCGGCTCCACCGCGACGAGCTCGACCAGGTGCGGCGCCTGGCGCTGAACGTCCTCGCCGCCCTCGACGACCAGCCCGCACCCACCAGGAGCCCCGCATGACCACGCACGCCTCCCGCGCCGACGTCGCGACCGACCGCCCGGAGCGGTACGCCAGGCAGCTCGTCTCGCACCTCGGCCGCAAGGTCGAGTTCGCGCAGGACGGCGCCACCGCGAGCGCGGACATCGCCGGTGCGGGCGCCGCCATCACGACCGGCGAGGGCGTCCTCGTGCTGACGGTCCGGGGCGACGACGCCGAGGCCGTCGCGCGCGCCGAGGGCGTGCTGGCCAGCCACCTCGTCCGGTTCGGCGAGAAGGACGAGCTCGTCGTGGAGTGGCAGCGCGGCTAGAGGCCGTCGAGGAAGGCCAGCACGCGCTCCAGCAGCAGGCCCGCGGCGGCCTCGTCGTGCTCGGCCAGGCTGCGGTCCGAGAACAGGTGCGCGCTGCCCGGGTAGAGGAACAGCTCCACCTCCGGCACCGCGTCCGCGAGCGCCCGCGCGTCCGGGACGTCGCCCCAGTCGTCGTCCTCCATGACGTGCACCTGCGCGGGCACGCCGGGCGGCCACGCACCGCCGAACTCCTCCAGCGGGATCGCCCCGTGCAGCAGCAGCGCCCCCGGGCGCCCGGGCGGGTCATCGCCAGCTTCTGCGCGGGCATGTTGCCCATGGACATGCCGATGTAGACGAGCTCCGCCGGCAGGTCCTGCGCGAGCTGCTCGGCGCGCTGCCCCAGCACGTCGAAGCCGATGCTCCGGGCGTGGGCGACGCCCTCGTCGACGGTCGCGAAGGTGCGGCCGTCGTAGAGGTCGTGCGCGTGCACGACGTGCCCGGCCGCGCGCAGGTCGTCCGCGAGGGCCTGCACGCCGGTGGTCAGGCCCTGCGCGTGGTGGAAGAGGAGGAGGTCAGCCATCTCCGCACCCTAGAGCGGCGGTCCGACAGGTGTCAGCCGGCTCGGGCGGTGCCGCGGTCGACGTCCGCCGCCTGCAGCTGTCGCGGGACGAGCTGCGCGACCGGGCTCGGAGTGCAGAGGTGGCACCGCCCCGACCAGCCGCAGCGCCCGCAGCCTTCACCCGTGCAGATCCAGCACTCCTCGGAGGCGAGGCAGCCGGCGCAGGGGCGGACCAGCGTCGAGTCCGGGTCCCATGCCATGGAGGAAGCCTGGCCCGCGCGCGCGCTGCGGTCCATGACGCGTACGGGGGGTGGCTCGCCGGGGGGAGGGGGAGGTGCACCTAGTCACTCCGACGACCGGGCGCGGGGTCGGCGCGGCTGCGCCTCCGCCGGTCTGCGGCGCCCCGCCGGCGAGCGCCTCCGTCCACAGGGCGCCGCGCGTCCACAGCAGCCCGGCCGGGCCCACCGCGGCAGCCGCTCCGGGCGCACCGTCAGCGCACCGGCGGACCTGCCGCCGGCACCAGCCCAGGAGGTCCCCGTGCACGAGCCCGTCATCACCGTCGTCGGCAACATCGGCGCCCAGCCCCGCACCCGCGTCGTCGCCAACGGCTCCGTCGTCACCGACTTCCGGATCGCCTCGACGCCGCGCAAGGTCGACAAGGCCACCGGTGCGTGGAGCGACGGGGAGACCATCTGGTTCGGCGTGAGCTGCTGGCGGCTGCTCGCCGAGAACGTCGCCGCCTCCGTCAAGACCGGCGACCGGGTCGTGGTCACCGGCCGGCTGCTCGCCCGCAGCTGGAAGAACGAGCAGGGCGAGGAGCGCAGCGGCCTCGAGATCGACGCGCAGGCGGTCGGGTTCGACCTCGCGCGCGGCAAGGTCGTGCAGGAGCGCAGCACCCCGCTGGCGCTCACGACGGACCCCGGCCAGCGTCCCGTGGACGAGCCGCTGGACGAGCTGGACGAGGACGACGTGTCGCTCGACGACGTGGTCGTCGCGGCGGCCTGAGGGCGTCCGGCCGCGGGTCGCGGGCCGCGTGCGCGGCCCGCGGCGCCCCGACGCTGCTCCCGTAGGCTCGACCGCATGCCGCAGTTCATCTACCAGATGCAGAAGGTCCGCAAGGCGGTCGGGGACAAGGTGATCCTCGACGACGTCACGCTCGCGTTCTACCCGGGCGCGAAGATCGGCGTCCTCGGGCCGAACGGCGCCGGCAAGTCGACCGTCCTGAAGATGATGGCCGGCCTCGACCAGCCCTCGAACGGCGACGCGAAGCTGAGCCCCGGCTACAGCGTCGGCATCCTCATGCAGGAGCCGGTCCTCGACGAGACCAAGAACGTCCTCGAGAACGTGCAGGAGGGGGTCAAGGGCATCCGCGACGTGATCCTGCGCTACGAGGAGCTCAACGAGAAGATGGGCGCCCCGGACGCCGACTTCGAGAAGATCCTCGAGGAGCAGGCGCCGCTGCTGGACCAGATCGAGGCGGCCAACGCCTGGGAGCTCGACAGCATGATCGAGCAGGCGATGGACGCGCTGCGCCTGCCGCCGCCCGATGCCGACGTCAGCGTGCTCTCCGGTGGCGAGAAGCGCCGCGTCGCGCTGTGCAAGCTGCTGCTCGAGGCGCCCGACCTGCTGCTGCTCGACGAGCCCACCAACCACCTCGACGCCGAGTCGGTGCTGTGGCTCGAGAAGCACCTCGCGCAGTACGCCGGCGCGGTGCTCGCCGTCACCCACGACCGGTACTTCCTCGACAACGTCGCCGAGTGGATCCTCGAGCTCGACCGCGGCCGCGCCTACCCCTACGAGGGCAACTACTCCACCTACCTGGAGAAGAAGCAGGAGCGTCTGGCCGTCCAGGGCAAGAAGGACGCCAAGCTCGCCAAGCGGCTCAAGGACGAGCTCGAGTGGGTGCGTCAGAACGCCAAGGGCCGCCAGACCAAGAGCAAGAGCCGTCTCGCCCGGTACGAGGAGATGGCCGCCGAGGCCGAGAAGACCCGCAAGCTCGACTTCGAGGAGATCCAGATCCCGGCCGGCCCGCGCCTCGGTGCTGTCGTCATCGAGGCGAGCGACCTCAAGAAGGGCTTCGGCGACCGCGTCCTCATCGACGGGCTGACCTTCTCCATGCCGCGCGGCGGCATCGTCGGGATCATCGGCCCGAACGGCGTCGGCAAGACCACGCTGTTCAAGACGATCGTCGGCCTGGAGCAGGCCGACAGCGGCGACGTCCGCGTCGGCGACACGGTCAAGATCTCCTACGTCGACCAGAACCGCTCCAACATCGACCCGGAGAAGAACGTCTGGGAGGTCGTCTCCGACGGCCTGGACTACATCCAGGTCGGCGCGCAGGAGATGCCCAGCCGCGCCTACATCGGAGCCTTCGGCTTCAAGGGCCCGGACCAGCAGAAGAAGGCCGGTGTCCTCTCCGGCGGCGAGCGCAACCGCCTGAACCTCGCGCTCACGCTCAAGGAGGGCGGCAACGTCCTGCTCCTCGACGAGCCCACCAACGACCTCGACACCGAGACGCTCGGCTCGCTCGAGAACGCCCTGCTCGAGTTCCCCGGCTGCGCCGTCGTCATCAGCCACGACCGCTGGTTCCTCGACCGGGTCGCCACGCACATCCTCGCGTGGGAGGGCGACGACGAGAACCCGAGCAAGTGGTACTGGTTCGAGGGCAACTTCGAGTCCTACGAGAAGAACAAGGTCGAGCGGCTCGGCGCCGACGCCGCCCGCCCGCACCGCGTCACCTACCGCAAGCTCACCCGCGACTGAGCGCCGTCGACCGCAAGCGCGCCACCGCGGCCTTCGTCGCGGTGGTGCTGCTCAGCCTCTACGTCCTGTTCACGCCGCGCGACGCGGGCCCCGGTCCGTTCGACGGGTCGGACAAGGTCGTGCACCTCGTGCTGTTCGCGCTGCTGGCCGGCACCACGCGCTGGCGCTTCGGGCCGGTGGCCGCGGGCTTCGCGGGGGTGGCGGCGTACGCGGTGCTCAGCGAGGTGGTCCAGGGGCTGCTGCTCACCACGCGCAGCGGCGACCCGTACGACGCCTGCGCCGACCTGCTCGGCGCGGCGCTCGGCTGGCTGCTCGCCGGCCGGCTGCGTCGACGCTGAGCGCGCCGGTTGAGTCGAAGCTGAGCCCGCCGGCCACGTCGACGCTGAGCGCGCCGGTTGAGTCGAGGCTGAGCAGGGCGCTGACCTCGGTGCACCGCCGCCTGCGCCTGGCGGCGTGGCCCGGCCTGTGCCTGCTGCTCGCCTCCTGCGCCAGCGAGGAGGAGCTGGCCTGCGTCCGGGCGCGCGAGGCCGCCGAGGCGCGGGCGCGCGAGCTCGGCGGGGCCGTCGCGGTCGCCGTGCTCCTGCTGCTCCTCGCCGTCGTGCTGCTGCGCGCCCCGGGCCGCCCGCTAAGCGCAGGGCGGGCGGCGGTCGCGGCACTGCTGGCGGGGGGTGCGGCGGCGCCCGCCTACCTGCTCGGCGTGCTCGCCGGGCAGCTCCGGGGCGGGGCCGGCTACGCGTGCGGCGACGCGTACGTGCTGTTCAGCGAGCGCACGGACACCCTCGTGGCGGCGGTCGCCGTGCTGACGATCGTGACGGCGCTGCTGGCCGCCTGCGCCGGGCTGCTCGCCGCCGCCCGCAGCACCTGGCGAGGCTGACCGGCCCGCACGACGCCGCTCCAGTCGAGGTCGGTCGCCGCCGGGCCACCCACGGCCGAACGGGTCGCCAGTCCGCCCGCGGTGCGCCGGGCCGCTCCCGGCTCCGCCGGCCCGCTCCGGCGAGCAGCAGCCTGAGCCGGCGCACCCGGCTGCCCGGCCCCGCCGGCCTGCGACGGCGACTTCCGGTGATCGACAGAAGGTTCGACGTCCTAGGGCTCGCGTCCGGGGCCTGTGGCCGTCGATCCTTCTGTGGATCACGCGCGGTCGGGCGGGGCTGCCGGCGGCCAGCTAGGCGACCGGCTGCTCGGCCTGCTCGACGCGCGGCCCGGGCACGGCCACCGGCTCCGGTGTCCGCGGCGACGGCTCGACCCGCAACGGGCGGGCCAGCCACGCGGGCAGCCACCAGTTCCACTCGCCGAGCAGCGACACCAGCGCAGGGACGAGCAGCGCGCGCACGATCGTCGCGTCGATGAGGATCCCGACGCCGAGGGCCGTGGCGAGCACCTTGATGTCGGTGCCCGGCGCGGAGGCGAGCGCGATGAAGGACAGGAACAGGATCAGCGCCGCGCAGGTGACGAGCCGGCCGGTGCGGCCAAGACCCTCCACGACCGCCACCCGCGTCGAGCCGGTCTTGTCGTACTCCTCGCGCATGCGCGACAGGATGAAGACCTCGTAGTCCATCGACAGGCCGAACAGGAACGCGAAGATCAGGACCGGCAGCCAGAAGGTCACCGCTCCGGTCTCGGCGATGCCGAACACCTGCTGCGACCCGTGCCCCTGCTGCCAGAACAGCACCACGAAGCCGAACGTCGCGGCCACCGACAGGACGTTGAGCAGCACCGCCTTCAGCGGCAGCAGCAGCGACCGGAAGGCCCGCACGAGCAGCAGGAAGGTGACCAGGGCGATGACCGCCATCACCAGCGGGAAGCGCTTGAAGACGGCGTCGCTGTAGTCGAGGACGGTCGCGCCGGGTCCGGCCACGCCCTCCACCCCGTCGATGTCGAGCACGACGTCCTGGATGCGCTCGACGACCTTCGCGGCCTGGATGTCGACGAGCTCGCGGTCCGGGACGACCTGGACGAGCGCGGTGCCGTCCTTGCGCCAGGCCGGGTCGTCGGGGGCGACCGCGAAGGCGACGCCGTCGACGGAGGCGACCTCCTGCACGACCTGGGCGGCGCCGCCGGCGGGGTCCTCGCCTCGTACGAGGACCTCGAGCGGCGTGACGATGCCGGCAGGGACGCCGCCCTCGCGCAGCGCCGCCAGCGTCTCGACCGCGGGGCCCTGGGTGGCCAGCGCCTCCGTGCGCGCCTGGCCGACCTTGATGCCGAACACCGGCGCGATGAGCAGGCCGAGGAGCACCAGCCCCAGGCCGGCGGCCACCCAGCGGTGCGTGCCGATCGTGCGGGCCCACGCCGTCCAGGCGCGCGACGCGCTGTTCTCGTGCCGGATGCGCGGCCAGTCGACGCGGGGGCCGATGCTGCCGAGCAGCGCCGGCAGCAGCGTGAGCACCACCCCGGAGCTGACGACCGGGATGAGCATCCCGCCGATGCCCATGCTGCGCAGGAAGGGCACCGGCACGACGATCAGCGCGAGGAGCGAGACGGCCACGGTGGCGGCCGAGGACAGCACGGCGTGCCCGGCGGTGCGCATCGACTCGACGACGGCCTCGCCGTTGTCGCGCCCGTGCTCGCGCTCCTCACGCCAGCGGGTGACGATGAGCAGCGAGTAGTCGATCGCGACGCCGAGGCCGACGAGCGCGATGAGGAACTGCACGACGAAGCTCATGTCGGTCAGGTAGCTCATGCCGAGCACGCACAGGAACGTCGACAGGATCGACACCGCCGCGATGACCAGCGGGACGAAGGCCATGAAGGACGCGAACACGAACAGCAGCACGACCAGCGCGCCGGCCGCCCCGAGCAGGGTCTCGGACAGCACGCTCGGCGGCTCCGAGCCCTCGCTCTCGGCATTGCCCTCGGACAGCTCGAAGTAGCCGGTCGTCCGCACCTGGAACCCGGTCTTCTCCGCCTGCGCCTGCAGCACCGGCTGGACCGCGCGGAAGGCCGGCACGAACGTGAAGCTGGTGAACTTCTGGTCCACCAGGACGCCGTACGCCGTGCGGCCGTCGTCGGTGACGAAGTCGTCCGAGCCGGTGTTGCCCTGCCAGGCCAGGCGGTACTGCGGGAACTGCGCCGTGACCGCGCGGAAGACGCCGTCGACCTCGGCCTGCTCGGCCTGCACGGTGGTGCCCGCCGGGACCGTCACCGCGACGAGGTGGCTGCCCTCGTCGGTGCCGCTGCCGTACGTCGCGACGATCTGCTTCTCGGTCTCGTAGCCCGACTGCCCCGGCAGCGAGAAGTCGACCTTGAGCCGCTCGGTGGTCGTCCCGGCCGTGGCGCCGCCGGCGACCATCGCGAGCACCCACACCAGCGCGACCAGCGCCTTGTGGCGCAGCACGAACCTCGCAAGCCCGACCATGGCATCCCCCGAAGCCTCGACAGCGGGGTCACCGTAGGGCCCGACGGCGTACGGCCGAAGTCCTTTTGCCGAACTCAGCGCAGCAGGCTGTCGTCCTGCGGGGGGTGGTTGACCAGCGAGTGGGCGGCTCGCTCGAGGTGGTCCCAGATGGCCGCGCGGGCGTCCTCGGGCACGTCGAGCCGGGCGACCGCCGGGAGCATGTGCGCCAGCCAGGCGTCCCGCTCGCGCTCGCCGATCTTCCAGCTGACGTGCCGCATCCGCAGCCGCGGGTGGCCGCGCTGCTCGGAGTACGTCGTGGGCCCGCCCCAGTACTGCACGAGGAACATGCGCAGCCGGTCGGCGGCCGCGGCGAGGTCGTCGTCCTCGTACAGCGGGCGCAGCACCGGGTCCTGCGCGACCCCGGCGTAGAACTCGTCCACGAGCTGGCGGAAGACCGGCTCACCGCCGACCGCGTCGTACAGGGTCGTCACGCGGACCAGCCTAGGCGGCGCGGCGCTCCAGGCCGGCGCGCTGCGCGGCGCCCGTGATGTTGGCCAGCATCCCGCCGAAGACGATCCCGTGGAACGGCGCCACGGCCCACCAGTAGGCGTGCCCCGCCAGGCCGCGCGGGTGGAACAGCGCGCGCTGCACGAACAGCGTGCCGCCGTGCTCGTCACGGTCGACCTTGAGCTCGAGCCACGCGGCGCCGGGCAGCTTCATCTCCGCGCGCAGGCGCAGCAGCTCGCCGTCGACGATCTCCTCGACCCGCCAGAAGTCGAGCGACTCCCCGACGTAGAGCTGGTCCGGGTCGCGGCGGCCGCGACGCAGGCCGACTCCGCCGACCAGCCGGTCGAGCAGACCGCGCACGGCCCAGGCGAGCGGGAAGGAGTACCAGCCGTGCTCGCCGCCGATGCCCTCGATGACGCGCCAGAGGTCGCGCGGGTCGGCGTCGACCTGCCGCTGGCGCAGGTCCTCGTACAGCGAGCCGCCGGCCCAGTCCGGGTCGCTCGGCAGCGGGTCGGACGGCGCGCCGGGCCAGCTCGCCGACGACCAGCGGGTCTCGACGGCGGCCTCGCGGACGCGCAGCAGCGCGAGGCGCACCGCGTCGTCGAAGCCGAGCAGCCCGCCGGGCGGGTCGGGGACGTGCTGCTTGATGTCCTGCTCGCGGCAGACGACCTCGTTGACCAGCGAGCGCACCAGCGGCTTGGCGAGCGCGGCGGGCACCGGCGTCACGATGTTGACCCAGTGGCCGGACAGCCGCGGGGTGAGGAACGGCACCGGCACGATGACCCGGCGGCGCAGCCCGGCGACCAGGGCGTAGCGCTTCATCATCTGCAGGTACGTCAGCACCTCCGGGCCGCCGATGTCGAACCGGCGGGACACCTCCGGCGGCAGCGTCGCGGCGGCGACGAGGTAGCGCAGGACGTCGCGCACGGCGATCGGCTGGATGCGGCTGTTCACCCACTTCGGCGTGATCATCGCCGGGAGCCGCTCGGTGAGGTAGCGCAGCATCTCGAACGACGCCGACCCGCTGCCGAGGATGACGGCCGCCTGCAGCACTGCCGTCGGGACACCGCTGTCGAGCAGCACCTGGCCGACCTCGGCGCGGGAGGCCAGGTGCGGCGAGAGCTCCTCGTCGACCGGTGTCAGCCCGCCGAGGTAGACGATGCGCTGGACTCCGGCTCGCCGGCAGGCCTCGCCGAACGCCTTGGCCGCACGGCGGTCCACGTCCTCGAACTCGGCCCCCTCGCCGATGGAGTGCACCAGGTAGTAGGCGGCCTGCACGCCGGCCAGCGCCTCGTCGAGGGCGTCGCCGCCGAGCGCGTCCGCCTCGACGACGGTCACCTGCCCGGCCCACGGGACGTCGCGCAGCCGTCCGCGGCTGCGGGTCATCGCGCGCACCTGGTGGCCCTCGGCGAGCAGCCGCGGCACGAGGCGGCCGCCGATGTACCCGGTCGCGCCGGTGACGAGGACCTCCACGCCGCGAGTGTGCGGCTAGGAGGCGGGATCCGCCTCCGGGACCACCGCGGGTGCGCTGTCCGGGGACGTGCGCAGCCAGAGCGAGCGCTGCGGGAAGGGGATCTCGATGCCGTTGTCGGTGAACGCCGTCTTCACCCGCCGGCGCAGCTCACGGGCGACCTTCCACTGCTCCAGCGGCGCGGTCTTCACGACGAGCCGGATCGCGATGCCGTCGGCGCCGAGGTTCTCGACGCCCCACACCTCGGGCTCCTCCAGGACCAGGCCGCCGAGCTCCTCGTCCTGCCAGACCCCGTCCGCCACCTCCTTGATGACGCGCGCCGCGAGGTCGGTGTCGGTGTCGTAGGCCACCGAGATGTCGAGCAGCGCCCGCGACCAGCCCTGGCTCATGTTGCCGATGCGCAGGATCTCGCCGTTGCGGATGTGCCACACGGTCCCGTCGACCGAGCGCAGCCGCGTCGTCCGCAGCCCGACCGCCTCGACGATGCCGCTGGCCTCACCGGCGTCGACGGCGTCGCCGACGCCGTACTGGTCCTCCAGGATCATGAACATCCCGTTGAGGTAGTCCTTCACGAGGTTCTGCGCGCCGAAGCCGAGCGCGACGCCGACGATGCCGGCGCTCGCCACGACCGGGCCGAGGTCGAAGCCGAGCTCCTCGAGCGCCATCGCCGTGCCGACGGTGAGGACGACGACGGAGGTGGTGCTGCGCAGGACCGACCCGATCGTCTCGGTGCGCTGACGGCGGCGCTCGGTCAGCAGCGGCGTGCCCTGCACGGTCGACTCGCCCTTGCCGCGCAACGGTCGGATCGTCACCGGGACGGTGCTCTCGACGGCCTCGCTGATGACCTTGGTGATCGCCCGGTGCAGGACCCAGCGCAGCACGAGGGCGAGCGCGACGATCGCGAGCACGTGCCAGGCCGTCTCGACCGTGGAGGCGTTGTCGGAGAGGAAGTCCCGCACGTCAGAGCTCCAGTCCGGTGTGGGCGGCGAGGAAGGACAGCGTGTCGACCGAGAGCCCCACGGTGCGACTGACGGCGCGGGCACCGTGGCCCACGTCGGCCTCCGCCCGCAGCAGCACCGGGCGCTCCGAGGTCGTCGCGTGCTGCAGCGCCGCGCACAGCTTGCGGCCGTGCAGCGGGTCGACGCGGCTGTCGCCGTCGAACACCGTGAAGAGCACCGCGGGGTAGGAGGTCTGGTCGCGGACCTGGTGGTACGGCGAGTACGACAGCAGCCAGCCGAGCTCGGTGGGATCAGCCGCGGTGCCGTACTCGTCGTTCCAGGTGCGCCCGAGGCCGAACAGCTCGTACCGCACCATGTCGAGCAGCGGCGCGCTGCAGACGACGGCGGCGTACGCGTCCGGCCGCTGGGTGAGCGCGGCGCCGACGAGCAGGCCGCCGTTGCTGCCGCCGTAGACGCCCAGCTGCTCCGGGGTCGTCCAGCCCTCGCGCACCAGGTGGTCGGCGCACGCGGCGAAGTCGTCGAACACGTTCTGCTTGTGCTCGCGCATCCCGGCGCGGTGCCACTGCTCGCCCTCCTCCGTGCCGCCCCGCAGGTTGGCGACGACCCACACGCCGCCCGCCTCGACCCACGCCAGCGCGCTCGCGGTCCAGGCGGGGGTGAGCGGCACGCCGAAGCCGCCGTAGCCGTAGAGCACCGTCGGGCGAGGGCGGTCGGGCGTACCCGTCGGCGAGAGCACCTGCGCGCGGACCAGCGTGCCGTCGTACGAGCGGTACTCGAGCAGGCTCGCCACGACCGCGCCCAGCTGCACGTCGCCGGGGGAGTCCTCCCACACGCGCGCGACGCCGTCCTCCACGACGAGCACCTGCGACGGCGTCGTCGCCCCGGTCCACGGGAGCCAGACGCGGGTCCCGCCGTGCGGCTCGGCGGACAGCCCCGCGGCGCTCCCCGGTCCCGGGAGCTGCACGACCGCGTCGCCGATGGTGAGCTCGGACAGCGCGTGCCGGCTGCGCAGCGCGGCGACCACCCCGTCGTCGAGCAGCGCCCAGTCCTCGAGCACCGCCTCCGGGTCCTCCGGCAGCACCGTCTCCCACTCCTGCGGCCGCGCGGGGTCGGCGACGCAGAGCCGGCCGCGCGGCGCGTCCCGGTCGGTGAGCAGCCACAGCCGGCCGTCGTGGTCGACGTGCGCGGAGCAGCGGGCGTCGACGCCGACCTGCACCTCGGCCGGTGCGCCGCCGGCGGCCAGGTCGAGCAGCCACACGTCGTCGCGCGGGGCGGTGCCGGCGCTCGCGGACAGCACCAGCCAGCGGCCGTCGCGCGAGACCGAGCAGCCGTAGTAGCTCGTCGGGTCCAGGTCCTCGCCCCAGACGAGGCCGTCCTCGTCGGGGGAGGTGCCGACGACGTGCCGCCACACCCGCCGGTGGAACTGCTCCTCGCCCGCCGGCACGGCCTCCGGCGGGAGCCGCCGCACGTAGTAGAAGTGCTCGCCGCCCGGCACCCACGCCACCGGCGAGTAGCGGCAGCGGTCGATCGGGCCGTCCAGCGCCTCGCCCGTCTCGACGTCCAGCACGTGCAGCAGCGACTCCTCGTCGCCGCCGCTGGAGAGCTGGTACGCCAGCCGGGTGCCCTCCTTCGACGGCGCCCATGAGTCGAGCGTCGTGGCGCCCGACGGGTCGACCGCGGCCGGGTCGACCAGCACCCGCTCGCCGCCGTCCGGGTCGCGGGTGAGCAGCACCGCGTGCTCCTGCCCCGGCTGCCGGCGCGTCCAGAACGGCCGCCCGGCGCGCCAGGCCGGCGCACCCACCGAGCCGGTCGCGAGCAGCCCGGTCAGCCGCTGCTCCAGCCGGTCCCGGCCGGGCAGCGCGTCGAGGTGCTCGCGCGCGAGCCGCTGCTGCGCCGTCGACCACTCGCGCGCCTCCGGCGCCTGCGCGTCCTCCAGCCAGCGGTAGGGGTCGGCGACCTCGTGGCCGTGCAGGACGTCGACGAGGTCGAGGCGCGGAGCGGGCGGGTAGCGCATGCGCTCGACCCTAGGAGCCGGCGAGCACCGCCGCGCAGACCGAGCCCGCGGTCCACGCCGCCGTGCGCAGCCAGTTCGTGCGGATCAGCCGTACCGCTGTCGCCTCGTCGTACCCCTGCCCGAGCCGTACGTGCAGCGGAACGCTGACCAGGACGGTCACCGCGACGGTCGTGCGCCGCGAGCGCGCCGGTGAGCAGCAGCAGCGGGCCGGGGTCGCGCAGCAGCAGGACGGCCAGCGTGCCGCCCTGGACCAGCCACGGCAGCGCGACCAGCCGGGTGATGAGCGCGCTGTGCGCCCGGTGGTGCTCCGCCCACGCGGGGGTCGGCCCGACGGTGCGGAACGCCGGGTAGACGAGCAGCTGCACGACCCAGACCAGGCCGGCCAGGGCAGCCGTCGCCAGCGCGTGCGCCTGGAGCAGGAGGTCCACCCGTCGAGGGTGTCGCCCGCTGCGTCGTGGCGCATCTCGGCCGCGTCGGTCATGCTCGGTGCGGAGGAGGACCGCATGGCCGGTACGGAGAGCTCGGCGCTGGTGCTGAACGCGACCTACGAGCCCCTGTGCGTCGTGTCCGGCCGCCGGGCCGCGGTCCTCGTGCTCACCGCCAAGGCGGTGCCGGTGGCCGACGGGGACGGGGTGCTGCACAGCGCGCGCACGGACCTGCCGGTGCCGGCCGTCGTGCGGCTGTCCCGCTTCGTGAAGGTGCCGTACCGCCCGACGGTCCCGCTGACGCGCAAGGCGGTCTTCGCCCGCGACGGCGGCCGCTGCGTCTACTGCGGCGCGCCGGCCACGTCGCTGGACCACGTCGTCCCGAAGAGCCGCGGCGGCGCGCACGCCTGGGAGAACGTCGTGTCGGCCTGCGGCCGCTGCAACCACGTCAAGGCCGACCGCGGGATCGCCGAGCTCGGCTGGCGGCTGCGCACCTCCCCGCGGGCGCCGACCGGCGCCGCCTGGCGGGTGGTGGGGGCGCGGCGGATGGACCCGCGCTGGGCGCCGTACCTGGACGGCGTGCTGCCGGAGCAGCTCGAGGAGCCGGCGTAGCCGATCGGGGCCGGCGGCAGCCCGGCTAGCTGCCGAGGCGGGCGCGCCGGGCCGCAGTGGCGGCCTCCCGCTCGCGCACCTGCTGGGCGATGACCCGCCGCTCGAAGTCCCGCCGCACGCCGGGCGACAGCGCGAGCGCCGCAACGCTCAGGACGAGCAGCGACCCGGCGACGCCGAGGCCGGCGTGCTCGCCGGGCGGGTCGGTGGTGAGGCCGTTCAGCGAGAAGACCAGCAGCAGCAGGCCGCCCAGCCCGAAGACGCCGAGCGCTCCCTCGCGGGCCCACTCGCGCTGGCCGAACAGGCCGACGAGCACGACCAGGCACGCGATCGCGACCGGCAGGGTCACGAGCAGGCTGATGCCCTCGGCGATCCGCAGCCCCTGCTCGTCGAAGAAGCCGAACGCGCCCGCGCCGCCCTCGGCGGGGTCGACCTCGACGCCCAGGACGCCGGAGGCGCGCAGGGCGGACAGCACGGCGTTCCCGACCGGCAGGGCGGTCACGAGGGTCGCCAGGACCAGCAGCCACCACGAGGCGGGACCGCGGCGGGGGGAGGTGTCGCTCACGGCTCCGACGGTAGGGGAGGCGGGCGGGCCGGTCACGCCACTTTCCCGTCATGGCCTCGCTGGACGACCTGTCCGCGCTCGAGCGCCGCTCGGGTGGTCCCGCCCCGCGATGTGGTGAACGCGCCGCGCGGGGGCAGGGGTCGGCCGTGACCCCCGAACTGGAGCAGCTCGCGCGCGCGC
Source organism: uncultured Actinomycetota bacterium (assembly GCA_963781675.1). Classification (GTDB taxonomy): domain Bacteria; phylum Actinomycetota; class Actinomycetes; order Mycobacteriales; family SCTD01; genus SCTD01. The sequence goes on along the minus strand of CAWAGF010000002.1, from coordinate 61,208 downwards.
ACGGCGTCGCCACCACCTACGACGACTGGTCCGGCACGCCGGTGCAGGTGTCGGACCCGGCGGTCGCCGGCGCGCTGGCGGCGCTCGACGTCGACGCCTCGACGCCGGAGCTCGTCGCCGCCGCGCTGGCCGACGTGGAGGCGGCGCCGTGGTCGCGGCTGCTGCCGCCGTCCGTCGTCCTGCGCGGCTCCGGCGAGGTCGCCCTGCACGTGGAGGAGGACGCCGACGTCCTGCTGGAGGTCCGGCTCGAGGACGGCGGCACGCGCCGGCTCGACGTCCCCGGCGTGGTCGCCGCGCGCCGCGGCACCCTGGTCCGCCGGCCCGTGCCGCTGACCGGCCTGCCGCTCGGCTGGCACGAGCTGGTCGCCACCGCCGGTGGCGCCACCTCGACCTCGGTGCTCTGCGTGGCACCGGCGCGCATCGCGCTGCCCGGGGGGCTGGACCGCGCCTGGGGCTGGATGGTCCAGCTCTACAGCCTGCGCAGCGAGCAGTCGTGGGCCATGGGCGACTACGCCGACCTGCGGACCGTGGTCGAGCGCGCCGTCGCCGACGGGGCGGGCGCCGTGCTGCTCAACCCGCTGCACGCCGAGACGCCCGTCGTGCCGATCAACCCCTCGCCGTACAGCCCGTCGAGCCGCCGCTTCCGCTCCGCCGTCTACCTCCACGTCGAGGACGTCCCGGAGTACGCCGCGGCGCCCGACGACGTCCGCGCCGCCGTCGACGCGCTGCGCCCCGTCGCGGAGGCGGACCGGATCCCGCGCGACCCGGTGTGGCGGGCCAAGCTCGCCGCGCTGGAGCTGCTGTGGCCGCTGCACCGGGAGGAGGACCTGGCAGAGTGGCGCCGGCAGCAGGGTCCGTCGCTGGAGGAGTTCGCGCTGTTCTGCGCGCTGGCCGAGCAGCACGGGCCGGACTGGCAGCAGTGGCCGGCCGAGCTCCGGCGGCCGCGCACCGCCGGGGCAGCCGTCCCGGCCGAGCGGATCGCCTTCTGGTGCTGGGTCCAGCTGCTCGTCGACGAGCAGCTGGCCGCCGTCCAGGGCCTGCTCGTCATCCACGACCTCGCCGTCGGGGTGGACGCGGGAGGAGCGGACGCCTGGGCGCTGCAGGACGCGCTCGCGCTCGGCACGACCGTCGGCGCCCCGCCGGACTCGTTCAACCAGCAGGGGCAGGACTGGGGGCTGCCGCCGTGGCGCCCGGACCGCTTGGCGGAGAGCGGCTACCTGCCGTTCCGCGACGTCGTACGGGGCACTCCTCCGCCACGCCGGCGGGCTGCGCATCGACCACGTCATGGGGCTGTTCCGCCTGTGGTGGGTGCCGTCCGGCTCCAGCGCCGCCGAGGGCACCTACGTGTCCTACGACGCGGACGCCCTGCTCGGCGTCCTCGCGCTGGAGGCCTCCCGCGCCGGCGCTCTCGTCGTGGGCGAGGACCTCGGGACCGTCGAGGACCGGGTGCGCGAGGCGCTGGACGCCACCGGCGTGCTCGGCAGCGCGGTGCTGTGGTTCGAGACCGAGGACGACGGCTCCGTCGTGCCCCCGGACCGCTGGCGGCCGCTCGCGCTGGCCAGCGTCACGACGCACGACCTGCCGACCGCCGCCGGCTTCCTGGCCGGCGAGCAGGTGCGGGTGCGCGCCGAGCTCGGCCAGCTCGGCGTCCCGGTCGAGCAGGAGCAGGAGAAGGTCCGCGGCGAGCAGAAGGCCGTCCGGCGGGTGCTGCAGTCGACCGGCCTGCTGGAGGAGTGCGGCGGCGACGTCCCGCTGGCCATGCACGCCCTGCTCACCGCGTCGCCCTGCCGCCTGGTGCTGGCGGCCTTCGGCGACGCCGTCGGCGACCTGCGCCAGCCCAACCTGCCGGGCACCGTCGACGAGTACCCGAACTGGCGGCTGCCCGTCGCCGACGGCTCCGGCCGGCCGCTGGGCCTCGAGGAGCTGCTGGCCTCCGACGGCGTGCGACGGCTGGCCGCCCTGCTGTCGGACGGCACCCGGCCGGTTCGATAGCCTCCACAGCGTCAGACCGCCCGTACGTCCTGCGAGGAGCCTGTGAGCAACCGACGACTGCGCGCCTGCCTCACGGCCGGTGCGGCCGCCGCCCTGCTGACGGCCTGCGGGGGCGACGATCCCGCCCGCACGAACAGCCTGGGCTACCAGGACGGCACCGCGCCGGCCGACCCGATCTCGCTGCTCGAGGGGCTGGCCATCTACTTCCTCATCCCGGCCGCGATCCTGCTGACGGTGGCCGCGCTCGTGTGGTTGCCGGGCATGGTCCGCGCCAGCCGATACCGGCCCGGCCGCGGATGGACGGCGGCCCCGCTGTGGTTCGGCGGCCCGCCGGACCCCGCGGCCGCCGTGGAGCACGCCCAGACCGGAGACCTTGTGAGGGGTGGCGCAAGTGGCGACTGGTGACGGGCTCGACCCGCGTCAGCAGGAGCGCATCGAGGCGGCCGTCGAGCGCGCCCGCACCGAGAACGGCCTCGACCTGTCCGTGCTCGTCGGCGACCTCGAGCTCGACGACCCGTCGCAGTTCCGCGCCGCCTCCGAGCGGCTGCACGCCGCGCTCGGCGAGCGCAGCCCGTCCGCGGTGCTGCTCGTCGTCGCGCCCGGCCAGCGCCGCGTCGAGGTCGTCACCGGCCCGACCGTCCGCCGTCGCGTCCCGGACCGCGTCAGCGCCCTCGCCGTCCTCTCGATGACCAGCGCCTTCCGCGGCGGCGACCTCGTCGGCGGCATCGTCGACGCCGTCCGCCAGATCGCCGACGCCGCCGGCCGGCGCAGCGCGATCAGCGCCGCCGACGCCAAGCGCGGCGAGCTCGCCGTGCGCAGCGCGCCCGCGCACGGCACCGCCGGCGTCCACTAGCCGCACCGTCATCACGACGAGGGGCCCGCGCCGGTCGGCGCGGGCCCCTCGTCGTAAGCAGGCTGGTCAGCCGGCGGCGGTGTCCCGCTCGCGCGCCCGCAGCGAGCGCACCACGCCGTCGCGACCCTCGAGCAGCAGCCGCTTCAGCGCCGGCGGCACGTCTTGCGCGGCGAGGTAGGCGTCGGTCCGCTCCACCACGGTCGGGGAGACGAGCAGTGACGGGTAGAGGCCGACCACGACGTTCTGCGCCATCTCGCCCGGGCGCTGCTCCCAGACGCGGCCGATCACGTCGAAGTACGGCTCGACGAAGCGCTCCAGCAGCGGCAGCTGGTCGGCCGACCAGAAGCCGCCGATGACCGCGCCCTGCACGGCGTTCGGGATGCTCTCGTCCTCCACGGCCAGCCGCCACGCGTCGTCCTTCGCGGCCTCGGTCGGCCGGGCGGCGCGGGCCGCGGCGGCGTGCCGCTCGCCCGCGGCGGTCGCGTCGCTCGCCAGCTCGGCGTCGACCTCGGCGTCGCCGGCCCGGCCGAGCACGACCAGCCGGTGCAGCAGGTGCCAGCGCAGGTCGGTGTCGACGGTGAGGCCCGGGACGGCTGGTCGAGCCGTCCAGCAGGCCGCGCAGCAGGGCGACGTGCTCGTCGGAGCTCGCCACGGCCCCGAGCGCGCGTACCCAGGCCAGCTGCAGGTCGCTGCCCGGCTCGGCCGCCTGCACGGCCGCGGCGGCCGCGTCGGCGAGCAGCGCCCGTCCGGTCGGCGCCCACGCGGGATCGGCGAACAGGGTGACCGCGGACTGCGCCTGGCGCAGCAGCGACTGGACGACGCCGATGTCGCTCTCGCGGCCGATGCCGTTCAGCACCGTGGCGAGGTAGTCGCGGGCCGGCACCTCGGCGTCGCGGCACATGTCCCACGCGGCCGACCAGCACAGCGCGCGGGGGAGCGACTCGGCGAAGTCGCCGACGTGCGCGGTCAGCGTCTGCAGCGACCGCTCGTCGAGGCGGATCTTGGCGTAGGTGAGGTCATCGTCGTTGACCAGCACGAGGTCGGGCTGCCGGCGGCCGACCAGCGCGGGCACCTCGGTCTTGGCGCCGACGACGTCCAGCTCCTCGCGGTGCGTGCGGACCAGCTGCCCGTCGACGAGGTCGTAGAAGCCGACCGCGACGCGGTGCGAGCGCAGCGTGGGCCACTGCTCGGGCGCCTCCTGCAGCACCGAGAAGGCCGTGAGGACGCCGTCGCCGTCGGTCTCGAAGGAGGCGCGCAGCGTGTTCACTCCGGCCGTCTCGAGCCACTCCGCCGACCAGTCCGAGAGGTCGCGGCCGCTGGAGCGCTCCAGCGCACCGAGCAGGTCGGCGAGCACCGTGTTGTCGTACTCGTGCGCCTGGAAGTAGCTGGACAGCGCCGACAGGAACGCGTCCTGCCCGACCCACGCGACGAGCTGCTTGAGCACCGAAGCGCCCTTGGCGTAGGTGATCCCGTCGAAGTTGACCTTCACCGCGTCGATGTCGGCGATGTCCGCGGCGATCGGGTGCGTCGAGGGGAGCTGGTCCTGCCGGTAGGCCCACGTCTTCTCGGTGTTGGCGAAGGTCGTCCAGCCGCGGACGTACCTGGTCGCCTCGACCTGGCAGAGCACCGACATGTAGGTGGCGAAGGACTCGTTGAGCCACAGGTCGTCCCACCAGCGCATGGTGACGAGGTCGCCGAACCACATGTGCGCCATCTCGTGCAGCACCGTCTCGGCGCGACGCTCGTACGCCGCGTCGGTCACCTTGGACCGGAAGACGTAGTCCTCGAGGAAGGTGACGGCGCCGGCGTTCTCCATCGCCCCGGCGTTGAACTCCGGGACGAACAGCTGGTCGTACTTGCCGAACGGGTACCGGTAGCCGAAGACCCGGTGGTAGAAGTCGAAGCCCTGCTTGGTGACCGTGAACAGGTCCTCGGGGTCGAGGTGCTCGAACAGCGAGCGCCGGCAGTAGATGCCGAGCGGGATGCCGTCGTGCTCGTCGTGCACCGAGGAGTACGGACCGGCGACCAGCGCGGTGATGTAGGTCGACATGCGCGGCGTCTCGGCGAAGGTCCAGCGGCCGCCCTCGCGGCTGCTCTCGCCGTTGCTGACGACGACCCAGTCCTCGGGCGCCTGCACAGCGAGGCGGAACGTCGCCTTGAGGTCGGGCTGGTCGAAGCACGCGTACATGCGGTGCGCGTCGAAGGTCTCGAACTGCGTGTAGAGGTAGACCGAGCCGTCGACCGGGTCCACGAAGCGGTGCAGGCCCTCGCCGGTGCGCATGTAGGCGCCGCGGGCGCGCACGACCAGCCGGTTGTCCGCAGCCAGCCCGGACAGCGTGATCCGGTTGCCGTCGAACGGCGCGTCGACCACCTCGCCGTTGAGCAGGACCTGCTCGACCGACGGGGCCGTCAGGTCCAGGTGCGTGGTGGCGCCCGGCTCCGCGCAGCTGAAGCGGATCGTCGAGGTGGTGCCGAACGTGCCCTCCCCGGGAGCGCCCGCGCCGTCGGTCAGGTCCAGCTCGACGTCGTACGAGGCGACGGTCAGGAGGCGGGCCCGCTCGGCCGCCTCGTCGCGGGTGAGGTTGTTCGGTGTGGTCACACGGCCCAGTCTCCCACGCAGCGCGGGCGCGGACGGCCACCGACCGCTTGCGCGTGCAAGAGTCATGCCATGGCTGACGAGACGACGCAGATCGACTTCTGGTTCGACCCGCTGTGCCCCTGGGCGTGGATCACCTCCCGCTGGGTGCTGGAGGTCGAGAAGGTCCGCCCCGTGCGCACGACGTGGAACGTCATGAGCCTGGCTGTCCTCAACGAGGGCCGGGACCTGCCGGAGCAGTACCTCGAGATGATGCGGCTCGGCTGGGGGCCGGTGCGCGTCTGCACGGCCGCGCGTCAGGCCGGTCACGACCTGCTGCCGCTCTACACGGCCTACGGCGAGCGCCTCCACCACCAGAAGGTGGAGCTGTCCGACCCGTCGCTGCACGAGAGCGCGCTGGAGGCGGCCGGTCTCCCGAAGGAGCTGGCGGCCGCGGCCGAGGACGCGTCGTACGACGAGGCGCTCAAGGCGGACCACCACCGCGGCATGGACCCGGTCGGCATGGACGTCGGCACGCCGGTCATCCACGTGGACGGCGTCGCGTTCTTCGGTCCGGTGCTGTCGCGCATCCCGCGCGGCGAGGAGGCCGGCAAGGTGTGGGACGGCGCGCGGCTGCTCGCCGGCTTCCCGCACTTCTACGAGCTCAAGCGCACCCGCACGGAGGGTCCGCAGTTCGACTGACCACCCGGACGTAGCCTCGGCACACGCCACGAGCACCCCCGGGAGCAGCAGTGCAGGACAAGACCACGTTCTTCGTCGACGGCCAGTGGGTCCCGGCCGAGGGTCGCGAGCCGATCGCCGTCATCGACCCCTCGACGGAGGAGCAGGTCGCCTCGGTGCCGGCCGGCACCGAGCAGGACGTCGACCGCGCCGTCGCCGCGGCCCGCCGCGCCTTCGCCGCCTGGTCCACCAGCACGCCGTCGGCCCGCGCCGAGCTGCTGTCGGCGGCCGCGGACGCGCTCGAGGCCCGCACCGACGAGGTCGCACTGCTGATCTCCACCGAGATGGGGACGCCGCTCTCGTTCAGCAGGGCCGTGCAGGTCGGCAACCCGGTGCGGGTGCTGCGGTCCTACGCGCAGATCCTCGCCGACTACGCGTTCGAGGAGCAGATCGCCAACTCCCTGGTCGTCAAGGAGGCGATCGGCGTCGTCGGCGCGATCACGCCGTGGAACTACCCGCTGCACCAGGTCGTCGCGAAGGTCGCCGCCGCACTCGCCGCCGGCTGCACCGTCGTCCTCAAGCCCTCGGAGGTCGCGCCGCTGTCGGCGTACGCCCTCGCCGAGGTCTTCGAGCAGGTCGGCCTGCCGGACGGCGTCTTCAACCTCGTGACCGGCCTCGGCCCGGTGGTCGGCGAGGCTCTCGCCGCTCACGCGGACGTCGACATGGTCTCGTTCACCGGCTCCACCCAGGCCGGCAAGCGCGTCATGGCGGTCGCCGCCGAGACGGTCAAGAAGGTCTCGCTCGAGCTGGGCGGCAAGAGCGCCTTCGTCGTGCTCGACGACGCCGACCTCGGCAAGGCCGTCAAGGTCGGCCTGGCCAACTGCTTCATCAACGGCGGCCAGACCTGCACGGCCTGGACCCGGATGCTCGTCCCGGCCGCGCAGTACGACGAGGCGCTCTCGCTCATCCGCGACGCCGCGGCGAAGTACCCCGTCGGCGCCCCGACCGACGAGGGCACCCGCATCGGGCCGCTCGCCAACGCCAACCAGTACAAGAAGGTCCTCGGCTACATCGAGGAGGCCGTCGCGGCCGGCGCCACCGTCGTCGTCGGCGGGCCTGAGCGGCCAGAGGGCCTGGACAAGGGCTTCTACGTGAAGCCCACCGTCCTGGGTGGCGTCACGCCCGGCAGCAAGGTCGAGCAGGAGGAGGTCTTCGGACCGGTCCTCGCCGTCATCCCGTACGAGACGGAGGACGAGGCCGTCGACATCGCCAACGGGACGCCGTACGGCCTGGCCGGCGGGGTGTTCGGCGGCGACCAGGAGCGGGCCGTTGCCGTGGCGCGGCGGATGCGGACCGGGATGGTGGACGTGAACGGCGGGCGGTTCAACCCGCTGGCGCCGTTCGGGGGGTACAAGCAGAGCGGGAACGGGCGCGAGCTCGGGGAGTACGGCTTGGAGGAGTTCCTCGAGGTGAAGTCCCTGCAGCTCTAGGTCGCGGCTGTCTCCGCAGCCCTGCCGCTCGGACCTGGGACCTCGCTGCGCTCGGTCCTTCTACGGTCCTTCGCGACAGCCCTGCTGCACCAGCCGCTTCCGCCGCGGCACGTCTTCCGGGGCTCTCGTCATGGCCTAGAACACGATCCGCATGGGGACACCCAGCTCGTCGCGCTCGTTCCCCAGGGTCTGCGCCTGGCCTCGGAGCCAGCGCTGGGCGGTCCAGGCGCAGGCGGCGGCGTCGAGGAGGTCGTCCCACTGGGCTCGGCCCGGTCGGGGGTCGGGCAGGGTGAGGTGCGGGAGCCACTGCCGCAGGACGGCGAGGCGGGCTGCTCGGCCTTCCTTCTTGCGCTTGGGGGGGAGGGGGTGGCCGCACATCGTCCTGAAGGTGACCTCGGGGTGGCACTCGACGACGGGGGCGCCGGCCCGGACGTGGGCGTCGACCTCCGCGACCTTGTCGAGGATGTGGAACGTCTGGATGCTCACGCCGACCGAGCCGGCGGCGCGGGAGAGCAGGGTGGCCTCGGGCTGCGAGCCAGCCTCGAGCACGACGCGCGGCGGCACGAAGAAGACCGACGAGCGCTGAGCCCCGAGCAGGGCGCGGGCCTCCACGTCGGCGGCGCGGCGGGCGGGTCCGTCGGGCAGGCCTATCGGGATGTCGACGGCCAGCGCGTCCGCGCCGAGGGCCAGCATGGCGGCGAAGTCGCCGACGTGCCAGGTGATCCCGCCGTCGTCGAGCAGCGCGCCGACCCAGCCGCCGGGGCAGCCGTCCACTCCGAGCACGGCCATGCGGGACACTGCAGCACATGCGCGTGCACCTGGGTTCCGACCACGCCGGCTTCGAGCTCAAGCAGGCCGTCGCCCGCCGGCTCACCGACCTCGGGCACGAGCCCGTCGACCACGGCCCGGCGGAGTACGTCGCCACCGACGACTACCCGCCGTACGTCCTGCGTGCCGCGCAGGGCGTCGCCGGCGACCCGGGCAGCCTCGGCGTCGTCCTGGGTGGTTCCGGCAACGGCGAGGCCATCGCGGCGAACAAGGTCGCGGGCGTGCGCTGCGCGCTGGCGTGGAGCGTCGAGACGGCCGAGCTCGGGCGCCAGCACAACGACGCGAACGTCGTGAGCATGGGCGCCCGCATGCACGACGAGGCGACGGCGCTGGGCATCCTCGAGGCGTTCCTGGGCACGCCCTACAGCGACGACGAGCGGCACACGCGGCGGATCGCCATGCTCAGCGCGTACGAGACGACCGGCGCGCTGCCCCCTCTCTAGGACCCCTCTCCAGGACCCCGCTCCAGGACCCCGCTGCACGAGGAGGTGCCCCCTTGCCCGAGGGGCACACGATCCACCGGCTCGCCCGCGACCACACGCCGCTGCTCGTCGGCCGCTCCGTCCGGGCGTCCAGCCCGCAGGGGCGGTTCGCCGCCGGGGCGGAGGTCCTCGACGAGCGGGTGGTCGAGCGCGTCCACCCGTACGGCAAGCACCTGTTCTACGAGTTCGAGGGCGACGTGCTGCTGCACGTCCACCTCGGGCTGTACGGCAGCTGGGTGCACGGCGTGCACCCGGCACCGGTGCCGAAGGGCGCGCTGCGGCTGCGGCTGACCAGCGACGAGCACTGGCTCGACCTGCGCGGGCCGACGGCCTGCGAGCTGTTCACGCCGGAGGACCGCGACCGGGTGCTGGCCCGGCTCGGACCCGACCCGCTGCACAAGAGGTCGGACCCGGCGCCTGCCTGGAAGAAGGTCTCGGGCAGCAAGGTCGCCATCGGCGCGCTGCTGATGGACCAGTCGGTGCTCGCCGGCGTCGGCAACGTCTACCGGGCCGAGGTGCTCTACCGCGCAGGGCTGTCGCCCTTCCGCCCCGGACGCGAGGTGCCCGAGCGGATCTGGGACGGCATGTGGGAGGACCTGAGGGTGCTGCTGCGCGCCGGGGTGCGGCAGGGCCACATCGTCACGACCGAGCGCGAGGACCGCGACCGCCGCTCGGGGCCGGCGCGCGCGGCGGACCGCTGCTACGTCTACCGGCGGCACGGCCAGGAGTGCCGGCGCTGCGGCGCCGAGGTGCGGACCGAGGTGATGGTCGGGCGCAACCTCTACTGGTGCCCGGTCTGCCAGCCGGCGTAGTCGACGACCGGCTGCGGCTCGCGGCTCGCGGTGTCCTGCCGGTAGAAGCCGGCCAGCACCTCGTACAGCTCCGGCTCGCCGGCCTGCAGCGCGAGCGGCTGGTCGAAGAAGACCTCCGTCGCGACGGCGAAGAACTCGCCGGGGTTGGTCGCGCCGTACCAGCGCATCGGCGGGCGCGGCCGGCCCGCGACGAGGTCGTCGTAGACCTCGCTGCACACGCGCACCCAGTCCGCGTGCACGGCCCTCGGCAGGACCGGCGTGCCGTCCACGGTGCCGTCGAGCATGTCGAGCTTGTGCGCGAACTCGTGCAGCACCACGTTGTGGCCGGGCACCTGCCGGTGGGCGCCGGCCAGCGCCTGGTCCCAGGCGAGGACGACCGGCCCGCGGCCGCTCTGCGCGAGCCCGAGCACGGTCATCCGGTCCGCCGCGATGGTCCCGGCGACCGGGCCGGGCCAGGAGCCGGCGACCTCCAGCGTGCTGGGGTGGACCACGATGCCGCTGACCAGCCGGTAGTGGTCCTCCGGCAGCTCCAGCACGAGCAGCGCGGCCTGCGCGGCGACGACGACGCGCACCGTGTCGTCGAGCGCGAAGCCGCGGGCGGCCTCCCAGCGCTTGCGCGACAGCAGCCGGTCGGTGATCTCGAGCAGCCGCTGCTGCTCGACCTCCGTCAGCAGCGGCCAGACCGCCAGGTGGCGCGCGACGATCGCCTCGGCGTCCTCGGGCAGCCCGTGGCGGACCGGCCTCAGCCGCACGACGACGGACCCGTGCGACGGACCGGTGGCTGCTCCATGAGCACAGCAACTTGCCGCCGCAAGCATCCGTTCCCGGTCAGAACACCTGGGGGCACCACGGGGCGGCGTCGACCGGGCCGAACGCCGTCGACGCGCGGGCCAGCGCACCCGGGACGCGCTCGTCGACGGGACGGCTGCGCAGGGGGGTGCCGCCGAGGTAGGCGGCCGCCAGGTCCTGCGGCGTGACCACCAGGTCGGGCGCGTCCGAGGTGGCGGAGCAGGCCGCGCCGTCGCGCCCGCCGGTGAGCCGCCACCGGCCGCTGTTCCACGGGCACCGCGGGTCGTCGACCTCGAGCACCACGTCGACGTCCGTGGCGTAGCGGCGCGCGGCGAGCGCCGCCGGGAGGTCGACGAGGCGCACGTGCAGGCAGTCGCGCAAGGAGGCGCGGGCGGCACGCGGCTCGGCGAGCAGGGCGTGGACGAGCACGTCGTCGGTGCCCACGGCGAAGGCCTGCACCTCCTTCACCAGGTCGAGGTCGAGCAGGTGCCGCCACAGCCGCGCCGCCGCGGCAGGCGTCGCGGCCACGGCCTCGCGCACGCGGACGACGCCGACCGGCAGGCCGTCCTGCCAGGTGCTGACCGTGGCGTAGAGGGCGTAGCCGCCGTCGGTGACCACGCACTGCAGCGGGCTGGCGCCGCCGCGCCGGTGCTCCGGGTCCTGGACGCGGTAGGCCCACCAGGCGTCGTCGCGCTCAGGCCAGCCGGGGGTGCGGGCCGCCACCTCCGCGTAGACCGCGCGCACCTCGGGGGCGTCAGGAGCGGTCATCCGCAGGCCGCCCGCCGGCACCGGGGAGCGGAACGCCGCGCCGCGCGGCAGCGTGAGGTTGAGCAGCCAAGCCGCCGTCGCGTACCCGAACCGTCCGTAGATGCCGGCCTCGGTCGCCCACAGCGCCGCGACCGCCTTGCCCTCGTCGTGCAGGTCGGCGAGCTGGCGGTCCATCATCGCGTTGAGCACGCCCTGGCGCCGGTGCGTCGGGAGCACCCCGACCCAGGTCACGCCGGCCACCGGCAGCACCGCGCCGGGCACCGCCATCCGCAGGTCGAACGAGCCGGCGGTGCCGACGACCGCCTCGTCGACGACCGCGCCGTACGTCCGGTCCGGATCGGCGACCGCCAGCTCGTGCACCACGTCCTCCGGGTGGGGCGTGCCGCCGAAGGCGGTCTCGAGGACGTCGAGCGCCCCCGCCATCTCGGCGGGCTGCAGGGTGCGGACGGTGGGAGCCATGGCCGGATCATGTCGTCCGACGCCCCGCGCGTCGCCCGCTTTCCGGACGCTAGCCTCCGCCTCGATGACGCCACCGGCAGCGCGCGTGCCCCGCCCCGTCCGGGCGGTCGTGCTGGCCCTGCCGCGGGCGGTCCACCGGCTGCGCACCTCGCCGCCTCCGGAGCGCGTGGCCCTGCCGGTGCTGGTCGTGCTGTCGCTGCTGGCGATCCCCGGCAGCGAGGTCTTCGGGCTGGCGTACGTGCCGACCTCCGCGCAGGTGCTGCCGCTGCTCGGCGGTGCGCTGCTGCTCCGCCGGCGGCCGATGCGCCGACTGCTCGTCGCAGTCGCGGTGTCGATCGCCTACGACCTCGCCGCGCGAGGCCTGATGAGCGTGCGGCCGGGCTCGATGGTCGTCGTGCTGGTGACCGCAGTCGTGGCGTACGAGTTCGCGCGCAGTCGCGACGAGACCGGCCTGGCCGGGGCCACCGGGGACGTCCTGCTGCTCGAGCTGCGCGAGCGGCTGGAGCAGCAGGGGCAGCTGCCCCCGCTGCCGGACGGCTGGCGCGGCGACGTGGTGGTGCGGCCCGCGGGTGGCGCGCCGTTCGCCGGGGACTTCCTCGTCAGCTCGGTCACCGGCGGGGGCAGCACCCTCGAGCTCGCGCTGGTCGACGTGTCCGGCAAGGGCATCGAGGCCGCCACGCGGGCCCTGCTGCTGTCCGGGGCCCTGGGAGGGCTGCTGGGGTCGCTTCGCCCGGAGGACTTCCTGCCGGCCGCGAACCGCTACCTCGACCGGCAGGAGTGGGACGAGGGCTTCGCCACCGCGGTGCACCTCGTGCTGGACCTGCACTCCGGCGCCTACACCGTCGAGTCCGCGGGCCACCCGCCGGTGGCGCACTTCGACGCGGGCAGCGGCCGGTGGTCGCTGCTGGGCGCGGAGGGCTTCGCGCTGGGGCTCGTGCCGGACGTGTCGTACGTCCCGGAGCAGGGTCGGCTGGACCGCGGCGACGCGCTGCTGCTCTACACCGACGGGCTCATCGAGGTGGCCGGCCGCGACCTGTCGGTCGGCATCGACAAGCTGCTCGGCGAGGCGGAGCGGCTGGTGACGCGGGGCTTCGAGCACGGCGCCGACGTGCTGGTCGGCCGGGTCGCCGGCGCCGCCAACGACGACCGCGGCCTGGTCCTGCTCTGGCGGACCTGCTAGCCGGGGACGAGCCGAGCGACCGGTCGCCGCTCGGGGGCCAGCCGGGCCGGCCGGTCGCGCAGCGCCGCCAGCACCTCGAGGTAGTCCGCGCGCCGGACGAGCACCTGCCCGAGCGAGGCCAGGTGCTCGGTCTCCTCCTGCGTGTCGATCAGCCCGAAGCCGGCGTCCAGCGCCCGCGCGCACAGCTCGACCAGGGCGACCTTCGAGGCGTCCCGCTCGCGGTGGAACATCGACTCGCCGCAGAACACCGAGCCGACCAGCACGCCGTACAGCCCGCCGACCAGGCGCTCGCCGTCCCAGACCTCGACGCTGTGGGCGCCGCCCGCGCGGTGGAGCTCGCCGTAGGCCTCGCGCATCCGGCCGGTGATCCAGGTCCCCTCGCCGCGGTCGGCGCAGCCGGCGACCACGTCGTCGAACGCCGCGTCGACGGTGGCCGTCCAGCCGCAGGTGCGCAGGCGCTGGCGCAGCGAGCGGCGCACCACCACCTGGTCGGCGAGCAGCACCGCCCGGGGGTCCGGCGAGCACCACGGGACCAGGCCGTCGTCGCCGGGCAGCAGCGGCACGAGACCGCGCTTCACGAGCCGGCGCGCCTGCCGCTCCAGCGCCTGCTCGTGCTCGCCGGAGGACGGCCACGGGAAGACGCCGGCGCGGTAGGCGGACACCAGCGTCCCGGCGTCGAGCGTGCCGCCGAGGGCGACCAGGCTGCGCGGTGCGGCCGCGACGTCGAGGTCGGCGAACGGGTCGGCCACCGCGCTCAGCGCACCTGGGCGAGCGGCCACCAGCTCGGCGCGGAGCCCTCGGCGGTGGCCAGCAGCAGCACCGCCCCGACGGCGAGCACCGCGACGACGGCGACCGCGGCGGCGGCGCTCGGCGTCGCGGCGACCAGCGCCCGCCGCAGGCTGCGCCGGGAGCGGGCGTTCGCGCGCCGCGCCAGCCAGACGACCAGCGCCAGGACGGTGCCGGTGGCGGCGGCGAGCTCCGGCCCCTCGAGGCCGTCCGCCGTGGGGTCGGCGAGGTAGACCAGCCCGGCCGGCAGGCCGGCGGCGACGGCCAGCAGCGGCAGGCTGACCAGCAGGTCGCCGAGCGCGGCGAGCAGGTGCCACGGGCTGGTCAGCGCGGCCACGAACGGGTCGCGCCGCCGCCCGCCGCGGCGCTCGCGCCGCAGGGCGAGCCGGTCGCTGCTGCGGGCCACCGTGCGCAGCAGCACGAGCGCGACCAGCACGACCGCGCCGGCGACGACCGGCACGACCAGCGCGCCGGTGGCGACGGCGGCGAGGGCGGCGGCGCCGGTGGCCAGCACCTGCGCGCTGCGCAGCCGGGTGGGCTGCGGCTGGTACGGCTCCTCCTCGTCGTACGGCTCGTACGGCTCGTACGGCTCGTCGTACGGGTCGTCCTGCGCGGGCGCCGACGCGGTGAGCAGGGCGGTCGGCCGGCGCAGGACGTCGGTCTCGAGCACGGTCGTCGCATCGACGTCACGAGGCAGGTGGACGGCGCGGGTGCGCTCGCGCGAGGCCCCGCCCAGCCGGGCCAGCAGCTCCGCGGAGGTCGGCCGGCGGGCCGGGTCGCGCTCGAGCGCGCCCTCCACCAGCGGCAGCAGCTCGTGGGGCACGCCGTCGAGGTCCGGGTCGTCGTGCACGATCCGGTAGAGGACGGCCTCCGGCCGGCCGGTCCCGAACGGCGGCCGGCCGGTGGCGGCCAGCACCACCGTGGCCCCCCAGGCGTGCACGTCCGCGGCGGCGGTGACCCCGCGGCCGGTCACCTGCTCGGGCGCGAGGTAGCCGGGCGTGCCCACCACCAGCCCGCTGCGGGTCAGCGCGGTGACGTCGGCCGCGCTGGCCAGCCCGAGGTCGATGACCTGCGGCGAGCCGTCCAGCACGAGGACGTTGCCGGGCGTGAGGTCGCGGTGCACGACGCCCGCCCGGTGCAGGGTCGCGAGCGCGTCGGCCACGCCGCGCGCCACCTGGTGCAGCGCCTCGCCCTCGAGCGGACCCCGCTCGGCGACCAGCTCGTCCAGTCGCTGCCCGGGCACGAACCGCGTCACGAGGTACGGCGTCTCGGCGTCCACGTCCGCGTCGAGGACCTCCACCAGGTGCGGGCCCCGCACCCGGCGCAGCGCGTCGAGCTCGTGCCGGAAGCGGCGGCGCGCGTCGGGGTCGGCGACGCCGTCGCGCAGCACCTTCACCGCGACGGCCCGCTCGTCGGGGGAGACGCCCAGGAAGACGGTCCCCATGCCGCCCTGGCCGAGGCGGCCGAGCAGCCGGTGCGGGCCCACGACCGTGGGGTCGCCCGCACGCAGCGGTGCGACGGGCACAGCGCCTCCCGGGCTCGAGCTGGACGCCCGAGGCTAGCCCGGCGGGCTTGTCCGAACGCCTGCGCGGCGCGCCGCCAGGGCGCACGATGACCTGGTGCCCGGCCCCTCGCACGACGACCTGCGACGGCTCGCCGTCTGGTTGTCGCGGCGCCGGGAGGTCGACGAGATGATGGCCGTGCTGACGCAGTACGGGCCGACCGCGAACGACCGCGTCGCCTGCCACCTGCAGGCGCTCGAGACGATGCTCGACGCGGAGCGGGACGCCTTCGACCGCTACGCCGCGGGAGCTCCTCAGCTGCCGCAGAAGCCACTCCCGGCGGTGCTGCCGGAGGACGACGAGGACGCCCCGAACGTGCACTCGCTGTTCGCCGCGCGGCTGGTCCGCCGGACCTAGCAGCGGCCGCCGGCGTACGTACGCCGCCCCCCGGACCGCTACCGCACCCGGCGGATCCGGATCGGGCCCTTCGCCGTCGACGGGTCCACCACGTGCCCGCCCTGCACGACCTCGACCTCCCCGCCGGCCACCAGCCGCCGGGCCGCGGCCCGCGCCGGCTCCATCAGCGGCCGCCAGTCCTCACCGCCGACGGCGCGCGCTGCCTCGGAGGGGCAGATCGTCGCGCCACCCGCCCGCTGCGCCAGCAGCTCGAGGACGCTGCGCTCCAGCGCCTGGTCGGTCGGGGAGACGCCGGCCCGCCGGCACGCGTCGGAGCACCAGCGCACCTCGTCCCAGTCGCGCTCCCACTTCTTGCGCCAGGTGATGGTGCGGCCGCACGCCGCGCACGTCTTGGTCTCCCCGGCGGCCATGCCCCCAGGGTGGCACCGTCAGGAGAGGCGGGCCCGTCGGGGCAGTCCGGCTGGTCGTCGCCGCGGGCTGAGCCTGGCCCGTTCGGGCCATCCAGGTGGGCCGTCGTGAGGATCTTCTTCCGTTGAGGTCCTGCCCGGGACGCTGACGGCCGATGCCACGGGCATGACGCTGCCCGCGGAGCTGCACGTGGTCGCTCCGCGCCGTCCTGCGGACGAGGCGCCGCCCGTCACCGCGCTCGTCGCCGCGCCCGTCCCGCCGGTCGCCCTGCCGGCCGCGGAGCGGCTCGTCGCGCTGGAGCGGCTCAGCGACGTCGCCGTGCGGATCGCCACCAGCATCGAGCTGCAGGACACGCTGGAGACGATCGCCTGCGCCGTCGTCGAGAGCCTGGGCTTCGACGCGGCCGTCCTGAACATCGTGCAGGGCGACGAGGTGCAGGTCGCCGTCGTGAAGGGCCCGCGCGAGGTCCGGGACGCCCTGCACGGCACCTCCCAGCGGCTCGGGGTGTGGGAGGAGCTGCTCACCCGCTCCGACGCCGTCGGGGCGCTGCGCTTCGTCGACGGCCGCCTCGACGACGGCGACCAGCTCGAGGGGCTGCTGTCGTGGGTGCCGGACATCGAGGTCACCGACGACGAGGGCCAGTGGCACCCGATGGACGCGCTGTTCGCCCCGCTGCGGGCGACCACCGGCGAGATGATCGGGGTCCTGTCCGTCGACCTGCCGCGCGACGGCCGGCGCCCCGGCACGACCACGCTCGAGCTGGTGGAGCGCTTCGCCGGGATGGCCGCACTGGCCATCGAGCGGGCCCGCATGCACAAGCGGGTGGCCGACAGCGCGGAGCTGTTCCACCGGACCTTCGAGGACGCACCGCTCGGGATGGCGCTGCTGACCCTCGACGGCCGGATCGAGCAGACCAACGGGATGTACGCGGAGATGGTCCGCCGCGAGCGCGGCGAGCTGACCGGGCTCCTCTGCTGGGACCTCGTGCACGAGCAGGACCGCGAGGCGGTGCGCACCGGCGTGCTCCTCGTCGCCGGCGGCACCCTCCCTGTCGCGTCCGGCGACATGCGCGACACGAGCGGCGAGGCGTGGGGCGCCGCGACCGCCTCGCGCATCGAGGGGCCGGACGGCCCCCGACTGCTCGTGCAGATGCTCGACGTCACCGACCAGCGGCGGGCGACCAAGGCGCTGCGCCAGCAGGCGGTCACCGACCCGCTGACCGGTCTGCGCAACCGGGCCGGGCTGGCCCACCACCTGCGCGGCCTGCTCGCCGGACAGGCGGAGGGGGGCACCGGCCGGGTCGCGGTGCTGTTCTGCGACGTCGACCGCTTCAAGCTCGTGAACGACACGTACGGCCACGCCGTCGGCGACGAGCTCATCGTCCACGTCGCCCGCGCCCTCACGACCGAGCTGCGGGGGACCGATGCCGCCGCCCGCCTCGGCGGCGACGAGTTCGTCGTGGTGCTCGGCGCGTGCGACGGGCCGGCTGGCGCCATCGCCGCGGCCGAGCGGCTGCGCTCCGCCGTCTGCCGCCCGGTGACCGTCGGCGCCGTGACCGTCACGCCGTCGCTGTCCATCGGGATCGCGCTGTCCGAGCCCGGCAGCGAGCCGGACCTGCTGCTCGGCGACGCGGACAACGCGCTCTACCGCGCCAAGGACGCCGGTCGCGGCCGCTGGGAGCTGTTCGCGCCGCAGATGCGCGACGAGAACGTCGCCCGCCTGCGCCTGCGCGAGGACCTGCGGCACGCCGTCTGCGGCGGCGAGCTGCGGCTGCACTACCAGCCGCTGGTCGAGCTGGGGTCCGGCCGCACGGCGGGGTACGAGGCGCTCCTGCGCTGGCAGCACCCGCAGCGCGGACTGCTCTCCCCGGCCGCGTTCCTCGACGAGCTGATGCAGGGCGACCTGGCCGCCGCCGCCACCGACTGGGTGGTCGAGCAGGCGCTGGCCGACGCGGCCACCTGGCCGGCCGGGGGTGGCGTCGCGCCGTACGTGTCCATCAACGTCAGCCCCGACCAGCTCTCGCGCCCGGACCTGCCGGTGTCGATCCTGTCGGCGCTGCAGCGGCACGGCGTCGCGCCCGACCGGCTCTGGGTCGAGGTGACCGAGGAGGCAGTGGTCTCCGACGACGTGCAGCTCTCCGCGCTGACGGTGCTGCGCGACGCCGGCGTGCACGTGGCGCTGGACGACTTCGGCAGCGGCTACGCCGGACTGCTCGCGCTGCGCCACGTCCCCGCCGACGTGGTCAAGCTCGACCGGGCCTTCACCGTCAACCTGCTCGAGGACGCGACGACCGCGGCGATCGTGCACGCCGTCGTCCGGCTCTGCGAGACGCTCGGCCGCCGGCTGGTCGCCGAGGGGCTCGAGACCGCCGAGCACGTCGAGGCGGTACGGGCGCTCGGCATCACGCACGGGCAGGGCTGGCACCTCGGCCGTCCGCAGCCGCTGGCCACCGGTGCCGCGCACGCCGAGCCCGGCCGGCACGGCGCCGACCTGGCGGGCGAGCTGCGTCGCGTCGACGCCGCCCTGGCCGCCGCGCACGACGACGAGGAGGTCGCTCGCGTCGCGCTGCAGGCCGCCCGACGGATCGCCGACGTCGACGGCGGGCTGCTCGCCGTACGGGACGGGGACGGGCAGCTGCGCACGGTCCTGACCGACGGCTACTCCGACGACGTCGCCGCGACCTACGCCCTGATCGCGCTCGACGACCCGCTGCCGATCTGCCAGGCCGCCCGCACGGGGAAGCCGGTGTGGATGTCGGCGGCGCAGACGTCAGCGGTCTGGCAGGAGGTCGTCCCGGCGCGGCTGCACCTGGACGTGACGCTCGCGGCGCTACCGCTCGGGACCCGTGGTGCCGTGGCCGTGACCTGGTCGACGCCGCCGCTGCTCGACGACGTCCTGCGCGCACGGCTGGTCGAGCTGGCCGAGCACGTCGGCCGCCGGCTGTCCGCGGGCTGAGCCTGGTGCAGCTGCACCTGCACCCGACGCGTCCTGGACCGGTCCGGCGCGTCAGGCGCTCGCGGCCAGCAGCAGACCGAGGGCGCGGACGCCGTTCGACGAGCGCGACTTCACCGTGCCGACCGGCACCTGCAGCACGCGTGCGGCCTCGCGCTGCGAGAGCTCCTCGAGGAAGCAGAGCGAGACCGCCTCGCGCAGCCGCACGGGCAGCCGGGCCACGTGCGTGCGCAGCCGAACGGCCTCGTCGCGGCCGGTGGCCACGTCCTCCGGCAGCGCCGCCTGGTCGACCCGGTCCGCCGCCTCCTGCAGCGGGGCGCTGTGGCGGTTGCGGTGCTCGTGCCGGCGGACGAGGTCGACCGCCTTGTGGTGGGTCAGCGTCAGCAGCCAGCTGCGCGCGCTGCCCCGGGTCCCGTCGTAGCGGCCGGCGTGCACCCACACGTCCAGGAAGACGGACTGCAGGACGTCGTCGACGAGCTCGTCGGCCTGGACGACGTGACGCGCACGGTGCCGGCAGGCGGAGACGTGCCGCGCGTACAGCTGCTCGTACGCGCCGTGGTCGCCGGCGGCGGTGCGCGCGAGCAGCTGCGCGTCGGTGGGGGCGGTCACCGGGTGCGCTCGCGGAAGCGGCTCGTGAGCACGCTCATCAGGTCGTCCGGCACCGGCGCAGGTTCCGCGCCGGCGGTCAGCGCGAGCATGCGCTGCACCTGCTCCACGTAGCCGGCGCAGTGGCCGCACTCCGCGAGGTGCTCCTGCACGGCGCGCCGCGCCCGCGGGTCGAGGTCGCCCTCGAGGTAGTCGGTCACCATCTCGACCAGCTGCTGGCACAGCACCCGGTGCGGTCGTCGCAGGACGCTCATCGGCTGGCCCTCTCGTCGTCGTCCGGTCCGGCGGGGCCGGCGGCCCTCCCTGCCGCGTCGCGGCCGTACTGCTCCAGCGCGGCCCGCACCTTGCTGCGCGCGCGGTGCAGGAGCACGCGCTGGTTGCCGGCGGTCAGGCCGAGCACCTCGGCGGCCTCGGCGGCCGCCATGCCGAGGACGTCCCGCGCCGTGATGACCTCGCGCTGGCGCGTCGGGAGCGTGGTGATCGCCGCGTCGATGGTGCGCCGCAGCTCGTCGGCCGCCAGCAGCTCCTCGGGCAGCTGGTCCCACCGCGTGGGCGGGCGCGCCCACGTGCCGGTGGTCCCGGCCTCCCGTCGCCCGTGGAAGCGCGCCGGGTCCACCGCCGGCCCGTGGTCCCCGCGCCAGGCGCTGCTGAAGGGCAGCGTCCGTGCGTCGCGGACCCCGCTGCGCCGGGCCGTGTTCACGAGGATCCCGCACACCCAGGTGCGCAGGCTGCTGCGGCCCTCGAAGCCGTCCAGCCTGTCGACGACGACCAGCCAGGTGTCCTGGACGGCGTCCTGTGCCCCGGCCGCCGTCGCGGTGTACGTGCGGGCCAGGCGCATGAGCACCGGGTTCAGCTCGGTGACCAGCTCGCGGAACACCGCCTCGTCGCCGGCCTTGAGCCGGCGCAGCAGGTCCCCCTCGTCCCACGAGGGGGCCGGCGCTGCGCGGGCGGGCTCGGCGGCGCCCGTCATCCGCAGGCCCCGACGGCGAGGACGTCGTACGGCCCGCGCGCACCGGCCCAGCGGTCCGCGACGCGCAGGTCGGCGTCCGCCTCGGCGCACCAGCGCGCGACGGGCAGGCCGGCACCCCACCGCGGCGCCGGCAGCGATGCCGTCATGCAGCTGTCCGCCGGTCCTGCGCAGCGCTCGTCACGCGTTCCCCCTCGATGCCGTGCCCGCGGTGATGGTGCTGAGTGCACGCAGCGGCTCCGGCGTTACACCGTGGCCTGGGGAGCCCTGGCGGATCAGCGCACGAGCACCCGGACCGCGTGCAGCCCCGTGGCGCCGTCGGGTCGCGGCGGCGCCACACGCGGGTCCTGGGTCTGCGCCGGTGCGCTCGGTGGCCCGCACCTCGATCAGGTGCGGCCCCGGGGTCGCCTCCCAGACCAGGCGCCACTGCCGCCAGGCGTCCTCGCTCAGGGCGCCCCCGAGCTCTGCCGCCCTCCACGGCCCCTCGTCGACGCGCACCTGCACCTCGGTGATGCCACGGCGCCGGCCGGGCGCCCAGGCCATGCCGGCCACCGTGACCGGCCCGGCCGCGACCGCGGCGCCGTCAGCGGGCACGTCGATCCGCGAGCTGATCTTGATGGGCGCCGAGCTTCGACCAGCCTCGCGGCACCCAGAAGCCGTCGAACCCCTCGCCACGTCGTGACCGTGATGCTCTGCAGCCACTTGGTGGCCGAGACGTAGCCGTAGAGGCCGGGCACGACCAGGCGCGCGGGGAAGCCGTGCTCGACCGGCAGCAGCTCCCCGTTCATGCCGAGCGCCACCATCGCGAAGCGGTCGTCGGTGGCGTAGGAGAGCGGGAACCCGGCGGTGAAGTCGTCGACGGACCGGCCGACCACCTGTCCCGCCCCGGGCTGCACGCCCGCCTGCGCGAGCAGGTCGCGCAGCAGGACGCCCTGCCAGCGGGCCAGGCCGACGAGGTCGCCGCCGACCTCGTTGCTCACGCACTGGAGGGTGATGTCGGCCTCGACCTGCGGCAGGGCCAGCAGCTCGTCGAGGGTGAAGGACAGCGGCCGGTCCACCATCCCGCCGATCTCGAGGGTCCAGCCGGCCGGGTCCACCTGGGGCACGAACAGCGCCGTGTCGATCCGGTAGAAGGCGCCGTTGGGGGTGACGAGGGGCGTCAGGCCCGGCAGCCCGAGCTCCACGGAGGCCGCGTCGCCCGGCGCCGGCCGCACCGGGACGGGCAGCCGCAGTGCCGCACGGGCGGCGCTGGCCACCTGGCC
This sequence comes from uncultured Actinomycetota bacterium, assembly GCA_963781675.1. GTDB lineage: Bacteria > Actinomycetota > Actinomycetes > Mycobacteriales > SCTD01 > SCTD01. Next base: position 39,399 of record CAWAGF010000002.1, on the reverse strand, counting down.
CCGCAGGTCGAGCAGCCTCAGCAGCCCACCCCCGGCGACGACCAGCACCGCGACCCCGCCGGCGGCACGCAGGAACGCGCGCCGGTCCTCGGCGGGTGCAGCCGGGACGCGCGCCGGCTGGACCAGCAGGCGCAGGAGCAGGGTGCCGGCGACGAGCAGCACCAGGCCGATCGACAGCCCGTCGAGCAGCCCACCGCCGTCCTGGGCCACCGCCACCCCAGCGAGCAGCGCGAGAGCAGCGACGAGGGCGCCGGCGGCCGCGGGGTTGCGCAGCTGCAGCCGGCCGGCGAGGCCCGCGGCGGCGAGGACGACCAGCAGCACCCCTGCCAGCAGCAGCGGCTTGTCCAGCGTGCCCACCAGCGCGATCGCGCCGTCGCGCGCCGCCGGCGGCGCGAGCCGGATGACGCCGTCGGCGACGGCGACCAGCGGGCTCCCCGCGCGCGGCAGCACGCGCGCGACCAGCTCCGCGAGGACGACGGCGCCGGCACCGGCGAGCAGGCCGCCGGCGGTCGCGCGCGCGGGGCGTGCCGAGGCCGGCCGGGGGGCCGGGACGGGAGGTCGGGTCGTGGTCGTCATGCGCGCGCCGGCAGCCGCTCGACGGGCTCCCGGCCCGTCGGCCCGGCGCCCGGGTGGTCACCCGGGAGCGGCACGCCCCGCCTCCGTCCTCGGCCGTACGGCACCGTGCTCACGCCGCCGCCGAGGTGGTGCGGGGGGCGGCGGTCAGGTCAGCGGCGGTCATGGGGCTCCTCGAGGCGGTGGGTCCTGCTGGGTGCAGCCGCAGGGCGTCGCGTTACAGAGGGACCTTCGTGCCAGCCGCCGCTGCGGCCGTGTTCCGGTCCGGACCGACCTCTCGTCGCCTGGACCAGCCCGGCTACCCGCCGGCCGGTCCGGTCGGCGGCGGCCCGGTGATGTCGATCCCGTGGCGGCCGGCCGCGGCGAGCAGGCGACCGACGTCGAGCTCCCGCGGGTGCGCGTCGTCGACCGGCAGGCCGGCCTCGCGGACGAAGTCGGCGAAGCCGGCGGGCGTGGTCACGGTCAGGATCCGCGCGCGCTCGCTCGTCACCACGAAGGCGTGCTCCTGCCCCGCCGGCAGGTAGACGGCCGATCCCGCCTCGAGGTCGTACGTCGTGCCGAGGTGCCAGGCGCGAGCACTGCCCTCGAGCACGTAGAAGACCTCGGCCGCGTCCCGGTGGACGTGCAGGGGAGTGGCGTCACCGCGCACGCCCGACTGGTCCAGCAGGGCGAGCGCCCCCGCGCTGGCGTCCCCGTCCAGGACGACGTCGAAGACGGTCCCGCCGGCCCACTGGACCGGCGTCCGCTGGTGCCGGTGGGAGACGGTGATGCGGTCGGACGTGCTGAGGCTGCTCATGGATCTCCTTCCACGGCGTCGTGAGCGGGCAGGCGGCACCCGGTCGACCCGCGGGCGGGCGTGCACCCGCGGGTCGACCGGGCCGGGCGCGGTCAGTGCAGCGAGACGGTGCCGAGGTAGGTGCCCGCAGGTCCGGTCGGGCCGCTGACGGTGCCGGTGCCCTTGACCATCCCGCTCAGGCCGACGAGGCCGCCCGTGGCCGACACGACGACGTTCTTGGAGTGGACGATGCCGTCGCGTCCCGTCTGGCCCTGCTCCAGCAGGGTCATCGTGCCGGGCACGCCGTTCACCGTGCCGACGAAGACGTCGGTGTACTGGTAGTTCGCGGTGCCGAAGAACGGGTTGCCGCCGTCGATCGGGCGCAGGACCAGACGTCCCGTCAGCGTGGAGGTGCCGGTGAAGGTGCCGGTCCACTCCACCGTCGCGGACAGCGAGTCGAAGATGACGTGGTCGGCTGCCGTACGAGGTGCGCCCGGGTCCGCGGACACGAAGTGGTAGCTCCCGGAGGCCTTGCCGTCGGCCGCCTGGGCCGGCGACAGCGGCATCGCGAAGGTGGCCAGTCCGGCCAGGACGGCGGCCGTGAGGTGCGTGCGCTTCATGGTGGGTTCCTCTGCTCGACGGAGAACGTGGTCCTGCGGACAGGAGCCTGCGTCGCGGCCGGCCTGCGTCCTAGACAGGGAAACCCTCGATCAGGAGCTTGCGGGCGGCCCTGAGGCCTTGGGAGCGGGGCGTGCGGTGCGTGGTCGCCCTGCTTGCGCGGCCGCACCCGGCGCGCGGCTCTCCGCGCAGCTCACCGGTCCCGTCACACTGTGCCGGTGAGCGCCATGGTGGGTCGCGAGGCCGAGCTGGCGATGCTGCTGGAGGCCACCGAGCGGCGGGGCCCCGGCGTGGTGACGCTCGTCGCCGCGGCAGGGATGGGGAAGTCGGCGCTGGTGGGCAGGCTGGCGCGGGCTCTCGACGGCGTCGGGGCTCGAGGACCCGCAGGCGCTCCGCGCGTCCTCACGGCCCGCCCCTTGCAGAGCGAGAGCGCCCTGGCGTTCTCCGGGCTGATGGACCTGCTGAGGGACGTGCCACCGGACGCCTACGACGCCCTGCCCCCGCCGCAGCGCTCGGGCGTGCGCTCGGCGCTGCTCCTCGAGGAGGCGGCTCACGACGCCGATCCGCGCGCGGTCGCCGCGGGCGTGCGCAGCGTCCTGACGCAGCTGGCGCTGGAGCAGCCCGTCGTCCTGCTCGTGGACGACGCGCACTGGTTCGACGACGCGAGCGCGGCCGCTCTCGGGCAGGCGCTGCACCGCATCGGTGACGCCGACGTCGTCCTGGTCTGCGCCGCGCGGCCGGACCACCGGCTGGCGTCGTGGTTGCCGGCCGGGGACGCCCCTCAGGTCATGACCGTCCGGCTGGGCGAGCTCGCTCCGGGCGAGCTCGTGCGGATCGTCACCGACCAGGCCGGACCAGCCCTGTCGCAGGCGGAGCTGCGCGAGGTCGCCCGTACGGCCCGGGGCAACCCGCTCCACGCGCTGGAGCTGGCTCGGCACAGGTCGACGGAGGGGGTCGGCGCCGACGTCCAAGGGCTCGTCCAGGGCAGGCTCGCCACGCTGCCGCGCGAGACGCGCCTGGCGCTCCTCGTCGCGGCGCTCGCCTCGGACCCGCGGCTGGACGTGCTGGCCAGGGCCCACGACTGCGAGCCGGTCGAGCTCGCCGCCGTCCTCGATCCGGCGCTCCGCTCCGGGCTGGTCGTCCTGAGCGACGTGGTCCGTTTCACGCACCCGCTGTTCGCCGAGGCGGCCGTGTCCGCCTGCTCCGCCCCGGACCGCGCGGCGGCCCACCTGCGCCTCGCCGACGTCGAGCCCGGCGAGGAGGCTCGGACGCGGCACGCCGGCCTCGCCTCCGAGGGACCCGACGAGCCGCTCGCCGCCCGGCTCGCCGGCACTGCCCGCCGCATGCGGGCGCGTGGCGCCTGGGACAGCGCGACGGACCTGCTCGCGCTCGCCGTCGAGCGGACGCCCGGCACGTCACCGGACCGGCCGCTGCGCGCGGTGCTCCTCGGGCAGTGGGCCCTCACGGGCGGGCAGCCTCTGGTCGCCGAGCGCTGGCTGGCGGACGTGCGCCGCCGGCACCCGGGCACTCCGGCGTACTGGAAGGCGACCCTCGAGCTGGCGCGGCTGTGCCAGCTCGCCGCACGGCGCGAGGAGCTGCACGCCCTGAACCAGGAGCTGCAGGACGCCGAGCTCGACCCGGTGCTCGCGGCCGAGGCGATGGTCCGGACGGTCCACGAGGAGCTGGCGGACCGACCGGCCGAGCAGCTCGACGCCGTCCAGGCGGCGAACCGGGTCCTCGCGCAGGCCGGCCCGGCGGTCGACCCGGCGCTCCTGCTCGCCGGGCTGTGCCTGGAGGTCCAGGTGCGGACCGTGCTCGGGGAGCCGACGTCCGAGCCGCTCGCCCGGGCGGTGGCGCTGGACGCGGAGCACCCGGCTGTCGTCGCGGTGGAGGGGCCGGTCCTGCAGCTGGCCCGGGCCGCGATGATGGCCGACCGCTTCGAGGAGAGCCGGACCCTGTGCCACGGCCTGCTCGTGCGCTGTCGCGACACGGGCGACGACGTGTCGCTGCCCGTCGTGCACTCCTACCTGGGGCACGTGGAGCAGCGGGCAGGCCGCTGGGAGGCCGCGCAGGCGGTGCTGCTCGAGGGCGAGCGCGTGGCCGCCGGGCAGGGCCACCTCAGCCTGTGGCAGATGCGGGCGCAGCGGGCCGCCATCGACGGGCTGCGCGGCGACCGGGACGCCTCGCTGGCCGTCCTGGCGGCCGCGGCCGAGCGCTTCGCGGCGGCCGAGTTCGTCGTCTTCAGCGCCATCGTCGCGCAGCTGGCAGGACGGGTGCACGCGGCGCACGGCGCGCCCGCCGCCGCCTTCACGGCCTTCGGCCGGGCCCTCGACCTCGCCGCGCAGGTGGGGTGGGACGACCCGTCGGACCTCGAGGCGGACGTGCCGTACGCCGAGGCCGCGGCCGCCCTGGGCAGGTACGACCTCGCGGAGCACCGCCTGTCCAGCACCGAGGCGCGGGCTGAGCAGCTCGGCCAGGCCAACGCGCTCGCCGTCTGCCTCCGCGGCCGGGTCGTCCTGGCGGCGGCGCGGGGCGAGCTCGACGCGGCGGCGGAGCTCGTGCCACGGCTGCTCGGGGCGTACGAGCTGTCGCCGGGCCAGCCCATGGACCGCGCGCTGGCCCTGCTCGCGGCGGGGCGGGTGCACCGCCGCGTGCGGCAGAAGCGCCTGGCGCACGACTGCCTGACCGCGGCGCTGGCGATCTGGGAGGAGCTCGGCTGCGCTCCCTACCTGGAGCAGGCGCACGCCGAGCTCCGGCGGGTGGGGCTGCGGCCCGGGCGGCCGGACGCCCTCACGCCCACGGAGGCCCAGGTCGCGCGGCTGGCCGCGGACGGGCTGCGCAACGCCGAGATCGCGGGCGCCGCGCACCTCAGCCCCAAGACCGTCGAGGCCGTGCTGTCGCGCTCCTACCGCAAGCTGGGCATCCGCTCCCGCTCCCAGCTGGAGCGGGCCCTGCGTGAGCTCCCGCCCGGACCCGCGACCTGAGGTGCGCGGCGAGCGCGCTCCGGCCGGTCGCCCGTGTTGGCGGAGCACAGGGGGAGACCCGCGAGGTCGTGGTACGAAGCAGCCGCGTCGCTGACCCTGACGAGCGAGTCACCAGAGCTCACCCGGGTCGGAGGTGCTGTGCGACACGAGCCGGTGGTCGCCTCGGCGGCCCGCACGATGGTCGACTCCATGACCTCCTCGATGGCGCTGCTCGACCTCGAGGGCACCGTGCGCGCGACGAACCGGGCGTGGGACGACTCCGCCCGGCAGGCAGGCGCGGACCCCCGGCGCACGGGGGTGGGTGCCAGCTACCTGGAGGTCTGCGGGAGCGCCGCGGAGGCGGGTGACGCGGACGCGTCGGCCGTGCTCGAGGGACTGCGGCGCGTCCTCGGACGGCAGGACGCCGAGTTCACCCACGACTACCCCTGCCCGGCCCCCGACGGAGAGCCGCGCTGGTTCCAGCTGCACGTGGTGCTGACGGGGGACGGCGCCGGCGCCGTCGTGACCCACATCGACGTCACGACCCGCGTCCTCGACCAGCGCGCCTCCTACGACCAGGCCCGGCAGGACCAGCTCACCGGCCTGGCCAACCGGCTCCGGGTCCTGGAGGTGCTCGAGCGGGAGCTGAGGACCTGCAGCGAGCTGGCGCCGCTCAGCCTGGCCTTCGTGGACCTCGACCTGTTCAAGCACGTGAACGACTCGCTCGGCCACGACGTCGGTGACCTGCTGCTGATGGAGGTCGCGGTACGGCTGCTCCGGGCCGTACCGCCCGGCGCGCTGCTCGGCCGCATGGGCGGCGACGAGTTCGTGGCGGTCCTGCCCCGCCACGGACCGACCGCCGCTGCTGCGGTCGCGCAGGCCCTGCGGGCCGCGATCGCCGAACCGGTCGAGGTCGCCGGGACCTACCTGACGGTGACGCTCAGCGCCGGCCTGGCCACCGCCCAGGACCCGGACCACCAGCCTGCCGACCTGCTTCGAGACGCCGACGCCGCCCTCTACGCGGCCAAGGACGGCGGCCGCGACAGGGCTCACGCCTTCACCCCTGACCTGCACAGCAAGGCAGCGCAGCGCCTCCTGCTCATCAACGGCCTGCGCCGGGCGCTGCGCCACGGCGAGCTCGCGCTGCACTACCAGCCCGTCATCGACCTGCGCACCGGTCAGGTCGGGGGCTACGAGGCCCTCATGCGCTGGCACTCCCCGACACGCGGCCTGCAGTCCGCTGCCGACTTCATCCCCCTGGCCGAGGAGAGCGGGCTCATCGTCCCCATGGGTCGTTGGCTGCTGGCCGAGGCCACCCGGCAGGCGGCCGCCTGGGTCGCGCAGGGCTTCGCCGGCAAGGTCGGCGTCAACATCAGCGCCGACCACCTGGCCAGCCGCACGCTCGTCGACGACGTCCTCGAGGCGCTGGAGATCGCGGACCTGCCCTCCCGCCACCTGCTGGTCGAGATCACCGAGACAGCGGTCGCCACCGACACCCGCTCCGCCGTCGCCCAGCTGCGGGAGCTCCGCGACCACGGCGTCGAGGTGGCGCTCGACGACTTCGGAGCCGGCTACTCCTCGCTCGGTCAGCTCGTCACGCTGCCAGCAGACGTCCTCAAGATGGACCGCACGCTGCTGCCGCGGTCCGACGGGTCCGCGCACTCGAGGGCCCAGGAGGCCATCGCTCGCGCCGTCGTCGCAGCCGGGCAGGCGCTGGGGATGCTGGTGCTGGCCGAGGGCGTGGAGACCGAGGCCGAGCTGGCCACCGTGCACGAGCTCGGCTGCTCGCTGGCACAGGGCTACCTGCTCGGGCGCCCCGCCCCGCCGGACGCCGTCGGACCGGTGGCCCCCCGTGGGCCGTAGGGCCGGTGCCGGCCTGAGCCTCGACCAGCCGCTGCGGGTCCGGCCGCGGCTGCGACGCGCGCCGTACGCCGCCGGCTCACGGCCGCCACTGCTCGCCGCGGGGCGAGGAGCGCGCCGGACGAGCGCCCGGACGCAGGTGGCGCCCGACGACGCTGCCCGAAGTGCCTTGCGAAGCGTGGTCCGGGCGTTACGTTCCGTACGTGGACGACGGGCCGGCACGCCTCACGCACGAGGAGGTCGCGGCCCAGCTCCTCGACGCCATGAGGGACGCCGTGGTCGTCACGGACAGCGACCTCGACGAGCCGGGGCCGCGGATCCTCTACGTCAACCCCGCCTTCACGGCCATGACCGGCTGGCTGCCGGAGGAGGTGGTCGGCTCCAGCCCGCGCCTGCTCCAGGCCGACGGCATCGACCGCACCGTCCTCGCGACGGCGCGCACCGCCATGGCCTCCGGCGAGCCGGTCCAGTTCGAGGTGCTGAACCGCCGCAAGGACGGCACCACGTTCCCGGTCGAGATCGACGTGATCCCCCTGCGCGACGAGGCGGGGGAGGTCAGGAGGTTCCTCGCCGTCCAGCGCGAGGTGACGCGCCGCCGGTCCGAGGTCGACGAGCTGCGGCTGCAGGTCCTGCACGACGAGCAGACCGGGCTGTTCAACCGGAGAGGGGTGCTCCGGCTGCTCGGCTCGCGCCTCCAGGCCGCGCACGCCTCGGGTCAGGACTGGCCGGCCCTGCTGCTGGTCGACGTCGCCGGCCTGCGCCGGATCAACAGCTCGCTGGGCCGTCAGGCGGGCGACGAGGTCGTCCGCGCCGTGGGAGAGCGGTTGCAGCGCACCGTCGGCACCACCGGCCTGCTCGGCCGGCTGGAGAGCGGGGAGTTCGCGGTCGTGACCCACGACGGCGACCTGCCCCGCCTCGTCACGATGTGCGAACGCCTCCGCAGGGCCGTCCTGCAGCCCGTCCGGCTCGGGCTGCGCGAGATCCCGGTCACGCTCGGCATCGGGCTGGCGGTCGGCAGCGAGGGACTCGAGGCCGAGGACGTCATCCGCGACGCTGACCTGGCGCTGCGCGCCGCGAAGGCCCGGGGGCCAGGGCACTACGAGCTGTACAACGAGGCGATGGGCCGCGCGGTGCGCCGACGGCTCGAGCTCGAGACCGGTCTGCGCAGCGCCGTCGCCCGGTCCGAGCTGACGCTGCACTACCAGACCGTCGTGAGCCTGGCAGACGGCCGGCTGCACCACTGCGAGGCCCTGATGCGGTGGTTCCGCGAGGGGCTCCTCGTCGCCTCGCCGGCTGACTTCGTCCCGGTGGCCGAGGAGTCCGGCCAGATCGTGGCGCTGGGGGTGCGGGCGCTGCACCGCGCCTGCACGGACGCGGCGTCCTGGCAGCAGTGGCTGCCCGGCGTCGGCGTCGCGGTGAACCTCAGCCCGCGGCAGCTCAACGGCCCGAACCTGCTCAGCGAGGTCGACCGCGTCCTGGACGGCGACCTGCCGGCCGACCTCCTGACCCTCGAGGTCACCGAGAGCGCGCTCATCGACGACCCCCGCACGGCCGCGGCGACCATGCACGCGCTGCGTCGCCGGGGGGTGCACCTGGCGCTCGACGACTTCGGGACCGGGTACTCCTCGCTGGCCTACCTGAGCCGCCTCCCGGTCGACTCGGTGAAGGTGGACAAGTCCTTCGTGGACGACGTCGAGGTCGATCCCGGGAGCCGTGCGGTCATCCGGGCGGTGGTCGCCATGGCCGGGGACGTCGGGCTCGACGTGGTGGCCGAGGGCATCGAGACCGGCGAGCAGTGCAGGACCCTCGCGGAGCTCGGCGTGGGGTACGGCCAGGGCTACCTGTTCAGCCGGCCGGTGGCCGTCGACCACCTCCCTTTCCCGGCAGATCATCCGGAATGACCATCTAGTCCCCCGGCGGCAGGGTCGATGGTCTCCGTAGTCCCCGCCTCGAGGAGTTCCGTGCTCACCGCGATCGACCCCAGCCGCGACCCTGCCCTCGCTCCCCACATCGCCGACACCGCCGCCCTGCCGAGCTTCGACGCCGCGGCCCTCGCCACCCTGCGCTTCCTGCAGGACCAGCTCCCCGTGGGCGCCTGGATGGTGACGCGGGTCTCCGGCGCGGACTGGGTGGTCCTGCGGGTCCTGTCCTCCGCCTACCCGATCGACGACGGCGACGTCTTCCGCTGGAGTGACAGCTTCTGCAGCCGGATGGTGCGGGGGCAAGGTCCGAGGGTCGCCGTCCGGGTGGACGCCGTTCCGGCGTACGTGAGCGCACCCATCGCCGACCTGGTGCCGATCGGCGGCTACGTCGGGATCCCGCTCACCGCCGCCGACGGCAGGCTGCTGGGGACGCTCTGCGCGATCGACCCGGAGCCGTTGCCGGACTCCGCCGTGCTCCTCCAGCCGATGCTCGAGCTCCAGGGCCGGCTGCTGTCGAGCCTGCTCGACCTGGAGCTGCAGTCGTCCGCGAGCGCCCGGCGACCGGCCGAGGTCGTGCCCCTGGCCGCCCGCGACGCCGTGCTCGCCGCCTGGGGGCCGCGCCTCGAGCGGCACGCCAGTCCCGCATCGGTCCTGCTCCTCGACGGCCTCGGGGCCCTGGCCGAGCCCGCCCTGCTCCGGGTCCTGGCCGCCGGGGAGACGCCGGTCCGGGTCGACGACGCCACCTGCGCGGTCCTGCTCGAGCTCCCGGAGGGCCTCGCCCAGCGCCGGGCCACGACGCTCGTGGAGCAGCTCCAGCGCCTGGGCATCGGCTCCCGGGTGGGGGTCGCCGCGGTCGACCCGCGCACGTCCGACGTGGAGGCAGCCCTGGTGCGCGCCGGACGCGACCTCGCCGTCGCCGTCTGACGGCGCGGCGGCGCCTGCAGCCGCCCGGACGGGCAGTGGAGCAGCCGGCCTGCGAGCGGGCGACGGGAATCGAACCCGCGTAGCCAGTTTGGAAGTCCGGCGCGAGGGGGTCCGTGCGTGTCCGCGGATGTGCAAAAGCGCAGGTCAGGAGCTTGATCGCTTCCGTGGCCGTTCGTGGTCATCCACACTCGTGCCCGCTGATCGGGCACGTAGCGGGCACGGTGATCTTTCTCTTCGGAAAGCGCGTGCATGTTAGACACCCTGTGATTCTTATTGTGATCCTGCATGTGACGACGTACCGTGGCTGCCCCAGGCAAGGACGAGAAGATGACGCAGACCCCGGCTCGGCCAGATCTGCAGGCCCACCACAACGCGATGCGCCTCGACCCGGCCGTGCTGGTGAAGGAGCTGCGCGACCTTCTCGGCGCGAAGCTCGTCGCCTACCTCGGTGGCGTCAAGGAGACCCGTGCGGTGCGGCAGTGGGCTGAGGGCACCCGGGCGGTCTCCGGGGGTGAGGATCTGCACCGGCTGCGCGTTGCCTATCAGGCCGCAAGGCTGCTCGCTGAACGTGACACAAACGAGGTTGTGCAGGCCTGGTTCCAGGGTCTGAACCCCACGTTGGGCGACCGCGCGCCTGCCCGCCTGCTGCGGGACGGTGACGTGAACGAGGTCGGTCCGCAGGTGTTGGCCGCCGCCCGCCAATTCGCGGCCGTCGGCTGACCGGGTGCGGCCGTTGACGTTGCCGGTGGCTACCGACGCGGGTGACGTGCTGTGCCAGGACGCGGCAGGCCGGCACGTCCACCGCGTCGGCTTCGAGCCTGAGCCCTGGGCCTGGACTCCGTGGCAGTACGCCGAGCACGGTCGCTTCTCCGGCCGCTGGGACGACCCCGACGGCGTCTGGCGGAGCATCTACGTGGGGGAGAGTCGGCTCGCCTGCTACCTGGAGGTGCTCGCCTTCGCGCGTCCTGACCCGCAGTTGCAGGACGAGCTTGCTGGCATCGACGAGGCCCTTGAGGACGAGGTGGCCCATCCGAGCCTCGCTGGAGGCCTGCTTCCCGAGAGCTGGAGGTGGCCGCGGCGCGTCGGTTCCGCGCGGCTGACCGGTTGGTACGCGCTTCCGGGCGATAAGGAGTCCCTGCCGACGCTGCGGTCGCGCTTCCTCGCCCTCGCGATCAAGCTGCGGCTGTCGGACGTCGACGCCGGCGTCATCCGGCTGGCCGAGCCGCGCGAGTTCACCCAGGCGGTCGCCGCTTGGCTCTACGACCAGACCGCTCCCGACGGCACGCCCCTCGCGGGGGCGCAGTTCACCTCGCGCCACGGTGACGACCTCGCCCTCTGGGCGGTGCTTGAAAGGCCGGGGGACGACCAGGTGTCGGCGCTGCTGCAGGAGCCGCAGTCTGAGCCGGTCGTCCAGGACGATGGCCAGCTGCACGAAGCGATGCGGATCCACCGTCTGCAGTGGTCACCGAGCGGCTGAGCCGTGGACCGCTTTGGCCCGTACGCGGGCAAGGGTCGAGCTCGATCGGGCAAAGGGCGCGTGATCGTGCGGGCAAGGGCGCGTGATCGTGCGGGCAAGGGCGCGTATCGTGCGGGCAAGGGCGCGTGATCGCGCGGGCAAGACAGCGACTCTTCGGCAGGACCGGTGCCAGCGCAGGATGGCGCTCGCTCGCCGGCGCCGAGAGCAGGAACGGCGCTTACGCTCGCCGGCGCCGATGCCTTCGCCGAGATTTTCGGTCGTCGCCGCCTGGTCGGCCACCTCCGAGGCGTTCGCTCCACCGTTGAAGGGGCGGGCGGCGCCCCGCCGGGGCTGCTGGTCAGGACAGCCCCGGCCGGTGCCGTCTGTCCGCTACAGCGCCGGGGCTGCCGGCAGGTCGAGCTCGGTCTGCACGGTGTGGTTAAAGAAGTTCGTGAAGACGTTCAGCGCGACCACGACGGTGCTCTCGGCGAGCTGGGCGTCCGTCCAGCCGGCGTCGAGCGCGGCCTTCCACGCCGTGTCGCTCACGTTGCCGAGGTCGGTCATCTGCTCCTTGACGACGGTGAGGAGCGCAGCGAGCTTCGGGTCGTTGCTGGTCGCGCGACGGGCGTCGAGCGTCTCCGCCTCGGACAGCCCAGCGGCCTTGCCCCCAGCGGTGTGGGCGGCCTGGCAGTAGCTGCACTGGTCGATGGCGGCCACCGTCAGGGCGATGGCCTCACGGGTCCTGCCGTCGAAGGTGCCGAGCTCGCTGATGCTGTGCTGCAGCGACGCGTACGCGTCGAGGACGACGGGCGAGTGCGCCATCGCGCCGTGGATGTTGAGCACCTTGCCGAACTTCGCCTCCAGTCCTTTCAGGGTGTCCCGGCTGGCTTCGGGGGCGCTGTCGACGGTGTGGACGGGGATGCGGGTCATGTCTCTCCTGGACTCGTCGGACGCCGAGGGTGCTGTCGGCGTTGCCGGGGTGAACAGCCGTCTCGGACGTTCTGCGTTCCGGATGGCATCGCAGGTAGCCGTTGCCGAAGCCACGGACTCCGCAGGGGACACGCTGGTCGTGGCCGCACGCCCTGTCGACCGCTCGGTCGCGGGGAGCCGGCCCGTCTGGGGAGTGCTGCATGAGCGATGTCGACCTGATCGTGATCGGCGCCGGGGCCACCGGTCTGGCCGCTGCGCGGGCTGCCCGCAAGGCGGGCCGTTCGGTGGCGCTCGTTGAGAAGGCCCGTCCGGGTGGTGACTGCACGCACTTCGGCTGCGTGCCTAGCAAGACGCTGCTCGACATCGCGCACCGGGTGTCGGCTGCACGCGAGGCGCAGCAGTGGGGCCTGGAGTCCGTGGGTGACGTCGACTTCGCCAAGGTCATGGTCCGCGTGCATCAGGTCATCGGCCAGATCGAGCAGGACGAGTCGGTCGACCAGCTGCGCTCGGAGGGCATCACGGTCGTCGACGGGTGGGCGCGGTTCACCGGCCCGCGAGCTGTCGACGTCGACGGGCGGGAGCTCACGGCCGGGCGGTTCGTCCTGGCGACAGGCGCGCACGCAGCCGTGCCGCCGATCCCGGGACTGGACCAGGTCCCGTACCTGGACAACAAAACGCTGTTCGGCCTGACCGAGCGCCCCGCGCACCTGCTGGTCATGGGCGGCGGGGCCATTGGCGTGGAGCTGTCGCAGGCGTTCGCCGGCCTGGGCTCGCGCGTGACCCTGGTCGAGGGGGCGCCGCGGATCCTGACGAAGGAGGAGCCCGAGGTGGCGGCGGTGATGACGTCGGTGCTCGAGGGCAACGGCGTCGACGTCCGCGCGGGCACGAGCGTGGAGCGTGTCTCGGCCGGGCCGACGTTGCACCTGTCGGACGGCACCAGCGTGTCCGGCAGTCACCTGCTCGTCGCGGTCGGTCGGCGCCCCGCGACGGCAGGGATGGACCTGGACAAGGCCGGTGTCGAGCTCGGCAAGCCGGGACAGGTCGTCACCGATAGGTACCTGCAGACCACCGCTGCGCACATCTTCGCCGCCGGCGACTGCACGACGCCGTTGCAGTTCACGCACGTCGGCGACGAGCAGGGACGGCTCGCGGCCCGCAATGCCTTCGCCTCCACTGGCCGGCCTGGCTTCGCCGGGGGTCGGGCCAGGTTCGACGACAGGGTGGTGCCGTGGGTGACGTTCACCGAGCCGGAGGTCGGCCGGGTCGGCCTCACCGAGCAGCAGGCGTACGACAGCTACGGGGAGCGCGCCCGCGTGGCGGTCGTGCGCCTCGACGAGATGGACCGGTCCCGTACCGCTGGCCGCACCGACGGCTACATCAAGCTCATCGCCGGACCCCGCACCGGCCTCAGCGCGAAGGCGCTGGACCGCGTCGTGGGCATGACCGCCGTCTGCCCGACCGGCGGAGAGCTCGCGGCGCAGGTCGCCGTGGCGATGCGGACCGGCATGCTCGCCGGCCGGCTCGCCCAGACGATCGCGCCCTACCCGACTCACGCGCTCGGGCTCCGTCTTGCGGCGGCTCGGCTCTTCGGCGAGTTCTCAGGCGCGACGTGGCGCCCGGCTCGTCCCGAGGGCCGCTGAGGCGCCGGCAGCCGAGCGGCTCACGCCGGGTCGACAGCCACCACAGCTCGTGAGGCCATCACCCGCTGGACCGTGGCCCGGGCGTCACGGTCAACGCCGTCGATGATCGAGGAGTTCAGCCGGGTCTGCCACGGCAGCCCCATCCAGTGCAGCCCGCCGACCGGTGACGCTCCCCGGTCGTGGAGCGGCGCCCCCGTGTGGTCGAGGGCACCCTCGACGTCGATCCATCCGGTGTCGGGCCGGAAGCCGGTGCACCACAGGACGGAGCTCACAGGAAGGGCCGTTCCGTCGGCGAGCTCGAGGTGCGCCCCGTGGCCGGCGACCACGCGGTGCGGAAGGAGACAGACTCGGTCCTCGCTGATCAGGCGGCGCAGCTCCTGGCCGACGATCGCGTCACCGCGGCGACGGATGTAGCGCGAGATCCACGCCTCGGCCTGGGCGTTGAGGACGCCGGTGAGCAGCGTCCACCAGTACATCGACGCCCCGAGGACGTCCTCCGGCAGGAACCACAGTGGGCCCGGGCTAGCGATGGTCACGGTGTGCGTGCGGGCGAGCTCGATCGCCAGCTGCGCGGCCGAGTTGCCACCACCGACGACGAGGACGTCGCCGGGCGGGACGTCGCTGGGCCGTCGGTAGTCCAAGGAGTGCAGCTGCACGACGGAGGCGTCCAGGCCGGCGGCGGCGTCGGGCACGAACGGACGCCGGAACGGGCCGGTCGCGAGCACCACCTGGTCTGCGCGGACGCTGCCGTGGCTGGTCTCGGCGACGAAGCCCGCACCGTGCCGGGCGAGTCGCCTCACCCGCACGCCAGCGCGCACCGGCACCGTCAGTGCGTCGGCGTAGCGGCGCAGGTAGGCGGCCATCTCCAGCCGGTCCGGCGACCTGCTGCCGCCGCGCGGGAAGCGCATGCCCGGCAGGGCGCTGAAGCGCCGCGGCGTGAACAGCTGCAGGCTGTCCCAACGCTGCACCCACGACCCGCCGACCGGCTCGGCGTCCACGACGAGGACGTCCAGCTCGGGGTGCTGCTCGAGCCAGTGCGCGACGCCGAGACCGGCCTGTCCTGCGCCGACGACGAGGACGTCGACGTGCTCCGGCAGCTGCTGCCCGCTCGTCTCCGGGACGCTCTCCGCCGTCGTCACGGTGCGGCCACGAGGGCCGGCTGCCGCCCGCGGACCGCGAGCAGCGCCCCGGTGCTCGAGGTGAGGAAGGGGATGAGCAGGTTCGCCGCGATCTTCATGCCTACCCGCTCATCGGCCATACCGGCCAGGACGACGTCACCCTGGTTGACCACGCTGAGCACGGTGCCGACGAGGACGGCCACCGGGCTGCACGTGCGCACCGTCGCGCCACGCAGCACCTGCGCCACGGCATCGCGTGGGCGGGTCCACGGCTGTAGCCGAGGGAGGGGCACGAAGACTCCTGCGTCTGTCGCTGTCGGACCAGGGACAACGCGTCCAGGCTGCCCGATGCGGTCCGGGACACCGTTGCCCTGGCAGCCAGGGATGCCATGTCAGTACGGGCGCTGAGCGTGCTGCGGCGCACGGCCGGTGCCGCCGTCGACGCCGGGCCGGTCCGGCGGTGCCGCCGGCACGCCGGTGTCGAAGCCGACCGTCGGCTCCGGCGGGGTGTCCTCGAGCATGCTCAGGTAGCGCTCGGCGTCGAGGGCGGCGGCGCAGCCGGTGCCGGCGGCGGTGATGGCCTGGCGGTAGGTGTGGTCGACCAGGTCGCCGGCGCCGAACACGCCCGGCAGGTTGGTCGCGGTCGAGTCCGGCTGGACCAGGACGTAGCCCTCGTCGTCGAGGTCGACCTGGCCCTTGACCAGCTCCGAGCGCGGGTCGTGACCGACGGCGATGAACAGGCCGGTCGCCGGCATCAGCTTCTCCTCGCCGGTGATGCGGTTGCGCAGCCGCACGCCTTCGAGCCGGTCGGTGCCGACGGCCTCGAGGACCTCGGTGTCCCACTCGAAGCTGATCTTGTCGTTGCTGAAGGCGCGCTGCTGCATCACCTTGCTGGCGCGCAGGGTGTCGCGGCGGTGGACCATCGTGACGCTGCGCGCGAAGCGGGTGAGGAAGGTGGCCTCCTCGACGGCGGTGTCGCCGCCGCCGACCACGACGATGTCCTGGTCGCGGAAGAAGAAGCCGTCGCAGGTCGCGCACCAGGAGACGCCGCGGCCGGACAGCTCGCGTCTCACCGGGGATGTCGAGGTTGCGGTAGGCCGAGCCCATCGCGAGCACGACGGTCTTGGCCAGGTAGGTGGTCTGCCCGACCTTGACGACCTTCGGGTCGGACGCGAGGTCCATCTCCGTGACGTCGTCGGTGACCAGCTCGGCGCCGAACCGCTCGGCCTGCTTGCGGAAGTCGTCCATCAGCTCGGGGCCCATGACGCCGTCCGGGAAGCCGGGGTAGTTCTCGACGTCGGTGGTGTTCATCGAGCGCCCCGCCGGCGGTGACGGAGCCCTCGAAGACCAGCGGCTCCAGCGCTGCCCGCGCCAGGTAGATCGCGGCGGTGTAGCCCGAAGGGCCGGACCCCACGACGATCGCGTTGCGCACCTGCAGGTCGTCGTTGCTCATGCGGCCCGCACGACGGCCAGGACGTCCCTCAGGCTCGGGTTCGTCGCGGCGGTGCCGTCGGCGTAGACGACGGTCGGGACGGTCTGGTTGCCGCCGTTGACGCCTTGGACGAACGCAGCCGCCTTCTCGTCGCGCTCGATGTCGACGGAGGTGTACTCGATGCCTTCGCGGTCGAGCTGCTTCATCAAGCGGTGGCAGGAGCCGCACCACGTCGTGCTGTAGATAGTGAGCGCCTGGGACATGAGGTGGCTCCTTCCGAAGCGGTGGGTGTCAGTGCTGGTCAACGCGAGTTCGCACCACAGATGCCCGAATGGCATACGGGTGACTGTGTGCATCAGCCGGCCGCGGGGCGGTCGGCGGTCTGAGCGCGAGCGTCGAGCTGGCGGATCGTGGCGTTGAGGTCGCCGCGCGAGACCGCTCCCAGGGAGCGTCCGATCTCGCTGCCGTCCGGTCCGAACACGACCAGCGTCGGGATGCTCCGGATCTGCAGGAGCTCAGCGGTCGCGGGGCTGGTGTCGATGTCACACGAGCCGAACCGCACGGCGCCGGCGTGTGCCACGGCTGCGGACTGGAACACCGGCGCGAAGCTGCGGCACGGCCCGCACCAGGCGGCCCAGAAGTCGACGACGGTGAACGCACCCTCGGTGTGCTGCAGGAACGTCTCGTCGGTGACGGTGACGACGACGGACCCATCGCGGCCAGCTGCTGCTGCCGCCGTCACCGTCGTCTTCGCCGTTGCTGGTGCGCGCGAGCTCCGACGGAACATCATGGCGTTCTCATGCCTGCAGTCTCCTGTCGGCTGCATGCGCATGGCGAAAGATCGTCACAAGGGATGCCGACTGTCCGCGGCTGAGCCTCGACCGGAACGCCGGTGCGCCACAGCAGAGCGCGCAGACCTGGAGCGCTACGGGAGCGGGTCACGTCCCATCACGTCGCGCAGGCCGTCCTCGTCGAGCAGGACGGTCGAGCCGTACCCCGTCTCGACGAGACGCTGCTCGCGCAGCTGTGCGATCACCCGGGTCACCGACTGCCGTCGTGCGCCGAGCAGGTGCGACAACGTGGTGTGGCTCAACCGGACGACAGGGCGGCCGTGCGGGTCCGCCTCAGCGAGGTCCAGCAGCAGGTAGGCGACCTGGCTGATGAGTGGCTTGCTGGTGACGACGACGAGCCGCCTTCGGTCGTCGTCGAGCCTCCGGGCGATGGAGGTCATCCATCGCATCGACAGCGACGGCGAGGAGGCGAGCAGCTCGGTCCAGCGCTGCCGGGACAGCGCGATCATCTCGGTGTCTCGGCTGGCGACGGCGTCGAAGGGCATCGGGTTGCCCAGGAGCAGCGGAATGTCCATGATCACTCCACCGGCGCGGATCACGCTCATGGTGGTCCGGCCGCCGTCCTGCCGGGCCATGAGCTCGAGCTCGCCATCGCCGACGACCTGCACGTGCGTCGGGGCCGCACCGGCTGCGGCGACCACCGTGCCCGCCTCGACCCATCGGACGGTCCCGACCTTGCGCAGCTCGGCGAGCTCGCCGCGGCGCAGCAGGCCGAGGTTCTCCCGGGCGGAGGTCTGACTGATCCACCTGCCTGTCGTGACCAGCGCCGGCATCGTCATGGGCTGATCATGCTCCGCCGCTGCGGCAGCAGACGCGGGCAGGTCCTCCTCGTCTGTACAGCTCGGCGCTCGCGTCGGGTGGATGCCCCGCCAGACCCGGTACGGACGCCTAATGCGCTCCGCGAAGCACGAACAACCCGGCCGTGAACACCGCGACGCCAGCCCACAGCTGCAGGATGCCCAGCCGGCGCGCCGGCAGGAACAGCAGGCCGAACACCACCGACAGGATGACCGCCTGCACGGCGACACCCGCGTCCGTCGACGGCAGCAGCAGGTCGACGAACCAGCCACCCTCACCGACCCACCGCTCGAGCCGCGTCGGCTCGGGCAGGCGCGGCGGAGCCGACGGATCCACCGGAAGCTCCTGCCGCGTCGTTGATGAGCAGCGTCAGGGTCGGTGACCTATCGCCGGCTCCTCTGCCTTCGGTCACCCAGGATGCCAAGCGGAAACCGTACGTGCCTGGTCCGCGTATGGATCAAGGACCGCCCGACCGGGCGGCCTTGACCTGGAGGACCTCATGGCCCGCACCACCGCCGGCTCCACGCCCGCCACCGCGGACGGCTCGCACGCGACAGACGACACCAGCGCCCGCCGCGCCCGTGGCATCGCGCTCATCGTCGGCGCGGTCCTCATCGTCGCGCTCATCGAGACCGAGGCCATCCCGTTCTACTGGTTCCCCGCGCTCACCGGCCTCACCTACCTCGCCGCCGCAGCCGCCGGCCGCAGCCGTGGCACCTTGTGGGGGCCGGGCTTCGTCATCACCAGCGTCGGTGTCGCTGCAGCCCTGTGGCTGCGCGACGGCCGGATGCCCGACAGCTTCCAGTTCCTCGCGCTCGCCGTCATGGCCCTCGGTCTGGGTGGCGTGCTCGCCGGGCTGCTCGCGCAGGCCCGCGGCTTCTCCATCAGCGCCATGAGCGTGGCGATGCCCGTGCTGCTGTTCGGTGGCTTCGCGTTGCTCGAGCAGCAGATGGTCAAGCCGTTCGCCGGCCAGACGTGGGTCTACGTAGCGCTGCTGGTCGCCTGGGGCGCGTACGAGCTGCGCCCGAACACCAACCGCTGACCGTCGACGTCAAAGGCCGTGACCCCGCCCCGACGTACGCCGCGCCCGTGAACGGCAAGCATCAGGAGCTTCGATGAGCAAGCAGCGTGCAGGCGCGCGAGGCAAGGGCGCTCGCGGCGGGCGGCCGGTCGTCGCCGTCGCCGTTGCCGTAGCGCTCGTCGCTGCGGTGATCACTGCGCTGGTCACGTCCAGCCGCAGCGGAGGCAGTCAGGACCTGACCGTCGCCTACGACCCGGGCTCCCAGGTCGTCGAGTTCCGCGGACAGAGCTTCGCCGGGACGACCGTCGACACCGCGGAGCTGCGCGGCATGCCGATCGTGCTCAACTTCTACGCCTCCTGGTGCACGGTCTGCGACCGGGAGCTACCGGACTTCCAGCGCGTCTCCGAGCGGCTGGCCGGTCGCGTCCAGGTCCTGGGCGCGAACCCGCAGAGCAACGACACCGACAGTGCGCAGGCGCAGATGATCGAGCGCTCGAAGGTCACCTACCCGACGTTCGCCGACCCGACCGACGAGCTGCTGCGCCAGTTCAACACCACCGGCGGGCTCCCGACAACGGTGTTCATCGACGCGGAGGGTGTCGTGCGCAAGGTGCACAACGGCCTGCTCACCGAGCAGCTCCTGCTCGAGGAGATCGACCGCTCCCTCGGCGTCCGGGCCTGACGTGCTCGACGCCGCCGGCGCGCCGCTGACCGTGGCCCTCGCGGTCAGCGCCGCGGCGGGCGTCGTCAGCTTCGCCTCGCCGTGCGTCCTTCCGCTGGTGCCGGGCTACCTCGCGTTCGCCTCCGGGCTCGCCGGCGCCCGGGAGCAAGGCAGGTCCCCGGGACGCAGCACGGTCCTGCTGGCGAGCGTGCTGTTCGTCCTGGGCTTCGCGGTGTTCTTCACCCTGCTCGGGGGCGCGTTCGGCGGGCTGGGCCGGGCGATCGCCGAGCACCGCCAGCTCGTCGGTGCCCTCGGCGGAGTGCTGGTCATCGCGATGGGCCTGTTCCTGCTCGGCGTGCTGCGACCGGCCGTCATGGAGCGCGAGGCCCGCGCCCTGTCGCGGGTGCGCCGCGGGGGCCTGCTCGGCGCGTTCCCCCTCGGGCTGGTCTTCGCTGCCGGCTGGACCCCGTGCATCGGCCCGACGCTGGCCGCGATCCTCACGCTGACCGCCGCGGACGGCTCCGCCTCACCGGCGCGTGGCGCCACCCTCGCCTTCGCCTACGCCCTCGGCCTCGGCGTGCCGTTCATCGTCATCGGCGCGCTGTTCGAGCGCGGCGTCGGCGCCGTCGCCGTCCTGCGCCGGCACAGCCTGCGGCTCGAGCGGGCCGGCGGCGGCGTCCTCGTCGGTGTCGGCGTCCTGCTGGTGACCGGCCTGTGGGACCGCGTCCTGACGTCGATCCAGCCGGCCATCTCCGGCTTCACCCCGGCGCTGTGAAGCACCCCGTGAGACTGCGCCTGGTTGCCGCTGGCATCGCCACGTGCGCAGCCCTCACCGCCTGCGGCGCCGCGCCCGCCGCTACGTCAGACATCGGGGAGAACGCTCCGGCACGGGTGAACGACCTCAGCGAGATCGCACGCTTCGCGCTGCTGTCGACCAAGGGCGAGCCGCTGATAGACCCGACGGAGCTCATCGACGCCGCCAGCTTCGACGGCATCCCGGCGATCAGCAACCCCGTGCGCATCACCGTGACCCAAGCGGACACCGCGCTCAGCGACACCGAGCAGGTCATGCTCGTCACCCATGGCGGGCAGGCCCGCGCCTATCCCGTCCGCTCGCTGATCCGGCACGAGATCGTCAACGACGTGGTCGGCGGGCTGCCGGTCGCCGTGACGTGGTGCCCGCTGTGCAACACCGGCATCACCTTCGACCGCCGTGTCAACGGACGACCTGAGGTGTTCGGCGTCAGCGGCGGGCTGTACCGGTCCGCCCTGGTCATGTTCGACCGCCGCACCACCTCGCTGTGGCCCCAGCCGCTGGGCAAGGCGGTGCTCGGGCCGCTGCTCGGCGCCGAGCTGGACGTCGTCGCTTCTTCCCTGCTGCCGTGGAAGGAGGTCCGCGACGCCTACCCCGCGGTGGCTGTCGTCCTGGAGTCCGAGGACGAGCTGGAGGAGACCGTCAACCCGTACGAGGGCTACGACACCTCCGGCGACCCGTTCCTGTTCAAGGGCGAGGTCGACGACCGCCTGCCCGCCTTCGTCCGCGTCGCCGGCGTCACGTTCGGCGGAACGTCCAAGGCGTGGTCGTACGACGTGCTGCGCTGTCGCCGAACGATCGACACGACCGTCGGGGGACAGCCCATGGTGCTGCTCTGGGCGCCTGGCAGCGCCTCCCCGCTGGAGAGCTCCGACGTTCGACAGGGCCGCGACGTCGGCAGCACCGGCGTGTACGACCCGCGGGTCGACGGCCGCACCCTGACGTTCGCCGTGTCAGGTCGCGAGGGCTTCCGCGACCGCGAGACCCGAAGCCGATGGACGCTGACCGGCTTGGCGACCGAGGGACCGCTGAAAGGCACGCAGCTGACCTCGCTCCCGCACCAGGACGCCTTCTGGTTCGCCTGGGCAGCCTTCCAGCCCGACACGGCGCTGGTCACCCAGTAGGACCCAACGGCAGCCGCTCGGAGGTGCTACGGCATCCGGAGATGCCGTACATTGTCCCGCCCGTGGACGAGCGCAGGCACCAGCGGCGAGGATCTGCCACCGGTCCTCGCATGTCCCCGAGCACTCGACGGAAGGCCCTGACATGGCTTCGCTCCGCAGCACCGCCCGCATCGCCCGCCCGGCCGATGAGGTGTGGAAGACCGTGTCGGACGCCGCCGGCATCTCCTCCTGGTTCCCCGGCATCGAGCACGCGAACGCCACCGACGGCACGCGCAGCTGCACCCTCGCCGGAGGCCACGAGCTGCACGAGGACGTCGTCAACGTCGACCACGACCTGCGCCGCTTCCAGTACAAGATCACCGGCGGGATGCCCGTCGAGCACCACCTGGGCACCGTCGACGTCCTCGAGGACGGGCCGGACGGCGCCCTGGTCGTGTACTCGACCGAGATCACCCCGGACAGCCTGGTCGACCTGATGGGGCCGTCGATCGAGGGCGGCGTGCAGGGCCTCAAGGCCCACCTCGAAGGCACCAGCTGACGGCGGTGGCTGCTCCGGAGCTCGTCGTCCTCGACGTCAACGAGACCCTGTCGGACCTGGAGCCGCTGCGCGCCCGGTTCACCGGCGTCGGTGCGCCGGCACATCTGCTGGACACGTGGTTCGCCGGCACGCTGCGCGACGGGTTCGCGCTCGCCGCCAGCGGCAGTGCACGGCCGTTCTCCGCGGTCGGCTCCGCCGTCCTGACCGGCCTGCTCAGCCAGCTGACCGGCCTGACCGTCCCCGTCGAGCAGGCCGTCGTCGAGTTCATGGACGGCATCGCGGTGCTCGACGTGCATCCGGACGTCCCCGCCGGGCTGCGGGCGCTCGCCGCCGCGGGCGTGCGGGTCGTGACGCTCACGAACGGCTCGCTGTCGCAGTCAGAGCAGCTGCTCGGGCGCGCCGGTGTCGCTGACCTGGTGGAGCGGCGCCTGTCGGTGGACGACGCCTGCCGCTGGAAGCCACACCCCGACGCCTACAGGTGGGTGGCCGACCAGTGCGGCGTCCGCCTGGAGCGCTGCGTCATGGTCGCCGTCCATCCGTGGGACCTGCACGGCGCCGGCGCCGTAGGCATGACCTGCGGCTGGATCAACCGACAAGGCACCCCGTGGCCAGCGGTCTTCGAGCGTCCGGCCGTGACCGGGGCGACCCTGTCCGAGGTCGCCCACGCCCTGGTGCACGCATGAAGATCGACGTCTGGTCCGGCCTCGTCTGCCCCTGGTGTGCCATCGGTAGGGCGCACCTGGAGCAGGCGCTGGAGCAGTTCGAGCACGCGGACGACTCCTACGTCATCTGACGCAGCTTCGAGCTCGGCCCCGGAGCACCGGCGGTCCGCACCGGCGAATACGACCGGCTGCTCGCCGCCAATTACGGCACCAGCCCGCAGGGCGGACGGGCGCTGGTCAGCCGCATCAGCGCCGCCTGCGAACGCGCCGGCATCAACCTCGTCCGGCCCGCCAACACATTCGACGCCCACCGACTGCTGCACATGGCCAAGACACACCACGTCGACCGCCATGCCTGGCTGCCTGCAGAGCAGCTCGTCTACCACGACCGAAGGCGACGAGGAGAGGCCCGGACCCGCCGGGCGGGCCTGCCCAGGCAGCAGGCTCGCCGGCGGGCGACTGGCAAAGGCTCAGGTCACGCGGGTCAGTCGCTCGTCCGCAGCTGTCCGGAGGTGATGTCGACGCGGCCCCGGTCGCTGGTCGCGCACTCGCCGCCGTCGGAGCGGACGTCGCCGCCGAAGGCCGGGAGGGTGAAGTCCCTCTGGCTGGGTCGGAACTCGATGGCGTAGGCCTTGCCGGTCAGTGAGACACCGGTGCGGGTCGAGCCGGAGATGACGGTTCCGGTCACGCGTACGACGTCGGTGTCGACCTGCAGGCAATCGACACTCCCGCGGAACTGGCTCAGCCCCTTGACGTCGTTGCCGTCGGCTGCCTGCTGGCGGACGTGTCGGAAGTTCAGCTGCCCCGACACCTCGCCTCCCTGCTCGGTGGCGTGCACGCTCACTGATCGGGTGTCCATGGGCCGACCTTGCTCGGGCATCTTGTTCTGCACGGCACCTCGGACGAACTCCTCAGCGGGAGCGGCGACCGCCGGAACCGTTCCTAGCAGGCCGGTGATCAGACCGGTCGCGGTGAGCAGTGGAAGTGTTCGCATGAAGGTGCCTCTCGTGTGGGGTTCTCCGACGCCAGGGCGGCGTGCGGAGGTCGAGCAGATCTCTGGCCCGATGGCGGGAGCGCTCGGGCGTGCCGAGGTCTCAGCAGCCGGCCCGTGGACGGCTCCAGGGCGGGAGGCGCCGCCGTTGGGGCAGGGGTCCGAGTGAGCCGGCCGTGGCCATCAGCGGGTCCAGCGGCACCTAGGACGGCTCCGCTGACGCGGGCGCACCCGTTGCCTGGATCGAGTTGTCGGTGGGGTCGAGAAGGTGCTGCCGCACTACAAGGGTCTGGCGGCGAGAACCATGTAACGCGGCGTCGTGAGATCAGCCGCGGGGATCGGCGTTGCAGCCGCGCATCGGTCCGCTCGGGTCGCCACCGCCGGCAGGGGCCTGGCCGGGCGGGGACGTGCGCGGGTGGTTCCTGTCGCCCGTTCCCCTGCCGGGACGCAAGTTCATGGGGTCCTGCCCGGGGGCGGCTTGGTGTGCGTGGTTGGTGTCGCCGTACCCGCAACCCGGCCTGGGCGGCGTGGGCTCATCGGCCGATACCGGGAGTGCGCTGAGCATCAGCGTGCCCAGCATCGGCAGGGTGAGCAGGGCGGTCGTGCTCAGGTTCTTGCGCATCGCGTACGTCTCCGTGGTCTCGAGATGGGGGCGGTCGTACGCGTGTCAGGGATGACCCGCAGCACGTCGTGCACGTGATCTCCTGCCCTCGTGCCGGAGCCACCCACGGCTATGGACACCTGGGTGACCGTCAGCGTTCGCTCGGCAGACCTGCTTGCGCCAGGCCCGGTAGCCGCCGGCGACGTCGACCGCGCGGCTGCGTAGGGCCCACCTCGACCGCACGGCGTGCCCGCACACGTAGACGTTGCCGGCCCCGCGGGATGCAGCAGGTGCCGCAGCAGGCTGACCGGCCGGGCGCCGGGGGGCCTGCCGAGCAGACGCCGCTCCGGCCAGCTGCGCAGGTCGAGCAGCTGAACGTGGCCGTCCTGCACCGCCCGCGGGACCTGCTCGGGCGGCAGCGAACGGCCGCTCACGACGCCTTGAGCAACTCGAGCGCGGCGGCCTTCCCGCTGCTGCCGGCTATCCCGCCGACGGGGGCGGTGGACGCGCCGCAGGTGAACAGCCCAGCGACGCCGGGGACGGTGTGCCCGGAGAGCTTGCGGGTCGGGCGCAGGAACGCGAGCTGGTCCAGGCTGATGTCCAGGAACATGGGGTGCGCACCGGGCCAGCGCATTTCCTTCGCCATCAGCGTCGGGGTGCGGACGGTCCGGGCCAGAATGCTGTCGCGGAACCCGGGCGCGTGCTCCTCCAGCTGCTGGA
The DNA here is from genome assembly GCA_963781675.1 of uncultured Actinomycetota bacterium. Classification (GTDB taxonomy): domain Bacteria; phylum Actinomycetota; class Actinomycetes; order Mycobacteriales; family SCTD01; genus SCTD01. Next base: position 14,407 of record CAWAGF010000002.1, on the reverse strand, counting down.
CCATGGCGTCGGCGAACGACTCGGCCTGGTCCTCCCAGCCGCCGTGCACGTCGTACGGGGCGCTCGGGCAGGCCAGGTAGACGGTGTGGTGGCCGGCCGGGGCGAGGCTGTCGTCGTACACGCTCGGGGTGAAGCAGTAGGTCGGCGGCGGGTCGGGCAGGTGGCCGGCCTCCGCGGCCAGGAAGCCCTTGGTGAGCTGGGGCATGTGGTCGACGTGGGACTGCAGCCCGTTCCAGTCGCCCTCGCGCGCGCCGGGATAGGGCGGGAGCTTGTCGGTCGCGAGGTGGACGACGAGCTGCACGGCGTTGCCGCGGTGCGCCGCCGACAGGTCGCGGCCGAGCTGGCCGGTCAGCGGCGGGTCGAGCAGGTCCAGCAGCGCGGTCTGCACGTCGACCGCGGTGATGACCGCGCTCGCCTCGACGCGCTCGCCGTCCTCGAGCACGACCGCCTGGGCCCGGCCGCCTGCGGCGTCGATGCGCGCGACCGCGGCTCCGGTGCGGACCTCGCCGCCCCAGCCCGTCAGCCGGCGCTCGAGCGCGTCGGTGAGGGCCTGCGACCCGCCGCGCGGGTGCCACTGCCCGTAGAGGTGGTAGGCGGCCTGCCAGTACACGTAGAACGCGCCGCCGGGCTGGTGCGGACCGGCCGAGGAGTGGCTCGCGAACGACGAGATCGGAGCGCGTGTCAGGTCCGAGCGCAGCACCCGCTCCAGCAACGACCCGTAGGGCGTGACCAGGTCGTGCATCAGCCCTAGCGGGCCGCCCGAGCGCTTCACGCCCTGCAGCAGCGGCCACAGCTTGCTGCCGGCAGCCTTGAGTACCCCGCCCGCGCTCGACCCGCTCTCCAGCCCGGTGACGGCCGTCTTCACCAGCGGGACAGCCTTGTGCATGAACGCCCGGTACGCCTCTGCGTCCTCACGGTCGTGCTCGGCGATGGAGGCGACGGTCTCGTCGATGCTTCGGTGGAAGCGCACGATCCGGCCGTCACGGAAGAAGCCGGTGGCGAACGGCTCCATCGGGATGTACTCCAGCCCAGCTCCTGCCAGGTCGAGCTCGCCCGGGATCGACGTCATGTTGATGATGTTGTGGGCGGCCGAGTGCGTGTTGAACAAGTAGCCCGGGATCGTCTCGTCAGTGCGCGACCCGCCGCCGAGCTTCTCGCCGGCCTCCAACACCAGGACCCGCCGGCCCGCCTTGGCCAGGTAGCACGCGGCGACCAGACCGTTGTGACCGCCGCCCACGATGACGACCGGCGCGCTGCCGGGGGCAGCAGCTCCTCCGGCCTCTCCTTGCTCCAGGGGCATCAGAGCTGACCGGCCGCTCGTCGCTGCGCCCGCTGCTCGCGGAACGCCCTGCCGCGCAGCGGGCCGTGCACGAGGGGACCGAGCAGGCACACGTCGGCTGCGCCCGCCGCGAAGGGCACGACGCCGGCCGCGGCAGCTGCCCGCCCGCGGCCGTCGCCGCGACGCAGCCCCCAGCCGATCAGCGCGCCGCCGGCGACGACGCGCAGCACACGACCGGGCTGGCTGCCGATGACGTCGACAGGCTTCATGCGGCGGCCACGGTCTGCAGAGCGGCGTTCAGCCGCTGGGCTGCGTCGTCGGCCACCGGCTGGAGCTCGGGTCGGCCGGGCAGGCTGACCATCACCTGCGGGTCCAAGGCCTGCACCAGCGTGCGGTCGCCGTCCCGGCGCACGACGACGTTGCAGGGCAGCAGCAGTCCGATGTCTCGCTCGACCTCCAGCGCCTGGTGCGCCAGCTGCGGGTTGCACGCGCCCAGGATCAGGTACTGCTCCATGTCCTGGTCGAGCTTGCTCTTCAGCGTCGCCTGCACGTCGATCTCGGTCAGGACACCGAACCCCTGGTCTGCCAGCGCGGCGCGGGTCGCTTCAACAGCGGCTGCGAAGTCGAGGTTCGTCGCGATGGTCGTTCCGTACTGCATGGCTCTCCTCGTGGGTCGGGTGACGTGGATGTGCCCGGTGCCCGCAACAGGTAGGACACGGACGTGTTGTGGAGCCGACCTGACATGGTCGGGCAGCATGGCGTCGTCAGGCGGCGGGCGGTGCGCCGGCAGCGAGCAGGTCGTCCAGGGCGCCGGCGTCGGTGACCTGGGTGAAGCCGAGCTCCTGCATGATCTCGGCCGCTGCGGCTGAGCGGTTGCCGGTGCGGCAGTACACGACGTAGGCGCCTTGACGTGGCAGAGCGTTGACCCGGCTGCGGAAGTCGTCTGCGCTGACGTCGATGTTCTGCGCGTCCTGGACGTGGCCGGCAGCGAACTCCTCGGGGGTGCGCACGTCGAGGGTGACGACACCGGCCTGCGCGATCTGTCGCACAACATCGGATGCCGCCGCTGCCGCCGCAGCGGCCTCCGGGGCGGCGTCGGGGGCGCTCGTGTCGTCCTGCTGGCCGGTTGCCGAGCAGCCGGTGAGCAAGAGCCCGGCGCCCAGGGCGGCTGCGGCGGCAAACCGGCGGCGGCGGGCGGTGAATGACGGGCGGGCGTTGGGCATCGAGGCCTCCGGGGGCAGGGTGGCGTGCGGGCGTGCGAGGGTCAGGTGAGTCCAAGAACGGCGCGAACGGCGACGTAGCCGGCCACCAGGACGAGCAGGCCGCCGAAGGCGCGGGTGAGCGCGACGCCGGATAGGCGGTCGGCGATGCGCTTGCCGAGCAGTGACGCCACGATCGCGGCGGCGGTGAACGGCACGACGACGAGGGGGTCGAGTTCCAGGCCCCCTGTGCTGCGGGCGGCGAGGGCGACGGCGCTGTTGAGTGCGATGACGACCAGGCTCGTCCCGACGGCGTGCGGCATCGCGAAGCCCAAGGCGACGACGAGGACGGGGACGATGACGAAGCCGCCGCCGACGCCGAAGAACCCGGTCAGGGCACCGATGAGCAGGCCGGACAGCAGGACCCGCAGCCACGTCCGCTGCCGCTTCCCGGTGCGCTGGCCGGGTCGGGTGCGGGTCGCCGTGGCCGTCACGCCGCGGCCGTCCCGGGCCTGCACGACGGGCTGGTCACCGGCCTTCGGGGGTGTCGGGCGCGGCTGCGGCGCCCTGGCGAGCATCCCGGCGGCGGCGAGCAGCATCAAGGCGCTGAACGCGAGCAGGACGACGTCGCCGTCCACGCGCCTGTTCAGGAAACTTCCCAGCACGCTGGCAGGGACGCCAGCAGCGGCCAGCAGGATCCCGGTGCGCCAGCGGGTGTTGCCCGACCTTGCGTGCCCGACTGCGGCCGCGGCGGCCGTGAGCCCAACGATGACCAGGCTCGTCGTCGTCGCCTCCTGCGCGCTCTGCCCGAGCAGGTACACCAGCGCCGGGACGGTGAGGATCGACCCTCCGCCGCCCAGGGTGCCGAGCAGCAGGCCGATGAGCAGCCCGACGGCGACGGCCACGACGACGGTCACGCGGTCCCTCGCCCTGCGTCGAAGGCTGCGCACCGGTCGAAGGTCATGCAGTCAATGTACGGACATTCCTCGGTCGGGGCAACTGCGACGGCTGCGTCAGTCCGGGAGGCGGGCCACGATGCGCCGCAGCGGCATGGCGATGCTGCTGCCGACCCAGTGGCGGACCACGCTGCGCCCGGCCTGCATGCGCTCAAGGCGGACGTCCGGCAGGCACAGCCGGGCGTACCGGAGCCAGTCCCGCGCCGGCAGTGGCCGGGGGTGCGGGACCGTCGCGACGAGCAGCCCCGCGGGCCGCAGGACGCGGGCGACCTCGCGCAGGGTGGGCTGCAGCGGAACGAGCATCAGCGCCATGCTGATCACGACGGCGTCGACGCTTTGATCGTGCAGCGGCAGCGCCGCCGCGTCGGCGCGGGCGACGGCGTGGCCCGAGGCGGCCGCTGCCGCCAGCTCCTGTGCGGACAGGTCGACGCCCAGGTATGCCCTGCCGGGCAGGTGCGCGGCCATCGGGGCGCTGCCGCAGGCGAGGTCGAGCACGCGCCCGCCGCCCGGTACGGCCTGGGCCGCCCAGGCGTACGGGTTGCGGCCGCTGGCGTCGTGGGCGTGATCGAGGATGGTCTCGGTGATCCCCGGGCGCTCGACGTGGAACTCAGCCAGGTAACCGGCCCAGTCGAGGGCGCTCACCCGCGCTTGGGCGCTGTCACGCCCTGCCGGCCTGGGCGCAGCCGAGGTAGAGGCTCCCGAAGGGCCGCGGCTCGCCCCGGGCGTACAGGCGGTCGAGCTCGACGACCCGCAGCCCAGCCTGCGCCAGCAGCTCGGCAATGGGACGGCTGAGGTGGCAGCCCGCCGCGACGCGGCGCTGCAGCGGGTCGAGGCGGCGCTGCCACCGAAGCACGGCCGGGTCGGGAGCGGCGCCGTGCTCGACGAACAGCAGGCTGCCGCCGGGGCGCAGGACCCGAACGACCTCGCGCAGGGCCGCGACCGCGTCGGGGATCGTGCACAACGTCCAGGTGGACAGCGCGCTGTCGAAGCTGGCGTCCGCGAAGGGCAGAGCCTGCCCGTCCAGGCCGACGCGCTTGACCGGCATCTGGCTGACGGCGCGGCGCTGCGCCGCCAGCCGCCAGCCGCCAGCCGCCAGCCGACGTCGGACGGCTCGACCGCGGTCACCAGCGCGACTGCGGGCGGGTAGTGCGGGACGTTGCGGCCGGAGCCGAACCCGATCTCCACGACGCTGTCGGTCAGGCCGGCGCACGTCCGATGACGCAGACTTTCGTGCTGGCCGCTAGCGAGTGCCTTCTCGACCACTCGCGGCACGACCTGCTCGGCCCAGAGCCCCACCGGCCCAGAGCCCCACCGGGCTAGAGGACCTGCGGGTCGGAGCCGTCGGCGCTCTGCATCGGCAGCCCGGCCTCGTGCCACGCCTTCATCCCGCCGGTGACGTTGACGACGTCCAGGCCGGCGGCGGCCAGTGCGCTGGCCGCCTGTCCGCTGCGGTTGCCCGAGCGGCAGATCGCGACGATCGGTCGGTCGGTCGGGACGGCCGCGACGTCGAGCGTGCTCAGCGGCATGTGCCGGGCGGTCGGGGCGTGCCCGGCGGCCCACTCGTTGTCCTCGCGCACGTCGAGCAGCAGCGCGTCCTGGCGTGCTGCTGCCTGCCGGACGTCGATGTCGGGCACCTGGGGGGCGGGCTGGTCCACGACGGGCTCCTTCTCGTTGGGATGTGGATTGCTGGATGGGCGGGACGTCAGCGGTGTCGTCCGGCGGCGCCGGCGGACAGCGCGACGTGCTTGCCGTCGAGCTGGGCCGTGATGGCGAACCGGTCCCCGCGCACCAGGGTGTGCCGGTGTTCCACGGGACGGCCGTGCAGGCAGCCCGTGCGCTCGACGGCAAGCAGGGCGACTCCCGCCGGCACGTGCAGCAGGGTGCGTTCGCCGCGGTTCGGCACGACGGCCCGGACCTGCTCGCGGCCGCCGGTCAGCCGCAGTCCGCAGTGGATCAGCAGCTCTGTGTAGAGGGCGGTGTGACTGAAGTCGACGTCCAGCAGCGGCCGGGCGATGTCGGCGGGCAGCCACACCCGGTCGAGCGCCAGCGGCTCCTCGCCGGCCAGGCGCAGCCGCTCGAGGTACACCAGCGGCGTCGACTCCTCCCTCTGCATCCGCGCGGCGATGACGCCGTCTGCGCGCACCTCCAGCACCCGCACGACCGAGCGCTGTTCGAGCCCGGCGGCCTCGACGGCGGCGAACAGGCTGCCCATCGCACCGAGCTGCTGCTCGACCTCCGGAGGTCCGAGCCGCGGCTTGCGGCCCCGGGAGGCGGTGACGGCGCCCTCGGCGCGCAGGTGCCGCAGCGCCTCCCGCACCGTGTGGCGGCTGACGCCGTACTCCTTGACGAGGGCCAGCTCACCGGGGAAGGCGTCGACGAACTCGCTGGCGGCCAGGCGTGCCCGCAGGTCGGCGAGCAGCGCCGCCCACAGCGGCCCGGCGTCGCGGTCCAGCGCTCGTTGGGCTTGCTTCGTCACGTCCACTCCCATAATGTACGGACAATCAGCCGGTCGGACAACCGTGCCCGTGCCGAACGACCATCAGGAGCCAGTGTGCGCGTCGACGTGATCGAGACCCCGGACCTCGGCGACCGCAGCTACGTCGTCAGCGACGGCACCTGCGCCGTCGTGATCGACCCGCAGCGCGACATCGACCGGGTGGAGAAGCTGATCGCCGAGCTCGGCGTCCCGATCTCCCTCGTCCTGGAGTCGCACGTCCACAACGACTACGTGACCGGCGGGCACGCCCTCGCGCGGCGAAGCGGCGCGACCTACGTGATGTCCGGGCGCGACGACGTGGCCTTCGAGCGCTGCGCGGTCCACGACGGCGACGTCCTGTCCGCCGGAGCGATGAGGGTCAAGGTCATCGAGACACCGGGGCACACCGACACGCACTTGAGCTACGTCATCACCGACGACGGCGGCGACCCGCCGGCCGTGTTCAGCGGTGGCTCGCTGCTGTACGGCAGCGTTGGGCGTACCGACCTTCTCGGCACTGACCGCACGGACGAGCTGACCCGCAAGCAGTGGTACTCGGCTCGCCGGCTCGCTGACGCGCTGCCCGACGAGGCGGCGCTGTACCCGACGCACGGCTTCGGGTCGTTCTGCTCCTCCGGCGGCGCCAGCGGCGGCACCGAGAGCACCATCGGCCTGGAGAAGACCCGGAACGACGCCCTGACCGAGGACGACGAGCAGGCGTTCGTCGACCGCCTCGTCGCCGGCCTGACCGGCTACCCGGCGTACTACGCCCACATGGGCGCGCTGAACGCGCAGGGCCCGGACGTGCCCGACCTGACGCCGGTGCGCGGCATGGACCCTGACGAGCTCGCGTCCCGGCTGCACACCGGCGAGTGGGTCGTCGACCTACGGGACCGGGCCGCGTACGCGGGCCGGCACCTGGCCGGGACGGTCAGCATCGCCATGGGCACGCAGTTCTCCACCTACGCCGGCTGGGTCATCCCGTGGGGCGCGCCGATCACGCTTATCGCTGATGACCCCGAGGACATCCGCGAGGCGCAGCGCCAGCTCGTCCGGATCGGGATCGACCACCTCGCCGGGCAGGCCGTCGGCGAGCTCGACGGCCTGTCGGCGGACACCCCGGTCCGGTCCTACGAGCGAGCGACGTTCGCCGAGCTGGCCGCGGCCCCCGGGGCGCAGGTGCTCGACGTCCGCCGCGAGGACGAGGTCAGGAGCGGTAAGATCGAAGGCTCGAAGCACATCCCGCTGCACGCCCTCGTCGAGCGGATGCACGAGGTCCCGAAGGGCAAGGTCTGGGTCCACTGCGCGAGCGGGTTCCGTGCCAGCATCGCCGCGAGCATCCTCGATCGCGCCGGGCACCCGGTCGTGCACATCGACGACGAGTACGACAACGCCTCGAAATCCGGACTGCGCGTGCAGGGCTGACGCTCGAAGCCTGGCTGACCACCGGCCCCGTCGACCCTGCGCCCCTCCCGACCTGCCTGACCCTGACCCTGACAAGGAAGCCCCTGTGACCTCCACACTCGTCTCGCCGCACGACCTGTCCGCTCGGCTCGCCAGCGGCGACGTCAGCGTCCTCGACGTCCGCTCTCCCGGCGAGTACGCGTCCGCCTCCATCGGCGACAGCGCGCACCTGCCGCTGGACCAGCTCCCCGAGCACAGCGCTCGGCTCGCCCGCGGGCTCAACGGTCCCCTCGCGCTCGTCTGCCGCAGCGGACAGCGGGCGCAGCAGGCTGCTGACCTGCTCGTCCGGAACGGCGCCCGCGACCTGCTCGTCCTCGACGGCGGAATCGCCGCCTGGCAGGCCGCCGGGCACCCCGTCCGGCAGGGGCAGGGCACGTGGGAGCTGGAGCGTCAGGTTCGCCTCGTCGCCGGCAGCCTGGTCCTGGGCGGCGTCCTTGCGAGCCTTCGCTTCCCGAAGGCCCGCTTCCTGTCCGGCGCCGTCGGCGCCGGACTCACGTTCGCCGCCGCCAGCAACACCTGCGCGATGGGCAAGGTCCTGCTCAAGCTCCCGCACAACAGGACCCCGGCAGCACACACCGCCGCCGTGGTCGAGCAGCTCACCGGCCGCCGCTGAGGGATCTGCAGCGGCGGGTTGGAGCGGCTACCGCCGCCAGCCGGACCGCGGTCGCGTCCGGCCACGAGGCAGCGAGCTGGACACCCGGATCGGCGCCGGCCCCGGGCGCGGCGTGCCACACTATGCGCATGACCGTCGGCCGCAGCGCGCAGATCTGCCGCTGCCTGCTGGCGAACACCCTCGCGACCGTCGACGACTGCCTCTGTCGCAGCTGAGCCCGGCCTCCGCCGCTCAGCCGCCCGCAGTCCCCGACCCGCGAACAGGAACCGTCCCGTGACCGCTGTGCCGCACGACCTCGACCTGCACGCCCCCTGGCGGGCCCGCCTGACCGCCGTGCTCCGCGAGTGCTGGCACGCCATGCGCGCCGCGCACCACGAACGCATCCCTTACTAGCCCACCCGGCGGGCGCCAGGTGCCCGCCCGCTCCTGCGGACCTCAGCCCGCGTTCTCCCTGTCGCCGGCCCGGTGCAGCAGCCCGCCGACGACGATCAGCGCGGCCCCGAACGCCAGGAAACCGAGGTCCCACAACAGCGGGGCGCCGAGGTCGTCCCGGACGTGATCGACGCCGAGAATCTGGTGGTTGATGACCCCCTCGTGCGCTGCCGGCCTGCTGATGGGGCTGGGGTTCGGCGGCTTCATCGACGGAATCGTGCTGCACCAGGTCCTGCGATGGCATCACGTGCTCTCCGGCACCGGCAGCAATCCCGTCACGACGGTCCCGGGGCTGGAGGCGAACACGATTGCGGACGGCCTGTTCCACGGCGCCACATGACTGCTCGTCGTCGCGGGGGTCGTAGTCCCACTCGCGTCATGGAGCCAGGGCCGCCGCGCCCCGACGTGGCGCTTCCAGCTGTGAGTGGCGCTGGCCGGCTGGGGCGTGTTCGACGTGGTTGAGCTTGCCGACCCGGGTCGTCGTGGTCGCACGCGCGGTCGTCATCGTTCCTGCCGACGTCTGTCGTTGGCCACTTGCTGCCCATGGCGCCAGCCGCTGACCCTTAAATGTCCGGACAGCCGGGGGCGCTGCGGTTGACAATGTGACCTGCGGCACTACGCTTTGCCCGAGTCAGAATGTACGGACAATTGCGAAGCGGAGCGCAACATGCCTCAGGGACTGAGCACGAAAACCCACCACAAGATCGTCGTGGTGGGCGGCGGCAGCGCTGGCATCACGGTCGCAGCCCGGCTGCGCCGTGCCGGCGAGAGCGACGTCGCCGTCGTGGACCCGGCTCAGGACCACTACTACCAGCCGCTGTGGACGCTCGCGGGCGGTGGCTGTTCCACCGTCGAGAAGAGCCGGCGGCGTCAGGCGGACGTCATGCCCAAGGGCGTCACCTGGATCCAGCAGGCCGCCGCCGACATCGACCCCGACACCAAGACGGTCGCATTGGCCGACGGCAGCACCGTCACCTACGACTTCCTGGTCGTCTGCCCCGGCATCCAGCTCGACTGGCACAAGGTCCCGGGACTGGCGGACACGCTCGGCAAGGACGGCGTCTCCAGCAACTACCTGCCCGAGACCGCGCCCCGAACTTGGGACTTCGTCCGCGGCCTTCGCAAGGGAACTGCCGTGTTCGGCATGCCGAGCGGCCCCATCAAGTGCGCCGGCGCGCCGCAGACCGGCTGCAAGAGCACATCACCGCCTACCCCGATCCTGACGTCGAGCGCTCGCTGGTCTTCACCAACGCACTGGGCGGGCCACTGACGCGCGGGGGCTTCCGCAGCACCTGGGTCAGGGCGCGAGAGCGGGTGGGGCTGCCGGCGTTCCGCTTCCACGACCTGCGCCACACCGGCAACACCCTGGCCGCCGCCACCGGCGCAAGCACCAAGGAACTGATGGCCCGGATGGGGCATGCCTCGATGCGCGCCGCCCTGATCTACCAGCACGCTTCCGCCGACCGGGACGCCGCCATCGCAGCGGCGCTCTCGCGCCTGGCAGCGGGGGAGCCGGCGACTGGATCGACCGGGCACGCCAGTCCATCGCTGCGTGCGCAAGGACGGGCACGTCCGCGCGCTACGGGCACGTAGCGGGCACGCGGAGATCGTTTAGCCAGCTGGTGATCAGCAGATCTTGAGCCGCACCTTCGCTGACCTGCGGCTTCTCTGAGAGCGGGCGACGGGAATCGAACCCGCGTAGCCAGTTTGGAAGACTGGGGCTCTACCATTGAGCTACGCCCGCAACGGGTGGGGCCTTCCTGCGGGCCCGAGTTCCGCGGGGCGTAGCGTAGTGGCTAGCGCGCCTGCTTTGGGAGCAGGAGATCGGGAGTTCGAGTCTCCCCGCCCCGACCGTCCTTCGTGACAGGCGCGCTCCGTCGTGCCCCACCCGAGAGGACCCCCCTGTGCAGAGCGCCGTCGAGACCCTGAGCCCCACGAGGGTCCGCCTCACGGTCGACGTCCCCTTCGACGAGCTCAAGCCCGAGCTGGACAAGGCGTACAAGACCATCGGCGCGCAGGTGAAGGTCCAGGGCTTCCGTCCCGGCAAGGTGCCGCCGCGCATCCTCGACCAGCGCGTCGGGCGCGGCGTCGTGCTCGAGGAGGCCGTGCAGGAGGCCCTGCCGCGCCTCTACTCCGAGGCCGTCGGCGAGGCCGGCGTCGCGCCGGTCGGCCGCCCCGAGGTCGACGTCACCAAGCTCGACGACGGCACCTCGCTCACCTTCACCGCCGAGGTCGACGTCCGCCCCGACTTCGAGCTGCCGGCCTACGACAGCCTGGCCGTCACGGTCGCCGACGCCGAGGTCACCGACGAGGACGTCAGCAAGCAGGTCGACGAGCTGCGTGAGCGCTTCGCCAAGCTGAGCCCGGTCGAGCGCGCCGCGGCCACCGGTGACTTCGTGACGATCGACCTCGCGGCCACCGTGGACGGCGAGGAGGTGCCCGGCGGCACCGCGCAGGGCCTGTCCTACGAGGTCGGCTCCGGAGACCTGCTCGAGGGCCTCGACGAGGCGATCACCGGCAGGAGCGCCGGCGACGCCACGACGTTCACGACCACGCTGGTCGCCGGCGACTTCGAGGGGCAGCAGGCCGAGGTCGCCGTCACCGTCCGCGCCGTCAACGAGCGCGAGCTCCCGGCCGCCGACGACACCTGGGCCGAGACCACCGGCTTCGCCTCGTACGCCGAGCTCGAGGCGGACGTCCGCGGCCGCCTGGACCGCATGAAGAAGCTGGAGCAGGGCGTCGAGGCGCGCGACAAGGTGCTCGACGCGCTGCTCGCGACGATCGACGTGCCGCTGCCCGAGTCGGTCGTCGCGTCCGAGGTCGAGTGGCGGACCGAGAGCACCACGCAGCAGCTCGCGCAGGCCGGCATGACGATGGCGCAGTACCTCGAGAACGAGGGCAAGGGCGAGGAGGAGTTCGCCGACGAGGTGCGCGAGGGCGCCACCACCGCCGTCAAGGCCCAGCTCGTGCTGGACGCCGTCGCCGACGCCGAGGAGCTGGGCGTCACGGACGCCGAGCTCACCGACCAGGTCGTCCGACGCGCCCAGCGCGCGGGTGTGTCGCCGGACCAGTACGCCCAGTCGGTCGTGCAGTCGGGGCAGCTGCAGGGCCTGGTCTCCGAGGTGCGCCGCGGCAAGGCCCTGGCCACCGTCATGGAGGCCGCGACGATCACCGACGCGTCCGGTCGCCCGGTCGACCTCGACGCCCTGCGCGACGACCTGACGCCGAACGACGACACCCAGCTGGACGAGGACGGCCGGCCGTTCCACACGCACGCGGACGGCACCGTCCACTACCTCGACGAGGAGTAGGGCGCGCCGCCGCTTTCGCCCGTGGCGGAACGCGTGCGCGGCGGGGACTGCCTGTCCGCGTGCGGCGTTAGGGTCGCTGACAGGCACCACCGTCACGGGCCGCCCGCCGATCGCAGGCGCCGGCCCACGAGATCCGAGGCAGGCCCCACCGTGACCCAGATCGACCCCTCGACCGGGCTCGTCGTCCCGTCGGCAGTCCCCGGCGGCTACGGCGTCGCCACGCCCCAGGCCCGCCAGTCCGGTGCCGGCATGGGCCTGGACGACCAGGTCTTCAACCGGCTCCTGAAGGAGCGGATCATCTTCATGGGCACCGCGGTCGACGACCCGATGGCCAACGCGATCTGCGCCCAGCTGCTGCTGCTCGCCGCCGAGGACCCCGAGCGCGACATCTTCCTCTACATCAACAGCCCCGGCGGCTCGGTGTCGGCCGGCATGGCCATCTACGACACGATGCAGTTCGTCTCGAACGACGTGGCGACCGTGGGCCTGGGCCTGGCCGCCTCGATGGGGCAGTTCCTGCTCTGCGCCGGCGCCAAGGGCAAGCGCTACGCCACGCCGCACGCGCGGATCATGATGCACCAGCCGTCCGGGGGCATCGGCGGCACCGCGGCCGACATCGCCATCCAGGCCGAGCAGATGCTGTACGTGAAGAAGACGATGGCCGAGCGCATCGCCTTCCACACCGGTCAGAGCATCGAGCAGATCGAGAAGGACTCCGACCGCGACCGCTGGTTCTCCGCGGAGGAGGCCAAGCAGTACGGCTTCGTCGACCACGTCGTCAGCGGGGCCACGCAGGTCCCGTCCGGCGCCGGCACCAGGGCCTAGGAGGGCTTGCACATGTCGTTCTCAGACCCGATGAACTACACGATCCCGATCGTCATCGAGCAGACCTCCCGCGGGGAGCGCTCGTTCGACATCTACAGCCGCCTGCTCAAGGAGCGCATCATCTTCCTGGGCACGCCGATCGACGACGGCGTCGCCAACGTCGTGATGGCGCAGCTGCTGCACCTCGAGTCCGAGGACCCGGACCGCGACATCAACATGTACATCAACAGCCCCGGTGGCTCGTTCACCGCGCTGACGGCGATCTACGACACGATGCAGTTCGTCAAGCCCGAGATCCAGACGATCTGCATGGGCCAGGCCGCCTCCGCCGCGGCCGTCATCCTCGCCGCCGGCACCAAGGGCAAGCGCCTGGCGCTCGAGCACGCCCGCGTGCTCATCCACCAGCCGTCCGGCGGCGGCGAGGGCCAGTCCTCCGACATCGAGATCCAGGCCCGCGAGATCCTGCGCATGCGCGACCTGCTCGAGAACATGCTGGCCCACCACACCGGGCGCGAGGCCGAGCAGATCCGCAAGGACATCGAGCGCGACAAGATCCTCACGGCCCGCGAGGCCGTCGAGTACGGGATCATCGACGAGGTCGTCTCCTCCCGGAAGATCGCCGCCGGCGCGGCGAACGCCGCCGGCCGCTAGGTCGCACCCCCTGCGCGGGCCCGGTCCGCCGGGCCCGCGCGGGACGCGCCGGACGGCTCCACGTCTTGGCGCAGAAGGACTGGATCTGACCGCCCCAGGCGGTACCGTCGACGGACAGGCCCCGGCACTGCCGGGCTGAGAGGGACGAGGTACTCCGAGGTGGCACGCATCGGTGACGGCGGCGACCTGCTGAAGTGCTCGTTCTGCGGCAAGTCGCAGAAGCAGGTCAAGAAGCTGATCGCCGGGCCGGGCGTCTACATCTGCGACGAGTGCATCGACCTCTGCAACGAGATCATCGAGGAGGAGCTCAGCGAGAGCTCCGAGCTCAAGTGGGACGAGCTCCCCAAGCCGCGCGAGATCTACGACTTCCTCGACCAGTACGTCATCGGCCAGGACACCGCCAAGCGCACGCTCGCGGTCGCCGTCTACAACCACTACAAGCGCGTGCAGGCCGGCGGCAACGAGAAGGACCCCGTCGAGCTGCAGAAGTGCAACATCCTGCTGCTGGGGCCGACCGGCTGCGGCAAGACGCTGCTGGCGCAGACGCTCGCCAAGATGCTCAACGTCCCGTTCGCCATCGCCGACGCGACGGCGCTGACCGAGGCCGGCTACGTCGGCGAGGACGTCGAGAACATCCTGCTCAAGCTCATCCAGGCGGCTGACTACGACGTCAAGAAGGCCGAGACCGGGATCATCTACATCGACGAGGTCGACAAGATCGCTCGCAAGAGCGAGAACCCGTCGATCACGCGCGACGTCTCCGGCGAGGGCGTGCAGCAGGCGCTGCTGAAGATCCTCGAGGGCACCACGGCGTCGGTGCCGCCGCAGGGCGGGCGCAAGCACCCGCACCAGGAGTTCATCCAGATCGACACGACCAACGTGCTGTTCATCGTCGGCGGCGCCTTCGCCGGGCTCGACAAGGTGATCGAGCAGCGCGTCGGCAAGAAGTCGCATCGGCTTCGGCGCGGTGCTGCACTCCAAGCACGAGGTCGACGGCAACAACGTCTTCGGCGACGCGATGCCCGAGGACCTGCTGAAGTACGGGATGATCCCGGAGTTCATCGGCCGCCTGCCGGTCCTGACGAGCGTGCACAACCTCGACAAGGACGCGCTCATCCAGATCCTCACCGAGCCGAAGAACGCGCTGATCCGCCAGTACCGCCGGCTGTTCGAGCTGGACGGCGTGGAGCTCGAGTTCACC
>CAWAGF010000001.1:0-1596517 GCA_963781675.1 uncultured Actinomycetota bacterium | reverse complement strand
GACTGGCACCGGCCGTGGAACCTCAAAGGCGACCGCGCCCTGCCCGGCGCACCCCCCGCCGCGCTGTGGGCCAGCGAACCCGCCGGCTTCGGCCAGGTCGGCTGCGTCTACACCGCCCAAGGCTTCGAGTACGACTGGAACGGCGTCCTTCTGGGGCCGGATTTCGCGAGGCGGAACTTCGGTGGTCTACCCGCGCGAGAGCAACAAGGATCCCGACTTCCGTAACCGGAACCGCGCTCCGCGACCGCGAGTTCGACCGGCTGGTCCGCAACGTCTACAAGGTGCTGCTGATGTGTGGCATGGTCGGGACGTTGATCACGAGTGTGGATCCGGAGACTCAGCAGAAGCTGGAGTCGCTGGTTCACGGCCGGACGCTGGCCCCGCTGAGCTCCGCTAACTGAGGTGGGGCAGCCTCGGTTTCTTCGCCACCTCACCGGACTTGTGCGCCTCAGCGTGCCGCCGGTGTGAGCGCATGTCCCTCCTCAACGGCGAGCCCAGAGCACGGGCCGACTACAGCTCAGGAGGCGCCGACTCGGCGGGTGTCTTCAGCAAGCTCCAACCACGTCCTCGTGGTAACGGTGCACGTGGGGGCCCAGCGCGCACGATTTCATCGGGCTGAAGGCTGGCGATCCAGGCCGGCTGATCGTGAACTGGCTGTACGGACGTCACTAGGTAGGCGTTGCCGCGAGGATGCGGGTATCTGCATGTCAGCTATGGCCTGCCGGTCGATCGCTTCCCAAGTCCCCAGTTGGCGCATGAGGACCGGCGTCCGGCCAGAACCCGTATGTCCGTAGAGGATGAGGAAGGGCACATCGAGCTCCGCGCTGCCAGCTCGCACCGCCCCCCGTCGGCTATCTCCTCGGACGTTATAGAGGCCCTGCTCAGGATCCAGTTCCACTGCTCGGGCGAGCGCACGTAGCCGAGAAGCACCGGAGTGTCCGCCGGTGGACGGGCGGAGCAGGTCAGGACGTCCTGTAGAGCTCTCGGCGCCGAAGCCGGCGTACGCAGCCGCTTCCCAGTAGCGGGACCGGTTGTACCGGCTGGAGTCGCTCGCGACGTTGCGCAAAAGACGATGGACGAGGTCCCTCAGCTTCCCGGTGTCTGTATCGGCGTGGTCAGGCCGCAGCGGGACTGCGCCAAAGCCCGGCAGGAGTTCCCCGGTGTCGAGGCGAACTCCTCGGACTCGCCACTGCCGGGAGAGCACGTAGGCGGCAGCGCTTCCGCGGATGGCGTCCCGGTACGCGTGCATCTTGAGCAGGTCCTCCCGCTTGCTGCCGCCAGTACCAGATGTCCGCCTCGTCCGGTTCGTCCGCCAGCGCCTGCGTGGGGTCCAGGCGGTACTTGGCGTCGAAGTGCAGGTAGTGCTGCTGCTTCGAGGCCCGCAGCCGCTCTTCACCGTCAGCGTGGCGTCCGGGCGCATCGCGCGAGTCCAACTCGCGGCCGTTCTGCCCGCTCCGAACGTCTGGTTGTACGTCAGGGACCACCACGAGCTGGACGCCGTCGAGGTCCGCCTTCGTGGCGGAGCCGCTTGCGCCTCCCGGTGCGCAGACGAGCGACATGCCGCTGGCGCCCGCCTCGAACAGCGGCGAGTGGCCCGTCGTCCCACAGGCCGCGCACGGCCTGTGCCAAGCGGACGAACGTCCACTGCTCGTACAGCACGGCGATGCTCCGCGGGACACCAGGAACGGCTCCACCTCGAGCTCGAGCCCCAGGGTCGACTCGACGAGAGCTGCGGCCGCGCTGACCTGGCGGTACCCCTCGCGGGCCAGGAGCACCGTGTTGGCCTGCGGCACGCCTGGTCAGGCGGCCCACCTGCCGGAACAGCGGGTGAGCGAGCAGATCGTCGAGCTTGTCCACGACCTCAGCCGTCTGCCGCTGCGCCGCGCCGGGCAGCCGACCCGGCCAAGGTGGCTGCACCCTCCCGCTGCCGCCCGGGCGAGAGCCCGCCACTGCTCCAGCACGAAGCGCACGTAGCGGTTCGGGGGCGTGTCGACGGGATCTCCGTCCGCTCGACGGCCAGTGACACCTGGGCAGGCTACGAGCGGACCGTCGGCCGGGACCCGCGGCCCTGGCCGGGTCAGCGAGCGCGCCAGACGCGACGATCCGGACGGCGGTGCCCGCCGCGTGGCTCCGCCTCGACGACCCAGTCCGGTGCGGCTGGTGCAGACGTGGGCGAGGGCCCAGTTCAGTTCCGCCGTCTGCAGCAGCGCGTGCAGCACGGCGAAGCGCTGGTAGAGCAGCCGGGGCGAGCCGCCAGCTCCCTGGCCCAGCCGCCCGGCCGCCGGGGCGAAGCCCTGGTGCAGCGCCTCGACCGACAGGGCAGCGAGGTCGCTCGAGCATGGCTGGAACGACGTCTCGTCCCCGATCTTCGTCGGCATGATGTCGACACGGCAGGTGGTGCGGCCGCCGCCCTCGAGCTCGACCTCGAACTCGACCTCGCCGACGAACACGCCGGTGTCGATGCCGCCCGGTGCGCAGCGAGGCGTCATCCGGGCTGAGCAGCTCACTCGGCTCGATACGGACGACACGGTCGCGCTGTCGACGCGGTACCTGTAGCGCGCGGCCTCCGGAAGCGCACGAGCGGCTTGCGGGGGTGTCTGCTCGGGTCCGGCTCGTCCGTCAGCAGGAAACGGGTCGTGTTCGGCAGCAGCGAAGCTCCAGGAGCCGCGCGGGTCGCCGTGCGGTCGAGCAGCGGCAGCCGGACCGCCGCCTCAGCCGGTGAAGCTGACAAATTGATCCACCTCGAGGCTCGGAGCATCTGGTCCACCTTCCGCGCTTCAGCGGCAAACGGGGGTGGCTGGACTCGCCACCGCTGGCCGACCGCGTCCGGGATCCCGCGCGAAGGCCGTGAGGTGCTGCAGCAACGGCTCGACGCGCCGCCTGATCCGTGATGCGCGGCAGGATCTTGAGCAGGACGATCTGGTCGAGGGCGACGTCCGCATCGGGATGTCCCACCCGGCCGAGCGCCACCGTGAGCCGCAGCGCTTCGTAGAAGACGCGATGCCCGAACTCGTCGCCGCTCGCGGTCAGCACTTCATGCAGCCGCTGCACCTCGCTGGGCCACCTCCGCCAGCGCAGCCGGCGCATCGCGCCCCTGCCACGTGTCGTCGCACGCCGCCTCCGCACAGCGCAGCCAGCACCGGCGGCTCGCCCGCCGTGGCTGCACCGGCCGCCGCATGTTCGGATCAGCTCGCTCGGTCGTGGTCCTGACCTCGAACGTGAAGGCGCGATCCAGCACCTTCGGCGAGAACTGGTAGGTCGTCTCGTCGACGTTCACCGTCCCGACGACCACGAGGTTGCGCGGCACCGGGATCCGCGGCTGCGCCTGCATCGCACCGCCACTCGCCATCCGCTCCCCCTGCAGGTTCGGAACGACGGCGGCGCGCGACTCGACCCCGGACAGGAAGTCCGAGAAGTACCGCTCGACGTGCGCGAGGTTCATCTCGTCGAGCAGCAGCAGGTACGGCATCTCCGGTTCGTCGGGCGCCCGCAGGATGAAGCGGAGGGTCTCCGGGACGTACCAGGCCGCACGCCCGTCGACCGCTGGCTTGTAGCGCGTCCTCGTATCCGAAGATCGCCTCCGGGCCCGTCCAGTCCGGACGCACCGCCACAGATGCGGCGCGCGGGCCTCCGCCGCGCCCGAACCACTCCCCCAGACGCAGTGCCAGCTGCGTCTTTCCGCTTCCTGACAAGCCACACAGGATGACGAACGGCTTCGTGATGACTGCGGCCAGCAACGTCACGACCCGGTCTCCCGCGCCGCGCGGCACGAGCAGGCCAGAAGCGTCGACAGCCGCGCGGAACGACTGCGCCGCAGCTTCGAGGCTTGCCACGCCTCCGACAGCGGTCTGGTCCTTCGTGTCCAGGTAGTCGTCCATGGCGCTCAGCAGCGTCTCCACGTCTCGCTCGATGCTTGCGTCATCGGGCACGGCTGAGCTCTCGTAGAACTTGTGCAGGATGGTGCTGCTCTGGTACTTCCGGGCGAGCTGCCCTCGCGACTTGAGGTCGATGTTGGAGTCGATCGTGAAGCCGCTCGGGGTCACGTCGGTCCTTCAAGACGCGACCACCGCCTCAGCCGTCCTGCGCAGGTGCTGCTGCAAAGCAGCGTGCCCGTCGGCTCCTGGCTGAGTCACACCCTGAGCGATGGTCATGTAGACGCCGGTCATGTCCTCCCTGAAAAGGAGGACGGGGTAGACGCCGCTCTGGGTGCTGTTGGTCTCCCGAGAATCCAAGAACGCGATCCAAGGGACGGCCGCCCAATTGCCCAAGCCCGTCGACGCTTTGACCTGCACCGTGCTGCGTCCTGCGAGCGGCTCAAGGTCCGCCAGCGCTCGCTCCAAGTCCCGGAACACAGAGTTGCACCGGGTCCTGACCCGTCCGAGGTCGCGTCCGCGCCTCGCCGTAGGCGGCGAAGATCTGCTCGAGCAGTTGCCGGAGCTCTGCGCCCTGCCGCTTCACGACCTCGAACCGGTCTCACGGTAAGCCCGCTCAGCTCGACCCCGCCGCTGAAGGCTGTGTTCGGCAGCGGCCCTTCTCCGGATGGTCGACCCCGTGAGCC
This sequence comes from uncultured Actinomycetota bacterium, assembly GCA_963781675.1. Classification (GTDB taxonomy): domain Bacteria; phylum Actinomycetota; class Actinomycetes; order Mycobacteriales; family SCTD01; genus SCTD01. Next base: position 1,591,959 of record CAWAGF010000001.1, on the reverse strand, counting down.
ACGCCCGCGATGGCCTTCGGGTCGTAGTCCCGGCCGTCGATCCGTAGCGCGTACTGCGTCGCCCGACCGAAGCCGTACTTCCTCAGGAAGGCGTCGCGACCGAGCTCGTCAAACTCCGACCGCCTGAAGGACTGCCTCCGGGAAAGGACGCCAAGCGCCATCAGGGAGCTCGGTGCTGGAGAGACACACGAGGCGAGCTTGGCACGGATGGTGCTTCGAGACGTGGAGTCGCGCTCGTGGCGCGTGCGAGCTCAACATCGGCCCGTAGCCGCAGCGGCGGCCGGCCTTGCCTGCAGCTCCAACTGTTGATGATCAGTTGGACGCACGCACAGCGGCATGAGCGGATGTCGCCTTGTGCCGGAGTCAGGGTCAAGCTCCAGTTCCCACCCAGGTCCGCGATGCAGACGTTGTTCGCTCCTAACCCTTACTGTTTGAGCCGACCCGCTCGTTGTCAGGAAGAGGCCCATGTCCCTCCCCCAGCCCTGGTCAGCGACCAGCCTGCCGCCGATCGAGTCCGGTCAGGCGACCGTGCATCAGGTAACGCGTGCTGGCGACCACACGCTGTACGCCCTGAAGCGCCTCAAGAATCCACGACGAGCCGGTCGCTTCGCGCGGGAAGTCGCGGTGATGGCCGCCTTGCACGCAGCTGGGGCCCGCGTACCGGTGCTGATTGCGTCGGGAGTCCACCAGCGCGGACGCGCCTTCTTTGTGATGCCCTGGTACCCACAGGGTTCGCTGGATGCGTTGCTTCGTCTTGAGACAATCGCTGCCCCGACGACATCACTGCACTTGGTGGATCAGGTGGCTGCTGAGTTGGAAGGCATGCATAGCGAAGGGTTCGCACATCGGGCATCTCAAGCCTGCGAACGTCCTCCTCGACGACACTGGCTGCCTGCTGACGGATTTTGGCCTGCTCTCTCCCACCGATGACACCGATGAACGACTAACAGAGAGCGCCGAAGGTATCGGTTCTCGCTTCTACATAGCGCCCGAGAATGAGGGCGGATTCAATCCGGAACTGGATCAGCGGCCGGCTGACGCTTATGCGTTCGGAAAGCTCCTGTGGACGGTAGTGGCCCGAAGGCCGGCTCTTCCCCGAGAAGACCAGCTGTTGGCGCCGAATCGACTGGCCGTACTTCTCGACGACCCGCGTCTCGCTCCGTTGGACGCGCTGGGCGACCGGCTGCTGGCACGCGATCCCCGCTCGCGCCTGACGGCTTGGAAGGACATCCGCGGCGAGATCGACAGCGTGCGACGCAGGTTCAGCGGCGGAGTCGTCCCCGCGCCTGCTGAGGAACCGTGGGTCGCCCGCGCTGAGCACTCCATTGACAAGTTGCTCGCGACCAAGCGCATCCAGGATTCCGTGAGATGGCGCAGGGATGACGAGGTGCTCAAGAACGCCTGGAACGAGATCAGGGCTGCTCTCTCTCGCGGACGACGAACGAGTTGCTCGGTGCCCAAACGAGCCGGCTCACGGAACTGGCGCGAGAGGCCGGTCTCAACTTTCTCGCTCTAGCGGCGGGTCGCCTCTGCACGCGCTTGCCTCTGCCTTTCCCTGCCGACTCGGTGTGTCTCATCTGACGGCCGCACCGACGTGGGCGTTGAACGAGGGGTCTCCTCCTTTGGTCACAGCTAGTGGCGAACTGGAGCCCCTCCCACCGGCTCTCTACATCGGGCAGTACCCGGTCCCTGTGGACGGACGGCTACACCTTGTTCGGCTGCCCATGGTCTTCACCTTCCCGGGGTGCCACTCCGACCACCGAGGTCGAAGAGAACCCGGCGGCGGCGCACGTGGTCGGACCCCCAATGGTGCTGTCCAGTGCGGTGGACTTGGCCGTACTTCGCAGCGGAGTCGTCGGAAGTCATCGGCGCCGCCCTCGTGCGCTACCTCGAGGCCACACTCGTCAACGCGCCGATCAGCCCGACGCTGTAGCCCCACTGCGAGAGCCGCTCCGGTCGAAGCAAGCCTGCGCGGCCTCAATGATCGTCTGCAAGGCGGGGCTACGGCCGTCACCTGGCGGCGATCGCTTCTGGCTAAGCGTTCTGATTCGGCGAGAACGACGCGTCCCTGCTTCGCGCGGGCCGCGCGGGCGAGTAGACCCGATGACCCGAACGGCCCGAGCAGGGGTGACCCCAGCGGTCCTTGTGCGGATTGATTCTCGTGCTGCTCGTCTTCCGGGTAAACCGCTTGCCGCAGTGCGAGCACTCGACCATGTACGCCCCACCCGCAGCACTCCGTACGCGCCTGGCACCCGTGGACGCTCGTGAACGACTGTGCCCGGAAAAGCTACTGACACCTCCCCGCGTCGGAGCCTTGGACAGCTCGACGGCAAACCGGGGTTGGAACTCATGTTCGTGTTGGCCATGCCTTGGATGCCCGTACGGAGGAACGACTTGATGCCAGGACCGCTACTTCCACCCGTGCGGTCGTACGCCCAGAAGTACTCCTCCTCGCCACGCCATCCGCTCGCGCCTTACGGTGTAAGCGAGCGAAGAGGGCTCGACCCAGCCCGCCCCCGAACCCCTGAAAATAGACGAGGCGCAGCAAGGTGAGGTCCGTCGCGGCCTGCAGGATGGCGTTCCGGAGCTGGGGCGGGAAGTACGCCGGCGCGTGTCCTGCGCCGTAGTTAAAGGGTGCGAACAGGCTGACAACGCCAGCTTTCAGCTTCTCCAGAGCATGCTCGTAGGAGAACCGCGAGATCTTCGGAGGAACGATCTTCGACGAGTACTGACTAGCAGGTCGAGCGGCGTATTCATCAGCAGGTCGCGGGCGGTGACGGGGCTCCGCCCGAAGGCGCTCTTCCTCAGGAAGGTGTGCACGACTTCGCCGCGGTTCACCGGCAGATCCTGGCCGCTCGAAGAGCCCATACACGAGGTCGAACAAGTCGTAGGCATACCTACGAGTAATGAGACAGGTCAGCTTGTCTGCCAGCGCTTCCTCCAGCTTCACGACCTGGAGATCGACCGCGCAATCAGCGGCGTCGGAGTACGGGTGGATCAAGCGTCGGGTCTGGACGGGAGTCGCAAGCGGTCGCCCTCGGTGACGTCCAGGCGGACCTTCAGCGTTAGGCGTTCAGCGTTCCCGCTGAACTCGCTGAAGTACAAGCGCATCTTGTAGACCCGCTTGCTCGAGTCAATCTGCTGCTCCTTGGCGATGACATTCCGTTCGAGATCGAAACGGACGCCCGTCCTGGTGTGCACGAAGGCGCAGACGTCGTTGAACCGCGCCAGTAGTTGAGCGGGATCAAGGTTCCCGGGAGTTGAGAGGTCAAGATCGTCGGAGAATCCGGCGTTGGGCAGCCAAGCCTTGCGGAGGGCATTGCCGCCTTTGAGTACGAGCCCGTGCACGGCGGGAGTGGAGTCGGGTGGGCAGGGGGGGGTGGGGTGGGGCCGGGCAGGGGGGGGTCGGGCGGGGCGGCGCAGATCGAGGTGTGGGTGGCGGATGCGGAGGGATCGCGAGGGCGGGAGGCGTTGGCTCAGGCGACCGCTGCTGCGACGCAGTCCTGCCACCAGGCGGGGAGTTGCGCGGAGTGGAGGCGATGGGTTCCCGCCGCGACAGCGTCGGAGGGAGGGCAGGGTTGGTGGGAGAGGGGGAGGAGGGGGGGGGGGGGGGGGGGGGGAGAGGGGGGGGGGGGAGGAGAGGGGGGAGAAAGGGGGAGAGAGGGGGGGAGGGCAGGGGATAGAGAGGGGGAGGGGGGAGGGGGGGAGGGGGGAGGGGGGGGGAGGGGGGGGAGGGGGAGGGGAGAGGGGAGGGGGGGAGGAAAGGAGGAGGAGGAGGAGAGGAGGGAAGAGAGGGAGAGGGAAGGGGGGGAGGGGGGGAGGAGGGGGGGGGGGGGGGGAGGTGGAGAGAGGAGGGAAGGAGGGGGGGGGGGAGGGGGGGGGGGGGGGGGGGGGGAGGGGGGGGGGGGGGAGGGAAAGAGGAGGGGGGGGGGGGAGAGGGGGGGGGAGGAGGGGAGGGGGGGGGGGAAGGGGGGGGAGGGGGGGAGAGGGGGAGAGAGGAGTGGAGGGGAATGGGGAGCAGAAGAGATGACCACGGAGGGGGTAAGGTGTAGGGGGTATTTAGGTAGGGGTTCTTCCTGGTAGAGACCGCTGAGGATCCACCCGAAGACGTAGTCACGCTGCACGTCGCTGATGTGGAGCCCGAACTCCTCGGACTTCTCGACCAACTCCTCCTGCTTGATCAAGAACCACTCCAACGTAGGTGGGCTCGTCGTTGAGCTCAAGGTTCAAGGATTGCACCGGGAGCCCTCAAGGGCGCTGCCGCCCTGGCGAGCGTGTTGCCGCGTCTGGCAGCGGCCCGCCTAGAGCCTCGGCTTGGTGCGGTCCCTGAGTGGATCAGGAGTTTGCGGAGCATCCCCGCTCATCGGCAAGAGCGGGCGCTTCAGCCCCTCGATGCACGCAGGTCGCCGGAGCCGTCCCGCCGGGGCAACCTGAAGACGCAGAAGCGGCGGAAGACGGGCGCTCGCGCCCAACTCCCGCCGCCCCTCAGCTGCCGGTCTTGGGACTGCTGACTAGCTGTAGTTCCCAGTGACGTTGTTCAGGCGGCGAGGACGCTGATGGGCGGCTTGTGGCCGAGGCTGCCGTGCAGTCGCGTGTGGTTGTAGTGCTGCAGCCATCGTGGCAGTTGGCGGGCGCGGGCGGTGCTGGTGGGGTAGCTCTGGCCGTAGGCCCACTCGCGGAGCAAGGTCTGGATGAACCGTTCCGCCTTGCCGTTGGTGCGTGGCCGGTAGGGCTTGGTCTTGATGTGGACCAGGCCGCGCTGGGTGCAGTGCTGGGCCCACAGGTCTGAGACGTAGGCCGAGCCGTTGTCGGTCAGCAGCTCCTGACGACGACGCCGTGCGCGGCGAACCAGGCGATCGCGCGTTCGAGGAAGCCGACGGTGACCTTGGCGGTCTGGTTGGGCAGGACCTCGACGTAGGCCAGCCGGCTGGTGTCGTCGACCGCGACGTGGACGGCCTCCCATCCGGCCCCGCGGGTGCGGCGTCCGGCGCCGTGGCCCAGGGCTCGCTTGCCGGGCTTGCTGAACCGGCCAAGGACTTTGATGTCCAGGTGGATCAGCTCGCCGGGATGGCGGCGGCAGTACCGGTTCGGTGGCTCGAGCGGTTCGAGCTTGCTGAGCCGGTTCAGGCCCAGCCGCTTCAAGACTGCGCAGACCGTCGAGACGGCCATCTTCAGCAGCGCCGCGATCACCGAGCTGGTCTTGCGCAGCCGCCGCAACCGCTCGATCACCGCCACGACCTTGCGCGGTGTGCGGGTCGGGCTGGAGTGCGGCTCGAGAGGACCGGTCGGTCATCGGCTCGTGCGCGTCATAGCGCGCGAGCCAGCGGTAGGCCGTGCGCTCGGAGACGTTCGCGGCGAAGGCTGCGTCAGCGACGGTCCAGCCCTCCAGTCGGATCCGTTCGCAGAGCAGTTGCCGGCCAAGCGGGGACAGTCGCGGCGTTAGCGTGCAGGGGACATCGGGCTCCTTGCGGTAGGCGACTAACACCTCCAATCCTCAAGGAGCCCGATGCTCAAAGCCCTGACGAACCTCCGTGGGAACTACAACTAGCTGCAGCCGCTGGTGCTGCCGCACCCCTCGCACACGTAGCAGCTGCCCGCCGGACGCATCTTCGTCCCGCAGGTCATGCAGAGCGGAGCGTCCGCCCCGATCCCCTGCATCGCCTCGAGCAGCTCCGTCGACGAGCCGACCGCAGCAGCCGGAGCGGCAGCAGCAGCAGCCGGACGAGCGGCCTCCACCGGCACGCCCTGCGCCAGCGCCTCGACGTCGACGTCCTCCTCCGAGACAGCCGGAGCGGAGCCGTAGGAGCCGGCCACCGTCGCCGCGCGCTCCTCGGCCGAGAAGATCCCCAGCTCGCGAGCGCTTCTCCACCGGCAGGTAGTCCAGCGCCAGGCGACGGAACAGGTAGTCCATCACCGACTGGGCGATGCGGATGTCGGCGTCGTCGGTCATGCCGGCCGGGTCGAACCGCATGTTGATGTACTTGGAGACGAACGCCTCCAGCGGCACGCCGTACTGCAGGCCGATCGAGATGCTGACCGAGAAGGCGTCCATGACGCCGGCCAGGGTCGAGCCCTGCTTGCGACATCTTGATGAAGACCTCGCCGAGGGTGCCGTCGTCGTACTCGCCGGCGGTCATGTAGCCCTCGGCACCCGCGACGGAGAACGACACCGTCTGCGAGCGGCGCTTGCGGTCCAGCCGCTTGCGCATCAGGCCGGGTCGCGACGACCACGTCGCCGTCCGCAGAAGCCTCGCTGTCCTTCTTGCTCTGCAGCGGCTGGCCGACCTTGCTGTTGTTGCGGTAGATCGCCAGCGCCTTGAGGCCGAGCTTCCAGCCCTGGAAGTAGACGTCGGCGACGTCGTCGACAGTGGCCTCGGCCGGCAGGTTGACGGTCTTGGACAGCGCGCCGGAGACGAACGGCTGGATCGCGGCCATCATCTTGACGTGGCCCATCGGGCCGATGGAGCGCTCGCCCATCGCGCAGTCGAAGACCGAGTAGTGCTCCTGCCGAAGGCCGGGCGCGTCCACGACGTTGCCGTGGTTGCCGATGTGCTCGACGATCGCCTCGACCTGCTCCTCCTGGTAGCCCAGGGCGCGCAGCGCGCGCGGCACCGTCTGGTTGACGATCTGCATCGAGCCGCCGCCGACGAGCTTCTTGAACTTCACCAGCGCGAGGTCGGGCTCGAGGCCCGTGGTGTCGCAGTCCATCATCAGGCCGATCGTGCCGGTGGGCGCGATGACCGAGGCCTGCGCGTTGCGCCAGCCGTTGCGCTCGCCGATCGCGAGGCACTCCTGCCAGGCCTTGGTGGCCTCGTGCAGGATCCGGGCGTCGTCGGCGCCGACGGCGCGCACGCTGTCGTTGGCGGCGGCGTGCTTGCGCATGACGCGCTTGTGGCCCTGCTCGTTGCGGGCGTAGCCCTCGTACGGGCCGACCATGCCGGCGAGCTCGGCGCTGCGCTTGTACGCGGTGCCGGTCATGAGCGAGGTGATCGCGCCGGCGAGCGCACGGCCGCCCTCGCTGTCGTACGCGTGGCCGGTCGCCATGAGCAGCGCGCCGAGGTTGGCGTAGCCGATGCCGAGCTGGCGGTACGCGCGGGTCGTCTCGCCGATCGGGTCGGTCGGGAAGTCGGCGAAGCAGATGGAGATGTCCATCGCCGTGATGATGACCTCGACGGCCTTGGCGAACTTCTTGGCCTCGAACGTGCCGTCCTCGCGCAGGAACTTCATGAGGTTCAGCGAGGCGAGGTTGCAGGAGCTGTTGTCGAGCGACATGTACTCGCTGCACGGGTTGCGACGCGGTGATGCGGCCCGACTCGGGGTTGGTGTGCCAGTCGTTGATCGTGTCGTCGTACTGGATGCCGGGGTCGGCGCACTCCCACGCGGCGGTGGCCAGCTTCTTCCAGAGGTCGCGGGCGTCGACGGTCTCGATGACCTGGCCGTCGAGGCGGCCGCGCAGGCCGAACTCGGTGCCCTCCTCGACCGCGCGCATGAACTCGTCGCTGACGCGGACCGAGTTGTTGGCGTTCTGGTACTGGACGCTGACGATGTCCTTGCCGCCGAGGTCCATGTCGAAGCCGGCGTCGCGCAGCGCGCGGATCTTGTCCTCCTCGCGCGCCTTGGTGTCGATGAACTCCTCGATGTCGGGGTGGTCCACGTCGAGCACGACCATCTTGGCGGCGCGGCGGGTCGCGCCACCGCTCTTGATGGTGCCGGCGGAGGCGTCCGCGCCGCGCATGAAGGAGACCGGGCCGGAGGCGGTGCCGCCGGAGGACAGCAGCTCCTTGGAGGAGCGGATGCGGGAGAGGTTCAGGCCGGCGCCCGAGCCGCCCTGGAAGATCTTCCCCTCCTCCTTGTACCAGTTGAGGATGCTGTCCATCGTGTCGTCGACGGCCAGGATGAAGCAGGCCGAGACCTGCTGCGGCGCGGTCGTGCCGACGTTGAACCAGACGGGGCTGTTGAACGAGAACACCTGGTGCAGCAGCATCCAGGTCAGCTCGTGCTCGAACAGCTGCGCGTCGTCCTCGCTGGCGAAGTAGCCGTGCTCGCGGCCGGCAGCGCCGTACTTCAGGACGACGCGGTCGATGAGCTGGCGCAGCGACTGCTCGCGCTGCGGGGTGCCGACGGCGCCGCGGAAGTACTTGGTGGTGACGATGTTCGCGGCGTTGACCGACCAGAAGTCCGGGAACTCCACGCCGCGCTGCTCGAAGTTGATCGAGCCGTCGCGCCAGTTGGTCATGACGACGTCGCGCTGCTGCCAGGTGACCTCGGCGTACGGGTGCACGCCGGGGGTCGTGTAGACCCGCTCGATGCGCAGCCGCTGCGCGGGCTTGCGCTGCTGCTGCCGAGGGGTGGCGCCGCTGACCGTCTCCGTCATGCTCTGTCTCCAGTCGTCTCTGAGTAGTGCAACAACCGCGTACGTCGCGGCATTCGCTGTCTGTGGGGGTCGTACGGGGCTAGCTGGTGACGAGCGGGTCGCTCGACGGCGCCCGCTCGCAGTGCGGTGATCTCGGCCTCGAAGTCGGCGAGCGACTCGAAGGCCCGGTAGACGCTGGCGAAGCGGAGGTAGGCGACGACGTCGAGCTCCTTGAGGGGCTCGAGGATCGCCAGGCCGACCTCGTCGGCGGGGATCTCCGGGTTGCCGGCGGCGCGCAGCCGGTCCTCGACCCGGGCGGCGAGCAGCGCGAGCGCGTCCTCGTCGACCGGGCGGCCCTGGCAGGCCTTGCGGACGCCGCTGACGACCTTGGCGCGCGAGAACGGCTCGTGGACGCCGGAGCGCTTCACCACGGACAGCGACATCTCCTCGACCGTGGTGAAGCGCCGGCCGCACTCCGGGCACGAGCGGCGGCGCCGGATGGCGTCACCCTCGCTCGTCTCGCGGCTGTCGACGACGCGGCTGTCGGGGTGCCGGCAGAACGGGCAGCGCACTGTCGTACCCCTCTCGTCCGCGTCGACTTGTCCACACCCTGTGACACACGCTCCCCACAGCATGTGGAGAACTACAACCGTGTAATCCCTAGATGTTGTGTCGGGGACAGTAGGGGGACACCAGGGCGCAGGCAAGCAGAACGCGCCGGATCTGCCGAAGTCGCAGGTCAGCGGGCGTGTTGGCCGTGTCGGCCGGGCGTGTCGCACGTCACACCCCGGCCCGCGTCGTCCCCAGATGTCCGACAGCCGGTGTGCGAGCACGGACAGGAGCCTGAGGCTGAGGTGTGACAGTTGCGATCGGCCGCCTGTGGCGCCACTCTGGCGCCATGCCCAGCGTGCAGATCAAGGACGTCCCGGCGGAGACGCACGCTGTCCTCCGGCGGCGCGCCGCCGAGGCGGGGCAGTCGCTGCAGGAGTACCTGCGGAGCCGGCTCATCGAGGAGGCCAGCCGGCCCACGCTGGAGGAGGTGCTGGCTCGCATCGGCACCTACTCCGGGGGGAGCGCCCCCCTGGACGAGGTGGTCGAAGGGCTGCGGGCCGACCGTGCTGGTCACTGACGCGAGCGCCCTCGTTCGAGCGATCGCCGACGACGGAGCCGGCGGCGAGCTTGCGCGCGCACGTCTGCACGGTGAGACGCTCCACGCCCCGGAGCTGGTCGATCTCGAGGTGATGTCCGTGCTCCGGCGCTTGCTGGCGACCGGCCGGCTCGACGCCCATCGCGCTGCGCTCGCGCTCGGAGCCCTCGCCGACCTCCCTCTCGTGCGGGGGTCGCACCTGCGACTTCTGCCGCGTGTCTGGGAGCTCCGCAACAACGTCACCCCTTACGACGCGGTCTACGTCGCCCTCGCCGAGGCCCTGGACGCCGATCTGCTGACCGCGGACGCCCGGCTGGCAGCCGCACCTGGCCTGCGCTGCCGCGTCACCGTCCTGGGGTGAGCGGCCTAGCGTCGCCGTCATGACGGTGCTGCTCGGCCTCGAGGACCCGCAGCGCGCCCGCGACCTCAGCCGGATGAAGGCCGTCGCCGGCGGGCTGCTGGCCGCCACCGCGCTGGTCTTCCTGCTGACCTTCGCGCTCCCGGACACGACCGCCACCGGCTTCCTGCGCGCGGCCGCCGAGGCCGGGCTGGTCGGCGGGCTCGCGGACTGGTTCGCGGTCACGGCGCTGTTCCGGCACCCGCTCGGGCTGCCGGTCCCCCACACGGCGCTGATCCCCACCCGCAAGGCCCAGCTCGGGGCGCAGCTCGGCGCCTTCGTGACCACCAACTTCCTCACCAGCGCCAACGTCGTCGAGCGGCTGCGCGACGCGCACCTGGTGCCGTCGCTCGCGCAGCGGCTCGCCTCCCCCGACATGGCCGCCCGGGTCAGCCGCGAGGTGGCGGTGGCCGCCGCGGCGGCGCTGAGCGCCGTACGGGAGGAGGACGTGGCGACCCTCGCCCTCGACCTGGCCCGTCGCGACGCGGCGAACCGGTCGTACGCCCCGCTCGCCGGACGGCTGCTCGCCGACGTCACAGCGGGCGGCGCGCACCGGCCGCTGCTCGACGTGGTGCTGCCCTACCTGCGCACCTCGATGGTCGAGAACCGCGCCCTGCTCAAGGAGCAGCTCAAGGACTTCGGCGGGAAGTACGGCTTCCTGGGCTGGGCGGTCACCACGGACCGCCGCACCGGCAAGCTCATCGACAAGGCCGTCGCGTTCATGGCCGAGATCGAGGCGGACCCGCGGCACGAGCTGCGCGGGGTGCTGGACGACTGGCTGCGCAAGGTCGCGCACGACCTGCAGCACGACCCGGCCCTCGCCCAGCGCGTCGACGCGATGGCGCAGCAGGTGCTGGACGACCCGGCGACGGCGAGCTGGCTCGGCACCGTCGCGCACGGCGTGCTGGCCTCGCTGCGCGCGCAGCTGGCCGATCCGGACGGCCCGCTGAGCGAGCGGCTCGCGGCCTCGCTGGTCCGCCTCGGGAACCGCATCGGCGCGGACGACGCCCTGCAGGCGCGGCTCGAGGGGATGCTCGAGCGGGCGGTGCTCTGGGCGGTGCAGGAGCACGCCGCGGAGTTCACGTCGCTGGTGCGGCACGTCATCGACCGCTGGGACGGCGCGCAGGCCGCGCGGCAGGTCGAGCTGTTCGCCGGGCGCGACCTGCAGTTCATCCGCATCAACGGCACCGTCGTCGGCGCGCTCGCCGGCATCGCGATCCACGCCGTGGCGCTGCTCCTCGACTGAGCACCGGAACGTCGTCGTGGCCGGCAAGCGGTTCTGGGAGCTCGTCGAGCGGTCGGCAGCTGCTGGTCCTGATGTGGACGACGACCGGTGCCGCGAGGAGCGCCCGCGCGATAGGTTCGACCTCCGCACCCTGAACCGTGCCGTACCGGGACGAACCAGGGAGCCGCCGTGACGAGGAGCGCGTCCGAGCACGCGCTGCCCGGCGACCTCGAGGCGCTGGCGATGCTCACTGCCGGCACCAGCTACGCCGACGCGGTCCACCAGCTGCTGGCCGTCGTGCGCACCCAGCTCGGGATGCAGGTCGCGTGGGTGAGCGAGTTCGTCGGCGGCGACCAGGTGCTGCGCTACGTCGACGCGGAGCCGGGCGCGCGGGCGCCGCAAGAGGGCAGCCGGCACCCGCTCGGCGGCTCGTTCTGCGCCCGGGTGCTGGACGGCCGCTTCCCGGCCCTCATCCCGGACACCCGTGCCGTGCCCGAGGCCGCGCTGCTGGAGATCACCGCCGAGCTGCACATCGGCGCGTACGTCGGGGTGCCGCTGCTCGGCCCGCACGGCAGCGCCGTCGGGATGCTCTGCGCGGTCCACGACACCGTCCGCCCGCAGCTCGGCGAGCGCGACGTGGCAGCGCTCAAGCTCCTGGTGCAGCTGCTGCACGACCTGCAGTCGCGGGCGGTCTCGGAGGAGCAGGCCGCGGAGGAGCGGGACCGAATGCGCCGCGCGGTCGCGGGCATCGTCGCCGGCATCGGCAGGCACGCGGTGCTGCAGCCGATCGTCGACCTGGTCACCGGCCGGACGGTCTCCGCGGAGGCGCTGACCCGCTTCACCGCCAGCAGCCCGGTGGCGCCGGAGGGGCGGACGACGGCGCAGTGGTTCGACGACGCGGCCCGCCTCGGGCTGCGCGACGAGCTGGAGCTGGCCACCGCCGCGACGGCGCTCGACCTGCTGGACGAGGTCCCCCGCCACGTCTCGCTGTCGGTGAACCTCGGCCCGCACGCGCTGCTGTCCGAGCGGCTGCCGGACCTGCTGGCCGCCCGGCCGCTGGAACGGGTGGTGCTCGAGGTCACCGAGCACGCAGCGGTCGACGACTACGACCGGCTGGCCGCGGCGCTGCAGCCGTACCGCGCGCAGGGGCTGCAGATAGCCGTCGACGACGCGGGCGCCGGCTACGCGAGCCTCACCCACGTCCTGGCCGTACGCCCCGACCTCATCAAGATCGACATGGCGCTGGTGCGCGGCGCGGACAGCGACCTGCCGCGGCGCACCCTGCTCACCGCGCTGGCCGACTTCGCCGAGGCCACCTCCAGCCAGCTCGTCGCCGAGGGCGTCGAGACCGACGGCGAGCTGCGCGCGGTCGCGGCGTGCGGGGTGCACCTCGCCCAGGGCTACCTGCTCGGCCGTCCGTCGCGCCGCCCGTCGTGGAGCGGCTTCGCGGTCCCCTAGTCCGGGTCGGGGATCGCCGCGAGCGGCGGCAGGGTGCGCACCTCGTCGCCCGGCAGGCACAGCCCGCCGCGGCGCGACAGGAAGCGGAAGACCGCCAGCGCGAGCACCGCTGCGAGGAACGAGCCGACCAGGATCCCGATCTTCGCGTCCTGCCGCAGCGCCGGGTCGTCGAAGGCGAGCTCGGTGACGAACAGGGCGATGGTGAAGCCGATCCCGGCGACCGACGCCACTCCGGTCAGCTGCCCCCAGCGCACCCCGCCGACGAACGTCGAGGTCGGCAGGCGCAGCGCGAACCACGTGCCCGCCACGATCCCGAGCAGCTTGCCGAGGACGAGCCCCACCACGATGCCGATCGCGACGCGGCTGGTCGCGGCTGCCCGCAGCGCCTCCCCGTCGAGCGGCACCCCGGCGTTGGCGAGCGCGAACAGCGGCACCACGGCGAAGCCCACGACCGGGTGCAGGCGCAGCGTGAGCCGATCGTTCTCCGACACGGTGCTGGTCAGGCTGCGCACCACGTCGCGGGCCCGCTCCGCCGACGGCGAGGAGATGAAGCGGCGCCCGATCGCCTGCGTGCGCTCGAGATCGGCCTCGCCGGGGGCGTAGGAAGCGAACAGCAGCCCCATCGCCACACCGGCGACGGTCGGGTGCACCCCGGAGGCGTACGTCGCCAGCCACAGCAGCACCGCGACCACGACGTACGGCGCGGGGTTGCTGACCCGGCCCGCCCGCAGCGCGACCAGCACGAGGAACAGCAGGGCCGCGAGGCCGAGCGCGCCGGCGTCGAGGTCCTCGGTGTAGAAGACGGCGATGACGCCGATCGCCGCGACGTCGTCCACGATCGCCAGCGCCAGCAGGAAGACCCGCAGCCGGTTCGGGCACCGCGGTCCCACGAGCGCCAGGACGCCGAGCGCGAAGGCAGTGTCGGTGGAGATGGCGATGCCCCAGCCGCGGGCGGCGTCGCCGTCGCCCGCGATGGCCAGGTAGAGCAGCGCGGGGACGACCAGGCCGCCGAGCGCGGCGAGTGCAGGCGCCACCACGGCGCGCCGGTCCTGGTACTCCCCCACCGACAGCTCGCGCGCGATCTCCAGCCCCACCAGCAGGAAGAACAGCGTCATCAGCGCGTCGTTGACCCAGTGGCGCAGCGTCTCGTCGATGCCGGAGTCGCCGAGCTGCACCGACAGGTGCGTGCTCCAGAGCGTCTCGTAGCTGTCGCTCCACGGACTGTTCGCCCACACCAGCGCGGTGACGGTCGCGAGCAGCAGCAGGACTGCGCTGCCGGCCTCGGTGCGCAGGTAGTCCTTGGCCGCCGTCGTGATGTCGCCGTGCGGCAGCAGCCGCGTCGTCATCGCGGTCACGCCTGCGCCCTGTCGATCGCCTCGAGCACGCGCCGCAGGCTCGGCCCGCCCTCGAACAGCACGCCCTGCACGAACAGCGCCGGCGTCCCCTCCACGCCGCTGGCCACGCCGCTGTCGTAGTCGTCGCGCACCTTGGCGTCCCACCTCTCGCTGGCCGGTCGCAGCAGCACGTCCGGGTCGAGCCCCAGCTCGTCGGCGGCGGCACGGATCCCGCTGCGGCCCAGCGCCTTCCGGTCGTAGAGCAGGTCGTGCAGCTCCCAGAAGCGGCCCTGCTCGGCGGCGGCCTCCAGCGCGAGCGCTGCGGAGTAGGCGTGCGGGTGCGGCTCGACGAGGGGGAAGTGCCGGTAGACCACGCGGACGTCGTCGCGCTGCTCGAGCAGCTGCCGCAGCACCGGCTCCACCCGCTGGCAGTACGGGCACTCGACGTCGGCGTACTCGACGACGGTCACCGGAGCGTCGCGCGGGCCGCGGACGTGGTCGCGCGGCCCGACCGGCAGGCTGAGCTCCACTAGGCGGTCGCCGCGGCAGCGGCCCCGACCGCCGGTGCGGCCGCTGAGGAAGGTGCCTTCGAGCGAGCGGAAGCCGTCTGCGTCCATGACCCGATGCTGCCCTAGCGTGCGGGGGCATGACGAACCGCACCGCTGTCATCGGAGCCGGTTCGTCCGGCATGGTCGCCCTCAAGGCGCTGGTCGAGGCCGGCGTGCCGGTCACCTGCTTCGAGAAGGGCGACCGGGTCGGCGGGAACTGGGTGTTCCGCAACCGCAACGGGATGAGCGCGTCCTACCGCTCGCTGCACATCAACACCTCGCGCGAGCGCATGGAGTACAGCGACTTCCCGATGCCGAAGACCTACCCGGACTTCCCGCACCACAGCCAGATCGCTGAGTACTTCGACGCCTACGTCGACCGCTTCGACCTGCGCCGGCACATCCGCTTCGAGACCGGCGTGGCGAAGGCGGAGCGGACGGCCGACGGCTGGGCGCTCACGCTGGACGACGGCTCGGTCGAGCAGTTCGACGCGCTGGTCGTCGCGAACGGCCACCACTGGGACCCGCGCTGGCCCGAGCCCGCCTTCCCCGGCAGCGAGGACTTCCCGGGCGTGCAGCTGCACGCGCACTCCTTCGAGGACAACGCCGAGTGGCGCGACAAGTCGGTGCTGGTCGTCGGCATGGGCAACAGCGCGATGGACATCGCGGTCGAGGCGTCCTGGGTCGCGTCCAGCACCTACCTGTCGGCGCGCACGCCGGTGCACGTCGTGCCGAAGTACGTGTTCGGCCGGCCGCTCGACCAGATGGAGAGCCCGGCCGCCGCCCGGGCCCTGCCGTGGAAGGTCCGGCAGAAGCTGACGTCCACCCTGCTGAAGGTGGCCGTCGGCGACCTGACGCGCTACGGGCTGCGCAAGCCCGCGCACGGGATGCTGCAGGCGCACGTGACGGTCAGCGACACGATCCTGACCCGCCTCGCGCACGGCGCCGTGAAGGCCAAGCCGAACCTGGCGCGGTTCGAGGGCAGCGAGGCCGTGTTCGAGGACGGCACCCGCGCGCACGTCGACGTCGTCGTCTACTGCACCGGCTACCGGATCAGCTTCCCCTTCTTCGACGAGGAGCTGGTCAGCGCGCCCGACAACCGGATCTCCCTCTACAAGCGGGTGTTCCACCCGTCGCTGCCCGGGCTCGCCTTCATCGGCCTGGTGCAGCCGCTCGGCGCCATCATGCCGATCGCCGAGGAGCAGGGGCGTCTGGTCGCCGACCACCTGACAGGGCGGTACGCGCTGCCGTCACCGGCAGAGCGGCAGGCCTCGATCGCGGAGGACGACGCGGCGGTGCGGTCGCGGTACATCGGGTCGAAGCGGCACACCATCCAGGTCGACTTCGAGGTGTACCTGCACGAGCTGCGCCAGGAGCGCAAGCGCGGTGCGAAGCGGGCTGTGGACGGCCGGAACCGGACGCCTGTCTCGTCGTAGCGTCCACGTCGTGCCCCTGGACCTGCCGGCCGACGACGCCGCCCTCTCGTTCAGCAGCGTCTACGTCGCGCAGCAGGCTCCGGCGGACGGCGAGTGGGAGTACGGCCCGGTCGCGACCACCGAGCTCGACGGCGCGCTGATGGCGCTGGCGTGGACGGACGAGGACGAGGCGTACGAGCGGCTCCCCTCCGAGCAGCACGAGCTGTTCGAGACGTCCGTGTCCGCCGTGCTGACCCTGCTCCCGCCGGGCACCGGACTCGTCATCGACGCCCACGCCGCGACGCCCCGGGTCGTCGCGGCCGACGACCGCCAGCGCGTCGGCCGGCTCGGCGTCCCGTGGGCGCCCGGGGTGCCGTACGTCCTGCACGAGGTGGAGGACGTCGAGGTGGACGGCTTCCTCACCGACGTGCGCGCGACGCTGCCCGACTTCCCGCAGCTCGGCAGGGTGTGGTGCGTCGGCTACCAGGTCGTCGGCGGACCGGCCATCCCGATGCTCGTGGCAGACGAGTACTTCGTCGACCTGTCCACCTGCTCGATCCAGGCGATGGACCGCTGGGGCGGGGAGGCGCGGCTCGAGCTGGGGCTGCTGTCGGACGTGCCGGCCGAGGCGCGGTCCTGGTTCGAGGAGCACCCGCCGCTGAACGGCTGAGTCAGAGGCGGGGTTCGACTGTCCTGAGGGCGCTGGTCAGGCGCCGCCTCGCCTCCTCGGGGCTCGCCGGCGGGCTCTCGCCCGTGAGCCGCTGCACCTCTCGGACGAGGAAGTCGGGTCGACCCTCGTTCCACGGAAGGAGCTGTCGGAGGCCATGGGCCAGCGCGGCGGCCGCATCGGGCGCCAGCTCCTGGACGACGAGCTCCTGCGCCTCTGGCCCGCGGTTCCACGAACGCAGCACCTCGGTCAGTGCCACGACGAAGAGCCGCTTCCTGACCACTGCCTGCTGAAGGACTTCGACTGAAGCCTCGAGCTGGCGGCGGAGCTCGCCCGCCTTCTGCGGGAGGTACTGCGCAGTCAGCCGTTCGAGCTCTCGGTGCAGGCCCGCGTCGCCCCGCGCGCGTGCAAGCAGCTCTTGCAGCTCGCGCAGGAAGTCCTCCGCGTCGTGCAGCGGGTAGGCGACGAAGGCCGCCGCCGCGCCCGGGATGTCCCCGTAGTCGAGGTCCAGGTCCTGGTGCATGTACGCCTCGGCGAAGTGGCGGAGCGGCGACTCGCTCATGAGGCGACGAGCGGGAAGGCTGTGTAGACGCTGAACGACCCGTCGCGGCCGGGCCTCAGCACCACCCTGACCACCGACGTGAGCACTGGCTTCACACGACCCCTCGTGTAGCCCCGCCCCACGACGTGCCGCAGATCGACGTTCAAGACCAGCTCCTTCGTCGGCCGTCCGTCCACCCAATCCTCCACGTCCCCGGCTCTGGCGCGCAGCGCCTGCTCCACGGCGCGGGTCGCCGACCGCTCGTCGCGGAACGACGACGCGCTGCCCACCTCGTGCGCGCGCCAGGCGAGGTACTCGTCGGGCCGACCCACGTGCTGGAGCAGCGTGTGCCCGCCCGCGGCCTCGTGCGCGAGCAGGTCGACCCGCTGGCTGACGGACGTCAGATGAGCGGCTGCCAGATCGGCGCCCCTGAGGCGACGATGGAGGTCCTGCGCGTGCGCTCCCTGTCCTCGTCCTACCGAGCGCGGCCGGACGAAGTAGGTCCGCCCGCCCCTGCGGAACGCGATGGCCGCGCCGAGGCCGCCGACGGTCTGTCCCCACCGCCCGTCGACCGCGCTGCGGTAGGCGTCGACGAACGGCTGCCAGACCTTCGCCGACTCCTTCGCCGTGAGGAGCAGGTCGTGCCTTGCCTCCTCCTGCCGGCGGGCGCCGTTCACCCACGGCACCGCACCGGCCACGCTCACCCACATGTCCGCGATCCCGAGGACGCTGCCGCCGAGCACGCCGCCCAGGTCGTCGACGAAGCGCCCGCCGGCCGCGAGCCGACCGGCTCGCGGAGCCTGCGCGGCGACCTCCCGGAGGCGGGCGGCGGCGCGGTCGGCTGCGGCCCGCTCCTGCTGCTCCGCCTCGGCCATCAGCCGGTGCGCCACGGCCGACAGCGCGTCGTGCTGCTCGGCCTCAGCCTTGTTGGCCGCCGGTCTCACCGCGCAGGCGAGCAGCTGCTGCGCCCGACGGGCCGTGGCCTGCGCCTCCTGGAGCGCGAAGGCGTACGCCTGCAGCACCTCCGCCATCTGCGCGTGGCCGCGCTCGAGCGGGCGCAGGTCGCCGCGCACAGCAGCCAGGTGCGCGTCAAAGCTGCGCTGCGCCGGACCGCGCCACGAGGCGGTCTCCGCACGCGCGGCCGCCTGATCCGCTGACCACGCCGCGCGGGCGACGTCCTCCAGGCGCAGCGCGGCGCGCAGCACCTCCGTGGGCTCGGCCTCGAGGAGCCGGCTCATCGCGGGGCCGTCGGAGCGGGTGCCGGCTGCGGCGCAGGCGCGGGTCGGTCGCCGGCGGCATCGTGGAGCAGGGGCATGTCCGTGCGGGGCGGCAGGTGCGGCCCCCCGGTGGCCAGCGACGACTCCAGGTCGGCGTAGTAACCGGCCGCGTCCGTCAGGCGCTGAGCGAGCCAGCCGGCCTCGTCCGCGAGCTCCCACGCCGGCAGCTCGTAGGCACGCAGGCAGTCGCGGAAGGCGTCCCGCAACGACGCGGACGGAGCGGTCTGCACGAACTCGCGCAGCGCGCGACCGGTGTCAGCGACCTCGTCCAGCACCGTTGCTGCCTCCCGCACCGGCCCGGCTGCGGCCGCCAGCTCGGCCGGCACCACCTCGACGCGCCCCCGCATGCCGCGACGGTAGAGAGGTGGGGCCGGTGGCGCTGGCTCCGTCCACAGCCGCAGGTCAAGCCCGACAACGTGTGGAGGACGTGAGGTGCTGCGCCGCGGGCACCCGTCCTGCTCCGCACGCGGACCTCCACTGCGGCAGGACGATCCGCCTGAAGGACGGCCGGTGGCTGGACGAGCGCGGCTGGACGGGCAGGCCGGGAAGAGCGGCCGCCCTGGGCTAGTGCGCGCAGCTGCAGGCCGGCAGGCCGCGCACGCCCGGGGGCAGGGCGAGGCCGGCGAAGCCGCTGCCGTCGTAGGTCACCGGTCGGCCGCGGCTGACCTCGCGGCGGACCTGCGCGGGAGCGCGGCCCTCGGCGTAGACGCACGAGGACAGGGCGGTCAGCGCGTACCGCTCCTCGAGCAGCAGCTCGGCGCGCAGCCAGCCACCGGGCGGCAGCACGACCGGGACCTCCACGATCTGCGAAGGCGACACGATGCGGGACTCGTGCACGACCTCGCCGCCGGAGACCAGCCGCAGCGTCTGGCCGACCGCACCGGAGGCGGTGACCACGGCGAGCAGCTGGCCGTCGCCGTGCACCGTGCCGCCGAGCATCGTGGCGCGACCGCTCCACTCCTCGACGACGTCGAGCAGCAGGCGCGGCCCGCCGAGGCCGGGCGGCTGCCAGGACACCGTCGTCCGGCCGGCCTGGACGCCGGCGATGATCGCGGCCGGCGAGCGGTCAGCGGCGTAGACCCAGGTCGTCGGCTGGCCGACTCCGGCGCTGCCGTCGAGCAGCTTCCAGTGGTTGTCGCTGCCGCCGAGGGCGGTCCCGCGCCGGGCCGAGGCGAAGTTCGCGTCCCACCACTGCACGGCCTCGGAGTTGTCGGGCTCGTACAGCGGGACGGTGTCGTAGCGGGTCAGCCACATGCTGTTCCACACCTCGACGGCGTCGAACTGCAGCGACTCCGCGAGGGAGCGGTCCCACGCGAGGGCGTCACCGGCCTCGCGGTTGCCGTAGAAGGGGTGGTTGACGACGGCCATGCCGCCGCGGGCGTGCACCTCGTCGAGGAAGGCCTGCGTGCCGGCGTCGGCGGAGAGGACTCCGGGCAGCGCATCCAGGCTGGGCATGAAGACGCCGCAGTGGTCGCTGTCGGGCAGCGAGTGCTCGTAGCCGGGCAGCAGCGTCAGCCTCGACGACACGTAGTCCGGCGCGTACAGCGACTCGACCCGGTTGTGGTCGGTGATCGCGAGGAAGTCCAGGCCGCGCAGCTCGGCCAGCGCGATCTGCTCACCGGGCGTGTGGCCGTGCGTGTAGAACTCCTCCGGCCCGGTGTTGTCGTCGGACGGGCCGCTCCACACGTCGTGGCTGTAGGTGCTGTGGCAGTGGAAGTCGCCCGCGATCCACTCCCCCGCCGGCCGCTGCCCGCCCGGCCCGGCGAGGGCCAGCCGGGGCAGACCGACGGCGCTGGCCGCACCGACGCCGGCGGCGAGCTGGAAGAAGCGGCGGCGGTCGAGGTTCACGAGGTCCTCCCGGTCACGACCGTGGTGCTGGCCAGCGCCGAGCCGTCGCCGGCGAAGCGGACCCGGCCCGCAGCGCTCGCGACGCAGCCCCCGACACCCGTCACGGCGCCCGAGGACAGCGTCTTGCCCGGCAGGCCCTGCCGGTGCTCGGCGTCGAGCAGGCAGACGCCGCCGTCGCGTGGGACCAGCACCGTGGCCACCGGCCGGCCGAGCGCCTCGACCGCGACCTCCGGCAGGTTGACCTGCGCGCCGTCGGCGCCGAGCGCGCGGGCGTGCAGCAGGTCGCCCGCCTCGCTGCCGGTGACGTCGCCCTGGTAGACGTTCGGGATCACCTGCGCGCACCCGTCGTGGGCCTCGTTGATCCGGCCGGCGTCGTAGCCGGGCAGCGAGGAGCCGAACGCGTCGTACTCCCGCGCCGCGGCGAAGAAGGTCCCGCGCGGGGCGCCGTCCGGCAGGTCCTCGAACCCCTGGTTGGACAGCAGCAGGTGCGCGTCCGGTGCGACCGCCAGGATCTGCTCGGCGCGGCCAGGCACGTACGGCTGGAAGATCGAGCGCTCGACGACGCCGTACCGCTGCGCCATCAGCGCGACGCTCGCCGTGTCGGTGACGGACTCCTTCAGGTCGAAGGTCACGCCGACGCCGGTCTCCTGCGCGAGCTGGAGCACCTCCTCGAGCGAGGGCAGCTGGGCGGGGTCGTACGCGCTGCCCTTCCACTTCGGGTTGTCGGCGGCGTTGAGCGCGCGCAGCTCGGCGAAGGTCTTGGTCGCGACGACGCCGGTGCCGTCGGTCTTCTCGTCGAGCGTCGGGTCGTGGAAGGCGACGTAGCGGTGGTCCAGCGTCTGCTGGACGTCCACCTCGATCCACTCCACGTCGTAGGCGATCGCGTAGCGGAACGCCCACAGCGTGTTCTCCGGCGCGAGCTCGGCGGCGCCGCGGTGCACCATCAGCGACATCCGCTCGGCCGGCGCGTCCGGCTCCGCGTCGGCGGACCAGCGGGACGGCTCCGGCGCCTGGGCGCACAGCGGGTCGGCGCCCGCGGTCACGCCGAGGCCGAGCAGCAGCGCGCCGACCAGCGGCAGGACGAGCCGCCTCACGGCGCGCACCCGAAGTCCGACAGCGAGGAGCCGGTCACGGACGGCGGCCGGGTGGCGGTGCCCCAGGCCGACGGCTGCAGGCCCATCTCCAGGCGCAGCGTGCCGCCCTTGCGCAGCGCGCTGTGCGTCAGCCACGCGCTGTCGAGCGGCTTGCCGCCGAGCGTCGCGGACTGGACGTACTTGCCGGCCAGCGACGCACCGGGCGCTTCGATGACGACGTCCTTCTTGCCGGGCAGGTCGAGCTCCGCGCGCTCGAACAGCGGGCTGCCGACGACGTAGAGCGGCGCCCCCGGGGTGACCGGCCCGAGGCCGAGCGCGCTCCAGACGTACCAGGCCGACAGCGAGCCGAGGTCGTCGTTGCCGGGCAGGCCGTCGATGGTCGGACGGAAGGCGCCCTGCAGCTGCCGCTGCACGGACTGCACCTTGCTCGGCTGGCCGGCGTGCGCGTACATCCACGAGGTCTGCAGGTCGTGCTCGTTGCCCGGCGCGTACTGGTTGGTGCGGTAGACGAGGCCGAACGCCGTCACCTTGCTCTGCGCCTCGGCGACCGCGACGGGGACCTTGGAGGCGACGGCCTCGCTGAAGTGGGTGTCCAGCCGCTCGACCGCCGCGGCGTCACCGCCCATCAGGTCGAACAGGCCGCGGGCGTCGTGCGGCGCGAGCCAGGAGTACTGCCAGGAGTTGCCCTCCTGGAAGCCGGTCTCGTCCAGCGCCGGGTCGAACGGCGTCAGCCAGGAGCCGTCGTCGTTGCGCGGCCGGATCCAGCGCGTCTCCGGGTCGAGCAGCTTGCGGTAGGCGGCCGCGTCGGCCAGCGGCTCGTCCGTCGGCGGCGCCGCGGGAGTCGGCCATCAGCGCCAGAGCGAAGTCGGCGACGCCGTACTCCAGCGTGGTGCCGGCGCCGCGGGAGGAGGTCTGCAGCGGCAGGTAGCCGAGGTCCTGCCAGCGCGGCTCGCGCCGCTGCACCAGCTCCTGCATCTCGGCGAACAGCTCGTCGACGACCAGCGGGTCGCACGTCGGACAGCACGCCGCGGCACCAGCCGTCGACGACCATCGGCGATCACCGGGTCGCCGCTCATGTGCGCGGCGTCGAGGTTCTGCTCGCCCCAGCGCGGGAGCGTGCCGCCCTCGCGCGCGTCGGCGAGCAGCGACAGCAGCATGTCGCGGTACTGGTCCGGCCAGACGCTGGCCAGCAGCTGGTTCTGCGCCTTGTAGGTGTCCCACGAGCTAGAAGTTGGCGTACTGCACGCGGTCGGTCGCCGTGCGCACCTGGCCGTCGAAGCCGACGTAGCGGCCGTCGACGTCGGAGAACGCGTTCGGGTGCAGCAGCGAGTGGTAGAGCGCCGTGTAGAAGGTGCGCGTGTCGACCGGGCTGCCGCCGGTGACCTGCACCTTGGCCAGCTCGCGGTTCCAGGCGGTGCGGGCGGCGGCGCGCAGCTCGTCGAAGCCGCCGCGCTCGGCGGCCAGGTTTCTGCCGCGCGCCCTCGGCGTCGACGAAGGAGATGCCGACGCTGACCTCGACCGTCTGCGACGTCAGCGCGTCGAAGGACACCCAGCCACCGACGCCGTCTCCCTGCGCGGCGCGCGACGCCGGGAGCGAGGGTGCTGCCGGACCAGGTGCCGTACGAGGTGAACGGCCGGCTGAAGTCGGCCTCGAAGAAGACCGGGTAGCGGCCGCGGGACCAGCCGCGGACGGTGTCCTCGTCCACGACCTCGAGGCGCGCCGGTGTGCACGCCCTCGACCGAGCGGCTGACGTCGAGCAGCACGTTGGCCTGGGGCACCGGCGGGAACGTGTAGCGCTGCATGCCGGTGTGCGTCGTCGCGGTGAGCTCGACGGCGGTGCCGTTGCCGAGGCGCACGTCGTAGTAGCCCCGGGCGTCGCCTTCTCGGTCGCGTGGTCGTAGGTGGCGGCGTACTGGCGGGGGTCGCTGCTGGTGACCGGCCCGACGGTCGGCATGAGCGGGATGTCGCCGGCCTTCTTCACGCCCGGCCCGGACAGGTGCAGGTGGCTGAAGCCCTGGATCGACGGGTCGTGCCAGGAGTAGCCGCTGTAGGCGACGGGCCCGCCGGTGTCGGGCGACACCTGCGTCATGCCGAACGGCGTCGCCGCGCCCGGCACGGTGAAGCCGGGGGCGAAGGTGCCGACCATCGGGTCGACGTGCCGGGCGAGGTCCGGCAGCGCCTCGGCCTTCGGCGGGGCGGCGAGCGACGGCGCGGCGAGCGCGACCAGCCCGACCGCGGTGGCGGCGGCCAGCAGGCGGCGCATCAGCCGACCGTCAGCGCGGAGGTGCCGGCCGGCAGCTGCAGGCGCAGCACGCCGTCGACCAGGTCGACGACCGTGGCGCCGGTGACGGCGGGCGCGGCGTCCCAGCTGCCGGCGAGCGACAGCACCAGGGGTGCCTCGGTCGTCACGGTGCCGGTGACCGGGGAGGTGCTCGAGATCGCCATGCGCTGCAGGTCGCAGCCGCACGGCGCGGGCGCCGGACAGCGTCGCGGTGAAGCCGTTGACGGCAGCGGGCGCCGCGGCGGCCGGGTTGTCGAGCCAGGCCAGGCCGTTCATCGTGTACGGGCCGACCTGCCCGAGCGAGGCGGGGCCGCCGGCCTCGGGCACCGTCAGCACCGGCACCTCGGGCTTGGCCAGCGACACGGCGTCCACCTTGGCGACGCCGCGGTCCGGGTCGACCGGCTCGAGGCCGCTCATCCAGTACGCCTTGTCGAAGTCGAAGCTACAGGCCGAGTGAACTTGTTGCCCTGGTCCGGGCCGGTCTCGACGGTCCGCTCGAACGGCATCGAGCGGAGGTAGGTGACCCGCGCCGGGTCCTTCTCGCGGGTGAACTGCGAGGCGTAGCGCGCACCCTCGGCCCACTCGTCCTGGATCGGGTGGCTGAAGTGCTCGTAGCCCGGGAACAGGTAGAGCCGGTTGCGGTAGCCGAGCTTGGTCAGCTTCTCCGCCTGCCGCACGGCGCCGGGCACCGGCACGAGCTCGTCGAGCACGCCGTGGCTGATCGCGATCGGGACGTTGCGCAGGTTGTCGAGCAGCGGGTTGGTCCACTGGTCCTTGGCGTTGCCGCCGTTGGTCCCCTGGAAGCAGTCGTCGAACTCGCAGCCCACCCACAGGCCCTGCGTCGGCACGCCGGCGTACGGCAGGGCCGCGGCGAAGCGGTCCGGGTAGAGGATCGGCAGCAGGTAGCTCGCCCAGCCGCCCATCGAGTGGCCGGTGACGTAGACGTGGTCCTGGTCGATCGCGAAGGTCGCGCAGCGCGTCGTCCCAGACCTGCTGGAAGTCCTCCTGCGCGCGGCCGACGTACCAGCTGCTCGTGCCGCGGCCGCGCGGCGCGATGACGAGCCCGTCGACGTCCTCGCCGAAGTCGCGCATCGTGCGGGGCGAGACGTTCGCGGCGTCGTGGGTGTCGCCGCCGCGCCAGTGCATCCAGTACGTCGTGCGCGCCGGCGTGGTGCCGTCGTAGGCGGTGGGGACGTAGGCGCCGTACGGCTGCCAGATGCCGTCGAGGTCGCCCTCGCGGCTGATCTGCTCGGTGCTCTGGAACTGCCGCTCGTGGTAGCCGGCGCCCGGCCGGAAGGCCTCGCTGCGGCCGCCGAGCAGGCCGTCGAGGTCGACGTCGGCGAAGAACGGGTCGATGGTGCCGTCGGACAGCGCGAACGCCTGCCGCTTGTCGAAGCGGATGCGCACCGGCTCGGCGGGGCGGAAGGCCACGTTGGCGACGTTCACCAGGTCCGCCTTCTCGCTCTTCAGGTCCTGCAGGCCGGCCGCGCCGTCGGAGACGCCCGCGGCGAGCGCGAGCCGCAGCGACGGCGTGTGGCCCTTGGCCTTGCCCTTCGCCTTGCCCTCTGCCTTGCCCTTGTCGCGCTTCGCCTTGCCCGCCCGCTCCAGGAGCGCCCGCGGGACGCCCGCCTCGAGCACGTTGGCGTAGCCGCTGTCGTCCGCGGCGACCGGGAAGGTGCTGCGCTCGCCGGACGCCAGGTCGACGGCGGTGCCGCCGCTGGGCGCGATCAGCAGCGCGACGTCGGCGACCGCGGTGCGCAGGCCGCTGCCGAACGGCACGTCGTAGGCCGGGCTGCCGTCGACGGTGTCGGCGAGCACGACGACGCCGGCCGACCGCTCGGCCGTCATGGTGGTCGTGCGCACCAGCAGGCTGACCGTGCTCTCGTCCGCGGCCACCCGGACCTCGCGCAGGTCGGCAGCGGCGACGTGGCCGCGCTCGTCCGCGTCGAGCGCGTCGCCGTACTGCCGCTCCCCCTCGAGGCCGAGCTCGGCCGAGGGCGCGCCGATCTCGCCGGCCGGGTCGTACTGGTAGGTCGGCTCGAGCCGGTAGAAGCCCGGCGAGGCCTCCTCGAGGGCGTCGTTGCGGGCGACGCGCTCGGCGTCGTCGCCGTCGTCGGCGCCGAAGGAGTCGAACAGGTAGTCCGCGTAGACGTACTCGCCGTGGCTGTAGGTGGCCAGGCCGCTGAAGCCGGGGGCCTCGCCCGTCCAGTCGTCGGTCTTCCCGTCGACGACCTTCGTGGTGGGGGCGACGGGCGGCAGCGCGGTGACGACCGCGGTGCCGCGCTTCTGCTGGGCGTGCAGGACGGGCGGCTCGACGTCGGCGGAGGCGACGAGCGCGGTCGCGCCGACCAGCCCGGTGACGAGGAGCAGGGGGACCGCGCGGCGTCTCATGGCTGCTCTGTTCGGCGCAGCAGGGCGGCTCCCTCCCGACTCGGGCCCGAAGCTCGGGCGCCACGCCTGTGAGCCGTCACAACGGCCTACGCTGCGCGGCGTGCGACGACGGGCGTGGCTGCTCGCGGGGCTGCTCGTCGCCCTGAGCGCCGGCCCGGCGCTGGCGCACCCGCTGGGGCTGCCGGCCTTCGCGCAGGTGAGCGCACAGGACCGCAGCGTCACGGTGGCGTGGAACGCCGCGCCGGACGACGTCGCCGCGCTGGCCCGCTCCCTCGGGCTCACCGACGCTCCGGCGCTGACGCGGGAGCAGGACGCCCGGCTGGCCGGCTCCGCCGCGCTGCGCGAGCGGGTCCAGCGGGACCTCACGGTGAGCCAGGACGGCCGGCCGTGCGCGGGGACGTTCACGCCGCCGGCCAGCGTGGTGACGCAGGGCGTCCGGGTGGCGTTCACCTGCCCGGAGCGGGTCGGCCGGGTGCGGGTGCGGATCGCGCTGCTGCACGAGGTGGACAGCCGCTACCGGACGCTGGCCGCCGGCAGCGGGGGCGACCGGGTGATGCTCACCGAGGCGGCCCCCGAGCAGGAGCTCGACCTCGACCCCACGGCCGCCGCACCCGCGCCGGTCCTGCGCTCACGGGACGTGCAGGGGAGCTTCGGCGGCGCGCTGCCGCTCGAGCGGCGCTTCGTCGCCGCCATCGACAGCACGCCGGGGGTCGCCGCCGGCCTGGTCGCGCTGCTGGTCGCCTTCGTCGTCGGCGCGCTGCACGCCCTGGCGCCCGGGCACGGCAAGGCCGTCGCCGCCGGCTACCTGGTCGGCGAGCGGGCGAGGGTGAAGCACGCCGCCGTCCTCGGCAGCACCGTCGCGCTGATGCACACGGGCAGCGTGCTCGCGCTCGGGCTGGCGCTGTTCAGCGCGACCCGTGCGCCCGACGCCGCCCGGCTGTCCGCCACCATCGGGCTGGTCACCGGGCTGGTCTTCTTCGGGCTCGGCCTGTGGCTGCTGGTCCGCCGCTGGCGGGCACGCGGCGGCCACCACCACCACGCGCACCACGAGCCGCACGAGGCGCCCGCTCCCCTGTCGCTGCAGGGCATCGTCGTGCTCGGCGCGGCGGGCGGGCTGCTCCCGTCGCCCTCCGCGCTGCTGGTCCTGCTGACGGCGCTGGCCGTCGACCGGGTGGCGTACGGCCTGCTGCTCATCGGGGTGTTCAGCCTGGGACTGGCCACCACGGTGACGCTGGTCGGCGTGGCGGTGCTGCGCGGGCGCGACGTCCTGCACGAGCGCGGCGGCGCGCGCCTGCACCGCCTCGTGCACGCCGCCCCGCTGGCCGGAGCGGCCGCCGTGACGCTGGTCGGCGCGGGCGTCGCCGCCCGCGCCGCTCTCTGCCTCTAGGGGGCCTCGCCCTCGCCCATGACGCCGAGCTGCTGCCCCATCTCGAGCATCGCGTTCGTGACGATCTCGCCGGTGCACTTGCCGAGCGAGAGCGCCTCCTCGTAGTTGCCGACCTCGCCGGCGTTGTTCGCCAGGCCGAGGCCCTGGCTGGCGAACAGGTCGTACTGGTTGGCCGGGATGATGTAGCCGATCGTGTCGTTGGTGACGCCCTGCACGAGCACGCCGTTCGAGCGGCTCAGGTAGTCCTTCACGATCAGGCCGATCGACGCGAAGATCTCACCCGGCGACTGGACGACCACGACGTTGTCGGTCTTGACCGGCGCCTTGTACTCCGCGCCGAGGTCGACCTTGCCGGCCGGCGGCCGGGTGCCGAAGCGGATCGCGCTGACCGGCGCCACCACGTGCACCTCGCCGGCGCCCTCGCAGGACCGCAGGTTGCGTGCCGCTGTTCTCGGTGGCGACGGCGTAGGGGCCACCGCCGTACGGCGGGAGGAAGTCGCGGACCGCGTAGCCGACGCCGAGCGCCGCCACGAAGAACTGGTTCTCGATGGGCACCTGCACGGAGGTGCGGGCGACCTCGATGTCGTTGCTCTGCAGCACGTAGCCGCCGCGCTGGACGTCGCTCGATGAGCGCGTCCGCGAGGCCGTTGCCGATGCCGTTGATGCCGAAGCCCTTGTCCGGCGTCTGGTCGCCGAGCGCACCCGGCATGAACAACGCGGCGCCGCCCAGCACCTCCGACACGCGGCGCGTGAACGGGCCGACCATGCCGGAGTGCAGGCGCGCGTTGGCGTTGCGGATCGTCGGGTGCACCGCGAAGTTGCCGAAGGTGGCGACGGTCCGCTCCGGCGTCGTCGTGGTCGTGTCGTTCTTCTTGCCGGGCGCGTCGGTGGTCGTCGTGGAGGACGGCACGAACGCCCGCAGCCAGGCCATCTCGTAGTCCGGCACCGCGCGGTTCTGGATGCGGCGGTCGACGTTGAAGGCCTTGGCCGACGTCGCGCCGGTCTCCAGGCGCACCTGCGGGCTGTTGGCCAGGTCGGCCACCGCGCCGCGGATCGCCTGCTTCACCCGGTCGCGGACCAGCTCGTAGTACCAGCTCGGGCCCTTGGCGATCGTCGACGGCGCCGCGTGCGTGTGGCTGCTGGAGATGACGAGGTTCTCGGCCGGGATGCCCAGCTCGGTCGACAGGCTCTTGGTGATCGGGTCGATGCCGCAGTCGCCGCACACGTCGGCCGGGTAGGCCGCCATGTAGCCGACGGCGTCCATCAGCGTGAACACGACGGTGTCCTTGCCGTTCGACACGGCGATGGAGCGGGCCGAGATCGGGTTGGCCTCGTCGACGCCGTCCATCCAGAGGCCGTCGAAGGTGATGAGGCAGCCCTCAGGCGTGAGCGGCGTGTAGAGCGTCGACTGCTGGCCGCTGGCCGCGCACTCCTTCGCGGACTTCACCTTCTCGGCCGGCGGCACCAGCGAGGTGGTGGCCGAGCCGGCGAGGAACCAGCCGTCCGGCAGCTTCTGGCCGGGCACGACGGCCGTGGCGGGCGCCACCGCAGGCGCCTGCTCCTCGGCGGGCGCACCGGCGCCGGGCAGCGCCGGGACGGCCACGGGCGGCGACGGCAGCGGCGGGGTCGAGACGACGGCCGCGCCCCAGGCGGAGCCGAGGCCTACGGCGCCGACGGTCAGGCCGGTGACAGCAGCGCGGAGGACAGCGCGCACGAGGAGCTCCCTGGGTCGAGGTCCCCCGTACTTCGCCGCGACCGGACCGCGGCCCTGCTGGGGTGCAGCACGAAGCGCAGCCCGCCGGGTTGTGACGGCGCCCGGTCAGGCACCCAGCAGGCGGCGCACGGCCAGGGCGCCGCCCAGCAGCTGCAGGCCGCGGGTGGTCGTCGGGTCGAGGCCGGTCAGCTCGACGACGCGCTTGAGCCGGTAGTCCAGCGTGTTCGGGTGCACGTGCAGCGACCCGGCCGTGCGCCTGCGGTCGAGGTCGTGCTCGAGGTAGCACCGCAGCGTGAGCAGCAGGTCGGGGAAGCCGTCCAGCGGCGCGAGCAGCCCGGCAAGGTGCTGCTGCGCCTGGCTGGGGCGGCTGAGCTGGTAGTCCAGCAGCACGTCGTCGAGGTCGTAGAGCGCCGGCTCGGCCGGGGCCAGGCGCAGCACCTCGCGTGCCTGCGCCGCAGCGGGCGCGACGCCCGCGGCGGAGGCCGCCCGCGCCGCGCCGCCGCGCACGGGGGCACCGGCAGCCGCCTGGAGCAGCGCCGCCAGCTCCTCCCGGGGCTGCCCGAGGTCGGGCAGCAGCACGATGCCGCCCTCTCCGTGCAGCCGGCCGAGCGCGGGCTCGCCCCCGAGCCCGTCCAGCGCAGCCTGCACCCGCCGGAGCTTGCGGCGGGTGGCGACGGCGCCGGCCGCGACCTCGTCCGGGTGCTGGCCGAGCTCCAGGGCCAGCACCAGCCAGTCCGAGGGCAGCCGCCGGCCGAGCTGCTCGGCGAGCGCGTCAGCCGGCTCGCCGGCCAGGAGCGCAGAGACCAGCGCCCGCAGCGCGTCCCCCTCCTCGCCGGAGATGGCCTGCTGCTCGTGCAGGTAGGCCGTCGCGACGACCGCCGTGACGGCCTGGACGTAGCGCTGCACGCCGTCGACCGCCGCGAGCAGCTCGGCGTTCTCGCCCGGGCGGGCCTCGGCGAGCAGCTCGGCCCAGCCGATGCGGCTGCCGACGTGGTAGGCCGTGAGCACCGACGCCAGCGGCACCCGCTCCTGCGCCCGCCGCGCCGCGGACAGGCGCGGCTCGGTCAGCTCCTCGTCGGTCGGCAGCCGGTCCTCGCGCAGCGTGGCGAAGAACGTGCGGAGGTTGTCCTCGCAGATCGCCAGCACCTCGCCGTGCAGCTGCTCGTGCGGCAGCATGCGGTAGAGCGGCACCTCGTCGAGGAAGGTCGCGATCATCCGGCGGGCCAGCACGGGCACGCGGGTGCTCACCCGCTCGTACAACGTGGCCGCCACGGCGGTCACTCTGCACCACGGGTTCGTGACGCGTCACAAGGGTCGGCCCCAGGCTTCGGGAGCCGTCCGGCGGGAGAACGCGAGGGCCGCGGCGAACACCTGTCCATGCGCCGTCTCCCGGTCCTCGTCCTCGCCCTCGGCCTGCTCGCCGGCAGCACCCCGGGCTGGTCCGCCGACAAGGAGCGCGACACCGCTCGGGACGGCAGCGTCTACCTGCGGGTCACCGACGACGAGGTGCTGCTGGGCAACGCCGTCGCCGAGCGGCGCTGGTCCCGCGACGAGCTCCGCACCACCGCGCTGGTCGACAAGCGCGGCCGGGACCGCTCCTGGAGCGCCGGCAGCCGCGACTTCTCGCTGACGGTCGGCACGACGACGATCGGCAGCGAGGCGTTCACCGTCGACGACGTCAGCGTGCGGCACCTCGACCGCGGCGGCCTGCAGGTCACCATGACGCTGACCGGCGTCCCGGGCCTGACCGCGACCCGAGTCGTCGAGGCGTACAGCGGGGTCGCGGGCTTCCGCACCCAGACCTTCCTCACGCCCACGACACCGCTCCCGCTTCGCGGAGCGACCTTGGACGAGGCGGCGGTCGGCGCGGCCGAGCCCGTGCTGCACGCCTTCCGCGGTGGCGCCGACTGGCGCGAGCCGGGCTACACCGGGCCCGGACGTACGCGCTCGGGGACAAGCACCCGGGCACCTGGCGGGACACGCGGACGGCAGCCGCGGGCGTGCCGCTGGAGGGGGCCGGCCAGTGGCTCTCGCTGGCGGCGCCGGACGGCCGCACCGCGTTCCTGGTCGCCGAGCGCAACGACCTGCCGTCCTCGCGCGCCGGCTACGACGGCACGACCGGCTCGCTCGTCGTCGACTACTCCCGCGACGTCATCAGCCTCGGCCCGATCGAGGAGCAGGCGCACGCCGAGAACCCGACCGGCGCCCCGGCCCGGCACCGGCTGCTGCCCGCAGGCACGCCGTTCGCGCTCGACGCGGCGTTCGTCGGCTTCGGCCGGGACCGCGACACCGACGAGCCCTGGCAGTTCACCCACTACCTGCGCGACCACCGCCTCGCGCCGTACGACGCCGACATCACGTTCAACTCCAACGGCACCGACAGCGACGCGATCTCGACCGGCGCCAAGGACGACATGGACTACGCCACGGTGCTGGCGACGGCGCCCAAGGCGAGGGCCCTGGGCATGGACACCTTCGTCCTCGACGACGGGTGGCAGGCCGTCTCCGGCGACTGGGAGCCGGACTCCCCGCAGCACCCCGAGCCCCGTTGGGACGGCTCCGCGACCTCGATGTTCGCGCCGCGGTTCCCCGACGACAGCTTCACGGCGGTGCGCCAGGCCATCGCGCCGATGAAGCTCGGGCTCTGGATGAGCCCCATGCACTTCAACCCGGCATCGGCCACCGCGAGGCGCACCCCGAGTGGACCTGCCACCCGCTGGGCACAGGCACCGCGGCGCTGAACGCCCTGGACCCGGACAGCGGCTCCAACGAGGCCGGCATCGGCATCTGGGGCCCGGACGCCGTCCCGCACGTGGAGGGCCGGATCCGCGAGGCGATCACCGAGTGGCAGGTCGCCTACTTCAAGTTCGACTTCCTCATGTGGGTCGACTGCGCGGGTCAGGGGACGATGCACGACTACCAGGACGCCTTCGTCGCGATGCTCGACCGGCTCAAGGCCGACCACCCCGGCGTCACGTTCCAGATCGACGAGACCAACGACTACCGCCTGTTCCCCTTCGCGTCGGTGAGCCGCGGGCCGTCGTGGTTCCAGAACGGCACGCCGACCCCGGACCGGCTGCTGCACAACCTGTGGGACCTCGCGCCGTGGATCCCGACCGAGTCGCTGGGGCAGCACTTCCTGGGCGGCAAGCAGTACGACAAGTACCCGGTCGACACGCTGATGGCCGTCGCGCTGCTGTCGCACCCGACCTTCTTCAGCGACCTGCGCGCCTCCCGCAGCGCGTGGTCGACGCGGCCGCGCCGTGGACCCGCTTCCACGCCGAGCACCGGGACGTGCTGACCGAGGGCGTGACCTACCCGTTGCTCGCCGACCCGCTGGAGCAGGGCTGGACCGCACTGCAGACCTGGGACCCGGAGCGGGCCCGGGGCGCGTTCGCTGGTGTTCCGCCAGCAGGCCACCAGCCCCACGGCCACCGTCGCGCTCCGCGGCGTCCCGGACGGCGAGGTGTTCGACCTCGTCGAGGCGCCGACGGGGGCCGTCGTCGGCTCAGCCACCTCGGCCAGCTGCAGGCCGGGCTGCCGGTGGAGCTGCCGCTGGACGGGGCGCGAGTGCTGCTGGTGCAGCCGCACTCGTGACCCGTCACAACCCGGGGCCCCGCTCTTCGTAGCGCGTCCGGCGGGAGAACGCCCCTGCACGTCGAACACCTCCCCCATGCGCCTGCGCCGTCTGCCCGCCCTGCTGTCCGCCGTCGCGCTCGTCGCGGTCGGTGCCCCCGCGTACGCCCTGGTCAAGGTGCCCGACGCGCCGGGACGCACGATCCGCGCCGGGGTCGGCATCGCCGACGCGACCTGGAACGTCGGCGCGGCCGCCGGCCAGTACGCGCCGGAGAACACCTCCCTGGTCGAGAACGTCGCGGGCAGCGGCGAGGTCGACCCGCACCAGTTCTCGCACGTCAAGGAGAAGAGCTACGGCGTCCACTCGCGCCTGTCGGTCCGCGCGATCGTCGTGGAGGCGCTGGACGGCCGGCGCGTCGCGCTGCTCAAGAGCGACAACTACCTCGCGCAGGACCTGCTGCTGCGCCGCGCCGGGCAGCTGCTCGCCGAGGCCGGCAGCGAGGTCGGCTACGAGGACATCCTGCACACCGCCTCGCACAACCACTCCTCGCCGTACTACACGACGACGTCCCCGGGCGTGTTCGTCTTCCAGGACGCGTTCGACCAGCGGATGTTCGAGTACCAGGCGCGCGCCGTCCGCGACGCCGTCCTGGCCGCCGAGGCGGACCTGCAGCCGGCCAGGATGGCGGCGACGACGGTGCCGTTCAGCGCGATGAAGGCCAACGTCGTCGGGCCGGCCACCGCGGACGACGGCACGCCCGCGGGCTACCCGCGCGAGTTCGGCGACACGGGCCTGGTGGTCATGCGCTTCGACGCCCTCGAGCCCAAGCCCGGCAAGGACAAGGACAAGGGGCAGGGCAAGGCCAAGGGCAAGGGGCAGGACAAGCAGCGGGCCGGCGACCCCATCGCGGTCTGGATGAACATCGGGGAGCACCCGGAGAGCCTGGACGGCTACGGCCTGACCACCGGCGACTACCTCGCGCCGCTGCAGCGGTTCGTCGAGCGCGACCTCGGCGCCCCGCTGGTGTTCAGCCAGGGCGACGTCGGCTCCTCCGAGGGCCCGTACGAGCGCGCCGACACCATCGACACCCCGCTGCGCGACGGCGTCGTACGGGCCTTCGCGCACGCCGGCTACGCGCAGATGGAGCGCGGCGCGCGGCTGATGGCGGACGCCGTCGTCGAGGGCTTCGAGAAGGCCGGCACCGAGGCCGCGCAGGTGCCGTGGTCGAGCAGCTTCCCGGTGCAGGCCGTCACGGCGTGGGTGCCCGGCCCGCTGTCCCACCCGTACCCCAGCGTCGGCAACTGCCGGACGGACCCGACCCTGGGCGGCAACCCCGGCGCCGGCGCCGCCCCCGACTGCGAGCGCGCCGGCACCCCCTCGCAGAGCAACCCCGTCGTGTCGAACCTCGAGCTGCACGGCGTCGGCGTCCCGGACCAGTACGCCGCGCCCGGCTACCCGGCCGTCGAGGAGAACACCCGGCTCAAGCTGCAGGTCTTCCGCTTCGGCGAGGTGCTGCTGGCCTCGTGCGCCTGCGAGGCGCAGGTCGACCTGATCCTCAACCTGGAGAGCCGCGCCAACGCCGTGGCCGGCGACATCTTCGACGGGTACGACTGGAGCGGCTCCTGCACGCCCGCCGGGGAGGGCTACAGCTGCCTGGGCAAGAGCGTCACCAAGGACGCGTACGACCGGATGGTCGCCCAGGTGCACAACGACGCCAAGGGCTGGGACGCGCCGGAGAACGCGCCGTACGCCGAGAGCGAGGCCGTCGACCCCGCCGACATCAAGGGCAACTTCACCAAGGAGGAGCTCCCGGCCGGGCGCGGCTACGCGCTGCCGGTCGGCATCGGGCACGCCGGTGACTACAACGGCTACACGGTCTCCTACCGCGAGTACCAGAGCCGCGACTCCTACCGCAAGGCGCTCACGACGTACGGGCCGCACACCGCCGACTACATGGTGACCCGGCTGGTGCGCATGGCCGGCGCGCTGAAGGGCGGCGACGCCCTCGCCGCCGAGCTCAACGACCCGCAGGCGCAGGCCGACGAGGTGCGCCAGGCGACCCTGGCCGAGGTGATCGGCGCCGAGTCCGGCCGGACGTACGACGCCTGGCGGGCGGCGCTGCCCGCCGACGTCGGCCCGGTCGCCGCAGTGACCCAGCCGGCGAGCCTCGAGCGCTTCGGCGCCGCGACCTTCACCTGGCGCGGCGGCAGCAACGCCGTGGACAACCCCGTCGTGCGGGTCGAGCGCCAGGCCGACGGTGGGGACTGGCAGCCGTTCGCCGACATGAGCGGCGAGGTGCAGACGCAGGTCGCGTTCCCCCAGGGCGTGCAGGGCGTCGCCGACACCTACAGCGGCCGCCAGGAGTGGCTGTGGACGGCCGGCTTCGAGGCCTACGACGCCTTCCCGGCCCGGCTCGGCTCCACCCCGACCGGCACCTACCGCTTCGTCGTCGACGGGGTCTCCCGGACCACCGGTGAGGACCAGCCGTACACGCTGACCTCGCAGCCGTTCGACGTACGCCCCTGGACCGGGGTGCAGGTGCGTGACGGCCGCGTCGACGACGCCGGCGACGCCTCCTTCGTCGTGCCGGACAGCGACTACCCGAACAGCTACGCCTCGGCCTTCCGGACGATCGGGGACGACGGGCGGATCGCCGCCGGCACCAGCCGCGTCTGCCGCACCTGCTCCTTCCGGCCGTGGGCATCGACCGCGCAGGCGGCGTCGGCGGTGGTGACGGTGACCCGCGCGGGCGGCGCGGTGCAGGAGGTGCCGGCCACGCTCGTCGACGGCCGCTGGACCGCCGACACGTCGCTGCTGCCCGGGGACACCGCCGTGGTGGCCGCGGGCGCCGTGCGGGACGCCTTCGGGGAGACGAACCGGGACGAGCTGGTCCTGCGGTAGTGCTGCGTCACAACCGGGGCCGTGCGCTCTCTGACGTGCTCCAGCAGGGCTGAGCCGGCACGGCGGCGAAACCAGCCTGCAACCCCAGAGGCTGGAGAGCACACATGCGCAACGCCGTCCGTTCGACCCTGATCGCCGGCATGACCGGCACGCTCATGGTCTCCGCGGCCTGGGCCGGCATCGGCATCGCGCCGGTGCCCCTGCCGTCGCTCCCGGCCGAGACCCCGGCGCTGCCGGTGGCCGAGCCGGCGGACCCGGCCGGTACCGCTCCGGCTGCCACCGCGGCGGTCGACCCGGCCACCCTCGGGGCCGGGCAGCTGCTCGTCGGCGCGGCGAAGAACAGCATGACGCCGCACCCGGAGCTCGCCGACCCCGCGCGCTTCCCCGGCGCCCGCTGGGAGACCGACATGGACACGTGCTCCACGCTGTCGGAGCACTTCCTCGACGACATCCCGACCAACGCGCTGAACGCCCTCGACGGCATCGCCAGCACGGGCTCCCCCTGGCCGGAGAACCCGGACTGCATCTACCAGGGCGGCTTCGGCCTCGGCCCGATGAACCCGGTCCGGGCGTTCGACGAGGAGCTCGGCCTCTGGGTGCGCAGCATGGCGTTCAGCGACGGCAAGCAGACGCTGGTCACGACCGTCATCGACGGCGAGGGCTGGCTCTGGGACTACAAGAGCAAGTGCACCGACTGCGGCGCCAAGCAGATCGCCGCCGCCCTGGCCGCCGACCCCGAGCTGGCCGCCCGTGGCGTCACGCCGGCCTCGCACGTGCTGCACGCGACCCACTCGCACGCCAGCCCGGACTTCATCGGCGGCTGGGGCCACGTCCCGGACTGGTACATGGCCCAGATCACCGACACCATCAAGGTCACCGCCAAGCAGGCCGTCATGCAGATGGAGGCGGCCACGCTCGAGGCCGGTGAGGAGGAGGCGCGCGCCTACAACTCCGAGCGCCGCGACACCTACCGCTCCGCCGAGGAGCAGCAGATCAGCTGGCTCCGCGCGGTCGCGGTCGACAGCGCGGCGCCCGCTCCGGCCGCCGCGACCACGACGACGACCACGACGACGTCGGCCGCCGGTCCCGACAAGGGCAAGGGCAAGAAGCCGGCGCCCAGCCCGTCGCCCACCGAGTCCGACACCCCCACGGAGCCCGCCGCCCCGCGCGTCATCGCCACCCTCGGCGCCTACGCCGCGCACCCGACCTCCGTCGGCAACAACGACGGCGTGGCGCACCCGGACTGGGTCGGCCTGTTCGAGAAGCGGCTCGAGGAGCGCTTCGGCGGCATCGGCCTGCACTTCATGACCGGCCTCGGCAACCTGTCCAACTCCGGCGGCAAGACCATCGGCACCAAGCTCGCCGACCTGCTCCCGGCCGTCGGCCAGGGCCGCCCCGTCGACGACACCACCGTCAAGGTCTCGCAGACGCTGGTCACCTCGGCGCTGACGAACGTCCCGCTCACCGCCCTCGGCACGCCCGGCTTCTTCGACCGGAAGTTCGACCCGAAGCCCGTCGTCGTGAACACCGGCGAGAACGAGACCGCGCCGTGCACCTCGGCGTCCGCCCAGTCCGTCGAGCTCCCCGCCACCGCCGCCCGCATCGGCAACGACATCGTCCTGTCCGCCGCTCCGGGCGAGGTGTTCGCCAACTGGACGAACACCGTCAAGGAGAAGAACGTCGGCCGGATCTCCTTCCCGCTGGCGCAGTCGAACGACGCGCTCGGCTACATGCCGCAGTCCTTCGAGCTCAACCCGGTCGGCCAGCAGGGCCTGGGCTTCGCGGCCGGCGGCTACCTGTTCGTGAACTACGAGGACAGCTACGCCATCGACCGCTGCACCGGCGACCTGCTGCTCGAGGCCACGCTCACGGAGCTCGAGAAGGTCAAGCAGTAGCTCCGCGCATGCGCTCAGGACGCACGGCCGTCGCGCTCGCCGCGGCGGTCGTGCTGGGCGCGCTCGCCCCGGCGCAGGCCGCGGACGACCCGGCACCCGTCGTGGTGGCCGGGTCGTTGCGCGTCCTCGTCCAGGAGGACCCCTGGCAGCTGGACCTGGTCGACGCCGGCGGCCGCTCGGTGCTGTCCGAGGCCACCGGGCGTGGTCTCGGCCCGGACGGCGCGCTCGGCTTCCGCACCGCTGCCGGCTGGCAGCACGCCACCCGCGTCGAGTCCTCGAAGCGGCAGGGCGGCGCGTACGAGGCGGTGCTCGCGACCAGCGACCCGCTGCGGCGCATCGCCCTGCGGCTGGTGCCCGGGGGCGAGGGCACGGTCGCGCTCGACGCGCGGGTCACGGGACCCGCCCTGCAGGACGTCGAGGCCGTCGGCATGGGCTTCGCGCTCGACGCCCACGAGCGGTTCCTGGGGTTCGGCGAGCGCAGCAACGCGGTGGACCAGCGCGGCGGCGTCGTCGAGGACTACGTCTCCGACGGGCCGTACCAGCCGGAGGAGTACCCGTTCCTCAACGCCTTCGTCCCGCCGTGGGGCCTGCGCGAGGGGCGCCTGGACGCGACGTACTTCCCGGTCCCCTGGCTGCTGTCCACCCGCGGCTACGGGGTGCTGGTGGACGAGCCGCAGACCAGCTACTACCGCCTGGACGGCGCGGACACCTGGAGCGTCGAGGTGGTGCGGGCGCCCGAGGGCGAGGTCGCCCCGAGCGCTCCGCCGCCGGACCGCCTGCGGTTGCGCTTCTTCGGCGGCCCCACCCCGGCGGACGCCCTGCGCCGGTTCACCGCCGCGACCGGCCGCCAGCCGCAGCCGCAGCCGTGGGCGTTCGGCTCCTGGTTCCAGGCGCGCGGCGACGAGGTCGAGGCGCTGAAGGCGGTGCGCCGGGCCGGTGTCCCGGTGTCGGTGCTGCAGACCTACCTGCACTACCTCCCGTGCGGCGAGCAGCAGGGCGTGGAGGACCAGCAGCCGGCCCGGACCGCCGCAGCGCACGCGCTCGGCGCAGCGATCACGACGTACGTCAACCCGATGGTGTGCGCGAACTACGCGGACGGGTTCGACCCCGCGGTCGTCACGCGCACCGCGGCCGGCACGCCGTTCCTCTACCGCTACGGCGCCAGCCCCGAGGACAGCAACGTCGTCGGGCAGTTCGACTTCTTCCTCGACCGCGGCGTCCAGGCGTACGGCGAGCGGCTCGGCGAGGCGATCGGCCACGGCTACGACGGCTGGATGGAGGACTTCGGCGAGTACACCCCGCTGGAGTCCGTGTCCGGGGACGGCGTCGACGGCACGCGCGCCCACAACCCGTACGTCACGCGCTACCACTGCGCCGCGCACACCGAGGCCCGGAAGCGCTCCACGGCGCTGGTCCGCTTCCAGCGCTCCGGCTGGACGGGCGCGGCCGCCTGCGCGGACGTCGTCTGGGGCGGTGACCCCACGACGGCCTGGGGCTACGACGGGCTGCGCAGCGCGGTCCGGCAGGGCCTGTCGATGGGCACCTCCGGGGTGAGCACGTGGGGCACCGACATCGGCGGCTTCTTCGCCATCGGCCGCAACGCGCTGAGCCCCGAGCTGCTCACGCGGTGGGTCCAGATGGGCGCGCTGTCGCCGGTCATGCGCACCCAGGCCAACGGGGTCGCGCTGCCCAGCAAGGACCGCCCGCAGGTCACCGACCCCGACCAGCTCGCGAACTGGCGGCGCTGGAGCACCCTGCACACCCAGCTGTTCCCGTACCTGACGGCTGCCTCGCAGGAGTACGGACGGAGCGGCCTGCCGGTCATGCGGTCCCTCGCACTGACCTCGCCGGGCGACCCCGCGGCGGCGCGCGACGACCAGTACCTGCTCGGCCCGGACCTGCTCGCAGCGCCGGTGCTGGACCCGGACGTGCGCGCCCGCGAGCTCGTGCTCCCGCGGGGGCAGTGGGTCGACCTGTGGCGGGCGGCCGCCCCTGCCGGCCCCGACGGCGGGCTGCGGCTCGGCCGGGCAGCGCTGGTCGCCGGCGGCCGCAGCGTCACGGTGCCCGCGCCGCTGGAGGAGGCGCCGCTGCTCGTCCGCGCCGGCGCGGTGCTGCCGCTGCTGCCCGCCGACGTGGACACCCTCACGGCCTACGGCACCGACCCGTCGCTGGTGCACCTGGCCGACCGGGCGGACCGCCTGGAGCTGCTGGCCTTCCCGCACGGCAGCAGCCGCAGCGCCCTGCCCGACGGCGGCGCGCTGGTCTCGCGTGAGGGCGCCGGCAGCTGGTCGCTCGAGGTGCGCGACGACGTCCGTCGCCACTACGCGCTGCAGGCCTCGCTCGGCACGCTGACCCGCCCGTTCGTGCCGTGCCGGGTGAGCCTCGACGGCCGGCCGCTCCCCCGCACCGCCTGGTCCTACGACGCCGGCGACCGGAGCCTGCGCGCGTCCTTCGCCGTCACCTCGGGCGTGCTGGAGGTCGGCGGCTGCACCGCCGATGACGTGACGGTGGCCGCCGGTCGGCTGCCGGCGACGGGCCCGGCGGCGCTGCCCGGGGCGCTCGGTCTGCTGTCGCTGCTGAGCGTCCTCGTGGTGCGGCGGCGCCGGGCCTGAGCTCGGTTAGCCGCGCAGGCGCTTCGTGCCGAGCGTCGCCCTCTTCACGTCGCGCTCGCAGAAGACGTCCTTCACCCAGCCGCCCTTGCTGTAGAGGCGGGTCTGGTCCGCGTAGTGCGGGCTCTTCGGGTTGGTCGACTGCGAGTAGGTGAGCATCGTCTGCGCGTCCGGGCAGCCGTCGCCGTCGAAGCTGACGGTCTGGATGAACGACGAGCCGTGCGGCAGCCGCCCGACGTAGCCCTTCTGCGCGTCCCACGGCGCCGCGACCGCGTTGAACACGCCGAGCCCGCCCGGACCGCCGTGGTACGGCGTGCTCGTGCCGTCCGGCCGCAGGTCCTTCTGGAAGTCGCCCAGCCGCGCGTCCACCGGGATGCCCGCGCCGGCCAGGTCTCTCAGCGCGTCGCCGTAGGCGAGCATGACCTGCGGGTTCAGCGTGTTCAGGTCGCGCGGGGTGGTGACGGGCTCGGCCGGGTCGAACGGCGTGCGCCACAGCAGCGGCGCCTGCACCGCACCGGCCCGCGTCCAGAAGCGGCGGAACAGCAGCGCGCCCCGGCTGCCCAGCCGGTCGCTGACGTCCCACGCGGCCAGGACGTCACAGGAGTCGCCGACCGCCACCGGGCCGCTGCTCGACGGCGCGAGGCCGCCCGGGAAGCCCTTGCACATCGCGACGACGTCGTCGCGGGTGAGCTCGCCGGCGTGCTGGCGGTCGCTGTAGAGCAGGTCCTGCAGCTCCTGGCGGGTGAAGCGCCCGCCGTCGGCCAGCTCCTCCTCGACCATGACCAGCCCGGAGCGGGTACGCAGCGAGCGGGCGGTGCCCTCGTCGCCGATGATCCGCGCGAAGCCCGTGAGCGGCTGCCGGGGCTGGCTCAGCCAGTAGGAGTCGTTGGAGTTGGTGACGTAGTCGCTGCGCAGCAGGAACGGCATGCTCGACGGCCCGAAGGTGCCGGGCTGCACGGCGTCCGGGTCGGTCCCCCACTCGCACTCGCTGCGCGAGCCGTCCAGCACCGGCAGGCGCAGCGCGGCGTACGTGGCCTGCCCCAGCGCGGTGTTGCACACCTGGGCCTGCGCGTTGGTGACGTGCGGGGTCACCGAGATGTCGGCGTAGAGCGCGTCGCCCCGATCGTCGGCGGCGATGGTGTTCACCCACGGGATGCCCTGGTTGCGCTTGAGGACCGCGAGCACCTCCTTGGCCGACTGCGCCCGGTCGACCTCGAAGAAGTGGTTCAGGTAGCGGAAGTTCGGCGCGTTCGCGTCGCCGAGGGCCCAGGCCGTGCCGGACGTCCAGGGGAAGATCGGCAGGCCGAGGATGCTGGTCAGGATCGGCCCGTGGTGGCTGCTCCACAGGGTGCGCGTCTGCTTCCTGCCGTCCTGCAGCTGGACGGTCACGTCGCGGCTGGTCATCTTCGTCGGCACGCCGTCGTACAGGTAGGTCGTCGGCGAGCCCGGCACCAGCGTCAGCTGGAAGGGCGTGAAGCGGAACGCCGTCGACACGGTGTGGCTCCACGCCATCCGCTCGGTGTGGCCGATGAGCAC
This sequence comes from uncultured Actinomycetota bacterium, assembly GCA_963781675.1. Lineage (GTDB taxonomy): Bacteria > Actinomycetota > Actinomycetes > Mycobacteriales > SCTD01 > SCTD01. The sequence goes on along the minus strand of CAWAGF010000001.1, from coordinate 1,550,363 downwards.
GAGCGGGACGCCGAGCAGCGAGCCGCCGGTGACGTCGAGCTTGCCCGGCACGGTCAGGTGCGCCTGGTAGAAGCGCTCGGAGCCGATCCACGGGAAGTGCGGGTTGCCGAGCAGCATCCCCTTGCCGTTGGCGGTCGCGTCCTTGCCGAGCGCGACGGCGTTGCTGCCGATGGCCAGGGTCTTCCACTGCTCGTCCAGCAGGCGCGCCGTCGCCTCCGGGTCGAGCTGCGAGCTCGGCAGCGGCGCCGACGGGTGCGGCGGCTGAGCGGCGCCGATGCCGTCGAGGGCGACGCCGGAGCTGGCGAGCAGGGCCAGCTGGTAGAAGCGGCGGTAGGCGTCGAGCTCGGTGATGGGCGTGACCCAGGGCTTGCCGGCGCAGGCCGGGTCGGTGACGCCCTTGCTGCCGCCGACGTCGGCGAGCCAGCGGTTGTAGCCGGCGACGTACCCGGTGACCAGCTCGCGCACCTGCGGCAGCGGGCCGTTCGGCGCCTTGCCCGCCATCAGCCGCTCGACCCGCCGGTCGTCGATGACCTGCTGGAAGAAGAAGTCGCTGTTGAGGTTGTTGACCGTCGCGCCGTTGCCGCGGAAGACGTACGAGCCGGTCTCGCCGAAGTAGCGCGAGCGCTGGGCACGCACCGTCGTGTAGGTGTCGGCCATGACGCAGATCGTCTGGCTGGCCAGCTGGTAGCCGTACCCGTAGCCGACGTCAGCGAAGTCGTCGCCCTTGATGTGCGGGATGCCGTACGCGGTCTCGCGGATCGTCGCGTCGAAGCCGCTCTGCGCCGGGCCGGCCGCGACGGCGACGGGCGCCAGCGTGGCGGTCAGGGCTGCGGACAGCAGCAGGGCGAGGCGGCGACGCGACACGGTTCCTCCGAGCGTGGGGCGGGTTTCTCTCGGGTTTCGACACTGGCCGTGCGAGTACCTGCCGGCGAGACCGCCCAGTAGCGGCAGGGCCGCACGGTGTGGATCAGGTCACGGATCATGACGAATGGATGACGGAGTGCGCGGGCAGGTACTGCGGGTGACTGCCTCGACGCTGGAGCGGCCGCGGGAGGTCCGCGCCCGCCGGCCCCTGCTCGGCAGGTCGAGCGCCCTCGACGGCCTGCGCGGCTTCGCCCTCGTCTGGGTCGTGACCTACCACTTCACCTCGAGCGAGGGCCCGCTGCGCGGCGGGTGGGTCGGCCTGGACGTCTTCTTCGTCCTGTCCGGCTTCCTCATCACCGCGATGCTGCTCGACGAGGTGCGCGTCCACGGGCGGGTGTCGCTGCCGCTGTTCTACGCCCGCCGGGCCTTCCGCCTGCTGCCCGCGCTGTTCGTGATGCTCGGCATCTGGACGTGCGTGCTGCTGGCCTTCCACGACACGGGCTGGATCGCCGCGACCCCGGGCGGCGACGGGAGCGGCGACCCCGTCGACGTCGGCGCGGCGCTGCGGCAGCTCGGCATCGTGCTGCTGTACGGCGTGAACTGGGTCTACGCGCTTGCGAGCGGCGACGCTCCGCTGGCGCACCTGTGGTCGCTCGCGGTCGAGGAGCAGTTCTACGTCGTCTGGCCGTTCGTGCTGCTGCTCCTGCTCAAGCTGCCCGCCGCCCGGCGCACCTGGCCGGTGCTGGCGCTGGCGGCGGTGAGCGCCGGCCTGCCGCTGCTGCTCTGGGACGGTGGTGCGGGGACCGACCGCATCTACTTCGGCACCGACACCCGCGCGGTCGGGATGCTCATGGGCGCGGTCGCGGCGCTGGCGTGGCACCGACGTCGCACGCCGCGGCACCGGCAGCCCCGCCGCCACGCTCCGCGCCTGGGCGGGGACGGCCGTGGTGCTGGGCTTCCTGCTGACCGTCGGCAACATCCCGCTGAAGTCGCTCGCCGGACCCGCGATCATGGCGGCGGCGGCGATGCAGGTCGTGCCGTACCTCGTGGACCGCCCCGGCAGCCTGCTGGGCCGCTTCTGCTCCGCCCGCGTGCTGGTCTGGCTCGGCCAGCGCTCCTACGCCGTCTACCTGTGGCACTACCTGTGGGCGACCTGGCTGAACCCGCTCTCCCCCTGGGTGAGCATCCCCGTCGGCGTCGCCGCGTCGTTGCTGTGCGCTGTCCTGTCGTGGCGCTTCGTCGAGGCGCCGGCGCTCCGGTACGCCCGCCGCTTCCGCCCGGCCACCGCGGTGGACCCGTACCCGGTCGAGGCGCCGGCCCGGGAGCGCGTCGCGGCCTGAGGCCCGCGGGCAGCGGGCCGACCCGCTAGGCGCGGGTGGGCAGGAGCAGCTGCTGGCCGACCTGCAGCTGGGAGCCGTCCAGGTCGTTCAGCCGCCGGATCTGGGCGATCACGTCGCGCGGGTCGTTCTCCGGCGCGATGCGCTGCGCGACCGACCACAGCGACTCCCCGGCCTGCACCGTGGTGGCCACCGGAGCGGCCGCACCGCTGCCGCCCGCGAGGCCGGCGGCCTGCGTGTCGCGCTGCCCGATGGAGAAGGCGGCGAGCAGCAGCGCGGCCAGCAGCAGGACGAGGACGGCGCGGCCCCGACGGGTGAGGCGGACGCTGGGGGCGGTGGCGGTGGTGCGCATCGGGGCTCCTCGGGGTCTGAGCCGACCGAACGGGTGTTCGATCGAACGTCTGAGCGAGAAGGTACCCAGGACCTCCGACAGAACACCAGACACGTTCGAACATGTGTTTGATCTGTGACCTCCGGAGCGTTACCTTCCGCTTCGACCACCTGTTCGGACCAGCAGACGGAGATCCCCATGGCGCGCACCCAGGTACCCGACGACGGCGACGGCGTGGTGCGCGACCTCCCCGACGGCCCCCCGGACGAGGCGGGCCTCACGCCGCGCCAGCGCAAGGTGCTCGAAGTCATCCGTGACTCGGTCGAGCGCCGTGGCTACCCGCCCACCGTGCGCGAGATCGGCGAGGCCGTCGGGCTGACCAGCACCAGCAGCGTCTCCCACCAGCTGGCGATGCTGCAGAAGAAGGGCTTCCTGCGCCGCGACCCGTCGCGCCCCCGCGCCGTCGACGTGCGCCTGCCGGGTGAGACGGCGGCCGCCAACCTCGAGCAGGACGAGGCCGCGGAGCGCGCCGCCCGCCCGACACCGGCGTACGTCCCGGTCCTCGGCCGGATCGCCGCCGGTGGCCCCGTGCTGGCCGAGCAGGCGGTCGAGGACGTGTTCCCGCTCCCCCGCGAGCTGGTCGGCAGCGGCACGCTGTTCATGCTCAAGGTCGTCGGCGACTCGATGGTCGACGCCGCGATCGCCGACGGCGACTGGGTGGTCGTGCGGCAGCAGCCCAACGCGGACAACGGCGACATCGTCGCGGCGATGATCGACGGCGAGGCGACCGTCAAGACCTACAAGCGCAAGGACGGCCAGGTGTGGCTGATGCCGCACAACGAGGCCTACTCCCCCATCGACGGCACGCACGCGGTCGTCCTCGGTCGCGTGGTGACGGTGCTGCGCAAGGTCTGAGCAGCAGGAGCCGCCCGGCCGGCGGCGAACAGTCCAGGACGCACCCGCTCCTGGAGGACCGTTGAGCACCACGCCCGAGGCCGGACTCACCCGTCGGACGCTGCTGCGCCGGACCGCCGTCGGCGCCGGCGTGCTGGCCGTCGCCCCCGTCCTGGAGCGCACGGCCTTCGGCGCCGCGACAGGCACGACCGTCCCCGGCGAGATGCTGTCGTACGCCCGCGTGCGCCCGCGCACGCTCAAGCAGGCGCTGGCGCTCGCGGACTTCGACGACACGCACCGCCTGCTCGCCGACGGCACGATGGAGCTGCTGCTGTGGCCCGGCGACGAGGCCAGGCTCAAGCGGCTGGGCGTCGACTACCAGGTGACCCAGCCGTACCGCGGCCCCGACCTCACCGTCGGCGCCCGGCTCGCCGGCCTGGCACCGCAGCCGGGTGAGCGCACCGGCTACCGGCACTACGCCGACTACGTCACCGACCTGCAGGCCCTGGCCACTCAGCACCCGAAGCGCGCCCGGATGTTCGAGTTCCCGGAGACGACGCTCGAGGGACGCAAGGTCTTCGGCATCGAGATCGCCGACGACATCAGCAGGGCTGTCAGCGACGGCCGGCCGACCTTCTGGGTCGACGGGGCGCACCACGCCCGCGAGTGGCCGTCCTCGGAGTACACGATGATGTTCGCCTTCGACCTGCTGGCCTCGTACGGCAAGGACGCGAAGGTCACCGCGCTGCTGAAGAAGATCCGCGTCGTCGTCGTGCCGATCGTGAACGTCGACGGCTTCGTGCACTCGCGGGAGGCCTCGCCGGTCTACAACCCGGTGCTGAACAACAACCTCGGCTTCGAGGTGGCGGGCGTCGAGAGCGGCTGGCGCAAGAACAAGCGCTCCTTCACCGACGCGCTCTACACGGCCGGCGGCGCCTCCTCGCGGCTGAACGCCGACGCGCACGGCACGGACCCGAACCGCAACTACCCGTTCTTCTGGGGCGGCGAGGGCGGCGGCGGCGACCCGACGAGCCAGACCTACGGCGGCGCCGAGCCGTTCAGCGAGCCGGAGGCGCGCAACATCGCCGGCGGCATGAAGGCGCGGCAGGTCACGGCGTACCTGACCAACCACACCTCCGGGCAGCTGTGCATGCGGCCGTGGGGCTACACGACCGACCCGTCGCCGGACGACGCCTTCCAGGACGACCTCGGCGAGCAGATGTGCGAGAGGCACCTCGGCTACACCAACCAGATCGGCCTGTCGCTCTACCCGACCGCCGGGACGAGCCGTGACTGGTCGTACGGCGCGCTGCGCACGATCGTCTACACCTTCGAGCACAACCAGGCGTTCCACCCGCCGTACGCCGCCGAGATCCCGTCGACGTACGCGATCAACCGGCCGGCCTGGCTGATGCTGGCCGAGGCGGCCGCCGACCCGCGCAACCACGGCGTCATCACCGGGCGGGTGGTCACAGCCTCCGGTGCTCCCGCCGCGGGAGCGGTCGTCACGCTGACCAAGTCCTTCAAGAGCCCCGTCGCCGAGGACGTGCTGGCGCGGCGGGACGGCTCGGTCCCGGAGACGATCACCACGACGGCGAAGGCCGACGGGCAGGGCCGCTTCACCGTGCACGCGAACCCGAGCACCCGGCCGACGACGGTCCAGGACGGCCGTGGCAAGGAGTTCTGGACGGTGAAGATCGGCCGGACGAGCCGGAAGGTGTTCCTGGACCGGGGGACGAAGGTCGACCTCGGGACGGTGCGGCTCTAGCTAGCCGCGGACGAGCTCGCTGCGGGCCTGCTGGACCTGGACCGCGGTCGGCTCCCCGTCGACCTCGACCGTCCCGGTGATCGGCTGCGCGGGCCCGCCGTTCACGCTGAACGTGCCGCTCCAGGTGATCGAGACGAAGACGTCGTACGAGCCGGCCTTGCGGTAGACGTACTCGAGGTAGCCCTTCGGGCGGGTCGAGACGCGGGTGTCGCCGTTGTCGAGGTGCCAGGTGTAGCTCTGCGCCGTGGCCGTGATGACGACGGACTGCCCGAGCAGGGTCAGCGGGATCTCGTAGCTGGCCGGCGCGTCGGTCTGGAAGCGCGTCTCGATGTTGACCAGCGTCTCCGGACGGGGCGAGACGTCAGCGCTGCCGCCCTGGACGACCACGCTCTGGAACTGCGTCTGCACGATGCCGGGCAGCAGCACCGTCGGATCCGGGCGGGGGTCGTTCGGGCCGAGGCAGACGGTGTCCACCATCCGCGGGCCGGTACCGGGGACGGCCTTGCCCGTTGAGCGCTGGATGGTGGTCTCGAACACCCAGAAGCGGATCTCGCCGTCGACCGGGCAGGTCATGACCGCTGCGTTGCACAGGACTCCGCCGTCGTAGGCGGTGTTGCCGGTGCAGGTCGGGACGACGACGCGGTCGACGTAGGTCGGTGAGGGCGGGCCCTTGGGGGCGCGGGGGCGGTTCACCGGGCGGGTCTGGGGCTCCTGCTGCTGGGTGCTGCCCAGCGTCGAAGCCCTTCTCGGTGGTGCTGCCCGTCACAGGGCAGGCTGCCGTCTGTTCGCGACCGCAGCCGCTAGCCGCCTTAGCCGCGGGGGCATAGGGCAGTACCGCAGCGATCGCCGCCAAGACAATCAGTCCCGGCGCCCGGCGCCCAGCAGACTTCGGGGTCACTCCACGCCGCGAAATCCGAGGACCATCCAGGACTGTCCGGTTCGCTTGAGCCGAATCTGACCGTTTGAGGGTCCACTAGCCGGCGTAGTCCGCAGCGTGCCGCCGTTGACGTCGAGCACGTGCACCGCCGTCAGCGCGTACTGGAGTTCCACGATCGACCGTGCCCGCTGTCTAGCGGAGGTGACTCGGCGAACAGAACGCGGAAGCAGCCCTCCCTGCGATTCGCTCCCCTGGCGTCGGTTCCTCCTCGATGGCGCCGATGAGGTTCTTGCAGCCATCGCAGCCGGAGTCGGACACGGCGCGGACCTGCGCAGGCGTCTTCCGCGAAGTGAGGCCTTGATTAATGAGCATCGAAGTAGTACCGCGCGAAAGCCGCGGCACCCTGCGGCGTCGCTGCGGCCGCCTCGCTCGGCAGCGGCAGCACCACGGGCGACGGACTGGCCGTCGGCACGGGCGGCAGCGGGTCGGGCTCCGGGTCGGAGGAGCACGCGACGAGGGCGAGCCCCGCCACCACCGCCGCCACGGATGTCCGGATCTTCACGGTCTGAGCCTATCGGCGCGGCCGCACGCCCACGGCACCCCTGTGGACGGTCAGGAGCAGCCGGCCCGTACGGCCTGGCAGCGGCGGACCTTGCCGGTGCCGGGGTCGCGCAGCGAGTACGCGGACCGGTAGTAGAACGACACGGCGTCGGCGACCGGGATGCCCTTGATCAGGTACGGCACGTTGCCGGCGTAGGGGTTCGTCGGGTCGGCCTTGGTCGGGTCGTACGTGCCGGCGCCGATCGAGGTCTTGTCGACGCTGCCGTCGAACGCCTTGGCGGTCAGCCGCTGGTAGCCGCTCCGGTCGCCGCGCAGCTGCAGGTCGAGCCAGGCCTTCGTGTAGTAGCTGGCCATCCGCTCGCCGAGCTGGTTGGCCTGGAAGACCAGCGGGATGTAGGTGTACGTCAGGTGCGTCGCACCGCGCAGGGTGACGATCTGGGCGTCCTTGCCCGCGGCGGCGACCTGCTCGTAGCCGGCCGTCTTCGCCTCGGGGTCCGGCGCGGAGGTCGCGACGGTCGTGTTGAACACGTAGTCGTTCGTGATCGCGAGCGCCGGGACGTTGATCAGCTTCTTGGTGCGGTGCTGCGGCGGGATGACGACGCCGGAGCAGTCCTTGATCGCGCGCAGGTTGTCCCAGGCGACGATCGTCTTCACGCGGTTGTCGCACTGGCCGACGGTGCTGACGGCGCTGGCACCGAGGGAGTGCCCGGCGACGGCGACGCGGGAGCGGTCGAGCGCGTCGGAGAACGGGTTGTACGACCCGCCGGACGGCGCCTTGGGCGTCGCGAGGAACAGGCTCAGCGAGTCCTCGGCGCCCTGGAAGAAGTTGCTGTCCTGCTGGTACGGCACGCCGGTGCACTCGCCCGGGCAGTCAGCGCCGAACAGGCTGGAGTCGCCCTGGCCCTGCACGTCGTACGTCATGACCATGTAGCCGGACTCGGCCAGGTCCTGCGCCGCCCAGAAGTAGAGCTCCTCGTAGGCCTGCACCGAGCCGTCGGTGATGACGACGCCGGGGAAGCCGGCCTTGGGGCGCTGCACGCTCGCGGGCGGCAGGAACACGTGGCCGCGCAGGGTGGAGCCGTTCAGGGCCTTGAACGCGACGGGGGCGACGCGGCCGCGGCCGGCCTCGGTCCAGCGCTTGAGCGTGCGGAACGGGTCACCCGCCTTGCCGCCCGGGATCAGCGGCGTGATGCCGCCGGAGGGCTCGGCCGGGCGGCCGGCCTGCTCGGCGGCCTGCTCGACGTACAGCGACGCGCCCTGGCTGAGGTTGCCGAAGCCGAAGGCGGGGCTGGCCGCCTGGTCGACCGGGCGCAGCGAGGCGCAGTACTGGTTGTGCGCGTCGCGCTGCACCCACTCCGGCGTGCCGGGCGCGGGGTCGCCGGCCGGTGCGTAGCAGCTCATGTCGACGCCGGGCGGGGCAGCGACGGGGGCCGCCGAGCCGGTGCCGACGGTCGCCACGGCGACGGCGACGGCCGTCAGGGCGAGGACGGTGCGCTTCATCCGGGGGCTCCTCAGACGCAGAAGGTGCAGTACCTGTGCACACTTCTGCACCGCGGGCGCAACTCCTGCCTGCGCGGACCTGTCCTGGCAGTCAGGCCTGCGTGACCAGGTAGCCGTTCAGCTCGGCGGCCAGGGACGGCCCGACCCGCGCCTCGAGGCGGGTGCCCTCCTCGGTGTGCTCCTCGACGAGCACCTCCCCCTCGCCGTGGATGCGGGAGACGAGCGAGCCCTCGGAGTACGGCAGCACCACGTGCACGAGCGTCTCCGGGTGCGGGACCTCGTCCTCGAGCACCTGCAGCAGCGCGGGCAGCCCCTCGCCGGTCAGCGCGGAGACGAGCACGACGTGCTTCTCGCGGCGCTGGAGCCGGCCGAGCACGACCGGGTCGGCAAGGTCGCACTTGTTGACGACGACGACCTCGGGGATCGCCTGGGCGCCGATCTCGGCGAACACCTGCCGCACCGCGGCGAGCTGGCCCTCGGGGTCGTCGTGGGAGCCGTCGACGACGTGCAGGATCAGGTCCGCGCCGGAGACCTCCTCGAGCGTCGAGCGGAACGCCTCGACGAGCTGGTGCGGCAGCAGGCGCACGAAGCCGACCGTGTCGGACAGGGTGAACTCGCGGCCGGCCGGCGTCTGCGCCTTGCGCACCGTGGGGTCCAGGGTCGCGAACAGCGCGTTCTCCACCAGCACGCCGGCGCCGGTGAGGCGGTTGAGCAGCGAGCTCTTGCCGGCGTTGGTGTAGCCGGCGATGGCCACCGACGGGACGGCGTTGCGGTCGCGCTCCTGCCGCTTGGTGTCGCGGGCGGTCTTCATCAGCTTGATCTCGCCGGCCAGCTTGGCCTTGCGGGAGCGGATGCGCCGCCGATCGGTCTCGATCTTGGTCTCACCGGGACCGCGGGTGCCGACGCCGCCGCTGGAGCCGCCGGCGCCACCGCCCTGGCGGGACAGCGACTCGCCCCAGCCGCGCAGGCGCGGGAGCATGTACGTCATCTGCGCCAGCTCGACCTGCGCCTTGCCCTCCCGCGAGGTCGCGTGCTGGGCGAAGATGTCGAGGATCAGCCAGGTCCGGTCGATGACCTTGACCTTGACGACCTCCTCCAGGCTGCGCAGCTGGCCGGGCGAGAGCTCGCCGTCGCAGATGACCGTGTCGGCGCCGGAGGCGAGCACCGCGTCGCGCAGCTCCTTGGCCTTGCCGGAGCCGACGTAGGTCTTCGGGTCCGGCTTGGCCCGCCGCTGGGTCAGCCCCTCGAGCACCTCGCAGCCGGCGGTCTCCGCCAGCGCCTGCAGCTCCTTGAGGCTGGTCACCTCGTCGTCGCCCGGCTCGTACACGCCCATCAGCACGACCCGCTCGAGGCGCAGCTGGCGGTACTCGACCTCGGTGACGTCCTCGAGGTCGGTGCGGATGCCGGCGACGCGGCGCAGCGACTGGCGCTCCTCGAGGTCGAAGCCCTCGCCCTCGATCTCGTGGAAGGCGAGCAGGTCGTCGTCGAGGCGCACGTCGGCGTCCACGGGCACGAGGCGTGGGGCTCAGCAGTCATCGACGGATCAACGCGCGCAGCGGGCTCGGTCATCCCGGCCAGGGTCGCACGCAGGGGCGGCCGGGGCCACGGGGTAACGGCGGAGGGCCGGAGCGACGTTCCGCTCCGGCCCTCCGTCGTACGCGGTGCTGCTAGGCGTGCGCGCGCCGCCGGACGGCCAGGCCGCCGAGCAGGGCGAGGACGCCGATGGCCGCCGCGGTCGCGCCGAGGCCGGTCGCCGGCAGCCGGCCGGTGGTGGGCCGGATCGGCGTGGTGCCCGGTCCGGTCACCGGCGTGCTGGCGCCCGCCCGTGCGCTGAACCCGTAGGTGTAGATGCCGCGGCCGAAGGTCGCGAGCACCACCTGGTCGGGCTTGCCGGGCATGTTCTTGACCGACACGACCGGCACGTTGGGCAGGCCCTTGAGCGCCGCCCAGCGCTGACCGGAGGTGTTGCTGGACAGGAACAGGCCGACGTCGGTGCCGACGAGCAGCTGCCCGCGGTTGACCTCGATCGAGCGCGCCGGGGCGTCCGGCAGCGAGCCGCTGATGTCGGTGAACGTCTGCCCGGCGTCGGTGGACTTGAAGACGTGACCCGCCCCGCGCTCGCCGTTCTTGTCGTTGAACGACCCGGCCGGCCACCACTGGCGGTTGGCGTAGCCCGAGAGGGTCACGTAGACCGTCTTCGGGTTGGTCGGGTCGGCAGCGATGCCGGTCACGTAGCGGTCCGGCAGGCCCTTGGCCGCGGCGATGTGCCAGCCCGCGGGGTCGCCCTTCTCCGGCGCCGCGTCGCCGCCGACGTTGGTGGCGATGCCGCTGTTGAAGTCGGCGTCCACCTTGTTCGCGATGTCGCAGGTGGAGCAGAAGCCGACGTACGCCGCCGCCCCCTGCAGCTCGAGCATGGACACCTGCGTGCCCTCACCCGTCGTGAACACCTGCACCCAGTCACCGGTCGGGCCCTCGGTGCGCTCGAACACCTCCGGGCCGCCCACGATCAGGTGGCCGGAGTCCGTCGGGTCCATGACGAACGGGTTGGCGAACAGCGGGTTCGTCACGTCGGGAGCGATGTCGGTGTAGGTCAGGCCGCCGTCCTGGGTGACCCGCATGTCGGCGAGGGTGACCTCGTTGTAGTAGACGTCGCTGTCGTCCGGGTCGATGGCGGCGAAGAAGCCGTCGCCGCCGAACGTCTCGACGACCTTGCCGTCGGGACGCACGACGCCCGAGCCGTTGTCCTGCAGGCCGAAGGCGACGGTGCCGTCCTTGGCCGCCGAGGCGTCGTACGGCAGCAGCGTGTTGGCCAGGTAGCCGGCCTGGGCGCCGCGGCCGAAGTCCTTGGTCAGCTCGGCGCCCGGAGCGACGGTCTGGCGGTAGGTGCCGCCGTCGTTGCCGAGCACCAGCGTGACGCCGCCGTCGGCCTCGGGCACCCAGATGCCGGACTGCTGGTCCGGGTGGGTGGTCATGCTGCCCGCGGTGGTCTGGGTGGTCGGGCAGATCGGGAAGCCGCCGGCGGCCAGGCCGAGGCAGCTGTCACCGGCGTAGTACGGGCCGATCACGCGGAAGCTGGCCGGCTCGGCGGCCTGCGTCAGCCCGTCCTGCGGGGTCCCGGGGAGCCGGGTCGCCCAGACCTCCTCGAGGCCGAAGACGAGCCGGGTCGGCACGCCCGCGGCGGTGGCCGTCGTGGGGTCCGGCTCGATCCACTGGTTGTACCAGCCCTGGACGCCCGGGGCGTACATGCCGACCGTCTGCTGGGCGCCGATCAGGGCGGACTCGGTGATGGGGAGCTGGAGCTCCAGCTCGTCGGCCATCCGGATCCACGACGACCCGAAGTCGCTGGAGACGTAGATGCCGGACAGCACGGTGTTCTTGGCCGGCGACGGCATGACCGTCGTGGTGTCGAACGCGTCGATGCCGATCACGCCGCCGTTGAACAGCACGGCGTCCTCGACCACGGCGTAGACGACGTCGTGGTCCTGCTCGGGACCGGTCGCGGCACCGAGCTCGAAGCGGCCGATGCGCTCCTGCGGGGTGAAGCCGATCGGGGAGGTGCCGTCACCGGAGACGTCGAGCATCTCGAAGGTGCCGGGGGCACCGGTGTCGGAGCGGTAGACGCCGTTGGCCGGCGCCTGCGGGACGTCGGTGCCCGGGTAGGGCAGCCTGCCGGCGCGGTAGCCGACGGCGGCCAGGACCTGGCCGCCCTTCGTGTCGGCGCCGACGCCGCCGGGCGCCTTGATCTGCACGTCGGTGACCCAGTTGGCGTTCTGGCAGATGTTGTCGTAGCCGGTCACCCCGGCGCAGTCGGCCGTCGGCAGCTTGACGTTGACGTAGGTGCGGCCGGTGTCCGTGGAGCGGAACAGCCCCTGGCTGGTCGCGGCGTAGACGATCGTCGGGTTGGACGGGTCGACCTCGATCTCGAAGCCCATGAGGCCGTCCGGGATGCCGGTCGACTGCTTCCAGGTCTTGCCGGTGTCGGTGCTGTAGAGGCCGCCGATGCCGGTGTAGACGTTGCCGCCGGCCGAGGCCTCGCCGGAGTTCACGAGCAGCGTGCCGTCGGCGGCACTCGGGCCGGCCGGGCTCCACGTGACGGAGCCGACGGACTGGTACGGCAGCGTGTCGCCGACCGACGTCCAGGACTGGCCGGTGTCCCTCGACATCCAGACCCCGCCCGTGCCCGGTGCGGAGAACAGCCGGCGGTGCACGGCGTCGTAGGCGTAGCTGTCGATGCGACCGGCCTGGTCGGCCAGGCCCTGGCCGTTGATGTTCGGCGCGCCGGGGTCGTCGGCGATCAGCGGCGTCTTGCCGACGGGGGTGAAGGCGCCCTGGGCGCCCGGCACCGTCGACGTCGCCTGCGTGGCGGCGGCCTTGCCCGCGAGGGCCGCGCGCACCGCGCCGGGCGGCGTGTAGCCGAGCGGCCCCGCGCTGATGACGTTGCGCTCGGCCTGCATGGCCGACAGCTCGTGGAACGGCTCCGGCTGCTTGACCGGGCGGCAGGCGGTGGCGCGGTCGACCGAGGCGTCGTCCAGCGAGCTGATCAGCTCGCGGAAGGCGGGGTCGGCCTGCTTGCGCTCCTGCGCCCGCTCGCCCAGCGTCTTGGTCGTGCGTGCGGTGCCGGCCGGGCAGTCGAGGGACGCGGCGGCGGCAGGGGTGGACGTGGCGAGCGGCGTGAAGCCGGCGAGCGGCACGAGGGCCAGCGCTCCGGCGGTCAGCAGCCCGAGCGCCCGCAGCGGGCGGCGGGTACGGCTCATGGGAACTCCTTCAGGGGGTCCCGCGAGCGTACGTGCGGCCGCGTGGATCAGCTCAGCGCGGCGCGCACCAGCGCGACCAGCTCGGCCCGCTCCCGGTCGTCGAGGGCGTCGTACGGCAGCCCGGCTGAGGCGCTGGTGAGGTCCTCGGCGGCGTCCCAGCGGCCGCGGTACGGGTCGGGGTCCGGGTAGGGCTCGGGCCACTCGAAGAAGCGGGCGTTCTGCTCGCCGTAGCTCCCGGCCATGATCGCCTGCAGCGGGGACAGGCCCATCGCGGCGCAGGCAGCGGCGTGCACCGACCCGCGGTGCTCGCGGAGGACGTTGAGCAGCAGCCCGGCGCGGCCGGCGGCGTCGTCGGGGCGCGGCAGCGCGCGCCAGCCGGCGAACAGCGGCAGGCCGAGGTCGGGGGCGGCGTCGACCACCCGCTCGACCAGCTCCACCAGGCGGGGCAGGTCCGGGGCCGAGCCGTACCGGTCGCGGAACAGCTGGGCGCAGCACCCGGCGTAGAAGCGGGCCGCCTCGAGCGGCTCGACGAGCGCGCGGCCCTCCTCCCAGGCGGCCCGGACGACAGCGGGCGGGAAGAACGCCTCGGCGGCCACGACGACCTCGACCGGGACGTCGCCGAGCGCCCCGCCGCGGCCCAGGTGGTAGAGCGGCCGGCCGCGCAGGCCGAGCTCGGCCTTGCCGCGGGCGCGCACGCCGGCGTCGCTCATCCAGGTGAAGCCCCACGCGCCGATCGGGCCCTTGACGCCGGCGGCCGCCTGCGCAGGCGTCAGGCCGTCCACAGCTCCCCCTCGGCCACCAGCACCGCCGGACCGGCGAGCACGACGTGCCCGTCCTCGCGCCAGGTCACGGCGAGGTGGCCGCCGGGCACCTCGACGTCGTACGTCGTGCCGCGCGGCGTGCCGGTCCGCAGCGCGGTCGCGACGACGGCCGCGCACGCGCCGGTGCCGCAGGAGCGGGTCTCCCCCACCCCCCGCTCGTGCACGCGCATGCGGATCGCGGTCGGCGAGACGTCCTCGACGTACTCGACGTTGAGGTCCAGGCGCGAGGTCTTCAGCTCGCCGAGCCCCTCGACGGACGGGACGTGCAGCACCGCGTGCGGGTTGCCCATGTCGACGGAGGTGGCGGGCGTGCCGTCGACGTCGGTCGGCTCGCCGACCACGGCCGGCCCCATGTCGACGCTGACGTCGCCGGAGGCCGGGACGTCGACCTCCTTGGTGCCGCCGCGGGTGGCCAGCCGCAGGTGGCCGGGCTCGGCGAGACCGGCGTGCACGAGGTAGCGGGCGTAGACGCGCACGCCGTTGCCGCACATCTCGGCGATCGAGCCGTCGGCGTTGCGGTAGTCCATGAACCACTCGGTCGCGGGGTCGGCCTCCGGCACGTGCGCCGAGCGGACGACCCGCAGGACGCCGTCGCCGCCGAGGCCGGCCCGCCGGTCGCACAGCGACCGCACCAGCTCGGGCGTCAGGTCGAGGGCGCCGTCCGGGTCGGGCAGCAGCACGAAGTCGTTCTCGGTGCCGTGACCCTTGAGGAAGCGCACCCGCTCAGGTTCTCACGCCTCCGCGCGGGGCATCGGCACGCTGGCGGCGCGCTGCCAGCCGCGGCCGTGCTCGAGCAGCCAGCGCGCCTTGTCGGCCCGCTGCGCGCTGGCGAACAGCCAGCCGTGCGCGCGGTCGCAGCCGAGCTCGGTGAGTCGGGCGGCCTCGCCCCAGGTCTCGACGCCCTCGGCCACGACGCACAGCCCGCGGGAGTGCGCCTGCTCGATGACCGCGGCCACCAGCGGGTCGCCGTCGCCGTCCGGCCCGACCAGCTCGCCGACACCGCTGACGTAGCGGCGGCCGAGCTTGACCGCGTCGATCGGCAGCGCCTCGATGGCGCCGAGCGTGGCGTAGAAGCTGCTGAAGTCGTCCACCGCGAGGGCGACGCCGCTGCCCCGCAGCCGCTCCAGCAGCGGGGCCGCGCGGTCGCCCAGCGCCAGGATGCAGGACTCGGCGATCTCGAGGCCGAGCGCGCCGTCCGGCAGGCCGCGCGAGGAGACGACCTCCGCGACGAGCGGGACGAAGCCGTCGGCCAGGAGCTCGGCGGCGCTGACGTTCAGCCACAGCCGGCGGGCCGGGCCGGGCAGGCCGGCCCAGCGGACGGCCTCGTCGGCGCCGGCGCGCAGCACCCACTCCCCGATCGGGAGGATCTCGCCGCTGGTGTCGGCCAGGTCGAGGAAGGCGGGCGGCGCGAGCAGCCCGAGGCTCTCGTGGTGCCAGCGCAGCAGTCCCTCCATCGCCACGATCGCGCCGGTCTGCAGGTCGATCTCGGGCTGGTAGAGCAGCTCCAGGGAGCCGTCGTCCACGCACCGGTGCAGGGCGGGCAGCTGGTCGAGTGTCAGGGCGTGGCGGGCCATGGGTGGGAGTGTGCGCCGATGTGCCGCTTCGTCCCATGGTCAGACGGGATGGTCGTGCGCTGGTCATCCCGGGCCAGCGGGCGGCTCGCGCGGGCGATCGGGATCCGTGCCCCGCTCGTCCTGGCCGGCGGGCGCTCTAGCGGGCGACCGGGAGCCGGACGGCGCTCAGGCCCTTGCCGAGCTGGAGCGCCACCTCGCCGCCGGTCATCGAGGCCAGCGTGCCGCCCTCGGAGGCGGAGAAGGTGAAGCGCAGCCGGTGACCGGGGCGCAGCGTGTAGTCCAGCGGCAGCGAGCCGAAGGACGTGGTGACGACCTCGCCCGGC
The DNA here is from genome assembly GCA_963781675.1 of uncultured Actinomycetota bacterium. Lineage (GTDB taxonomy): Bacteria > Actinomycetota > Actinomycetes > Mycobacteriales > SCTD01 > SCTD01. The sequence continues at coordinate 1,534,759 of CAWAGF010000001.1, read as the reverse complement.
ACGACCGGCTCCGGGCCGTGCGGGGTGCTGAGTCCGCGCGGCTCGATCGTGTCGCGGTAGGCGGCACGGGCCCAGCCGTAGGACACGGTGAAGGGGTCCTCGGGGTCGCCGTCGAGCACGGAGTCGGTGCCGGTCGCGTCGTCCTCGACGCCCGCCGGCAGGTCCTCGATGCGCACCGCGAGCGTGGTGTCGACGCCGGACAGCGTGTACGCGAGGTCGAACACGACCTGGCCGGACAGCCGGGTGGCCTTCTTCACCGGCGCGGTCACGAACGCCTGGCTCGCCGGGGCGGCCTCGCCCGACGGCTCGTCCGACCAGCTGACGCTGCCCGCGGCGGGGGTGCCGGGCACGGCCTTGCCGTCCGGCGTCAGGGACAGGACGGAGTCCTTCGAGGGCAGCGGCCAGCTGCGGCTGCCGGACCAGCGGCCGTCCGCGCCCTGCACGTCGACGGTGGGGGTGTCCAGCGCACCGGCCGGCAGGCCCTTGAGGAACTGCGCCCACCAGCGGTGCGTCGCGGTCCGGTAGGCCGACTGGAACGGGAACGGCAGGACGTGCCCGCCCGCGGTCGCGGTCTCGGCGTCCGGCTCGTCCGGGTCGACGTGGTCGCCGTTGAGCAGCCACAGCTTCTTCGGCGCCTGCTGCGGGAGGGCGGCCCACATCTGGCCGACGTTGTTGGTCTTGACGTTGAAGTCGTAGAGCCCGTGGATGAGGAAGAAGGCCGCCTTCGTGCCCGCGGCGTCCTTGGCGAAGTCGCGCTCGGACCAGAACGGCGCGTCGGCGTCCTGGTAGGTCGGGGCGTAGCCGGCCGTGGCGGCCAGGCCCAGGGTCGGGATGCAGCCCTTGCGCTGGACCGTCGCGACGGCCCCGGCCGGGGTGGCCGAGTTGGGGTTGTCGGCCGCGGCGAACACGGTCGTGAACTGGGCAGCGGTCGCCGCGTGGCTGCTGCTGGGGACGCCGTTGAGGAAGTGGTAGTCGTACCAGCGGTCGATCGCCCGGATCGGGATCACCGCCGCGACGGCGTCCTTGTGGCGCCCGCTGAGGGGCTGCTCGACGGCGGCGCCGCTCGCGATGGTCCCGTCGTACGAGCCGCCGGTCAGGCCGACCTTGCCGTTGCTCCAGGGCTGCTCGACCAGGTGGTCGACGACGTCGACGGCGTCGAGGACCTCGTCGCGGTCGCCGTAGACCTGGCAGCCGGAGGTGTTCCGGGTGCCCCGCAGGTCCATCAGCGCCACGGCGTAGCCCCGCGGCACGAAGTAGTCGTCGTAGTACTCCGGGAACGGCGAGGTGGTCGTGCAGCCCAGGCCCGGCGTGCCCGTCGGGGTGGACAGCGTCGTCGTCGGCGTCTTGCAGTCGCCCTCCCAGCCGCGGCCGAGGGTGTTGAAGTACGGCGAGGCGTCCATGATCACCGGCACCTTCACGCCCGGCTTGGTCTTCGGCCGGATGACGTCGACCCAGATGGTGTCGACGCCGTTGCGGCTCGGCACCTCCATGGCCTCGACGACCGCGTCCTTGAGGCTGTAGCGCACCGGGTCCAGCCTCGCCATGTCCGGCAGGGCACGGGTGGAGGCGGTGCCGGGCCGCGTGGTCAGGCTCGTCGCCGGGCCGGTCTTCGTGCCGTTGGTCGTTCCGACCGGGGCGTGCTCCCCCTCGTGGCCGAGGGCGGTGCCCGCGACGGGGACGAGCAGGAGGGTGGCGGCAGCCAGGGCGAGACGGGGGCGCATGCGGACGGGTTCGACGGAGCGCCGCCGACTCCTGCCTAGAGCAGCGCCTGCGCCTGCGCCAGCAGGTCGGACCCCGGGTCCAGCCAGTGCACCCGCGGGTCGCGCCGGAACCACGCCCGCTGCCGGCGGGCGAACCGCCGGGTGGCCGTGACCGTGAGGTCGCGCGCCTGCGCCAGCTCCCAGCGGCCGTCCAGCGCGCCGAGCACCTGCGCGTAGCCGAGCGCGCGGCTGGCGGTGACGCCCTCGCGCAGGCCGTCGGCCTCGAGCCGCCGCACCTCCTCGACCAGGCCCGCCTCCCACATCCGGTCGACGCGCACCTCGATGCGCTCGGCGAGGTCCGGCCGGTCGACCCCGAGGTAGGTCGCCGGGTAGTGCTCGCCGTAGGTCGTCAGCCCCCCCGGCATGGCTCCGGTGAGGGTGACCACCTCGAGCGCCCGCACGATCCGCCGCCCGTTGGTCGGCTCCATCCGGGTGGCGGCGGCCGGGTCCAGGGCGGCGAGACGGGCGTGCAGCGCGAGCGCACCGTCCCGCTCCAGCTCGGCCTCCAGCGCGGCGCGCAGCTCGGGGTCGGTGCCGGGGAACTCCAGGTCGTCCAGCGCCGCCCGCAGGTAGAGCCCCGAGCCGCCGACCAGCACCGGCGTCGTCCCCCGCGCGAGCAGCCCGTCGACGACCTCGCGGCACAGCGCCTGGTAGTCGGCGGCGGTCGCCGTGCGGGTCACCGGCCACACGTCGAGCAGGTGGTGCGGCACGCCTCCGCGCTCGGCCTCCGGGAGCTTGGCGGTGCCGACGTCCATGCCGCGGTAGAGCTGCATCGAGTCGGCGTTCACGACCTCGCCGCCGACCGCGCGGGCGAGGGCGATGCCGAGGTCGGACTTGCCGGCGGCGGTCGGGCCGACGACCGCGAGGACCCGCACGCTCAGAGGACGGCGCCGGCCTCGGTCGGCGCCAGGGTCGCGCTGCTGCCGACGGTGCGCCGCTGCCGGCCCTCGACGTAGGAGGCGAGCAGCGACAGCAGCGAGTTGATGAGGATGTAGATCAGCGCGATCGCGAGGTACATCTGCAGCGGGTTGTTGAGCACCTGCACCAGCTGCTGACCGGTGCGCAGCAGCTCGGCGAAGCCGATGACGAAGCCGAGCGAGGTGTCCTTGAGCAGCACCACGAGCTGGCTGATCAGCGCGGGCAGCATCACGCGCACCGCCTGCGGCAGGAGCACCAGCCGCAGCGTCTGCCCTCGCGACAGGCCCGTGGCGTACGCCGCCTCGGTCTGGCCGTTCGGGATCGCGTTGATGCCGGCCCGCACGATCTCGGCGATGACGGCGCCGTTGTAGAGCGTCAGCGCGATGACCAGCGCCCACAGCGCGGGCAGCTCGGTGCCGGTGACGATCGGGAAGGCGAGGAACAGCGCGAAGATGAGAAGCAGCAGCGGGACGCCGCGGAAGAACTCGATGACGGCGACGGCCGGCACCCGCACGAACCACCTTCGCGAGAGCCGCCCGAACGCCAGCAGCACGCCGAGGACCAGCGCGAGGACGAGCGCGTACGCCGCCGCGGTCAGCGTGTTGCGCAGCCCCTCGGCGAGGCGCTCGTAGAGCAGCGGCTCGGTGAAGAACGGCTCGTACAGCGCGTAGTCGAGCTGCTCGTTCGCCTGCAGGCGGCGCAGGACCAGCGCGAGCAGCCCGAGCAGCAGCAGCCCGCCGACCACGCTCGCGATGAGCACCCGCCGGCGGGCCCGCGGGCCGGGGACGTCGTACAGCACGACGCTCACCGGCCCACCCGCACGGCCCGCTCGAGCAGGCCGAACAGCGCGCTGGCGGCCAGGGCCAGCAGCAGGTAGCCGATCGCCGCCGTCACGATGATCGCGATGACGGCGTTGCCGTAGGAGTTGATGAGCTGGTTCTGCGCCTGGATGGCCTCGAAGACGAAGAAGGCCGAGGCGATCGAGGTGTTCTTCAGCAGCGCGATGAAGATGCTGGCCAGCGGCGGCACGATGTTGGCGAAGGCCTGCGGCAGCACCACCAGGCGCAGCGTCTGCGAGAACGTCATGCCGACCGAGCGGCTCGCCTCGGCCTGGCCGGCGGCGACCGAGCCGATGCCCGAGCGCACGGCCTCCGCGACGAACGCTGCCGTGTAGAGCGTCAGCGCGAGGACCGCGAAGCGGAAGAACGGGAGCTTGACGTCGACCTCGGGCAGCCCGAAGACGACGAGGAAGAACACGACCGTCAGCGGGGTGTTCCGCGTCAGGTGGACGTACGTGGTGCCTGCCCACCGCAGGGGCGGGACGGGCGAGACGCGCATGGCGGCGATGAGGGTGCCCAGGAGCAGCGCCCCCACCGCCGCCAGCAGCGTCAGCGAGACCGTGGTCGTGAAGCCCTCGACGAAGACGTCGAGGTTGTCGAGGACGTCGTCCACCTAGAGGGCCTCGAGCCGGGTCGTCAGCCTGCTGCTACTTGTCGCAGCCGCGGGGGGCGGGCAGCTCGGGCGTCTTCTCGATGACCGTGCCGGCCGTCTTCTCGAACGCGTCGGCGTACGAGCCGTCCTCGGCGGCCTCCTTCAGCGTGGCGTTGATGAAGTCGCAGAAGTCCTCCTGGCCCTCGGGGATGCCCACGCCGTACGGCTCCTCGGTGAAGGTCTTGCCGAGGAGCTCGAACTTCTCGGGGTCGGCGCTGACGTAGCCGGAGAGGATGACGTTGTCCGTCGTCACGGCGTCGACCTGGCCGTTGGCCAGCGCGTCGCGGCACTTGCTGTAGGCGTCGACCAGCACGAGGTCTGCCGTGGTGAGGCCGTACTTCGTCATGACGGTCTCGGCGGGCGTCGAGCCGCTGACCGAGCAGGTCTTCTTGCCCTTGAGCGCTTCCGGCCCCGTGATCTTCTTGGGGTTGCCCTTGGCGACGAGGATGTCCTGGCCGGCCTGGAAGTACGGACCGGCGAAGTCGACGACCATGTCGCGCTTGTCGTTGATCGTGTAGGTGGCGACGACCATGTCGACGCGGTTCTGCTGGAGGAACGGCTCGCGGTTGGCCGACACGGCCTCGACGAACTCGATGCTGCCCTCGTCGATGCCGAGCTTGGCGGCGATGATCTTGGCGATCTCGACGTCGAAGCCCTCCGGCTCGCCGGACAGGCCCTTGAGGCCGAACAGCGGCTGGTCGAACTTGGTGCCGACGCGCAGCTTGCCGGCGTCGGCCAGCTCCTTCATCCGGGAGCCGTCCGGGAAGTCGGTCTTCTCGACCGTCGCGGCGCTGTCGCTGTCCTCGTCGCTGTCACCCCCACCGCACGCCGTCATCGACAGGGAGAGCGCCGCCGCGAGGGCGAGCGAGCTGAAGCGGAGGGATCGCATGGCAGTCCTTCGTGTTCGGGGGGGTGGGCTAGTGGGACAGGATCTTGGACAGGAAGTCCTTGGCGCGGTCGGACTCCGGCGCTGAGAAGAACGTCTCGGGGGTGGCCTGCTCGACGATGCGGCCCTGGTCCATGAAGACGACGCGGTCGGCGGCCCGGCGGGCGAAGCCCATCTCGTGCGTGACGACGACCATCGTCATGCCGCTCTTCGCGAGCGTGGTCATGACGTCGAGCACCTCGTTGATCATCTCCGGGTCGAGCGCGGAGGTCGGCTCGTCGAAGAGCATCACGGCCGGGTCCATCGCCAGCGCGCGGGCGATGGCGACGCGCTGCTGCTGCCCGCCGGACAGCTGCGCGGGGTACTTGTCGGCCTGGCTGGCGATGCCGACCCGCTCGAGCAGCTCGCGACCGCGGGCGTCGGCGTCGGCCTTCTTGACGCCCTTCACCTTGACCGGGCCGAGCGTGACGTTCTCGAGGACCGTCTTGTGCGCGAACAGGTTGAACGACTGGAAGACCATGCCGACCTTCGAGCGGAGCTCGGCGAGCTGCTTGCCCTCGGCCGGGATGGGCGCGCCGTCGATGGTGATGATGCCGCTGTCGATGGTCTCGAGCCGGTTGATGGTCCGGCACAGCGTCGACTTGCCCGAGCCGGACGGCCCGATGACGACGACGACCTCGCCGCGCGCGACCGACAGGTCGATGTCCTTGAGGACGTGCAGAGCACCGAAGTGCTTGTTGACGCCCGAGAGGACGACGAGCGGGTCGGACACCCATCGCTCCTTGTGCGGTCGGGGCTTGGCGGTCCGGCGGACCCTATCCCCGCGGCTGCGGCCCGCGCCGGACGCCCCGGCGCCGTGCGCGCCGATCGTGATCCGACCGTTGCACCGCTGGCGCGAGGCGGGCGTGGCATCCTGCGGCTCCACCGTCTACGAGGAGGTCCGCGTGAGCGACCACGTCTACCGCATCACCGAGGTCGTCGGCTCGTCGTCCGAGTCCGTGCAGGGCGCCATCGACGCCGGCATCGCGCGGGTGTCGCGGACCGTCCGCAACGTCGAGTGGTTCGAGGCCACGCAGATCCGCGGCAGCGTCAAGGACGGCGCCATCGAGGCCTACCAGGTCGTGCTCAAGGTCGGCTTCCGCCTCGAGGACAGCTAGCCCCCGCCCCTCGTCGTGAGGTCCCCAGCACCGGGGTGCTGGGGACGTCACGATCTCGGCAGCGTCAGCGGCCGCGTCGCTTGATGGTGCTGCCCAGCCACGTCAGCGGCGTGTACTTCTTGTCGACCACACGCTCCTTCATCGGGATGAGGGCGTTGTCGGTGATCTTGATGCCCTCCGGGCACACCTCGCTGCAGCACTTGGTGATGTTGCACATCCCGAGGCCGAAGTGGTCCTGCGCGACGCGCCTCCGGTCGACGGTGTCCAGCGGGTGCATGTCGAGCTCGGCGATGCGCATGAGGAAGCGCGGGCCGGCGAACGCCGGCTTGTTGTCCTCGTGGTCGCGCACCACGTGGCAGGTGTCCTGGCACAGGAAGCACTCGATGCACTTGCGGAACTCCTGGCTCCGCTCGACGTCGACCTGCTGCATCCGGTGGTTGCCGTCCGCGTCGCGCTCCCGGGGCGTGAACGGCGGGATCTGCTGGGCCTTCTCGTAGTTGAACCACACGTCGGTGACCAGGTCGCGGATCACCGGGAACGCCCGCAGCGGCGTCACCGTGACGACCTCGTCCTCGGCGAAGGTGCCCATCCGCGTCAGGCACATCAGCCGCGGCCGGCCGTTGATCTCGGCGCTGCACGAGCCGCACTTGCCCGCCTTGCAGTTCCACCGCACGGCCAGGTCGGGCGCCTGGGTGGCCTGCAGCCGGTGGATGATGTCGAGGACGACCTCGCCCTCGTTGACGTCGACGGTGAAGTCCTTGAGCTCCCCGCCGGTGTCGTCGCCGCGCCACACGCGAAGGGTTGCTGCGTAGGTCATCTGGTGGCTCCCAGCTCGTCGCACGGGGTCATGCCGGGCTCGCCTCCTCGAAGATCTCGGCCAGGTCGGACGGCATCTGCGGGAGCGGCTTGCGGCTCACGGCGATGTCCTCGCCGTCGGCCGTGCAGATGAGGTTGAGCTTGGCCCAGTCGTCGCGCGGCCCCGGGAAGTCGTCGCGCGTGTGGCCGCCGCGGCTCTCCTCGCGCTCCAGCGCGGCCTTGGCGATGCACTCGCTGACCCGCAGCATGTGCGGCAGGTCCAGCGCCAGGTGCCAGCCGGGGTTGTACTGCCGGTGCCCCTCGACCGTCAGCGCCCTGGCCCGGACCTTCAGCTCCTCGATGCGCGCCAGCGCCTGGGTGATCTCGTCGGCGGTGCGGATGATGCCGACCAGGTCGTTCATGGCCTGCTGCAGCTCCTGGTGGATCGTGTACGGGTTCTCGCCGCCGTCCCGCTCGAAGGGTGCGAGCGCCGCCCTGGCTGCTGCCGTGATGCCGTCCTCGGAGAGCGTTGCGGCGTTCATCGTCTTGCTGCGCGCAGCCGCCGCGGCACCTGCGCGCCGGCCGAACACCAGCAGGTCGCTCAGCGAGTTGCCGCCGAGGCGGTTGCTGCCGTGCATGCCGCCGGCCACCTCGCCCGCGGCGTAGAGGCCCGGCACCAGCGAGGACGCGGTCTCCGGGTCGACCTCCACGCCGCCCATCACGTAGTGGCAGGTCGGTCCGACCTCCATGGGCTCCTTGGTGATGTCCACCTCGGCCAGCTCCATGAACTGGTGGTACATCGACGGCAGCCGCTTCTTGACGTACTCCGCCGGGTGCCGGCTGGCGATGTCGAGGAACACGCCGCCGTGCGGTGACCCGCGGCCGGCCTTGACCTCGCTGTTGATGGCGCGGGCGACCTCGTCGCGCGGGAGCAGCTCAGGCGGGCGGCGGTTGTTCTTCTTGTCGGTGTACCAGCGGTCGGCCTCCTCCTCCGTCTCCGCCGTCTCCTTGCGGAAGTAGTCCGGGATGTAGTCGAACATGAAGCGGTTGCCGCTCGAGTTCTTGAGGATCCCGCCGTCCCCGCGCACCGACTCGGTCACGAGGATGCCGCGCACCGACGGCGGCCACACCATGCCGGTCGGGTGGAACTGCACGAACTCCATGTTCACGAGCGTGGCGCCGGCCTGCAGGGCCAACGAGTGGCCGTCGCCGGTGTACTCCCAGCTGTTGGAGGTCACCTTGTACGACTTGCCGATCCCACCGGTCGCCAGCACGACCGACGGCGCCTGCCACACGCAGAAGCGCCCGGACTCGCGCCGGTAGCCGAAGGCGCCGTTGATGCTGCCGTCGTCGGCGGTCATCAGCTGCGTGACCGTCGCCTCCATGTAGACGTCGATCTGCAGGGCGACCGTGCGCTGCTGGAGCGTGCGGATGAGCTCCAGACCGGTGCGGTCACCGACGTGCGCGAGCCGGGCGTAGCGGTGCCCGCCGAAGTCGCGCTGGCTGATGAGCCCCTCGGGCGTGCGGTCGAACAGCGCGCCCCAGTCCTCGAGCTCGCGGACCCGGTCCGGCGCCTCCTGCGCGTGCAGCTGCGCCATCCGCCAGTGGTTGAGCATCTTGCCGCCGCGCATGGTGTCGCGGAAGTGCACCCGCCAGCTGTCCTCGCTGTAGACGTTGCCCATGGCCGCGGCGATACCGCCCTCGGCCATGACCGTGTGCGCCTTGCCCAGCAGGGACTTGCAGACGACGGCCGTGCGCGCGCCGGCCTCCTTCGCCTCGATCGCGGCGCGCAGCCCGGCACCTCCCGCGCCGATGACCACGACGTCGTACGCGTGCCGTTCCAGGTCGGTCAACGAAGGTGCCCTGTTCTCTAGAAGAGGCGGGGGTCGCTGATCGCGCCCGTCGCGACGAGCCGGACGTAGAAGTCGGTGAAGGCCACGAACACCAGGCTGATCCAGGCCAGCTTCATGTGGTTGCCGTTGAGGCGGCTGACCATCGTCCAGGCCTTGTAGCGGACCGGGTGCCGGGAGAAGTGCACGAGCCGGCCGCCGACGATGTGGCGGCACGAGTGGCAGGAGAGCGAGTACAGCCACAGCAGCGTGGCGTTCGTGAGCAGCACCAGCGTGCCGAGCCCGAGGTGCCACTCGCCGTCGGCGCGGAAGGCGTGCAGCGCGTCGTAGGTGAGGATCAGGTTGAAGAGCAGGCCGAGGTAGAAGAAGTACCGGTGCAGGTTCTGGAAGACGAGCGGGAAGCGGGTCTCGCCGCTGTAGGACTTGTGCGGCTCGCTCACGGCGCACGCCGGCGGCGACATCCAGAACGACCGGTAGTAGGCCTTGCGGTAGTAGTAGCAGGTGAGCCGGAAGCCCAGCGGCACCACGAGGATGTAGAGCGCCGGGCTGAGGAACGCCGGTCCCGTGAACAGCTCCGGGAAGGTGCTCCCCTCGCAGCTGGTCGTGATGCAGGGCGAGTAGAACGGCGAGATGTACGGCTCGGCGTAGTAGTTCGCGTCCTCGAACGCGCGGGCCGTCGAGTAGGCGATGAACAGCACGAGCGAGACGACCGTGAGCAGGGGCTGCAGCCACCAGCGGTCGGTGCGCAGGGTGCGCGCGGCGATGCGCGCGCGTCCCGGCGCGTTGACGCCGGTCTCGAGGGTGTGGCTCATCGCGCGTGCCGGATCAGCACTTGCCGAGGCCCTCGTCCTCGGCGTCCATCCAGAAGTCGTGCTCGTACTCGCGGTCCTCGATGATCTCGAGCTTCGGCGGCGAGGTCGGCGCCTCGCGGGGCAGCGCCGTGCCGCAGAGCAGGTCGAGGTCGGCGTCGAGCCGCCCCACGTCGTCGCGCAGCCGGCGCACGTCCACCGTGTCCGGGTAGTGCCGGGTCAGGGTGTCGACCGCCTGCTTCAGGGCCTGCGCGGCCCGCCGTGCAGCAGCGGCGTCGTCCTTGACCGGCATGAGCAACCTCCCGGGCGCTGCGCCCCGGAGCCGGGGCGGACGGGGGCAGTGAACACCTTCCGGGCCGTCCGTGTGAAGCAGGTCACTCCGGCGCGCCTAGCTGCAGGCGGAGACCACCGGCAGCGCAGCCGGGACGCCTACCCCCGGCATGCCCAGGCTGACGCCCGGAGTGCTCGGCGTGCGACCGCCCTCCCACGCGTCGCCGGCGGCGGTGCGCCGGTGGCTGAGCAGCGCGCCGTCGGCCACCAGGTAGTGCGGCCCGGCCCGGGTCACGACGGTCTCGACCACGTCGCCGGGGCGCACGCCCGGTGCGCCGGCCAGGTGCACGAGGCGGTTGTCGCGGGCCCGTCCGGTCAGCCGGCCGGCGGTGTCCTTGCGGCCCTCCCCCTGGCTGACCAGCACCTCCAGGGTGCGGCCGACCTGCGCCTGCATCCCCTCGTACGACAGGCGGTCCTGGAGCGCGACGAGCCGGTCGTACCGCTCCGTCACCACCGCCTTGGGCAGCGGCGGCAGCCCGGCGGCGGGCGTGCCGGGGCGCGGGGAGTACTGGAAGGTGAAGGCGCCGGCGAACCGCGACGCCTCGACGACGCGCAGGGTGTCCTCGAAGTCCGCGTCGGTCTCGCCGGGGAAGCCGACGATGACGTCGGTGGTGATGGCGGCGTCCGGCATCGCGGCGCGCACCCGCTCCAGGATGCCGAGGAAGCGCTCGCTGCGGTAGCTGCGGCGCATCGCCTTGAGCACCGCGTCGGAGCCGGACTGCAGCGGCATGTGCAGGCTCGGGCAGACCGCGGGCGTCTCGGCCATGGCGGCGATGACGTCGTCGGTGAAGTCGCGCGGGTGCGGGCTGGTGAAGCGCACGCGCTCGATCCCCTCGACCGCTCCCACCGCGCGCAGCAGCTTGCCGAACGCGTCCCGCTCGCCGAACGAGCGGCCGTAGGAGTTGACGTTCTGGCCGAGCAGCGTCACCTCGAGCACGCCCTGCGCGGCGAGCACCTCGACCTCGCGCAGCACGTCGCCGGGCCGGCGGTCCTCCTCCTTGCCGCGCAGGCTCGGCACGATGCAGAACGTGCAGGTGTTGTCGCAGCCGACGCTGATGGACACCCAGGCGCTGTAGGTCGACTCGCGCCGGGCCGGCAGCGTCGACGGGAAGACCTCGAGCGACTCGAGCAGCTCGACCTGGGCGGCCTGCTCGACGCGGGCCCGCTCGAGCAGCACCGGCAGGGACCCGACGTTGTGCGTGCCGAAGACGACGTCGACCCACGGCGCCCTGGTCGTGATGAGGCCCTGGTCCTTCTGCGCCAGGCAGCCGCCGACGGCGATCTGCATGCCGGGCGTCGCGTCCTTGACCGGCTTGAGGTGGCCGAGGTTGCCGTAGAGGCGGTTGTCGGCGTTCTCCCGTACGGCGCAGGTGTTGAACACGACGACGTCCGGCGTCGCGTCGGCCTGCGCCGGGACGTAGCCGGCCGCGTCGAGCAGGCCGGAGATGCGCTCGCTGTCGTGCACGTTCATCTGGCACCCGTAGGTGCGCACCTCGTACGTCCTGCTGGTCACGCCTCCAGCGTAGGCGTCAGCGGCAGGCGCTCCAGAGGCCGCGACCGGCCTGCCGCGCCTCGTCCTCGGCGTCCTCGAACTGCGCGAGGTAGCGCTCGTTCGGGTCGATCTGCAGCACCTCGGCGAAGCCCTCGCGCAGCAGCACCTCGCCGACGTTCACGCCGCCGGACCAGACGTGCAGCAGCGCGCGGCCGTAGCGGTCCTCGGGATCGCGGTCGGCCTGCACCCGCACCTGCGCGCCCTCCGGCAGCAGCTCCTCCGCCCGCGCGGAGGCCTCCGGCCCGAAGCACTCCTGCTCGGTGTGCACCTCCGGGGTGTCCACGAGCAGCACCCGCACCCGCGTCGGCTCGGCCTCCAGCGGGCCGACGCCGCGCCCGCGCAGGATGACCGTGTCCCCGTCGACGACCCGCACGACGACCGCCTCCTGCGCGTCGGCGGGCACCGGCAGGCCGGCCCGCGCGGGAGCGGGCGCCGCGGAGGCGCAACCGGACAGGAGCAGCGCGCAGCACAGCAGGTGGCGGGACAGGCTCAGGACCCCGCCTGCCCGACCGTCAGCTCGAACCACAGCCGCTTGCCGCCGGGCGTCGGGTCGGCGCCCCAGCGCTCGGCCAGGCCCTCCACGAGCAGCAGCCCCCGGCCGCTCTCGGCCTCCCACGCCGGCGGCGACGGCAGCGCGGGCAGACGCGGGTCGCTGTCCTGCACCTCGACCCGGAGCAGCCCGCCCGACAGCACCGCGCGCAGCAGGACGTCGCGCTCCGGGGCGTGCCGCACCGCGTTGCCCACCAGCTCGCTGACCAGCAGCTCCGCGACGCTCGTGTCGTGCCCCTCCGGCTCGAGCAGGCCGCGCAGGGACCCTCGCGCCGAGGCCGCCGACCGCGGCTCGCTGGGCAGCCAGACCCGCACCTGCCCCTGGACGTGCAGCGGGTCGAGCAGCAGCGCGAGCACGGCCGTGTCGTCGTCCTGGTCGCCGTCGCGGCCCATCGCGGCCAGCACCAGGTCGCACGCCGCCTCCGCCGAGCGGACGGGACCGGCCGTCGCGGCGACGAGGCGGTCCAGGCCGTCCTGCACGGAGGCGCCGCGGCGCTCGACCAGCCCGTCGGTGTAGAGCAGCACCAGCGAGCCGGGCTCGAGCTGCACCACCTGCTCGGTGAACGCGGCCCCGCCCACGCCGAGCGGCAGCCCGGGGTCGAGGTCGACCAGGTGGCCGCCGCCGTCGGGGCCGACGACGAGCGGCGGCGGGTGGCCGGCCGAGGCCAACCGCAGGGTCAGCCGCTCCGGGTCGAGCTCGCCGACGACGCAGGTCGTGAAGTTCAGCCCGGTCAGGGAGAGCACGACGGCGTCGAGCCGCTCGAGGACGGCGGCCGGGCCGTGGCCCTCGACGGCGTACGCCCGGACGGTCGCCCGGAGCTGGCCCATCATCGCGGCGGCCTGCACGCCGCGGCCCATCACGTCGCCGACGACCAGCACCACGCGGCCGTCCACCTGCAGCAGGTCGTACCAGTCGCCGCCGACCTGCGTCCCCTGCGCGCCGGGCAGGTAGCGCGCCGCCGCGGTCATCCCCTCGCTGAGGTCGAGCGCCCGGGGCAGCAGGCTGCGCTGCAGGGTCACCGCCAGGTCGCGCTCGAAGGCGTAGCGGGTCGCGTTGTCGACGGCCAGCGCGGCCCGGCGGGCCAGGTCGAGCGCGTGCCCGGCGTCGGCCTCGGCGTAGCCGGCGTCGCGCGACAGGGTCAGCACGCCGAGCGTGCGCCCGCGGGCGGTCAGCGGGACGCAGGTGCTGCTCCGCCGCAGGACCTGGCCGAGCAGGACGGCCTGCCGCTCGGTCTGCGTGACCGCGCGCAGCATCTCCGGCGTCGCCTCCGGCAGCAGCTGCGGCTGTCCGGTGGCCAGCACCGCAGCCGGGCCGTACGGCGTGCCCGGCAGGATCGGCGCGACGGAGAAGAAGCTGCGCGCCCGCTCTGCCGTCGCGGGGTCCGCGGCGTGGCAGGACTGCAGCACGAGCTGGCCGGCCTCGTCGACGAGGTGCAGCAGCGCGAGCTCGGCGAGCCCGGGGACCACCAGCTCCACGAGCGCCGCGGCGATCCCCTGCGGGTCGAAGCTCTCGGCGAAGACGGCCGAGGCCTCGGACAGCACGCCCTGCAGCAGCGCGGCGCGCTCGGCCTCCTGGCGCGCGGTCTTCTCGCCGGCGAAGGCCTCCAGCCGCTCGACGGTGCTGCTGGCCATCTGCGCGAGCTGCACGAGGATCGCCTCGTCCTCAGCGGAGAACGGCTGCCCGTCGCGCTTGTGGCTGAGCTGCACCAGCCCGAGGTTGCTGCCGTCCCGGCCGATCAGCGGTGCGGCCAGGTAGTCCGGCAGCGGCGGGTGGCCGGGGGCGTCGCGCAGCCCGCGGAACTCCGGGTGCGCCTGCAGCTCCGGGCCGGTGAGCCGGACGGGGCGGTTCTCGCGGGTGACGGCGTTCAGGACGCCGAACCCCTGGGGCACGACGTCGTACCCGCGCCACTGCGCGTAGTCCTCGGACAGCGAGACGTAGGTGGCGGCGTCGACCCAGCCGTGCGGCAGCCGGCTGGTCACGCCCTGGTGGCAGCCGATGACGTCGACCGCGGCCTCGGTCACCAGGCCCAGCAGCTCGTCCAGCGTCTCGGCCGACGACAGCGCGAGGGCGCTCTCCGCCAGCCGCCGCAGCTGGACCCCGCGACGCTGCTCGAGGGCGGCGAGCTGGCGGGCTTCGGCGTGCAGGCGCGCCCGTTCGACGATCTCGGCGGCCTGGCGCGCGTAGACGTCGGCCAGCTCGAGATCGCGCTCGTCCGGCACGAACGAGGACCGGTAGTAGGTGGTCAGCGCGCCCATCGGCTCGCCGCCGAGGGTCAGCATCGGCACGCTCAGCACGGTGCGGACGCCCTGCTGCAGCGCCCCGTCGCGCCACGCGCCGTAGTGCGCCGAGGTGGCGATGTCCTCCACCAGCACGGTGCGCCGCTCCAGGACGGCGCGTCCCGCGGAGCCGGTGCCGTACGGCACGCGCATGGGGGCGATGTAGTCGTCGGGGAACCCCACCCAGGCGCTGGCCACCAGCACGTCCTCGTGCGGCTCGGTCACCCAGACCACGGCGAGGTCGGTGGACAGCAGGTTGCCGAGCGCGCCGGCGAGCTGGGCCAGCAGGGGCTGCACGCGCGACAGGTCGCGGCTGGTCGGGGCGATCTCCGACAGCGGGGTCGCGCCGGCAGCCGCGGCGACGAGGTCGACGTGGACCCGGGCCCCCTCCTGCCGCCCCTCGCGCGTCCCCTCCTGCGTGCCCTCCTGCGTCATGGGGTTAGAGGGCCAGCACCGAGACCAGGTCGCGGGCCGCCTGGCCGCCGTCCTGGATGGCGATGTCCATGGCGCGGGGCACGTCGAGGTCGTCCACCAGCGCCTCGAGCACCGCCTGCGGGGCGGACTCCAGCCCGTGCGGACGGCCCGCGGCGGACCGCAGCGCGTCCAGCCGCTGCGCCGCGCCCTGCAGGGCCGCCTCGGTGTAGTCCCACGGCGTGGCGTAGGCGCGGTCCAGCAGCAGGGTCCGCACGACCGGGCCGCTGGTGCGCTCCACGAGGTCGGCGGCGAAGACGAGGTTGCCGGTGGACTTGGCCATCTTCTCGCCCTCCAGCCGGACGGTGCCGACGTGCAGCCAGGAGCGGGCGAACGGCGCGACGCCGGTGGCCGCCTCGGCCTGCGCCGCCTCGTAGGCGTGGTGCGGGAAGCGCAGGTCCGCCCCGCCCGCGTGCAGGTCGAGCGACGGCCCGTAGGTGGACAGCGCCATGGCCGTGCACTCGGCGTGCCAGCCCGGGCGGCCCGGCCCCCAGGGCGACGGCCAGGCCGGCTCGCCCGGGGCGCTGGCCTGCCAGACGGCCTGGTCCAGGACGTCCTGCTTGTGCGGGTCGTCGTTGCGGCCGCCGTTGCCGGCGAGCAGCCGCTCCGCCTCGTCGCGCAGCAGCCCGGCGCCGCCCGCGACGTGCCCGCCGCGGAAGTAGACGCTGCCGCCGGCGACGTAGCCGTGGCCGCCCTCGAGCAGCGCGGAGGCCAGCTCCACGACCTGCCCGACGAAGCTGTGGGCGCGGGGCTCGTGCGTGGGCCGCCGCACGCCGAGGGCGTCCATGTCGCGCTCGAAGTGGAACTGCTGCACCGCCGCGAACCGGTCGTACTGCGCGCCCGCCCGGGCGGCCGCCTCGAACAGGACGTCGTCGACGTCGGTGACGTTGCGGCAGACCTCGACCTGCACGCCGAGGCGGCGCAGGAGGCGGTCCGCCGCGTCCACCCAGACGAAGGTGGCCGCGTGACCCAGGTGCGTCACGTCGTACGGCGTGACCCCGCAGACGTAGATGCGGGCGCGGCCCACGACCGACAGCGACCGGCCGCCGAGGCGCAGGCGGGGCGGTACGGGATCGGACGCGTGGTGCACGGGCTCTCCAGCTCACGAGGTCGGAGGGCCCACCCTGCCACCCGGGGCGCCCCGGGTCAGGCGGCCGCGCGGACCAGTGCGGCGCAGAACGCGGTGTGCGCCGCCGCCTCCTGCGCCAGCGGGTCCAGCAGCTCGTGCTGCGCCACCTGCTCCACGGCCTCGTGCAGCCGCCGCTCGGCCCGCCGGGCCCGTCGGCGGGCGGAGGCGCGCACGAACGGCATCACGAGGAAGGCCAGCAGCGCGCCGCACAGCAGCCCGCCCACCAGCAGCAAGGTGGGCAGCGGGATGCCCTGCACCTCCGGCAGCGGGACGACCTCGTCGAGCTGCAGGTAGCCCAGGCCCACGAGGGCGAGCAGCCACAGACCGCCGAGCAGCGCGGTGGCGGCGAGCAGCCACTGCAGGCCGCCGACGACGGACTGCCAGCGCGGGCTGCGCCCGGCGGTCGGGCCGGCACCGGCGACGGCCCGGTCCAGCCGGTCGGCGAGCCGCTCCTCGCGCACCTCGACCGCGCGGCGGAGGTCGTCGCGCCAGGCCTGCGGCAGCCCGTCGCCCGCGACGTCGCGCACGCGGCGCAGGGCGTTGGTGACCGCGACCTGCTGGGTGGCCCCGGCGGGCGGCAGGGACGTGCGGGCGGCCGGGCTGTCGACGTGCAGCCGCTTCAGCGGGTCGGGGCGGAGCCTGGAGGTCCAGCGGACGAGCGGCCAGCCGGTGCGCGCCCGGCCCTCGCGGCGGGCGGAGCGCTCGACGGCGGCCACCACCGTGGGGACGCCGGCCGCGCCGGCCAGGGCGTCGACGAGCTGGCGCCGGTCGGCCTTGGACAGCGCCTCCTGCGAGGTGCCGGCGCCGCAGTGCTGCTGCAGCCCGGCAGCGGCGGTGCGGACGTCGGCCGTCAGCCGGTCGCTCGCGGCCCGGCGCGCGGACACCCGGCGGGCCAGCTCGGCACGCAGCTGCGGCAGCCCCTCGCCGGTACGGCCGGCGGCGGCGAGCAGCGGGGTCCTGGCCAGTCCCTCGCCGTCGAGCAGCCCGCGCAGGTCGGTGAGGCAGGCCTGCCCGGCCGTCTCGTCCAGCCGGTCGACCTGGTTGAGGACGACGAGGAGCACACCGGCGTGCTCGGAGTACGGCGCGAGGTAGCGGTCGTGGACGGCGGCGTCGGCGTACTTCTGCGGGTCGAGCACCCAGACCAGCACGTCGACCAGCTGCACCAGCCGGTCGACCTCGAGCCGGTTCTCAGCACGGGTGCTGTCGTGGTCGGGCAGGTCGAGCAGCACCAGGCCGGACAGGGCCGGGTCGCCGCCGGCGACGAGGTGCCGGCGGGGCACCTCCAGCCAGTCGAGCAGCCGGTCCGCGGGCTGGTCACCCCAGACGGCGGCGTGGGCGACGCCGGTGGTCGGTCGCCGCACGCCCGGCGTCGAGACGTCCGCGCCGACCAGCGCGTTGAACAGCGTCGACTTGCCGCTGCCGGTCGCCCCGGCGAGGGCGACGACGGTGGCGTCGCCCAGCGCCTCGCGCGCACCGGCCTTGGCCAGCAGCGCGCGGGCCCGGCCGACCTCGGGCACCTCGAGCCGGTCCTCGGCCAGCTCCACCGCCTCGCGCAGCGCGGCCAGCCGGTCGGTCAGCGGCACCTCGCGGTGCTTCACGACGCTCGCCGCGCGCGGCCACCAGTGCGCGGGTCGACGCGCGCAGCCCGTCCGCCGCACCTCCTGCCGGAGCGGCGCCCTCGAGCAGGGCGTCGAAACGGGCCTGCTCCTGGTCGAGCAGCCGGTCGGCCCGCCCGGTGAGGTCGGCCCGGGCCTTGTCGGCCAGGGAGCGCACGGCGGCGTCGCCGAAGACGGCCTCGAGGATCCGCTGGCCGAGGGCGGAGGTGCCGCCGGCGACGGCGACCTCGCCGCCGGTCAGCCCGCCGGTGTGCGCGAAGACGGCGACCATGACGACGAGCCCGGCGCCGTTGACGCCGAGGCTGAGCACCCGCGCCGTGGAGCGCTTGCCGGCGCCCTCGCTGCGGACCAGGTCGAGCACGTGCCCCTGCCAGTCGCGCACCTCGTCGCCGGCCGCCGCCCCGAAGCCGCCGCTGACCGTCTCGAGCTCGCGCACCCGCTCCCCGAGCAGGCCGCTGCCGCCGGGCAGCGCCCGCCAGGCGGTGACGGTGCGCTCGGCGGCCTTGTCCGCCTCGGCCCGCAGGAGCTGCTCGACACTGCTCTCCAGGGCGACCTTGAGGTCCTCGCCCGGCGCCGGCCTGCCGGTGACAGCAGCGGCGATCCGGTCGCGCAGCCTGCCGACCTGCGCCTGCAGGCTGCGCATCCACTCCCCCGTGCCGACGAACTCCTGCCAGCGCGCCAGCACCTCGCCGCGCAGCAGGGTCCCGCTCTGCACGCCGTCGTCGACGCCCGACCTCGCCTGCGCGTACGACCCGGTCGCCGCGTCGCGGAGCGCGGCCGCCGCGGCGTCCTGGGCGTCCACCGCGTCGGCCAGCCCGGCGACCCGCTGCGTCAGGCTGTCGAGCGCTCCGGACAGGGTCTGCCGGACGACCGCCGCGCGCTGCTCCTGGTCGGCGGCCAGGGCGTGCAGCCAGTCGCGCAGCGGGGCGACCTGGTCCTCCGGCAGGAAGCCGTCGACCAGCGGCCGCTCCTCCACGACGAACAGCCGGGCGCTGTCCAGCCCTGCCCGCCGGAGCATCCCGGCCAGGTCCTCGCGGACCTCGGCCACCGCCTCGGGCGGCACCCGGTCGAGGACGACGGCGAGCGCTGTCCCCCGCTCCTGGGCGGTCTTGAGGATGTCCCACGGGACGGCGTCGGCGTAGCGGGCCGCGGTCGTCACGAACACCCACAGGTCGGCAGCCGCCAGCAGCTGGCCGGCCAGCTCGCGGTTGGCCTCGACCACGGAGTCGACGTCCGGCGCGTCGAGCAGCGCGAGCCCGGCCGGCAGGTCGTCGCGGGCGACGAGCCGCAGCGCTCCGGGGCCGGCGTCCGGACCGGCTCCGGTGGTGCGGGCCAGGCCGGGCAGGACGCGCTCGTCGGAGAAGTACGGCAGGTCGGCGCGGGCGCACACCAGCACCGGGGCGCGGGTGGTCGGCCGCAGGACGCCCGGCACGGTGACGTTGGCGCCGAGGACGCTGTTCACCAGGGTCGACTTCCCGGCGCCGGTGGAGCCGCCGACGACGGTGAGCAGCGGGGCGTCCAGGTCCTTCAGGCGCGGCAGCAGGTAGTCGTCGACCTGGTCGACCACCGCGCGGGCGGCCTTGCGGGCGCCGTCCCGGTCGGGGGTGGGAAGGCCGAAGCCGAGCGCGGCGACCTCGTCGCGCAGGGCCTGCAGCGCGTCGGGCAGCCGGGTGGCGGCCGCAGGGGCCGGGGCGGTCATGGGCGGATCCTGCCCTGGGGTGCGGCGGCTACCCGCGCGCGGCCCGCTCCTCAGCGCGGCAGCCGGTCCGTGCCCGGTCCTCAGCCGGGCAGCAGGTGCGCGCCCGTACGGTCCTCAGCCGGGCAGCAGGTCCGCCAGCTCCTCGGCCAGCTCGTCGACGCCGCCCGCGCCGTCCAGCACCGTCTGCGCCAGCAGCACCGAGGCCACCAGCGCCAGGTCCTCCGGCGGTGCGTCCACCAGGTGCGCCACCCCGGGGTCCTGCTCGGGCACGCCGCAGGCGAAGCGCACGACCAGCCGCACGAGGTCGCGCGACGCGTCTGCGGCGACGGCCTCGAGCAGCGCCTGCGCCCGGCCGGCGAGCGTGTCGCCCTGTGCCACCACGGCGGCAGAAGCGGCCTCGCCCGGTCTCGCGTCGCCGGGCGCGTAGCCGGCTGCCGCGACGAGCCGGTCGCCGAGGCCGGCCATCGCCGCGATGGACGCCATGCCCGGGCCGTCCGGGCCGCGGGTGCCCACCCGCCGCAGCACGCCCGTCGCCGTCGCACGGTCGCGGTCGAGTGCCGCCTGCACCAGCGCGACGACGTCCTCCCGCACCCCCGCCATGTCCAGCGCCGGGTCGGCCGCGTCCGGGAGCAGGTGCGGCCCGGGCTCACCGGCGGCCGGAGGCAGGCCCCGGCCGGGGTCGGGCGACGCGCCGGAGCAGGGCCGCACCGGCCCGCGGTCCTGCTCCTCGTCCCGCCCGCGCGGGGCAGCGGGCGGCGCAGGGGCAGGACGGCTCACCGGCACGGCGGCCACCGCGTCGTCCGCCTGCCCGGACCGCCTGCGCCAGAACGCCCACCGCACCGCCACCACCTCCAGCCCCGACTCCACCACGGAGTCACGACCGGAAGCCAGGGGCGAGCGCAGCCGGGAGCCGAGACGGAACCGGCGGCGTCAGTCCTCCAGCGCCTGCAGCTCGTCGAACGACAGCTCGGCCTCCTCGCCCTCTGCGGCAAGGGCCTCGCGCACCACCCGGAAGGCGGTACCGGCCGGGTAGCCCTTGCGGGCCAGCATCCCGGCCAGGCGGCGCACGCGGGCGTCCACCGGCAGGCCGGCGGTCGTGCGGAGCCGGCGGTCGACGAGCTCGCGCGCCGTCGTCAGCTCGCGCTCGGGGTCGAGCGTCGCCAGCGCCTCGGCGGCCGTGTCGTCGGCGACGCCCTTGCGCCGCAGCTCCTGCGAGAGCGCGCGCCCGGCCAGCCCCTTGCCGCGGTGCCGGGAGGCGACCCACATCTGCGCGAACAGCGCGTCATCGATCATCCCGACCTCGGCGAACCGGCTGAGCACCTGCTCCGCGACGTCGTCCTCGACGCCCTTCTTGCGCAGCACGCCGGCCAGCTCCGCGCGGGTGCGCGGGGCGTACTCCAGCTGGTGCAGGCAGATCTGCCGGGCGCGCTCGACCGGGTCGAGCTCGGGCTCCGGCCGGTCGCGGCCGCCGCGCCCTCGCCCCGTGGACGAGGCAGAGGGCGCGGCCGGCCGGGAGCCGAACGGCACGGGTTAGAGGTCGACCGGCACGGGAGCCAGCTCGTCGGCGTCGACGACGGCCCCCACGCCGAGCTTCTCCTTGATGCGCTTCTCGATCTCGTCGGCGAGGTCGGGGTTGTCGCGCAGGAAGGAGCGGGCGTTCTCCTTGCCCTGGCCGAGCTGGTCGCCCTCGTAGGTGTACCAAGCGCCGGACTTGCGGACGATGCCGTGCTCGACGCCCATGTCGACGAGCGAGCCCTCGCGGCTGATGCCGACGCCGTAGATGATGTCGAACTCGGCCTGCTTGAACGGCGGCGCGACCTTGTTCTTGACGATCTTGGCGCGGGTCCGGTTGCCGACCGCGTCGGTGCCGTCCTTGAGCGTCTCGATGCGGCGGACGTCGATGCGGACGGAGGCGTAGAACTTCAGCGCCTTGCCGCCGGTCGTCGTCTCGGGCGAGCCGAACATGACGCCGATCTTCTCGCGCAGCTGGTTGATGAAGATGGCGGTCGTGCCGGTGTTGGCCAGCGCACCGGTCATCTTGCGCAGCGCCTGGCTCATGAGGCGGGCCTGCAGGCCGACGTGGCTGTCGCCCATCTCGCCCTCGATCTCGGCGCGCGGCACCAGGGCGGCCACCGAGTCGATGACGATGATGTCGAGGGCGCCGGAGCGGACCAGCATGTCGGCGATCTCGAGCGCCTGCTCACCGGTGTCGGGCTGCGAGACGAGCAGCGCGTCGGTGTCGACGCCCAGCTTCTTCGCGTACTCCGGGTCGAGGGCGTGCTCGGCGTCGATGAAGGCGGCGATGCCGCCGGCGGCCTGGGCGTTGGCCACCGCGTGCAGGGCGACCGTCGTCTTGCCGGAGGACTCCGGGCCGTAGATCTCCACGACGCGGCCGCGCGGCAGCCCGCCGATGCCGAGCGCGACGTCGAGGGCGATGGAGCCGGTCGGGATGACGCCGATCGGGACGCGCACCTCGTCACCGAGGCGCATGACCGACCCCTTGCCGAAGCTCTTGTCGATCTGCGCGAGGGCCATCTCGAGGGCCTTCTCGCGGTCCGGTCCTGCCATGTGGAGCTCCTTGGATGAGGTCGGCTGTCCGATCGGCGGTGACGCTAGGAGCGGCCTGCGACAGTCCGGAAGGGCTGCCGGTCGCTCTGTGGACACCCGGACAGCAGCGACGCTAGACCGAACACCCGTTCGAACGCCCGCGACACGCCGGACGGTGCGCCGTCAGCGCTCGGACGCCGGCACCGGCCGCGCCTCGCACACCGCGCGCCACACGGTCTTGACGTCGTCGCCATCGGCCAGCGCCCGCTCGACGGTGCGCCCGCCGAGCGTCGACAGGACCTGGTCGGCGGCGAACGAGCGGGCGTACCCGGCCCCGAAGCTGTTCTCCATCCGGTTCCAGAACTCCGTCAGCCGCACGGATCCACGATAGGCACCCAACCGTCGGAGCACCTGCCGGTGTAGAGCCGGCGTGACCGTGACGGAGGAGGTGCGGGTGGACGACGGCTTCGGCGCCTGGGTGTCCCCGCACCTGCCGCTCATGGGCCGGGTCGCGGCACGCCTGGCGCCGACCGCGGACCGGGACGACGTGGTGCAGGAGGCCCTGTCACGGGCGTGGCGCCGCCGCTCCACCTTCGACGCCGGCCGTGGCACCCCGGGCGCCTGGCTCGCGGCGATCGTGGCCGGCGAGGCACGACGGGCACGTGGTCGTACGCGCCCGTCGCTGGAGCTCGTCGACGCGCCGGTGGAGGACACCCGCCGCGACCTCGACCTGGAGCGGGCGGTCACCCGGCTGCCGGCCCGCCAGCGCGAGGCCGTGGACCTGCACTACTTCGCCGGGCTGACCGTCGTCGAGACCGCCGCCGCCATGGGCTGCGCCGAGGGCACCGTGAAGTCGACGCTCTCGGACGCGCGCGCCCGGCTGCGCACCCTGCTGGGAGAGGACGCATGAGCGACGTCGAGCAGCGGCTGCAGGCGGCGGGCGCCGCCTGGCGGGCCGAGCAGCAGCAGCCGCAGCCGCGGCGAGCAGAGCAGGGGCGGCGGAGCCGGTGGCTGCCGGCTGCCGCGGCCGTCGCGGTCGTCGCCCTCGCACTGGCGGCCGCGACCCTCGGCGGCACCGCGCGACCGCCGACCCCCGCCGGGCCGGCGGACGGCAGCTGGGCGGCGATGGCGGCCTCGCCGCTCAGTCCCCGGCTGCGGCCGGTCATGGCGGGGTGGGGTGACCGGGTCGTCGTGCTGGGCGGCGACCCGTACACCCGGCCGTGCCCGCCGAACGCCTCCTGCGTGCGGGACCTGCGCGAGGCGCCGAGGGACGGCGCCCTCTACGACGTGCCCGCCGACCGCTGGGAGCGGCTACCGGACGCGCCGCTGCCGCTGGACGTCATGAGCAGCGCGGTGCTCGACGACGTCCTCTACCTCTGGCTGGGGTCCGCGGACGTCCTCGCCCTGAACCTGGTGGAGCGGAGCTGGACTCAGCTGCCGGACCCTCCCGGGGGCAGCTGCTGCGCCCGGCTGACGGCAGCGGGCGACCGGCTCGTGGCGTACTACGCGGAGAGCGGGCGGTCCGACGCCGGCGACCTCGCCTGGGTGCCGGCCGCGCGCAGCTGGCAGCAGCTGCCGCGCTCGCCGCTGGACACCGCGTACGACCGGACGATGGTCTGGACCGGCGAGGCGCTGGTGCTGGTCACTCCCGGCGCGCCGCCCGGGCAGGAGCGGAGCGGGCCGCCGTACCTGCGGGCCGCGGTGCTGCGAGGAGGCGTGTGGGAGCTGCTGCCCGCGCAGGAGGTGGTGATCGGCGGGTCGCTCGAGTGGTGGTGGACCGGCGACCGGGTCGTCAGCGCAGCGACGTACGAGGCGGACGGCGGGCAGGTGCACGGCTTCGGCCGGTCGATCCCGAGCGGCGGCTACCTCGATCTCGCCACCGGTCGCTGGTCCGCGCTGCCGGAGCCGCCGAGCGAGCAGGAGCGTTCCGGTCGTGCACCCGGTCCGCTCGCCGCCGGCGGCCGCTACGTCGCGAACGGCGAGGGCCTCGTGCTCGACACGACGCAGGAGCGCTGGATCGTGCTGCCGCCGTACGAGGACCAGCCCGACCAGGACGCCGCCGCGGCCTGGGCCGCCGGACGGCTGGTCGTGTGGGGCGGGGCTGCCGGCGTCCGTCCCGCGCCGGAGCCGGCCGCCGCCCGCCCGCTCGGCAGCGGGGCGGTGTGGACGCCCCCCGCGGGGTGAGGCCGGACTACCGCGTGCCGAGCAGCAGCCGGGACGGGTGCTTCGCGTCGTGGAAGACCAGGTTGCGGCCCGGGGTGGCCAGCGGCTCGTGGTTCGGCGTGTCCGAGGAGCCGACGAACACCCGCAGGCGGTGGCCCGGCTGAAGGGTCCACGCCGTGTCCCAGAGGTCCAGCCGCAGCGTCATGGTCTCGCCCGGGACGACGGGCAGCTGGCGGCGGTCGGGCAGGTACGGCGCGCCGGGACGCGACCGCTTCGCGTCCACCTCGCGCATCGAGGCCCGGACCCAGGCCTGCGTGATGTGCCGGCTGGTGCCGTCGGGAGCGACGTCGGCCAGGCGGGCGACGTAGGCCATGTCGCTGGCCTCGGTGACGACGTGCAGCTCCAGCTCGGACGGGCCGGCCAGGCGCAGCGGCTTCGCCACCGGCTCCGAGGTGTACGTCAGGCCGTGCGGGTGGTCGACGCTCGGGTCGAGCGGGACGTACGGCGCGAAGCCGTCCGGGCCTTCCCGGTCCATCGGGACGGACGTGCCCGCGGCCGGGTCGTAGACGTAGGAGTCCTGGTAGGAGTCGCGGCCCTTCGGCGGGGCCGTGGTGAGGCTGCCGTCGTTCGGCGACAGCGGAGCGGTGCCGCTCTCCGCGGCGGACAGGCGGAGCTCCGACAGGCCGGTCGTGACCGACCGCCAGGACGACGCGTCGTGCCAGCTGCCGTCCGCCTGGTCGAGGTACCGCAGCCGCGGCATCTTCTCCGCGCCGGTCCTCCTGCCGAGCAGGTAGCGGTCGAGCCAGGCCTTGACCTCGTCACGGGCGAAGGGCGTGTTGAGGGAGGCCTCGAGCCCCAGCGGCGCCTCGCTGTAGGGCGCGCCGACGTGGCCGGCCTGCCCCGTGCCGTGGTGGGTGCTCGCGTCCATGACCAGGCGACGGGGGACCTTCAGCCGGTCGAGCAGCTGGAGGTCGCCGCGGCTGTACATGTCGTTCCAGCCCGACGTCATGTAGACGGGGACCTCGATCTTGTGGGACTTGGTCAGCACGGAGCGCTCGTCGTACAGCGGGCCGTCGAGCATCGTCAGCCGCGTCTCGACCGCGAACAGCTGGTCCTTGCGGTCGAGGTACTGCGGCTGCACGCCGAGGCCGACGGCCTGCGTCCCGGTCTGGCCGGCGAACCACTGGCCGACGAAGCCCTGCATGAACAGCCCGTGGTGCCACAGCACGTCGCGGTACGGGTCGGTCGGGGCGTGCCCGGCGATGACGAGCGAGAGGTGCGGCGGCTGCTTCGCGGCGCCGAGCAGCGCAGTGATGGCGCTGTACGAGTAGCCCTTGAGCGCGACCTTCCCGTTGCTCCACGGCTGCTTCGCGACCCACTCGACGACGTCGTAGGCGTCCTCCTGCTCGCGGTCGCAGAGCAGGCACAGAGCGCCGCCGCTCTTGCCGGAGCCGCGCACGTCGGTGTTGACGTGCACGTAGCCGTCCTCGACGTACGTCGTGTCGGAGGAGCGGCCGTACGGCTCCATGTCGACGATCGCCGGGAACCGGCCGTTCGCTGCCGGCAGGTGCACGTCGCCGACGAGGTCGACCCCGTCGCTCGCCTCGATCGTGACGTCGGCCAGCGTCACCGGCTCCGTCGCGGCGGTCGCCGCGGTGGCGGCGAGCGCGGTGCTCGCGGTCAGGGTGGCGGCGACGAGCAGGCGCAGGGAGCGCAGGCGCACGGGGACTCCTCGGGTGGGTTGCCCCCGTGTTTCTGCACGGACCGTGCGAATCCTGCCGGCACGGCGCGCCAGCCCGACGACCCGCCGGGGCGGACCGTGACGGGCGGTGCCGTCCGGACGCCTCCCAGCCCCTAGGTTCGGGCCGTGGCGACGACGCTGGCCTTTGACGGCCTCACGAAGCACTTCGGGCCGGTGGCGGCCGTGGAGGGGCTGACCGCGACCGTGCTGCCGGGGCGCGTGACCGGCTTCCTCGGGCCGAACGGCGCCGGGAAGACGACCTCGCTCCGGATGCTGCTCGGCCTGGTGGCGCCGACCGCGGGCACGGCGACCTTCGACGGCCGGACCTACGCCGAGCTCGGCGAGCCGCTGCGCGAGGTCGGGACGCTGCTGGAGGCGACCGGCTTCCACCCGGGCCGCACCGCCCGCAACCACCTGCGCGTGCTGGCCACAGCGGCTGGCGTCGGGGGCTCGCGGGTGGACGAGGTGCTGGCGCAGACCGGGCTGGCCGACGCGGCCGGCCGGAAGGTCGGCGGCTTCTCGCTCGGCATGCGGCAGCGGCTCGGACTCGCCGCTGCGCTGCTCGGCGACCCGCCGGTCCTGGTGCTGGACGAGCCGTCGAACGGCCTCGACCCGCAGGGCATCCGGTGGCTGCGCGGCTTCCTGCGCGACCTGGCCGGCGAGGGCCGCACGGTGCTCGTCTCCAGCCACGTCCTGAGCGAGGTGGAGCAGACGGCCGACGACGTGCTGGTCCTCGCCCGCGGCCGGCTGGTCGCCGCCGGCACCCCGGCCGAGCTGGGTGGCTCGACGGCCGGCGGCACCACCGTGCGGGCGCCGCAGGTCGGACGGCTCGCGGACGCCCTGGCCGCGCAGGGGGTCGAGGTGACCTGGGTGAGCTCGGAGGAGCTGCGGGTGCAGGCCGCTCCGGAGGACGTCGGGGAGCTGGCGGCGCAGCTCGGCGTGCCGCTGCACCGCCTGGGCCCGACGGCCGGCGGCCTCGAGGACGCCTTCCTGCGGCTGACCGGGCAGGGCGCGGCATGACCCGCCTCGTCCGCGCCGAGCTGCTGAAGCTGCGCACCGTGGCACTGCCGGGCTGGCTGCTCCTGACCACCTTGCTGCTCGTCGCCCTCGGCGTGCTGGCCACCGTGCTGACGGCCGGCCTCGAGGGCGCTCCCCTGCAGCGCGACGACCCGGCGCTGCTGGCCCGCGCGGTGGCCAGCGCCAGCGGCGGCAACATCGTCGTGCTCGTGCTCGGGATCCTCGCGCTGACGCAGGAGTTCCGCTTCGGGACGGCGACGCCGTCGTTCCTCGTGACGCCGCGGCGCTGGCGCGTGCTGGCCGCCAAGCTCGTCGCCGTGGCGCTGGCCGGCCTGGTCTTCGTCGTGGTCTCGGCGCTGGTCGCTCTCGGCCTGGCCGTCGCGCTGCTGACGCTGCGGGACGACCCGGTCCGCGTCGACGGCACCGTCGTCGAGGTGCTGCTCGGGTCGAGCCTGGTGATGCTGCTGTACGGGCCGATCGGCGTCGCCGTCGGTGCGCTGGTCCGCAACCAGATCGCTGCCGTGGTGGGCGCGCTGGCCTGGACGTTCATCGCCGAGCAGCTGCTCGTCGCGCTGCTCCCATCGGTCGGGCGCTGGACCCCGGGCGGGGCGAGCAGCGCGGTGCTGCAGCTCGGCGACGTCGCGACCACCCGCGGTGAGCTGCTGCCGGTGTGGGGCGGGGCGCTGCTGCTGGTCGCGTACGCCGTGGTGCTCTCGCTGGTCGCGGCGCGACTGACGCTGCGTCGCGACCTGACCTGAGCCGAACTGTCACGAGATCGTCTGACGGGCAGCCCCCGCAGCGGGCACGGAGACGACATGCGGATGCCCACAGCCCTGAAGTCCCTGGACGACAAGGTCCTCGGCCGGTCGCACAGGTCCGACGCCGACGAGCCGTACCCGGACGAGCCGCGCGCCGGCGAGACCCGGACCATCGAGCGGCACGACCACGGGCGGCCCCGGCCGGGGACCGGTGAGGGGCTGCGCGAGTTCCTCGCCGTCCTCTACCGCGCCTCCAAGGTGGTCTTCCTCGCGCTGGCCGCCGTCCTGCTGCTCGGCACCGTGTTCGTGCTCGCGCCCACCAACGCCGACAACTCCATCGTCTCGTTCGTGGCCGACCTCGCCGACGGCGCGGCCGGACCGTTCCGCGACGTCTTCACGGTCAGCGACGACGCGGAGCGCGAGCTGGTCGTCAACTACGGCTTCGCGGCCGCGGTCTACCTCGTGCTGGGCCTCCTCGTGACCAAGCTCCCCGGAGCCAAGCGGTAGGAGCGCCTCCTGCGGGGCACTCCGCTGGCATGGCCGTCGACGTCGTGCACCAGCCGGACTCCTCGCGCTTCGTCGCGCAGGTCGAGGGCGAGACCGCCTTCCTGGCCTACGAGCGGGTGGGCGAGGACGCCGTCGTGATGGCGCACACCGTCGTGCCGCGCCACCTGGAGGGCCGTGGCATCGCCGGCGCCCTGGCCACGGCGGCGGTCGGATGGGCCCGCGGCGAGGGGCTGCAGGTCGACCCGCAGTGCTCGTACGTCCGCGCCTGGCTCGAGAAGCACGAGTGACGCGGCCGGGGGAGGATGGGGTGTGACCGCGCTCGACCGCTTCTCCCCCGCGACGCGGGCGTGGTTCACCGGCGCCTTCGCCGCGCCGACGCCCGCGCAGGAGGGCGCCTGGGACGCGATCTCGTCCGGCCGCGACACCCTCGTCGTCGCCCCGACCGGCAGCGGCAAGACGCTGTCGGCGTTCCTGTGGTCGCTGGACCGGCTGGCCTCCACGCCGCCTCCCGAGGAGCCCCGGCACCGCTGCCGGGTGCTGTACGTCAGCCCGCTCAAGGCGCTCGCGGTCGACGTGGAGCGCAACCTGCGCGCGCCGCTCACCGGCATCCGGCAGGCCTCGCAGCGGCTCGACCTGCCGATCCCCGACCTGCAGGTCGGCATCCGCTCCGGCGACACCCCCGCCGACGAGCGGCGGCGCTTCAACAAGGTGCCGCCGGACGTGTTCATCACGACCCCGGAGTCGCTGTTCCTCGTGCTCACCTCCGCCGCGCGCGAGTCGTTGCGCGGCGTCGAGACGGTCATCGTCGACGAGGTGCACGCGGTCAGCGGCACGAAGCGCGGCGCGCACCTCGCGCTGTCGCTCGAGCGCCTCGACGAGCTGCTCGACAAGCCGGCCCAGCGCATCGGGCTGTCCGCCACGGTGCGGCCGATCGACGAGGTGGCGCGCTTCCTCGGCGGCACCCGCGAGGTCGTCGTCGTGCAGCCGCCGAGCACCAAGACCATCGAGGTGCAGGTCGTCGTCCCGGTCGAGGACATGGCGGCGCTGGGCGAGCAGACCGGGCCGGTACGAGGCGGTTCCGCGGCGGGCGCGGCGCCGACCGCCTCCATCTGGCCGGCGATCGAGGAGCGGATCGTCGACCTCGTCGAGCAGCACCGCGCGACGATCGTCTTCAGCAACAGCCGCCGGCAGGCCGAGCGGCTGACCAGCCGGCTCAACGAGATCGCGACGGAGCGGCTCTACCCGACGCCCGAGGTGGAGCCGGTCGACCTGGACCGCCCGCTCGGCAGCTCCGGCGTGAGGCCGGACGGGCTCTCCTTCGTGCGCGGGCCGGCGCAGCACCCGGGGCAGGGCGGCGTGGGCGTCGGGTCGGCGGGCGGGAGGCCAGGAGCAGCGGGCTGGGGCAACGGGCACGGCGCCGAGGCGCCCGGCATGGTCGAGATCGCCCGCGCCCACCACGGGTCGGTCTCCCGCGAGCAGCGCATGCAGATCGAGGAGGCGCTGAAGTCCGGGCGCCTGCCCGCGGTCGTCGCGACGTCGTCCCTCGAGCTCGGCATCGACATGGGCGCCGTCGACCTCGTCGTGCAGGTCGAGTCGCCGCCGTCCGTCGCCAGCGGCCTGCAGCGCGTCGGCCGCGCCGGCCACCAGGTCGGGGCGATCAGCCGCGGGATCATCCTGCCCAAGTACCGCGGCGACCTCGTGCAGTGCGCGGTCGTCGCGGAGCGGATGCTCGACGGCGGCATCGAGGCGACGACCTACCCGCGCAACCCGCTCGACGTGCTGGCCCAGCAGGTCGTGGCGATGTGCGCGCTGGAGTCGTGGCAGGTCGAGGACCTCGCCGCGGTGGTGCGCCGGGCCGCACCGTTCGCGTCGCTGCCGCAGAGCGCGCTCGAGGCGGTGCTGGACATGCTGTCCGGCCGCTACCCGAGCGACGACTTCGCCGAGCTCCGGCCGCGCATCACCTGGGACCGCGTGACCGGCACGCTGGCCGGCCGCCCCGGCGCGCAGCGCCTCGCCGTCACCTCCGGGGGCACCATCCCGGACCGCGGCATGTTCGGCGTCTTCCTGGTGGGCGACAAGGGGTCCCGCGTCGGCGAGCTCGACGAGGAGATGGTCTACGAGTCGCGCGTCGGCGACGTCTTCCTGCTCGGCTCGTCCGCCTGGCGCATCGAGGACATCACCCACGACCGCGTCCTCGTCACGCCCGCGCCGGGCCAGCCCGGCCGCATGCCGTACTGGCACGGCGACGCCCCCGGTCGGCCCGTCGAGCTCGGCCGTGCGCTCGGCGCCTTCCTCCGCGAGGTGTCAGCGAGCACCCCCGAAGAGGCCGAGAAGCGCCTGCAGGAAGCCGGTCTTGACGCCAGCGCCAGCACCAACCTGCTCGCCTACCTGGCCGAGCAGCGCGAGGCCACCGGCGCGCTGCCCGACGACCGGACGATCCTCGTCGAGCGGTTCCGCGACGAGCTGGGCGACTGGCGCCTGGCGATCCACTCGCCGTTCGGCGCACAGGTGAACCAGCCGTGGGCGCTCGCCCTCTCCGCACGGCTGCGCGAGACGTACGGCGTCGACGTGCAGTCGATGCACTCCGACGACGGCATCGTGCTGCGGCTGCCCGAGACCGAGGAGGCGCCGAACGGCTCGGTCGCCGTCTTCGCCCCCGAGGACGTCGAGCCGGCGGTGCAGGCCGAGGTCGGCGGATCCGCCTTGTTCGCCAGTCGGTTCCGCGAGTGCGCCGCGCGCGCGCTGCTGCTCCCCCGCCGCAACCCGACCCGCCGGACGCCCCTGTGGCAGCAGCGCCAGCGGAGCGCCCAGCTGCTGGCCGTCGCGTCGCAGTACGGCAGCTTCCCGGTCGTCCTCGAGACGATGCGCGAGGTGCTGCAGGACGTCTTCGACGTGCCCGGGCTGGTCCAGCTGATGAAGGACGTCGAGGCGCGCAAGGTGCGCCTGGTCGAGGTGGAGACGCAGCAGCCGTCGCCGTTCGCGCGCTCGCTGCTGTTCGGCTACATCGGCGCGTTCATGTACGAGGGCGACGCGCCGCTGGCCGAGCGCCGGGCCCAGGCCCTCTCGCTCGACTCCGCCCTGCTCGCCGAGCTCCTGGGCCAGGCCGAGCTGCGCGAGCTCATCGACGCGGACGCCCTCGACGAGGTGGAGCGCGAGATCCAGCGGCTCGCCGAGGAGCGCCGCGCCAAGGACCTCGAGGGCGTCGCCGACCTGCTGCGGATGCTCGGCGACCTGACGACCGCCGAGGTCGCGGCCCGCGGCGGGCAGGCCGACTGGCTGGTCGAGCTCGAGGGGCAGCGCCGGGCGCTGCGCGTGCGCATCGCCGGCGAGGAGCGGTGGGTCGCGGTCGAGGACGCCGGGCGGCTGCGCGACGCGCTCGGCGCTGCGCTGCCGGTCGGCGTCGCGGAGGCGTTCCTCGAGCCGGTGAAGGACCCGGTCGGCGACCTCGTCTCGCGCTACGCCCGCACGCACGGGCCGTTCCACCCGGCCGACGTCGCGGCGCGCTTCGGCTTCGGGACCGCCGTCGTGGACGGCGCTCTCGCTCGTCTGGCCACCAGCGGGCGGGTCGTGCACGGCGAGTTCCGCCCCGGCGGCACCGGCCTGGAGTGGTGCGACGCCGAGGTGCTGCGCTCGCTGCGCCGGCGGTCGCTGGCCAAGCTGCGCAAGGAGGTCGAGCCGGTCCCGCCGGACGCCCTCGCGCGGTTCCTCCCGCAGTGGCAGGGCATCTCGGTCGGCAACGGCCGCGGGCTCGACGGGCTGATCCGCGCGATCGAGCAGCTGCAGGGCGCGACCGTCCCGGCCTCCGCGCTCGAGACGCTGGTGCTGCCGTCCCGCGTGACCGGCTACACCGCCTCGATGCTCGACGAGCTGACCGCCTCCGGCGAGGTGCTGTGGGCTGGGCAGGGCTCGCTGCCCGGCAACGACGGGTGGGTCTCGCTGCAGCTCGCCGACACCGCCGACCTGCTGCTCCCGCCGCCGCTCGAGACGACGATGACGCCGCTGCACGAGAAGGTGCTGGAGGTCCTCGACGGCGGCCAGGCGCTGTTCTTCCGCCAGCTGTCGGACCGCTGCGAGTCGCTGGACGACACCTCGCTGCAGAACGCCGCTGTGGGACCTGGTGTGGGCCGGCCACCTGACCAACGACACCCTCGGCCCGCTGCGCGCCCTGCTCGGCAGCGGCAGGACGGCGCACTCGCAGAAGCGCGCGCCGGTGCGCCAGCGGTCGCGGTACGGCCGCCCGGTCATGCCGACCCGCACCGGCCCGCCGACCGTGGCCGGCCGCTGGAGCCGGCTCCCGGACCGGGACACCGACACCACGCGGCGCACGCACGCGCTCGCCGAGGCGCTGCTCGACCGACACGGCGTCGTCACCCGCGGCGCCGTCATGGCCGAGCGTGCCCCGGGCGGCTTCGCCGCCGTCTACGCCGTCCTCAAGGCGTTCGAGGAGGCCGGCCGGGTCCGCCGCGGCTACTTCGTGGAGGGCTCGGCGCCGCGCAGTTCGCCGCCCCGGGCGCCGTCGACCGGATGCGCGCGCTCGCCGCGGCGCAGCCGTCGACCGACGAGCCGCTGTGGGAGACGCCGGTGCCCGGCGGCTGGGACCAGTCGCCGTACGCCCAGCGCCAGCGCAAGCGGCGTGATGAGGCGCGCGCCGTGGTGCTCGCCGCCACCGACCCCGCCAACCCGTACGGCGCCGCGCTCGGCTGGCCCGAGACGCAGGGCGAGGGCGGCCACAAGCCCGCGCGCAAGGCAGGAGCGCTCGTGGTGCTGGTCGACGGCGCGTGCGTGCTCTACGTCGAGCGCGGCGGCAAGACGCTGCTGTCCTTCAGGGACGACGACACCTGCCTCGGTCCCGCCGTGGACGCGCTGGCGCTCGCGGTGCGCGACGGGGCGCTCGGCAAGCTGACCGTCACCAAGGCCGACGGGGAGGCCGCGCTCACCTCACCGCTCGGCCTCGCGCTGGAGGCCGCGGGCTTCCGCCCGACGCCGCGCGGGCTCCGCCTGCGGGCCTAGCCGGCACGCTCCCGGTGATCAACGCCGGGCTTCCGCACCTCCCACGCCTGCGGAAGAGTGCGCAAGCCTGGCGTTGATCACCGCACTGGATCCGGCCCCGCCTAGCCGGCAGCCAGCAGGGCGTCGAGCTGCTCCGTGGCCTGGGTGAAGCCCTCGAGCATCCCCATGTCGAGCAGGCGCTGCAGCTGGTCGGTCGTGGCGCAGCGGGACGTCACCGTCATGCGGGTTCCCGTCTCCGACGGCGCCAGCTCCACCGTCATCCCGATGCGGGGCATGGCGTCGTTCGGCTCACCGCTCTCGTCGGAGAAGCCGTCCTCGAGCTCGAGCGAGCGCGGCTCGTCCAGCGCGACGAAGCGCCACCAGCCGCGCGCCTTGGTGCCGTCCGGGCCGGTCATGTAGTAGCTGGACCGCCCGCCCACGACCGGCTCGTGCTCCTCGAAGGTGGCCGGCCAGGTCGGCGGCCCCCACCAGCGCTCGAGCTGGCGCGGGTCGACCCACACCTGCCACACCCGCTCCGGCGGAGCGGCCAGCTCGCTGACGATGACGAGGGCGAGGCCCTCGGGGTCCTTGCTGCTGTGCACGACGGGCATCTACGTCTCCTGGTCCTCGGCGAGGAGCTGGTCGAGCCGGCCGATGCGGCCGCGCCAGACCTCCTCGTACTCGTCGAGCAGCCGTGCGGCTGCCCGGATCGTGTCGACGTCGCCGCGCACGAGCCGCTCCCGGCCCGACCGCGCCTTGCTGACCAGGCCGGCGCGCTCCAGCACCGCCACGTGCTTCTGCACCGCGGCGAACGACATCGCGTAGCCCTCGGCGAGCGCGGACACCGACGCCTCCCCGGCCAGCACCCGCACGACGATGTCGCGCCGGGTCCGGTCGGCGAGGGCGCCGAAGACCCGGTCCACCTCGTCCTGGTCCAGCTGACGTACAACCATGTTGTTGTACGTTACAGGCTCCCCACCACGACTGTCCAGGCCCGCACGCTCCAGCGCGTCACGAGACCGTGCAGCACGTACGGGTCGCTCGCGGCGAAGGCCTCCACCACCTCGAGCGGGGCCCGCCAGACGAGCAGGGCCCGGTCGTACGGGTCGGGCAGCGCGCCGGCCAGCAGCAGCTCCCCGCGCTCGTGCGCGGCGCGAGCGAGGCCGAGGTGCTCCTCGCGCAGCGCGGCCCGCCGCTCCAGGTAGTCCTCGGCGAGCGCGTACTCCAGCAGCAGGTGCTCCATGCGGGCACCCTGGCACGACGACGGCGCCCCAGCCTCACCAGGGCGCCGTCGTCGCGCACGGCTACTTCGCCGCGAGTACACCGAAGGTCGCGAGCCAGCTCTGCACGACCGGGATGTCCACCCGCTGCAGTCCGCCGAGGTAGCGGCAGTTGCTCGTGTAGCCGTAGCTCGTCACCGTCGTGACGTAGCCGTTCTTGAAGGACGGGCCGCCCGAGTCGCCGAAGCAGGTGCCGCCGCCGCGCGCGGGTGTCGTGCTCGTTGCCGTTGGTCTGCAGGATCTGCGGGGTCAGCTTCTGCCCGACCTCGTCGGTGAAGCGGCGCACGATCGGGTAGCTCTGCGGCGTCGGCTTCTGCGGGCCGG
The DNA here is from genome assembly GCA_963781675.1 of uncultured Actinomycetota bacterium. GTDB lineage: Bacteria > Actinomycetota > Actinomycetes > Mycobacteriales > SCTD01 > SCTD01. The sequence goes on along the minus strand of CAWAGF010000001.1, from coordinate 1,500,144 downwards.
AGTCGGGCTTGCGCACCTCGGTGCCGTAGCCGACGAGAGTCACCGTCGTCTTGTTCAACGTCGGCTGCGCGAACCTGTCGAGGTACTTCGACGGCGCGAGCGATGCCGGCGTCGGGCCGGCGGGGGTCTCCTCGAGCCGGATGACGCCCACGTCGTTCCAGTTCTTCATGTCCGTGAAGTCGCTGTACCCGGGGTGCGTCTCGGCCTTCCCCGCGTAGTACGTGTGCGCGTTCGTCGTGGGCGCCGAGGCGAAACCGCCGGCAGAGGTCCCGGCCTCGGTGGCGTCAGCCGCCTTCGGCAGGCCTGAGGGCGCCTGTCGGGCGATGTCCTGGTCGAAGGTGACCAGGGTCTTGCCGCGCGTGCCGTCCGTGCAGTGCGCAGCGGTGAGCACGATCGTCGGGGCGACGAGCGTGCCGGAGCAGCGGTAGCGGAAGCCGTCATCGCCGTAGAAGACGAGCATCCCCACGTTGGAGTAGGTGTTGGCGGTGTCCTCACTCCCTCCCGTGATCGCGAGAGCCGGTGCCGCGACCGCGACGGCGAGGACGGCGAGCCCGGCAAGGGCGCCGGAGGTGGTCTTGAGGCGCTGGAGCACGTGCACGTCCTGTCGACGAAGGGGCATGTCCCCCGGACCGTAGGCGCCGCTGCTGCGCGTGCGAGGCAGGTTGCTGCAATCGCACGACGTTCTGCCCGACGCTGCCCCAGATGTCTGGTCCCTCGCCCGAGGTGGCTCCCCATCGGGCAGGCGGCCCGCATGCCCTGGCTGCTCGTCCTCGGACTCGTCCTGCTCGTGCTGCTCGGCCTCGCCGTCCACGACGCGACGCAGAGGGCTCACACCATCCGCCGCAACTCCCCGTTGGTCGGGCGGTTCCGGTACCTGCTCGAGAAGATCGGGCCGGAGCTGCAGCAGTACCTCGTCGCGGGCGACAACGACGAGCGGCCCTTCAACCGCGAAGCGCGACGCTGGGTGTACGCCGGCAGCAAGCGGGAGAACAGCTCTCGCGATGGCGATGGGCGCCGACCTGCTGCACACCGCGCGCGAGCCGATGCTGGCGATCGGCTGCATCCAGGCCAAGAAGTGCCACACCGACCACTGCCCGACCGGCGTCGCCACGCAGAGCAAGCGGCTCGAGCGCGGCCTGGACCCGACGCTGAAGTCCGTGCGGTGCGCGAACTACGTGAAGACCCTGCGCCGCGACCTGCTGAAGGTCTCGCAGGCCGCGGGCCACGACCACCCGGCCTTCCTCACGACCGACGACCTGGAGATGCTCGGCGGCAACGGCGAGTGGCAGAGCGGCAGCGTGCTGACCGGGTACCCGGCCGAGTGGGCGCTGCCGGGCAGGGCCGACCGGGACGCGCTCATCGAGCTGATGCGGCCCGCGCCGCAGGGCGGGTCGGCGGTGCCGTCCGCGACCAGCTCCGCCTGAGCGGCTAGGGCGCGACGGGGACGGCGGCCTGCACCACGGCAGTGGCCGGCGGCGCGTCGTCCCACCGCTGCAGCTCGCGCGTCGAGCGCGGCAGCAGCGCGAGCGCCATCACCAGCGTGCCGAGCAGCCCGCCGCCGACCATCACCTCCTGCTGCCCGAGCCGGTCGGCGACCGGTCCGGCGAGCAGGTAGCCGACCGGCAGCAGCGCCAGGGACCCCATCCAGTCCCAGGCGCTGACCCGGGACAGCAGGTGCGGCGGGATGCGCTGCGCGAGCGCGGTCTCCCACCACACGGCGAACAGCCCGATGCCCACGCCGCCGACGGCCATCGACGCGTAGAGCACCGCGACCGGCGGGCCGACGCCGTAGACCGCGATGACCAGCGGCCACGGCACCGCGCACAGGACGGCAGCGAGCATCGGCCGGTGCGGCTTCCACCGGGAGCCGGCGATCGCGCCGGTCACGGTGCCGACGCCCCACGCGGCGTTGCTCAGCCCGTAGACCGCGTCGCTGCCGTAGACGTCCTCGGCGAGCGCCGCGCCCAGCACGAAGAACGGCGCGATCGCGAGCACCAGCGAGACGCTGAACGCCGACACCGTCGCCCACACCCAGGCCCGCTCGCGCACGGCGACCCACCCCTCGCGCAGCTCGACGAGGACCGTCGCCTGCCCGCCGCGCTCCCCGCGCTCGCGCGGTCGCAGCCGGGTGAGCAGCACCGCGGAGAAGGCGAACGTCGCCGCGTCGACCGCGAACGCCGCCGCACCGCCGACGGCCAGCACCAGCCCGGTCGCCAGCGCCGGCCCGACGATCTCGGCCACCTGCATGCTCACGCCGGACAGCGCCTGCGCCGGCTGGATCTGCTCCTCGCGCACGGTCTGCGGGACCAGCCCGGTGTAGGCCGGGCGGAAGAACGCCTCGGCCGTCCCGAACAGCGCACCGATCACGACCATGTGCCAGACCTGCACCGCTCCGGTGAGGATGAGGACGGCGAGCGTCGCGTGCAGCACGCACCGGACCAGGTCGCTGGCGATCATCACCTGCTGTCGCGGCAGCCGGTCGGCGACGACGCCGCCCAGCAGCACGAAGGCCACCAGCGGCAGGGAGTACGCGCCCAGCACGACGCCGACGTCGCCGGCGTCGCCGGTCAGCCGGGTGACGTACAGCCCGACGGCCACGAGCACGAGCGCGTCGCCGATGACGCTCGCGGACTGCCCCAGCCACAGCAGGCGGAACTCGCGCGAGCGCAGGACGGTGAGCACGCCTCGACGCTAGCCACGGGTGCCACCGGTTTCCGGTCGGGCAGGGTGGGCGCGTGACGACGACCTCGCGGCAGACCGGCGCCCTGCCGGTCGTCGCCGTGATGCTCGTCTTCTTCATCGGTGTCGGCGCCTCGCTGCCGGTGCTCCCGGGCGCGGTGCGCGCGGCGGGCGGCGGTCCGACCTCGCTCGGCGTCGTGCTCGGCGTCTTCCCCTTCGCCGCGCTGCTCGGCCGCTTCCTGGCCGGGCGGCTGACGGACCGGCGCGGCCGGGTGCTCACGCTGCGCGCCGGGCTCGGCGTCTCGGCGGTCACCGGCGTGCTGCTCCTGCTGCCGCCGACCGTGGGGGTCCTGGCGGCCGCCCGCGGGCTGCACGGCCTCGCCGACGCGGTGCTCTACACGGCGGCGTCGGCGTACGTCCTGGACCGGACGCCGGAGCACCGCCGGCCGCAGGCGCTGGGGCTGCTCGGCGGCGGCATCTGGGGCGGCTACGCCGTCGGCCCGCTGCTCGGCGCCGTGCTCGACCTGCGGCAGGTCGGCCTGCTGGTCCTGCTCGGCGCAGCGGCCGGGCTGCTGCTGACCGCCGGGCTCGCGGAGACGCCGGTCGAGGCCGCGACCCCGGCACGCGGCCTGCGCGCCCTGCTCCCCCGCGGCGTGGCGCTGCCCGGGATCGCGCTCGGCCTCGGCAACCTCGGGTACGCCGTGATCGTCGGCTTCCTCGTCGTGCACCTCGACGACCGCGGTGCGCGCGGCGCCGTCGCGCTGACCTGCTTCTCCGTCGCAGTGCTGGCCGGACGGCTGCTCGTGGTGCCGCTGGCGGCGCGGGTCGGGATCCTGCGGACCCTCCCGTACGGCCTGGTCGCGATGGCGGCCGGGCTGCTCGTCATCGGTGCGACGAGCAGCACCGCCGTCGCAGGCACCGCCGCCGCGCTCATCGGCCTGGGCTACTGCCTGCCGTTCCCGGCGCTGGCCACGCTGGTCGCCGGGCGGGTGCCGGCCGGCGAGCGCGGGGCCGCCCTCGGCGCGCTGGTCGCGTTCTACGACGTCTTCGTCGGCGTCGGCTCGGTCCTGGCAGGGCTGCTCGCCTCCCGCGCCGGCACGCCCGCGGTGTTCGCCTTCGGTGCGGCGGGCGTGCTGGCCGCCGCCGCGCTGAACGTCGCCCTCGGCCGCCAGGAGGGGCGGCCGGTGCTCGCCGACAGCGCGCCGGACGCCTGACCAGGGGACGATGGAGCCGTGCCCGAAGGTGACAGCGTCTGGAAGGCCGCGCAGCGGATGCGCGAGCAGCTCGTCGGCCGCACCGTCGTGCGCAGCGACTTCCGCGTCCCGCAGCACGCGACGGCCGACCTGTCCGGGCGGCAGATCACCGCGTTCGAGTCGTACGGCAAGCACATGCTGACGCGCTTCAGCGGCGGCCTGACGCTGCACACCCACTTCGAGATGGACGGCGCCTGGCAGGTCGTGGGCTCGGGCAAGGTGCTGCCGCGGACCTTCGACGACGAGGTGCGGCTCGTCCTGCAGACCGACGGGCCGACGGCGTACGCGCTGCGCATGCCCGTGCTCGAGCTGGTCGAGACCGAGCACGAGGACCGCGTCGTCGGGCACCTCGGCCCGGACGTCCTGGGTCCGACCTGGGACGAGGACCGCGCGGTCGCGAACCTGCTGCGCGACCCGGGCCGGCCGCTGGTGGAGGCGCTGCTCGACCAGAAGAACCTGGCCGGCATCGGCAACCTCTGGGCTGTCGAGACCTGCTACCTGCGCGGGCACTCGCCGTGGACGCCGGTCCGCGACGTCGACCTGCACGCCGTGGTCTCGCTGGCCCGCAGGATGATGCGCCACTCGCTCGAGCACCCGGGGCAGGTCACCACCGGCGACACCCGCCGCGGCATGACCCACTGGGTCTACGGGCGGGCCGAGCGGCCGTGCCGGCGGTGCCGCACGCCGGTGATGTTCCGCGACAGCGTGACCGGGACGCCGTACTCCCGCGAGACCTGGTGGTGCCCTTCCTGCCAGCCCGGCCCGTTCCCGTCGCTCGAGCAGCGCCCGACCCGGCCGGGGCTGCGGCGCGGGGTGAACGAGGAGTCGTTCGGCTCGCGCACCAAGCGGATGTCCGGTCGGCCCGGCTACGCGCGGGGAAGATGAGCGGCATGCAGCCCGAGGTCGGCCAGGTGGTCACGGTGCTCCGCTCGCGGCTGCGCGCGCGCAGCATGTCCGGCGACGTCGAGCACGAGGGCCAGGTCGGGACGACGTCGTACGCGTCCGCGTTCAGCCGTGCCTGAGGGCGACACCGTCTGGCTCGCCGCGAAGCGGATGCACGAGGCGCTGGCCGGAGAGGTGCTGACCCGCAGCGACTTCCGCGTGCCGCAGCTGGCCACGGTCGACCTGTCCGGGCAGACGGTGCTCGCGGTCGTGCCGCGCGGCAAGCACATGCTGACCCGACTGTCCTCCGGGCTCTCGCTGCACACGCACTTCCGGATGGACGGCTCCTGGCACCTCTACCGGCCCGGCGACCGCTGGCAGGGCGGTCCGGCCTGGCAGGTGCGCGTCGTGCTGGAGAACCGCGCCTGGCAGGCCGTCGGCTACCGCCTGCCGGTCGTCGAGCTGGTCGAGGACGAGGCCGACGCGGTCGGGCACCTCGGCCCCGACGTGCTCGCCCACGACTGGGACCTCGAGGTCGCGGTGGGCAACCTGCGCGCGCAACCGGACCGCGAGATCGGCATGGCGCTGCTCGACCAGCGGCTGGTCGCGGGGCTCGGGAACCTCTACCGCACCGAGGTGCTGTTCGTCCGCGGCCTCACGCCATGGGTGACGGTCGCGGACGTGCCGGACCTGCCCGGGCTGGTGGAGAAGGGTCGCCGGCTCATGCTCGCCAACCGCGGTCACTGGGAGCAGGCGACGACCGGGTCGTTGCGCAACGGCGAGCACCACTGGGTGTTCGAGCGCGGCGGCAAGCCCTGCCGCCGGTGCGGGACGCGGATCCTGGTCGCCGAGCAGGGGGCGGCGCCGTACGCCCGGCTGACCTACTGGTGCCCGCGCTGCCAGCTCGGGCCCGCGCCCGCGCCGAAGCCGCCGTCGTCGCGCAGGGACCGGCCGCTCGGCCGGACCCGCTACACGCCCTAGCCGCCGAGCGCGTCGATCGCGGCCAGGTCGTCCGGGCTGAGCGAGAAGCCGTCGAGGTCGGCGTTGCTGCGGATGCGCTCCGGGTTCGTGGACTTCGGGATCGTGACGACGCTGTGCTCGAGGTGCCAGCGGTTGATGACCTGCGCCGGCGTGCGACCGAGGCGGTCGGCGACCCCGGTGATGACGTCGTTCTCCAGGGTGCCGCCCTTCAGGCCGCTGTAGCCCTCGAGCACGATCCCGCGCTCGCGGTGGCCGTCCTCGACGGCGCGGTCGTACAGCAGCGGGCTCCACTTGATCTGGTTCACCGCGGGCTTCACGCCGGTGGCCTGCTCCAGCTCGTCGAGCTGGGCGAGCGAGAAGTTGCTGACGCCGACGTCCTTCGCGAGCCCGTCGGACTGCGCCTGCACGAAGGCCTGCCACATCTTCACGGCGTCGTTCGGCGGCCAGTGCACGAGCCACAGGTCGACGCTGTCCAGGCCGAGCGCCTCCAGCGACTGCTCGAGCACCTCGCGCGCCCGGTCCTGGTCGTCCGGCGGGCACTTGGTCGTGACGAACACGCCGTCGCTGCCGGCGGCCTTCAGCGCGGCGCCGACCTCGCGCTCGTTGCCGTAGATGGTGGCGGTGTCGAGGTGCCGGTAGCCGGCCTCGAGCGCGGCCTCGCAGGCCTGCTGCGCCTCGGCGCCCTTGAGCTGCCAGGTCCCGAAGCCCAGCAGCGGCATGGAGCCCCCGGCGGGCAGGGCGGCGGTGGTGGTCGGCACGGCAGGAGTCATGCCCCCGTCCCTGCCCCGACCTCCGTCGACGTGAACGCCTGCCCGCTGGTCCACCGGAACGCGCCGTGGGCCGTCGTCGAGGCCTCCGCCAGGGCGCCCGCCCGCCCTCAGCGGACCTCGCGCAAGCCCTCCGCGAGGCCGTGCAGCCGGTCGGTGGCGTCCTGCAGCCGCAGGGTGGCGTGCGGGTCGGCGCTCGCGGCGACCAGGTCGGCGACGGCGAGCACCAGCCGCTCCTGGCACCCGACGCCGTCCTCGAGCGCCCGCAGCAGCTCGGCGTCCGGGCCCCGGTGCGGCTCGACGGCGGCCAGCCGGGCGGCCTGCCAGCGCAGCGCCGTGTCGGCTTCGGACGCGGCCTGCCACGCCTCCTCGGCGGCCTCACGACCCCCGGGGGCGACGAGCGGGACGAGCCGGCGCAGCTCCTCGCGCACCGCCTCCAGCCGCCGGACGGCCGGGAAGGCCGTGCTGTGCGGGGGCGGCGGCATCGGCACGGCCGGCAGCGCGGGCAGCGCCGGGAGCGGCGGCGGCTCCGGGCTGCGCAGGACGCCGACGGAGCGGACCGCCCCGACGCCCGTGCTGACAGCAGCACCAGCCAGGACCCAGGCCCAGAAGCCGTCGACGGGCACCGTCGCCAGCGCCGCCCCGAGCGTCAGCACCGCCTGCCGCGGCAGCCGCTCGCGGGCGCGCCGCAGCCGCCTTTCGCGGCGGGACACCTCCCGGGCGCGGGCGAGCTCCGCTCGCAGCTGCGCCTTGGCAGCAGCCCGCGCGTCGCGGTGCAGCCGCCTGGCGAGCTGGCGGTCGCCGCCCTGCCCCACGCGCTAGGGGGCCTTGTCCGCGTCCGCGTCCGCGTCGACGACCGGGGCGGCGGCCGGGGTGCCGGAGGTCAGCGGAGGAGCAGCCGCGGCCGGGGGCGCGGCCAGCTGGCTGCCGGACATGCTGGCCCGGATCTGGTCCAGGCGGGAGGCGCCGGCCATCTCCAGCGAGGACTGCTGCACCTCGCGCATGCGCCCCTCGACGCTGTTCTGGGCGAGCTCGGCGGTGCCGAGGGCCTTGGCGTAGCGCGCCTCGATCTTGTCGCGGACCTCGTTGAGGTTCGGCGTGGTGCCCGGCGCGGACAGCTCGCTCATGCTGGACAGGCTCGCGGAGACCTGCTCCTGCATCTTGGCCTGCTCGAGCTGGGTGAGCAGCTGCGAGCGCTCCGCCAGCTTGGCCTGCACGGTCTGGGCGTTCTGCTCGACGGCCTTCTTGGCCTGCTGGGCGGCCTGCAGCGCCTGGTCGTGCAGGCTCTTCAGGTCCTCCATCGACTGCTCGGCGGCCACGAGCTGCGTGGCGAAGGTGTTCGCCGTCTGCTCGTACTGCTGGGCCTTGGCCTCGTCTCCGGCGGCGCGGGCCTGGTCGGCCAGCACGAGCGCCTGGCGGGCGGAGCCCTGCAGCTTCTCCACCTCGCTCATCTGGCGGGCCAGCTTCATCTCCAGCTGGCGCTGGTTGCCGATGACGGCAGCCGCCTGCTGCGTGAGCATCTGGTGGGAGCGCTGCGCCTCCTCGATCGCCTGCTGGATCTGGATCTTCGGGTCGCTGTGCTCGTCCAGCTTGCCGGACAGCAGCGCCATGAAGTACTTCCAGCCCTTGACGAAGGGGTTGGCCATCTCGGTGCTCCTCGATCCGCTCGGTTCTACCTGGGAGGCAGTCTGTCAGGTCCGGCGGGCCAGCCCAGCCCGGCGCTCCCCTCCGGCCTGCCCTGCGCGGGCACGGGTGACGCCCCCGGTGCGACGGCGGCGGCGACGGCGGCGGCGACCTGCGCACCGGCGCCCGGCGCGGCCGGCCAGAGCAGCTGGCTGAGCAGCCAGCGCAGCACCAGCTCGGCGGCCGCCTCGCCCACGACGCCGGCGACGGCGGTGCGGGCCGCGTCCCAGCCGCGGCTCTCTCCCGGCACGGCGAGCGGTGCGAGCAGCGCCGGCTCCTCCGTGGCGACCCGTCGCAGCGCTGCCGACTCCCTCAGCACGGCCGCGACGTGCTCCAGCGCGTCGGCCACGGGCAGGCCGGCGCAGGTGGCGGCCAGCGCGGCGACCCGTGCCTCGACGAGCGCGGCCAGGACGTCGTCCTTGGTGCGGAAGTGGTTGTAGAGGGTGGCCTTCGCGACCCCGCCGGTGGCCGCGACCTCGCTCATCGTGGTGCGCCGGACGCCACCGCTGGCCACGCAGCGCTCGGCCGCGTCGAGGATGGCCGTGCGGGTGCGCAGCATCGCGTTGCCGGACCGGGTGCGCAGGCCGGGCTTGCGCTGGGGCGCGTCGGACGCGCTCACGAGCAGGGGGATCAGGCCGCGACGACGTCGCGCACGGCGTGCACGCTGGTGCGCAGCGAGGCGGTCGCGCCGTCGGCGCCCACCGGCTCGAGGGCCGGCAGGCCGGCCGGCAGGGTGTCCGGGACCGGCTCGAGGACCGACAGGCTCTCGCTCACGTCGCGCAGCACGTCGGACAGCCGGACGCCAAGGGCGCGGCAGATGCTGGCCAGCAGCTCGGAGGAGGCCTCCTTCTGGCCCCGCTCCACCTCGGAGAGGTAGCCCAGGCTGACCCGCGCGGCGGAGGACACCTCGCGCAGGGTGCGCTCCTGGGACAGGCGCGTGGTGCGCAGGGCCTCGCCCAGCAGCGTGCGGAGAACCGCCACGTCCCCACCTCCCTCGTCCTGCCCGACGTTACTCGTCGGCGGCCTGCCCCGCGAACCGCCAGGCATGCGCCGCCTCTGCTCTCAGCGAAGCGGAGGGGTCGCTTCTTCCGCGAGGACCCGGCGGAGCAGGTCGAGCCCGGCGTTCACGGCCAGCAGCCGGACGCGCTGTCGGTCGCCCGGCAGGCGCACGCTGCGGACCTGCACGCCGTCCGGCGCGGCGACGGCCACGTGCAGCGTCCCCGGCGGGTGCCCCTCCTGCGGGTCGGGCCCGGCCACGCCCGTCAGGGCCAGGCCGTACGTCGCGCCCAGCCGCTCGCGGACGCCCTGCGCGAGCGCCTGGGCGGTCTGCGGCGACACCGCGCCGTGCTCGGCCAGCACCGGCTCGGGCACGCCGGCCAGCGAGGCCTTGAGGTCGGTCGCGTAGACCTGCACGCCCCCGCGGAAGACCGCGCTGCTGCCGGGCACCTCGGTCAGCGCGCCGCCCACCAGGCCGGCGGTGAGGGACTCGGCCACGGCGACGGTCGCGCCCGCCTGCTGCAGCGCCCGGACCACCACGGCCGGCAGGCTGTCGTCGTCGCGGCCGAACACCGCGTCGCCGAGCGAGGCGGCGGCGGCCTCCACCAGCGGCCGGAGGACCTCGTCGGCCTGCTCCGTCGTCGGCGCGGCCGTCGTCAGCCGCACCCGCACGACAGCGCCGCCCGCGAGGTAGGCCAGGGCGACGTCGTCCGGCACCTCGATCGCGGCCTGCACCAGCTCGGCCACCGCGGACTCGCCGAGCCCGCCGCAGTGCAGCGTCCGGGTCACGACGACGCTCCCGCTGTGCGCGGCGAGCTCGGGCAGCACGGCGGCCATGACCGCGGCCAGCTCGTGCGGCGGGCCGGGCATCGCGTAGACGACCTGCTCCCCCACCTGCACCCGCAGGCCGGGCGCACTGCCGACCGGGTTGTCGAGGGCGGTGGCGCCGCGCGGCACGTCGGCCTGCTGCATGACCGCCTCCGGCAGGTCGCGGTAGCCGTACGCCGCGAAGCGCTCGCGCAGGGAGGCCTCCAGCGCAGGGCGGCGCTCCAGCGGCGCGTCCGCGACGAGCGCCACTGCCTCGCGGGTGAGGTCGTCGACGGTGGGGCCGAGGCCGCCGGTCAGGACGACGACGTCGGCGTCCTCGAGCGCGCGGCGCAGCGCGACGACGATGCGCTCGACCGTGTCGCCGACCATGCTGGAGTGCACGACGGGGCAGCCGACGGCGGCGAGCTGCGCGCCGAGCCAGGCGGCGTTGCCGTTGACGATGTCGCCCAGCAGCAGCTCGTCGCCGACGGCCACGACCGCAGCCCTCACGGGCGGGCCTGCCGCTTCATGTCCGCCCGCTCCGAGGTGGTGCGCAGGACGAGTGCCTTGAGGACGATCTCGACGCCCGTGACCAGCGTCAGGAGCACGGCCGCGCCCATGACGACGTGCAGCGCCGGCTGGAGCCCTCCGGGCAGCGGCAGCAGGTAGAGCACGATCGCCACCGTCTGCAGGACGGTCTTGAGCTTGCCGCCGCGACCGGCCGGCATCACGCCGTGCCGGATGACGACGAAGCGCAGCAGGGTGACGCCGACCTCGCGCGACCAGCACGAGCACCGTCACCCACCACGGCAGCTCGTCCAGCACCGACAGGCCGATCAGCGCGGCCCCGATGAGCGCCTTGTCGGCGATCGGGTCGACCAGCTTGCCGAACGAGGTGACCAGGCCGCGGCTGCGGGCGATCTGCCCGTCGATGCGGTCGGTCAGCGCGGCGATCAGGAAGACCGCGGTGGCGCCCAGGCGCAGCCCCGCGTTGCCGCCGTCCTCGGCGAGCAGCAGCACGAGGAAGACCGGGACGAGCAGCAGGCGCAGGACGGTGAGGTAGTTCGCGATGTTCCACGGGCTGACCCGCGGCGCCGCGTCGGTCACGCCAGTGCGGGACGGCGCGCCGGGCTGTGCAGCTCGACGAGCTCGGCGACGAGGTCGACGCCCTCCGTGCCGACCACGCGGGCCCGCACCAGGTCGCCGACGGCCAGGACGTCACTGCCCGGGCCGGTGAGGGTGGTGGAGCCGTCCACCTCGGGGGCCTGCCCGGCGGTGCGCCCCTCGGCCACGCCGTCGAAGACGCCGTCGACCAGCACCTCGACGAGCTCCCCGACGCGCTCCTCCGCCCGCTGGCTGGTCAGCTCCTCGACCAGCTCGGTGAGCCGGGCGACGCGGGCGTCGACGACGTCCTGCGGGAGGTGGTCGGGCAGGTGCTCGGCCTCGGTGCCGTCCTCGTCGGAGTAGCCGAACACGCCGACGGCGTCGAGCCGCGCCGCGACCAGGAACCGCTCGAGCTCCTCCACGTCCTGCTCGGTCTCGCCCGGGAAGCCGACGATGACGTTGCTGCGCACGGCGGCCGTCGGGTCGCCGGCGCGGATCTGGTCGAGCAGCGCGAGGAAGCTCTCGGTGCCGCCGAAGCGGCGCATCCGGCGCAGCACCGTCGGCGAGCTGTGCTGGAAGCTCATGTCGAAGTACGGCGCCACACCCGGGGTGCTGGTGAGCACCTCGACCAGGCCGGGCCGCATCTCGGCGGGCTGGAGGTAGGACAGCCGCACCCGCTCGACGCCGTCGAGGGCGGCCAGCTCCGGGAGCAGCGTCTCGAGCAGGCGCAGGTCGCCGAGGTCCTTGCCGTACGACGTGCTGTTCTCGCTGACCAGCACCAGCTCGCGCACGCCGTGCTCGGCCAGCCAGCGCGCCTCGGCCATCACGTCGCTCGGCCGCCGCGACACGAAAGACCCGCGGAAGCTCGGGATCGCGCAGAAGGCGCACCGGCGGTCGCAGCCGCTGGCCAGCTTGAGCGGCGCGACCGGGCTGTCCTCCAGGCGCCGGCGCACGACGGTCGGGCCGCCGGCATGACCCGGCAGGCCGATGTCGATGGCCCCCGGCTCGACGGCCTTGGCGCGCTCCACCGGGCTGATCGGCAGCAGCTTGCGCCGGTCGCCCGGAGTGTGGCTGGCCGGTCGCTCCCCCTGCAGGACCTTGCTCAGCGACTCCGGCAGGCCGGCGTAGGCGTCGAAGCCGAGGACGGCGTCGGCCTCCGGCAGCTGCTCGGCGAGCTGCTCGCCGTACCGCTCCGCCAGGCAGCCGACGGCGACGACCTTGGCGCCGGTGTCGTGCGCCGCGAGCAGCGTGTCGATCGAGTCCTTCTTGGCGCTCTCGACGAAGCCGCAGGTGTTCACGACGACGACGTCGGGCTCCTCATCGGACAGCTCCCAGCCGGCGGCGTCCAGCCGGCCGGCCAGCTCCTCGGAGTCGACCTCGTTGCGCGCACAGCCCAGCGTCACCATGGACACGCGGCGTGGGCTGGGCATCACCCCAGGCTACCGGCGCGGGTCAGACCTCGACCGGGTCGCCGCCCTTGAGCACGACCAGCACGTTCTCCAGCTCCTCCGGGCGGATCAGCACGTCACGCGCCTTGCTGCCCTCGGACGGGCCGACGATGCCGCGGCTCTCCATCAGGTCCATCAGCCGGCCGGCCTTGGCGAAGCCGACGCGCAGCTTGCGCTGCAGCATCGACGTGCTGCCGAACTGCGTCGTGACGACCAGCTCGACCGCCTGGCACAGCACGTCCAGGTCGTCGCCGATCTCCTCGTCGACCTCGCGCTCCTTGGCCGGCGTCACGACGACGTCCTCCCGGAACGCCGGCTGGCGCTGCTCCTTGCAGTGCTTGACGACCGCCGCGACCTCGGCGTCGGTGACGAGTGCACCCTGGATGCGCATCGGCTTGCTGGCACCCATCGGCAGGAACAGGCTGTCCCCCTTGCCGATCAGCTTCTCCGCGCCGGGCTGGTCGAGGATGACCTTGCTGTCGGTCCCGCTGCTCGTCGCGAAGGCCAGCCGGCTCGGCACGTTGGCCTTGATGAGGCCGGTGACGACGTCGACGCTCGGCCGCTGCGTGGCGATGACGAGGTGGATGCCGGCCGCGCGGGCCAGCTGGGTGATGCGCACGATCGAGTCCTCGACGTCGCGCGGCGCGACCATCATCAGGTCGGCGAGCTCGTCGATGATCACCATGAGGTACGGGTACGGCCGGTAGACCCGCTCGCTGCCGGGCGGGGCGGTCAGCTGCCCCGCGCGCACCGCGGCGTTGAAGTCGTCGACGTGGCGGAAGCCGCTCGCGGCCAGGTCGTCGTAGCGCATGTCCATCTCACGCACGACCCACTGCAGCGCCTCGGCGGCCTTCTTCGGGTTCGTGATGATCGGCGTGATGAGGTGCGGGATCCCCTCGTACGCCGTCATCTCGACGCGCTTCGGGTCGATGAGCACCATCCGGACGTCGTCCGGCGTGGCTCGCGTCAGGACGCTGACGAGCAGCGAGTTGATGCACACCGACTTGCCGGCGCCGGTCGCGCCGGCGATGAGGATGTGCGGCGTCTTGGCGATGTTGGCGCAGACGTAGCCGCCCTCGATGTCCTTGCCGAGCGCGACGAGCATCGGGTGGTGGTCGTTGGTGGCGACGCTGCTGCGCAGGATGTCGCCGAGGCTGACCGTCTCGCGGTCGGTGTTCGGGATCTCGATGCCGACCGCGCTCTTGCCGGGGATCGGCGACAGGATCCGCACGTCCGGGGACTTCACCGCGTAGGCGATGTTGCGGGACAGCTGGATGATCCGCTCGACCTTCACGGCCGGCCCGAGCTCTACTTCGTACCGCGTGACCGTCGGGCCGCGGCTGAAGCCGGTGACGGTGGCGTCGACCTGGAAGTCCTGCAGGACCCCGGTCAGCGCCTCGATGACCTCGTCGTTGGCGGCGCTGCGCTTCTTGGGCGGCGTACCGGCGGCGAGCAGGTCCGGCGGCGGCAGCTGGTAGCCGCTCTCGTCCGGCGTGAGCTGCAGCTGCTCGGCGGTCCTGGGCAGCGGGGTGAACGGCTTGGGCTCCGGCTCCGGCTCGGGCTCCGGGTCGGGCGCCAGCGCGACCGGCTCGACCACGACCGGCGAGGCGTCCTCGGGCGTGTCCTGCTGCGTCAGCGCGCCGACGCGGCGGCGCGGGCTGCGGCGGCGCAGCGGCTCGAGCGGCTCCGGCGTCTCGGCCGGCGCCTCCTCGGGCGGCGTCGAGCGGCGCAGCACCTTGTCGCGCAGCGCCTTGAGCGCCTCGGGCACCTGGTGGATCGGCGTCGCGGTGACGACCAGCAGCCCGAAGACCGCCAGCAGCAGCAGCACCGGCACGGCGAGCCAGGCGGTGAGGCCCTGCTCGAGCGGGCTGCCGAGCAGGAAGCCGACCAGGCCGCCCTTCTCGTCGCCGGGGGCGTCGCCCCTGACGACGTGCAGCACGCCGAGAGCCCCGAGGGCGAGGGCCAGCCAGCCGACGACGAGCCGGCCGCGGCCGCCCTTGCCGTCCGGGTGGCGCAGCACCCGCCAGGCGCCGTACGCGAGCAGCACGGGCAGCAGCAGCGCGCCCTTGCCGAGCACCGCGGTGAGCAGCTCGTCGACCTTGGCGCCCGCACCGCCGGCGTGCCACCAGGCGCCGCCCGCGGCGACCAGTGCGAGGGCGAGCAGCAGCAGGCCGAGGCCGTCGCGGCGGTGCGCCGGGTCGATCTCGCGGGCGCCGCTGCCGGCGGCACGGCTGGCGCTGCCGAGGGCCTGGGCGCTGACCTTGAGGATCCCGACGACGGCGCGGAGGAAGGCGCGCAGCAGCAGGCCGATCCCGCGGACGACGGCGGCGAGCGCGGACGGCTTCCTCGGCGCGGGCGCGCGCCGGGTGCTGGTGGCGGCGCCCTTGCTCGGCGGCCTCTTCGCAGGCGGCTTCTTCGCAGCCGGGCGCGCGCTGCTGCCGCTGCGCGGGCGGGTCTGCGTGGTCGTCCGGCTGGCCATGCCGGGACGCTACCGCCCGGTACCACCCGTCACAGCCGTCACAGGAGCAGACACGCCGGTCAGACCTCGATGACGACCGGCACGATCATCGGGCGCCGCCGGTAGGTGTCGTTGACCCAGCGGCCGACGATCCGCCGGACGTTCTGCGCGATGGTGTGCGCGTCGGCGACGCCCTCGCGGGCGGAGCGGTCCAGCTCCTCCTCGATGAGGGCGCGCACCGGGGCGAAGGCCGCACGGTCGTCGGTGAAGCCCCGGGCGCTGATGTCCGGCCCCCCGGCGATCTTCCCGGTGACGCTGTCGACGGCGAGGGTGACCGAGATGAAGCCCTCGTCGCCGAGGATCCGGCGGTCCTTGAGCGTCGTCTCGCCGACGTCGCCGACCTCGAGGCCGTCGACGAAGACGTAGCCGCACGGCACCGCCCCGACGATCTCGGCCTTGCCGTCGACCAGGTCGACGACGACGCCGTCCTCGGCCAGCACGATCCGCTCCTGCGGCACACCCGTGAGGCGGGCCAGCTCGGCGTGCGCCCGCAGGTGCCGCCACTCGCCGTGGACCGGCATGAGGTTGCTCGGCGTGGTCGCGTTCAGCAGGTAGAGCAGCTCGCCGGCCGGCGCGTGCCCGGAGACGTGCACCTTGGCAACGCCCTTGTGCACCACGCGGGCGCCCCAGCGGGACAGCCCGTTGATGACCCGGTAGACGGCGTTCTCGTTGCCGGGGATCAGCGACGAGGCCAGCACGACGGTGTCCTCGGCCTCGATCCGGATCTGGTGGTGCGACCGGTTCGCCATGCGCGACAGCGCGGACAGCGGCTCGCCCTGCGAGCCGGTCGAGACGAGCACGACCTTGCTGGCCGGCAGGTGCTCGACGTCCTTCATGTCGATCATGAGGCCGTCGGGCACGCGCAGGTAGCCGAGGTCGCGGGCCACCCCCATGTTGCGCACCATCGAGCGGCCGACGAAGGCGACCGAGCGGCCGTGCGCGTGCGCGGCGTCGAGGACCTGCTGCACGCGGTGCACGTGCGAGGCGAAGCAGGCGACGATGACCCGGCCGGACGAGGTGCGCATGACCTCGTCGACGACGGGGCCGATCTCGCGCTCCGGCGTCACGAAGCCGGGGACCTCGGCGTTGGTCGAGTCCGACAGCAGCAGGTCGATGCCGTCGCGGCCGAGCCGGGCGAAGCCGCCCAGGTCGGTGAGCCGCCCGTCCAGCGGCAGCTGGTCCATCTTGAAGTCGCCGGTGTGCAGCACGACGCCGGCCTGCGTCTTGAGCGCGACGGCGAGGGCGTCGGGGATCGAGTGGTTGACCGCGAAGAACTCCAGCGCGAACGGGCCGAGCTGGGCCGTCTCCTCCTCGGCGACCGGCCGCAGGACGGGCTCGATGCGGTGCTCGCGCAGCTTGGCCGCGAGCAGCGCGAGCGTGAAGCGGCTGCCCAGGATCGGGATGTCCCGGCGCTCGCGCAGGAGGTACGGGACGGCGCCGAGGTGGTCCTCGTGGCCGTGCGTCAGCACCACGGCCTCGACGTCGTCGAGCCGGTCCCGGATGTAGGAGAAGTCCGGCAGGATCAGGTCGATGCCGGGCTGGTCCACCTCGGGGAACAGCACCCCGCAGTCGACGATCAGCAGCCGCCCGGCGATCTCGAAGACCGTCATGTTGCGGCCGATCTCGCCCAGGCCGCCGAGCGCGACGACGCGCAGCGCCCCGTCGGCGAGCGGTGGCGGCGGACCGAGCTCGGGGTGCGGGTGGCTCACGCGGCGCGCTCCAGCGACAGGCCGGCGAGCGCCAGGTCGTCGCGCAGGACGGCGACCTGCTCCGGCGTCGCGTCCACCAGCGGCAGCCGCACCGGCCCGGCGGGCAGGCCCAGCTCGCGCAGCCCGGCCTTCACCAGGATGGTCCCCTGCGCGCGGAAGATCCCGGTGAACGCGGGCAGCAGCCGGCGGTGGTGCTCGCGTGCGGTGTCGACGTCACCGGCGAGGTACGCCGCGCACATCGCGGCGGTGCCGCCGGCGGTGAAGGCGGTGCTGGTGCCGACCACCCCGACGCCGCCGATCGACAGGATCGGCAGCGTGTAGGCGTCCTGCCCGGAGTAGTAGGCGAGGTCGGTGCGCTGCAGCACCCACGAGGTGGCCTCGAGGTCGAGCTTGGCGTCCTTCATCGCAACGACCCGCGGGTGCTCGGCCAGCCGGACGATGGTCTCGGTCTCCATCGCGATCGCCGAGCGGCCGGGGATGTCGTAGAGCATCACCGGGCGGTCGGTCGCGTCCGCGACGGCCTCCACGTGCGCGACGACGCCCGCCTGCGGCGGCTTGTTGTAGTACGGCGTGACGACCAGGACGCCGTCCGCGCCGGCCGCGGCCGCCTCGCGGGCCATCGACACCGAGTGCGCGGTGTCGTTGGAGCCGACGCCGGCCACGACGCTGCACCGGTCGCCGACCGCCTCGACGACGGCGCGGATCAGGTCCGACTTCTCCTTGGCGCGGGTCGTCGGCGCCTCGCCTGTGGTGCCGTTCAGCACCAGACCGTCGTTGCCGCTGTCGACCAGGTGGCGGGCCAGCCGCTGCGCGCCGTCGAGGTCCAGCGCGCCGTCGGAGGTGAACGGCGTGACCATCGCGGTGAGCACCCGGCCGAAGGGTGCAGGAGGCGCCGTCATGGCGCCAGGCTACCCACGGGCGCCCCTCGGAGGGCCCGACCGCAGCAGCGCCTCGAGCGCCGCGGCGGGCAGCGGCCGGTGCAGCAGGTAGCCCTGCGCGACGCTGACGCCCTGCGCCACGAGCCAGTCGCGCTGGCCCTGCTCCTCGACCCCCTCGGCGATGCACGACATGCCGAGGTCGCCGGTCAGCGAGCACAGCGCGCGCACGATCGCCTCGTCCTGCCGGTCCCGCCCGAGGCCGAGGACGAAGGCGCGATCGATCTTCACCGAGGCGACCGGAACGAGGCGCAGGTGCAGCAGCGAGGACGCACCGGTGCCGAAGTCGTCCAGCGCGAGGTGGACGCCGTTCTCGACGTACGACGCGAGCGCGCCGAGCACCGCGCCCTCCGCGTCGAGCAGCACGCTCTCGAGCACCTCGAGCGTCAGCGCCTCGGGTGGCAGCCCGGTCTCGCGCAGGACGTCGAGCGAGACGTCGAGCTGCCTCGGGTCGAGCAGCTCGCGGCTGCTGAGGTTGACCGACAGCGCGAGCGACTCGCAGCCGGGGATGCTGCGCCATGCGGCGACCTGCCGGGCGGACGCGTGCAGCACCTGGCGGCCCAGCTCGACGATGAGCCCGGTGTCGTCGGCCACCTCGAGGAAGGCCGCCGGCGCGAGCAGGCCGCGGGTCGGGTGCGCCCACCGGGCCAGCGCCTCCACGCCGACGACGCGGCCGGTGGAGAGCTCGACCTGCGGCTGGTAGTGCACCGCGATCTGGCCGGCCTCGAGCGCGGTGCGCAGCTCCTGCTCGACGGTCAGCCGGGCCACCGCGGTCTCGCCGGCGCCCACGCTCCAGACGACGGCGCGGGCGCGGCCCTTGGCCTTGGCGCGGTACATCGAGACGTCCGCGTCGCGCAGCAGCGCCTCGGCGTCGCGCTCGTCGGCCGCGTCGCCGTCGTGCACCACGATCCCGACGCTCGCGCTGACCACGAGCTCGTGGCCGGAGACCTCCACCGGCGAGCCGAGGACCTTCTGGACGCGCTCGGCGAGCAGGACCGCCCCCTCCTCGGCGAGCCCGGCAGCCACGACGACGAACTCGTCGCCGCCGAGCCGGGCGACGACGTCGCCGTCGCGGCAGGTGCCCGCGAGGCGGCCGGCGACCGTGCGCAGCAGCTCGTCGCCCGCGCTGTGCCCGAGCGAGTCGTTGACCACCTTGAAGCGGTCGAGGTCGAGGAACAGCAGCGCCAGCGGCGTGCCCGCGTCGAGCAGGTCCTCGAGGTGCTGGAGCAGCGCGGCGCGGTTCGCCAGGCCGGTCAGCGGGTCACCGAGGGCCAGCCGGGCCAGGCGCTGCTCCGACTCCACCCGCGCGCTCACGTCGCGGGTGGAGGACTGCAGCTCGAGCACCCGGCCGTCGGAGCGGACCGGCCGCATGACCGTCTCCACCCACACCCAGCTGCCGTCGCGGTGCGACATCCGGTAGCGCACGGTCGACACCTCGCCCGAGCGCAGCAGCGCGACGAGCGCGGCGATGAGCCGGGCGCGGTCCTCGACGTGCACGAACTCGGTCGCCTGCTTGCCCTCGAGCTCCTCGGGCTCGCGGCCGAGCATGTCCCGCAGCGCCGGCGACGCGTAGAGGCAGGTGCCGTCGTCGAGGTGCCGGGTGATGACGTCCGTGCTGTTCTCGGCGAGCAGCCGGAAGTGCGCCTCGCTCTCCTTCGAGCGCCGTCTGCGCGGCGAGCCGCTCGGTGACGTCGGTGAACGTCGCGAGCGCGGCGTACGGCGTCGCCGTGCCTGGTCTTCTCAGCGGGCGTGCCGACACGGTGAACCAGCGCGTGTCCGCACCCCGTCGAAGGCCCATGACGACGTCGCGGACGGACTCCCCCGTGCGGACCGCGTGGTGGATCGGCCAGGCCTCGTCCGGCCACGGCGACCCGTCCGCGTGCAGGAGCTCCCAGCCCGCGTCCCCGAGGAAGCGCGTGCTCAGCTGCCCCGGCTCCAGGCCCAGCACCCGGCGCACGGCGCGGTTGCTGACGAGCACCTGCATCGCGTCGTCGATGACGAGCAGCCCGACGGTCAGCGCGTCCAGCGCTGCGACGTGGTGCTGCCGCTCCTCCCGGAGGGCAGCCAGCTCGTCCTCGCTCAAGCTCAGCCCTCGCCGACCAGGGGGCTGGAGGCGACCTCGGTGCCGTCGGACAGGGTGCTGATCTCGAAGTCGGCGAAGGCGTTCGGCGCGACCCGCTGCAGCTCGCGCAGCATGGCGATCGCCAGCTCGCGGATCTCGACGTCGGCGTGCTCGCTGGCGCGCATGGCGACGAAGTGCCGCATGGCGCGGTAGTTGCCGGTCACGACGATGCGCGTCTCGGTGGCGTTCGGCAGCACGGCGCGGGCGGCCTGGCGGGCCTGCTTGCGGCGGCTCGTGACGTTCTCGACGTCGGCGAACTTCTTCTCCAGGCCCTCGAGCAGCCGGGTGTACGACGCGAGAGCCTGCTCGCTGGCCTCGAGGAACATCGCGTGCAGCTCGGGGTCCTCGGCGATGACGCCCGGCTCCACCATCGCGGCGTCGCGCTCGGGGACGTAGCGCTGGGACAGCTGCGAGTAGCTGAAGTGCCGGTGCCGGATCAGCTCGTGCGTGAGCGAGCGCGAGATGCCGGACAGGTAGAAGGTCACGCTCCCGTGCTCGAGCACCGACAGGTGCCCGACCTCGAGGATGTGCCGCAGGTAGCCCTCGTTGGTCGCGGTGGCCGGGTTCGGCTTGTTCCACGACTGGTAGCAGGCCCGGCCGGCGAACTCCGCGAGCGCCTGGCCGCCGTCCACGTCGGTCTCCCACGGCACGTCCGCGGGCGGCTCGAAGTGGGTGTAGCCGATGACCTGGACCTTGAGCGGGGCGAGCTCGGGCACTGCGCTTCTCCGTACCTGGTGAGGCCCTCTGCGGCGGGGGAAGCCGGGCCGTCTGCAGGCTAGCCCGCGACGCCTGCGCCGGAGGGGAGGCTCACCGGGACAGCACCTCGCGCAGGACGGTCCGCGTCTCCATGCCGACGACGCCGGGCAGCACCCGCAGCGCCTCGGTGACCTGGTGCAGGTCCGCGACGGTGCCGAAGCGCACCCGCACCTGGTAGTCCCACGGGCCGCTCAGGTCGAGCACCTCGACCACCCGCGGCAGCGCGGCCATCGCCTGCTCCAGCGGCGGCGAGTCGGTGTCCACCCGCACCTTCAGCAGCACCAGCGCGCTGCTGGTCCCGTCGCGCAGCGCGGGGTCCAGCACGGCGGTCCAGCCGCGGACGACGCCCTCCTGCTCGAGGCGGCGCACCCGCTGCGCGACGGCGTTGGCCGACAGCCCCACCTCGGCGCCGACCTCGCGCCAGCTGGCACGGGCGTTCCGCACGAGCAGGCGGAGGATCCGCTCGTCCACCGCGTCCAGACGGCGGATGCTCATCGGTGTCTGCTCACGGCGGCATGGTGGCAGAGCCGCTGTGGTGGCATGGAGCGCGTGACCACGACGGCCCCCGCCCCGCCCCGCGGGCGCACCTCCGCCTCGACCTGGGCGGTCCTCGGGCTGCTCGGCGTGACGGCGGCCTGGGGCTCGACCTTCTTCCTGCTCAAGGGGGTCGTGGAGCGCGTCCCGGTGAGCGACTTCCTGGCCGTCCGCTTCCTGCTGGCCGCGGCGGCCGTGTGGCTGCTCGCGCCGCGCTCGGTCGCCCGGCTCACCCCCGCCGAGCGGCGCAACGGCGTCGTGCTCGGGCTGGTCTACGGCGGGGCGCAGCTGCTCCAGACCGTCGGCCTGCAGACCACCTCGGCGTCGGTGTCCGGCTTCGTGACCGGGATGTACGTCGTGTTCACCCCGCTGCTCGGCGCGCTGCTGCTGCGCGCGCACATCGGGCGGGTCGTCTGGATCGCCGTCGGGCTGTCGACGGCCGGCCTCGGCGTGCTGTCGCTGAAGGGCTTCGCGATCGGCGGCGGCGAGGCGCTGACGCTGGCCTCCGCGCTGCTCTACGCCGTGCACATCGTCGGCCTCGGGGTGTGGAGCAGCGCGCGGAGCGCCCTGGGGCTGACCGTCGTGCAGCTGCTCACCATCACGGTCGTCTGCGGCGCGGCCGCCGCGCCGGGCGGCGTCGTCCTGCCGCACACCGGCGGCGACTGGTTCGCGCTCGTCTACATGGCGCTGGTCGCGGGAGCGCTCGCGCTGGTCGTGCAGACGTGGGCGCAGGCCCACCTCGCGGCCACCCGCGCCGCGATCATCATGACGATGGAGCCGGTCTGGGCCGGCTTCTTCGCCGTGCTGCTCGGGGGCGAGCGGCTGGGCCTGCGGGTCGTGCTCGGCGGCGGGCTGGTGCTCGCGGCGATGTACCTCGTCGAGCTGGGCCCGCGCCGTCCGGAGGACCAGGACGTCGCGCAGGAGGTCGGCGGCGTCACCCACGTCGGGCCGGTCTAGGTCAGCACCTTCTGCAGCGCGGCGATCCCGCCGTTGGTGCGGGCGCCGAGGGCGTCGTTCACGGCGATCATGTGCGCGTTCTCGCGGGCGTTCCAGGTGGAGATGAAGCGCGCCTCCGGCTGCTTGTCGGCGAGCTCCTGCAGCGCGGTCAGCTTGCACAGCATCCCGAGCCGGTGACCGCGGTGCGCGCGGAGCACGATCGTCTCCCACTGGTAGGCGCGCTGCGGCGCGGTGCGCGGCACGCCCATCGTCGTGAAGGCCACCAGGCGGCCAGACGGCCGGTGCACCGCGCCGCACGCGACGTGCGTGCGGTCCATCCCCACGACCTGGTCCTCGTTGCGGCGCACCCGGGCGCCGTCCCAGACCTCCTCGCGCCAGTCCATCTGGTCCTTGGGCACGTCGGTGGACATGGCGTGGTTCAGCGCCGCGCAGTCCTCCAGCAGCTCCTCCGGGCAGCGGTCCCACCAGGTGACCAGCTCGTAGTCGGCGGCGTGCGGGGCGCTTTCGCGCTGCAGGTCGGCCACCCGCTGCGGGTCCAGCGGGAGGTCGATGTCGCGGCGCACCTCCTCCTGCACGACGGCGTAGCCGAGCGCGGCCGCGGCGAGCCGACTGGTGCGGGGGGCGCCGGGCGGCTCGTCGCACATCGTCAGCACGGTGGTGCGGCCGTCGGCGCGCACGCGTCGTACGACCTCGTCGTCCAGCGCGCGGGCCACGCCGCGGCGCCGGTGCTCGGGGTGCACGACGAGGACGGTCTCGCACAGGTGCTCGTTGTCCTTCTGCGGCAGCTCCAGCCGGGCCGCACCCACGACCAGGTCGCCGTCGCGCGCGACCAGCAGCTCCGCCCGCGAGTCCTCGTCGCGCAGGCTGATGCGCTGCTGCTCGCGCAGCAGCCAACCCGGCTCCCCCGGCCGCTCCGCCGCTTCGCCGGCCGCCGCGACGGCGAACCACCGCGCGAACGCCGCGTCGTCGCGCGGGTCGATCTCGGCGATGTCCACGTCAGGCCACGGTGCCAGCGCTGTCCAGCGGATTGCGCTCCCACAGGCGCACGTCCTCGTCCAGCGCGATGCCGAAGCCGACCAGGTCGGCCTCGCGCTCGGGCAGCCCGGCCAGCTGCAGCCCGACCGGCAGACCGCGGTCGTCCAGGCCGACCGGGACGGACAGCGCGGGCCAGCCGAGCACCGACCACGCCTTGGCGAGGGCGATCGAGGGCCCCGGTCCGGGCAGCACCGCCGGCGGCCCCACGAGCGTCGGGTGGGCCAGCGCGTCGATCCGGTGCCCCTCGAGCAGGGCACGCCACTGCATCCGCATCCGCACCCGGTCCTGCTGCGCCTGCGCGTGCTGCTCCGGCGTCGTGCGCCGCGCCTGCGCGAAGCGCTCCCTGACGTCGTCGCCGTACGACGCCTCCCGATCGACCAGCCACTGCGCGTGGTGCGCCAGCGCCTCGGGGCCCATCGTGTGGCCGTAGACGCCCGGGACGTCGAGCAGCTCCTCGGTGTCCGGCGGCAGGTCCACCTCCACGAGCTCGGCGCCGAGGCGGTCCAGCCCGACGCGGCAGGCGGCCGCGACCTGCGGGTCGACGTCCCAGAAGAAGCGGGTCGGCAGGCCGACGCGCAGCGGGCGGCGGGCGGCGTCCGGGTACGGCGGCACCGGCTCGTCGAGGGAGTGCGGGTCGCGGGGGTCGTGCCCCGCGAGCAGCCGCAGCAGCAGCGCGACGTCGCGCATCCGGCGCGCCATCGGCCCTGCCGTGTCGAGGGAGTGCGCCAGCGGGATCGCGCCGTGGGCCGACACCCGCCCGTGCGCCGGACGCAGGCTGCAGACCCCGCACGCGGCGGCCGGGATGCGCAGCGAGCCGCCGGTGTCGCTGCCGGTCGCCATCGGCACCATCCGCGCAGCGAGTGCCGCGCCGGAACCGCCCGAGGAGCCGCCAGGCGTGCGGGACAGGTCCCACGGGTTGCGTGTCGGGTGCGAGCCGGTGCCGTAGGCGAACTCCTGCAGCGTCGTCTTGCCGAGCAGCCCGGCGCCGGCGTCGCGCAGCCGCTCCCAGACGGCGGCGTCGACTCCCGGGTCGTAGCCCGCGAGCACCCGGCTCGACGCGGTCGTCGGCACGCCCCTCGTCAGGAACAGGTCCTTGAGCGCGACCGGCACCCCGGCCAGCGGGCCGACCGGCCGCCCCGCCGCGCGGTCGGCGTCCGCACGCCCTGCGGCCTCCTGCGCGAGGTCCGGCGTGAGCACGACGAACGCCTGCACCGACGGCTCGTACCGCTCCACCCGCTCGAGGCAGGAGGCCAGCAGCTCGCGGGCCGACAGCGCCCGGCTTCCGAGCAGCGGCAGCAGGTCCACCAGGGTCAGGTCGGCCGGCTGCACGACCAGCACTGTAGGAACCGCTGGGGAATGCCGATGGGATGTGCGACGCTGTACTCGTCAGCAGCCCGCTCTGCGGCTGCCCGGTGCGTACGACGCCCGGTCACGGGGCACAGGCCCCCATCACGAAGAAGCACCTGGACGGATGCCGTCGGTGCGTGGGAGAGGAACGACGATGAACGACTTCGGACCCTGGGACGACTGACCGTCCCGCATGACCGACGGCCCGCCCGCAGCACCGCTGCCGGCGGGCCGTCGTCGTCTCAGGCGGAGGTGCGGTCCGGCGTCTGGGCGGCGGTGCGCTGCCGCGGCGGGGCGGGGACGGCGCGCAGCAGGTCGGCGGCCTTCTCCGCGACGAGCACGACGGGTGCGTTGGTGTTGCCGCGCGGGACGTCCGGCAGCACCGAGGCGTCCGCGACCCGCAGCCCCTGCACGCCGCGCACCCGCAGCTCGGGGTCGCACACGGCGTCCGCCGACGCGCCCATCGCGGCCGTGCTGGTCGGGTGGTAGATCGTCTCGGCGCGCTCGCGGACGTGCCGGCGCAGCGCGGCCTCGTCGTCGCTGCCGACGGCGGGCAGGTAGCGGCCGCCGCTGTGCCGGCGCAGCGGGCTGCGGGAGGCGATGTCGAGGGTGAGCCGCATCCCCTCCACGAGGACGTCGAGGTCGGCCTGCTCGGTCAGGTAGTTCGCCCGCACGACCGCCTTGGCCATCGGGTCGGCCGAGCGCAGCGTGATGCTGCCGCGGCTCTGCGGGGTCAGCAGGTAGGGCCCGAGCGAGAACCCGTGGCCGGGTGCGTCCTCCAGCCCGTGCGCCATGAACATCGCTGGGCCGAACAGCAGCTGCAGGTCGGGACCGGGCAGGTCCGAGCGGGTGCGCACGAAGCCGCCCGCCTCGGCGACGTTGGAGCTGAACGGGCCCTTGCGGGCGAGCAGGTACTTGAGCAGCACGCCCGGCTTCTTGTCCGCGCCGAAGTAGCTGACCGGCGCGTTGGCCGTGTAGACGGCGGAGACCGCGAGGTGGTCCTGCAGCCCCTTGCCGACCCGCGGGGCGTCGACGACGACGTCGATGCCGAGCTCGCGCAGCTCGTCGGCGGGGCCGATGCCGGACAGCAGCAGCAGCTGCGGGGTGTTCACGGCGCCGCCGCAGAGCACGACCTCGCGGGAGGCGCGGAACACCTCGCGGCGCCCGGCGAAGTCGACCTCCACGCCCACGGCCCGGCCGCCCTCGAGGACGACGCGGGTGGCGTGCGCGAAGGTGCGCACCTCGAGGTTGGGGCGCTTGAGCGCGGGCCTCAGGAAGGAGGCGGCGGCGCTCGCGCGCTGCCCCCGGCGCTGGTTCACCTGGTAGAGCCCGACGCCCTCCTGCTCGGCGCCGTTGAAGTCCGGGTTGCGCGCCAGGCCGGCCTGCTCGCAGGCGTCGAGGTAGTCGCCGCACAGCGGGCTCGGGTCGCGCAGGTCCGCCACCGGCAGCGGGCCCCCCGTCCCGTGGAAGGAGTCTGCGCCGCGGCTGTTGTCCTCCGACCGCCGGAAGTACGGCAGCACGTCGTCGTAGCCCCAGCCCGTGCAGCCGGCGTCGCGCCAGCCGTCGTAGTCCGCGCGGGCGCCGCGGATGTAGATCATGGCGTTGATGGACGAGCAGCCGCCGAGCACCTTGCCGCGCGGCCAGTACATCTGCCGGCCCTCGCAGCCGTCCTCCGGCTCGGTGCTGTAGTCCCAGTCGTCGCGCGTCTTGAACAGCTTGGAGAAGGCGGCCGGGACGCCGATCTCGCGGGCGGTGTCGCGGTCGCCCGCCTCCAGGAGCAGCACCCGCACCGACGGGTCCTCGGTCAGCCGCGCCGCCAGCACGCAGCCGGCGGTGCCGGCCCCCACCACCACGTAGTCCCAGGTCATGCCGCAGCCTGCCACGCGGAGGTGACGGGGGTCACTCGATGCGCAGCACGTAGTCCGGCCGTCCTGCCTCGACGCGCAGCACGAGGGTGGCGCCGGCCGGGTCGCGCAGCCGGCACGGCCGCGCGGGGTCCGCGGCGCCGCAGCCGGCGCCGCCCGTCGCGTCCCGGTAGGCCTGCAGGCGCGCGAGCAGCACCTCGCGCGCGAGCGGCCCGCTCACCGCCGCCTGCCCCGTCACGGCCAGCTCGACCGAGCTGCAGCTGTCGACGCAGTCGACGGTCGACCCGGGGTCGTGGGTGAGGGTGACCCCGGCGCGGCCCTGCAGCTGCTCCAGCGGCAGGCCGGTCGCCCGCACCAGCGCGGCGTCGTCCACCGCCGCCCGCTGCTGGGCGCGCTGCTGAGCCCGCTCGCTGCCCGCCGGCGCGCCCACGTCGCGGGCGCCGTCCACGAGCCGCACGCCGAGCACCGCGAGCACCACGACCGCCACCGCCGTCGTGACCGCGCCCAGGGCGATGCCGGCCCGGGCGCGGCCCCGTCCGCCGACGGCGTCCGCCACCCGCAGCGCCCGGACGCCGAGCACGACGGCCGGGATGCCTGCCACGAAGGTGAAGGCCAGCGACAGCAGGCCGAGCAGCAGCGCGAGGTCCGCGGTCCGGCGCGAGGGCGGCGGGGGCGGGATCGGCGGGTGCACAGGACGAGCCTGGCACCGCGGCGGCGCCCGGTGGCGCGTCGTCCCCAGGGCGGTCAGCCCAGGGCGCCCGCCAGCGCCGGCGCCAGGTCCCCCCGCGGCTCGACCACGACGTCGGCCAGCCCCTGCCACTCGGCCGCCGCGCGCAGCTCGGCCGCCAGCGCCTGGACCGTCGTGAGCGGGGCGCTGCCGGGCTCCAGCCACGAGGCCAGCACCCGCAGCACGCCCGCCTTGCGGTCGGACTTGAGGTCGACCCGCGCCCGCAGCCCCTCGTCGTGCAGGAACGGCAGCACGTAGTAGCCGTGCACCCGCTTGGCCGCCGGCACGTAGATCTCGATCCGGTAGTCGAACCCGAACAGCCGGCTGGTGCGCGACCGCTCCCACACCAGCGGGTCGAACGGCGACAGCAGCGCGCTGGCCGTCACCCGTCGCGGGACCCGGCTGCCCGGCCACAGGTACGCCGGCCTGCCCCACCCCTCGACCTCCACCGGCTGCAGCTCCCCCGCCTCGACCAGGGACTGCACCGCGGCCCGGCCCTCCTCGACCTTCAGCCGGAAGTAGTCGCGCAGGTCGGCCTCGGTCGCGACGCCGTGCGCCCGCGCGGCGATCCGCACCAGCTCGCGCTGCGCCTCCTCCCGGCTGGGCGTCGGCAGTGCCAGCACCGCCGGCGGCAGCACCCGCTCGGTCAGGTCGTACACGCGCTCGAAGCCGCGACGGGTGGACGTCGTGACGCGCCCGGCCCAGAACAGGTGCTCCAGCGCGGTCTTCGTCAGCGACCAGTCCCACCACGGGCCGACGGGCTTCTCGCCCTCGTGCAGGTCGCCGGCGCTGGACGGCCCCTCGTCGCGGATCCGCTGCAGCAGGTGCTCGACGAAGCCGGGGTGCTCCGCCAGCACGCGGATCGTCCGGCCCCAGCCCTCCTCGCCCCTCGCCGCGCGCTCCATCCGCCAGCGCAGCAGCGGCTGCGTCGCCACCGGCAGCAGCGACGCCTCGTGGCCCCAGTACTCGAACAGGTCGCGGTGCACGTACGCCGCGCGCGGCAGCAGGGTCCGGTCGTACGGGCCGAGCCGGCTGAAGAGCGGCAGGTGGTGCGCCCGCTCGAACACGTTGACGCTGTCGACCTGCAGCAGCCCGGTGCGCGCGACGACGCGCTTGAGATGCCTGCGGTCGACCGTCCCGCTCGGCCGCGCGTCGGCGAAGCCCTGCGCCGTCAGAGCGATCCGCCGGGCGGTGCGCAGCGAGAGCCGCTCCACCTACTCCGGCCGCGCCGTGCTGGTGTCGCCCGCGTCGCTCTCGCCGAACCACACCGACTTGGCGTTGCAGAACTCGCGGATGCCGAGGTCCGACAGCTCCCGGCCGTAGCCGCTGGACTTCACGCCGCCGAACGGCAGCTCGGGGTAGGAGGCGGTCATCCCGTTGATGAAGACCATCCCGGCCTGCAGCTCCTGCGCGAAGCGCTCCTGCTCGTCCGGGTCGTTCGTCCAGGCGTTGCTGCCCAGGCCGAACTCCGTGTCGTTGGCGACCTCCAGGGCCGTGTCGAGGTCCGGCACGACGTGCAGCTGCGCGACCGGCCCGAAGACCTCCTCGTAGTACATGCGCATGTCCTGGGTGATCCCGGACAGCAGCGTCGGCGGGTAGAACCAGCCGGGCCCGTCCGGCGCCGTGCCGCCCAGGAGCACCTTCGCGCCCTTGCCCACCGCGTCGTCCACCAGCTCCTGCACGTCCTTGCGGCCCTGCTCGGTCGCGAGCGGTCCGACGTCGGTGCCGTCGTCGGTCGGGTCGCCGAGGACGAGAGCGCCCAGGGCGTCGGCGAACAGCTGCTCGAACCGCTCCGCCACCTCGGCGTGGACGATGAAGCGCTTGGCCGCGATGCAGCTCTGCCCGTTGTTCTGGCAGCGCGCCGTCGCCGCGACCTCGGCGGCCTTCTCGAGGTCCGCGGACGGCATGACGACGAACGGGTCGCTGCCGCCGAGCTCGAGCACCGTCGTCTTGAGCGCGTCGCCGGCGATGCTCGCGACCGAGCGGCCGGCGGGGGTGCTGCCGGTGAGCGTCGCGGCGGCGACGCGGTCGTCGCGCAGGATCGTCTCGACCTTGTCGCTGCCGACCAGCAGCGTCTGGAACACGTCGTCGGGGAAGCCCGCGCGGCGGAACAGCTCCTCGAGGTAGAGCGCCGTCTGCGGCACGTTGCTCGCGTGCTTGAGCAGCCCGACGTTGCCGGCCATCAGCGCCGGCGCGGCGAAGCGCATCGCCTGCCACATCGGGAAGTTCCACGGCATGACGGCCAGCACCGGGCCGAGCGGCTGCCACTGCACGTACGCCTTGCTGGCCTTCACCGCGGCGGCGTCGACGGGCGCGGCGGCGAGCATCTGCTCGGCGTGCTCGGCGTAGTAGCGGCAGCCCGCCGCGCACTTGCCGATCTCGGCCCTGGCGGCCTTGAGCGTCTTGCCCATCTCGGTCGTCATGAGCTCGGCGAGGGCGTCGGTCTCGGCGTCGAGCAGGTCGGCGGCGGCGTTCATCCAGCCGGCGCGCTCGGCGAAGGACGTCCTTCGGTACGACCGGAAGGCCGCGGCGGCACGCGCCAGCCGGTCCTCCAGCTCGGCGTCGGTGAGCGGCTCGAACGTCTTCAGCGTCTCGCCGGTGGTGGGGTTGACGGTCGCGATGGCCATGACGGGGTCCCTTCCCTCTCCGCCCGACCCTAGGCTCGTCCCGTGGCCGACGTCAGCGTGCGCCCCGCCCGGCCCGAGGACGCCGAGCGGGTGGCGCGGGTGCAGCTCAGCACCTGGCGGACGGCGTACGCCGACCTGCTCCCGGCGCAGGCGCTCGACGTGCCGGAGGTCCAGGCGGCGGCGCTGTGGCTGGGCGCCGTGGAGTCGCCGCCGACCAGGCAGCACCGGCTGCTGGTGGCGATGGACCGCGACGAGCTGGTCGGCTTCGCGGCCTCGGGACCCGCCGACGAGCCGGAGGGGGCGGTCGAGCTGCTGACGCTGCTCGTCGAGCCCCGCTGGGGTCGCCGCGGCCACGCCTCCCGCCTGGTGGCTGCCAGCGTCGAGTCCTGGCGCACGGACGGCTTCGCCACGGCGGTCGCCTGGGCGTGGGAGCGCGACCCGGCGACCCGCGGCTTCCTCACGGGCTCGGGCTGGGAGCCCGACGGCGCCGCCCGCGGCCTGGACACCGGCGAGCGCATCGAGCGCCAGCTCCGCTTCCACACCGACCTCCGGGAGGGGTGATGTTCACGGGCTTCCCGGAGGAGGCGCTGGTCTTCTACGAGGGCCTGCGCGCCGACGGCACCAAGGCGTACTGGACCGACCACAAGGCGGTCTACGACGGTGCGGTCAGGGCGCCGATGGAGGCCCTGCTCGCGCAGCTCGAGCCGGAGTTCGGCCGCGCCAAGCTCTTCCGTCCCTACCGCGACGTCCGCTTCTCCAAGGACAAGACGCCGTACAAGGACCACGCCGCGGCGGTCGTCCACGGGGAGCGGACCGGCGCGCTGTACGTGCAGCTGTCCGCGGACGGGCTGTACGTCGGCGGCGGCTGCTGGCACACCACGACCGACCAGGCGCAGCGGCTGCGGGCGGCCGTGGCCGACGACCGCACCGGCACGCAGCTGACCGCGCTGCTGGACGGGCTGGACGGGTGGGAGGTCCTGGGCGAGCGCTACAGGCGGCTGCCCAAGCCGTACTCCCCCGACCACCCGCGCGCCGGCCTGCTGCACCACAAGGCCCTGGCCGTCGGGTTCGCCTTCGCGCCGGCGGAGTGGCTGCACGAGCCGGAGTGCGGCGAGCGGGTCGCCCAGGCGTGGCGGCAGGCCGTGCCGCTGCGCGACTGGCTGGACCAGCACGTCGGCCCGCCGCGCAGCGAGGTGCAGGCCTAGCTGCTGGGCTGCGGCACCTGCACGTCGAGGTCGACCGCGGGGCAGGTCGCCTTCGGGTTGAGGCCGACGTAGTTCAGCGGACCGGCCACGACCGTCAGCGCGACCGTGCCGGCCTTGGCGCAGTCGACGTCGCCGCCGAGGTAGCCGCGCTGGAAGGCGGCGGCCACGCCGATGAGCAGCCAGACCACGAGGAGGAGCGAGCCGAAGCGCATGCCGGCGTCCTGCCCGGCAAGATCGCGGGCGAACCCCGCCTAGCGGGTCGTGGCGCTCGGGCTAGGGCGCGCGCTGGCGCGGGCCGGCGACGCGGTGGGGGACGGCTTCGGCGAGGCCGCCGGAGCCTTGCTCGGACGAGGCGACGGCTTCGCGCTGCTCGGCGCCTGCGACGGCTGCGTACCACCCGAGGACCCACCCGAGGACCCACCGGAGGTGCCGCCGGCGGTGTCGCCCGTGGGCGAGTCCGTGCCGGGAGCGCTGCTGCCGGCGGTGAAGACGTGCCGGCCGCCGTAGAGGTGGACGGTCATGCCCACGGTGACGTTGCGCAGCAGCCACTTCGCGTCGGCCCGCGTGACGCGCACGCAGCCGTGGCTGGCCGGCCCGGCCGGCACGCTGTTGCTGCCGTGGATGGCCCAGCCCCGGTAGAAGTACTGCGGGTCGTAGAGCGTGCCGAGGTCCGCCTCGCGCACCCCCTCGATCCGGCGCTGGATCCGGTAGTAGCCGGTCGGCGTCAGGGCCTTGGCGGTGCTGCCGTCCTTCTGCTCGTAGGTGTCGCCGTTGCCCGACGACACCGGCAGGATGCGCGCGACGGCGCCGCCCTTGACGACGTAGAGGACCTGCTTGGTCAGGTCGACCTCGACCCGGTTGCTCGGGCTCGCGTCCTTCAGCACCGGCTTGCGCGGCGACTCGAGCGCCCGGAGCGTGGCCGGGCCGACGGTGCCGTCGGCCCCGAGCCCCTGGACCTTCTGGAAGGCCATGACCGCGCTGCGGAAGGACGGGCCGCGCCGGCCGTCGGCTGCGCCGAGGTAGTAGCCGAGGTCGGCGAGCTGCCGCTGCGCCTTGGCGACGTCGTAGGTGGGCTTGGGCGGGGCCGCCGGGGACGGCTCCTGCTCGGGGCTCGGCTCCGTGCTCTCCACCGGAGCGGGCTGCTCGGCGGCCGGGCTCGGCGCGTCCTGCGGGACCGCGACGGCGGGGGCCGCGTCCACCTCCGTGGAGGCTGCGCCGCCGGCGCTGCACCCGGTGAGCGCCATCGTCAGGGCGGCGAGGCCGGCGAGGGCGGTTCGGTAGCGGCGGTGCACGGGACTCCTCAGGGCAGGACGACGTCTTCGGGTGGAGAGACGCCGGGAGTGGCCGCGAGGTTGCGCGGCGGAACCACCGTAGCCCGCAGAACGGCGCAGACCGGTCAGGCGGGCACGGTCCGGGCGGGGTCGAACAGCGTCAGGTCGTACGACGTCGCGCCGTCGACGGCGAGGTCCGCGAGCGCCTCGCCGAGGACCGGCGTGAGCTTGAACCCGTGGCCGGAGAAGCCGCAGGCGACGAGCACCCGGTCGTGCGCGAGGTGCCGCCCGACGACGAAGTGCTCGTCCGGGGTGAGGGTGTAGGTGCACGGCACGGTCCGCAGGGGCGCGCTGCCGAGCCCCGGCAGCAGCGGCCGGAGCAGCGCAGCGACCTCCTCCCCCGTCCAGTCGCCGGCCGGGCGCAGCCGGCTGTGGTGCACCGACGCCTTGACGCCCGTCCCGAGGTCCGGGAAGCCGTACGGGACAGTGCCGTCCGGCCGCTCCCAGATCCACACCGGGAACTGCCATGGGTCGAAAGCGCCTGCAGCGCCGGGGAAGAAGTGCACCTGACGCTCCTCGACGCGCAAGGGCACCGGCACGTCCGGCAGCAGGTCCACGGCCCAGCGGCCGGGCGCGAGCACCAGCGCGCCGGCCTCGTACGTCCCCTGCGCGGTCGTGACACGCACGCTGTCCGCCGTCGCCTCCCAGGTCTCCACCGGTTCCTCGTGGTGCAGCTCCGCACCGGCCCGGGCAGCCCGCTCCAGCTGCGCCCCGACGGCGGCCTCGGGCGACACCCAGCCGGCGTCCTGCTCGAGCAGCCCCACGACGCCCTCCGGCGGGGTGAGGCCCGGGAAGCGGCGGTGCACCTCCTGCGCGTCGAGCAGCTCGTGCGGCAGGTCCCACTGCCGGGCCGTCCCGAGGCTGCCGGCCAGCACCCGGCTGTCCGGCTCCCCGAGGAACAGCCCGCCGGTGCGCGTCAGCAGGCCGAGCTCGTCCCACAGCTCGTAGGCGCGGTGCAGCAGCGGCACGTAGCCGGCGCCCTCGAAGTAGGCCTTGCGCACGATCCGGGTCTCGCCGTGGCTCGCGCCCTGGTCGTGCACCGGCCGGTAGCGGTCCAGCCCGAGCACCCGCTGCCCACGCCGCGCGAGCGCCGCCGCCGCCGCGCTGCCGACGCCCCCGAGGCCGACGACCACGACGTCGAACGTCATGCCAGCGCGTCCCGCATGAGCACGCAGGCCGACGACCCCGGGTCGAGGTGCTCGAAGTGGCCGCCGTCGAAGCGCTCCAGCATCGCGTCGGATCCTGCTGCAGCGACGTACTTCTCGCTCTGGCTGAGCGGCACGAGGTCGTCGCCGGGGGCGTGCACGCAGGTGGTGCGGACGCCCGTCGGCAGCAGCGCGATCGGGTCGGCGACGGCGTAGCGGTCGGGGGCGTCCTCGGGGGTGCCCTGCACGAGCGCGAGGACCGCCCCGCCGCCGAGGCCCTCCCGGGCGCCGTCGGCCAGCGCCGCCACCGGGGCCTGCGCCACGACCGCGGCGGGCGCGGGACCGGTGCGCGCGCCGCCGGGCGTCTGCGCGGTGCGGGAGGCCAGCCACAGCGCGAGGTGGCCGCCGGCGGAGTGGCCCACGACCGTCACGCGCGACGGGTCGACCCGGTCGGCGTGGCGCCCCTTCGCCAGGTGGTCGTAGGCGGCGGCCGCGTCCGTGAGAGTCGCCGGCCACGGCGCGCTCGACGGCCGGTAGTCCACGTTCCACACCAGGAAGCCGCGGGCCGCGAGGTCGGCCGCCACCGCGTCCTCCAGCGACAGGTCGTAGCTGTCGCGCCAGTAGCCGCCGTGCACGAGCACGACGGTGCGCAGCGGACCGGCCGGGGCGTTCGGCGGCAGCCACCACTCGCCCTTCTGCCGGGGCAGGTCGCCGTACTGCTCGACCTCGCGCACCGTGCCCTCCGCGACCTGCGCCCGCGGAGCCGGGCTGCCGAGGCCGCGGACCGCCGCGACCAGGCCCGCCGCACCGGCCCCGACCGCACCGAGGACGCCGAGCGCGCGGCGGCGGGACATCCCGTGGTCGGCCATGCCCAGACCCTAGATCGGCCCCAGGTAGGACCACTGCCCGGCGACGCGCACGAAGCGGCTGTGCTCCTCCAGCGCGCCGCCCCGGTAGCGGGCGCGGAAGCGGACCGTCCCCTCGTTGGCCAGCAGCCCGCCGCCCGTGGTCGCCAGGACCTCGAGCCCGGTCCACCGCGTGCTGTCGAGCTCCAGCACCGGCGGCCGGTTCGTCGGGTGCCAGGTCTGCAGGAGGTACGACCGGTCGCCCACGACGTAGCCGCTGTAGCGCGAGCGCATCAGCTCCTCGGCAGTGCCGGGCCGCGCATCGCCGCGGTGGAAGCGGCCGCAGCAGGTGTCGTACGACCGCGGATCCCCGCAGTGGCAGGCCCTCACGTGCTGAGCAGCGGCACGAGGCGCTCATCGTCGGTCAGCGCGCCGTGCTGGCCCACCAGCGCGGAGGACCGCGGCTCGGCCTGCCACTGCACGACGGCCACCTCGGTGGTGGCGACAGCGACGACGTCCCCGGTGCGGGCGCGGGAGGCGTCGGTGACGACCGGGCCGAGCAGCCCGGCGCGGGTGGCGTCCTCCCGGCTGCCGACCCACATCCGGTCGCCCAGCTCGGCCTGCCAGCGCGCCAGCACCTCCCCTTCGGCGCCGGGGAGGGCGTGCACGTGCCGCGCCCGCGGCTCGCCGGCCAGCGCCCGCACCCCCTCGCGCAGGACGTCGGAGGAGTCGACGTCCACCTTGGCGCTGTCGGGCACGTCGACCATCCCGTGGTCGGCGGTCACGTGCAGGACGGTGCCGGCCGGCAGCCGCCCGGCGAGCTCCTCGGCGAAGCGGTCGACGAGCCGGAGCTGGCTGCGCCAGGCCTCGCTGTCGACCCCCCGGACGTGCCCGGTCAGGTCGAGGTCGGGCGTGTAGCAGTAGACGAGGCTGCGGGTGCCGCGCCCGCTGCCGTCCACGGCGGTCGCGACGACGTCTCCCGGGGTGAGGGTGCCGCGGTAGGTCCCGCCGCGCAGGACGGCCCGCGTCAGGCCGCTGCCCTCGAAGACCGCGGGCGCCGCGACGGTGACCTCCACGCCGGCGGCCTGCGCGCGGTCGAAGACGGTCGGCCGCGGCTGCACCTGCTCGGGCACCAGCCGCTCGCGCAGGTCACCGGGGCCGGTCCAGGTCAGCCAGCCGACCGTCGCGCCGACCTCCTCGACGAAGGAGGTGTAGCCGGTCAGGCCGTGCTCCCCCGGCGGCAGGCCGGTGCCGAGCGAGGCCAGGCTGGTGGCGGTGGTCGCCGGGAAGCCCGACGTCAGCGGCCGGGCCGCGAGCGAGGACAGGAACGGCGCCTCGTCGGCGTGCCGCCGCAGCAGCACCTCGCCCAGCCCGTCGACCAGCAGCACGACCGCCCGTGCGGTGCCAGGCAGCCCGAGGACGTCGGCCTCCCCGGGGACGCCGAGCGAGGCGAGCACGGCGGGCATGAGGTCGGACAGGCTCCCCCGGCCGTACGCCGGGACCTCGAGCGCTGCAGGACCGTCCCGGCGGGACCGCGTCCCGCCGGCGTCACGCACGGGAGGCCCGCTCCAGCGAGACCGCCCGGCGCATCGCCCGCCGGCCCCGGCGCGGGTCGCGGGCGTCGCCGTACGCCGCCGCCAGCCGCCACCAGGCGCGCCAGTCGTCGGGCGCGGCCTCGACCTCGGCCTTGCGCTGCGCGAAGACCGCGTCGGCGTCGTCCTTCTCCAGCCGCCCGCTCGCGAGGCGGGTCACCCCGGGCGGGTCGAACGGCAGGCCGCCCTCGACCTCGAGCTGCCGCGCCAGCCGGGCGCTGGCGGCGCCCAGGCGCACCTCGCCGGCGACCAGCACCACGCCGACGCCTACGAGGAGCAGCACCCCGATGCCGACGCCGACCTGGATCAGCTCGCCGGTCGCCAGCAGCGAGAAGGCGGTGCTGAGCATCGCCCCGCTGACCAGCAGCATCACCAGCACGGTGAAGGCGGCGCCGACCTTGCCGGCCACCGGCTAGAGGTCCAGCAGGTGCTCGAGCCCGACGGTCAGCCCGGGCCGCGCGCCGACCTCGCGCACGCCGAGCAGCACGCCCGGCATGAACGAGGCCCGGTCGTAGCTGTCGTGCCGGATCGTCAGGCTCTCGCCGGAGCCGCCGAGCAGCACCTCCTGGTGCGCCACCAGCCCGGCCAGCCGCACGGCGTGCACGCGCACCCCGTCGACGTCGGCGCCGCGCGCGCCGTCCAGCGCGGTGGAGGTGGCGTCCGGCATCGGCGGCAGCCCCTGACGCGCCTCCGCGATGAGCTGGGCGGTCCGGCGGGCGGTGCCCGAGGGGGCGTCCGCCTTGCCGGCGTGGTGCAGCTCCACGACCTCGACCGACTCGAAGTAGCGGGCCGCCTGGGCGGCGAACTGCATCATCAGCACCGCCGCGATGCCGAAGTTCGGCGCGATGAGCACGCCGGTCCGGCTGTCCTGCAGCAGCTGCCGGAGCTCCGCCAGCCGCTCCGGCGTGAAGCCGGTGGTGCCGACGACCGCGTGCACCCCCGCGGCGATGCAGGCGCGCAGGTTGTCCATCACGGCGTCGGGGTGGGTGAAGTCGACGGCGACGTCGACGCCCGCGAGCTCCAGCTCGTCGCCGACGTCGAAGGCGCCGGCCAGCTCCAGGTCGTCGGCGCCCTCGACGGCGCGGACCACCTCGGCACCCATCCGTCCCTGAGCCCCCAGCACGGCAACGCGCATCATCGGCTGATCGCCCTCTCCAGGTCGGCCTTGCCGTACGGGCCGATGACGGCGAGCGACAGCGGGCGCTGCAGCACGTCGGCGGCGACCGCGCGGACGTCGTCGGGGGTGACGCCCGAGACCCGCTCGAGCACCTCGTCCGAGGTCAGCACCTCGGCGTGCACCAGCTCGGCCTTGCCGAGCCGGCTCATCCGCGAGCCGGTGTCCTCCATCCCGAGGACCATCTGCCCGCGCAGGTTGCCCTGCGCCCGGCGCACCTCCTCGTCGGCGAAGCCGCGCTCGGCGACCTCCGCGAGCTCGGCGCGCACCAGGTCGAGCACCTTGCCGACCTTGCCGGGCGCGCAGCCGGCGTAGACGCCGAACGAGCCGGTGTCGGAGTGCGCGTCGGTGTAGCTGTAGACCGAGTACGCGAGCCCGCGCTCCTCGCGCACCGACTGGAACAGCCGGCTCGACATGCCGCCGCCGAGGGCGGTCGCGAGCACCGACAGCGCGAACCGCCGCGGGTCGTCGCGCGGGAGCGCGGTGGTGCCGAGCACGAGGTTGGCCTGCTCCGTGCGCCGGGGCACGTGCAGCACCCGCGACTGCGCGCGCGGCGCCCGGGTGGTCGGCCGCAGCAGCGCCGGCTCGGCGTGCCCGCTGCCCTCGAACGCCTCGGCGAGCAGGCGCACGAGCACGTCGTGGTCCAGCGCTCCGGACGCGGCCACCACCATGTGCGGCAGGTCGTACCGCCGCCGGTAGAAGCCGTCGATCTGCGCGCGGGTCAGCCCCTCGATGCTCTCGACGCTGCCGATGACGTTGCGCCCGAGCGGGGTGTCGCCCCAGAGCGCCTCGGCGAAGGTGTCGTGCACGACGTCGCCGGGGTCGTCGTCGTGCATGGCGATCTCCTCGAGGATCACGCCCCGCTCGACCTCGACGTCCGCGGGCGTGACCAGCGAGTCGCGCAGCAGGTCCGCGAGCACGTCCACCGCCAGCGCGAGGTCCTCGTCGAGGACCCGCGCGTAGTAGCAGGTGTACTCCTTGGCGGTGAAGGCGTTCATCTCGCCGCCGACCGCGTCCATCAGCGAGGAGATCTCGAGCGCCCCGCGCCGCTTCGTGCCCTTGAACAGCAGGTGCTCGAGGAAGTGCGAGGCGCCGTGCAGCGCGGGGCGCTCGTCCCGGCTGCCGACGGCCACCCAGATGCCGAGCGCGACCGAGCGCACTCCCGGCACCTGCTCCGAGACGACACGGAGCCCTCCCGGCAGGACCTCCCGGCGCACCGCGGTGGGTGCGCCAGGAGCCGCCGGGAGGGCTCGCGTGCGTGCGGCCAAGGTGGTTACTCGGCCGCGGCGGTCTCGGGGGCGTCGTTCGACACCGGCACGAGGCTGATCTTGCCGCGCTGGTCGATCTCCTGGATCTCGACCTGCAGCTTGTCGCCGACGTTGACGACGTCCTCCACCTTGCCGATGCGCTTGCCGCCGCCCAGCTTGCTGATGTGCACCAGGCCGTCCTTGCCCGGCAGCAGGCTGACGAAGGCGCCGAACGCGGCGGTCTTCACGACGGTGCCGAGGAAGCGCTCCCCGACCTTCGGCATCGTCGGGTTGGCGATCATGTTGATGGTCGCCAGGGCCGCCTCGGCGGAGGGGCCGTCGACCGCACCGATGTAGATCGTGCCGTCGTCCTCGACGGTGATGTCCGCACCGGTGTCGGCCTGGATCTGGTTGATCATCTTCCCCTTCGGGCCGATGACCTCGCCGATCTTGTCGACCGGGATCTTGACGGTGAGGACGCGCGGCGCGGTCGGCGCCATCTCGTCCGGCTCGTCGATGGCCTCGTTCATCACCTCGAGGATCGCGAGGCGGGCCGTGCGGGCCTGCTGCAGCGCCGCCGCCAGCACGTTCGACGGGATGCCGTCGAGCTTGGTGTCGAGCTGCAGCGCGGTGACGAACTGCGGGGTCCCGGCGACCTTGAAGTCCATGTCGCCGAACGCGTCCTCGGCGCCCAGGATGTCGGTCAGGGTGGCGTAGTCGCCGTCCTCGAAGATCAGGCCCATCGCGATGCCGGCGACCGGCGCCTTGAGCGGCACACCGGCGTTCAGCAGCGACATCGTGCTGGCGCAGACCGAGCCCATGGACGTCGAGCCGTTGGAGCCGAGCGCCTCGGAGACCTGGCGGATGGCGTACGGGAACTCCGCCTTGCTCGGCAGCACCGGCAGCAGGGCGCGCTCCGCGAGCGCGCCGTGGCCGATCTCGCGGCGCTTGGGCGAGCCGACGCGGCCGGTCTCACCCGTGGAGTACGGCGGGAAGTTGTAGTGGTGCATGTAGCGCTTGCGGTTCTCGGGGTTGAGCGTGTCGACCATCTGCTCCATGCGGGCCATGTTCAGCGTGGTGACGCCCAGGATCTGGGTCTCGCCGCGCTCGAACAGCGCCGAGCCGTGCACGCGGGGCAGGACCTCGACCTCGGCCGAGAGCTGGCGGATGTCCTCGAGGCCACGGCCGTCGATGCGGGCGCCGTCCTTCACGATGCGGCGGCGCACGACGGTCTTGGTCAGGCTGCGGAACGCGGCGCTGACCTCCTTCTCACGGCCCTCGAACTGCGCGCCCACGGACTCGAGCACCTTGGCCTTGGCGGCGTCGCTGGCGGCGTCGCGCTCCTGCTTGCCGGCGATCTGCATGGCAGCGGACAGGTCGGCCTCGCCGGCCGCGGTGACGGCCTGCAGGACGTCGTCGTCGTAGTCGAGGAACACGGGGAACTCGAGCGGCTCCTTGGGGGCCTTGGCGGCGAGCTCCTTCTGCGCGTTGCAGATGGCCGCGATGGCCGGCTTCGCGGCCTCCAGGCCCTGCGCGACGACCTCCTCGGTCGGCGCGGTGCCACCGCCGTTGACGACCTCGAAGACGTCCTTGGTGGCCTCGGCCTCGACCATCATGATCGCGACGTCGCCGTCGTCGAGCAGGCGGCCGGCGACGACCATGTCGAAAGTGGCGTTCTCGAGCTCGCTGTGGCTCGGGAAGGCGATCCAGTCGCCGTTGACGCAGGCGACGCGGGTGGCGCCGACCGGCCCGGTGAAGGGCAGCCCGGACAGCAGCACGGACGCGGCGGCCGAGTTGATGGCGAGCACGTCGTAGAGGTGGTCGGGGTCGAGCGCCATGACGGTGCTGACGACCTGGACCTCGTTGCGCAGGCCCTTCTTGAACGACGGGCGCAGCGGGCGGTCGGTCAGGCGGCAGGTGAGGATCGCGTCCTCGGACGGCCGGCCCTCGCGGCGGAAGAACGAGCCGGGGATCTTGCCCGCGGCGTACATGCGCTCCTCGACGTCCACCGTCAGGGGGAAGAAGTCGAGGTTGTCCTTCGGGCGCTTGCTGGCGGTGCACGCGGTGAGGATCATCGTGTCGCCGAGGTAGATCGTCACCGCGCCGGCGGCCTGCTGCGCGAGGCGGCCGGTCTCCAGGCGGATCGTGCGCGTGGCCCCGCCGGGGTTCTCGATGACGGCGTCGACGAACTCGCTGCCGTAGATGTTGCTCTCGCCCTCCATGGGCACTCCTCTTCACTGCGCGCCGTCCGAACGAGGACGCGGTGCTCAGTGGAGGAGGCCGGAGCGAGTGCTTCGACGTCCACTCCCGAGGACCGTGCCCGCAGGGGCCGGCTCGTGGCATCGCAGGACGGGTTGCCCTACGACGACGGGGAGCACCTCGTGACGAGGCGCTCCCCGGTGGGACGTCTAGCGGCGCAGGCCGAGGCGCTCGATGAGCGCGCGGTAGCGCGAGATGTCGGTCTTCTCGAGGTACTTCAGCAGCCGGCGACGGCGGCCGACGAGCGCGAGCAGGCCACGACGGGTGTGGTGGTCGTGCTTGTGCTGCTTGAGGTGCTCGGTGAGGTCGGCGATCCGCTTGCTGAGCATGGCGACCTGGACCTCGGGCGAGCCGGTGTCGTTGGGCACCGTGCCGTACTCGGTCATGATCGACTGCTTCTGCTCCGTGGTCAGCGCCACAGTTCCTCCGGTACCCCAGGTGTGCGCTCGGGGTCTTCGGCACCCGGGCAGTCAGACACACCGCCAGGCAGTGCTGGCGTGGGATCAAGCCTAGCAGCGCGCACGCTCGGCCCCCCTTCTGGTGATCCACAGAAGGATCGACGGCCTAGGCCGGCGACAGCGGCGCTGAGGCCGTCGATCCTTCTGATGATCACGGGGAGGGGAGGCGTCCACAGGTGCGGCCTGCACGCTGGCGCGCGACCCCTGCGCGGGCGCAGCGTCCGGACCGTGCCGAAGAGACACCTGCCCGCGGCCGAGCAGCTCGCCCTCGACGGCGTCCTCACCCGCGGCGCGCTGGTCGCCGCCCGACTCAACCGTGGCCTCGGCGACGAGGAGCGCGCAGCCGGGCGCGCCCAACGCCTCGCGCCCTCGACCTACCTGCTGGGCGCGGAGCCGCCGAGCGACCACGAGCTGGTCCGCGCCGCCCTCGCGCACGCCGGTGCGGACGCCGTCGTGACCGGGCTGGTCGCGTGCCGGCTGCTCGGGCTGCCCGACGTCCCGGCTCTCGGCGGCGTGCAGGTGCTGGTCCCGGCCGGTCGACGTCGGGTCAGCCGACCGCTCGTCCGGGTCACGCCCACCACCCGACCCCCGGCGGTCTGGCTGGTGGCCGGCGTACGGGTGGCGGTGCCGGCCCGGGCGCTCGTCGACGCCGCCACCAGGTTGCGCGACGTGCGGGCCGTGCGCGGTCTGGTGCTCGGCACCGTGGCCGCGGGCCGGTGCCGGCTGCCGGAGCTCACTGCCGAGCTCGAGGCCCGAGCGCGCAACGGCACGGCCCTGACCCGGCGCGTCCTGGCCGAGGCCGCTGCCGGAGCGCAGTCGGCGCCCGAGGCGGAGGTTGCCGCGGTCGCGCACGCAGCGGTGCAGCGCGGTGAGCTGCCGCCCTTCCTGCTGAACCCGGACGTGCTGGTCGGCGCCGGCCTGGTCGGTCGCCCCGACGGCTGGTTCCCCGGCCTGGGCCTCGGCTGGGAGGTCGACAGCGTCCGGCACCACGGCACGGCGCAGGACCTCGACGCAACCCTGGCGCGGCACGACCGCTTCGCCCGGTACGGGCTGCAGCTGCTGCACGTCACGCCGCAGCGCGCCCGCTCCCTCGGCAGCGGCTACGCCCTGCTCCTCGCGGAGGCCGTCGCGGCACGCCGTCGGGCGGCGCAGCCGGAGCCGCCGGGCCTGCACGTGCGGCCGTACGGCCTCAGCACCTGGCCGGCCGCGGCGTGATCCACAGAAGGATCGACGGCCTCAGCGGCCCTCGAGCTGCCCTACGCGGTCGAACCTTCTGTGGATCACCGGACGGCGGCGATCAGCCGGCGATCGGCGACGCGCTCTCGCTGAACAGGTAGTCCAGGTAGCGCAGCAGCTCGCTCGGGTCGAACGGCTTGGCCAGGAAGTAGTCGACGCCGCCGCTCCACGCCTGCCACGCCTGCTGGTCGTCGGCGGCGGCGGTCAGCATGACCACCGGCAGCGATGGGCCGGCCTCGGCGCCGCGGATGCGGGACAGCACGGCGTGGCCGTCCATCCCGGGCATCATCACGTCGAGCACGACGCAGTCCGGGCGCTCCGCGTCGATGCGCCGCAGCGCCGCGAAGCCGTCCTCGGCCACGTTCACGTCGTAGCCCTCGATCTCGAGGACGTCCCGGACGAGCGACCGCACGGCCGGGTCGTCGTCCACGATCAGGATCTTGCGCATGAAGGGCTCCTCCCCTGTCCCTGCTCTGATCGGCGGGGCGGAGCAGCGGTGGTTCACCCCTGCGGGTGACCATCCAGGAGCTCGCGGGCGTGCCGCACGTCCTCGCCCATCTGGGCCACGAGCGGCTCCACGCCGTCGAAGCGGAGCGTGTCGCGCAGCCGCGCGGCGAAGGACAGGCCGACGTGCTCGCCGTAGAGGTCGAGGCCCGGCTCGGCGTCCAGGACGTACGCCTCGACCCGGCGCTCCCGGCCCGCGAAGGTCGGGTTGGTCCCGATGCTGATGGCGGCGGGCAGGGCCTCCCCCCGGCTGCGCAGCAGTCGCCCTGCGTAGACGCCGTCGGCCGGCACCGCGCTCCACGGCAGCGGCTCGAGGTTGGCCGTCGGGTAGCCGAGGTCGCGACCCCGCTGGTCGCCGCGCACGACGACGCCGTCGACCCGGTGGTCCCGCCCGAGCGCCGCCGCCGCGCCCTCGACGTCGCCGGCGTCGACGCAGGAGCGGACGTACGTCGAGGACCACGTGGTGTCCTCGGTCCCCTGCAGCGGGACGCCCTCGACGCTGAAGCCGAAGCGCTTGCCTGCTGCGGTGAGCGCGGCGACGTCCCCGGCGGCCTTCTGGCCGTAGCGGAAGTTCTCCCCCACGACCACGGCGCGGGCGTGCAGCCGCTCGACGAGGACGGCGTGCACGAACTCGTCCGGGGCCAGCCGGCTGAACTCCAGCGTGAACGGCAGCACGCACATGACGTCGACGCCCAGCCCCTC
Source organism: uncultured Actinomycetota bacterium (assembly GCA_963781675.1). Taxonomy (GTDB): domain Bacteria; phylum Actinomycetota; class Actinomycetes; order Mycobacteriales; family SCTD01; genus SCTD01. The sequence continues at coordinate 1,456,714 of CAWAGF010000001.1, read as the reverse complement.
GAGCAGCTCGGCCTTGACGTGCTGGCCGGTGAGCATCGGGGGATGGCTCCCGGGCCGGACGACCTCGCTCGGGTGCGGGTCGAACGTCAGCACGACCGACGGGACGCCCAGCGCCCGCGCCCGCTCGACGGCCGCGCCGATGATCTGCTGGTGGCCGCGGTGCACGCCGTCGAACACGCCGATCGTCACCACGCACCGGCCCCACCCGGGCGGTGCGCTCTCCACCCCGCGCCAGCGCTCCACGGGCCAAGCCTGCCACGCCCGTGCCGGGGTAGAGCAGTCGCGTGATCACAGCCTTCCCCGAGGGGTTCCTGTCCGAGGACGTCCTGCGGGAGTACGTCGACCTGCTCGTCCGCGTGGTCGAGGCAGCCGGCGCGCTGATCATCTTCGCCGGCGCGGTGATCGCCTTCGTCCGCTTCGTGGCAGTGGCGGTACGGCCGCGCACGGGGGCGGAGTTCGCCGGCGTGCGCCTCGGCCTGGGGCGCTACCTCGCCTTAGGGCTGGAGTTCCAGCTCGCCAGCGACGTGCTCAGCACCGCCATCGCGCCGACCTTCGAGGAGATCGGGAAGCTGGCGGCCATCGCCGCGATCCGCACCGCGCTGAACTACTTCCTGGGCAAGGAGATCGAGCGCGAGCGGCAAGAGGTGGACGGGCCGCGCACCCCGTGAGCGGCCTGCTGCAGGGCGGCGCGCTGCTGTGCACGCTCCTGGGGCTGCTCAGCGCCTCCGTCGTCATCGCGGCCGCGCGCGATCCCCTGCTCGGCGTGAGGGTGCTGCTCGACTTCCTGCTGGCCGCGGGGCTGCTCCGCCTGTCCGACGACCCCGGCTGGCGGCAGATCGCCACGGCCGCCGTGGTCGTGGCCGTGCGGCGCCTGGTGGGCGTCGGCCTCAGGCCGGCCTGAACACCACGGTCGGCCTCGCCGCCCCGTCGCGGTCCTCGAGCAGGGCGACGCAGCGCCCTTCCGGGTCGAACGCCCCGAGCGTCCCCGGCCGGCCACTGGCCTCCAGCCGCTTGCCGTACGACAGGGCGGTCGCCTCCTCGACGTCCAGGTCGCGGCGCGGGAACGCGGCGGCCACCGCGGCGTCGAGCTCCACCACGCCGAGCTCCTCGGCCGCCTGCTCCAGCGTCCGCGCGACGTCGAGGCCGAACGGCCCGACGCGGGTGCGCCGCAGCGCGGTGAGGTGGCCGCCGACGCCCAGCGCCGCGCCCAGGTCGCGGGCCAGCGCGCGGACGTACGTCCCGGACGTGCAGGACACCCGGACGTCCAGGTCGTCGCCGCGCCGCTCCAGCAGGACGAGCTCCGTGACCGTCACCGCGCGGGCCTGGAGCGCGACCTCCTCGCCCGCACGCACGCGGGCATAGGAGCGGACGCCCTCGACCTTCACGGCGGAGACCGACGACGGGACCTGCTGCAGGTCGCCGGTCAGCGCGGCCAGCGCCGGCGCGAGCGCCTCGTCGGTGACGCGGGACGCGTCGCGCACCTCGACGACCTCGCCCTCCGCGTCGTCGGTGACCGTCGTCGCGCCGAGCCTGATGGTCGCCTCGTACGTCTTGTCGGTCAGCGCGAGGTGACCGAGCAGGCGGGTGGCGCGGCCGATGCCGAGCACGAGGACGCCGGTGGCCATCGGGTCGAGCGTGCCGGCGTGGCCGACCTTGCGGGTCTGGGCGAGCCGGCGCACTCGGCCGACGACGTCGTGGCTGGTCCAGCCGCCCGGCTTGTCGACGACGAGCAGGCCGTCCGGGGCGGTCACCGCAGCACCAGGCCGACCGTCAGCGCGACCACGACCGCCAGGGCGTAGGCGGGCGCGAGCAGCGAGCGCGCGTCCTCGTGCTCGACGTCCGCCGGCGGGGCGGCGGCGATCCGGTGGCGCAGGACGGAGAGGGCGGCGGTGGTGCGGGCGCGCCGGGCCTGCCGGCGCAGCACGACGACCGCGGGTGCGGGCACCGGCAGCGGCACCGCCTCCCCGTCGCGGGTGAGCACGACGAGGTCCTCGCCGACGGCGTCGGCCGCCCGCAGGCTCGACCACGGCAGGCGCCGCCGCCGCAGCGGGCCGTGCACCACGAGCACGTCGTCCTCGACGTCCACCCGGCCGGCGGCGCGCAGCAGCCCGCCGACGGCGAGGTTGAGGACCAGCAGCGTGCGCAGCACGCCCTGGCCGGGCCCGTCCGCGGTCGCCACGGCCACCGCGACCGCCGGCAGCCCGGCCAGGGCCAGCGCGCGGCCGAGCAGCAGCGACCAGGGCTCGGAGCGCAGTGCGGCCGCGCCGGCGGGGTCGGGCTCGCCCACCTCGGCCTCCTGCTCGAGCAGGACGTCGCGGAAGGGCAGCGCAGCGAGGTCCGGCGCGCCACCGGCCAGGCCGACGGGCACGAGCTGCTCGCCACCGGCCGTCACGACTCCGACGGCGTGGCCCGGGAGCGGCAGGCCGTACGCCGTGGCCGCCTGCTGCGCGACCCCCTCCGCTGGCTCGTCCTCGTCCGGCTCGTCGTCCTCCGACCAGAGCAGCACGTCCGCCACCGCGAGAGCGGGTCCCTCCAGCACGCCGGCGTCGCGGGCGAGCAGGACGGCGCCGCCGTCGTACGGCGCGGCCTGCACGGCGAACACCGGCTGCGGGAGCGTCAGCGCGTCGCGGACGCGCACCACCCGCCGCCGGCCCCGGGCGCCGAGCACGCAGGCGGCGGCGACGAGCGCCTCGCCGAGCGCCATGCCGGCGAACGGCCAGAGCGGCTCGGCGACCAACCGGACCTCGTCGCCGACGAGCAGCACCGGCTGGACGCTGCCGACCGGGTAGTCCGCCGCAAGCGAGGTGTCGACCTCGACGGTCCGCTCACCCACGCGCAGCGTGATGAGGTAGCCGTCGTCGCCGTGCGCCTCGACGACCGCGTCCGCCCGGGGCGCCCGCGCCTCCTGCTCCTGGGCCACTCCGAGGCGGTGCAGGTCGAAGGCGAACAGCCCGGCAGCGAGCACCAGCAGCACGCCCACCAGGCGCAGGCCGTCGTACCAGGCCGGGTGCGCGAGCGGGTCCGGCGCCGGACCGGGCCACAGCGCCTGCGGGGCGGCGGCCGCCAGCTCGCGCGCGTCCTGCTCGCGGGCGCGCAGCACCCGGTCGACGACCAGGCTCCAGCCGGCGAGCACCCCGGTCGCCGCGAGCATCTCCGCGACGGGGAGCCCCTGCGGCGCGAGCAGCAGCGTGAGCACCCAACCGGTCACGATGACGAGGGTCACCGGGCGCGCGTGCCACGGCAGCAGCCACAGCACGAACGGCCCGACGACGGTCAGGCCCTCGAGCAGGTCGAGCCCGGGCGCGGCGGTGCACGGGTCAGCGGCGCTGCAGCCGCCCTCCTCGAACAGCGCGACGCTCACGGCGAACAGCAGCAGCCAGCCGAGTGCCGGCCAGGCCGTCGGCAGGGGGCGCGGCTGGGCGGCGCGGCGCCACAGCGGCAGCGTGCTCCGCAGCACCGGCAGCGGCGCGGTCACGCGCCCGCCTCCCCGGCGGGCCGTCCAGGCACGGGCGTCACGCCTCGAGGTGCGGCGCCGCCGCGAGCGCAGCGCGCAGCTGCTCCAGCACCTGCTCCGCGGGCGCGTCGCTGCTGAAGCCGGCCGCGAAGCGGTGCCCGCCGCCGCCGAGCGCAGTGCAGACGGCGCCGACGTCGACGGCGCCCTTGCTGCGGGTGCTGACCTTCCAGCCGCCCTCGAGGGGGTCGCCCTTGAGCACGACCGCCACCTCGGCCTCCTGCGCGGTGCGCAGCACGTCGATGACGCCCTCGACGTCGGCCAGCCCGAGGCCGGCCCGCTCCAGCGCCGGGGCGGACACGACGCTCCACACCAGGCCGAGCCCACCGACCCCGGCCGGGTCGAGCTGGGCCGCCGCGCAGGCGTCGCCGAGCAGCCGCACGTAGGCGAACGAGGCGGTGTCGTAGATGGCGCGGCTGATGAGGTCGTGGCGGATCCCGGTGGCCAGCAGGCGCGCCGCCAGCTCGTGCACGGCCGGCGTCGTGGCGGAGTACTTGAACGAGCCGGTGTCGGTGACCAGCCCCGTGTAGAGCGGCGCGGCGACCTCCTGCGTCAGCGGCGCACCCAGCCGGTCGACCAGCTCGGCCACCAGCACCGCGGTCGCCGCCGCGCCGGGGTCGACCAGGTTCAGCCCGCCGTACCGCGTGCTGCTCGCGTGGTGGTCCACGACGACGCAGCAGCGCGCCGTGTCGACCCGGTCGGCCAGGCTGCCGAGGCGGTCCGCGCTGCCGGTGTCGAAGGTGACGAACAGGTCGGGCGCGGCCGGGTAGTCGTCCGGCGGCACGAGCAGGTCGACCGCCGGCAGGAACGAGTACGACTCCGGCACCTCGAACGGCTGACCGCCCCAGGAGGCGACGACCTGCTTGCCGAGCCCGCGCAGAGCCGCGCCCATGCCGAGCATCGAGCCGAGGGCGTCCCCGTCGGGACCGACGTGGCAGGCCAGCGCGACGGTGTCCGCCTCGCGCAGGGCCGTCACGACGGCGTCCCACTCGGCGGCGCTCGGCGCGCTCACTCGTCCTCGTCGTCCTCGTGCACGCGCGGCGCCTTGTACGGGTCGGCCTCCCCCGCGGGCTGCGCGCTCTCGGCGATCGCGTGCACCTCGGCGTCGGCCGCGCGGGCCTTGGCCAGCAGCTCGTCGATCCGCCCTGCCGTCTCCGGGACGACGTCGGCGATGAACTGCAGCGACGGCGTGTAGCGCACCCCGGTCTGCTGACCGACGGTCTTGCGCAGCACGCCCTTGGCGGACTCGAGCGCCATCGCGCTGCTCTGCCGCTCCTCGTCCGTGCCGTACACCGTGTAGTAGAGCGTGGCCTCGCGCAGGTCGGGGGTGACCTTCGCGTCGGTGATGGTGACCATCCCCAGCCGGGGATCCTTGACCTGGGTCTCGAGGGTCATCGAGACGACCTCCCGGATGCGGACGGCGAGCTTGCGCGCCCGTGCGACGTCGACCATCAGTCCTCTTCTCCGAACAGCTGCTGGTGGGCCGAGAGCACCTCGACCTCAGGACGGGCCGCGACCAGCCGCTCGCAGGCGTCCAGCACCTCCCGCACGTGCTGGGCGTCCGCGGCGACCACCGCGACCCCGATCAGCGTCCGCCGGTGCAGGTCCAGGTGACCCGCCTCGGCAGCCGAGACCTCGAACCTCCGCTTCAGCTCCGCCACCACCGGCCGCACCACCGACCGCTTCTCCTTCAAGCTCCGCACGTCCCCCAACAAGACGTCCAGCGCCAGCGACCCCGTGAACAACCCCTAGCCCTTCCTGCGGGACGCGAGCTCGGAAGCCGACGACATCTGGGTGACTCCCCGACCTGGGTGGTGGGTGAGAGCCGCGGATGTACGACACCGGAGGGCGGCGGTAAGTCCGTGGGGGCGTAAAAGCGGCGACGAAGGAGCCGCCAGCCCCGAGGACTTACTGCCGCCCGCAGGCGGCGAGACCTACGTACGGGGAATCTCGCGCATCTCCCAGGTCTCGATGGTGTCGCCGGTCTTGATGTCGTTGAACTTCCCGAGGCCGATACCGCACTCGTAACCTTCGCGGACCTCCGTCGCGTCGTCCTTGAAGCGACGCAGCGACTCGACCGACAGGTCGTCCTTGACGACGACGCCGTCGCGCAGGAGGCGGGCCTTGGTGTTGCGGCGGATCAGGCCGTTGCGCACGATCGAGCCGGCGATGTTGCCGATCTTCGGCACGCGGAAGACCTCGCGGACCTCGGCGCTGCCGAGCGAGACCTCCTCGTACTCCGGCTTGAGCATGCCCTTGAGGGCTGCCTCGACGTCCTCGATGGCCGCGTAGATGACCGAGTAGTACCGGACGTCCACGCCCTCGCGGTCGGCCAGGTCGCGGGCGTTGCCCTCGGCCCGGACGTTGAAGCCGAGGATGACGGCGTCGGAGGCGGACGCCAGCGTGACGTCGTTCTCGGTGATGGCGCCGACGCCGCGGTGGATGATCCGCAGCGACACCTCGTCGCTCACCTCGATCTTGAGCAGCGCGTCCTCGACGGCCTCGACCGAGCCGGACACGTCGCCCTTGAGGATGAGGTTGAGCTGGGTGTTCTCACCCTCCTTGAGGCGGTCGAACAGCGACTCGAGGGTCGGGCGGCCACGGCTCTGCGCGAGGGCGGCGTTGCGCTCGCGCGCGGCCCGCTGCTCGGCGATCTGCCGGGCGACGCGGTCCTCGCCGACGACGAGGAAGTTGTCGCCGGCGCCCGGGACGCTCGTGAAGCCGAGCACCTGGACGGGCTGCCCGGGGGTGGCCTCCTGCACGTTCTCGCCGCGCTCGTTGAGCATGGCGCGGACGCGGCCGAAGGCGTCGCCGGCGACGATCGAGTCGCCGACGCGCAGCGTGCCGCGCTGGACGAGGACGGTCGCGACCGGGCCGCGGCCCTTGTCGAGCCGGGCCTCGATGGCGACGCCCTGCGCGTCGGTGCCGGGGTCGGCCATGAGCTCGAGCGCCGCGTCGGTGGTGAGCAGGATGGCGTCGAGGAGCTCCTCGAGGCCGGTCCCGGACAGCGCCGACACGTCGACGAACATCGTGGTGCCGCCGTACTCCTCGGCCACCAGGCCGTACTCGGTCAGCTGACCGCGGACCTTGGCCGGGTCGGCGCCCTCCTTGTCGACCTTGTTGACGGCGACCACGATCGGGACCTCGGCGGCCTGCGCGTGGTTGAGCGCCTCGATGGTCTGCGGCTTCACGCCGTCGTCCGCCGCCACGACGAGCACGGCGATGTCGGTGACCTTGGCACCGCGGGCGCGCATGGCGGTGAACGCCTCGTGGCCCGGGGTGTCGATGAAGGTCAGCTCGCGCACACCGCCCTCGACGGGGTGGTGCACCTGGTAGGCGCCGATGTGCTGGGTGATGCCACCGGCTTCGCCCTTGACGACGTCGGTGCGCCGGATGGCGTCGAGCAGGCGCGTCTTGCCGTGGTCGACGTGACCCATGATCGTGACGACCGGCGGACGCGGGTGGAGCTCGGTCTCCTCGTCGTAGTCGCCGCCGAAGGTCAGGTCGAAGCGGTCCAGCAGGGCCGCGTCCTCCTCCTCCGGGGTGACGATCTGGACCTCGTAGCCCAGGTGCGCGCCGAGCAGCTGCAGCGTCTCGTCGGTGCAGGACTGCGTCGCCGTGACCATCTCGCCGAGCTCGGTGAACGTCACCTGCACGAGCGAGCCGGGGTTGGCGTTGATGCGGTCCGCGAAGTCCGCGAGGGACGCACCACGGGGCAGGCGCACGACCTCGCCGTTGCCGCGGGCGACGCCGCCGCCCATGGTCGGCGCGGCGAGGTTGTCGAACTCCTGACGACGCTGCTTCTTGCTCTTGCGCCCACGGGTCGGACGGCCACCGGGACCGCGGCCGAACGCACCGGGCGTGGGACCGCCGCGACCGGCGCCACCGCGCGGGCCACCGGGACGGCCGCCGAAGCCACCGCCGCCGGGACGGCCGGCGAAGCCACCGCCGCCACCGGGGCCGCCGGGGCCGCCGCCGGGACGACCGGCACCGCCGGGGCCGCCTGCGCCGCCGGGACGCGCGCCGGGCATGCCGGGACGCTGGCCGGGGCCGCCGGGACGGGGCGGGAACATGCCGGGGCCGGGACGCGGGCCGGCGCCGCCGGGACCTGCCGGGCGGGGCGGGAACATGCCGGGACCGGGTCGGGGGCCGGCCGGGCCGGGACGCGCGGCCGCGGGGCGCGGCGGCATGCCGGGCACGGGGCTGCCGCCACCGGGGCGCGGCATCGCACCGGGAGTGGGGCGCGGCGGCATGCCGGGCGCGGGCGACGGGCCCGGGCGGGCGGCCGGCGGGCGCGGCGGCATCGGCACGGCAGGCGTGTCGGCCGGGGAGCTGAAGGGGTTGTTGCCGGGCCGCGGGCCAGGCGTGGCCGGGCGCGACGGCAGGCCGGCGGGCGCGGCCGGAGCGGCGGCGGCAGCAGCCGGACGGGCCGGGCCGGGCATCGGCGCGCCAGGACGGGCGGCCATCGGCGCGGAGAGCGCCTCGGCCGCGGGTGCCTCAGCCGCCGGGGCGGCGGCCTTCTTGGCGGGGGCCTTCTTGGCCGGGGCGGGGGCCTCAGCGGCGGCGGAGGCCGGCGCGGGCGGGAACGCCTCGCGCAGCTTGCGGGCGACGGGGGCCTCGATGGTCGAGGAGGCGGACTTGACGAACTCGCCGTTCTCCTTCAACCACGCGAGGACGCTCTTGCTGTCCTTGCCGAGCTCCTTGGCGAGCTCGTGGACGCGGGCTTTTCCGGGCACTGTGCTCCTTCTGACGGCCCGGGTCGTTCCCGCGCCTGGTGGTTACTGCATGGGCGTGCTCATCGGTGCTGGCTCATCGAGTGCTCATCGAGGAGATCCGCTTCTGTCGAGGGTCGTGAGGGTCTGCACGTGCTCCCGCACCGCACTGACGTCGAGCGGTCCGGCCAGGCGCAGGGCCCGGGGGAACGCCCGCCGCTTCTCGGCGAGGTCGACGCACCGGGGGTCGAGGTGCACGGAGGCCCCTCGTCCCGGCAGCGAGGCGCCGGGGTCGGGAGCGAGTGCACCCTCGACCACGACGACGCGCAGCAGGTCGGTCTTCGCCGCCTTGGCCCGGCAGCCCACGCACGTGCGCTGCGGGCCCGGGTGGCGGACCGGTGTCGAGCCTACCGCGCTCACTCCGCCGCGGGCTGCGCTGCGCCCTCGGCGTCGCTGTGGATGTCGATCCGCCAGCCGGTGAGCCGGGCGGCGAGGCGGGCGTTCTGCCCCTCCTTGCCGATGGCCAGCGACAGCTTGTAGTCCGGCACGACGACGCGGGCCGAGCGCTGCACCGCGTCGACGACCTGCACGCTCACGACCGTCGCCGGCGACAGCGCCTCCGCGACGAAGCGAGCGGGGTCGGCGTGCCAGTCGATGATGTCGATCTTCTCGCCGTGCAGCTCGGTCTGGACGGCCCGCACCCGGCTGCCGACGGGGCCGATGCACGCGCCCTTGGCGTTCAGCCCGGCCACGGTGGACCGTACGGCGATCTTGGTGCGGTGGCCGGCCTCGCGGGCGAGCGCGACGATCTCGACGCTCCCGTCGGCGATCTCCGGCACCTCGAGGGCGAACAGCCCGCGCACGAGCTCGGGGTGGGTGCGGCTCACGGTGACCTGGGCACCGCGCTGCCCGCGAGCGACGGAGACGACCCGGCACTTGAGGCGGCTGCCGTGCGCGTAGACCTCGCCAGGGACCTGCTCGGTCGGCGGCAGGACCGCCTCGAGGGCGTCCTCGGCGGAGCCGAGCTTGACCATGACGTTGCGGTTCGGCGGGGCGCCGGGGCGCTGCGGGGCCTGCTGCACGATGCCGGACACGACGTCACCCTCGCGGCCGGCGTACTCGCCGTAGGACAGCGCGCTCTCCGCCTCGCGCAGCCGCTGCAGGATGACCTGCTTGGCAGTGCTGGCGGCGATGCGGCCGAAGCCCTCGGGGGTGTCGTCGTACTCCCGGGCGACGCTGCCGTCCTCGCCCAGCTCCTGGGCGAGCACCGCGACCTCGCCGGTCTTGCGGTCGAGCTCCACCCGCACGTGCGGCTGCGCGCCCTCGGTGTGCCGGTAGGCGGTCAGCAGGGCGGTCTCGATGGCGCTGACGACGAGGTCGAAGGAGATCTCCTTCTCGCGCTCGAGCCCGCGCAGGGCCGTCATGTCGATCTTCACTCGTCCTCCTCCTCGGGCACGTCGTCGAGGGCGTCCTTGCGCCCGAACTCCACCTGCACGTTGCCGCGGACCACCTCGGCGTACGCCAGCCGCCGCTCGGCGCCGTCGACGTCGAGCAGCACGGCCTCGTCGTCCGCACCGACCACGCGGCCGGTCACCGGCGCGCCCTCGCGCAGGGTGGCCGTCACCAGCCGGCGGACGTTGCGGCGCCAGTGGCGCGGCTCGGTGAGCGGGCGGTCGACGCCCGGCGAGGACACCTCGAGGACGTACGTCGCCGCGAGCAGCTCGGGGTCGGTCTCGTCGAGGCGGTCGAGCACGTCGCTGACGGTGCGGCTCGCGTCGGCGATGTCGTCGAGCGTCACCCCGCCGTCCTTGTCGACGACGACGCGGACGACGCTGCGCTTGCCGGCAGCCGTGACCGACAGGTCCTCCAGGTCGTAGCCGTCGGCGGCGACCGCGGGGCCGACGAGCTCGCGGAGGCGAGCAGCGGAGGCAGCCATGCGCGTCCTGCCTCTCTTCTGCTGTTGTGGGTGCGGCGGTGCGCGGTCGAGCGTAGCGGGACGCGCTTCCCATCCGGGCCGCCCCGCGACGCGAACACCCGGCGATGCGCCTGCTGCCTTCCCCCGCTGCGCGCCAGGTCGCGCTGCGCCTGGCGGCGGGAGCGCTCGCCCTGGCGACGGTGGCCGGCTGCGCTTCTCCGCCCGCGCAGCGGGTCGCCTCCGCGCCGAGCACCGCGGCGTCGGTGGGCGCCGCGGCGACCGCCTCACCGGTGGCCGAGCTGCAGGCCGGGCTGACCGCGCTGCTCGTCGAGCGGGTGTTCCTCGTGGCCGCGGCGACCGACGCGGTCGGCGCCTCGCGGACGACGGAGGAGCCGGGGGCCGCGGGCGCGCTGGAGGCCCTGGACGCGGGCTCGGTCGCGCTGGCCGACGTCCTCGGCGCGACGTACTCCACCGCGCGACGCCCGCTGCTGGAGGCGCTGCGCCACGACGACGACCTGCTCGCGCAGCACGCACTGGCGCTCGCCGCCGGTGACGCCGACGCCGCCCTGGACGTCCGCAAGCGGCTCGTGCGCGCGCAGGCCGACCTCGCCCGCACCGTGCGCCGGGTCGTGCCCACGCTGGACGCCACCGAGGTCGCCGAGCGGCTCGGCGCCGACGTGCAGGCGCAGCTCCCGCCGCGGTCCTACCAGCGGCTGCAGGACACCGCGACGAGCGCCGCCGGCACCGCCCGGCTGCTCGCCGCCGGCATCGCCAGCGACCGGCACCTCGGCAGCCCCAGCACCCCCGCCGCCCGGCTGCGCGCGGACGTCACCGGCCTGCTCACCGAGCACGTCGCGCTCGAGGTCGCGCAGGCCCGGGAGCTGCGCAGCCCCGGTCCGCGCGCGCAGTCCGCGGGCGCCGCCCTGCGCACCAACGCCGAGCGGCTCGCCGCCGTGCTCGGCGAGCCCTACCCGGCGGCGCAGGCGCCGTTCCTGCGCTCGTGGACGGCGCACCTGGACCGGCTGCAGCGGTACGCGACCGCTCGCGCGGCCGGGCAGCCCGCAGAGCGCGGGACCGTGCAGGGCTTCCCCGCCGAGCTGGGCCGGCTGCTGGCCGAGCACGTGCGCGGACTGCCCGCCGCCAGCGCGCGCACGGAGCTCGAGCCCGCGCTGGCCGCGCTGCTGGCCGCCGTCGACGCCGCCGCGGACGGCACGCCCGAGGCGCCCGAGGCGCTGCGCAAGGCGACCGCCGACGTGCTGCCGGCCACCGCGCTGGTGAGCGGGGCGATGGCCGAGGACCTGCGCCTGTCCTGAGCCGCCCGTCTGGTTGGGTGCTGCGGATGACCGACCTCAGCCGCCGGGCGCTGCTCGGGCTCGCGGCCGCGGTGCCACTGGCCGGCTGCACCGGCGACCGGCCGCCGCCCCCGCCGGACCCGGACGACCTGCTGCGCGCCGCCGCGGTCGCTCGCGAGCGGGCGCTGCTGCTGCAGTACGACGCCGCTGCCCGCGGCGTGCCGTCGCTGGCCGTGCGGCTGGCCCCGGTGCGTGCCGACCACGAGGCGCACCTCGCCGCGCTGCTCGGCACGCCGGCGCCCTCGCCCGGCCCGTCGCAGCCGCCGGCGCCGCAGCCCGCCGACGAGGCGCACCGCGCTGGCCGCGCTGGTGGCTGCCGAGCAGCAGGCCGCCACAGCGCACGGGCAGGCCGCGCTCGAGGCGTCGCGCGCGCTGGCCGGTCTGCTCGCGTCGCTCTCCGCCAGCGAGACCAGCCACCCGGTGGCGCTGGCATGAGCGTCCCGCTGCTGACCGAGCTGCTGGAGGCCGAGCACGCGGCCGTCTACGGCTACGGCGTGCTCGGCGCGCGGCTGGACGAGGACACCCGGCGGCTCGCCCTGACGGCGTACGACAGCCACCGGGCCCGCCGCGACCAGGTCGCCGCCCGGCTGCGCGAACGGGGCGGCGACCCCGAGCCGCCCCCGCCGGCGTACGACGTGGCGGTCGCGGACCCCGCCCAGGCGCTGGCGCTGGCGGTGCGGCTCGAGGAGGGGCTGGCCCTGCGCTGGCACGACCTGGTCGCCGGCACCGACGAGCGGCCGCTGCGCGAGCTGGCGCTGGCCGGGCTGCGGGAGTGCGCGGTGCGTGCGGCGCAGTGGCGCCGACGCGCGGGCAGCGCGCCGGTGACCGTGCCGCTGCCGGGGACCTAGCGCCAGCCGTCGACGAGCTCGACCAGCCCGTCGAGCGTCACCAGCTCGGCGTCCGGGCACGACGTCCCAGTCCTCGACCGGACGGCCGGTCATGTGCACGGTGCGCATGCCGACGCCCTGCGCGCCGCTGACGTCGTCGCGCAGCCGGTCGCCGACGAAGACCGCTCGCTCCCCCTCGACGTCGAGCGCCGACAGCAGCGCGCGGAACGCCTCCGGGTGCGGCTTCATGTGCTGCATGTCGCTGGTGTAGAGCCGCACGTCGAGGAGCTCCAGCAGGCCGGCCTCGGCGAGCCAGCGCTCGTGCAGGTCGCGCGGCCAGTGCGTGTTCGACAGCAGCCCGGTCTTCAGGCCGCGCTCGCGCAGCGCCCTCAGGACGGGGACCGCAGCCGGGTCGTGCACCACCGTCACGTCCCACGCGTCGTGGTACGCCTGCAGCGCGGCCGGCGACGTCCAGGTGCGTCTCGCGCGCGACGGACCGCACCAGCTGCTCGGTGGTGCCGCTGCGGTCGCCGGCGGCGACCGACGTCTGCCACCAGTGCGTCTCGGCCTCGAGCAGCGCCTGCGCGACCGGCTCGGGGTCCTCCGGCGCGAGCACCCGCGCGGCCGCCCGCCACATGTCGAGCAGGTCGACCGGGACGTGCTGCGACAGCGTGCCGCCCCAGTCGAAGAGCACCGCCTCGACGGTCAGCCGGAGCAGCTCGTTCCCCTCAGCGGGCGACATCCGCCACCACCGCCCCGGTCAGCCGCACCAGGTCCGCCGGCGCCAGCTCGACCGACAGCCCCCGCCGGCCGGCGCTGACGTAGACCGTGTCGAACAGCTCCGCCGTCTCGTCCACGACGGTCGGGAGGCGCGAGCGCTGCCCCAGCGGGCTGATCCCGCCGACGACGTAGCCGGTCGAGCGCTCCGCCGCCGCGGGCTCGGCCATCGCGCCGCGCTTGCCGCCGACGGCCATCGCCAGCGCCTTGAGGTCGAGCGAGCCGCTGACGGGCACGACGCCGCAGACCAGCCGGCCGTCCACGTCGGCGAGCAGCGTCTTGAGCATCCGCTCCGGCTCGATGCCGAGCGCCGCCGCGGCGCCCTCGCCGTACGACGCCGCGGCCGGGTCCGGCTCGTACGCGTGCACGACGTGCGGCACGCCCTCCTTCGCGAGCAGCAGCGTCGCGGGGGTCCCCCTGCCGGACATCAGAACGCCGTCGGGCACGGGTAGCCGTGCACCTGCGCGTAGCGGCGCATGACGGTGTGCGCGCGGGCCAGGTCGGCCAGCGCCTCCGCGGACGGCTCCTCGTCGGCCACCTCGCTGCCGCCTGCCAGCACCGCAGCGCGGGCCGCGCTGGACCATCTCCAGCGCCTGGCCCCGGGCGTCGTCGTCTGGGGCGCCGCCGACGTGCCGCTCCGCGTCGTCGATGAGCCGGCGCAGCGCGAGCTCGAGGGCGTGCGCGTGCCGGTGCAGAGCGCCGTGGGCGTCGGCCGAGAAGCCGAGTCGCGCGGCGACCCACAGCAGCGTCGCGCCCTCGACGAGCGCGAGCACCGACTGCCCGCTCGGCGGGTGGAACCAGTGCAGCACCGGGAAGCGCAGCAGGTGCTGGCGCGCGCTGATGACGTCGCGACGCACGCTCTCCAGCGTCAGGACGGCGTTCTCGTCGAGCAGCTCGACCGCCCGCTCCGGCGTCGTCACGTGCAGGTCGGACACCGCCTCCGCGCAGGAGCGCAGGCTGCTGATGACGGTGTAGATGGCCGGCAGGTAGCCGATCGCGGCGGTGAACAGCGCGAGGCCCGCTGCCGACTGCAGCACCACGATCAGGCGCAGCCCGTCGGTCTGCGCGGCGACGTCGCCGAGCCCGAGCGTCGTCAGCACCGTGCCGCTGAGGTAGAGCGCCGCAACGAGGTCGCTGCCCTGGAACTGCACGTCGCTGGAGTAGCCGAGGCTGTCCACCGACGGCAGGTAGACCAGCGCGAAGGCCAGCCACAGCGAGCCGACCCACGTCGCGATGGTCAGCACGATGCTCAGCGGCCCGGCCGCCTGCCGCGCCCACCGCCCCGGGAGCACCCGCGCGACCGACCACAGCAGCGTGACCCAGCCCCGGTCGACCAGCCCGCGCGCCGACGGCAGCAGGACGGTGCGGAAGACGTCGAAGGCGACGAGCGCGATCAGCAGGCAGCCCAGCACACGGGCCAGCACCTAGGCGCGCACCTCGGCCAGCACCGTCTCGAGCAGACCCTCGAACGCCACGGTGCGGACCTCGCCGGAGCGGCGGTCGCGCAGCTCGACCTCGCCGTCCTCGAGCCCGCGCCCGATGACCACCGACGTCGGCACGCCGATGAGCTCGGCGTCCTTGAACGCCACGCCCGGCGAGACCTTCGGCCGGTCGTCGAGCAGCACCGTCAGGCCGCGCTCCTCCAGCGCCGCCGCCAGCTTCTCCGCCTCGGCCTTCTGCTCGCCCTTGCCGACGCCGAGCACGTGCACGTCGACCGGTGCGACCTCGCGCGGCCAGACGAGCCCCTTCTCGTCGTACGACTGCTCGGCGATGGCGGCGACCGCGCGCGAGACGCCGATGCCGTACGAGCCCATCGTCACGCGGACCGGCTTGCTGTCCGGCCCGAGCACGTCCAGGCCGAAGGCGTCGGCGTACTTGCGGCCCAGCTGGAAGATGTGGCCGATCTCGATGCCACGGCCGATCTCGAGCGGGCTGCCGCAGCGACCGCACGGGTCGCCGGCGCGGACCTCGGCGGCGGGCACGACGTCGGCCGGCGTGAAGTCGCGGCCCATCACGACGTTGACCGCGTGCTTGCCCTCGACGTTGGCGCCGGTCGCCCAGGAGCTGCCCTGCACGACGAGCGGGTCGACGACGTAGCGCACGCCCTCCAGGCCCTGCGGCCCGATGTAGCCCTTCACCAGCTGCGGGAAGTCCTGGAACTTCTCGAACGGCAGCACCTCGGCCGGAGACACGTTGGCCTCCAGGCGCTTCACGTCGACCTCGCGGTCGCCGGGCACGCCGACGACCAGCGGCGCGACCGTCCCGTCGGGCCAGCGCAGCAGCACGACGACGTTCTTCAGCGTGCCGGACGCCTCGACCGCGTGGCCCTGCTGCTGCAGCACCTGCACCAGCGTGTCGATCGTGGGCGTGTCCGGGGTGTCCAGCACCTCGAGCGCCGGCTGCGCGGCGGGGTCCTGCGGGTCGGCGGCCTTCAGCTGCACCGCCTCGGTGTTGGCGGCGTAGTCGCAGGACGTGCAGTGCACGAAGGTGTCCTCGCCGGTGGGCGCCGCCGCGAGGAACTCCTCGGACGCGCTGCCGCCCATCGCGCCGCTGACCGCGGACACGATCCGGTAGTCCATGCCGAGGCGCTCGAAGATGCGGACGTAGGCCTCGCGGTGCAGGTCGTACGAGCGCTGCAGCCCGTCGTCGTCGAGGTCGAAGGAGTAGCTGTCCTTCATGACGAACTCGCGCCCGCGCAGCACGCCCGCGCGGGGGCGCGCCTCGTCGCGGTACTTCGTCTGGACCTGGTAGAGCATGACCGGCAGGTCCTTGTACGAGCTGTACTCGCCCTTCACCATGAGGGTGAACATCTCCTCGTGCGTGGGCCCGAGCAGGTAGTCGTTGTCCCGCCGGTCCTTCAGGCGCATCAGCAGGTCGCCGTACTCCGTCCAGCGGCCGCTGACCTCGTAGGGCTCCTTGGGCAGCAGCGCGGGGAACAGCACCTCCTGCGCGCCGATCCGGTCCATCTCCTCGCGCACGACTCGGCTGACGTTGTGCAGCATCCGCACCCCGAGCGGCAGCCAGGAGTAGATGCCCGGCGCGACGCGGCGGACGTACCCGGCGCGGACGAGCAGGCGGTGGCTCGGGACCTCTGCGTCCGCCGGGTCCTCACGCAGGGTGCGCAGGAACAGGGTGGACATGCGGAGCACGAGGGACCTCCAGGCAGGCGCCGGTCGATGGAGGGCTCAGGCTATCCGCGCGGTTCCAGCGGGTTCTGGCTAGCGTGACCGGGTGCTCGTGCTGCTCCCCCCCTCCGAGGGCAAGGCCCCCGGCGGTCGCGGCGCCCCGCTCGACCTGGATCGGCTCTCGCACCCCGCGCTGAACGCCGTCCGCGCCCGCGTCCTGGACGCCGTGCAGACCGCCGCGCGCGAGCAGCCGGAGGCGCTGGAGAGGGCGCTCGCCTGCCCGCCCGGCGAGGTCGAGAAGGACGCCGTGCTCACGACCTCCGGCACCCTGCCGGCGGCGAAGCGGTACACCGGCGTCGTCTACGAGGCGCTGTCCTACGCGTCGATGTCGGCCACCGGGCGCCGTCGCGCGAACAGCAGCCTGCGCGTCGCGAGCGCGCTGTTCGGGCTGCTCGCGCCGACCGACCGCGTCCCCGCCTACCGGCTGTCCGGCGGCACGTCCGTCCCCGGCCTCGGCTCGCTAGCCGCGGCCTGGCGGCCCGCGCTCGAGGCCGAGCTGGCCGCGCACAAGGGCCTGCTGGTCGACCTGCGGTCCGGGCCGTACGCCGCGCTCGCCAAGGTCCCGACGGCCGTGCAGGTGCGGGTGCTGCGCGAGAGCGACGGCGTGCGCATGGTCGTCAGCCACGACAACAAGTACACGAAGGGCCTGCTGGCGCGGGAGCTGTGCGAGGGCGGCGCCCGGACCGTGGCGGACGTCGCCGCGGCGGGTGAGCAGGTGGCCGACCTGGTCGAGGTCGACGGGCGACGGGTGGACCTGGTCCTCTACGGCCTGGCTACTGCTCGCTGACCGAGCGCCACAGGTCGATCCCGCCCTCGACCGCGAAGCCGTCGATCTCCTCCAGCTCCTCCGCGCGTGAAGTCCAGCCGGTCCAGCGCGGCGACGTTCTGCTCCAGCTGCGCGACGCTGCTCGCGCCGATGACCAGCGAGGTCATCCGCTCGTCGCGCAGCGCCCACGCGAGCGCCATCTGCGCGAGCGTCTGCCCGCGGCGCTGCGCGATGTCGTTGAGCCCTCGCAGCCGCGCGACGTTGTCCTCGGTGAGCTGCTCCTGGCCGAGGCTGGAGTAGCGGGCCATCCGGCTGTCCGCCGGGACGCCGTCGAGGTACTTGTCGGTCAGCAGCCCCTGCGCCAGCGCGGTGAAGCCGATGCAGCCGACCCCCTCCGCGTCGAGGACGTCGAGCAGCGCGTCCTCGATCCAGCGGTTGAGCATCGAGTACGACGGCTGGTGGATGAGCAGCGGTGTGCCGAGGTTCCGCAGCAGCGCGACCATCTCGGCCGTGCGCGCGTCGCCGTACGAGCTGACGCCGACGTACAGCGCCTTGCCCTGCTGCACCGCGGCGTGCAGTGCGCCGGCGGTCTCCTCGAGCGGCGTCCGGGGATCGGGCCGGTGGTGGTAGTAGATGTCGACGTAGTCCAGCCCGAGGCGCTGCAGGCTCTGGTCCAGGCTCGCCCTCAGGTACTTGCGCGAGCCGAGATCGCCGTAGGGCCCCTTCCACATGTCCCAGCCGGCCTTGGTGCTGATGACCAGCTCGTCGCGCAGACCGCGGAAGTCCTCGCGCAGGATGCGGCCCAGGTTCGTCTCGGACGAGCCGTAGGGCGGGCCGTAGTTGTTGGCCTGGTCGAAGTGCGTGATGCCGAGGTCGAAGGCGCGCCGGACGATCGCGCGCTGGGTCTCGAGCGGGCGGTCGTCGCCGAAGTTCCACCAGAAGCCGAGCGACAGCAACGGCAGGTCCAGTCCGCTGCGGCCACAGCGGCGGTAGGTCATGCGGTCGTAGCGGTCCGGGTCAGGGAGGTACGCGTCAGCCATGCGTGGACCCTAGGTCGAGGTCGGCGACAGGCTCACAAGATGCAGGTGCTGCTGCCGCGACAGTCGCTACTCACGAGGCGGTCTCTGGGTTGAGATCCACTGCCTGGCAGCATCTTTCGTGGCGCGACCTCTTGCCGGACGGTCCGTTGACCGGTAGGATTCGAACATGCGTTCGAGCATGGTGGTGGACATGCCGACGGTCGGCCTGCTCACCGCAGGCGATCCCGGTCCGTTCCCGCAGCGCGACGCCGAGGAGTGCACCTGCGACGTCGAGGTGCCGGCGGACCTCAGCCAGGAGTGGTGGGCCGTCCCGGGCGTCACACCGCCGGCGCGCACGTCCCCGCTCCTGGACGGGCTCAGCACCGCCCTGGACGCCGTCGAGGCGAACGGCCCGCTCTCCGGTTCTCGCACTGACACCAGGCGACTGCTCGAGCTGGCGGAGCGGGCCCGTGCTTCTGCGCTGCGCGAGCTGGCGGAGATGGACCTCGTCGGCGGGCACCTGCGCCCCGGCGTCGCCAGCACGACCGTGAGCTGGCTCCGCGAGACGCAGCGGATCGGCGACGGCGCCGCGCGCGCGACGGTCCGTCTGGCCACGGCTCTGCGCGACGACCTGCCACGGCTCGGCGAGGTGCTCCGGCGCGGCGGCACGACGGTCGAGCACGCGGCGGCCGTGATGGCTGGCGTGCGCGGCCTGGCGGGCGAGGTGGTGCGCGAGGCCGAGGACGGGCTCTGCGCTCTCGCGCAGACCACGGACCCGGTCGACGTCCGCAAGCGCCTGCGCGACAAGGCCGCAGCGATCGACGACCGGATCGCCGCGGAGGCGGAGCGTCGCGCCCGGGAGCGGAGGGGCCTGCGGCTGCACGACGTCGGCACCCACACCGCCGTGGACGGCACGCTCGCCGGTGACGACGGCGCGACCGTCCGGCTCGCGATGGACCTCGCCGTGGAGGCCGCCCGTGAGGACGGTGACAAGCGGGGGCGCGCCGCGCGACAGGCAGACGTGCTCGTCGACTGGGCCCGCGACTACCTGACCAGGCACCAGGGTCCCGGCGACAGCCTGGCGGACGACGCGCACACGGTCCGTACGCACCTGCACGTCGTCTGTCGGCCCGAGCAGCTCGAGGCGAACGCTCCTGGTTCGACGGGTCCGGGCGCGCTGCGGGACGCGCTCGAGGACCTGTTCGGCAGCACGTCGCCGGAGGTCGTCGGCGACGGCGGGCCGCTGTCGCGCGGGGCGCTGCGCCGGCTGGCCTGCGACGCGCTCGTCGACCTGGTCGCGCTCGGTCCCCGCGGTCGCCAGGAGCCGCTGTACGTCGGTCGGGCAGCCCGGATCGTCAGCCGCGAGCTGTTCCGGGCGCTGGTGGTGCGGGACCGCCGGTGCGTCGTGAAGGGCTGTCGCCGCCGGCCTGCGCAGTGCGCCGCCCACCACGTGCGGCACTGGGCGGACGGCGGCCTGACCGACCTCGACAACCTGGTGCTGCTCTGCCACCAGCACCACCACGACCATCACGACCGCCGGATGGACCTGCCGCACCGTGACGGCCGCTGGCTCACCCAGCAGGGCTGGTCGCACGCCCCGCCGTAGCAGCGGGCGCGGCGCGGACCCTCAGGAGCGCCGCCTCCGCCAACCCGGCAGGCAGAAGGCGCGTCACGCTCGGACCGCGGAGAGCTAGACCTTCTCGGGGTAGAGCGAGTAGGTCGGGAAGTTGCCGTAGACCTGGCCCTCGCCCTCGGTGACGGCCTGCACGAGCAGGTCGCCGCCGACGAACGCGCCCTTCCACGACGCGCCCTTGCCGCCGAAGACCTCCTCGCGGTCGCCGCGGCTCCGCGGCTTGTTGATGCCGACCTTGAAGGACTGCAGCTCCTCCGCGATGCGCGCCCCGAAGTCGGCGTCGTCGGTCGCGATCGACCCGACGAGCGCGCCGTTGGAGGCGTTCATCGCCGCGAGGAGCTCGGCCTCGCTGTCGACGAGCACGATCGAGTCGAGCGGCCCGAACGGCTCGGCGTGCCGCAGCGCCCAGCTCGACGGCGGCTCGAGGACACAGCCCGGCGCGACGTACGCGCTGGTGTCCTGGCCGTCGAGGAAGCGGCCCTGCGCGAGGGTGCCGCGGTAGAGCGGGATGCCCTCGCCGGACACGGCGGACTCGTAGTGCTCGACCAGCTCCGCAGCCTTGGAGGCGGAGATGACCGGGCCGAAGTTCAGCTCCGGGAAGTCGTCGCCCCCGGCCTCCACGGCGAGCGGGTGGCCGAACCTCAGGCTCTTGACGACCGGCAGGTACATCTCGAGGAACTGCGGGAACAGCTCGCGCTGCACCGCGTAGCGCGGGTAGGCGGTGCACCGCTGCTTCGCGTAGTCGAAGCCCTTCTTCAGGTGCACGGCCAGGTCGTCCCACTGGCTGAAGTCCCAGACGCCCCACACGTTGAGGCCCTCCTGCTCGAGCAGGTGCCGCTTGCCCGTGTCGGCCAGCGTGGTGGCGGCCTTCCGGCCGTTGGCGCGCCCGCCGACGAACGCCAGCGCGCCGATCTCGGGGGAGCTGATGAGCGCGTCACCCAGCGCGGCGCCGACGCCGGACAGCAGCGTGACCGGCAGGCCGGCCCGCTTCATGAAGGCGTGCGCGAGGGTCAGGGTGTGGAAGCCGCCCTGCGACGGGGTCTTGGCGACGACGCCGTTGCCGGCCAGGCACTGCACCAGCTCGGCGTGCACCTGCACCGACATCGGGTAGTTCCACGACGCGATGTTGCTGACCGGGCCCGGCAGCGGGCTGCGGCCCTGGAGCTGGCGGTCGATCTCGCCGAGGTACCAGTCGACGCCGTTCAGGGCGCGGTCCACGTCGTCGCAGGCCATCTTCCAGGGCTTGCCGATCTCCCAGACCAGCAGCAGCGCGAGCGTGTCCCGGTGCTCGCGCATCTCGGCCACCGCCGCGGCGACCCGGCTCTTGCGCTCGTCGAGGTCGACCCTGGCCCACTCGTCGTGCTCGACGCCTGCGTGCTTGACCGCCTCGACCGCGTCGTCGTGGCTGATCCGCGGCGGCCCCTGGATGGGCGTGCCGTCCACGGGCGTGACGTGCTCGCCCGGCTCGCCGCTGCGCCGCCACTCGCCGCCGTGCAGGTTGAGGATGCGCTCGGCGTCGAAGGCCTCGGGCGCGGCGGAGCGGGCGCGGGCGTAGACCTCGTCCCAGGACGTGCCGGTCTTCAGCTGCAGTGCCACGGGTGGACCCTCTCGTCGTACGGCGTCGTCAGAGAGCATGACCGAACGCCGTTCGGTCTCCCGAAGGGGGTCTCAGAACAGGACGCTGGTGAAGGTCCCGACCTCCTCGAAGCCGACCCGGGCGTACGCGCGGCGGGCGGCCTCGTTGAAGTCGTTGACGTAGAGGCTGACCACCGGCGCGACGTCGCGCCGGGCTGCCTCGACGACCGCGGCGGTGCCCGCCTCGGACAGCCCGCGACCGCGCAGCGACGGGTGCACCCACACGCCCTGCACCTGGCAGACGCGGGAGGTCGCCGCGCCCACCTCGGCCTTGAAGAGCACCGCGTCGCCCTCGATGCGGGCCCACGCGCGGCCCTGCCCGATCAGCTCCTGGACGCGCGCGCGGTACAGCGCTCCCCCGTCGCCCGCCGTCGGCGAGATGCCGATCTCCTCGGTGAACATCGCGATGCAGGCCGGCAGCAGCACCTCGAGCTGGTCCGGGCGCACCCGGCGCACGTCCGGGTCGGGCGCGACGGCCGGCGGGCCGGACATGGCGAGCAGCGGCTGCGCGGCGCGCACCTCGCGGGCGCGGCCCCAGTGCGGCTCGAGCAGGCGCCACAGGGGCAGCACGCTGTCGGCGGCACCCACGACCGAGGAGCAGCGGCGGCCCTGGCGCCGGGCCCGGTCGGCGTACGCCCGGACGGCGTCCGGGCCGGCCTCGACGGGGACGAGGTTCGCGCCGGAGTAGCAGATCGACTCGAGCCGGCCGCGCTCGCCGAAGCCCCAGACCTGGGCGCCGAGGCGGGACTCGGCCAGCCCCGCCTGCTCGATGCGGGAGGCGACGAAGACGTGCGCGACGGGGTCGCGGTCGAGCAGGGCGAGCACCTCGTCGAGGTCGCGTCCGTCGAGCACGCGGCAGACCGAGGAGGTCCTCAGCACGGCCGTCCTCGCACCGGCCGAGCCTAGACCGGGGGCGTCAGCTGACGCCGACGGCCGGCTCGCCGCTGGGGCCGTCGTACGCCTCGGCGAGGCGCAGGGCCTCCTCGATGAGCGTCTCGACGATCTGCGACTCGGGCACGGTCTTGATGACCTCGCCCTTGACGAAGATCTGGCCCTTGCCGTTGCCGGACGCGACGCCGAGGTCGGCCTCGCGGGCCTCCCCCGGGCCGTTGACGACGCAGCCCATGACCGCGACGCGCAGCGGGACGGTCAGCCCCTCGAGGCCGGCGGTCACCTGCTCGGCGAGGGTGTAGACGTCCACCTGCGCGCGGCCGCACGACGGGCAGCTGACGATCTCGAGGCCGCGCTGCTTGAGGTTGAGCGACTCGAGGATCGCCAGCCCGACCTTGACCTCCTCGACCGGCGGGGCGGACAGCGAGACGCGGATCGTGTCGCCGATCCCCTCGGACAGCAGCGCCCCGAAGGCGACCGCCGACTTGATGGTCCCCTGGAAGGCCGGGCCGGCCTCGGTGACGCCGAGGTGCAGCGGGTAGTCGCACCGCTGCGACAGCAGCCGGTAGGCCTGCACCATGACGACCGGGTCGTTGTGCTTGACCGAGATCTTGATGTCGCGGAAGTCGTGCTCCTCGAACAGCGAGCACTCCCACAGCGCCGACTCGACCAGCGCCTCCGGCGTGGCCTTGCCGTACTTGGCCATGATCCGCTTGTCGAGGCTGCCGGCGTTGACGCCGATGCGGATCGGGGTGCCGGACTCCCTGGCGGCGCGGGCGACGTCGCCGACCTTGCCGTCGAACTCCCGGATGTTGCCCGGGTTCACGCGCACCGCGGCGCAGCCCGCGTCGATGGCCGCGAAGATGTACTTGCTCTGGAAGTGGATGTCGGCGATGACCGGGATCTGCGACTGCTTGACGACGCGCGGCAGCGCCTCGGCGTCGACCGGGTCCGGCACCGCGACGCGCACGATCTGGCAGCCGGTGGCGGTCAGCGCGGCGATCTGCTGCAGCGTGGCGTTCACGTCCGCGGTGACCGTCGTGGTCATCGACTGCACGCTGATGGGCGCCCCGCCGCCGACGAGCACGCCGCCGACGTCGAGCTGGCGGGTCTGCCGCCGCTCGGCCAGGCGCGCGGGCGGGAGCTCGGGCATCCCGAGCGACACGGCGGTCACTGGGGCAGCCGGATCGGGTTGACGATGTCGGCGCCGAGCAGCCAGATCGTGAAGCCGGCGAAGAAGACGACGACGGCGTACGTCAGCGGCAGCAGCTTGGTCAGGTCGACCCGGGCCAGCTCGCCGGTGTAGCCCCGCAGCCGCCGCAGCCTGTCGCGCACCTGCTCGAACAGCAGGACCGCGATGTGCCCGCCGTCCAGCGGGAGCAGCGGCAGCAGGTTGAAGACCCCGACGAAGAAGTTCAGCCCGGCGATGAGGCCGAGGAAGCCGAGCACCTTGAAGGCGAGCGTCTCGTCGCTGGCCAGCACCTCGCCGCTGATCCGCCCCGCGCCGACCACGCCGATGAAGCCGGCCGGGTCGCGGTCCGGGCCGTACACCTTGGTGATGGTGCCGATCTTCTCGCTGAACGTCGTCCAGATGCCGGTGACGATCGCCTGCATCTGGTCGACGCTGTGGCCGACCGCCTCGACCGGTCCGAGCCGCGCGGTGCCCTGGCGGAACTCGATGCCGACGCCGATCGCACCGACGGTCTCGGTCGGGAAGACCGGGTCGCCGTCGGCGTCCTCGAGCACCTTGCCGTCGCGGGTCAGGGGGTCGGCGCGGAGCACCGGCCGCTCGACGGCGACGGGGGTGACGGTGAGGTCGCGGCGCGCTCCGTCGCGCTCGACGGTGAGGTCGACGGGCCGGCCGGGGGCACCGCGCACGGCGGTGAGGAACTGCAGCGAGTCCTCCACGGGCGCGCCGTCCACGGCGACGACGAGGTCGCCCTGACGCAGGCCCGCGGCCTGCGCGGGGGCCGCAACGGCGCCGGGGTCGTCGCAGCCGGACTTGTAGGTAGCCGGCACGCACTCCGACACCGAGCCGATGCCGGGGTTGAGCTCGACGGCCTTGCCGATCGACAGCGCGCTGAGCAGCACCAGGACGATCGCGATGATGAAGTGCACCGTCGAGCCGGCGGCCAGCACGACCAGCCGCTGCTTCCACGGCTGCCGCCAGAAGGCCCGCGGCTCGTCGCCGGGCTCGACCTCCTCGAGCTGGGTCATCCCGACGATCTTCACGAAGCCGCCGGCCGGGATGGCCTTGAAGCCCCACTCGGTCTCGCCGCGCTGGCGCGACCAGATCGTCGGCCCGAAGCCGACGAAGAACTGGGTGGCCTTCATCCCGAAGCGCCGCGAAGTCCAGAAGTGGCCGCCCTCGTGCAGCGACACCGAGACGAGCAGGGCGACGACGAAGCCGAGGAAGCCGAGCAGGAAGACGGTGTTGCCCGTTCCGACGGCGAAGACGGCGACGGCCAGCAGCACCAGCGGGATCCCGAGCAGCAGGCCCTTGGTCGGCGGGGCGGGCGGCACCGCTCCTCCGGCCGTCGGCCGGCTCGCCACCAGGTTCGTCATGCGCGCCCT
Source organism: uncultured Actinomycetota bacterium (assembly GCA_963781675.1). Lineage (GTDB taxonomy): Bacteria > Actinomycetota > Actinomycetes > Mycobacteriales > SCTD01 > SCTD01. Next base: position 1,431,917 of record CAWAGF010000001.1, on the reverse strand, counting down.
CTCACGAGCTCCCGGGCGCGCTCACGCGCCCACTCCTCACTGCTCAACACGTCGGCAAGGGTCGCGCGTTCCCTGAAGGGGTTGTCCTCCACGACCTGGCCCACCGTGTCCACGATCCCGAGGAACGGCAGCGCCCCGTCGACGAACGCCTGCACGCACACCTCGTTGGCCGCGTTGAGCACCGCCGGGGAGGTCCCCCCGCGCTCGCCGGCCGCCTTGCACAGCGCCACCGCCGGGAACGCCTGCCCGTCCAGCGGCTCGAACTCCCAGGTCGTGGCCGCCGACCAGTCCAGGCCGTACGACGGCCGCGCCACGCGCTCGGGCCACCCGAGGGCGAGGGCGATCGGGAGCCGCATGTCCGGCGGGCTCGCCTGCGCGAGCGTCGAGCCGTCCGCGAACTCCACCATCGAGTGGACCAGCGACTGCGGGTGGACCACGACGTCGATCGCGTCGTACGGCGTCCCGAACAGCAGGTGCGCCTCGATGACCTCGAGCCCCTTGTTGACCAGCGTGGCGGAGTTGATCGTGATGACCGGGCCCATGTCCCAGGTGGGGTGGGCCATCGCCTGCTCCGGCGTGACGTCGGCCAGCTCCTCGCGGCGGCGGCCGCGGAACGGCCCGCCGCTCGCGGTCAGCACCAACCGGCGCACCTCCTCGGCCCGCCCGCCGCGCAGGCACTGCGCCAGCGCGCTGTGCTCGGAGTCGACCGGGACGATCTGGTCGAGGTACGGCGTCACGAGCGGCCCGCCGGCGACGAGCGACTCCTTGTTGGCCAGCGCGAGCGTCCGGCCGGCCTCCAGCGCGGCCAGCGTGGGCGCCAGGCCGACCGAGCCGGTCATGCCGTTCAGCACGACGTCACACGGCCAGGCGGCCAGCTCCGCGGCAGCGTCCGGTCCGGCGAGGATCTTGGGGATGGCGTACTCGCCGGCGCTGAACCCGCGGGCCTGCGCCGCGGCGTAGAAGGCCAGCTGCAGGTCCTGCACGGCCGTGGCCTGCGCGACGGCGACGACCTCGACGCCGAGCTCGAGCGCCTGCGCGGCGAGCAGGTCGACCCGGCCGCCGCCCGCGCCGAGCCCGACGACGCGGAAGCGGTCCGGGTTGGCCCGGACGACGTCGACCGCCTGCGTCCCGATGGAGCCGGTGGCGCCGAGCAGCACGACCTCGCGGGGGCTCACGGGGCGCTCACGGCAGCAGTCTCCCAGGTCCGGCCGCCGGGCGCCCCCGCGCGCGGTGCGGGACGATGACCGCATGGCACCGAGGCTGCGGGGACGCGTGAAGCGCCGCCCTGCGCTGCTCGTCCTGCTCGTGGTCGGCGTCCTCGGCGGCCTGCTCATCTTCGCGCTGCAGGCCCGGCCGTCCGCCTCCAGCCCGTCGGCCGTCGGTCTGGAGAAGGCGTACGTCGGGACCACCTACGCGTTCGACGGCGCGGTCTGCCTCGGCTCCTCCACGGTCTCCTCGGAGGTGCTCTCGGTCGAGGTCGAGCAGGCCGCCGGCAGCACCACCCGGCTGGTCCTCCCTCCAGCGGGGGCCGCACCCACGCTCGGCTACCCGGCCGCGGACGACGGCGAGGCCGTCAGCGGCTACCGCGTGCCGGCGGGGCAGGACGACTGCACGCTCCGGCTCCTGGTCACCCCGCAGCGCACGGGCGCGCTGCAGCCCGGGACGGTGAAGGTGCAGCTCGGCTACGGCCCGCTCGGGCTGCTGCGGCGCACGGCAGAGGTCCGGCCGCAGGTCAGGCTGGACGTCACGGGCGAGGGCGAGGATCCCCGGAGTGCGCGCTGAGAGTGACCGTTCCTGATCCGAAGTAGGGACGAACCGGACTTGTTGCCGGTGAGATGCCTACAGTCAGTGACAGGATCGGCCGAGGGATCGGCATGCGCCTGTCCCGGAACGTCCTGCACGGCCGTCGCGGCTGGAGCGCCGTCGTCGGCCTCGGCACCGCCCTGACCGTGCTGGTCGCCGGCCAGCTCCCGGCCACCGCCGACGCTTCGCCGCTCGCCCCGGTCACCTCCGCGCTCGAGGCGCTCGTGCCCTCCCTGGCGCCGTCCGCTGCCCCGGCGGTGCTGCCCGTCGTGGCCGCCCCGCCGCCGGTCGTGCCGGTCGTCACGCCGGCGGTCCAGCCCGTGGTCGCCAAGCCCGCTGTCAAGCCCGCCGTCAAGCCCGCCGTCAAGCCCGTGGTGGCCACGCCCGTCGTGAAGCCCGCCAAGCCCGCCGCGTCCGCGTGCTCGGGCAGCGGCTGGCAGCAGCGCCGCGGCAGCGCGGCCCTCGCCTCGCTCAGGGGCGGCGCGGCCCGCACCGGCTTCCGCGTCGAGTTCGCGCCGGCCCGCAAGGGCTACATGGGCCTGACGCACCTCGAGCAGCGCCGCATCGAGGTGTTCGTCCGGGCCTGCGGCGCCCAGAGCGACGAGCTGCTCCGTCACGTCATGGCCCACGAGCTCGGGCACGCCTACGACACCACCCGCATGACGACCGCGACGCGCCGCGCGTGGATGGCCGCCCGTGGCATCCCGGCCGGCACCGGCTGGTACGGCTGCAGCGGCTGCACCGACTTCGCCACCCCGGCCGGTGACTTCGCCGAGGTCTACGCCCAGTGGGCCCGGGGCGCGGCCACGAACCGCAGCCAGATCGCCGGCGACGTCGCGCCGGCGCGGCTGGCCCAGCTCGCGCAGCAGTTCTTCGGCGCCTAGGTAGTCCTGCTCTCGGACCCGGGGCCGCTGCCGCCGACGCTTCGTGCATGACGCTGCAGACCTACGGACCCCCTCCGACCGCCCCCGCTCACCCTCCGCTGGTCGTGCCGCTGGACCCCGCCGGTGGCTGGGCCGCCGCCGACGCAGGACGCCGGACCGCCGCCGTCCTGGCGCTCCCGCTGGCCGCCTTGATGTGCCTGGCCTCCACCGCGGCTCCGGCGCCCGTGTCCGGCACCTGGCTCGCGGTGTACGCGCTGCTCGGCCCCGCGACGTTCTTCAGCCTGGCGCGGGTGCTGCGCCCCGAGCCGCGCTCCCCCGAGCGCACGCCGCGCCACCTGCTCGCTGCGACGGCGACCTCGTTCGCGCTCCCGGTGCTGGCCGCGACGTCCGCCTCGGGCGGGGACGAGGGCGTGGTCATCGCGCTCGGCTCGCCCGCGGCCGTGCTCGGCGTCGTCACCGTCGCCTGGGGCCTGGTCGCCCTGCTGGTGCGCGCCGGACGCCGCAGGTGACGGCGACCGTCGTACCGCCGCAGCTGCCCGGCAGCACCCTGGTCGGCCCGCTGCTGCTGCTCGTGCGGGCCTGCGCCGCGGCGGTCGTCAGCGCTGCCGCGGGAGTCGGCGGGCCGCTGGGGCTCGGCCTGCTGTCCTTCGCGCTGCTCCCGACCTGCACCACCGGCGACAGTCCACCGGCCCTGGTGGCCGCCGTGCTCGGCGCGCTGCTCACCGCTGCCGTCGCGCCCGTCGCGGTCGCCGGACGGCGCCTGTGGTGGGTCGGGGTGCCGGCCGCCGCGCTTGCGGTGCACGGCCTGCTGCCGGTCGCGTGGCCGCTGCTGACCGAGCCGCAGACCGGCTTCTGCTTCTAGGCGAACCGGTGCCCGTACGGCTGCTCCGGCGACGATCCGCGCAAGGCGCCCTCCACCTGGTCCAGCAGGGCGTCGACCTCGTCCAGCCCGTAGCCTCGCCACCGGATGCGGAACTGCACCTGCGCGACCTCCTCGGGCGTGACCCGCGGCCCGCTGACCAGGCCGCCGCGGCCCTGCAGCTCCTGGAAGCCCTCGCGGCGACTGCCCAGGGCTGCCGCGCAGCGGTCGAGGAAGGCATCCACCTCCTCGCGGTCGTAGCCGCGGTACCGCACCCGCACTAGACCTCGAGCGCGGACAGCTGGCCGCAGGCGCCGGCGATCTCGCGGCCCCGGGTGTCGCGCACGGTGGCGTTGACGCCGGCGTCGCGCAGCCGCCGTACGAACTCCCGCTCGACGGGCTTGGGGCTCGCGTCCCACTCGCTGCCGGGTGTGGGGTTCAGCGGGATGAGGTTCACGTGGACGAGCTTGTTGCGCAGCAGGCGAGCGAGCAGGTCGGCCCGCCACGGCTGGTCGTTCACGTCGCGGATCAGCGCGTACTCGATCGAGAGCCGCCGGCCGGTCGTCGCGGTGTAGTCGAGAGCGGCGCCGAGGACCTCGCGCACCGGCCAGCGCGTGTTCACCGGGACGAGGGTGTCGCGCAGCTCGTCGTCCGGGGCGTGCAGCGACAGCGCGAGGGTGACCTGCAGTCCCTCCTGCGTCAGCTTGCGCATCGCGGGGACGAGGCCGACGGTCGAGACGACGACGCTGCGCTGGCCGATCCCGACGCCGTGCGGGGCGGGGTCGGTGATGCGGCGCACGGCGTCCACGACCCGGTTGTAGTTGGCCAGCGGCTCGCCCATGCCCATGAAGACGACGTTGCTGACGCGCCCGCCGCGGGGCGTCTCGGTGCGCTGGGCCGCGACGACCTGCTCGACGATCTCGGCGGTCGACAGGTTGCGGGTCAGCCCCGCCTGGCCGGTCGCGCAGAACGGGCAGGCCATGCCGCAGCCCGCCTGGCTGCTGATGCAGACGGTGGTGCGGTCGGCGTACCGCATGAGCACCGACTCCACCAGGGTGCCGTCGTGGCCGCGCCACAGCGTCTTCACGGTGTCGCCGCGGTCGGTCTCGACCTCGCGCACCGGCGAGAGCAGCGGAGGCAGCAGGTCCCCGAGCAGCTTGTCGCGGACGGCGCCCCCGAGGTCGGTCATCTGCTCGGGCAGGTGCCCGGCGAAGTAGTGCCGTGCCAGCTGCTCGGCCCGGAACGCCTTCTCCCCCAGGGCGGTGACCGCGTCTCGCCGGCCGGCCACGTCGAGGTCGGCCAGGTGGCGCGGCGGCAGGCCACGCTTGGGCGCGTCGAAGACGAGCGGCAGGGAGGTCACGGACTCCTCAGCGCGCCGACGGGGCGATCCCTTCCCGTACGACCTTCCGCGCACAACCGGACAAGGCCGCCCATCCTCACGACTGACTACGGCGCGAGAGCTTTCAGCGCGCGCACGGGTGGGCACCGCGTAGTCACTTCTGACCAGCAGAGGTGTTCAGCCGGCGTCCGGACCGGCCGAGGTGGAGGGGGTGCAGCCCGTGCGCGAGTCCTCGCCCCTCGTGGGTCGCTGCCGCGGCGCTGACCGTGCTGTCCTCCGCCGCGATGGCCGCCGTCACGCTCTCCGCCGGCGCCCCCCAGGCCGCCGCTCCCCTGGCCGCCGCCGTCGCGGCCGCACCTGCCGCCGAGGGCCGGGTCGTCGCGGAGTACCAGTCCGCACCCCGCCCGATCACGCTGTCCTTCCCGGCGCCGCCCGCCGACCCTGCTGCTGCGGCCGCCGCTCCGGCCCGGGTCCAGGCCCGCGCCGCCGCCCCCGCCCGCCGCGCCGACCCGCTCTGCGAGGGCGACGGCTGGGAGCAGCGCCGCGGTGCGGCCGCGCTGGAGCGCCTGCGCCGCCCCGCCGACGCCCGCGCCGTGCCGGTCGCCTTCCGCTCCGCCCGCTCCGACGTCCTCGGCCTGGCCGACCTCACCGCTGCGCGGGTGGACGTCTTCGTCCGGTCCTGCGCCCGCGAGTCCGACGCGCTGCTGCTGCACGTGCTCGCCCACGAGCTCGGCCACGTCGTCGACGGCACCCGGATGACCGACGACCTGCGCGCCGAGTGGATAACGGCCCGGGGCATCCCCGCCGGCACCCCGTGGTTCGGGTGCAACGCGTGCACCGACTTCGCCACCCCCGCCGGCGACTTCGCCGAGACGTACGCCCAGTGGCAGCGCGGCGCCCGGGACAGCCGGTCGCAGCTCGCCGGCCCCGCCTCGCGCGCCGAGCTGGAGAGCCTGGCCGCCCGCTTCTTCTAGGGGTAGGGCACGAAGGCCGCGAGCAGCAGCCAGGCGATCGGGGCGGTCGGCAGCAGCGAGTCCAGCCGGTCCATGATCCCGCCGTGGCCGGGCAGCAGCGTGCCCATGTCCTTGATGCCGATGTCGCGCTTGACCATCGACTCACCGAGGTCGCCGAGGGTCGCGCTGCCCACGACGGCCAGGCCGTAGAGGACGCCGAGCAGCGGGTTCGCGTCGAACAGCAGGGCGAAGAAGACCGCGCCGGCGATCGCGCAGGCGGTCAGCGAGCCGGCGAAGCCCTCCCACGACTTCTTCGGCGACACCGACGGCGCCATCGGGTGCTTGCCGAACAGCACGCCCGCGGCGTACCCGCCGACGTCGCTGCACACGACGACGGCGATGAAGGCCGTCACCCGCCGCGGCCCGTCCGCCGGGATCGCCAGCAGCGCGCAGAAGCCGGCCAGGAAGGGCACGTACGCCGCCGTCAGCGTCGAGGCGGCCACGTCACGCAGGAAGCCCTCGGCGGGGTCGGCCATCCGCCAGGCGAGGCAGGCCAGCACCGTCATCACCAGGCCGAGGAACAGCGCCTCGGGGCCCTCTCGGTAGGCCAGCACGACCATCGCCGCGCCGCCGACCATGAGCGGCGGCATCGGTGGCAGCGCCCCGAGCCGGCGCAGCGACTGCACGATCTCGTAGATGCCGAGCAGGACCGCGGCGGCGACGACCCCGATGAAGACCCACCGGTACGGCGAGAACAGCGGGACCGTGATGATCGCGCCGAGGCCGAGCCCGACGGCGATGGCGGCAGGCAGGTTGCGGCCGGCACGGGAGGCCTTGTCGGCGGCCTGCTTGCCGGGGGCGCCCTCGGGGGGCGCGGGAGCGGTCTCGACGGCGGGGATCTCCATCAGACCTCGAGCAGCTCGGCTTCCTTGTGCTTGAGCAGCTCGTCGACCGAGGCGACGTACTGCCCGGTCGTCTTCTCGAGCTCCTTCTCGGCGCGGGCGACCTCGTCCTCGCCGACGTCGCCGTCCTTGACCAGCTTGTCGAGCTCGTCCTTCGCCCTGCGGCGGATGTTGCGGATCGAGATCTTGGCGTCCTCCGCCTTGCTGCGGGCGACCTTGATGAACTCGCGGCGCCGCTCCTCGGTGAGCTGCGGGAAGACGATGCGGATGATGCTGCCGTCGTTGGTCGGGTTCACGCCGAGGTCGGAGTCCCGGATCGCGCGCTCGATCAGCCCCAGCGAGCCCTTGTCGTACGGGCTGATGACGGCCATCCGCGGCTCGGGCACCGTCAGCGAGGAGAGCTGGTTCACCGGCGTCATCGCGCCGTAGTAGTCGACGACGATCTTGTTGAACATCGCGGGGGTGGCGCGCCCGGTGCGGATGCCGGCGAAGTCGTCCTTGGCGACGGAGACGGCCTTCTCCATCTTCTCCTCGGCGTCGAGGAGGGTCTCGTCGATCACGCGCTCACTCCGTTGCTCACGAGGGTCCCGATCTTCTCACCGCGGACGGCGCGGGCGATGTTGCCGTCCTCCTGCAGCGCGAAGACGATGATCGGCAGGTCGTTGTCCATGCAGAGGCTGAACGCCGCGGCGTCGGCCACCTTCAGGTCCTTGCTCAGCACCTCGGAGTAGGTGACCTGGTCGAACTTCACCGCGTCCGGGTTCTTGCTCGGGTCGTCGTCGTAGACGCCGTCGATCGACTTGGCCATCAGCAGCGCCTGGCAGCCGATCTCGAGCGCCCGCTGCGCCGCCACCGTGTCGGTCGAGAAGAACGGCATGCCGGCGCCGGCGCCGAAGATGACGACCCGCCCCTTGTCGAGGTGCCGCATCGCGCGGCGCGGGATGTACGGCTCAGCGACCTGCCCCATCGTGATCGCCGTCTGCACGCGGGTGTCCACGCCCTGCTGCTCGAGCAGGTCCTGCAGCGCGAGGCAGTTCATGACCGTGCCGAGCATGCCCATGTAGTCGGCGCGGGCGCGGTCCATGCCGCGCTGGGCGATCTCGGCGCCGCGGAAGAAGTTGCCGCCGCCGACGACGATCGCGACCTGCACCCCGCTCTGCACGACGTCGCGCACCTGCCGCGCGATGTCGGCCACCACGTCGAGGTCGAGCCCCACGGCACCGCCGCCGAAGACCTCGCCGCTGAGCTTGAGCAGCACCCGCTTGTACGGCCCGGAGGCCGCCTCCCTGTCGTCGATCACGGGGTGGCGGCCTCCTGGTGCGTACGGCGGTGCGGTCGGTGCGAACCTACTGCTAGGCCTGGCCGACCTTGAAGCGGGCGAAGCCGTTCAGCGTCACGCCGGCCTCCTCGAGCACCTTGGCGACGGTCTTCTTGTTGTCCTTGGCGAAGGCCTGCTCGAGCAGGACCTGCTCCTTGAAGAAGCCGTTGACGCGACCCTCGACGATCTTGGGCAGAGCCGCCTCCGGCTTGCCCTCCTCCTTGGCCGTGGCCTCGGCGATGCCGCGCTCCTTCTCGACGACGTCCTCGGGGACCTCGTTGCGCGAGACGTAGGTCGGGGCGAAGGCGGCGATGTGCTGCGCGACGTCCTTGGCGACCTCGGCGTTCTCGGCCGACAGCTCGACGAGCACACCCAGCTGCGGCGGCAGGTCGGGGTTGGTGCGGTGCAGGTAGGTCGCGACGTACGCGCCGTCGAAGGTCGCCACCCGGCGGACCTCGATCTTCTCGCCCATGGAGGCGTTCGCGTCGTTCAGCACGTCGTTCAGCGGACGGCCGTCGACCTGCACGCCCGAGACGTCGTTGCTGCCGAACGCGGCGTCGACGACGGACTGCGCGAGCTCCTGGAACTTGCTGCTCTTGGCGACGAAGTCGGTCTCGCAGTTCAGCTCGAGCAGCGTGCCCTTGCTGCCGCCCTCGACCTTGGCGATGACCAGGCCGTTGGAGGCGGCCCGGCCCTCGCGCTTGGCGACGCCCTTCAGGCCCTTGATGCGCAGCTGCTCGACGGCCTTGTCGTAGTCGCCGTCGGCCTCGACGAGCGCGTTCTTGCAGTCGGTCATGCCCGCGCCGGTGGCCTCGCGGAGCTTCTTGATGTCCGCAGCGGTGACGGAAGCCATGGTGGTTCTCCTGACGTGTGTAGGACGTGCGGCGACCGGCGCGCGAGGGGTCGCCCCGGCGCCGGCCGTCGTACGTGGCTTAGGGCTGGGCGGACTCGGTGGGAGCAGCGGCCTCGGTGACGGCGGGGGCAGCCGTGTCGACGGTGGGACCGGCGGCACCGGCGACGGGCTCGGCCCAGCCGGCGCTGTCGATCGTGGCGCCACCGGCGGTGCCGGCGGCCTCGGACGCGGCACCGGTGAGCAGCTGGGTCTCCCACTCGGGCAGCGGCTCGTCGCCGGCCAGCTGGCCGGCCTCGGGCTTGCTGTCGGCGCTGGAGGCACCGGCGCGGGCCATCAGGCCCTCGGCGACGGCGTCGGCGATGACGCGGGTGAGCACCTGGATGCTGCGGATCGCGTCGTCGTTGCCCGGGATCTTGTAGTCGACGACGTCGGGGTCGCAGTTGGTGTCCAGGATCGCGACGACCGGGATGCCGAGCTTGCGCGCCTCGTTGACCGCGAGGTGCTCCTTGTTGGTGTCGACGACCCACACCGCGCTCGGGGTGCGCGTCATCTCGCGGATGCCGCCGAGGGTGCGCTGCAGCTTGATGCGCTCGCGGGACAGCACGAGCGCCTCCTTCTTCGTCAGCACCGTCTGGCCGCCGGTGGTCTCGATGAGCTCGAGCTCCTTGAGGCGCTGCAGGCGCTTGTAGACGGTCTGGAAGTTGGTGAGCATGCCGCCGAGCCAGCGCTCGGTGACGTACGGCATGCCGACGCGACCCGCCTGCTCGGCGATGGCCTCCTGCGCCTGGCGCTTGGTGCCGACGAACATGACCGTGCCGCCGTGGGCCACCGTCTCGCGGACGAACTCGTACGCGCGGTCGATGTAGCCCAGCGTCTGGGTCAGGTCGATGATGTAGATGCCGTTGCGCTCGGTGAAGATGAAGCGCTTCATCTTCGGGTTCCAGCGCTTGGTCTGGTGCCCGAAGTGGGCGCCGCTCTCGATGAGCTGGCGCATGCTGACGACGGCCATGGGTGGCCTCTCTGTGCAGTCCACGTCGGCGTGCGCCCACTGGTCAGGCGGGTGCTGCTGCGTGGCGGTCGGTTGTCGCTCCTCACCGGGTGGCGGGGAGCCCTGGTGCTCGTCCTGCTCGCGCTCCTTGCGGAGACCGACGGTCAGGGGTGTGGTCGAGCACGCGAAGTCGGCCCGCCGGAGCGGGTCGCTGGGACGAGTGTACGGGCTGGCTCGTCCACAACCTGTGGCGGCGGCCTGACGCCGCTCCTCCCCCGGCGCAGGGTCGCCCTGTCGTCCTGGTCGAGGGAGGTGGAACGTGCTGGTCGCCCGCGCGCTCGTGGTGCTGCTGCTGCTCGGGCTCTGGGGTCCGGCGGCGGCCCTGCCGGCAGGTGCCTCGCCGGTGGGTGCCGTTCCCGGGGCTGCCGTTCCGGGGACTGCCGTTCCGGGGGCTGTCGTTCGGGCGGCCGCCGGTGAGGGGCCGTGGGGCTGGCCGCTGGTGGGCCCGCACTCGGTCGCGCGGCCGTTCGCGCCGCCGGCCTCCACCTACGGGGCGGGCCACCGCGGCGCGGACCTGCCGTCCGTCGAAGGAGCCGCCGTCCGCGCGTCCGCCGCCGGCCGGATCACCTACGCCGGCCTGCTGGCCGGCCGCGGCGTGGTCGTCGTGACGCACGGCGCGCTGCGGACGACCTACGAGCCGGTCGTGGCCGCCGTACGCGTCGGGCAGGTGGTGGCGCTCGGCGAGGTGGTCGGGCGGCTGTCGGCCGGGCACGCAGGCTGCCCGGTCGCCGCGTGCCTGCACTGGGGGCTGCGGCGCGGGGAGGAGTACCTCGACCCGGTGCGGCTGGTGGAGCGGGGGCCGCTGCGGCTGCTGCCGCTGACGGGGGTGGGGCGAGGGCTCACGGGCGGCGTGCGGTCCGCGACAGGTCGCGGAGCGGTGGACGGCGCCACGGGCGCGTCTGGTCCCGACGTGGGTGAGCCGGTCCCTCCCGCGGCTGCCGGCCCGGCCGGCGCTCCCGCGCCGAGGGGCCCGGCCAGCGCTCCCGTGTCAGCCATGCCGGTCGCGCCAGCGGAGGTGGACGAGCCGTCCTGGTCGGTGCGCGCTGCCGAGGCGCCGATGGGGGCGGTGGCCGTCGCCGCGCTGGTGCTCGGCGTCGGACTGCTGGCCCGGCCGAGGCCCGGACCGGACGGGCCGGTGAGCGGCGGGGTGGCGGCGGTGGCGGTGACGCCGGACGAGCCGGAGGCGGCCGGGCCGCCGGGGCTGCTGCTCGACCTGGAGCAGGCCCGGGCGCGGCGGTCGGCGTGAGGACGCCGCGGCGCGTCAGGTGGTGGCGACGCCGACCGACGCGAGCACCAGCAGCACGAGCAGGACCAGGTCGATGACGACCACCCGGTGCAGCTGCGGATCAGTCGCTGTCGGAGAGCTTGCCGCGCAGCTGCAGGACGGCCTTGGTGTGCATCTGGCAGATGCGGCTCTCGGTGACGCCGAGCACCTGGCCGATCTCGGCGAGCGTGAGGCCCTCGTAGTAGTAGAGCGTCACGACGATCTTCTCGCGCTCGGGCAGCGTGTTGATCGCCTTGGCGAGCAGGTACTTGGTCTCCTCGGACTCGAAGGCCTGGACCGGGTCCTCGGCCTTGGTGTCCTCGAGGGTGTCGACGAGGCTGAGCTTGTCGCCCTTCTCGCCGCCGGCCGTGAGCAGCTCGTCGAGGGCGACGACGTTCACGAAGCTGACCTGGCTGAAGATCGTGTGCAGGTCCTCGAGCGCGATGCCGAGCTCGGCGGCCACCTCGGCCTCCGTCGGCGTCCGGTGCAGGCGCGCCTCGAGAGCGGCGTAGGCCTTCTCCACCTCGCGGGCCTTGTAGCGGACCGAGCGCGGGATCCAGTCGATCGAGCGGAGCTCGTCGATGATCGCGCCCTTGATGCGGCTGATCGCGTACGTCTCGAACTTGATCGCGCGGTCCAGGTCGAACTTCTGGATCGCGTCGATGAGCCCGAAGATCCCGTACGAGACGAGGTCGGCCTGCTCGATGTTCGGCGGAAGACCCACGCCGACGCGGCCGGCGACGTACTTCACCAGGGGCGAGTAGTGCAGGATCAGCCGCTCGCGCAGCCGCTCCTCGCCGGTGGCCTTGTACTCGCGCCACAGCTCGGCGATGGCCGACTCGATCTCGGCCCGCTCCTCGTCGCTGACGCCTGCGTAGCGCCCGCGCTTCGGCGTCGGCTTGGCGGCCGGCTCCTCCGACACCTCGACGGCCAGGTCGTCGGCCGTGGTGTCGGGCTCGTCAGCAGTGGCCACGAGGCCAGGACCATCGCGGTCCGGCATCCCCACGCTCATCGCTGGTCCTCACCGTTCGACGCCGACTGGCCCCTGGTCCGATCGCGCGAGCCTAGCCTGACGCCCGCGAGCCCCGGACCGTCTCCGGCAGATCCGCTCACGCGGGGTGCGCCCGGGCGTGACCGGTCCCCAGCCGCTCACGCACGGGGGTGCGCCTGGGCGTAGCTGGTCCGCAGCCGCTCGACGCTGACGTGGGTGTAGATCTGCGTCGTCGCGAGCGTGGCGTGGCCGAGCAGCTCCTGGACGGTGCGCAGGTCGGCGCCGCCCTCGAGCAGGTGCGTCGCTGCGCTGTGCCGCAGCCCGTGCGGCCCCAGGTCGGGGGCGCCGGGGACGTCGGCCAGGCGCCGGTGCACCAGCGTCCGCGCCGCGCGGGGGTCGAGGCGGCCGCCGCGCCGGCCGAGCAGCAGCGCCGGGCCGCTCGCGGCCGTCACCCACTGCGGCCGTCCGCGGACCAGCCACGCGTCGAGCGCGACGGCGGCGGGCGAGCCGTACGGCGTGCTCCGCTCCCGGTTGCCCTTGCCGAGCACGCGGACGACCCGCCGCTCGGGGTCCACGTCGTCCACGTCGAGGCCGCAGAGCTCGCCGACCCGGATCCCGGTGGCGTAGAGCAGCTCGAGGACGACCCGGTCCCGCAGGTCCTCCGGCTCCTCCCCGTCGACCTGGTCCACCAGCCGCGCGGCCTCGTCGGCCCGCAGGACGTCCGGCAGGGGTCGGTGCCCCTTCGGTGTGGCGAGCAGCGCGCCCGGGTCTGTCGGCACGAGCCCCCGGCGGCAGGCCCACGCCGTGAAGACGCGGGCGCTGGAGCCCCGCCGGGCCAAGGTGGTGCGGGCGGCGCCCGCGCTGCGGCTGCGGGCCAGCCAGCTGCGCAGGACCGACAGGTCGAGCTCCGCGGGTCCGGTGGCCCCGAGGCGGGCTGCGTGATCCAGCAGGGCGGCCACGTCGCCGGTGTAGGCGCGCACCGTGTGGACGCTGCGGTTCAGCTCGAGGAGCAGGTGGCGCTCGAAGGCCTCCAGCGCGTCGGCGAGCGCCGGCGGCAGCGGGTCCCGGCTGGCCGCGGGCGCGGCGGGTGCGGGCTCCGAGGCGGTCACGGGTGAACGGTCGCTGCGGGGCGGTGCCGGGTCAAGCCGCCGGGCCGCGGGGGGCTGCGCACCTGCGGCGGCGCACCGGCAGCGACCGCCCCCCGCACCTGCGGCGGCGCACCGACACGGACTACCCGCGGCTCCCCCTTCCGGCGCCGAGCGCGGTCAGCCGCCAGCCCTCCTCGGTCCGCTGCACCAGTCCGTGCGCCTGCAGCGGCGGCATCACCTGCTGCACGACCAGCGCGCTCACGCCGGCCTCCCGCGCGAGAGCAGCCACTCCGGCTGATCTGCGCACCGGCACCGCCTCGAGGACCCGGCGCACGGTGTCGGACAGCCCGTCGCGGACGTCCACCGGTCCGCGCAGCTCCTCGGCGGCGTCCTCCCCCAGCCGCCCGACCAGCTCGAGCACCTCGGCGGCCCGCGTCACGCACACGGCGCCGTTGCGCAGCTCCTGGTGGCAGCCGCTCGACATGCCGGAGGTGACCGGGCCGGGCACCGCCATCACGTGCCGGCCGAGCAGCCGGGCGCGCTCCAGGGTGGCCAGGGAGCCGCTGCGCACGGCCGCCTCCACCACCACGGTCCCGAGCGAGAGCGCGGCGATCAGCCGGTTGCGCACCAGGAAGCGCCGCCGAGTCGGGTGACTGCCCGGCGGCAGCTCCGACACCAGCAGCCCCTGCTCGGCGACCTGGCGCAGCAGGCGGTCGTTGCCGCGCGGGTAGGCGACGTCGACCCCGCAGGACAGCACGGCGACCGTCGGCGCGAGCGCCGGAGACCAGGGCGCCGCGGTGCGCGGCCGCGTCGATCCCGTACGCCCCGCCGCTGACGACCGCGGCCCGCCCCTGCGCGAGCCCGACGGACAGCTCGCCGGCGACGTGCAGCCCGTAGCTGGACGCCGCTCGCGCGCCGACGACGGCCACCGACCGCTCGACGGCCTCGTCGAGCGGCCACGGTCCCCGCACCCACAGGGCGAGCGGGGGCGGGTCGAGCAGCCCGCCGGGCGACCACGTCAGCCGGTGCCCCGGCCACTCGGAGTCGCCCGGACACACCAGCCGCGCCCCGCAGGCCGCGGCCGTGCGCAGGTCGGCCTCGGGGTCGTGCGCGTCGGCCCGCGCGGCCAGGACGGGAAGCACCTCCTGCGAGAGCTGCGCCACCGGCGCGCCGGCACGCAGCGCCTCCCACACCTCGACCGCGCCGCGCTCCTGGACAGCCCGCCACACCGCGGGGTCGCCCGGCTCGGCCACGCGCGACAGGCCGGCCAGCGCCCGGCGGACCTCGTCGGGCGCGCTCACGCGGCCAGCCCCTGCACCGCACCCAGCCGGAAGCCGAGCGCGTGCGCGACGTGCGGCTCCCCCGGCTGCCCGGCGCCGTCGAGGTCGGCCAGCGTCCAGGCCAGGCGCAGGACGCGGCCGTACCCGCGCGCCGTGAGCTGGCCGCGGTCCATGGCGTCGTCCGCGGGTGCCGTCGCCCGCCGGCCCACCGGCCAGCGCCGGCGGAGCTCGACCGGCGGCACGTCGCCGTTGGTCCGCCACGGCGTGCCGGCCAGGCGCGCGGCGGCCGCCTCCCGTGCCGCCGCCACCCGCTCGGCGATGGCCGCGCTGGCCTCACCACGCCCGTCCTCGGCCAGCATCTCGGCGCGGGTGATCCGCGGGACCTCCACGTGCATGTCGACCCGGTCCAGCAGCGGCCCGGACAGCCGGCTGAGGTAGCGGCGCCGGACGTCCGGAGCGCAGCTGCAGTCCTCCGGCCGGGCACACGGGCAGTAGTTGGCGGCGAGCAGCAGCGTGAACGCGGCCGGGTAGACGGCGGTGCCGCCGACGCGGGTGATCGACAGACGGCCGCTCTCCAGCGGCTGGCGCAGCGCGTCGAGCACGCGCGGCGAGAACTCCGGCGCCTCGTCCAGGAACAGCACCCCGCGATGGGCCAGGCTGGCCGCACCCGGCCGCGCGATGCCGGACCCGCCGCCGACGATGGCGGCCGTGGTCGCCGTGTGGTGCGGGTCCTGGAACGGCGGCCTCGTGATGAGCGGCCCCTCCCGCGGCAGCGCCGCCGCCACCGAGTGCACCGCCGTCACCTCGAGCGCCGCGTCGAGGTCGAGCGGCGGCAGCAGGCCCGGCATCCGCTCGGCCAGCATCGTCTTGCCGCTGCCCGGCGGACCGAGCAGCAGCGCGTGGTGCCCACCGGCCGCCGCGACCTCGACGGCGGTGCGGCCGACCGGCTGGCCCGCGACGTCGGCCATGTCCGGCCCCAGCGCGGCCGGTGCGGCAGGCAGGTCCGGCAGCGGCGGCTCGTCGTACGGCTCACCGGTCAGGAGCAGCACCAGGTCGCGCAGGCAGGAGACGCCCCGCGCCTGCACACCGGGCAGGAGCAGCGCCTCGGCGAGGTTCTCCTGCGGGACGACGACCCGGTCGATGCCGGCCCGCGCGGCCGTGAGCACCGCCGGCAGCACGCCGGGCACGGACCTGACCCGCCCGTCGAGGCCCAGCTCGCCGAGCAGCACCCGCTCCTGCAGCGACGCGAGCGGCAGCACGCCGGCGGCCCCCAGCACCGCCGCGGCGAGGGCGAGGTCGAAGCCGCTCCCCCGCTTCGGCAGCGACGCCGGTGACAGGGCCAGGGTGATCCGGCGCTGCGGCCAGGACTGCCCGCTGTTGACGACCGCTGCCCGCACCCGGTCGCGGGCCTCCGCGAGCGACGCGTCCGGCAGCCCGATGACCGTCAGGCCGGGCAGCCCCTGCGCCAGGTCGGCCTCGACCTCCACGACGTGGCCGTCCAGCCCGACCAGTCCCACTGCGTACGCCCGTGCCAGCGCCACGTGACCACCTCCGGTGCTGACGCTGCTGGAGGACCGTCGCGAGCGGCAGGGGCGCGGCTCAGTCTGTGGACGGCTGCTCGGCCGGCCGGAACACGTCTGCGTGCTCCTCGACCGCGGCCACCAGGCGGGAGACGTCGCCGGCCCCCCGGGCCTCGCGCATCGCGCACCGCGCACCGCGCACACGTACTCGGTCCGCAGCGCCGGGCCGCTGTCCAGCAGCGCGCACACGGGCCGAACCTGCACCCGCGAGGCCGTGCGGCGCAGGCGGTCCAGGAGACGGCTGCGGTCGGACCAGCCGTGGAGGGGCCCGATCGCGAAGGCAGTGCGGGTGACGCCGACGAGGCGCCCTCCCTCAGAACGCCGCCCGCAGGTGCACCAGCTCCGGCTCCTGGCCGCGCACCTTCACGATGCCCACCACGTCGAAGCGCAGCTCGGTCGCGCCGGGCGGCCGGTGCTCCAGCAGCCAGCGGCAGGCGAGGGTGCGCAGCTTGCGCGCCTTGACCGGTCCGACGGCCTCGGCCGGCGACCCGAAGCCGGTGCCCGCCCGGGTCTTGACCTCGACGAACACGACGGTGCCGTCGGCGTCGCGCACCACGAGGTCGAGCTCACCCAGGTCGCAGCGCCAGTTGCGGGCGAGGACCTGCATGCCGGCCGAGGCGAGGTGGGCGGCGGCGAGGTCCTCGCCCCACTGGCCGAGCGCGAGGGTGCTGGAGGAGGTCATGCGCCGACCCTGCTGCGCGCGCCCACCGCCTCCCAGCCAGGCGGTGGGATCTGTGGACACCGTGCGTCAGGCGCACGGGGACCCGGGCGGGTCGGCGAGGACGGCAGACCCGGCAGAGGCGGCGGCCGCAGGCTCCTGGGGAGCCCGGCGGCCCCGGACCCGACGGGCTGCTAGTCCTCCTCGGGCAGCTTGATCCCCGCCACGATGCGGTGCTCCTGCGACGTGCCCTCCGCGGGCGCCGTCCCCGACGACGGCACGGACGCGTCGTCGCCCTGCCCTGGGGACTCGCCGGCGGTGCTGTCCGTGGCCTGCGGGCCCATCCGGGCGGCACCCGCGTGCACGTCCGTCGTCACCGACTCGCCCTCCGGCGTCTGCCCGTCGATCCCGGGCGCGCGGTGGGCGGTGCCGGAGCTCAGCTGCACCGGCTGCTCCGGACCGGGTGCGCGGCCGGTGCTGGCGGACGTGTCGGTCGACCCCTTGGTGGCGTCCGGCGGCGTCCCCGGGCCGGACAGCCCGGTCGGCTGCTCGCCGGGGAGCGACTCGCTGTAGGAGCCGGTCGCGGACGTGCCGCTGCGCAGGGCGTCCGGGTGCCGGGGGGCCTGCGGGTCGGCGCCGCCGACGTTCATGCTGTCGAGGTCCGGCGCGGCCAGCGGCTCGGGGTGCTCGGTCGTGGGAGCGATCGGCTCGGTCTTGCCCTGGTTGGTGTCCGGGCTGCCCTGGCCGCCGGGCTCGGTGCGGTCGGACAGCGTCACCGGGCCGTCCGCCTGCGTGTCCTCGGGCTGGCTGGCCTCACCCGGCGCGTTGCGCTTGAAGATCGACATGGCGATCTCCTACCCCTCGAAGGGCGGGCGACCCCCCGGCATCTCGAGGTCGGGCTTCTCCAGCTTCTCCACGTTGACGTCCTTGAAGGTCAGCACGCGGACCGACTTCACGAAGCGCGCCGGTCGGTACATGTCCCACACCCACGCATCGGTGAGCGTCAGCTCGAACCACACCTCGCCGTCCGAGGTGCGCGGCTGCACGTCGACGGCGTTCGCGAGGTAGAAGCGGCGCTCGGTCTCGACCACGTAGTCGAACTGCCGGACGATGTCGCGGTACTCCCGGTAGAGCTGCAGCTCCATCTCGGTCTCGTACTTCTCGAGCTCTTCCGCGCTCATGCGCTGACTCCCACCCGCTCATCCAACCGCAACGAGGCGGCCTTCACGTTCACGTACGAGAAACGGTGCTCGGGGCAGGGACCGTGCTCGTGCAGGGCCGCCGTGTGCTCCGGCGTGATGTAGCCCTTGTGCTGGGAGAAGTCGTACTGCGGCCAGTCCGCGTGCAGCCGCTTCATCAGCCGGTCACGGGTCACCTTCGCGATGACGGACGCCGCCGCGACGCAGGCCGCGACGCGGTCGCCCTTCCAGACGGCCAGGTTCGGTGCCGGCATGCCGCCGATCGCGAAGCCGTCGGTGAGGACGTACGACGGGCAGGGGTCCAGCCGCAGGACGGCCTGCCGCATGGCCCGCACGTTCATGACGTGCAGCCCGCACCGGTCGACCTCGGTCGAGGGGACGACGACGACCGACCAGGACAGGGCGCGGCGTACGACCTGCTCGTACGCCGCCTCCCGCGCCGGCTCGGTGAGCAGCTTGGAGTCGGCCAGCCCCGGGACCTCGCCGCGGCGGCCCTCGGGGAGCACGACGGCGGCCACGACGAGCGGCCCGGCGCAGGCCCCGCGACCGGCCTCGTCGGCGCCGGCGACGTGCGGGAAGCCGTTGCGCTGCAGCACGCGCTCGAGCGCCCACAGGCCGTTCTCCTGCCGGACGACCGGCCGCGGCGCCCTCACGCCAGCACCCGGTCGAGCACGTCGGGCAGGTCCTCGGGGAAGGTCGCCTCGTCGGTGGCCCGCAGCTCCTCGACGCTCCACCAGCGGTGGCCGGTGATGCCGGGGTCGACCCACGAGTCGGGGCCGCTGGTGTCCACCTCGTGCGAGGGGACCCGCAGCAGGAAGTAGTGCTCGCTCTGCAGGTAGTGCCCGCCGGCGAAGTGGAACTCCGACACCCGCTGGTGCACCGGCTCGCCGAGCTCCGCGGCCGGCACGCGCAGGCCGGTCTCCTCGAGCAGCTCGCGTGCGGCGGCCTGCACCGGCGCCTCGCCCTCGTCGAGCCCACCGCCCGGCGTCAGCCACCACTGGCCGCGCTCGGGTGCCTGCGGGTCGCTGCCCTGGAGCAGGAGCACGCGAAGGCGGTCGTCGACGAGCAGCACGCGCGCCGCGCGGCGCTCGGTGGGACCCGTCATGACCGGGTCAGCCTAGGCCAGCAGCAGGGCCAGCAGCAGGACCAGCAGCAGGGCCAGCAGCAGGGCTCAGTCCCAGGCGTCGAAGGGCTCGTCGACGCGCTCGCCGGCCAGCACGCGTGGCAGCAGCGCGACGACGCTGCGCGGGAAGAAGCGGAGCCCGGAGGCCGCCAGCTCCTCGGAGGTGAACCAGCGCTGGCCGAGGATCGTCCCCTGCTCGTCGTCGGTCAGCGCGAGCGCGGCGGTGGTCCCGGGCGCCACCCGCACGACGCGGCCGTGGCAGCGCGTGAAGCGGCGCTCGCCGCGGTGCAGGAAGGTCGACTCCTGCGTCCACACCAGCGGGCCGACGGCCGCGGGGTCGACGGCGATCCCGGTCTCCTCGAGGACCTCGCGGACGGTCGCCGTGACCTCGTCCTCGCCCTCCTCCACGCCGCCGCCGGGCAGCTCCCACCAGCGCACCTCGGGGCGCGCGGGGTCGGCGCAGTCGAGCAGCAGCAGGCGTCCGGCCTCGTCCACGACGAAGGCCTTGGCCGACAGGCGCACTAGCGCGAGCGGCGCAAGCGGCGGCGCAGGGCGACGATCGGCAGCGCGCCGGCCAGGCCGAGGGCGTAGGGCGTGCCGATCGCGATCGCGGGCAGCGCGCTGTTGAACGTCTCCGGGACGCTCAGCACGCGGGCCCGGTCGAGCGGCCAGACGATGACGAACGCCCGGCCGATGACCTTGTCCTGCGGGACGGTCCCCTGGTCGGCGTTGTCGATGTGCGCGCGCGAGTCGCTGGAGCTGCCGCGGTGGTCGCCCATGACCCACAGCCGGCCGTCGGGGACGAGCACGCCCTCTGCGCCGGTCGGGCAGGCGGTCTCGCCCGTGCCCGCCGAGCAGAACGGCATCATGTCGTCCTCGAAGACGTACGGCTCGTCGAGCACGATCGGGTTCTCGGCGCCCTCGGGCTGCACCGTCACGTGGCCGTCGGTGCAGCAGGCGACGCGGTCGCCGGGCACGCCGATGACGCGCTTGATGAAGTCCCTCTCGCCGGGGGCGCCGACGCCGACCGCGCTGCTGATCGCCCGCAGGACGCGCTGCACCCCGTTGGTCGGCGGGGCGATCTCGGTCTCCGGGGTGAAGGAGTCCAGCCCGTTGAACACGACGATCTCGCCGCGGTGGATGTCGCGGAAGTCGTAGACCAGCTTGTTGACCAGCACCCGGTCGCGCAGCTCCAGCGTCTGCTGCATGGAGCCGGACGGGATGTAGAAGGCCTGGAT
The DNA here is from genome assembly GCA_963781675.1 of uncultured Actinomycetota bacterium. Lineage (GTDB taxonomy): Bacteria > Actinomycetota > Actinomycetes > Mycobacteriales > SCTD01 > SCTD01. Next base: position 1,411,537 of record CAWAGF010000001.1, on the reverse strand, counting down.
GAGGAAGGCCTTGATGAGCAGCGCGAGCAGGAACGCGATGACCACGAGGAACGGCAGCTCGCGGAAGAACGAGCCGCCCTTGGCGTGCTTGCCGGGGCTGCCCGCGGCGCCCGCGGACTCGCCGGGGCCGGAGCCGCCACCGTCGCTCTCGACGACGGAGGTGCCGGTGCTGGTGGTCGGCTCGCGGTCGTCGCTGCTCATCACGCAGACCCTAACGGTGCAGGGCCGACGTCAGTGCCGGGCCGGGCGACTGCGGCCGTGGTCAGCGGTCGCAGGGAGGACAGCGGGCTCAGGCCTCGGCGGGCGCGCTGGGCGCAGCCGTCGGCGGGGCCGGCGTCGTGGCCGGGTCGACGGGCGCCGTGGAGACGGCGGCCTTGCGCGGGACGAAGTCGCCGCGCTTCTCCTTGATCTTGGCCTTCTTGCCGCGGAGCTCGCGCAGGTAGTACAGCTTCGCGCGGCGGACGTCACCACGCGTGACGACCTTGATCGACTCGATCACCGGGGTGTGCACCGGGAAGGTGCGCTCGACGCCGACGCCGAAGCTGACCTTGCGGACCGTGAAGGTCTCGCGCGAGCCGCCGCCCTGACGGCGGATGACGACGCCCTGGAAGTGCTGGACGCGGGAGCGGTTGCCCTCGACGACGCGCACGCCCACGTCGAGCGTGTCGCCCGGGCGGAAGTCGGGGACGTCGGTGCGCAGCTGCGCGGCGTCGAGCTCGTCCAGGACGTTCATGTGTGGCGTCGCTTCCTCGTGCGGCAGCGCACGCGGACGCGCGGTGCCGGGCTGACCAGGGATCTGCGCGCGCTGACGCGCTGCGCAACAGCCCTCTACTCTGCCACAACCTCCGGCGGGCCCGTCCGGTCGAGCAGGTCCGGCCGGCGCTCCGCGGTGCGGGCCCGCGCCTGCTCGCGGCGCCACGCGGCGATGCGCGCGTGGTCCCCGGACTGGAGCACCGCGGGCACCTCCAGGCCGCGCCAGACCGGCGGCCGGGTGTAGACCGGCCCCTCGAGCAGCCCTGCCATCGCGCCCGGCGCGAAGGAGTCGTCGCGGTGCGACTCGGCGTTGCCGAGCACGCCGGGCAGCAGCCGCGCGACGGCCTCGACGACGACCAGCACGGCCACCTCCCCGCCGGCCAGCACGTAGTCGCCGAGCGACACCTCCAGCACCCGGAAGCGCTGGGCGGCGTCCTCGAGCACGCGCGCGTCGATGCCCTCGTACCGCCCGCAGGCGAAGGCGAGCCACGGCTCGGCCGCGAGCTCGACGGCCAGGGCCTGCGTGAACGGCGTGCCGCCCGGGGTCGGCACGAGCAGGACGGGCGCCGGTGCGGGGCCGCCCGCCTCGAGGACCGCGTCGAGGGCGGCGCCCCACGGCTCTGGCTTCATGACCATGCCGGGGCCGCCGCCGTACGGGCTGTCGTCGACGGTGCGGTGCACGTCGGAGGTCCAGCGGCGCAGGTCGTGCAGCCGGACCTCGAGCAGGCCGCGCTCCTGGGCCTTGCCCATCAGCGAGACGTCCAGCGGCGCGAGGTACTCGGGGAAGATCGTGACGACGTCGACGAGCATCAGGACGGCTCGTCCGGCGACTCCGTCAGGTCGAGCAGCCCCTCCGGCGGCTCCACCTCGAGCCGCCGCGCGGCGACGTCGACCACCGGCACCATCGCCTTGACGAACGGCACGAGCACCTCGGCACCGTTGTCGTCGCGGCGCACGACCAGGACGTCGCCGTGCGGGAGGTGCAGCACGTCGACGACCTCGCCCAGCCGGTCGCCGCCGGCCACGAAGGCCGCCATGCCGCGCAGGACGTGGTCGTGGAACTCGTCCTCGTCCTCGGGCGGCGGGAGGGTCCGGGCGTCCACCTGCAGGAGCGTCTCGCGCAGCTCCTCGGCGGCGTTGCGGTCGGCGACGCCCTCGAAGGCGACGACGAGCCGGCCGTTCTGCCAGCGGGAGGCGGCCACCGTCAGCGGACCGCGCTCGACCGGGTCGGTGAGCAGGACCGCGCCGGCGGCGAAGCGGGCCTCCGGGTCGTCGGTGCGGACCTGCAGGGTCACCTCGCCCTTGATGCCCTGCGGCTTGCCGATGCGCCCGACCACCAGGAGGTCCGGCTCCGCCGGCGATGTCGAGGCCGGGACGCCGTCAGCCCCGGCCACCGCAGGGGCGGCCGGGGCTGAGGGACGTCGGCGCGGGTGTCCCGCGACGCGGGCCATGCGGCTAGCGGACCTCGTCGGTGTCGACGACGTCGACGCGCACGCCCTTGCCGCCGAGGGCGGTCATGACGGTGCGCAGGGCCTTGGCGGTGCGGCCGTTGCGGCCGATCACCTTGCCGAGGTCCTCGGGGTTGACGCGCACCTCGAGGGTGCGGCCGCGCCGGCCGGTCACCATCTCGACCTCGACGTCGTCGGGGTTGTCGACGATGCCCTTGACCAGGTGCTCGAGGGCGTTCTCGAGCACCTAGGCCTCGGTGCTGGTGGCGTCGTCCGCGGCGCTGGCGGCGGCGGAGGCGTCAGCGGCGCCGCCGGCCTCCTGGCTGCTGCCGGTGCCGGCCTCGGGCGCGGCGGGCTCGCCGCCGCTGGGCGTCTCGGCCTTCGGCGTCTCGGCAGCGGGCTCGGTGGTCTCGGCGACGGCCGGGGCCTCGCCCTCGGCCGGAGCCGGGGTCGCGGTGGCGTCGGCCGGCGGGGCGGCGTGACCGGCCGGGGCCTTGTCGTCGTTGGCGGCCGTCTTGGGGGCGGCCTTCTTCTTCGGCGTGGTGGCCGCGCCACCGCTCTCGCCGCCGCCGGCGCTCTCGCGGGCGGCCGCCTCGAAGACGGCCTTGCGGTCGGGCTTGGGCTCCGCCACGAGCATGGGCGGCGGGGCCGGCAGGCCCTTGAACTTCTGCCAGTCGCCGGTGACCTTGAGGATCGCGGTCACGGGCTCGGTCGGCTGCGCGCCGACGCCGAGCCAGTACGCGGCGCGGTCGCCGTCGACCTCGATGAAGGAGGGGTTCTCCTTCGGGTGGTACTTGCCGATCGTCTCGATGACGCGGCCCTCGCGCTTGGTGCGGGCGTCGGCGACGACGATGCGGTAGTACGGCGCGCGCATCTTGCCGAGGCGCATGAGCTTGATCTTGACAGCCACGGGTGTGGGACTCCGGAGGTGAGGTGGGGTGGCCACCGGCGCTGCGCGTGGGGCACGCGGCCGGGGGCGGTCTGCGGACACGCGGCACGACGGGTAGAGGGCCGTCGAGCTGCGATGGCTCGCCGATCAGTGTGCCAGAACCCGCGGCCGCGGGCCCAGCCCGCCTCGGGGACGGCAGGATGCCCGGGTGACCCCCACCCCCGTGCCGGACCGGATCCCCGCCTCGCAGGCCGCCTTCCTCGACGACCTCGGCCGGGTGCTGCGCGCGTGGCGGACCGCCCCGCTGCTGCCGGTCGTCACGCTGCTCGTCGCCTCGCTGCAGCTGCTCAGCGGCAGCGGCACCCCGGGCCTGGCGGCGCTGGCCGGTCTCGGCGCGCTGCTCTTCGTCGGCTGGCCGGGCGCCGAGCGGCTCTGGTACCTGCGGCTGTGGACCGGCCGGACGCTCACCCTCGGCGAGGCCTGGCGGGCGAACCTCCGCTGCTTCGGGCGGTTCTTCGTGCTGGCGCTGGCCGCGGGCGCGGTGTTCGTCGTGCTCGCGGTCCCGCTGATCGTCAGCGTCGCCCAGCGCGCCGAGGTCGCCGACGACGGCACGTTCTCGCTGGACGGCGGCCTGCCGCTCTGGGCGCTGCTCTACGGCGGGCTGCTGGGGCTGCTGGGCTACGCGCTGCTCACCTTCGTCACGCCGGCGATCGTCTACTCGAGCAAGCGGGTGCGCGACGCCGTCCCGATCGGGCTGCGCCTGCTGCGGGTGAGCTGGCCGCGGACCGCGGCGTACGTCCTGGTGCCCGCGGTGCTGGCCGGCGCGCCCGCGCTGCTCACGGGGTTCGACCCGCTCGGGCCGCGCTCGGCCGTCGCGTCCCTGCTCGGCGGCCTGGTGCTCGCGCTCGGCCGCGGCGCGGTGGCGGCCTACTACCTGCGCACCGTCCCGGGCGCGGGACCGGACGGCGCCGTCCGCATGGCCGACCAGCCGGGCTACTACCCGCCGCCGAACGGCTGGTGAGCCTGCTCACAGCGCCGCCGAAGACCGCCTGAGGCGCGGGACACTCGAGCGGTGACCGCCGTCCTCGACCAGCAGGAGCCGGTCGCGCCCTCGCTGTGGCGCTCGCCCGGGCTCGGCGCGCTGTTCACCGCCTCCACCACGGCGCGCCTGGCCAACGAGGCCGCCCGCGTCGCGATGGTGCTGCTCGTCCTGGACCGCACCGGCTCCCCCGCGCTGGCCGGCGCCGTCGTCGGCGGGCTGACCGTCCCGGCGCTGGTCACCGGCCCGCTGCTCGGCGCGTGGCTGGACCGCACGTCGCACCGGCGCAGCGTCTTCGTCGCGAACCAGGTGCTCCTGCTCGCCGTCCTGCTCGCGCTGCTGGCCGTCACCGGGACCGCTCCGTCGTACGTCGTGGTGCTGCTCGCGCTGCTGGCCGGCGTGACCGCGCCGGTCCTGACCGGCGGCTTCACCGGCCTGATCCCGCCGCTCGTGCCCGCGCCGCACCTGCGCCGGGCGTACGGCGCGGAAGCCACCAGCTACAACCTGGCCGGCGTCGTGGGGCCCGCCCTGGCCGGCGCGCTGGCCGCGGTGGCCTCGCCGGACGCCGCCGTCGCGGCCACCGCGGCGGTCTCGGCGCTGGCACTCGGCGCGGTGCTGCGGGTGCCGATGCCGGCGCCCGCTGGAGGGCCGACGGCGGGCCTGGTGCGCACGGTCGCCAGCGGCCTGCGGCTGCTCGCCACCGTGCCGGCGCTGCGCTCGGTGACGGTCGCGACGACCGTCTCGCTTCACCGGCATGGGCGCGCTGCCGGTCGTCTTCCCGCTGCTCGCCGAGGAGGTCGGGCAGCCGGCCGCGGCGGGCGGCGCGCTGTTCAGCGCGTTCGCGCTGGGCGCCCTCGGCGGCAGCCTGCTGGTGGCCTCCCGGGTGCCGCGGACCGGGCCGATGCGCCTGGCGTTCCTCGGCATCGCCGGCCTGGCGATCGCGTTCACCGGCGTCGCCCTCGCTCCCACGCTGGCGGTCGCCCTCGCGCTGACCGCCGTCGCCGGCGCGATGGAGGGACCGGTGCTCGCGAGCACCCTCGCGGTGCGCGCCGCGCACAGCCCGGCCGACATGCAGACCCAGGTCGTGACGACGGCGGCGAGCCTGAAGTTCGGCGGCTTCGCGCTGGGCTCCGCGGTCGCCGGGCTCGTCGTGGCGGCCCACGGCGTGCGGGTGGGGCTGCTCGCGCTGGCCGCCATGCAGGTGGCCGGGATCGTCCTGGGCCTGCTTGCCCGAAGAGCCCGTGCCTGAGGCGGTCCGCCCCTAGTCTTCCGGCGTGCACCGCCTGCGCCCCGTCCTCGCGCTCCTCGTCCTGGTCCTCGGGATCGGGGCCTTCCACTCCACCTCCGGGTGCCGGCCCGGCCGTCGCCGGCGACCTCGCCGTCGGCGCCCCGCTGCAGGCCGCCGCACCGGTGGCCAAGGCCGCCGCGCTGGACGAGCCGGCGGTGCAGCGCACCGGCAGCCGCGACGGCTGGGCCGTCTACCGCGTCGGCGAGGGCCGCGTCCCGGACCGGCTCGAGGTCGGGCACGGCTTCCGCGGCGAGCTCACCTGGCTGCAGGGCGGCGTCGAGCGGCGGGCCCGCGTCTACGTGCCACGCAGCGCCGCGGCCAGCGCGCCGCTGCTCGTCTCGCTGCACGGCCTCGGCGGCTCGCTGGCCTCGGTCGAGCGGCAGCAGCGGTGGTCCTCGCTGGCCTTCCAGCAGCGGCTCGTCGTCGTCTGGGGCGCCGGCTACAGGGGCTCCTGGAACGCCGGGCCCTGCTGCGGCGCGGCCGCCGGCACGGTGGACGACCTGGCCTACCTCGACCGGCTGCTGCAGATCACCGGCGCCCTGCAGGGGATCGACCGCCGGCGGGTGCACCTCGCCGGCTACAGCAACGGCGGGATGCTCGCCTACCGCTACGCCTGCGGGCGGCCGGGCCGCATCGCCGGGATCCTCGTCGTGGCCGCCACGCACACCGCGCCGTGCACGCCGCACCGCGCGACCGCCGTGCTGTCGGTGCACGGCGCGAAGGACCCGACGGTGCCGCTCGCGGGCACCGCCTACAGCCGCGAGCTGCGCTCCGCGCTGCCGCCCGTGCGCGAGGCGGTCCGGCAGTTCGCCCGCACCGGCGCGGGCGTGCGCAGCGTCGTGCTCCCGCAGTACGCGCACGGCTGGCCGACGCGCACCAGCGGCGGGTACGACGCGACCGGCGAGGGCTGGCGCTTCCTCAAGGCCCACCCGAAGCCGGCGCGCTAGCCGGTCCCCTAGCTGAGGACCGCCGTCCGCAGCTCGCCCGCGGCCGCCCACACCGCGCGGAAGCGGCCGGCGCTGTCGCCCACCAGGGCGATGCCGCTGCTGGCCGCCGTGTCCAGCGGCTGGGGCGCGAAGAAGGTCGCGCCGCCGTCGCGGGACACGCTGACGGCCGGGACGTCGCCGGCCGTCGCGACGGTGACCAGCCCGCCGGGCGCGTGCGCCACGGCGACCGCCGCCGAGGGTGCGGCGAGCGTCAGCGGGGCCGACCAGGTGGCGCCGCCGTCGCGGGAGACCGCGGTCCGGGTGGCGCTCGCGTCGGACCAGGCCACCAGCAGCTCGCCGGTCGCGCTGCGGGACAGCGCCGGAGCAGCGGCGACGGCACCGGCCGCGACGGGGGTGGTCGTGAAGGTCAGGCCGCCGTCGGTCGAGGACAGCACGGCCACGCCGGCCGCGTCACCCCGGACGAGCCACACGCGGCTGTCGTCGGCGCGGTCCACGACGACCGTTCCCAGCGCGCAGCCGTCGCAGGGCCCCGCCACGCTCTGCTGCGGGAAGCTCAGGCCGCCGTCGAGGGAGCGGGCCACCGCGAGGCCGGCTGCGCTCGGGTAGGCCACCGTGAGGCTGGCGCCCTCGACGCCGGAGTTGAAGCGCCCGGCGGCCAGCCGCGGCGCCCCGGTCGGGGCCACGCCGCCGACCGGGGTGCCCCGGTCGAAGCTCGCGCCGTCGTCGATCGAGCGCAGGACGGTCACGCCGGCAGCCGACACCGCGGCCGCGTGCAGGTAGCCGGCCGCGTCGACCGCGAGGTCCTGCACACCGTCGCGCGGCAGGCCGGCGAGCGGCCCGCTCGGCGTGAGGACGGTGAAGGCGTCGGTGCCGCGCCACAGGCGGGCGCCGTCGGCCCCCGCGAAGGCGGTGCCGTCGTCGGTGAGCGCGAGCGACGGACCGGTCGCGCCGGCGCTGTCGGGCAGCGCCGTGGCGGTACCGACCACCAGGCCGCTGCCGGGCACCGTCGTGGGCTCGCCCGCGCCGTGCTTCGGCGGCTTGGTCGGCTTCGGGCGCTTGGTCGGTCCGACCGACGGCTCGGTGCTCGGCTCCGGGGTGGGCGTGCCCGTCGGCTCCGGCTCCGGGGTGCCGTCCGCGGGGCGCAGGACGGTCGCCACGATCAGCGGCAGGCGCTCGACGGCGGCGTACTGCTCGCCGACGTTGCCGGCGTCGCCGACCAGCGGGTACTGCGAGGTGACCACGGTGAGCTCGTCGAGCGGGACGCCCGCGGGGGTGTTGTCGGTGTCCGCGGTCGCGTAGATGTGCAGCCCGTGCGCGCCGAAGGAGCCCTGCTTGTCGGCCGGGTCGCTGCCGGAGCCGTCGTCGAACTCCGCGTCGTCGCGGTAGTAGCTCGTGAGCAGCGCCGCGGTCGGGTGCGGGTTGTGGGTGTAGTAGACGATCGAGCCGTTCGGCCCGGCGACCTGCTCCCACTGCTCGACGGCGCTGTACGGCTGGTGCGTCGGGTCGGCCACGTCGTAGTGCGACTCGGCCGGGGTGCCGACGCCGACGTCGAGGTTGCCGACCAGCTCGTCGTCGACGCCGTCGATCGGGACGCCGCCCGGGACCATCGGGCTGTAGTAGGTGCTGACCGCGCCCTGGTTGTGGTCCCACATCGAGTAGACGCCGTCCGGCGGGATGGGGTGCACGCGCATGTTGATGGTGTCGGTGAGGAAGCGGTCGTACATCGTGAAGACGCGGGTGATGTTGGTGCCGCTCTTGGCGCCCCAGGTCTCGCGGATCGCGCGGACGGCTCCGACACGCTCGCCGAGCAGCACGCTCGACTCCTCCCAGGCCTTCTCGCCGATGAAGCCGATGGAGACGGCCTGCTCCTTGGTCTGCTGGAACGCGCGGCCCTTCCACTGGTCGATGAGGTCGACGCCGTAGGCCCCGTCCTGGCCGACGACGCTGAGGCCGTCGGGCTTCCAGCGGCCGCCGAAGTGGAAGGAGTAGCGGTCGCTCGTGAACGTCGAGAAGTCGCGGGGGCGGCGCGGACCGGTGCTGCGCGGCGAGGTCGCCTCGTCCACGGGGTCCGCCCCGTCGCAGCGGATGCCGTCCGGGATGCCCTCGCCGCCGCGGGCGCCGAGGTAGCGGTCGGCGTAGGCGTCGCGGGAGTAGTCGACGTAGCCGTCGCCGAAGGAGTGCGTGCGGCCGGGCGCGCTGACGACGTAGGCGAAGACCTCGTCGCCGGTGACCGGGTCGCTGACGGCGACCTCGTACGCCTCGCGGCCGGCCACGGGCGTCGCCTTCTCAGGCGCGCGGGCGCCGGCGTCGCGGGCCATGAAGACCAGCTCGTCGTCGTCGTCGAAGCCGGCCACCGAGTCGGCCGTCGTCACGGGCTCGCCGGCCGGGAAGGTGGCGTAGCAGGTGCCGGCCGTACGGCGGAAGCCCTCGGTGTCGAAGACGTAGCCGAGCTCGACGTCGAAGCCGGACAGCTCGCCGCTCTCGCCGCCCGGGTTGGACAGGAAGCGCCAGAAGCGCTCGTCGGCCTGGCTCGGGACCTCGACGAAGGCGCCGTCGCGGTAGGCGAAGACGGCGAGGGAGTCGACCGGGACGTTCGCCCCGCCCGTGCTCGAGTCCGGCGGGACGACCGACGTGGTGTCCTCGGTGTCGGTGTAGAGCGCGCGCACCGGGACCGGCGCGGGGGCGCTGAGCGCCGGCAGCTGCTTGCCGCTCAGGACCACCGGGGAGGCGTCCCGCGGACCGGACAGCGTCGGAGTGCTGGGCGCACCGGGCCCGTCGAGGGCGCTCGCGGCAGCAGGCAGGGCCGCACCGAGCAGGCCGAGGGCGGTCAGTCCGACCAGCAGTCGCTTCATGCCGGAGGAGTTCGCCGCCCGGCGGCCCGCCCCTGCTGGACGACACCCGTCTAGGGGCGCGCCCGGCTGTGACGCGTCACAACGGCTCCTCGTGACGTCCCCAGCACCCTGGTGCTGGGGAATTCACACCGGGCTCAGGTGGGCAGCTCGGCCAGGACCCTGGCGGCGGTGCGCGTGACGACCTTGTCGGTGAGCGCCGGCGCGAAGCGGTAGGCCCGCCAGGCGAAGCGCGCGCTCGCGGGCGCCACGATCACCGGGGCGTCCTTGCGCAGGCCGGCAAGGCACGCCTCGGCGACCTTCTCCGGCGTGGTGGTGCGGCCGTGGGCGGCGCGGATCAGCGGCCGGATGCTCTTCACCCCGGTCGGCGCCTCCGCCATGTGCCCGTTGTCCAGCAGCGGCGTCTCGACGAAGCCCGGGCAGAGCACGCTGACCCGCACGCCGTAGGTCGCGGCCTCGGCGCGCAGCGCCAGGCTCAGGCCGACGACGGCGAACTTGCTCGTCGTGTACGGGCCGAGGCTCGGCGCCGGGATGAGCCCGGACAGCGAGGAGGTGCTGCAGATCTGGCCGCTGCGCCGGGCCCGCATCAGCGGGTAGGCCGCCTCGATCCCGTGGATCACCCCGTAGAGGTTGACCTCCAGCTGGGCCCGCCAGTGGTCGGCCGTCAGGGTCGACATCGCCCCGCCGACGCCGGTGCCGGCGTTGTTCACCATCAGGTCGAGGCCGCCGTGGTCGTGGTCGGTGCGCTCGACGAGCTCGCGGACGGCGTCCCGGTCGCGGACGTCGACCTGCGCGGCGACCGCGCCGATCTCCGCGGCCGTCCGCTCGGCGGCCTCGCCGGAAAGGTCGGCCACGACGACGGTCGAGCCGCGCCGGACGAGGGCGGTCGCGAGGGCGCGGCCGATGCCGGAGCCGGCGCCGGTGACGAGGGCGGTGTGCGTCATGTCAGCGCGGCCGGCGCAGGCCGAACGGGTCCGGCGGCTGCTGCTGCCCGACCTGCGGGAAGCCCTGCGGGAGCTCGGGGAAGCCGGGCGGCAGCTGCGGGAGGCCGGGCGCCTGCGGGAGGGCCTTCTGCTTGCTCGGCCCGCCGCCCGCGCGGCCCGGGCCCTTCTTGCCCTTCTTGCCCTGGGGCTGCTGGCGCTTGGCCTTGCGCCCCATGCCGGGCAGGCCCGGCATGCCGCCGCCCATCATCCCGGCCATGCCGCCCATCTGCTTCATCATCTTCTGGGCGTCGTAGAAGCGGTCGACGAGGTTGTTCACCTCGGTGACCGTCACGCCGGAGCCCTTGGCGATGCGCATGCGGCGCGAGCCGTTGAGGACCTTCGGCGTGCGCCGCTCCTGCGGCGTCATCGACTGGATGATCGCGGCGATGCGGTCGATGTCGCGGTCGTCGACCTGCGCGAGGGCCTCCTTCATCTGGCCCATGCCGGGGAGCATCCCGAGCAGGCTCGTCAGCGAGCCCATCTTCTTGACCTGCTGCATCTGCTCGAGGAAGTCCTCGAGGTCGAAGTCCTTGCCCTCCATCATCTTGCCGGCCATGCGCTCGGCGGTGTCCTGGTCGAACGTCCGCTCGGCCTGCTCGATGAGGGTCAGCACGTCGCCCATGCCGAGGATGCGCGAGGCCATCCGCTCGGGGTGGAAGACGTCGAAGTCGCCGAGCTTCTCGCCGGTGGAGGCGAACAGGATCGGCTGCCCGGTGAGGTGCCGGACCGACAGCGCCGCACCGCCGCGGGCGTCGCCGTCGAGCTTGGTGAGGACGACGCCGGTGAAGCCGACGCCCTCCTGGAAGGCCTGCGCGGTGAGGACGGCGTCCTGGCCGATCATCGCGTCGACGACGAACAGCACCTCGTCGGGCTGCACGGCGTCGCGGATGTCGGCGGCCTGCTGCATGAGCTCGGCGTCGATGCCGAGGCGGCCGGCGGTGTCGACGACCACGACGTCGTGGTTCATCCGGCGGGCCTGCTCGACGCCGCGGCGGGCCGCGTCGACCGGGTCGCCGACGCCGCTGCCCTCGTACGGCGCGAAGACGTCGACGCCCGCCTGCCCGCCGACGACCTGCAGCTGCTGGACGGCGTTCGGGCGCTGGAGGTCGCAGGCGACGAGGAGCGGTGCGTGGCCGCCCGCCTTGAGGTGCTTGGCGAGCTTGCCGGCCAGGGTCGTCTTGCCGGCGCCCTGCAGACCGGCGAGCATGATCACCGTCGGCGGCTGCTTGGCGAAGCGGATCAGCCGGGTCTCGCCGCCGAGGATGCCGATGAGCTCCTCGTTCACGATCTTGATGACCTGCTGGGCGGGGTTCAGCGCCTGGCTGACCTCGGCGCCCCGGGCGCGCTCCTTGACGTTGCCGATGAACGCCTTGACGACCGGCAGCGCCACGTCGGCCTCGAGCAGCGCGATGCGGATCTCGCGCGCGGTGGCGTCGATGTCCGCGTCGGACAGCCGCCCCTTGCCGCGCAGGCTGGAGAAGACCTTGTCCAGGCGGTCGCTCAGGGTGTCGAACACCGGGTCAGCCTAGCCGCGGGGCGGCATGGCGTAGACAGCCCGCATGACCCCTCAGGCCGAGAGCGCCGCCGTCTACGAGCAGGTGCGCGAGCGCATGACGGCGCTGCTGCGGGAAGCCCCGCCGGAGGCGCTCGGCCGGCAGGTGCCCGCCTGTCCTGCGTGGACGGTGAAGGACCTGACCGCGCACGTCGTCGGCCTCGCGGTCGACGTCGCCGCCGGGCGGGTGGAGGGCGCCGGCAGCGACCCCTGGACCGCGGCGCAGGTCGAGGCCCGGACGGAGGCCGCGCTGGACGAGCTGCTTGCGGAGTGGGACGCGGTGCCGCTGCAGCAGGCGCTGCTGGGCGTCGACGAGATGCAGGCCGCGCAGGTGGTGTTCGACCTGACGACGCACGAGCACGACCTGCGCGGCGCGCTGGGACAGCCGGGCGCGCGCGACAGCCGAGGCGTCGAGGTCGGCTGGCAGTGGGCGACGACCGTGCTCGGGATGCTGCGCGACGGCTACGGCGAGGGCGCGGTCGTGCTGCGCACCCCTGCCGGCGAGACGACCTGCGGCTCGGCGGACGAGACCAGCGGCGTCCGGGCCGACCGGTTCGAGCTGTTCCGCGCGATGACCGGCCGGCGCAGCAGCGCGCAGGTCGCCGCATGGGAGTGGACCGGCGAGCCCGCGGTCGAGCGGCTGTGCCTGCTGCCGGCCCGGGCTACGGCGCTGGTCGAGTGAGAGCGGCCAGCACCGCCTGCGCGACGGCCTGCCCGTCGGCGAGCTTCTGCCCCGCGGCGTCCACCACGTAGAAGGCGTCCACGACGTCCGCGCCCAGCGTCGAGATGTGGGCCGTGCGGACGTCGAGGCCGGCGGCGGTCAGCGCGCCGGTGATGCGGTGCAGCACCCCGAGCCCGTCGGCCGCGCGCACCTCCACCACGGTGGCCGTGTCCGACACGTCGTCCAGCACGCGCACCGAGGGCTCCGACACCGGCCCGCGGGCGTACGCCGCTTCGCGGGAGGCCAGCACCTGCGGCAGGTCCAGGTCGCCCGTGAGCGCCCGCCGCAGGTCGCCCTGCACGACCGCCCAGTCCGGCAGCGACCCGAAGCGCGGCTCCACCCGGAAGACGGTCACGGCGGTAGCGCCGCGCGAGAGCACCGAGGCCGAGCGGACGTCGAGCCGGTGCAGCGCCAGCACGCCGGCGCTCAGCGAGAGCAGGCCCGGCACGTCCGGGGCGACGACGGTGACCTCGTCCTCGCGGGCGCCGAGCAGCGGGCCGCCCTGCTCGACGAGGGCCTCCTGCCAGTCGGCCAGCGGTGCGGGCTCGGGCGGCGGCGCACCGGCGAGCAGGGCGGAGGTCCGGCGGACGAGCTCGTCGACGAGCCCGGCCTTCCAGGACGACCACGCCGCCGGCCCGGTCGCGGCGGAGTCGGCCTCGGTCAGCGCGTGCAGCAGCTCGAGCACCTGGCCGGAGCCGACGGCGTCAGCCACCGCGCGCGCCGTCGCCGGGTCGGCCAGGTCGCGCCGGGTCGCCACGTCGGGCAGCAGCAGGTGGTGCTCCACCATCGCGACCAGCACCGCGACGTCCGCGGGCGGCAGGCCGAGGCGCGGGGCGAGGTCGGCGACCACCTGCATGCCGACGACGGTGTGGTCGCCCGGCAGGCCCTTGCCGATGTCGTGCAGCAGCGCGCCGAGCAGCAGCAGGTCCGGTCGTGCCACCCGGCGGGTCAGCGCGGCCGCGGCCGCAGCGGCTTCGACGAGGTGCCGGTCGACGGTGAACCGGTGGTAGCTGTTGCGCTGCGGCTTGCTCCGCACGGAGGCCCACTCGGGGAGCAGCCGGACGAGCAGGCCGGCCTGGTCGAGCGCCTCCAGGACGGGCACCGCGGCGGGGCCGGCGGCGAGCAGCTGCACGAACGACTCCCGCGCCGCCGCCGGCCACGGCACCGGCAGGTCCGGCGCCTCGGCCAGCCGCGCCAGGGCGGGCGGCGCCACCGGCAGGCCCGCCCGGGCCGCCGCCGCGGCGACGCGCAGCACCAGCAGCGGGTCGTGCGCGGGATCGGCGTCCCGGGCGAGCACGACCTCGCCGTCCTGCTCCACCACGTCGTCGGCCAGCGGCCGTCGCACCACCGCTGGCGCGCGGCGGCCGAGCAGCCGGCGCCGGGCCGGCGGGCGGAAGCGCCGCCAGGTGGTGTCGCTCGCGTAGGCGATGGTCCGGCCGGCGCCGGAGACGGCGGCCATCAGCGCGTCGGCGTCCTCGTACGCCAGCGCGCCGGCGACGGTGTCCTGCTCCTGCAGCAGCAGCCGGTCCACGACCCGCCGGCCGGCTGCGCCGGTGCGCCGGTGCAGCTCCCCGCGGACGTCCAGCAGGACCTCCAGCGCGGCGCGCACCTCCGGTCCCGGCGGGTCCGCCACCTGCGCCGCGGCCAGCGCCTGCAGGGCGTGCACGTCGCGCAGCCCGCCGCGCGCGCTCTTGAGGTCGGGCTCGAGCAGGAAGGCCACCTCCCCCTCGCTGCGGCCCCGCTCGAGCACGGCCTCGCGCAGCTCCGGCAGCCGCCTGGCCGCCCCCGCCCGCCACGCTGCGCGGGTGCGGCTGAGCAGCTCGGTCGTCAGGTCGGGGTCTCCTGCGACGTGCCGCGCGTCGAGCAGCCCGAGGGCGGCCTTGAGGTCCCCGGCCGCGACCGCGAGCGCCTCCTCGACGGTCCGCACCGAGTGGTCCAGCCCGACGCCGGAGTCCCACAGCGGGTACCAGAGGCCGTCCGCCACCTTCGCGACGTCGGGCCGGTCACGGTGCACGAGCACCAGGTCGAGGTCGCTGCCGGGTGCGACCTCCCGGCGGCCCAGCCCGCCGACGGCGACGAGCGCGACGCCCGGCCCCGGGTCGCCGAGCAGGGCGGCCAGCTCGCGGTCGTACAGCGCCGCCAGCCGCTCGCGCAGCTCCGCGCCGGTGACCGGGGCGGCGAGGACGTGCTCGCGCCCGGCGCGCAGGGCGGAGGGGCCGGGCGCCTGCGCGCGCGACCCCTCCGGGCTGCGGGTCACAGGGCCTCGGCGCCCCGTTCGCCGGTGCGGACCCGGACGACGTCCTCGACGGGCGTGGTCCACACCTTGCCGTCACCGATGGAGCCGGTGCTCGCGGCCCGGACGACGGCGTCCACCACCCGCTCCGCGTCCGCGTCGTCGACCAGCACCTCGATGCGGGTCTTCGGCACGAACGCCACGGTGTACTCCGCACCGCGGTAGACCTCGGTGTGCCCCCGCTGGCGGCCGAAGCCCTGCACCTCGCTGACCGTCATGCCCTGGACGCCGATCGCCTCCAGGGCGGTCTTGACGTCGTCCAGCTTGAACGGCTTCACCACCGCGGTCACGAGCCTCACGACGACACCTCCCCCATCTCACCGGCAGCGGCGCGTGCGCCGCTCACAGCGCTTCCACTCCGCGCTCGCCGGTCCGGACCCGGACGACGTCGTCGACCGGCGTGCTCCAGACCTTGCCATCGCCGATGGCGCCCGTCTGCGCCGACTTGGCGATGACCTCCAGCACGTCGGCCGCGTCGGCGTCGTCGACCAGCACCTCGATGCGCACCTTCGGCACGAAGGCGACGGTGTACTCCGCACCGCGGTAGACCTCGGTGTGGCCGCGCTGCCGGCCGAAGCCCTGCACCTCGCTGACCGTCATCCCCTGCACGCCGAAGGACTCGAGCGCGGTCTTCACGTCGTCCAGCTTGAACGGCTTGAGGATCCCCGTCACCAGCCTCACGAGGACACCTCCACCGACGACGGCCGCGCCCCCAGCGGGGCCTGCAGCGTGCCGCCGCCACCCGCCCCGATGCCGGTCAGCTCGTACGCCGACTCCGCGTGGTTGGTGGTGTCGATGCCGGTGACCTCGTCCTCCTCGGACACCCGCAGCCCCATGACGGCCTTGAGGACCAGCGCGATGAGGAGCGTGGCGACGAAGGAGTACGCCAGGGTGGCGAAGGCCGCCGTGGCCTGCTTGCCGAGCAGCGTGAGGCTGCCGCCGTCGAGCAGGCTCTCGTAGCCCGCGGCGAACTCGCTGTCCGCCACGATGCCGATCATCAGCGTGCCGACGAGGCCGCCGACCAGGTGGACGCCCACGACGTCGAGCGCGTCGTCGTAGCCGAGCCGGTGCTTGAAGGTGACCGCGAGGCAGCACAGCCCGCCGGCGACCAGGCCGATCGCGATGGCGCCGAGCGGGTTGACCGAGCCGGCCGCGGGGGTGATGGCGACCAGGCCGGCGACCGCGCCGGAGGCGGCGCCGAGCGTGGTGGCGTGCCCGTCGCGCAGTCGCTCCGTGCCGATCCACGCGACGAGCGCGGCGGCGGTGGCGACCTGGGTGTTCATGAAGGCCAGCGCCGCGACGCCGTTGGCCGCGAGCGCCGAGCCGGCGTTGAAGCCGAACCAGCCGAACCACAGCAGCCCGGACCCGAGCAGCACCAGTGGCAGGTTGTGCGGCCGCATCGGCTCGCGGCCGAAGCCCTTGCGCCTGCCCAGCACGAGCACGAGCGCGAGGGCCGCCGCACCGGCGTTGATGTGGACCGCGGTGCCGCCGGCGAAGTCGAGCGCGCCGAGCCGGTTGACGATCCAGCCGCCGGTGTCCGCGCCGAACAGGCCCGCGCTCGCGCCCGCTCCCGTACCGCCCTCCTCGGCCACGCCGAAGGCGAAGACCCAGTGCGCGACGGGGAAGTAGACGAGCGTCGACCAGAGCACCGTGAAGGCGACCCAGGCGCCGAACTTCATCCGGTCCGCGACCGCACCGCTGATGAGCGCGACGGTGATGACGGCGAACATGACCTGGAAGCCGGCGAAGGTGAGGTCCGGCAGGCCGTACGTCGCGACGACCCCGCCCTCGGCGTTGTTCGCGACGCCCTTGGTGATGTCGCGCAGGCCGACCAGGCCCGAGCTCCACCCGAACAGGCCGGCCCTGGTGGAGCCGAACGCGATGGCGTAGCCGTACAGGACCCAGAGGACCGTGACGATGCCGAGGGCGCTGAAGCTCATCATGAGCATGTTGAGGACGCTCTTGCTGCGGCTCATGCCGCCGTAGAAGAACGCCAGCCCAGGGGTCATCAGCAGCACCAGGGCGGCGCTGACGAGGACCCAGGCGTTGTTGGCGCCGTCGATGACCGGTTCCATCTCACTCCTTGGTAGCGGGGACTGAGGTCGAGCGTGGTCGCCGTGTGTTTCGCCTCCGGTGCACCGGGTGTTCCGCGGGTGTGACGGCGCAGCGCCCTGTGTTTCGCCTGCGTGAACTCCCCTAGCCTTCCGGGCGTGAGCCGCTGGCTGGAGGAGACGGGCGGGCAGCGCGGTGCGTCGTACGACCAGGCGTTCCGCGACCTGGCGGCCTCCGGCGTCGACGTGCACGGCGAGGCGGCGTACGTCGCGGCGCTGGTGCCGCCGGGCAGCCGGGTGCTGGACGCCGGCTGCGGCACCGGCCGGGTGGCGGTCGAGCTGGCGCGCCGCGGCTACGAGGTGGCGGGCGTCGACAGCGACGCCTCGATGCTGGACGTCGCACGGGCGACCGCTCCGGACCTGGCGTGGGAGCTGCAGGACCTGGCGGCGTACGACGGCGACGCGGCGTACGACCTCGTGGTCGCGGCCGGCAACGTGATGATCTTCCTGGCGCCGGGCACCGGGCCCGAGGTGGTGCGGCGGCTCGCGGCGGCGCTGCGGCCGGGCGGGCTGCTCGTCAGCGGCTGGCGGACGGCGGAGCTGGCGGTGCAGGAGTACGACCGCTGGTGCGCCGCCGCGGGACTGGCCCCGGTGGCGCGGCACGCGACGTGGCAGGGCGCGCCGGCGACGGCCGACGCCGACTGGTGCGTCGCGGTGGACCGGCTTCGCTAGAGCGCGGCCTCGTCGCCGAGCAGCGCGTCGGCGAAGGCCTCCGGCTCGAAGGGCGCCAGGTCGTCCGGGCCCTCGCCCAGGCCGATGAGCTTGACCGGGATGCCGAGCTCGCGCTGGACGGCGATGACGATGCCGCCCTTGGCGGTGCCGTCGAGCTTGGTGAGCACGATGCCGGTGACCGTCACGGCCTCGGTGAACACGCGCGCCTGCACGACGCCGTTCTGGCCGGTCGTCGCGTCGAGCACGAGCAGCGTCTCGTCGACCGGGCCGTGCTTCTCGATGACGCGCTTGACCTTGCCGAGCTCGTCCATCAGGCCGGTCTTGGTGTGCAGGCGGCCGGCGGTGTCGATGAGCACCGTGTCGACCTTGCTCTCCCTGCCCTTCGCGACCGCGTCGAAGGCGACGCTCGCCGGGTCGCCGCCCTCGGGGCCGCGCACGGTGCTCGCGCCGACGCGGTCGCCCCACGTCTGCAGCTGGTCGGCCGCGGCGGCGCGGAAGGTGTCGGCCGCACCGAGGACGACCGAGCGGCCGTCGGCGACGAGCACGCGGGCGAGCTTGCCGCAGGTGGTGGTCTTGCCGGTGCCGTTCACGCCGACGACGAGCACGACGGCGGGCGTGCCGTCCGGGTGCGGCATCGTCTTGAGGGTCCGGTCCGCGTCGGCGCCGATCGCGGTGACCAGCTCCTCACGCAGCATCGGCCGCAGCTCGGAGACGGTCCGCACGCCGTCGACGCGCACCCGGGTGCGCAGCCGCTGCACCAGCTCGGTGGTGGCGGCGACACCCATGTCGGCGCCGAGCAGCGTGTCCTCGACCTCCTCCCAGGTGTCCTCGTCGAGGTTGTCGCGGGACAGCAGCGCGAACAGCCCGCGCCCGAGCGTGCTCTGGCTGCGGGCCAGCCGGGAGCGCAGCCGGGTCAGGCGGCCGGCGGTGGGTTCGGGCACGTCGAGCGGGCGGCCGACCGTCTCGGTCGTCGGCGGCAGCACCGCCGCCTCCTCGGGCAGCTCGACCGTCGCGACCGGGCGCTTCGGGGTGTCCCGCGGCACCTCGGCGTCGTCACCGGTGCCCGGGCGGTAGTCGACCCCCGGCTTCGGCGGCAGGCTCCGGCGGCCGCCCCTGCCGCTCACGAACGCGACGACGGCGACGACCGTCAGGACCAGGACGGCGACCAGCAGGCCGAGGAGCTCGATCACGGCTCGTGTCTACCAGCGGCGCCCCGCTCCGCACCGCCGGCGCGCCGCCGCCCGCCCGCGCCGCCCGCGCCGCCCGCGCCGCCCGCGCCGCCCGCGGTGATCATCAGAAGGATCGACGGCGTACGGGGTGCTCGAGGTCGCTGAGGCCGTCGATCCTTCTGTGGATCACCCACGGCCACGGCGGACGCGTGGCGGGCAGCCGGCGCTCGTGCGGCTAGGCCGGCTCGCGCTCCCGCAGCCGCTGGCTGACGACGGCGGAGATGCCGTCCCCGCGCATCGTCACGCCGTACAGCGCGTCGGCGATCTCCATCGTCCGCTTCTGGTGCGTGATGACGATGAGCTGGCTGGCCTCGCGCAGGCCCTCCATGAGCTGGATCAGCCGGCCGAGGTTGCGGTCGTCGAGGGCCGCCTCCACCTCGTCCATGACGTAGAACGGCGAGGGCCGCGCCCGGAAGATGGCCACCAGCAGGGCGATGGCGGTCAGCGACCGCTCACCACCGGACAGCAGCGACAGCCGGCTGACCTTCTTGCCGGCCGGCCGGGCGAGCACCTCGATGCCGGTGGTCAGCAGGTCGTCCGGGTCGGTCAGGACGAGCTTGCCCTCGCCGCCCGGGAACAGCGTCGCGAACACGTGCACGAACTCGCGCTGGGTGTCCGCGAAGGCAGCGGCGAACACGTCGTGGATGCGCTCGTCGACGTCCTTGACGATGTCGAGCAGGTCGCGCCGCGTCGCCCGCAGGTCCTCGAGCTGGGTGGACAGGAAGGCCGACCGCTCCTCGAGCGCGGCGTACTCCTCCAGCGCGAGCGGGTTCACCTTGCCCAGCAGGGCCAGCGCCCGCTCGGCGGTGGCGGCGCGCTTCTCCTGCGCCGCGCGGTCGTACGGGACGGGCTCGGCGGACTCGTCCGGCGTGCCGTCCTCGGTCACGACGGGGACCGGGACGGTCGGGCCGTACTCCGCGGTGAGCTGCTCCAGCGGGACGCCCCACTCCGAGACGGCCCGCTCCTCGAGCTGCTCGATGCGCAGGCGCTGCTCGGCGCGGGCCACCTCGTCGCGGTGCACGACGTCGGTGAGCCGCTCGAGGTCCGCGGAGAGCTCGCGGGTGCGGCTGCGCAGCGCCAGCAGCTCGCCCTCGGTGACGCTGCGGGCGGCCGCGGCGGCCTCCCGCTCGGCGGCGGCGGCCGCGAGCGAGACGGCGATGCGGGTCAGCGCCTCCTGCGCGCCGCGCACGACCGCGGCGGCCACGACGGCGCCGCGCGAGCGGGAGGCGCGCAGGGCGACCAGCCGCTCGCGAGCGGCCCGCTCCTGGCGGGCGCTGCGCTCCAGCGACTCTGCTCGGCCGGCCAGAGCCCGCGCCCGCTCCTCCCCCGTGCGGACGGCCAGGCGCGCCTCGACCTCGGCGGCCCGCGCCTCGGTGGCGGCCTGCGCGAGCCGGTCGCGCAGGGTGGTGGAGGGCTCCTCCTCCGCCGGCGCCTGCTCCGCGGCGCTGAGCCGCTCCTCGAGCTCGGCCAGGCCCGACAGGTCCTTGTCGCGCGCCTCCTCGGCGCGCACCCGCGCCTGCTCCAGGCGACCGGCCTCGGCCTCGGCCGAGCGGGCGGCGGAGGCCAGCAGGCCGAGCTGCTCGCCGAGAGCGGCCATCTGCGCGTCGGAGGCGTTCAGCGCCTCGAGCGCGGCCTCGACGTCGACGCCCGCGGCCTCGACGTCGGCCCGGGCGGCCTGCACCTCGAAGCGCAGCCGCTCCTGGCGCCGCTGCGCCTCGTCGTGGGCGGCGGAGGCCTCGTCGACCGCGGCCTGCACCTCCAGCAGAGAAGGCGCCTTGGCCGAGCCGCCGACGGCCCAGTCGGCCCCGAGCAGGTCGCCCTCTGCGGTGACCGCGCGGACCTCGGGGTGCCGCTCCACCAGAGCCGCCGCGGCGTCCAGCGCGTCGACGACGGCGACCCGCCTGAGCGCGCGGGTCAGCGCCGGCTTCAGCGTCTCGGGCGCCTCCACCAGGTCGATCGCCCAGTGCGCGCCCTCGGGCAGGCCCGGCCAGGGACCGTCCTGGTCGTACTCCGCACCGCCCACGAGCAGGCCGGCGCGCCCGGCGTCGTCGATCTTGAGCCGCTGCAGGGCGGCAGCGGCGTCGGCGGGCGAGGCGACCGCCACCGCGTCCGCGACGGCGCCGAGCGCGGCGGCGACGGCCTGCTCCGAGCCGGCCTGCACGTGGACCAGGCCGGCCACCGTGCCCAGCACGCCCGGGAAGTCCACGAGCGCCCCCGAGCCGTCCTTGCGGGCGAGCGACAGCGACAGCGCGTCGCGCCGGGCGGCCCAGGTGCTGCGCTCCCGCTCGGCCTCGCGCTCCTCGCCCTGGAGCGCCTCCAGCCGGGCCGCCGCCTCCGCCAGCGCGGTGGCCGCGGTCTCGTGTCGCTCGTCGAGGTCGACCTCGCCCTCGTCCAGCCCGCCGGCCTCGGCCTGCAGCGCCTCGAGGTCGGCCTGCGCCCGCTCGACCCGGGCGTGCGCCTCGTCGAGCGCGACGGCCAGCCGGCCGAGCTCGGCCTCGGCGGCCTGCGACCGGGAGCGCAGTGCGCCGACCTGGCCGGTCAGCCGGGCCAGCCCCTCGCGCCGGTCGGCCACGGCGCGGACCGCCGCGACCAGGGCCTTCTCCTCCGCGGCGTGCGCGGCCTCGGCGTCGGTCCGCCGGGTGACGGTGTCCTTGAGCCGCTCGGCGTCCGCGGCGAGCTGGACGGCGAGCGCCGCCTCCTGCTCGCGCACCGAGGCCGCCTCGGCCTCGATCTGCTCCGGGTCGCGGCCCTGCCGGCCCTCCTCGGGCAGCGCGGCCGTGAGGTGCCGGTGCCGCTCCGACGCGAGGGTCGCGGTGCCGCGCAGGCGCTCCTCGAGGGCGGACAGGCGGTACCACGTCTCCTGCGCCCGCTGCAGCGCCGCGGCCTGCGGGGCCGCCGCCGTCTCGAGCGCCTCCTCGCGGTCCTTGGCCGCCTGGAGCTCCGCCTCGACCAGCGTCCGGCGCTCGCGCACGGCCGTCTCGTCCCGGACCTCCGCGTCGAGCGCGGCCCGCAGCTGGAGCAGGTCGTCGGCGAGCAGCCGCAGGCGGGCGTCGCGCAGGTCGGCCTGCACCTGCGCGGCCCGGCGGGCCACCTCCGCCTGCCGGCCGAGGGGCTTGAGCTGGCGGCGCAGCTCGGCGGTCAGGTCCTGCAGGCGGGTGAGGTTGGCCGACATCGCCTCGAGCTTGCGGAGGGCCTTCTCCTTGCGCTTGCGGTGCTTGAGGACGCCGGCCGCCTCCTCGATGAACCCGCGCCGGTCCTCCGGCCGCGCGGAGAGCACCGCGTCGAGCTGGCCCTGGCCGACGACGACGTGCAGCTCGCGGCCGATGCCGCTGTCGCTCATCAGCTCCTGGACGTCGACCAGGCGGCAGCGGTTGCCGTTGATGGAGTACTCCGACTCGCCCGACCGGAACATCAGCCGGGTCACCGAGACCTCGGCGTACTCGATCGGGAGCGCCCCGTCGGTGTTGTCGATCGTCAGGGTCACCTCGGCCCGGCCGAGCGGCGGGCGGCCGGGCGTGCCGGCGAAGATGACGTCCTCCATCTTGCCGCCGCGCAGCGCCTTGGCCCCCTGCTCGCCGAGCACCCAGGCGATGGCGTCGACGACGTTGCTCTTGCCCGAGCCGTTGGGGCCGACCACGCAGGTGATGCCCGGCTCGAAGCGCAGCGTCGTCGCGGACGCGAAGGACTTGAAGCCCTTCAGCGTGAGGCTCTTGAGGTGCACCTGACGTCTCTCGGTCGGCCTGGGGAAGACCAGCCGCCACCGTACCGGCGCGGGCGGGCCGTCCGTCGCAGGACGCACGAAGGGCGCCTCCCCGTCGGGGAAGCGCCCTGGTGGTGGGGCGGCCTAGGTGAGGACGGGCTCGTCCAGGAAGCGCAGGTCGTCCTCGACGTGGACGGCGCCCATGAGCGCGTCGTTGGTGGCGGTGACCCGGGCGAGCTCGGCCTCGAGGTCGCGCACGCGGGTCCGCAGGCGGCGCACCTCGTCGACGAGACGGAGGTCGGGGCCGCCGACGTGTCCGAGCAGGGCCTTGGCCATGGGTGTCCTCCGCGCTGAGGTGTCGTGCTGGGGCTGGTGCTGGGCTCACTCGGCAGACGGCCAGAGGAGCGGGGTGCAGCAGCAAGGATGACAGCAGCACCCCCGCTGGTCAAGGTTCCGGTCACGATCAGGTCACGACGCACTACCGCTCGGTGAAGCCGTCGTGACCACCCCGGGCGTCGCCCCAGCGCTCGGCCACGAAGTCGACCCGGCCGGGCGACCCGCCGCCGCGCAGCAGCGCCAGCAGCGCCTGCAGCTGCGGCTCCGGGCCCTCCGCGACCACCTCCACCCGGCCGTCGTCGAGGTTGGTGGCGCTGCCGACCAGGTCGAGCTCGAGGGCCCGCGCGCGGGTCCACCAGCGGAACCCGACGCCCTGCACCCGGCCCTTCACGAACGCGGTCAGCCGGACCGGCGTAGGACTCACCCTCGCGAGGGTAGGGGCCGCATGACCGCCCCCTCGACAGGAGCCAGAACCCGTGCGCCGTGCCCGTGCAGCCGTCCTCGTCCCCGTCCTCGCCCTCGTGCTGTCCGGCTGCCTCTCGCAGCCGGAGGAGGCCAACGACAACGGGCCGCAGGAGCAGCCGGTACGGCCGACCGACGTGGTGCGCGAGCCGGTGGTGGTGGAGAGCCCGCCGCTGACGGTCGACCAGCCGGGCTCGCCGGCACCGACGGGCTGAGCCGACGCCGGGCGCAGCAGCCGCCCCGCGGCCCCGCCGCCCAGGCGTCAGACTGGTGCCGTGCCGCTGACCATCGCCCCGTGCCGCCAGCTCTGCGACTGGGCGCGCACCAAGGCGACCACCGACGACGGCCGCACCCTGCTGGCCTGCCGCGGCTGCGGCTCGCAGTGGGTGCGCGGCGAGCCGTGGACGCCGGCGCAGGCCGACGGGACCCGACCGGCGTGCGTGACCGAGGAGCTCAGCGCCGGGCGGGACGCGGCCGCGGCTGGCACCGCGGGCAGCTGAACGACCTGCGGTTCATGAACGACTCGCGCCGGACGGGGGCCCCGCAGCGCGGGCAGGGCTCCCCCTCGCGGCCGTAGGCGTTCAGCGAGCGCTCGAACAGGCCGCTGACCCCCTCGGCGGAGACGTACAGCGCGTCGAAGCTCGTCCCGCCGGCCGCGACGGCCTCGTTCAGCACGTCCCGCGCGTGGCCGAGCACGCGGCGCGCGGCGGGACGGGTGAGCCGGTCGGTGGGCCGCTCCCCGTGCAGCTGCGCGCGCCAGAGCGTCTCGTCGGCGTAGATGTTGCCGATGCCGCTGACCAGCGTCTGGTCCAGCAGCGCGCGCTTGACGCCCGTCCGCCTGCGCCGCAGCCGGTCCACGAACGCCTCGTCGTCGAACTCCGGGTCGAGCGGGTCGCGGGCGATGTGCGCGAGCAGCGGCGGCACCGGCTCGCCGCCGGGCACGACGAGCAGCCCGCCGAAGGTCCGCTGGTCGACGAAGCGCAGCTCCCGGCCGCCGTCGTCGAAGCGCAGCCGGACGTGCAGGTGCTTCTGCAGCGGGCTGTCGGCGGGCACGACGAGCAGCTGGCCGCTCATGCCGAGGTGGCCGGTCAGCGCGTCGCCGCTGTCGAGCGGCAGCCAGAGGTACTTCCCGCGCCGCTCGCACGCGACGCGACGGTCCGCCCGGCGAGCCGGCCGGCGAAGTCGTCCGGCCCCGGCCTCGTGCCGCCGGACCGCCCGGCGGGTGGCTGACCTCGACGACGGCGACGGTCCGGCCGGCGACGCCGCGCTCGAGGCCGACGCCGGACGACCTCGACCTCGGGCAGCTCAGGCACCCGGCTCGGAGCCGACCCGCGGCCCGGACAGCGCGCCGTAGGCGGCCTCGGCGGCCTGCTGCTCGGCCTCCTTCTTGCTGCCGCCCGCTGCCGCTGCCGCAGACCTCGCCGCCCATGGCCACCTGCGCGACGAAGCTCTTGGCGTGGTCGGGGCCGCTCTCGGCGATCCGGTAGTCGGGCACGCCCGAGCCCGCGCGCCGCCGCCGAGCTCCTGCAGCGCGGTCTTCCAGTCGAGCGCCGCGCCGTCCTCGGAGGCGGCCGCGCATCAGCGGGTCGAACAGCCCCCGCACCACCGTGCGTGGCGCCGCCGACGCCCCGGTCGAGGTAGACCGCCCCGATGACGGCCTCCATCGTGTCGGCCAGGATCGAGTTCTTGTCGCGCCCGCCGGTGACCTCCTCGCCGCGGCCGAGCCGCAGCCAGCGGCCCAGCCCGAGGCCGCGGGCGACGCCGGCCAGCGCCCGGGTGTTGACGACGCTGGCGCGCAGCTTGGCGAGCTGAGCCCTCCGGCAGGTCGGGGTGCGTGGGGTAGAGCGCGTCGGTGACGACCAGCCCGAGGACGGCGTCGCCGAGGAACTCCAGCCGCTCGTTGGTCGGCAGCCCGCCGTGCTCGTAGGCGTACGACCGGTGGGTGAGCGCCCGCTCCAGCAGCGCCGGCTCGACCCGGTGCCGAGCGCCGCCTCGAGCACGGTGTACGGCGGCCCGGCCTCCCCGGCGGCTCGCCGGCACCGCCGGCTCGCGGAGGCTCACAGCCGGGCCACCGCGTAGTCGACGGCCTCGCCGACCGTGGTCAGCCCGTCGAGGTCCTCGTCCTCGATGTGGAAGCCGGGCGTCGCCGCGGCGCGAGCGTCTCCTCCACGATCTCGACGATCTCGACCAGCGCGAGCGAGTCGGCCTCGAGGTCCTCGCGGAAGCGGGTCTCGCGGTGACCGTGGTCGGGGTCGCGCTCCAGCACGGTCGCGACCGCGGCCTGCACGACCTCCAGCACCTCGTCGGCGGTCATGCCGGGGCGACCGCCTCGAGCGGCTGCGCTCGCGCAGGTCGAGCAGCGCGGCGGCGATCCGCGGGACCAGGCCCTCGCGCGCGGCCTGCACCGCGACGCCGACGCAGCTCGCGACGCCCTGCGGGCGTGCTCGCGCCGTGGCCGACGACGACGACCCCGTCGACGCCGAGCAGCACCGCGCCGCCGAGCTGCTCGGGGCTCATGTGGGCGGTCGCCTCGGTCAGCGCCGGGCAGCAGCGCCTTCGCCGCCTCCGAGCGCTCCGGGGTGGCGGTCAGCGCCTCGAGCAGCACGCCGGTGAGCATCGTGGCCGCACCCTCGAGCCCCTTGGCGAGCACGTTGCCGGTGAAGCCGTCGGTGACGACGACGTCGGCCTTGCCGCCGTACGGGACGTCGCGCCCTCGACGTTGCCGACGAAGTCGAGCCGGCAGCGCGGACGAGGGCGTCGGTACGCCGCCTTGCGCAGCTCGTCGCCCTTGCCGGGCTCCTCGCCGATCGACAGCAGCCCGACCCGGGGCTCGGCGATGCCGAGCCGGACGGTGGCGAAGGCGGCGCCGGCCAGCGCGAACTGCGCCAGCATCTCGGGCGTCGCGTCGGTGCTGGCGCCGGCGTCGAGGAAGACCAGCGGGCCGCGCCTGGCCGGGATGACCGCGGCCAGCGCCGGGCGGGTCACGCCCGCGCAGGCGGCCGAGCGTGAAGACGGCGGCGGCCAGCGCCGCGCCGGTCGAGCCCGACGGACACGACGGCGTCCGCCTCGCCGTCGCGCACCAGGCGCGCGGCGACGCGGACGGTCGCGTCGCGCTTGGCCCGGACCGCGCGGGCGGGGTCCTCGTCCATGCCGACGACCTGGCTCGCCTCGACGAGCCGGAAGCGGCCGCGTCGCGCCGCGCTCGGCCAGCAGCCGCTCGGCGAGCTCGACCGGCCCGACCAGGACGAGCTCGACGTCGGGGGTGCGCTCGGCGACCAGCAGCGCGCCGTCGACGACCGACTCGGGAGCGTGGTCGCCGCCGAGCAGGTCGAGCGCGACGCGGGTCACCGCGACGGAGGGTCGGGTGCCGACGCGTCAGACCGCGAGGACGGTGCGCTTGTCGTAGCGACCGCACTCGGGGCAGACGGTGTGCGGCAGCGTGACGTGGCCGCGGTCGCAGGTGGTGAGCGTCGGAGCGGTGGTCTTCCACTGCGCACGGCGCGAGCGGGTGTTGCTGCGCGACATCTTGCGCTTCGGGACGGCCATCGGCTCAGTGCTCCTGGTTGGTGCTGGTCTGCGTGCGGGTCGAGCGCCTTGCAGCGCGGCCCAGCGGAGGTCCGGTGCGCCGTGCGCGTGGTCCTCCGGCAGGTCGTCGAGCCGCTCGCCGCACTCGGCGCACAGCCCGGCGCAGTCCGGCCGGCACAGCGGCGTGAGCGGCAGTGCGAGCACCACCGCGTCCCGCAGCACGGGCTCGAGGTCGAGCAGGTCGCCCTCCATCCGTGCGATCGTCCTCGTCGTCGTCCGCGTCGCCCTCCGCGTAGGCGAACAGCTCCTGCAGGTCGACCGCCAGCTCGTCGCTGACGGGCTCCAGGCAGCGGCCGCACTCCCCGGTCAGCGGCATCGTCGCGGTGCCGCTGACCAGCACGCCCTCCATGACCGACTCGAGCCTGAGGTCCAGGTCGAGCTCGGCACCGGAGGGCACGCCGATGAGCGCGACCCCGAGGCCCTCGGGCGCGGGAGCGGGGAAGCCGCACCTCTCGCATCGATCCCGGTCGCCGACCCAGCTCGCGGGTGTCCAGCGACGAGGGGCTTGCGGGGATCGAGGCGGTGCTGCGGCTTCCTGTTCTCGGGCACGTGGAGGCTCTTCAGGGTCGGAGAAGACCGTCCACGAGGGTAGCGGACGGCGGCGCGGGGCGATCCGACACGTCGACCGCAGCTCCGTCGTCGCTCGCGTCTGCCGCCGGTGCAGGCCGGGCGGCCGGTGCCCTTCTCGCACGGCCGGCGCAGGGTCTTGGCCAGCACGACCTCGAAGTTGGCCAGCTTGCCGTCGACGTAGTCCTCGACCTGCGGCCCGCATCGCCTCGGCCTGCTCGCGGGCGTCGGCGAGCAGCCGCTCGGCCTGCGCGCTGCGCCCCCCGGTGCACGCGGTCGCCTCGACGAGCCGGGCCCGCTCGGCGCGGCGCCTCCTCGCGCAGCCGGGCGGCCTCCTGGTGGCCCTGCTCCACGACGCCGTCGCGCTCGCCGAGCAGCCGCGCGGGACTCGGCCAGCGCGGCCGGCACGTCGCCGCGCACCCGTCGACCAGCTCGAGCACCTCCCCGCGGTTGACGACGCAGGAGGCCGACATCGGCAGCGTGCGCGCCTCCTCGACGAGCCGTACGAGCGTCGTCCAGGCCCTGCTCGACGTCGCTCAGGACGTGGCCAGCCGCTCGTCGAGGCTGGCCAGCACGCGCTCGGGGACCAGGCCGGAGACGTCGCCGCCGTACGTCGCGACCTCCTTGACCAGGCTGGAGGACAGGAAGGAGTAGAGCGGGTTGGTCGTCATGAACATCGTCTCGACGCCGGCCAGCCCGTGGTTCATCTGCGCCATCTGCAGCTCGTAGTCGAAGTCGCTGATGGCCCGCAGCCCCTTGACGATGACGGGGATGTCGCGCGCCTTGCAGTAGTCGACGAGCAGCCCGTGGAAGCTGTCGACCTTGACGTTGCCGTAGTGCGACGTCACGTCGGCCAGCAGCGCCATGCGCTCCTCGACGGTGTAGAGCGAGGACTTCTTCTTGTTGACCAGGACCGCGACGGTGACCTCGTCGTAGATCTTGGAGGCCCGCTCGACGATGTCGAGGTGCCCGAGGGTCACGGGGTCGAAGGACCCGGGGCAGACGGCCCGTCTCATGGCCTGATCACGTGGAGGACGCTAGCAGCGCGTACCAGAGCGTCGCCTCGCCGTACCGCCGCTCGCGCACCGGCTCGTACCCGGCCGGCCAGGCGAAGGTGCTCCGGCGGGTGCGCCGCTCGACCGCGACGACCGCGTCCTCGGCCAGCCAGGGCAGCAGCAGCTCGAGCACCGGCTCGACCTCGAGCTCGTACGGGGGGTCGACGAGGGCGAGGTCGTAGCGGGGCTCGGCGTCCACGGCGAGGAACCGCTCGACGGGCTGCGCGACGACGTAGGACGTCCGGAAGCCCAGGTGCTCGACGTTGGCGCGCAGCGCGGCGACGGCGTCCGGGTCGGACTCGACGAGGGTGGCGCTGCCCGCGCCGCGGCTGACGGCCTCGAGCCCGAGCGCGCCGGAGCCGGCGTACAGGTCGAGCACCCGGGCGCCGTCGAGGTCGAGCAGGCTCTGCAGGCTGCTGAACAGCCCCTCCCGCGCCCGGTCGCTCGTGGGCCGCGTAGTGGTGCCCGGCGGGACCTGGAGCCGGCGGCCGCGGGCGTCGCCGGCGATGACCCGTGTCATCCCGTCATCGTGCCCGAGGGTTGGGCGCGCCCCGCGGGTGGCAGGAGGTGCGCAACTGATCATCGACCGCTGGAGGAACTATGAACACGCGCACCATCGCCATCGCCGCCCTGGTCATCGCCGTCGTCGTCCTCGTGCTGCTGCTGCGCTAGTCGCCGCCCGCACCGCCGAGCCCGTCCCGAGCACCACCCGGGGCGGGCTCAGCCCTTGGCGAGGAACTCCGCGCGCTCCTCGTCCAGCACGTCGGCGACGGCCTGCGCGAGCGCCGGGTGCCGCTCCAGCGGCCGGGTCGTCCGCCACCAGCGTGACCGCCTCCCCCCGCGCCTCGAGGATCAGCTCCTCGTGGTCGGCCAGCCGCAGCATCCGCAGCGAGCTGCGCCCGCCGGACTGCGAGGCGCCCAGCACGTCGCCCTCGCGGCGCTGCTCGAGGTCGATGCGGGACAGCGCGAAGCCGTCGTTCGTGGCGGCCACCGCCTCGAGCCGCTCCCGCGCGGGGCTGCCGCCCTCGGCCTCGGTGACCAGCAGGCAGAGCGCCGCGTGGGCGCCCCGGCCCACGCGGCCGCGCAGCTGGTGCAGCTGGCTGACGCCGAAGCGGTCGGCGTCGAGCACGACCATGACGGTGGCGTTGGGGACGTCGACGCCGACCTCGATGACGGTGGTCGCGACGAGCACGTCGAGCCGGCCGGCCGCGAAGCGCTGCATCACGGCGTCCTTCTCCTCGGGCGGCATCCGCCCGTGCAGGGCGGCCACCCGCAGCCCCTGCAGCGGCCCCTCCTGCAGCAGCGGCAGCACGTCGAGCACGGCGGCCGCCGGCCGCCTGCCGTCCTCGCTCGCCGGCTCCTCGTCGCCCCCGATGCGCGGCGTCACCACGAACGCCTGACGCCCCTCCGCGACCTGCTCGCGCACCCGCTGCCACGCCGTCTCGAGCCAGGAGGGCTTCTCCCCCACCGGCACCACGGCGCTCCTGATCGGAGAGCGGCCCTTCGGCAGCTCGGACAGGGTGCAGACCTCGAGGTCGCCGTAGACGGTCATCGCGATGGTGCGCGGGATCGGGGTGGCCGTCATGACGAGCACGTGCGGCGGCGTGCTGCCCTTGGCGCGCAGCGCGTCGCGCTGCTCGACGCCGAAGCGGTGCTGCTCGTCCACCACGACCAGCCCGAGGTCGGCGAACGCGACGCCCTCGCTGAGCAGCGCGTGCGTCCCGACGACGATGCCCGCCTCGCCGCCCGCCGCCTCGGACAGCGCCGTACGACGGGCCGCCGCGCCCTGCGAGCCGGTCAGCAGCGCCACCCGCGTCGCGGGGTCGGCCGCCCCCAGCTCGCCGGCCTGCGCCAGCGGCCCGAGCACGGCGCGCAGCGAGCGGGCGTGCTGCTGGGCCAGCACCTCGGTCGGGGCGAGCAGCGCGGCCTGGCCGCCGCTGTCGACGACCTGCAGCATCGCCCGCAGCGCGACGACGGTCTTGCCGGAGCCGACCTCGCCCTGGAGCAGCCGGTACATCGGGCTGCGTCCGGGCCAGCTCGGCGGCCAGCTCGGCACCGACCTGCGCCTGCCCCGCCGTGAGCGTGAACGGCATCGCGGCGTCGAACGCGGCGAGCAGCCCGTCCGGCCGGCCGGTGCGCGGCGTGCCGGCCAGCAGCTGCGCCGCCGCCCGGCGCTGGGCCAGCACGACCTGCAGGACGAACGCCTCGTCCCAGGTGAGCCGCTTGCGGGCGGCGCCGACGTCGGGCCAGCCGGCGGGCTGGTGGATCCCGCGCAGCGCCGGCTCGAGCCCGACCAGGCCGTGCCGGGCCCGCAGGTCGGCCGGCAGCGGGTCGGCGCTGCAGGTCGGCCATGTCCAGCGCCATCCGGACGCTGCGCCCGATCAGCGTGGAGGGCGCCTTGGCCGCGGCCGGGTAGATCGGGACCAGCGCCCCGGCGAACTCCTCCACCGCGGTCCCGGCGTCGTCGTCCACGAGCGGCGTACTCCGGGTTGGCCAGCTGGTGCTTGCTTGTTGAACACCTCCACCTTGCCGGAGAACATCGCCCGCCGGCCCGGCCTTGAGGTCCTTGCTCGACCCACGGCCGGTTGAAGATCGCCATCGTGAGGGTCGCGCCGCCCTCGTCGCGGATCGTCACGTCGGTCTTGTGCAGCTTGGGGCGCAGCTGCCGGCCGTCGACCTTCGCGACCTCGGCGATGACGGTGGCGTGCTCGCCGACCACCAGCTCGCTGAACGGCGTCAGCCGGCCGCGCTCGGTGTAGCGCCGCGGGTAGTGGCGCAGCAGGTCGCCGACGGTGCGCAGGCCGAGCGCGTCCTCGAGGACCTTCGCGG
The DNA here is from genome assembly GCA_963781675.1 of uncultured Actinomycetota bacterium. Classification (GTDB taxonomy): domain Bacteria; phylum Actinomycetota; class Actinomycetes; order Mycobacteriales; family SCTD01; genus SCTD01. The sequence continues at coordinate 1,380,229 of CAWAGF010000001.1, read as the reverse complement.
TGCCGCCGACGGCCGTCGACAGCTTCGCGCCGAGCGCGACCACGGCCTACTCCACGCCCAGCAGCAGCGGGTAGTGCGGCTGGCCCCCGGCGTACGCACGACCTCCACCGCGGCGTGCGCCCGCTCCACCCGCTCGGTCAGCCGGTCGGCCGCGCCCGGTGCGGCCTGCTCGCCGGTCACGACCGTCACCAGCTCGCCGCCGCCGAGCAGCATCCGGCGCAGCAGCTCGGCGCCGACCTCCTCGAAGTCCGCCGCCGATGAGCACGACGTCGCCCTCGAGCAGCCCGAGCACGTCGCCCGGGCGGCAGATGCCGGCCATCGTGGCGGCCTCGCGCACCGCCGTCGTCACCTCGGCCCAGCGGGTCGAGCCGGCCGCCTCGGCCATGGCGGCGACGTCGTCGGCGAACGGCCGCTCGGGGTCGGCGACGGCCAGCGCGGCCAGCCCCTGCAGGGACGAGCGCGTGGGGACGACCGCCACCGACCAGCCCTCGTCGCGGGCGGCGGCGGCCGCGGCGGAGGCGACGCCGGTGGTGTTCGCGTCGTTGGGCAGCAGCACCACCTCGGCGGCGCCGGCGCGGCGGACCGCGTCCAGCAGCTCGGCCGTCGACGGGTTGTGGCTGGGCCCGCCGAGCACGACGACGGCGCCGGACTGCCGGAACAGCGCGGCCAGCCCCTCGCCCGGGGCGACGGCGACGACGGCGCGCCCGACCGGCCGCTCGTTCATGACCGGCAGGCGCTCGTCGGCCATCTGGTCGTCGAAGCGGGTGACCGTGATCCGGAACGGCCGGCCCGCCTCCACCCCCGCCTCGACGGCAGCGCCGACGTCGTTGACGTGCACGTGGACGTTGAACAGCCCGTCCCCGCCGACGACGACCAGCGAGTCGCCGAGCGCGCCGAGCACGTCCTTGAGCCGCTCGACCGCGTCGTCGGCCGCCTCGCGCAGCAGGAACTGCACCTCGTAGGCGAAGGCGTCGCTGCCGGCCTCGCGCGCGGCGGAGAGCCCGGCGCGGTCGCGCGGCACGAGCAGCTGCGGCGCGAGGCCGGCCGTGGCCGCCGCTCCCGTCACGACCTGCTCCAGCGCCTCGAGCAGCACGCACGAGCCCCCGGCCGCCGGCGTCGACGACGCCGGCCGCCTGCAGCTGGGGCAGCAGGTCGGGGGTGCGGGCCAGCGACCGGCGCGGCCGCGGCGCGCGCCTCCGCACGACGGCCGCGAGGTCGCCGTCGAGCCCCGCGACCGCCTCGGCGCACTCCCGCGCGACGGTCAGCAGCGTCCCCTCGACGGGCGTGGCGACGGCGGCGTAGGCCAGCTCGCCGGCCCGGGTCAGCCCCCGCCGCACGCCCTCGGCCGAGCCGTCCTCGGCCAGGACCTCGGCCAGCCCGCGCAGCAGCTGGGACAGGATCACGCCGGTGTTGCCGCGCGCCCCCATGAGCGCGCCCTGGGCCATCGCCGCCACGGTGGCGGCCAGGTCCGGCGCGGCGGCGCGCACGGCGTCGTCCACCGCCTCCATGGTCAGCAGCAGGTTGGTCCCGGTGTCGCCGTCGGGCACGGGGTAGACGTTGAGGTCGTCGATCTCGGCCCGGGCGCCGGCGAGGCCCTCGCGGCCGGCGCGCACCAGCGGCGCACGGCGGCGGCGTCGAGCACCTGCAGCACGCGCGCACCTCCTGTTCGACGGCCCGGGCGGAGGCTAGCCGTCCTGCTACTGTGTGCAGGTCGTCCGGCGCCAGACCGGGCCGTGCGCGACCTTCTTCCCGTCCGAGATCCTGGAGTGACCGTGGCTGCGACCTGCGACGTGTGCGGCAAGGGCCCCGGCTTCGGCATGTCCGTCTCGTACTCCCACCGGCGCACCCGTCGTCGCTGGAACCCGAACATCCAGACCGTGCGCGCGCTGACCGGCCCCTCGGGCAAGACCCCGAAGAAGCTGAACGCCTGCACGTCCTGCATCAAGGCCGGCAAGGTCGTGCGCGCCTCCTAGGCCCGCCCTCTCGCACCACCCTGCACGGCAGCCCGGGAAGGGCTGTCCTGCCGCGCCCGCGCTGTGTACTCTCGCGGCGGTCGCAAGTCCTGCACGGTCCTCCGCGTGGTTCTTCGCCTGTCCCCGCGGACCTCGCAGGGGCCGGCACGACTCGGTCCCGCGGAGTGCAGGGCCGTCACAGTGAGAGAGAGACAGGCAACATGGCACAGGGTGCAGTCAAGTGGTTCAACGCCGAGAAGGGCTTCGGCTTCATCGCCGTTGACGGCGGCGGCGCGGACGTGTTCGTCCACTACTCCGCGATCCAGTCCGACGGCTACCGCTCCCTCGACGAGGGTCAGCGCGTGGAGTTCGAGATCACCCAGGGCCAGAAGGGCCCGCAGGCGGACGCAGGTGCGCCCGATCTAGTCTCGCGACCCGTACGAAGGCCCCGGACCTGCTGGTCCGGGGCCTTCGTCGTTCACGCGTCCAGCCGGCGCAGCTCGTCCTTGTAGCGCCGGCCGTTCTCGACGTACATGTCGGCGCCGAGCTGAACGACGCCCTCCGGGACCGCGTCCAGCCGCATCTTCGCCGGGATGCCGAGCGCCATGGCCCGCGCCGGCACCTCCACCCGGTTGCTCACGACGGCGCCCGCGCCGACCAGCGCCCCGGCCCGGACGACGGCGTCGTGCAGCACGACCGACCCGGAGCCGACCAGGCAGCCGTCCTCGACCGTGCAGCCCTCGAGGTGCGCGAGGTGGCCGACCACGCAGTCCGCGCCGATCGTCGTCGGCTTGTCGTGGGTGGCGTGCACGACGGTGCCGTCCTGGATGCTGCGTCCGCTCCCCCACGGTGATCGTCCCGTAGTCGCCGCGCAGCACCGCCCTCGGCCAGACGCTGGCGCCGGCGGCGATCCGGACGTCGCCGATCACGGTCGCGTCGGGGTGGACGTAGGCATCCGTCGGAGATCTGCGGCGTGCGGTCGCCGAGCGCGTAGACGGCCACGGTGCTCCTTCGTCGTCGGGTCGCCGATCCTCGCAGCAGGCCCCAGCACCGGCGCACCGCCCCCGACCCGGAGGACGCCCGGTGGAGGACGACCTGCTCTTCTCGACCGCGCAGCGCGGCGGATGGGTACGGTCCGGCTCTCGACGTCGAGCAGGAGGAACGCGCATGAGCTTCTGGTGGTGCCTCACGCACGGAGCGGTCGAGGAGGGCGACGGCTGCCCGAACAAGGAGCGCCTCGGGCCGTACCCGAGTCGCGAGCAGGCGGCGAGCGCGCTGCAGCGGACCGCCGAGCGCACCGCTGCGGAGGACGCGCGCGACGAGGCCGACCGCGAGGGCTGAGGACCGCCCGGCGGCTGGCTAGCGGGTGCGCCAGCCGTGGTCGACCGGGCCGATGCCCGCGCCCAGCCCGAAGCCGCCGGCGATCGCGCCGGTGACGTAGTCCTTCGCGCGGGCCACCGCGGTCGGCACGTCGTCGCCCAGCGCGAGGTGGCTGGCGATCGCGGAGGCGAGCGTGCAGCCGGTGCCGTGCGTGTGCCGGTTGTCCAGCCGGGGCGCGCGCAGGACGTGCGTGCTCGTCCCGTCGGTGAGCAGGTCGACGGCCTCGCCGGGCAGGTGGCCGCCCTTGACGAGCACCCAGCGCGGCCCGAGCGCCAGCACCGCCTCCGCCGCCCGCTGCAGGCCGGCCTCGTCCTCGACCCGCACGCCGGTCAGCTGCTCGACCTCCGGCAGGTTCGGCGTGACGACGGTCGCCAGCGGGACGAGCTCGGTGCGCAGGACCTCGACGGCGTCGGCCTGCAGGAGCGGGTCACCGTGCTTGCTGACGCCGACGGGGTCGACCACCAGCGGCGCGCTCTCCCCCGCGAGCCGGTCCGCCACGACGTGCACCAGCGCCGGGCTCGCCAGCATCCCCGTCTTGAGCGCGTCGGCGCCGATGTCGCCGAGCACGCTGTCGAGCTGCGCGCGCACCGCCTCCACCGGCAGCTCCCAGTAGCCCTGCACGCCCACGGAGTTCTGCGCGGTGACCGCCGCGAGCACGCTCATGCCGTGCACGCCGCACGCGAGCATCGTCTTGAGGTCGGCCTGGACGCCGGCGCCCCCGCCGCTGTCGGAGCCCGCGATGGTGAGGACCCGCTTCACGAGAAGTGCTCCCATCCCCGGGGTTCCACCGGCTCGCCGTCGAGCAGGACGCCCGGCTCCCCTGCGCTGACGCGGCCGATCGTCCGGCAGCCCTCCGGCACGGACGCGCCTGCCGGCAGGGTCGCGACCAGCGCGTGGTCCTCCCCGCCGTGCAGCACGTGCTGCAGGTCGACCGCGGCGTCGGCGAGCCGTCCAGCGTGCAGCCCGACGACCACCCCGCTGGCCCGCGCGACGTGGCCGAGGTCGGCGACCAGGCCGTCGCTGACGTCGCACATCGCGGTGGCGCCCGCGTCCGCGAGCGCGGGTCCGCGGTCGTAGGGGGGCTGCGGCCGGCGGTGCGCGTCGACCAGCGGGCTCTCGCTCGTGCCGGCCTGCAGCAGGGCCAGACCCGCGGCGGCGTGGCCGAGACGACCGGCCACCACCACGACGTCGCCCGGCCGTGCGCCGGCGCGGGTGACCGGGGCGCGGCCCGCGAGGTCGCCCAGCGCGGTGACGCTGACGACGACCCGGTCAGCCGTGACGGTGTCGCCCCCGACGACCACCGCACCCGTGCGGGCGGCCTCGTCGCGCAGCCCGTCGGCGAGCGCCGTGGCCCACGCGACGGGCAGGTCGCCCGGGAGCGGCCAGCCCGACCAGCAGGGACGTCGCCGTGGCGCCCATCGCGGCGACGTCGGCGAGGCTGGCCGCCGCGGCCTTCACCCCCACGTCGTAGGCGCTGCTCCAGTCGCGCCGGAAGTGCACGCCCTCGACCAGGACGTCGGTCGTCGCGACCACCCGGCCGTCCGGCGCGGCCACCACGGCGGCGTCGTCGCCGGGGCCGAGCAGCACGTGCGCGGCGGTCCCGAGGCGCGCCACCACGCGGTCGATCAGGCCGAACTCGCCGACCTGCCGTGCTGTAGCGTCCGGCACTCCGCCAGCCTCCCAGAAGGGTCCTCACCGTGCCGGTCCAGGCCTACATCCTCATCCAGACCGAGGTCGGCAAGGCCGCTGCCGTCGCCGACGCCATCGCGGCGCTCGAGGGCGTGGCGCAGGCCGAGGACGTGACCGGCCCGTACGACGTGATCGTGCGCGCGGAGGCCAACTCCGTCGACGAGCTGGGCAAGCTCGTCGTGGCCCGGATCCAGGGCGTGGACGGCATCACGCGGACGCTGACCTGCCCGGTCGTGCACCTCTGAGGCTCGGCCTCCTCCCGCTGCTGCTGGTCGCGGGCTGCTCCACCACCTCCGCGCCGCCGGCGGCGACCGGCCCGGTCGACGTGCCCGTGCCGTCCGGTGGTGCTGTCGGGTGTCCCGCGCTGCTCGCCGCGCTGCCCGACCAGGTCGACCCAGGCGTCGAGCGGCGGGAGGTCACCGGCGACGCGACGCGCACCGCGGCCTGGGGCGACCCGCCGGTGACCCTGGAGTGCGGCGTGCCCGCCCCGGACCGCCCGGACGAGCCGGTGGTCGTGAACGGCGTCGCCTGGTCGGTGCGCGACGTCGGCGCCGGCTACCGCTGGACGACCCGCGACCGGACGCCGGTCGTCGCGGTCGAGATCCCGGACGCGTACGAGAACGGCGCCGAGATCGTGAACCCGATCAGCACGGTGCTCGCCGGCTCCTAGCGCAGCCCGGTCCCCCGCCGCAGCGCGGCCTGCACCAGCCGGTCGACCAGCGCGGGGTAGTCCACCCCGGTCGCGGCCCACATCCGCGGGAACATCGACGTCGGCGTGAAGCCCGGCATCGTGTTCACCTCGTTGACGGTGAGCGCCCCGTCGGCGCCGACGAAGAAGTCCACCCGGGCCAGGCCCTCGCAGTCGAGCGCGTCGTACGCCCGCCGCGCCAGGTCCTGCAGCCGCGACGCGACGTCCGCCGGCAGGTCGGCGGGGATGTCGGGCTCCGCCGCGTCGAGGTACTTGGCCTCGAAGTCGTAGAACTCGTAGCCCTCGCTGAGGCGCACCTCGGCCGGGACGCTGGCCTGCGGGCGGCCGTCGGCGTCCTCGAGGATCCCGCACTCGACCTCACGTCCGACGACGCCCGCCTCGACGAGCACCTTCGGGTCGCAGCGCAGCGCCTCGTCCACTGCGGCCGGCAGGTCCGCGAGGTCGTTCACCTTCGTGATGCCGATGCTGGAGCCACCGCGGGCCGGCTTCACGAAGACCGGCAGGCCGAGCGCCCGCACCTGCTCGGTGAGTCCGCGCTCGTCCTCTGCCCATGCACGAGCGCGCACGACGACGGCGGGCGCCACGGCGATGCCCGCGGCCGCGAGCAGCTTCTTCGCCACCGCCTTGTCCATCGCGGCCGCCGAGGCCAGCACGCCGCTGCCGACGTACGGGACGCCGGCGAGCTCGAGCAGCCCCTGCAGCGTGCCGTCCTCGCCGTACGGCCCGTGCAGGACGGGGAAGACGACGTCGACCTGGCCCAGCAGCCCGGGACCGTCCTCCAGCGGGACGAGCCCGCCGGCCGTCGGGTCGCCGGGCAGCGCGACGGCCTGGCCGTCCTTCACCGACGGCAGCTCGCGGCCGGAGAGGGCGAGGCGGGCGGGGTCGTCCGGCGCGAGCACCCAGCGGCCCTCGGGTGTGATGCCGACGGCGACGACGTCGTAGCGCTCGCGGTCGACGGCGGCCAGGATGCTCCCGGCGCTGACGCAGGAGATGGCGTGCTCGGTGCTGCGGCCGCCGAACACGACGGCGAGGCGGGTACGAGGCGTCACGCCGTCGACCCTAGAGGGCGAAGAACCCCGCGAGGTCGTCCCGCGCCGGGAGCACCTCGACCTCGACCTCGGCCCGCCCGAAGGCCTCGGCGACGACGTCGCGGCCCCAGCGGCGGGAGCGGCCGACCGCGCGCGTGCTCGTCGCCGTGCCGACGGGGCGACCTCCCGCGCAGAGCACCAGCTCGCCCAGGTCCTCGTCGACCAGGCGCCGCACCAGGTCGCCGACCGTCTGCGGCGCCAGCGTCACCGGCTCGTCCAGGCGCACCCGCGCCCGCGCCCGCCGCAGCTGGTCCTCGCTCCACGGCGCGGTGCGGACCACGGGCGCGTGCAGCGGGTCGGCGCCGACGACGCGCACCTGCAGGTCGCGGTGGTCCTGGCGGAGCAGCGCGTGCACGGCCCGGACGTCGTAGCGGTCGAGGTCGACCAGCACGTCCGGCAGCTCGGCCGGCAGCGGCGCCCCGCGCGTCAGCGGCTCCGGGACCAGCGCTGCGAGCCGGGCGGTCTCGGCGTCCTTGCGCTGCACGTCGCCGTCGCGGGCCGCCCACTCCGGGCCGTCGTGCCAGGCGACGGCGTCGCGCTCGTGGACGAGGACCGCGCCGGCGTTCCAGGCGCGGTAGGCCAGGTCCCAGTCCTCGCCGCCGTAGCCGACGAACCGCTCGTCGAACCCGCCGAGGTGCTGGAACAGGCTGCGGCGGCAGGCCATCACCGCGCTGATGACGAAGCGGAAGCTGCGCCCGTCCGCGTCCAGCAGGTCGCGGCTGGCGGCGTAGGCGTCACGCAGCCAGGCCGGCTCGGGCAGCTCCCCGGAGGCGTCGGCGTGCCGGCGCCGGCCCACCGCCAGCACGTCCGGGCAGGCCGCGAGCCGTCGCGTGACGGCGTGCAGGAAGCCGGGCTCCGGCACGGTGTCGGCGTCCAGGAAGACCAGCGCCTCGCCGGTCGCGACGGAGGCGCCGAGGTTGCGTGCGGCGGCCGCGCGGAAGCCGAGGTCCTCCTGCTGCACGAGCCGGATGCCTTGCGGCACAGCCGGTCTCCTGCGACTGCCGTCGTCGGCGACCACCACCTCGTACGGCGGCAGCGTCTGCTCCTCGAGCGCGGCCAGCACCCGCGCCAGCTCCTCGTGCTGCTCGTAGTGCGTCACGACCACGCTGACGCTCGGGCGCGGCGCGTCGGTCAGCAGGTCCCACCGGTTGTGCGGGACGAGGACGTCGGTCACGCCAGCACCGCCCGGTAGACCGCGAGGTGCTCCTGCGCCACGTCGAGGTGCGGAGGGGCGTCCAGCCACGTGCCGGCCGGCTCGCCGAGCGCTGTCCCGACCGCGGCGAGCAGGTCGTCGGCGAGGCGGACGCAGCCCGGCCAACGGGCGTCGAGCTCGCGCGCGTAGTCGCTGGGCGACACGACCGGCCGGCGGCAGGCGGCGTGCCAGGTGGCGAGCGAGCCGGAGGCGCCGACTGTCCGGTAGGCCGCGAGCGGCACCGTGACGGCCCGGGCGGCGGCGTGCAGGTCAGGCTCGCTCAGGCCGCCGGTCACGAGCAGCCGGACCCCGAGGCGGTCCGCCCGCCGCTGCAGGTCCTCCACCAGCGGCTCGTGCCCCGGGCTCGGGCCACCGGCGGCGACCACCTGCAGGCCGAGCTCGGCCGCGACCTGGAGCGCCACGTCGTGGCCCTTGCCGGGGTAGACGAAGCCGAGGACGCCTACGGTCGCCTCGTCCACCCACGGCGGGGGCGGGCCCGCCGGGGCCAGCGCCGGCACCGGCAGCGGCACCACCCACGGGTCCACCAGGTGCCGCAGGCGGGCGGCCTCGTGCTGCGCGGACACCACCACGGCGTCGGCCGACTCGACCACCCGCGTGTAGCCGGCGGTGCGCCGGGCGTCGCGCGCCGCGTCCGCGTCACCGCCCGGCACGTCGTGCAGGGTGACGACGACGCGGCCGTCCACCTGGGCGCGCCACGTCGTGAAAGCGGCCGCTGCTGAGGAGATGTCGGCGCCGAAGAGGGCGTCGGTGAACTGCACGTGCACGACGTCCCCGGTCACGGGACGCAGGTCGCGCACGACCTCGGCCCCGACGGCACGACCGACGCCCTGGCCGTGCACGACGACCCCGTGCCGCTCAGGACCGGGCACCACGGCGACCAGCCTCACGTGCGCACCCAGCGGCCGCGGTCGTCCACGTGCGCGAGGCCCTGCCGGGCGAACTCCTCGAGCCAGCCGGTCATCGGCCAGCGGCCCCACCGGTCGAAGAAGAGCCCCGCGTTGCGCAGCACGTCGTCGAGGTGGCGCACCGGCGGGCCGGCCGCGTCGTGGTGCTGGTGGTAGGCCCAGGCGCCGCCGACCCACCACATCGGCACGCCGTTCCGCACCAGCTGCTGGCCGAAGTCGGTGTCCTCGCCGCCGTAGCCGTAGTACTGCTCGCAGAAGCCGCCGACGCGCTGCCAGGTGCGGGGCGTCAGCGCGAACGACAGCGACCAGAACAGGTCGGGGTCCTCCGCTGGCAGCACCTCGTCCTCGGCCGGCAGCGGGCGGGCCGGGTGCGGGCGCCCCAGCGCGCGCAAGCCCTCCTGCGGGTAGCCGCCGGGCGCCGGGGGCGGGAGGTAGGCCACCGGTCCGCTCAGCACGCCGTCGTGCTCCTGGGCGGCCTGCGCGTAGCGGGCCACCAGCTGCGGGTCGGGCAGGCAGTCGACGTCCAGCAGCACCAGCAGGTCCGCGCCGAGCTCGGTCGCCCGGGCGACGCCGGCGTTGCGCGCGGCGGCCAGCGGGAGCGCCCCCTGGACGCGGTCCACGTGCACGACCTCGGCGTCCGGCACCACGGCCGGCAGCTCCCGGTCGTCCATGGCCACGACGACATGCAGGTCGGCGGGCAGGGCGCTGCGCCGCAGGGCGCGCGCCTGGTTGGCCAGGTGCGCGTGCCGGCCGGAGGCGAGGGTGACGACAGCGGTCCTCATCGGGTGCCTCCTCCTGCGCGGTCACGGGGCGTCGCTGTCGCCGGCCTCGTCGTCACCGCGCCGCCGCGTCGAGCAGCGCAGCGGCCCGCTGCGCGCCCTGGCCGTCGTTCCACGCCGCCCACGCCTGCGGGTCGTGCGCGGACGCCTTCTCCAGCAGCGCCTGCCAGTCCTGCGCGTCCGGCCACCGCTCCGCCACCACCGCGAGGCCGCCCCGCTCGAGCGCCCGCGCGTTCGCGACCTGCTCGCCGTGCGGCCGCTCCTGCGGCACGACGACCGCGCAGCGCCGGCTCGCGGCGACCTCGGCGAGGGCGTTCTGGCCGGCGTGGGTCACGACGACGTCCGCGTCGCGCAGCAGCGCCGGCACGTCCTGCACCCACGGCGTGCCCGGCAGCCCGGCAGCCGTCCACGTCCAGGCCGGCGTCGCCCCTGCCGCCGCGGCCACGTCCTCCGCGGTGACGTCGGTGCCGCCGCGCCCCCACAGGACGGCCACCTTGCGCTGCCCCGGCGACGGCACGGGTGACCGGCCGTCGAGGCGCGAGAAGGCGCCGACGTGCCAGGCCTTCTCGTGCCACGCCGCCGGCCACTGCTCCGGCAGGTGCTCCGGCCACGGCGCGAGCAGGGCGTCCGCCAGGTCGTACGCCGTGCGGTGCGGCCGGTCGGTCCGGTCGCCGCGCATGGCGGCCACGACGACCGGCACGCCCAGCGCGCGGACCAGCACCGCCACCTCGACCGACACGTCGACGACGACCAGCGACGGCTGCGCCTGCGCGACCCAGGCCGCGATGCCGGCCATCCGGGCGCGCAGCCCCGGGTGGTGCCGCGGCGCCCAGTGCAGGGTGCCGCCCGCGGTGACGTCCTGCTCCGCCGCTCGCGGCAGGTCGTCCTCGAGCACGACCCAGTCCTGCGCCCAGCCGTCCGGCCGGGGCAGCGACGACAGCGCCGTGACCGGCGTGCGCAGGTGCTGCGCCACGCACTGCAGCCGCTGCAGGTGCCCCTGGCCGTGCCCGTGCACGTACCAGCCGATCACGCTGCCTGCTCGGTGATCTCACCCGCGTAGAGCGCCTCGTAGCCGTCCACCATCGCCTCGACGGAGCAGGTGGCCAGCGCGTGCGCGCGGACGGCGTCGCGGTCCAGGTGCACGGCCTCGACCAGCGCCGTGGCCAGGGCCGCCACGTCGCCGGGAGCCACCAGCCGCGCCGTCTGCGGTGTGACGAGCTCCGGCAGGGCGCCGCGGGCGAAGCCGGCCACCGGGGTTCCGCACGACATCGACTCGGCGACCACCAGGCCGTAGGGCTCCTCCCAGCACGGCGTGACGAGACTCGCCGACGCGGAGCCGACCAGCTCCACCAGCTCGTCGGTGCGCAGGTGCCCGACGTACTCCACCGTGCTGCCGAGGTGGGGACGCACCTCGGCGTCGAAGTACGGCCCGTCCATGACCGGGCCCGCGAGCCGGAGCGGGACGCCGGCGCGCAGCGCGGCCTGCACGGCGAGGTGCGGCCCCTTCTCCGGCACGAGCCGGCCGGACCACACGGCGGGTCCGCCGCCGGGCCCCTGGCGCCAGCGCTGCGGGTCCACGCCGTTGTGCACCACGGTGCTGAACGGCACGACGTGCCGCCACGCGTCCGCGGTGTGCGCGCTGACCGCCGCGAAGGTGACGTCGCAGCCGCGCGGGGCGCGGATGGCCGACTCCAGCCACGGCGTCGGCGGCGTGTGCAGCGTGGTCACGAGCGGGACCGGCAGCGAGCGGGCCATCGCGATCGGCAGGTAGTGCAGCGAGTTGTTGTGCACCACGTCCAGGCCGTGGTCCCCGAGCTGCAGCATCACCGACAGGTACGCGTGGTGCTCCTGCAGCCACCAGTCCGCCGACATGCTGACGTCGGCCCGCGCTGCCGGGCTGACCTCGATGGTCTGCACCTCCAGCTCGTGCACGTCCAGCGCCGGGTCCGACCCCGGTGCGGCGAAGACGGTCACCTCGTGCCCGCGGTCGCGCAGGCCGCGGGCCAGCATCCAGGCGTGCGCCTCCAGCCCGCCGGCGAACGGCTCGATGACCGGGAAGCGCGCAGAGGCGATGAGGCCGAGCCTCATGCCGCGACGACCGACGTCGCCACGGCCCGGGCGTAGAGGGCGGCGTGCGCCGCGGCGAGGTCGTCACGCTGGCGGGCCCGCTGCTGCGGATCCGCCTGCGCCGCAGCGCCGTCCGCGTACGCCGTCCGCACGGCGGCCGCCAGGGAGGCGGGGTCCCCCGGCTCGTAGGAGTGCACGGGGTGCTGCTCGGCGAGGTGGCCGACGCGCGGCGCGACGACGGCCGTCCCGAGGTCGAAGCACGCCTCGACGAAGCCGCTGTGCGTGCCGAAGCGGTACGGCAGCACCAGCACGTCGAGCGACGCGAGGTGGTCCCACAGCTCCTCGTCGGTGAGCCGGCGCGCGTGCCCCGGGTGCAGCTGCGCACCCGGGAGGTCGGCCACCACGGCGCGGACGACGGGCAGCACCGCGTCGGCGTCGACGTTGGCGCGGGCCTTGCGGTGCACGGCGACCAGGCCGGCGCGGGGCGGTCGCGACTGCCGCATCCGGTCCAGCGGGACGACGTGCGGGTGAGGCAGGACGTGCGCGCCGCGGCCGTAGCGGCGCTGCACCTCGGCGGCCGCGCCGGGGGTGAGGGTGATCACCTCGGCAGCCGCGTCCACCAGCAGCGCCAGCGCCGCGCCGTGCAGCCCCTGGTCGTGCAGGTGCGGGTTCTCCAGGTCGTGCACGGTCAGCACGAGCGGCACCTCGAGCGCGCGCAGGACCGCCTCGAGCTCAGGCACCGAGAGGTGCTCGAAGCCGAAGTGCACGTGGACGAGGTCGACGCTCCCGGCGTGCTCGCGCAGCCAGGTGGGGGTCAGGACAGGGGACGGCCACCACTGCCCGGCAGGGGCGCCGGGCACAGGGGGGTCGGGCAGGCGGACCACGGCGCCGTCGTCGACGAGCGGCGACAGGTGGCGGACGTACGGGTGGTCCGTCGGGACGGATGCGACGCGCAACGGGGCAAGGATGTGCGCCTCCTCGGTAGTAGTGGCATCACCAGCAGCCCTACCCACCCGCGCGCGTGATCACGTCCGCAGCGGGCACGGCCTGACCGTGTCCCGGCGCGCCCACTACCGCGACTTCTACGCGGGGCCGGACGACGACGGGCGGCCGGTCGGGCTGGTGCACGGCAACTGCCAGGCCGAGGCCCTGCGCGTGCTCCTCGCCGGGTCTCCGACGCTGCCGTGGCAGCTCGTACGGGTGCCCCCGGTGCACGAGCTCACCGCCGAGGACCTGCCGCACCTGGAGCGCCTGCTCGGCCGCGCGACGCTGCTGCTGGCCCAGCCGGTGCGCGACGGCTACCGCGGACTGCCGCTCGGGACGGCCGAGCTCGCGGGGCGCCTTGCGTCCGGCGCGCGGGTCGTCCGGTGGCCGGTGGTGCGCTGGACCGGCCTGCACCCGTGGCAGGCGATCGTCCGGCTGCCGGACGGGGCGGAGCCGCCGGTCGTGCCGTACCACGACCTGCGCACCCTGACCGGGCGCGAGCCGGTGCGGCCGGACCTGCGCGCGGCCGCCGAGCAGTCCCGCGCCGAGCTCGCCCGGCGCGAGCGGCGCGACACCGACGTCGGCGTGAGCGACCTGCTGCTGCCGCTGGGCCTCGCGGCCGCGCACACCGTGAACCACCCCGGGAACGCCCTGCTGCAGGCGCTCGCGCGCCGGGTGCAGGAAGCGCTGGGCTGCGCGCCGGACGCGCCGGACCCGGGACGGGTGCTGCTCGGCGGCATCCGGGCGCCGCTCGAGCCGGAGGTGCTCGCAGCGCTGGGGCTGCCGGAGGAGGCAGTCCGCGACAGCTGGACGGTGCACGGGGAGCAGCTGCCTGCGCAGGTCGTGGTGCAGGCGCAGCGGCGCTGGTACGCCGAGCGGCCGGACGCGGTGGCCGCCGGCCTGGCGCGGCACGCCGGCCGGCTCGCCGCCCTCGGGCTCGGCCGAGCCCCGGCGCTCAGCTGAGCGAGACCTGCTGCTCCAGCGCGCCGTCCATGACGATCGTGGTGCCCGACACGTAGGCGGCGGCGGGGGAGACCAGCCAGCTGATCAGCCCGGCGACCTCCGCCGGAGTGCCCAGCCGCCCCGCCGGGATGCCCTCCTCCTGCTCGCGGACCTCGGCCGCGGTCCGCTCCCCCTGGATCGGCGTCTCGATCGCGCCGGGCGCGACGGCGACCGCGCGGATGCCGCGGTCGGCGAGCTCGCGCGCGATGACCTTGGTGAGCATCCCGAGGCCGGCCTTGGCGGCGCAGTAGGCGGCGTAGCCCGGTCGCGGCTGGTGCTCGTGCACGCTGGTGACGTTGAGCACGACACCGCTCCCCCGGGGCGCCATGACCTTGCACGCCTCACTGGCCATGAGGAAAGCCCCGTCGAGGTCGACCGACAGCTGCTTGCGCCAGGTGTCGAGGTCGAGCTCGAGGAAGGGCGTCTGCTCCTGCAGGCCGGCGTTGTTCACGAGCACGTGCAGGCCGCCGAGCTGCTCGTCGCACTCCCGCACCAGCCGGGCCGCGTCGTCCGGGTCGGACACGTCGCCGACCAGCGCCACCGCGCGGCCGCCGCCGTCGGTGATGCGCTTCAGCGTGTCGCCGACCTCGTCGGGGGTGAGGCCGTTCACGCCGACCGCGGCGCCGTCCTGCGCCAGGCGTGCGGCCACCTCGGCGCCGATGCCGCTGCCGGCGCCGGTCACCAGCGCCACCAGCCCGTCCAGGGGTCCTGTCATGCGTCGTCCTCTCGTCGGCCCAGGCGTGCCCGCAGGTAGCGCTGCCCACGCCAGGCGGCGAGCGCCGCCGCGCCGAACCGCTTGCGCAGCCGCGCGGCATCGAGCACGTACGCCGCACGGGCCGCCTCCATGTGCGACCACACCAGCGGGACGTTGCCCAGTCCGATCCGGCTCTCGGGGTCCATCTCCTCCGGCATGAGCGCCGGCAGCGCGCCGTCCAGCGCCCCGGCCCGCTGCTGCGCCTCCTCCACCCGGCCGCAGGCGGCCAGGGCGGAGACGACCCACCAGCTGGCCGGCAGGAAGGCGCCCTCCACGCCGGAGAACCCGTCGTCGCCGCCCGGCTCGTAGCGGTAGAGGAACGGCGCGCAGTCCAGCGCGCGCAGGGTCGAGTCCACGAGCGCGGAGGCCCGCGGGTCGTCCCGGTCCAGCATCCCGAAGATGACCGCCATCAGGGCGCTGGCGTCCGCGCTGCCCGGTTCCGCGCCGTACGCCTGCGGCAGTCCGCCGTGGGGCAGCAGCGCGCCGAGCACCCGGTCCCGGGCTGCGTCCCGGGCGCGCAGCCAGCGGCGCCGACGGGTCCACGGCCGCCACCCGCGGGCGATCCAGACGGCGCGGTCGAGCGCCAGCCAGACGCCGATGTCGGCGCTCACCAGGTCGCGCGGCTCGCGCAGCTCCCAGATGCCCGAGGTGCAGCGGTCCAGGTCGTCGGCCGACAGCGCGTCCGCGACCTGGCGCACGAGCGACCACACCTCGCTCGTCAGCGTCCCGCCGGTCTGCACGTGCACCGAGACGGCCTCGACGAGCAGCCCGAGGGCGTCGTACTGCAGCTGGTCGCGTGCGTCGTTGCCGACCCGCACCGGCAGGGAGCCGCCCCAGCCCGCGACTCCGGGCACCTCGCGCTCCGCGGGGACGCCGTCGCCGCGCACGTCGGTCATGGGCCCCTTCGGCAGGCCGCCGCCGCTCTGCCTCAGGACGAACCGCAGGTAGTCCTCGCCGATGTCGCCGCGACCCAGCAGCGCCGCCACCGAGACGGCGAGCGACGCGTCGCGCAGCCAGGTGTAGCGGTAGTCGAACTGCCGGTCGTGACCCGGCGCCTCCGGCAGGGACGTCGTCGGCGAGGCCACCACCGCACCGGTGGAGGCGTAGGTGCACAGGCGCAGGACGCGCAGGGCCTCCCGCGCGCGGTCCGGCGACGTGCGCGGCAGCGTCGCGCGGTCGACCAGGGCGTCGTCCTCGCGCTGCACCTCGTCCAGGAGCGCCTGGAGCGCGTCGACGTCGAGCACCAGAGCCGGGTCGTACGTCACGACGAGCCCCGTCCACTCCCCCCGTCGCGCCGTGACCCGGGTGCGCACGAGCCGGCCGTCACGCCGGGAGGTCCCGCCCAGCAGGCGCACCCGGTGCCCACCCACCTGCGCCTCGCCGTCCGACCAGGAGGCCCAGGGCTGGTCGAAGCCGCCCAGCGACAGCTCGTGCTCGAGGTCGAGGTCCTCGTCGAGCCCGCGCACGAGCCGGACCAGGGAGCTGCCGCGGTCGTCCTGGCAGACCAGTCCGTCGCGGCACTCGACCCGCCCGCGGTCGGACTGCAGCACGGTCGTGAGGACCGGGCCGGCAGCCCGGCCGGCCGCCGCGGACAGCCGCACGCCGGACCAGCGCGCGGTCGCACCCTGCTCGTCGAGCAGCGACCACAGCACCGGCGGGCGAGTCCATGTGCGGGGCGCACCACCAGTCGACCTCGCCGGCCGGGCGCAGCAGCGCGGTGGTGCTGCCGTCGCCGAGCAGCCGGTGGGCGGCGACGGGTGGTGCCCAGGTCATCGCGAGGCGCGCTCGGCCAGCTCCCGCAGCGGTGGCTCGTACGCCTCCCCGAACGTCGGGAACGCGTGGACGACGTCGCTCAGCACGTCGAGCGGCACCCGGGCGCGGATCGCCAGCGTGGCCTCGGACAGCCACTCGTCGGCGCGCGGGCCGATCGCGGAAGCGCCGATGAGCACGCCCTTCTCGCGGTCGGCGGTCAGCACCAGCCGGCCGCCGCCCCCGCCCTCGGTGCTGGTGCGGGCGACCTCGCCCAGGTCCATGACGGCGGTCATCGCGTCGATGCCCTGCTCGCGCGCCTGCTCCTCGGCCATGCCGACGCTCGCCACCGCCGGGTCGGTGTAGACGGCACGCGGGATCGCGCGCAGGTCGGCGACGCGGTCCCGGCCGAGCAGGTTCTCGGTGACGACGCGGGCCTGGTAGTTCGCCGTGTGCGTGTACGGCGCGGCGCCGGTGACGTCACCGGCGGCCCAGACGTGCTGCTGACCCTCGACCCGGCAGTGGTCGTCGACCGCGATCGCGCCCCTGTCGTCCGGCTCGACGCCCAGCACGTCCAGCCCCAGGTCGTCCGTCGTGGGCGTGCGGCCCACCGCGACCAGGACCCGCTCGGCAACGACCGAGGTGCCGTCCGACAGGTGCACCTCCGCCAGCCCGTCCGCCGTCAGCTCCGCCCGCTCGACCTCGACGCCGAGCCGGACGTCGACGCCGTCGTCGCGCAGCACCTGCGCGAGCAGCGCCGCGATGCTCGGCTCCTCCTTGCCGGCCACCTGCGGGCCGGACTCCACGAGGGTCGTGCGGACGCCGAAGCGGACGTGCACCTGCGACAGCTCGCACCCGACGGCGCCGCCGCCCATGACGACGAGCGAGCGAGGGCGGTCCTGCGCGCTCAGCGCCTCGTCGCTGGTCCACGTCGGCACGCGGTCCAGACCCGGGATCGGCGGCCGGTTCGGCTGCGACCCGGTCGCGAGCACCAGGTCGGTGTAGCCGAGCTCCCGGCCCTCCACGTCGACGACGCCCTCGCGCACGACCTTCCCGCGGCCGCGCACCAGCACGACCCCTGCCTTCTCGGCCTCCTCCGCCGCACCCGAGTCGTCGCGGTGCTCGGCGATGTCGTCCCGCCGCTCGACGGCGCGGCGGAACGCCACGTCGTCGTCGTCCAGCACGGGCGGCACGGACGCCCCCGCGAGGTCCCGCAGCGAGCGGGCCTCCACCCGGGCCTGCGCGCTGCGCAGCAGCGACTTGCTCGGCATGCAGGCGACGTAGGGGCACTCCCCGCCGACCCGCAGGGTCTCGACGAGGGCGACCCGCCGGCCCTCCCGCGCGAGGGCGGTGCTGATGGACTCGCCGGCCGAGCCGGCTCCCAGGACGACGACGTCGAAGCTCTCCATGGGCACACCCTCCCCCAGGAGCGGGGTCAGAGCGCGTCCAGCGCCTGCTCGAGGTCGGCGACCAGGTCCTCGGGGTCCTCCAGGCCGACGCTGATGCGCACCGCACCGGGGTCGATGCCGGCTGCCGCGAGGGCCGCGTCGTCGAGCTGGCGGTGCGTCGTCGTCGCCACGTGGCTGACCTTGCTGTGCGTGCCCGCCAGCGAGGTGGCCACCGCGACGAGGCGCAGCCGGTCGCACAGCGCCATGCCCGCCGCGCGTCCGCCGTCGGGCGTCACCGTGACCACGCCGCCGTACCGGCCCGGCTCGAAGAGCTTGCCGGCCAGCGCGTGGTCCCGGTGCGTCGGCAGGCCGGGGTGGTCGACCCGCAGCACCCGCGGGTGCTCGGACAGCGCCGTGGCCACCGCGAGCGCGCTCCGGCAGTGCCGGTCGACCCGCAGGGGCAGCGTCGCGAGGCCGCGGTGCAGCAGGAAGGCCTCGTCCGGCGCGAGCATCCCGCCGAGGTCGATCCGGTCGTGCCGGACCTTCGCCATGACGTCCGCCCGCCCGACGGCGACACCGCCCGTGGCGTCGCTGTGCCCGCCGATGTACTTCGTCGCCGAGTGCACGACGACGTCGACCCCGTGCTCGAGCGGCCGGCAGACCGCAGGCGAGGCGAAGGTGGAGTCGACGACGAACGTCAGCCCGGCCTCGCGCGAGATCGCCGAGAGGCCAGGCAGATCCGCGACGCTCATCGTCGGGTTGGCCAGCGTCTCGCCCCAGAGCACGGTGGTCTCCGGCCGGATCGCCGCCCGGACCGCGTCGAGGTCCGTCCCGTCGACGAAGGTGGCGGACACCCCGAAGCGGTCGAGCACCGTCGTGAGCAGCCCGTACGTCCCGCCGTAGACCTCGCGGGGCACGACGACGTGCGCCCCCGCGTGCGTCAGCGACACCAGCACGGTGGAGATGGCCGCCATCCCCGAGGCGAACGGCTGCCCCACCACCTCGTCGTCGACCCCGACGCCCTCCAGCGCGGCGACCGCCTGCGCGAAGGCGTCGCTCGTCGGGTTGTCCACGCGGGAGTACGAGTAGCCGGGCCGCTCGTCGTTCAGCAGGTCGGCGTACTCCTGCGCGTCGGCGAAGGAGAACGCCGCGGTGCGGTAGACGGGCAGGCCCATCGGCACCTGGTCCGGGACCGGCGCGGCGGGCGGGTGGACGGCGCGGGTGTGCTCACCTCGTGACGGGCTCATCCCCTCAGACTGCCCTGCTCGCTCTTGGCCTCGCGCTGCATGAGACCGCGCACCATGTCCTTCGGGGTCATCCCGTCGTGCACGACGGCGACGACGTGCTCGGTGATCGGCATGTCCACGTCGTGCTTGCGGGCCAGGTCGAGGATCGACCGGCAGCTCTTCACGCCCTCGGCGGTCTGCTGCTTGCGCGCCAGGATGTCCTCGAGCGTCTCGCCCCGTCCGAGGCGCTCGCCGAAGGTGCGGTTGCGCGACAGCGGCGACGTGCACGTGGCGACGAGGTCCCCGAGGCCGGCCAGCCCCGAGAACGTCATCGGGTCGGCCCCGAGTGCCGCGCCGAGCCGCGCTGTCTCGGCCAGGCCGCGGGTGATGAGCGAGGCCTTGGTGTTGTCGCCGAAGCCCATCCCCTCGGCCATCCCGGTGGCCAGGGCGATGACGTTCTTCACCGCGCCGCCGAGCTCGCAGCCCACGACGTCGACGTTCGTGTACGGCCGGAAGTAGCCGGTGAGGCAGGCCGCCTGGAGCCGCTCGGCGGCCTCGGCGTCCTCGCACGCGACGACGGTCGCGGCGGGCTGCCCCATCGCGATCTCCTTGGCGAGGTTCGGCCCGGTGACGACGGCCACCTGCTGGGCCGGGACGTCGGCGACCTCGCAGACCACCTCGCTCATCCGCTTGGTGGTGCCGAGCTCCACGCCCTTCATGAGGCTGACCAGCACCGTGCCACGGCCGAGCGAGGGCGCGACCGCGGCGAGGTTCTCGCGCAGGCTCTGCGAGGGGACGGCGAGCACCACGAAGTCGGCGCCCGCGACGGCCTCGGCCGCGTCGGCGGTGGCGCTCAGGTTGTGCGGCAGCGCGATGCCCGGCAGGTAGTCCACGTTCTCGTGCCGGTCGCGCACCGCCTCGGCCAGCTCGGGCCGGCGCGCCCACAGCACGACGTCGGTGCCCGCGTCGGCCAGCACCTTCCCGAACGCCGTGCCCCAGGAGCCCGAGCCCAGCACCGCGGCACGCGTCACGCCGTCCTCCGCCCGTCGTCGTCCGCAGGGACGCTGCGGCGGTGCTCCGTCCGGACGGCTGGAGCGGTCTCGCCACGAAGGACCTCGAGCTCGCGGGTGATGGCGTCCATCACCTTCTCGGTCGCCCCGCGCAGGACCTCCGCCGACAGCGGCAGCCCCTCGTACTCCGCCAGGTCCACCGGCGGTCCCACCCGGAAGCGCATCGTGCGGCGCGGGAAGGGGTGGAAGCCCTTGCCCCGGTAGGTGTCCAGGATCTCCTGGGAGCCCCACTGCGCGATCGGCACGACCGGCGCGCCGGACAGCAGGGCGAGGCGGGCGACGCCCGTCCGGCCGACCATCGGCCACTTCCCCGGGTCGCGGCTGACCGTGCCCTCCGGGTAGAGGATCACCGTCTCGCCGTCGTTCAGCGCCTCCACCGCCGCGTCCAGCGCCTTGGACGCGTCTGCGGTGTGCCGGTAGACCGGGATCTGGTCGGCGCCGCGCATCACCCGGGCCACCAGGCCGTTGCCGGTGAACAGGGTGCTCTTGGCCATGAAGCGCGGTGTGACCCGCAGGTCGTAGAGGGCGTGGTCGGCCAGGGCGATCGGGTCGAGGTGCGAGATGTGGTTGGCGGCCAGGATCATCCCGCCCTCGGCCGGGACGTTCTCGAGACCGGTCGTCTCCCGGTCCCACAGCGTCACGCAGAACGGCTTGAGGACGGCGATGGCGAAGCGGTACCAGGGGCCGGTCCTGCCGCGCCGCTGCATCGAACCTCCGTCTCCGACCTTCGTGGAGGTCGATCCTCCCGTGCCGCGGCCTGCCGTGTCGAGGACCCCCGGTGCCTGCGAGACTCCAGCGTCGTGCCTGCCCCCGCCCCGCCCGCTGCCTGGGGCGTCGTCGTGCCGGTCAAGCGCCTGGCCGTGGCCAAGAGCCGGCTGGCGGCGTACGGCGAGCAGGCCCGGCGCGAGCTCGCCCTGGCGTTCGCGGCCGACGTGGTCGCCGCGGCGCTCGGCTGCCCCGTCGTGGCGCAGGTGCTCGTGGTGACCGACGACCCCCAGGCCGCTGCCGCGCTGGCCGCGCTGGGGGCGCGGGTGGCGCCGGACGACCCCGACGCCGGGCTCAACCCCGCCCTCGAGCACGGCGCCGAGCTGCTGCGCGCCGGGCACCCCGAGCTGGGGGCGGTGACGGTGTCGGCGGACCTGCCGGCGCTGCAGCCCGCCGACCTGGCCGCCGTGCTCGCCGCGGTGCCCCCGGGCGGCCGGGCGTTCGTCGCGGACTCCGCCGGGACCGGGACGACGCTGCTGGCAGCCGCCGCCCCGGCGCGCCTCGCGCCCTCGTACGGCCCCGGCTCCCGCGACCGGCACCTGGCCTCGGGAGCGGTCGAGCTCACCGGCACGGCCGCCCTGCGGCGCGACGTGGACACCCCCGCCGACCTGCGCGACGCGCTGCTGCTGGGCGTCGGCGTCCGTACGGCGGCCGTCGCCGCGGGTCTCCCGGCGTTCACCTGACAGGTGCACCATGGGGCGGTGAGCACCGACCTGCAGCCCCCCGCCGTGCGCGACGACGCGCCCGCGCCGCTGCCGGAGGGCCGCTTCCTCAACCGCGAGGTCTCCTGGCTGGACTTCAACGCCCGCGTGCTCGAGCTCGCGCAGGACCCCGGTGCGCCGCTGCTCGAGCGCGCGAAGTTCCTCGCCATCTTCGCCAGCAACCTCGACGAGTTCTTCATGGTGCGGGTGGCGGGCCTCAAGCGGCGGCAGAGCACCGGGCTCGGCGTCCGGAGCGCCGACGGCCTCGGCACCCGCGAGCAGCTCGCCCGCATCTCCGCCCGCGCCCGCGAGCTCGCCGCGCAGCACGCCGCCTCGTTCGTGGAGGACGTGCGGCCTGCGCTCGACGACGCCGGGCTGCGCATCGTGCTGTGGCGCGACCTGCCGCCCGAGCAGCAGCGGCCGCTGCACGACTGGTTCCGCGCCCAGCTGTTCCCGGTGCTCACGCCGCTGGCCGTCGACCCCGCGCACCCGTTCCCGTACATCAGCGGGCTGTCGCTGAACCTCGCGGTCCTCGTGCGCGACCCCGAGACCGGGGCCGAGCACTTCGCCCGGGTGAAGGTCCCCAACAACGTCAAGCGCTTCCTCGAGGTCAGCACCGAGAGCGGGACGGCGTACCTGCCGCTCGAGGACCTCATCGGCGCCCACCTGCAGCAGCTGTTCCCGGGCATGGAGGTCACCGGCCACCACCCGTTCCGCGTCACCCGCAACGCCGACGTCGAGGTCGAGGAGGACCGCGACGAGGACCTGCTGCAGGCGATGGAGCGCGAGCTGGCCCGTCGCCGGTTCGGGCCCGCCGTGCGGCTCGAGGTCGTCGACGACATGGACCCGCACGTGCTCGACCTGCTGGTGCGCGAGCTCGAGATCACCGACGACGACGTGGTCGCCGTCCCGGGCCTGCTCGACCTCTCCTCGCTGTGGCAGGTCTACGAGGCGGACCGGCCCGACCTCAAGCAGGACCCGTTCGTGCCGGCGACCCACCCGCGCCTGGCCGAGGGCGAGAAGGCGGCCGACGTCTTCGCCGCGCTGCGCGAGGGCGACGTGCTCGTGCACCACCCGTACGACTCGTTCGCGACCAGCGTGCAGCGCTTCATCGAGCAGGCGGCCGCCGACCCTGCCGTGCTCGCCATCAAGCAGACCCTCTACCGGACCTCCGGTGACTCCCCGATCGTCGACGCGCTCGTCGACGCCGCGCAGGCCGGCAAGCAGGTCGTGGTGCTGGTCGAGATCACCGCCCGCTTCGACGAGCAGGCCAACATCCGCTGGGCGCGCGAGCTGGAGAAGGCCGGCTGCCACGTCGTCTACGGCCTCGTCGGGCTCAAGACCCACTGCAAGACCTCCCTCGTGGTCCGCCAGGAGAAGGGCCAGCTGCGCCGCTACGCGCACATCGGGACCGGCAACTACAACCCCAAGACCGCCCGCATGTACGAGGACTTCGGCCTGCTGACCGCCGATCCCGAGGTGGGCGCCGACCTCACCGACCTGTTCAACACCCTGACCGGCTACAGCCGGCAGACGCGCTACCGCACCCTGATGGTCGCCCCGAACGGCGTGCGCTCCGGGCTGGTCGAGCGCATCGGCCGGCAGGCCGAGCTGGCCCGCCAGGGGCTGCCGTCACGGGTGCGCATCAAGGCCAACAGCGTGGTCGACGAGCAGGTCATCGACGCGCTGTACTCCGCCTCCCGGGCCGGCGTTCCGGTGGAGCTGGTCGTCCGCGGCATCTGCGCCCTGCAAGCCCGGCGTCCCGGGGCTGTCGGAGACCGTGCACGTCCGCAGCATCGTCGGCCGCTTCCTCGAGCACTCCCGCGTGATGGTCTTCGGCGACCGGCGACGACGCGGAGCACTGGCTGGGCAGCGCGGACCTCATGCACCGCAACCTCGACCGTCGCGTCGAGACGCTCGTCCGCGTGAAGGACCCGGCCGTCGTCGCTCAGCTCGACGCGGTGCTCGACCGGTCGCTGGCACCCGACACCCGCCACTGGGAGCTGCAGCCCGACGGCTGCTGGGAGCAGCGGCCCGCCCCGGGGGCGCCCGCCCGCGACCTGCAGGCCGAGCTCATGCGCCGCTCGACGGAGCGCGACGGCGGTGCCTGAGCGCACCGTCCGGGCCGCCGGGGGCGTCGTCTGGCGCCGGCACGAGGATCAGGTGCAGGTCGCTCTCGTGCACCGGCCGAAGTACGACGACTGGTCCCTGCCCAAGGGCAAGCTGGAGCCCGGCGAGCCCTGGGTGGTCGGCGGCGTGCGGGAGGTCCACGAGGAGACCGGCTTCGTCGCCGTGCCCGGGCGCACCCTCGGCGAGAGCCACTACCGCGTCCTGGACCGCGGGCGGGACGCCCCGAAGACCGTCCGCTGGTGGGCGATGCGCTGCAGCACAGGCGGTTTCGTGCCGTCAGCCGAGGTGGACGTGCTGCGCTGGGTCCCGGTCGAGCGGGCACTGGCGCAGGCCTCCGCCTACGACGTCGCTCCGCTCACCGCGTTCTGCCAGGGCCCGGTGGACACCACGACGGTCCTGCTGCTGGGCGAGGACGCCCCGGCGCGGGTCGTCGCCGCCTACCAGCCGGAGCAGGTCCTGCCGCTGCCCGACGGGGTCCCGCTGCCGCAGGTCCTCGCGGACGCGGCACGCGACGGCCGGACGACCGCCGTGCAGGCGCCGGCACAGGTGCGGGCGGCGTACGGGCCGGGCTCCTGGGTGCTCAGCCTGCACGCCTCGCAGGTGGTCGACGCGGCGCCGCTCGACGACTGACCTCCGGCTGACCCCTGCACGCCGAAGGCCCCGCCGGAGCGGGGCCTTCGGGACGAGCAGGTCGGGACTACTTCTTGGCGGCCTTCTTGGCCGGAGCCTTGGCGGCCGACTTCGCCGGCGCCTTGGCCGCGCTCTTGGCCGGAGCCTTGGCCGCCGACTTCGCCGGAGCCTTGGCGCGGCGGACTTCGCGGGAGCCTTGGCCGCGCTCCTGGCCGGAGCCTTGGCCGCCGACTTCGCCGGAGCCTTGGCAGCAGCGGACTTCGCCGGCGCCTTCGCGGCGGACTTCGCGGGGGCCTTGGCCGCGCTGGTGCCGGAGGCCTTGGCGGCGCGACTTCGCCGGAGCCTTGGCAGCGGCGGTCTTCGCCGGGGCCTTGGCCGCGCTCTTCGCCGGCGCCTTGGCTGCTGCCTTCGCGGGCGCAGCGGCCTTCGCGGGAGCCTTGGCCGCGCTCTTGGCGGGAGCCTTGGCGGCCGACTTCGCCGGAGCAGCAGCCGACCTGGCGGCCGACGTCGCGCTCTTGGCGGTGGCCTTGGCGGCCGAGCCGGCACGGGAACCGGCAGCGGTGAGCTTCTTCGCCCCGCTGACGATGTCCTTGAAGTCCTGGCCGGCACGGAACTTCGGGATGGAGGTCTTCTTCAGCTTCACGGTGGCGCCGGTCGCGGGGTTGCGCGCGGTGCGGGCCGCACGGTCGACGCGCTCGAAGACGCCGAAGCCGCTGATGCCGACCTTCTCGCCCTTGGCCACAGCGCCCTTGATGGCGTCGATGACACCCTCGACGGCGGCGGACGCGGTCTTCCGGTCACCGAGCTTCTCGGTGACAGCCTCGATCAGCTCGGACTTGTTCACGACGGGCTCCTTGGGGTGCCTTGCCGAGGCGCTCTGCCCCTTGGGCGCGCAGGCTAGGGCCCCGGGCCGCCCATCACAACGACCTCGGCACCAGCAGTTCCTTGTGTCGCAGGCGCTTTAGCGCCTCAGAGCGGCTCGTCGAGGGGGTCGTCGGCGGGCACGAGGCCGGCATCGAGGTCCGCCAGGAGCAGGTCGAGGCGCCGCGAGGCCCGCTCCACGTCGTGCTTGCTGGCGTCGGTCAGTGCGAGCAGTCTCCTTGCCACACGGGCCTTCTCCTCCGGCGCGGCCTCCATCCGGCTGACCCGGCGGTGCGCGTCGCGCAGCCGTGCAGCCAGCTCTGCGGCGAGCTCCTCGCTCACGCCGAGCCGGTGAGCGTCGTCGGCAGGTGCGCGGCGCGCGCCGTCTCGTACGCGGCGATCTCGGGCTCGGCGCGCAGGGTCAGACCGATGTCGTCCAGGCCCTCCATCAGCCGCCAGCGGGTGAAGTCGTCGATCGGGAAGGCCGCCACCACGTCGCCGGCGCGCAGCTCGCGCGCCTCGAGGTCGACCGTCACGGCGAGCTGGGGGTCCTGCTCCACCAGGCCCATCAGGGTGTCGACGACGTCGGCGTCGAGCTGCACGGGGACCAGACCGCCCTTGAGGGCGTTGCTGCGGAAGATGTCGCCGAAGCGCGAGCTCACCACCGCGCGGAACCCGAAGTCCTGCAGGGCCCACACGGCGTGCTCGCGGCTGGAGCCCGTGCCGAAGTTCTCGCCGGCGACCAGGACGCTGGCGCCCTGGTGCTGCGGGAGGTTCAGCACGAAGGACGGGTCCTCGCGCCACTCGCTGAACAGCCCCTGCGCCGAACCCGGTGCGCTCCACCCGCTTCAGCCAGTCGCTGGGGATGATCTGGTCGGTGTCGACGTCGCTGCGGCGCAGCGGGACGGCCCGGCCGGTGTGCGTGGTGAAGGCGTCCACGGTCAGACCTCCTGCAGGTCGGCGGGAGCGGCCAGGTGGCCGGCGACGGCGGTCGCCGCGGCGACCTCGGGCGAGACGAGGTGGGTGCGGGCGCCGCGGCCCTGGCGGCCCTCGAAGTTGCGGTTGGACGTGGACGCGCTGCGCTCCCCCGGCTGGAGGATGTCGGGGTTCATGCCCAGGCACATCGAGCACCCGGCGTTGCGCCAGTCGAAGCCGGCCTGCCGGAAGACCTCGTCCAGACCCTCCTGCTCGGCCTGGAGCTTCACGAGCATCGAGCCCGGGACCACCAGCGCCCGTACGCCGTCCGCCACGCGGCGGCCGCGCACGACGTCGGCGGCGGCGCGCAGGTCCTCCATGCGGCCGTTGGTGCAGGAGCCGAGGAAGACGGTGTCGACGGCCACCTCGCGCATGGGTGTGCCTGCCTGCAGGCCCATGTAGGTCAGGGCGCGCTCCGCGGCCTCGCGCTCGCTGCCGGCCGGCATCGCCTGCGGATCCGGGACGGAGGCGCCCAGCGGGACGCCCTGCGCGGGGTTGGTCCCCCAGGTGACGAACGGCGTGACGGCGGAGGCGTCGAGGACGACCTCCTCGTCGAAGACGGCGTCCTCGTCCGTGCGCAGCGCCTCCCAGGCCTGCACCGCGGCGTCCCAGTCGGAGCCCTGCGGGGCGTGCGGCCGGCCCTGCAGGTAGGCGTAGGTGGTCTTGTCGGGTGCGATCATCCCGGCGCGGGCGCCCCACTCGATGCTCATGTTGCAGACCGTCATCCGGCCCTCCATCGACAGCGCGCGGATCGCCTCGCCGCGGTACTCGACGACGTGGCCCTGCCCGCCGCCGGTGCCGACCTGGGCGATGAGCGCCAGGACGAGGTCCTTGGCCGAGACCCCCGGCTGCAGGGCGCCCTCGACGGTCACGGCCATGGTCCGCGGGCGGACCAGCGGCAGCGTCTGCGTGGCGAGGACGTGCTCGACCTCGCTGGTGCCGATCCCGAAGGCCAGCGCACCGAAGGCGCCGTGGGTGCTGGTGTGGCTGTCGCCGCAGACGATCGTCATGCCGGGCTGGGTGACGCCGAGCTGCGGGCCGATGACGTGCACGATCCCCTGGCCGGCGTCCCCCATGGGGTGCAGCCGGATGCCGAACTCCGCGCAGTTCTTGCGCAGCGTCTCGACCTGGGTGCGGCTCACCGGGTCCTCGATGACCAGCCCGGTGGTCGGGACGTTGTGGTCCTCGGTCGCCAGGGTGAGGTCCGGCCGGCGGACGGCGCGGCCGGCCAGGCGCAGCCCGTCGAAGGCCTGCGGGCTGGTCACCTCGTGCACGAGGTGCAGGTCGATGTAGACGAGGTCGGGCTCGCCCTCCGCGCGGCGGACGACGTGCGCGTCCCAGACCTTCTCGGCAAGCGTGCGGCCCATCGTTGCCATCCCAGCATGTGAGAAGTTAGTGTCAGTACGTGGAACAGAGTAGCGGAGTCGGCGTCCTGGACAAGTCCGTCCTCGTGCTGGAGGCGGTGGAGTCCGGCGCCACCTCGCTGGCCGCGCTCGTCGAGCGGACCGGCCTGTCCCGGGCCACCGTGCACCGGTTGGCCGTCGCGCTGGAGGTGCACCGCCTGCTGGCCCGCGACCGCGACGGCCGGTGGCGCCTCGGCCCCCGGCTCGGCGAGCTCGCGGGCGGCCCGGTCGGGGACACGCTGCTGGAGCGGGCCGCCGACGTGCTGGCCCGCCTGCGGGACACCACCGGGGAGAGCGCCCAGCTGTACCGCCGCCAGGGCGAGCGCCGCGTCTGCGTCGCCGCCGCGGAGCGCGGCAGCGGCCTGCGGGACACCGTGCCCGTCGGGACCTCCCTGCCGATGACCGCCGGCTCCGCCGCGCAGGTGCTGCTGGCGTGGGCGGCCGAGGACCCGCTGCTGCGCACGGCGGCCTTCACCCCGCGGACCCTGGCCGAGGTGCGCCGCCGCGGCTGGGCCCACTCGGTGGCCGAGCGGGAGTCCGGGGTCGCCTCGGTGTCGGCGCCGGTGCGCGCGCGGGACGGCCGGGTCGTGGCGGCCGTGAGCGTCAGCGGGCCGCTGGAGCGGCTGACCCGCTCCCCCGGCAAGCTGCACGCAGAGGCGGTCTGCGCAGCGGCCGCGGAGCTGGCCCGGGTGTAGCAGGCGGCCGTCCCGGCGGCCCGCCCGGACCGGGGCGAACTACCCCAAGAACGGTCACAACGGGTCATGGTCGACGGTCGGCCGGACCGCGCAGGCTCGACCCGTGACCACGAGCACCCGCTCCGCCCGCCGCCTCGCCCGCCGCTCCGGCGTGCTCCTCGACCTCGAGACCGTGCGCGTGCGCCACGAGGCCGTCGTCGCCTCCGTGGCCGCGGCACCGGTGCAGCACGTCCCTGCGGAGCTCCTGGACGCCCTCCTGGGCTCCTGGGGCACGCCGGAGGCGCTCGGCCTGGCCCCGCAGCGTCACCTGCGGGTCGTCGCGCGGCTGAGGACTGTCGTACGGCGGCGCCACACTGCCCTCATGACGCCGTGCCAGGCCTGCGACCGCGAGGTGTACGCACGAGGCCACTGCGCACGGCACTACAAGCAGCTGCTGCGTCACGGCGTGGTGCAGCCGGACCGGGCGCCCGCAGCATGCGCCGTGGACGGCTGCGAGCGGCGGGCGGTGACCCGAGGCTGGTGCCACGGCCACTACCTGCGCTGGAGCCGGCAGGGCGACGTGCGCGCCGACGTACCGCTGACCCGGCCGGTGAACGACACCTGCCTCGTGGCCGACTGCCCAAGGGGCGCCCACTCCGCGGGCTACTGCCGCAGCCACTACCGGCGGCTCAGGACGTACGGCGACCCGCTTGCCGGCGGGCCCCTCCGCACGGTCACAGGACGGGGTTCGCTCAGCAACGGCTACTGGTGGGTCGTCGTCCGGCCGGACGATGCACGCCTCGTCCCAGCCGGGCGGCGCGCGGAGTTCGAGCACAGGCTGGTCATGGCCCGGACGCTCGGTCGCCCGCTGAGCGAGACGGAGACCGTGCACCACCGCAACGGCGACCGTCTCGACAACCGCCCCGAGAACCTCGAGCTGTGGAGCACGGCTCAGCCGAAGGGGCAGCGGGTCGAGGACAAGCTGTCGTTCGCCCTGAGGCTGCTGGACCTCTACGACCAGGACGCTCGCCGAGCGCTCGGCCTCGACATCGACCCCGAGACGGGGGAGCCGAGACGACAACCACCCGACTACTAAACGTAGTCGGGTGGTTGCTGTACGTAGCCCCGAAGGGATTCGAACCCTCGCTACCGCCGTGAGAGGGCGGCGTCCTAGGCCGCTAGACGACGGGGCCCTAGGCGTGCTGATGAAGTTGTCGAGCCGTCGTGCGCTGGGGTACCTGGACTCGAACCAAGACTAACGGAACCAGAAACCGTCGGGCTGCCAATTACCCCATACCCCATGGAGGCCGCCGGGGGGTCGCCCCTGCGGTCCGGCGAGAAGTCTAGCGGACGGCGGGAGCGGGCCGTCAGGCCCCGGCGGCCGCACGCAGGCGGCGCAGCGCCCGCTCGCGGCCGAGCAGGGCGATCGACTCGGGCAGCGGCGGGGCGATGGAGGCGCCGCAGACGGCGGCCCGCAGCGGCGTGTACGCCTTGCCGCGCTTGAGGCCGAGGCCGCCCTCCAGCAGCGCCCCGTCGACGGCGGCCTGCACCGACTCGGCGGACCAGTCCTCGACGGCCGCCAGGGCGTCCGCGGCCGCGGTGAGCACGGCCGCTGAGCCCTCGCCCAGCGCCTTGGCAGCCGCTGCGGGGTCGACGGCGAAGTCGTCCTCGGGCACGAACAGGAAGCGCACCAGGTCGGGCAGCTCGGACAGGACCGCGACGCGGGTCTGCACCAGGGGCACGACCGAGCGCAGCACGTCCAGCTCGGCCGCCGACGGGGACGCGGGCAGCAGGCCGGCGGTCACCAGGAACGGCAGCGCCCGCGCGGCGAAGTCCTCCTCGGACAGCTCGCGGACGTAGTGCCCGTTGAGCCAGCCCAGCTTGTCGAGGTCGAACACCGGGCCGACGGTGTTCACCCGCGCCCAGTCGAACGACTCCGACATCTGCGCGAAGGAGAAGACCTCCTCCCCCGACGGCAGCGAGTAGCCGAGCAGGCCGAGGAAGTTCAGCAGCGCCTCGGGCAGGTAGCCCTGCTCCTGGAACCACGTCAGCCGCGCTGCCGGGTTCTTCCGCTTGGAGATCTTGCTCTTGTCGACGTTGCGCAGCAGCGGCATGTGCGCGAACTGCGGGCGCTCCCAGCCCAGCCAGTCGAACAGCAGCAGGTGCTTGGGCGTGGAGCTGATCCACTCCTCGCCGCGCACCACGTGCGTGATGCCCATGAGGTGGTCGTCCACGACGACGGCCAGGTGGTAGGTCGGGAAGCCGTCGCCCTTGAGGATCACCTGGTCGTCCGGGCGCGGGGCGGACACCTCGCCGCGGATGAGGTCGGGAAACGTCAGCGGCGGCTCGTCCGGCACGAGCATCCGGACGACGGGGGTCGGCGAGAAGCCGGGCAGCTCAGCCCGCTGCTCCTGGGAGAGCCCGTGGCACAGCCGGTCGTAGCCGGTCGGCACCTTGCGCTTCTGCTGGTCCTCGCGCATCTGGGTGAGGCGCTCGCCGCTGCACCAGCAGAGGTAGGCGTGCCCCTCGGCCAGCAGCCGGTCGACGTGCGGCTTGTAGGTCTCCAGCCGCTCGCTCTGGCGGTACGGCGCGTACGGGCCGCCGCGGTCCGGGCCCTCGTCCCAGTCGAGCCCGAGCCAGCGCAGCGTGTCGTAGACCTGCTGCTCGCTGTCCGCGCTGGAAGCGCGCGCGGTCGGTGTCCTCGACCCGCAGCACGAACTGCCCGCCCTGCTGGCGCGCGAAGGCCAGGTTGAACAGCGACATGTACGCCGTCCCGACATGGGGGTCACCGGTCGGCGAGGGCGCCACGCGCACCCGGACCGTCATCGGGAGGTCACCGGATTGCGCAGCGTGCCGATGCCCTCGACCGTCACCTCGACGACGTTGCCGGGCGCGAGTGGTCCGACGCCCGCGGGCGTGCCGGTCAGCACGACGTCGCCCGGCAGCAGGGTCATGAAGGAGGTGATGAAGGCCAGCACCGCCGGCACGTCGGTGAGCAGGTCGCGGGTGCGGCCGTCCTGGCGCAGCACCTCGTCCACCTCGCAGCGCACGCGCAGGTCGAACGGGTCGAGGTCGGTCTCGATCCACGGTCCCAGCGGGCAGAACGTGTCGTGCCCCTTGCCGCGGGTCCACTGCGCGTCGGCCTTCTGCTGGTCGCGCGCCGTCACGTCGTTGGCAGCCGTGTAGCCCCAGACGTGGTCCAGCGCGTTCGCGGGCGTCAGGTCGCGGGCCGGCTTGCCCATGACGACGGCGAGCTCTCCCTCGTGGTCGACGCGCCCGACCCCGGCCGGCAGCCGGATCGGGTCGTCGGGGCCGATGACGGAGGTGGCCGGCTTGAGGAAGACGGTCGGGTCGCCGGACGTGCCGGCCGAGGTCAGGTCCTTCATCTCCGCGACGTGGTCGGCGTAGTTCTTGCCGATGCAGACGACGTTGATGGGCTGCGTCGGCGCGAGCAGGCGCACGGCCGACAGCGGCACGACGTCGCCGGTCGGCGTCGGGTCGAACAGCGGGTGGCCCTGCAGCGGCGCGAGGACGAGGTCGGCGGGGACGTCCGGGTCGCCCTGGACGACGCCGTACGAGATCTCGCCGGCATGGGCGAAGCGGGCGATGCGCACCCGGCGAGGCTACCTACGCGCGAAAAGCCGCGTCCGAGACCCAGGCCCCGAGCAGGCCGCGGTAGTGCGCCACGAACTGCTCGTGCTCGTGCGCCGGGAACGTCGACTGCACGGTCTGCACCAGCAGGTCGTCGAACTCCCGCGAGCCGAAGTAGTCGTGCGCGACCGCGTCCAGGTCGCCGAGCTGCGTGCTCACGAACTCGGCGTACTGCTCCTGCTGGAAGTAGTCGTCCGCGAGCGCCCGGTAGGCGCCCAGCTTCTCCTCGTAGGACGCGCTCGGAGTCGGCGATGTCGTACCAGCGCCGGGTGTCCAGGTCGACCCGCGGCGTGCGGCCGGTCGCGGTGCAGAACAGCGACCACTTCACCAGCGACGTCATCGCCCACGGGAAGTAGTAGTGCAGCGAGGTGAGGCTGACGTCGGGGCAGGCGTTCGCGTAGTCGATCGGGTGCACCTGGCCGCCGCGCACGAGGGTCTCGCAGGAGTTGAACTCCCACTTGAAGAAGGCGTTCACGACCTTGCCGATCGTGACGACCTCCTCGCCGGTGGCCGCGTCGAGGAAGTCGTGCTCGACGCTGTAGCGGTCGTGCTGCGGGCGGTCCGGGGCGAACTTCATCACCATCGTCTCGGCGCCGATGGAGAGCGACCGGGCGAAGACGTCGAAGCCCTCGACGCTGGCCTGCAGGTGCATCAGCCGCTGGCCGCTCTCGTCGTACGCCTGCACCAGCTCGTGCTCGTCGCGGATCCGCGAGACGCCGACCCAGGCCCCGCCGTCGTAGGGCTTCATGTAGAGCGGGTAGCCCACCTGGCGCGCGGCGTCGCGGATGTCGAACGGCTTGTTGTACTTCGCCGCGGTGTAGGGGAAGCGGGGGTTGTCCGGCGGCTGCTTGTGCGGCACCAGCCAGGTCTCCGGGACCTTCAGCCCCAGGCGGATCATCGCGCAGTACGCCGCGTGCTTCTCCATCGACTGGAACGTGAAGGGGTTGTTGAGCAGGTAGACGTCGTCGAGCAGCGCGACCTTCTTCAGCCACTCGCGCGGGACGTAGTACCAGTACGCCAGGCGGTCGACGACCAGCGAGTACCGCGGCGGCTGGCGCAGGTCGAAGGGCTCGACGGTGATGCGCTCGACGTCGTAGCGGTGCGTGTCCCCGCCGACGCGCAGCGCGGGGTCGAGCCGGCGCACGAGCGTCTCGAACGCGCTCGGCCAGTCCTCCTCGGTGCCCAGCAGCAGGCCGAGCAGGTGCCTCTGGTCAGGCATGCGGTCCTCTCCTCACACGAAGCGCGGCAGGTGGTGGGCGATCTGGTGGCGCCACGACGGCCAGTCGTGGGGGACGTCGTGCCCCCACAGGTCGACCTCCACGCGCAGCCCCTTGTCGTGGCAGAGCTGCCCGAAGGCCCGGGTGCTGTCGAGCGCCCCGGTGGTGTCCTCCCACTGCCCCTGGCCGCAGACGAGCAGCAGGGACAGCCGGGAGCGCAGCCAGTCGAGGTGCTTGCCGTCGGCGGCGCCGACCGACCACAGCGGGTTGTTGAGGTGGAAGGACGTGCCGCGCTCGCCCCAGCCCATGACCGACAGGTCGTAGACGCCGGACAGGCAGACGGCCAGCGGGAACAGGTCGGCGTGGCGCAGCGCGATGTTCGCGGCGTGGTAGGCGCCGAAGCTGCAGCCGGTGACCACCATGTCCTGCCGACCGCCGCAGTCGGCGTCGACGAAGGGGACGACGCCCTCGACGACCCAGCGCTCGTAGGCCTCGTGCCGCCGGGCGCGCTCCTCGAGCGGCAGGTCGTCGCGGTACCAGCTGCCGCCGTCCCAGGAGTCCAGGCAGTAGAGCTTGAGCCGGCCCTGGTCGATCAGCGGGCGGAGGGCCTCGACCATGCCGTTGCCCTCGTAGTCCTCGGCCCGCCCCTCGCTGCTGGGGAAGACGAGCACCGGGCGGCCGTACGAGCCGTAGGCCACGACCCGCGGCGACCAGCCGAGCTCGGGCGACCACAGCTCGACGACGTCACGCCGCATACGCGTCTCCCTGCAGGACGCGCTGCACGAGGTCGACGAGGTTGGGGTCGAAGGTGTCCCGCCAGCCGGTGTACGTGTGCACGTCGCGGTTCTCGACCAGACGGGTGTCGTAGCCCTGGGCCTGCAGCGCGCGCGTCATGAGGCGGTTGTTGTCGACGTTCTCCTCGATGAGCCCGCAGGACATGACGACCGGCACCGGGTCGGCAGCCGGCCCGGCGCGCAGCACGCTGTCGACGAAGCCCGTGATGCGGTTGAAGCGCTCGAAGCCGCTCTCCTGCTCGTCCAGCACGCGGTGGAAGAAGCTGCTGCTCTGCAGGTAGAGCCCGGCGAACACCCCGGCGTGCGCGCGCTGCGCCTGGAGCATCGCCAGGCCGCCGAGCGATGCGCCCATGCCGAGCACGTCCGTCGTCGGCACCTCCTTGCGCAGCCGCGGCACCAGCCCGAGCGCGAGCGCGCGACCGTAGGTCGGGGAGGCGCTGTACGTCTCGTTGCGGTCGACCGGCGCCAGCAGCGCCGCCCGCATCGCCGGCAGCCGTCCGGCGTCCACCATCGCGTCGAGGAACAGCGTCAGGCCGGCCAGCGCGTCGTACTCCGGGCCGTCGTGCACGACGAGCAGCGGCAGCTCGTCCTGCTCGCCCGCGCCCACCGAGGACCACAGGACGCACGGGACGTCCTGCTCCAGGCCCCGGCTGGACAGCGCGAGCTCCCGGCGCGGCCCGCGTGGCGGCTCGGTCGCGGTCCAGCCGGGCGCCTCGTACTCCGGCATCTCGAGGACGGACTTGTCGCCGAACGCGCCGCCGACCCGCACCGGGTTGCCCTCGTCGACGACCCACTCGCTGCCGTCGTCGCCGTGCTGGAGCTCGAAGGAGTACTCCATCCGGTCGACCTCGGGGCGCGGGACGCGCAGCACCCACTCCTCGCCCTCACGGGCGAAGCCGAGCGCCTCGCCGGGCAGCCGCACGTCCTGCTGGAGGCGGACCCCGGACAGCGCGCCGCTCGAGTCGGGGTGGCGGAAGACGAGCTCGACGCCGTCGACGGTGGCTGACACCCGGGGGAGGCTAGCGGGGCTCAGGCGGGGGCTGCGCTGCGCTGCTCCGACCAGACCCGGACGATGTCCCGCACGCTGATGACGCCGACCACGTCGCTGCCGTCGCAGATGACGAGGTGGCGGAAGCCGCCGGACACCATGGCGGCCGCGGCCTTGTCGAGGTCCCAGTCGGGCATCCCGACGACGGCGTCCGGCGTCAGGTGGTCCGCGGCGAGCTCGACGTCGAGGTCCTGGCCGCCGGCGACGGCCTCGAGGACGTCCCGCTCGGTGAGGATGCCGGGGCCCTCGGACTCCGGGTCGTGCACGACGGCCGCACCCACGTGGCGGGCGCGCATCGCCTGCGCCACCTGGCGGACCGTGTGCGTCGGCCCCACCGTCAGGACGGACTCGCTCATGACGTCGCGGACCAGCACGGGCGCTCCTCGGGCTCGGAGGCGGTGGCCGGGGTCGCGGGCCTGGACCCGGACCGTACGACCTCCGGCCGCTGCCCGGCTAGGAGCCGACCCGGCGCATCCAGCCGTGCGGGTCCGCCGCCCGGCCGTACTGCAGGTCGAGCAGCGCCGTGCGCAGGCGCAGGGTGACCTCGCCCGAGTCGCCGTCGCCCATCGTCCACTCGCCGGAGCTGCTCTTGGCGTGGCCGACCGGCGCGATGACGGCGGCCGTGCCGCAGGCGAAGACCTCGGAGATCGCGCCGTCCTCGGCGCCCTTGCGCCACTCGTCGGTCGAGATGCGGCCCTCCTCGACCGTGAGGCCGAGCTCGGGGGCCAGCTGGAGCAGGGAGTCGCGGACGACGCCGGGCAGCAGGGTGCCGGTGAGGGCCGGGGTCATGAGGCGCGTGCCGCCGTCGGAGACGAAGAACAGGTTCATCCCGCCCATCTCCTCGACCCAGCGCCGCTCGACCGCGTCGAGCCAGACGACCTGATCGCACCCCTTCTCCGCGGCCTGCCGCTGCGCGAGCAGGCTGCCGGCGTAGTTGCCGGCGCACTTGGCCTCGCCCGTGCCGCCCTGCGCCGCGCGGACGTACTCGTCGGACAGCCACACCGTGACCGGCTTGACCTCGCCGGAGAAGAACGGCGTCACGGGGAAGGCGATGAGCAGGAAGAGGTACTCGTGGGCCGGGCGCATGCCGACCTGCGCCTCGGTGGCGATCATGAACGGTCGCAGGTAGAGGCTCTGCCCCTCCGCGGTGGGGACCCAGGCGCGGTCGGCGTCGACGAGCGTGTCGACGGCCTCCATGAAGAGCTCGACCGGCAGCTCGGGCATGGCCAGGCGCGCGGCGGAGCGGTTGAATCGCTTGGCGTTCTCCTCCGGGCGGAAGACCGCGACGCCGCCGTCGGGCTGCCGGTAGGCCTTGAGCCCCTCGAAGATGGCCTGGCCGTAGTGCAGGACCATCGCGGACGGGTCGAGCTGGAGCGGCTCGTACGCCGTCAGCTGCGCGTCGTGCCAGCCCTGCTCGGCGTTCCACCGGACCGCGACCATGTGGTCGGTGTGGACGCGCCCGAAGCCGGGGTCGGCCATGAGGGCCTCGCGCTCGGCGTCGCTGCGCCGCGCGGTGCTGGGCACCGTCTCGATGCCGACTGCAGTGGTCATGTCGTCTCCGTCCGTCCCGGCGGGGGCGTCGGACCGCCCGCGCCGCCCCTCGAAGGTATCCCGCCCCGTCGCTAGAGCCGGCCGAGCAGGGACTGCCCCACCTCGGCCGTGCTGCGCACGACGCCGCCCCGGGCGGCGAGGTCGGCAGCGACCGCCTGCTCCACGCGCTGCGCCGCCGCCGCCTCGCCGAGGTGCTCGAGCAGGAGCGCGACCGAGAGCACGGTCGCGGTCGGGTCGGCCTGGCCCTGGCCGGCGATGTCCGGGGCGCTGCCGTGCACCGGCTCGAACATGGACGGGTTGGTCCGCGTCGCGTCGATGTTGCCGCTGGCCGCCAGCCCGATGCCGCCGGCGATCGCTGCCCCGATGTCGGTGAGGATGTCGCCGAACAGGTTGTCGGTGACGACGACGTCGAAGCGGCCAGGGTCGGTCACGAAGTACATCGATGCCGCGTCGACGTGCGCGTAGTCGGTCGCGACGTCCGGGTGCTCGGCGGCGACCTGGTCGAAGACGCGCTTCCAGAGGCCGCCGGCGTGCACGAGCACGTTCGTCTTGTGCACCAGCGTGACGTGCTTGCGCTCGCGCGCCTGCGCCCGGGTGAACGCGTCCCGGACCACCCGCTCCACGCCGTACGCCGTGTTGAGGCTGACCTCGGTCGCGACCTCGTGGGGTGTGCCCTCGCGCAGCCGGCCGCCGTTGCCGACGTACGGCCCCTCGGTGCCCTCGCGGACGACGACCATGTCGACCGGCTTGTCGCCCACGGGGCTGCTGACGCCGGGGAAGAGCCGCACAGGGCGCAGGTTCACGTGGTGGTCCAGCGCGAAGCGCAGGCGCAGCAGCAGGCCGCGCTCCAGCACCCCCGGCGGCACGCTCGGGTCGCCGATCGCGCCGAGCAGGATCGCGTCGTGCCCGCGCAGCTCGCCGAGCACGCTGTCCGGCAGCGCCTCCCCGGTGCGCGCGTAGGCCCGGGCACCGAGGTCGTAGTCGGTGCGCTCGACGCCGGGCAGCACGGCGTCGAGCACCTGCAGCCCGACCTCGACCACCTCCGGGCCGATGCCGTCGCCACCGATGACCGCGAGCTTCGTCATGCGGGCAGCCTAGGTTCCTGGGACCGCCGTCCCACCCTATGAGACGCGGTTGACCGCGCTGACGATCGCCCGCAGCGAGCTCGTGACGATGCTCGGATGGACGCCGCAGCCCCACAGCACCCGCCCGCCGACCGCCACCTCGAGGTAGGACGCCGCCTGCGCCTCCTCGCCCGCGCCGGTCGCGTGCTCGGCGTAGTCGAGCACCCGCACGTCGAGCTCCAGCGCGGACAGCGCGTGCACGAAGGCGGCGATCGGGCCGTTGCCCTCCCCCACCACCGTGCGCGTCTCGCCCTGCCACTCGACGACCGCCTCGATGCGGTCGCTCGTGCCGGTGGCGGAGGTGAAGCGAGACCAGCCGCAGCGGCGCCTCGTGCTGGAGGTACGTGCCGGTGTACAGCTCCCAGATGCGGCTGCCGGAGATCTCACCGCCCGCGTCGTCCGCGACCTCCTGCACGACGCGGGAGAACTCGATCTGCATGCGGCGCGGCAGGTCCAGGTGGTGCTCGTTCTTGAGGACGTAGGCGACGCCGCCCTTGCCCGACTGGCTGTTCACGCGGATGACCGCCTCGTACGACCGGCCGACGTCGAGCGGGTCGATCGGCAGGTACGGCACGCCCCAGGCGAACTCCCGCACGGGCACGCCCGCGGCGGCGGCGTCCTTCTCCAGCGCCTCGAACCCCTTCTTGATGGCGTCCTGGTGCGAGCCGGAGAAGGCGGTGTAGACCAGGTCGCCGGCGTACGGGTGGCGCGGGTGCACGGGCAGCTGGTTGCAGTGCTCGACCGTCCGCCGCACCTCGTCGATGTCGCTGAAGTCGATGAGCGGGTCGACGCCCTGGCTGAACAGGTTGAGGCCGAGGGTGACCAGGCAGACGTTGCCGGTGCGCTCGCCGTTGCCGAACAGGCACCCCTCCACCCGGTCCGCACCGGCCATGACGCCCAGCTCGGCGGCGGCCACCGCGGTGCCCCGGTCGTTGTGCGGGTGCAGCGACAGGACCACGCTGCTGCGGCGCTCGCCCAGCGCGCGGTGGAACCACTCGACCTGGTCGGCGTACGTGCTCGGGACCGACATCTCCACCGTGGCAGGCAGGTTCAGCACGACGGGGTGCTCCGGCGTCGGCTGCCAGACGTCCATGACCGCCTCGCAGACGTCGAGCGCGAAGTCGAGCTCGGTGCCGGTGAAGGACTCGGGGCTGTACTGCCAGCGGACCGTGGTGCCCTCGAGGAGCTCCTCGGCGTACTTCTTGCACCACTGCGCACCGCGCACGGCGATGTCCCTGATGCCGTCCCGGTCGAGGCCGAAGACGACCCGGCGCTGCAAGGTGGAGGTCGAGTTGTAGAGGTGGATCAGCGCGGTGCCGCCGAAGCCGACGAGCGACTGGACGGTGCGCTCGATCAGCTCCTCACGGGCCTGCGTGAGCACCTGGATCGTCACGTCGGCCGGCACGAGGTCCTGCTCGACGAGCACCCGGATGAAGTCGAAGTCGGTGGCGCTGGCGGCCGGGAAGCCGACCTCGATCTCCTTGTAGCCCATCTCGACGAGCAGCCGGAACATCCGCACCTTGCGGTCGGCGTCCATCGGGTCGATGAGGGCCTGGTTGCCGTCGCGCAGGTCGACGCTGCACCACTGCGGGGCGCGGTCGATCGTCCTGCTCGGCCAGGTGCGGTCGGCGATCTCGACCGGGGGGAACGGGCTGTAGCGGGTGTGCTGCTTCACGGGGGACTCCGGGGCGGTGGCGGGGGTGCGGCCAGCACGAGGACCCGCGACGGGGAGCCGGCCTAGGAGAAGGCCCCGTCGCGGCCCGTAAGGAGCGAGAGGCTCGACCGGATCACGCGCCCACCCTACTCAGGAAGCCGGCGACGGCGGAGCGGAACGCCTCCGGCTCGTCCACCCAGGGGAAGTGCCCGGCGCGCGGCACGACCGCGGTCTCCGCCGCCGGGAAGCACCGCGCGACGCGCTCGACCGCCTCGAGGCCGGTCGCGGCGTCGCGCTCGGCGCCGAGGACCAGCACCGGCGCCGCCAGCGCGCCGAGGGCGGCCAGCAGCGCGGGGACGTCGACCTGCTCGCCGCCGGCGGCGAAGCC
This sequence comes from uncultured Actinomycetota bacterium, assembly GCA_963781675.1. Classification (GTDB taxonomy): domain Bacteria; phylum Actinomycetota; class Actinomycetes; order Mycobacteriales; family SCTD01; genus SCTD01. The sequence goes on along the minus strand of CAWAGF010000001.1, from coordinate 1,340,708 downwards.
CAGGCCGGCGCGCTTGCTCATCTGGCGGTCGGCGCCGGCGGCGTGCGCCTGCGTCCGCTCGTCCCAGCGGCCGTAGTAGAACGGGCGCGCCGCCCGCTCCAGCGCCTGCCGCTCCCCCGGCGAGGCGTCCGCCAGTGCGGCCTGCGCCTCGGCGGCCTCGGGGTACCAGGGCTCGTCCTGGAAGCGCTCGCGGATCGCCGGCACGTCGGCCCGGGTGCCGCCCTGCAGCACGTCGGCCGGCGTGACGAGCACGAGCGAGCGCAGCCGGTCGCCGTGCGCGGCGGCGTAGGCCTGCGCGACGACGGTGCCGGCGCTGTGGCCCAGCAGGTCGAGCCGCTCCTCCCCCAGGTGGACGCGCAGCGCCTCGACGTCCTCGGCCAGCCGGTCGAAGCGCAGGCTGGCCGGGTCGGCCGGCACCTCGCTGTGACCGGTGGCGCGGGCGTCCAGCAGCACCAGCGTGCGCTCGGCCGCCAGCCCGCCGAGGTCCTCCAGGTAGGCGCTGGCCCGACCCGGGCCGCCCGGCAGGCACACCAGGCGGGGCCCGCTGCCGGTCTCGGTGCAGGCCAGCCGCGTGCCGTCGTAGGAGGCGAAGGTGCTCACGACAGGTCGACCGAGCGCACCGACTCGGCGCCGATCTCGCGGGCGAGGCCCTCGAGCACCTCGTGCGGCACGGCGCTGTCGACGGTGAGCGCCATCAGGGCCTCGCCGCCCTGCTCGGTGCGGCTGACCTGCGCGCCGGCGATGTTCACGCCGGCGTCGCCGAGGCGGGCACCCACGACGCCCACCACGCCGGGCCGGTCGTCGTAGCGGAACAGCAGCACGTGCTTCTCGGCCACCAGCTCGATGTCGAAGCCGTCGACCTCGACGAGCTTCTCGACCTGGCGCGGACCGGTGAGGGTGCCGGACACCGAGACCAGCTCGCCGGTCGGCAGCACGCCGTGCACGCGCACGACGTTGCGGTAGTCCGGGCTCTCGGGGTCGGTGGTCAACCCGACCTCGAGGCCGCGCTCGGCGGCCAGGGCCGGCGCGTTGACGAAGGTGACCTGCTCCTCGACGACGTCCGCGAAGACGCCCTTGAGCGCGGCCAGCTGCAGCACGCTCACGTCGAGCGCGGCCACCTCACCGCGGACCTGCACCTCCATGCTCGCCGCGAGGCCACCGGCCAGCGCGGTGAAGACGCGGCCCAGCTTCTCGACCAGCGGGAGCGCCGGGCGCAGCTCCTCGGCGACGGCGCCGGACGCCTGCACGTTCACGGCGTCGGGCACGAAGTCGCCCTCGAGGGCGAGCCGGACCGAACGGGCGACGGCGACGCCGGCCTTGTCCTGCGCCTCGACGGTGGACGCGCCCAGGTGCGGGGCGACCACCACCGAGTCGAACGCGAACAGCGGCGAGTCGGTGCAGGGCTCGGTCGCGAACACGTCGAGCCCCGCACCGGCGACGGTGCCCGCCTCGAGCGCCTTGGCGAGCGCCGTCTCGTCGAGCAGCCCGCCGCGGGCGGCGTTGACGATGCGCACCGTGGGCTTGCAGAGCGCGAGCTCCTCCTCACCGATGAGCCCGACGGTCTCCGGCGTCTTCGGCAGGTGGATGGAGATGAAGTCGCTCTCGCGCAGCAGGTCCTCGAGGCTGACCAGCCGTACCCCGATCTGCGCCGCACGGGCCGGCGAGACGTAGGGGTCGTAGGCGATGAGCGAGGTGCCGAAGGCCGACATGCGCTGGGCGAACAGCACGCCGATGCGGCCGAGGCCGACCACGCCGACGACCTTGTCGGCGACCTCGACGCCGGTCCAGCGGCTGCGCTCCCACCGGCCGGCCTTGAGGGCGGCGTTGGCGGGAGCGAGGTTGCGGGCGCAGGCGAGCAGCAGCGCGACGGCCTGCTCCGCGGCGCTCACGATGTTGCTCTGCGGGGCGTTGACGACCATGACGCCGCGGGCGGTGGCGGCGGGCACGTCGACGTTGTCCAGCCCGATGCCGGCGCGGGCGACGACCTTCAGCCGCGGCGCAGCGGCCAGCGCCTCGGCGTCCACCTGCGTCGCGCTGCGGATGAGCACCGCGGCCGCGTCGGCCAGCGCGGGCAGCAGCGCCGACCGGTCGGCGCCGTCGACGTGGCGCACCTCGAAGCCGTCGCCGAGGACCGCGATCACGGACGGCGCGAGCTCCTCGGCGATGAGCACGACGGGGCGGGAGGCGGGCGTGGGGGCGGTCAAGGCGTCCTCGGCAGGTCGGGCTCCCGCGCGGGAGGCGGCGTCGGGCCGAGGGTACCGGCGGGGCGATCTCGCCACGCTGCCCGATCTGACGGCTTCGCCCCCGTCCGCGAGGCCGACCTGGGAGACTCGGGGGGCCTCCCCGCTGCTCACCCCCTCAGGAGCACTCGTGCCCGCTCGTCCCCTCCGGCGTCCCCTCGTGGCGGGGGTGCTCGCCGCGGTGCTCGCCGCCGGCACCCTGGCCGCCGCCGCGCCCGCCGCCTCCGCGGCCCCGGCCGCGCGCGACAGCCTGCCTGCTGCGCCGGTGAGCCTGCGGGCGGCCATCGCCGCCGGGCAGAGCGCCTACACCGAGCTGCCGCGCGGCTACGTCCGCCGCGACGTCCGCCGCAACGACGTGCTGCCTGCCCTGCGCACCGCGGCCGCCCCGACGACCGGCACCGCGCCGGCACCGCGCGGCAGCCTCACCACCGCGCCGGTCTCGACCATCAACGTGACCTACCGCCAGGACGGCTCGGTGTGGACCGACGCCGCCAAGGCGGCCTTCGAGGCGGCCGTGCAGGTCTGGGAGCGCACCCTCGAGTCCTCCGTGCCGATCGAGGTCGAGGCGACCGCCACGACGTTCTCCGACCCGTCCATCCTCGGCGGCGCCGGGCCGGTCGACTTCCGGCGCAACGACAACCGCACGACCACCTACGCCGACGACGTCTTCGAGCCGGTGGCGCTGGCCAACGCCCGCCGCGGCACCGACGTGCTGCCCGCGGACCCCGACATCCTGGCCGACTTCAACCCCGGGATGACCGGCCTCTACTTCGGCCTGGACGGCAACCCCGGTCCGGACCAGGTCGACTTCCGCACCGTCGTGCTGCACGAGATCGGCCACGGCCTGGGCCTGGTCGGGACGGCGAACGTTCCGAGCGGGGGCGCCGCGACCATCGGCGACCGGTCTGCCAACGGCACGACCGGCATCCGCAGCGGCGTCTCCTTCGACACCTTCACCTACGCGACGAGCGCGGCGCAGGCGGGCAACGGCGGCAAGCGGCTGCTGTCGATGGCCGACGGCTCGACCGAGCTGCGCGGCGCCCTGACCGGCAACCAGCTCTACTGGGCCGGCCAGCTCGCCCGCAGCGCCGCGGGCGGCCGGGAGGTGCGCCTCTACGCGCCGAGCAGCTTCGTCGAGGGCACGTCGTACAGCCACCTCGACGAGTCGACCTACCCGCGCGGTGACGCCAACAGCCTGATGACGCCGATCATCGCCAACGGCGAGTCCATCGCCGAGGTCGGTCAGCTCGCCATGGGCATGCTCGGCGACATGGGCTACGCGATGCCCGCCCTGCGCGGCTCGCGCTACACCGCGGTCGACCCGGTGCGCGTGCTCGACACCCGCGACGGCACCGGCACGTCCGGTCCGGCGCGCGTCGGACCGGGCGGCGTGGTCGACCTGCTGGTCGCCGGCCGCAACGGCGTGCCGGCGGACGCCCGCGCGGTCGTCCTCAACGTCACCGGCGTCGGGCCGTCCGCGGCGACCGACGTCCGCGTCTACCCGACCCCCGTCGTCCTGTCGCCGGTGCCGGAGGTGTCGAACCTCAACCTCAGCGCCGGGACCGCGCGCGCCAACCTGGTCACCGTCCCGGTCGGCAACGACGGCAAGGTCCGGCTGCGCAACTCCGCCGGCAGCGTCGCGCTGCTCGCCGACCTGGCCGGCTTCTACGCCCCGGCAGCCGCGTCGACGTTCACGCCCGCCGACCCGGTCCGCCTGCTCGACACGCGCACCGGCGTCGGCACGTCCCGCACGACGCGCGTCGGCCCGGGCGAGGTCGTCGACCTGGCCGTCACCGGCGGCAGCAGCCCCGTGCCGTCCGGCGCCACCGCGGTCGCCCTCACGGTGACGGCGGTCAGCGCGACCACGTCCACCGACGTCCGCGTCTACCCGACGCCGGCCAGCGGCAGCACGCCGCCAGTCGTCAGCAGCATCAACGTGCGCCCCGGACCGGCCGTCCCGAACGTCGTCATCGTGAAGATCGGGCAGAACGGCCGGGTCCGGCTGCGCAACGAGGCCGGCGGCGTGCACCTGCTCGCCGACGTGGCCGGCTGGTACGACGCGAGCACCAGCGGCTCGCTGTTCCGGCCGGTGAACCCCTCGCGCACGCTCGACACCCGCAGCCGCCTCGGCACCAGCTCCACGGCGGACACCACCGTCGGCCCGGGCGAGTCCGTCCTGCTGCGGGTCGGCGGCGTGGCGCAGGTCCCGAGCCTGGCCTCCGCGGCGGTGCTCAACGTCACCGGCGTCTCCGCCACCGTCGAGCACCGACGTGCGCGTCTACCCGGCCACCGCCAGCAGCCCGCCGGAGGTGAGCAACCTCAACCTGGCCCGCGGCCAGACCGCCGCCGACCTGGTGCTGGTCAAGCTCGGGAACCGCTCCGTGCGGCTGCGCAACAACGCCGGCGAGGTCGGCCTGGTCGCCGACGTGAGCGGCTGGTTCGGCCCGGCCAGCTGACCCGCAACGCGTGAAGTCCCCAGCACCGGGGTGCTGGGGACTTCACGAAGAGGGCGGGGGACCTCAGGGACGGGTCACTCGCCGGCGTCGTCGATCCAGGCCATCATCGGGCGCAGCTGCGCGCCCACCTTCTCGATCGGGTGGTCCTGGCCCTGCTTGCGGAAGGCGGCCAGCTCGACGCCGCCGTTCTCGTCGTCGTCGATGAGGCGCTTGGTGAAGGTGCCGTCCTGGATCTCGGCCAGCACCTGCTGCATCGCCTTCTTGGTCTCCGGCGTGATGATGCGCGGCCCGGTGACGTAGTCGCCGAACTCCGCGGTGTCGGAGATGGACCAGCGCATCTTGCCGATGCCGCCCTCGTACATCAGGTCGACGATGAGCTTGAGCTCGTGCAGGCACTCGAAGTAGGCGACCTCGGGCTGGTAGCCCGCCTCGATGAGCACCTCGAAGCCGGTCTGCACCAGCGCGGAGGCGCCGCCGCAGAGCACCGCCTGCTCGCCGAACAGGTCGGTCTCGGTCTCCTCCTTGAACGTCGTGCGCAGGACGCCGGCCTTGGTGCCGCCGATGCCCTTGGCGTACGACAGGGCCAGCTGCAGCGCGGAGCCGCTCGCGTCCTGCTCCACGGCGACCAGGCACGGCACGCCGCGGCCGTCGACGAACTGGCGGCGGACCAGGTGGCCCGGGCCCTTCGGGGCGACCATGGCGACGTCGACGCCCGCGGGGGGCGTGATGAGGCCGAAGCGGATGTTCAGGCCGTGGCCGAAGAACAGGGCGTCGCCGTCCTTCAGGTTCGGCGCGACGTCGGTCTCGTACAGCTTCCGCTGCACCGTGTCCGGCGCGAGGATCATGATGACGTCGGCCTCGGCGGCGGCCTCGGCGGGCGTGACGACCCGCAGGCCCTCCTGCTCGGCCTTCGCGCGGCTCCTGCTGCCCTCGGGCAGGCCGATGCGGACGTCGACGCCCGAGTCGCGCAGCGACAGCGCGTGGGCGTGGCCCTGGCTGCCGTAGCCGAGGACGGCCACCTTCCTGCTGCTGATGAGGCCGAGGTCGGCGTCGTCGTCGTAGTAGATCTCGGCCATGCGGTGGGAGCTCCTTCTCGGGGTGGGTGGTTCAGGAAGCGCTGCGGAGGCGGGGCTCGGCGCCGGTCATCGAGCGCGAGCCGCGGCCGACCGCGACCATGCCGGACTGCACCAGCTCGCGGATGCCGAACGGCTCGAGCACGCGGATGAGCGCGGCCAGCTTGTCGGTGGTGCCGGTGGCCTCGATGGTCACCGCGTCCGCGGCCACGTCGACGACCTTCGCGCGGAACAGCTGGACGGTCTCGAGGACGTGGCTGCGGCTGGCCAGGTCGGCCTTGACCTTCACCAGGAGCAGCTCGCGCTGCACGCTGGCCGTCGGGTCGAGCTCGACGATCTTGAGCACGTTGATGAGCTTGTTCAGCTGCTTGGTGACCTGCTCGAGCGGCAGGTCCTCCACGGCCACGACGATGGTCATGCGGCTGACGGTGGGGTGCTCGGTCGGCCCGACGGCGAGCGACTCGATGTTGAAGCCGCGGCGGCTGAACAGCGCGGCTACGCGGGCCAGGACGCCGGGCTTGTCCTCGACGAGGACGGACAGGGTGTGCCGGGTGAGAGCCATGTCTGTCGTCCCTCTCAGACGTCGTTCGCGTCCCACACGGGACGGGTGTCCCGTGCGGCGAGGATCTCGTCGTTGCTCGTGCCGGCCGGCACCATCGGCCACACCATCGCGTCCTCGCCGACCACGAAGTCGATGACGACCGGGGCGTCGTCGACGGCCATCGCCTTCTCGATCGTGGCGTCGACGTCGCTCTTGGTGTCGCAGCGCAGGCCGACGCAGCCCATCGCCTCCGCGAGCTTGACGAAGTCGGGGATGCGCTTGCTCTGCAGCCTGGTGTTGGAGTAGCGGCCGTCGTAGAAGAGCGTCTGCCACTGGCGGACCATGCCGAGGTTGCCGTTGTTGATGACGGCCACCTTGATCGGGATGCCCTCGATCGCGCAGGTGACGAGCTCCTGGTTGGTCATCTGGAAGCAGCCGTCGCCGTCGATCGCCCAGACCGTCGCCTCGGGGCGGCCGACCTTCGCGCCCATGGCCGCCGGCACGGAGTAGCCCATGGTCCCGGCGCCGCCGGAGTTCAGCCAGGTGTAGGGGTTCTCGTAGGAGATGAACTGGCTGGCCCACATCTGGTGCTGGCCGACGCCGCTGACGTAGATGGCCTCGGGGCCGGCGATCTGCCCGATGCGCGTGATGACGTGCTGCGGCGCCAGCGAGCCGTCGGTCGGCTCGGCGTAGCCCAGCGGGTAGCGCTCGCGCCACCCGTCGACCTCGGCCCACCAGCCGGACAGGTCGGCGCGGGTGCCGGCCTCGTACAGGTCGCCGACCGCGACCACCAGGTCGGCGATGGTCTCGCGGCAGTCGCCCACGATCGGCACGTCGGCGGTGCGGTTCTTGCCGATCTCGGCCGGGTCGATGTCGGCGTGGATGACGGCCGCACCGGGGGCGAAGGAGTCGAGCTTGCCGGTCACGCGGTCGTCGAAGCGCGCGCCCAGGCAGATGAGCAGGTCGCTCTTCTGCAGCGCCGTCACGGCGGACACCGTCCCGTGCATGCCCGGCATGCCGAGGTGCTGCGGGTGGCTGTCGGGGAACGCGCCGCGCGCCATCAGCGTGGTGACGACCGGGATGCCGGTCAGCTCGGCGAGCACGCGCAGCTCCGCGGCCGCGCGGGCCTTGAGGACGCCGCCGCCGACGTAGAGCACCGGGCGCTGGGCGCGCGGCGATGAGGCGGGCGGCCTCGCGGATCTGCTTGGCGTGCGGGCGGGTCGTCGGGTGGTAGCCCGGCAGGTCGAGCTGCGGCGGCCAGCTGAAGCTGCCGGTCGCCTGCAGCACGTCCTTGGGCAGGTCGACCAGGACCGGGCCGGGTCGGCCGGTGCTGGCCAGGTGGAAGGCCTCGGCGATCGTGCGCGGGATGTCGTCGACGTGCTGCACCAGGAAGTTGTGCTTGGTGATCGGCATCGTGATGCCGACGATGTCGGCCTCCTGGAAGGCGTCCGTGCCGATGGACGCGCTGGGCACCTGGCCGGTGATGGCGACCAGCGGCACGCTGTCCATGTAGGCGTCCGCGATCGGGGTCACGAGGTTGGTCGCACCGGGGCCGCTGGTGGCCATGCAGACGCCGACCTTGCCGGTCGCCTGCGCGTAGCCCTCGGCCGCGTGGCCGCCGCCCTGCTCGTGCCGGACGAGGATGTGCCGCACCGTCTTGCTGTCGAACAGCGGGTCGTACGCCGGCAGGATCGCGCCGCCGGGGATGCCGAAGACGACCTCGGCACCGACGCTCTCGAGCGAGCGCACGAGCGACTGCGCTCCGGTCAGGCTCTCGGCGGGCTGGGCGGTCATCAGATGGCTCTTCTCGACAGGGTCCGGACAAAGAAGAACCCCTCGTGCAGGAGCACGGAGGGGTGAGCGCGTCTGCCGGGGCGGCAGGCGCGCTAGGGGACTACGAGGGTGCAGCGAGTGGGGGTCAGCACCCGACCAGCCTGCGTCAGCACGGGGACGTTGTCAAGGCGCGAGACAGCCGTCCCAGATGCTGGGACGCGCTCTCAGCCGGTGATCGCACCCTGGGCGGCCGAGCCGACGAGCTTGGCGTACTTGCCGAGCACGCCCGTCGTGTAGCGCGGCTCCAGCGGCTTCCACCCCGCACGCCGGCGCTCGAGCTCCTCGACGTCGACCAGCAGGTCGAGGGTGCCGGTCTCGAGGTCGAGCCGGATGCGGTCGCCGTCCTGCACGAGGGCGATCGGCCCGCCGTCGGCCGCCTCGGGCGCCACGTGCCCGATGCACAGCCCGGTCGTGCCGCCGGAGAAGCGCCCGTCGGTGAGCAGCAGCACGTCCTTGCCCAGCCCCGCACCCTTGATGGCGCCGGTGACCATGAGCATCTCGCGCATGCCCGGGCCGCCCTTCGGGCCTTCGTACCGGATGACGCAGACGTCGCCGGTCTTGAGCGTCCCGTCGACCACGGCGTCCATGCAGCCCTGCTCGCCGTCGAAGACGCGGGCGTCGCCCTCGAAGACCTGCGCGTCGAAGCCGGCGCTCTTGACGACGGCGCCCTCGGGGGCGAGCGAGCCGTGCAGGATCGAGATGCCGCCGGTGCGGTGCATCGGGTTCTCGAGCGCGCGCAGGACGTCGCCGTCGAGGGGCGGGACGTCGAGCTCCTCGAGGTTCTCGCGCATCGTGCGCCCGGTGCAGGTGAGCACGTCGCCGTGCAGCAGACCGACGTCGAGCAGCGCCTTCATGACGACCGGGATGCCGCCGACGCGGTCGATGTCGGTCATGACGTAGCGGCCGAACGGCTTCACGTCGGCCAGGTGCGGCACGCGCACGGCGATGCGCGAGAAGTCGTCGTAGGAGAGCTCGACGCGGGCCTCGTGCGCGATGGCCAGCAGGTGCAGGACGGCGTTGGTCGAGCCGCCGAGCGCCATGACGACGGTGATGGCGTTCTCGAACGCCTCCTTGGTCATGATCTGCCGCGCGGTGATGCCGGCGTCGACCATCCGCACGACCGCCTCGCCCGATGCGACGGCGAACGCGTCGCGGCGGGAGTCGACCGCCGGCGGGGCGGCGCTGCCGGGCAGCGACATGCCCAGCGCCTCGCCGGCGCTGGCCATCGTGTTGGCGGTGTACATGCCGCCGCAGGCGCCCTGGCCGGGGCAGGTCGCCTTCTCGATCGCGTCGAGCTCCTCCTTGGTGATGAGGCCGCGCGCGAGCGCCCCGACGCCCTCGAAGACGTCGATGATGGTGAGGTCGCGGTCGACGCCGTTCAGGCCGGCCAGCTTGCCGGGCAGGGTCGAGCCGGCGTAGAGCATGACGCTCGCGAGGTCGAGCCGCGCTGCCGCCATCAGCATGCCGGGCAGCGACTTGTCGCAGCCGGCGAGCGTCACCGAGCCGTCGAGCCGCTCCGCGAACATGACGGTCTCGACGGAGTCGGCGATGACCTCGCGGGACACCAGCGACGCGCGCATGCCCTCGTGGCCCATGGAGATGCCGTCGGACACCGAGATGGTCCCGAACTCCATCGGGAAGCCACCGGCGGCGCGCACGCCCTCCTTGGCCGCCTGCGCCAGCCGCTGCAGCGACAGGTTGCAGGGGGTGATCTCGTTCCAGGACGAGGCGATGCCGATCTGCGGCTTGTCCATGTCGTCGTCGGTCATGCCGACGGCGCGCAGCATCGCGCGGGCGGGCGCGCGGTGGTCGCCCTCGGTGACGTCGGTGCTGCGGGGCTTGCGGCTGGACGTGGTCACGCGGCAAGGGTAGGCGAGCAGTGGCAGGCTCGAGCCGTGACGGAGAAGCCGGTCCGCTTCGGCCCGGAGCGCATCGCGCTGCTGCCGGTGATGGTCTTCCTGCTCGGCAGCATCCCGGTCGCCGCGTCGAGCGCGGCGCTCGCGTGGGTGGTCCTCCTGCCGCTGGCGTGCGCCGCCTGGGTGCTGCGCGCCCACGTGCTGGTCGCGCCCGTGGGCGTGCAGGTGTGCAACGGCCTGCGGCCGCAGCGGCTGGCGTGGGACGACGTGGAGGGCTTCGACGTGCCGCGGCGCGGGCCGGTGCGGCTGCTGCGCCGGAGCGGCCGCCCGCTGGTCCTGACCGCGCTGCCGCGCCGGTCGCTCCCCCGGCTGCTGGAGCTGGCCCCGCGGGAGCAGCCCTAGGGTCGTCGCGTGCCGACGACCTTCCACTTCCCCAGCGCCGACGGGACCGTGCTCCGCGGCTGGGCGGGCGACGGCGACGGGCCCCCGCTGCTGCTGTCCAACGGGCTCGGCACCGTGCCGGCCGCGTGGCCCGCGCTGGTCGCCGGGGACAGCGGCTACCGGACGCTGACGTGGTACCAGCGCGGGACCTTCGGGTCCGAGCGGCCGGCCGACCGCAGCCGCATCCGGGTGGAGCACCACGTCGAGGACGCCGTCGCGCTGATGGACGCGCGCGGGGTCGAGCGCGCCCTGGTGGCCTGCTGGTCGGTCGGCGTCAACATCGGCTTCGAGCTGGCCGAGCGGCACCCCGACCGCGTGGCCGGCCTGCTCGCGGTGGCCGGCGTGCCGGGCGGCACCTTCGCCACGATGGGCGGCCCGCTGCGCATCCCGCGCCGGCTGCGGCACCCGATCGCGACCCGCACCGCCAAGGCCTCCCGGCTGGCCGGCCCGGCGCTGACCTGGCTCGCGCCGAGGCTGCCGATGGACCGCCGGACGGCGTGGCTGCTGAGCCACTCCGGGTTCATGCTGCCGGGCGCCGCCCCGGACGTGCTCGTGCCGATGCTCGAGGAGTTCGTCCGGCAGGACTGGGGCTGGTACATGCAGCTGGCCGTCGCGGCCGCCGAGCACCAGCCGATGGACCTGTCGTTCGTGCAGTGCCCCGTGACGCTGGTCGCGGGCAAGCACGACGTGCTGACCTCGATGCACGACGTGACGGCCACCGCTGCGCGCATCCCGCACGCCGAGGTGACGGTCCTGCCGGGCAGCCACTTCCTGCCGCTGGAGCACCCCGGGCTGGTGCACGCCGCCCTGGGTGAGCTCGCGCGCCGCAGCGACCTCGCGGTCTGACCCCGGACGCGCCGCAGCCCCACGACCGGGTGCGGTCGTGGGGCTGCGGAGGGGGCGCTGCTAGGGGGTCGCGCGCCGGCGGCGCAGCACGAGCGCCCCGCCGACCAGTGACGACAGCGCGAGCCCGGCCAGCGGGAGCGGGCTGCTCCACGACGTGCTGCTGGAGCGGAGCTCGGTCGAGACCGGCTCCACGGGGCGGACGGCCGGGGCGCCGGCGACGACCGCGACGGACGGCGCCGCGCCCTTGCCGCTGCGGCCGCCCTTGCCCTGGCCCTTCTTCTTGCCCTTGTCCTTGGCGGCAGCCTGCTGCGCCTGGTTGCGCTGGCTGACCTCCTGCGCCGTGGCGGTGGCGTTGTTGCGCGCCACGTCGTCGGCGAGCTCGGCCGGCACGGTGCCGACGAAGACCTGGCGGGAGACCGACGGCGTCTCGCCCTTGGCGTACTGCTTGTTGACGAACAGCTGGTACGGCCCGTCCGGCAGCACCGCGGCGTTGTCGCTGACGGCGACCGTGACCGACCCGGCAGAGCGCTTCACGACGGGCAGCAGGACTGTGCGCTGGTCGGCGTCGACGAGGTGCGTCATCGCGGTGTTGCGGACGAGGGCGACCGAGCTGACGGTGCGCGCGTCCGGCGTCGCGATCTCGAGGGTGCGACCGCGGTCGACGGCCGGCTTCACGCCGGTGATGACGGGGCGCGGGCCGTAGAACAGGTTCGGCGGGCTGAAGACCTCGAACGACGGGTCGCGGTTCGGGTTGGAGAAGCCGAGGTTCTGCTCGAGCGCGTCGGTGCTCCGGGCGTAGCCGGTCACGATGGGCGCGTGGCCGCCGACGAGGACGCGGCCGTCGGGCAGCAGCGTCGCGGTGTTGTGGTAGGTCCGGCCCTTGCTCTGGCCGGCCAGCTCGGTCCACTCACCGGTCTTCGGGTCGTACATCTCGGGGGTCCGCACCGGCGTGCCCGAGCCGGGGGCGACGACCTCGTCGCGGTCGGCGCCGCTGAAGGCGATGACCTGACCGGTGGGCAGCGTCACGCCGGTGGAGTACCAGCGCGGGTTGTTCAGCGCACCGGTGCTCTTGCTGCTGAACGTCTCGGCCCCGTCCGCGCCGATCGTCAGGGTGTTGAGCGTCGAGGTGTCGGTGCCGACGTAGGTGCCGGGCGAGACGCCGTAGACGCCACCGGCGGACAGCACGTCGACCGTGTCGTACTCGCCCTTGGCGTTGGGCTTCAGCGGCAGCATCTGGCTGAACGCCGAGCCGCGGAAGCCGACCAGCCCGTTGCCGAACTGCGGCAGGCCGAGGTCGCGCCACTGGTGCGTCTTCGGGTCGTACGACGCGGCGGTGTTCCAGAGCGCCTCGTCGTAGGCCTGGCCGGCCGGGTTGAACGTCTGGCCGCCGGCGTCGTAGTAGACGTGGCCGTTCGGGAGCAGGTGCAGGCGCGGGTACAGCGGGAGGCTCTTGCTGCCGCCGTCGACGCTCCAGCTGCCGGTCTTCGGGTCGTAGACCTCGGACTGCGTGACGTTGCGGCCGGAGTCGGCCGGGCGGTCCTGGTACACCGGCTTGATGAGCTTGGTGACGCCGGAGAAGGCCATCACCTTGCTGTCCGGCAGCGTGACGATCTGCGGGTACCAGCGCCCGTAGGTCATCTGGCCGCTGGCCTTCCAGGTGTTGGTCTCGGTGTCGTAGATGCGGCTGTTCTTCAGGCCCTCGAGCTCGACGACGCCGTACGTCGGCATCCCCGGGATGCCCGGCTCCTGGTAGTAGGACGTGCCGCCGACGTCGAGGATGTCGCCGTTGGCCAGGAAGATCTGGTCCGAGCAGAACAGGTCGCCGTCGTTGCGCTTCTCGTCGTTGTTGTGCAGCGGGCCCGGGAGGAACTCCTTGCCGTCGTTGCCCGTCTCGGGCACCGAGGTGTTCGGGTCGCTCTTGGTCCAGGTGGGCTTGGCGCCGCGCAGGTCGAGCACGCGCGCCATGTCGTTGCGCGCCTGGTGGCCGAACTCCGCGACGCCGTTGAGCTGCGCCTCCTGGATGGAGTCCAGGGCGTCCCAGTAGACGATCTTGCCGTTGGGCAGCACGCCGACCGAGCCCGCGGCGGGCTTGCAGGTCAGCTCGCCGTCCGCGCTCGTGCTGCAGCGCTCCCCGGCCTCCTCGAAGGGGGCTGAGAACAGGCCCGTGCTCGACGGGTCGGCGGCAGCGGCGGGGCCGGCGAGGAACGCGGCGGGCGCGCCCGTCGCGAGCAGGGTCAGGGCCAGCAGGCTGGCAGGTGTTCGGCGCACGGGGTCCTCCAGGGGGTCATGCCTGAGTGGTCGTTCCACCTCCTGATACGACGCAGCGCGGCGTTCCTCCCGCTGCCTCGCGGTACATCCGTGTTTCGTGTGACCCGGCACACCGGTTCAGGCTCCGGCTTGTGCGCCCCGTCGGGTTCGCAGCGCGAGCACCGCACCGGCGAGCACGACCAGCGCGCCGCCGCCGAGCAGCGGCAGCAGCAGGCTGCGCCCCTCCTCCGGCGCGCTGCGGCCGCTGACCTGGGCGGCCGCCGACGCCTCCGGCACCCAGCTGATGGCACCGGTGAGGGCCGCCGGGCGGCCGTCCACCTGCACCGGCACGCGCCACTGCTCCACGCGCGTGGGCCCGTCCGCGCGCAGCGCCGGCTCCGGCGGCAGGTCGTCCGGGTAGCGCAGCCGCGCGTCGAGCCACGTGTACGAGCGAGCGCCCGGCGCGACCAGCCGGAACGCCGGCGTCGTCGACGGCGGCTCGGCGACCTGCCCGCGCGCCTGCCGGTCCTCGACGTGCGTGCGGCTGCGCTCGTTGACCTCGACACCCGCGTCGGTGATGCGCAGGAAGGGCTCGCCGTCGCGGCCGGCCACCGCCACGTCCACCCCGGCGGGCGCGGCGAGGAAGACGCCCGGCAGCCGACCGGGCAGCGCCTGCACCGTGAGCGCAGCCGGCGCCGGGTCCGCCGACACGAGGAAGCTGCCGAGCAGCGGCCGGAACCGCACGGTGCCGCGCGCCAGCGCCTCCGTGCTGCCGTAGCGCAGCGGCACCTCGAAGCCGCCGAGCCGCGCCTCGCGCTGCTCGTCCTCGGGCGCGGCCAGCCGGTCCGGGTGCAGCCGGTGGTCGTACCAGCCCCACGAGCTGCCCGCGCTGACGCGCACCCAGCGCACCGGCCCGTCCTGCGCGCTGCCGGGTGCTGCGCCGTTGGGGTTGCTGGTCGTGAAGAACTCCTGGGTGCCGACGTCGGCGAAGACCCCGGCGCTGCTCAGCCGCAGGAACGCCCGCCCGTTCGTGCCGACCACCTCCATCGGCACGTCGGTCGGGTTGCTGGCGACCAGCTGCGTCGCGATGCCCGCCTGCACCTGCACGACGACGTCCGCGGGCAGCGGGGGGACGACGTCGTCCAGCGTCGTGACGATGCGCGGGTCGGCCTCGTGCGCCTGCGCGGGCAGCGCCCCGACCAGCCCCCCGAGCAGCACGCCGAGGAGCAGCAGGCAGGCGACGGCTCGGGTGCGCACGGCGCCATCGTGGCCCCCGCGCCCAAGATCGCGCACCTCCGCGGGCAGGCGTACCGTCGCGACGTGCCGGCCGAGAAGCACCTGCCGCCCACGGCCTCCCCCGCGGTGGCCGTGCTCGGCAAGGCCGTCGTCGAGCGGCTCGACGAGCTGACCGACACGCCTGGTCGAGGCGATCCTGAGCGAGGACCCGTCGTACTCCGGTCCGGGTCGGACGCCGCGCGACGACCTGCAGCGCTCCTGCCACGACAACCTGCTGCGGATCCTGCAGTCGCTCACCGGCGACACCGACCCGCGGACCGACCCCTTCGACGCACCGCGCGCCACCGGCCGCCGCCGCGCCGAGCAGGGGATGCCGCTCGAGTCGGTGCTGCACGCCTACCGGGTGGGCTTCCGCATCATCTGGGAGGCGCTGGTCGCCGAGGCCAGGCGCGGCGGTGGTGGCGTCGAGGGGCTGGTCGACGCGGCGACCGAGGTGTGGGAGCTGGTCGACGTCTTCAGCTCGACGGTCGCCGACGCCTACCGCTCCACCGAGGCGGAGTTCGCACGCCGCGACGACCGCCGCCGGGACGCGCTCGTGGACGCGCTGCTGGAGGGCCGGGGCACCGACCGGGCGCTGGCGGCGGACGCGTCCGCGGCGCTCGACCTGCCCGAGCACGGGCGGTACGCCGTCGTCGTCCTCGCCGGCGAGGAGCTCGGGGCGGACCTCGGCACCGCCCTGCGCGCACGGGGCTACCGCTGCGCCTGGCGCACCCGCACCGACCGCGACATCGGCCTGGTCGCGCTCGGCGCGCAGGAGCCGGCCGACCTCGTGGCGGCCCTCGAGTCGCTGGGCGGGCTGCGCGCCGGCGTCTCCCCCGTCGTGGACGGCCTGGCCGAGGTCGACGGCGCGCACCGGCTCGCCGAGACGGTGCTGCGCGCGCTGCCGCCGGGGGCGCCGGCCGTCGCCGAGCTCGACACCCGCCTCGCCGGGGCCCTGCTCGTGACGGCGCCGGACCTGGCCGGCCGGCTCGTGCACCGCGCGCTCGGCGGCGTCCTCGCGCTGGACGGCGACGAGCGCAAGGTCCTGCTCGACACGCTGCGCACCTGGCTGGACACCGGCGGCTCCGCGGGCCAGACCGCGGCCCGGCTCTACTGCCACCGCAACACCGTGCTGAACCGGCTGCGCCGCCTGGAGGGCCTGACCGGCCGCTCGCTCGAGCGCGTGGACCACCTCGTGGAGTGGTCGCTCGCGCTGCTCGCTCTCGACGTGCTGCCCGCGGACCCGGCACGGCCCGGCTCGCCCGCCCGTTGAGCCGGACGTGACCGCACGCG
Organism: uncultured Actinomycetota bacterium; assembly: GCA_963781675.1. Taxonomy (GTDB): domain Bacteria; phylum Actinomycetota; class Actinomycetes; order Mycobacteriales; family SCTD01; genus SCTD01. The sequence continues at coordinate 1,324,607 of CAWAGF010000001.1, read as the reverse complement.
CGCGCGCCCTGCCCCTGCTCCTCGTCCTGCTGACCGGCTGCGGCAGCGGCAGCGGCGCTCCACCGAGCCGGCGGCCGCGCCGTCCGCACCCTCGACGGGGGCGACGCCCGGTGGGCCGCAGGTGCTGGTCACCGGGCTGGAGGCCCCGTGGGGCATCGGCTTCCTGCCGGACGGCGACGCGCTGGTGACCGAGCGGGACCGCGCGCGGGTGCTGCGCGTGCCGGCCGGCGGCGGCGAGCCCGTCGTCGTGCGCGAGGTGGCGGAGGCGCGGCCGGACGGCGAGGGCGGTCTGCTCGGCCTCGCGGTCAGCCCGACGTACGCCACCGACGGCCGGGTCTTCCTCTACGTCACGACGGCGCAGGACAACCGCATCGTCAGCTTCTCGACCCGGCAGCCGGACGGGCCGCTGACGCCGCTGCTGACCGGCATCCCGAAGGGGACGATCCACAACGGCGGCCGCCTCGCGATCGGCCCGGACGGCGACCTCTGGGCCGGCACCGGCGACACCGGCGACCGCTCGCTGTCGCAGGACCCGGCCTCGCTCGGCGGCAAGGTGCTGCGGATGGACCTGCAGGGACGGCCGGTCGCGGGGGCCAGCACGGTCGTGTTCTCGCGCGGGCACCGCAACGTCCAGGGGCTGGCCTTCGACGCGAGCGGCCAGCCGTACTCCGTGGAGTTCGGCCAGAACCGCTTCGACGAGGTCAACCGGCTCGTGCCGGGCGGCAACGGCGGCTGGCCAGAGGTGGAGGGGCCGGACGACGGCGGCGGGCGCTTCCTGATGCCGATCACGACCTGGGAGACCTCGGAGGCCTCCCCCAGCGGCGCGGCCGTCGTGGGCGGCACGCTCTACGTCGCGGCGCTGCGCGGCCAGCGGCTGTGGTCCGTCCCGCTGTCCGACCCGGGACGGCCGACGGCGCTGTACGAGGGCGACTACGGCCGGCTGCGCGCTGCAGCGGCCGCGCCGGACGGCTCGCTCTGGGTCCTCACCAGCAACCGGGACGGGCGGGGCGACCCGGTCGACGAGGACGACCGGGTGATCAGGGTCCCGGTGCCGGGCGCCTGAGTGCTCCACACTGGACGGGTGAGCCCCCGCCGACGTGCCGAGCCGCTGGTCTCCAGCCACGTCGTCACCGGGCGCTACGCCGAGCTGCGTGCGGAGGCGACCGCACAGGAGGCCCGCCGCACCCCGGCCACGAACCCGGTCCTGTGGTTCTGCCGGCTGGTGCGCGAGGTGGTCAACAAGGCCGACCGCGACCGGCTGCTGGGGCTGGCCGCCGAGAGCGCCTTCTTCGCCGTCCTGACGCTGTTCCCGGCCATGCTGGTCGTCGCCGCGATCCTCGGGCAGCTGGGCAACCTCATCGGCGAGGGCAACGCCCGCGAGGTCGAGAAGGCGGTGCTGGAGTTCCTCGACCGGCTGCTCACCGACACCGCCGGCGGCGCCATCGCGACCGTCGAGAAGCTGTTCGAGACCGGCACGAACGCCCTGACCGTCGCCACCCTGCTGGCGCTGGCCTCGCTCTCGACGGCCTTCTCCACGCTGGTGAACACCGTCAACATCGCCTACGACGTGCCCGAGACCCGCGGCTGGTGGCGCCGGCGGTGGCTGGGCCTGCTGCTCGGCTTCGGCAGCGTGCTGACCGGCGCCCTCGCCGTGACGCTGCTCGTCATCGGCCCCATCTTCGGCCGCGCGGAGGGCGTGCTCTCGCGCATCGGCATCGGGTCGGAGTACGAGTTCCTGTGGTCCTACCTGCGCTGGCCGGTGGCGTTCACCGGCCTGGTGCTGTGGGCCACGACGATGGACCACCTCATGCCGAACCGCCGCACCCGCTGGCGCTACGACCTGCCGGGCGGCCTGCTGACCGCGCTGCTCTGGCTGGCGGCGTCGTACGGCCTGAACCTCTACCTGGAGCTGGTCGTCACGAGCTCGCCCATCTTCGGCGCGCTCGGTGGCGGGCTCATCCTGATGACCTGGTTCTACCTGCTGTGCGTCGCGCTGCTGTCCGGCGCGGAGCTCAACGCGATCCTGCTCGCCCGGCGCCGGCACCGCGCCGAGCTCAAGGAGTGCGAGGAGCCGCCGATCGAGCTGGCGCCGGGAGCGCTGGCGCCGCCGACCGGACCGGCCGGCGTGCCGCACGACGACGAGGCGCGCGAGCCGGTGGCCGCGCGCACGTCCGTCCTCCGGCGCAGCGCGACGGGCTGAGCCCTACTCGCTGACGCCGAGGCGCTCGAGCAGCAGGCGGCGCACGACCGAGGCGTCGGCCTGCCCCTTGGTGGCCTTCATGACCGCGCCGACCAGCGCGCCTACGGCCTGCAGCTTGCCGCCGCGCACCTTGTCCGCGGTGTCCGGCTGGGCGGCCAGGGCGGCGTCGACGGCCTCGCCCAGCGCGCCCTCGTCGGACACGACGGCGAGCCCGCGCGCCGCGACGACCTCGTCCGGCGTCCCCTCACCGGCCAGCACGCCGTCGACGACCTGGCGGGCCAGGCCGGCGGTCAGCGCGCCCTCGGCGACCAGCGCGACGACACGGGCGACGTCCGCGGGAGCGATGGGCAGCTCGGCGGCCTCGACGCCCCGGCTGTTGGCGGCCTGCGCCAGGTGGCCGAGCCACCAGTTCCGCGCCTCGGCGGCGGGGGCGCCCGCCTCGACGGTGGCCAGCACGACGTCGAGCACGCCGGCGTTGACCATCGCCTGGCTGTCCAGCTCGGACAGGCCGAGCTCGACGGTGAGCTGGCGACGGCGCACGCTCGGCGCCTCCGGCAGGGCCGCGCGCAGCGACGCGACCCAGGCGGTGTCCGGGGCGACCGGCACGAGGTCGGGCTCGGGGAAGTAGCGGTAGTCGGTCGCCTCCTCCTTGGAGCGGCCGGACGTCGACATGCCGGTGTCCTCGTGGAAGTGCCGCGTCTCCTGCACGATCCGCTCGCCGGCGCGCAGCAGGCCGGCCTGCCGCTCGACCTCGGAGCGCACCGCCCGCTCGACCGAGCGCAGCGAGTTCACGTTCTTGGTCTCGGACCGGGTGCCCCAGTCGTCGCCCGGCTTGTTGAGCGAGACGTTCACGTCGCAGCGCAGCGAGCCCTGCTCCATCCGCACGTCCGAGACGCCGAGGCCGCGCAGGACGTCGCGCAGCTCGGTGACGTAGGCCTTGGCGACCTCGGCCGGCATCGCGCCGGTGCCGGTGACCGGCTTGGTGACGATCTCGACCAGCGGGATGCCGGCGCGGTTGTAGTCGACGAGCGAGTGCGAGGCGCCGTGGATGCGGCCGGTCGCGCCGCCGACGTGCAGCGACTTGCCGGTGTCCTCCTCGAGGTGCACCCGCTCGATCGGGATCCGGACGGTCTCCCCCTCCACCTCGACGTCGAGGTAGCCGTCGGTGCACAGCGGCTCGTCGTACTGCGAGGTCTGGAAGTTCTTCGGCATGTCCGGGTAGAAGTAGTTCTTGCGCGCGAAGCGGCACCAGGTCGCGATCTCGCAGTGCAGCGCCAGGCCGATGCGGATCGTCGACTCGATCGCCTGCGCGTTGACGACCGGCAGCGCGCCCGGCAGGCCGAGGCAGACCGGGCAGACGTGGGTGTTCGGCTCCGCGCCGAAGGTGGTGTCGCAGCCGCAGAACATCTTGCTGGCGGTGCCGAGCTCGACGTGGGTCTCCAGGCCGATGACCGGCTCGAACTCCTCGAGCGCCTCCGCGTACGGGACGGGCGCGGGTGCGGTGGTCGTCATGCCACCGAGCCTAGTGGCGGCCGCGTAGCGTCCTGCCGTGCTCGTGCTGGCCCTCCCCCGCGACGTCGTCGAGGCGGCGCTGCTGCGGGTGGAGCGCCTGCTGGAGCGGCGTCCGGAGGCCTGGTCCCACCTGGCCGCGCGCGGCAAGCTCCGGCGCCTGCTCGGCGAGCGGTGCGGGCTGGACGACCTGCGGGCGGCGGCGGACGCCTACCTGCGCGCGGTGAGCGGGCCGCCCAGCCTGCAGACGCCGGCGAACCTCTACCGGCTCGCCGGCGACGCGCGGGCGCAAGCGCTGCTGGAGCGGCTGCGCGAGGAGGTGGTCGCCGACCTGGACTCGAGCACCGGCACCGGGACGCTCGTCGACACCTGCTTCCTGCTCGGAGACGACGAGGGGGCGCTGCAGTCAGCACCGCGCGTCGCCGCCGGACCGGCCGGGCAGCGGCACCGCGACGTCGCGCTGCTCGCCGCCGGTCGCGCGCGCGGGGACGTCGGCCTGCTCGACGAGGCGGTCGCGTCACTGACGCGCGTCGCGACGAGCCGGCCGTTCGCGGCGGGTGGCGGCATGGACGCCCACGACTGGCTGGAGATCGCGCTCGTCACCCGCGTGCAGGTGAGCGGCGAGCCGAGCGCGCGGCTGGTGGAGCTCTAGGAGAAGCGCGCCGCGAGCCGGTCGAGCGTGCGCTCGATGCTGATCCTCGTCAGGCTGCGCAGGGCCCACAGCAGCGGCGGGACCCGCTCCTGGCTGATGTCCCACGTCTCGCGCACGCGCGTGCCGCCGTCGACGGGCTCGAGCTCGTAGCGCCAGATCCGCCCGCCGATGGCCTTCGCCGCCAGCGTGTTCGTCGGCCTGGGCTGCCACGCGATGCGGCGCCCCTCCTCGAACTCCACGACGGTGTTGGTCATCTGGTACGGCGCGCCCATGCGCATGTCCATGCCGAAGACGGCGCCGGCGCTCAACCGGTCCGGGCCGCTGCAGGTGCCGCGCACGGTGCCGCTGCCGTCGATCTCGCGGTGCCGGCTCGGCGTGGCCAGCAGCTCGAAGACCTCCTCCGGCGAGGCCTGCACGACGCGCTCGACGCTGACGGTGTCAAGCACGCGCGAGCTCCGGCGCCTGGGCGAGCAGCGGGCCGCCCCAGCGGTCCAGGAGGGCAGCCTCCAGGGCGCCGCCCACCTGGTAGAGCAGGTCGTCGCGCATGGTCGGCGCCATCACCTGCAGGCCGACCGGCAGGCCCTCGGACAAGCCCGCCGGCAGCGACATCGCGGGGCCGCCGTACAGGTTGGACGGGATGGTCGCGAGGTCCTGGCGGTACATCGCGAGCGGGTCGTCGAGCTTGGCCCCGAGCGGGAACGCCACCGTCGGCGCGGCCGGCGAGACGAGCACGTCGGCCTGCTCGAACGCGGCCTGGAAGTCCCGCGTGATGAGGGTGCGGACCTTCTGCGCCTGCCCGTAGTAGGCGTCGTAGTAGCCGCTCGACAGCGCGTAGGTGCCGAGGATGATGCGGCGCTTCACCTCGGCGCCGAAGCCCTGCGCACGCGTCTGCGACATGACCTCCTCGAGGCTGTTCACGCCGTCGTCGCCGACGCGCAGGCCGTAGCGCACGCTGTCGAAGCGGGCCAGGTTCGAGGACGCCTCCGAGGGGGCGATCAGGTAGTAGGCCGGCAGCGCGAAGCGGAAGTGCGGGCAGCTCACCTCGGTCACCGTGGCGCCGAGCTCCTGCAGCAGCGCCACCGCCTCGTCGAACCGCTCCTGCACGCCGGCCTCGTAGCCCTCGCCGGACAGCTCCTTCACGACCGCGACGCGCAGGCCCTTCACGTCCTGCCTGCGCGCGGCCTCCACGACCGGCGGGACCGGCTTGTCGATGCTGGTGGAGTCGCGGGGGTCGTGACCGGCGATGGCCTCGTGCAGCAGCGCGGCGTCGAGGACGGTGCGCGCGCAGGGGCCCGCCTGGTCGAGGCTGCTGGAGAACGCGACGAGCCCGTAGCGGGAGACGCCGCCGTAGGTCGGCTTGACGCCGACGGTGCCCGTGACGGCGGCCGGCTGGCGGATCGAGCCGCCGGTGTCGGTGCCGATCGCGAGCGGGGCCTCGTACGCCGCGACGGCCGCGGCCGAGCCGCCGCCGGAGCCGCCCGGGATCCGGGTGAGGTCCCACGGGTTGTGCGTCGGGCCGTAGGCGCTGTGCTCGGTCGAGGAGCCCATCGCGAACTCGTCCATGTTGGTCTTGCCGAGCACGACGACGCCGGCGGCGCGCAGCCGCTCCGTGACGGTCGCGTCGTACGGCGGGACCCAGCCCTCGAGGATGCGCGAGCCGACGGTGGTCGGCACGCCCTTGGTGACGATGACGTCCTTGAGCGCGAGCGGGACGCCGGCCAGCGGGCCGGTGACCTCGCCGGCGTCGACGCGGCGGGCCTGGTCGAGCGCACCCTCGGCGTCGACGTGCAGGAAGGCGTGCACGTCGCCGTCGACGGCCGCGATGCGGTCCAGGTGCGCCTGCGTCGACCTCCACCGCGCTGGTGTCGCGGCCAGCGATGGCGGCCGCGGTCTCGACCGCGCTCAGGCGGGTCAGGTCGGTGGTCACTCCTCGTCCAGGATCCGGGGCACGCGGAAGCGGCCGTCCTCGGCAGCGGGCGCTCCCGCGAGCGCGTCCTCGCGCGGCAGCGACGGCGTGACGACGTCGGGCCGGTGCACGTTCTCGACCGGGACCGCGTGGGTGGTCGGCGGGACGTCGGCGGCGTCGGTCGCCTCCGAGATCTGGGCGACGGCTCCGAGGATGACGTCGAGCTGCGCGGCCAGGCCGTCGAGCTCGTGGTCGTCCAGGGCCAGCCGCGACAGGCGCGCGAGGTGCGCGACCTCCTCGCGGGTGATCTCGGGCATGCGGCTCCTCGGCAGGGACGGGCGGGGTGGGCCGAGTCTAGGGTCGCTGCGCCCGCGCGTTTCCCGCGCCGGCACGGGTACGCAACGTCCTCGCAACGGGGGCCACCGATGCTCGTGGTCCACGAGAGGAGTCCGATGTCCTACCTGCTGCGGCTCGTGCTGCCCGACCGCCCGGGCATGCTCGGCGCGGTCGCCACCGCCCTCGGCTCGTGCGGCGCCGACATCCTGTCGCTGGACGTCGTCGAGCGCGGCCCCGACGGCGCCGTGGACGACCTGGTCGTCTCGCTCCCGCCCGGCGGCCTCGCCGACGCGCTCATCACCAGCGCCCAGTCCGTCGACGGCGTCGTCGTCGAGTCGCTCCGGCCGTACTACGGCGGCTCGGACCTGCACCGCGACCTGGAGCTGGTCGACGCGCTGGCCGCCGAGCCCGCAGCGGCAGGGTCGCTGCTGGTCGCCCACGCGCCGGGCGTCTTCCGGGCCGGCTGGGCGCTGCTGCTGGAGGCCGGCCCCACGGTGCTGCACGCCTCCGCGGGCGCGCCGGAGGTGGGCGACCTCGACCTGCCGTGGCTGCCGCTGTCCTCGGCACGCCGGCTGGAGCCCGCCGAGCCGTGGGTGCCCGAGCGCTGGGAGGTGCTGGGGACCGAGCTGGTCGCCGCGCCGGTCGGCTCGCCGGACCGGGTCGTGCTGGTGGGGCGGCCGGGCGGGCCGCGCTTCCGCGGGTCGGAGGTGCTGCGGCTGAGCCACCTGGCCGGGATCGTGGCGACCGTGACGGCGACCGTCAGCGCCTAGCCGGCACGACCGTCAAGCCGGACGTACGGGCTGGCGCCGGACGGCGTCCAGCCGGCTGTGCCGCTCCTGCAGCCACGGCGTGAGCACCGACGCCGGCTCGGCGCGCGACAGCAGCCAGCCCTGCGCCTCGTCGCAGCCCATCTCCTGCAGCATCGCCCAGGTCGCCGCGTCCTCGACGCCCTCCGCCACGACGCGCATCCCGAGGCCGACGCCGAGGTCGACGACGCTGCGCACGATGGCCGTGTCGCGGGCGTCCTCGCACATCCGCTGGACGAACGACCGGTCCACCTTCAGCTCCTGCACCGGCAGCCGGCGCAGGTGGCCCAGGCTCGACCAGCCGGTGCCGAAGTCGTCCAGCGCGAGGCAGACGCCCAGCTCGTCGAGCAGCCGCAGCGTGGTGGCCGCGCGGTGCGACTCGGCGAACAGCGAGCCCTCCGTGACCTCCAGCAGCAGGGAGTGCGACGGCACGCCGTGCCGCTGCAGGGCGTCGCGGACGCTGCCGACCAGCGCGGTGCCGGACAGGTCGCGCACGCTGACGTTGACGGCGACCTTGAGGTGCAGCCCCTCGGCGCGCCAGGCCGCGACCTGCGCCACCGCGACGTCGATGACGTGCCGGGTCAGGGTCTCGATCAGGCCGCTGCTCTCGGCGAGCGGCACGAAGTCGTCCGGCGGCACGAGGCCGCGCTCCGGGTGCCGCCAGCGCACCAGCGCCTCGACGCCGGTCACGCGACCGGAGGTCAGCTCGGCCTGCGGCTGGTAGTGCACCTCGAGCTCGCCCTCGGCCAGCGCCCGGCGCAGCTCCCCCAGCATCACCAGCCGGGAGGTGGTGTTGCGGTCGCGGGTCGCGTCGTACTGCTCGACGCCGCTGCCGGTCTCCTTCGCGAGGTACATCGCGACGTCGGCGTGCTGCAGCAGCGCGTCGAGGTCCGTGCCGTGCTGCGGCGCCACGGCGATGCCGATGCTCGCGTCGACGTCGACCTGCAGGCCCTCCAGCACGATCGGCGCGCAGACGGTGTCCTGCAGACGTCGGGCGGTGTCCTCGGCGGCGACCGCATCGGTGGCCGGCAGCAGGATCGCGAACTCGTCGCCGCCGAGGCGCACGACCGTGTCGCTCGGTCGTACGGCCGCCGCCAGGCGCTTGGCGATGACCTGCAGGAAGCGGTCGCCCACGTGGTGCCCGAGCGTGTCGTTGATCTCCTTGAAGCGGTCGAGGTCGACGAGCAGCAGGGCCGTCCCAGCGTCGCCGGACTCGACGAGGGAGTCGGCGGTGCGGGTGGTCAGCAGGGTGCGGTTCGGCAGTCCGGTCAGCGCGTCGGTGAGCGCCTGCTGCTCGCGCTCCAGCGAGATCGAGGCGACGCGGTAGACGGCGAGCAGCGGCGGCAGGAGCAGCGGGAGGAAGGCCGTCCCGCGCTCGACGACGATCGCGACGAGCGGCGACAGCGCGAGCAGGGCGCCGTTCGTGGCTGACTCGTACGACAGGTCTGCGCGGATCAGCCGCCACGTCGGCTGGCCGGTCTTGAGCGACAGCGCGACGCCGACGAGCAGCTGGTTGACGACGAAGTAGGTGGAGCCGCCGAGGCCCGCCGCGACCAGGTTGCCGGTCATCAGGTCGAGCGGCTCCCCCACCGTCGCCTCCTGCCCGGCGAGGTACATGACGGCGGAGGCGGCGGTCCACGACAACGAGAACTGCGCGATGTTGAAGGCGGTGCGCCAGGGCGCCTTGCGCCGGGCGACGTCCGCCACGATGGTCGCCAGCGCCTGGACGAGGATCGCGATCGGCAGCCCGTAGCGCAGCAGCAGCGCGAAGACGAAGCTGGTCGACAGCTGCAGGCCGTTCTGGTCCCGCGCACCCGCCGTGAAGATGGGCCTCACCTCGGTGAGCACGAGCAGCGCGCACAGGGCCCAGAAGGCCGGCTCGAGCGACAGCACCTCGCCGGGCCGCAGGCACATCACCGAGACCGGCAGCAGCGCCAGGCCGACGACGGACACGGCCGCGACGTAGCGGCGGAACAGGCGTTCCCGGCGGCCGGTGAAGTCGTTCCGGCTGTCCGGCGGCAGGACGGGAGAGGGTGCTGCCACGTCACCGCCCGACTTCCCGCGGGGCGCCCCGTTGCGCCCTCCGTCGGACCCTCGGCAGGAACTACTCCGAGCCTGAGCCCTCCGGGGCCACGGCCAGGGCGCGGGCAGCGCCCGGGCCCTGCTCCAGCAGAGCGGTGAGCCCGGCGTCGTCGAGCATCGGGACACCGAGCTTGACGGCCTTGTCGTACTTGCTGGTGCCCGGGTCGGTGCCCACGACGACGAAGTCGGTCTTCTTGCTGACGCTGCCGCTGACCTTGCCGCCGAGCGCCTGCACCGCCTCGGTGGCGCCGTCGCGGCTGTACGAGGCGAGCGTGCCGGTGACCACCACGGTGACGCCCTCGAGCGGGCGGGGGCCATCCTCGGCGCCCTCGTCCTCGGTGCGGGCGCCCCCGGCGCGGATCCGCTCGACGATCTCGCGGTGCCGCGGGTCCTGGAACCACGCGGCCAGCGCCTGCGCCACGACCGGGCCGACGCCCTCGACGGCGGCCAGCTCCTCCGGCGTCGCCGCCATGATCGCGTCGAGAGTGCGGAAGTGGCGGGCGACGTCCTGCGCCGCGGTCGGGCCGACGTGCCGGACGGACAGCCCGACGAGCAGCCGCCACAGCGGCCGGTCGCGGGCGGCCTCGACGCCGCGCAGGATCTGCTCGCGCTTCTTCGGCCCGAAGCCGCGCAGCCCGTCGAAGGACTCCTCGGTCAGGTGGAACACGCCACCGACGTCGGTCAGCCGGCCGGCCTGCAGCAGCGCGATCGCCGTCTCGTAGCCGAGCCCGTCGATGTCCATCGCGCCGCGGCCGGCGAAGTGGAAGACCGACTCCCGCAGCTGCGCCGGGCAGGACACCGTGTTGGGGCAGCGGATGTCCACCTCACCCTCGGGGCGGCCGAGCTCGCTGCCGCACTCGGGGCAGTGCGTCGGCATGACGAACTCGCGCTCGGTCCCGTCGCGCAGTCCGGCGACCGGCCCGACGACCTCGGGGATGACGTCTCCGGCGCGGCGCACGACGACGGTGTCGCCGATGCGGACGTCCTTGCGCTTGACCTCGTCCTGGTTGTGCAGCGTCGCGAGCTTGACCATCACGCCGCCGACCTGCACCGGCTCCATGTACGCGAAGGGCGTGACGCGCCCGGTGCGGCCGACGTTGACCCGGATGTCGTGCAGCTCGGTCGTCACCTCCTCCGGCGGGTACTTGTGCGCGATCGCCCAGCGCGGGGCGCTGCTGGTCGCGCCGAGCCGACGCTGCAGCGGCACCTGGTCGACCTTCACCACGACGCCGTCGATGTCGTGGACGACGTCGTGCCGGTGCTCGCCCCAGCGCGCGATGTAGGAGAGCGCGCCGTCGAGGTCGTCGAACACCTCGTAGTACGGCGAGACCGGCAGGCCCCAGGCGGCGAGCTGCTCATAGGCCGCGCTCTGGCTCTCGGGCTCCCAGCCCTCGCGGGCGCCGATGCCGTGGATCGTCAGCGACAGCGGGCGGCTCGCCGTGACGCGCGGGTCCTTCTGGCGCAGGCTGCCGGCGGCCGCGTTGCGCGGGTTCGCGAACGGCGCCTTGCCCTCGGCGACGAGCCGCTCGTTGATCAGCGCGAAGTCGGTCGTGGCGATGAAGACCTCGCCGCGCACCTCGAGCAGCGGGGGCACGTCGTCGCCGGTCAGCACCGCGGGGACCTGGCGCAGGGTGCGGACGTTCGGGGTGATGTCCTCGCCGGTGCGGCCGTCGCCGCGGGTGGCGCCGCGGACGAGCCGGCCGTCGCGGTAGACCAGCGCGACCGCCAGTCCGTCGATCTTCAGCTCGCAGAGCCAGCGCGCGGCGGCGGCCTCCTTGCGCGCCCGGCCGGACCACTCGCGCAGCTCGTCGGCGTTGAAGACGTTGCCCAGGCTCATCAGCCGCTCGAGGTGGTCGACCGGTGTGAAGTCGGTCGAGATGGTGCCCATGACCTTCTGCGTGGGCGAGTCCGGGGTGCGCAGGTCCTCGTTCGCGTCCTCGATCTCTTGCAGCTCGCGCATGAGCGCGTCGTACTCCGCGTCGCTGATCGTCGGCTGGTCGAGGACGTAGTAGCGGAAGGCGTTCTCGTCGAGGACCCGGCAGAGCTGGGCGTGCCGGGCCCGGACGTCGTCAGTCATGCGAGGAGTCCTCCAGCCGGCGCGCGAGCTCGACCGAGGCCTCCAGCGCCGAGCGCGCCTGCGCCGGCGTCGACCCGGCGAGGCCGCACGTCGGCGTCACGACCACCGTGGAGGGGAGCCGGTCGGGCGCCTGCCCGAGCCGCCGCCAGAGCTCTGTCACGGGGGCCATCCTGCCGGGCAGGTCCGACGGTCGCGCCCCGGTGGTCGCCACCACGCCGAGCAGCAGCCCGGCGCCGTCCTCCACCGCCTCGCCCAGCTGGTCGTCGTCGCGCGGGGTGAGCAGGGTGGCGTCCAGGCTGACCGCGCCGGCGCCCGCCTTGCGCAGCAGCGCCACCGGCACGCCCGGCGCGCAGCAGTGCACCACCGTCTGCTCGGCGACGGCCAGCACGCGGGACAGCACCTCGACGGCGCGCGAGGCCGCCGGCGCCCGCAGCCGGCCGAAGCCGCTGGCCGTCGGGATGCCACCGCCGAGCACCGCGGGCAGCGACGGCTCGTCGAGCTGCAGCACCAGCCGGGTGCCGGGCAGCCGGCTCGCGACGTCGGCCAGGTGCTGCGCCAGCCCCTCGGCCAGCGACTGCGCGAGGTCGTCCACCGCGCCGGGGTCGGACAGGACGCGGTCGCCCTTCGGCAGCTCGAGCAGCGCGGCCAGCGTCCACGGGCCGGCGCACTGCAGCTTCAGCGCGGGCGGCGACTGGGCCGCCTCCTGCAGCGCGTCGAGGTCGTAGGACAGGAGGTCGCGCGCGCGGGCGCCGTCCCGGGACCGGCCGGACGTGAGGCGCCAGCCGGCCGGCTGCAGGTCGACGGGCAGCCCGGCGAGCAGGGCGGCGCTGCGGCCGGCCAGGTCGCCGTGCTGGCCGCGCGCGGGGAGCTCGGGCAGGTACGGCAGCTCGGGCAGCAGGCCGAGCACCATGCGCACGGCCTCGCCGGGATCGGTCCCCGGCATGCTCCCGACGCCGGTGGCGCCGAACGCCCAGTCGCTCAAGCCTTGCGCTTGGCCGCGGCGCGCTTGGCGGGCGCCTTCTTCGCCGGGGCCGGGGCCGCGGCCTTGGCCGGCGCCGTGCGCCGGCCGCCCTGCAGCCAGGCGAGGTCGGCCTGCAGCGCCGCCACGAGCTCGGTGCGGGAGGCGGTGGCGCCGCGGACCGCCAGGCTGTAGCGCTGGATGACCTCGAGGTCGGTGAGCTGCACGTCGTCGTCGGCCATGCGCGCGAGCCTAGCCAGGCCTTGACCACGCCGAGGCGCAGGAACACCCTGCCGCCATGGACGACCTGCCGCCCCCGGCCGCCGCACCGGCCGGTCGGCCGCAGCCTCTAGGCCTCCGGCAGCACCCGCCAGTGCGGGTCGCGCCGGCCCTCGAGCAGCAGCACCCGGCCCGGGTGCGCCAGCGCGATCTGCACGACGTCGTCGGTCGCCCGCGCCCGCTGCGGCCGGCTCGGCAGGGACAGCCCGGCCGCTCGGCAGGCGGCCCTGAGCCGGGCGGTGTCCTCGGCGGCGCAGGCCAGGTCGCCCACCACCCAGCCGTCCGGCCCGTCCAGGCGGTCCCGCCAGAGGTAGACCCGCAGCACGCTCAGGCGAGCGTCGCGCTGGCGAGCACCCGGTCGCCGTCGTACAGCACCGCGGCCTGACCGGCAGCGACCCCGCGGGCCGGGGTGGCCAGCGCGAGCCGCCAGCCGGCACCGTCGGCGTGCACCACGCAGGCGTGCACCGCGCCGTGCGCCTGCAGCTGGACGCCGCAGGGCAGCGGCAGCGGCCGCTCGTCCAGCCAGAGCGGGCGCTGCGCCCGCACGTCCGTCGTGTCCAGCGCCTCCCCCGGGCCGACCGTGACGGTGCGGCTGACCGGCTCGACCGACAGCACGTAGCGCGGGCGGCCGTCCGGGGCGGGGACCGTGAGGGCGAGCCCCCGGCGCTGGCCGACCGTGTAGGCGTAGGCGCCGTCGTGCTGCCCGACCACGGCGCCGGTCAGCGCGTCGACGACCGGACCGGGCTGGGCGCCCAGCCGGTCGCGCAGGAAGCCGGCGGTGTCGCCGTCGGCGATGAAGCAGACGTCGTGGCTGTCCGGCTTGTCGGCGACGCCGAGCCCGCGCTCCGCGGCCAGCGCGCGCACCTCGTCCTTGGTCAGGCCGCCCAGCGGCAGGACCGTCCCGGCGAGCTGCTGCGGGGTGAGGACGGCGAGGACGTACGACTGGTCCTTGCCGGCGTCCACCGAGCGGCGGAGCACGCCGGCCTCGAGCCGCGCGTGGTGGCCGGTGACGACCGCGTCGAAGCCCAGCGCGAGGGCGCGGTCCAGCACCGCGGCGAACTTGATCTTCTCGTTGCACCGCAGGCACGGGTTCGGGGTGCGGCCCGCGGCGTACTCCGCGACGAAGTCGTCGACCACGTCCGCGCGGAAGCGGTCGGCGAGGTCCCAGACGTAGAAGGGGATCCCGAGCACGTCGGCCACCCGCGCGGCGTCGCGCGCGTCCTCCTTGGAGCAGCAGCCGCGCGAGCCGGAGCGCAGCGTCGCGGGAGCCTCGGACAGCGCGAGGTGCACCGCCGTCACGTCGTGCCCGGCCTCGACCGCGAGGGCGGCGGCGACGGCGCTGTCCACGCCGCCGGAGAGGGCGGCGAGCAGCTTCATCGCCAGGAGGCCCTGCGGGCCCGCTCCACGACCGCCGGCAGGGCGTCGACCAGGGCGTCGACGTCGGCCGCGGTGCTGGTGTGCCCGAGGGAGAAGCGCAGCGACGAGCGGGCATCGTCCTCGGCCGCGCCCATGGCGAGCAGCACGTGGGACGGCCGGGCGACGCCGGCGGAGCACGCCGAGCCGGTCGACACCTCCACGCCGCGCGCGTCGAGGAGCAGCAGCAGCGAGTCGCCCTCGCAGCCGGGGAAGCTGAAGTGCGCGTTGCCGGGCAGCCGGTCGGCCCCCTCGGGCCCGTTGAGCACGGCCTCCGGCACCGCCTCCCGCACGCGTCGTACGAGGTCGTCGCGCAGCGCGGACAGCCGGGCGTGGTGGGCCGGCTGGCGCTCGGCGGCGAGCGCCGCCGCCGTCGCGAGGCCCGCCACCGACGGGGTGTCGACGGTGCCGGAGCGGACGTCGCGCTCCTGCCCGCCGCCGTGCAGCAGCGGGGTGCAGGCGACGTCGCGTCCGAGCACCAGCGCGCCGACGCCGAGCGGGCCGCCGAGCTTGTGACCGGTGAGGGTGAGCGCGTCGACGCCGCTGCTCGCGACGTCGACGTGCAGCTGGCCGACGGCCTGGACGGCGTCGCTGTGCAGCGGGATGCCGTGCTCGTGCGCGACGTCGGCGAGCTGCCGCACCGGCTGGACGGTGCCGACCTCGTTGTTGGCCCACATGACCGTCACGAGTGCGACGTCGGACGGGTCGCGCTCGACGGCCTCGCGCAGCACGTCCGGGTGCACCCGGCCGGTGCGGTCGACCTCGAGCCACTCGACGGTGGCGCCCTCGTGGGCGACCAGCCACTCGACGGCGTCCAGGACGGCGTGGTGCTCGACCGCGCTGGCCAGGATCCGGGTGCGACGGGGGTCGGCGGCCCGGCGGGCCCACCAGATGCCCTTGACCGCCAGGTTGTCGCTCTCGGTGCCGCTGCCGGTGAAGACGACCTCGGACGGGCGGGCGCCGAGGGCGGCGGCCAGCTGCTCGCGCGACTCCTCGACCACCCGGCGGGCGCGGCGGCCTGCGGTGTGCAGCGACGAGGCGTTGCCGGCGACGGAGAGCGCGTCGCGCAGCGCCGCGGTCACGGTGTCGACGACCTCGGGAAGCATGGGCGTCGAGGCCGCATGGTCGAGGTAGGCCACGGACCGAGCGTAGCCGCGCGGGGCGGTGGACCGCTCAGCCGAGCAGGCGGCGGGTGATCCCCTCGCCCGCCGGGAGCGGGCCCTCCTCGACGACCACCACCTGGGTCGGCAGCAGCCCGCAGGCGACCCGGACGTCGCGAGCGACCCCCACGGCGACCTCCGCGGAGTCGGCGCCGTCGGCCGGCTGGACGTGCACGAGCAGCTCGTCGGTCTGGTCGCGGCTGCTGCGGCCGAGCACCACGCGCCAGTCCCGGACGTCGGTGCGGCCGCCCACGGCGGAGGCCACGGCGCGCAGGTCGACCGCGCGGCCGCCGGTGCGCAGGTCGAGCTGCGGGACGAGAGCGGCGGCGCGCGCGCCGACGACCCGCGGCACCGTCCGGCCGCACTGCGGGCACGCGGCGTCGGTCACCGCGTCGGCGAGGTCACCGGTGCGCCAGCGCAGCAGCGCGCTCCCCCGCAGGCCGAGCTGGGTGACCACGACCTCGCCGGCGCCCTTGCCCTGCTCGCCCGTCTCCGGGTCGACGAGCTCGACGACCTCCAGGTCGGGGTAGGTGTGCAGCCCGGTGCTGCCGCCGGACTGCCGGCACTCGCCCCACATCAGGCGGTGCCCGTCCGGGACGTGCACGGCCAGCAGCACGGCCTTCTCCAGGCCGGCGGCGTCAAGGGCCGCGCGCAGGTCGGCCCGCTCGTCGTCGTACGGCGCCCCCACCGCGAGCACCGTCTTGACGGTCGTCAGGGCCGCCTCGGCGTCGACCAGGGCGTCCACGAGCGCGGCGCCGCCGGCCGACGGCACGACCAGCACGGTGGCCGGCACCAGCGCCAGCGCACCCACGACGGCGTCCACGCGCGCGCCGGGTGCCAGCAGCGGCGAGCCCGCTCCGAGAGCGCCCAGGCTGAGCGCCTGCGTCTGCGCGGTCGGCAGCGTCGCCAGCGCGCTCACCACGACGTCCGCGCGGGTCAGGCCGAGCACCTGCCACAGCCGCGCGCCGGCCCGGGCGACGACGTCGAGGTCGCTGCGGGTGCTGGCCAGCGGGAAGCGCAGCCCGAGGCCGGCCCAGACGAAGGCCAGCGGCCGGGTGTCCTGCTCGACCAGCGCGGCGTACGAGCCGGGGGCGGCCAGCCGGCGGCCCAGCGCCTTGCGCAGCCGGGGGCCCTCGGCGTGCAGCGCGTAGCCGCTCTCGCCCGCCTGCAGCACCAGCCCGGCGGCGCCCGCGGGGTCGCCGTCGGGGCACAGGTCGCGCTCACCCGCGGCGGGCAGGTCGCGCAGGCCGGACAGGGTCGCGACGGACGAGGACGTCCTGCCCAGCGCCTTGAGCCGGCCCCGCCAGAACGGCGAGAACGGCGCGACGGCGTCCACGACCTGGGTGCGGACGGCGGCCTCGCGCGTCTTGGCGAGCTGTGCGGGCGGACGTCGGTCCCAGGAGGCGGCCATGGTCGCGGAGTCTAGGGAGCGCGGCGCTCCGCCGGACGCACGACGGCCCGGCTCCTCAGGACGAGGAGCCGGGCCGTCGGACCTGCGGGCGACTAGCCCTTGCGCTTCGAGATCTCCTCGGTCAGCTGCGGCACGACCGTGAACAGGTCGCCCACGAGGCCGAAGTCGGCCAGCTCGAAGATCGGCGCCTCGGGGTCCTTGTTGATGGCGACGATCGTCTTGCTGGTCTGCATGCCGGCGCGGTGCTGGATGGCGCCGGAGATGCCGACCGCGATGTAGAGCTGCGGCGAGACGGTGCGGCCGGTCTGGCCGACCTGGTTCTGGTGCGGGTACCAGCCGGCGTCCGTCGCGGCGCGGGAGGCGCCGACGGCGGCGCCGAGGGTGTCGGCGAGCTTCTCCACGATCGAGAAGTTCTCGGCGGCACCGACGCCGCGACCACCGGAGACCACGATCGACGCGTCACCGAGGTCGGGGCGGCCGCCCTTGTCCTCGACGACCGACTCGACGATCTTCGCGGCCTTGTCGGCGTCCGAGAAGGTCGCGCTGACCTGCTCGACGGTGCCGGCGGCCGGGCTCTCCGACGGGGCGGTGCTGTTGGCGCGGACCGTGATGATCGGCGTGCCGGTCGCGACCTTGGACTGCACGACCACGCTGCCGCCGAAGATCGGCTGCTCGGCGGTCAGGTCCGAGGTGACGCCCACGGCGTCGGTGATCAGGCCGCTGCCGGTCTTGACGGCCAGGCGGGCGGCGACCTCCTTGCCCTCCCCGTTGCTGGGGAGCAGCACGGCGGCCGGGCTCTTCTCGGTGACCAGCTGCGCGAGCAGGGCCGCCTTGGGGCCGGCGAGGTAGCCGTCGAGCTCCTCGGCCTCGCTCGACGTAGACCTTCTCGGCGCCGTACGCGCCGACCTTCTCGGCGGCGGCGGACGCGCCCTTGCCGAGCACGACCGCGGACGGCGTGCCGAGCTCGCGGGCGAGCGTCAGCAGCTCGTAGGAGACCTTCTTGGGGGTTCCGTCGACGTGGTCGACGAGGACCAGGACCTCAGCCATGTTCTCGATCTCCGCTTCTCAGACGAGCTTCTGCGACGCGAGGTACTCGGCGATCTTCGTGCCGCCGTCACCCTCGTCCTTGACGACCTGACCCGCCTGGCGCGGCGGCTTGTTGCTGAAGGACGCGACCTGCGACGGGGCGGACGCGATGCCGACCTGGCCCGCGTCGATGCCGGCGTCGGCGATGGTCAGCGTGGTGAGCGGCTTCTTCTTGGCGGCCATGATCCCCTTGAACGAGGGGTAGCGCGGCTCGTTGATCTTCTCGACGACGGAGACGATCGCCGGCGTGGCGGCCTCGACGACGTCGTAGCCGTTCTCGGTCTGCCGCTCGATGCGCACCGAGCCCGCCTCGGCCGTGACCTTGCGGGCGCCGGACAGCTGCGGCTTGCCGGTGCGCTCCGCGAGCAGCGCCGGCATGATCGCCATGCGGCTGTCGGTGGCCTCGGAGCCGGTGAGGACCAGGTCGTACTCGAGGGTCTCGAGGACCTTGGACAGCGCGTACGAGGTCTGCACGGCGTCGGAGCCCGCGAGGGCGGCGTCGGACAGGTGCACGGCCTTGTCGGCACCCATCGAGAGCGCCTTGCGGATGGTCTCGACGGCGCGGTCGGGGCCCATGGTGAGGATCGTGACCTCGCCGCCGGAGGCCTCCTTGATCTTCAGGGCCTCCTCGACGGCGTACTCGTCGATCTCGTTCATGACCACGTCGACCGACGCGCGGTCGAGGGTCTTGTCACTGTCCTGGAGCTTGCGCTCGGCCCAGGTGTCGGGCACCTGCTTGACCAGTACGACGATGTTCACGTGGGGCGCCGACCTCCGCTTGAAGGGCATGGGGTGGGCCGCGCGTGCGGCCCTGTCAAGAGTGGGGCCAACGGTAACGGGACGCGACTCGGCCCCGCCCATCGCCCTACGCCCGCGAGGTTACCCGCGGGTAACGCAGCGCCGATCGGCGAGACCGCGTGCCCTTCGTCACCTGCCGGTGAACTGCGCCTTGCCCGGGCCGTGCTCGACGAACGAGGACATGCCGATCTTCTGGTCGTCGGTGCTGAACAGCCCGGCGAACAGCACGGTCTCGAGGCGCAGCGCGCTGTCCAGGTCGAGCTCGAGGCCGTCGTCGATGGCCTGCTTCGCCGCGCGCAGGGCGACCGCCGGGCCGTTCGCGTACGACTGCGCCATCTCGACCGCCGTCGTGTAGACGTCGGCGTCCGGCACGACCCGGTCGGCGATGCCGAGCGCGAGCGCCTCCTCGGCGGCGACGTGCCGGCCGCTGAAGACGAGGTCCTTGGCCTTGGCCGGCCCGACCAGGCGGGTCAGCCGCTGGGTGCCGCCTGCGCCGGGGATGACGCCCAGCTGGATCTCCGGCACGCCGACCTTGGCCCGCTCCCCCAGCACGCGGAAGTCGGCGGTCAGGGCGAGCTCGAAGCCGCCGCCCAGCGCGTAGCCGGTGACCGCGGCGATCACCGGCTTGGGGAGGCGTGCGACGACCCGCAGCGAGTCCTGCAGGCGGCCGCCCCACGAGAGCATCTCGCCGTAGGTGATCGAGGACATCTCCTTGATGTCGGCCCCCGCGGCGAAGACGCGCTCGCCGCCGTAGAGGACGACCGCGCGCACCTCGGTGCGGTCCCGGGCCTCCTCGGCCGCCTCCTTGAGCTCGGCCGTGACCTGCCCGTTGATGGCGTTCATCTTCGGCCGGTCCAGGCGGAGGGTGCCCACCGCGCCGTCGACCTCGAGCCGCACGAACTCGCCCATCTCGTCCTCCTCGCAGACCGTCCCGCCGGACGGCAGACCCTAGTGTGCGCAGCATGTTCCGCGACTCCCGCGGTGTCGTGCACACCGTCTCCTCCGCCGAGCCGCTGGCCGACCTCCCGCCCGGTGCGGCCGTAGCGCTGCAGGGCGCGCTGCTCTCCCCGGACGGCAGCGCCGACATCGGCGGCGTGCTCGAGCGCTGCGACGCCGTGCGCGAGCTCGTCGAGCGGTGGCAGGACGCCTTCTTCGCCTCCCTGCCCGACGACGTCGACCTGGAGGAGGAGGCCCGCTGGGCCGCCGAGGCCGGGCTGTCGCTGGCCGAGGTCGAGGCGGGCTACGAGGACGACGACGAGGACGACGACGAGCTCGACCTGGGGCTGCTCGGCGTGGGCGACGAGCCCGAGCTGACGATGCTCGACCCGGCCGAGCTGGACGACGAGGACGAGGACGACCCGCGGCGGGTGCTGCCGGAGGAGCTCGTCACGGTGCTGGAGCGCGAGCTGCTGCTGCTGCCCGTGCGGGTGCGCCTGGAGGCGCTGGTCGCGGCCGCCGACCTCGTCGGCGAGTGGGCCGGTCTGGTGTCCGACCACGAGAAGCTGCTGGGCCACCTCGTGCTCGCCCACGAGGAGCCGCAGGAGGCGGTCGGCCACGAGCCGCTGGTCGCCCGGCACGCCCACCTGCACCAGGACCTCGGCCCGGGACACGCCCCCGCGTCCTGACTGTCCGCGGCGTGCCGCGGGTGCAACACTGCGCAGTGCCTTCCTCACTCTCCGGGGTCGCACCCCGCTGGCGCGAGGTGCGCGTCGACGACGCGGTCGTGCGCCTCATGGAGGTCGGCGACCCGACCGCCGACCCGCTGCTGTTCCTGCACGGCTGGGGGCTGACCCCGCGCTGCTACGCCGACGGGATGGCGCGCCTCACCGGTGCCGGCGTCCGCGTGATCGCCCCCTGCCTGCCCGGGTTCGGCGGCAGCGACGGCCCGGCCCTGACCGGCGTCGACCTCCCGGCGTACGCCCGGCGCGTCGGCCGGCTGCTCGACGTCCTCGGCCTCGAGCACCCGGTGTTCGTCGCCGGGCACTCCTTCGGCGGCGGGGTGGCGCTGCAGCTGGCCACCGACCGCCCCGAGCGGGTCCGCTCGCTGACGCTCGTCAACTCCGTCGGCGGCGCCCCGAGCCGGCGCACCGGCCTCGCGGACGCCTCCTGGTGGCGCTGGGCCGCCGGCGCCGTCACCGAGCTCAGCCCCCGGCACGTCGCCCGCGCTGCCCCGGCGATGCTGCGCGACTTCCTGCCGAACGCCGTCCGCAAGCCGGTGACGATGGCGCTCACCGCCCGCCTCGCGCTGTCCGCGTCGCTGGCCGGTCAGGCGCAGGCCCTGGTCGCCCGCGGCATGCCGGTGCTGTTCGTCTGGGGCGACGCCGACCGGCTGATCGCGCCGGGCGAGCTCGGGGCGGTCGCCGGGTCCCTGCCGGCCGAGGTCGTCCGCGGCCGGCACGGCTGGCTGCTCACCGAGCCGGAGGAGTTCGCCGCGCTGCTGCGCAACGCGCTGGTCGTGCACGCGATGCTCGAGCGCCGGCGCCGCGGCCAGGCCGTCGTGCTGCCCGAGGGGCAGTCGCTGGCGGACCTCATCCCGCGCGAGCGGCGCGGCACGACGCGGCTCGCGGTCGGCACCTGACCGGCATCATGCGCGGGTGCTGACCAACGCCTTCTGGGCCGACCACCCCTGGCCCGGACGCGCCGCCCCGCTCGGCGCCACCTGGGACGGCGAGGGCACCTCCTTCGCGCTGTTCTCGGCCAGCGCCGAGGCCGTCGACCTGTGCCTGTTCGACGGCGGCCGCGAGACCCGCATCCCGCTCGAGGACCGGACCGCGCACGTCTGGCACGGCTACCTCCCGGGCGTGCGTCCGGGGCAGGAGTACGGCTACCGCGTCGACGGCCCGCACGACCCGCACGCCGGCCAGCGGCACAACCCGAGCAAGCTGCTGGCCGACCCGTACGCCCGGGCCCTGACCGGCGGGTACCGCCTCGACGACGCCGTCTTCGGCACCCGCGCGGACGGGGTGCAGGACCACCGCGACAGCGCGCCGTTCGTGCCGCGCTCGGTCGTCGTGCACGACGACTTCGACTGGGGCGGCGACCCGCGCCCGGGCACGCCGTGGGCGGACAGCGTCGTCTACGAGCTGCACGTGAAGGGCTTCACCGCCCGGCACCCCGGCGTGCCCGAGGAGCTGCGCGGCACCTACGCCGGCCTCGCGCACCCGGCCGCCGTCGAGCACCTGGTCGGGCTCGGCGTGACGGCCGTGGAGCTGCTGCCGGTGCACCACTTCGTCAGCGAGCCGCACCTGCTGCGCCGCGGGCTGACCAACCACTGGGGCTACAACTCGCTCGGCTACTTCGCCCCGCACGCCGGCTACTCGGCGAGCGGGACGCACGGCGAGCAGGTGCGCGAGTTCAAGGCGATGGTGCGCGCGCTGCACGAGGCGGGCATCGAGGTGCTGCTCGACGTCGTCTACAACCACACCGCCGAGGGCGACGAGACCGGGCCGACGCTGTCCATGCGCGGCATCGACAACGCGAGCTACTACCGGCTGCTGGCCGAGGACCGGGCGCGCTACCGCGACTACACCGGCTGCGGCAACACCCTCGACGTGCGCAGCTCGCACGTCCTGCAGCTCATCATGGACTCGCTGCGCTACTGGGTGACCGAGATGCACGTCGACGGCTTCCGCTTCGACCTGGCCTCCGCGCTGGCGCGCTCGATGCACGACGTCGACAAGCTGAGCTCCTTCCTCCAGGTCGTGCACCAGGACCCGGTCGTCTCGTCGGTGAAGCTCGTCGCCGAGCCGTGGGACGTCGGCGAGGGCGGCTACCAGGTCGGCGAGTTCCCGCCGCTGTGGTCGGAGTGGAACGACCGCTACCGCGACACCGTGCGCGACGCCTGGCGCGGGGCGGCGGGCGGCGTCCGCGAGCTCGCCTACCGGCTGTCCGGCTCCTCCGACCTCTACTCCTCCGACGGCCGCTCGCCGCAGGCGTCGGTCAACTTCGTGACCGCGCACGACGGCTTCACCCTGCGCGACCTCACGACGTACGACGCCAAGCACAACGACGCGAACGGCGAGGGCGGACGCGACGGGGAGTCGCACAACCGCTCGTGGAGCTGCGGGGTCGAAGGCGAGACCGACGACCCGGCCGTGAACGCGCTGCGCCGTCGGCAGGCCCGCAACGTGCTCACCACGCTGCTGCTCTCCAGCGGCGTCCCGATGCTGACCATGGGCGACGAGGTCCGCCGCACGCAGGCCGGCAACAACAACGCCTACTGCCAGGACGGCCCGCTGTCGTGGCAGCCGTGGGAGCCGGCTCCCGACGCGGAGGACCTGCGCACCTGGACCAGCGCGCTCGTCGCCCTGCGCCGCGCGCACCCGGTGCTGCGCCAGCGCACCTTCTTCCTCGGCCGCACCGGCGAGTCCGGCGTGAAGGACCTGGCGTGGTTCGGCGCCGACGGGCAGGAGCTGTCCGACGCGCAGTGGTTCGACCCGGCGCAGGCCACCC
The DNA here is from genome assembly GCA_963781675.1 of uncultured Actinomycetota bacterium. GTDB lineage: Bacteria > Actinomycetota > Actinomycetes > Mycobacteriales > SCTD01 > SCTD01. Next base: position 1,301,482 of record CAWAGF010000001.1, on the reverse strand, counting down.
TCGCCATGTACCTCGACGGGCAGGGCATCCGCACGCGCGGCCCGCGCGGCGAACGGGTCGAGGACGACACGTTGCTGCTCGTGCTGCACCTCGGCGCCGAGGACGAGGACGTGGTGCTGCCCGGCGCACCGTGGGCGTCGTCGTACGACGTGCTGCTGGACACGGCGGACGAACGGCCGGCGGCCGGGGCGTCCGTCGCCGGTGGGGCGGCGCTGCGCGCGACCGGCCGGTCGGTGGTGCTGCTCCGCGCCGCACGTTGATCCCGTTGCCGAAAACCCCTGTGTACAAGCACATCTCGGCTTGGTGAGCCGTTCGAACAGGTGTACGATGAGGCGTGTTCGCGGACCTGGTCGACGACGGAGCGCTGTCGCCCGCTGACGCCGCGCAGGTCCACTCGCTGGACGCGGTCCGGGCCGGTCTGGTCGCTGAGGCCAGGCTCTGGGCGGCGCGGATCGCGGAGCTGTCGGCGCTCTCCGCCCGCGCCGAGCGGGCCGGTGCGCAGGTCCGCAGGACCTTGGCGCTCGAGCTGGCCGGGTCCTGGCAGGTCGGCCAGCTGACGGCCGAGCGCTGGGTCGCCGAGGCCGAGCGGTTCGTGGAGGCGCTGCCGAGGACGCTGGCGATGCTCGGCGCCGGGACGCTGCTGACGCACCAGGCCAAGGTGCTGCTGCACCGGCTGCAGGAGTGCTCGCCGGAGGTCGCCCGGGCCGTCGAGGCGCAGGTCCTGCCCGCCGGCGCGGGGCTGTGCCCGTCCGACCTGACCAGGCAGGTCGATCGCGTCCGGCTCCGCGTTGAGGCCGCGCAGAGCGACGCGGAGGAGCTCGTCCGGCAGGAGGCCGAGAAGACGGCCGGCCGCCGGACCTGGCTGCGGCCCACGCCGGACGGGATGGCCGTCGCGGGTGCGCTGCTCACCCCCGAGCAGGCCGTGAGCTGGGCCGACGGGATGGACGTCCTCGAACGCCGCGAGCGCCTCGCGGACCGGGCGGCCGGCGTCAGCCGGACCGCGGAGCAGCGCCGCGCGGACCTCTTCGCCGGCCTGCCCGCGCTCGTGCTCGCCGGAGCCGCCGCCGACGACCGCTGGCGACGGGAGGCGGGCGGGCGCGCGAGGCCGCAGTCCACTTGGCGCGCGCCCCTGCTCGAGCCGGACGGCCCCGAGCCGCCGCCGTGGACCTTCCACCCCGATCGCGTGGCCGCGCAGATCGTCCTCAACGTCCACGTCCCTGTCAGCACTGTGCTCGACCTCGCTCAGGAGCCCGCAGCTCTCGAGGGGTACGGGCCGGTCAGTGCCCAGCACGTCCGGCTGCTCCGCCCGCACAGCGTCCGTCGCGTCATGGTCGACGCTCGCTCCGGCCGGCCCGTCGCTGTCGACGACCGGGCCACCCCTGCCGCTCCGACCGCCGAGGGTCGCCGTGCGCAGGTCCAGGAGATGCTCCGCCCGGACGTCGTCACCGACGTCGACGAGCCGCAGCACGACCCGTCCGCCCGGCTCGCGCGCTTGATCGACCTGCGCGACCTGCGCTGCGGCGGCCCCGGCTGCGCCTCGCAGCCGCTGCGACCGCGACCACCTCGAGCCGTACCCGGTCGGTGCGACGTCCGCCCGCAACCTCGGACTGCTGTCACCCCGCTGCCACAGCGCCAAGCACCACGGCTGGACGCTCCAGCGGCACCCGGACGGCAGCGTCACCTGGACCAGCCCGCTGCACCGCCGCTACGACCGACCCGGACCCTGGGACCCACCGCCACAGGTCGATCTACGGGCCGCGCCACCCGTCCTGCGTCCCAAGTCCGGGAGCATCTCCCCCCGAGGACGACAGGGACCCTCCCCTGCTCGACGGTCACGCGCCCGAAACGCCTGCGCCACCGGAGCGCGAGCGGGACGACGACCCGCCCTTCTGACGCTCAGACCTTCCGCAACGCACCCTGCGCCCGGGCCGCTGTCAGCAACCGGGAACCGGCTACTTCTAACTGGTGACAGCTCGACAGCCCGGCCAGGCTGTGGGTCAGGTGCTCGGTGGGATGGCTCTGTAACCGGCTGTCCACCGCGTGCGGTGTGGCTCTCTAATGGAGTGCCGTCCCGCCGGGTGCCGCTGGTCGAGGAGTGGCTCAAGAGGGGTCTGCTTCGCTCGAAGTAGCACTGCCCTCCTCACCGTTCAGCGTCGCTACGGGAGGAGAACAAGTGGGTGTCGTGATCGGCGTCGATCCGCACAAGCGCAGCAACACCGCGCTGGTGCTCGATGCGAACGAGAAGGTGCTTGACCGTCGTCGGTTCGCCAACGACAAGGCCGGCTACCGGGAGCTCAAGACTTGGGCCCGGACGTGGAAGGACCGGACCTGGGCGGTCGAGGGCGCCCGCGGCGTCGGGCTGAGCCTGGCGCAGCGCTTGGCGGTCGAGGGCGAGCCGGTGCTGAACGTGCCGGCGAAGATGAGCGCGCAGGTCCGGGTCTTCGGCGGCGGCAGCGGCCGCAAGACCGACGACACCGACGCGCACGCCGTCGCTCTGGCCGGGCTGCGCAGCAGGACGCTGCACGCTGTCCGGCCCGACGACCACGTCACAGTCATCAAGCTGCTGACCGACCGGCGTGAGCAGCTCGTCGAGCAGCGCATTGCGACGGTCAACCGCCTCCACGACCAGCTGATGGCGCTGATCCCTGGAGGCGCTGCACGCCGCCTGACCAGCACGAAAGCCAAGGCATTGCTGGCATCTGTGCGTCCGCGCGACGAGGTCGGCAAGGCCCGCAAGCTCGTCGCGGTGGAGCTGCTGGCCGACCTGCAGGACCTCGACCGGCGGATCAAGGACGCCGCCAAGCGCCTGGCCGGTCTGCTTGAGCAGCGACCCTCGGCGGTCCAGGAGCTCAAGGGCTTCGGCCCCATCAACACCTCCATCGTGCTGGGTGAGGTCGCCGATGTTCGGCGATTCCCGAGCGACGCGCACTTCGCCAGCTACACCGGCACCGCCCCGATCGACGCGTCCTCCGGCGACAGTCAGAGGCACCGCCTCAACCGCGGCGGGAACCGCCGGCTCAACCACGCGCTGCACACCGCCGCGGTCGTCCAGATCTGCTGGCCGGGTCCCGGCCAGGACTACTACCGACGCAAGCTCGCCGAGGGCAAGAAGCCGATGGAGGCACTGCGCTGCCTCAAGCGACGACTGTCCGACGCCGTCTTCCGCGCCCTGCTCGCCGACCTCGCACGTCGCGAGCAGGCCGCCCGCGAGGCAGCGAACGACACCGAGCACGAGGACCTGCACCAGCTCGAGGGGGCGGGCCCGGGAGGACATCTGGGGGCGACTCTGCAGTCCAGCGCGACTGGCCCAACCCCTACGGCCAGCTCTTCGGACAAGTCACTTCCCGGACCCGCCGCGACGGACCGTACGCCCGCTCGCCACGGACTTCCAGAGGCGTCTTGACAAGAGAGGGGGTCCACTACCCCTTGTTGCGAACCGCACGGGATGGTGCTGTCACCGTTGGAAGCGAGAATCCGCTTGGCAGCCCCTTTGGGCTGCGCAAGAGTCACAAACAAGGTGGCCCAAGGGGGTGGAGGCGGCATGGCAAGCATGTACGAAGTACTTGCAGACGTGTATGACTGGCTCGTTCCGGACGAGAAGACGACGCCAAGTGGCTCCGCCGCTGCCTACGCCGATGTGGTGGCGTCCGTGCGCCAGGGCGGGCGAGTGTTGGACTGCGCCTCCGGGACCGGCACGCTGGCGGTAGGTCTTGCCGAACTCGGGCTTGAGGTCGTTGCCTCGGACGCCAGTCCCCAGATGGTCCGGCGCACCGAAGACTTGTCTGCCGCGCACGGCCACCCCCTTACCGCGCTCGTGGCCCGCTGGGACGAGTTGCCGCAGCGTGTCCCTGGCGAGACCTTCGACCTCGTGTTCTGCGTCGGGAACTCGCTGGGCCATGCCGAAGGGGAAGCCGCGCGACTGACTGCCCTGACGGCGATGAAGCAGATGTTGGCCCCAAAGGGCCGCCTAGTCCTCGCTTCCCGGAACTGGGAGCTGGTACGCGCTCTGGGAACCCGTACCGACGTGTCCCGACGGTTGATCCACCGGCGCGGCCATGACGCCGTGGTGGTCTACTCCTGGCGCTTGCCGGAACGCTGGGAGGACGAGCACCACCTGGAGATCTCCGTCGCGGTGCTGGAACCGGGTGGCGCGATCCGCACCCACACCGAGGTCCTGTCACTCTGGCCCTACCGGCATCAGGTCCTTCTTGAGCACTTGCAGTCGCTCGGGCTTCGGGTCGAAGATGACTCCTTCGACGCCCAGGGCGACAACTACCGGGTGGTCGCATCCTTGGAACCTGCCGAGCGTTGAGTTCCAAGATTCGCAGCGTGGGTGAGGACCGCCTGACCCCTGGACCTACGAGCAGTAGGTGCCGTTCCCGCGCGTCCTCGACGTGGCTCGTTCCCGCGCGTCCTCGACGTGGCTACAGCGGTCGTCAGACCGTCGCGCGATCAGTCCACCTGGTCGCGCCGCGAGCACGACGTCCACCTGCCGTCCGCCAGGCGGCTCGGAGCTGCCCGCGTCAGGCGGTCGTGACCAGCGCGAGGTCGGCGTCGCTCGGCAGGGAGTCCGAGTGCGGGAGCACCCGGACGCTGTAGCCGAAGGAGCCGGCCCGCTCGAGCGGCACGGTCCCCTCGAAGCGGCGCAGCCCGTCGTCACCGGTGCCGGCGTCCTGCAGCACGACGTACGACGGCGTGCGCAGCTCGTCGGCCTCGTCGACCCTGCCGTAGACCGCCTGCACCGTCACGTCCGCGGGCTCCAGCCCGGCGAGGTCGACCGTGGCGCGCAGCTCGAGGACGTTGCCGACCTCGGGGGTGTCGCCGACGCCGGCGCCCTCGACGTGGACGACGCGCACGTCCGCCCAGCGCTTCACGACGTCGGCCCGCCACTGGGCGAGCTCCTTCGCGGGCTCGTACGACGACGCGGCCAGGGCGCGGGAGGAGACCGCTGCCGGCGCGTAGAGCTGGTGCACGTAGTCGCGGACCATGCGGCTGGCCAGCACCTTCGGGCCGGTGGTCTGCAGCGTGTGCCGGACCATGTCGATCCACCGCTGCGGGACGCCACCGCCGACGTCACTGCCGTCGCGGTCGTAGAAGCGCGTGCGCACCTGCTTCTCGACCAGCTCGTAGAACGCCTGCGCCTCGAGGTCGTCGCGCCGCTCGGGGTCGGTGACGCCGTCGGCGGTCGGGATCGCCCAGCCGTTCTCGCCGTCGTACATCTCGTCCCACCACCCGTCGAGGATCGACAGGTTCAGGCCGCCGTTCAGGGCGGACTTCATGCCTGAGGTGCCGCACGCCTCGAGCGGGCGCAGCGGGTTGTTCAGCCAGACGTCGCAGCCGCCGTAGAGGTAGCGCGCCATGCCGATGTCGTAGTCGGGCAGGAAGACGATGCGGTGCCGGACGTCGTGCTGGTCGGCGAAGCGGACGATGTGCTGCACCAGCTCCTTGCCGCCGTCGTCGGCGGGGTGCGCCTTGCCGGCGATGACCAGCTGGATCGGCCGCTCCGGGTCGAGCAGCAGGCTCTTGAGCCGCTCCGGGTCGCGCATCATCAGCGTCAGCCGCTTGTACGACGGGACGCGCCGGGCGAAGCCGATCGTCAGCACGTCGGGGTCGAAGACCGAGGACGTCCAGCCGAGCTCGGCCTCGGTCGCGCCGCGCTGCAGCCAGGAGGCCTTGATCCGGCGGCGGACCTCCTCGACCAGCCGCTCGCGGAGCTGGCGGCGCACCGCCCAGATGCTGGTGTCGGCGACCTTGGCGATGTCCTCCCAGCCCTGCGCCTCGGTGGTGATGCTGCTGCCGATCTCGCGCTCGGCCAGCTCGAACACCTCGCGGCTCACCCAGGTCGGCGCGTGCACGCCGTTGGTGACCGAGCTGATCGGCACCTCGGCGGCCTCGAAGCCGGGCCACAGGTCGGAGAACATGTCGCGGCTGACGATGCCGTGCAGCTTGGCGACGCCGTTGCGCCGCTGGGCCATCCGCAGGCCCATGTGCGCCATGTTGAAGACACCCGGGTCGGCCTCGGCGCCGAGCTCGAGGATCCGGTCGACCGGGACGCCCTCGACGGCGTTGTCACCGCCGAAGTAGCGGGCGATGAGGTCGCGCGGGAAGCGGTCGATGCCCGCCGGGACGGGCGTGTGGGTGGTGAACACGGTGCCGGCGCGCACCGCCTCCTTGGCCTCGTCGTACGTCAGGCCGGTGTTGACCAGCTCGCGCACGCGCTCGATGCCGAGGAAGCCGGCGTGGCCCTCGTTGGTGTGGAACACCTCGGGCTCGGGGTCGCCGGTCAGGCGGGTCCAGGCGCGGATCGCGCGCACGCCGCCGATGCCGAGCAGCATCTCCTGGTGCAGGCGGTGGTCGGTGCCGCCGCCGTACAGCCGGTCGGTCACCTCGCGCTCCTCCGGCGCGTTCTCCTCCACGTCGGAGTCGAGCAGCAGCAGCGGCACGCGGCCGACCTGCGCCCGCCAGACGTGGGCGTGCAGGGTGCGGCCCTCCGGCATGCCGACGCCGACCAGCACCGGGCTGCCGTCCGCCTCCGTCACCAGGGTGAGCGGCAGGCCGTGCGGGTCGAGCGGGGGGTAGCGCTCCTGCTGCCAGCCCTCGGCGTTGAGCGACTGCTTGAAGTAGCCGGCCCGGTAGAGCAGCCCGACGCCGAGGATCGGCACGCCGAGGTCCGAGGCCGCCTTGAGGTGGTCGCCGGCCAGGATGCCGAGGCCGCCGGAGTACTGCGGCAGCACCTCGGTGATGCCGAACTCCGGGCTGAAGTACGCGATGGAGGCGGGCGCCCCCTCCAGCCCCTGGTACCAGCGCGGGGTGGTCAGGTAGGCCTGCAGGTCGTCGTGCGCGGCGGCCAGCTCGCCGAGGAAGCCCTTGTCCTTCGCGAGGGCGGCCAGGCGCTCCGGGCTCACCTCGCCGAGCAGCCGGACGGGGTCCTGGCCGACCGCGTCCCACGTCGCGGGGTCCACCGACCGGAACAGGTCGAGCGAGCGCGGGTGCCACGACCAGCGCAGGTTCATGACCAGCTCGGCGAGCGGCGCGAGCGGCTCGGGCAGGGCCAGGCGGACGGTGAAACGGCGGAGGGCTCTCACGGCGGCGACCCTAGTGGCTGGTGCGCCGCGCCCGGGATGTTCCGCTCCGGGACGCCTGGGTACGGTCGCCGCAATGGTGGGACGGATAGCAGTCACAGCGATCAGCCCGACGGTGTCGTGCGGTCAGTACCCCGCGCGCGCCGTCACGGGGGAGACCGTCGTCATCGCGGCCAACGTGTTCCGGGAGGGGCACGACGCGGTGGGGGCCGACGTGGTGGTGAAGGGGCCGGACGGCAAGCGGCGCCCCTTCCTGCGCATGGCCGCAGGCGCGACCGGCACCGACCGGTGGTCGGCCGAGCTCGAGATCCCGGACGACCCGTCGTCCGAGGGCCTCTGGACGTTCACCGTCGAGGGCTGGAGCGACCCGCTCGGGACCTGGTGGCACGACGCGCCGCTCAAGGTCGAGGCGGGCGTCGACGTCGACCTGATGCTCGAGGAGGGCGCGCGGCTGTACGAGCGCGCTGCCAAGGGGCTGCCCAGGTCGCTGACCCGCCAGGACAAGGGCCTGGTCACCGACCTGGTCGCCGTCCTGCGCGACGGCGCGCGCGACCCGATGGAGCGGCTCGAGGCCGCGACCGCCGACGAGGTCGTCGCGCTGCTGTCGCAGCACCCGCTGCGCGAGCTGGTCACGAAGTCCGACCCGCGCCGCATCTGGGTCGACCGGCAGCGCGCGCTCTACGGCGCCTGGTACGAGCTGTTCCCCCGCTCCGAGGGCGCCTCGCTCGACCCGCCGCGCAGCGGCACGTTCCGCACCGCGATGGAGCGCCTGCCGGCGGTCGCCGAGATGGGCTTCGACGTCGTCTACCTCCCGCCGATCCACCCGGTCGGCAAGGTCAACCGCAAGGGCCCGAACAGCCCGGAGTTCCCCGGCGGCAACCCGAACGAGATCTCCCCCGACGACCCGGGCTCGCCGTGGGCCATCGGCTCCGCCGAGGGTGGCCACGACGCCGTGCACCCCGACCTCGGCACGATCGAGGACTTCGACGCCTTCGTCGCGCGCACGAACGAGCTGGGCATGGAGGTTGCGCTCGACCTGGCCCTGCAGTGCGCGCCGGACCACCCGTGGGTGACCTCGAACCCGCAGTGGTTCACGACCCGCGCGGACGGCACGATCGCCTACGCGGAGAACCCGCCGAAGAAGTACCAGGACATCTACCCGGTCAACTTCGACAACGACCCGGAGGGCCTCTACCAGGAGGTCCTGCGCGTCGTCCGGCACTGGACGTCGCACGGCGTGCGCATCTTCCGCGTCGACAACCCGCACACCAAGCCGCTGCAGTTCTGGGAGCGGCTCATCGCCGAGGTGAAGTCCACCGAGCCGGACGTGCTGTGGCTGGCCGAGGCCTTCACGCGGCCGGCGATGATGCACGAGCTGGCCCGCATCGGGTTCACGCAGTCGTACACCTACTTCACCTGGCGCACCGGCAAGGACGAGCTGCAGGAGTACGCCGAGGAGCTGGTCGAGGCGTCGGACTACATGCGGCCGAACTTCTTCGTCAACACGCCGGACATCCTGCACGCGTCGCTGCAGTACGGCGGGCCGCCGGTGTTCAAGATCCGCGCCGTGCTGGCCGCGCTGCTGGCACCCTCGTACGGCGTCTACGCCGGCTACGAGCTGTACGAGCACGTGGCCGTGAAGCCGGGGTCGGAGGAGTACCAGAACTCCGAGAAGTACGTGTACCGGCCGCGCGACTGGAGCCAGCCCGAGCGCACGCTCGCGCCGTACCTCACGATGCTCAACCGCGTCCGCCGCGAGCACCCGGCGACGCACTGGATCCGCAGCACCGTCTTCCACGACGTCGACTCCCCCGACGTGCTGGCGTGGAGCAAGCAGCGCGGCGACGACATCGTCCTGACGGTCGTGAACCTCGACCCGCACGGGGCCCGCGAGGCGACGGTGCACCCTGGACCTGCCGGCGCTCGGCTTCGACTGGGACAGCCGGGTCACCGTGACCGACGCCGTCACCGGCGCCACCTACGACTGGGGCGTGCACAACTACGTCCGGCTGGACCCGTTCGACGAGCCCGCCCATGTCTTCACCGTCCCCGGAGCAACGCGTGACCACCGAGTCCCGAGCGACGACCTCGAGCACGGCGAGCTGGTCTCCCTCGAGGAGTCCCGCGACCCGCTGTGGTTCAAGCGCGCCGTCTTCTACGAGGTGCTGATCCGCGGCTTCGCCGACAGCAACGGCGACGGCACCGGCGACATCAAGGGGCTGACGAGCAAGCTGGACTACCTGCAGTGGCTCGGCGTCGACTGCGTCTGGCTGCTGCCGATCTACGAGTCGCCGCTGCGCGACGGCGGCTACGACATCAGCGACTTCATGAAGGTGCTGCCGGAGTTCGGCGACCTCGGCGACTTCGTCGAGCTCGTCGACGAGGCGCACAAGCGCGGCATGCGCATCATCGCCGACCTGGTCATGAACCACTCCTCCGACGCGCACCCGTGGTTCCAGGCCTCGCGCAACGACCCCGAGGGCCCGTACGGCGACTACTACGTGTGGTCCGACACCGACGAGCCGTACTCCGAGGCGCGCATCATCTTCGTCGACACCGAGACGTCCAACTGGACGTGGGACCCGGTCCGCAAGCAGTACTACTGGCACCGCTTCTTCAGCCACCAGCCGGACCTCAACTACGAGAACCCGGCCGTGCAGGAAGCGATGATCGACGTGCTGAAGTTCTGGCTGGACCTGGGCATCGACGGCTTCCGCCTCGACGCCGTGCCGTACCTGTTCGAGGAGCTCGGCCACAACGGCGAGAACCACCCGAAGACGCACGAGTACCTCAAGCGCGTGCGCAAGGAGGTGGACGAGCTCTACCCCGACCGCGTGATGCTGTGCGAGGCCAACCAGTGGCCCGAGGACGTCGTCGAGTACTTCGGCGAGGAGGGCGACGAGTGCCAGATGGCGTTCCACTTCCCGCTCATGCCGCGCCTGTTCATGGCGGTGCGCCGCGAGTCGCGCTACCCGATCTCGGAGATCCTCGCCAACACGCCGGCGATCCCGGACGAGCTGCCAGTGGGGCATCTTCCTGCGCAACCACGACGAGCTGACGCTCGAGATGGTGACCGACGACGAGCGCGACTACATGTACGCGGAGTACGCCAAGGACCCGCGCATGAAGAGCAACGTCGGCATCGCGCGCCGGCTCGCTCCCGCTGCTCGAGAACGACCGCAACCAGATCGAGCTGTTCACCGGGCTGCTGCTGTCGCTGCCGGGCTCGCCGGTCCTCTACTACGGCGACGAGATCGGCATGGGCGACAACATCTACCTCGGTGACCGCGACGGCGTGCGCACGCCGATGCAGTGGAACGCCGACCGCAACGCCGGCTTCTCGACCGCCGACCCGCAGGCGCTCTACCTGCCGGCGATCCTCGACCCGGTCTACGGCTACCAGGCCATCAACGTCGAGGCGCAGATGCGCTCGTCGAGCTCGCTGCTCAACTGGACGCGCAAGATCATCCACGTCCGCAAGGAGCACCCCGTCTTCGGCATGGGGACCTACGAGGAGCTGACGACCAGCAACCCGTCGATCCTGGCGTTCGTCCGCGAGTTCGGCGACGACAAGGTGCTCTGCGTCAACAACCTGTCCCGCTTCCCGCAGCCGGTCGAGCTGGACCTGCAGGCCTTCGAGGGCCGCATCCCGGTCGAGCTCACGGGCCACGTGCACTTCCCGCGGATCGGCTCGCTGCCCTACCTGCTCTCGCTCCCCGGCCACGGCTTCCTGTGGTTCGGCCTCACCGAGGAGGACGGGCTGTGACGACGACAGCGCAGTTCCACCCCGCCCTGCCCGGACTGCTGCGGGAGTGGCTCCCGAAGCAGCGCTGGTACGGCGGCAAGGGGCGCCCGGTCGCCCAGGTGGAGCTGCTCACTGCCAACGAGCTGGTGACGGCCGAGGACCGCACGGTCCGGCACGTGCTGCTGAGCGTCACACCGGAAGGCGGCACGAGCCGACGTCTACCAGGCGCTGCTGGGAGAGCACCGCGGGGCGCTCCCGGAGCGGCTCCTGCACGCCGAGGTCGGCGCGGCCGGGGACAGCACCTTCTACGACGGCGTCTACGACCAGGACGCGGCGGACGTCCTCCTGCAGCACCTCGGCGCCGGAGGCTCGCTCGGGACCCTCCGGTTCACCAACGCCGAGCCCGTCGAGGCGGGCCTGCCGAACCGCGTCATGAGCGCCGAGCAGAGCAACACCTCGATCGTCTTCGGCGACGCCTGCATCCTGAAGCTGTTCCGCCGCGTGCAGCCCGGCGCCAACCCCGACGTCGAGGTCACGCGCGCCCTGGCCGACGCCGGCAGTCCCCACGTCGCCCGGCCGCTCGCCTGGGTGGAGGACGAGGTCGACGGTCAGAGCACCACGCTCGGCCTGCTGCAGGTCTTCGCCCGGGGCGCGACCGAGGGCTGGGCCATGGCGACCGCGAGCGTCCGTGACCTGTTCGCGGAGGCCGACCTGCACGCCGACGAGGTCGGCGGCGACTTCGCCGCGGAGAGCGAGCGGCTCGGCAGCGCCACCGCGGAGGTGCACGCCCTGATGGCGCAGGCGCTGCCCGCCAGCAGCGCCGGCCCCGAGCAGGTCGCCGGCGCGGTGCGGCAGCTGCACGCCCGGCTGGACGCCGCGATGGAGGTGGTCCCCGAGCTCGAGCGGCTGGCCGGGGCGATCCGGGCCAGCTACGACCGGCTGGCCGCACGCACCGAGCCGGTGGCGGTGCAGCGCGTGCACGGCGACTACCACCTGGGCCAGGTCCTGCGGACGCAGGACGGCTGGGTCCTGCTCGACTTCGAGGGCGAGCCGGCCCGGCCGCTGGCCGAGCGGACGGCGCTGATGAGCCCGCTGCGCGACGTGGCCGGCATGCTCCGGTCCTACGACTACGCAGCCCGCCACCTGCTCGCCGAGCGCGGCGACGACCCGCAGCTGGCGTACCGCGCGGCGGAGTGGGCAGAGCGCAACCGGCAGGCCTTCTGCGACGGGTACGCCCGTGCAGCGGGCAAGGACCCACGCGACGAGGCCGTCCTGCTGCGGGCGTTCGAGCTCGACAAGGCGGTCTACGAGGTCGTCTACGAAGCACGCAACCGGCCCTCGTGGCTCCCCATCCCGGTGGGCAGCATCGAGCGCCTGGCCGCGTCCGGCACCACCGAGGGAGACGACCAGTGAGCGAGCAGCCCCCCGCCCCGAAGAAGCGCGCCCCGCGCAAGAAGGCGACGGCATCGGCGACCGCCGAGACGCAGGCCGTCGAGGCGGCCCCCGCCTTGGACGCCGCCCGAGGCGGTCCCGGCCCCGGCCAAGGCGCCGCGCAAGAAGGCCTCCCCCGCACCGGCCGCACCCGTGTCCGGCCCCACGCACGAGGAGCTCGAGCGGCTGGCCGGTGGCGGCCACCACGACCCGCACTCCCTCCTCGGCATGCACCCGGCCGGCGGCGGAGTCGTCGTGCGCGCGCTGCGGCCCGGCGCCGAGCGCGTCGTCGCCCGCGTCGAGGGCCGCGAGGTGCCGCTCGAGCACCTGCACGCCGGCGTCTGGCAGGCGGTCGTGCCCGGCGGCAAGGTCACCGACTACCGCCTGGACGTCACCTACCTCGGCCAGACCTACCCGGCCGACGACCCGTACCGCTACCTCCCGACGCTGGGAGAGGTCGACCTGCACCTCATCGGCGAGGGCCGGCACGAGGAGCTGTGGAAGGTGCTCGGCGCGCACGTGCGCCGCTACGACACCCCGAGCGGCGAGGTCACCGGCACGTCGTTCGCCGTCTGGGCGCCGAACGCCCACGGCGTGCGCGTCATCGGCGACTTCAACGGCTGGGACGGCAGCAGCCACCCGATGCGCGCCCTCGGCAGCAGCGGCGTCTGGGAGCTGTTCGTCCCGGACATCGGCGAGGGCACGCACTACAAGTACGCGATCCTCGGTGCCGACTCGCAGTGGCGCGAGAAGGCCGACCCGATGGCCCGGCGCACCGAGGTGCCGCCGATGACGGCGAGCGTCGTCGACGTCTCGCGCTACACCTGGGACGACGACGCCTGGCTCGAGCAGCGCGCGAAGACGCAGCCGCACGCCGCGCCGATGGCCGTCTACGAGGTGCACCTGGGCTCGTGGCGGCAGGGCCTGTCGTACAAGGAGCTGGCCGACCAGCTGGTCGAGTACGTCAGCTGGCTGGGCTACACGCACGTCGAGCTGATGCCGGTCGCCGAGCACCCCTTCGGCGGCTCCTGGGGCTACCAGGTGACCGGCTACTACGCCCCGACCTCGCGCTTCGGCTCCCCCGACGAGTTCCGCTACCTCGTGGACCGGCTGCACCAGGCCGGCATCGGCGTCATCGTCGACTGGGTGCCGGCGCACTTCCCCAAGGACGAGTTCGCCCTCGCCCGCTTCGACGGCACCGCGCTGTACGAGCACGCGGACCCCCGGCGCGGCGAGCAGATGGACTGGGGCACCTACGTCTTCGACTTCGGCCGGCGCGAGGTGCGCAACTTCCTCGTGGCGAACGCCTCGTACTGGCTGGAGGAGTTCCACGTCGACGCGCTGCGCGTCGACGCCGTCGCCTCGATGCTCTACCTCGACTACTCGCGCAAGGACGGCGAGTGGACCCCGAACCAGTACGGCGGCCGCGAGAACCTCGAGGCGGTGGAGTTCCTGCAGGAGATGAACTCCGTCGTCTACCGCCGCTCCCCCGGCGCCATGACGATCGCCGAGGAGTCGACGGCGTGGCCGGGTGTCTCGCGGCCCGTGCACCTGGGCGGCCTCGGCTTCGGCTTCAAGTGGAACATGGGCTGGATGCACGACTCGCTCGACTACATGGCCCGCGAGCCGGTCTACCGCGGCTACCACCACCACCAGATGACCTTCTCGCTGGTCTACGCGTTCAGCGAGAACTACGTGCTGCCGATCAGCCACGACGAGGTCGTGCACGGCAAGGGCTCGCTGCTGCGCAAGATGCCCGGCGACCGCTGGCAGCAGCTGGCGAACCTGCGCGCCTACCTCGCCTTCATGTGGGCCCACCCCGGCAAGCAGCTGCTGTTCATGGGGCAGGAGTTCGCGCAGGAGTCGGAGTGGAGCGAGGAGCGCTCGCTCGACTGGTGGCTGCTCGACCTGCCCGACCACCGCGGGGTCGCGCTGACCGTCAAGGAGCTGAACGCCGTCTACAAGGCGACGCCGGCGCTGTGGTCGCAGGACGTCGAGTCCGCCGGCTTCGCCTGGATCGACGCCAACGACGCGCAGGGCAACGTCTTCTCGTTCCTGCGCTTCGGCACCGACGGCTCGGCGGTCGCCTGCATCAGCAACTTCTCGGCGATGCCGCACGAGGGCTACCGCCTCGGCCTGCCCTGGGCCGGCCAGTGGGACGAGGTCCTCAACACCGACGCGGCCGAGTACTTCGGCAGCGGGGTCGGCAACTCCGGCGGCGTCGTGGCCGGCGAGGACAGCTGGCACGGCCAGCCGGCTTCGGCGCTGCTGCGGGTGCCGCCGCTCGGGACGGTCTGGCTGCACTCGGCCGCACCGAAGGACTGAGGCCGAGCCGTGGTGACCGTCGAGCACGACCCCGCCCAGGTGGGCATGGACGCGCAGCGCCTGGCCCGCATCGACGCGCACCTGGCGCGCTACGTCGACGACGGCCGGCTCGCCGGGTGGCAGGTGCTGGTCACCCGCCGCGGGCAGGTCGTGCACGCGAGCGTCCACGGCTCGCGGGACCTGGAGGCAGGCCTGCCGGTCGAGCCGGACACCCTGTGGCGCATCTACTCGATGACCAAGCCGATCACGGCCGTCGTCGCGATGTCGCTGTACGAGCAGGGCGCCTTCTCGCTGAACGACGAGCTGTCCAAGCACCTGCCGGAGTTCGCCGACATGCGGGTGCTCGTCGGCGGCAACGCCGAGCAGCCGAAGACGGTGCCGGCGACCGAGCCGATCCGGGTGTGGCACCTGCTCAGCCACACCGCCGGGCTGACCTACGCCTTCACCCGCTCCAGCGTGCTGGACGAGATGTACAAGCTGGCCGGCGCCGACCCGCTCGTCGACGCCAGCGCCGACCTCACGACGATGTGCCAGCGGTGGGCCTCGCTGCCGCTGCTGTTCGAGCCCGGCACGGCCTGGAACTACTCGGTGGCCACCGACGTGCTCGGCCGGCTGGTCGAGGTGCTGACGGGCGAGACGCTGGAGCAGGCGTTCTCGCGGGTCGTGCTCGACCCGCTGGGCATGGCCGACACCCGCTGGTGGGTCGACGGCGACGACGTCCGGCGGCTGGCCGCCCTCTACGTGCCGAACCCGGCGACGGGCAGGGCCCTGCGCTACGACGCGATGGGCGACCACGCGCTCAAGCCCCCGGCCGTGCTGTCCGGCGGCGGCGGCCTCGTGTCGACGGCCGCGGACTACAGCCGCTTCACGCAGATGCTGCTGCGCGGCGGCGAGCTCGACGGTGCCCGCGTGCTCTCGCCGCGCACGCTTGCGTACATGACGCAGAACCACCTGCCCGGCGGCGGCACGCTGGTGAGCCTGGGCCGCGGGCAGTTCGCCGAGACGGCGTACGACGGGGTCGGCTTCGGGCTCGGCTTCGGCGTGAACGTCGACCCCGTGCGCTCACGGGTGAGCACCAGCCCGGGAGAGTTCACCTGGGGCGGGCTGGCCAGCACGGCGTTCTGGGTGGACCCGGCGGAGGGGCTGACCGCGCACTTCTACACCCAGCTCGTGCCGTCGAGCACCTACCCGATCCGCACCGAGCTGCGGCAGCTGGTCTACAGCGCGATCGTCGACTAGAAGAGCGCGTTCGACAGCGCGCGTCGCCCGGTGACGATGCGCGGGTCCTCCGGGTCCAGCGCGTCGAAGAGCTCGAGCAGGTGCACCCGCGCCGCGTCGCGGTCGTCGCCCGCGCTGCGGCGGACGTAGCCGACCAGCCGGGCGATCGCGTCGTCGATCCGCTCGGTCAGCACCTCGACGTCGGCGGCGGCGGTCTGCGCCGCGGCGTCGTCCGGTGCGGCCTGCGCGCGGGCCAGCACCGCATCGGGGTCGGCCTCGGCGCTGCGCAGCAGCAGCGACGCCCAGGCCCGGCCGGCGACCGCCTCCGGGTCGTGCGGCTTGCGGGTGAGCAGCGACGCGTAGGCCGCCACCGCGCCGGCGTAGTCCCCCTGCGCCATCGCGTCCTCGGCCGCCACGACGTCCGGATCGGTCGGCACCGGCGGCGGCCCGGCCTCGGGCGCGACGCCGTCCGGGCCGGCCAGCCCGGCCTGCGCGGCGGCGGCGAGCACCTGCTCGAGGAAGGCGCGCAGGTCGCGCTCGGGCAGCGCGCCGGTGAAGCCCTGGATGAGGCGACCGCCGAGCGCGAGCAGGACGGTGGGGATGCTCTGGATCTGCAGCTGGCCGGCCAGGGCCTGGTTGCTGTCGACGTCGATCTTGGCGAGCACCCAGGTGCCGGCGCCCTCCTCGGCGAGCTTCTCCAGCACCGGGGACAGCTGCTTGCACGGCCCGCACCAGGCGGCCCAGAAGTCGATGAGCACCGGCACCTGCAGCGACCGCTGCAGGACCTCGGTCTCGAAGGTCGCCTCGGTCACGTCCAGGACGTGCGCGCTGGGCGTCGTCGGGGCTGCGCCGGCCGGCGGGGCCGCGGGCGCGCGCAGCGCCGACAGGTCGATGGCGCCGGCGATGTTGATGTCCGTGGGGCGCATGCTCATGCCCCCATCCAACCCCAGCGGTGCGGGCGGCCTTCCCTAGAAGCGCGGCGGCTCGGTGTAGCTGCCCCACAGGTCGCGCAGCACGCCGCAGACCTCGCCGAGGGTGGCCTCGGCGCGGATCGCCGCCAGCATCGGCTCGATCGTGTTGCCGTCGCCGCGGGCGACCTCGACCAGGTCGGCGAGGCGCGCCTGAACGACCTGCTCGTCCCGGCCGCCCTTGCGGTCGGCGAGCACGCGCACCTGCTCCTTCTCGACCTCGTGGCTCACCCGCAGGACCTCGAGGCTCCCGTCGAGCGAGCTGGTGTGCACGTTGACGCCGACGACCTTCTTGTCACCCTTCTCGACGGCCACCTGGTAGACGAAGGCCGCCTCGGCGATCTCGGCCATGAACCAGCCGTCCTCGATGCCGCGCAGGATGCCGGAGGTCATCGAGCCGTCCGTGCCCATGTCCTTGACCTTGGCGAAGATGGCCTCGGCTTCGGCCTCGATCTGGTCCGTGAGCTGCTCGACGTACCAGGAGCCGCCGAGCGGGTCGGCGACGTTCATGACGCCGGTCTCCTCGGCGATGACCTGCTGGGTGCGCAGCGCGATCTGCGCGGCCTTCTCGCTCGGCAGCGCGAGCACCTCGTCGAGGGCGTTGGTGTGCAGGCTGTTCGTGCCGCCGAGCACGGCGGCCAGCGCCTCGATGGCCGTGCGGACGACGTTGTTGTCCGGCTGCTGGGCGGTCAGCGAGACGCCCGCGGTCTGGGTGTGGAAGCGCATCCACTGCGCCTTGTCGGTCTGAGCGCCGTAGACGTCGCGCAGCCAGCGCGCCCAGATGCGGCGGCCGGCGCGGAACTTCGCGATCTCCTCGAAGAAGTCGACGTGCGCGTCGAAGAAGAACGACAGCCCCGGCGCGAACTTCTCGATGTCCATGCCGCGCGACAGGCCGAGCTCGACGTAGGCGAAGCCGTCCGCGAGGGTGAACGCGAGCTCCTGCGCGGCGGTCGACCCGGCCTCGCGGATGTGGTAGCCGGACACCGAGATCGGCTTGTACGCCGGGATCTTCTCGGCGCAGTGCTCCATCAGGTCGCCGATCAGGCGCAGGTGCGGCTCCGGCGGGAAGAGCCACTCCTTCTGCGCGATGTACTCCTTGAAGATGTCGGTCTGCAGCGTCCCGTTGAGCACGCCGGGGTCGACGCCCTGGCGCTCGGCGGCCACGAGGTACATGCAGAAGACCGGCACCGCCGGGCCGCTGATCGTCATCGAGGTGGTGACGTCGGCCAGCGGGATGTCGCTGAACAGCACCTCCATGTCGGCGGCGCTGTCGATGGCGACGCCGCAGTGGCCGACCTCGCCCAGCGAGCGCGGGTCGTCCGAGTCGCGCCCCATCAGGGTCGGCATGTCGAAGGCGACCGACAGCCCGCCGCCACCGGCGGCCAGGATCATCTTGTAGCGCTCGTTGGTCTGCTGGGCGTTGCCGAAGCCGGCGAACTGCCGGATCGTCCACGGCCGGCCGCGGTAGCCGGTCGGGTGGAGCCCGCGGGTGAAGGGGAACTCGCCCGGCCAGCCGATCCTCTCGAAGCCCTCGTAGCTGTCGCCGTCGCGCGGGCCGTAGACGGGCGCGACCTCGACGCCGGACAGCGTGGTGAAGTCGGCGTCGCGCTTCTTGGCGGCGTCGAAGCGCTGCTGCCAGCGCTGCCGGCCGGCGGCGATCTCGTCGGGCGTCACGTGCGCTCCTCGGGTTCCGGCCGGCACCGGTCAGGTGCAGGCGCAGGTCCGGCACAGGCTACTGCGCGAGGGTCGTGCCAGGCTCGCCCGATGGAGTTCTGCAGCGCCTGCGGCGCGCGCGTCGAGCCGGCCGGGCGGCACCACCTGTGCACCGGCTGCGGCCGCCGGCACTTCCGCGACCCGAAGGTCGGCGTCGGCGTCGTCGTGGTGCAGGACGGGCGGCTGCTGCTGGTCCGCCGCGGCGTCCCGCCGGGCAAGGGCCTGTGGGCGCTGCCGGCCGGCTACGTCGACGCCGGCGAGGACCCGCGCGAGGCGGCGGCGCGCGAGGCGCTGGAGGAGACCGGCCTGCAGGTGCGGGTGGGCGCGGTCGTCGACGTCTACGCCGCTGACGTGACCGACGGCCGTCGCGGCGCCTCGTTCTTCCTCGCCTTCGAGGCCGAGCTCGTGGGCGGGGAGCTGGCCGCGGCAGACGACGCGCTGGACGCCGGCTTCTTCGGCCCCGGGGAGCTGCCGGAGCTCGCGTTCGACAGCACGCGCGACGCCGCGGCCCGGGTGCTCAGCCCCGGCGGCTGAGCAGCCCCGAGATCAGGACCAGGCCCATCAGTCCGGCGGCGACCGCGTAGACGCGGTCCATCGCCTGCGCGGCGCACGGCTCCGGCGCCCGGTCGGTCAGCCCGTCCAGCGCTGCCGAGAAGACGCGGTCCGGGCACGGCTCGCCGCCCACGGTCGGGCGGCTGACCCCCACGGCCACGACGAGGACGACCGCCACCGCGGCCACGATCCAGAGCAGGCGACGCGAGGGCACGCGCCCATCCTCGCGCACGCCCTGGCAGGCTGGAGGTCATGCGCCTCGCCCCCTCCGCCGCTGCCGTCGCCGTCGTCCTGGCCCTCGCGGGCTGCTCCGGCAGCGACGA
Source organism: uncultured Actinomycetota bacterium (assembly GCA_963781675.1). Lineage (GTDB taxonomy): Bacteria > Actinomycetota > Actinomycetes > Mycobacteriales > SCTD01 > SCTD01. The sequence continues at coordinate 1,282,125 of CAWAGF010000001.1, read as the reverse complement.
GGACGCCGCTCCGGCACCCGCCCCCTCGAACTCGACCTCGACCTCGACCTCGACCGGCACCAGCTTCGCCACGACGGCGGACATCGTCGCCGCGCTCGGCGACGCCGGGCTGCCGTGCGACGAGCCGATGACCGGGACGTACGAGGGCGTGTCGGAGGCGCAGAGCTGCATCCTCAACGACGCCGAGGACGTGGTGCTGCTCCGCTTCGCGACCGGCGCGGAGAAGGACGAGTACCTCGCGACGAAGGACGAGCTGGCCAGCGCCGTCGTGGGCCAGGACTGGGCGGTGCAGACCGTGCTGCCGCAGACGGCGGAGCAGGTCGCGGCGGCGATCGGCGGCGAGGTGCGCGCCGGTCAGGGCGGGGAGCAGCCCGCGGGCTGAGCCGCCACCGGCCGCGCCTCAGCGCCGGCCAGCGGTCAGCGGCGCAGTCGGCGGACGACCAGCAGGACCAGCAGCACGCCCGCCACCAGCGGGGCCAGCCGCTTCAGCACGGGCGCCCCCGCGGTCTCGAGCAGGTCGATCGCCTCGGCCGGTGCGCGCGGCGGGGCCGGCGGCGGGACCGTGGCCGGGCTCCCCTCGGCAGCGGGCGGCGCCGCCTGACCCGCAGCGATCTCCTCCGACAGGCAGGCGGCGAACTGGTCGACCAGCTTGGCGCTGACATCGGCGAGCACCCCGCGGCCGAACTGCGCCGGCTTGCCCGTGACGGCGAGGTCGGTGTCCACCTCGACGTCCGTGGTGCTCCCCCGGTCGACGAGGCGGCAGGTGATGAGGGCCTTGGCCGTCCCCGTGCCGCGGGTCTCCTTGCCGCTCCCGTCGATGACCGCGACGTGGGCGGCCTCGTCCTTGGACACGAACGACGCCTTGCCGCCGTACGTGAGGTTGATCGGGCCGACCTTGACCTTCACCGTCCCCTCGAAGCGGTCGCCGTCGACGCTGGTGAGGGTGGCCCCGGGCATGCACGGCGCGATGCGCTCGACGTCGAGCAGCACCCGCCACGCCTCCTCGACGGGGACGGGGACGGTGAACCGGTTCTCGAGCCTCATCGTGCTGCCTCTCGTCGTCGTGCCAGGTCCTGCGGGGTGTCCAGGTCGTCGGGGCTGCCGGCGTCAGTGCAGTCCACCGCGACGACGAGCCCGGGGTGCGCCCGCAGCCAGGAGCGGGCGCCCTCGTCGCCGGTGGTCGTCGCGGCGACCTCCACCCAGACCCTGCGGTCGAGCAGCACGGGGTTGCGCGCGCGGCCGGAGTACGACGCGACCGCCGCGAGCGCGCCGGCCCCGTGGGCAGCCCGCAGCCGCTGCACGGCCTCGGCGGTCACGCCCGGCTGGTCGACCAGAGCGACGACGCAGGCGTCGGCGTCCAGCGCGGCGAGCCCCGCTCGGAGGGAGGCGCTCATGCCGCTGTTCCACTCCGCCGCGTGCACCACGTCCGCGCCGGCGCACAGCGGCCGCACCTCGTCGGCGGCGGCGCCGGTCACGACGACCACCGGCGCGCAGCCGCCGTCGCGCAGCAGCCGGATCCCGCGCTTCACGAGCGGTTCGCCGTCCACCTCGACCAGCGCCTTGGGGCCGCCCATCCGTCGTCCGGCACCGGCGGCGAGCAGCAGCCCGGCGACGCTCATGCGGGCACGGCTGACGTCCCGTGGATCTCGCCGGACGTCTCGGCCAGCGGCCGGCCGGTGCCGCCCCACGTGCTCTGCACGATCTCGGCGGCGATGGACACGGCCGTCTCCTCCGCAGTGCGCGCACCGAGGTCGAGGCCGATGGGCGAGTGCAGCCGGGCGACCTCCTGCTCGCTGAGCCCTCTCTCGCGCAGCCTCGACAGCCGGTCCTCGTGGGTGCGCCGGCTGCCCATGGCGCCGACGTAGGCGGCCGGTCGGCGCAGCGCCACCTCGAGCAGCGGCACGTCGAACTTGGGGTCGTGCGTCAGCACGCACACGACGGAGCGCTCGTCGGTGTCGGTGCCGGCCAGGTAGCGGTGCGGCCAGTCGCAGACCACCTCGTGCGCCTCCGGGAAGCGGGCCGGCGTCGCGAACACCGGACGGGCGTCGCACACGGTGACCCGGTAGCCGAGGAAGACGCCGATCCGGCTGACCGCGGCCGCGAAGTCGGTAGCGCCGAAGACGAGCATCCGTGGCGGGGGCGTGAACGACTGCACGAACACCGTCACGTCGTCGATCCGCCGCTCCCCGCGGGGGCCGTAGTGCCGGTCGCCGGTCTGGCCCGCGGCGAGCATCCCGCGAGCGTCGTCGGTGACGGCGACGTCCAGCCCCTCGACGCCGAGCGAGCCCACGACGGACGTACGGCCGACCAGCAGCACGGCACCCAGCGCGGCAGGGCCCGCGACGACGGTGGCCAGGGCCACCGGCTCGTCCGCGTCCACCGCGTCGACCCAGCGGGTCAGCACCTCCCGGTCGGCGGGCGCCACCAGCACGTCGAGCTCGCCGCCGCAGGTCAGGCCGACGGCGAAGGCCTCGTCGTCGCTGTAGCCGTAGCTCTCCAGCACCGCGCCCTCACCGGCCAGCACCGCCTCCGCCGTGCCGTAGACGGCGCCCTCGACGCAGCCGCCGGAGATGCTGCCCAGTGCGGCGCCGTCGGCGGCCACGGCCATCGCCGCCCCCGGCGGCCTAGGCGAGCTCCCTCGCGCCCCGATCACGGTGGCCAGCGCGAAGGGAGTGCCGGCGGCCAGCAGCGGACGCAGCTCGGCCGCGAGGTCACGCACCGCGCACCACCCCCGCCAGGTGCTCCAGGGCGCCGAGGCTGTGCCCCTCGACGAAGTCGTCCACGTGCGGCAGCGCGGCGGCCATGCCCGCGGCCAGCGGGGCGTAGCCGGGAGCGGCCTTGCGCGGGTTTGACCACACGACGCGGTGGGCCAGCCGGTGCAGTCGGGCCATCTGCTCGCCCAGCAGGCCGGCGTCGCCCCGCTCCCAGCCGTCGGACAGCACGACGACCACGGCGCCGCGCGCCGTCCCGCGCTGGCCCCACTGGTCCAGGAACTGCTTGAGCAGCTCGCCGAGCCGGGTGCCCCCACCGGCGTCGGGGACCGCCTCGGCGACGGCGGCCATCGCCTCGTCCGGGTCGCGCAGCGCCATCTCGCGGGACACCCGGGTGAGGCGGGTGCCCAGCGCGAAGACCTCGGTCGGCGCGGAGCCGCGACGGGAGGCCGCGTGCGCGAAGCGCAGCAGCGCGTCGGCGTAGACCTCCATGGAGCCGCTCACGTCGACGAGCAGGACCACCCGGCGGGTCCGCTGCACCGGGGCGCGGTGCCGCAACCGGGCCGGCTCGCCCCCGGCGGCCAGCCACGCGCGCAGGGTGCGGGAGCCGTCGACACGGCCGCGCGGAGCCGACCGGAGCCGCCGCGACGCTCGCCGCTCCCCCGGCAGGCGCAGAGCGGCGAGCAGCCGGCGCAGGTGCTCCTTCTCCTCCGGCGTCAGCGTGGTCACGTCGCGGTGCCGCAGCTGCTCGACGCTGCTGGCCGCCGCGCTCAACGACTCCTGCGGCAGGTCGCCGTCGCCGGCGCCGGAGCCGTCGCCGGGCTCAGCCACCAGCCGCGGCGAGCTCTTGACCACGCGCTGCCGCCGGACGGCCGCGGCGGGCCGGTCGCCGAAGTACGCCTGGAAAGCGCCGTCGTAGCGGGCGATCTCGTCCGGTGAGCCGCACATCGTGAGCCGGCCGGCCCAGTAGACGTCGGTCCGTCGCGACGGGTCGAGCATCGTCAGCGCGGTGACGGCGGCGTGCACCCGCTCGGCCGCGGCGGGCACCCCCGTACCGCGCAGCACGGCGGCCAGCCCGACCAGGCTGTCCACGGCGTCGTACGGCTCACCCACCGAGCACCGCCTGCTGGATCATCTGCTGGACGTCCAGGCGCTGGGCCCGCAGCTGGTCCTCCCGGTACTTCAGCACCGCGCCGAGCGTGGCCGTCGCCGCGTCGGCGTCCAGGCGCTCGGCCCCCAGGGCGACCAGCGCCGAGGTCCAGTCGATGGTCTCCGCCACCCCCGGCGGCTTGAGCAGGTCCTGCTCCCGCAGGGCGGCGACCGCGCGTGCGACCTGCGCCGACAGCGCGGCGGACGCCTCCGGCACCCGCGCCCGGACGATCGCCACCTCGCGGTCGAAGTCCGGGTGCTCCACCCAGTGGTAGAGGCAGCGGCGCTTGAGCGCGTCGTGCACCTCGCGGGTGCGGTTGCTCGTGACCACCACCACCGGCGGCACCTGCGCGCGGACCGTGCCGAGCTCGGGGACCGTCACCGTGTAGTCCGACAGCACCTCGAGCAGGAACGCCTCGAACTCGTCGTCCGCCCGGTCCACCTCGTCGACGAGCAGCACCGACGGCGTCGTCTCGAGCGCGGCCAGCAGCGGCCGGGCGAGCAGGAAGCGGCGGCTGTAGACCTCCGCCTCGAGCCGGTCGGCGTCGGCCGAGCCGGCTGCCTCGGCCGCACGCAGGTGCAGCAGCTGGCGCGGGAAGTCCCAGTCGTACAGCGCCTGCGACGCGTCGATCCCCTCGTAGCACTGCAGGCGCAGCAGGTCTGCGCCCACGACCGCCGCGAGGGCGTGCGCCAGCGCGGTCTTGCCGACGCCGGCCTCGCCCTCGAGGAACAGCGGCCGCGGCAGCGACAGGGCCAGGAACGCCGCCGTGGCGACGCCCTCGTCCGGGAGGTAGCCGGCCTCGCTCAGCAGCCGCGCCAGCCCGGCGGGGTCCTGCACCCCCTCGGGGAGCAGGCCCCGCCGGGGACCGGTCAGCGCGACAGCCCCGCCGCGGTCGCGACCGCGCGGCCGGTCAGGACCCGCGCGAGGTGCTGCCGGTAGTCGGCCTTGCCGCCCAGGTCGGACGGAGGACTGGTCCCGTCGGCGGCGGACCCTGCGGCGGCGGTCACGGCAGCGACGTCGGACGCACCGACCAGCGCCTGCTCCACCGCCGACGCCCGCACGGGGGTCGAGCCCATGTTGGTCAGCCCGATCCGGGCCTCCGCCACGGAGCCGCCCTCCACGCGGACCGCGGCGGCCACGCCGACGATGGCCCACGCCTGCGCCACCCGGTTGAACTTCTCGTAGCGCACGCGCCAGTCGCCGGACAGCTTCGGGATCCGCACCGCGGCCAGGATCTCGTCCGGCGACAGGGCGGTCTCGAGGTAGTCCAGGAAGAAGTCGCGGGCGGCGATGGTGCGCCGTCCGCCCGGTCCCTCCGCGACGAGCTCGGCGTCGAGCGCGAGCGCGACGGCGGCCAGGTCACCGGCCGGGTCGGCGTGCGCGAGCGCGCCGCCGAAGGTGCCGCGGTGACGCACCGCAGGGTCGGCCACCGTAGCCGTCGCCTCGGCGAGCAGCGCGGCGTGCTGGCGCACGAGCGGGTCCTCGACGACGTCGCTGTGCCGCGTCATCGCGCCGATGACGATGCTGCCGCCGTCCTCGGTGACGCCGCGCAGCTCGTCCACCTTGCCGAGGTCGACGAGCACCGTCGGGAAGGACAGTCGCAGGCGCAGCACCGGGATCAGGCTCTGCCCGCCGGCCAGCAGCTTGGCATCCTCCCCGGCCTCGCCGAGCGCCGTGACGGCGTCGGCGAGGGAGGTGGGCGCGACGTAGTCGAACTGGGCGGGGATCACTCCGCACCTCCTGCGGTGGTGGCGGTCGAGGCGCCGCCGTAGGCGACCGTGCCCCCTGGGTCACGTCCGGCCGAGGAGCCCTGGAGCGCCCGCCAGACGCGCTCCGGCGTGGCCGGCATGCGGATGTCCTGGATGCCGAACGGCCGCAGCGCGTCGACCACCGCGTTGATGACGGCCGGCGTCGAGGCGATGGTGCCGGCCTCGCCCACCCCCTTGACGCCGAGCGGGTTGGAGGTGGCCGGCGTCTCGGTCCGCCCCGTGTCGAAGTGCGGCAGGTCGGGTGCGGCCGGCACCAGGTAGTCGACGAGGGAGCCGGTCGTCAGGTTGCCCTCCTCGTCGTAGACCGCCTCCTCGTACAGCGCCTGCGCGATGCCCTGGGCGAGCCCGCCGTGCACCTGCCCCTCGACGATGACCGGGTTGACGATCTTGCCGATGTCGTCGACGCAGACGTACTTCCGGATCTTCGTGAACCCGGTCTCGGTGTCCACCTCGACGGCGCACAGGTGCGTGCCGTGCGGGTAGCTGAAGTTCTCGGGGTCGTAGACGTAGTCGCTGTCCAGGGACGGCTCCATGCCGTCCGGCAGGTTGTGCGCGGCGAACGTCGCGAGGGCGACCTGCTGGATCGTCAGCGTCGCCTCGGGCGAGCCCTTGACGCTGAACGTCCCCTTGGCGAACTCGACGTCGCCCTCGCTGGCCTCGAGCAGGTGCGCGGCGATGCGCTTGGCCTTCTCGATCACCTTGCCGGTGGCCTTGTGGATGGCGACACCGCCGACGACCAGCGAGCGCGAGCCGTAGGTGTCCATGCCCTTCGGGCTGGACTGCGTGTCGCCGGCGACCAGCTCCACGTCCTCGAACGGCACGCCGAGCGAGTCCGCGACGATCTGGCTCCACGCCGTGTGGTGGCCCTGCCCGTGCGGCGTCGCGCCGGACACGACCTCGACCTTGCCGGTCGGCAGCATCCGGATCGAGGCCGACTCCCAGCCGCCGGCACCGTAGGACAGCGAGCCGAGGACGCGGGACGGCGCAAGGCCGCACATCTCGGTGAAGGTCGAGATGCCGATGCCGAGCTGCACCGGGTCCTTGCTGTCCCGCCGGGCCTTCTGCTCCGCGCGCAGGCCGGCCATGTCGAACATCTGCTCGGCCTTCTCGGTCGCAGCCTCGTAGTTGCCCGAGTCGTAGGTCAGCCCCGCGACCATCTCGTACGGGAACTCCTCGTGCTTGATCCAGTTCTGCTTGCGCAGCTCCATCGGGTCGCGCCCGAGCTCGGCCGCCAGCTCGTCCATGATCCGCTCGATGGCGAAGGTCGCCTCGGGCCGGCCGGCGCCGCGGTAGGCGTCGGTGGGCGTCTTGGTCGTGAACACGCCGGTGCAGGTGAAGTGGTACGCCTTCATCTTGTAGATGGCCGGGAACATGAACGCGCCGAGCACCGGCACGCCGGGCGTGATGAGCTGCAGGTAGGCGCCCATGTCGGCCAGCAGCTCGACCTTCAGCCCGAGGACCGTGCCGTCCTTGGTGGCGGCGATCTCGATGTCCTGCACCTGGTCGCGGCCGTGGGTGGTGGCCTGGTAGTTCTCGCTGCGCGACTCGGTCCACTTGATCGGCCGGCCGAGCTTGCGCGCGACGACCAGCGCCAGCACCTCCTCTGCGTAGACGTTGAGCTTGGCCCCGAAGCCGCCGCCGACGTCCGGGGCCACGACGCGGAGCTTGTGCTCCGGGATGCCGGTCGTCAGCGCGAGCATCACGCGCAGGATGTGCGGGATCTGCGTGGCGCTGTAGAGCGTGTACTCGTCGGCGGCCGCGATCGGCGCGACGACCACCGCGCGCGGCTCCATCGGCGTGGGGAGCAGGCGCTGCTGGATGAAGCGGCGCTTCACGACGACCACGTCCTCACCGGCCGCCGCGACGGTCTCGGCGTAGTCCGCGCCTGCGCCCGGGAAGTCGAACAGGAAGCAGCGGTTCGTGCCGGCGCTCTCGTGCACCAGCGGCGCGCCGTCGGCGAGAGCCGCCTCCATGTCGACGACGGCAGGCAGCTGGTCGTACTCGACTGCGATCGCTTCGAGCGCGTCGGCCGCGGCGTAGCGGTCGCGTGCGACGACGACGGCCACTCCGTCGCCGACGTACCGCACGGCGTCGGTCGCCAGCGGCGTGTGCACCGGGGACACCATGTCGGGCGTCACCGGCCAGGCGCAGGGCATGGACGCGCCCATCACGTCGGCGAGGTCCGCGCCGCTGTAGGCCGCGATGACGCCGGGCATCTCGAGCGCGCCGGACACGTCCACCGACACGATGCGGGCGTGCGCCATCGGGCTGCGCAGCACCGCCATGTGCAGCAGGCCCGGGAGGGTGATGTTGTCGGTCCAGTTCGTCTGGCCGGTGAGGAGCTTGGCGTCCTCCTTGCGGCGGCGTCCGCGGCCGAGCTCGCCGCCGGCGTACGGCGCAGAGAGCGCGTCCGGGTGCTCGGCGATCTCCTGGGCGACCAGGCCTGCGTCCAGCTGCTCGGTCATGCGCTGGCTCCCGCCGGCTCAGGCGCGTCCTGGAAGGAGCCGGCGATCGGCCCGTCCCCGCGCAGCTCGGAGGCTGCGGACAGCACCGACTTCACGATGTTCTGGTAACCGGTGCAGCGGCAGAGGTTGCCCTCGAGGCCGTGCCGCACCTCCTCCTCCGTCGGGCTCGGGTTGCGCTTGAGCAGGTCGACGGCCGCCATCACCATCCCGGGGGTGCAGTAGCCGCACTGCAGGCCGTGGTGCTGCTGGAAGGCCTTCTGCACCGGGTGCCAGGTGGCGTCGCTGCCCTCCGGCCCGCCCGCCAGCCCCTGGATCGTCGTGATGTCGGCGCCGTCGGCCTGGACCGCGAGCACCGAGCAGCTCTTCACGCTGTCGCCGTCGATGAGGACGGTGCAGGCTCCGCAGTTCGAGGTGTCGCAGCCGATGGGGGTCCCGACGCGGCCGAGCCCCTCGCGCAGGTGGTGGGTGAGCAGCTTGCGGGGCTCGACGTCGTCCTCGTACGTGACGCCGTCGACCTTCATGCGTACGCGCATCAGTGCCTCTCCAGGGCTCGCCGGACGTGCGGGGAGCGGCTGGCGTGCGGCGGAGATCGGTGGCACGGGAGGAGCGGGCTCTGTCGGGGACAGGGTCAGCGGTCCCGGGCGCCCCCGGACCGGAGCCGGCAGTCGCGTCGTGCGGTGTGACCCAGGTCATTGACCTGCGTCACAACCGGCAACCTACGGCGGCGACCTCGACAGGCGCAACAGCAGCGCTGCAGCTCAGCCGGTGCGGGTGCGGTGCAGCGGGAAGTGCAGGCCGGGCGAGCCGATCGTGAGCATCAGCAGGGTGAACCACCACGCCCAGCGCAGCCGCTCCAGCGAGCCGAGCGTCAGCACGACGACGCCGACGAACAGCGCGCCGTGCAGCGGGCCCAGCACCGGCACGAGGTCGGGGCCGGTCGTGCGCTTGAGCACCGAGCCGACGATCAGGACGAGGAACGACAGCCCCTCCAGCGGGGCGAGCACGCGCAGGACCCGGATCACGGCGCCTCCAGCTCGAGGTCGGCGAAGTCGAAGCCCGGCGAGACGACGCAGGACACGAGCACAGCCTGCTCCCCCGCCGGCCGCGCCGCCTGCCACTGGCCGGGCCGCACGAGGTGCTGCACGTGCGACGGCCCGACGACGACGGTCTGCTCGAGCTCGGCGCGGTCGCCGGTGCCGCCGAGGTCGAGCAGCAGCTCCCCGCCGCCCTGCCACAGCCACAGCTCGCCGGAGCGCACGCGGTGCCAGCGGGAGGCCTCCCCCGGCTGGAGCAGGAACAGGATGGCCGTCGCCGGCGAGCGGTCGCCGTACGGCGTCACGACCGTGCCGGGCGCGCGCCAGGTCTCGCGGTAGTGACCGCCCTCCGGGTGCGGCTGCAGCCCCAGTGCGTCGGGGGTCACGAGAGCGCGTCCACCAGCCGGTCCGCCGCGGTGTACGGGTCCACCGCGCCGGCCACCACCTCGGCCGCCAGCCGCTCCAGCGACTCGCCGCGCAGGTCGCCCATCCGCTCGCGCAGCGTGGTCAGCGCGATCGCCTCGACCTCGTCGGCCGCCCGCTTGCGGCGGCGCGCGTCGAGGACGCCGTGCTCGGCCATCCACGCGGCGTGCTGCTCGATCCGGTCGACCACCTCGTCGGCGCCCTCGCCCTTGGCGGCGACGGTCTTCACGATCGGCGCGACCCACTTGCCGTCGACCTTGGCCTGGCTCGGCGACTGGGTGCCGAGCGACTGCATGTAGCGCAGGTCGCGCACGACCTGGTCGGCGCCGTCGCGGTCGGCCTTGTTCACCACGAAGACGTCGGCGACCTCGAGGATGCCGGCCTTGGCGGCCTGGATCCCGTCACCCATGCCGGGCGCGAGCAGCACCAGCGTGGTGTCGGCCAGCGTGGCGACCTCGACCTCCGCCTGCCCGACGCCGACGGTCTCGACGAGCACCACGTCGCAGCCGGCCGCGGACAGCACGCGCAGCGCCTGCGGCGTCGCCCAGGACAGCCCGCCGAGGTGACCGCGGCTGGCCATCGAGCGGATGAACACGCCCTCGTCGGTGGCGTGGTCCTGCATGCGGACCCGGTCGCCGAGCAGCGCGCCGCCGCTGAAGGGCGACGAGGGGTCCACGGCGAGGACGCCGACGCGCATGCCGCGCCGGCGGTAGGCGCCGACCATCGCGCTGGTGGAGGTGGACTTGCCGACCCCGGGCGACCCGGTCAGGCCGATGACCCGGGCGTTGCCGGCGTGCGGCGCGAGCAGCGCCATGACCTCGCGCAGGGCGGGGCTGGCGTCCTCGACGAGGCTGATGAGCCGCGCGACGGCACGCGGGCTCCCCTCCCTCGCCTGCGCGACGAGGGAGGGCGCGTCCACGGTCCGGCGCGAGCGCGCCGTCGTCACTACTGCGTGGGCACGTGGAAGATCACGGCGTCGCCCTGGCCGCCGCCGCCGCAGAGCGCAGCCGCACCGGCGCCGCCGCCACGGCGCTTGAGCTCGTGGATGACGGTGAGCGCGAGGCGCGCGCCGGAGGCGCCGATCGGGTGGCCCAGCGCGATGGCGCCGCCGTTGACGTTGAAGACGTCGTTGGACAGGCCGAGGTCCTTCTGCGAGGCCAGGCCGACGGCCGCGAACGCCTCGTTGACCTCGATCGCCTTGAGGTCCTCGAGCGCGACGTCGCTCTTGGCGACGGCGGCCGCGGATGGCGTTGGCCGGCTGCAGCTGCAGGCTGTTGTCCGGCCCCGCGACGACGCCGTGCGCGCCGACCTCGGCCAGGATCCGGTCGGTCACGCCGAGGCGCTCGGCGGCCGCGCGGCTCATGACGACGACGGCAGCGGCGCCGTCCGAGATCTGCGAGGCGTTGCCGGCCGTGATGGTGCCGTCCTTGCGGAAGGCCGGCTTGAGCTTGCCGAGCGACTCGGTCGTCGTGCCCGGGCGCACGCCCTCGTCCTCGCTGATCAGGATCGGGTCGCCCTTCCGCTGCGGGACCGGGACCGCGACGATCTCGTCGGCGAAGCGGCCCTCCTTGATGGCGGCGGCGGCCAGCTCGTGGCTCTTCGCGGCGTACTCGTCCTGCTCCTCGCGGGTGAAGCCGAACTTGTCGTTGTGCTTCTCGGTGGACTCGCCCATCGCCTCCTTGTCGAAGGCGTCGAACAGGCCGTCGTGGAAGGTCGCGTCGAGGATCTCGGCGTTGCCGTAGCGGTAGCCGGCGCGCGCCTTGGGGAGCAGGAACGGCGCCTGGGTCATCGACTCCATGCCACCGGCGACGACGACGTCGAACTCGCCCGCGCGGATCAGCTGGTCGGCCATGGCGATCGCCGACAGGCCGGACAGGCAGACCTTGTTGATGGTCAGCGCGGGGACGTCCATCGGGATGCCGCCCTTGACCGCGGCCTGGCGCGCGGTGATCTGGCCCTGGCCGGCCTGCAGCACCTGACCCATGATCACGTAGTCGACGTCGCTGCCGGCGATGCCGGCGCGCTCGAGGGCCGCCTCGATGGCGATGCCGCCGAGGTCCATCGCGGTGAAGTCCTTGAGCCCCCCGGAGAACTTCCCGATGGGCGTGCGCGCCCCACCGACGATGACGGAGCGGGCGTCGGATGCTGACGGGGAGCCGGCCACGAGGGACCTCCTGAGGTCGAGGAGCGGTGCTGCGACGATACCCAGCAGCACCCCACCGCCCCGAAGGAGCCTTGCGAGATGCAGATCACCCGCATCGACCACGTCGGCATCGCCGTCGCCGACCTCGACGCCGCCATCGAGATGTACGAGAAGAGCTTCGGGATGCGGTGCGTGCACACCGAGGTCAACGAGGAGCAGGGCGTGCGCGAGGCCATGCTGGAGGTCGGCGACTCCGGCTCGTACCTCCAGCTGCTGGCACCGCTGTCCCCCGACAGCACGATCGGGAGGTTCCTGGACAAGAACGGCCCGGGCATCCAGCAGATGGCCTACCGCGTCGACTCCATCGACGAGGTCAGCGCCCACCTGCGCAGCCAGGGGATGCGCCTGCTCTACGACGAGCCGAAGAAGGGCACGGCCGGCAGCCGCGTGAACTTCGTCCACCCGAAGAGCTCCGGCGGCGTGCTGGTCGAGCTGGTCGAACCGGGGCCGGGCGGGATGGGCCACTAGCGGCAGGAGATCGGGCGCCTACGGCGAACCAGGGGGCAGAACCCCACGAACCTGGAGCGTCTGTGAAGCGTCGTCTGTCCCTGGTCACCGCCTGCCTCGCGCTGGTCGGCGGCCTCCTGCCCGGTGCGCTCAGCAGCGCCAGCGCCGGCCCCACGGAGGGCGGGTTCACCAGCGACAACGTCGACTACGTGAAGTTCGTGCCGTTCGAGGTGGGCACGGCGACGGGCGCGCGCAAGGTCGACGACCTGCTGTTCGTGACGTCGTGGAAGAACTTCTCGATCTACGACGTCAAGGACCCGCTGAACCCGAAGATGATCGGGACGCCGCACCCGGTCGGCTTCGCGTTCGAGAACGAGGACGTGGCGGTCGACAGCAAGCACCGCTACCTGATCTTCAGCGAGACGCTGCCGCAGAACCGCCTGCACGTGTACGACCTGCAGTCGCTGGAGAACCCGCGTGAGATCGCGACCGTCGCCGGTGCCGCCAACCACACGCAGTCCTGCATCTTCGACTGCCGCTACCTGTGGGGCTCCACCGGCACCGTCGTCGACATGGCCCGCCCCGACCAGCCGAAGGTCCTCGGCAAGTGGAACGAGGGCCTGCCCGGCAAGAGCGGCCACGACATCACCGAGATCGCCCCCGGCATCGTCCTCACCTCGACGACGCCCACGATGCTCCTGGACGCGCGCAAGAGCGTCGTCCGGCCCAAGCTGCTCGCCGTCGGCGACCAGACCGACTACTTCATCCACTCGGTCCTGTGGCCGCGCGGCGGCAAGGACAAGTTCGCGCTCGTCGGGGGCGAGACGAACGCCACGCAGCGCTGCGACGATGACTCGGCCCGCTGGCACGTGTACGACACCACCGGGTGGCAGAAGACCAAGAAGCTGCGCGAGGTCGCGGACTACGCGTTCACCAACGGCGTGTACGCCGACGGCAACCCCGCCGTGAACGGGCTGGGGTGTTCCTCGCACTGGTTCAACGAGCACCCGAGCTGGAAGGACGGCGGTCTGGTCGCGCTCGGATCGTACGAGCACGGCACGAAGTTCCTGACCGTCGACAACAAGACCGGCAAGATCACCGAGCGCGGATTCTTCGTGCCGATCGCCGGCTCCACGTCCGCGTCGTACTGGATGACCGACAAGATCGTCTACAACGTCGACTACACCCGCGGCATCGACGTCCTGCAGTACAACGGCCCGCTGCGCTAGTGCTGTCCCGCGCCGGCCTGCGCCGCCTCGCGCCGCTTTCGGCCGTGGCGGCGCTCGCCTGCGCCGCGCTGCCCGCGGCGGCGCACGAGGGCCAGGACGACCGGCCAGGCGCGGCGCGGATGGACCTCGAGGTGCTCCTCACCCCGCCGGTCAACGGGGAGACCTCGCACCGGCGGGCAGGACCCGGCCCTCGCCGTCGACAGCCTCGGCAACGTCCTCGCGACCGCACTGAAGGAGGACCCGCAGCCGGCCACGATCGACGCAGCGCTCCCCGACCCACGTGCGCGCCGCCTCGTGGCGCTGGTCCTCCGGCGACGACGGCACCTCCTACGTCAACGTCTCCGGCCGTCCCGTGCAGGCCGACGGGCTGGTCCCCGGCGGGCTGGGCGTCGGCCGCCGCGGCGGACGACCGTCGGCCGCGGCTACCTGCTGGAGGCCTACCAGGGCGCCGGCCACGTCACGGTCACGCGCAGCACCGGAAGGACGACGTCGTCGTCGAGGCCGTGCACCCGGTGGCGGGCACGGGCGGGCCGGCGGCCAGCACGCGGCTGGCCGCTCACGGCAACGGCAACGAGCTCCTGCACGCCGCCGACCCCGCGGGCCACCGGCTGGTGCGCCGTCTGACGACGCCGCGAGCCTCCTTCGCAACAGACCTCCGCGGTCACCTTCGCCGGCTCGCACGGCCTGCGACGCTGGCCGCCGACCACGGGCGGGCCGTGCGGCAGGTCACTGTCGCCTGCCTGGACGGCGCCGGCGCGGTCACGGCCTGGACGTCCAACGACGCCGGCGCCAGCTTCAGCCAGTGGCGCTCACGCGAGGACCCACAGGGGTGCGCGCGAGCGGCCCGCCCTCGGTCGCCGTGGGCGACGACGGCACGCGCGTCGGTCGCTCGTCAGCACGACCACCGGCACGAGCAGCCGCTGTCGCCTCCACCGCTCGCACCGACGGCGGCCGCCCTGGTCGCCGCCAGGAGCTGGCCAGCGAGCCCGGCCAGTGGCGCGGCGTCGTCGCTCGCCACGCAACCGGCGCGGCCGGCTCGGCTCGCCGCCTACCACCTGCGCGCCGGACCAGGCGGCTGGCACGTCCGCGTGCGACCTTCACCTCCCCGGCCAGCAGCCGGTCTAGGTCGACTTCGCCAGCCACGACCCTGTCACGCCGGCCCGTGGGCGCAGGCGCCGGACGCCGGCCCTCGGCTGTCGCGCTCGGCCCGGACGGCCGGTTCCACCTGCTGTGGACGACCGTGAAGGTCACGCCTCCGGCGTCGCCCGTGACTCGCACCGGCGCTGATCCGCAACGTCTGGTCCGTCCGCACCCTCTCGAGTGATGCTGCTGACCTGCACCGCGGCACTCGCGTGGTCGCCGCCCTGGCGTCCTGGCGCGCTGGTGCGTGCCGGCCTGCGCTCCCCGCAGACAGCTCCGGCGCCGGCCCGCCTGCGCCCGGCCGGGAGCGTTCACCCGCGTCGGCGACTGGCTCGCGGCGAGCGCGCCGCACTTCGTCGATCGGGCCGGGCGGCGCCGGCCAGGAGATCACGACCTACGCGTGGATCCGCTCCACCCCGGACCGGGTCTTCGTCACCAACGGCACCTCGATCGAGAAGCACCGCTCGACGGCGGCTGCACCTGGACCGAGGTCTTCGCGCCTCCCGGAGACCCCCGACGACGTCATCCCGTTCGCCGCTGCTCCACGACCCGCCTCACCGAGCTGCGCGTGGCCCGGAGGACGCCCCAGTACGCGGCGCGCTCTTCGTGCTCGCCCAGGAGTCCACCGAGGCCGGCGGCCGCCCGCACCTGCTGTTCGCGAGAGCAGCCAAGCGGGGCAACTTCGCGCTGCGCGACTACGGCCTCCCCCTCACCGGGCGCGGGCACGGGCTGATGGTCACGCCGTCCAACTCCGACTTCACCTACCTGGCCGTCGACTCCGTCGATGCCCGCGACGGCCTCGGTGGCTCCCGTGCACGCGCCGATCGGCGGCCTCTACGCCTCCACCGACGCCGGCACCGCCTGGGTCCGGCGTACCCCGGTCACGACCCAGCGCCGTACGAGGTGCTGGCGGCCGACCCCGGGCTCGAGCAACCAGCTGTGGGCGGTCGAGAACGGCCTGCTGCGGCACTCGACACGACGGCGGCCGGACCTTCGAGGGCCCGGTGCCGAGCGAGCCGCACAGCGGCCGCCGGCTGGCAGTTCACCGCGCTCTCGGTGGCGCGCCCGCCCCGCGAGGGAGCGGTGGTGCACGCCTACAGCGCACCTCGGCCGGAGGCGCCGCGGTGGAGGTGCCCTCACCGACAACGGCACGCGCGCCGGGCCGCAGCCGGCCCCGGGCCCGGTGGAGACCGCCACCACCGGGTTCGACGGCGTCACCACGCTGGTGTCCACCCGGGCCGTCGACGGCCGCCCGGCGCGGCTGCACGTCCGCGTGCCGCGGGTGCGACCTGGACCGACATCACGCCGACGCGCACGACGCGCGACCTGCAGGTGTCGACCGACCGCACCGGTCAGCCGCAGGTGCGGGCCGTGACCGCGCGGGCGGTCCTGACCTACGCCAAGCAGGTCGTGCCGCCGCCTCCTCCGCCGCCCCCGCTGCTGGACGCGGTGCCCGACCCGGGTGAGCCGCGACCGGTGGGGCCGCCGTCGGTCACCCCTGCCACGACCGTGCTGCGGCTGCAGCCCGACCAGTCTCGGACGGTCGACTACACGGTCCGGCTGCCGCACCGGCCGACTCCGCTCGACGTCTACTTCCTCGTCGACTCCTCGGAGTCGATGTCGGACGAGATCGCCGGCGTCCGCCGCGACGCGCAGGCGCTCGTGGACGCGCTGCGCCGGAGCGGCGTCGACGTCTGGGCCGGCCTCGGCTACTACCGCACGGACTGCCGCGCGCCGGCCTACCGGCGGGAGCTCCCGGTGGGCCCGACCGACGACCCGGGCCGGCTCGAGCGGGCCCTCGACGCCCTCGACACCCGCGACGCGCCGGGCCTCGAGACGCAGCTGTTCGCCCTGGACCAGTCGGTCACCGGCAGCGGGGCCCGCGTCGTCCCGCCGCCCCCTCGCGAGTGCGGCACGCCCAGCGGCCTGCCCACGACCAGCGTGCCCGCCGACCAGGACGCCGGCTTCCGCGCGGCGGCCCTGAAGGTGGTCGTGCACGTCGCGGACATCACCTTCCGCCGCCCCTGGTGCGACCCGAACCCGGCGCTCGGCTGCACCCCGCCCCAGCTCACGCCACTCGGTCCGGACGGGCAGCCGGACCTGCGTCCGGCGGCCGAGGCGTACACCGAGCGCGGGGTCCTGTCGGTCGGCGTGGCGGCTGATGCCGACGGGCTGCCGGACCTTCGCACGTTCGCGGCGCTCACCGGCACGCGCGCGCCGACCGGCGGCGTCGACTGCGACGGCGACGGGACGGCGGACCTGCCGGCCGGCAGCCCGCTGGTCTGCCGGACGTCCGCGCACCTCGCCGCGCCGCTGGCCCGCCTGCTCGCCGAGCGGCAGGTCGCCCGCACCCTCACCACGGCCGGGACGGGCCTGGCCGCGCTGACGCCGGCGGCGCTCCCGGTGGACGTCACGCAGGACCTGGTCGCGCCGGTGCGCGCGACCTACACCTGCCGCGGCCGCGATCCGGGTACCTACCGGGCCTCGCTCACCGCCACCCTGACCGGCGGGGTCCGCGTGGAGCCGCTCGGCCGGGTCGAGGCGACGGTCACCTGCCTGCCGCCCCCGCCACCACTGCCGGTCATCGCCGCCCCCGCCGCCGCCGCCCTCCCGCCGCCGCCCCCGCCCGGCGCTCCCGCGCCCGTACCCCCACCGGTGCTGAACCCCGCACCCGGCGCGCAGCCGCAGGGACAGGTGCAGACCCAGCCGCAGGCGCAGGCCCAGAGCCAGGTGCAGAGCGGGACCCAGGACCAGGAGCAGGCCGCCGCCCAGCTGGCGCTGGCGCTGGCGTCGTCCGCCCAGGAGGAGGGCGTGAGCGTCCGGCCCATGTCGGCCCGCGAGGCCCCGGACGTCGTCCGGATCAGCGTGCTGGCGCTGATGACCGCGGCGGCGGGAGCCGTCGCGGTACGCCGGAGGCCGGTCCCTGTCCGGGCGCCGAGTACCCGTCGGTAACCTCGCGCCACACCCACCGACACAGGGAGAGCGGCGCGCGTGAAGGACATCCTCGAGGCCATCCAGTCCGGCGACCACACGGCAGTGCAGGGCGTGAAGGTGCCGGAGAGCTACCGCGGCGTCGTCGTCCGCAAGGACGAGCAGGGCATGTTCGAGGGCGTCGCCACGCGCGACAAGGACCCGCGCAAGAGCCTGCACGTCGACGAGGTCGCGACCCCCGAGCTCGGCCCCGGCGAGGCGATCGTCGCCGTCATGGCCTCCTCGGTGAACTTCAACACCGTCTGGACCTCGATCTTCGAGCCGGTCAGCACCTTCGGCTTCCTCGAGCGCTACGGCAAGCTCTCCGAGCTCACCAAGCGGCACGACCTGCCCTACCACGTCGTCGGCTCCGACCTGTCCGGCGTCGTGCTGGCCGTCGGCCCCGGCGTGACGAAGTGGAAGGCCGGCGACACCGTCGTCGCGCACTGCCTGTCCGTCGAGCTCGAGGACCCGCAGGGCCACGACGACTCGATGATGGACCCGCAGCAGCGCATCTGGGGCTTCGAGACCAACTTCGGCGGCCTGGCCGAGCTCGCGCTGGTCAAGGCCAACCAGCTGATGCCCAAGCCGGCCCACCTGACGTGGGAGGAGGCCGCGGTGCCGGGCCTCGTGAACTCCACCGCGTACCGCCAGCTCGTCAGCAAGAACGCCGGCCAGATGAAGCAGGGCGACAACGTCCTGATCTGGGGGGCCAGCGGCGGTCTCGGCTCCTACGCCACGCAGTACGTCCTCAACGGCGGCGGCACCCCCGTCTGCGTCGTGAGCTCGCCCGAGAAGGCCGAGATCTGCTACCGCATGGGCGCGGAGCACGTCATCGACCGCAGTGCCGAGGACTACAGGTTCTGGAAGGACGAGCACAACCAGGACCCCAAGGAGTGGCAGCGCTTCGGCAAGAAGATCCGCTCCCTCACCGGCGGCGAGGACATCGACATCGTCTTCGAGCACCCGGGCCGCGAGACGTTCGGCGCCTCCGTCTACGTCACCCGCAAGGGCGGCGTCATCACCACCTGCGCCTCGACCAGTGGCTACATGCACCAGTACGACAACCGCTACCTCTGGATGAACCTCAAGCGGATCGTGTCCTCGCACTTCGCCAACTACCGCGAGTCGTGGGAGGCCAACCGGCTCATCGCGAAGGGCAAGATCCACCCGACGCTGTCCAAGACGTACAGCCTCGAGGACACCGGTCAGGCGGCGTACGACGTGCACAAGAACCTGCACCAGGGCAAGGTCGGCGTGCTGTGCCTGTCGCCCGAGGAGGGCCTCGGCGTGGACCCTGCGGCGCAGGAGTTCCGGGACAAGCACCTGGAGGCGATCAACCGCTTCCGCAACGTCTGACGCACCCCGTCGGCAGCCCCTCCGAGAGCGCCCCCGCAGCCCTGGCTGCGGGGGCCTCGTCGTTGCGGCGCGGCAACGCGTCCGGGGTCGGGTGCGGTGGTAGGACAGGGCCATGAACGACACCGCCGACGACCTCGTCCCGCTCCAGGAGAACTCCGAGGCCACCGGGTTCGACGTGGTGCTGCGCGGCTACGACCGGCGCCAGGTCGACGACTACCTCGACCGCGTCGAGGTGGCCCTCAGCGAGGCCGACGAGCGGCACGCGCAGGACGAGCAGCGGATCGGCGCCCTCGAGGCGCAGGTCGCCCAGGTGCAGCAGACGCTGGTGACCGCCGAGCGCCGGGCCGCGGGCCAGCCCGAGCCGGCTTCGCTGCTGACCGCACGCCTGGCGGAGATGCTCCGGCTCGCGGAGGAGGAGGCCGCCGCGCTGCGCGAGGAGGCCCGCGGGGAGGCCGACCGCATCGTGGCCGCCGCCAAGCAGCAGGCCGCGCGCGAGAGCAGCGAGCGCGACGCCGCGCTGCGCAAGCGCGAGCAGGAGGTCGGCAAGGCGGCCGAGGCCGCGGAGGCCGCCACCCTGCAGGCGCAGAAGGACGCGGAGGCGCTGCGCAGCAAGGCGCAGTCCGACGCCGACGCCCAGCGCTCGGCCGCCGAGCAGGAGGCGCGCACGGTGCGCACCGACGCGCGGCGTGACGCCGACCGGCTGGTGGAGCAGGCACGCAGCGACGTGCAGGCCATGCACGAGCAGGCCCGCGCCGAGGCGGCCGCCACCACCGCGGAGGCCCGCCGCCAGGTCGACGCGCTCGCCGCCCAGCGCGACGCCATCGCCGTCCAGCTCCAGACGCTGCGCGACGCGGTCGCCGCGGCGGTCGCCCCGCTCGGCGGTGCTCCGGTGGCCGCACAGGCACCGCCGGCGGCCGCGCCGCTCGGCCGTGACTGACGACCCGGAGGGCTCCCCTGCGGAGCCCGACCTCGAGCGGCAGGTCGAGCAGGCCGTCGAGGAGCAGGTCCGCGAGGTCGAGCAGACCGTCGAGGAGCAGGTCGAGCAGGCCGAGCGCGCGCGGGCCGGTGCTGTCGACGCGGAAGCCGGTGCGCAGCAGGCGGAGCGGGGCGCGGTCGCCGCCGGGCAGGCCGCCGTCGAGGCCGCGCGGCTGGTGGTCCCGGCTGACGACCCGGTGCTGGACACGGCCGCCCGCGAGATCGAGGCGCAGGTCGACGAGGACAACCCCTTCGGCGTCCCCGGCCGGCCCATCGCCGCCCGCTCCCCCTTCCGGATCGCCTTCACCGCCGCGATCGGCGTGGCCGTGGCGTACGGCCTGGTCAAGGCGCTCATCGCCGTGCAGGGCGTGCTCGTCCTGCTGCTGACCGCTGCCTTCCTGGCCATCGGGCTCAACCCGGCGGTGGAGGCGCTGGAGCGACGTCACATGCGGCGCGGCTTCGCCGTCGGCCTGGTGCTGCTGGGGGTGCTCGCGTTCTTCACCGGCTTCGGCTTCGCCGTCGTGCCGCCGATCGTCGAGCAGGTGCAGGAGTTCGTCGACAAGGGCGCTCCCGACTTCCTGGCGCAGCTGCAGGACAGCAGGCGCATCGCCGAGCTGGACGAGCGCTTCGGCCTGCTCGCGCGCGCCGAGCGGATGCTCGACGACCCGGGCCGCATCGGCGTGACCGCCGCCGGCGGCGTGCTCGGCGTCGGCAAGGTCGTGTTCGGTGCGGCTGCCAGCACGCTGACGATCCTCATCGTCACGCTCTACTTCCTGTCCAACCTGCCCAGCATCAAGGCGCACGCCTACCGGCTGGTGCCGCGCAGCCGGCGCGCGCGGGTCGGCCTGCTGACCGACGAGATCCTCAGCCGGGTAGGCGGTTACGTGGCCGGCGCGGTCTCGATCGCCGCCCTCGCCTCGCTCACCACGTTCCTGCTTCTGCGGGTGCTGGGCGTCGACTACGCAGTGGCGCTGGCGATGCTCGTCTTCCTCACCGGCCTGATCCCGCTCATCGGCGCGACCATCGGCGCGCTGTTCGTCTTCCTGGTCGCGCTCGCCACGTCGGTCAAGGCCGCGGTCGTCGTGGCGATCTGGTTCCTCGTCTACCAGCAGGTCGAGAACTACGTGCTCTACCCGCGGATCATGCAGCGGTCGGTGAACGTCTCCCCGGCGGCCACCGTGGTGGCGGTGCTCATCGGCGGGTCGCTGCTCGGCGTGCTCGGCGCGCTGCTGGCGATCCCGATCGCCGCTGCCCTGCAGCTGGTGCTGGACGAGGTCGTCGCTCCCCGGCAGGACCACCTCTAGCGGCGGCTGTCTGCATCAGGACCTACGCGGGCAGTCGGTCCAGGAAGCCGGTCACCACGGCGCTGAAGGCCGCCGGGTCCTCCACGGCGCTGAGGTGGCCGGCTCCCGGCAGGACGGCCAGCCGCCCCTGCGGCAGCGCGTCGGCCATCTCCTGCGCCTGCGCCACCGGCGAGAGCACGTCCTGCTCCCCCACGACGACCAGTGCCGGGACGTCCGCGGCCCGCAGCACGGCGAACGAGTCGGGCCGGGCGGCCATGGCCCGGGACGCCCAGGCCACGGTCGCGGGCGCCGCAGCGTCGACCCAGCCGCGCACCTGCTCGACCACCTGCGGCCGGCCCTCGAGCGAGGTGCGGCCCAGCAGCGCCGGCAGCATCGTCGTGGCCAGCTCCCCCGTCCCGTGGCGCTCCGCGGACTCCGCCGTCCGCAGCCGCCCCTCGCGCTGCTCCGCGGTGTCGGCCTGCGCCTTGGTGTCGGCCAGCACCAGCGCGCTGACCCGCTCGGGCGCGCGGCGCAGCAGCTCCATCACGACGTAGCCGCCCATCGACAGGCCGGCCAGGACGACCTGCTCCAGCCCGAGCCGATCCATGAGCGCCAGCACGTCGTCCGCGCACCGCTCCAGCGACGGCTCCTCGTCCCCGAGCGGCGAGCCGCCGAACCCGCGCTGGTCCGGCGCGACCACGCGGCCCGGCAGCGACACGCCGGCCCACATCGCGCTGCTGAGCGGGAACGCGTGCAGCAGCACGACCGGCCGGCCGGCGCCGCGCTCCTCGTGGACGAGGGTCACGACGCCGTCTGACCGCCGTCGACGACCAGCGCCTGGCCGGTGACGTAGGAGCTCGCGTCGCTGGCCAGGAACACCGTCGGGCCGACCATCTCCTCGACGGACGCCCACCGCTTGAGCCCCTGGTTCGCGACCATCATCGCGGCCAGCTCCTCGTTGCCCCAGAGGTCCTTGTTCAGGTCGGTCCTGGTCCAGCCGGGGCACAGCGCGTTCACGCGCACCCCGGACGGCCCCCACTCCAGCGCCAGCGTCTTGGTCAGGCTGATGACGGCGGCCTTGGACGCGCCGTACGCCGCGAGGCTCGGCGTCGCGGTGAGGCCCGCGACGGAGGCGACGTTGACGACCGACCCGGTGCCGCGCTCGATCATGTGCCGCCCGACGACCTGCGACAGGTGCACGATCGAGTCGACGTTCAGCCGCATCGTCTTCTCCCACCCCTTGAAGCGCAGGTCGGTGAAGGCGCCCATGTACGAGGAGCCGCCGGCGTTGTTGACCAGCACGTCGAGCCGGCCGAGCTCGCGCACCGCGTCCTCGCCGAGGCGCACGCACGCCTCCGCGTCCGTGACGTCGGCCGGCAGCACGACGGCCTTGCGCCCCAGCGCCTCCACCTCGGCGCGCACCTCCTGCAGCAGCGCCTCGTCGCGCGCGGACAGCGCGAGGTCGGCGCCGGCCTGCGCCAGGCCGAGCGCGAGGGCGCGGCCGATGCCGCGGGAGGCCCCGGTGACGAGGGCGGTCTTGCCGGTCAGGTCGCTCACTGCTGCTCCTCGTACGTGGTCGGAAGGGGGGAGGCGGACGGGTTCACGCGGGCGACGACCTCGTCGAGCACGCGCTCGGTGTAGCCGACGAACAGGTGCTTGGCGCCCTCGACGGCGACCACCTCGCACTGCGGCACGACCGCGAAGCGCTCGCGCGCCTCGGGCGGCTGCAGGAAGTCGTCGTGCTCGGGGACCAGCGCGGTCAGCGGCTTGCCGGACTGCGCCCAGGAGGTGAGGTCCGCGGGCGCGGAGAAGCGCAGCGGCGGGCTGATGAGGACGGCGCCGACGACGGACGGGTCGCAGCCGTACTTCAGCGCGAGGTCGGTCCCGAACGACCAGCCGACGAGCCAGATCGCGGGCAGGTCCTCGGCCTCGCACAGGTCGAGAGCGGCTGCCACGTCGAACTTCTCGCCCTGAGCGTTGTCGAAGCTGCCCTGGCTGGTGCCGCGCGGGCTGGACGTCCCCCGCGTGTTGAAGCGCAGCACGGCCACGTCCGCGAGGGCGGGCAGCCGGTAGCTGGCCTTCTTCAGCAGGTGGCTGTCCATGAAGCCGCCCTGCGTCGGCAGCGGGTGCAGGCACACGACGGTCGCGACCGGCGGGCGCTCCGCGGGCAGGGCCAGCTCGCCGACCAGCTCGAGACCGTCGGCGGTGTGCAGCACGACGTCGCGCCGCCGCGCGGGCAGCACCGTGTTGGCGCGGATGTCGGGCATGAGCAGCGACCCTAGGTCAGCCGTACCGGGGGGCGTTCTTCGACCGGTGCACCTTCACGCCGCGGCGGCCGCGCGCGTCCCAGCAGGCGGTGTGCCAGTGCCGCCGGTCGTCGGGGCGTCCCTCCGGCCAGGCCACCACGTGCGGCGTCCCGGCGCGCAGCTCCTGGTCGCAGCCGGGGCAGCGGTAGGGACGGGCGCTCGCGGTGCCGGCCACCCGGCGCACGACGTGCCCGTCCTCGACGCGCTCCCCCACCGGGGGCCGGGGAGCGTCGTCGTCGCCCTTCTTGAGCGCGGCCAGGGCGGCGGCCCGCTTGGCCGCCCGCCCCGAGCCGCTCGGCACCGCTACCTGCGGGCGTAGTCGCGGAAGCCGCGGCCGGTCTTGCGCCCGAGGTAGCCGGCCTTCACCAGGTGCTCGAGCATCGGCGCGGGCGCGTCGCCCGGCTCGCGGAACTCGTCGAACAGCGTCCGCTGGATCGCCAGCGTGACGTCGAGGCCGACGACGTCCATCAGCGCGAACGGGCCCATCGGGTGGCCGCAGCCCTTGGTCATCGCGAAGTCGATGTCGTCGATGGTCGCGTAGTGCGCCTCGAGCATCTTGACCGCGTCGTTGAGGTAGGGGAAGAGCAGCGCGTTGACGATGAAGCCGGCGCGGTCGCCGCACAGCACGGCGTGCTTCCTCGTCCTGCCGCACACGTCGAGCACGGTCGCCACGACGTCCTCGGCCGTGGTGACGGTCGGGACGACCTCGACCAGCTTCATGACCGTCGCCGGGTTGAACCAGTGCATGCCGACGACGTCCTGCGGGCGCGAGGTCGCCTGCGCGCACTCGATGACCGGCAGGCTCGAGGTGGTGGTCGCCAGGATCGCGCCCGGCTTCATGACCTCGTCCAGCGCGGAGAACAGCGCCTTCTTGATGGCCAGGTCCTCGACGACGGCCTCGATGACCAGGTCGCAGTCGGCGAGGTCGTCCAGGGACGTCGTGCCCGTGATCTTCGCGAGGGTCTCGGCCTTGGCCTCCTCTGTCAGCTTGCCGCGCTGCAGGGCCTTGTCCAGCGAACCCTCGACCTTCTTCTGCACCGCCGCGACCTTGTCCTCGCCGCGGGCGCGGAAGACGACGTCGTAGCCGCTCTTGGCGCAGACCTCGACGATGCCGCTGGCCATCGTGCCGGTGCCGATGACGCCGATCTTCTGCACCGGGCGCGGGCTCGCGCTGACCGGCGACGGGGTGCTGTCGTCGGCGACGACCTCACCGCTGTCGAGGCCGGCGTAGGTGTAGATGCCGCGGCCGGTCTTGCGGCCGAGCAGGCCGGCTGAGACGTACTGCTTGAGCAGCGGCGCGGGCGCGTGGCGGTGGTCGCGCGACTGCGCGTACATCGTCTCGAGGATCTCGTACGCGCTGTCCAGGCCGATGAGGTCGAGCAGCGCGAGCGGGCCCATCGGGTGGCCGGTGCCGAAGCGCATGGCCGCGTCGATGTCCTCACGCGAGGCGTACCTGCTCTCGTACATGCGCAGCGCGTTGTTGAGGTAGCCGAAGAGCAGGGCGTTGGCGATGAAGCCCGCGCGGTCGCCGGCGGTCGCGCCGGTCTTGCCGACCTTCTCGACGAGCGCCTGCACGTCCTCGACCACGGACGGGTCGGTGACGACGGTGCGCACGACCTCGACCAGGCCCATGACCGGCGCCGGGTTGAACCAGTGCAGGCCGACGACCTTGCTCGGCCGGGAGGTGCCGGTCGCGAGCTCGGTGACGGACAGGGCGGAGGTGTTCGTGGCGAGCACGGCGTCCTCGGAGAGCAGCCCGTCGAGCTCGGCGAACAGCGCGGCCTTGAGCTCCATCCGCTCCGGGATGGCCTCGATGACGAGCTCGCAGTCCTTGAGGGCACCCAGGTCGGTGCCGGTCGTGATGCGGCCGAGGATCTCGGCGACCTCTGCCTCGGTCAGCTTGCCCTTGGCGACCGCGCGCCCGGTGGAGGCGGCCAGGTGCGTCTGCGCGCGGTCGAGGCCGCCCTGCTCCGGCTCGTACCCGACGACCTGCAGGCCGGACCGGGCGAGCACCTCGGCGATGCCCGCACCCATCGTGCCGAGCCCGACGACGCCGACCTTGGTGAACTCCCTGGCCACTGCTTCTCCTGTCTCCGTGCCGCAGCGCGCGGCGATCGCCTGATCCTCCCAGCCGGGACGCGACGGGCCGTCACGGGGTGCAGCACATCCCGGTGCGGGTGCGGCAGACTCGGCCACCGGTTGAGCAGACAGCCGGCAGCAGGTCACGTCCCGCGTCACCCGGCGCGAGCAGGACGGGGCCGGATGGGGGGTGCCGCGTGTCTGCGTCCGCAGGTCCGTCGCTGCGCGCCTCCGTCACCCGCAGCGGCGGCACGGCGGTGGTGGTCCTCGTCGGCGAGCTCGACCTCGCGACCGCCGACCGGCTGCGCGCCCGGCTGCTCGCCGTCGTGCGCACGGAACCCGTGCCGGAGCGCGTCGTGCTGGACGTGAGCGGCCTGGCCTTCGTGGACGCCGCCGGCATCGCGGTGCTGCTCACCGCCCAGCGAGCGTTGGCCGCCGCCGGTGGGACGGTGCTGCTGCGTGCGCCGTCGCGGATCGTCCAGCGGGTGGTGAAGGTGCTCCAGCTCGAGCACCTGCTGCCGACGGAGCGCTAGAAGAGCGTCGGCGTGTGCGGGTCCATCCCGCGCAGCGCGTCGTAGTCCAGCTGCACGCAGGCGATCCCGCGGTCGGCGGCGAGCACCTTGGCCTGCGGCTTGAAGCTCTGCGCGGCGAGCACGCCCTTCACCTCGCCGAGCACCGTGGAGACGCGCTGCAGGTAGCGGGTCAGCTGCTCGACGCCGTCGATCTCGGCGTGCCGCTTGACCTCGACGAGCACGTGCGCGCCCCTGTCGTCGCGCACCAGCAGGTCGACCGGGCCGATGTCGGTGAAGTACTCCCGCTGCACCAGCGTCCAGCCGGTGCCGAGCACCTCGCAGCGGTCGGCCAGCAGCTCCTGCAGGTGCTTCTCGACGCCGTCCTTGACCAGCCCGGGATCGGTGCCGAGGTCGTGGCCGACGTCGGACAGCACCTCCTCGACGGTGATGACGAGCTGCTCGCCGCCCTTGTTCGTCACCGTCCACACGCCGTCGACGTCCACCAGCGAGCACGGCGGCGTCATCCACATCAGCGGCTTGTAGCCGCCGGTGTCGGAGTGCACGAGCACCGAGCCGTCGGCCTTGACCATCAGCAGCCGGGTCGCCATCGGCAGGTGGGCGGTCAGGCGTCCGACGTAGTCCACCGAGCAGGTCGCGATGACGAGGCGCACCCGGCGAGCCTAGGCGCGTGGCCCGGTGGAGCCGTGCGCCCGCCACACGCCGCCCAGGCAGGAGGTTGCACGCCCGGTGTCGAAACACGGGGGCAACGTCTCCAGGAGGCCCCTCGTGCTGCGCACCCGCTCGCTCACCGCCCTCGCCCTCGCGTCCGGGCTGCTCGCCGCCGGCGCGGCGACCGCCCAGACCCCGCCCCCCGCGCCGCCGCTGGCGCAGGAGGTGGTCGCCGGCCTGCCCGACGGCGTGCCGGCTGCCGCACGCGTCCCCGAGCCGGCGCTTCCGGTCGCGAAGGGCTGGCCGTTCCAGGAGGCCTTCCCGCGCACCAGCGGGACCGGCCGGCTCGGCGGCGGCGCGTCGTACTGGTCGGACTTCCTCTACGACGACCACGGCGCCTTCACCGACCCGCTCACCGCGCAGAACCTCGCCATCGCGAGCCTGGCCCCGCCGGACGGCGGCTACAGCTACCCGGACGGCCCGGCCAGCAAGAACGGCGCGGACGTCTTCCGCAACGCCGTCGGCCTGGACCGCGACGCCTCCTACTGGCGCGTCGACTGGAACACCCTCGCCGACGCGAAGGTGCCGGTCGCGGTCTGGGGCCTGGACACCAACGGCTCCACGCAGGACGGCGTGCGCGAGTGGCCGGCCGGTGCGGGCATCGCCTCCCCCGGGCTGGACAAGGCGCTCGTCGTGAGCAGCCGCGGCGCCTGGCTCGTCGACGCGCGCAGCGGCGAGCGCAAGGACGTCAGCAGGGGGCTGACCGTGGACACCGCTGCCCGGTCGTTCGTGGTGCGCGTGCCCCGCAGTGCCCTGCCGGTGGCCGGCACCTGGCGCATCCGCCTGGCCGCCGGGCTCGCGAACGAGGCCGGTGACGGCATGGCGCCCGCGACCGGTGCTGCCGACGGCGGCACCGCCGTCTACAACGTGTCGTACCGCTCGGTGGAGACCGAGCCTCAGCAGTACAAGCACGGGATCCTGGCCAACCGCGTCGGCACGACCGCCGCAGCCCGCGCCGCCGACATGGGCAACTACTGGATGGAGGACCACCAGGCGGAGGCCCTCGCCCAGGGCGACGTCTCGGCGTTCGCGCAGGACCTGCGCTGGAGCGACCTGGCGGCGCGCCAGGCGACGCCCGAGCCGGTCGTGCGCGGGTGGTCCAACCGCTGGTACGTCAGCCGCTTCGAGCTCGGCCAGGGCGTCGTCGAGGACGAGGGCGGCGGCACCGGCGACCTGCGGCCGAACTTCCTCGGCCGGGTCCAGCCGTACGGCGTCTACGTGCCGACCTCGTACAAGCCGGGCACACCGGTGCCGCTGACCTGGATGCTCCACAGCCTCTCGGTGCAGCACAACCAGTACGGCGCGCTCGACCCGATGCAGGTCCGCCAGACGTGCGAGGACCGCCAGTCGATCTGCGCGACGACCCTCGGCCGCGGGCCGGACATGTGGTACTTCGACGAGGCCGAGGTGGACTTCTGGGAGGTCTGGAACCGCCTCGCGCACAGCTTCACGCTCGACCCGGAGCGCACCGTCATCAGCGGCTACTCCATGGGCGGCTACGGCTCCTACAAGCTCGGCCTGTCCTACCCCGACCTGTTCGCCAAGGCGCTGTCGCTGGCCGGCCCGCCGACCTGCGGCATCCGCGTGAGCGGCGACGTCCGCACGCCGTCGAAGGAGGGCCGCTGCACCGACGAGGGCGACACCGAGGTGCTCGTCGGCAACGCCCGCCACGTGCCCTACGTCATCGACTCCGGGATGCTGGACGAGCTGGTGCCGTTCACCTCCATCCTCGAGCAGGTGGACGCCTTCGACAGCCGCGGCTACCGCTACCACGCGGAGTACTACCCGGCCGAGGGCCACATCCCGTACGCCGCCAAGGACGCCTTCGAGCCGGCCACCCGCCAGCTCGGTCGCACCACCCGCGAGCGCGTCGCGGCGCAGGTGGACTACACCTGGTACCCGAACCTGGCCCGCCCGGAGCTCGGCATCGGGACGACCGGCGCCTACTGGCTGCGCGGGCTCAAGGCGCGCACCGTCGAGCCCGGCTCGACCGCGTCCGTCCAGGCGCACAGCAAGGCGCTCGCGGAGCCGCTCGTCGAGGTCGTGAAGCAGCAGAGCGCGAACGTCCCCGGCGACCCCTCCCCCGCGATCGTCACCGACCAGACGTGGCAGCGGACCGGCTACGCACCGCGCAGCAACGCGCTGACCCTGACGCTGACGAACGTCGGCTCGCTCGTCGTGGACGCCCGTCGCGCGGGCCTCGCCGGAGCGTCCAGCGTCGCGCTCGAGATGACGTCGGACGGCGCGACGAGCGTCCGCTTCACCGGGCTGAAGCCCGGTGCGGTGCTCGCGGTCAAGGGCGCGCCGTCGGTGCGGGCCGACCGCAGTGGCGTCGCCACCGTCCGCACCGCGGGCTGACCCGGGCTGCGGCTCCGGCCGCCGGCGGCGACGCTGGTGACGTGACCCCGGAGCCGCTCAGCCCGACGCCGCCCCGCCCGGTCCGCCGGGCGGTCTTCCGGCAGTCCTGGCACGACCTGACGATGCTGCACTGGCCGGTCGACCCCGACCGCGTCGCGCCGCTGCTGCCCGCCGGCACCACCCCCGACGTGCTCGACGGCCGGACGTGGGTCGGCCTGGTGCCGTTCGTCATGGCCGGCGTGCGCATCCTCGGGACGCCGCCGCTGCCGTGGCTGTCCGGCTTCCCGGAGACCAACGTCCGCCTCTACGCCGTCGACCGCGACGGCCGGCGCGGCGTGGTCTTCCGCTCGCTGGAGGCCTCGCGGCTGCTGCCCGTGCTGGTCGCGCGCACCACCTACGCGCTGCCGTACACCTGGGCGCGCATGCGGGTGCGGCACGGCGCCACGACCGTGTCGTACGAGACCGCGCGGCGCTGGCCCTCCCCCGTCGGTGCGGGCGGCCTGGTGCGGGTGGAGGTCGGCGAGCGGTACGAGGCGGACGAGCTGTCGATGTTCCTCACGGCACGCTGGGGCCTCTACTCGCGCTTCCACGGCGGGCGCACGGTGTGGGCTCCGGTCGACCACGCCGCGTGGCCGCTGCACCGGGCCCGGCTGCTGGACCTGCGCGACGACCTGGTCGCCGCCGCGGGGCTGCCGGTCGAGGGCGAGCCGCACGTGCTCTGGTCGCCGGGTGTCGACGTGCGGATCGGTCGGCCCGAGTCGCTGCCCCGCTGACGGGTACGAGGCCGTCATGATCATGGCGTTCCTGTCCTCGCGGATCCGCACCTGGGTGCTGTTCGCGGTCCTGCTCCCGCTCGTCGGGCGGGTGCTCCAGGCCCTCGGCCTGCGCGCGCGCAACCCGCGCGTGGCGGACGCGCTCACCCGGGCCGGCGGCTACGCGCGGACGCCGCCGCGTGCCGCCCGGCACCTCGTCGGGCGCCGCCGCAGCTAGAGCGGGTCGAGGCCGTTCGCCGCGCGGACGACCTCGACGACCGAGCGCATGATGTCGGTCAGCTCGAAGTCCTTGGGCGTGTAGACCGCCGCGACGCCCTGCTCCTTCAGCCGGCGCGCGTCGCCCTCCGGGATGATGCCGCCCACGACGACGGGCACGTCGCCCACGCCGGCCTCCTGCAGCCCGCGCAGCACCGCCGGGACGGCCTCCATGTGCGAGCCGGACAGGATCGACAGGCCGATGACGTGCACGTCCTCCTCGACCGCCGCGGACACGATCTGCGCGGCGGTCAGCCGGATGCCCTGGTAGACGACCTCGAAGCCGCAGTCGCGGGCGCGCACGGCGATCTGCTCCGCGCCGTTGCTGTGACCGTCGAGGCCCGGCTTGCCGACGAGGAAGCGCAGGCGCACGCCCATCTCCTCGCCGGTCTGCTTCACGGCCTCGCGCACGCCGGCGATCGCGGCGCCCGCCTCGCCGGAGGCGACGGCACCGGAGACGCCCGTGGGCGCGCGGTACTCGCCGAAGACCTCGCGCAGCGCGCCGGCCCACTCGCCGGTCGTGACGCCGGCCTTGGCGCAGGCGACGGTCGCGGTCATCAGGTTGGCGTCGGTCTTCGCGGCGTCGCGCAGGCCGCGCAGCGCCTCGTCGACGGCGGCCGCATCCCGCGCCGCGCGCCACTGCTGCACCGCGTCGACCGCGTGCTGCTCGACCTCGGGGTCGACGGTCATGATCGAGCCCTCGACGTCCGCGGTGAGCGGGTTCGGCTCGGTGGTCGTGAACTTGTTGACGCCGACGACGGTGTCCTCGCCGGCCTCGATGCGGCGGCGGCGCTCGGCGTGCGAGGCGACGAGGGCGCTCTTCATGTAGCCGGACTCCACGGCGGCGACCGCGCCGCCCATCGCCTGGACCTTGTCGATCTCCTTGCGCACCTGCTCCTTGAGCGACGCGACCTTGCGCTCGACGACCACCGAGCCGGTGAACAGGTCGTCGTACTCGAGCAGGTCGGTCTCGAAGGCGAGCACCTGCTGGAGGCGCAGCGACCACTGCTGGTCCCACGGCCGCGGCAGGCCGAGGGCCTCGTTCCACGCCGGCAGCTGCACGGCGCGCGCGCGGGCGTCCTTGGACAGCGTCACGCCGAGCATCTCGAGGACGATCCGCTGCACGTTGTTCTCCGGCTGCGCCTCGGTGAGGCCGAGCGAGTTGACCTGCACGCCGTAGCGGAAGCGGCGGTGCTTGGCGTCCTGCACGCCGTAGCGCTCGAGCAGCAGCTCGTCCCAGAGCTGCGTGAAGGCGCGCATCTTGCACATCTCCTCCACGAAGCGGACGCCCGCGTTGACGAAGAAGGAGATGCGCGCGCAGACCTGCCCGAACTGCTCCTCCGGCACCTGGCCGGCCGCCTTGACCGCGTCGAGGACGGCGATCGCGGTGCACAGCGCGTAGGAGATCTCCTGCACCGGCGTCGCGCCGGCCTCCTGCAGGTGGTAGCTGCAGATGTTGATCGGGTTCCACTTCGGGATCTCGTTCACCGTGTACGCGACCATGTCGGTGATCAGCCGCAGTGACGGGCCGGGCGGGAAGACGTACGTCCCGCGCGAGAGGTACTCCTTGATGATGTCGTTCTGCGTCGTCCCGGCGAGCTGCTGGGGGTCGGCGCCCTGCTCCTCCGCGACGGCCTGGTAGAGCGCGAGCAGCCACATGGCGGTGGCGTTGATGGTCATCGAGGTGTTCATCTCGCCGAGCGGGATCTCGTCGAACAGCGCCCGCATGTCGCCCATGTGCGTGACCGGCACGCCGACCTTGCCGACCTCGCCACGGGCGAGCTCGTCGTCCGGGTCGTAGCCGGTCTGCGTCGGCAGGTCGAAGGCGACCGACAGGCCGGTCTGCCCCTTGGCCAGGTTGCGCCGGTACAGCGCGTTGCTGTCCTGAGGCGTCGAGTGGCCGGCGTACGTCCGCATCACCCACGGCTTGTCGCGCGTGGGCCGGGGCGCGTCCCCGCCGGGGACCTCAGAACCGATCGACTGCACCTGCTCCGTCATGCGTCGAGCGTACGGCTGTGATCCAGGCCTCAGCCGTCCAGGCGGAGCGGACGCGCCCTTGGGGCAGGGTGGCAGCCGGCCGCTGCGCCCAGCGCGGCGAGCCCCGCGCGGTCACCGGCGCCGAACTGCGACTCGCTGCTGGTCGTCTGCGGGTACATCACCTGCGTCGCGTCCAGCACGTGGCCGAGCCCGACCGCGTGCGCCAGCTCGTGCAGCAGCACCTCGCCGTCGGTCGTGCCGGCGCCGAAGCCGGAGGCGACCCGGTGCGTCGCGTCGAGCGCCACCTGGCCGCTGACCAGGTGCGGCGCGTCCCGCCCCGGCAGGGCCACCGACAGGCTCACGCCCTGCACCCCGCCGCCGAGCCCGAGGTCCGTCGCCTCCGCCGGCACCCAGCCGATGAGCAGCGGTGCCCAGCGCTCGCCGTACCGCTCCGGCTGGTAGGCCGACCGGCTGCGGGAAGGCAGCTCGTCGGTGTCGCCCTCCGAGACGAAGACCAGCCCGCTCGCCGCGGACAGGCGCTGCAGCGCCTCCGCGAGGTCGCGCCGTCCCGCCTCGGGGATCCAGCCGGCCTGCACGACGTACGGGATCGGCGTGCACGGGTCCCAGCGGGCGGGGTGCCCTTGCGCGTCGACGTAGGTCGGGCCCCAGCCCGCGCTCGCGGGCGCCGGCTCCTCGACGGCGGTCACGACGCCGACCGCGGCCGCCCGCACCCGGCTCGTCGCGACCGCGCCCGTGGTGACGACCGCCGTCAGCACGAGCACCAGCAGGCAGACGAGCGGCACGCGCGACGACCGCACCGGCGGCGGCGCGGTGACCGTGACGGACCAGGGCTCCACCGTCAGGTCATCGGCCCCGCGCAGGCTCAGGTGTAGGCGGCGCCGACCCCGGGGCTCATCGTCTGGCAGAGCACGCGGTCCAGGCGGGTCCGGCGCAGCAGCCGGCCCACCGCGGGCGGGGTGTCGCGCAGCACGAGGGTGCGGCCCAGTCGGCCGGCGCGACGGTGGGCGCCGACGAGGACGCCGAGGCCGGTCGGGTCGACGCCCTCCAGGGCGGTGAGGTCGAGCACCAGCTCGCCCTCGCCCGCGTCGACCGCGTCGGCCAGCTCCAGCCGGGCGTCGGCGGCGGCGTGCACGTCGAGGCGGCCGGAGAGGGCCAGCACCCGCCCGGGGACCGCGGCGCGCAGGGCGAACGAGTCCGTCTGCACCCTGCACCTCCCTCCGGCCGACCTCTCGGAGACTCGGACGCGGGGGCGCGGCGTCCGGTTGCCTCGACAGTCACACGGATCCCACCGGTGTCCAGGAGGCGCGCCGGAGCACGGTCGGGCAGACTCCTCGCATGGTCGTGTCGAGCTACCACTACCTCGTGGCCCCGCTGGTCGCCTGCGGGGCGCTGCTCGTGATCATCCTGATGTGCCGCTGGGTCTTCTCGACCTCGGACCGGGAGCAGCGC
Source organism: uncultured Actinomycetota bacterium (assembly GCA_963781675.1). Classification (GTDB taxonomy): domain Bacteria; phylum Actinomycetota; class Actinomycetes; order Mycobacteriales; family SCTD01; genus SCTD01. The sequence continues at coordinate 1,248,508 of CAWAGF010000001.1, read as the reverse complement.
ACCGCCCGCCGCGCGGCGATGGCGCTGGCCAGCCGCGGTGGCGACTACGGGCTGCTGGTGCCGGTGGCGACGGCCCGCACGACCGAGGACGCGGAGATGCTGCGCGGGGTGCTCCGCGACGCCGGCATCCGCTGCACCGTCGCCGGCCCGGAGGTGCTCGTCTTCCGCGCCGACGTGCCGCGCGCCAAGGACCTGGTCAGCAGCTAGCGGCTCAGCGCATCCACGGCTCGTCCGGCACGCTCTCGCGCCGCACGTCCGCTCCCAGCGCGACCAGCTTGTCGACGAAGCCCTCGTAGCCGCGGTCGACGTGGTGCACCTCCCCCACGGTCGTCACCCCGTCCGCGACCAGCCCGGCGAGCACCAGTCCGGCCCCGGCGCGGATGTCGTGGGCGGTGACCGGTGCGCCGGACAGCTGCTCGCGGCCGCGGACGACGGCGTGCTTGCCGTCCGTGCGCACGTCGGCGCCCAGCCGCACCAGCTCGTCGACGAACATCCAGCGCGACTCGAAGACGTTCTCGGTGATCATCGCGGTGCCGTCGGCGATCGTGTTGAGCCCGAGGAACAGCGGCTGGAAGTCGGTGGCGAAACCGGGGTACGGCAGCGTCACGACGTCGACGGCCCGCGGGCGCTCGTCCATGCGCACGCGGAAGCCGTCCGGTCCCGGCTCGACGACCGCGCCCGCCTGCACGAGCTTGTCGAGCGGCATCTCGAGGTGCTCCGCACGGCCGCCGCGCACGAAGACGTCGCCGCGGGTCATCGTCGCGGCGACCGCCCAGGTGCCGGCGACGATGCGGTCCGGGACCGTCTCGTGCTCGACCGGTGACAGCGACTCCACGCCCTCGACCTCGAGGGTGCTGGTGCCGACGCCGCCGAGGCGGGCGCCCATCGCGCTGAGCATCTGGCAGAGGTCGACGATCTCCGGCTCGCGCGCCGCGTTGTCGATGACGGTGGTGCCCTTGGCGAGCGCGGCAGCCATGAGCAGGTTCTCGGTGGCGCCGACGCTGGGGAAGTCGAGCCAGACCTGCGCCCCGGTCAGCCGCGGGGCGCGCGCGATGAGGTAGCCGTGCTCGCTCTCGACGGTCGCACCGAGCTTGACCAGCCCGGAGACGTGCATGTCGAGGCCGCGCGATCCGATCGCGTCGCCGCCCGGCAGGGCGACCTTGGCCTCGCCGCAGCGGGCCACCAGCGGACCGAGCACGGCGATCGACGCGCGGATCCGCCGCACCAGCTCGTAGTCGGCCTCGTGCGACGGCTCGGCCGGCACGTCGATGGTCACCGTGCCGTCGGTGCGCTCGACCGTGCAGCCCAGCCGCCGCAGCACCTCGGCCATGATCGTCACGTCGAGGATGTCGGGCACCGCGGTGAGCGTCGTACGCCCCTCGGCGAGCAGGGCGGCAGCCATGAGCTTCAGGACGCTGTTCTTCGCGCCGCTCACGGAGACCTCGCCCGCGAGTCGCGCGCCGCCCGCGACGAGGAACCGCTCCATCCGGTCAGTCTAGGGAGGCAACTCCGGGGGCCGGACCTGCGTCTTCCCCGCCAGAGACCGATCGAAGGGGAACGACGTGGACGAGCAGGCGCGGGAGGACTTCCGGTCCTACGTCGCTGCGCGGTCGCCGGCCCTGCTGCGGACCGCGTACGTGCTCACGGGCAACCGCGCGGACGCCGAGGACCTGCTGCAGACAGCCCTGGCCAGGACCTACCTGGCCTGGGACCGCATCCGTGAGCGCGAGGCCGTGGACGGCTACGTGCGGCGCGTGATGGTCAACACGCGGACCTCGTGGTGGCGCCGGCGCAAGGTGGACGAGTACCCGACCGGTGAGCTGCCGGAGCGGTCCGCGAGCCGCGACGAGACGGCCGACCTGGACCTGCACGACGCGCTGTGGACGGCGCTGTCCGAGCTGCCGAGGCGGCAGCGGGCGATGGTCGTCCTGCGCTACTACGAGGACCTCTCCGAGGCCGACACCGCCCGCGTCCTGGGCGTCTCCGTCGGGACCGTGAAGTCGACGACCTCCCGCGCGCTGGCCAAGCTGCGCGACACCTCAGGCCTGCGCGACGACCCGCGCGCGACCCTTCCGACCGGAGTGCCCGCATGAGCCCGATCGACGACGAGCTGCGCGCCACCCTGCAGGGTCGCGCCCGCGCCGTCCCGCCCAGCCCCGACCCGCTGCTCGGCATCGAGCGCCGCGCCCGCCGCATCCGCCGCAACCGCGTGGCCGCCTCGGTCGCCGGCTCCGCGCTGGCCGTCGTGGCGATCGCCACCGCGGTGCCGCTGCTGCAGTCCACGCCGACCTCGCAGCCGGCGCCGCTCGCCAGCGCCGAGCCGACGCTGGTGACGGTGCCGACCCAGCCGTACGCGCTGGACCCCGCGGACCCCTGGCCGTTCCGGGGCGACGCCTCGCTGCTCGAGGACGGCTTCCCCGAGGCGGTGGCCCGGGAGGTCGCCGCGAAGCGCAGCGTGGCGGAGTCGGCGGTCGAGCTGACCCCGCTGTTCGCCCAGGTGTACGAGCCGTCCGCTCGGCCCGAGCTGGTCTGGCTGGCCGACGTCGCCGGCGACCTGTCCTGGGGCGTGGCGCAGGCGGCCGAGGGCGGCCCGCAGCTGGTCTGGGACGAGCCGCTCGAGCAGCCGGCCCTGGCCCTCGCCGCTCCCCTGCCCGGCGACGAGGTCGCCCGGCTGCTGGTGGTGGCCGCGCCGACCACCACCAGCGAGTACGGACCGGACGGCGCCAGCGAGTTCCGGCCGATGGCCGAGCTCGCGGTGGGGGTGCACATCACGCCGCTCGACGGCGACGCGGCCACGGACGTCCTCCAGGTCCTCGGCGAGCGGGCCGAGCAGGTCCTGCGTGTCTCGGCGCCGGACGGCCCCGGACCGCACGACGAGGGCTCCACGGCCGAGCCGGCCAACCTGCTCGACTGGCCCAGCCGAGGTACCTCCGACGCCGAGCTGGAGGCCCTGCTGGGCGAGCGCTACGCGGCCGCCGTCGGGACGCAGGACGGCGTCTCCTACCGGCCGCTGTTCACCGGTGACACCGACGCCGGCGTCCGCTTCACCGTCGGGCAGGCGTGGGTCGCCGGCCGGGAGGCCAACACCGTGTCGCTCGCCGTCGGCGGCGAGTCCGGCGAGCAGTTCCTGCTGGGGCCGGTCACCGACCCGGAGACCCGCGTGGTGGTGCAGCTGCTGTGCTGCCTGCCCGGCAGCAGCTCCGACACGCTGGTCGTCGTGCCGGTCCCCGGCACCGGTCAGGTGCTGTACGACGACGACGACAGCGGCGAGTTCCGTGCTGTCGGCGAGGGCCAGGACCACCTCGACGGCGTGGTGCTGCTGGACCGCGACCCGCGGGCCATGAGCGACCGGCTGCAGCTGCTCGACGGCGACGGCGACCCGGCCCGGCCGCTGTTCCAGGGCCCCGTCTTCCCCCTGCTCTGCGGCGTCAAGGAGTGCGGCTGACCCTCGTCCGGCCGTGACCCGCACCGCGAACTAGGGTGCGGGTCATGGCCGTGCACCTGACCCGCATCTACACCCGCACCGGCGACGACGGCACCACCGCCCTCGGCGACATGAGCCGGGTCCGCAAGACCGACCCGCGGCTGATGGCGTACGCCGACGTCGACGAGGCGAACAGCAGCCTCGGCGTCGTGCTCGCCCTGGGCAGCCCGGAGCCGGACGTCGCCGCCCTGCTCAGCCGGGTGCAGAACGAGCTGTTCGACGTGGGCGCGGACCTGTGCACCCCGGTGACGCCGGACCCGGAGTACCCGCCGCTGCGGGTGACGCCGGACTACACCGCGCGGCTCGAGGAGGCCTGCGACGTCTTCAACGCCCGGCTGGAGAAGCTGTCCAGCTTCATCCTGCCCGGCGGGACGCCGGCGGCCGCGCTGCTGCACGTGTCGCGCACGGTCGTCCGGCGGGCCGAGCGCTCCACCTGGCTGCTGCTCGAGGCCGACCCCGAGCGGACCAGCACCGAGCCGGCGCTCTACCTCAACCGGCTGTCGGACCTGCTGTTCATCCTGTCCCGGGTCGCGAACCCCGGCGGCGACGTGCTGTGGAAGCCGGGCGGCGAGCGCTAGCGCTCAGACCGGCAGCGTGGCGCCGGGCGGCCGCGCCTCGAGCCAGGCGAGGAACCCGGTCACCGCGGAGCGGGACAGGGCCAGCTCGACCGGGCGCTCGCCCGTGCGGCACTCCATGACGACGGCGTCCTCCTGCAGCGCCTTGCGCTCCCCGCCGGAGGGGTCGCGGCGGCGCAGCACCTCGAGGTCGCGCCGGCTGTAGCGACGGCGCGGCCGGGGCGACAGGCTGAAGACGCGGTACCACTGCAGCTCGTCGCCGACGAACCGCCCGACGCCGTTGACCCAGCCGCGGCCGTGGCCGGGCCGCTTGAGCCGCAGCGCGAGCTCGACGGTGCCGTCCAGCCGCTGCAGGCCGATCCGGCGGACGAGCCCGGCGACGAGCACCAGCAGGGCGAGCGCCAGCACCGCGAGGAGCAGGTGGCTGGCGGTCACGCCGGGTCCGGGGCGCGGGGGTCCGGGGAGGACCTAGACCGGCTGCCCGGCGGCTCGCAGCCGGCTCTCGGCGCGGCGGGCGGCTGCCTCGTCGTCCTCGCTGCGGGCCCGCTGCAGGGCGGCCTGGGCGCGGGAGGTGTCGACGTCCTGGCCGAGCTCGGCGACCTCGGCGAGCACGGTCACGCCCTCGTCGGTCACCGAGAGGAAGCCGCCGTGGACGGCGACCAGCATCGTGCTGCCCTCACCCTGGTAGATCGTGACGACGCCGCCGTCGGCGAGCTGGCCGAGCAGCGGGGCGTGCCCCGGCAGAATGCCGATCTCGCCCTCGGTCGTGCGGGCGATGACCTGGGTGGCCTCACCGCTCCAGACCTCGCGCTCGACCGACACCAGCTCGACGTGCAGCTCCGCCACTACAGCTCCTCAGGTAGATCTCGAACGGGGACGTGCTCGGGCCGGACCTAGGCGTTGAGCGCCTTGGCCTTCTCCTCGACGTCCTCGATGCCGCCGCACAGGAAGAACGCCTGCTCGGGGATGTGGTCGTACTCGCCCTCGGTGAGCTTCTTGAACGAGGCGATCGTCTCCTCGAGCGGCACGAACTTGCCGGGCTGGCCGGTGAAGGCCTCGGCGACGAAGAACGGCTGGCTCAGGAAGCGCTGGATGCGGCGGGCCCGGTTGACCAGGACCTTGTCCTCCTCGGCGAGCTCGTCGATGCCGAGGATGGCGATGATGTCCTGGAGGTCCTTGTAGCGCTGCAGGATGCGCTGCACCTCGCGGGCGACGGCGTAGTGCTCGTCACCGACGAACCGCGGGTCCAGGATGCGGCTGGTGGAGTCCAGCGGGTCGACGGCCGGGTAGATGCCGAGCTCGGAGATGGCGCGGCGCAGCACGGTGGTGGCGTCGAGGTGGGTGAAGGTCGTGTGCGGCGCCGGGTCGGTGATGTCGTCGGCGGGCACGTAGATCGCCTGCAGCGAGGTGATCGAGTGGCCGCGGGTCGAGGTGATGCGCTCCTGGAGCACGCCCATCTCGTCGGCCAGCGTCGGCTGGTAGCCGACGGCGCTCGGCATGCGGCCGAGCAGGGTCGACACCTCGGAGCCGGCCTGGGTGAAGCGGAAGATGTTGTCGATGAACAGCAGCACGTCCTGCTTCTGCACGTCGCGGAAGTACTCCGCCATCGTCAGCGCGGACAGGGCGACCCGCAGGCGGGTGCCCGGCGGCTCGTCCATCTGGCCGAAGACCAGCGCGGTGTCGTTGATGACGCCGGACTCGGTCATCTCGCCGAACAGGTCGTTGCCCTCGCGGGTGCGCTCGCCGACGCCGGCGAACACCGAGACGCCGGAGAACTCCTTGGCGACGCGGTAGATCATCTCCTGGATGAGGACCGTCTTGCCGACGCCGGCACCGCCGAACAGGCCGATCTTGCCGCCGGCGACGTACGGCGCGAGCAGGTCGATGACCTTGATGCCGGTCGGGAAGATCTCGGTCTTGCTCTCGAGCTGGTCGAAGGCCGGGCGCGGGCGGTGGATCGGCCAGTAGGTGTCGGCGTCGACGCTCTCGACGTCGATCGGCTTGCCGAGGGCGTTGAAGACGTGGCCCTTGGTCGCGTCGCCGACCGGCACCGATGATCGGCCGCGCCGGTGTCCTTGACCGCCGCGCCGCGGACCAGGCCGTCGGTCGGCTGCATGGCGATGGCGCGGACGAGGTTGTCGCCGATGTGCTGGGCGACCTCGAGGGTCAGGATCGAGGTCTCGCCGCCGAGCGACGCGCTCGACCTCGAGGGCGTTGTAGATCTCGGGCATCGCGTCCGGCGGGAACTCGACGTCGACGACGGGGCCGATGACGCGGGCGACCCGGCCGGTGCCGCCGCTCTGAGCGGCGGCGGCGGGGCTGTCGGCGGTGAGGGTCATGCGGGGTTCCTCTTCTCGGAGCGGGGTGTGCAGTGAGGTCTGGGGCGGGGGCTCAGGCGTCCTCGAGCGCGGACGCGCCGCCGACGATCTCGCTGATCTCCTGGGTGATCTCGGCCTGGCGGGCCGAGTTGGCCGCTCGCGTGAGCGACTTGATGAGCTCGTCCGCGTTGTCGGTCGCGGCCTTCATGGCGCGCCGGCGCGAGGCCGACTCCGACGCCGCCGACTCGAGCATGGCCGCGTAGACGCGGGTCGTGACGAAGCGCGGCAGCAGCGCGTCGAGCAGCGCGGCCGGGTCCGGCTCGAACTCGTACAGCGGCAGCGCGCCCTCCGGCGGCGGGGCGTCGGACTCCTCGACCACCAGCGGCAGCACGCGGTTGGCGACGGCCCGCTGGGTGAGCGCCGAGACGTACTCGGTGTGCACGACGTGGATCTCGCCGGTGCCGCCCTCCTCCTCGGTGCGCAGGAAGGCGTCGATGAGCGCCTCCGCGACCTCGCGTGGCGTCCTCGTAGGTCGGCTGCTCGGAGAAGCCGGTCCAGCTGTCCTCGATGTGCGCGGTCGCGGAAGCTTGTAGTAGCCGACCGCCTTGCGGCCGACGAGGAAGGCGACCGGCTCCTTGCCCTCGCTGCGCAGCAGCTCCTCGAGCTGGGCCGCGGTCTTGAGGGCGTTGGCGTTGTAGCCGCCGGCCAGGCCGCGGTCGCTGGTGATGACGAGCACGGCGACGCGCTTCTCGTCGGTCTGCTCCTGCAGCAGCGGGTGGTCGATCGTCGCGCACTGCGAGCGCCAGCGCCGAGATCACCCGGGTGATCTGCCGCGCGTACGGCTGGGCAGCCGTCACCCGCTGCTGCGCCTTGACGATGCGCGAGGCCGCGATGAGCTCCATCGCGCGCGTGATCTTCTTCGTCGACTGCACCGACCGGATGCGCCGGCGGTAGACGCGGAGCTGGGCACCCACGGCTAGTCCTTCTTCGGCGCCGAGTAGCGGGTGATCTTCTCCTGGCCGCGCTCCTCGGCGTCCATGGCCTCCTCGGGCGCCTCGTTCACCAGGCTGCCGCCCTCGCCGGTCGTGAACTGCTTCTTGAACTCCGCGATCGCCTGCTCGAGCTCGCCGACCGTGTCGTCGCCGAGCTTGCCGGTGCCGACGATGGCGTCGAAGATGCCGGAGCCGCTGCGGCCGATGTAGTCGAGGAACTCGCGCTCGAAGCGGCGGACGTCGCCGACCGGCACGTCGTCGAGGTGGCCGTTGGTGCCGGCCCAGATCGAGACGACCTGGCTGCTCGACCGGGAACGGGGAGTACTGCGGCTGCTTGAGCAGCTCGACCAGGCGGGCACCGCGCTCGAGCTGGGCCTTGGAGGCCTTGTCGAGGTCGGAGCCGAAGGCGGCGAACGCCTCGAGCTCGCGGTACTGGGCCAGGTCCAGGCGCAGGCGGCCGGAGACCGACTTCATCGCCTTGGTCTGCGCCGAGCCGCCGACGCGGGACACCGAGATGCCGACGTTGATGGCCGGGCGGACACCGGAGTTGAACAGGTCGGTCTCGAGGAAGATCTGGCCGTCGGTGATCGAGATGACGTTGGTCGGGATGAACGCCGAGACGTCGTTGCCCTTGGTCTCGATGATCGGCAGGCCGGTCATCGAGCCGCCGCCGAGCTCGTCGGACAGCTTCGCGCAGCGCTCGAGCAGGCGGCTGTGCAGGTAGAAGACGTCGCCCGGGTAGGCCTCGCGGCCCGGCGGGCGGCGCAGCAGCAGCGAGATGGCGCGGTAGGCGTCGGCCTGCTTGGACAGGTCGTCGAAGACGATGAGGACGTGCTGGCCCTTGTACATCCAGTGCTGGCCGATGCTCGAGCCGGTGTAGGGCGCGAGGTACTTGAAGCCGGCCGGCTGCGACGCCGGGGCGGCGACGACGGTCGTGTACTCCATCGCGCCGGCCTCCTCGAGGCGGCCGACGAGCTCGGCGATCGTCGAGCCCTTCTGGCCGATGGCGACGTAGATGCACTTGACCTGCTTCTTCGGGTCGCCGCTCTTCCAGTTGTCGCGCTGGTTGATGATCGCGTCGAGCGCGACGGCGGTCTTGCCGGTCTGGCGGTCGCCGATGATCAGCTGGCGCTGGCCGCGGCCGATGGCGGTCATGGCGTCGACGGCCTTGATGCCGGTCTGCAGCGGCTCGCCGACGGGCTGGCGCTGGACGACGGTGGGCGCCTGCAGCTCGAGGATGCGGCGGCCCTCGTCGACGATCTCGCCCTTGCCGTCGATCGGCTTGCCGAGCGGGTCGACCACGCGGCCGAGGAAGCCGTCGCCGACCGGCACGGAGAGGATGTCGCCGGTGCGGCGGACCGCCTGGCCCTCCTCGATGCCGGCGGGGTCGCCGAGGATGACGGCGCCGACCTCGCGGGTGTCGAGGTTCAGGGCCAGGCCCAGCACCCCGCCCTCGAACTCGAGCAGCTCGTTGGCCATCGTGGAGTACAGGCCCTCGACGCGGGCGATGCCGTCGCCGACCTCGGTGACGACGCCGACCTCCTCGCGGGTGGTCTCGGCGCTGTACGACGTGACGTACTGCTCGATCGCGGACCGGACGTCCTCCGGGCGGATGCTGAGCTCCGTCATGCTCTCTTCCCTGCTCTCGTCGATGTTCTTGGTCTTGTGGGGTGGGACTAGCCCGCGAGCGAGCGGCGGACGTCGTGCAGGCGGCGCGAGACGGTGCCGTCGATGACCTCGTCGCCGACGCGCACCTCGATGCCGCCGAGCACCGTGGGGTCGACGTCGACCTGCAGCTGGACCTCGCGGCCGTAGATGCGGGCGAGCGACGCCTGCAGGCGCGCCTCCTGGTCGGCGTCGAGCGGCCGGGCGACGCGCACCTGCGCGACGTAGCGGGAGCGGCGCTCCGCGGCCAGGTCCAGCAGGTCCTGGATCGCGGTCTCGAGCGAGCGGCCCCGCGGGCGGGTGACCGCGATCTCGAGCAGCCGCACGGTGGCGTCCTGCGCCTTGCCGCCGAGCAGGTCCCGCAGCAGCGAGGACTTGCGGTCGACGGGCAGGCCCGGGTCGGTCAGCGCGCTGCGCAGCGCCGGCTCCCGCTCGAGCAGGCGCTCGAAGCGGAACAGCTCGTCCTCGACCTCGTCGAGCTGGCCGCTCGCCCTCGGCCGCGCGCAGCGCCGCGGTGGCGGCGAGCCGCTCCACGACCTCGCGCAGGTCGTCCGGGGCGTTCCAGCGGTCGGCGACCAGGTCGCGCAGCACGCCCAGCGGGAGCGGGGCCAGCTGCGCGGCCGAGCAGCGCGTCGACCAGCGTCTGCCGGCTGCGCGGCGAGGACGCCGGGTCGGTGAACGCGCGGCGCAGCGACGGCTCCCGGTCGAGCAGCGCGGCGACCGCGAACAGCCCCTCGCTGACCTCGCCGGAGCCGGCGCCGTCCGGGAGGGACCCGACGGACTCCTCGAAGCGGGCCAGGGCCTGCTTGAGGGAGTCGCGGCTGGCGCCCTGCATCAGGAGGCCGTCCCGGCGGGCGCCGACGTGCCGTCGAGCTCGCCCAGGAAGCGCTCGACGGTGCGGCGCTGACGCGCCTCGTCCTCGAGCGACTCGCCGACGATGCGCCCGGCGAGCTGGACGGCCAGGCCGCCCACCTCACGACGCAGCTCGGCCACGACCTGCTGGCGCTCGCTGGCGATCTGCGCGGTGGCTGCCTCGGTGATGCGGGCCGCCTCGGTCCGCGCCTCGACGCGGGCCTCCTCGACGATCTGCGCGCGCTGGGCCTGCGCCTCGGTCCGGATGCGCCCGGCCTCGTTGCGCGCCTCGGCCAGCTGCTCCTTGTACTGCGCGAGCAGCGCCTGCGCCTCCTCGCGCTCCTTCTTCGCCTCGGCCAGACCGCCCTCGATGGCGGCCGTGCGCTCGGCGAACGCCTTCTCGAAGACCGGGAAGACCTTGGCGCGCAGGAACAGGAAGAGCAGGGTGAAGGCCACCAGCCCGACGATGAGCTCGGACAGGTGCGGCAGCAGCGGGCTGGGCTCCTCCTCGGCCGCGAGGATGAGCAGGGAGTTCCCCACGGCTAGAGGGCGAACGCGAGGCCGATGCCGATGATGGCAAGCGCCTCGGCGAGGGCGAAGCCGAGGATGGCGATGCTCTGCAGCACGCCACGGGCCTCGGGCTGGCGAGCAACGCCACTGATGTACGCGGCGAAGATCAGGCCGATGCCGATGCCGGGGCCGATGGCCGCCAGGCCGTAGCCGACCATGTTGACGTTGCCTTCCATTACCGATCCTCTTCTGTAGTGGTTCGACGGGCCGGGGGCCGGCGCGTCAGGTGTGGAGCGTCTGGGACGGTCAGTGCTCGTCGGCGAGCGCGCCGCCGATGTAGAGCGCCGAGAGCAGGGTGAAGACGTAGGCCTGCAGCAGCTGGACGAAGCCCTCGAAGGCGGTCAGCACCAGGCTGCCGAACAGCGAGACCGAGCCGGCGGCGATGCCGACCAGGCCGCCCTTCTCGATCAGGAGGTACTCGCCGCCGAGCACGAACAGCAGCAGCACCAGGTGCCCGGCGAACATGTTGAACGTCAGACGCAGCGTCAGCGTGAGCGGCCGGATGATGATCGTGGACACGAACTCGATCGGCGCCAGCAGGATGTAGACCGGCCACGGGATGCCGGGCGGGAACATCAGGTCCTTGAAGTAGCGGAAGACGCCGTGCCGCTTCATGCCGATGGAGTTGAAGATCACGCAGCTGATCACCGCGAGGAACAGCGGGATCGCGATGCGCGACGTGGCCGGGAACTGCAGCACCGGGATGATGCCGGCGATGTTCAGCACGGCGATGAAGAAGAAGAGGGTGGCGAGGTACGGGACGTACTTGAGCCCCTCCTTGCCGATGGCGTCCAGCGCGATGGAGTTGCGCACGAAGCCGTAGGCCGACTCGCCGGCGAACTGCGCCTTGCCCGGCACCATGGCGGCCCGGCGGGAGGCGAGGTAGAAGAAGACCGCGATGGCCAGCGTGCCGAGCACGATGATGAGCATCGGCTTGGTGAAGAAGGTGCCCTCGCCGAACAGCGGCGGGAACTCGAAGTCGCCGGGTCCCGGGCTTCGGAAGCCCTCGCCCTCGGCGGCGATCGTCCAGTCGCTCACGACGTCCTTCCTGTACGAACCGGCTCATGTCGGCGGCCGATCATGGCTGCCTACCGTAGCGAAACCAGACGAGGAACAGGCCGGCACCCATGCCGAGCAGCAGCCCCACCAGCACGAACAGCTGGTTGTCGAACCGCTCCGTCAGCAGGTAGCCCACGCCACCCCACACGAGGACCCCGGAGATGACCAGTCCGAGGGCCCCGTACGCGTCTGCTTCGCCCTTGCGCCGGAAGTCCCTCGACTCGTCGTCGGAGGACGTGGGCTGCATGGCAAGGGAACCCTACAGGGTGGCTCTGGACCGTCCGACGAGGGCCACCTGGGTGCCGACCCAGACCAGCGTGCAGCCGATGACGGTGATCGCCAGCCAGCGGGTGTCGACGCTGTCGGAGCGGCTCGCGACGGTGAGCACGACCAGCATGCCGACCAGCCGCAGGCCGTAGGTCATGAGCAGCAGCACGAAGCCGACGCCGGCCAGCTGCAGGTTGCCGCCCACGAGCAGCAGCGGCAGCGCGCCGGTCCAGAAGAAGGCCAGCGTCACGGCCGTCGCGAGCAGGGCGCCGAGCGGGGCGCCGTCGACGCCGGACAGCGCGCCGCCCAGCGCGGACAGCGCGCCGGCCAGGACCGTCGTGACGGGCGCCGCCCGCGGGCCGTCGACCCGGTGCAGGAGGCCGTGCTTCCGCTCGGTCACCGGTCCTCGGGGTTCACGGCGCGCAGCTTCGGCACGCGGGAGACGACCAGCGCCACCGCAGCGGCCAGCCCCAGGCCGGCCAGCACGGGCAGCGGTCCGCCGCTCACGGAGACGGCGACCATCCCGAAGGCCAGCAGGGCGGTCCAGACGTACATGATCAGCACGGCCCGGGTGTGGCTGTGCCCGATCTCCATGAGCCGGTGGTGCAGGTGCTCCTTGTCCGGCGCGAACGGCGACCGGCCAGCCCTCGTGCGGCGGATGACGGCCAGCAGCAGGTCCAGCACGGGGACGGCCAGCACCGCGAAGGGCAGCAGCAACGGCAGCAGCACCGGGAACTGCGCGCTGACGGACAGGTTGGCGTAGCTGACCTGCCCGGTGAGGCTGATGACGGCGGCGGACAGCATGAGCCCGATGAGCATCGAGCCCGAGTCGCCCATGAAGATGCGCGCCGGGTTGAAGTTGTGCGGCAGGAAGCCCAGGCACGCACCGGCCAGCACGACCGCGATCAGGGTCGGCGACGTGATGCGGTCCTGCGCCACGCCGCCGGTCACCCCCCCGCTGGCGAGGGAGTAGGAGAAGGCGAAGAAGGCCAGTGCGGCGATCGCGCCCACGCCGGCGGCCAGCCCGTCCAGGCCGTCGACGAAGTTGATGGCGTTGACCGTGAGCAGCGTGATCGCGACGGTGAGGATGACGCTCTCCGGCCCGAGCGAGATGGCGCCGACGCCGGGCACGGTCAGCGTGAGCAGCTGCAGCCCGATCAGCACCATCACGCCGGCGGCGAGCACCTGGCCGGCCAGCTTGGTCAGGGCGTCGATGCCCCAGCGGTCGTCCACGGCGCCGAGCAGCACGATCAGCCCGCCCGCCACGACGGTCGCCTCCACGTCGGAGTACTTGAACACGCGGGACAGCGCGGGCAGCGAGCTGGCGACGAGGAACGCCGCGCACACCCCGCCGTACATCGCGAGCCCGCCCAGGCGCGGCGTCGGGACGGCGTGCACGTCGCGGTCACGCGGCTCGGCCATCGCCCCCGTGCGGAGGGCGAAGCGGCGCGCGACGGGCGTCAGGAGGTACGTGACGGCCGCCGCGACGCACAGGACGAGCAGGTACTCGCGCACGGAGCGGAACGCTAGCTGGGCGCAGGGTCGTCGTCCGCGCCCGACGCGCTCGTGGCGCGCACGGTCTCCGGGCGGCCGTACGCCGGGTGCGCCTCGACCAGGGCCTGCACGCCGGCGCGGACCTCCTCGGCCGCCGAGCCGTCCTCGTCCCGCACGGCCCGGCCGATGAGCGAGCCGATCTCCTTCATGTCGCCCTCGGTCATGCCCTGCGTGGTGACGCTGGGCGTGCCGACGCGCACGCCGGAGGCGATGGACGCGGGCTGCGGGTCGTACGGGATGGCGTTCTTGTTGAGCACGATGCCGGCGCGGTCGCAGCGGGCCTCCGCGTCCTTGCCGGAGACGCCCATGCCCTGCAGGTCGAGCAGCGCGAGGTGGGTGTCGGTGCCGCCGGTGACCGGGCGCATGCCCTCCGCGGCGAGCGCCTCGGTGAGCGCCTGCGCGTTGGTGATGACCTGGCGGGTGTAGGCCTGGTACTCGGGGCTCATGCACTCCTTGAAGTTCACGGCCTTGGCCGCGACCGCGTGCATCAGCGGGCCGCCCTGCATCATCGGGAAGACGGCCTTGTCGAGCTTGGCGGCGTGCTCCTCCTTGCACACGAAGGCGCCGCCGCGCGGGCCGCGCAGCACCTTGTGGGTGGTGAAGGTGACGACGTCGGCGTGCGGGACCGGGCTGGGGATCGCCTTCCCGGCGACCAGGCCGATGAAGTGCGCGGCGTCGACCATGAAGACCGCGCCGACCTCGTCCGCCACCTCGCGGAAGGCGGCGAAGTCGATCAGCCGCGGGATCGCCGAGCCGCCGGCGATGATCATCTTGGGCTTGTGCTCGCGGGCGAGCGACCGCATCTGGTCGTAGTCGATGTCCTCGGAGCCCTGCGCGACGCCGTAGTGGACGGCGTTGAACCACTTGCCGCTGAAGGACACCTTGGTGCCGTGCGTGAGGTGGCCGCCGTGCGGCAGCGACATCGCCAGGACGGTGTCGCCCGGCTGCAGGAACGCGCCGTACACAGCGAGGTTGGCGCTGGCGCCCGAGTGCGGCTGGAGGTTGGCGTGGTCGGCGCCGAACAGCTGCTTGGCCCGGTCGATGCCGATCTGCTCGGCGACGTCGACGACCTCGCAGCCGCCGTAGTAGCGCTTGCCGGGGTAGCCCTCGGCGTACTTGTTCGACAGCGTGGAGCCGAGCGCCGCGAGCACCGCGGGGCTGGTGAAGTTCTCGCTGGCGATGAGCTGGAGGCCCCCGCGCAGGCGCGCGAGCTCGTCGGTGACGACCCCCGCGATCTCCGGGTCGACCTGCTGCAGCTGCTCGAAGTCCGGTCCCCAGAAAGTCATGCTCCGAGACTAGCGGTGGCCGCTCAGCCGGCGAGCAGGTCGAGCGGGCCGCGCAGGCTGGCCGCCACGAGGTCCGCGCAGGCCTCGAAGCCCGACGCCGGCCCCTGGTACGGGTCGGCCAGGTCGTCGTCGCGCGGACTGGCCGGCGGCACCAGCCCGCGGCGGCCTGCGGCGGCCCGCACCAGCTCGTGCGCCCGCTCGACGGGGTCGGCGGCCTGCAGCGGGCCGAGGCCGGCGGTGAGCCGGGCGAACTCGCGCAGCGTGAACGTGCGCGCCGCCGCCCGCGGCTGGAGCACCACCGCGGAGGCGCGGTGCTCGCGGGTGGCCGTCAGCACGAGGTCGGCCGCGGCGACGTGCTCGGCCACCAGCTCGCGCGCGCGGAAGTCGCTGCCGTCGACGCCCCAGGAGTGCAGCGTCGACGCGGCGTGCGGCTCCATCGGCGAGCCGCTGTGGCCCCAGGTGCCGGCCGAGGCCACGACGAAGCGGTCGGCGTCCGGGCCGAGCCGGCTGTCCAGGCCGGAGCGCATGAGCCGCTCGGCCATCGGGGAGCGGCAGATGTTGCCGGTGCAGACGTGCAGCACCCGGAAGACGGCGGGCTCGCTCATCGGGGCCCCTCGACCTCGGGGAGCACCGCCTGCAGGTCCTCGAGCGCGAGCGCGCCGGCCCGGCGCACCTGCGGGTGCTCGCCGGTGAGGTCGACGATCGTGGAGGGCACGGCGTCGCCGCTGCTGCCGCCCTCGAGGTAGACGGCGACACTGCTGCCGAGCTGCTCGAGCGCCTCGGCGGCCGTGGTGGCGGGCGGCATCCCGGTGCGGTTGGCGCTGCTGACCGCCAGCGGGCCGGTCTCGGCGAGCACCGCGAGCGCGACCGGGTGGAGCGGCATCCGGACGGCCACCGTCCCGCGGGTCTCCCCCAGGTCCCAGGCCAGCGACGGCGCGGCCCGCACGATGACGGTCAGCGGCCCGGGCCAGAACGCCTCGACCAGGCTGCGCATGGACGGCGTCACGTGGTCGGCCAGCCCGTCGAGGCCCCGCCAGGAGCCGACGAGCACGGGGACGGGCATGTCCCGCCCGCGACCCTTCGCGGCGAGCAGCCGGTCGACGGCCGGCGGCGAGAAGGCGTCCGCCGCGATCCCGTAGACCGTGTCGGTCGGCAGCACCGCGAGGTCGCCGCGCCGCAGCGCCGAGACGGCCTCGCGCACGCCCTCGGCGCTGTCGCCGGTGACGTCGTGGACGATCACGACGGCGTCCAGCGGGCGGTGACGTAGCGGTCCCGGTCGGCGTAGTCCCTGTGGTCCTGGACCTCGCTCCAGCCGCCGGCCTGCTCGAACAGCGCGGGCGCCGTGCGGCCCTGGCGGTCGGAGTGCTCGACGACGACGAGGCCGCCGGGCTTGAGCAGCCGGCGCGCGGCCTGCTCGACCAGCCGGATCACGTCCAGGCCGTCCTCGCCGGCCCACAGCGCGATCCCCGGGTCGTGGTCGACGACCTCCGGGTCGGGGATGTGCGCCTCGGTGGTCGCGACGTACGGCGGGTTGCTGATGACGAGGTCGAGCGTGCCGTCGAGGCCGGGCAGCGCGTCCTCCGCCGAGCCGAGGTGCAGCTGCACCTCGGGGTCGCCGGCCTTCACCCGGTTGGCGGCGTTGCGGCGGGTCCACTCCAGCGCGTCGGGGTCGCGCTCGACGGCGTGCACGGTCGCGCCCGGCACCTCGTTGGCGAGGGCGAAGGCGATCGTGCCGCTGCCCGTGCACAGGTCCACGCAGAGCGGCCGCTCCACGCCCTCGAGCGCGTCGACCGCCCACTGCACGACCGACTCGGTCTCCGGCCGCGGGACGAACACCCCGGCCCGACCTCGAGCTCGATGTAGCGGAAGCCGACGCTGCCGGTCAGGTGCTGCAGCGGCACGCGGGCCGCCCGGCGGGAGACGAGCTCCTCGTACGCGCTGCTCTGGTGCTCGTCGAGCTCGTCCACCACCAGCAGGTCGGACGGCCTGGCCAGGCCCAGGACGTGCACGGCGAGCGCGCGGGCGTCGTGCTCCGGGCTGTCGACGCCGGCCTCGGCGAGGCGGTCGGTCGCGGTCCGTACGGCTGTGCGCAGCGGGGTCATGCGCTGTCCTCTCCGGCGAGCTTGGCGGCGGTGTCGGCGTCCACGAGGGACTGGATGACGGGGTCGAGGTCGCCGTCCAGCACCTGCATGAGGTTGTTGGCCTTGTAGCCGCTGCGGTGGTCGGCGACGCGGTTGTCCGGGAAGTTGTACGTCCGGACCTTCTCGCTGCGGTCGACGGTGCGGATCTGGGCGCCGCGGGTCGCGCTGTCCTTGGCGGCCTGCTCCTCGAGCGCGAGCGCCAGCAGCCGGGCGCGCAGCACGCGCATGCCGGCCTCGCGGTTCTGCAGCTGGCTCTTCTCGTTCTGCATGGCCACCGTGACGCCGGTCGGCAGGTGCGTGATGCGCACGGCCGAGTCGGTGGTGTTGACGCTCTGGCCGCCGGGACCGCTCGAGCGGTAGACGTCGATGCGCAGGTCGTTCTGGTCGATGGTCACGTCGACCTCCTCCGCCTCCGGCAGCACCAGCACGCCGGCCGCGGACGTGTGGATGCGGCCCTGCGACTCGGTGACCGGGACGCGCTGGACGCGGTGCACGCCGCCCTCGTACTTCAGCCGGCCGTAGACCGGGTTGGCCGGGTCGCGGCTCTTCACGGCGAGCTGGATGTCCTTGTAGCCGCCGAGCTCGCCCTCGGTCGCGCTGATCGTCTCGATCTTCCAGCCGCGCTGCTCGGCGTAGCGGGTGTACATGCGCACCAGGTCGCCGGCGAACAGCGCGCTCTCGTCGCCGCCCTCCCCCGCCTTGACCTCCAGCAGGCAGTCGTTGCCGTCGGCCGGGTCGCGCGGCACGAGCAGGTCGCGGATGCGCGCCTCGAGCTCGCGCAGGCCCTCCTCGAGCTCGCCGGCCTCGTCGTCCATGCCGAGCTCCCGGGCGGCCTCGAGGTCGCCGGTCACCGCCTCGGCCTCGCGGATGGCAGCCACCAGCGGGCCCAGCTCGGCGTAGCGGCGGCCGAGCTCGCGGGCGCGCCCCTGGTCGGCGTGCACGTCGGGGTCGGCGAGCTGGTCCTCGAGCTCGGCGTACTCCGCGAGCGCGGCGTCGGTGGGCGTGGTGTTCGACATGCGGCTCCTCGGGACATGCGAACGGCGCCCGCCCCCAGAGGGGACGGGCGCCGCGGGACAGCTACTTGGAGCGCTTGCCGAAGCGCTGCTCGAACTTGGCGACGCGGCCACCGGTGTCGAGGATCTTCTGCTTGCCCGTGTAGAAGGGGTGGCACTGCGAGCAGACGTCGGCGCTGATGGCGCCGCTCGGCTCGGTGCTCTTCGTCGTGAAGGTGTTGCCGCAGGTGCAGCTCACCGTCGTCTCGACGTACGTCGGGTGGATGTCGGCCTTCATGGCGGTGCCTCTCGGTCAGGGGAGCCGCCGGGTCCGCGGTCAGCGGGGAACCGGTGCTCGTGCGGGGACCAGTGTGCCAGAGCGGCGCACCGCCTCGGTCAACGCAGGACGGCCGGGGAGGCTTCCCAGGCGGGCGACACGTGGCGCAGCAGCGAGCGGCCGGCCTCGACGACGAGGTCGCGGGAGTGGGTGACGACGTAGTCGTAGCCGTCGGCCGGGTCGGCGCCCACCTGCCGGGCGACCAGGGCGCCGGCGTAGTGCGGGCCGACGACGACCACCGACCACTCCTCCCCGAGGCGGTGCCCGTCGGGCAGGACGGCGGTACGGACGCCCCGCCCGACCTCCAGCTCCCCGCCGCTGCGCATGGCCGCGACGAACGACCCGCGGCCGGCCAGCGTCGTGTAGCGGTCGTGCGTGGCGGTGTCGAGCTGCTCGTCGCTCTGGAAGGTGCTGAGCACGACCGGGCCCTCGGACCAGGCGACCGCCTGCTCCTCGAGGTGCGCCGCGACGCTGAGCAGCTGGCGCTTGCTGGCGCGGCGCACCGGCAGCGCGCTGCGCACGATGCTGAACGGCGTCGGGTCGTCGCGCAGCGCCCAGCTCCGGTGCAGCGGCACCACGGTGTCGACGACCGGCAGCGGGTCGGGCAGCGAGGACGGGCGGCCGTAGAGCCAGCCCTGGCCGAGGGTGGCCCCGAGCGCGAGGGCGGCCTCGCGCATGACCTCGTCCTCGACGCCCTCCGCCACGATCGCGGCTCCGGAGCGCTCGGCCTGCGCGAGCACCGCGCTCATGATCAGCCCGATCTCGGCGGTCGGCCGCTGCTGCACCAGCCGCAGGTCCAGCTTGATCACGTCCGGCTCGAGGAACGGCATCATCGCCAGGCTGCCCGGGTCCTCGCCGATGTCGTCCAGCGCGATGCCCCACGAGCGCTGGCGCGCCCAGTCGACGAGCCGCAGCAGCTCGGCGGGGTGCTGCACGACCGCCCGCTCGGTGACCTCGAGCACGACCCGCAGCCTGCTGGTGGCCTGGTCGACCCGCTCGAGCCGCTCCCATGGCACCTCCGCGGGGGTGTCCGGCTCGACGTTGACGAACAGCGTGAGGCTGTTGCCGAGGTCGGCGGCCAGCGCGCCCTGCAGGGCGGCCTCGCGCAGCGTCCAGTCGAACTCCGCGATCCGGCCGTGCGTGCGGGCCGTCGCGAGCATGTCCTCCGGGGCGACCGGGCCGCGGGCGAGCGCTTCGTACCCGACGACGTCACCGGAGTCGAGGTCGACGACGGGCTGGTAGGCGATGGTCAGCCCGTCGCCGTCCAGGAACTCCGTCATGGGCGCGCCCTACCCGATCTTGAGCGACGCACCCGCGGGCGGAGCCGGGGCTACTTCTCCTCGTGCGTGGTCTTGCTGATCTGCATGAGGAACTCGACGTTGGTACGGGTCGCCTTCATCTTGTCGAGCAGCAGCTCGAGCGAGGCGCCGGTGTCGAGGGCGTGCAGCACGCGACGCAGCTGCAGCACGATCCGCAGCTCCTCCGGCGCCAGCAGGATCTCCTCCTTGCGGGTGCCGGAGGCGTCCACGTCGATGGCGGGGAAGATCCGCTTGTCCGCGAGGCGCCGGTCGAGCTTGAGCTCGGCGTTGCCGGTGCCCTTGAACTCCTCGAAGATCACGGTGTCCATGGCCGAGCCGGTCTCGACGAGGGCGGTCGCGAAGATCGTGAGCGAGCCGCCGTTCTCGATGTTGCGGGCCGCGCCGAGGAAGCGCTTCGGCGGGTAGAGCGCCGCGGAGTCGACACCGCCGGTGAGGATGCGCCCGCTGGCCGGCGCGCCCAGGTTGTAGGCCCGGCCGAGGCGGGTGATCGAGTCGAGCAGCACGACCACGTCGTGGCCGAGCTCCACCAGGCGCTTGGCGCGCTCGATCGACAGCTCGGCGACGGTGATGTGGTCCGTCGGCGGGCGGTCGAAGGTCGAGGCGATGACCTCCCCCTTCACCGACCGCTGCATGTCGGTGACCTCCTCCGGCCGCTCGTCGACCAGGACGACCATGAGGTGGCACTCGGGGTTGTTCGTGGTGATCGCGTTGGCGATCGCCTGCATCACCATCGTCTTGCCGGCCTTGGGCGGGCTGACGATGAGGGCGCGCTGGCCCTTGCCGACCGGCATCACCAGGTCGATGACGCGGGTGGTGAGGACCTGCGGCTCGGTCTCCAGGCGCAGGCGGTCCTGCGGGTAGAGCGGCGTCAGCTTGGTGAAGTCCGGCCGCTTCTTGGCCTCCTCCGGGTCCATGCCGTTGACCGAGTCGAGCCGGACCAGCGCGTTGTACTTGTCGCGCCGCTCCCCCTCGCGCTGCTGGCGGACGGCGCCCGTGACGGCGTCGCCGCGGCGCAGGCCGTACGTGCGGACCTGCTGCAGGGACACGTAGACGTCGTTCGGGCCGGTGAGGTAGCCGGTCGTCCGCACGAAGCCGTAGTTGTCGAGGATGTCCAGGATCCCGCCGACCGGGATGAGGACGTCGTCGTCGCTGACCACGGGCTCGGCGTCGAAGCGGTCGCCGGCCGCGCGGTTGCGACCCCGGCCGCGGCCGCGCTCGCGGAAGCGGCCACGACGGCCGCCTTCGCCCAGCTCGCCGTCCTCGGCCCGCGGGCCCTCGCCGGCAGGGCCGTCGGCCCGCGGCCGGTCGGTGCGCAGGCCGTCCTGGCGGCCGCCGTCCTGACGGGCGCCGTCCTGGCGGGGCCCGCGGTCGTCGCGGTCCTGGCGCGGGCCGCGGTCGTCGCGGTCCTGGCGCGGGCCGCGCTCCTGGCGGGGGCCGCGGTCGCGCTGGGGGTTCACGTCGGCCGGGTTGGGCTCCTCGCCGGCGGCGGCCGCTGCGGCCAGCCGCTCCTGGCGGCGGGCCTCGCGCTCGAGGAAGCGCTCGCGGCCGCGGTCGATCCGCTCGGGCTGGTCGCCCTCGCCGGCCTCGCCGTCGGACTCGGTGCGCGCGCTGTCGTCGCGCTCGGCGCGCGGCGCCTCGGCCTCGGTCCGGTCGGCCTGCTGCTGCCGCGCAGCGCCGTCGACGGCGGGAGCAGCGGTCGCGCCGGGAGCGGCGCCGGCGCCGGCGCCGGCCTGCTTCTCCTGGATGGCCTCGATCAGCTGGCTCTTGCGCAGCCGGGCGGTGCCGGTGATGCCGAGGTCGCCGGCGAGGGCCTGGAGCTCGGGCAGCACCATCGCGGCGAGGCCGCCGCTGGTGGCCCGGCGCCGCGTGCGGGGAGCTGTCCCCGAGGCCGTGGCGGGGGGTGCGGCCTGCGCGGACGTCTCGTCCTGCGGCAGGTCGGTGGTGTCGGTCAAGGAGGGTCCTCCCGGTGGGCGCCCGGCCGCGGGTGCGGCGGGGCAGGGGGTGCTCGGCGGGCGGGCCGCCGTGGGCCTCGCCGGCGAGCGACGAGGTGCGGATGGGCGTGCCGTCCCGGTGGCCGTGGTCTCGACCGCTGGACCGGCTCGCACGAGCCCGATCGCGGCGCCGGGGCGGGTGCCTCAGCAGGCGGGAAGGGGGCCGGGGCAGGAGCTGCGACGAGTGCAGTCGCGCTGCCCGGCAGCGAGCACGGCCCCGGAACGGGGTGACTGTGCTCGCCGAGCCTATCCAGGCGTGCCGCAGTTCACAACACGGGCCCGCTCAGACGAGGTGCGCGCCCTGCGGCTGCACGTCCAGGGCGAGCACCTGCCAGTCCTGCCGCGGCACCGCGACGACCCCCCGGGTGGCCCGCGTCGTGAGCGCCAGCACCGTCGGGCCGGCGCCGCTGACGACGGCGGGGACGCCCTGCGCACGCAGCTCCTCCATCAGCGCCGCCGTCGCCGGCATGGCCGGTGCGCGGTAGCCCTGGTGCAGCCGGTCCTCGGTCGCCGGCAGCAGCAGCGCCGGGTCGGTCGTCAGCGCGTGCGGCAGCAGCGCCGCGCGGGAGGCGTTCAGGACCGCGTCCTCGTACGGCACCGACGCGGGCAGCAGGCCGCGCACCTGCTTGGTGGACGACCTTGTCTGCGGCACGAAGGCGACCGGCGCGAGGTCGGGGTGCGCGTCCAGCCGCACGACGCGCGGCCCGTCGAGCTGGGTCCAGGCGAACGTGACGCCGCCGCGCAGGCAGGCCGCGACGTTGTCCGGGTGCCCCTCGAGCTCGTCGGCCAGGTCGAGCCGCTGCTGGTCGTCGAGGGCGGCGTCGGTGACCAGGCCGCAGGCCGCGACGACGCCGGACACGATCGCCGCCGAGGACGACCCGAGCCCGCGGGCGTGCGGGATCCGGTTGGTGCAGCGCACCTCGAGCCCGGCCGGCTGGCCGCCGAGCCGCTCGAAGGCCGCCCGCAGCGCCCGCACCACGAGGTGCCGCTCGCCGCGCGCCACCTCCGCAGCGCCCTCCCCCTCCACGTGGACGACCAGGCCGGAGCCGGTCGCGCGCACGACGACGTCGTCGTGCAGGCCGAGCGCGAGCCCGGCGCTGTCGAAGCCCGGGCCGAGGTTGGCGCTGGTGGCCGGCACGCGCACGTGCACGGGGGTGTCCAGGAACGAGGGCACGTCAGCCTCCGACGGCAGCTGGGGAGCGGAGCCGGCGCGTCGCGAGCGACCACCCGCCGGCGTAGAGCAGGACGATGCCGCCGGAGGCGGACAGCAGCACGCGCGCCTCGACGTGGTCGCTGAGCAGCCCGAAGACGACCTGGCTGCCGGCGATGACCAGCGTGGCGAGCGTGTAGTCGGCGCTGAACACCCGGCCGCGCAGGTCGTCCGGGACCACGCGCTGCAGGCCGTACGTCGAGAGGATCCAGTTGGCGCCGCCGCCCGCGTGCGCGACGGCCAGGAGCAGCAGCACCAGGCCGAACCACCCGGTGACGCCGATCAGCAGGTACCCCACGCCGAACACCGCCATCGACCCGCCGAGGACGGCGTAGAGCCGGGCCGGGTCGTCCGCCCGCCGACGGGCGACGAGCGGCCCGATGAGCGCGCCGACGCCGCGGGCGGAGTACATGAGGCCGATGCCGAGCTCGCCGAGGCCGAACGCGGCGGCGCCGTAGAGGGGGAACAGCGACAGCGCGCCGTTGCCGAAGGCCGGCCCGCACTTGCAGGTGATCAGCGCGAGGACGCGGTGCTCCTGGCGGGCGTAGCGGACCGCCTCCCCCACGTCGCTGCGCACCGGGCGGCGCTCGCGCACGGGGGCGGCCGGGTCGCTGAACGGCCGGGTGGTGGACGCGGTCAGCGCCGCCGCGCCCAGCAGCAGGACGGCGTCCACGACGAAGCAGACGGTGGCGCCCAGGGTGCCGGCGACGAGCCCGCCGAGGGCAGCCCCGACCGCGAGCATCGTCCCCCAGGAGGCCCCGTTGAGGACGCTCGCCGTGGCGAGGTCGTCGGGGTGCACGAGGTTCGGGATCGCCGCCGCACCAGCGGGTTGCGAGAACGCCTTGGCCGCCGCGACGATCCCGATCGCGACCAGCGCGATCCACGCCGTGGCCTCCGACCGGACCAGCACGAGCAGCAGCGCCGCCAGCCCGGCGACGGTGTTCGCGACGACGATGACGCGCCGGCGGTCGAGCCGGTCGACGACCGTGCCGGCGTACGGGCCGACCAGCGCGAAGACGAGCGTGTCGGCGGCGAGCACCGCCGCGCCCCACACCCCGGTGCCGGTCAGCTGCGGCAGCAGGACGAGCAGCGGGATGATCGCGAACCAGTCGCCGCCGAGGGCGATCAGCTGGGCGAGGTAGGTGCGGCGGAAGTCCTTCTCGCGCCGGAGCAGGTCGAGGTACGGCCTCAAGCCAGGCCCAGCGCCGCCGCAGCCGCCTCGGTCGAGTTGGCCACCGTCACAGGCTTGGGCGCGCCGCTGATCGCCCAGTCCGGGTCCTTGAGGCCGTTGCCGGTGACGGTGCAGACGACGCGGGCGCCGGCGGGGACGAGGCCCTGCTCGTGCGCCTGCAGCAGGCCGGCCACCGACGCCGCGGAGGCCGGCTCCACGAAGACGCCCTCCTGCTGCGCGAGCAGTCGGTACGCCGACAGGATCTGCCGGTCGGTCACGGCCTGGATGGCGCCGCCGGACTCGTCGCGGGCGTCCAGCGCCTGCTGCCAGGAGGCCGGGTTGCCGATGCGGATCGCGGTCGCGATCGTCTGCGGGGCAGGCACTCTCGCGCCGGAGACGATCGGCGCGGCGCCGGCCGCCTGGAAGCCGAGCATGCGCGGGCGCTGGCTCGTGACGCCGTCGGCGGCGTACTCGCGGTAGCCCTTCCAGTAGGCGGTGATGTTGCCGGCGTTGCCGACCGGGAGGCAGTGCAGGTCGGGGGCGTCGCCGAGGGCGTCGCAGATCTCGAAGGCGGCGGTCTTCTGGCCCTCGATGCGGTCGGGGTTCACGGAGTTGACCAGCGTCGTCGGGTAGTCCTCCGACAGCGTGCGGCACAGGTCGAGGCAGTCGTCGAAGTTGCCCTGCACCTGCAGCAGCCGCGCACCGTGCACGAGCGCCTGGGCGAGCTTGCCGAGCGCGATCTTGCCCTCGGGCACGAGGACGGCGCAGGTGAGGCCGCCCTTGGCGGCGTAGGCGGCGGCGGACGCGCTGGTGTTGCCGGTGGAGGCGCAGATGACCGCCTGCGACCCGGCCTCGACGGCCTTGCTGATCGCCATCGTCATGCCGCGGTCCTTGAAGGACCCGGTCGGGTTGGCGCCCTCGACCTTGAGCCACACCTGCGCGCCGACCAGGTCGCTGATCCGCTGCGCGGCGACCAGCGGGGTGCCGCCCTCGAGCAGCGTGACGACCGGCGTCTCCGGCGTCACGGGCAGCCGGTCGCGGTACTGCTCGATCAGGCCGCGCCAGCCGGCCCAGCTCTTGCCCTCGAGGACGGTCGTCATGCGAGCAGTCTCCCCTACGGGGCCTAGAGCGATCCCTCGACGCGCATGACCGAGGCGACCGCCCGCACCGAGTCCAGCCCGCGCAGCTGCTCGACGACGCCCTGGAGCGCGGCGTCGGTCGCGGTGTGCGTGACGACGACGAGGCTGGCGTCGTCGCCGTGCCCCTCCTGGCGGACGGTGCGGATGCTGACGTCGTGGTCGGCGAACGCGTTCGCGACCGCCGCCAGCACACCCGCCTTGTCCGCCACGTCGAGGCTGATGTGGTACCTCGTGACGACCTCGCCCATCGGCCGCACCCGCAGCGCGGCGTACGACGAGGCGCCGGCGCCCCGCGCCCCGGACAGGGCGTTGCGCGCCACCGCGACCAGGTCGCCGAGCACCGCCGACGCGGTGGGCGAGCCGCCCGCACCGGGGCCGTAGAACATCAGCCGGCCGGCGCTGGCCGCCTCGACGAACACGGCGTTGTACGCCTCGCGGACGCTGGCCAGCGGGTGCGACAGCGGGATCATCGCCGGGTGGACGCGCACGCTCACGGCGTCGCCGTCCTTCTCGGCGATGGCCAGCAGCTTGACGGTGCTGCCGATCGCCTTCGCGCTCGCGACGTCCGCGGCGGTGACCTCCGTGATGCCCTCGCGGTGCACGTCGGCGGCGACGACGTCGGTGTGGAAGGCGAGCCCGGCCAGGATGGCGGCCTTGGCGGCGGCGTCGAAGCCCTCGACGTCGGCCGTCGGGTCGGCCTCGGCGTAGCCGAGCGCGGTCGCCTCGTCGAGCGCGTCGGCGAAGCCGCTGCCCTGCTCGTCCATCCGGGTGAGGATGAAGTTCGTCGTGCCGTTGACGATGCCGGTCACGCGGGTGATCTGGTCGCCCGCGAGCGACTCGCGCAGCGGGCGCAGCAGCGGGATCGCGCCCGCGACGCTGGCCTCGTAGTAGAGGTCGGCGCCGCCCTCGACGGCGGCGGCGTGCAGGGTCGCGCCGTCCTCCGCCAGCAGCGCCTTGTTGGCGGTGACGACGCTCTTGCCGGCCCGCAGCGCCGACAGGATCAGCGTCCGGGCGGGCTCGATCCCGCCGATGACCTCGACGACGAGGTCGACGTCGTCGCGGGTGACCAGCGCCTGCGCGTCCGTCGTGAACAGCTCGTCCGGCACGGGCAGGTCGCGGGCGCGGCCGAGCCGGCGGACCGCGATGCCGGCCAGCTCGAGCGGCGCGCCCACGCGGGCGGTGAGGTCCTCGCCGGAGGTGTGCAGCAGTCGGACGACCTCCGCGCCCACGGTGCCGCAGCCGAGCAGGGCGACGCGCATCTCAGATCACCTTCACGGGGTCGTGCTGGCTGGTGGTGCAGCAGGTGCAGGTGCGGCCGGCCGCGCGGCGGGCCTGCTCCGCGGCGGCGCGCGCCCGGGCGCTGCCGACGACCAGCAGCACGACGGCGACGACGGCGTACGCGAGAGCCGCTCCGCCGCCGGCCAGCGCGAGGACGCCCAGCCCGACGCAGACGACCACGCCGACGAGCGCGGCGAGGAACAGCAGCTGGACGCGGCGGGTCACCGGCGCACCGCCAGCGCGACGGCGCTGAGCACGACGAGGACGAGCAGCACCGCGGCGAAGCCGACCAGGCCGTCGACCAGCGCGGCCACGACGAGCAGCGGGACGCCGACGAGCGCGAGGGTCGGCAGCCGGAGGACGGTCACGGGACGTCCAGGCGGAGCAGGTCGTCCTCGGTCTCCCGGCGGACGACCACGCGGGCGGCGCCGTCCTTGACCGCGACGACGGGCGGGCGCGGGACGTGGTTGTAGTTGCTCGCCATCGACCGGTGGTAGGCCCCGGACGCGGGCACCGCGACGAGGTCGCCGACGGCGAGGTCGCCCGGCAGCGGGACGTCGTGGACCACGATGTCGCCGCTCTCGCAGTGCTTGCCGCACAAGGTCACGTTGGCCGGCTCGGCCGTCGAGGCGCGCGAGGCGAGCACGGCCGTGTAGCGCGCGTCGTACAGCGCGGTGCGGATGTTGTCGCTCATGCCGCCGTCGACGCTGACGTAGGTGCGCAGGCCGGGCAGCTCCTTGACGGTGCCGACCTCGTAGAGCGTCACGGTCGTGGGGCCGGCGATCGCGCGGCCCGGCTCGACAGCCAGCCGCGGCACGTCGATGCCGACCGCCTCGCACTCCCGGACGACGATGCGGCGCAGGCCCTCGGCGTACTCGAAGACGTCCATCGGGTCGTCGGCCGCGGTGTAGGCGATGCCCTGCCCACCGCCGAGGTCGAGCTCGGGGAGCACGACGCCGTGCTCGTCACGGATCGCGCCGAGCAGGCCCACCATGCGGTGCGCGGCGAGCTTGAAGCCGTGCACGTCGAAGATGTGCGAGCCGATGTGGCAGTGCAGCCCGACCAGCTCGAGCGAGGGCAGCGCGAGGATCCGGCGGACGGCCTCGGCGGCCGCACCGCTGGCCAGCGAGAACCCGAACTTCTGGTCCTCCTGGCCGGTCTGGACGTACTCGTGCGTGTGCGCCTCGACGCCCGGCGTGACCCGGACGTAGACGCGCTGGCGCACCCCCGCGCGCTCGGCGACGTCGGCGACCCGGACCAGGTCGTCGAAGGAGTCGACGACGAAGCGGCCGACCCCGGCCTCCACCGCGCGGGTGATCTCGGGGACCGACTTGTTGTTGCCGTGGAAGAGCAGCCGCTCGGCCGGGAAGCCGGCGTGCAGCGCGACGGCCAGCTCGCCGCCGGTGCAGACGTCGAGGGACAGCCCCTCCTCCGCCACCCACCGGGCGACGGCGGTGCACAGGAACGCCTTGCCGGCGTAGTAGACGTCGGCGCCGGTGAAGGCGTCGCGCCACTCGCGGCAGCGGCCGCGGAAGTCGTCCTCGTCCAGGACGTAGGCCGGGGTGCCGAACTCGGTCGCGAGGTCGCGGACGTCGACGCCGCCGAGCTCGAGCACGCCGCCGCCGGTGCGGGTGGCGGTGCGCGGCCAGACCGCGGGCTCGAGGTCGGTGGCGCGCGAGGACAGGGTGGTCACATGCGCTCCGGGGCGCTCACGCCGAGCAGCCGCAGGCCGTTCTCCAGCACGACGCGGGTGGCGCGCCAGAGCAGCAGCCGCGGCGCGGTCGTCGGGGCGACCTCCTCGTCGCCCTTGGGCAGCACCTGGCAGTCGTCCCAGAAGCGCTGGGCCGCCTTGGCGACCTTCTCCTCGAGGTAGCGCGCGACCCGGTGCGGCTCGCGCAGCTCGGCGGCCGTCGCGACCACCGCGGGGAGCTCGGCGAGCGCGAGCAGCAGCTCGGCCTCGCGCGGGTGCGTGAGCAGCGAGAGGTCGGCGCTCGCGTCGACGGTGATGCCCATGTCCGCCGCGTTGCGCAGGACCGAGGCCGCGCGCGTGGCGGCGTACTGCACGTAGAAGACGGGGTTGTCCGAGCTCTGCCGGGTGGCCTGCTCGATGTCGAGGTCGAGAGTGGTGTCGACGCTGCTGCGGGCCAGCAGGTAGCGCGCCGCGTCCTGGCCGATGAGCGAGACGAGGTCGTCGAGCGAGGTGTACTGCCCCAGCCGCTTGCTCTGCCGCAGGACCTGGCCGTCCTTGACGACGTTGACCAGCTGGCCGATCAGCACGTCCATCGACGCCGCCGGGTCGTCGCCCGCGCAGGCCGCGATCGCCTTGAGGCGGCCGACGTAGCCGTGGTGGTCCGCGCCGAGCATGTAGACGCACAGGTCGGCGCCGCGCGACCGCTTGTCGAGGTAGTAGGCGGCGTCGGACATGAAGTAGGTGGCGACGCCGTCGCTCTTGACGAGGACGCGGTCCTTGTCGTCGCCGAAGTCCGAGGTGCGCAGCCAGACCGCGCCGTCCTGCTCGTAGACGTGGCCCTGCTCGCGCAACGTCTTGAGCGCCTGCTCGGTCGCCCCCGACTCCTGCAGCGACAGCTCGCTGAACCACACGTCGAACTCGACGCCGAACCCCGTCAGGCTCTGCCGGATGACGTCCACGACCAGCGGCAGGCCGCGCTCGCGGAAGACGGCCAGCGCCTCCTGCTCCGGCAGCGCGAGCACGTCCGGGCGCTCTGCGACGATGCGCGCGGCGTAGTCGGCGACGTAGTCGCCGCGGTAGCCGTCCTCGGGCAGGTCGCGGCCGGTGGCGCGGGCCAGCATCGAGGCGGCGAACAGGTCGAACTGGTTGCCGGCGTCGTTCACGTAGTACTCGCGGACCACCTCGGCGCCGCTGGCCTCCAGCAGGCGGCCGAGCGCGTCGCCGACCGCCGCCCAGCGCACGCCGCCGATGTGGATCGGGCCGGTCGGATTGGCCGAGACGAACTCCAGGTTGACCCGCCGGCCGGCCAGCCCGGTGCCTGCGCCGTACGCCGCCCCCTGCTCGAGGACGGTCAGCGCGACGGCGCCGAGCGAGGCCTGGGCGAGCCGCAGGTTGAGGAAGCCGGGACCGGCGACCTCCACCTCGTCGACGCCCTCGACCGTGCGCAGCCGGGCTGCCAGCAGCTCGGCCACCTCGCGCGGCGGGCGCCCCGCGCGCTTGGCCAGCTGCAGCGCGATGCTCGTCGCGTAGTCGCCGTGCTCCTTGACCCGCGGCCGCTCGACGGCGACCTCCGCGGGCACCTCGACGGCCAGCTCCCCGGCCTCCACGGCGGCCACCACGGCGCCGCGGACGGCGGCGCCGAGCTCGGAGGGAGTCACCGCCTCAGGGTAGTCGCGGCCCGCACCTAGACTCCGGGCCAGACACGTGCAGCTCGCTGCCCCCCGAACCCGAGGACGGACCCCGCATGGCTCGCACCCCCGCCACCCCCCGACGGGCCGCACCGATCAAGGTGTCCAAGCCCTTCCCGTGGGCGACGGTGATCGGCTCGGTCGTGCTCGGCGCCATGCTCGTCGGTCTGATCGCCTACGCCGCGTTCAACCAGGGCTCGGGCCGCGACCAGCTGCAGACCAACCCGGACAAGGCCGTCGAGGGCGTCGCCGTCGCGAGCGGCGAGCTCAAGCGCGGCCACGTCGCGGGTCCGGTGAAGTACGCGCAGACCCCGCCGAACAGCGGCGACCACAACGCCGTGCCGCAGCAGTGCGCCGTCTACACCGAGCCGATCGCGCCGGAGCACGCCGTGCACTCGATGGAGCACGGCGCCGTCTGGATCACCTACAACGACAAGGTGCCGGCCGACCAGGTCAAGGAGCTGGCCGGCAAGGTCGAGGGCGACCCGTACGGCCTGATGAGCCCGGTCCCCGAGCAGAAGAGCCCGATCAACCTCAACGCCTGGGGCCGTCGCCTGTCCGTCGACACCGCCGACGACCCGCGGATCGACCGCTTCATCGAGGGCTACACCAACGGCCCGCAGACCCCTGAGCCCGGTGCGGCCTGCCTCGGCAACACCTCGACCGGTCCGGTGCAGGGCGAGGCCGCCCCGACGCAGCCGTCCGCCGCCGTCGAGATCCCGGTCGGCAGCGCCGCCCCCACCCCCGCGAAGTAGCCCCGCGCAGCCGAACGCCCCGTCCGCGAGCAGCGGGCGGGGCGTTCGGCGTACCAGGCGCGGCTAGGCCGGAGGCAGCCCGGCCAGCCGGCGGACGACCTCGATGAGCTCGTCCGGGTCGAACGGCTTGGTGAGGTAGGCGTCCACGCCGATGCGGCTGCCGCGCTCGAGGTCGGCCTCCTGGGCACGGGCGGAGAGCAGCACGACCTTGATGCCCGCGGTGTCCGGATCGGCCCGCAGCCGGCTCGCGGCCTCCCAGCCGTCGAGCCTCGGCATCATGATGTCGAGCGTGATGACGTCGGGCTGGACGTCCTGCACCTTGTCCAGGCAGTCCTGGCCGTCCACGGCCGTCGCGACCTCGAAGCCCTCGAGCTCGAGGTTCACCGTGATGAGCTGGCGGATCACGTCGTCGTCGTCGACCACGAGGACGCGGCCCAGGCTGCTCGACATGGCCGGGGACGCTACACAGGGCTCCGGGCGGACCGCCCGCGGAGGTCGCGCTGGTAGCGTCCTGGCCGCCCCGAGCCCCCGTAGCTCAGGGGATAGAGCACTGCCCTCCGGAGGCAGGGGCGCAGGTTCGAATCCTGCCGGGGGCACCACCTGACGTGTCGCACCAACGACCGTCGACGTCGTCCGCGAGGAGGCCGCGCCGCCGAGGTGAGGTCGTGCTGCGACGGGCTCTCTCGCGGCCTGGGCCCG
The DNA here is from genome assembly GCA_963781675.1 of uncultured Actinomycetota bacterium. Lineage (GTDB taxonomy): Bacteria > Actinomycetota > Actinomycetes > Mycobacteriales > SCTD01 > SCTD01. The sequence continues at coordinate 1,217,476 of CAWAGF010000001.1, read as the reverse complement.
TCGCGGCTCCGGCGGAGTCGCACCGGGCCTGCCGTACGGTCGGCGGGTGGCTGCCGAGCCGGAGACGCCCCCCACGCAGGACGCGCTGTCCGCGGTGACGGACCGCGCTGCCACCCTGCGCGACCACGCCGCAGCGGCCCGCGACGTGGCGGCGGACCTGAGGGACCAGCTGGCCGACGCGCGCGAGGCCCGCGCGGACGAGCGGGAGCGCGCGCTCGGCGAGCGGGAAGCCCGCCTCCTCGAGCACCGGCGGCAGGCCTGGGCCAGCGGCACGACGTCCGAGCAGAGCGCGTGGCTCCAGGGCGAGGCGCGGCAGGCGCTGGAGCACTCCCGCGCGTCGCTGACCCGCAGGGAGGCGCAGCTCGACCGGCAGGACGCCCAGGGTGCTCGCGACGTCCTCGACGCGGAGCGGGAGCAGGCGGAGATCGACCGGGAGAGCGGCGGGCAGCACCCTGTCGCCGACGAGACGGGGGCCTGACGGGTCCGCCTGCCGTCCGGGACCTCTCACCGGCCGCGGAGTGCGCCGGCAGGAGTCCTCGGCCGCGACGGGGGGAGGACGACCGCGTGCCGCCCTCAGGTCCTCCCGTCGACAGCGGCCTGGCCGGGCTGGTGCGCGAGCAGCGCACGCTCGTCGAGGCCTCCTGCGAGGTGTCGCGGCGCGTGCGGCTGCAGGCCCGGGAGGTGCTCGCCGCGTCGTCGGCGTGCCGGGACCGCGCAATGGCCGTCGTGCAGCGCCGTCAGGGCCGGCAGGCCGCACCGCTGCCGCCGGTCCCGACCCACGGCTCCTGACCGGCGGCCGCCCCTGCGCGCCGGTCACCCGGCGCGCCTCCGGGAGCCGCCGCACGCGAGCCGGGCCGGCATCACCGGCTACTGCTGTCCGGCGAACTCCCAGTGCCACGGCTCCGGCCGGCTGCCCCCGCGCTGCGCCCAGTCCGGCAGGAACCAGCCGTGCTCGGCGGCGTGCGCGACGAGCCAGGCGTGCTGCTTCGTACGGAAGGACTGCACGCCGCAGGACAGGTCGACGGCGAGGCCCCAGCCGTGCTCGCTGTGGCCGGGACGGGCCGCGAAGCGCGGCTTGGTGCGGCGCAGCTGCTGCTGCTCGGACAGCGGGCGGTAGCCGTCGGTGAGGCACAGCGGCTCGCCCAGGGCCTTCTGGTAGGCCGCCGCCAGCCCGACGAAGGAGACGGCCGCGTCGGCGCGCAGCCGCTCGCCGGTGCCGTCCGGGACGGTGCACAGCACACCGGCGGGCAGCCGGCCGTTGGCGAAGCCGGCGATGTCGTGGGCCTTGCCGTCGCACCCGGGCAGGGTGGGCTGCGGCGGCGGCGCGGGCGCCGCCGGGCGGGTCACGACCGGAGCAGGCTCGGGGTCGGCGGCCGCGGCGCGACGGGCGCGGCTGGCGCGGTCGTCCCAGCGGTCGTCGTCGAGCGGCGCGGGGGCGGACAGGGCCTGCGCGGACAGGGCCAGCGGCGGCGTCGGCGTCGCGGCCTCGGTGGCGGACTGCGCCGGTCCGAGGGCGCCGAGCAGCGCGAGCCCGCCGCCGGCCGCGCCGAGGACGAGGGCGGTGAGGGGGGCGGGCAGCACCCGGCCGTGCCGCGGCGTGCCGGTGTCCACCCGCGGGGCCGACCAGGCGGTGCGCGGGGCGGCGTGCGCGCCGCGGGCGCGGGGACGTGCCTGGCTCACCGCTCCCCCTCCGGTCCTGCGCGCGGGCTCCGTGGCGGGCCCTGCTGCGTCGTCTGCTCCTGACGCTATTCGCTGCCCGGGCGGCCGCTCCTGCCGGCCGGGCACGGCGCCGACGTGACCTGGGTCTCGGTCACAGGACGCCGAGGTGGTCGAGCAGGATCTTCAGGCCGATCCCGATGAGCACCAGGCCGCCGGCCACCTCGGCCGGTCGCCGGAAGCGCGCCCCGGCCCGCTGCCCGATCACCACGCCCGCGAACGACAGCACCAGCGTGACGCCGCCGATCAGGCTCGCGGCGGCCAGGATGCTGACGTCGAGGAACGCGAAGCTGATCCCGACGGCCAGCGCGTCGATGCTGGTCGCCACCGAGAGCAGCAGCAGCTCGCGGACCTGCAGCCCGCCAGCGCCCGGCGCCGGGTCGTCGCCGCGGTCGGACCGCAGCGCCTCGCGGACCATCCTCGCGCCGACGAAGGCGAGCAGCCCGAACGCGATCCAGTGGTCGAGCTCGACGATGGCGTCCGCGAGCTGGGTGCCGAGCAGCCAGCCGAGCACCGGCATGAGCCCCTGCGCCAAGCCGAACGCGACGGCGAGCGTGGCGGCGGTGCGCAGCTGCAGGCGGCGCATGCCGAGGCCCTTGCCGACCGCGACCGCGAAGGCGTCGGCGGACACGCCAAAGGCGATGAGCAGCAGCGTGGCCAGGGGCATGCGCGTGCCTCCGCTCGTGGGACGGCCGGAGGCAGGGGAGTCTCCGGCACCGTGCTCGTGCCGAAGGTCTCGTCCACCCGGCCGGGCCGGGCGGTGCACCGGGTGGGAGACCCACCGGTATGTCGACGCACCAGCGCGCGCGGCCTGGACCGCGCGAGCGGACTACTCCCCTTCGCCGACGAGTCTGCCAGGCGGCGGCGCGGGCGCGCACCTGATCGACGGCGCGGGGTGGACGCCGTCGGCGTGACCGCGCCCGGTCGGACCGCTTCCTCCCGCGACACCGTCCTCACGGGGGCGCGGACCTGGCCCGTTGTGACCAGGCGGGGCGTCGGAACGGCCGATGGTGCGCGCGCAGCTGCCAGGGGACCGTGACGCATGACGCCGAGCCGCACGGGGATCGCGCTCGGCTGCACGACCTGCCAGGTCGACGTCGTCGTGGAGAGCCAGGAGGAGGACGAGGTGCGGGCCGCGCTGGCCGGCTTCTTCGCCGCCCACGAGGGCTGCCACGTCACGATGGACATCTCGCGGCACGCCCGCCCGCTGCCCCGCAAGTCCGCCTGACCGGGCGCTCAAGTCCGGGGCCCGACCTGCCGACAGGGGGGCATGGACGGGGACCCGGCGCTCCAGCGGCTGTACGACCGCTACCGCGTCGTCGTGGCCGCCCACCGCGCCCAGCGCCGCGGGGCCAGCCTGCAGTCCGCCGAGGCCGTGATCGAGGCGCGCGTGATGCTCTACGAGCACCTGGTCGCGACCGGCTGGGACCCGCCGGAGGAGGTGCGCCGGCAGCTGGCCCTCGACGCGCTGCTCGTCGAGCAGCCGCCGAGCGAGCTCACCGGCTGAGCGGCACGTCCAGCACGTCCGGCTGCGCGAGGGCCTTGCGCACGAAGCGCGCCAGCTTGGCGGCGTGCGCGCCGTCGACCAGCCGGTGGTCGGCCGTCGCCGTCATGACCACCTGCGGGCGGACCACCACCTGGCCGTCCACCGCCATCGGCGCGTCCGACACCGCGCCGACGCAGACGTACAGCGGGACCCGGGCCAGCGGCACCGGCGCGACGTAGCCCTCGTCCAGCCCGAACGAGCCGATGTTCGTGACGAACAGCGAGCCGAGCGGGTGGGCCGGCTGGCCGAAGGCCCGCACGCCGATCCCGCCGTTGAGCACCGAGGCGGCGGCGAGCATCGGTCGCAGCGCGAACCACGGCACCGCCCGCGCGATGCCGCTGGTCGTCTCGTAGTCGCTGTCCTGCCGGGCGCGCAGCCGGGCGGCGCCGGCCTCGAGCTCGCGCCCCACCTCGACGACGGTCTTGGTGTCGGCGTTGCGCACCTTGGTCGGCGCGAGGTCGTCGCCCTCGCCGATGTCGACGGCGAAGGCCACGTCCTGCGTCGGGAACGGCACGATCCGCCCGAACACCACGCGGTTGAGGAAGGCCGGCACCTCGAGCACGCCGCGGGCGAAGGCCATCCCGACGACCAGCGCCGGGAGTGACCTGCACGCCGCTCTCGGCGCGCCGGCGCCGGCAGTAGTCCAGGACGGCCGTGGCGTCCACGGCCATCCGGGCGTGCAGCCGGCCCTCGCGGGGCGCCCGCCAGGTGGCGACCGCGATCTTGCGGCGCTGGCTCGTGCGGGGGCGGCTCACGCGCCCACCCTCGCACGCGTCAGCAGGTCGTGGCCCGGGCGCCCGGACGCGGTGATGAGGTAGGCGTCCACGACCTTGCGCACGCAGGCGCTCGAGCCGGCCCGGTAGACGGTGTGCCCGTCGCCCCGGTAGGTGACCAGCACGCCGTCCTCGAGCTGGTCGGCCAGCGCGACCGACCAGGCGTACGGCGTCGCGGGGTCGCCGGTCGTGCCGACCACGACGACGGGGGGCGAGCCGGGGGCGGTCACCCGCTTCGGCTCCCCCACCGGCGGGACCGGCCAGTCGGCGCAGATCGAGCCGGACAGCGCGATGAGCGGCCCGAAGCGGGGGGCGTCCGCCCGGACCCGGTCGGCGAGCTCGGTGTACGGGCCGATCTCGCGCGGCCACTGCCGGTCCAGGCAGACCACCGCGGACAGCGCCTCGGTGATGTTGGCGTAGCCGTCCGGCCCCCGCTCGAGGTAGGCGTCCGAGAGGGCCAGCATCGGCGCGCCGTCGCCCTGCTCGGCGGCCACGAGGGCGTCCGCGATGGCCGGCCAGCCGCTGGCCTTGCTGTAGAGGCCGCCGAGCACGCCCAGCGCGAACTCCCCCGGCCCGACCGTGCGCTTCCCCCCGGCCGGCAGCGGCGTCCGGTCGACCTGCTCCGAGAGCCGGTCGTACGCCTCCAGCAGCGGCCCGTCGACCTCCGCGCGGTAGGGGCAGCGCTCCTTCTCGCAGTCCGCCAGGAAGGCCTCGAGGGCCCGGTCGAACCCCTTGGACTGCCCCTCGAGCAGGCCGTCCCAGGTGAGCTCGGGGTCGATGCCGCCGTCCAGCACCATGGCGCGCACCCGGGTCGGGAAGGCGTCGAGGTAGGCGGCGCCGAGCGAGGTGCCGTAGGAGTAGCCGAGGTAGGTCAGGCGCTCGTCCCCGACCGCCGCGCGCACCCGGTCGAGGTCCTTGGCGGCCTCCGCGGTGCTGACGTGCGGCAGCAGCGACCCCGACCTCTTCTCGCAGCCGGCGGCGAGCTCGGCGTTGGTCTCCTCGAGCCGGCGCAGCTCCTGCGCGTCGTCCGGGCTCGGGTCGACGGCGAAGTACTCGTCCAGCTCCGCCGTCGTGGCGCACCGGATCGGCGCGGTGCGCCCGACGCCGCGCGGGTCGAAGGCGACCAGGTCGAAGCGCTCGCGCACCGGCTCCGGGACCAGCGTCCAGGCGGCCTGCAGGTACTCCACCGCCGACGCCCCGGGGCCGCCGGGGTTCACGACGAGCGAGCCGATCCGCCTGCCCTTCTTCGCCGTCCGCAGGCGGGTCAGCGCGAGGTCGACGGTCCCCTGGGACGGGTCGTCCTCCGCGAGCGGCACCCGCAGCGCGGCGCACTCGAAGTCCTCCTCGCACGGCTTCCACGTCGGCTTCGGGATCGCCGCGGGCGTCACGGCCGGCGAGGGAGCGCCGGACGGGGCGACGGCGGTCGGCGCGGCCGTCGGCGGCGTCGACCGTCGGGTCGTCCCCGCCCCCGCAGCCGGCTGCCACCAGCGAGAGCACGAGCAGGAGTGCGGCGTACGGGCGCTTCACCGGCCCAGTCTGCGTCACCAGGGGACCGGCTCGCGGTCCTCCCAGAGCAGCCCGGTCGGGCCCGCCTCGCGAGCGGCCAGCCACAGCACGGTGTCCGCACCCTGCTCGGCCGTCCGGGGCGCGTCCGGGCCGCCCATGTCGGTCGCGCAGTGACCCGGGCAGACCGCGTCGACCAGCACCCCGCGCCGCCCGGCCTGCAGCTCGGCGGCGAGGTTCTTGGTCAGCGCGTTCACGGCCGCCTTGCTCACGCGGTACGGCGCCAGGCCGCCGGCGGTGCCCGGCCCGCTCATGCGGCCCAGGCAGGCGCTGAGGTTGATGACCCGGCCGCTGCGCCGCTCCGCCATGCCCGGCACGAACGCGGCGGTGGTCGCGAAGACGCCGTCGAGGTTGGTGCCGAGCACGCGGCGCCACTCCTCGTCGCTCGTGCGCAGCGTCTTGCTCGTCCGCTCGCTCATCACGCCCGCCGCGTTGACCAGCACGTCGACGGCGGCCAGCGGGCCGAGCTGCTCCGGCAGCCGGCGCACCGCCGCCCCGTCCGACACGTCCACGGCCCGACCGGTCACGTCGAGCCCGTCGGCGACCAGCTGCCGCGACCGCCGCCTCCAGGCGGCCGGCGTCGCGCGCGACGAGCACCACCGTCGCGCCGGCCGTGGCGAGCCCGCGGGCCACCGCGAGGCCGATGCCGCGGCTGCCGCCGGTGACGAGGGCGACGCGCCCGTCGAGGTCCATGCGCGCCAGGGTGCTCCGCGGGCGGGCGAGCTGCCACCGGAGCGGGTAGGGGCCGGGCATGACGACGCCCGAGGACCAGCTGCCCGACGACCGCCGCGAGGACCCGCCGCCGCCCGGCTCGACGTGGGTGCAGGACCACGAGCCGCCGGCCACCGAGGCCGAGCGCCAGGCGCAGGAGACGATCCGCTCGCTGTCCCGGCTCGAGGAGAGCAACTGAGGGGCGCGTAGTCTGAGCCACCGGGCAGCAAGGCCAATGACTTCCGGGAAGAGGCGATCCGCAGCGTGTCGACGCAGCCGGGCCAGCAGACCGACTTCGGTGCCAACGAGTGGCTCGTCTACGAGATCCACCAGCAGTACCTGAAGGACCCCGAGAGCGTGTCGGAGGCCTGGCGGGAGTTCCTCTCCGACTACGACCCCGGAAAGGCGGACGGCGCGAACGGCAACGGGTCCGCGCCCGCGCCCGCCGCCGAGAAGCCCGCCGAGAAGCCGGTGGCGGAGAAGCCGGCCCCGGACAAGCCGGCCCCAGCCCCCCAGGCCGCCCCCAGCGCGCCCGCTCCCGAGGCCGCCCCCGCGCCCAAGGCGGCCGAGGCGCCCAAGCCCAAGGCCGTCGCCCCTGCCGGCGAGGGCGCGAAGACCGCCCCGCTCAAGGGCGCAGCAGCGCGCGTGGTCACCAACATGGAGGCCTCGCTCTCCGTCCCGACGGCGACCAGCGTCCGCTCCGTGCCAGCGAAGCTGCTGGCGGACAACCGCATCGTCATCAACAGCCACCTCAAGCGCTCGCGCGGCGGCAAGGTCTCCTTCACGCACCTGATCGGCTACGCGCTGGTGCGCGCCGTCGCCGACGTGCCGGTGATGAACAACAGCTTCGGGACCGACGACAACGGCAAGCCGCTCGTCGTGACGCCGGGCGACGTCGGCCTCGGTCTCGCGATCGACCTGCAGAACGCCAACGGCAGCCGGTCCCTGGTCGTCGCCGCCATCAAGGGCGCCGACACGATGGACTTCGCGCAGTACTGGGCCGCCTACGAGGACATCGTGCGCCGCGCCCGCGCCGGCAAGCTGACGACCGAGGACTTCCAGGGCACGACGATCAGCCTGACCAACCCCGGCGGCATCGGCACCGTGCACTCGGTGCCGCGCCTCATGCAGGGCGCAGGCGCGATCATCGGCGTCGGTGCGATGGAGTACCCCGCGGAGTTCCAGGGCGCGTCCGAGGACACCCTGGCCAGGCTCGCGGTCAGCAAGGTCATCACCCTGACCAGCACGTACGACCACCGCATCATCCAGGGCGCGCAGTCCGGCGAGTTCCTGCGCCGGATGCACCAGCTGCTGCTCGGCGAGGACGGCTTCTACGACGAGGTCTTCGCCTCGCTGCGCATCCCGTACGTCCCGGTGCGGTGGGTCCCGGACCAGCAGGCCAGCCACGAGGGCGACCTCGACAAGGCGACCCGCGTCAACGAGATGATCCACGCCTACCGCGTGCGCGGTCACCTCATGGCCGACACCGACCCGCTCGAGTTCAAGGTGCGCAGCCACCCCGACCTCGACGTCGTCACGCACGGACTGTCGCTGTGGGACCTCGACCGCGAGTTCCCGGTCGCCGGCTTCGCGGGCAAGCGCGTGATGAAGCTGCGCGACGTGCTCGGCGTCCTGCGCGACTCGTACTGCCGGACCGTCGGCATCGAGTACATGCACATCCAGGACCCGGCCGAGCGACGCTGGCTGCAGGAGCGCGTCGAGAAGAAGGCGCAGGCTCCTGACCGCAAGGAGCAGCTGCACGTCCTGGAGCGGCTCAACGCCGGCGAGGCCTTCGAGTCCTTCCTGCAGACCAAGTACGTCGGTCAGAAGCGCTTCTCGCTCGAGGGCGGCGAGTCGCTGATCCCCATGCTCGACGGCGTCCTGCAGCGCGCGGCCGACGAGGGCCTGGACGAGGTCGCCTTCGCGATGCCGCACCGCGGCCGCCTCAACGTGCTGGCCAACATCGTCGGCAAGAGCTACGCGCAGATCTTCCGCGAGTTCGAGGGCAACATCGACCCGCGCACCGCCCACGGCTCCGGCGACGTGAAGTACCACCTCGGCGCCGAGGGCTCGTTCACCTCGCTGGCCGGCAACGACGTCGCCGTCTCGCTGCAGGCCAACCCGTCGCACCTGGAGACCGTCGACCCGGTCCTCGAGGGCGTCGTGCGCGCCAAGCAGGACATGATCAACAAGGGCGAGCAGGGCTTCACCGTCCTGCCGGTCCTGCTCCACGGCGACGCCGCCTTCGCCGGCCAGGGCATCGTCATGGAGACGCTGCAGATGGCGCAGCTGCGCGGCTACCGCACCGGCGGCACCATCCACGTCGTCGTGAACAACCAGGTCGGCTTCACGACCGGCCCGCACTCCGCCCGCTCGTCGGTCTACGCGACCGACGTCGCCAAGACCGTGCAGGCGCCGATCTTCCACGTCAACGGCGACGACCCCGAGGCGTGCGTCCGCGTCGCCAAGCTGGCCTTCGACTACCGGCAGGCGTTCCACAAGGACGTCGTCATCGACATGGTCTGCTACCGCCGCCGCGGCCACAGCGAGGTCGACGAGCCGTCGTTCACGCAGCCGCTGATGTACGACACGATCGACGCCAAGCGCTCGGTCCGGAAGATCTACACCGAGAACCTCATCGGCCGCGGCGACATCACCGTCGAGGAGGCCGAGGAGGCGCTGCGCAACTACCAGGCAGCAGCTGGAGAAGGTCTTCCAGGGCACCCGCGAGGCGGCCAAGGCCGCGCCGATGCAGCCCGCGCCGGAGCCGGCCGTCGACGACGACCTGCACACCGCGATCTCCCGCGACGTCGTGCAGCAGGTCGCGGACAGCCAGGTCTCCTTCCCGGAGGGCTTCACGGTCCACCCCCGCCTGCTGCCGCAGCTGCAGAAGCGCGTGAAGATGATCGAGGACGCGCACGATCGACTGGGCGATGGGCGAGACGCTCGCGTTCGGGTCGCTGCTGCTCGAGGGCCACCCGGTGCGCCTGGCCGGCCAGGACGCCCGTCGCGGCACCTTCGGCCACCGGCACGCCGTCATCGTCGACCGCGCCACCGGCGGCGAGCACACCCCGCTGGCGAACCTCGCGCCCGACCAGGCGCCGTTCTACGTCTACGACTCGCTGCTGTCGGAGTACGCCGCGATGGGCTTCGAGTACGGCTACGCCGTCGCGCGGCCCGACGCCCTCGTGCTCTGGGAGGCGCAGTTCGGCGACTTCGTCAACGTCGCGATGGCGATGGTCGACGAGTTCGTCGCCTCCGGCGAGGCCAAGTGGGGCCAGCGCTCCGGCGTCGTGCTGCTGCTGCCGCACGGCTTCGAGGGCCAGGGCCCGGACCACTCGTCCGCGCGGCTCGAGCGCTTCCTGCAGCTGTGCGCCGAGGACAACATGGTGGTGGCCGCGCCGACGACCCCGGCGAACTACTTCCACCTGCTTCGCCGGCAGTCGCTCCAGTCGCGCAAGCACCCGCTCGTCGTCATGTCCCCGAAGTCGATGCTCCGCCTGCGCGCGGCGGCCTCGGCGGTGGAGGACTTCACCGACCGCGGCTTCCAGCCGGTGCTGGCCGACCCGGACGCGCCTGCTGCGGACGCCGTCCAGCGGGTCGTGCTGACGGCCGGCAAGGTCTACTACGACCTGCTGTCCGCGCGCCGCAAGAGCGAGAACAGCAAGGTCGCCCTCGTCCGCGTCGAGCAGCTCTACCCGCTGCCCGGCGAGGAGGTCGCCGACGCGCTGGCCGCCTACCCGGGCGCGACCGACGTCGTGTGGTGCCAGGAGGAGCCGGCCAACCAGGGGGCCTGGGCGCACATGGCCCTCTCCCTGCCCGAGCACCTGCCGGAGGGCCGCTCCCTGCGCCGCATCTCGCGCAAGGCCGGCTCCTCCCCCGCGGCCGGCTCGAGCAAGGTGCACGAGGCCGAGCAGGCAGCGCTCGTCGCGGCGGCCCTCGAGGTCTAGGTCGTGTACTTCACCGACCGGGGCCTCGAGGAGCTCGCGTCGCGACGCGGCAGCGAGCAGGTCTCGCTGGAGTGGCTGGCCGAGCGGATGCGGGAGTTCGTCGACGCGAACCCCGACTTCGAGGTGCCGGTCGAGCGGCTGGCCACCTGGCTGGCGCGCCTCGACGACGACGACGAGGAGTAGCTGCTCCTCCACAGGCCTTGCGTTCGAACACGTGTTCGAAGAGGATGAGGCATGGCCACTGCGGCGGACGTGCGAGCTCTCGAGGCGGACTGCCCGTGGCTGCGCGACGACTTCCGGGCCGACCTCGCCGCGCTGTCGGCGTCGACCGCCGACGAGGCGCGCCGCATGGCTGCCGACGCCGTCGTGCTCGCGCGCCTGGCGTCGCAGGTGCCGCGATGCGCGTTCGACGAGTCCGGCGGCACGCCCTGGACGTCGTTCCGCCGAGAGGTCGCGGTCGCCCGGACGCTGTCGGACCGGGCTGCCGCCGACGAGATCCGGCGGGCCCGGATGCTCACGCAGGTGCTGCCGCAGGTGATGGCGCTGCTGCAGGCCGGCACGATCACGGCTCAGCGCGCCAGGACGTTCGTCGACGCGGTGTCCCACGACGACGACGAGCTCGGGCGGGTGATCGACGTCGAGCTCGCCCAGCGCGTCGCCGGACTGCCGCCGTACCGGATCGAGCAGGAGGTGCAGCGGCTCGCCGCTGCTCTCGACGCCGAGGCTGCCGCTCTGCGCGCGGCGAGCAAGAACGCCGGTCGTGACGTCAGCCTGGTCCCGCAGCCGGACGACCAGGCAGGCGTGTGGATCAACGGTCCGGCAGTGCCGCTCACGCGCTGGTTCGCCACCCTGGACGCCCGCGCCCGGACGCTGAAGGCGGGCGGTGACCCGCGGACCCTGGCGCAGCTGCGCTTCGACCTGGCCACCAGCGCGATGCCGTGTGACACCCACCCCCCGAGCGACCCCACGCACCCGGACGCCACGTCCGCGGGCCGCCGGGCCGACGCCGGCATGACGAGTCCTGCGCCAGGTGCCGACGGGTCGGCCGGGCTGCGGCCGTCGTTCGTCGAGGCCGCCTCGAGCGACTGCCGCCGGAGCCGGCCGGTGCAGGCCCACGTGACCGTGCCGGTCGAGACGTCCCTCGGCCTGAGCAACGAGCCCGGCTGGCTGGACGGGTACGGCTGGCTGAGCGCGCCGACCTGCCGGCTGCTGCTCGTGGACGCCGAGCTGCGTCGGGTGTGCGTGCAGAGCGGGACCGGTCAGCTCGTCGAGGTCGACGACAGCGACGTGCGACCACCGCCGGACGCCACCGGAGTCCGGCAGTCGCTGCTCGACATGGTCCTGGAGCCGGCGATGCTCAGCGGGAGCAGCCCGGCGGTCCGGCACGAGGCCGAGCACGACCCGTCACCACCGCTGCGGGACCTCGTCTGCCTGCGCGACAGGTCCTGCGACGGTCCCACCGGCGCCCGGACCAGCGCGCGCCGGATCGACCTGGACCACGAGACCCCGTACCCGCACGGGCCGACGGCTGCCTGGAACCTCGTGGCCAGGTCCCGGCGCACCCACCAGCTCAAGCACTACGGGTGGACGCCGCTGCGCACCGCCACGTCCACGATCTGGTTCAGCCCGGCGGGGCAGGTCGTCGAGACCCCACGCCGGCAGCAGCCGCCGCCGGGGGTGGACGACGGCGACCACCTGCGGCCGCGCCTGCCCGACCCGGACGACCTCGCCGTCCTGGACCGGGCGCAGCTCGGCGAGGGCCCGGACGTCGGGAACCGCCCGTTGCTGCCGCCCGAGGAGCACCCGCCCTTCTGAACCGGCGCGTCAGCCTTGCGGGTAGGTCCCCCGGTAGCTGCACTTCTCCGGCAGGCCGGACGCCTCGAGCGCCGCGCCCTGCGGCGTCGTCGCGTACTGGCCCTGGATGACGCCGTAGGCCCTGGTCAGCGCGGCCTGGTCGCCGGCCTTGGCCGTGGCGTCCAGGTCGGCGTACGCCGTCTTCTGCAGGGCCAGGAAGTCGTCGAACGCCTTCTTCGCGGGGGCGGCCTCCGGCGGCACGGTCAGCGCGGCGACGGCGCGGTCGAAGGCGTCGGTGGCGGGCTTGGCCCTCGTCGCGATGGCGGCGTGCTCGGCCGGGGTGATCTGGTTGTCGGACAGCGACGCCTGGTAGGTCAGGCCGCTCACCTCGCCGCCGAGCGTGCCGCACAGGCCCGTCATGGCGGCGAGCCACTCCGCCTTCGGGTCCGGCTGGGACGAGGCCGCGGGCGAGGGGTCCTTCGGCGCGGCGGCCGGCTCGTCCTCGCCCTCCGCGCACGCGGTCAGCAGCAGCAGGGCGAGCAGGGCAGGTGCAGCGCGCACGACGTCCTCCGGAGGGGCTCGCGACCGCTGCCGGAGCAGGCAGGTCGCAGGGGCGGGGTGGCGGCACGCCGGCTGCTCGTCGCGCGGTGCGCGCGGTGCGACGACGTCGAAGCGGCGCGGCAGGACCGGCCGCCGACTCCAGCGGTCAACGCCGGGAGTACGGCCCCCAGCGCGGGTCCGCGATCGGCCGTGGCCGGGCGGTCCGCCGCAGCCGCCACACGAGCGCCGCGCCGACGACGAAGCCGATGACGTGCGCGAGGTAGGCGGTGCCGGTCGCCTCCGCCAGCCCGGCGCCGCGGGTGTAGAGGTACTGCAGGACGAACCAGCTGCCGAGCACCAGCCACGCGGGCAGCCGTACCGGCAGGAAGAAGAAGAACGTCAGCAGCGACCAGACCTTGGCCCGCGGGAACAGGACGAGGTAGGCGCCGAGCACGCCGGCGATCGCGCCCGAGGCGCCGACCAGCGGCTGCGTCGAGCCGTTGAAGAGCAGCGAGAAGCCGTACGTCGCGACGTACCCGCAGCCGAGGTAGAACGCCAGGAAGCGCAGCTTGCCCAGCCGGTCCTCGACGTTGTTGCCGAAGACGTAGAGGAACAGCATGTTGCCGAGCAGGTGCGCCCAGCCGCCGTGCAGGAACATCGCGGTCAGGACCGAGAGCGCCGGGTTCTTGTCGTACGGCGGCGGCGACTGCGTGACGCAGCCGGTCTCGCCGTCGCGGGACCTGCCGACGGCGCCGGTGGCGACGGCGTCGGCCGGGTCGTTGCGCACGACCTCGGACGGCTTCGCGGCGTACTCGTCCAGGTAGGCGACCTGCCGGCACACCGACGCGGCGCTGCTGCTGCCGAGCAGCGGCGCCAGCGCGAGCGGGCTGAGCACGAAGACGACGACGTTGGTGAGCAGCAGCAGGCGCGTGACCCACGGCGTGCGGCGCGTGGGGTTGACGTCGTGGACGGGCAGGACCACGCGGCGGGCTCCTAGGGGGTGAGGACGATCTTGCCGACGACGTCCCCCGCGGCCAGCCGCTCGAAGCCCCGGCGCGCCTCGGCCAGCGGGACCACCTCGTCGACCTGCGGGCGGACGCCGGTCGCGGCGAGCATCGCGAGCAGGCCGGCGAGCTCGTCGCGGGTGCCCATCGTCGAGCCGATCACCCGCAGCTGCAGGAAGAACAGCCGGTTGAGGTCGGCGCCCGGGTCGGCCCCGGTGGTCGCGCCGGACACGACGAGGGTGCCGCCGGGACGCAGGCTCTTCATCGAGTGCGACCAGGTGGCCTTGCCGACCGTCTCGATCACGGCGTCGACCCGGGCGGGCAGCCGGGCGCCCGGCTCGAAGGCCTCGTGGGCGCCGAGCTCGACGGCGCGGGCGCGCTTGGCCTCGTCGCGCCCGGTGACCCAGACGATGAGGCCGGCGGCGCGGGCCAGCGCGATCGCGGCGGTGCTGACGCCGCCGCCGGCGCCCTGCACGAGCACCCGGTCGCCGGGCTTGACGGCCGCGTTGGTGAACAGCATCCGGTAGGCCGTCAGCCACGCGGTCGGCAGGCACGCCGCCTCCTCGAAGGAGAGGTCGGCCGGCTTCGGGAGCAGGTTGCGGCGCGGGACGACCACCTGCTCGGCCAGCGTCCCCTGGTAGCGCTCGGACAGGATCGCTGCGCTTCGGGTCGAGCGTCTCGTCGCCGGCCCAGTCCGGGTCGCCGACCAGGCCGTGCACGACGACGTCGTTGCCGTGCTCGTCGACGCCCGCGGCGTCGCAGCCGAGCACCATCGGCAGCCGGTCCGCCGGCAGCCCGACGCCCTTGAGCGACCACAGGTCGTGGTGGTTCAGCGACGCGGCCCGCACGGTGACGCGCGCCCAGCCGTCCGGCACGTACGGGTCCGGCACGTCGCCGACCGTCAGGCCGGACAGCGGGTCGTCGGCGGACTGGGAGGTGCAGGTGACGGCGAGCATGCGCTGACAGTACGGAGGGCTGCGGGCGGGTCAGAGCCGGGCGACCCCGTCGGCCCGCGCCGCCGCCGCGACCGCGTCCGCGACGGCCGGCGCGACCCGCGGGTCGAAGACGCTGGGGATGACGCACTCCGGCGACAGCTCGTCGCCGACGACGGCGGCGAGCGCGTCGGCGGCCGCCAGCTTCATGCCCTCGGTGACTGCGAGCGCGCGCACCTGCATCGCGCCCTTGAACACGCCCGGGAAGGCCAGCACGTTGTTGATCTGGTTCGGGAAGTCGCTGCGCCCGGTCGCGACGACGGCCGCGCCGTTGGCGTGCGCGACGTCCGGGTGCACCTCGGGCACGGGGTTCGCCATCGCGAAGACGATCGAGTCCGGGTTCATCGACGCGACCGCCTCGGCCGGGACGGTCCCGGAGGACAGGCCGATGAGGACGTCCGCGCCGCGCAGCGCCTCGACGAACGTGCCGCGGTGGCCGCCGCGGTTGCTGATCTCGGCGAAGGCGCGCTTGCTGTCGGTGAGGTCGCTCGCGGTCCAGGTGCACCATGCCCTTGCTGTCGGCGACGGCGAGGTCGCCGATGCCGGCGTCGAGGATCATCTTCGACACGGCGATGCCGGCCGCACCGGCGCCGCGACACGACCACGCGCAGGTCCGCCGAGGCGACGGCCGGTGAGCCTCGCGGCGTTGCGCAGCGCGGCGAGCGTGACGATCGCGGTGCCGTGCTGGTCGTCGTGGAAGACCGGGATGTCGAGGCGCTCCTGCACGCGGCGCTCCACCTCGAAGCAGCGCGGCGCGCTGATGTCCTCGAGGTTGATGCCGCCGAAGGCCGGGGCCAGCCGCACGATCGTCTCGACGAGCTCGTCGAGGTCGGTGACGTCGAGGCAGATCGGGACGGCGTCGACGCCGCCGAACTGCTTGAACAGCAGCGCCTTGCCCTCCATGACCGGCAGCGCGGCCTCGGGGCCGATGTCGCCGAGACCGAGCACCGCGGTGCCGTCGGTGACGACCGCGACGGTGTGCGACTTCCACGTGTAGTCGTAGACGAGCGTCGGGCTCCTCGCGCGATCGCGGTGCAGACGCGGGCGACGCCCGGCGTGTAGGCCAGCGACGAGGTCCTCGCGGGTCGCGACCGGGACGGACGAGACGACCTCGACCTTGCCGCCGCGGTGCAGCGCGAACGCCGGGTCGGCGTCGCGGGCGGCGGCGGACGGGTCGGCGTGATCGACGCTGGGTCGGACACGGCGGGCCCTCCAGCTGGGCGGTCATGACGGTCTCCTCGGGACAGGGACGGACGCGCGGCGCGGGCGGGCGCGGCCGGTGGGCCGGCGGGTGCGCCGGACGGGGGTCACCCGAGCGAGACGGCCACCATCCTCGCAGAGGTCCGGTGGGCCCTAGGGTCGGCGGCGTGGAGGTCGACGAGCTGAAGGTCCCGGGCGCGTGGTCGTTCACGCCCCGCCAGTTCCCCGACCCGCGCGGGCGTGTTCCTCGAGTGGTTCAAGGCCGCGGTGCTCGAGCAGGCGGTCGGCCACCCGCTCGCCGTCAAGCAGGCCAACCACAGCGTCTCAGCAGCCGCGGCACCCTGCGCGGCGTGCACTTCGCCGACGTGCCGCCCGGTCAGGCGAAGTACGTCTACTGCACCCGCGGCGCCGTCCTCGACGTCGTCGTCGACCTCCGCGTCGGCTCGCCGACGTTCGGGGTCAGCGACGCGGTGCGGCTCGACGACGTCGACCGGCGCGGCGTCTACCTGTCCGAGGGGCTGGGGCACGCCTTCCTCGCGCTGACCGACGACGCGAACGTCACCTACCTGTGCAGCGCGCCGTACAGCCCCGGGCCGCGAGCACGGCGTCCACCCGCTCGACCCGGCGCTGGACCTGCCCTGGCCCGACGGACGTCGAGCCGCTGCTGTCCGACAAGGACGCCAGGCGCCCGACGCTCGCCGAGGCGCAGGAGCGCGGGCTGCTGCCGTCGTACGACGCTGCACCGCCACGCAGCCTCGCTACGCCTCGGACCCGCGCCGACCGGCCGGCCAGCGGCCAGTAGCGCAGCAGCACGACCGCGAGCACGTCCGCCTCGCCCGCCGGTCCAGCCGTCGCCCGGCACCGCGGGGTTGTCGCTCTCGACCAGCCACCGCGCCGTCGACGGGCGCGACCGCGCGCTTCACGACCAGCAGCTCCGGCCGCGTCCAGGGACGCGCGCGACCACGACGTCGCCCGGCCGCACCGGCGCGCCGTGCCGCACCAGCAGGCAGTCGCCCGGGCGCAGCGTCGGCAGCATCGACGGTCCCGCGACCAGCACGGCGGCGCACCGCGGACCTCCGGACTAGGGTCGAGTCGGAGAGACGCGACCCACGACGGAGAGGACGAAGCATGCGCCTGCCCCGCTTCCTCACCCCCAGCACCGTCGTCTCGGCCCACTGCGACCTGCCCTGCGGCGTCTACGACCCCGCGCAGGCCCGCATCGAGGCCCAGTCCGTCAAGGCCATGCAGGAGAAGTACCTGGCCAACAGCGACGACGTCTTCCAGGCCCGCGCGCTGATCATCATCGACGAGCGCGCCGACCCTGGTGAAGCACCACCTCGCGGTGCTGTGGCACGACTACTTCAAGCGCCGAGCACTTCGAGAAGTACCCGAACCTGCACGGCCTGGTCAACAAGCACCATCAAGCCGCGCCAGCGGCACCGGCGCCAAGCAGGAGATCGACCCGGCGAACGGCCAGAAGCTGCTCGACGGCATCGACGAGATCGCCACGATCTTCTGGGAGACCAAGGGCAAGACGTACGAGAAGCCTGCCGCCTAGGCACTGCTCGTCCCGGAGGCCGGTCCCGTCACGGGGCCGGCCTCCGGCGTGTCTGGGTCCGGCCATGGCGGAGGTGGTGCTCGTCCGGCACGGGCAGACGGAGTGGTCGCGCGACGGCCGGCACACCGGGCGCACCGACGTCCCGCTGACCGCGCAGGGCGAGGCCGACGCGACAGCGCTGCGCCCGCGGCTGGACCGGCCCTTCGGGCTGGTGCTCACCTCGCCGCTGCAGCGGGCCGCCCGGACGGCGTCGCTGGCCGGGCTGTCCGCGTCGGTGGAGGAGGACCTCGTCGAGTGGGACTACGGGCCCGAGGAGGGCCGGACCACCGCGCAGGCGCGCGAGACGCGGCCCGGCTGGTCGGTCTGGGACGACGACGGCGCGGGCTCGGGCGAGACGCTCGCCGCCGCTGGCCGCCCGCCAGCGAGCGGGTGCTCGAGCGGGTGCGGCCGGTGCTGGCGGCCGGCGACGACGTCTGCCTCGTCGGCCACGGCCACGCGCTGCGGGTCCTCGCGGCCTGCTGGCTCGGTCTCGCGCCGCGCGCCGGTCAGCAGCTCGTGCTGTCGGCCGGCTCGGTGTCGACGCTCGGGGTACGAGCACGGCTGCCCGGCCGTGCTCGGGTGGAACACGTGATCCGCCTCGCCGACGGCCGCCGACGTGCCGGTCCTGCTGCAGCTGGTGCACGAGCTGGCGGTCTACGAGCGCGAGCCCGACGCCGTCGAGGCGACCGAGCAGATGCTGCACGAGGCGCTGTTCGGCCCGGACCCGGTGGCGACCTGCCACCTCGCGCTGGGCGACGACGGCGAGGTCGTCGGCTTCGCGCTCTGGTACGTCACCTTCTCCACCTGGAAGGGCCTGCCGGGGCTGTGGCTCGAGGACCTGTTCGTGCGGCCGGGCGCGCGCGGGCGGGGCCTCGGGAAGGCGCTGCTGCAGGAGCTGGCGGCGGTCTGCGTGCAGCGGGGCTACCCGCGCTTCGAGTGGTGGGTGCTCGACTGGAACGCCCCGTCGATCGGCTTCTACCGCTCGCTCGGCGCCGTGCCTCAGGACGAGTGGACGACGTTCCGGGTCGACGGCCAGGCGCTGCTCGCGCTGGCAGGTGACGCGCACGCCGAGCGTCGCGCGGAGCTGCGGCAGCACCTCTGAGCTACTTCGCGTCGGCCCAGCTCTGCACGACGGACACGTCCGCGACGAAGCGCACGGCCGAGCCCGCCGCCCACCAGTGCGCCGTCGCCCCCAGCGCGTCCACCAGCAGCTGCGCCGCCTCCTCCGCCCGCTCGGCCGGCACGTGCAGCAGCAGCTCGTCGTGCAGGCACAGCACCACCTCTCCGCCGAGCAGTCGCAGGCCGTCGCGCACGGTGGCCGCCCACGCCTTGAACAGCTCCGCGGCCGCGCCCTGCACCATCGCGTTGCGGGCGAAGCGGCCCCAGCCGGAGGCCGCCGCCACGTGCTCCCCCACCGGCTCGCCGGGCGGTGCCGCGCTGAGCCGCAGCAGGCGGCCGCCGTACGTCCGCAGGTCCTGCCCGCGCTGGCCGGCCAGCTCGGCCGCGCGCAGGTAGCCCATGGCGACCGGGTAGGCGCGGTCCATGTCGCGCAGGGCGGCGCCCGCGGTGCCGGACGTCTGGCCGTACATCGCCGCCAGCACGGCCACCTTCGCCGTCGGCCGGTCCGCGCCGAGCGCGGCGGCCACCGGGGCGTACATGTCGGCCTCCTGCGCGGCGCGGGCCAGCGCCGGGTCGCCGGACACGGCGGCCAGCACCCGCGGCTCGACCTGCCCGAGGTCGGCCCGGACGAACGACCAGCCGGGCGCGGCCCGCACCGCGGGGCGCAGCTCGGCCGGCAGGTTGTGCAGCCCGGCGGAGGCGGTCATCCGGCCGGAGGCGCCGTCGGCGGCCCGCCACTCACCGCGCAGCCGGCCGTCCGCTCCGACGTGCCGGTCGAGCCACCCCCACCCGTAGGTCGTCGCGGTGCGCTCCGCCTTGCGCCAGGCGAGCAGCGCGGCGACCGCGGGCGAGGTGCCGGCGTGCGGCTCCAGCCGCCACGACCGGGTGTCCGGGAGGTCGAACCCGACCCGGGCGAGCAGGTCCTTGCACCTGGAGCGGCGAGCGCAGGTCGACCGGCCCGCCGGGGAAGTGCCGCAGCACCTCGGCGTCGCGCCGGGCCCGCCAGGCGGCCCCCGCCTGCGGGGACGCCGGCCGCGGGCCGATCACCTGCTCGAGCAGCGCGGTCAGGACGCCGAGGTCCAGCGGCAGGCCCGTGCGCGACAGCTCGACGGCCACCAGCGCGGCGGCCGACTCGGCCAGCGCGGTGAGCAGCGCGAGCGGCCCGCCCCGAGGCGCCGGCCGCGGGTCCGGCAAGGCGCGCAGGGCGTCCTCCTGCCGCTGCTGGACCTGCAGCGCCAGCACCGCCCACTGCGCCGGGTCGGCGTGCCAGGCGCCGCGCAGCCACTCCCGGCTCAGCTGGCCGTCGGCCCGCAGCGCGGAGCCGTCCTCGCCCTCGACGTCGAACAGGTCGGTGGCCCCGCGCAGCGGCGCGGGCTCGGGCAGGTCGTGCGCGGCGGCCCACACGGCGGCCGGGTCGTCCCGGCGCAGGCCGTGCAGCAGCCGGCCGACGGCGCCGAGGTCCCAGCACGTGCGGGCGCCCACGCTGGGGGCCGACCACCAGGTCCAGCGCGGGTCGAGGACGGCCAGCTCCGGCACCGGGTCGTGGTCGACGACGGCCGAGCCGCCGGGCCAGGCCAGGCCGACGCCGGCCGGCGCGACCGCCAGCGCGACCGGCGTGCCGCGCCCGACGCCGTCGGCGCGCAGGCGGTCGAGGAGCGTCACGCCTCGGGCGGAGCCTCCGCGCGGCGGGTGCGCAGGGCCACGGCAGCGGCGAGCGCCGCCGCGGCGCCGGCAGCCACCAGCGAGCCGCCGCCGGTGGCCGGCAGCTGCTCGCCGGTCGGCCGCGGCCTGGGGTCGCGCACGGCGGGCGTCGGTCCGGCGACCCGCGGCAGCGGGAACGGCGCCTTCACGAGCAGCTCGATGTTGCGGTCCTCGACCTTGCCGCGCCGCGCGTCCGTGCGGTCCTGCCAGTCGTTGGCCGCCAGCTCGCGGGCCAGCGACGCGAGCGCGCGGCTCGAGCCGAGGCTGCCGCCGTACGACAGCGGGGCGTCGGCGTCGATGACCGTCCCGAACACCGACAGCGTGCCGTCGCCGTTGTCCATCAGCTCGAGCAGCCGCGCCTGCGTCGGCCAGTCGACGTGGGAGGCGGTGTTGACCTCCCAGAAGCCGCCGCCGCCCTCGCGCAGGTAGGGCGTCACGCGGTTGACGTGGGTGTGCCCGTCGACCCAGAGCACGACGTTCGGGAACTCCAGCAGCAGCGCGACGACCTCCGGTCCGAGCACCCGCCGCTCGGGGCTGTCGGCGAAGACCAGCCGGTTGTCCATGCTCGCCGCGGTGTGGTGGCTGAACACCACGACCAGCCGGTCGCGGCCGGGTCCGGTGGCCTCCTCCAGTCGGGCCCGCAGCCAGGCGAACTGCGCCTGGTCGAGCGACCCGCCGGACTCGCCGTTCGGGTTGACCGAGTCGAGCACGATGCCGCGCACCTGCGGGCTCGGGTCGAAGACGTAGTAGGCCGTGCCGTTCGCGACGTTCTCCTGCGTGAAGCCGTGCCCGAGCGGGCGCCCGCCGGTCGTGAAGTGCTCGGTGACGCTCTCGGTGCGGCTGATGACCTTGCGCTCGGGGTCGGCGGTGACCTGCCGGACCGGGGCGGTCGCGAGCGACTCCAGCACCGTCGGGTCGGCGCCGGTGAGCCCGCGCTGCAGGTCGTCCGGCGAGACGCCGGCCGGCAGGCCGATCACCTTGACCGGCCCCTCGGCCAGGCGGGTCAGCTGGAACGACTGCGGGAAGTTGCCCTGCACCAGTCCGTCGTGGTTGCCGTAGCAGGAGTACCAGGGCATCGACAGGCCGACCGGTGTGAACGGACGGGTCGCCGCCTCGAGCAGGCCCTTGACGACCGGGAAGCCGTAGAGCCGGCGCGCGTTGTCGTCGACCTTGCCCTCGGGCGTGCCGTCCGGGTGCCAGTAGTGGACGTCGTAGGCGTCGGGGTCCTGGTCGTGCACGCCCTCGAAGCGGTCCGTCGCGCCGCTGTTCGGCGTGAACGGCGTGCCGTCCAGGACGTCGATGCTCCAGCGCAGCTCGTTGCGCTGGCAGTTGTCGGTGTTGTCGCCCGTGCACACCGCGAAGTCGAACCGCCGGCCGCTGACCGGCCCCGCGCCGACCTGCTCGACCGCCGACACCACGCTGTCGGCGACCTGCGGCGTCAGCACCTCCTGCGGGCGGTACGCCGAGCTGAAGATCAGCGGCGAGCCGGGCCCGTCGTTGTAGCGGTCGGTGAACTCCACCCGCGCCGGCGACTGCGCGTCGACGACGTGGATGTCGGTGAGGTGCACGAACGACAGCAGGGCCGTACGCCGCGCCTCACGGCCGCGCTGGGCCGTCGTCCCGAGCTCGTCGCGCACCACGTGCGGCTCGCCCGGCCCGCTCGCCAGCCGGACGTACCCGAGGTCGTTGACGGCGCTGCCCCGCACCACGGTGCTGTCGAGGGTGGTGCCGCGCACGGCCGGCACCTGCGCGGCCTCGGCCCGCCGGCCGGGGTAGGCGGACAGGCCGGTGAGGGCGGCCGCTCCCGCGGCGGCGCCCTTGAGGACGGTGCGCCGGTCGGGCCGCGAGAGCTCGTGGTTCGCCATCCCGACAGCGTCCCACCTGCGGGACGCCGACGTGGGCGCCGCACGTAGGATCGTCGGGTCCGGTGCGCACAGGCACGGGCAGGACCGCCGGCGGAGCCGGCACCCGGAGGGGGCATGGCGGAGCGCGAGGGCACAGCCACGACGATCGGCAGCGACAGCGGACCTGCGGTCCCGGGCGACGCCGGTCGCGACGTCGTGGTGCTCCGGCTGCCGGCCGCCGGCGCCTACCTGTCGGTGCTGCGCACGGCGACGGCGAGCCTGGCCTCCCGGCTGGACTTCACGATCGACGACATCGAGGACCTCCGCATCGCCGTGGACGAGGCCTGCGCGATGCTGCTCACCCAGGCGATGCCCGGTGCCGACCTCGAGTGCCGCTTCGAGCTGACGACCGACGCCATCGACGTGGCGGTCAGCGTCCTCACCCTCGACGGCCAGGAGCCGTCCCGCGACACCTTCGCCTGGACGGTGCTCACCGCGCTGGCCGGCGAGGTCGACAGCTCGGTCGACGCCGACGACAAGGTCACCCTCGTCCTGCACAAGCGCAAGGCCGACGACCTGTGACCGAGGCGACCGGCCTCAGCGCCGACGCCGTGGCACCCGCGCAGTCCACCGGCCCCGATGCGGAGGCCGTCGAGCTGCCCGACCTGGACGCGCCGGCCCCCGAGGTCGAGGCCGCGCCCCTGAGCGCGCGCGCCGAGCGCACCGCCGCCGACCGCGCCAAGGCGCGCGAGATGTTCCAGCAGCTCGCCGACCTGCCCGAGGACGACCCGTCCCGCACCCGGCTGCGCGAGCAGCTCGTCGAGGCCCACCTGCCGCTCGTCGAGTACCTCGCGCGCCGCTTCCGCAACCGCGGCGAGCCGCTGGACGACCTCATCCAGGTCGCCACCATCGGCCTCATCAAGTCGGTCGACCGCTTCGACCTCGAGCGCGGCGTCGAGTTCTCGACGTACGCCACCCCGACCATCGTCGGCGAGATCAAGCGCCACTTCCGCGACAAGGGCTGGGCGATCCGGGTGCCCCGCCGCCTGCAGGAGCTCAAGCTCAGCCTGACCAAGGCCACCAGCGAGCTGTCGCAGAAGAACGGCCGCTCCCCCACGGTCGCCGAGCTCGCGCAGCACCTCGGGATGACCGAGGAGGAGATCCTCGAGGGCCTGGAGTCGGCGAACGCCTACTCCGCCGTCAGCCTGGACGCCCCCGACGGCGGCGACGACGACTCGCCGGCCGTGGCCGACTCGCTCGGGATGATGGACGACGCGCTGGAGGGCGTGGAGTACCGCGAGAGCCTCAAGCCGCTGCTCGAGCAGCTGCCGGCCCGCGAGAAGAAGATCCTCATGCTGCGCTTCTTCGGCAACATGACCCAGTCGCAGATCGCCGCCGAGCTGGGCATCAGCCAGATGCACGTGTCGCGCCTGCTGGCCCGCACGCTGGCCCAGCTCCGCACCCGCCTGCTCGTCGAGGAGTAGGCGCTCAGTCGACGTCGCGGTAGGCCAGCCGCGCCTCGGGCGTGGCCAGCAGGGACAGGACGCCCGCGGCGAGCAGCAGCACGGGCACGGCGGCGTACCAGACGCGGCCCTGCACGAGGCCCACCCCGACCGGCAGGGCCAGCAGCTGCAGGACGACCGCGGGCGAGCGGGCCCAGCCGGCGACGCGCTGCAGCCCGCGGGCGACCAGGAGCAGCAGCACCCCGGCCAGCACCGTGAACGCGGCCTCGAGCACGGTGGCCGTGCGGTCGAACGGGTCGCCCAGGACGCCGGCGACGCCGTAGCCCGCGCCCAGCAGCGCGAGCACAGCGCCCTCGAGCGCGACGAGCAGCGCGGCGCGACCCACGGCAGTGCTCACGGTCGGCCAGGCTAGTGGCGGATAGCCTCCAGGACATGCGCGCGCTCCTGGTGGTCAACCCGAAGGCCACCGCGACGACGGAGCGCATGCGCGACGTCCTCGCCCACGCGCTCGCCAGCGAGGTCAAGCTCGACGTGGTGCAGACGCAGGCCCGCGGCCACGCCACCTCGCTGGCCCGCTCGGCCGTGGTCGACGGCCTCGACGTCGTGGTCGCCCTGGGCGGTGACGGGACCGTGAACGAGGTCGTCAACGGCCTGCTCGCCGACGGGCCGTCCGCCGGGCTGCCGGCGCTGGCCGTCGTCCCCGGCGGCAACGCCAACGTCTTCGCGCGCGCGCTGGACATGCCGGCCGCGCCGGTGGACGCCACCAGCCAGCTGCTCGACGCGCTGCGCGAGGGCCGCCGCCGCACCGTCGGCCTCGGCCAGGTCGACGACCGCTGGTTCACCTTCTGCGCCGGGCTCGGCCTCGACGCCGAGGTCGTGCGGCGGGTGGAGCGCAAGCGGGGTGGCGGCCGCAAGGCCACCCCCGCCCTCTACGTCCGGCAGGGGGTGGCGCAGTTCTTCCTGCACGACCGCCGCAGCACGCCGGCCATCACCGTCCACGCCGACGGCCGTGAGCCCGAGCAGGTCGGGCTGGCCCTGGTCTGCAACAGCGACCCGTGGACCTACCTCGGCCCGCGCCCGGTCCACCCGTGCCCGCAGGCGTCCTTCGACCTCGGGCTGGACCTGTTCGGGCTGCGCTCGCTCGGGACCGTCACCGTGCTGCGGCACCTCCGCCAGATCCTGGCGGCGAAGGCCCGGCCGCGCGGACGGGCCGTGCTGTCGCTGCACGACACGGCCGGCTTCCGCCTCACCACGACCCGCCCGATGGCCTTGCAGGTCGACGGCGACGACCTCGGAGACCGGACAGAAGTGGTGTTCCGGGCAGTCCCGCGGGCCCTGGACGTCGTCGTCTGAGGTTCACCCGGCCAGGGAGGTTTAGCCGCCTGAGGACGGGGAGGGCCGCGTCGTTGTTCCCGACGTGACCAAGACCTCAGGGGTCGGTACCGAATCGCGTTCGGTCAACGCTTGCTCTCCCTGCACTGCCGGTGCAAGGGTGAAACAGAACCGCGACCGACGCGCGAGGGCGCGCGGCCGCAGACCTTGAGGAGTTGGACGCATGGACTGGCGCCACATCGCGCTCTGCCGTGACGAGGACCCGGAGCTGTTCTTCCCGATCGGCACCACGGGCCCTGCCGCGACTCAGGTGGAGCAGGCCAAGGTCGTGTGCCGCCGCTGTCCGGCGGTCGAGCCGTGCCTGACCTGGGCGCTCGAGACCGGCCAGGACGCCGGCGTCTGGGGCGGGACCAGCGAGGACGAGCGCCGCGCGCTCACGCGCCGCAGCGCCCGCGCGGGCGTCCGCACCGCCTGATCCGGGTGGCCGAGCGCTGGGTGCGTCCACCGGTGGTCGCCCGTGAGGCGCCGCCGGCATGGGTCGCGCTCTGGCGCTTCCGGTTGCTGGCCGCGGTCCTGCTGGCCCTGCTCGTGCTGGGCGCCGTCCTGACGTTCCGCCAGGTCACCGGAGCCAACGCGCAGGACCCCGGGATCGACGCGTCGGCGGCGCAGGTCCAGCGCCGGTAGCCCTCGACCAGGCCGCCGCCGCCGTCAGGCCGGCTCGAGCGGGACCCGCAGCTCCGCCAGCGCTCCGCCGGAGGCGCCCGGCTGCACCGACAGGCTCCCCCGCAGCTCGCCCTCCACCAGCGTCCGCACGATCCGCAGGCCCAGCCGCGGCGTGCTGTCCAGGTCGAAGCCGGCCGGCAGTCCGGCACCCTGGTCCGCGACCCGCACCACCAGCCCTGCGGCCTCCCGCTGCGCGCTGACCTCCACCACGCCGGCCGCCGGGGACGGGTAGGCGTGCTCGACGGCGTTCTGCACCAGCTCGGTGAGCACCATGGCGAGCGCCGTCGCGACCTCGGCCGGCAGCTCGCCGAAGCTCCCGCTGCGCTGCACCCGGACGTCGGACTCGGGCGCCGCCACCTCGGCGCACATGGCCAGCACCCGGTCGGCGACCTCGTCGAAGGGCACCTGCCCCTCGAGCGTCTGGGAGAGCGTCTCGTGCACGATCGCGATGCTGGCCACCCGGCGCACCGACTCCTCCAGGGCGGCCCGCGCCTGCGGCGACTCCACCCGGCGGGCCTGCAGCCGCAGCAGAGCGGCCACGGTCTGCAGGTTGTTCTTCACGCGGTGGTGGATCTCGCGGATCGTGGCGTCCTTGCCGAGGATCTGCCGGTCCCGGCGGCGCAGCTCGGTGACGTCCCGCACCAGCACCAGCGCCCCGCGCCGCTCGCCACCGGGAGCCAGCGGCAGCGCACGCAGCAGCACGGTGGCGCCCTGCGCCTCGACCTCGCTCTCGCGCGGCTCGCCGAAGCGCAGGACGGCCGCGAGCGCCGCCGACCCGCGCGGCTCGTCCAGCACACCGGGCGCCGCGGACAGGCGGGCGACGGTCGTGCCGAGGTGCGCGCCGAGCAGGTCGCCCGCGACGCCGAGCCGGCGGTAGGCGGACAGCGCGTTCGGGCTGGCGTAGACGACGTGGCCGGTCCGGTCGAGCCGCACCAGGCCGTCGCCGACCCGCGGGGCGTGCTCCGGGTCGGGTGAGGCCCCGGGGAACGGGAAGCGGCCCTCGCCGATCATCTGCAGCAGCTCGCCGGCGGTCGTGAGGTAGGTCAGCTCGAGCGCGCTGGGCATCCGGGCGGCGCTGGTGGTGCTCTCCTTGGTGAGGACGGCCACCACCTTGCTGCCTCGTCGTACCGGCACCGCCTCCGCCCGCACGGACGCGGCGGGCGCCCACTCGAGCTCGGGACCGCGGGTGACCGGCTCGGTCGCGGCCGCCCGGTCGAAGCGCCGGCCCACCGCAGCCGGCACCTCCGTCCCGACCAGGTCGTCCGGCCAGGTGGTGGGACCGGTCGTCGGCCGCATGTGCGCCACGGTCAGCCAGGCGCCCTCGGTCGTGCGGACGCGCAGCAGCAGGTCGGCGAAGGACAGGTCGGCGACCAGCTGCCACTCCCCGACCAGCCGGTGCAGCCAGTCGACGTCGTCCTCGTCCAGCCCGGTCCGGGCGCGGACCAGGTCAGCGAGCGTCGACACCCGCCCAGGGTAGGGACCTAGCAGGCGGCGGCGAGCGGCGAGACCCGGCCGTACAGCCAGGACAGGCCGTCCGGGTCCGTACGAGCCTCGCGCCAGCCGTCGAGCAGCGCGTCGAGCTCGGTCTCGCGACCGACGACGGCCAGCAGCTGCACGTCGCTGCACGAGCCGTCGTGCCCGTCGGCCCGGCAGAGGTAGAGCTCGCCGGTGTCGCGCAGCCAGGACAGCCGCCACGCGTCGTTCGAGCCCGCCCCGCGCCAGGTGGCGCCGAGGTCGAGCTGGTCGGAGGTGCGGCGGCGGCGGTCCTCGGCGACGAAGGCGAACTCGTCGGACCACGAGCGACGGACGTGCATGGCTGCCTCCTCGGTTGGTGCCCCCCGGCAGGGGAGAGCCTGCCTCCCGCGGGCGTCCGGCCGGTGACCGTCGTGCGACGACTGCGTGACGGTCCGCACGACCTAGGGTCTCGCCCATGACCGCACGGTGCTTCGGCGACGGCGACCCCGTCTACGAGCGCTACCACGACGAGGAGTGGGGCCGGCCCCAGCGGTCCGAGCAGGCGCTGTACGAGAAGGTCTGCCTGGAGGGCTTCCAGGCGGGACTCGCCTGGATCACGGTGCTGCGCAAGCGCCCGGCGCTGCGCGAGGTCTTCCTCGACTTCGACCCGGACGCGGTGGCCGACCTGGACGTCACACCGCTGATGAAGGACGAGCGGCTGATCCGCTCCGGGCCCAAGCTGCGCGCCTGCGTGACCAACGCCCGCGCCACGATCGCGCTGCGGACCGAGGGCGGGCTCTCCGCGCTGCTGTGGGCGCACGCCGAGGTGCCCTCCCCGGCGCCCGAGAGCTGGAGCGGCCTGCCCGCCTCGACGCCGACGAGCGCGGCCATCGCCAAGGACCTCAAGCGGCGCGGCTTCGCGTTCGTCGGGCCGACGACCGTCTACTCGCTGCTGCAGGCCTGCGGGCTCGTGAACGACCACCTGCGCACGTGCCCGGTCCGCGACGAGGTGGAGGCGCAGCGGCTGTCGTGCTGACCGCTGCCGTCGTGGTGGCGGTCCTGCTCGGCACGCTCGCCCAGTCCGTGAGCGGCATCGGCTTCTCGCTGGTCTGCGGGCCGCTGCTCGTCGCCGCGCTCGGCCCCGCGGACGGCATCCGCCTGTCTGTCGCGCTGTCGCTGGTGCTCAACGTCGTGCTGCTCGCCCGGCTCTTCCGGCTCGTCGAGCCGCGGCGCACGCTGCTGCTGCTCGTCCCGTCGGCGCTCGCGACCCCGCTGCTGGCCGTGGCGGTGCGGGACCTGCCGGAACGGCCCGCCTCCGCGGCGGCCGGCGCCGTCGTGCTGATCGGCGTCGGACTGCTCGCGTCCGGTCTGCGGTGGCACGCGGCCCGGGGCCCGGCCGGGGCGGTCGCCGCCGGCGTGCTCGGCGCGCTGACCAACGTCGTGGCGAGCGTCGCGGGCCCTGTCGTCGCGCTGTGGGCGGCCAACGCGGAGTGGCGGGCCGACGTGCAGCGGGCCAGCCTGCAGGCCTACTTCCTGGGCCTGAACTGCGTCGCGCTGCCCTCGCTCGGGCTTCCCGACGTGAGCGGCGGCCTGCTGCTCGGCTGCCTCGGGGCGCTCGCGGTCGGCGCCGTGCTCGGTGTGCCGCTCGGGCGCCGGGTGAGCGAGCCGGCGGCCCGGCGCACCACGCTGGTGCTGGCGGCCTGCGGCGGGGCGGCCGTGCTGGCGCGGGCCCTGCTCGGCTGAGCGGGTGCCTGGCGCTGCGGGGCCTCCTTGCCTCGTACGGCCGCCCGCGGTGGCAGGCTGCCGACATGACGAGCCTGCCCCTGGTGGACGTGTCGCCCCTGCTCGACCCGGCGGCCGACGCCGCGGCCCGCGCCCGCGTCGGTGCGGAGGTCGACCGCGCGTGCCGCGACACCGGCTTCCTGCTGGTGACCGGGCACGGCGTCGACCGGGAGCTGCGGGACGAGCTGGAGCGGCTGTTCCGGGAGTTCTTCGCGCTGCCCGACGAGGTCAAGGCGCAGATCGCGATGGACCGCGGCGGGGTGGCCTGGCGCGGCTGGTTCCCGGTCGGCGGCGAGCTCACCTCCGGCCGGCCGGACCGGAAGGAGGGCGTCTACTTCGGCACCGAGCTGCCGCCGGACGACCCGCGGGTGCGGGCCGGCACCCCGCTGCACGGGCCGAACCTGTTCCCTGCCGAGCCGGCCGGGCTGGGGCCGGTCGTGCTGCGCTGGCTCGAGCAGGTCACCGCGCTCGGCCAGGCCGTCCTGCGCGGCGTCGCGCTCGGGCTGGGCCTGGACGAGGGGTGGTTCGCCGAGCACCTGACCGCGGACCCGACCGTGCTGTTCCGCGTCTTCCACTACCCGCCCGGCGACGAGCAGTCCTGGGGCGTCGGCGAGCACACCGACTACGGCCTGGTCACGCTGCTCGCGCAGGACCGCCACGGCGGCCTGCAGGTGCGCAGCGGCGGCACCTGGGTCGACGTGCCGGCCGACCCGTACGTCTTCGTCGTCAACATCGGCGACATGCTCGAGCGGATGACACGCGGCGGCTACCGCTCCAACCCGCACCGGGTCCGCAACCTGTCGGGGGCGGACCGACTGTCGTTCCCGCTGTTCCTCGACCCGTCGTGGGGGGCCACGGTGACCCCGTTGCCGGACGCCGCCTTCCACGGGGCGCGGGAGCGGTGGGACGGGCAGGACGTGCACGCCTGGGAGGGCGTCTACGGCGACTACCTCACGGCGAAGGTCGCCAAGGTCTTCCCGGGGCTGGCCGCCGCGCTGGCCTAGAGGACGTTGAAGAGCAGGAGCAGGATCCCGGTCACGACGAGGGACAGCAGCAGGCTCGGCAGGCAGCCGAGGCGGTTCGAGAAGAAGAAGAACATGCCCTTGGTCCTGCCCGCGGCCGCGCGACGGGAACGTCAGGCCGCCCTGTCGACCCGGGCCCGTTCCACCGGCTCGGCCCGGGGGTGCCCGCCGCGGGCCTGCAGGCACAGCGTCGTGACGTAGCCGACCAGCACCACGACGTGCAGCACGAACAGCCAGCCGACGGTCGCCGCCGCGGTGGCCAGGCCGAGGTTGCCGCCGTACGCCCCGCCGAGGTCGATGCCCAGCGACAGGAAGAGCACGAAGCCGAGGCAGGTGCCGGAGAGCATGGAGCCGGTACCGAACGCGCCCCAGAGCAGCGCCCGCAGGCTGCAGGTCTCCGGGGACAGCGCGCGGTAGGCGAACAGCAGCACCGGCGAGATGGTCAGCCAGCCGACGACGAAGGCCAGGTAGACGCCGAGCAGCCGGGAGCCCAGGCCGTCGCCCAGGGCGGAGGTCAGGCCGCGCGCGGCGGCCAGGCCGGCGAGCAGCAGCACCGGGCTCGCGGCGACCACGGCGACGGAGCCGAGCCGGCCGCGCAGGGAGCGGCGGCGGCCGGGAGACTCGCTCAGCCGGTCGAACGCCCGCACCAGCCCCTCGCCGTACAGGCTGGCCGGCACCAGCGCCGCGAGCGCGCCGAGCGGAGGCATGGCGGTCCCGGACTCGGACAGGAAGCGCGCCGCCTCGCGGGCGCCGAGCTCGTCCGGCAGCAGCGCGGTCAGCCCGTCGGCCAGGTCGCGGACGGTCTGCTCGCCGGCGACCTGACCGGCCAGGAACAACGACAGCAGCAGCAGCGGGACGACCCCGACCACGGCGTAGAAGGTGACCCCGGCGGCGTAGAGCGCGAGGTCGTGGCCGCGGGTCGCGCGCACGACCTCCCGCGCCAGGCCGCGCACTCCCCCTGCGGTAGACACGGCTGGTGCCTATCACCGTCCGCGTCGCGCAGCCCGCCGATCATGCGGCGGTCGCCGACCTGACGGCCCGCGTCTACCGCGACGAGGGCTTCAGCAGCCCGGAGTACGAGCCGCACCTGCGCGACGTCGCCTCCCGCGCCGCGAGCGCCACCGTGCTGGTCGCCGTCACCGAAGAGGGGGTCGACGGGCGGCTCGCCGGGGCGGTCACCGTGGCCACCCGCGGCGGCGAGTGGGCCGAGCAGTCCGCCCCCGGCGAGGCCGTCCTCCGCATGCTCGTCGTGGACCCGGACGTGCGCGGTGCCGGCACCGGTCAGGCCCTGGTGCAGGCCTGCCTCGACGCCGCGCGGGCCGACGGCTGCCACCTCGTGCGGCTGTCGTCGCAGGAGACGATGACGACGGCGCACCGCCTCTACGAGCGGCTCGGCTTCGTGCGGACGCCGTCCTTCGACTGGTCGCCCGAGCCGGGCCTGCAGCTGCGGACCTACGCGCTGCCGCTCGAGGGCTAGACCGGCTTGCTGGTCACGCCGACCAGCGAGACGCGCAGGGTGTTCGTCCCGCCCTTGGTGTCGGGAGCGGACGCCTGGTAGTAGTCCTGGCCGTCCAGGTCGTCGGACAGGGTCAGGTCGCGGAAGTACATCGTGGAGACCGCCTCGCGGGTGCCGGAGTCGTCCTCGTACACGACGACCTTCACGTCGGTCTTGGCGCTCGTGCCCGGCAGGACGATGCCCTGGCTCAGCAGCAGGCCGCTGTTGCCCCAGTTCTGGGTGTACGGCGCGTCCCGGTCGTACGCGATCGTGCCGACGTAGGTGTAGCCGTCGTTGTTGCCGTCCTTGTCGAACCACACCTCGAAGCGCATCTCGTCCGCGGTGCCGAAGTCGTGGTCCTGCACGAGGTCGGCGTACTCCAGCCGGATGCGGGCCGTCCCGTTGAGGTTGTTGCTGCCGCCGCCGGTCTGCGTGCTCGTGTAGCCGAGCGCGCCGATGACGAGGTCGAGCGGGGCGTCCTGCTTGAGCAGCTCGCCGTGGTTGCTGCTGACGTAGCTGACGTCCGCGCCGGTCACCGCGGGCGACTCGGCCGGCACGACGCCGTCGAAGCCGTGCCTGACCCCGTCGCCGGTGTAGTCGTACTTGAGGAACTGGCCGTACGACGGGTCGCCGCCGATGGCCGTGTAGTACTCGCCGGCCGGCTCGGCGTAGCCCAGCTTCTGCAGCAGCAGGCTGTTGGGCCTCATGTCGCCGCCGCTGGCGTTCCACGCGCCGAAGACGCCGAGCGTGCCGGGGACCCAGGCCTCCCAGGTGCCGTGGTTCGGCGTGCCGAGCATGACCAGGTCGTCGACCCGGGCGGCCCAGTCGGTGCGGATGTCCGCGACGCCGTCGCCGTACCAGCCGGTGCTGCTGCTCCAGGAGTCGACGTCGGCGCCCGGCTTCTCGATGAGGAACCGGCTGACCAGCCCGCCCATCGAGTGGGCCACGATGTCGACCTTCTGGGTCGCCGGGTAGCCGTTGTTCGCGAGCGCCGTCTGGATCTTGCTCTGCACCTGCTTGGCCAGCAGCGGGACGTGCTGCCCCGCGGCCGGCGAGTACGAGAGCGCCTGCACGCCGGCGACGTTCGGGTCGAAGTCGAGCACCGTCATGCCCTGCGCCTGGAGCTTGGGGATCATGCTGTTCCAGGAGCTGCCCTGGCCGGTCCAGCCGTGGATGAGGACGACCGGGTAGCGCGCCCTCGTGGGCGGACGCGGTCTGGACGAGCGGGGTGAGGGCGGACGCCGCCAGGGTGGCGAGCGCGGACAGCAGCAGGACGGGACGGCGCACGGGGCTCCTCGGTCGCGGATCGGGTCCGCGGAACCTAGGGAGCCCGCACCGCCCACCGCTAGGGGGGTGGTCCGTTCTGTCCGGAACGCCCTGGTTCTAGGCGACCAGGCCGAGGCGGCGCAGCTCGACGGTGAGGTCGTGCGGCGAGGTGGACGCCGCCAGCGCCGCCTCCATCGTGATGACCCCGTCGCGGATGAACGACACCAGGTGCTGGTCGAAGGTCTGCATGCCGTAGTACGTGCCCTCGGCGATGAGCTGCGGGATCGTGGAGGTCTTGTCCGGGTCGGCGATCGCGTCGGCGATGCGGCCGGTGTTGACGGCGATCTCCATGACGACGCAGCGGCCCTCGCCGTCGGCGCGCGGCACGAGGCGCTGGCAGATGATCCCGCGCAGCGCGCCGGCCAGCGCGAGGCGGACCTGCTTCTGCTCGTGCGGCGGGAAGAAGTCGATGACGCGGTTGATGGTCTCCGCGGCGTCGGTCGTGTGCAGCGTCGACATGACGAAGTGGCCGGTCTCCGCGGCGGCGAGGCCCGCCTTCACCGTCTCGTGGTCGCGCATCTCGCCGACGAGGATGACGTCGGGGTCCTGCCGCATCGCGGCGCGCATCGCGGTGACGAAGTCCTCGGTGTCGACCCGCACCTCGCGCTGGTTGACCATCGCCATCTTGTCGAAGTGCAGCACCTCGATCGGGTCCTCGATCGTGACGACGTGCACCTCCTTGTTGGCGTTGATGTGGTCGATCATCCCGGCCAGGGTCGTCGTCTTGCCGGAGCCCGTCGGGCCGGTGACGAGCACCAGGCCGCGGGGCTCCATCGCGAGCGAGGCGAGCACCGGCGGCAGGCCGAGGTCGGTGAGCGGGATCGCGCCGACGCTGACCCGGCGGAAGACCAGGCCGCAGGAGCCGCGCGAGCGGAACGCGTTGACGCGGAAGCGCCCGATGCCGCTCATGGAGTAGGCGAAGTCGGCCTCGTTGGTCTTGTGGAACTCCTCGACCAGGTCCTCGCGCAGCACCTCGCGCACCATCTGGTCGGTGTCCGCGGAGGTCAGGTCGCGGGTCTGGAGCTTGCGGAGCTTGCCGTCGATGCGCACCCGGGGCGGGGAGCCGACCTTGCAGTGCAGGTCGGAACCGCCGCACTCGACCAGAGCGCGCAGGAAGGGCTCGATGGAGGACGTCACGCTGACCTCTTCGGCGCACGCGCGCCGTCCCTGAAGCCCCTGGCTCAGCCTCCGTGGATCAAGGGTCGATCACCGCGAGCACGTCACCCTCCTGGACCAGCGCACCTTCAGCGACCGGCAGCGAGCGCACCGTCCCCGCGGCCTCGGCGACGACCGGGATCTCCATCTTCATGCTCTCCAGGACGACCAGGACGTCGTCCGGGCCGACCTGCTGCCCCTCCCGGGCGACGACCTTCCAGAGCGTGGCGGCCATCTCGGCGCGGACCGAGGTCACCCGCGCAGCTCCCGCATCCACGCCTCGACGGCGCCGGCCTCGCGCGGCAGGGCCGCGGACAGGTTCACCGGGTCGCCGTCGGTCACGACGATGTCGTCCTCGATGCGCACGCCGATCCCCCGCAGGTCCTCCGGGACCGTCAGGTCGTCGGGCTGGAAGTAGAGGCCCGGCTCGACGGTCAGCACGTAGCCCGGCTGCAACGGCCCCTTGCGGTAGACCTCGGAGCGGGCGTGCGCGCAGTCGTGCACGTCGATGCCGAGCATGTGGCTGACGCCGTGCAGGGTGTAGCGCCGGTAGAGCTGCTGGTCCTCCGCGAGCGCCGCCTCGGCGTCCTCGAGCACGCCCAGCTCGACCAGCCCGTGCGCGAGCACCTGCATCGCGGCGCGGTGCGGGTCGAGGAAGTCCGCCCCGGCGCGGCAGGCGGCGATGCCTGCCTCCTGCGCCTGGAAGACCAGGTCGTAGACCTGGCGCTGCCGCGTGCTGAACGTGCCGCTGATCGGCAGCGTGCGGGTCACGTCGGCGGTGTAGAGCTCGTGGCTCTCGACGCCCATGTCGAGCAGCGCGAGGTCGCCGTCGCGGACCGGGCCGTCGTTCTCGGTCCAGTGCAGCGTGCAGGCGTGCGCGCCGGCCGCGCAGATCGAGCCGTAGCCGACGTCGTTGCCCTCGACCCGCGCACGCAGGCCGAACACGCCCTCCACCCAGCGCTCGCTGGTCTGCTTGGCCTGGTCGAGCTGGCGCACCACGTCCTCGAAGCCCTTGATGGTCGCGTCGACGGCGACCTGGAGCTGGGCGACCTCGTGCGGGTCCTTCACCAGGCGCAGCTCGGACAGGAACTGCACCAGCTCCTCATCGGCCTCCTCCTCGGTCTCGAACAGCGCCTCGACGCGGGCGTCGTGGCCGCGCACCACGCGGGCCGGGCCGGACAGCTTGTCGAGCTCCTCGAGCGGCCGGGTCTCGACGCCGAGCAGCGCCTGGGTGGCCTCCAGCGACGGGCGCGGGCCCACCCACAGCTCGCCGTAGACGCGGTCGGTGAAGAAGGCCGGCGTCGAGCGGTCCATGACCGGTGCCTGGTAGAGCACGCTCCGGCCGTCCTCGACGACGAGGACGGCGTCCGGCTCGTGCGAGCCGACGAGGTGCGCGAACTCGGTGCCCGGGCGGAAGCGGTACTCCGTGTCGTTGCTGCGCGTCTTGTAGCCGCCGGTCGGGACGACCAGCCGCTCCCCCTGGAAGCGGTGGGCGAGCGCCGCGCGACGACGGGCGCGGTACGGCGCCGCCGGGTGCTCGGCGGGCAGGTCGTCCGCACGAGGCGCCCAGCCGGTGGCCATGAACTCCAGCAGCGCCGCGGGGCGGTCCGGGTCGTGGCTGGCGGTGCCGGGCGTGTCCTGGTTCACGGGCTGCTCGCTCATGGGCCGAGCGTACGACCGGGCCGCCGATCAGGGGCGCGGCCGGCCGCCGTCCTGCTGCGGGCCGCTCTGCTCCGGGACCAGCCCGTTGACCTCGGCGGCGGCGCGCTCGGCGTGCCGGCCGTCGTGCTCGAGGCAGGCGTCGGCGTAGGCCTGCCAGGCGACGCGCTCGATCGAGTCCGTGCTGCTCATCGGGACCTCCGGGTCACGGGGTGGCTGCGCCCCACGATGTCCCTGTTCGCCCCGGCCGCCCATGGCCCGTCCTGACCATCTTGTGCCGGTTCAGCGGCCCTTCCACTCGGGGGTGCGCTTCTGCAGGAAGGCGCCCACGCCCTCGGCCGCGTCCTCGGTGGTGTTCAGCAGCGAGAGCTGGGCCTGCATGGCCTCGAGCCCGGGCGCGAGGGTCGTCTCCATGGCGGCGAGGAAGGCGGCCTTGCCGAGCCGCACCGCCACCGGCGGCTTCGCGGCCAGCGCCGCCACCAGCTCCTCCGTCTCGGCCCGCAGGTCGCCGACCACCCGGCTGACCAGCCCCATCTCGAGGGCCTCGCGCGCCGGCACGCGCCGCCCGGACAGCATCATCTCCATGGCCCGCTTGGGACTGACGTGCCGGCCGAGCAGGGCGCTGACCATGAAGGGCCACAGGCCGAGGTCGACCTCGGGCAGGCCGAACGCCGTGTCCTCGGCGGCCAGCACCAGGTCGCAGCCGAGCACGAGGCCCACGCCGCCCGCGAGGCACAGCCCCTGGACGCTCGCGACGACCGGCACCGGGCAGGCGCGCATCGCGAGGACGACCTCGCGCAGCAGCCCGCGGCCCTCGTGCACCTCGAGGCCGGTCGCGTCGGGAGCCATCTGCACGAGGTCGGCGCCCGCGCAGAACACCCGCTCCCCGGCGCTGGTGATGAGCACGACCCGCGCGTCACCCGGCGCGCGGAGCGCAGCGAGCATCGGCCGCAGCACGTCGCCGGACAGCGCGTTGCGCTTGGCCTCCCGGTCGATGTGCAGGCGCAGGACGCCGCCCTCGATGGTCACCTGCAGGTCGCTGTCGGGCACGTCGGGGAGACTAGCCACGTGTCCCTCGTCCTCGTGGTGCTGGCCGTCGCGCTGGCCGTGGGGTGGGCACGCGGCGGCAGCCTGGACCGGCTGGGCGAGCTCCCGGTGCGCTCGCGCCGGCTGGTCGTCGGCTCCCTGCTGGCCCAGCTGGTGGGCACCCTCGTGGGCGGGCCGTTCTACCCGCTCGGCCTCGCGCTGTCGGCCGGGCTCGTCGTCTGGTTCCTGTCGCGCAACCGCGGGATCCGCGGCACCGGCCTGGTCGCGCTGGGGCTGCTGGCCAACGCGCTGGTCGTCGGCGCCAACGGGGCCATGCCCGTGTCGCTGGAGGCCT
This sequence comes from uncultured Actinomycetota bacterium, assembly GCA_963781675.1. GTDB lineage: Bacteria > Actinomycetota > Actinomycetes > Mycobacteriales > SCTD01 > SCTD01. The sequence goes on along the minus strand of CAWAGF010000001.1, from coordinate 1,180,633 downwards.
CCGGACGGGCCGGCGTCGGGACGCAGGACCTGCTGACCGGCGCCGACGCCCGGCACGAGCCGGCCGACGCGGGCAGCCGCCTGCGCTGGCTCGGCGACGTCGTGCCGGTCCCGCTGCCGCTGCGCCCGGAGGTGGTGAGCCCCGGCGACGTGCTCGTGGCGGCCGGGCTCGGGCAGCTGGTCGCGCTGGGCATGGTCGGGGCCGGCGCCACCGCCGCCGTGCTGGAGCGGCAGGGGCGGCCGCGCCGCGCGCTGCCGCCCCTGCCGGACGACCCGCACGCGCTAGGCGGTCGCGCCCTCCGGCGCTGCCTCCACGACGTGCGGCTCCGCCGGCCGGCGGGTCGTGATCGGCACCCGTACCGTCGCCGGCTCGGGCTGCACCACGCCGCGCACCCGCACGTCGAGCAGCCCCGCCTCGTACACCGCCTCGACCTGCTCGGGCGAGACGCCCGGCGGGAGCGCGAACTCGCGCCGGAACTGCCCGTAGCGCAGCTCGCGCACCAGCACGCCCTCGACCTGCTCGCCGCGCTCGTCGCGCCGCTCGCCGGCGATGACGAGCTTGCCCTTGTCCACCTCGATCGTGACGTCGCGCTCGACGTCGACGCCGGGCAGCTCCACCCGCACCACGACGTCCTGGCCGTCGCGCACCACCTCGACGGCGGGCACGAAGCCGGCCATCGCCGGCGCCTGCTGCTCCCGGCCGGACCAGCCGCGCCGGACCAGCTCGTCGAACTCGCGGTCCATCCGCGCGAGCACGGTGAAGGGGTCGAACCTCTGGACCTGCATGACATCCCTCCTGATGTCGCTCCAGATCAGTTGAGCGTCCTCCGCTCAGGTCTATTCTGTGCAACCCTGGGCGCCGACGTCAAGAGGGAGGACCACCATGGCCAAGCGAGGACGCAAGCGCCGCGGGCGCAAGAAGAACGCCGCCAACCACGGCAAGCGCCCGAACGCCTAGCCCGCCGCTGCGCGGCTGCGCTGCCTACGGGTGGCGCAGCTGCCAGCCGGCCCAGGCGGAGGCCACCATCTCGCGCAGGTCGTGCTGCGCGGTGAAGCCGAGCCCGTCGCGGATCCGGTCGACCGAGGCCACGATCCGCGCCGGGTCGCCCGGCCGGCGGTCGACGACGTCCGGCGTGGTGTCCAGGCCGGTCACCTCGCCGACGACGCGCAGCACGTCGAGCACCGAGCTGCCCTCGCCGCGGCCGACGTTGTAGGTCGCGCCCGGCTGCACCGGACTCGAGCGCCCGCGCGGCGGCCAGGTGCGCGTCGGCGATGTCGCCCACGTGCACGTAGTCGCGCACGCAGGTGCCGTCCGGCGTCGGGTAGTCGCCGCCGAACACCCGCGGCCGCCGGCCCGCCTGCAGCCGCTCGAACACCATCGGCACCAGGTTGAAGACGCCGACGTCGCCGAGCTCGGGCGTCGCGCAGCCGGCCACGTTGAAGTAGCGCAGGTTCATCGACCGCATGCCGTACGCCCGCTCGCAGTGGTCGAGCATCCACTCGCCGACGAGCTTGCTCTCGCCGTACGGCGACAGCGGGGCCTTGGGGGTGTCCTCGTCGACGAGGTCGACGTCGGGCAGGCCGTAGGTCGCGGCGCTCGAGGAGAACACGAGCCGGTCGACGCCCTTCTCCCGGCAGGAGTCCAGCAGGGCGACCAGGCCCTCGACGTTCTCGCGGTAGTAGAGCAGCGGGTCGGCCATCGACTCGCCGACCTGCTTCTTGGCGGCGATGTGGACGACGCCGGTGACGGCGTGCTCGCGCAGCACCTTCCGCAGGCCGCCACGGTCCAGGACGCTGCCCTGCACGAACGGGACGCCGTCGACGCGGTCGGCCGCGCCGGTGGACAGGTCGTCCAGGACGACGACCTCGGCGCCGTCGCCCTGCAGTGCGCGCACCACGTGCGCCCCGATGTAGCCGGCTCCGCCGGTGACGAGCCAGGTCATGCTGCCGACCCTATGCGGGCGTCCTACTCGGCGCGGTACTCGACCTGCTCGATCTCGAGGCGGACCTGCTGGATCCGGACCAGGACGCGGTCGCGGAGGTCGACCGGCGCCGGGTCGCTGCCGCAGCAGCGGGCGACCAGGCTCTTCACGGCCTGCTCGAGGCCGTACTGCCGCAGGCACGGGGCGCACTCGTCGAGGTGGATGCGCACCTTGTCGTGGTGGTCGGCGTCCTGCTCGCCGTCGAGGTAGAGGTAGACGGCCTCGAGGACCTCGCTGCAGGGGGTCTCGTGCGGGTCGCCGCAGCTCATGTCGCGTCCGCCGCGGTCGCCTTGACCAGGCCGCGCTCGACGGCGTAGTCGGCCAGCAGGCTGCGCAGGCCGCGCCGACCGCGGTGCAGCCGGCTCATGACCGTCCCGATCGGAGTGCCCATGATCTCGGCGATCTCCTTGTAGGCGAAGCCCTCGACGTCGGCGAGGTAGACCGCCATCCGGAAGTCCTCGGGCAGCGCCTGCAGGGCCTCCTTGACGTCGGAGTCCGGCAGGTGGTCCAGCGCCTCCATCTCGGCGCTGCGCAGCCCGGTGCTGGTGTGCGCCTCGGCCGCCGCGATCTGCCAGTCGGTGATCTCCTCGGTCGGGGACTGCTGCGGCTGGCGCTGCTTCTTGCGGTAGGTGTTGATGAAGGTGTTCGTCAGGATCCGGTACAGCCAGGCCTTGAGGTTGGTGCCCTCCTGGAACTGGTGGAAGGCGGCGAAGGCCTTGACGAAGGTCTCCTGCACCAGGTCCTCGGCGTCCGCGGGGTTGCGCGTCATGCGCAGCGCGGCGGAGTAGAGCTGGTCGAGGAAGGGCAGCGCGTCGCGCTCGAACCGCGCCCGGCGCTGCTCGCTGGTCTCGTCCGCCACTGCTCCCACCTCCTCCGGCCCTCGGGTCCGCACGGGGCGGACGACGACTCTGGGGTCCGACGGTACTCGGACCGCGAGCAGGTCCGCCTCGCCGGGGGCGGCGAGCGGGACCAGTCGGCCGGGGAGCTTCTGCACCTGCACGTCGCCTGGAACGCCGCCCGCTGCGCCGTCTGTTCCCCGGCTCCTGCGGGTGCCCCGACACGTACGATCCGCCGCATGGATGGCCACCACCCCGCGGTCGAGCAGTACCTGGAGACCGTCCTCGAGCTCGAGGAGGCCGGCATCGTCCCGATGCGGGCCCGGATCGTGGAGCGCCTGGGCGTGTCGGCGCCGTCCGTGAGCGAGACCGTCAAGCGGCTCGAGCGCGAGGGCTACCTCACGCTCGACGCCGAGCGGGTGCTGCACCTCACCGAGAGCGGCCGGGCGTACGCGACGTCGATGCTGCGCAAGCACCGGCTGGCCGAGGTGCTGCTCGTCGACGTGCTGAAGGTGCCGTGGCCGCAGGTGCACGAGGAGGCCTGCCGGCTCGAGCACGCCATCAGCGACAACCTCGAGCGCCACCTCGTCGCGCTGCTCGGCGACCCGGGCAGCTGCCCGCACGGCAGCCCCATCCCGGGCTCGGCCAACGTCGTCGACACCGGTCCGCTGCAGAAGCTGTCCTCCGTGCCGCCCGGCGGCTCGTGCGTGGTCCGCCGCATCGACGAGCACCTGCAGACGCTGGTCGAGCGGATGGAGGAGCTCGAGACGGCTCCGGCTGCTGCCCGGGCAGGCCGTGCAGGTCGGCGCAGCCCGACGACGGCGCAGGTCCAGCTCGCCGTCGACGGCGTCGACGTCCGGGTCGACCGGGCCGTGGCCGCCGAGGTCTACGTCAGCGTCTGACGAGCCAGCCCGCGACCGCCGCGCGCGACCTCGGCGTGCACGTCGGCGGCGGTGCGGCCGTCCCGCCGGCGCACCGCGAAGGCGTGGTCGGCGCCCGCGCACGACGTGCACCTGCACGCCGGCACGCGGCGGGACGCCGAACGCGTCCCGCTCGCCCTGCACCACCAGCCGCGGGACCGCACGGCAGCCGCGAGCTCGGGCCGGCGGTCCTGTCGCTGCCGGGCGGGCGCAGCGGGAAGGCCAGCGCCAGCACGGCCGACCGCGCCGGTCGCCGCCGCCGTCCGGCAGGCCACCCGGGCCCCGGCGCTGCGGCCACCGAGCGACGAGCGGCCCGTCCAGCGCCGCGCGCAGGACGGCGAGTCCACGCCTCGTCGAGCCGCGGCGGCGCCACGGCCACCCGGCGGCCGGCCACCCGCCACGGCTGCTCCACCCGCGACCACCTGCAGCCGGCGGCGAGCCCGGCGTCGCGGGCGGCCAGCAGGTCCGGCGCGTCGACGCCCCCGCCGGCGCCGTGGCCCGAGCACCAGCGTGCCGCGGACCGGCGCCGTCCGGCGACGGTGCGGGCGACGCCGACCGGCGTCGGGAGGTCGCCAGGCATCCGTCACGCGGCGAAGGGTAGGAGCCGATCATGCGCACCCCTGACCCGGTGGCGATGACGCTCGGCCGTCCCTGCAGGCTCCACCGTCGGCACGCCCGTCCCCCCACCGGACTCGCCCTACTGGCTGTTCTACGACGAGGTCGCCGCAGCCCAGCTCGCCGCGCTGGCTGCCGGCCGAGCCGCGCCGCGTGCTCGACCTGTCCGGCGGCCGAGCGCTTCGCCGGCCAGCTCGTCGACCGCCGGCCACGAGGTCGTGCACGTCATGTCCGCGACGCCGGCCGACGCTGCCGGACGCCGCCGGCCGGGCCGGCTGCTCCCGGTCGTCGCCGACTCGCCGGTCGCTGGACTGGCTCAGCCGACGCGTCGGTCGACCTCGTGCTCGCCGAGTCGCAGGCGCTGTCGCTGTGCCTGGCCACCGAGGTCACCGTCGAGCAGCTGGTCCGCGTGCTGCGTCCCGGCGGCCGGCTGCTGCTCGTCGTCGACTCGCTCGTGCTCGGGCCTGGCCCGGCTCGCCGACCAGGGCCGCTGGGCCGAGCTCGCCGACGTCGCCCGCCGCCGACGTGCGTGCTCGTGCCGAGACGACGACGGCACCCTCACCCGCTGCTTCTGGCCGGAGGAGCTGCGCGCGCTGCTCACCGGCGCGGGCCTGGAGGTCGACGGCGTGCGGCCGCGCACCGTGCTGACGCCCGGCGACCGTCGAGCGGGCGCTCGAGCCAGGGCGGCAGCGCGGCGCTCGCGCACGCTGGTGCAGACCGAGCTGCCCTGGCCGCGGACCGGCGAGGGCGAGTCGACGCGGGATGCACCTGGTCGCCAGCGCGCGCAAGGCCTAGGCGGCCGCGGTCTGCCCCTCCGGCACGGGGCGGCGCAGGACGACGACGGCGTACCGAGGTCAGTGCAGGCACCGGACGTCGCAGCAGCACGCGCGACATCAGGGCGTCGAACCACGCCAGCTTCAGCGGACGGTAGTAGCCGGGCGTGCCGAAGTAGCCGCGGTACTCGACGACGTCGTAGCCGATGCGGCGCAGTCTCGAGAGCTTGCTTCTCGCTCGGCCCGGTGCACCAGCGGTAGAACGCCGGGAACTTGCCCTCGAGGCCCGCGTCGTCGCGTCGGTCACCCTGCAGCCTCGTGAGCAGCCACCGCGTGAAGGCGGTCGGGAGCAGCATGTTCGCGACGAAGGCCGGGGCGTAGAGGGTCGGGAACATGTGGATCGCGGTCCCACCCTCGCGCAGCATGGAGAAGACGTTCCGGTGCAGGCGCTCGGCGTCCTGCACGTGCTCCGCGAGCGTCTTGGAGAAGACCAGGTCGTAGCGGCCGGTGCTGACGGGCATCGCACCGGCGATGTCCGCCTCGAGCGTCTGGTAGCCGGCCGGGGCCTTCGCCAGCTCCTCAGCGCTGATGTCGCAGACGGTGTACTCCAGCCCCTCCGACCGCACGAACTCGATGTCGAGCAGCGGCCGCGCCCCGGCACCCACCTCGCAGACGTGTCGTGTGTCAGCTTGCTTCGCGATCTCCGTCACGAGGCTCGGGAAGTCCTGCCATGCCTGCCTCGACTCGGCGTACACGATCGTCGGTTCGTCAGGGGCCTCCACGGCACGGACGGTAGCCGAGGCTCAGGCGGTGGCGGCCTCGTGCTTCTCCTGGTCGGCGACGCAGCGCGCGGCCTCGGGGCGCACCTCGAGCCGGGCGTCCGGGATCGGCTGGCCGCAGTCGACGCAGGTGCCGAAGGTGCCGTCGTCGATGCGGGCGAGCGCGGCCTCGACCTCGGCCCGCTGCTGGGCGGAGTTGTCGAGCAGGGCGTTCTGGTTGTCGGCGTCGGTCAGCTCGCTGGCGGTGTCGCCGGGGTGCTGGTCGGAGTGGCTGAGCTCGCTGCTGTCGCCGGCACCCTCCGCCTCGAGGATGGCGGTGGCGCTGTCGATCTCGCGGAGCATCTGCTCGAGCGACTGGCGGGCTTCCTGCGTGTCCACGGTCACTCCTGTGCGTAGGGGGTGGTGCGTCCCTGCGAGCCCTACCCTCGCCGGCCGCGCGTTCACACGCTGCGGCCTAGCCTGGCGTCGTGCGCAGGCTCCCGCTGCTGGTGGCAGGCCTGCTGCTGTGCGCCGCGCCCGCCTCGGCGCTGGAGCTGCCGTCGCCTGGCGGAGCAGCGCGCGCAGGACCTCACGCTGCTCGCGGAGGTCGGCGCACGGCCGGACCGGCGGCTGGTGTCCGTCGTCCCCGGTCCGGTCGTCAACGACGAGCGCGTCCTCGTCGGACTGAGCCCGAACGGCGTGCCGGCGCGGGTGCTCGTCGAGCAGCGGCTGCTGCTGAGCGGGCAGGGCGACTACCAGGTGCGCGAGCGGGGGCCGGCGCGGGCGTCCGAGGCGCTCGGCGAGGAGCCGCCGCCGGTCACCAAGTTCGGCGCGGTCGTCTGGCAGGGCTTCTCCCCCGGGTCGCGCGAGCTCGCGGCCCGGCTGACCCTCGACCCGGTGCTGGAGGCGGCCCGGCTGCCGCTGCGGGTCGACGTCACCGGGCCGGTCGGCCCCGGCGGCGAGGTCACCGGGGCGGGCACCGTCGTGCTCACGCTGACCAACGCGACCGACCAGCCGGCGACCCTCCCCACCGCGGCGGACGCGCCCGCTGCGGAGGTAGCCCGCGCGCTGGACACCGCGCGGACCGCCGCTGAGGAGCCGCCCGGCCCGAGGCTGCCGGCCGCGGGCGCGGGGCTCCCGGCCGGCGTCCCGGCCACCGGCGAGGCCCGCACCCCGGCCGTCACCGGGGTGCCGCTGCGCGTGACGGGCACCGTCCGCGGCGGGACGGTGCACCGGACCGGCCACCACCCCGCGCGAGGGCGGCGCCGACGTCGCCGGCACCCTCCCGCCGGGCGCGACGGCCGAGCTCCGGGTGGAGGTGCAGGCCTCGACCCGGCTCGACCTCGACCTGACGGCCATCCCGGCGCTGGACGCCCGGCTGCTGCAGCCCCCGGCCGGTGCCGCCACCTGGGCGGCCTGGGCGGCCGCGGGACCCGCCGTCGAGGCGCGCCGCCAGGCGCTGGACCTGCTGGTCGCCACCGCGGCGACCGGCGCCCGTGCCACCTCGTACAGCCCGTACCTCGGCGCCGACCTGCCCGGCACCGGCACCACGACCTACCGCTACGCCTTCGCCGCCCCCGAGCAGCTGCCGCGCGTGCGGGAGGCGCTCACGCCCAGGAGCGGCCCGATCGCGCTGGCCGCCGTGGCGCTGCTGCTGCTCGTGGGCAACGGCGTCCTGCTCTGGCAGCGGAGCTAGAACAGGACGTCCGGCTCGCACCGGCTGCACCAGCTCCGGGCCGTCGTTGCGCACGTTGCCGACCGCCCTGTCCACCGGCCACGCGTCCAGCGCGCCGCCGACGCGCCGGCACCAGCAGGTGCTCCCCCGGGTCCTCGACGGCCGGGTCCAGCCAGCGCGCCCAGTCCGTCCGCGGGACGAGCAGCGGCGTGCGGTCGTGGATGTGGCCGAGCTCGTCGGACGCCGCGGTCGTGATGACCGTGCAGGTCCACAGGCGCTGCTCGCCCTGGGCACCACACCTCGTACAGCCCGGCCATCGCGAGCGGCTCGCCCTCGCGCGAGGTGAGGAACCACGGCTGCTTGCGCGTCCCCTCGACCTGCCACTCGTAGTAGCCGTCGGCGGGGAGCAGGCAGCGGCGGCGCTGGTAGGCGGCGCGGAAGGCCGGCTTCTCGGTGACGGTCTCCTGGCGCGCGTTGATGAGCCGCGCGGCGCCCTTGGCGTCCTTGGCCCAGGACGGCACGAGGCCCCAGCGCAGGACGCGCAGCAGGCGGCGGTCGTCGCGCTGCAGCACGGCGTACACCGGGTCGGTCGGCGCGACGTTCCACGAGGGCGGGATCACCTCCTCGGGCGGCTCCTCGACCTCGAAGGCGCTGGCGAGGTCGCGGGCGTCGCGACTGGAGGCGTAGCGGCCGCACATGCGCCTATTGAGGCACGTCGGGCAGGCCGGTCGACAGGATGTCGTCCCGCACCGGCGAGAAGCGCATGTCGGCGAAGCGGCCGAAGTACATGTCGTCGGGGCTGACGCCCTCGCGGTCGTCCGGGCCGAAGCCGCGCTCGTCGCCGTTGGCGCCGGTGATGACGGTGCTGTTGAGGGCGTCGAGCAGCGGCCCGCCCGGCGTCCACCGCGGCAGCGGTCAGCTTCACCGCGTCGTAGGAGTACGTCGACCAGTCCGGCGGCTGGACGACCGGGCGCCCGCCTGCCTCCACGCCGACCTCCTCGGCGCCGAACCGCTCCTCGTACGCCTTGCGGTAGGCGGCGAACGGCGCCGGCCCGACCTCGCTGGTGATCCGGAACGAGACGAAGGTCAGGCCGTCCAGCCACTCCGGGCGGTCGGCCAGGCGCTGCCGGACGAGCGGGTCCTCGCCGGTCGGGCCGCTGTAGAGCGGCACGTCCCAGCCGGAGCCGCGCGCGGCGCGCACGACCGCGGCGACGCCGGTCGCCCGCGCCCAGACGATGAGCAGCTCGGCGCCCGCGCGCCGGGCCGCCAGCACCTGCGCGGCCACGTCGCCGCCGCCCTCGGGGAGCGTGCCGTCGCTGACCAGCGCGATCCGTTGCGGCTCAGCCCCTCGCGCGTCGCCGCAGCGCCCTCCCGGCCGTAGCTCGAGGAGTCGCTGAGCAGCGCGACCTTCGTCGCCTTCTCGCTGACGTAGTCGGCCAGCCGGCGGCTCATCGGGGCGTTCGCGGGCGCCAGCCGGAACAGCGTCGGGCGCTCCTGCGGGTCGACGATCGACGCGCCGCCCTCGAAGACGACGAAGACGGGCAGCGCGGCCGGGTCGGTCACCTCGGCCACGGCGACGGCGCCGACCCCGTCGGTGATCATCGCGGTGGCGCCGCGGGAGACGGCGGTACGGGCGTTGGCGACGGCGCGCTGGGGCGACCCGCCGTTGTCGAGCACCTCGACGCGCACGTCGCGGCCGTCGGCCTCCAGCTCGGCGGCGGCCAGCTGGGCGCCGCGCTGCGACGAACTCGCCGATCCACGGCTGGGCGGTCAGGGGCGCGGACACCACGAACAGCAGCTCGTCGTCGTCGGCGCCCGGCGAGGCGCAGGCGGGCAGGAGCAGCAGGAGCGCGCAGCGCTGCTCTCCTCACGGCGTGCCTCCCAGGTAGGCCCGGCGCACGGCCGGGTCGCGGCGCACCTGCTCCGGCGTCCCCACGGCGAGCACCCTGCCCTGGTCGAGCACGGTCACCCGGTCCGCGACGGCGCCGACCAGCCGCATGTCGTGCTCGACGAGCAGCACCGCGACGCCGTTCCCGGCCAGCGCGCGCAGGACGCCGGCCAGCCGGCTCCGCTCGGCGGCGCTCATGCCGGCGGCCGGCTCGTCGAGCAGCAGCACCTGCGCGCCGGTGGCGACGACGCGGGCGACCTGCAGCAGCCGCTGCTCCCCCACCGTGAGCGTGCGCGGGTCGCGCGCCGGCCGACGCGGACAGCCCCGTCGCGGCGAGCGCGGCCTGCACCACCCGCTGCCGGGCTGCCTGCGCCTCGCGGCTGCTGGGCGTGGCCAGCAGGTGGCGCACGACCGAGCCGGCGGGACGCGCGGACGCCCACGCCCGCCTGCCGCTCGGGCGTGCTGCGCGCCAGGACGACGGTCCGCTGCGGGGTGCGGGCGACGCCGGCGGCCACCCGCTCGCGCGTCCCGGCCGGCTGCGCGACGCCCGCGACCTCCACCTCCCCGGCCTGCAGGTCGCCGGCCAGGACCTTGAGCAGGGTCGACTTGCCGGAGCCGTTCGGCCCGACGAGCGCGTGCACCTCGCCCGCCCGCAGCACGATCCCCACGTCCTGGAGGGCCTGCACGGCGCCGTACGAGACGTCCACCCCGCGCGCCCGCAGCAGCACCGCGCGCCAGTCCGGCGGCGGGGTCGCCGGCGGGTCCGGCTGCCCGGCCGGCGGGGCGACGACCGGCTGCCGCTCGCGCCGGAGCACCCCGCGCAGGGCGAGGACGGCCACGAGCAGCGCCGCGGTGAGGGCGCCGCGCACCCGCTCCGGGGCGAGGCCGGCGCCCGTGGCCAGGGCGTCCGCGAGCGGCGGCAGCGCCGACAGCAGGGCGACGCCGAGGACCGGGCCCCACCAGCGGGCGGTGCCGCCGACCAGCACGGCCACGAACAGCTGGAGCGACAGCAGCGGGCTGACGTCGGCGGGCGCGACCAGGCCGAGCAGGACGGCCGTGCCGGCGCCGCCCAGCGCCCCGAGGGCGGCGGTGACGGCCAGCACGGTGCGGCGGCGCGCGGCGACGGGCACCCCGAGGGACGCGGCCAGGGCCGGCCCCTCGCGCAGCGCCGCCAGGTCCCGGCCGGCCGGACCGGCATCGACCCGTCTCACCAGCAGGACGAGGGTGAGGCACGTCGAGGCGGCGACGACCACGTGGACGAGCGGTGTGAGGACGAGCTCGAGGCCGAGGGCCGGCGACACCAGCCGCGCGGGGCTGGCCCGGACCAGGCCCTGCTCGCCGCCGAACAGGTCCGGGAACGCCGTCAGCACCCGGAAGACCAGCCAGGCGAGGGCCCAGGTGGCCAGCGCCAGGTAGGCGCCCTCCAGCCGGCTGGCGCCGCGGGCCACGAGGTTCCCGACGAGCCCCGCGGCCGCCACCGACGCCAGGACCGCGAGCGCCCAGCGGCAGTCCTGCGCCGCCCGGTCCGAGCAGCGCCGTGCCGACGCCGCCCAGCGCGACGAAGGCGCCCTGGCCGAGGACCGGCAGGCCGGCGTACGAGACGGACAGGGCGAGCCCGAGCGCGGCGACGAGCAGCCAGAGGGCCTGCGCGAGGTCGACCAGGCTCACACCAGCACCGGGGTGCGGCGGCGGACGCCCTCGGGCCGCACCGCCAGCAGGACGACCAGCAGCGCGAGCGGGACGACGTCGGTCCAGCGGGCGTCGAGGGCGGTGACGACCAGCGACTGCACCAGCCCGACGGCGAGCCCGCCGAGCAGCGCCCCGCGCGGCGAGCCGAGCCCGCCGAGCAGCGCGGCGGCGATGCCGGCCAGCCCGAGGACGACCCCGGCGTCGACCGACAGGCTCGTCCGGCCCGGCGCGTCCAGCAGGCCGGCCAGCCCGGCGAGCAGGCCGGCCAGCAGGAAGGCCTGCAGGACCACCCGGCGCGCCGGCACCCCGCACAGGGCGGCCGCGTCCGGGTCGTCGGCCACCGCACGCAGCGCCTTGCCGAAGCGGCTGCGCACGAGCAGCCGCTCGACCAGGACGCCCGCCAGCAGGGCCAGCAGCAGCACCGCCGGGACCCGGGCCGGCAGGACCTGCCCGCCCGGCAGCGAGAGGACGCCGCTGCTGGTCAGCGCGTCCAGGCGCAGCGGGTCCGGGACGGCGTAGCCCTCCTGCGGCAGCAGCAGCGCGAGGCCCTCGCGCAGCAGCAGCCCTGCCGCGACGCCGCCCGCGACCCAGCCGAGGGCGTCGCCCGGCCGCCCCCGTACCGCGTCCGGCAGGTGCGGGCGGACCGCCAGCAGCGCGACGCCGGCGGACAGCAGCGCGCCCGCGGCCAGCACCAGGACGACGAAGGCGACGGCGGGACCGGGCGCCAGGGCGACGGCCACCGGCGTCGTGCCGAGCACCCCGAGCACCGCCGTCAGGACGGCGGCGACGACGACGTCGCCGTGGGCGAGGTGCAGCACCCGGACGGTGCCGGCGACCAGGGTGAAGCCGAGCGCCACGAGGCCGAGCACGGCGCCGTTCGCCAGGCCGCTGAGGGCGGCCTGCAGCAGCACGCCCGCGTCCACCGGCCGAACCTAGCCGGGTCAGCCGAAGGGGAGGGGCGAGGCGCCGGCCTTCGGCGGGAGCAGCGGCGTGCCGCCGCCCTGGACCGCACCCGGCTTCCCCTTCGCGAGCGCCATCAGCCAGTCGGTGCGGCACGGCTCGACCGCGATCATCCGCATCACGCCGCGCAGGTCGCCCTTGACGAAGGGCGCGTCCGCCTCGGTGTTCTCCGCGTCGCCGCGGGCCAGCGTGTAGCCCGCCTCGGGCATCTTCTCGATGAGGAACAGCACCGACTCGCGCAGGCTGATCGCGGTGCTGAACGTGACGACCGTCAGGCCGTCGGTGCGCTTCTGCACCTCGGTGAGGGTGGCGGCGGGCGGTACGGGGAGGTCCTGCGGGACCGGGGCCGGCCAGGCGAGGTCGGCCGCCGCGGGCGCACAGCTCGGCACGGCGTTCGCCGCCGGAGTCGCGGCGGGAGGGGCCCCCGGTCGGGCGCGGCGGTGGGCTCGGCGGGGCCGCTGCAGCCGGCCAGCAGGACCAGGCACAGCGGCAGGGTCCACAGGCGCGTCATGCCCGGAAGGCTACGTACCGCCTGGACGACGCGCACCCGCGTCGCCGCCGGAGCAGCCGAGCCCGTTCCGTGCCGGTGGCGCGCCCTACGCTGCCGCCATGCCAGCCCCCCTGCCTCGGCTGCTGCACGTGGCGCAGCCGACGACGGCGGGGGTCGCCCGCTGCGTCGTCGACCTGGCGAGGGCGCAGGCCGCCGCCGGCTGGGACGTGCACGTGGCCTGCCCGCCGGGCGGCACGCTCACGGACGAGCTGCGCGGGACCGGGGTGCAGGTCCACTCGTGGCCCGCCGGACGCAGCCCCGGCCCGGCCACGGCGCTCGAGGTGCGGCGCCTGGCGGCCGTGGTGCGGCGCGTCCGGCCGGGGCTGGTCCACCTGCACTCCGCCAAGGCCGGCCTCGCGGGGCGCCTGCTCCTGCGCGGCCGGGTGCCGACCGTCTTCCAGCCGCACGCGTGGTCCTTCGAGGCGGCCGGGGGGCTGCTGCGGCGGGCGACCACGGGCTGGGAGCGCGCCGCCGTCCGCTGGACGTCGCTGCTGGTCTGCGTGAGCGAGGCCGAGCGCCGCGACGGCCAGCGGGCCGGCGTCGTCGTGCAGCCGACGGCGGTCGTCCCGAACGGCGTCGACGTGGAGGCGCTCCAGCCGGCCGGCGCCGACGAGCGCGCGAGGGCCCGGCAGCTGCTGGGGCAGGCACCCGGCCCGCTGGTGGTCTGCGTCGGGAGGCTGGCCCGGCAGAAGGGGCAGGACGTGCTCCTGGCGGCCTGGCCGGAGGTGCTGCGGCAGGTGCCCGGTGCGCGGCTCGTCCTCGTCGGTGCGGGGCCGGACGACGACGTCCTGCGACGGGCCGCGGGTCCCGGCACGTCCTTCGCCGGAGCCGAGCGACGACGTCAGCAGCTGGCTGGCAGCGGCCGACGTCGTGGCTGTCCCCTCGCGGTGGGAGGGCATGGCGCTGGTGCCGCTGGAGGCGATGGCGCGGGCCCGGTCGGTCGTCGCGAGCGACGTCACCGGCGTGCGGGAGTCGCTGCCCGCCGACGCGGGCGCCGTCGTCCCCCCTGAGGACCCCGCGGCTCTCGCCGCGGCGCTGGGCGCACGGCTGGCGGACCCGGCCGCCGCGGACCTCGAGGGGCAGCGCGGGCGTGCCCACGTCGTGGCGGCGCACGACCTGCGGCAGACCGTCGAGCAGACCGTCGCGGCCTACCGGGAGGTGCTCGCATGAGGGTCGACGCGGCCGGGCGCGACGTCCTGACCGGCCCGCTCCGCTCCGCCCTGGACCGGTTGCAGAGCAGCACGCAGGCGCCGCTGACGGCCCGCTCGGAGTGGTGGCGGCCGTGGTTCGCGTGCACGCCGCAGTGGGAGCCCTGGGTGCTGGGCGTGCAGGAGGGGGGCGAGCTGCTCGGCGCCGTGGTGCTCGCGCGACGGCGGCTCGGTCCGCTGGTCCAGGTCGTGGCCGCGGGCCACGGCGCTGCCGACGAGGTCCGGCTGGCGGCGGCTCCCGGCTCCGAGCAGGCGCTGGCGGCGGCCGTCGCGGCAGGACTGCGCCGGCTCGGTCGGCCGTGGGCCCTGCGCCTGGAGCAGCTGCCTGCGGGAGAGGCCACGACGCAGGCCCTGACGGCGTCGCTCCCCCGGGCGCTGCTGCTGCCGGGCGACGGGCTGCCACGGGTGTCGATCCCGGCGGGGACCGCGGCGCCGTCCAGCCGCAACAGCCGCTCCGCGGAGGCCCGCGCGCGCAAGCGCCTGCTCGCCGCCGGGGAGCTCGAGCAGCGCTGGCTGACCGACCCGCAGGAGGTGCTGGCCGCGCTGCCGGACGTGGAGCGCGTCCACCGCGAGCGCGACCTGGACGCCCGCGGCGCCAGCCAGCACGACCGGCCCGAGGTGCGCCGCTTCTACCGGCAGGTGGTGCGCGAGCAGGCGGAGGCCGGACGGGTGGACCTGCTCGTGCTGCGGGTCGACGGCGACCTCGCGGCCTACGTCCTCGGCTTCCGGGACGGCCCGGTCCTGCGCGTCTGGGACAACCGGGTCTCCCCCCGGTGGCGGGAGGCGAGCGCCGGGCGCCTGGCCAACGGGCTGGCCCTGCAGCACGTCGCCGAGGACGCGGAGCTCGACGAGCTGGACTGGATGCGCGGCGAGGAGAGCTACAAGCTGTCCTCCGCGACGCGGGTCGACCCGTGCGAGCACCTGCTGGCCTGGAGCTCCGCGGCCGCCGAGCTCCCCTGGCGCGCCAAGCAGGTCGCCCGCCGCGCGCTGCGCCGGGCTGACCTCTAGAGGGCGCCGACGCGCTCCTGCCGGCGACGGACCGCGTCCCGGTAGACCGCCTGGAAGCCCTCCGCCGTCCGGGCCCAGGACAGCTCCTGCGCGCGGGCCGCCCCCGCAGCAGCCAGGCCGTCCGCCCTGGGCGGGTCGGACAGGACGCCGAGCAGCGCCTCGGCCAGCTCGGACGCGTGCTCCCGCACGAGGGCGTGGGCGCCGTCGACGAGCTCCAGCCCCGCGGTCGCGAGCGGCGTCACGACGCACGGGGCACCGGCGGCGAGAGCCTCCAGCAGCTTGTTCTTGACCCCGGAGCCGGACCGCATGGGGCACAGGTAGGCCCCCGCCTCCCACAGGTGCGGCCGGACGTCCTCCACGGTCCCCGTCACCTCGACCGACGGGCCCGCGAGCGCCAGCACCTCCGGCGCCGGGTCCCGCCCGACGATGCGCAGCCGGACGTCGGGGCGCTCCCGGAGCAGCAGCGGCAGCACCTCCTGCACGGCGAAGCCGGGCCGCCTCGACGTTCGGCGGGTAGCCCATGGCGCCCGAGAAGACGACCAGCGACGCGTCGCGCGGCCCCGCCTGGGGCGGCCTCGCCCAGTGCTCCGCGTCGACGCCGTTCGTGACGACGTGCACGGCGACCGTCGGGCTGTTGCGGCGCATCAGCTCGGCGTCCTCGTCCGTCACCACCACGACGGCGTCGGCCCTCGGGAGCACCTCCCGCTCGTAGCGCAGCAACCGGTCGCGCTCACGGGTGGACAGGTACCGGCGCAGGCGGCTGGTCGCGCAGCTCGCCGTCGGCGTCCCAGTTCGGCCCGGCCGCGTCGAGCGCCGCGACGACGGTCGCGCAGTCGAGCCCCTCGAGCAGCTCGGCCAGCCATGCGGGGGCGACGTGCACGACGTCGGGCCGGTGCTCGGCGACCGCCGCCCGCAGCGCCTCGGCCAGGGGGGACGAGGTCGCCTGCTCCGCGAGGACCGGCCGGCGGCTGCGCGCGGTCGCGAGCTCCTGGCGCAGGCGGCGGAGCCGGCCGCCCGGCGACGGGGCCACCTCCACGAGGCGGCGGCAGATCCCCGGCGCGCGCGTCACGTCGTCCCCGGGGCCGACCTGGGACACCAGGACGACCTCGTCCCGCCGGGACAGCTCGCCGAGCAGCCCGGCCATCTGCAGCCGCAGGCCGTCGCGGACCGGGAGGGGGAAGGCCGACGTGGCGACGAGCACGCGCACGTGTCGAGCTCCTTCCCGATCGCCCGGAACGGGACGTAGCCGGACCCCGGCGGATGCTAGTGGCCGGGGTGCGGGGACGCCGGACGGCGAGGGGCCTCGCCCGGCCCCGGCCGGGACGGGCGCGGCAGGGGCACCACGGCGGCGGAGGGGTCGGGGTGCCGCCCGGCATCGGTCAGCAGGCGCCGCTCGCGCACCGCGTCGACCGGTCCGAGCAGGGCGAACGCCCCGTCGAGCACGCGCACCAGGTCCTCCGCCGAACGGGGCACGACCGTCCGCCGCACCTCGTAGCTGCCGGTACGGGCGACGCTGCGCCCGCGGGCCGTGGAGTACGCGCTCGCGTAGCCGGCGGCACGGACGGCGCGCCGGACCCGCGGGTCGTGGTGCCCGGCCGGGTAGGCCAGCGACCGCACCGGCCGGCCGAGGAGCGCCTCGAGGTGCCGCCGCGACCCGACCAGCTCCCGGTCGAGCTCCTCGTCCGGCAGCCGCGGCAGCCAGCGGTGCGTCATCGTGTGCGAGCCGATGTCCATCCCCCGCCCGGCGAGGTCGAGCACCTGGGCGGTGGACATGACCGGCGCGGGGTGCCCGGCTGCCGCGTCCCAGGGGAACTCGTGCCCGGTCTCGAGGTAGTCGGGCACCACGAAGCAGGTGGCCGGCCAGGCGCGCCGTTGCAGGGCCGGCCAGGCGTGCGTCGCCGTGGAGAGGTAGCCGTCGTCGAAGGTCAGCGCCACCGCGCGGCGCGGCAGCGTGCCCGCGCGGACCCGCGACCAGGCCTCCTCCAGGGGCAGCACCACCGCCCCCCAGGCCGCCACGGCGTCGAGCTGCGCCTCGAGCTCGGCGGGGGTGACCGACATCGGACCCGGGGCGTCGTCCACCCGGTGCCAGCACAGGACGGTCAACCCGGCCGCGCCGCCGTGCGCCGTCCAGGCCCGCGCCACGGGGTGGCAGAGCCGCCCCAGCCGCTGGACCGCCGCGCGCATCGGTGACTCCTCCTGCTCCGGCGTGCGGTGCTCCCGCCTCGGGTGGGCGCAGGGTACGGGCAGACCGGCTGCGGGGGAACCGTGCGCCCGTGCGGCACCCCCATACTGAGCCGGGGGCGCCGCACGGGGCCGCCCCGGCGAGCAGCGGGAGGGGCGACGTGGCCGCGTCGGAGCAGCCGACCGGGTCCGCGCTGCGCACCCGCGTCGCCCGCGGCAGCCTGTGGATCGGCGCCAGCTCCCTCGTCAGCAAGGGCGGCCTGTCGGCGGTCCTGCTCGTGCTCGCCGCGGTCCTCACGCCCCGCGAGCTGGGCGTGCTCGCGATCGGCACCCTCGTCGTCACCCTGGCGATGTCGGTGCAGGACCTCGGCCTCGCCGACGCCCTCGTCTACCGCAAGCAGGACGCCGAGGAGGCGGCGCGCACCGCGCTCACGCTCAGCCTGATCGGCGGCGCCGTCAGCACGGCGGTGGTCGTCGGCGGTGCCTCGTACATCGCCCGCTTCTTCTCCGAGCCGGACGCGCGCGGCGTCATCCTGGCCCTGTCCGGCGTGCTGCTGCTCACGGTCGCGTCGCTCCCGCCGATCGCCCTGATGACCCGGCGGCTGGAGTTCCGGCGGCGGGCCGTGCCGCAGACGGTGCCGGGCCTCGTGGGCGGGGTGCTCACCGTCGTCATGGCGGTCGCGGGGTACGGCATCGCCTCCCTGGTCGCCGGCCAGCTGGTCGGCGCCGTCCTCACGCTCGTGCTGGCGTGGGTGCTCGGCCCGCGCGTCCGCCCCGGCTGGGACCGGGAGCACGCGCGCGAGCTGCTCGGCTACAGCCTGCCCGTCCTCGGGAGCGCGCTGGCGAGCCTGGGCCAGCTCAACATCGACTACGTCCTGGTCGGGCGGCTGCTCTCGACGGCCGCGCTCGGCGTCTACTCGCTGGCCTTCCGGCTGGCCTTCCTCCCGTACCTGAGCTTCGTCCAGGTCGTGAACGGCGCTGCCTACCCGCTCTACTGCCGGCTCGACGAGCCGCGCGAGGTGGTGCAGGCCTTCCGCCGGGTCCTGAGCGTCATCCTGCTGGGCTCGACCCTGCTCAGCACCGGGCTGGTCGTGTTCGCCGACAGCGTGGTCGTCCTCGGCGACAAGTGGGACCCGGCCGTGCCGGTGCTGCGCGGCCTGGCCGTCTTCACCCTGCTGTACGGGACGCAGCGCGCGTTCGCCGTCTGCCTGAAGGCCGTCGGCCGCACCGACCTGCTGCTGACCGGGTCGCTGCTCCACCTGGGGCTGCTGACCGCCGGGCTGCTGCTGGCCCTCCCCGCCGCGGGGCTGGCCGGCGTCGGGGTGGTGCAGGCGGCCTGCGCCGGCATCGTCCTGCTGGTGAACGTGGTGTGGCTGCGCCGGGAGCTCCCGCTGCGGCTGCGCGACCTGGCGCCGCTGCTCCGCGCTCCCCTCGCCGGCGCGGCGGCGATGACCGCGGTCGGCCTGCTGAGCCTGCAGGTGCCGGGCCTGACCGATCCCGGGGCCGTGCTGCCCGCGGTGGTGCGCGGGGCGACGGCCGTGCTGGCCTTCGTGGCCGTGGTGCTGCTCGTGGACCGGGACAACGTCCTGCGCATCAGGGACGTCCTCGCGGGACGCCCCTGACCGCCGTCAGCGGGTCAGCAGCGCACCGGTCAGCGGGGCGAGCGTGACGCTGTGACCGGGGTGCCGTTGCGGTCCCGCAGACCGGGCCCGACCGGGACGGTCACGCTGGTCGTCCCCGGGTTGACCACGGCCGTCCCGCCCGTGAAGTCGCGCTTCCAGGCGCCGCCGACCGCGGTGCGCGCCGTCACCGGCTGCCCCAGGTCCTGCCCGACGACGTCGTTCCACGGGTCCCTGCGGTCGCTGAGCGCGACCATCTGCGCGGAGCCCGAGGCGCCGCCGTCCCAGGCCAGCAGCCACGAGGCGCGGAGGTAGGTCAGCGCGCGGAGGTCGGTGGACGTCGCCGAGGACGTCGCGGTGTGGATGCGGCCCGCGCGCTGGGTCCGCTCGATCTCCTGGACGCGCTCCAGCCAGCTGGCGCCGCCGTAGAGCTCGCCGCCGCTCCAGCTGAAGGAGTGCTCGTGGTTCGCGCCGGACAGCAGCGCCGTCCAGCGGTCCCAGGTGGCCGGCGAGGCGTCGCTGATGTTGCCGAGGACGAGCTTCCCGGTGCTCACGAGCTGGGGCGCGACGGCGCGCAGGAAGCTCTCGGTGGCCGCCGAGTAGGTCGCCTTCGTCGGGTACTTCGCGATGGTGCGCCCCTCGAGGTACCACTCCGGGCTGGCCATCACGTTGTCGATGATCACGCCGTCCCAGGGGCCGGCGGCCAGCTCGGCACGCACGTTCTGGAGCCACCGGGCCTGGTAGGCCGGGTCGGCGACGTCCATCCACCAGTGGCCGTCCCACGGCCACTCCATCCGGGCGCCCGTCGTGTCCTTGAGGAACCACTCCGGGTGGGTCGCCGCGGCGTCGGCGAAGCCGACCCCCGTCGGCAGCTTGGCGTCGTCCTTGCCGTTCTGGACGGCGTACGAGCGGGTCGACGACATGTCCTTGTAGACGAGCACCTTCAGGCCCGGGTGCGCCGCCTTGAGCGCCCTGGCCCGGTCGGTCTCCGCGGCGTTCAGCTGCACGTAGGCGTAGTCGCCGACGTGCGTGAAGCGAGCCGACCTCGCCGCTGAAGGCGACCGCGCCCCACTGCTTCGTGCGCGGCACGGACACCTCCACCGGGGTCGGGACGACGGGGGCCGCCGGCGACGCCGAGGGCGACGCGCTGGCCGGCGCCGGGGCCGGCGGGGCGCGGGGGCGGCGGCAGCGGGGGCGGCGGCGACGGGGGCGGGCGCGGCGGCGACGGGTGCGGCGGGCGCGGGGCTCGGCGACGTCGGGACGACCGGGGCCGTCGTGGCGACGGCCGGCGCGGGCGCGCTGACGAGGGCCGGCGCGGTGCTGGGGGCCGGCGCCGGCGCCGGGCTGGTGCTCGGCCGCACCGGTACCGGGCCAGTGGTCGTGCGGGTGGTCCGGCGGGCGGCGGCGACCTGCTGCGCGGAGGCGAGGAAGCGGTCGCCCAGCCAGCGGCGGCGCGGGGACAGGCAGGTCTGCGCACCGCCGCAGCGACGCAGCCCGGCGACCGTCTTGGCCAGCGGCAGGCCCGCGGTCGTCGAGCTCAGCGGCAGCAGGCCGGCGGTCGGCGCCGTCATCGCGACAGGACCGACGAAGGGAGCGACCGCCGCGCTGGGGGCGGGGGCGGCCGCGGACTCGACGGCGAGCGCCGCGGTCGGCGTCAGCGTGACGGCGAGGGTGAGGGTGACGAGCAGGCCGGTGGCGGCCGTGCGCAGGACAGGCATGGGGATCCCGGGAGGTACGCGGGACCGACCGGTTTCGACAGCCCGGCTGGCTCCTCGCGGAGCCCCGTGGCTTTGCGTCCCCGTCTCGCGGCGGGTTTGCCCGTTCGACCAGTCCCTTGCGGATGCGTCCTCACGATGCATCGTCGGCCGTTCGCCGCGCTGATGCGCCGAACCGGGTGACTCTCCGTAGGGATCTTGGCGTAGGATCGCTACGCGCGGTGCACCACGTGACGGCGCGCTGCCGGCCTCGACGACCGCCGCCACCTGCGCCGTGAACGCGGCGAGGGACAGGCGGTCGCGCGCCGCGGCCGCGCCGCGGGCCCACTGCGCGAGCTGCCCCGGGGTCGCCGGCTGCCCGCAGCGCGTCGGCGAGCGCCGCGACGTCGCCGGCCGGCAACCAGGCGACCCGCGCCGGGCAGCACGTACTCCTGCGTGCCCGGACCGCCGTGGCCACGACGGGACGCCCCGCCGCCACCGCGTCGAGCACCGCGAGCGTCCCGGCCTGGCGCGCGGTCGTCCAGCAGCGGCACGACCACCGCCCGGGCCGCGGCGACCAGCGCCGGAACGCCGCCCGGCCGTCCGGGCCGCACGAGGCGCAGCGGCGGCGGCACCGCGTCCGGGCCGGCGACCAGCACCTCGCCGTCCGCCCGGCGCGCGGCCTCGGCCAGGCCGCCCAGTCCCGGTGGTCCCGGCCGGCCGCCAGGAGCGGCCCCGAGCGGTCCGGCGGCGGCACTCCGGCCGCGGCTCCACCCCCAGCGCAGGACGACGACCCGCCCGGGGTCCACCCCGAGCGCCACGGCCGCCTGCGCCGCCGTCGAGGAGTAGAAGACGACCCGGTCCGCGCGGCGCACGCCGGCGAGCAGCAGGCGCGCCTGCGGCGAGCGGTCGCCCGTCGTGAGCAGCGGGTTGAGCAGGACGAGGCGCGCGGCCCGCGCCCGGCCCGAGCAGGCCGAGCAGCGCGCCGGCGAGCGGCTGCCAGGCCACCACCACGCCGCCGGGGCCGCCCGCGCGCCGGCCCCGCACGGCCAGGCCGGCGTAGGCGGGCCAGCTGCGCACCCGGTGCCACCGGCTGCCCACGCTGGTGCCGAGCGGCGGCGGCCCGCAGCACCGCGGGGGCCCGGGCCCCCCAGGCCCGGCGGAAGGCCGCGTCCTCCTCGTCCGACCAGTCGGCCAGCCAGACGGTCGGCGTCTCCGCCACGCGGGCCTCCCGGTGCAGGACGCCAGCGGGTCGGCGCTCAGGTGGGCCGCGAGTCTGGTCGATGATCTCGGCGGAGGGCGCGCAGCGGGCGGCCCGCGACGAGGAGGCGACATCCCCACGAGGTCCCGGTCCCCGCGTCGCACGGGACCGGCGGAGCGCGCGAGCGCGCGGCGTGCTCGTGCGCGGCCGGGCCGCGGCGGTCGCGTTCCCGCGCCTGGTGCTCGCGCGCCGCGCTGGCCGCCTTGATCACCCTGGTGGTCCTCGGCGCCGGGGCCCTGATGCTCACCCGGCTGGCCGTCTGCCTCGGCCTGCTGGTGGCCGTCAGCCCGTTCGAGAGGCTACCTCGACCTGCACGTCTCGCCGGTCGCCGTGAAGGCGCTGGGCTGCTGGTCGTTCGCCGCCTACGCCCTCCGGGTGCATGGCCCGGCGTCGAGCGGCGCGGCCCGCGCCACCCGGCCATGGCAGCGCTGCCCGTCTTCCTGCTGCTGGTGCTGGCCGCGACGACCGTCCACCCGAACGGCGGCTCCGGCCTCGCGACCGCGCTGCGCTACGTGTCCTTCGGCCTGCTGACCGTCACGCTGCTGGGCGCGATGCGGCCGGGCCGGCCCTGCGCGGCCTGCTGGCCGTGCTCGTGCTGGCCAGCACGGCGGCCAGCGCGTTCGCGCTGCAGACCTTCCTGTCGCGGTGCGGCGGCCCGCGCGGGCGGTCCGCTGGAGGACCCGAACGACCTGGCCTTCGTCCTCGCGGTCCGCGTCCCGCTCGCGGCGGCGCTGTCGGCAGGCCCGCGGGGCGCCGGGAGCGCGTCGCCTGGGGGGCGGTCATCGTCCTGCTCGTCACCGGCGTCGCCTTCACGCTCTCCCGCGGCGCCGCCGCTCGCGCTCGGTGTCCTGTGCTCTGGGCCGCTGGTCCGCCGGCTCGTGCCGCCCGCTGGCGGTCCTGGCCGGCGGGCCTGGCGCTGGGGCTGGTGCTGGCCGCCGTGGCCGTCACGGCGCCGGAGCTGGTGGAGCGGGCGCTCATGCAGAAGGAGCGGGTGGCCGGGCGCAACGTCGACACCCGGGCGCTGCGCTGGGCGGCGGCCGCGCAGATGACGGTCGACAGCCCGCTCGCTGGGCATGGGCCCGGACGGCTTCCGCGAGAACTACGCGCGCTACGCCTCGCAGAGCCGGCCGGACGACGCGACCGACGTGATCTCCCACCAGATGTACCTCGAGGTCGGCGTCCGAGCTCGGCGTCCCCGCCCTGCTCGCCTTCCTGACGATGCTGGGGCTGTCCTTCCGCGCCTGCCGGCGGGTCGCCGCCGCCCCGGGTCCACGGGCCCCGCCGGACACCCGTGCCCTGGCGCTCGGCGTGCAGGGCGCGCTGATCGTGACCTGCACCGCTGCGCTGTTCCTGACCGAGCAGTACTACCTGCCGCTGTGGGCGCTCGTCGCCGCGTCTGTGGCGCTCGAGCTGGCGCGCCGCGACCGGGCCCAGGAGCACCCGGACGCGGTGCTGCTGCCCGCCGGGGCACGCGCATGAGGGTGGTGCAGGTCCTCACCCAGGCCACCGGCGGCCCGTGCGACCACGCGGCCGACGTGGCCGTCGAGCTCGTCCGCCGCGGTCACGACTGCTCCGTCGTCGTCCGCCCCGGCCCCGCGGCGCGGCGGCTGGAGGCGGCGGGCGTCCGCGTCCACGACGTCGGGCCCCTCGGCGCCCGCGACCTGTCCGGCGCCGCTGCCCTGGTGCGCGTGCTGCGCGGCGAGCGCCCGGACGTCGTCCACGCGCAGGACCGCCGGGCCGGGCTGGTCTGCCGGCTGGCCGCGCGACGCATCGCCGCGCGCCGCACCGCGTACACGCTGCACGGCGTGCCCGACTCCCTGTCCGGGCCTGGTGCGCGGCAACCTGCAGGTGGACCCGCCGCGGCGCACGGACCGCCTCGCGTACCTGCGCTCCGAGCGCGCCCTCGCGGCGCTCGCGCCGGGCCCGGTGGTGACGCCGAGCGCCGCGCTCGCGGAGTACGCCACCGACCGCATCGGCGTGCCGGCCGGCAGGGTGCACGTGGTCCCGAACGGCGTGGACGTGCGAGCGCTTCGCGCCCCGGCCGCGCCGGCGCGTCCGAGGCGCCGTGGACGTGCTGTGGATCGGCGCGCTGGTGCCGACCAAGCGGGTGGACGTGCTGCTGCACGCGCTGGTCGACGCTCCGGAGGCCACGGTCCGCCTGG
Organism: uncultured Actinomycetota bacterium; assembly: GCA_963781675.1. GTDB lineage: Bacteria > Actinomycetota > Actinomycetes > Mycobacteriales > SCTD01 > SCTD01. The sequence goes on along the minus strand of CAWAGF010000001.1, from coordinate 1,156,855 downwards.
CCGGGCTGGGCGAGCCGAGCAGGACCTGCGGCGCACGGCGGACCGGCTGGGCGTGGCGGACCGGGTGACCTGGCTCGGGTTGGTGGACGACCCGGCGCCGCTGCTCGCCGAGGCGGACGTCCTGGCGCTCCCCTCCGGCGCGGAGAACCTCCCGCTCGTGGTGCTGCAGGCCATGTCGTCCGGTGCCGCCGTCGTGGCCTCCCGCGTGGGCGGGATCCCGGAGGCGGTGCGCTCGGACGTCGACGGCCTGCTCGTCCGGCCCGGCGACCCGGCCGGGCTGGCCGCAGCCCTGCGCCGGCTGGCCGCCGACCCCGCGCTGCGGGACCGGCTGGGCGCGGCGGCCCGCGCGGCCGCGGTCGAGCGCTTCTCGGTGGGGACGATGACCGACCGGCTGCTGGAGGTCTACGCGTGAGAGCGCTCCAGGTCATCGCCGAGATGGGTTCCGGCGGCGCGGAGGCCGTCGTCGAGGAGCTCGCGCTGGGCCTGCGGTCGCCGCCGCCACGCCGTCGTCGGTCGCCAGCGCCGGGGGCCGGCGGAGCGGCGGCGCTCGCCGAGGCCGGGGTGCCCTGCCTCCACGTCCCGCTGCCGGGCCGCTCGTGCCCGGCGTCGTGCGCGCGCAGTCGGCGCTGCGCCGGGCGCGCCGCGAGGCCGACCCGGACGTCCTGCACGCGCACAACGTCGTCGCCACGCTCACCGCGCACCTGGGCGCCCGCTCCCTGCGCCGCCGGCCGCCGCTCGTCAGCACCTTCCACGGGGTCGCCGCCGAGGACTACGGCCGTGCGGCGGCCGTCCTGTCGCGCTGCTCCGACCACGTGGTCGCCGTGCACGACGAGGTCGGCCGCACGGCTGCGCGCCGCGGGGCTGCGGCGGGTCCCGCTGAGCGTCGTCGCCAACGCGATCAGCCCGCCCCCGCCTGCGGACCGGTCCGCGACCCGGCGCGGCCTCGGGCTGCGGGACGACGAGCCCGTGGCGCTGTGCGTCGCCCGGCTGGTCCCGCAGAAGCGGCACGACGTCCTGGTCGACGCGTGGAGCCGCCTGCCCGGGGAGCCGGTGCTCCTCCTGGCCGGCGTGGGCGAGCTGGCCGACGAGGTCGCGCAGGACGCGCACCGGCGGGGTCTCGGCGACCGGGTCCGCCTGCTGGGCGAGCGCCAGGACGTCCCGGCCCTGCTGGCCGCGGCGGACGTGGTCGTGCTCTCCAGCGACTGGGAGGGGCTGCCGATCGCCCTGCTGGAGGCACAGGGCGCGGGGGTGCCGGTGGTGGCGACGGACGTGGACGGGGTGCGGGAGGCCATGGGGACCGACGCCGCCCGGCTCGTGCCCCCGCGCGACCCCGCCGCGCTCGCCACCGCCCTGGCCGAGGTGCTGACCGACGGCGACCTGCGCGCGGCCATGTCGCAGGCAGCGCGGCAGCGGCGTGCGGCCCGCGGCTCGGCCGACGCCATGGTCGACGCCTACCTCGCCATCTACGCGTCGCTGCTCCCCGCGGGGCACCGGGCCCGTACGGTGGCGCCATGACCGCGCGCCTCCTCCTGCGGGCCCTGTGGCGCCAGCGGGTCGTGGCCCTGCTCCTGCTCGTCCTGACGCTGGCGAGCACGGCCGCCTACCTCCAGAGCGTGACCAGGCTCTACACCTCCACCGCCTCCCTCGCGATCGTGCCCGGACGGGTGCAGGAGGGCTTCGGCGAGCTGAGCGGGCCGCTGCTGGGCACGCTCGTCGACCAGGCGCGCAGCAACGACGTGCTCGAGGAGGCCCGGGCCCGCACGCAGGGCCCCCCGAGCCTGCGGGAGCTGCGGGCGGCGACGCAGGTCGCTGCCGTCACCGACGCCTTCACGCTGCGCATCTCGGTGACCCTGGACGACCCCGAGCTGTCCGCGGAGATGGCCAACCGCATCGCCAGCGCCATGCCCCGCTACAACCTGGTGCCGGACCGGATCAGCTACCGCGCCGTCGAGGTGGCCCGGCCGCCGAGCGGGCCGTCCTTCCCGCAGAGCAGGCTCGTGCTCGCCGTCGGCCTCCTGCTGGGCGTCGCGCTGGCGGTGGCCGGTGCGCTCGTGCTGGACGACGCCCGTCGCCGGGTCGAGGACCCCGAGGCGCTGGCCGAGGTCGTGGGTGCCCCGCTGCTCGCCTTCCTGGTGCGGCCCCGCGACCCGCACCGAGCTCGTCCCGTCGGACGACGCGACCGACCAGGCCGCGCTGCGGGGCCTGCGCGTCTCGCTGGCCTCGGCCGGCGCGCGGCAGGTGCTCGTCGTCGCCGGCGTCGGTGCGGCGGACGACGACCGCTGGCTGTCCACGAGCACCGCCCTCGGCCTCGCGTCCGTGCACCCGCGGGTCGCCCTCGTGCTCGCCGCACCGGACGCGCAGGGCCCTGACCTGGGCGTGGAGCCGGGCCGGCCGGGCCTCGCCGAGGCGCTGCGCGGCCGCGAGCCCAGGAGCTGGTCGTGCCGGGCCCGGTCCCGGGGCTGTTCGTCCTCGGCGCCGGCAAGGACACCGCCGCGCTGCCGGCGCTCCTCGAGGCCGGCTTCGAGGACCTGCTGGCCAAGCTGTCGACGGAGTACGACGCGATCGTCGTGGACGCGCCCCCGCTGGCCCTGAGCGACGACGCGCGGGTCCTCGCCACCAACGGCAAGCTGCTGCTCTGGAGCCGCCTCGGCCGCACCTCGCAGCGCGAGGCGCGGGCCGCCGTGCGCGACCTGCGCGCCACTCGCGCGGACGTCGTCGGCTGCGCCGCGCTCACCGTGACGCCGCGGCTGCTGGCTCGACGCGCCTCTCGACGCCTGCGTTGACGACGGACGCGGACAGGCGCTCCGCCCCCTGGCCGCCCTCCCTGCGCCTGCGCCCCGTCCTGCTGGGCGCGCTGCTGGTGCTGCTCCTGTGCCTGCTGTGGGCGGGCGTGGTCCTCCTGCAGGTGCGCAGCGACCTCACCAGCGCCCAGGACGCGCTGCAGGAGCTGTCCGCGGACCGGACGTCCGTGGGCGGAGCCCGGGACGCGGTGGGCGGTGCACGCGAGGACCTCGCGCACGCCGCCGGGCGGCTCCGGCAGCCCGGACCCCGGCTGGTCGCGCACCTGCCGTACCTGGGCCGGGCCGTGCGCGGCCCCGCCGCGGTCGCCGACACGGGGCTGGCCGTGGTGACCACGGCCGAGCGGGCGCTGGCCGTGGTCGACGGCGGTGACCTGCTGGTGGACGGCACGCTGCAGCTGCCCCGGCTGCGCGAGCTCCAGGAGGTGCTGTCCGACGGTGCGGCGCGCAGCCGGGAGCCGGCGGCCCGGCTGGCAGCGGTGCGGGTGTCGGGGATGCCCGGCCCGCTGGTGTCCGGCGTCGAGCAGGCGCGCGCCGACCTGGTCCCGGCGGCCGACCGGCTGCGCACGGCCGCCGACGGGCTGGCGGCCCTGGGCGGGGTCCTCGGCGCCGACGGGGACCGGAAGATCGCCGTCGTGCTGCTGAACAACGCGGAGCAGCGCGGCGGCGGGGGTCTGGTGTCGGTCTTCGCCACCGGCACCACCTCGCAGGGCAGGCTCTCGCTCGCCTCCTTCGAGGACGTCTTCGACGTCGCGGACACGCCCGCAGCGGCACGCCGGGTGCCCTCCCCTCCCGACTACCACGCGCTGTGGGGCCCCTACCTCGCCGACACCACGCTGTGGCGCAACGTCGCCATGTCCCCGGACGGGCCGAGCACGCTCGGCGTCGCCGCGGGCGTCGTCGGCGCCACGACGGGCACCGCCCCCGACGCCGTCGTCTCCCTCGACGTCCGCGCCATCGCCGCGGTGCTGGCGGCCACCGGCCCCCTCACGCTGCCCGACGGCACCCCGCTGTCGGCGGACAACGCCGTCGACCAGCTGCTGCTGCAGGCCTACACCAAGTACCCGGACGACGCCCGCGGCCAGGCGGCCCGTCGCGCGACGCTCCGGGGGGCCGCGGACGCCGTGGTGGCGGCGCTGCTCGAGGGGCGCGCCGACGTCGTCGACCTGGCCCGCTCGCTGCGCGGGGCCGCCGCCGGACGTCACCTGGCGGTGTGGTCCGGGCGGCCGCAGGAGCAGGAGCAGCTGCGCTCCGCGGGGCTGTCCGGCGCGCTGGCCGCGGACGGCGGCGACCTGGTGTCCGTGGCCACGCAGAACTTCGGCCAGGCCGCGGACGAGGGCAACAAGCTGGACTTCTTCGTACGGCGGCTGCAGCAGGTGGAGGTGGTCGTCGGGCGCGACCACGCCGACGTGACGCGCACCTTCGCCCTCCGCAACACCGCACCCTCGCGCGGCCTGCCGGGCTACGTCCTCGGCTACACCGACCCGGGGCGGCTGGGCGCCCTGGTCACGCAGTCCCTGCCCCGCACCGCCCAGGGCGTACGGCTCTCGCGCAACGGCGCCCCCCTCGTCGTGAGCCCGGCACCGCAGACGGACCACGTCGTCGTCTCCGACACGCTGCGCGTGGCCCCGGGGGCGACCGTCACCTGGGTGCTGCGCTACCGCCTGCCGCTCGTCGACGGCCACTACGGCCTCACCGCCGTCCCGCAGCCGCTGGCCGTCGACGCCGGGCTCGGCGTCACGGTCCGGGCCGCCTCGGGGCTCCGGCTGGTCGGCAGGGGGAGCACCGCGCTGACCGACGGGGAGGTGTCGCTCGCCCACCCGTTCACCGCGCTGACGACGTTGGACGTGCAGGCCGTCCGGCCCCCCGCGCTGACCCGGGCCAAGCGGGCCCTGCGCCGCTTCTGGGACGAGCCGGTACGCCTGCCGTAGGCCGCGGCCGTGCACCCGCTGCCCGTCTACCCTCGGCAGGTGCACTGCCAGGAAGTCGTCCTCCGGGAGGCCGACGCCGGGCTGGTCGCCCGCTGGGAGGAGCTCGCGGACAGCGCCGCCGAGCCCAACCCCTTCCTCGACCCCGGCGTGCTCCTCCCCGCGGCGCGGCTGCTCCCGGACGGCGACGCGGCCCGGCTGCTCGTGGTCGAGGACGCCGGGCGGCTCGTGCTGCTGATGCCCGTGCAGCGGCGCGGCGGCTTCCGGCGCCTCCCCCTGCCGGTGCTGACCACCTGGACCCACGACTACGCCTTCCTCGGCACGCCGCTGGTCGCGCCCGGCTTCGAGCGCCGGGCGTGGGCCGCGGTCCTGGAGCACCTGCGGACCACCCGGCCGGCCCCCTGGGCGGCGCTCGAGCTGCTGGCCGAGGACGGGCCGGTGGACCGCGGGCTGCGCGACGCGCTCACCGCCCGGCGGGTGCGCAGCACCTCGTACGGCAGGAGCAGCCGGCCGGTCGTGCACCGCCGGTCCGAGCCGACGTACCTCGACGGCCGCCTCAGCCCGCGACGGCGCAAGGCGCTCCGGCGCCTGCGGCGGCGGCTCGAGGAGGAGGTGGGCGGTCCGCTGGTGCTCGCCGACGGCGCCCGCGCCGACCTCGAGGGCGGCATCGACGAGTTCCTGCGCGTCGAGGCGTCCGGGTGGAAGGGCCGGGACGGGGGGGCGCTGGCGTGCCGGCCCGCGCACGCGCAGTGGTTCCGGGAGATGTGCCGGCTGCAGGCCGCGGCCGGCCGGCTGGAGCTCTGGCGGCTGGGGCCTGCCGGGGGCCCGGCCGTCGCCGTCGCGTGCAACTTGCGCTCCCGGGACACCGTCTTCCACGTCAAGATCGCGTTCGACGAGCAGTACGCGCGCTTCTCCCCCGGCGTCCACCTGGAGCTGGCGATGCTCGAGGCGTTCCACGCCGACGCCTCGCTGCAGCTGCTGGACTCCTGCACCGGCGCGGGCGGCACCGTCTCGGAGCAGCTCTACCCGGACAGCCGGAGCCTGCGCACGGTGCTGCTGCCGCTCGGGCCGCCGTCCGGCCGGGTCGCCGCCCGCCTGGCGCCCGGGCTGGCCTCGCTGTCCCACCGGCTGCCCCGCCGCCGCCCGTCCGCCGACCAGGAGGCGCGGCCGTGAGCGTCCGGCGCCTGACGCCCTCCACGGGGAAGACCGGTGCGACGTGCGCGTCCTGATCGCGGAGGACGGCCTGTCCTCCTACGTCCTGCCGGCCGTGCGGTCGCTGGGGGCCGCCGGCTGGACCGTCGCCCTGGCCGGGCCGCGGCGCAGCCGCTCCGCCGGCTCCCGATGGGTCACGCGCACGCACCTGGTGCCGGCCGTCGAGGACGACCACGAGGGCTTCGTCGACGGCATCGCCCGCGCCGTCTCCGAGCACGGGTACGACGTGGTGTTCGGCGGTGACGACGTCGAGGTGCTGGGGCTGTCGGTGGCCCGGGACCGGCTCGGCACCGTCTTCCCGTACGCGCCGCACGATCAGGTGCTGCGGGCCATCGACAAGCTGGGCCTGACGCAGGCCGCGGACGCCGTCGGGATGGCCACGCCCGCGACGGCGGCCGCCGACGACGACGCGGTGGCGCGCACCGTCCTGCCGGTGGTCGTCAAGGCCCGTCTGCACTGGGCTCCCGGGGCGACGGTCGGCCGGGGCCGGGTCGCGGCGGCGCTCTGCACGACCAGGGAGCAGGTGGTGGCGGCGGTCGAGGAGGCGCGCCTGGCCGGACGGGAGATCGTCCTCCAGGAGGTCGTCGACGGCGACCTCGTCGCCGTGACCGCTCTCTGCGCACCGGGCGGTCAGGTCCTCGCCCGGTCGCAGCAGCGGGCGACGCGCCTGTCACCGCTGCTCCGGACCAGCACGCGCGCCCGGACCGAGCCGGTCGACCCGGCCCTCGCGGCGCAGGTCGACGCGCTGCTCGCCGAGCTGCGCTGGACCGGGATCGCGAACCTGCAGCTGCTGGCGCCCGCGGACGGCCCGCCCCGGCTCATCGACCTGAACGGCCGCTTCTACGGCTCGCTCGCCCTGGCGCTCGCCGCAGGGCTCGACCTGCCGGTGTGGTGGACCCTGCTGGCGACCGGCAGCACCGTCGAGGTGCAGCCCCCCGCCGCCGTGGGCGTGCGCTACAGCGCGCTCGAGCACGACCTGCAGCGCGCGCGCACGGAACGCCGTGGGGGGCTGCTCGCCGACCTCGCGGACAGCCTGCGCGCGGCGCGGGGTGCCGCCCACAGCACGTGGGACCGCCACGACCTGCGCCCGAGCGCGGACCGGGTGGTGCACCTCGCCGCCGAGCTCGCGCAGCGCCGCGCCGGGCGCGGCTGAGCTCCGCGCGGGCGGCTCAGCTGCCGCTGCGCCGCAGCACGGCCAGCACCGTACGCAGGATGATCTTCAGGTCGGTCCAGAGCGACCAGTTCTCGATGTAGTAGTTGTCGAACCGGGCCCGGTCCTCGACCGAGGTGTCCCCGCCGCGCAGGCCGTGGATCTGCGCCCACCCCGTCAGGCCGGCCGGGACGCGGTGCTTGTCGACGTAGCGCGGCACGCTGGCGTTGAGCTGCTGGACGAAGTACGTGCGCTCCGGCCGTGGTCCGACCACGGACATGTCGCCGCGCAGGATGTTCCACAGCTGCGGCAGCTCGTCGAGCGAGGACGCGCGCAGGAAGCGCCCGACCGGGCCGATCCGGTCGTCGCCGATGACGGTCCACGTCTGGTGCGCGTCCACGTCGTCGACAGGCCGCAGCGAGCGGAACTTGAGCATCTCGAAGGGCCGGCCGTCCAGCCCGATGCGCTCCTGCCGGAACAGGCACCCGGGACCGCTCTCCAGCCGGACGGCGAGGGCGCAGGCCGCGAGCACCGGGGCCAGGAGCAGCAGCGAGGTGCCGGACACCAGGACGTCGAACAGGCGCTTGAGCCGCCACGAGAAGGTGCGGAAGGCGGCGCGTGGCAGCCGCACCAGCGGGATGCCCCAGACCTCGTCCATCTCCCGGCTCGTGTGGTGCAGCTCGAACAGCCGCGGCACGAAGAAGATCTCGACCTGGAGCCGGTCGCACGTGCGGATGACGTCCACCATCTCGGCCTCGCGCAGGGAGCTGAACGCCACCACGACGTCCTGCACCCCGAACTCCACGATCACCGAGGCGAGGGAGTCCGCGCCGCCGAGCAGCGGGACCGGCCGCTCCTCCGGGGCCAGCAGCGCGTCGTTGTCCAGGAAGCCGACCGGCCGGAGCCCGTACGACGGGTGCTCGAGCAGCAGCGTGGCGAGCTGGCCGCCGATCCTGCCGGCGCCCAGCAGCAGCGTCGGGTGCGCCACCCAGCCGCGCCGGCGCACGCGGCGGACCACGCTGTAGGCGATCGCCCGCAGGGCGACGACGAGGCAGGCGAGCAGGAACGCGGTGCCGAACAGGCGCGCGCTGACGCTCTCGACCTCGACGATCAGGGCGACGCTCATCGTGAGGGCGGCGGCCACGAGGGCCCGGCCGGCCAGCGCGGGCAGGTCGTCCAGCGCGGAGAGCGAGAGCCGGCTGCGGTAGAGCCCGGCGCTGCTGTAGAGCGCGAGGACCAGGCCGAGCAGGACGAGGTCGCGCCCGCGCAGAGGGCCCCACGGGAGCACGGCCAGGGCCCACGCCGTGACGTCGGCGAGGAGCAGGAACGGTCGCACCCCGTAGCGGAGCAGCGTCCGGTCGGACAGCCGGCCCCGGCCACCTCGACCGCGCAGGGTGGGCACCGACGGCACGGGGTGCGCCGGCGGCTCCGCGGTCGTCGCCGGCGCGAGCGACGGGGCAGCCGGCTGGCCCAGGCGCGCCTCGCGCGCAGCGGAGGACGGCGGCAGAGCCCGGGAGTCGGGCCGACGCAAGCGCATGCGGTTCAGGGCAGGCCTCCAGCAACAGGGACGGGACACCTCTTGCATCGGCGCCGGCACGGGGATGTTGAGCCCGGCCGGGCTGCGAGAGGACTACCCGATCGTGGGGTACGGGGACGACCCCTGGCCAGTAGCGTCACCCTGGGTGACAATGGTCACGACCTGTGGTTGACTAGTTGCAGAGCATAACGATCCGGACATACCGTCCTCGAACGCCCTACCGCTGATCCCTACCGTACGCCTGCTGAGGAGCTCTCATGACTGTTCGCGCCATCGCTGCGACCTCCCTCGTGGCGGGCGCGTCCTTCGCGGCCCTCGCCGTCGCGACTCCGGCGTACGCCGTGTGCGAGAGCTACTCCGGCGGGTGCGCCTCGACGCCCCCCACGGCTCCCCCCGGTGGCGGCGGCGGCGCTCCGATCGACGGCGGCACGGAGAACCCGGGCGCCGGTGAGGAGCCGACCGGCACCGTCACGGAGCAGAGCGGCCCCGCCGGCCCCGCCGGCAGCCGCACCCCGCGCTCCACCGGCACGCCCGCCACCCTGCCCTTCACCGGTGGCGAGCTCGTGCTGCTCTCCACCGTCGGCGTCGGCGCCCTCGTCGGGGGCACCGCGCTGGTCGTGGCCGGCCGTCGCCGCCGCGAGACGGCCTAGCCGCTCCTGCTCCGCCGGGGCGCTCACCGCCCCGGACCGCTCCCCTCGCTCAGCGCGGGTCGCGGTGCAGCTGCCGCCGCACGGCACCGCGGGCGCGCCACGTGAACGCCTTGACCTCGTCCCGCCACACGGCCCCTCCGGGGGGCGCCGCCGGCAGCCCGCGCTGGCGCAGCACGGCGTTGAGGCCGTGCACCCGGCCGCTGCGCAGGGTCTGCGGCGTGTGCCAGGTGACGGACAGCGAGATCGACACCTCCGGGCCGTTGCGGACGACGTGCGGCGCGTGCACCGGCACGTAGACCCCGTCGCCCGGCTCGAGCAGGAAGTCCTGCAGGTCCAGCGGCGCCGACGCCAGGTTGCGGTGCGCCCCGCTGTGCAGCGCCTCGGCCTGCGTCCGGAGGGCAGCGTCGTCCTCGTACCGCCCGATCGACATCGTCTTGGTCCCGCGCACCTGCAGCAGCACGTTGTGCTCGTGGTCCAGGTGCGCCGGGGTGACCGACCCCGGGCAGGACAGGAACACGAACCCCTCCCGCAGGACGGCGGGGCCCTCGTGACCGGTCACGTGCGGCTCGACCTCCGCGACGCAGGAAGCCAGCAGCGCGGCGTACTCCGGGTCCTGCTCGACGTTCTTGAGCACCATCCACGAGCCGTTGGTCTCGATGCCGCGCACCACGTCGCCCGGCGCAGCGTCGAGCCGCGGGGCCGCACCTCCCGGGAGGACCGCCGGCAGCGCGCCGAGGTTGTGCTCGACCGACGCCGCAGGCAGGGCGTCGGCGAGCTGCGCGATCCGGCCCAGCTCGAGCAGCCCGGTAGCTGATAGGTGGTGCCGCACGCGGAACGGCGGCCGGTCAGGGGCCCCCGGCCGGCGTGACGTCGGTGCAGCGGGCAGCTCGACCTCGATCAGGCTCATGGGACCTCCATCGGCCGCCGGGCCACCGCACTCCAGCCCCGGACGAGGACCGGTGTGGCCCGCGCGGCCAACCGGCCGCGCAGGTCCAGCGGCACGACGAGCATGTCGACCGGGCGGCGGTCCGGGAACACCCGGTCGGCCATCGGGTGGTTCGGCACGGCGCACGAGTCGAGCAGCGACAGCTCCGGCCGCTGGGCGAAGTCGGCCAGCACCTCCAGCTCGAGCAGCAGCCCCGGCGAGAAGGACGACAGCGACTCGTCGTAGCTCGTCTTGAAGCAGAACGAGTGCGGCCCGGCCAGCAGGTCCACCTGCGCCGCGAGCACCCGAGGCCCGGCCTGCAGCGAGAGCACCTGCACGCGGTCCGGCCACTGCCGGACCAGCGTCCGCAGCAGCTCGGCGTCCTGGCCGCGGGTCGCCATGGCCGTGCCGGACCGGCCCTTCCACCCGGCCGCCTCCAGCGCCAGGAACTCCTCCACCGCGGCGGGGTCGCCGGTGCGCACCTGGGCGGTCACCGGCTGGCCGACCTGCTCGCCCAGCCGCCGTCGCAGGCGGCGCAGCCCTTTGAGGTGCACACCGCGCAGCGGCGACGGCGGGGGGCTGCCGTCCGGCCGCCGGCGGGCAGCGGCCCGCGCGTGCGGGGCCAGGCTGGTCCGCGGGAGGCCGAGGGCGGCCAGGGCTGCCAGCAGACCGGCGTGCACCGGCCCGTCACCGGGCAGGCGCGGCAGCAGCAGCCACGGCGCCGGACGCTCCCGCCGGAGGTACGACAGCGCACCGACCCACGCCCGCTCCTCCTGCCCTGCCCGCACCAGAGGGCCGGCGAGGAAGCAGTAGTCGTGCGCCCACGCGGACAGCGCCGGCACCCGCACCCTGCGGAAGCCCGGTACGGCGCGCACCGGGAGCACCAGCGCCAGCCCCTCGTCGTCCTCGACGACGAGCAGCTCGACCTGCGCTCCGCCGGGCAGGTGCGCGGCGGCCGCCAGCACGAGGTCCGCCTCCATGAACGGGTTCGGCTCCGCGGCGCGCGCCGCCAGGTCCCGCCACTGCTGCAGCAGCGCAGGCGTCGCCGACCGGAGCGGGAGCAGCCGTACCGTCGTCAGGACGCCCCCCTCCAGGTGCCGTGTCGCGCGCACGCTAGCGGTGGGAGACTGACCCGGTGACGCCTGACCCTTGGACCGCACCGCGGGCCACCGGACCGCTGGACGCCGTCGTCCCCCTGCCCGGGTCGAAGTCGGTCACGAACCGGGCGCTGGTCCTGGCCGCGCTGGCGGACGGTCGCTCGACCGTGCGGCGGCCGCTGCGCTCGCGCGACACCGAGCTGATGGCCGCCGCGCTGCGGGGCCTCGGCGTGGAGGTCACGGACACCCCGGACGGCGACTGGCTGGTCGACGGCGTGGCCGGTCCGCTCCGGCCGCGCACCCGGGACCTGGACGTCGGCAACGCCGGCACGGTCGCCCGCTTCCTGCCGCCGCTGGCGACGCTGGCCGACGGCGAGGTGCGCTTCGACGGCGACCCGCGCGTACGCGAGCGGCCGCTCGGCCCGCTGCTCGTCGCGCTGCGGCAGCTCGGCGCCGACCTCGACGGGGTCGACGCGCTCCCCCTGGTGGTCCGCGGCCGCGGCGCGCTCCGCGGCGGGACGGTCGTCCTCGACGCCTCGCAGTCCTCGCAGCTGGTCAGCGGGCTGCTGCTGTCCGCCCCCCGCTTCGACGAGGGCGTGACCGTCCGGCACGAGGGCGGCACCCTCCCGAGCGCGCCGCACCTCGCGATGACGGTCGAGGCGCTGCGGTCGTACGGCGCGGTCGTCGACGACAGCACCCCCGGCACCTGGACCGTCTCCCCCGGCCCGCTCCGCCCGCGCGACGCGGCCGTCGAGCCAGACCTGTCGACGGCGGCCGCGTACCTGGCCGCGCCGCTGGTGGCCGGCGGATCGGTGACCGTCCCGGGCTGGCCCCGGGGCACCTCGCAGCCCGGCGCAGTCCTGCCCGAGCTGCTGGAGGCCATGGGCGGGCGCGTCTCGCGCACCGACGACACCGTCACCGTCAGCGGCGGCGACGGGCTGCACGGGATCGAGGCGGACCTGCGCGACGCCCCCGAGCTCACGACCGTGCTCACCGCCCTGGCGGCGCTCGCTGACGGCCCGAGCCGGTTCAGCGGGGTCGCGCACATCCGGCTGCAGGAGACCGACCGGCTGGCCGCGCTGGCCAAGGAGCTGAACCGCCTCGGCGGCGACGTCCGCGAGCACCCGGACGGCGTCGAGGTGCACCCCCGGCCGCTCACCGGCGGTGTGATGGGCAGCTACGACGACCACCGCATCGCCATGGCCTGGGCGGTGCTCGGCCTCGGCGTCGACGGCGTGCAGGTGCTCGACGTGGCGACGACCCGCAAGACCGTCCCGGACTTCGTCGGCTCCTGGGCCCGCATGCTGGGGGTCCGGGCCTGAGCCCGCGGGAGCTCGACGAGGACGACGTCCGCGTGCGCCCCGGACGCGGCTCGCGTCCCCGCACCCGCACCCGCCCCGCGCACGAGGACGCCGCACCGGCAGAGGTGCTGAGCGTCGACCGCGGGCGCTACCGCCTCCGCGTCGCCGACGGCGCCCTCGCCACGGCCGTCCGGGCCCGCGAGCTCGGCCGTCGCGCTGTCGTCACCGGCGACCGGGTGGCGGTCGTCGGGGACCTCTCCGGCGGGCCCGACGCGCTGGGCCGCATCGTGCGCATCGAGCCCCGCACCTCCCTGCTGCGGCGCACCCCGGACGACACCGACCCGGTCGAGCGGGCCGTCGTGGCCAACGCCGAGGTGCTGGTCGTGGTGACCGCGCTGGCCGACCCCGTGCCGCGCCCGCGGCTGGTCGACCGGTGCCTGGTCGCGGCCTACGACGGGGGGCTCGTCCCGCTGCTGTGCCTGACCAAGAGCGACCTCGCGGCGCCGGAGGAGCTGGTGGCGCTGTACGAGCCGCTCGGCGTGGAGGTCGTCGTGACCGGTCCCGGCCAGGACGACCCCGGCGTGGCCGCGCTGCGGGCGCGCCTCGGCGGCCGTACGAGCGTGCTGTTCGGGCAGTCCGGCGTCGGCAAGTCCACCCTGGTCAACCGCCTCGTCCCCGACGCGCAGCGCGCCGTGGGCGACGTGACCGGCGTCGGCAAGGGCCGGCACACCTCCTCGAGCGCCGTGGCGCTGCAGCTGCCCGGCGGTGGCACGGTCATCGACACCCCGGGCGTCCGGTCGTTCGGGCTCGGGGCGGTCACCGTGGAGCGGGTCCTCGCGGCTTTCCCCGACCTGGCCGAGGGCGCGGCCTTCTGCCCTCCGGGCTGCGACCACCTCGCCGGCACCCCCGGCTGCGCACTGGACGGCTGGGTGGCCGACGGCTCCGCCAGCGCCGCGCGGCTGGACTCGCTGCGACGCCTGCTCGACGCGCTGTCCGGCGGGTCCGAGGACTGAGCACGACGAAGGCCGCGCCCCCTCGATCGGGGCGCGGCCTCGGCCGTCGTGCAGGTGCTACTGGACGGTGCGGCGGCGCCGGCCGGCGAGGGCCAGCATCAGGCCGGCCAGGCTGAGGCCACTGGCCAGGGCGAGCAGCGTGTCCGTCGAGCCGCCGGTGAAGGGCAGCGTCCGCGGCGTGGCAGCGGTGGCGACCGGGTCGACCTCGGCCTCGGTGGCCGGGTCGTCCGTCCCGCCGGCGATCGGCGTTGCGGGCGTGGTGGTCGGCTCGCCGGCACCCTCACCGGGAGTGCTGGGCGTGTCGGTGCCGCCGCCACCGTTGGCCGGGGCGTCCACGACGCCGCTGACAGGAGTTCCGCCACCGTTCGCCGGGGGGTCGACGGGGGGCGTCACCACGGGCGGGGTGTCCACCGGCGGCACGACCGGCGCGACGACCGGCGGCACGACCGGGACGACCGGCGGGACGACCGGCGGCACGACCGGGACGACCGGCGGGACGACCGGGACGACCGGGACGACCGGCGGGACGACCGGGACGACCGGGACGACCGGCGGGACGACCGGGACGACGACCAGGGCGGGAGACACCGTGGTCGGTGCGGTCCCGGTGTTGTTCGTGGCGTCGCTGTCCCCGGCCACGGCGACCGAGGCGCTGTTCAGCAGGTTCCCGGCCTGCGTGAAGACCGCGGGCAGCACGATCGTCCGGCTGGCGCCGTTGACCAGGTCGTCGTCGGTCGTGCAGACGACGGTGCCGCCAGCCGCTCCCCCGGTGCAGGCGAAGCCGTCGCTGGTCGTGTCGGCCACCGTGACGCCAGCGGGCAGCGTGTCGGTGACGGTGATCGTGGAGGTGGCGTCACCCGGACCCAGGTTGCGCACCAGCAGGCTGTAGCTGCCACCCGCGCCCAGGGCCAGCGGCCCGGCAGGACCGGTCTTGGTGAGCGCCAGGTCGGGGACCAGGACGACCGGCGGGACGACCGCGACGACTCTGGTGGGCGCGGTGCCCGTGTTGTTGCCCGGGTTGCTGTCCCCGGTGACGGCCACGGTCGCCGTGTTCGTGAGGCTGCCGGCCAGCGTGAAGACCGCGGGCAGGACGATGGTCTTCGTCTGTCCCACAGCCACGTCGTCGTCCGTCGTGCAGGCGACCGTTCCGCCCAGCGCACCACCGGTGCAGGTGAAGCCGTCACTGGTCGTGTCCGCCACGGTGACGCCGGCGGGGAGCGTGTCGGTGACGGTGATGGTGTCGGTGGCCGCTGCGGTACCGACGTTCTGGACCGTCAGGCTGTAGCTGCCGGGGTCACCCGGGGCCAGCGGGCCGGCGGGGCCGGTCTTGACCAGCGAGAGGTCCGGGACCAGAACGGCCGGGACCACGGCCGCGACCTTGACGATCGACGCGTTGCTGTCGACGGAGGCGTCCACCGCTGGGGCGCCGACCTGGTTCGCCGTGACCGTCACGACGTTGCTCTTGCTGCCGCCCGGCGCCGGTGCGTACGCGGGCACCGTGAAGGAGCAGGTCGTGGAGTCACCGGCCAGGAGGGTCGCTCCCACCAGGGCGCACGCCACGTTCCCGCCGGCACCGCCGTCCACCGAGTCCGTGATGCTCGTGACCGTGACGTTGTACGGGCTGGTGTTGGTGATGACCGCCTTGAAGTCCACAGCGGTACCGGCGGCGGGCGCCGTCTCTGTGGTGCTGAAGGGCAGGACGCCGTCGGCGTTGTTCGTCTTCACGACCGTGAGGGTCGGGTCCGGGCACGGCTTGACCTTGAAGACCTTGGACTTGTTGTAGCCGTTGTCGATCCTCACCGTGATCTTGATGTGGTCGGCGCCGGCCACGTAGTAGGTCTGGAACAGGGCGATGCCCGCGCCCTGGCCGGTGAACGTCGGGTTGAGGTCACCGCCGCTCACCACGGGGTTCGGCTGGCCGCCCTGGCCCTCGAAGGTGATCTGGGCGTTGAACACCTGGCCGAGGTCGAAGCCCTGGAACTGCATCGGGATCGCGCACTCGAGCTTCGGGTCGTTCGCCGGGTCGTTCGGGTCGGTCACGTCCTTGCCGTCGACCTTCACGGTCCCGTCGGCCTTGGCCGCCGACGCGACGCCGCTCAGCCCGAGGCCGCTCAGCGAGAAGACGAGGCCGAGCACGAGCAGGCGCGCGGTTGCCGAGCCGCGGTCGTCCCGGCGGAGGAAGGAAGCCAGTGTCATGTCGAAACCGATCGTCGAACGCCTCGCGGCGGTGTGGCGTCGACGGGTCGGTCTCGCCTCTGGCTCCCCGAGCGGTCTAGGCGACCGCGTGTCTCCGTGCGCCGGTGAGGGCGTCGGTGAGGACCGCTCGGATCACTGCTCTCCGCCGGTCACCAGTGGTGACCCGGCAGGTCGTGCCGTACGCGACCCAGAGTGATCTCAACACCGCCTCAACGCATCATCCTTTCGGTCGGGATCGACCACCCGAAAGGCCTCATGACCGGACAGACCACTCGCCGTCGAGGCCAGCCACCACAGCAGGGCGGTCACGGAGAGTCCGTCCTGCACCTCGCCGGCCGACTCCACCCGGGCGGACTCAGCCGGGTCCGACGGCTCCCCGCCGTACGACGCCCCCGCGGCGAGGAACAGCTCGGACCGCTGGTCGGCAACCCGTTGCTCGGGTGGTAGCCGTGCGGCCGGCGCAGCGGACTGGGGCGCCGGCCGCTCCACGGACCAGGCGCTAGACGGCGGCCTGCTCCGGGATGACCGCGTCGGCCATCGCGATCGTGGACTCGACCTCCTGCTTGCGGACGAGCAGCTCGCGCTTCTCCATGTCGATCAGCTCGGCGAGGTCCTCGTCCTGCTTCATCAGCGCGGCGAGGTCGACGCCGGCCATGTCGAGCACGCCCATGTCGGCGAAGGCCTTCTGCACCTTGTCGCCGAACAGCCCGATGTCCTTGACGCAGGGGGCGATCCGGCTGAACAGCAGCGACTGGAACAGCTTGAAGTACTGCGAGTTCTCGACCGACCGCATGCTCTCCTCGACGTCGAAGCCGAGGTTGGCCCACACCTCCTGCTGGCGGAAGCGGTCGCGCATGAGGTAGCAGCCCTCGACGACGAACTCCTCGCGCTCGTCCTTCTCCTTGGTCGACAGCTCCGCGTAGTAGTCGCGCAGCGCGAGCCGGCCGAAGGCGACGTGCCGGGCCTCGTCCTGCATGACGTACGCCAGGATCTGCTTGGGCAGCGGCTTGTCGGTCATGTCGCGCAGCAGGCCGAAGGCCGCGAGGGCGAGGCCTTCGATGAGGACCTGCATCCCGAGGTAGGGCATGTCCCAGCGGCTGTCGGACAGCGTGTCGTCGAGCAGCGCCTTGAGGTGCTCGTTGATCGGGTAGAGCAGGCCGACCTTCTCCTGCAGGAAGCGGGCGTAGGTCTCCGCGTGGCGGGCCTCGTCCATCGTCTGCGTCGCGGCGTAGAACTTCGCGTCCAGGTCCGGCACGGACTCGACGATCTTCGCGGAGCAGATCATCGCGCCCTGCTCGCCGTGCAGGAACTGGCTGAACTGCCAGGCGGTCATGTGCTGCTTGAGCTCGCCGACGGCCTTCTTGTCGTCCTTGATGCGGTCCCACTGCGGGGTGCCGTAGATCGCGATCGTCTCGTCGGGCAGGCCGAGCACGTCGAGCGGGTCGACCTCGAGGTCCCAGTCGATGCGGTGCACCTGGTCCCACTGCTTGTCCTTGCCCTTCTGGTACAGCGACAGCAGCCGGTCGCGGCCGTCGTCGTACTCCCAGGTGAAGCGCGAGGCGCCCTGCATCTCGACGTCCCACGTCGCGTGCTCCGCGGGGATCGTGTACAGCTCGTGGGTGCTCATGCGGGTTCTCCTCCAGGGAGCAGCGAGTCGACCAGGCGGGCGATGTCGGCGGCGACCTGGTCGGGACGGCCGCCGGGCAGGACGAGGTGGGACAGCGTCAGCCGGTTGACGGCGTCGGCGACGAGCAGGACGGTCTCGGCCGGCAGCGCCGGCCAGTGCTCGGAGAGGTACGAGGCGCACCGCTCGCGCGCGGCGGCCAGCAGGGCCTCCGAGCGCGTGGTGAGGAACGGCAGCAGGCCGCCGGAGTCGTCGGTGAGGACGGCCTTGAGCAGCGGGTTGGACGTCGCCTCGCGCAGCGTGAACTCCGTCGCGGCGCCGACGGCCTCGCCCGGGCTGCCCTCGTGGCCGACCATCGCGGCCTCGGCGCCCTCCATGTAGCGCGCCGCCTCGCGCAGGGCCAGCGCTTCGGCGAGGGCGTCCTTGGAGCCGAACTCGTAGTACAGCGTCTGGCGGCTGACGCCCGCCGCACGGGCGACGTCGGCCATCCGCAGCCGGGACCACTCGGCGCCGGACAGGACCGCGTCGGCGGCCGCGTCCAGCAGGAGGTCCCGGGTGGTGTGCACCCGGTCACATTGACACAGCAGCCGCTCGTGTCAAGACACGCCGGGCGGCGACGTCAGCCCGTGGGGGCGCCGCGCACGACGACCACCCGGTCGGTCTTGCGCAGCTTGACGTCCCGGTTGGTGTTGAACATCTGCGTCTCGCCGTCGCGGATGATGGCGACGACGAGGTCGCGGGTGGCCCGCGGCGTGAGCCCGACCTCCTCGCGCAGCACGTCCCGCTCGGTCAGCTCGAGGCCGGCGCCGGGCACGAGCAGGTCCTCGAAGATGGCGCCCGTGGTGGGGCTGGACGCGGCCACGCCGAGCAGGCGGCCGGCGGCCTCGGAGGAGACGACGACGCCGTTCGCACCGCCCTCGCGCAGCAGCGGCGCGTTCTCGGACTCGCGGACGGCGGCCACGACGTAGGCCCGCGGGTTGTGCCGCCGGACGGTCAGCGTCACGAGGACGGCGGCATCGTCGCGCGGGACGGCCACGATGACCCGCTTGGCGCTCTCGATCTCGGCGCGGCGCAGGACGTCCGCGCGGGTGCCGTCGCCGTTGATGGCGGCGATCCCGTCCTCGCCCGCGTCGGCGATGTGGTCCGGGTCGTTGTCGACCGCGACGATGGTGTCCTTGGCCACCCCGTCGTCGAGCAGGGCGCGCACGGCGCTGCGGCCCTTCGTGCCGTAGCCCACGATGACGGTGTGGTCGTGCAAGTTGGACCTCCAGCGGCTCTGCCGCAGCTGCTCGCGGGTGCGCTGGGTGAGCACCTCGAGGGTGGTGCCGACGAGGATGATGAGGAACAGGATGCGCAGCGGCGTGATGACCAGGACGTTGATCAGCCGCGCGTCCGGCGTCACCGGGGTGATGTCGCCGTAGCCGGTCGTCGAGAGCGTGACGGTCGCGTAGTAGAGGGCGTCCAGGAAGCTGTCGACGCCGGCGTCGTCGACGTCGCGGTAGCCGTCCCGGTCGAGGTAGACGATGGTCGCCACGGTCAGCAGCACCGCGAGCGCGACGACCACGCGTTGCAGCACCGCGCGGATGGGGCCGGTCTCCGGCTGGGGCAGGACGATGGCGGCGGTCGCCCGCCCGGCCGACCGCGCCTCGGGCGGCAGGTTGGTCGCCCTGGGCAGGACTCTCACAGGAGCCTCGCGAACCGCTCGGCCGGCGCGCACTCCCCGGCGACGACCAGGAGGTCTCCCTCGGCGACGAGGGTGTCCGCCGTCGCGTAGGTGAAGCGCCCACCGGCCGGCTTGACGCAGACGACCGTGACGCCGTGCCGGTGGCGCACCCGCGCCTCGCCCAGCGTCCGGCCGACCAGGTCCTTCGGGGCGACGGTCTCCACCAGCGCGAAGGAGTCGTCCAGCTCGACGTAGTCGACCATCCGGCCGGTGACCATGTGCGCGACCCGCTCGCCCATGTCGTGCTCGGGGAAGACGACCCTGGTCGCGCCGACGCGCTCGAGGATGCGGCCGTGCGCCTTGGTCATGGCCTTGGCCCAGATGTGCTCGATGCCGAGGTCGGCCAGCAGCGCCGTGGTGAGGATGCTGGCCTGCACGTCGGCGCCGATCGCGACCACCGCACGACGGAAGTCGCCGGCGCCGATCTGGCGCATCGCGTCCTCGCTGGTGCTGTCCACCTCGACGACGGAGGTGAGCCGCCCGGCGAACTGCTGGACGCGCGACGACGACGCGTCGACGGCGAGCACCTCGTGCCCGAGCCCGACCAGCGCCTCGGCCAGCGCGGCGCCGAAGCGGCCGAGGCCGACGACGAGGACCGGGTCGACCGGCTTGTTCCTAGCCAACGATCGGACGCTCCTCGGGCAGTCGGTACAGCGTCGGGCGCGACCGGAGGGCCAGCGCGGAGGCGAGGGTGATCGGTCCCAGTCTGCCCACGAACATCAGCGCGATGAGCAGCACCTGCCCCGAGGGCGGCACGTCGGGGGTGATGCCGGTCGAGAGCCCCACGGTCGCGAACGCCGACACCACCTCGAAGAGCACCGCGTCGAGCGCCTCCCCCGTGATGACGAGCAGCAGGACGGTGCCGCCCATCACGAGTCCGACGCCGGCCAGCGCGACGGTCAGCGCCTGCCGCTGGACCTCCCTGGGCAGGCGCCGTCGGCCCGCCTCGACCTCGGGGGTGCCGCGCACCTCGGCCAGCATCACGAAGCCGAGCAGCACGAACGTCGTCACCTTGATGCCGCCCGCGGTGCCGGCCGGCCCGCCGCCGATGAACATGAGGATGTCGGTGACGAGCAGGGTGGCCGGCTCGGCCTGGCCGTAGTCGATGCTGTTGAAGCCCGCCGTGCGCGGCATCACGCCGAGGAAGAAGCCGGCGACCAGCTTGCCCGCGACGCCCAGCCGGCCGAGCGTCCCGTCGTTCGACCACTCCAGCGCGGTGACCGCCAGCGGACCGACGACCAGCAGCGCGAGCGTCGTCCCCACGACCATCTTCGTGTGCAGCGTCCAGGTGCGCGGCGTGCCCAGCTCACGGCGCAGCTCGTACAGGACGGGGAAGCCGAGGCCGCCGGCGATGACCGCCAGGCAGAGCACGAGGCTGATGACCGGGTCGTCGACGAAGCCGATGAGGTTGTCGCTGTAGAGCGCGAAGCCGGCGTTGTTGAAGGCGGAGACGGCGTGGAAGACGCCGAGGTAGGCCGCGCGCCCGACCGGCTCGTCGTACGCCACCAGCCAGCGCAGGAAGAGCACGACGGCGGTGACGCCCTCGAAGAACAGGCTGAAGCCGATGACGGACAGCAGGACCCGGCGGACGTCACCGAGCCCGAGCGCCTTGGTCTCGGCGGCCGCGGTCATGCGGGTGCGCAGCCCGAGGCGGCGGAAGACGAGCAGCCCCAGCAGCGAGGCCAGCGTCATGATGCCGAGGCCGCCGACCTGGATCGAGCCGAGCACGACGAGCTCGCCGAAGGCGCTGAAGTGCCCGGGCGTGTCCACCACGACGAGCCCGGTGACGCAGACGGCCGAGGTGGCGGTGAACAGGGCGGTCAAGGGGGCGGTCCCGTCGCCGGACTCGCTCGCGACGGGCAGGCTCAGCAGCACCGTGGAGACCAGCACCGCGAGGGCGAAGCCGGTGACGACCGCCCGGCCCGGCGTGGCCAGCAGCGCCCGGACGACACGTCCGGGTGAGCGCGTTCCGGGCACTCGGCGAGACTAGGGCCCGGCCCAGCAGCAGGAGCAGCCCGTGACCCCGCACGACCTCGACGACCGCCCGGGCGACCCGGTGGTGGTGGAGACGTGGCTGGGTGCGCCCGCGCGGTCGTACGCCCGGCGCCCGGCGACGGTCCTCGACGTCCTCGACCGGGCTGTGCGCCGCTGGCCGTCGGCGACCGCGTTCGTCGACGTCGACGGGACGGCCGTGACGTACGAGGGCTTCGCGGCGCGGGTCGAGACCGCCGCCGCGGGCCTCGCCGGTCGGGGCCTGCCCGCCGGCGCTTCCGTCGCGGTCGCCTCCGGCAACACCCTCGACCTCGCCGTCGCCGTCTTCGCCTGCGCACGAGCGGGTCTGGTGATGGTCGGGCTCAACACGCGGCTCGCGCCGCCGCAGTGGACCTACATGCTGGAGCACTCGCGGGTGCGGCTGGCCCTCGCGAGCGCGCCGTACCTCGACGTCCTGCCGGGTGCCGAGCCGCTGGCGGAGGTGCTGCGAGAGGCCGCGCCGCGGGCGTGGCCGTACACCGCCGAGCAGCAGCCGCGCGAGGACGCGACGTACGCCGTCGTCTACACGTCGGGCACGACCGGCCGGCCCAAGGCCTCGCAGGTGGTCCACCGCTGCTCGGTGCACAGCGGCATGAGCTACCAGCGGGTGCTGCAGCTCGGACCGGACGACGTCACGGCGGTGCTCTTCCCGATGTACTACATCTCGGCGATGCACGCGCACGTGCTGCCGGCGATGCTGGCGGGCGCGCGGTGCGTGCTCGTCGACACGGCGTCACCGCGGGAGTACGTCGACCTGCTGCGCGAGCAGCAGGTCAGCTGGGCGTACGCCGTGCCGTCGTGGTGGCGGCTGTGCCTGCGGGTCCCGGCGTTCCGCGACCTGCCCGCGCTGACCAGGCTGGCGGCGGGCGGTGCGCCGTTCCCGGTCGACCTCGTGGACGAGCTGCGCACGCGGCTGCCCGGGGTGCGGCTGCACGACGTCTACGGCCTGTCCGAGACGCACTCCCCGGGCTGCATCGCCACCGACGAGGACGTCCGCACCCGGCCGGGCAGCGTCGGCCGGACGCTGGACTGCATGGAGGCGCAGGTGCGGGGCGACGACGGCCAGGTGCTGGCTCCGGACGAGCCCGGCGAGCTGTGGCTGCGCGGTTCCCTGGTGACCACCGGCTACGCCTTCGACGAGCAGGCGACGCGCGAGGCTGTCGTCGACGGGTGGTTCGACACGGGCGACGTCGCGAGGATGGACGCCGACGGCTACGTGACGATCCTCGACCGGAGCAAGGACATGATCAACCGCGGCGGTACGAAGGTCTTCAGCGCGGAGGTGGAGGAGCTGCTGCGACGGCACCCGGCCGTGGACGACGCTGCCGTCGTCGGTGTGCCGGATCCGCTTGCTGGAGAGGCGATCGCCGCCTTCGTGGTCGCCGGCGGACCGCTGACGGCAGCCGAGGTGAGGGGATGGGTGCGCGAGGGGATGGCGGACTACGCGGCACCGAAGGTGGTGGAGCTCGTCGAGGAGCTGCCGCGCAACGCGGTCGGCAAGACCGACAAGCAGGCGCTGCGGGAGCGGCTGCGGTGAGCGGCCTGCTGGAGGGCAAGCGGCTGCTCGCGACAGGAGTGCTCACCGAGCGCTCGCTGGCCAGCGCGGTCGTCCGCCTGGCGCGCGAGCAGGGCGCGGAGGTGCTGCTCACGTCACCGCTGTGCCGCGGACTGTCCATCACGTCGAAGGTCGCTCCGCGGATCGGCGTGCACACCGACGTGCTCGAGCTCGACGTGACGCTGCCGGACGACCTCGCCGGCCTCGAGGCCGCGGTGCGCGCCGCCGGGTGGGACCGCGTCGACGGCGTCCTGCACGCCATCGCCTACCTCCCGTCCGCCGACCGCTCCGGCGGCTTCGCGGCGCAGCCGTGGGAGGTCGTCGGCGAGACGCTGCAGACGGCGGCGTGGTCCCTGGCCGCGCTGGTGCACGCGGTGCGCCCGCTGCTCGTGCGCGGCTCGTCCGTCGTCGGGCTCGACATGGACGCCACCCGTGCGTGGCCCGGGCAGGACTGGCTGGGCGTCGCGCAGGGCGCGCTGGAGGCGACGGCGCGCTACCTCGCGCGAGACCTCGGACCGGACGGCGTACGGGTCAACCTCGTGGCGTCCGGCCCGCAGCGGACCCTGCTCGGGAAGGCGGTCGAGCACCGCGACGCGCTGGCTGCCTCGTGGGACGCGCGGGCGCCGCTCGGCTGGGACGACGCCGACCCGGTGCCGGTGGCCCAGGCAGCCGTGGCACTGCTCTCGGACTGGTTCCCGGCGACGACCGGGCAGGTGCTGCACGTGGACGGCGGGGCGCACGCCGTCGGCACCGCGTCCGGGGTCCCGCCGGGTGACGGGCCGGCCGGTGACGCGCGGGCCCTCGGCGCCGCGTCCGACTAGCGTCGCCGCATGTCCGAGACCGCCGTGCCCCCCGTCGTCGCGGCCGCGGAACGGGCTGCCCAGGTGCTGGCCGAGGACGCCGCCCGCCTGGAGCGCGAGGGCGTCGACCGCGCGGTCATGGAGCGGCTGGCAGCCGACGGACTGCTCGCCGTCACGGGACCGCCCGCCCTCGGCGGCGCCTGGCCGGCCGAGCAGCGGCGCATCGCCGAGCTGCTCGCCGGCGCCAGCCCGGACGCGTGGTTCGTGTGGTTCCAGCACGGGCCGGTCGTGAAGATGCTCAAGGCCAGCGAGAACACCGCGCTGCAGGAGCGCCACCTGGCCGACCTGTGCGCCGGGCGCTCGCTCGGCGGCGTCGCCTGGTCGCACCTGCGCACGGCGTCGCCGTCGGTGTTCGCCACGCGCGTCGACGGCGGCTGGTCGCTGTCCGGCTTCCAGCCGTGGTGCACCGGCTGGGGGCTGACCGACGTCGTGCTCGTGGGCGCGCTCGTCGAGGACACGGACGAGGTCGTCTTCGGGCTGGTGCCCTCCGGCGACCGGGACGCGCTGCGCAGTGCCGGCGAGCTGGGCCTGGCCGCGATGGCCGGCACCTCCACGCACGCGCTGCGGCTGGACGACCTGGTCCTGCGGGACGAGGACGTCGTCCTGCGCACCGCGCGCGGCCCGTGGGCCGAGGCCGACCAGCGCGCGAACGCCAACGTGCAGCCCTCGACGTACGGCATCGCGCTGGCGGCGGTGGACCTGCTGCAGGAGCGCGAGCCGGCGACGGCAGAGGCCCTGCGGGAGCGGGTGCTCGAGCTGCGCGCGCAGGCGTACCGGCTGATCGACGACGTCGACCCGGCCGAGCAGGTGGAGGAGCGGCTCGAGTTGCGGGCTGCGTCGCTGCTGCTCGCCCTGGAGTGCTGCACCGCGCTGCTGGCTGCGCGCGGGGGCCAGGGGATGGACCTGCGCGAGCCCGCGCAGCGGCTGCTGCGGGCGGCGGCCTTCCAGCTGGTGCACAGCCAGGCGCCGCACGTCCGCGCCGCCACGCTGGCGGCGCTGGTCGGGTGAGCTCGCGCCAGTCCGGGCCGGACGCGCTCGTGGACGAGGTCGTCCGCGGCACGACGGTCCGCTGCTACGCCGACCGCCCGCGCTCGGTGCTCGACGTCCTCGAGCGGGCGCTGCCGGCCAGCGCGGACGCGGTGCTGCTCGTGGACCCCGCGCTCGGCACCACGAGCACCTACGCGGAGTTCGCCGCGCTCGTGGAGGGCGCAGCGCAGGTGCTCCTCGCTCGTGGCCTGGACCAGGGCGACCGGGTGGCCGTGCTGGTGCGCAACGGGCTGGAGGCAGCGGTCGCCATCTGGGCCTGCGCTCGCGCGGGGCTGGTGCACGTGGGCATCCCGGTGGACGCGCCACCCGCACGCGTGGAGGCGCTGCTCGCGCTGACCGGCGCCCGGCTGCTGCTGGTGCAGCCGGACCTGCGTCTCGCGGATCCGCCTGTGCAGCAGGCGGATGCGATGGAGGTGCTGCTGGGCCGCGCCATACCGTGGCGGTCCGGCCGGCCGCTGCCGGACGAGGACGCGACCTACTCGCTCATCCCCACCAGCGGGACGACGGGGCACCCCAAGGCGGTGCGGGTCACCGGCCGGATGACCGGCCACGCCGCCGCCTTCTACGTCCGCACGCTCGGCCTCACGGCGTCCGACCGGACGGCGATCCACCTGCCGTTCGCGTGGGTCTCCGGGCACATCACGCAGCTCGCACCGGCGATGCTCTCCGGCGGCTCCGCGGTCACCATGGCGTCGTTCTCGGCCCCGGAGCTGGTGTCGACCGCCGCCCAGCACGGGGTGACCTGGCTCGACGTGGTGCCGAGCATCTGGGAGCTGCTGCTGCGCACCGACACCTCCGGGCTGGACGCGGTGCGGCTCGCGGTGTTCGGCGGCGCGCCGGCTCCGCCGGGGACGCTGGACCGGGTGCGCGAGCGGTTGCCGGGGATGCGGCTGTTCGACGTCTACGCGCTGTCCGAGACCTCCGCGCCCGTCACCTGCCTGCCCGACGTCGAGGCGCTGCGCCGCCCCGGCAGCGTCGGTCGGCCCGCGCCCTACTGCGAGCTGCGCCTGGTCGACGGCGCCGGTGCGGACGTGCCGCGCGGGGCGCCCGGCGAGGTGTGGGTGCGCTCCCCCGCCGTCACGCCCGGCTACTGGGGACAGGACGACGGGCCGCTCGCCGAGGACGGCTGGCTGCGGACGGGCGACCTCGGCCGGCTGGACGAGGAGGGCTACCTGTTCGTGGGCGGCCGCGCGGTGGACCTCATCATCCGGGGCGGCGTGAACGTCTACCCGGCGGAGGTGGAGCGCGCGCTGCTGGCCACCGGCGTGCTCGCGGACGCGGCGGCCGTGGGCGTGCCGTCGGCGGTGACCGGGCAGAGCGTCGCCGCCGCCGTGGTCCCCGTGCCGGGCGCGACGGTCGACCTGCTGGTGCTGCAGCGCGCCGTGCGCGACGCTCTCGGGGCGCACGCGGTGCCGCGCCCGCTGCGCGTCGTCGATGCGCTGCCCCGCAATCGGAACGGCAAGGTCGACCGGCCAGCCGTGCTGGCCGCCCTCAGCGAGCCAGCAGCAGGTGGGCGCTGACCCACCCGCGCGGGTCGCCGTTCAGCTTGTCCGCCGGCACCCGCTGAGCTCACGCCGGCACGACAGTGCAGTGCTCGGGCGGCAGGTGCAGCCGCACCCGGTCCCCCGCGGCGACGCGCTGGGTCGGGTCGACCACGAGCGCGACCTCGGTGCCGCCGGCGTCGGCGCGCACGCGGACGCCGGTGCCGGTGTAGGTGGTGCGCGTGACGACGGCGTCGACCCCCGGCGCGTCCGGCCCGACCACGCGCACCGCCTCCTGGCGCAGCAGCAGCACCCCCGGGCCGTCCGGGGCCTGCACCCGCACCTCGCCGACCGGGCCGGTCCACACACCGCCGGACACGCTGCCGACGAACGCGTTCGCGGTGCCGAAGAAGCGCGCCACCTCGACCGAGGCCGGCCGCTCGTAGAACTCGCGCGGCGCCCCCACCTGCTGCAGCCGCCCGCCGAGCATCAGCCCGACGCGATCGGCCAGCACGGTCGCCTCCTCCTGGTCGTGCGTGACGAACAGCGTCGTCACGCCCGCCTCGCGCTGGAGCTCCCCCACGAGCTCGCGCACCTCGACGCGCAGCGCCGCGTCCAGCGCGCTGAACGGCTCGTCGAGCAGCAGCACCTCCGGCTGCACCACCAGCGCCCGGGCCAGCGACACCCGCTGCTCCTGCCCGCCGGACAGCTCCCCCGGCCGGCGGTGCGCGACGCCCGGCAGCCGCACCCGCTCCAGCGCCTCCTCCGCCCGGCGCACCCGCTCCGCCCTGCCGACCCCGCGCATCCGCAGCCCGAAGGCCACGTTGTCGCCGATGCTCATGTGCGGGAACAGCAGCGGCGCCTGGAACACCATCGCCACCGGCCGCTTCTCCGGCGCGAGGTGCAGCACGCTGCGCCCGTCGAAGCGGACGTCGCCCGCGCGCGGCTGGAGCAGCCCGGCGACGGCGCGCAGCGTCGTGCTCTTGCCGCAGCCGCTCGGCCCGAGCAGCGCGACCAGGGTGCCCGGCTCGACCTGCAGGTCGAGGTCCTGCACCACCGGCCCGTCGCCGTAGTCGACGGTCAGCCCCTCCACGTCGATCCGCGTCGCCACGTCACACCCTCCCGAAGCCGGCCAGCGGCGTGCGCTCGCCGGTGAGGAACCTGGACGTCACCGCGAGCAGCAGCACCGGCGGCAGGACGAGAGCGAGCCCCAGCGCAGCAGCGACCGGGATGTCGGTGCTGCCGAGGTAGGCGTACAGCAGCAGCGGCAGCGTCTTCACGGCGCCGCCACCGACGAGCAGCGTCAGCACGTACTCGCCCCACGAGATGAGGAACGCGAACGTCGCCGCCACCGCGAGGCCCGGCGCGACCGCCGGCAGCGTCACGCGCAGGAACACCTGCAGCGGCCGCGCACCGAGCGTGCGCGCCTGCTCCTCCAGCCGGGTGTCGAGGTTGGCGTACACGCTGGACATGACCAGGGAGACGTACGGGACGGCCGCGAGCAGGTGCGCCAGGACGACGCCGCGCCGGGTGTCGGACAGCCCGTACCGGATGAAGAAGACCTGGATCCCGAGCGTCACCGCGATGCCGGGCACGATGACCGGCGCCAGCAGCAGGAACTGCACCAGCCGCTTGCCGCGGAAGGAGTGCAGCCCCAGGGCCCGGCCGGCCGAGAGCCCGATGAGGGAGGCGATCACCGCGACGGACAGGGCGATGACGGTGCTGTTCACCAGGCCGCGCAGCACCTCCGACGAGGGGTCGACCAGCAGGCGCAGCGGCCGGCTGCTCGTCTCGGTCGGCACGAGCGACGGGTACGGGTAGCGGCCCGCGACCGACCAGAGCAGCAGCGGCAGGAACGGCAGCAGCAGCCCGAGCAGGACCACCGGCAGGCCGACGGCGCGGACGAGGCGGCTCATCCGGTGCCCGTCACCCGACGTCGTTCCGCGGGGCGGAGCACCTTCTCGGTGAGGGTCGTGTAGGCGAGCACCACCAGCGTGACGAGCACCGCGATGACCACCGCGATCGCCATGGCCCGCGGCCGTGCGGTGAGGTCGGTGTCGCTGTACGCCTGGAAGGCCACGACCGGCAGCGTCGCCGGGAAGGGCTGGCCGAGCAGCAGCGGCACCTCGTACGAGCCGAAGGTGAACGCGAAGACGATGACCGAGGTGGACAGCACGGCGGGCGTGATGAGCGGCAGCACGACGAAGCGGAAGCGCTGCCAGGCACCGGCCCCCAGCGTCCGCGCGGCGCCCTCCAGGTCGGCCACGCCGCCGGACAGCGCGGCCAGGACGACGACGCCGATGAAGGGCGTCTCCTTCCAGACGTACTCCGCGAGGATCGCCCAGCCGAACGCGTCGTTCGTCAGCACCGGTGCGTCGGCCGGCACGTCGACCAGCCCCACCGCGGCCAGCACGCGCGACAGCAGGCCGCTCTGGCCGAGCAGCAGCAGCATCGCGGCGGCGCCGACCAGGTGCGGCACCGGGAGGTTCAGGGTGAACAGCAGCGTCGCCGCACGGCGCCCGCGCCGGGTCGCCCGCAGGAGCAGCGCGACGGCCACAGCCAGCACCGCGGAGACGACCGTCGCGAGGACCGCCAGGCGGAACGTCAGCATCAGCGAGCGGCGCACCTCGACGTCGTCGACCAGTCCGCGGTAGGCGTCGAGGCTGAGCTCACGCGCACCGAGGAACGGCTGGTAGCCCAGCGACTGCAGGACGCCGAGGGTGAGCCCCCCGAGGAACAGCACGACGACGACGAGGAGCGCCGGCGCGAGCAGCAGCAGGGTGCGGACACCCTGGGGCAGCCCGCGCCGGCGGAGCGGGACGGTGGTCGTCACTTCTGGAGGACGTTCGCCTTCCAGTCCTTCTCGAGCCGGTTCACGTAGTCGGCGGAGACCTCGGGCAGCGTCTTCTCGGCGAGCTCCGCGGCAGGCACCTGGTACGGCGACTGCTGGAACGCCGCGAACTTCGCGCGCTCGTCGGCAGACAGCTTGGCCAGGTCGATGGCGGAGGTGAAGCCGGCGCCGTTCGGTCCGGCGTTCTCCAGGGCCGCCTCCGGGGTCAACAGCAGGTTCGCGAGCACCATCGCCGCCTCCTTGTCCGCGGCGTTGTACGGGATGGCGGTGAAGCTGTAGTTGCCGATGTTGCCGGCGTCGAACACCGCAGCGCGGGTCGTCTTGGGCAGCTCGCCCTTCTCGACGAGGCCGCCGACAGCGCTGCTGCCGTAGGTGAGGTAGGCGTCCACCTCGTCGCCGGCGAACAGCTTCTGCACCTCCTCCTGACCGGCCGGGTAGGTCTTGCCCCCGCGCCACAGCGAGGCCTCGACGCCGTTGAGGCGGTCCCAGAGCTCCGGCGCCGCGGCGGAGTACTTCTCCTCGTCGAAGTCGCCCAGGAACTGGTCCGCGCCGCCGGCTGTGTCGAAGAAGAAGGTGCGGACGGCCATCGAGCCCGTGAAGTCCGGCGGGGCCGGGTAGGTGAAGCGGCCCGGGTGCGCCTTGGCCCAGGCGAACAGCGACTCCACGCTCTTCGTGTCCGCCTCGGTCAGGGCGGTGGAGTCGTAGACCAGCGAGCTCGTGGCCTGCTGCCAGGGAACCTCGCAGCCCTCGGTCTCGGTGCCGAAGTCGGTCGCGATGCCGGGCTTCTCCAGGTCGACGTTCTCGGCGGCCGGGAGCGACTCGACGTAGCCGCAGTGCACCGCGTCGGCCTGCTTCAGCGTGGCGAAGTTCTCGCCGTTGATCCAGATGAGGTCGACGCTGCCGCCCTCGTCCTTGCCGGCCTGCTTCTCGCCGAGGACCTTGTTCACGGCCTCGGCGGTGTCGTTGATCTTGACCTGGTTCAGGGTGATGCCCAGCTCGTCGAGGCGGGACTTCACGTAGCCGTTGACGTAGGCGTTGAGCCGGTCGTCACCGCCGTACATGTACCAGTCCACCGTCTGCCCCTTGGCCCGCTCGAGCACGCTGTCGAAGTCGCCGGCGTCGCCCTCCTGCTGCGTCGGCAGCGAGGTGTCGCCGGGGTCGTTCGACCCGCAGGCGGTGAGGACGAGGGCACCGGCGGCGAGCGCTGCCAGGGCGGAGGTGCGGCGGGTTCGGGGCATGTGCACTCCTGGTCGGCAGGGCGGGTCTCATGCACGGCTGTTTATGAGACGACGCGCGGGACCGTAGCAGTCGATCTAGGGTTCCTGCGTGCTGCACCACTTCTACGACGGCCGCCGGCAGGCCCCCCTGGGCGACGCCACCACCGAGGTCGTCGACCCTGCCACCGGGCAGCCGTACGACACGGCGCCGGTCGCGGGTGCGGCTGACCTGGACGCGGCGTTCGCCTCGGCGCAGCGCGCGTTCCCCGTCTGGCGCGACCTGCCGGCGGGGCAGCGGGCGCGCCTGCTGCTGCGGCTGGCCGATCTGCTCGAGGAGCGGGCGGAGGCCTTCGTCGACGCGGAGGTGCGCAACACCGGCAAGCCGCGCGCGGCGATGGCCGCGGAGGTGCCGCACGTCGTCGACGTGGTCCGCTTCAGCGCCGGCGCGTCGCGGGTGCCGGAGGGGCTGGCGGCAGGTGAGTACGCCGACGGGCACACGTCGTTCGTGCGCCGTGAGCCGCTCGGCGTCGTCGCTCAGATCACGCCCTGGAACTACCCGCTCATGATGGCGACCTGGAAGTGGGCGCCGGCCGTGGCGGCCGGCAACACCGTCGTCCTCAAGAGCGCGGAGACCACCCCCGTCACGCCGCTCATGCTGGCCGAGCTGGCCTCGGAGGTCCTGCCGCCCGGCGTGCTCAACGTCGTCTGCGGCGACCGCTCCACCGGGCAGGCGATGGTGGAGCACGACGTGCCGGCGATGGTCGCGCTCACCGGCAGTGTCCGCGCCGGCCGCGAGGTCATGGCCGCCGCCGCACCGCGGGTGAAGCGGCTGCACCTCGAGCTGGGCGGCAAGGCCCCGGTCCTGGTGTTCGACGACTGCGACCTCGACCTGACCGTGCAGGGCCTGCTCGACATCGGCTACTACAACGCCGGCCAGTCCTGCACCGCGGCGACGCGGGTGCTCGCCTCCCCCGGCGTGCACGACGAGCTGGTCGCGCGGCTGGCGGACGGCGCCGCCCGGATGCAGGTCGGCGCGGACGGCTACTACGGCGCGCTGAACAACCCCGACCAGCTCGCGCGGGTGGCCGGGCTCGTCGACCGGCGCGGTGCGCACGCCGAGGTCGTCGCGGGTGGCACGCCGATGGCGCGGGACGGCTTCTACTACCCGCCGACCGTCGTGGCCGGGGTGCGCAGCGGTGACGAGCTGGCGACCGAGGAGGTGTTCGGTCCGGTCGTCACGGTGCAGCGGGTGCAGGACGAGCAGGACGCGCTGGCCACCGCGAACGCGACGACGTACGGCCTCGCTGCGAGCGTCTGGACCACCGACCACGGCCGGGCGATGCGCGCCGCGCGGGCGCTCGACTTCGGTGCGGTCTGGCTGAACTGCCACTCGGTGCTCGCGACCGAGATGCCGCACGGCGGCTACGCGTCGTCCGGCTTCGGCAGCGACCTGTCGGCCTACTCGCTGCGCGACTACACCCGGGTGAAGCACGTGGTCTCGCGGCTGGGCCACGCGTAGCCTGAGCCCGTGCCGGTGGCCGGGGTGGACAGCTCGCTCGTCCTGCACGCCCTCGCCGAGCCGCACCGCGCGACCGTCGTGCGGCTGCTCGTCGACGAGCAGCTCGCGGTGAAGCAGCTCGTCGCCGCGACCGGCATGACGCAGCCCCTGGTGTCCCACCACCTGAAGGTGCTGCGCGAGGCCGAGCTCGTGGAGAGCACCGTCTGCGGCGGGCTCACCGTCTACCGGGTGCGCGCCGACACCCTGGCAGTGCTGGCCGAGCGCCTCACCGGCATGGCCGACAAGGCCTCGCGCACCTCCGCCGTGCAAGCCCTGCTGAGCCCCGGCGGCTGGAGGCCGGGCGGCGGACCGGGCAGGATGCTCAGGTGGACCGCGACGGCTGGATGACCCTGCTCGACCTCGACGAGGACGAGGTGCCGCGGCTGCTCGTGCTGGAGGGCACGTGGTGGCGGCAGAAGGCGCTGGACACCCGTCTCCCGCTGCTCACCGAGGTCCGCGAGCTGGGCATGCCCGACCTGTGGCACGGCTGGTACGGCGACCTGCCGGTGGCCTACTGCCCGGCGTACGGAGCGCCCCGCGCGGTCGAGCCGGTGCACGTCCTCGGCACCATCGGGACGCCGAACGTCGTGCAGATCGGGTCGTGCGGCAGCCTGCAGCCGGACATCAGGACCGGCGACATCGTGCTGTCCGAGCGGGCGCTGATCGGCGAGGGCGCATCGCAGTACTACGGCGGCAAGGGCTACGCCGAGGCGAACCTCGGCCGGGTCACGCGCGCCTCGTCGCTGTTCGTCGCGCGGGACACCTACACCCACCGCGGCTCGACCGTGACGACGTCGGCGCTGCTGGCCCAGCCGCCGGAGCTGCTGCGCAAGTGGGCGAACGCGGGACACCTCGCTGTCGACATGGAGACCTCCGCGGTCTTCTCGGCGGCGCGCGCCTTCGGGATGCGCGCGGCCTCGCTGCTGTTCGTGTGGGACGAGCTGCCGGGCCGCTCCTGGACCGACTCCTTCACCAAGGAGGAGCAGGAGGCGCAGGCGCGCGCGGGCGCGGCGGTCTTCGAGGTCGCGCTGGAGATGGCCTGAGCGGGTCTAGCGAGCGGCGTTGACGAGCGGCTCGCCGCGGTGCCAGCGCTCGACGTCGCTGCAGATGAGGTCGGTGTGGTGGCGCACCACGTCGAGCGCCGCCCCGGCGAGGTGCGGCGTGAGCAGGAGGTTCGGCGCGGTGAGCAGCGGGCTGTCGCGCGGCAGCGGCTCGGTCGCGAACACGTCCAGCGCCGCGCCGCCGAGGTGCCCGTCGGACAGCGCGCGGACCAGCGCGTCCTCGTCCACGATGCCGCCGCCCGCGGTGTTCACGAGCAGCGCGCCGGGCCGCATCGCCCGCAGCGCCGCCTCGTCGAGCAGCGCCCTGGTCGTCGCCGACCGCGGGCAGTGCAGCGACACCACGTCGGACGCGGCGAGCAGCTCGGCCAGCGCGACGGCGCCCTCCACCGCAGGGTCGGTGAAGAGCACCCGCATGCCGAACCCGTCGCGGGCGCGCTGCGCCACGCGCCGGCCGATCGCGCCGTAGCCCACCAGGCCGAGGACGAGGCCGGACAGCTCGCGGCCGCGGAAGTGCAGGTACGGCAGCTCGCCGCCGACGTGCCAGCCCTCCGCGCGCAGGTGCCGGTCCGAGGCGCTGATCCCGCGGCTGAGCGACAGCAGCGCGCCGAGCACGAAGTCGGCGACGGAGTCGGCGTTGCGGGCGGGGGTGAACACCACGGGCACGCCGCGCTCCGCGCACGCGGCGAGGTCGACGTTCACCGGTCCCCCGCGCGCGGTCGCCACCAGCCGCACCTCCGGCAGCGCCGTCAGCACGGCGGCGTCGACCACCTCGATCTCGGTGACGAGCAGCGCGCAGCCCGCGGCGGCCGCGACGTAGGCGTCGCGGTCGAGCGCCTGCCGGGTCGTCCCCCACCCCGCGCGGACGACCTCGTAGCCGAGCGCGCGCAGCCGGGCCTCGCCGTCGTCGGTGAGCTCAGCGGTGACGAGCGCCCTCACGCGCCGCCCGTCGACCGGGAGCCGGCCAGCACGCAGGCGACGGCGAGCACGCCGACCAGGACCGCCGGCACCAGCCGGTCGACGACGAGCAGCACGACCATCGCGAGCACGAGGGCGACCGCGACGTAGAGGAAGACGCGGCGCGGGCGGCGCAGGGGGGTGCTCATGGCGCGACCCTAGGCCGTCGGCAGCGCCGCGCGCAGCGCCGCATGGACTGCGCACCAGCGGGCGTACGGCTCGTCCCACGGACCGTGGTCGCCGGCCGGCAGGACGGTCGGCGGCAGGCCGGGCAGATGCGCGTGCGCGCCGACCGCACGGCCCACCAGGGCGGCCCCCGCCGCCGCCGCACCGGACGCGCCCTGCGCGTGGTGCACCTCGCGTCCGAGCACCTGCGCGAGCAGCGTCGGCAGCCGGCCGTCCGCAGCTGCTCCGCCGCACACGACGACCGCCGACGGCTCGCGTCCGAGCGCCCGGCCGAGGTCCTCCACGTTGCCGCGCACCGCGAAGGCGTGCGCCTCGAGCAGCGCCGCCCGGACGTCGGCAGCGGTCGTGTCGGCGCGCAGGCCGAGCAGCGACACCGGCGGCTTGGCCTCCCACGTCTCCCGCGCCCAGTAGGGAGCGGCGGTCACGGCGGTCAGCCCGTGCTCGCGCGGCTCGCCGTCGTCACCGGCCAGGGCGGACCACCAGCCGGAGAAGGTCCCGGGGTAGCCGGCGTTGCCCTCCGCCGCCCACAGGTGCGGCGCCGCGTGCGTCGACACCCACGGCCGTCCGAGCGGGTCCACGACCGGCTCCGTGGTCGCCGCCTGCACCGGCGTGGACGACCCGGCGACGACGGTGACGACGCCGTCGCCCAGCCCGCCGACGCCCATCGCCGCGAGCTGCGTGTCACCGCAGCCGGCCACCACCGGCAGCGTCGCCGGCAGGCCCCACCCGTCGCCGAGCTCACCGACGACCGTCCCTGCCTCGACCACGGGCGCCAGCAGCGCGCCGCTGATCCCGTTGTCCTGCAGCAGGTCTCGCGCCCACGTCCGGCGCGCGACGTCCGCCATGCCGCCCGCGCAGGCGTAGGACGCCTCCGTGGCCTGCACGCCGCACATGCGCCAGACGAGCCAGTCGTGCAGGAACAGCACGCGCGCGGTGGCGGCCCAGCGGTCGGGCTCCTCGGCCTGCACGGCCAGCAGCTTGGGCAGCGTGAGCTCGGGCGCCGGCCAGTGGCCGGTCAGCGCGTGCGTGCCGGCCAGGACGCCGGCGTACGGCCCGCCGCGACGGTCGCTGTTGAGCACGCCGTTGCCGAGCACCTCCCCTGCGCCGTCCAGCAGCACGAAGCCCTGGCGCAGCGTCGAGACCGTGACGCCGAGCCAGTCCCCGGCAGGTGCGGCCGCGACCGCGTCGGCGAGGGCAGCGCGGCAGGCGCCCTCCCACACGACCGGGTCCAGCTCCACCCGGTGCGCCGCCGGCCGGACGGAGGGCAGGTCGCGCGAGACCGACGCGTGCATCCGCCCGTCGAGGTCGGCCACCCACGCCTTCACCGCGGAGCCCCCGACGTCGAGGCCCGCGACCAGCTGCACGCTCAGAGCCCGGCTTCCTTCGCGCGGACCACCTCGAGGTAGGACGGCGGGCACGCCGTCGTCGTGTCGCCGAGCTGCAGCATCGTGAGGGTGGCGCGGGCGGCCTCCTCGAGGTTGTTCGCCCGCTTCCACGCCAGGTCCACGGTGCCCGCCACGACGGAGCAGCCGTGGTGGCCGAGGATCACGCAGTTGCAGCCGTCGGCGACGGCCTGCGCACCCGCCTCGGCCAGCTCCGGCGTGCCGCTCTGGATGAACGGCGTCGAGCGCACCTCGCGCACGTAGTAGGCGTGGTCGATCGTCAGCAGCCGGATCGGGTGCCCGAGGGCGTCGAGCAGCACCGAGGTCTGCGGGTGCAGGTGGACCAGCGCGTTCGCATCGGGCCGCACCCGGTAGGTGGCCAGGTGCAGCGGAACCTCGCTGCTGGGCACGGGGTGGCCGCCGCGCACCTGGCCGTCGGCGATCCCGACGACGGAGAACTGCTCGGGCGTCAGCTCGTCGAGCGCGCTGCCGGAGCAGGTCACCACGCACTCGTCCGCGCCGGGCTCGCGCGCGGACAGGTTGCCGCCCGAGCCGATCACCAGCCCGGCCGCGACCGCCTTGCGGCCCACGGCGATCAGGTCGGCGACCAGCTCGTCCACCGGCGTCATGCGCCCGACTCCCTCAGCAGCTGCAGGGTCGCCTCGCGGACCGGTCCGGTCTGGGCCTGCACGAGGTGGAACACCGCCTCCCGCACGAGGCGCTGGGGGGCAGCACCCGCCGCCATGGCCGAGCCGCCGGTCGCGGCGACGAGGGCGGTGGCGCTGCGCACGACCAGCTCCAGCGAGGCGGCGCGGACAGCCAGCCGGTCCGCGACCTGCTCCAGTGCCGGAACGTCGTCGAGCAGCGTGTACGCGACCCGGCGCAGTCGCTCGCCCTCGCGCCCGAGCTGCTGCGCCAGGGCGGCCGCGGTGCCGTCGTCGCGCCTGGAGGCGGTCTCGGCGAGCCGCCGCACCACCTCGCGCTGCAGGCCGAACGTGTGCGGGCTGGGGTTCGCGGTCTTGGCGGCGTCGAGGGCCAGCCAGTCCGCGAGCGGGACGACGGCGGCGACGTCCTCGTCACGCACGAGGTAGCCGTCGAGGTCGAGCGTCACCGTCTGCGTCGCCTGCATCGCGGCCAGCTCCATCGGTGTGGAGGCCGTCAGCCCGTCGCCCTCGACGGCCGGCACCATCGCGAGGACGACGTCGCCCTCGGGCGTCACGGCGCCGAGCAGCAGGACGTCGCACAGCCCCCAGCTGGTCATCCAGCCGACGTGCCCGTCGACGCGCCAGCCGCCGTCGGTGCGGGTGGCCACGACCGCAGGCGGACCGGGCCGGCGCAGCTGCGCGACGGCCACCCCGGACAGCACAGAGCCGGTGCACATGCCGCGGAGCAGCCGCTCGTGCAGCCCGGCGTTGGCGCTGCCCGCCACCGTGGCGAGCGGCATCGCGTGCTGGGTGGCCACGAACCACGTCGCGCCGCACGCACCGGCCAGCACCTCGGTGACCTCCCGCACGACGGCCGGGCTCGCTCCCGCACCCCCGTACGCCCGCGGTCCGGCCAGGCCGAGCAGCCCCGCGGCGCCCCAGGCGTCGAGGTGCGAGCGCGGGACGACGGTCCGGTCGACCTGCTCGGCGGTCGGCCGGATGAGCTCGTCGGCGAGCGAGCGCGCGAGCTCCACCGGCGGGGTGGAGGTCGCGGTGGTCACGCGGCCGAGCCTAGGTTCTACGCACCCACCGCGCTGAAGCCGCCGTCCACGTAGACGACCGAGCCCGTCGTCTTCGGGAACCAGTCGGACAGCAGCGCGACGCACGCCCGCGCCACCGGCTGCGCGTCGTCGACGTCCCAGCCGAGCGGCGCACGGTCGTCCCAGACGTCCTCGAAGGCGGCGAAGCCGGGCACGCTCTTGGCCGCCATCGTCCGCACCGGGCCCGCCGCCACGAGGTTCACGCGCACGCCGCGCGGCCCGAGATCCCTTGCCAGGTAGCGGTTCGCCGACTCCAGCCCGGCCTTCGCCACACCCATCCAGTCGTAGGACGGCCACGCCACCCGCGCGTCGAAGGTCAGCCCGACGTAGGACGCCGGGTCCGCGAGCAGTGGTCCGCACGCGCGGGCCAGCGCGGCGTACGACCAGGTCGACACCTGCAGAGCGGTGCCGACGTCCTCCCAGGAGGTGCCGAGCAGCCCGCTGCCCAGCGCGGCCGGCGGCGCGAAGCCGATGGCGTGCACCACCCCGTCCAGGCCGTCGACGTGCTCGCCGAGCCGGTCCGGCAGCGCGGCCAGGTCCGCCTCGGACGCGACGTCCAGCTGCACCACCGGCGGGGTGCCGGGCAGCCGTCTGGCCACCCGCTGCGTCAGCGACATCGGCCGGCCGAAGGACGAGAGCACGACGGTGGCGCCCTGCTCGGCGGCCAGCCGCGCGGTGGCGAAGGCGATGCTGCGGTCGGTGAGGACCCCGGTGACGAGCAGCCGCTTGCCGTCGAGCAGCCCCACCTAGCTGCTGACCTTGCCCAGGATCACGTCGACGAAGGCGCCGATCGTCTTGACGTCGGTCAGCTCCTCCTCGGGCAGCTCGATGCCGAAGTGGTCCTCGAGCTCCATCGTGAACTCCACGAGCGACAGCGAGTCGACCTCGAGGTCCGCGACGAAGGACTTGTCCTCCTGCACCTGGTCGGCCTCGACCTCGAGCATCTCGACGGCCTTGTCCCGCAGGACCTGCAACACCTCAGCGCGCTCCATGGCGCGCAACCTAGTCGAGCAGCCCGAGGTCGGCCGGGGTCGCGACCGACACCGCCGTGACCCCGGGCAGCGTCCGCTTCACCAGGCCGGTGAGCACCCCGCCGGGGCCGAGCTCGACGACCCGGTCGACGCCGAGCGCGGGCAGCGCCTCCAGCACCTGCCGCCAGCGCACCGGCGCGGTCAGCTGCTGCGACAGGGCCGCCGCCGGGTCCGGGCCGTACGGCTGCGCGGTGACGGCCGAGAGCACCGGCACGGCGGGGTGGGCGTAGGTGACCTCGCGCAGCGCCAGGTCCAGACGCGCGCGGGCCGGCTCCATGAGCGGCGTGTGGAAGGCCCCGCCGACCGGCAGCGGCAGCACGCGTCGGGCGCCGGCGGCCTTGAGGGCCTCGCCTCCGCGCGCGACGCCGTCCGGGGTTCCGGAGACCACCACGTGGCTGGGCGCGTTGTAGTTCGCCGGCCAGACGCCGTCGACGCCCTCGAGCACGGCCACGACCTGCTCGTCGGGCAGCCCGAGCACGGCGGCCATGGTGCCGGGTGCGGCGTCGGCGGCGGCCTGCATCGCGGCTCCGCGCTCGGCCACGAGCAGCAGCCCGTCGTCGCAGGTGAGGACACCGCCGGCGACCAGGGCGGTGAGCTCGCCGAGCGAGTGGCCCGCGACGACGCTCACGTCCGGCAGGTCGTGCAGCGTCTCCCAGACCAGCAGCGACACCAGGAACGTCGTCACCTGCGCCTCGCGGGTGGCCCGCAGCTCCTCCGCGTCGGCGTGCAGGAGCAGCCGCCCGACGTCGCGGCCGAGCAGGTCGGAGGCCTCCTCCACGAGCGACCAGCAGGCCGAGCCCTCCCACGGCGCACCCATGCCGGGGCGCTGCGACCCCTGGCCGGGGAAGACGAAGGCGGTGCTCACGCGGCGATCCTGCCAGTGCCGGAACTAGCATCGCCCCTCGTGACCACGCCCGCCGACCTGTCCGCACGGCTGCTGGAGCTGTCGGCCGAGCAGCTGTCCGTCAGCCCCGCCGAGCTGCGGATGGACGCCCTGCTCACCGACGACCTCGGCATCGACAGCCTGGCCGCCATCGAGTGGGGCATGACGATCGAGGACGCCTTCGGCATCGCGCTGCCCGAGGACGCCTGGGGCTACGTCCGGACGTACGGCATGGTCGACGAGCTGGTCGGGCGCCTGGTGAGCGCCACGAGCCCGGACACCGCAGGGCAGGTCTGAGCCGTGCGCGCCGCTCCCGCCCCCCGCCGCGTCGTGGTCACCGGCATCGGCGTCGTGTCCCCCGCGGGCATCGGGCTGGACGCCTTCTGGAAGGGCCTGCAGACGACGCCCGCCGCCCGGCGCGAGCGCACGGTCGAGGACTTCGACCCGTCGCCGTGGCTTTCCGGCAAGGAGGCGCGCCACCTCGACCGCTTCACCCACTTCGCCGTCGCCGCAGCCCAGATGGCGCTGGACGACTGCGGTGACGTGCCGGACGTGGCCGCCTCGCGGGTCGGCGTGCAGCTCGGCACCGGCATCGGCGGCGTCGGCACCCTCGAGACCCAGGTCGGCGTCCTGGCCGCCCGCGGCCCCGGCCGGGTGTCGCCGTTCACCATCCCGATGGTCATGCCGAACGCCGGCGCTGCGGCCGTCTCGCTCCGCTACGGCTTCCAGGGGCCGTCCGAGACGCTGACCACCGCCTGCGCCGCGGGCACCCACTCGGTGTCGGCCGGCGCGCGGATGGTGGCCGACGGCCGCTGCGACGTGGTGCTGGCCGGCGGGGCGGAGTCGTCCATGACCCCCACCACGGTCGCGGCGTTCACCGTCATGACGGCGCTGTCGAAGACCGGGCTGTCGCGCCCGTTCGACGCCGGCCGGGACGGGTTCTGCATCGCCGAGGGCGCGGCCGTGCTCGTGCTCGAGGAGCGGGAGGCAGCGCTCGCCCGCGGCGCCCGCGTCTACGGCGAGGTGCTCGGCGCGGCGTCCACCTGCGACGCCCACCACATCACCGCGCCCTCCCCCGGCGGCGCCGGCGCGGCCGCCTGCATGCGGCTCGCGCTCGAGGACGCCGAGCTCCAGCCGTCGGACGTACGCGCCGTCAACGCGCACGGCACCAGCACGCCGCTGAACGACGCGGCGGAGGCCTCCGCGGTGCGCACGGTCTTCGGGCCGGGCGCGGTCCCGGTGTCGAGCATCAAGGGCGTCACCGGTCACGGCCTCGGCGCAGCCGGCGCGCTCGAGGCGGCGAGCGTCCTGCTGTCGTTCGTGCACCGGGAGCTGCCGCCGACGATGGGCACCACGCAGGTCGACCCCGCCCTCGAGGTCGACGTCGTGCTCGAGCCGCGGGCGTGGGAGCCCGGCCCGACGATCAGCAACTCGTTCGGCTTCGGCGGCCACAACGGCTCGCTCGTGCTCGGTCCCGCGTGAGCCTCGAGGACGACCTCGCGCTGGCGCACGAGCTGGCCGACGCGGCGGACGCCATCACCCTGGCGCGCTTCGGCGCGCTCGACCTCGTCGTCGAGAGCAAGCCCGACCTGACGCCGGTCAGCGACGCGGATATGGCTGTGGAGCAGGCGATCCGGTCGCTGCTGGCCGAGCGCCGGCCCGACGACGCCGTGCTGGGCGAGGAGGACGGCCAGACCGGCACCGGCCCCCGCCGCTGGGTGGTCGACCCGGTCGACGGCACCAAGAACTTCGTGCGCGGCGTCCCCGTGTGGGCCTCGCTGGTCGCGCTGCAGGAGGACGGCGTGGTCACCGTCGGCGTCGTCAGCGCGCCGGCGCTGGGCCGCCGCTGGTGGGCCGCCCGCGGCCTCGGTGCGTTCACCCGGGCCGGCGGCGCAGGAGCGGCGGCTGCGGGTGAGCGGCGTCGCGGACCTGGCCGACGCGTCCGTCTCGTACTCCAGCCTCACCGGCTGGGAGGAGCAGGGCCGGCTGCCCGGCCTGCTGCAGCTGTCCCGAGACGTGTGGCGCACGCGGGCGTACGGCGACTTCTGGTCGCACGTGCTGGTGGCCGAGGGCGCGGTCGACGCGAGCTTCGAGCCGGAGGTGTCGCTCTGGGACCTCGCGCCGCTGCAGGTCGTCGTCGAGGAGGCCGGCGGCCGCTTCACCGACCTGTCGGGCGCGGCCGGCCCCGACGGCGGCAGCGCGGTGTGCAGCAACGGGCTGCTGCACGACCAGGTGCTCGCGCGGCTAGCGCAGGCCTAGCCCGCCGTCCACCACGACGACCTCGCCGGTGACGTAGGTCGAGCGCACGAGGCCCATCACGACCTCCGCGACGTCGCCCGGTGACGCCGAGCGCCTCAGCGGCGCCTGCGCGTGGACGTACTGCCGGACGGTGTCCCAGTCCTGCGTCCACGGCGTGTCCACGAGGCCGGGAGCGACCGCGTTCACGCGCACGTCCGGCCCGAGCGCGGAGGCGAGCAGCCGGGTCGTGTGGTTCAGCGCGGCCTTGCTCGCGGCGTACGGGATGGAGCTGCCGACGGGCCGCACGCCCGCGAGGCTGGACACGTTGACGACGCAGCCCGGCGCCGCCGCGCGCAGCGCCTGCTCGGCCGCGGTCACGAGCACGAACGGCGCGATGACGTTCACCTCGTACAGCCGCCGCCACACCTCCGGCGTCGCCGCGGCGAGGTCGGCGTGCGGGATCAGCTCGGTGGTGCCGGCGTTGTTGACCAGCACGTCGAGCCGGCCGTGCTGCTCGACGACCTGCGCGACGAGGGCGCGCGCCGCCTCCGGGTCGCCCACGTCGGCCTGCAGGTAGCTCCCGCCGACCTCCTGCGCGACGGCCTCCCCGGCCTCGACGGAGGACCGGGAGTTCACGACGACGTGCAGGCCGTCGGCGGCGAGCCGGCGGGCGACCTCCGCCCCGATGCCGGAGGACGAGCCGGTGACGAGGGCGACGCGGGTGCTCATGGCGGAGCAAGGTACGGCGACCGCCCGCAGGATGGTCCGGTGCGCCCCCGTCCGCTCGTGCTCGCCGTCGTGGCGCTGCAGGTCGGGCTGCCGCTGACGATGCTCCTCACGCGCTGGGCTGACGAGGGCAGCCGGGCCGTCACCGAGCGGCCCGCCTCGTGGCAGATGTACAGCTCGGTGCCAGCGGCCCGCTACACCGGCGTGGACGCCGGCGGGCG
Source organism: uncultured Actinomycetota bacterium (assembly GCA_963781675.1). Taxonomy (GTDB): domain Bacteria; phylum Actinomycetota; class Actinomycetes; order Mycobacteriales; family SCTD01; genus SCTD01. Next base: position 1,114,675 of record CAWAGF010000001.1, on the reverse strand, counting down.
CGAGCGGCCGCTCGACGTCCGGGGACTGCCGCCGGTCGTCCGCGCCGTCGACGTCGGCCGAACGGTCCCGGACCGGCTGTGCGCCCGGCACCCCGACCTGGTGGCCGTCCGCCGGGACGGCACGGCCGCCGGCACCTTCCGGTGCTGACCGCCGGGCGGGTGGTCGGCGCGCTGGTCCTGCTCAAGGCCACCGACCTGCTCGGCGCCCCGCCGCTCGTCCTGGCCGCGCTCGTCCTCGGCGGCGTGCTGCTCCTGCTCGGCCGCGAGGGCTGGCTGCTCGTCCTGGCCGGCGGCCTGGGCGTGCTCGCGACCGCGCCGGTCGAGCTGCGCCGCCAGCACCTGGTGCTGCTCGTCGCCGTCGCCCTCGTCGCGACGGTCACCCGCGACGACGGCGAGCGGCTGCTGCTCTGGCGCACGCAGCTCAGCGCGCTCTACGGCATCGCCGCGCTCGCCAAGCTCAACGAGGCGTACCTGAGCGGGACCGTCCTCACCCTGGCGCTGCGGCCGTCCCTGCCGCTCGCGGTGGTGGTCGCCCTGGGCGTCGGACTGGTCGCGGTGGAGGTCCTGCTGGTGGTCACCCCGTGGGTGCCGCGGCTGCGCCGCCCGGGCACCGCGGTGGCTGCCGCCCTGCACGGCTCGGCGCTGCTCGTCGTCGCCGGTGGGCCGGCAGTCACGCTGCGGCTGCTGGTGTTCGGCGGCGCCGCGGTGCTGCTGCACGCGGTCTCGGCCGGGCTGGTGCCGGTCAGGCCGTCCGGGTCGCGCCCTGCGTGAGGTCGACGACCTTCGGCTCCGCCGCGCGGGCGGCGAACGCCCACACCAGCTCCTCGCGCAGCGCGGCCAGCTCGCTGCGCAGCCCGGCCACCTCGTCGCGGGCCTGCGACAGGGCCGACTCCGCCCGCACCGCGCGCAGCTCGGCGCCGACGGCGGCGTGCGAGGCGGACGCCGCCCGGACCATCGCCTGGCTGGAGGCGGCGGCCGTGAGGTCGGCGAGCGACCGCAGCCGGGCCACCTCGCGCTCCAGCGCAGCGGCGCGCCGGCGGCGCTGCGGCCACAGACGTGACAGGAGCCCGGACCGTCGCACGTGCCGCCCTCTGGCCATGACCTGAAGGTAGGGACCGGACGCCCCGCGGACCGGGAGCCACGCCGCGGACCGTCCTGCGCACTAGCGTCGTCCGGGTGACCGAGGAGCTGCGCCGCCGCCGGCTGCTCGGCGTCGGGCTGGCCCTCGTGAGCGCCTCCTCGTTCGGCGTCATGCCGGTGCTCACCAAGGTCGTGTACGACGACGGGGCCGAGCCGATCGGTGTGCTGGCCGTCCGGTTCGCCCTCGCCGCGACGGTGCTGCTCGCGCTGGCCCGCCTGCGCGGAGAGCCGCTCCCCCGCGGGCGGGAGCGCAGGATGCTGCTGGCCCTCGGCGGGATCGGCTACGTGGGCATGTCGCTCTGCTACTTCTTCGCCCTCGAGCGGATCTCGGCCGGGCTGACCAGCCTGCTCCTCTACTTCTACCCGGCGCTGGTCGTCGTCCTCGGCGCGCTCCTCCTGCGCGACCGCCCACGCCCGTTGGCCCTGGTCGCCGTGGCGGTGGCGACCGTCGGCACCGTGCTGACGATCGGGCCGGTGCAGGGCGGCCAGGGGCTCGGCATCGCGCTGGGCCTCGGCTCGGCGCTCGTCTACGCCGCGTACATCCTGGTCAGCAGCCGGGTGCACGGCGTCGGGCCGTTCGCGATGTCGGCGACGGTGCTGCTGGCCGGCTCGGGGGTCATGGGCGTGCTGGCGCTGGTCACCCGCCCGCAGCTGCCGAGCGCGCCGGGGGCCTGGCTGGCCCTCGGCGGCGTCGCGCTGGTCGGGGGCGTGGTCGCGGTGACCACCTTCTTCGCCGCGCTGGCCCTGCTCGGGCCGTCCGACACGGCGGTCATCAGCACGGTGGAGCCGGTGGTGAGCATCGCGGTGGCGGCGCTCGTCCTCGGCGAGCGGCTGGGCGGCGTGCAGGTGGTGGGCGGCCTCGTCGTGCTGGCGGCGGTCGCCGTGCTGGCCCGGCTGGACCCCGCCGAGGCCGAGGCCCCGGTACCCGCATGAGCGAGGAGCGGCCCAGCGCGCGGGACCTGGTGCGCAAGCGGTCGCGCACCTACAAGCAGGACGAGACCGGCCGGCACCACCACATCGGCGCCGCCCCCGAGCGCCAGCCGCTGCTCACCGAGGACGGTGCGGTCCTCATCGGCACGAGCGCGGTGCAGCTCGCCAGCCGGACCGTGCAGCAGCTCCAGCAGCAGCGCGCCGACCTCGAGCGGCAGATGGCGGCGGCCGCGCAGGACCTGCAGTTCGAGCAGGCCGCGCAGCTGCGCGACGACCTGGCCGCCGTCGACGTCGAGCTGGAGCGCCGGACCTAGGCTCGGCGCATGCCCAGCCTGCTGCTGAACCGCCGCGACCTCGACTTCCTGCTCTACGAGTGGCTGGACGTCCTGAGCCTGACGTCGCGCGTGCGGCACGCCGACCACAGCCGGGAGACGTTCGACGACGTCCTCGACCTGGCGGAGCAGATCGCGACCGACCACTTCGCCCCGCACAACCGCAAGGCCGACGCCCACGAGCCGACCTTCGACGGCGAGCGGGTCACGATGATCCCGGAGGTCAAGCGGGCGCTGGAGGTCTTCGCCGAGGCAGGCCTGCTCGGCGGGACGCTGGACGAGGACCTGGGCGGCCTGCAGCTGCCGACCGTCATCGGCAACGCGGTCTTCGCGTGGTTCCAGGCGGCCAACGTCGGGACGAGCAGCTACCCCTTCCTGACCATCGGCAACGCCAACCTGCTGCTCGCCCACGGCAGCCAGGAGCAGGTCGACACCTACGTCCGACCGATGGTCGAGGGCCGCTGGTTCGGCACCATGTGCCTGTCCGAGCCGCAGGCCGGCAGCAGCCTGTCCGACGTCACGACGCGGGCCGAGCCGCAGGACGACGGCAGCTACCGGCTGTTCGGCAACAAGATGTGGATCAGCGCCGGCGACCACGACCTGACCGAGAACATCGTCCACCTCGTGCTCGCGAAGATCCCGGGCGGACCGGCCGGCGTGAAGGGCATCTCGCTGTTCATCGTGCCCAAGGTCCTGCCGGGGTCGGGCGAGCGCAACGACGTCGTCCTGGCCGGCCTGAACCACAAGATGGGCTTCCGCGGCACCGTGAACACCCTGCTCAACTTCGGCGAGGGCAGGTTCACCCCGGGCGGGCAGCCGGGTGCCGTCGGCTTCCTCGTGGGCGAGCCCCACCAGGGGCTCAAGTACATGTTCCACATGATGAACGAGGCTCGCGTCGGCGTGGGTCTCGGCGCCACGGCGCTCGGCTACACCGGCTACCTGCACGCGCTGGACTACGCGAAGGGCCGTCCGCAGGGGCGCCCGGTCAGCGCCAAGGACCCGGCCAGCCCGCAGGTCCCGATCATCCAGCACGCCGACGTGAAGCGGATGCTGCTGGCCCAGAAGTCCTACGTGGAGGGCGCTCTCGCGCTGAACTTCTACTGCGGGCGGCTGCTGGACGAGGAGCAGACGGGGGCGAGCGAGCAGGACCGCACGGACGCCCTGCTGCTGCTCGACGTCCTGACGCCGATCGCCAAGAGCTGGCCGTCGCAGTGGTGCCTGGAGGCCAACAGCCTGGCGATCCAGGTGCACGGCGGCTACGGCTACACCCGCGAGTACCCGGTCGAGCAGCTCTACCGGGACAACCGCCTGAACCCGATCCACGAGGGCACGCACGGCATCCAGGGCCTGGACCTGCTCGGCCGCAAGATGGTCATGCACGGCGGCGCCGGCCTGCAGCTGCTCGCGACCACGATGGACCGCACGATCACCGCGGCGCGCGCGAAGGAGGGTGAGCTCGCCGAGCTGGCGGCCCAGCTGCAGGAGTCCAGCGAGCGGATCGCCAAGACGACGACCGCCATCTGGAGCGCCGGCGACCTCGAGGTCAGCCTGGCCAACGCGAGCCTCTACCTCGAGGCCGTCGGGCACGTCGTGATGGCGTGGATCTGGCTGGAGCAGCTGCTCGCCGCGGACGGCAAGGAGGGCGCCTTCTACGACGGCAAGCGCCAGGCCGGCCGGTACTTCTTCCGCTGGGAGCTCCCGCGGACGGCGGCTCAGTTCGCGCTGCTGGAGAGCCTGGACACCACGTCGCTGGACACCGCGCCCGACTGGTTCTGACGGGCGTCCCACCGCCGGAGCAGGCGGGGGGTCGCCCACAGCGCGGCCGCGTCGAACCACGCGTAGCCGCCGGCGATCCCGCTCGGCGGGTTGCCGATCGTGATCAGGCCGGTGACGTCGTACGGCTGCCACGCCCAGGTGCCCAGCGACGTGCCCACCAGCTCGAGGTAGCTCACGACGAGGAACGCCCCGGCGTACAGCAGCGGGCTCCGGCCCTTCCAGGTGAACAGCAGCAGGCAGCCGAACCAGAACGCGCCCAGCGCGTCGGGCCGGTCGGCGAGGGTGACGCCCCACACCGCCCAGCCGCCGCCGGCCACCAGCGTGGCGAGCAGGAAGGGCCGGGCGTGCCGGTGCGCCCACGCGCTGCGCCCGATCGCGAACGCCGCCAGGTAGACCAGCCCGTGACCGGGCGGCACGAACGCCGGGACGTTCTCCAGCCGGTAGACGTAGACGCCCAGCCAGCCGGCGAAGACGTACTCGATGACGGTGGCGTAGGCGACGACGACGCCGACCTGCACGCGGGTCGCCCGGTCCTCGCCGCGCAGCGCCCAGAGCAGGCAGGCCCAGGTCAGCAGGCCCAGCAGCCGCTGGCCGGTCAGCGACGCCCCGGTGTCGAGGCCGAGGACCACGACCACCCACAGCGCCACCCCGCCCGCGATCGCAGCGTCGCGGTGCCGGGTCACCGGACGAGCCTGCCACGGGGGACGGGGGTCCACAGGCCGGGACAGGGCGGCCTGCTCCTGGCAGGCTGCCGGTCGGTGCGGCGGACCAGCCCTCGCACGCCTGTCCGAGAGAAGCCCGTGCGATGACCTCTCCCCCGCCTTCCCTGCCCGCCGCGTTCGACGTGCTCGGCGCTCCGGAACCGGCCCGCCGCCGCGGCCGGGCGAGCGGCCTGGTCATCGCGCTGGTCGGCGCCGGAGCGGTCGCCGTGGCCGGCTCCGCAGTCGCCTTCGCGGCGTTCCTCGGGGGCGGGGGCGCCCAGCCCGAGGACGTCCTGCCGGCGGACGCGATCGGCCTGGTCAAGCTCGACCTCGACCCCGCCGCCGGGCAGAAGATCGCGGTCTACCGGCTGGCCGAGCGCTTCCCGTCCACCAGCGACGCCGTCGAGGACGAGGACAGCGTCAAGGACCAGCTGCTGTCGGCGCTGTTCGAGAAGGACGGCACGGTCGACTACGAGAAGGACGTCCAGCCGTGGATCGGCGACCGCGTCGGCGCCGCCTTCGTGCCCGCCGGGGACGAGCCGCAGCCGCTGGTGGCCGTCGCCTTCACCGACCGCAGCAAGGCCGAGGCAGCCCTCGAGGGCGGCCTGCTGGACGAGGGCGACGGCGAGGACGCCTTCTACGCCTTCTCCGAGAAGGCGGACTACGTGCTGATCGGGCCGACGCAGGAGCTGGTCGACGACGCCGCCCGCACCAAGGAGGTCCTCGCCGACACCGCGTCGTGGAAGGACGGGATGGACGCCCTCGACGGCGACCAGATCGTCACGCTGTGGGCCGACCTCGACGCGGTCTACGGCGCGCTCCCGCAGGAGGCGCGCGACCAGGCGGCCGAGGCGTACGGCCTGGAGACCGACCTCGCGCTCGGCGGCACCGTGGTCGCCGGCGTGCACGCGGGCAAGGACCACGTCGAGCTGGTCGGCAAGGCGATCGACCTGGAGTCGCCCTTCCAGCTCGACGACCCGGTCGGCGGCGGCAAGGGCAGCGACCTCGTGCGCGGCCTGCCGGCCGGGACAGTCGGCGCCCTGTCCGTCACGAACCTCGGCTCGGGCCTGGCCGAGCTGTTCGACACCGTCTACGGCGACGACGACCCGCTCGGCATCACCAGCAGCGCGCGCGACCTGGGCCTCGAGCTGCCCGGCGACCTGCGCACGCTGCTCGGCGACGAGACCGTGGTCGGCGTCTTCGGCGAAGCCGACGTCGCCCTGCGCTCCCGCACCGACGACGTCGACGCGGCCTACGAGAAGGCGCTGGTGCTCGCGCAGACCCTCACCGGCGGACAGGACATCGCGTCGGTGCTGCGCAAGGTGGACGGCGGGCTCGCCGCCGGCACCTCCCCCGAGGCGCTGGAGGCCATCAGCGGCGACGACGGCGGCCTCGGCGACAGCCGGGCCTTCCGCACCGCGGTGCCGGACGCCGAGGACGCGGGCTACCTGCTCTACGTCGACATCGCCCGCGCGCTCGAGCTGGCCGGGCAGGACCTGGGCGAGGACGCCGCGGATGCCGCGGTCCTGCAGGCCTTCGGCGTCACCGGCAGCGGTGACGCGACCAGCAGCACGTTCCGCCTGCGGCTGACGGTCCAGCCCTAGTCCCCGTCGGCGTCCCCGCCGCCGTCGCCGAACGGGTGCACGAGCGGCAGGCCGACGGCGGCCCAGCGCAGCGGGAAGGGCTGCTCCTCGACCAGCTCGGCGCCCGTCACGTGCACGGCGTCGAGCTCCTCCAGCGGCACGGCGTACGGGTTGTCAGCCATGCCGGCAGTGTGCGCCCGCCCGTCAAGATCAGGCCGAGACGCCCGTCGAGCCCTGCCGGTCGTACGCCACCTGGCAGAAGCCGTGGTTGCAGTAGCCGCCGGGGTTCTTGTGCAGGTACTGCTGGTGGTAGGCCTCGGCGTAGTACCAGGGGCCGGCCTCGCTGAACGGCGTGATCTCGGTGGTGATCTCGCCGTAGCCGCGGGCGGTGAGCGCCGCCTGGTAGCGCTCGCGCGAGGCCTGCGCCGCCGCGAGCTGCTCCGGGGTCGTCGGGTAGATCGCGGTGCGGTACTGCGTGCCGTGGTCGTTGCCCTGGCCGTTGAGCTGGGTCGGGTCGTGGTTCTCCCAGAACGCCTTGAGCAGCACGTCGACGTCGACCTGCTCCGGGTCGTAGACCACCTGCACGGCCTCGGTGTGGCCGGTCAGGCCGGTGCAGGTCTCCTCGTACGTCGGGTTCTCGGTGAACCCGCCCGCGTAGCCGGCGGCCGTCGAGACGACGCCCGGGATCTGCCAGAAGATGCGCTCGGCGCCCCAGAAGCAGCCCATCCCCGACGTAGAGCACCTCGCTGCCCTCGGGCCACGGGCCGGTCAGGGAGGTGCCCAGGACCTCGTGCGCCGCGGGCACCTGCAGGGGCGTGGGACGGCCCGGGAGGGCGGACTCGCGGGTCGGCATGTCGGGCTTCTTGCGCAGGCTCCACATCGCGGGGCTCCATCGGGTCAGGGGGCGGCGTCGGGGGTGTCTGCCTGGTGCAACTCACGCACCGGTCTCACCGTTCCAGCGGGCCAGCTTCCCGCTGCGGGCCACGGCCCGCAGCCGGGCCTCCGCGGCGTCGCGGACCGCGCTGGTGGCGACGACGAGCACCTGGTCGCCGGTGACGAAGTGGGTGTTCAGGCCGGGCACCAGCGGCCGCCCCTCGCGCACGATCAGCGTCACGTGCGCGCCCGGCGGCAGGCGCAGCTCCTCGACGTAGACCCCGTGCAGCCGCGAGCCGGGGTCGACCCGCAGCTGCAGCAGGTCGGCCCGCATCTGCTCGAGCGGGGCCGTCTCGACCTCCACGTCGAGCGCCTGGCCGCTGTCCACGACGCCGAGCCGGCGGCCCACCCAGGGCAGGGTCGGCGCCTGCACCAGCGTGTAGACGATCACGAGGACGAAGACGACGTCGACGACCCGCTCGGCGCCGGGCAGCCCCTCGGTGACCGGGATGGTGGCGATGACGATCGGCACCGCCCCCCGGAGCCCGGCCCAGGACAGGAACGCCTGCTCGCGCCAGGGCAGCCGGAACGGCGCGGCCGACACGAGCACCGCCAGCGGGCGGGCCACGAAGGTGGCGGCTGCCCCGATGAGCAGCGCCTCGGGCAGCGCCGGCAGCAGCCGGTCCGGGGACGCCAGCAGCCCGAGCAGCACGAACAGCCCGGCCTCGGCGAGCAGCGCGGTGGACGAGGCGAAGCCGAGCACGGCGCGCCGGTGCGGCAGCGGGCTGTTGCCGAGCACCAGCGCGGCGAGGTAGACGGCCAGGAAGCCGCTCACGTGCAGCACCTCGCCCGCGGCGAAGGCCAGCAGCGCCAGCGCCACGGTGGCCAGCGGGTAGAGGCCGGCCGCCGCGAGCGCCGCCCGCGACAGGACCTCGCGCCCGACGCGCCCGACGACCAGGCCGAGCAGCGCGCCGCCGGCCAGCTCGAGCACGACCTGCAGCACGCCCTCGACCAGCGAGGTGCTGGCCCAGGCGTCGGAGCTGGCCAGCACCACCAGCACGACGACGGGCGCGTCGTTGAGCCCGGACTCGGCCTCCAGCGCCGCGCTGATCCGGCTCTTCAGCGGCAGCCGGCGCAGCACGCTGAAGACGGCGGCCGCGTCGGTGGACGCCACGACGCTGCCGAGGATCACGGCCGTGCGGGCGTCCACCCCGAGCACGGCGTAGGACAGCCCGGCCACCACGGCGACGCTCACGGCCACGCCGACCGTCGCGAGGACGGTGGCGAACGGCAGCACCGGCCGCACGGTCGACCAGCGCGTGGTCAGGCCGCCCTCGGCCAGGATCAGCGCCAGGGCGACCAGCCCCAGCTCGGCGGTCAGCGCGTAGTCGGAGAACTCGATGCCGAGCCCGGCCTCACCGATGAGCAGCCCGACGGCCGAGGTAGATGAGCAGCGCGGGCAGCCCCGTCCGGCTGGCCAGCCGGACCGCCAGCACGGCGACGAGCAGCACCACGCACGACACGAGGAGGACGAGCTGGAAGTCGGCCTCCACCTCGTCCTCCTCGGGTCGTCGAGCTGTCCTAGACGGTGCCGCCCTCGCGCGCCACCCGCGCCGGCCGCGGTGCCGGCCGCGGCTTCTGGCGCGGCCGCGACGAGGCGCTGGTGGACTTGCGCTTGGGCATGGGCGGCGGGGCGGTGTTCTTCTTCTCGAACTCCATCATCAGCGGGCTGGCGACGAAGGCCGAGGAGTAGGTGCCGACGAACAGGCCGATGAGCAGCGCGAGCGCGAAGTCGGTCAGCGACCGGCCGCCGAGGAACGTCAGCGCGCCGAGGATGAAGAACGCGCCGAGGCCGGTGTTGATCGTGCGCGGGGCGGTCGAGATGATCGCCTCGTTCACGACGCTGCGCAGCGGCCGCGTGCGGTTCAGCGCCCAGGTCTCGCGGATGCGGTCCATCGTGACGACGGAGTCGTTGACCGAGACACCGATGATCGTCAGCGCGGCGGCGAGGAAGACGCCGTCGATCGGCTTGCCCAGCCAGGCGAACACGCCGATCACGATGAGCACGTCGTGGAACATCGCGAGCACGGTGCCGGCCGCGAAGGTCCACCGGAAGCGGACCGCCAGGTAGGCCAGCTGCGCGGCGAGCGCGATGAGCAGCGCGATGATGGCCTTGGTCCGCAGCTCGTTGCCGAGCGTCGGGCCGATGAGGTCGTCGGCGTTGATGGTGACGTCGCCGCCGACCTCGGCCAGCGCGGTGCGGACCTTCTCCACCTCAGCGTCGGTGATCTTCGCCGTGCGGACGGTGATGTTCTCCTGGTTGCTCTCCTGGACGACCGCGGTCGGGAAGCCTGCCTGCTCGACGGCCCGGCGCGCCTCGGTGACGCTGACGTCCTGCGAGGTGGCGTACTCCACGACCCGGCCGCCGGTGAACTCGACGCCGAAGTTGAAGCCGCGCACGAACATGCCGGCGACCGCGAGCAGCAGCACGACGCTGGTGACCACGAGGTACTTCTTGCTGTGCTGCATCAGGTCGGGCTTCTTGAGCTCGAGCCAGGTGCGGAAGCGGCCGAGCGAGGCCAGGCCGGTCAGCTGCGGGCGCTTGCTCAGCAGGCCGCGCTTCACGCCGAACTCCGTGAGCACGCGGGTGACCAGCAGCGCCGAGACCACCGACGCGAGCACACCGATGACGAGCGTGACGCCGAAGCCGCGGACCGGGCCGGAGGCCAGCACGAACAGCAGGCCGGCGGCGAGCAGCGTCGTCACGTTGGAGTCGGCGATGGCGCTGAACGCCTTGCTGAAGCCGTTGTCCAGCGAGGGCAGCAGCCGCTTGTGGCGCGATGCGGCGTACTCCTCCCTCGCGCGCTCGAAGACGAGGACGTTGGCGTCGATGGCCAGACCCGCCGACAGCAGCAGACCACCCAGACCGGGCAGCGTCAGGGTCGCCCCGAGCGCGACGAGCGTGCCGTACGAGATCAGGCCGTACGAGGCGAGCGCGGCGGCGGCCAGGAAGCCGACGAAGCGGTAGACGAGGATCAGGAACAGCGCGGTGAGCGTCAGGCCGATGATGCCGGCCTCGATGGAGCTGTCGATGGCCTCCTGGCCGAGCGACGGGCCGACGGTGCTGCGCGAGATGATCTCGACGGGCACCGGCAGGGCACCGCCCTTGATGAGGACCGCGAGCTGGTCGGCCTCCTGCTGGGTGAAGCTGCCGGTGATCTGCGTCGAGCCGCCCTGGATGCCGATGTTGCACTGCACGTCCTCGGCGACCTGCGGGCTGCTGATGACCTGGCCGTCGAGCACGATGGCGACGCGGCGCTTGTCGTCGCCGGGCGGGTTGCACGCCGCGGCGCCGGTCAGCGCCTCCCACTTGCGGCCGCCGTCGCCGCGGAAGTCGACGGAGACGTAGCGCTGGGTGCCTGTCTGCTGGTCGACGGTCGCCGCGGCGTCGCCGACCTCCTCGCCGGTGAGCGAGGCCGGGCCGATCTGGATCGGGACGCCGCTCTCGTCGACGACGGTGCTCGGCTTGCTGGTGTCGAGGTCGATCGGGTCGTCGCGCAGCTCGGCCTCGCCGCTGGGGCGCGGCGTCGGCTGGGCGGAGGCGGCCGTAGAGGCGGCGGGGGCGGCGGCGGAGGGGGCCGCCGACGGCTGCGCCTGCGTGGTGAGCGCCTCGGGCAGGGCGCGCCCGTTCGTGGTCGCGCTCGGGGCGGGCTGGACCACGGCGGCCGAGGGCGCGGTCGAGGCTGCGGTCGAGGCTGCGGTCGAGGCTGCCGGCGCGGCGCTGGGGCCGGCGGAGAAGCCCGGTGCCGGCGTGGCGTCCGGCTGCACGCCGACCACCTGCGACGGGTCGCCCGGGCCGAGGACCGGGTGGAAGGTCAGCTGCGCGGTCTGGCCGATGGAGGCGGCGGCCGCCGCGGCGTCCTGGACACCGGGCAGCTCGACGATGATCCGGTTGCTGCCGGAGCGGGCCAGCGTGGGCTCCGAGACGCCCAGGGCGTCGACGCGGCGGCGCAGGACCTCGAGCGCGCGGTCGGTCGACTCGGCGTCGGCCTTGGTGGACGGCGAGTCCTTGGTCTGCAGCGTGATGGACGTGCCGCCGCGCAGGTCGAGCCCGAGGGTGGGCTCCTTGGCGACGGCGAAGTAGCCGGTGACGGCCAGGATGACGAGGGCGAGCAGGGCTCGCAGGACGGGCGGTCGGGTCACAGGGGTTCTCCAAGCAGGGGGACGTGCAGGGCAGGGACGCTCAGGTGCCTGCCGTCGCGGGCGGCCCGCGGCCGCTCGCTCCCCCTCCGGCGCCGAGGACGTGCGACGGGTTCGGCGGCCGGACGACCGGCTGCGCGACCAGGTGCGGGGCGACGCTGAGCGTCGCGCCGGGGCCGGCGGCGGTGTCGCCGCCGCCCGCGGGTGCCGGCGCGGCCAGGGCCGTGCGCAGCGTGGTGACGGGCGCGACGGGCGCGCTCTCGGCGCCCTCGCGGGAGGCGGGCGCGGCCGCGACGGAGGTGCCGGCGGTCGCCGCGGCCACCAGGCGGGGCGCGACCTCCAGGCCGCCGTGCCCCAGCAGCGCCACCGTCGCCGCGACGACGAGCAGCCGCTTCACCGCGGCCAGCAGCGGCGCCCCCACGTGGGCGGTCACGAGCTCGCTGCCACGAGGGGCTCCAGCACGCACTCCGGGTGGTCCCGCAGCACCCGCGCCAGCCGCCAGCTGCCGGCGAACAGTGCCAGCACCGCGCCGTCGCTGCTGCGCTCGAGGACCTCGACGCCGCTCTCGCGGTCGAGCACCTTGCCCCACTCGCGGTCGGTGAGGCGCGCCATCGTGTACTCCAGCCGGTCCAGCCGCACGGGCGCGGAGAACTCCCCCGCCATCCGGTGCTCGGCCACCTCGAACTGCATCGGGCCGACGGCCGCCAGGACCGGCGCCTGGTCGCCGCGCAGGTCGCTGCGCAGCACCTGGACGGTGCCCTCCTGCTCGAGCTGCTCGATGCCGCGGCGGAACTGCTTGTAGCGGCCGGAGTCGACGGCGCGGGCGACCGCGAAGTGCTCCGGCGCGAAGCTCGGGATCGGCGGGAAGGTGACCGGGTCCTCGACGTAGAGGGAGTCTCCGACCCGCAGGCGCCGAAGCGTTCACCAGGCCGACGACGTCGCCCGGGTAGGCCAGGTCGACGGTCTCGCGCTCGCGGCCGAAGACCTGCTGCGCGTACTTGGTCGCGAAGGGCTTGCCGGTCGCGGCGTGCGTGACGACGGTGCCGCGCTCGAAGACGCCGGAGCAGACGCGGACGTAGGCGAGCCGGTCGCGGTGCGCGCTGTCCATGCCGGCCTGGATCTTGAAGACGAAGGCGCTGAACGGCTTGTCGAGCGGGCGCGGCTCGCCCTTCACGTCGGGGCGGGGCGCGGGCGGCGGGGCGAGCTCGAGCAGCGTGTCGAGCAGCTGGCGGACGCCGAAGTTGAGCACCGCGGAGCCGAACAGCACGGGGGTCGTCACGCCGGCGAGGAACGTCGACTGCTCGTGCACCTGCCCCATCGCCTCGAGCAGCTCGCTCTCCTCGACGGCGGTGCTCCAGGCGTCGCCCTCGGCGGCCAGCGCGGCGGCCGCGGGCAGCCGCTCCTCGGGCGCGATGGTCGCGCCGCCCGCCGTGCGGGTGAAGCGGATGAAGTCGCCGGTCGCCCGGTCGAGGACGCCGCGGAAGTCGCCGGCGATGCCGACCGGCCAGGTCAGCGGGGTGGGCTCGAGGCCGGTGCGCTCGCGGATCTCGTCCATCAGCTCGAGCGCCTCGAGGCCCGGGCGGTCCCACTTGTTGACGACCGTCAGGACCGGGATCCCGCGGTGCCTGCAGACGTCGAACAGCTTCATCGTCTGCGGCTCGAGGCCCTTGGCGGCGTCCAGCAGCATCACCGCGCAGTCGACGGCCGCGAGCACGCGGTAGGTGTCCTCGGAGAAGTCGGCGTGGCCGGGCGTGTCGAGCAGGTTGACGACCGCGTCGCCGTAGCCGAACTGCAGCGCCGCCGAGCTGATGGAGATGCCGCGGGCCTTCTCCATGTCCATCCAGTCGGAGACCGTGCTCTTGCGGCCGGCCTTGCCGTGGATCGCGCCGGCCTCCTGGATGACCCGGGCGTGCAGCGCCAGCGCCTCGGTCAGGGTCGACTTGCCGGCGTCGGGGTGGCTGATGACGGCGAAGGTCCGGCGGCGGGCCGCCTCGGCCTCGGCCGGCGAGGCAGCCGGGGAGGACGCGTCCACGGGACGGTCCGCGACGGTCATGCGGCCGAGTCTACGGCTGCTCCGTACGGATGAAGATCGTGCGACAGGCGCTTCCGGCCGGGTGTGGCGGGCAGGACGTGATCACGTCGCGCCCGGCGGCGTCCGTACCGGAGGAGTGCCCATGTACATCGGTGGAGGCGTCGTCGCCCTGATCATCATCGTCCTGCTGCTGATCCTGGTCTTCTAGGACGCGCTCACCCGCGGGTGTCGACCTCGCCGTCCGGCTTGCCGGGCGCGGCGAGGGCCGTCCAGGCGCCCGGGCTGCTGACCGAGCTGTCGCTGCCCTCTGCCTTGTCCCCCGCGTGCACGCCGTCCTCCGGGCTCGCGCCCTGGGCGGTGCGGACGCCCGGCCCTGCGCTGCTGTCGTCGTGACCCGGCGCGGGGACCGGCGCGACGGCCTCGTCCTGCGCAGGCTGGACGGGGTCCGGCTGGTCCGACGGGCTGGTGGAGGTGTGCTCGCGGTCCTCAGGCATGTCCTGGACGTGCCCTCCCCGGCGGGACGGCACACCGCCGTACTGTCCGCTCATGAGCGACTTCTCCTACGACGGCTTCGACAAGCACCTGGGCCTCGAGATCGTGTCGGCGACCGAGGACGAGGTCGTCGGGCGCTTCGAGGTCACGCCGCAGCTGCTCCAGCCGTACGGCCTGCTGCACGGCGGGGTGCTCTGCTCGGTCGTGGAGACGCTCGGGAGCGTGGCCGGCGCGGTGTGGTTCGGCGAGCGCGGCAACGTCGTCGGCACGAGCAACCACACCAACTTCCTGCGCGGCGTGCGCGAGGGCGTGCTGACCGGCACGGCGACGCCGATCCACCGCGGGCGCACCCAGCAGCTCTGGACGGTCGACATCCGCGACGAGCAGGGCCGGCTGGTGGCCAAGGGCGAGCTGCGCGTCGCGAACCTCACGAAGGAGTGAGGGGCCCCGGTCCGGGGTACCTCCGGCAGGTCGTGGCGGCTACCAGGTGAGCGAGGCGGACGGCGGGCTCGTGCAGCCCGCGGCGGAGCTGCGCCTCGAGCCGCTCGCCGCCAGCGTCCGCGCGGCCCGCCGCTTCCTGCGCGAGCGCCTGCGTGCAGCGGGCCGCGAGGCCTGGTCGGACGGCGCCGAGCTGGCCCTGTCCGAGGTCGTCACCAACGGCGTCCTGCACGCCCACACCGAGCTCGTCGTCCGGGTGACCGTGCTCGAGGACGCCGTGCAGGTGGAGGTCAGCGACGCCAACCCGAGCCTGCCCGTGCAGCGCCGCTCGCGCAGCGCCGAGGCCACGACCGGCCGCGGCCTCGAGCTGGTCGCCGCGCTCACGCAGGAGTGCGGGGTGCGCCCCGAGCCGCACGGCAAGGTCGTGTGGTTCCGCGTCGGCGAGCAGCCCGAGGCCGAGGAGCCGTCGGTCGACGACCTGCTCGCGTCGTGGGACGCCGACAGCGCGTGGGAGGCGCTGGACGTCCCGGCCGCCGACGACCTGCACGAGGTGGTGCTGCGCGGCCTGCCGACGACGCTGTGGATGGCCGCCCGCGAGCACCACCAGTCGCTGCTGCGCGAGCTGGTGCTGTTCCTCGCCGAGCACCCCGCCGCCCTGCCGGTTCCGCCGGACCTGGTGCGGGCGGACGAGGCCCGCAACCTCATGTGGGCCGCGCTGGTCGAGGAGATCGACAAGGCCCGCGCCGCCGGGCGGCTGCGCCGGCCGGTGCCGGACGGCCACCCCAGCCCCCTGCCGGAGGCGCCCGGCGCAGTCGACCTCCACCTGCGCGTCCCGGCCGGTCCTCGGCCGGGCCTTCGGCGCCCTGCAGGACGCGCTGGACACCTGCGAGCGGCTGGCCGAGCAGGACCTGCTGCTCGTGCGGCCGGGCCTGCCGGAGATCGTCGCCGTCCGCGACTGGGCGTGCGAGCAGGTCGTCGCGCAGCTCGCCGGGGTGCCGGCCGCGCCGTGGGCCGGGAGCGACCAGTCCCGCTTCACCGAGCAGGTGCACGACCGGGACGTGCCGGACGCCCCGCACTGGGACGCCTCCCTCGTCACCGGCTCCGACAAGGGCGTCATCGCCGCCGACGACGCCAACCGCATCATCGCGATCAGCGAGCCGCTGGCCCGCACGCATCGGCTGGGACCGCGCCGACATCGTCGGCCGCCGCGTCGTCGCGCTGATCCCGCCGGCGCTGCGCGAGGCGCACGTCGCCGGCTTCAGCCGCCACCTGACGACCGGGCAGGCGCACGTCCTGGGCGTCCTGCTCGAGCTGCCGGTGCTGCACAAGGACGGCTCCGAGGTGCAGTGCACGTTCCTCGTCGAGCGGGCGCCGTCGCACGGCGGCCGCCCGGTCTACCTCGCCTGGATCGAGCCGGTCTGACCCAGCGCGCGGCGGCCCAGCAGGGCGGTCGCCCCGGCGGCCAGCGCGGCGCCCAGCGCCACGAGGAACGCCGTCCGCGCGCCGGCGCCGTCGGCCACCGCGCCGGAGACGGCGAAGCCGGCCGCGACGCCGAGCCCGAGGCCGCTGTTCAGCCAGCTGAAGCCCTCGGTGCGGGCCGGCGCCGGCACCAGCACGTCGACGAAGGCGAACGCCGCGATGAGCGTGGGGCTGATGGCGATGCCGGCCAGCAGGGCCGCCGGCGCCATGAGCGGCACCGTCGGCGCGAGCAGCAGCGGGACGCAGCCCGGCCGCGAGGCCGAGCAGCGACAGGACGTACCGCCGCGGCAGCGGTGACACCCAGTGGAACGCGCCGTACGCCAGGCCCGCCAGCGCGCTGCCGCCGGCGACGAGGGCGAGCAGCAGGCCGGCCCCCGAGGTGCTGCCGCGCTCCTCCGCGAAGGCGACCATCGAGACCTCGACCGTCCCGAACAGCACGCCGACGAACACCAGCGACAGGACGAGCACGGGCACGCCGCGCTCGCGCAGGGCCGAGCGGCCGCGGTGCCCGGCGACCGTCAGCACCGGCGGCTCCGTGGACCGCTGCGCGACCAGCCAGCTGGTGCCGGCGACGCACAGCAGCAGCGCCAGGCCGAGCCCGACGGCCGGGTCGACCAGCGCTCCGATGACCACGAGCAGCGGCCCGAGCACGAAGACGACCTCGTCCACGACGGCCTCCCACGCGTAGGCCCGCTGCACCTCGGCGGACCGGCCGACCGCGGCGAGGGTCGCGCTCCAGCGGGCACGCACGCACGACCCGAGCTGCGAAGGCCGCCAGGCTGGTCACGCCCGCGACGGCCACCAGCGACCACGCCGGGGCGTCGCTGCCGGCGAGCAGCACGAGCGCGAGGATCCCCGCGGCGCTCGACGACGAGCGCCGCCGGCAGCACCCGCCGCTGGCCGAGCCGGTCGACCAGGCGCGACAGCCCAGCGGCCCGAGCGCGGCCAGCCCCGAGCGCGTACGCCGCGCTGACCACGCCCGGCGAGGGCGTACGAGCCGCGACGGTCCTCCACGAGCAGCACCGTCCCGATGCCCAGCATCGAGATCGGCATCCGCCCGAGCAGCGCCGCGGGGGTGAAGGCGCGGGCCCCCGGCGTGCGCAGCAGGCTCCGTAGCCGCGGGCCGTGGGAGGCCCCTGCGGCAGGGCCGGAGGCGCTACCCGCTCCATCCTGCACCGAGGCGAAGTCGTGACCCGGACATAGCGCCGTACGACCCCGGGCGGCCCGCATCGGCCACTAGCGTCGGTCGACCGCCCCACCCCTCAGACCTCTGGAGAACCCCTTGCGCCGAACTGCGAACGGCCGCCTGCGCCTCGCCGCCGCGCTCACCGTCGCCAGCCTGGCCTGCTGGCCTGCGGCTCCAACGACTCGGACACCGGGTCGCGACGACCGCTGAGCCGACCACCTCCACCGCCGCCGAGTCCGACGCTCAAGGTCGGCCTGGCCTACGACGTCGGCGGCCGCGGCGACAAGTCCTTCAACGACTCCGCCACCGCGGGCCTGGACAAGGCCAAGGCGGAGTTCGGCGTTCGAGAGCGAGGAGCTCAGCCCCAACGCCTCCGGCAGCGACCGCGGCGACAACCTGCGCCAGCTGGCCGAGGACGGCTTCAACCCGGTCATCGCCGTCGGCTTCGCCTACGCCGAGTCGCTCGCGACCGTCGCCACCGACTTCCCCGACACGACCTTCTTCATCGTCGACGACGCCTCGGTCAAGGCCGACAACGTCAAGGCGCTGCTGTTCGCCGAGGAGCAGGGCTCCTTCCTCGTCGGCGCGGCCGCCGCGCTGAAGAGCACGACCGGCAACCGTCGGCTACATCGGCGGCGTCGAGACCCCGCTGCTGAAGAAGTTCGAGGCGGGCTTCGCGGCCGGCGCCAAGCAGGTCAAGCCGGACATCAAGACGCAGGTCAAGTACCTCTCCCAGCCGCCGGACTTCTCCGGCTTCGGCTCCCCGGACAAGGGCAAGGAGACCGCGAACGGCATGTACGACGCCGGCGCGGACGTCATCTACGCCGCTGCCGGCGGCTCGGGAATCGGCGTCTTCCAGTCCGCGCTCGCGAAGAAGAAGCTAGGCCATCGGCGTCGACTCCGACCAGTACGAGTCGGTCGGCGACCCGACCCTGCAGCCGGTCATCCTGACCTCGATGCTCAAGCGCGTCGACGTCGCGGTGTACGAGACGCTGAAGAAGTTCCTGAACGACGAGCAGATCCCGGCGGAGAACGTCTTCGACCTGTCGACCGACGGCGTCGGCTACGCCGACGTCCGGCGGCTTCGTCGACGACGTCGCGACGCAGCTCGAGGACCTCAAGAAGAAGATCATCGCCGGCGAGATCAAGGTCCCGACCACGCCGTAGCCCGTCCGCCCGGCGGCGCCCGCGCAGGGCCGCCGCCGGGGCGCCACCACCTCACCGACCGGAAGGCGCCCATGACCGACGACGCTGTCACCGCGCAGCAGCCCGTCGTCCGGCTCGAGGGCATCACCAAGCGCTTCCCCGGCGTCGTCGCCAACCGCGACGTCCACCTCGCGGTCCGGGCCGGCGAGGTGCACGCCGTCGTCGGCGAGAACGGCGCCGGCAAGTCGACGCTGATGAAGATCCTCTACGGGATGCAGCGCCCCGACGAGGGCACCATCGAGGTCGACGGGAGTCCCGTCCGCTTCGGCAACCCCGGCGACGCCATCGCGGCCGGGATCGGCATGGTGCACCAGCACTTCATGCTCGCCGACAACCTGACCGTCCTCGAGAACGTCGTGCTCGGCGCGGAGCCGAAGCGCCGCGGGCGCCTGGACGTCGGCGCGGCCCGCGCACGCATCCTCGACCTGTCCGGCCGGTACGGCCTCGGCGTCGACCCCGACGCGCTCGTCGAGGACCTCGGCGTCGGCGACCGCCAGCGGGTCGAGATCCTCAAGGTGCTCTACCGCGGCGCCCGGGTGCTGATCCTCGACGAGCCGACCGCGGTGCTCGTGCCGCAGGAGGTCGACGAGCTGTTCGCCTCGCTCGCGGGCCTGCGCGCCGAGGGCGTCGCCGTGCATCTTCATCAGCCACAAGCTCGACGAGGTCCTGCGCGTCGCCGACGCCGTGACCGTCCTGCGCCAGGGCACGACCGTGACGACGGTGTCGCCGCGCGACGTCACGCCCGCGCCAGCTCGCCGAGCTGATGGTCGGCAGCGCGCTGCCGACGCCCGAGACCCGCGAGTCGACCGTCACCGACGTCGTCGAGCTCGACGTGCAGCGACCTCACCGTGCGCAACCCGGCCGGCCGCGCGGTCGTCGAGGACGTCTCGCTGCAGGTCCGCCGCGGCGAGGTCGTCGGCATCGCGGGCGTCGAGGGCAACGGCCAGGTCGAGCTCGTCGAGGCGCTGCTCGGCCTGCGCGCCGCCACCGGGCGTCGTCCGGCTCGGCGACCGCGACCTCGCCGGGCTGTCCACCCGCGAGCGGCGCGAGAGCGGCATCGGCTACGTCCCGGAGGACCGGCACCGGCAGGGACTGCTGCTGCCCGCGCCCCTCTGGGAGAACCGCGTCCTGGGCCACCAGCGCCGCAAGCCTCAACGCCAGGGGCCCGTGGATCGACCGCCGGGCCGCCCGCGCCGACACCGAGCGGATCGTGCGCGAGTACGGCGTGAAGACGCCCGGCATCGACGTCCCGGCGTTCGCGCTGTCCGGCGGCAACCAGCAGAAGCTGGTCATCGGCCGCGAGATGAGCGACGGCCCGTCGCTGCTCGTCGCCTCGCACCCGACCCGCGGCGTCGACGTCGGCGCGCAGGCCGCCGTGTGGGACCACGTCCGCGCCGCCCGCCGCGACGGGCTCGCGGTGCTGCTCGTCTCCGCCGACCTCGAGGAGCTGATCGGGCTGTCCGACACCCTGGTCGTCATGCTGCGCGGCCGGCTGGTCGCGACGCTCGACCCGTCGCGACGACGACGCCCGAGTCGCTCGGCAGCGCGATGACGGGCGCGGACTCCGGCGAGGGCGCGGCGTGAGCCTGCTCGCGGACGAGCGCACGGAGCCGGTGCCGCCGGCGCCCGCCCCCCGCGCGCCCCGGTTCGACCCGCGCCGGCTGCTGCTCGCGGTCGCCGCTCCCCTGCTCGCGGCGCTGGTGGCGATCGCCGTCTCCTCCCTCGCCCTGCTGGCCAGCGGGAGCAACCCCTTCACCGTCTACGCGCGGATGCTCACCGAGGGCACGACGCTGCGCTCGCTGCTCATCACGGTGAACAACGCCGTGCCGCTCTACCTCTCGGCGCTGGCCGTCGCGCTCGGCTTCCGCATGGGGCTGTTCAACATCGGGGTGCAGGGCCAGTACCAGCTGGCCGGCCTGCTCGCCGCCGCCGCGGGTGCCGCGGTCACGCTGCCCGGCCCGCTGCACCTCGCCTTCGTCGTGGTCGTCGCGATGGCGGTCGGTGCGCTGTGGTCCGGCGTGGCCGGCGTCCTGAAGACCTCCCGCGGCGTCAGCGAGGTCATCTCGACGATCATGCTGAACGTCATCGCCGGCGGCATCGCGGCCTACCTGCTGAGCACCTACCTGCAGGAGCGCGTGGAGGGCAGCAACAACAGCCGCACGCCGCTGCTCCCGGAGAGCGCCCGGCTGCCCGACCTGGACGGCCTGCTGCTCGCGATCGGCATCGACCCGCCGCAGGGCACCCGCCTCAACGGCTTCCTCGTCGTCGCGGTCGTGGTCGGCGTGCTCTACGCGCTGGTCGTCAGCCGCAGCCGCTTCGGCTTCGAGCTCCGCGCCACCGGGCTCAACCCGTCCGCGGCCGTCGCGAGCGGCGTGGACGCCAAGCGGATGACGATCGTGACGATGCTGCTGTCCGGCGCCGTCGCCGGCCTGGTCGGCCTGCCGCAGCTGCTCGGGCAGAGCTACTCCTACGGCCTGGACTTCCAGACCGGCCTCGGCTTCACCGGCATCGGCGTCGCGCTGCTCGGCCGCGGCTCCCCCGTCGGGATCGCCTTCGCCGCCCTGCTGTTCGCCTTCCTCGAGCGCTCCTCGGCGACGCTGCAGCGCATCGACGTCCCGACGGAGATCTACGTGATCATGCAGGGCTCGATCGTGCTGTCCGTCGTCGTGGCGTACGAGGCGGTCCGCCGCGCCGGCGTCGCCCAGGCCGAGCGCGCGGTCCGGCGTGCCGTGGAGACCGACGCGTGAGCACCGCCCTCGAGTCCCCCGTCTCGAACACCGACAAGAAGCGCACCGGCGTGCGCCCGCGCACCCTCGTGCTGGGCCTGGCCGGTCTGCTCGTGCTGCTGTCCGTCGTGCGGGTCGTGAGCGGCGCCGAGGACGTCACGAGCAGCGGCACCTTCGGGGCCGCGCTGCGCCTGGCCGTCCCCATCGGACTGGCCGGGCTCGGCGGACTGTGGGCCGAGCGGGCCGGCATCGTCAACATCGGCCTCGAGGGGATGCTCATCCTCGGGACGTGGTTCGGCGCGTGGGCCGGCTTCTTCTACGGGCCGTGGGTCGGCGTCGTCGCGGCCGTCGTCGCCGGCGCGCTGGGCGGCCTGCTGCACGCCGTCGCCACGGTCACCTTCGGCGTCGACCACGTCGTCTCCGGCGTCGCCATCAACCTGCTCGGCGCCGGCATCGCGCGCTACCTGTCCTCGCTCGCCTACGGCGGGGACGACGCCCCGCTCGGCTCCGGCCAGACGCAGTCGCCGACGACCAGGGGGCTGCCGGACGTGAGCCTGCCCGTGCTGTCGAGCGGGCCGGACCTGCTCGGCGACCTCGAGGGGAAGCACTGGTTCCTGCTCTCCGACGCCGCCGGCATCCTGCGCGGGCTCACCGCGAACGTCTCGCTCATCACGCTGCTCGCCGTGCTGCTCGTCCCGCTCTCGTTCTTCGTCCTGTGGCGCACCGCCTTCGGCCTGCGCCTGCGCTCGGTCGGCGAGAACCCCGTGGCCGCCGACTCGCTGGGCGTCGCCGTCTACCGGATGAAGTACGCCGCGGTCGTCGTCTCCGGCGCGCTGGCCGGCCTCGGCGGCGCGTCGCTGGTCATCGGCTCCATCTACCGCGAGGGGCAGACCGCCGGCCGCGGCTTCATCGGCCTGGCCGCCGTCATCTTCGGCAACTGGCGGCCGGGCGGGCTGGCGGCGGGTGCCGGGCTGTTCGGCTACGCCGACGCGGTGCAGCTGCGCGCCGGCTCCGCGGTGCGCGCCCTGCTGCTGCTGGTCGCGCTGATCCTCGTCGTGGTCGCGGTGCGGCAGGCGCTGGCCCGCCGCATCCCGCTGACCCTCGCGTCGTTGCTCCTCGCCGGCGCGTTCTTCCTCTGGTACGCCACCGTCGACGAGGTGCCCTCGCAGCTGGTCGGCTTCACCCCGCACCTGGTCACGCTGCTCGTGCTCGCGGTCGCGTCGCAGCGGCTGCGACCGCCCGCCGCCGACGGCGTGCCCTACCGGAGAGGGCAGCAGTCTTGAGCGCGATCGACTGGGACGACCTGCGCAGCAAGGCGGTGGAGGCCGCGGCGCGCGCGTACGCCCCGTACTCCCGCCTGCACGTCGGGGTCGCCGCCGTCGTCGACGACGGCCGGCTGCTGCAGGCGTGCAACGTGGAGAACGCGTCGTACGGCCTCGGCCTGTGCGCGGAGTGCGGGCTGGTCTCGCTGCTGCACGCGACCGGCGGCGGGCGGCTCGTCGCGATGGCGTGCCGGTCCGGCGAGGGCGAGCTGCTGATGCCGTGCGGGCGCTGCCGCCAGCTGCTGTGGGAGCAGGGCGGCCCCGAGCTGCTCGTGGACACCCCCCGCGGGCCGGAGCCGATGGCTCGGGTTCTCCCGGACGCGTTCGGGGCGAGGGACCTGCCCTGAACACGGTGGACCTCATCCGGGTCAAGCGCGACGGCGGCGAGCTGTCGGGCGACCAGATCGCCTGGCTGATGGCGGCCTACGTCCGGGGCGACGTGGCGCACGAGCAGATGAGCGCCCTGCTCATGGCCGTCTTCTTCCGCGGGATGACACCGGCCGAGCTGTCGTCCTGGACGGGAGCGATGGTCGCGAGCGGCGAGCGGATGGACCTGTCGAGCACCGGCCGGCCGGTCGTCGACAAGCACTCCAGCGGCGGCGTCGGCGACAAGGTCTCGCTGGTCGTGGCGCCGCTCGTCGCGGCGCTCGGCGTCGCGGTGCCGAAGCTGTCCGGCCGCGGCCTCGGGCACACCGGCGGGACGCTCGACAAGCTGGAGAGCATCCCGGGGTGGAGCGGCAGCCTGAGCCGCGCGCAGTTCCTCGCCCAGCTGCGCGAGGTGGGCGCCGTCATCGGCGGAGCGGGCGAGGACCTCGCGCCCGCGGACAAGTCGCTCTACGCGCTGCGCGACGTGACCGCGACCGTCGAGTCGGTCCCGCTCATCGCCAGCAGCATCATGAGCAAGAAGATCGCGGGCGGCGCCGACGCGGTGCTGCTCGACGTGAAGGTCGGCGCCGGGGCGTTCATGAAGGACGTGGACACCGCGCGCACGCTGGCGCAGACGATGGTGCGGCTCGGCGCGGACGCCGGTGTGCGCACGGTCTGCCTGCTGACGTCGATGGAGGCGCCGCTCGGCCGCGGCATCGGCAACGCGCTGGAGGTCGCCGAGGCGGTCGAGGTGCTGCGCGGCAGCGGCCCGGCGGACCTGCGCGAGGTCTGCCTCGCCGTCGCGCGCGAGATGCTCGCGCTCGGCGGCGTGCACGAGGACCCGGCGCCGGCGCTGGCCGACGGACGGGCCCTCGCGGTCTGGGAGCAGATGGTGCGCGCGCAGGGCGGCGACCCCGACGCGCCGCTGCCGACCGCCCCGCACACCGAGGTCGTGCCGGCCGCGCGGGACGGCTGGGTCGGCCGCGTCGACGCGCTGGCCGTCGGCACCGCCGCCTGGCGGCTCGGCGCCGGCCGCGCCCGCAAGGAGGACGACGTCGACCCGGCGGCCGGCGTCGTGCTGCAGGCCGCCCTGGGCGAGCGCGTCGAGCAGGGGCAGCCGCTGGCGGTGCTGCACGCAGCGACGCCCGCGCGGCTGCAGGAGGGACGCGCCGCACTCGCCGGCGCGTACGACATCACGGACGAGCCGGTGGCGACCGCGCCGCTGGTGCTGGAGAAGGTGGGCTAGACACGTGCCGCAGCTGGTGGAGACCCCGGTCCGGGTGCCCGTGCCCGGGGGCAAGCTCATCGACGAGCACGTCGGCCGGGCGTCGACGTCGACCGAGGGCTTCTCGGTCGCGCACATGCGCTCGCCGGCGGGCTGGGAGGAGCCGGCGCAGAAGCCGGAGTTCGACGAGGTGACCCTCGTCCTCTCGGGCGCCGTGCACGTCGAGCACGACGACGGCGTCCTGGTCGTCCGCGCCGGGCAGTCGGTCCTGACCCGCGCCGGCGAGCGGGTCCGCTACACGACGCCGGACGGGGCGGAGTACGTCGCGGTGTGCGTGCCGGCCTTCGCGCCCGACACGGTGCACCGGGAGGACTGATGCCGAGCCTGGAGGAGATCCGCCGCGCGCCGAAGGTGCTGCTGCACGACCACCTCGACGGCGGCCTGCGCCCTGAGACGGTCGTCGAGCTGGCCGGGCAGACGGGCTACGCCGGGCTGCCGACGACCGACGCCGGCGAGCTCGGCCAGTGGTTCCGCGACAACGCGAACGCCGGCGACCTGCCGCGGTACCTGTCGACGTTCAGCCACACGGTCGGCGTCATGCAGACCCGCGAGGCGCTGGTGCGGGTCGCGCGCGAGTGCGCCGAGGACCTGGCCGCCGACGGCGTCGTCTACGCCGAGGTGCGCTACGCCCCCGAGCTGCACCTCGAGCAGGGGCTGACCCTCCCCGAGGTCGTCGAGGCGGTCCAGGAGGGCTACCGGCAGGGCCCACCGGGGATCCGCGTGACGACCCTGCTCACCGCGATGCGGCACGCCGCCCGGTCGCTGGAGATCGCGGAGCTGGCCGTGCAGTACCGCGACGAGGGCGTCGTCGGCTTCGACATCGCGGGAGCGGAGGCGGGCTACCCGCCGTCGCGCCACCTCGCCGCCTTCCAGCACATGCAGCGCGAGAACGGCCACTTCACGATCCACGCCGGCGAGGGCTTCGGGCTGCCGAGCATCTGGGAGGCGCTGCAGGAGTGCCACGCCGACCGGCTCGGCCACGGCGTGCGGATCGTCGACGACGTGTCCACCGGCTCCGACGGCGAGCCGGTGCTCGGGCGGCTGGCGCAGTACGTCCGCGACAAGCGCATCCCGCTGGAGATGTGCCCGTCGAGCAACGTGCAGACCGGCGCCGCCCCCTCGATCGCCGAGCACCCGATCGGCCTGCTGCGACGGCTGCACTTCCGCGTCACGGTGAACACCGACAACCGCCTCATGAGCGGGGTCAGCCTCTCGTCGGAGATGGCCGCGCTGGTCCGGGCGTTCGGGTACGGCTGGGACGACCTGCGCTGGCTGACCGTGAACGCCATGAAGAGCGCGTTCCTGCCGTTCGACGAGCGGCTCGCGCTCATCGACGACGTCCTCAAGCCCGGGTACGCGGCGCTCTCGGCATGACCGTCGCCCGCGCCCGCTGGAGCGACCTGCTCGACCTGCTGCCGTGGCTGCCATGACCGTGCTGCTGCGCGCCGCCGACGGCCGGCGCCTCCTGAGCAACACGGTGCTGGCCACCGCCTCCGACACCGGCGGCCGCTACAGCCTCTACCGGATCGACCTGGCCGCCCGCGCGCGCGGCGCCCGGCCGCACCTGCACCACCGCTTCGCGGAGAGCTTCACGGTGCTGACCGGCGAGGTGTCGCTGTACGACGGCGGCGGCTGGGTGACGGCCGGTCCGGGTGACCACCTGCTGGTGCCGGAGCAGGGCGTGCACGGCTTCCGCAACGACACCGACGCCCCGGCCTCCATGCTCATGATGAGCACGCCCGGTGCACCGCGGGAGGACTACTTCGCCGAGCTGGCCGAGGTCGTGGCGAGCGGCCGTGAGCTGTCACCGGAGGAGTGGACGGCGCTCTACGCCCGGCACGACCAGGTGATGGTCGACGTCGACTGACGGGCGCGAGCGCCCGGGAGGACGCGACGAGCCCGGACCCCGTGGAAGGGCCGGGCTCGCGGCGCTGCGACCGGCTAGTACGCGGCCGGGCTGGGCTTGCTGTTGATGGCGGCGGTGCCGTCCTGCAGCTCGACGGCGACCTCCGCGAGCCGGGCGGCGTGCTCCCGGCCGTGGTGCGCGCAGAACAGCAGCTCGCCGTTGGCCAGCACGGCGCGGTAGAAGGCCTGGGCTCCGCACCGGTCGCACCGGTCGGCGGAGGTGAGGTCAGAGGGGGCGAGCAGCGTCTGGGTCATGGTCGGTGTCCTCCCGTTGATGTGCCCTGACTACCCCTCGGCACGCGCGACACCCGTCGTGAGCGCAACGGTCTGATCACTTCGGACGGGCTCGACGGGAAGCCGGCCGGTCCCACGTCCGCAGATCAGCCCGGCAGCCCGTCGAGGACCGCGCGCGTGCCGGACAGGCCCAGCCGGGAGGCCCCGGCGTCGAGCATCGCCAGCGCCGTCGCGGTGTCCCGGATCCCGCCGCTGGCCTTGACGCCGAGCCGGTCCCCGACCGTCTCGCGCATGATCCGGACCGCCTGCAGGGAGGCGCCGCCGGTCGGGTGGAAGCCGGTGGAGGTCTTCACGAACTGCGCGCCGCCCGCCTCGCTGCGCCGGCACGCCTCGGCGACCTGCTCGTCGCTCAGCGCCGCGGTCTCGAGGATCGTCTTGAGCAGCACGTCTCCGCAGCCGTCCTTGACCGCGGCGACGTCGGCCTCGACGGCATCCCAGTCGCCGGCCAGCGCGCTGCCGAGGTCGATCACCATGTCGACCTCGGTGGCGCCGCGGCTGACGGCGTCGGCTGCCTCGGCGGCCTTGACGGCGGAGGTGTGCGCGCCGGAAGGGAAGCCGACGACGGTGCAGACGACGAGCCCGTCGGCCACCTGCACCGGCAGGCGCGAAGGCGAGACGCAGATGCTGAACGCCCCCAGCTCCGCGGCCTCCGCCGCGAGGCCAGCCACCTGGGCAGCGGTCGCCTCCGGCTTGAGCAGCGTGTGGTCGACGGTGCGGGCGAGCGCGGCGCGGGTCCAGGTCACCGGGCCACGGTAGGCGGCTACGGGGGCGAGGCCGCCGCGAGGTCCGGCTCCGTGCGGCGCAGGCGCACCGGCCACCACACCCGGTCGCCGAGCTCGTGCACGAGCGCCGGCACGAGCAGCGAGCGGACGATGAGCGTGTCCAGCAGGACGCCGAACGCCACCGCGAAGCCGAGCTCGGCGAAGGGCACCAGCGGCAGCACGCCCAGCGCGGAGAAGGTCGCCGCCAGCACGATGCCCGCTGAGGTGATGACGCCGCCGGTGACCGCGAGGCCCTTGAGCGTGCCGGCGCGGGTGCCGGCCTGCTGCGCCTCCTCGCGCACGCGCGTCATGAGGAAGATGTTGTAGTCGATGCCCAGCGCCACCAGGAAGACGAAGGCGAACAGCGGGAACGACGGGTCGGTGCCGGCGAAGCCGAAGACGTGGTCGAAGACCAGCGCGCAGACGCCGAGCGTGGCGAGGAACGACAGCACGACGGTCGCGACGAGCAGCAGCGGGGCGACCACCGCGCGCAGCAGGACCATCAGCACCAGGAAGATCACCAGCAGGATCGCCGGGATGATGACGCGGGTGTCGCGGGCGGACTCCTGCTCGATGTCGTAGACGACCGCGGTGCCGCCGCCGACCAGCACGTCCGTGCCGACCTCGTCGACGGCGGAGCGCAGCCGCAGGACGGTGTCCTCGGCCTCGGGGGTGTCGGACGCGGTGGCCAGCACCGCCTGCACCTGCACCCGGCCGTCGACGACCTTCGGCCCGGCGCCCCCGGCGAGCAGCTGCGCGTCGGCGACGCCCTCGTCGCCGCGGACCACCTGGAGCAGCCGGTCGGCGTCGTCCTCGGCGCCGATGACGCTGACCGGGACGCCCGTGCCGGCCGGGTAGTGCCGGGACAGCACCTCCTGGCCCACGACGGAGTCCACCTCGGTCGTGAACTGCTCCGACGTCTGCAGCCCCGTGGCGTCGAGCTGCGTGGTGAACAGCGCCGCCCCTGCGAGGGCGAGCGCGGTGACGACCCAGACCACCCGCGCGCGCCGGCCGACCAGCCGCGCGACGCCGCCCCACAGGCCGCGGTCGTGCGAGACGACGTCGTCGTGGCGCGGCACGAACGGGAAGAACCAGTACCGCCCCGCGACCATCAGCAGCGCGGGCAGGAACACCGTCATCGCGAGCACGGAGCAGGCGATGCCGATCGCGCCGACCGGGCCGAGCGACTTGTTGCTGTTCAGGTCGCTGAGCAGCAGGCACAGCAGGCCCAGCACGACGGTGGCCCCGGAGGCGATGACGGCGGGCGAGGAGCCGCGCAGCGCGAGGCGCATCGCGGCGGTCCAGCTGTCCTCCCGGTGCAGCTCCTCCTTGAAGCGGCTGATGAGCAGCAGCGCGTAGTCGGTGCTCGCGCCGAGCACGAGGACCGACAGGATGCCCTGGCTCTGGCCGTCGACGGTCAGCACGCCGCCCTTGGCGAGCAGGTAGACGACGGCCTGCGCGAGCGTGAGGGCCAGCCCCGCGGACACCAGCACCGGGAGGAACACCGGGCTGCGGTAGATGAGCAGCAGGATCACCAGGATCACGCCGACGGTGGTGAACAGCAGCTGGCCGTCGATCCCCTCGAACGCCGCGGCGAAGTCGGCGAACTGCCCGCCGGGGCCGGTGACGTACGTCGGCAGCCCCTCCACCTCGGCGGCCGCGGTGACGTCCTCGATGATCCCCGGCAGCCGCTCGAAGGCGGTGTTGTCTCCGGGCAGCGGCACCACGACCTGCACGGCCTCGCCGTCCTCGCTCGGCAGCGGCGGCGAGGCCGGTCCGGACACGCCCTCGACGCCGGTCAGCCGTACGGCCGCCGCGTCGACGCCCTGCAGGTCCTCGGGGGTCAGCCCGCCCTTGCGCTCCCAGACGACGAGGGCGGGGATGTCCTGCACGCCGGCGAAGCGGCGCTCCAGCTCGAGCGCGCGGGTCGACTCGGCGCTGTCCGGCAGGAACGACGCCTGGTCGTTCTCGGTGACGCTGGTGAGCTTGCTCGACAGGCCGGCCGCGACGGGGAAGACGACGAACAGGCCGAGCAGCACGATCAGGCCGGGCAGCACCGCCCTGCGGCTGATCCGCCGGCGCCGCGGGGTCTCAGGAGCGTCCACGCCGGCACCCTAGCGAGCCAGGCCGAGCCGCTCCTCGACCGACGCGGCCAGGGCGTCCATCTCCCCGGCCGGCGGGTCGACCAGCTCCAGGTAGGCCTTCAGCTTGGGCTCGGTGCCGCTCGGCCGGACGACGACGCGCCCCCGCTCGAGGCGGTGCACGAGCACGTCGTCGGCCGGCTGCTCCACCGCGACCACGGCCAGGTCGCCGTACGTCGCCGGTGGGTGCGCCCGCAGGTCCTCGACGGCGGCGGAGATGAGCGACAGGTCGGACACCCGGTAGGACAGCTGACGGGTCTCGTGCCGCCCGTGCTGCCGCTCGAGGTCGGCCAGCCGGTCGAGCAGGGTCCGGCCGCGGGCCCGCTCCAGCGCGGCCAGCTCGGCGACGAGCAGCGCGGCGGACATGCCGTCCTTGTCGCGCACGGTCCGCGGCGCGACCGCGACGCCGAGCGCCTCCTCGTAGGCGTAGACCAGGTCGTCCCCGGCGCGGGCCAGGTGCTTGAAGCCGGTCAGCGTCTCGGAGAAGGGCACGCCGTACGAGGCGGCCACCTTCGCGAGCACAGCGCTGCTGACCACGGTGGTGGCGACCCGGCCTCGTACGCCCTGCGACAGCAGGTGGTCGGCCAGCAGCAGGCCGGTCTCGTCGCCGCGCAGCGGCCGGTCGCCCACGGCGACGGCTATCCGGTCGGCGTCCGGGTCGGAGGCGATCGCGACGTCGGCGTGCACGGAGCGCTGGAGCAGCAGGTCGAGGGCGCCCGGCTCCTCCGGGTTCGGGAAGGCGACGGTCGGGAAGTCGGGGTCGGGCGCGGCCTGCTCCGGCACGACGTCCGGCGCGGGGAAGCCGGCGCGCAGGAAGGCGGCCAGCAGCGTCTCGAGCCCGACGCCGTGCATCGGCGTGTAGGCGACCCGCACGTCGCGGGCGTCCGAGCGCGGGAGCACGGTGATGGCGTCCAGGTAGGCCTGCCAGACGTCCTCGCCGAGCACCTCCGGCTCCCCGAGCGGCAGGTCGAGGACCCGCCCGACGGCAGCGGTGCGCGCCTCGACCTCGGTGTCGGCCGGCGACGGCAGCTGGGCGCCGTCGGCCAGGTAGACCTTCATGCCGTTGTCCGCCGGCGGGTTGTGGCTGGCGGTGACCATGACGCCGGCGTCGGCCTGCAGGTGCAGCACCGCGAAGGCGAGCACGGGGGTCGGCAGGTCGCGCGGCAGCAGCAGCGCGCGCACGCCCGCGCCGGCCAGCACCGCGCCCACGTCGGCCTGGAACTCCACCGAGCCGTGCCGGGCGTCGCGCCCGACGACCACCGTCGCCCCCGCCGGCAGCCAGGCGGCCAGACCGGCGGCGGTGCGGCGGACGACGGCGCGGTTCATGCCGTTGGGCCCGCCGCGGACGGCGCCGCGCAGCCCGGCGGTCCCGAAGTGCAGCGGCCCGGCGAAGCGGTCGGCCAGCTCGTCGGTGGCGCCGGCCTCGAGCAGCGCCTGCAGCTCGGCCTGCGTCGCCGGGTCCGGGTCGTCGGCGATCCAGGCGCGGACCTGCTGCTCGAGCGGGCTCACAGCTGGCCGACCACCTGCGCCAGCAGCTCCCCCACGCGGGCGGCGGAGGCGGCGCCGGCCGCCAGCACCTCGGCGTGGTCCAGCGGCTGGCCGGTCATGCCGGCCGCGAGGTTCGTGACCAGCGAGACGGCGAGCACCTCGAGCCCCTCCGCGCGGGCCGCGACCGCCTCGAGTGCGGTGGACATGCCGACGAGGTCGGCGCCCATCCCCCGCAGCATCCGGATCTCGGCCGGCGTCTCGTAGTGCGGGCCGGGCAGCGCGGCGTAGACGCCCTCCTCCAGGGTGGGGTCGACGCCGCGGACGAGCTCGCGCAGGCGGGCGGAGTAGAGGTCGACCAGGTCGACGAAGCGCGCGCCGACGAGCGGCGAGGTGGCCGTGAGGTTGAGGTGGTCGCTGACCAGCACCGGCTGGCCGACCCGCAGGCCCTCGCGGACGCCGCCGGCAGCGTTGGTCAGCACCACGGTCCGGCAGCCGGCCGCGGCGGCGACGCGCACGCCGTGGACGACCGGCCTGGTCCCGCGGCCCTCGTACAGGTGCGTGCGGCCGAGGAAGACCATGACGCGACGGCCGCCGACCTCGAGCGAGCGGACCCGGCCGGCGTGCCCGGCGACGGCGGGCGGCAGGAAGCCGGGCAGCTCGGTGACCGGCACCTCGACCTCGGCCGGACCGAGCGCGTCGGCGGCCGGCACCCAGCCCGACCCCATGACCAGGGCCACGTCGTGACGGGCCGCGCCCGAGAGCTCGGCCCACCGCGCTGCGGCGGCGGCGACCAGGTCCTGCGCGTCGTCCGGCACGGCGCCGACGCTAGCCGTCCACGTGTGCGTCGCCCCACGTTTGCGCCGTCCTCCTGCGAGAAGGGGTCAGGCACGACACCTGTACCTGGCCCGCGGCCCGGTCTCGACGACGGAGCACTGGCCATGGAGCGCACCACCCCGGTCCTGCGGACCGCAGACCTGGACGGGCCGGTGGCCTACGCCGACCACGGCGGCCCGGACGGTGCGCAGGTCGTCGTCGCGGTGCACGGCCTCGGCGGCTCGCACGCCAACTGGCACGACCTCGGCCCGCTGCTCGCCCGCTCCCACCGGGTGCTGGCCGTCGACCTGGCCGGACACGGCCGCACGCCCCGCGCCGGCCGGTCCGCCTCGGTGCGGGCCAACTGCCAGCTGCTCGGCCGGTTCCTCGACGAGGTCGTGGAGCGGCCGGCCGTCCTGCTCGGCAACTCGATGGGCGCGGCGGTCGCGCTGCTGCACGCCGCCGAGCACCCCGAGCGGGTCAACGCCCTCGCGCTGATCGGCCCCGCACTGCCCCGCACCCGCACCTCCGTCCCGAACCGGGCGCTGGCCAAGCAGGTGGCGATGTTCGCGGTGCCGGGGCTCGCGGAGCGCTCGCTGGCCCGCAGGCGGGCGCGGCTGGGCGCCGAGGCGTTCGTGCAGGCGACCCTCGAGCTGACCTGCGCCGACCCGGACGCCGTCTCGCCGGAGTTCCGCGAGGTGGCGGTGCGGCTGTGCGAGGACCGCGCCAACGGCCCGGACGCCGAGGCCGCCTTCCTCGAGGCGGCCCGCTCGCTGGGCCTGCTCGTCACGCGCGCCGCCGCCTACCGCGAGCTCATCGCCTCGATCGCGGCGCCCGGCATCGTGCTGCAGGGCGAGGCCGACCGCCTGGTGCCCGCGGCAGGCGTGCGGCAGCTGGCCGCGCTCCAGCCCGGCTGGCCGGTGCACGTGCTGCCCGGCGTCGGCCACGTGCCGCAGGTCGAGGCCCCCGCGACCGCCGCCGCCCTGCTGCTGCCCTTCCTCGACGCGCTCCCGCTCGACACCCGCTCCGACGGCTCCCTGGCAGGTGCCTCGTGAGCACGACCCCCGTCCTGGAGGCGCCGGCCGTGCCGGTGGTCAACCTCCCGAACGCCCTCACCATGGGGCGGCTGCTCGTCGTGCCGTTCTTCGCGCTCGTGCTGGTGGTCGACGGGGTGTCCGACGGCGCCCGGCTGGTGGCCGCCGCGCTGTTCGCGCTGGCCTGCCTCACCGACGTCGTCGACGGTCACCTCGCGCGCCGCCGCGGCCAGGTCACCGACTTCGGGATCATGGCCGACCCGATCGCCGACAAGGCCCTCGTCGGCACCGCCCTCGTCGGGCTGTCCCTGCTGGGCACGCTGCCCTGGTGGGCCACGCTCGTCATCCTCGGCCGCGAGGTCGCCGTCACCGCGATGCGCTCCGCGCTCGCCCGGCACGGGATGATCCCGGCCGGCCGCGGCGGCAAGCTCAAGGCCCTCTCGCAGAACATCGCGGTGACCCTCTACCTGCTGCCGCTGGACCGGCCGGTCGCCGACCTGCGGCTGCCGGCGCTGCTGGTGGCGGTCGCCGCGACCGTCCTCACCGGGCTGGACTACGCCCGCCAGGGCCGGCGCCTGCACGCCGCCACCGGCTAGGGCCGGGGCGCCCCTCGCGTCCAGCCCCGGAGCAGGTCACGTCCCGCGGGTTCCCCGCGCCCGGGGGGCGACACCGTTCGTGGGAGCATCTGCGCGATGACCGACCTCGACGCTGCCTACGCCGCAGCCCTTGACGAGGTCCTGCGCGGCTCGCACCTGATGGCCCCGGACGCCATGGGCGAGCTGACCGCCGCCGGCGCCGCGCACCTCGGTGCGACGACCGCCGTGATCTGGCTGTGCGACTACGAGCAGCAGCTGCTGGTGCCGGTGCTGCCCATGACCGAGGTGCCGCGCGACCGCCTGTCGGTCGACGGGTCGCTCGCGGGGCGGGCCTTCCGGGGCGTCGAGCCGGTCGAGACCGAGCACGGCGACAGCCGGCGCCTCTGGGTGCCGCTGCTCGACGGGGTGGAGCGCCTGGGGGTGCTCGAGGTGGTCGTGCCGACCGGAGGCGCGCCGCTCGCGCCCGAGCTGCCCCTGATGCTCGGGCAGTTCGCGCACCTGGTCGCCGAGCTGCTCATCACCAACGCGCAGTACACCGACCACTACGAGTGGTTCCGCCGCCAGGAGCCGATGGCGCTCCCCGCGGAGATGCAGCACCGGCTGCTGCCCCCGCTCAGCTTCGGCACCGACCGCTTCGTCGTCAGCGGCCTGCTCGCCCCGGCGTACGAGGTCGGCGGCGACGCGTTCGACTACGCCCTGAACGGCAACATCGCGCACCTGGCGCTGTTCGACGCCGTCGGCCACGGCCTGCAGGCCAGCCTCCTGGCCGGCCTCGCGGTGACCTGCTACCGCAACACCCGCCGGGCCGGGCTCGACCTCGCGCACACCGCGGTCGCCCTCGACCGGGTGCTGGCCGAGATGTTCGGCGGCGAGCGCTTCGCCACCGCGCTGCTCGCGCAGCTCGACGTGCTCACGGGCGAGCTGCGGGTCGTCAACGCCGGCCACCCGGCGCCGATGCTGCTGCGGCGGGCGCAGGTGGTGAAGGAGCTCAGCGGCGAGCCGGCCGCGCCGCTCGGGCTCAACGGCCTGCTCGCCGAGGTCACGCCCGCGAGCTTCCCGGTGCTGGTCGAGCAGCTCCAGCCGGGCGACCGGCTGCTGCTGGCCACCGACGGCGTGGACGAGGCGCGCAACGCCGAGGGCGAGTTCTTCGGCCGCGAGCGCCTCGCGCAGTTCGCCGCCAAGGAGGCCGCCTCGGGCGTGCCGACGCCGGAGATGATGCGCCGGCTCCAGCAGGCCGTGCTGCGGCACCAGGTCGGTCGCCTGCAGGACGACGCCACGATGCTGCTCGTCGAGTGGCTGACCGGCCGCGAGGAGCAGAACGCCCTCTAGCCCCGCACGCGCTGTCCCTCATGCACCGCGCCCCGCCGCAGCAGGGCTGCGACGGGGCGAGGGAGACGCGGGGTGGAGCTACTTGCCGGCGGCGGCGTTCTTCAGCGCAGAGCCGGCGGTGACCTTGACGGCCTTGCTGGCGGCGATCTGGATGGTCTCGCCGGTCGACGGGTTGCGGCCCTCGCGGGCAGCGCGGTCGACCTGCTCGAAGGACAGGAAGCCGGGGATCGTGATCTTGTCGTCGCCCTTGGCGACGGTGTCCGACACGACGGACTGGAACGCCTTCAGGGTGGCGTCGACGTCCTTGGTGGACACGCCGGAGGCCTCGGCGACGGCGTTGACGAGCTCGTTGCGGTTCAGGGGTGCTCCTCGGGTCAGTGACGGCAGTGGTGCTGTCGCTTGCCACCAGTGTCGCTCACCGCAGGCCCGGCGGGGCGTCGCGACATGCCCCTGACCCCCGGAACAACAGGGTTCCGGGGGTCCTTGCCCCCTGTGTGAGCACCCTCCCGCTGTCCGTCCTCGACTTCGTCGGCATCGAGTTCGGCGAGTCCGCCGGGGCCGCGATCCGTGGTGCGGTCGGCATCGCCCAGGCCGTGGAGGCCGCCGGCTACCGCCGCTACTGGGTCAGCGAGCACCACAACATGCGCAGCCTGGCCTGCAGCGCCCCGGAGCTGCTGACCGCGCACGTGGCCCTGCAGACGACGACGCTGCGGGTCGGCGCGGCCGGGATCATGCTGCCGAACCACGCCTCCTTCAAGGTCGCCGAGGTCTTCCGGACGCTGTGCGCCATGCATCCCGGCCGCATCGACCTGGCGCTGGGCCGTGCCCCCGGCACCGACCCGCTGACGGCCCACGTCCTGCGGCGCGGCCTGCAGGTCGACCCGGGGGCAGGCTTCCCGCAGCAGGTCGCCGAGCTGCTCGCCTTCCTCGGCGACGGCTTCCCCGTCGAGCACCCGTACGCCCCGCTCGTGGCGGCCCCGGTCGTGGACGAGCGGCCGGAGCTGTTCGTGCTGGGCTCGAGCGGCTACGGGCCGCGGTTCGCCGCGGTCAACGGCCTGAAGGCGGTGTTCGCGCACCACATGAGCCCGGACCTGGCCGTCGAGGTGCTGCGCGGCTACCGGCGGGAGTTCGCCGGCGACGACCCGTACTCCGCCATGTCGGTGCTGACGTTCGCCAGCGAGGACGAGGACGACTGCCGGCAGTTCCGCGCCGCCTGGGCCCTGACCATGCGCAACCTGGCGCGCGGGGTTCGCGAGCCGCTGCGGCCCGAGCAGGTCGTGGAGGCCGCGCGGTCCGCCGACCTGCCCGCCGACGACGGCCGGATGGTCGTGGGCGCGCCGAAGCTGGCCGTCGAGCGGCTGCTGGAGCTGAAGGAGCAGGCGCAGGTCGACGAGGTCGTGGTCGTCACGCCGAGCCTGGACCGCGGCCGACGCACCGCCAGCCTGGTCGCGCTGGCCGACGCCTGGCGCGAGGCCGCCTAGCGCAGCCGGCGGTACCCCACGGCCGAGCCCGCAGCGGCGACCAGCAGCAGGCCGACCGCCGCACCCAGCGGCGCCGTGGGCAGGTGCTCGGCCGAGACGGCTGCCGCGGTCGACGGTGCCACCTGCGGCGCGAGGGACGGCGCGGGCAGGGCCGACGGCGCCGGGAGCGTCGGCACGAGCGCCGCCTGCGCCGGGGCGAGCTGGCCGGCGGCGGCGCTCGCTGCGGGCAGCGGCTGCGCGGTGCCCGTCCCGAGGCGGACCGTGAACAGCGTGGAGCGCAGCCCGAGCCGCCGCTGGAAGTCGATGCCCGTGAGGGTCCGCGCGCCCGCCGCGCCGTCGAGGCGGATCCGCGTCGCGCGGCCGGACGGGCCCTTGGCGTCCACGGTGATCCGGTCCAGCCGGCCGCCGTAGCCGAGCCGCGCAGCGACCTCCTGCGGCGACGCGGTCACGGTCCACGGGGCGACGCCGCCCGGTGCCGTGGTGCCGCCCGGGAGGTACGGCACGGTCGTGCTGCCGCCGAAGCCCTCGCCGGGCGTGGCCGTCACGCCGCCGGCGTTGGCGCTGTAGAAGGTGTCGGCCAGCCGGCCGCCGTAGGTCACGACCTCCCCGCGGGTGTCGCGGGTGGCCTGCGTGGTGCGGGCCTTCTCGCCGCCGACGCCGAGGTAGACCTGGCAGCGGGTGTCGTCGCAGACGTCGTAGCCGAGCGGACCGCCGGACCCGACCGCCCGCAGCGCGTAGGTGCGGGCGGCGACGGCCTGCGTGCGCAGCGCGGCCAGCGGCCAGCCGCCGGGCACCTCGCCGAGCCCCCGGAGGTACTCCTCCACGTCCAGGGCGTTGACCAGCCGGAAGCCGCCCCGCGACAGGGCGGTGAGCGTGCCGCGGTACTCCCGGCCGGTCGTGACGACCGCCAGCGTCGAGCCGCCCGCGGGCGTCAGCGTGACCGGGCCGGCGCTGTCGACGGAGAAGCCCGCGTCCGCGGTGGGGCTCGGCGCGGGGGCCTGGCTCGGCCGGCGCGAGGGCGACGGCGACGGCTTGCGCGACGGCGACGGCTGCGGCGACGGCTGCGGCGACGGCTGCGGCGAGGCGGCGCCGGCGCTCGGGGACGGCTCCCCGGACGGGAGCGCCGGCAGCGGCTCCTCGCTCGCCGACGGGGTCGGCTCGGCCAGCAGCACGGCCCGCACCGCCGAGCCCTGCGCCGGCGCGGCCGACCGGACGTGCACGCCGCTGCCGTCGGCCGACACCTGCAGCACCGTCCCGGGCGGGGCATCCTCGGCACCGCTGCTGCCGCTGACGCGCGCGCCGCCCGGCGTGCGGACGGTGACGGTGCCGGCGGGCGCGCCCGCCTCCCAGACCGCCACCCGGATGCTGCTGCTGCGGCGGGCGCGACCGGTGCCCGGGTAGAACAGGCCGAGGATCTGCTCGTGCGAGGCCCCCGCGGCGGCCATCGCGTTCGCGCTGTCCTGCGCCATGCCGACGCCGTGCCCGTAGCCCTTGCCGTCGAGCACGAAGACCTGCTGCGGCGCGGCCGCACCGGCCGGCAGGGCGAGCAGGAGGGCGGCGGCCAGCAGGGCGAGCGCCGTGCCGTGCTGCGCCCGCATGCCCTCAGCCTAGGCGGGGGTCGTGCCGCTCCCGGGAATGGTCACAACGGACTAGGGACGGCTGGCTCGAACGGTGGCAGGGTTCGCCCGTGCCGACCGTGATGTCCCCGTCTGAGGCCCTGCCCACCACGCTGCGCGCGCTGGTGGGTGCGTCGCTGCGGCTCCTGGTCCGCGCCGACGAGGCCGCCGTGCGCGCGGCCGGGTCCACCGAGCGCCTGCGGGCCACGGCGGCGCTGCTGCCGCGCCCGCGCCGGGAGTACGACGAGCTCTAGAGCTGCTTGGCCGGCGCGGCGTCGTTCTCCTCCGACGGCCGGTCCTCGGGGCCGCCGGGCTCGGCCCGCACGGTCCGCTCGCCCAGCGGGTCCTCGCCGGTGGTGCCCTCGACGTCCTGGCGCTGCTCGGGTTCGGTCATGGCTGGGCTGTGCCCGCACCGGGCGCCCGCCGAACGCCGCTAGCGTCCGCGCATGGCTGAGGTCACGCCGCGCCTGCGGCAGGTCGTTCTCGACAGCACCGACGTCCGGCGCGCCGCGGAGTTCTGGCGGCTGCTGCTCGGACTGGTCTACCGGGAGGGGCAGGAGCCCCCGCCGCGCGGCCAGGACGACCCCGACGGCCGCGACTGGCTGAACCTCCGGCTGCCGGACGGCACCCCCGTGCTGGCCTTCCAGCAGGTGGCGGAGCTGACCCCGGCGAGCTGGCCGGACGACGCGGTCCCCCAGCAGCTGCACCTGGACACCACCGTGGCCGACGTCGCGGAGCTCGACGCCGTGCACGACCGGGTGCTCGCGCTCGGCGGGAGGCTGCTGCTCGACCGCTCCGGCGACGAGGAGGAGCCGCTCCGGGTCTACGCCGACCTGGACGGCCACCCGTTCTGCGTCTTCGTCTCGGCCGGCTGAGCCCACGTAGCCTGGTGGGGGTGAGCGCCTCGACCGTCCACCTCGACCGCCGCTTCGCCAGCGAGCTGTCCGACATGGCGCTGCCGTGGCAGGCCGACGAGGCACCGGCCCCCGCGCTGCTCGTGCTGAACGAGCCGCTCGCCGCGCAGCTCGGCCTCGACGCCGCCTGGCTCCGCTCCCCCGACGGCGTGCAGCTGCTGCTCGGGCGCAACGTGCCCGAGGGCGCGACGCCGGTCGCGCAGGCCTACGCCGGGCACCAGTTCGGCGGCTTCAACCCGCGGCTCGGCGACGGGCGCGCGCTGCTGCTCGGCGAGCTGGTCGACATCGACGGACGGCTGCGCGACCTGCACCTCAAGGGCTCCGGCCGCACGCCGTTCTCCCGCGGCGGCGACGGTCTCGCGGTGGTCGGGCCGATGCTGCGCGAGCACGTCGTCAGCGAGGCGATGCACGCGCTCGGCATCCCCACCACCCGCTCGCTGGCCGTCGTCGCGACCGGCCGCACCGTCCGGCGCGAGAGCCCGCAGCCCGGCGCCGTGCTGGCCCGCGTGGCGAGCAGCCACCTGCGCGTCGGCAGCTTCCAGTTCGCCCGCGCCACCGGCGATCCCGACCTGCTGCGGCGGCTGGCCGACCACGCGATCGCCCGGCACCACCCGGCCGCCGCGTCGGCGCAGCGCCCGTACCTCGCGCTGCTCGACGCGGTCGTCGACGCGCAGGCCTCGCTCGTCGCGCAGTGGATGCTCGTCGGCTTCGTCCACGGGGTCATGAACACCGACAACATGACGATCTCCGGCGAGACCATCGACTACGGGCCCTGCGCCTTCATGGACGCCTACGACCCGGCGACGCTGTTCAGCTCGATCGACGAGCAGGGCCGCTACGCCTACGGCAACCAGCCGCTGCTCGCCGAGTGGAACCTCGCCCGGCTGGCCGAGGCCGTGCTGCCGCTGCTCGCCGACGACGAGGAGCAGGCGATCGCGTTGGCCACCGCCTCGCTGGGCCGCTTCCGGCCGCGGTACGCCGCCGCCTGGTCGGCCGGCACGGCCGCCAAGCTGGGGCTGGCCGAGGCGCCGGACGACCTGGTCCAGGAGCTGCTGGCGCTGCTGCAGGCGCACTCCGTCGACCACACCTCCTTCTTCCGCCGCCTCGGTGCGGCCGCCCGTGGCGACGCCGAGCCGGCGCGCAGCCTCGTCCTCGACCTGGCCGCCTTCGACGCCTGGGCCGCCCGCTGGCGGGCGCTCGGCCCGGACGGCGACGCGATGGACCGGGTCAACCCGGCGTACGTCCCGCGCAACCACCTGGTCGAGGAGGCGCTGGCTGCCGCGACCGCCGGCGACCTGGCCCCGCTGCACCGGCTGCTGGACGCCGTGACCGCGCCGTACGACGAGCGGCCCGGGCTGGAGCGCTACGCCGAGCCGGCGCCGCAGGACTTCGCCGGTACGTACCGGACCTTCTGCGGGACCTGAGGGACCGTGCGCTTCGACGTCGTCGGCCCGGTGGTGGAGTGGCGCGGCCCCGCGCCGTACTACTACGTCGACCTGCCCCCAGCCGCCTCCGAGGACGTGCGCGAGGTGGCGGCGTCCGTCTCGTACGGCTGGGGCGTCGTGCCGGTCGAGGCGCGCATCGGCGCGGTCGCCTTCACGACGTCGCTGTTCCCCAAGGACGGCCGCTACCTGCTGCCGCTCAAGGACGCGGTGCGCCGCCCGCTCGGCCTCGCGGTGGGTGACGTCGTCGAGGTGGAGCTGGTGCTGCGCCCTCGCTGAGCCTCAGAGGCTGGTGAGGACGACCGGCCCGTCGTCGGTGACCGCGACGGTGCTCTCGACGTGCGCGGCCCGCCGCTTGTCCGCGGTGACGATCGACCAGCCGTCCTTCGCGGTGCGGTAGCGCGCGGCGCCGGCCAGCAGCATCGGCTCGATCGCGAGGGTGCTGCCGGTCACCAGCCGGTGCTGCTCGGCGCCGGCGACAGGCTGGTTCGGCACGAACGGCGCCTCGTGCATGGCCCGCCCGATCCCGTGTCCGCCGTGGTCGGGCAGGTGCGCGTAGCCGTAGGACCGGGCCACGCCGTCCACGGCCGTCGCGACGTCCAGCAGCGTCGCGCCGGGGACGGCCGCGGCGATGCCCGCCGCCAGCGCCCGCTCGGCGGCCTCGACGAGGCGCAGGTCCTCCGGCGACGCCGGCCCGACGTGCAGGGTCATGGCGGCGTCACCGTTCCAGCCGTCGACCACCGCGCCCGCGTCGACGCTCAGCAGGTCGCCCTCCTTCAGCCGGCGGCCGGTCGGGCGGCCGTGCACCACCACCTCGTTCGGCGACAGGCAGAGCACCCCGTTGAACGGCGTCGGGGCCCAGGCCGGCGCGTAGCCGAAGAACGACGAGGTCGCCCCCGCCTCGCGGAGCACCGTCTGCGCCAGCTCGTCCAGCTCCCGCAGCCGCACGCCGGGGAGCGCGGCCGCGCGGACCGCCTGCAGCGTCTGCGCGACGACACGACCGGCCTCGCGCATGGCGGCGAGCTCACCGGCGGAGCGGATCGGGAACGGCACAGGACGACGGTACGACTGCCGTCCCGGGCGGCCGGCGTGCCGGTCAGGGCGACGTCGCTCTGACCGCCGGCTCGGGCATGATCCGCGGGTGGAGCCCTACCTGCAGACCGAGCGGCTGACCCTGCGGCGCTTCACCCCCGACGACGCCGACCTGCTCGTCGAGCTCGACAGCGACCCGGCCGTCATGCGCTACCTGTCCGGCGGCGAGGCCACCCCGCCGGAGCTGATCCGCGAGCGCGACCTGCCCAGCATCCTGTCGGTCTACGAGCGGACGGACGGCCGCTTCGGCTGCTTCGCGGCGTACGACGCGGACGGCTTCGTCGGGTGGTTCATGCTGCGGCCGCTTCGCCAGGCCCCGCAGGACGAGGCGGAGCTGGGCTACCGGCTGCGGCGGGCGGCCTGGGGCCGCGGTCTGGCGACCGAGGGCTCGAAGGCCCTGCTGTGCAAGGCGTTCACCGAGCTCGACGTGCGGCTCGTGTACGGCGAGACCATGGCGGCCAACACCGGTTCCCAGGCCGTGATGGAGAAGGTGGGCATGGTCGTCGCCGAGGAGATCCCGACGCCGGACGACATGACGGCCGTCGAGGGCTCCGCGCTCGGCGGCTTCCGGTACGAGATCACCCGGGAGCAGTGGACCGGGTAGCCCCGGCACGGGTGCGGCCGGGTCACTCGGCGTTCGGTGGGTAGGGCCTGAGGCCCCCCACTGACCCCGAGGAGACGAAGTGCCCCTGTCCTACGAGACCCTGCCCGGCGACATCGACCACCTCATCGCCGACGACCACGCCATCGTCGAGCGCCAGTTCCAGCACCTCGAGGCCGGCCGCGGGAACCGCCGCGTCCTGGTCGACCAGATCAGCTTCGAGCTCGCGCTGCACGCGTTCGCCGAGGAGACGGTGCTCTACCCGCTCTGGGACGAGCTGGGCATGAGCGACGAGAAGCAGGACGCCCAGTCCGAGCACCAGAAGCTCAAGGAGCTGCTGGTCGTGCTCGGCCAAGACCGAGCCGGGCGAGGACGAGTTCGAGCAGGCGCTCACCACGCTGATCGCCGAGACCCGCCACCACGTCCAGGACGAGGAGGGCGACGAGCTCCCGCAGTTCCGCCAGAAGGTCGGCGCGGAGCGCATGGCCGCGCTCGGCAAGGAGTTCCTGGCCGCCAAGCGCAAGGCGCCGACGGCGCCGCACCCGCTGGCACCGGACGAGGGGCTGGCCGAGAAGGTCGCCGGCGCGCTCGCCAAGCCGCTGGACCAGGCCAAGGCCGCCCTGTCCGGCAAGAAGAAGGAGCTGGCGACCGACGCCTCCGGCCTGCTGCACCCGCAGGCGCAGGCCATCGTCGACGCCCACAGCTCCCTCGGGCCGCTGCCCTTCGAGATCCTGGAGCCCGAGCAGGCGCGCAAGCAGCCCGGTCCGAAGCAGGCCGTGCAGAAGGTCATGGCCGACCTCGGGCCTGGAGGGCCCGGAGCCGGTCGGCTCGGTGGAGGACCTGCAGGTCCCCGACGGCGCGGGCGGCACGCAGACGCTGCGCGTCTACACCCCGAAGGACGTCGCGCCGAACGCCCCCGTCCTCTTCTGGATCCACGGCGGCGGCTGGGTGCTGTTCACCATCGACGACCACTACGACGACAGCTGCCGCGGCCTGTGCAACAAGACCGGCGCCATCGTCGTCAGCCCGGACTACCGGCGCGCGCCCGAGGCCGTCTTCCCGGCCTCGCACGACGACGTCCTGGCCGCCTACCGCTGGGTGCAGGCCAACGCGGCCTCCTTCGGCGGCGACCCCGCGCGCATCGCGATCGGCGGCGAGTCCGTCGGCGGGAACATGGCTCCGGCCACCGTCCTGCAGCTGGCCGAGGCCGGCGAGCAGCTCCCCGTCGCGCAGGTCCTGGTCTACCCGGTCACCACGGGCGAGCAGTTCGGCGAGTCGATGGAGGACGCGGCCGACGGCCGTCCGCTGAACCGGGCGCTGCTGAGCTGGATGGCGATGCACGCCTTCGAGGGCCAGCCCGACGCCGCCAAGGACCCGCGCATCGACCTGCTGGGCTGGACCGACGAGAAGCTCGCGCTCATGCCGCCCACGCTGGTCATCACGGACGAGCGGGACGTCCTGCGCAGCCAGGGCCAGGAGCTCGCCAAGAAGCTCCAGGCCGCGGGCGTCGACACGACCGAGTCCTACTACCCCGGCGCGATGCACGAGTTCTTCGGTGCCTCGGCGGTGTTCGAGCTGGCCGAGCAGGCCCAGCAGGACGC
Organism: uncultured Actinomycetota bacterium; assembly: GCA_963781675.1. Classification (GTDB taxonomy): domain Bacteria; phylum Actinomycetota; class Actinomycetes; order Mycobacteriales; family SCTD01; genus SCTD01. The sequence continues at coordinate 1,071,500 of CAWAGF010000001.1, read as the reverse complement.
GGCCCAGCACGTGCTCGCCGCCTTCGGCAGCGCCGCCGGTGCGGACGCCTACCCCGAGGACGACATCGTCGTCGTCGCGCCGGCCAGCCCGGCGCAGCGCACGTAGCCGCAGACGGCACGCGACGGGGCGGCCCGGCCGGGCCGCCCCGTCGCGCGTACGCCCGGGCGCGGCCCCGCTGCGGAGAGGCCACGGAGTGACGGGCCGTCGTCCGTGTCTGCCAGTGCGGGCACTGAGGGGTGGTCCTCGCACGCCCGACACGCCGCCGCAGCGCGGACGCTCGGTGGGTCCCCTCCGGGCGTTGATGAGCACACGGCTCCTAGTTGCAAGGAGTTTGCAACTGCGGCAGGGTCGCGACATGCCCCTGATCCGTTGTCGGACCGTCGCCCTTCATGTCCTGCCGCTCCTGCTGACCGCCGCTTGCGGCAACGACGAGGCCGGACCCGGAGGAGCCGGTCAGGAGGCCGGACCCCTCGCCCAGTAGCGACATGCCGCTCCCCGACGCTGATTGGGCGCCCCCAGCCTGGCTCGCCGCCTGCGCCGCCGTCGCCCTTGCGTGGCTCGCAGCTCGGTACGTCGCCCGGCTCGGACCGCTGCCCGCAGCACCGGAGCCCGGCTGGCGGGTGACGCTGGAGGTCGTGCTGCTCAGCGCCGGCGCCGACGGCGCGTTGTCCTACCGCGTCCTGCGGACGTCGCTGCCGGGCGGCGCGGACCCGGACGCCGCGGCGCTCGCCGCCAGCGGCCTCGACGAGGTCGTGCCGCCGCCCGGCGCCGTCAGCCATGCAACGTCCTGGCGCGCCGTACCGGGCGGCGAGGTCGTGCTGACGTACACGGTCGTTCCGGACCCGTCACCCGCCGGCCAGGCCGTACCGCTGACCGCACCCAGCATCATCTGCTCAGACCACCCCCTCAAGCCCTCCCCGAGGGGGCTCCACGACCACCACGTCGCCGCGCACGGCGCGCGGCACCTGGCCTACCTCGCCGTCACCGACCCGGCTGTCCGCCGCTGCGCCAACGCCGCGCCCGACGTCTGGCGCGCGATCAGCACCACCGCCTCCGCGCCCGTGGCCCCCCACCAACAGGCACACGCCCTGGCCGAGGACCGTGTCCTGCGGTGGGTCGACAACCCCTGAGCCGGTGCCGCCGCAGCACCGGGACGTCGGCCAGGTCCGGGGGCTCCGCCCGGCTACCGAGGGGTCAGGTCTGGCGGCCGCGTCCGCGCAGGAGCGCACCGATGGCGGTCAGCAGGGCGAGGCCGGCGACGACGAGCGCGGCGACGCCGAGGCCGCCGTCGCCGTCGCCCTCGTCGGTGCTGCTCGCGACGCTCTCGGTGTCTGCCTGGGCAACGGGCGACGCGCCGGCGGTCGCGCCGTCGGTCTCTGCTTCGGCGGCGGCGAGCTTGAGGACGGGCGCCGGGTGCTCAGGCTCCTCGGCGCCGGGGGCGGCCTCCTCGATCCACCGGACGACCTCCCCGTCGGCGTAGGTCTGCAGGGCCTTGAACGTGATCTGGTCGGCTTCGGGGAGCGGCCCGGCGGAGACGTCGAACTCGTCGAACTGGTCGGGGGCGATGCCCTTGTTCCCCGCGTCGGCGGTCCAGGTGATGCGCGTGACGACCTCGGTGACGGGCTCGCCGAACGCCTCGAACGGCTCCTTCGGCGCGGCCTTCGTCAGGGTGGCGGTCCAGCCGGCGTGCGGCTTGATCCGGACCGACGCGATGGGGGTGTCCTCGGGGAACGCGACCTCGATCTTGGTGGTCGGGACGTCCTTCTCGGTGGGGACGCGGAACGTGAGCTTGGTGAACCCGCCCTGAGTGGCGCCGGGGCCCTGGACGGTGACGTGCGCGGACGCCATCCCGGCGAGCGGGACGAGCAGCAGGCCGGTCGCGGCGGTGAGCGCGGTCACGGCTCGGGCGGTGGTGCGGGCGGTGCGGTGCACGGGGGTTCTCCTCATCGGAAGGTGGTGGTGAGCGTGGCTGTCTCGACGTCGATGTCGCTGGTGCGGACGGTGACGTCGAGCCGCCAGGTGCCCCGGTAGGGCACCGCCAGGCGGAGGGTCTCGTAGTGCCCGAGGGACTTGCGGGCGATCTGGGTGGTCAAGGACTCGCCGTCGGGGCGGGAGAGCCGGGCGGTGACCTCGGGGACGTCGAACGCCTTCCCGCCGGGGCCGGTGAGGTAGACGTGCAGCGCGTTCACGCCGACGCGGGCGGTGTCGAGGTCGATCTGGACCTTCGTGTCGTCGCCGAGCGGCTTGATGACCGACAAGGGCTTCGCGTACGCGGTGCGGGCGGGCGGTGTCTCGACGAGGAACGCGGTGAGCCCCACGACGAGCAGCGCGACGCACGCCTCCGCGAGGACGCTCCGGCGGAGCTGGCCCACCTCGGCACGGGTGGCCGCGGGCCGCTCCAGCACGGCGGCGTCGGTCGCGGCGTGGACGACGGCCATCGCGTAGCGCCGGCGGACCCAGTGCCTGCCGGCGTTCCCGAGCCCGAGCATGAGGATCACCGCAGTCGTCTTGAGGACGAGGAGCCGGCCGTACGTCGTCTCGGTGAGCGGCGCGAGGCCGCGGACCTCCCGCCACGACGCGAACAGCCCGGTCGCGACCATGACGACGACGGCGACGGTCGCGAGTCGCGACCAGCGGGGCAGCGCCGAGCGCATCTGCGTCTCGTCACCCGTGCGGAGCAGCCCGACGAGCAGGAGCGTGAGCCCGCCGGTCCACGCGCCGACGGCGAGCAGGTGCAGCGCGTCGACGGGGACGGCGAGCCACCGCATCGTCCCCGCGCCGGCGTGCCCCGACAGCGGCCACGTCACCACCAGCGGCACCGCGAGCAGCCCCGCGGCGGCCAGGGAGCGGCGACCGGCGGCCCGCGTGGACCGCAGCAGCGCAAGGAGGCCCGCGCCAGCGAGGAGGAGCAGGACGAGCCGGACGGCGTGGGCCTTGCCGTACTGCGTCCCGAGCACCGCCGAGAGGAGCTCCCCGTCGCGAGCGCTCGACGGGCCGAGCCCGGCGGCGGTCGGGCCCTGCAGGAGCAGCCCCGCGACGGAGCCGGCCGTCGCCAGGGCCCACGCCGTCGCCGCGACCCGCCGGACCGCGCGCCGAGAGCGGCCCTGCGGCCAGACGAGCAGGAGCAGCGCCGCCGTCCCGACGAGCCCGAGCAGCCCGAGGTAGCCGAGGGCGCGGGCGGCGGTGAGCCACCGCTTCGCCGGGCCGTCGCCGCCCGCCTCGACGGCTGCGGCGGGCTCGCTCTCCCTGCCGACGGAGAAGGTGCTGACGCCGCTGACCGGGTGCGAGTCCTCGCTCACCACCCGCCACGTCAGGACGTACGTGCCCTGCTCCCCGGCGTCGGGCAGCGCGACCGTCACCTTCCGGCCGGCGTCGGACCGGACCGGCTGGCCGTCATCGACCCGCTCGCCCGTCGGGTCGATGACCCTGACCGCGCCGAGCGACGTCCCGACGCGCTCGCTGAAGGTCAGCGTCACCGTCTGCGGCGCCCGCGGGAGCACGGTGCCGTCCTCCGGGTCCGTGGAGAGCAGCGCCGCGTGCGCCAGCGCCGGGCCGGCGGCCAGCAGCACGAGCAGCGGAGCGAGGAGCAGGAGGAGCAGTCGCCTCACGCGGACCGCCGCTCGTCCGTCGGCACCGCCGTCAGGCGGCGCTGCGGCGGGGCCGTCGGCTCGGCGGGCGTGCGCCTGCGGAGCCGCCACAGGAGCAGAGCCGCCGTCGGCGCGAGCGTGTGGACGGCCTCCGACGCCGGGGACACCCCGCCGCTCAGCACGTCGACCGCGCTCGTCACCGACAGCAGGCCGGCCAGGACCAGCACCACGGGGAGGACCCCGGCGGCGCGCCACGGCTGCCACGCCGCGGACAGCACCCCGACCGCCAGCGCGACGTCGGTGATCCCGGCGTCCCGCAGCAGATGGCCCGTCCCCGCGCCGAGGACCGACGGCAGCGCGGCGAGGAGCATCGTCGCGCCGACCAGCACGAGCAGCCACCGCTCCGCCGGCCACGGCGACCGCACGGGCGGGCTGGCCGTCAGGATGCGTGCGGTGAGGTCAGGCCCGGGCGGTGCCGCGGGACGGAGCCGCGTCCGCCGGGTGGCCCCGACGACGTCCTGCTCCCACGCCGTGCACGCCGCGCAGCCCGCCAGGTGCGCGTCGAGCGCGACGGCTTCCGCCTGGTCGAGCTCGCCGTCCAGGCGCGCCGAAGCCGCCTCGCGGGCCTGCTCGCAGTTCACGGAGTGCAGGTCGCTCCCCGGCCCCGTCCGGTTCCCGGGAGATAGCATGATCTTCGTGGACGACCTGGAGGGGTGGGCGCTGGCCGCCCGTGACGGCGACCGCGTCGCCGCCGGCCACCTCGTCCGGGCCACCCAGCACGACGTACGACGGCTCTGCGCGCACCTCGTCAGCGCCGCGGACGCCGACGACCTCACGCAGGAGACCTACGAGCGCGCCCTCAGGGCACTGCCCGGCTGGCGCGGCGACGCGCCCGTCCGGCTCTGGCTCCTGACGATCGCCCGCCGGACCTGCGCCGACGCGCTCCGCCGCCGCCAACGCCGCAGCCGCCTCGCCGTCCGGCTCCTCGGACTCGCTCCCGAGGCGGTCCAGCCCGCGCACGGCAGCGCCGCCGAGGACGAGCTGCTCGCCACGCTCGACCCCGGACGCCGTGACGCGTTCGTCCTCACCCAGCTCCTCGGGCTCTCCTACGCCGACGCCGCGACCGCCTGCGGCGTCCCCGTCGGCACGATCCGGTCGCGCGTCGCCCGCGCCCGCGCCGACCTCCTCGCCGCGCACCAGGCGGCCGAGACCGCATGAGCGTCCTCGCGCACGGCGCCGCCGGCCCGGCTGACGAGCTCATCCTGCTCGTCCCCGCCGTCGCGCTGCTCGTCCTGGCCGTGGCGGGTCTTCGCAGGCGCAACCAACGGCTCGGTGATGAGGCACGCCTGCAGAGCAGCGCCACACCCGAGGACGCCGACCGCGAGTCGTAGGCGCCCTGGCAAGGCCGATGCCTGCCGCAGCCGAAGGGGTGAGCGCACCCGCCGGGGTGCGACCAGCCCGTGGGCCGACGGGCGCGGACCCACCACCCACCTGGTCCCACACAGCAGAGACCCCGGCGCAGTCACCTGCGCCGGGGTCTCTGATCTTGTAGCGGGGGCAGGATTTGAACCTGCGACCTCTGGGTTATGAGCCCAGCGAGCTACCGAGCTGCTCCACCCCGCGTCGGTGACACCACCTTACGTGACCCGCGGCGGCCGGAGCAAACTCGTGCGCGGGGGCGAGTGGACGATCTGGGCGAACGACCGGTGCAGCAAGAGTCGCGGGGCGGAGCTCGAGGCGGTGCAGCGCGGCGACCGGGCCGTGGTGGCCCGGCCGCCGGAGCGCGTCCTGGAGCTGCTGGACGTCTAGCGGGACGGTGACGGCCGGGGCGAGGAGCCCTCGGACGCGGCCAGCCGGGCGATCGCGCGCTCGAGCCGGTCCTGCGCCGCGCCGTACGCCGCGAAGTCCCCGCGCTGCAGCGCGGCCTGCCCGTCGCGGAAGGCCGTCTCGGCCTCGGCGATGAGCGCGGCCAGGTCGCCCGCCACGGGTGCTGCGGACGGCGACGGCGACGGCGAGGCCCCGGGCGAGGGCGAGGCGTCAGGCCTCGGCGTCCCGCCCGGCGCGGCTGCGCCGAACAGGTCGGCCAGCGAGCGCGCGAGCGTGGTGTTCGCCGCCACCTCGTTGCCGTAGCTGACCAGCACCCGCTGCAGCGTCGGGAAGCTCTCACCGCCCTGGGCCCGCACGAACACGGGCTGCACGTACAGCAGCCCCTGCCCGGCCGGGATGGTCAGCAGGTTGCCGAAGGTGACCTCCGCGCGGTTCTGCCGGAACGGGAACAGCGCGTCGGCGACCACGGTCTCGGACAGGAACTGGTTCGCGACCTGGCCGGGGCCGTTCGGCGCAGACCGCCGCGGGAACTGCAGCACCCGGATCCTGCCGTAGTCCTCCGGGTCGGAGGACACCGAGGCGAAGGCCGCGAGGTTCGGCCGACGCAGACCGGTGAACGACGTCGACAGGCGGAACTGCGCCGCGCTCTGACCGGGGAACTGCAGCAGCGAGTAGAACGGCGGCTGCGGCGGCACGGAGGCGCGGGTGATGTCGATCTCCCGCTGCTGGGCGGCCGGCTGCTGCTCGCTCTGGTTGCTCGTGGCGGTCGAGCGGTTGACGGCCTCGGCCGGGTCGGCAGGGACCTCCCAGAAGTCCTCGCGGGTGTAGAACTCGGCCGCGTCGGTGACGTGGTACCCGCTGAGCAGCTCGCGCTGCACCTTGAACAGGTCCTCCGGGTAGCGGAAGTGCGCGCGCAGCGCGTCGCTGATCTCGCTCTCCGGGCGGATCAGGTCACCGCCGAAGGCCTTGTCCCACGTCTCGAGGACGGCGTCCCGCTCGCCGAACTGGTAGAGCGTGACGGTCCCGTCGTAGGCGTCGACGGTGGCCTTCACCGAGTTGCGGATGTAGTTCACCTTCTCCTGCACGGCCACGCCGCGGCTCTGGCTGTCGATGACCGCGTCGCCGAAGTCGGTGCTCTCGGCGTACGGGTAGCCGCTGCTGGTCGTGTAGCCGTCGACGATCCAGACGATCCGGCCGTCGACCGCTGCCGGGTAGGGGTCCTGGTCCAGCTCCAGGAACGGCGCGACCTTCTGCACGCGCTCGCGCGGGTTGCGGATGTACTGGATCCGGCTCTCGCCGCGGATCGCGTCCGACAGCAGCAGGTTCGGCTCGCGGTACTTCAGGGCGTACGCGAGCTTGCGGCCGAAGTGCGACAGCTGCACGCCGCCCTTGCCGTCGTAGTTGAAGGTCGCCTGCTCCGCGTCCTGCCCGGAGGCGCCCGACGCCGGCGCCTGGCCGGACGTGAGCCCGAGCGGGCCGTCGATCTCGGGCTGGGCGGTGCCGACGACGGAGTACGACGGCGACAGCTCGCCGTAGTAGATGCGGGTCTGGTCGAGCTCGATCGGGTTGTCGGCCGCGTTGGGGTCGACGAACAGCGGGCGACCCTCGTCGTCGACGCGGTCCGCCGGCGCGGCGATGAGCCCGTTGCCGTGGGTGTAGGCCAGCCGCTCGTTGATCCACGAGCGCTGGTTGCTGGCCAGGTTGCCGATCTGCACCTCGCGCGCGGCCACGACGAAGTCCTGCAGCTTGCCGTCGACCTCGTAGCGGTCGATGTCGAGCTGGTTGTTCACGCCGAAGTAGAAGGTCAGGCGCTGGAGCTGCTCGTACGTGGGCGCGAGCCGGTTGGGGTCGAGCAGGCGTGCGCTCTCCACCCGTGCGGCCTGCGCGCGCAGCTCCTCCGGCGCGACGTCCTGCGACGCCTGGTAGTCCTGCACCTCGACGTCGTCGATGCCGTACGCCGCCCGGGTCGCGTCGATGTTGCGCTGGATGAACGGCTGCTCGCGCTGGTCCTCGTTGGGGCTGACCCGGACCTGCTGGATGATCGCCGGGTAGACGCCGCCGATGACGACGGCGGCCACGACGAGCAGGCCCAGCGCGCCGGCGGGCAGCAGGATGTTGCGCACCACGATGTTGGCGAAGAACAGCACGGCGCAGATCAGGGCGATGCCGATGAGGATGTTCTTGGCGGGCAGCACGGCGTTCACGTCGGTGTAGCCGGCGCCCTCGACGTAGCCGCGCGAGGAGAAGGCCAGGCCGTACCGGTCGAGGTAGTAGGCGAAGGCCTTGATCAGGACGATGACGCCGATCAGCACGGACAGGTGGGCCCGGGCCGCGGGGCTGACCTTCTCCCCCGCGGTCTGCAGGCGCACCCCGCCGAACAGGTAGTGCGTGGCGGCGGACGCGAGCAGCGCGAGGACGACCGCCGTCAGCAGGAAGCCCAGCACGAAGCGCTGGAACGGGTAGGTGAACGCGAAGTAGGAGATGTCGCGGCCGAACTGCGCGTCCTGCTCGCCGAACTGCGAGCCGTTGCGCCACAGCAGCCAGGTCTGCCAGCGGGACGCCGCGGACAGGCCGGCGAACAGCCCGAACACGCCGCTGCCGAGCAGCAGCACCGGTGTGAGGAACGGCTCCACCGCCACCCGGTAGCGCTCGAGGTTCTGCTGCTCCAGCGACATCGGCCGGAACGGCGGGCGCACGCGGTACGCCAGCGCGACGTTGACGCCGACCAGCACCGCCATGAGCAGCCCGAAGCCGACGAACAGCATCAGCTTGGTGCTGAGCACCGTGGTGAAGACCCCGGCGTAGTCGACGCTGCGGAACCACAGCAGGTCGGTGTAGAGGGAGATCGCGACCCCGCCGAGGAGCAGCAGGACCGCGAGGACCACGAGGACGGGTCCGAGCAGGCGGGGACGGGCGGGCAGGCCCGTCCCGGGGGTGCGGACGGCCACGCGGGGCGCCTCCTCGTTCGGGGATGTTGCCTGTCCAACCCTTCCACAGGGCCAGCGGTTCCTCGCGGCAGGCAGACTGGCCGCGTGGATCCGCTCACCAGCCCCCTGCAGTCCGTCGTGGGAGAGGTCGAGGGGCACGTCGCCGAGGCCGGCTGGGACCAGCCGCCACAGCTGTTCGCGCTGGTGCAGACCGAGGAGCTGCTGCGCGCCGAGCCGCAGCTCGCGCAGACGATGGGCCTGGTCGCGGGCGACCCCGCCTCGCTGACGCCGATCGCTCAGGAGCCGCTAGGCGACGCCCCGCTCGACCAGCAGCTCGCCGCGATGCTCTTCGGCAAGGAGGTCCTCGGCGTGGTGCTCGCGCACGAGGTGCTCGTCCTGCCGCCCGCCGCCGAGCAGGCGCTGGAGGACGTCGAGGACCCGGCCGCCGTGGCCGCCGACCACCCGGAGCGGCGGGACGTCCGGATGGTGGTGGGCGTCGTCCGGGGCGGCGGCACCGCGTGCGTGCTGCGCCTGCGCGGGGACACGCCGGAGCAGGACGAGCGGGTGACGGGGCAGGACCTCGCCCCCGCGCTGGCCGCCGCGCTGCTGGCGACCCTCGAGGACTAGCGCCGGCGACGCCGCGGCGCCGGGGCGACCACCTCGGCCGGCGGCAGGTCGAGCGCGAACTCCGATCCCTTGCCGAGCTCGGAGCTGACAGACAGCGGGTAGCCGCTGTCCTCCGCGAGGCGCCGTACGAAGGACAGCCCGAGGCCGAGGCCGCCCACGCGGCGGGTCGCGGAGCCGTCGACCTGCTCGAAGGACAGGAACAGCGAGTCGCGGTCCGCGGCGGCGATGCCGGGGCCGGCGTCGCGCACCGCGAGGCGCACCCGGTGGCCGTCGGGCGACGGCGACGCGACCAGGGTGATGGCGGTGCCGGCGGGGGTGTACTTCACGGCGTTGTCGACCAGCTCGTCCAGCGCCTTGCCGAGCCAGGTCGGGTCGACGTGCACGGCCGGCAGCCGGGTGGCGACGCGGCGCTTGAGGTCGCGGGCCCGCTCCGGGGCGCGCTCGCGCCACGCGGCGAGCCGGGCGTCGACCAGCTCCGACGGCTTCACCGGCCGCGGGTCCACGGTGACGCGGCCGGCCTCGATGGCGGCCACGTCGACGAGCAGGTCGACGACGCGGTTCATCTTCAGGCTCTCCGCAAGGATCGTGCCCGCGAACGTCGTCACCTTGTCCGGGGCCAGGCCCGGCCGGGTGTGCAGGATGTCGGCGTAGCCGCGGATCGGCGTCAGCGGCGTGCGCAGCTCATGGCTGACGTTGGAGAGGAACTCGGTCTTCATCCGCTCGACCTCGCGCTCGCGCGTCGTGTCGCGCAGGACGAGCACGACGCCCTCGCCGCCGTCCAGCGGCGCGACGGCGACCTTCACCGGCACCGGCTCGCCGTCCAGCGGGTGCACCTCGGCGTCCACGTCCGGCCGCCCGCTGGCGCTCAGCACGAGGGGCTCGCCGTCGACACGCACGTCGATGACGTCGGCCAGCTGGTAGCCCAGCGCGCCGGCCGGGTCGGAGATGCCGGCCATCGCGAGCGCGGCGCGGTTGATGCTGGTCACCGCGCCCTCGCCGTCGGTGGCGACCAGCCCGTCGGTCATCGAGGCGAGCACCGTCTCGAGCCGGTCGGCCGAGGCGCGCAGGTCCCCGGTGAGCCGGGCCACCGAGCCGGTCATCGCGTCGAACGTGCGCGACAGGGTGCCGACCTCGTCCCGGCCGGCCAGCCCGGTGGTGACGGTGAGGTCGCCGGCCGCCACCCGGGTGGCGGCCGCGGTCAGCCGGCGCAGCGGCTCGACGGTCCGCCGGCCGAGCAGCAGCGCGAGGCCCCCGACCAGCGCGGTCGCGAGGAGCGAGGTGAGCAGCAGGGTCTGCAGCGCCTCTTGCTGCGACTCCAGCGCCTGGTCGGCGTCGCGCGACAGCGCCAGCGTGGCGACCGGGCTGCCGTCGGCGGCGGTGACCGAGGTGAAGAAGACGGTCGGCGCGGAGCCCTCCGCCGGCACGGTGCGCCCGTCGCCGGGGACCCGGGCGCCGACGCCGGCCCCCCGCGCGATCCGCTCGAGGACGGCCCGCTGGTTGGCGGTCTGGTTCGAGGCCACCACCCGGTCGCCGATGAGCAGCGAGAAGCCGAAGCCGGAGCCCTGCTGGTCGCGTCCGACGTAGTCGTCGTCGAGCCGGACCCCGACGGCGAGCGCCTGGCGCGCGGGCGCCGTGGGGGTCGGCCGGTCCTGCGGCACGAGGACCACGAGCGCCAGCGACTGCGGGTCGCCGAGCAGCCGCACCTTGGTGCCGAGGTTGTCGCGGACGGCGTTCGCCCCGCCGGCCAGCACCTCGCGCACCGGCGCCGAGCCGGCCAGCCCCAGCACCTCGGGCTGGGTCAGCTGGGCCCGGCCGCCGAGGATGACCGGGCCGCCGCTCGCGGGCAGCAGCGCGGCGAAGACCGGCACCTCGGGCCCAGCCAGCAGGTCGACGAAGGCGCCGCAGGTCGCCGGGCCGGGGCCGCAGCTGCGCGCGGCGATGCGCGCCTGGTTCTGGACGACGTCGAGGTTCTGCTGCAGCACGTCGAGCCGGCCCTGTGCGACGTCGCGCAGCACCGCCTCCTGCTCCTGCTGGGCGTTGCCGGCGACGACGGACCCGACGACGCCGACCGCGGCCAGCGCCGTGAGCAGCACGCCGGCCAGGATCGCCGAGACGACCTTGCCCAGGACGCTGCTGCGGGCCAGGACCGCCAGGGCGGCGAGCACCAGGAACGCGGCTGCGCCGCGCAGCAGCAGCACCAGCAGCGCGCCGCCCTCGCGGCCGGCGAGCGGGGCGGCCCCCGCCGACGCGGCGGCGAGCAGGAGGCCGCCGCCGAGCAGCAGGCCGGGCACGTCACGACGGGCTCGTACCGCCGCCACCGCCGCCAGCAGTCCCGCCGCCGCGGCCAGCACGGTCGGTGCCGGCGCGGCGGCCAGCGGGACCACCACCCCCGGGACGGCGAGCGGTGCCCGGCGGCGGGCCAGCGCACCGGTCCACAGGCCGGCGGCGATCAGCAGCAGGCCGGCGGCGCGGGCGCCCTGCAGCAGCTCGCTGCTCTCGCGCCCGAAGCGGATCGCCGTGACGGTCTCCACGGCGGCGAGCACGAGCCCGCCGGCCAGGACCAGCAGCCCGGGCGCACGGCGCGAGCGGGTGCGCACCAGGGCCGTGGCGGCGAGCCCGGCCCAGCCGGCGACCGCGAGCAGCGCCACCGCGCCGAGGAGCGCGAAGGGGACGCCGGGCTCCATGGCCGGAGTCTAGGGAGCGCAGGCCCTTCCGGCGGTCAGCCCGCGCAGGTCGCCGGCGCGGTGCCGCGGCGGACGGCCTGCAGGCCGTCCAGGGCGGTGCGCAGGGTGCTGACCTTCACCAGCTCGAGCCCGGCGGGCGGCCGCGTGGCGGCCTCCGCGCAGTTGGCCTCGGGCACGAGGAACACGACGGCGCCGTTGCGGCGCGCGGCGATGAGCTTCTGGGTGATGCCGCCGATCGGGCCGACGGTGCCGTCCGGGCTGATCTCACCGGTGCCGGCGACGTACTTCCCGCCGGTGAGCGACTCGGGCCCGACCTTGTCGAGGATGCCGAGGGTGAACATCAGGCCGGCGCTCGGGCCGCCGACGTCCTGCAGGTTGATGGTCACGTCGAGCGGATAGCGCTCCTCGGTGACCACGCCGATGACGGCGCGGGGCTTGCCGTCCTCGCCCTGGGCCTCCTTGGTGACGACCTCGGCCTCGGCGCTGCGGCCCCCCCGCGTGTAGGTGATCGTCACCGGCTGGCCGGGCGTGCGGCCGCTGATCAGCGCGCGCAGCGAGGCGGCGTCCTGGACCGGCTTGCCGTCGACGGCGGTCAGCGCGTCGTCCACCCGCAGCCGGCCCGCGGACGGCGAGTCCTCCCCGAGCTCCTGCACGAGGACCTGCGGGCGCAGGCCGAGCTGCCGGGCGGCGGCCGCGACGGCCGCGCTCTGCGACTCGCGCATCGCCTGCTGGTTCTCCTCGTCCACCTGCGCGTCCGTGCGCCCCGGCGGGAAGACCACCTCGCGGGGCACGACGGCCAGGTCGCGGGCGAACCACCCGCGCAGCGCCTGCGCGAGCGTCAGCTTCGCCTGCACCCCCACCGTGGTCAGGTCCAGGTGACCGTCGGTGGGGTAGGTGCGGCGACCCTCGACGTCGAGCACCGGGGTGCCATCGACGGCGCCGAGCGTGTCGTAGGTCGGGCCGGGGCCGAGCGCGACGTACGGCACCCGGGCCACGGCGGCCGTGAGGACCAGCCCCAGCGCCAGCACGCTGGCCAGCAGCAGGGTCAGAGCGCGCCGGGACACCCGGTCAGACTAGGTGGGCCGGGGGCGGAGCGCTCAGGCGAAGAAGCCCAGGCTCTGCGGGCTGTGGCCGTTGCTGGACACCAGCACCGGCTCCTCGACCGGCGCGTCCTCGAGCGGCGCGTCCTCGACCAGGGCCAGCGCGGGGGCCTCGTGCACCGGCTCGACCTCGGGCTCCACGGCGACGACGGGCTCGACCTCGGCGACGGAGGCCGGCTCGGCGACGGCCTGCGCGGGGACGTGCGCCTCGCCGGGCACCTCCACCTTGTAGTAGGCGCGGAAGGCCAGCGGGACCTCGGCCAGGCTGTGCACGCTCACGCTGGCGACGCCCTCGACGTTGCGCAGGTGCTCGACCAGCCGGACCGCCTCGTCCAGGCTCGGGACGCGGCGGAAGGCCGGCGAGCCGTCGGGGGCGGGGAAGAAGACGACGTGCTCCACGGGAGTGCCTCTCGTTCTGGGGGACCTGGACGTCCACCGGTCGCAGCAGGTGTCGGCACCGGGGCACGCGGGACTTGAGCACGGCGTCCGGAACTCGCCCGTCTGTCCGGATCAGAAGAATCTCGCGGCAGGACCGCGACCTTTCGCGTCGAACTCCGTTGAGCGGGTGTCGGGTCACCCAGCCCACGACGGAAGAGGTCGACCATGTCCTCCCTGCTCGACCTGCCTCACCCGGACGAGGCGGCCCTGCCCGCACGCGCCCACCTGCGCGCCGTCCCCACGCAGGCACCGCCCCCGCTCGACTTCGAGGACGTCGTCCGGCGCCTGACGCCGCGCCTGCAGCGCTACGCGACGCGCCGGCTCGGCGACCGGCACGAGGCCGAGGAGCTGGTCCAGGAGGCGCTGCTGCGCGCCTACGACCACCGCCACGAGCTGCAGACCGAGGACGACGTCGCCGCCTGGTCCACCTGCGTCACCGGCCGCCTGGTCATCGACCGCCTGCGGGTACGAGGCCGCAGCACGTCGATGGCCGAGGTCCCCGAGGGCACCCGCGTCGGGCGCGACACGGCCGACGTCGTCGTCGCCCGCGACGAGGCCCGCATGGCCCTGGACGCCCTGGACGCGATGCCCGCCCGCCAGGCCGCCGTGCTCTGGGCCCGCGAGGTCGAGGGGCTGGCCTACGAGGAGATCGGCGACCGCTTCGGGATGACCGAGCCGGCCGTGCGCTCGGTGCTGAGCCGGGCCCGCAAGGCCCTGCGCAAGGAGTTCGCGACGCGCGGCGGCACCCTGCCGGCCGGCGGCCTCGTCGCGCTGGCCCCCTGGCTCGACGGCCTCGGCTGGCTGGACCGGCTGCGCCGCGTCGCGGTCCGCGTCGCCACCCCCGCCGCCCTCGGCGTCGCCTCGCTCGGCGTGCTCAGCGGCGCGCTGCTGACCCCGTGGGCCACCGCCCCGCAGACCGCCCCCGAGGTCCGGCCCGCCGTCGTGGCGCTGCCGGCCTACGAGGTGGCCAGCGCCCGCGCCAGCATCCCGGCACCCGCCCCCGTCGGCGCCGCTCCCGCGAAGCCGGTGGCCGTCTCCGTGCCGGTGGCCGTGCAGAAGGCCGCCGCCCCGACGGAGGCACCGCAGACGATCCTCGGCCGCACAGGCGCGACCGACCCCTGCGTCGACGCCGCCGGAGCGACGGCCGGCGGGGCCGGTTGCGACGCAGCCCCCGCGCCCGTTCTGCACCTCGGGCCGACACTCCCCGGCAATCCGACGGGCATCCGCCGCATCGGCGTCGAAGCGACGTCCCTGACGTGCGCTGCCGTCCCGACCACCCCGCTCACCGCGTGCACGACCGATGGAGAAGACCGATGAGCCGCAAGACGATCGTGACCGCGATGACCGGCCTGGTGCTGCTGACCGGCCTGGGCGCCCCGGCGCTGGCCGACCCGGTCGAGACGATCGAGCGCGAGCACGTCTGCCTGCGCCTCGACCCCGAGGGTGGCCGCGACGGCTTCTGCGTCTGGCTGCCGCCGATGGCCCGCTAGTCCCGGTCCCGCTGCTGCGGGGCCGGCGGGTCCGCCAGGGCACGCCGGAAGCGCTCGTACGCCGCCACCCCGTCCGCGGTGTCCTGCGGCCCGCGGGTGCGCCCGCTCCAGGCGCCCCAGGCCACGGCCGCGAGCGTCGCGGCCGGCACGGGCAGCAGCCAGAGCAGCCACGCCGGCACGCTCACGGCGTCCCCACCCACTCCTCGTCGCCGTCCTCGAACACCTGCCGCTTCCAGATCGGGACGGTCGCCTTGAGATCGTCGATGAGCCGGCGCGCGGCCTCGAAGGCCTCTCCCCGGTGCGACGCCGAGGCGGCCACCACGACGGCGACGTCGCCCACCTGCAGCAGCCCGGTGCGGTGCGCCGCCGCGAGCCCGTGCACCGGCAGGTCGGCCGCCACGGCCTCCGCCACCCGTCGCAGCGCGGTCTCCGCGTCAGGGTGCGCGGAGTACTCCAGGGCGGTCACCGACCGGCCGCCGTCGTGGTCGCGCACCAGGCCGGTGAAGCTCACGACGCCGCCCGCCCGCGGGTCCTCGACCGCGGCGAGCACCTCCGCGACGTCCAGCGGGGTGTCGCGCAGCGCGAGCAGGCGGATCACGTCCATGCGCCGACGGTACGGCTAGCGACCCCGTCGCCGCCGGGCCCGTCGCACCAGGGCCGCCGTCCCCACGAGCGCGACCGTCGCGCCGGCCCCGGCTGCGGTGTAGGCACCGGCACGCCCGCCCGCCGCGGGTCGCGACACCAGGTGCGCCACCAGGGCGTCGCGGGTCGTCCAGGTCGGAGCCCAGCCCGCCTCGCGCAGCCGCCGCGGCTCCACGACGAGCGGGGCCAGCAGCCGGTCGAGCTCCGCGGGGGTGCCCTGCGTGAGGCCGGCCCGGTGCAGCCGCTCGGCCGTCGACAGCGCCACCGACGCCGGCAGCTCCACCCGGCGCTGGCCCGACAGCGCCTCCACCTCCCGCTGCGTGAGCCAGCCGTCGCTCGCCACCGCCGCCGCACCCGTGAGCCCGGACTCCGCGGCGAGCACGAGCGCGGCGAGCAGGTCGTCGGTGTGGCACACCTGCCACAGCGGCTCGACGCCGCGGACCGCGAGCAGCCGCGGACCGGTCAGCGACTGCAGGAGCGCCCCGTCGTACGCCGGTCCCAGCGCCCCGCCCACCAGCGGCGCCGGTCGCAGGACCAGCACCTCGAGGCCGGTGCGCGTGGCGTGGTCAGCCAGCCGCTCGACCTCCAGCAGGTCGCCGGTGAGCGCGCTGTCCGGGTCCGCCCGCAGCGGCAGGTCCTCCGCCAGCGGCAGCGGCGCGCCGGCCGGCGGCGAGGCGTGCACGTCCAGGCCGGTGACCAGGACCACCCGCTGCACCCCCTCCGCGCGGGCACCCTCCAGCAGCGCGACGGTGGCCTGCACCGTCCGTGCACGGCGGGCGGCCGGGTCCGTCCGCCAGGTCGTACGAGACGGCCAGGTGCACCACGGTCCGCAGCCCGGCGAGGCCGGCGGCGTCGGCGTCCCGGGCGTCCGGCAGCCGGTCCAGCAGGGCCCGCCCGAGGGGTGTGTCGCTCCCGGTGACACCGGTCCCGGCAGGCGCCGTCGTCCGCCGTCGGCGCATCACCACGGCAGGGACCCTCGCGCCGCCCGGCGTAGCGTGGAGGGCATGCTGTCCCCGCTCGCGATGACCGCCCGATGACCCGGCCGCCCTTCGGCTTCGGCCCGGCGGACCGGCCCGAGGAGCCCGGCGACGGCAACGACCCGTTCGGGCTGTCGGCCATGTTCGGCGGGGCCGGTGGACCGTTCGGCGGCGGCGACATGGGCGCCGTCTTCGCGCAGCTGCAGCGCCTCATGAGCTGGTCCGGCGGGCCGGTCAACTGGGACCTCGCCACGGAGGTCGCGACGGGGGCGACCCGCGCCGACGACCGCCCGGTCACCGCCGACGAGGAGCGCGAGGTCGCCGAGGCGTGCCGGCTGGCCGACCTCTGGCTGGACCCGGTGACCTCGCTGCCCGCCGGCAGCGCCGCCCCGCAGGCGTGGACCCGTACCGGCTGGGTCGAGTCGACCCTGCCGTCGTGGCGCTCGCTGGTGGACCCGGTCGCCGGTCGCGTCGTCGCCGCCATGGGTGGCGCGCTCGAGCACGGCCTCGGCGGCGGCGGGCTGCCCGAGGGCCTGCCGCCGGAGATGGCCGGGCTGCTGGGCGGCGGCGCGCTCAAGGGCGTCATGGACCAGGTCGGCGGCTTCGTGTTCGGCGCGCAGGTCGGCCAGGCGCTCGGCGTGCTGGCGAAGGAGGTGCTCAGCGCCAGCGAGGTCGGCCTGCCGCTGTCCGCCCCCGGCCGGCCGGCCGTGCTGCCCGCGAACCTCGCCGCCTTCTCCGAGGGGCTGGAGGTGCCGGCCGACGAGGTGCGGCTGTACGTCTGCCTGCGCGAGCTGGCGCACCAGAGGCTGTTCGCCTCCGTGCCGTGGCTCAAGGCGCACCTGTTCGACGCGGTCGACGCCTACGCGCGCGGCATCGAGGTCGACCCCGCCGCCATCGAGCGCGCCGTCGGGTCGATCGACCCGAGCGACCCCGAGTCGCTGCAGCGCGCCATGGGCGAGGGCCTGTTCGAGCTGGAGCCCACGCCCGCCCAGCAGGCCGCGCTCGCGCGCCTCGAGACCGCGCTCGCCCTGGTCGAGGGCTGGGTCGACCAGGTCGTCGACGCCGCTGCCGCCGACAAGCTGCCCTCCTCCGCGGCGCTGCGCGAGACGATCCGTCGCCGCCGCGCCTCCGGCGGACCGGCCGAGCAGACCTTCGCCACCCTCGTCGGCCTGCAGCTGCGCCCGCGCCGCCTGCGCGAGGCGGCCGCGCTGTGGACGCTGGTCGCCGAGAGCGGCGGCGTCGGCGCGCGCGACGCGCTGTGGGCCCACCCCGACCTGCTGCCCGCCGCGGAGGACCTCGACGACCCGGCGGCCTTCGTGGCCCGCTCCGCCGGCAGCGCCACCGACTGGGACGCCGGCCTGCGGGACCTCGACAAGGACCTCGACGGCACGCTGGACGAGGACGCCACCGGCGGGCCGGCAGAGGACGACCCGCCCGCCTGACGTCCCGCTCGCCGGGCGCGACGCCGGCGCGAGCGGCGCGGGCAGGCGGGGCACGCCGCGGACGGTACGCGGGAGGGGCGCGCGCAGGACGGCAGTGGCCCGGCGGGCGCAGCGCAGCGGGACCCCGGCGGGAGGCCGCCGCTCTGTCCACAGCCGGCCTCGTGGCAGCCCTCCTCCGGGCCCCTTCGCCACCTCCGCGGCGGCGACGCGCAGACCCGCTCCGTACCGGGTCCGACTTTCTTCTCTCCACAACCCGTGCACGGCGTCTGCGCAGGTCAGCGCGGGTGCGCCGGGACTGCCCACAGGCCGGCCCACAGGGGCTGCGCCAGGTCGTCCACAGCGACACGCGGCGGGGTCCCCACCTCGTCCACAGCGTTGTCCACAGGGTGTGGGAGACGGCCGTTGACGGGCCTCGGCCAGGGCTCCTAACGTCCCTGCGCACGGAGCCCCCCGGCGCTCCGGGCCCGTTCGCAAGGGGAAGGCGAACGGACCTGGAAGCCGGGGGGCTCCGTGGTGCGCGAGGGGTGCTTCGCGGCGGTCAGGACCCGGTGAAGGCCGCCTTGCGCTTCTCGGCGCGGGCCTTCAGGCCCTCCTGCAGGTCGGCGGTCGCGAGCGTGACCGGCTGGGCCAGCGCCTCCCAGCGCAGCGCGTCCTCGAAGGAGGCGTGGCCGCCGTCGGCGAGCGCGATCTTGTGGAAGCGCTGGGCGACCGGCGCGCCGGAGGCGACCTGCGCGGCGCGCTCCAGCGTCGAGGACAGCAGCTCCTCGTCGGAGAACACGGCGCTGCACAGGCCGAGCCGCAGCATCTCCTCCGCGTCGACGACCCGGCCGGTGAGCAGCAGCTCGCGGGCGTGCGCCAGGCCGACGACCTCGGGCAGCAGGTAGGTCGTGGTCATGCCGGCCGCCATGCCGAGCTGGGCGAAGGGCACGGTGAACTTCGCGGACGCCCCGGCGTAGCGGATGTCGCAGGACAGCGCGAGCGAGCCCCCGGCGCCGACGGCCGCGCCGTTGACCGCGGCGATGGACGGCACGTCGAGCTGCCGCAGCGACAGCCAGGTCGAGTAGAAGGGCAGCATCCGGTCGCGCAGCTGGGCGGGCGTGGCGTCCGGCTCCGAGGCCAGCCAGCTGACGTCCCCGCCGGCGCAGAAGGCCTTGCCCTCGCCCGTGACGACGACGCAGCGCACGCTGCGGTCGCCCTTGAGCGACGCGACCGTCTCGCCCCACTCGGCGGTCAGCTCGCCGGTCATCGCGTTGCGCTTGTCGGGCAGCGCCAGGGTCAGCAGCACGACGCCGTCGTCGGGGCGCTCCACGCGCAGGGCTTCGGGCATCGCTCGCTCCAGGGGCTCGGGGGAGCTCCGAGGCTAGCGACGGCCCCGCGTCACCCGGTCGGGTGGCGGGACGGACTCCCCCGCCCGTCGATCAGACCAGGGTCACCGCTCCGCTGACCGGCGGAGGCCAGCGCCCCTGGCCCACCGCCAGCCGTACCGACGAGGACGTCACATGGACACCGCGCGACGCACACCCACCGCGATCCCGACCACGGGACGCCGCGGTCCGCTGCTCGCCCTCGCGCTGGCCGCCAGCACGGCGCTGTCCGTGCTGGCTCCGGCCGGTGCGGCCTCCTCCGCCGCGACCGTCGACGTCGTCGTGACCGGTACGGGCACCAGCGTGGCCGCCGTCGCCGACGCGGTGCGCGCTGCCGGCGGCGTCGTCCGGGACGCGCTCCCGCTGGTCACCGGCGTCTCCGCCGAGCTGCCCGCGGGCGCCGTGCTCGCGCCGGCCTTCTCCGTCGTCCCGAACGCCGCCCTCGAGCTGGCCAGCAAGGAGGTGGCGACGCTCAAGCGCGACGCCAGCCCGGTCCGGCAGGCCCTCGGGCTCTCGGGCGCCCCGGCCGGCGGCAGGGGCGTCACCATCGCGGTCGTCGACACCGGCGTCGCCGACTCCGCGGAGTTCGGCAGCCGCCTGGTGCACCGGCCGGTCGACCCGGCCTGGCAGGGCGACCAGTACGGCCACGGCACCTTCGTGGCGGGCGTCGCCGCGGGCGGCGGCGCGGCCGACAAGACCTACGCCGGCGTGGCGCCCGAGGCTGCCGTGCTCGACGTCCGGGTCGCCGACGAGACCGGCGCCACCGACCTGGTGACCGTCCTCAAGGGGCTGTCCATCGCGCAGCAGGCCGGCGCCGACGTCGTCAACCTGTCGCTGTCCAGCGGCAGCAACCTGCCGTACCAGATCGACCCGCTGACCGTGGCGCTGGACCGCCTGTGGGCGGCGGGGATCGTGGTCGTCGTGCCGACCGGCAACGACGGCCCGGGCAAGGCGTCCGTCACCTCGCCAGGCACCGACCCGACGCTGCTGACGGTCGGGGCGCTCGACGAGAAGCTGACCGCCTCGGCGGCCGACGACGTGGTGCCGACCTTCTCCGGCCGCGGTCCGGCGCCGCAGGGCGTCGCGAAGCCCGACCTCGTGGCACCCGGCCAGTCCCTGGTCTCGGTGCGCGCGACCGGCAGCGCCGTCGACGTCGACAACCCGCAGGCCCGCGTCGGCGACCGCTACTTCCGCGGCTCCGGCACCAGCTTCGCCACCGCCGCCGTCGCCGGCACCGCCGCGCTGATGCTGTCCAAGGACGCGTCGCTGAGCCCGGACCAGGTCAAGGCCGTCGTCCGCAGCACGGCGTACCGCGCCAAGGGCCTGTCCGACGTCCGCGACGCCGGCTCCGGCGGCCTGTCCGTCGCCGCCGCGCTGGCCGCTCCCGCGCCGAGCGTCGAGGCGCCCGACGTCGACGCCCCGCCGGCCGGCGACGAGGCCGCCTGGCACGCCTTCCTGCAGGCCCTCCTCGACGAGGACCCGGTCGCCGCGGCCAACAGCTGGTCCCAGCTCTCCCCCGCCGCGCACAAGTGGGCCGCCAGCACGTGGGCCGCGCACAAGTGGGCCGCCAGCAAGTGGGGCGCGAACAGCTGGTCGGCGCACAAGTGGGCCGGCACCGGCGGCACCGAGGACGAGTGGGCGATGCGCTTCTGGGCCGCGCACAAGTGGGCGGCGAGCACGTGGGCCACCGACGACTTCGTCGCCAGCAAGTGGGCCGCGAGCAAGTGGGCTGCGAGCAAGTGGGCGGCCAGCAAGTGGGCCGACGAGGAGTTCGCCGCCAGCAAGTGGGCCGACGAGGAGTTCGCCGCGAGCAAGTGGGCGGCCAGCAAGTGGGCCGCCAGCAAGTGGGCGGCCAGCAAGTGGGCCGGCGACGACTGGGCCTGACGCCCGCCTGGTCGCCCGTACGGGTGACGCCCCGCACGACCACGACGCCGATGCCCCTCTTGCCCCCGCAGGAGGGGCATCGGCATGACGGGAGGAGGAGGACGCGTGACGTCGCTGCGCCGGCTCGTGCTGCTCGTCGCCCTCCTCGGGGTCGGTGCGCAGCTGGCCGCCCGCACGCTCGTCGGCGACGCCGGCGCCGTCTTCCCGCCGGGAGCCGAGCTGGGGGGCCTGCCGCCGCTGCTCCTGGTCCTCGGGCTGCTGCTGCTCGCCGTCGCCGGCGACCTCGTGTCCGTCCCGGTCCGCCGCGGCGAGGAGACCGAGGAGCTCAACCTCTACGAGTCCGCGGTGGTCGCGGCCGTGCTGCTGCTGCCCGCGCAGGACGCGCTCTGGGTGCCGGTCGCCGCGGTCGCGCTCACCTCCCTGCTGCAGCGGCGCCCGCTGCTCAAGGCCGCCTTCAACATCGGCAACCTGGCCGCGGCGACCGCGGTGCTGGTGGTCGTCGTGCACACGCTGTCCGGGCCGGGTGAGCGGCTGTCCTGGGTGACGGTGGCCTCGCTGCTGCTCGGCCTGCTGGCCTTCAGTGCGGTCAACCTGCTCCTGCTCACCCGCGTCCTCAAGGCCATCGGCGAGGGCGACGCCCGGCAGGTCATGGTCGACGGCACCCGCCTGTCGCTCGTGACCGCCGCGACGACGGTCGCCCTGGCCGGCGGTGCCGTGGTCGCCGGGGGCGCCGCCCCCGCGCTGCTCCCCTTCTCCCTCGTGCCCGCGGCCGCGCTGCTGTTCGCGTTCCGGGCCACCGCGCAGAGCGCCGAGCAGCGCCAGCGCTCCGCCCGCCTGCTCGCCCTCTCGCACGTGCTCGCCGGCCGGGTCGACCCGGACGAGGTGCTCCCGGCCTTCCTGTCCCAGTGCCGCCAGGTCTTCGGCGCCGAGGTCGCCGTCGCGATCGTCGAGCCCGGCGTCGCGCCCGGTCACGACGGCGGGCTGACCGCCGTCGACGAGCGCGGCAGCGGCGGCGCGCAGGGACCGACCACCGCCGCCGAGCGCGCCCTGCTGCGCGGCCGCGCCGACGAGGCCGCCGTCCTGACCGGGCCTCTGCCGCACGGCTGGGTGCAGGCGATCGTGGCGCCGCTCGAGGCCGACGGCGAGCCGCTCGGGGTGCTGGTGCTGGCCACCCGCGAGAAGCCCAAGCTGCTCGGCGCGGCCGAGCTCACCCTGCTCACCCCGCTCGCCTCCGCGCTCGCGGTCGCCCTGCGCGGAGCCGCCCACCTGCGCCGGCTCACCGAGGAGACCAGCAAGCTTCAGGCCGTCGTCGACCAGTCCTCCGACGGCATCCTCGTGCTCGACGGCGCCGGCACGGTGCAGCTGTGGAGCCCGGCGCTGACCGCGCTGACGGGGCGCAGCGAGGCCGACGCCCACGGCCGCGTGCTGTCCGCGAGCGTCCGGACCACGACCGCCGAGGGCGTCGAGTGCGACCCGTTCACCGCCGGGCGCGAGCTGCTGACCCCGGACGCGCCGCAGGCGACCGTCGAGCTGGTGCTGCTGCGCGACGACGGCGAGCAGCGCGTCGTGCGGTGCGCGCACGCCGGCGTCTTCGCCGACGGCGAGCTGCTGCGCGACGTCGTGATCGTCCACGACATCACGCGCGAGCGGCAGGTCGAGCGCCTCAAGGCCGACTTCATCGCCACCGTCTCGCACGAGCTGCGCACGCCGGTGACGCCCATCAAGGGCTACGCCGACCTGCTGCGCCGGCGCGGCGACGCCATGACGCCCGAGCGACGCAACGAGTGCCTCGAGGTCATCAGCGACCGCTGCGACCACCTGGCCCGCCTGGTCGAGGACCTGCTGCTCGCCTCCCGCATCTCGGCCACCGAGGGCTCGGCGACCGCGCAGGTCGACCTCGGATCGGGCGACCTGGTCGCGCTCGTGCAGCGGGCAGCCGGTGACTTCGGCAACGACGGCGACCGGGTGCGGCTGACCCTGCCCGCCGAGCCGGTGCCGGTGACCTGCGACCCGATGCGCGTCATCCAGGTGCTGACCAACCTGGTCGGCAACGCCCTGAAGTACTCCCCCGCCGGCTCCCCCGTCGAGGTCGTCCTCGGCGTGGACCGCGGCACGGCGTACGTCGACGTCACCGACCACGGCCGCGGCATCCCGGCCGACCAGCTCGAGCGGGTCTTCGAGAAGTTCCACCGCGTCGAGGACCCGATGCGCATGACGACCGGCGGCACCGGTCTCGGCCTCTACATCGCGCGCCAGCTCGCCTCGGCGATGGGTGGCACGCTCCAGTGCGCCTCCACGCTGGGCACCGGCTCGGTCTTCCGCTTCACCCTGGGGCGTGCGGCGGCGCAGCCGGTCGTCGCCTCACCGCTCGTCCCGGCCGCCGTCTCGCCCGTCCCCGTGACCCTCGGCGCGGGCCAGGCCGCCCGCGCCGACGGGCTCGTCCCGGACCCGCGCCCCGACACCTCCGGCGCGCAGGATGCACGTCTGGCGGCCTCCTGAGGTCTAGGGTGATCACGGGCTCGCGTGCCGACCGGCCGCGGGGACGACCTTGGGAGGACCTGTGGCCGAGAGCTACAACGGGTACTGCGTCAAGTGCAAGGAGAAGCGCGACTTCGAGGGCGAGGTCAAGGTCAGCGAGTCCGGGCGCCGGATGGCCCAGGGCCTCTGCCCCGTCTGCGGCACGAAGATGAACCGGATCCTCGGCAAGGCCTGACCGACCTGCACGGCGAGGGGCGGCTCCCGGTGGGAGCCGCCCCTCGCGCATCCTCCTGGCATGGACCTCGAGCGCTTCGTGACCGCCCAGGACGAGGGCGGGACGTACGACGCCGCCGTGCGCGAGCTCCGCGCCGGGCGCAAGACCAGCCACTGGATGTGGTTCGTCTTCCCGCAGGTCGCCGGCCTCGGGCGCAGCGCGACCGCGCAGCACTACGCGCTGACCGGCGTCGCGGAGGCGCAGGCCTACCTCGCCCACCCCGTCCTCGGCCCGCGGCTGCGGGAGTGCGCCGCGCTGGTGCAGAGCGACCCGGTCGGGGTCCTCGGGACGGTCGACGCGCAGAAGCTGCGCAGCTCGATGACGCTGTTCGCGCTGGCTGCACCGGGCGAGCCGCTGTTCGCGGACGTGCTCGACCGCTTCTACGGCGGCGAGCTTGACCCGCTCACGCTGGCTCAGACCAGCAGGTCGTCCAGCCGCTCGTAGCCCTCGCGGATGCCGTGCTCCATCCCGCTGGCCAGCATGGCGTCCCGGTCGGCGAAGGAGTCGCACAGCGAGACGCCGGTCAGCCGGGTGCGGCCGTCGCCGAGGTCCTCGAGCACGAGCTTCTCGAGGGCCACGCCGTCGGGCATCCCCTCGTAGGTGAACGTCTGCACGATCAGCGCGTCCTGGCGCACCTCGTGGAAGGAGCCGTGGAACCAGTGCTCCTCCTCCCCGCGGGCGTGGACGTAGCGGTAGGAGCCGCCCGTCCGGCAGTCGAAGTGGTCGATGCGCATCTCGAGGCCGCGCGGGCCGACCCACTGCTGGAACAGCTCGGGGTCGACGTGGGCGCGGAACACCTTGCTCGGCGGGGCGTCGAACTCCCGCACGATGCGGATCGCCGGCAGGTCGGCGTCGGCGCTGATGGTCGTCTCGTACGTCGTCGTGGTCATGTGGGGCTCTCGCTCTCGTCGTCGGGGTCCGGCATCGCTCGCAGCAGGTCGTCGAGCCGCCGGTAGCGCTCCTCGGCCTGCTGCCGGTAGCGCTCGATCCACGTCGTCATCAGGTCGAGCACCTCTGCCTCGAGGTGCACCGGCCTGCGCTGGCCGTCCCGCGTGCGGCTCACCAGCCCCGCCCCCTCCAGCACCTTCAGGTGCTTGGAGACGGCCTGCAGGCTCACGTCGTACGGGTCGGCGAGCTCGTTCACGGTCGCGTCGGCCAGGGTCAGCCGGGCGACCATGTCGCGGCGCGTCGGGTCGGCGAGTGCCGCGAACGCCCGGGACAACGCGTCCGTCGCCATGCTCGCCTCCTTGTTCAACCGGATGGTTGACAAGGTACCCGCTGCCGACGCGTTGTCAACCCTTCGGTTGAGCGTCGTGCCTCGCGCCGAGCACCCGCTCGGGCGCGACGTCCTGCGCGAGCTCGGTGGCCAGGTCGGGCGGCGGGCCGATGGGCTACGCCTGGAGACGGGCCTGCAGGCCGGCTCGTACCTGCGGCCACTCGTCGACGACGACGCTGAAGACGACGGTGTCCCGGAAGGTGCCGTCCTCGCGCCGGGTGTGCCGCCGCAGCACCCCCTCACGCTGCGCGCCGAGCCTGGCGATCGCCGCCTGCGACCGGGTGTTCAGCAGGTCGGTCTGCACCTTGACCCGGCCGTACCCGAGGTCGTCGAAGCAGTGCGAGAGCAGCAGCAGCTTGCACTCCGGGTTCACCCGGGTCCCCCACCAGTCCGGGCCGTAGAGGGTGGAGCCGACGTGGATGCGCGCGTTGCCCGGGTCGGCGTCCAGCAGCGAGGTGGTGCCGACGAGCGCGCCCCCTTCGACGAGACGCACGGCGTACGGCCAGCGCGTCGTGCCCTGCCCGGTCAGGAAGCGCTCACGGGCCAGGGCGATCCCGTCCGGAAGGTCGGCCGGCCGGCGGTGCATGACGTAGCCGCTGCCGTAGACCCGCGGGTCGGCGAGCAGCGGGCCGAGCTCGGGCAGGTCCGCCTCCGTCAGCGGCGCCAGCCGTACGGTGTCGCCGGCCAGGGGGGTGCCGGTCGGCAGCGGCGGGCGCGTCACGGGGTGGACGCTAGCGAGGGGGGCCGATGGGCGGCGAGCAGCACGACCGGGTCGAGGGGCCGTTCTTCCACGGGACGCGCGCCGCGCTCGAGGTGGGCGACGAGCTGGTGGCGGGCTACGGCTCGAACTACCAGGCCGGCCGCACCATGAACCACGTCTACTTCACGACGCTCGTCGAGACCGCCGCCTGGGGCGCCGAGCTCGCCACCGCGCTGGCCGGCGACCCGCAGCGCGGGCGGGTCTACGTCGTCGAGCCGACCGGCCCGTTCGAGGACGACCCGAACGTCACGGACAAGCGCTTCCCCGGCAACCCGACGCGCTCCTACCGCTCCCGCCACCCGCTGCGCGTCGTCGGCGAGGTGGACGACTGGCCCGGCCACGCGCCGGAGGTCCTGCAGCAGATGCTGGACGCGCTGGCGCGCCTGCGGGAGCAGGGCCTCGACGTGATCGAGGACTGAGGGCCGGTCTCACGTCGGGCCCACGACCCGGCCCCCTGTGGACGCACGGCTCCCTGTGGACGGGGCAGCGCCCGGGACACCCGCCGGTGCCAGCCTGATGGCGTCCCCCTGCTGCTCCCCGGAGGTGCGTCGTGCGCCCTGTCCTGACCCCGTCGGCCCGCCGGCTCTGGCGCGACCCCGAGACGCTCCAGCTCGGTCGCGCCACCCGCCGCGCCGTCGTGCTGGCAGGCCTGGACCCGGCGACGCGCGCCGTGCTGCCCCTGCTCGACGGGACGCGCGAGCGGCCGCAGGTGCTCGCCGCCGCAGCGGCCGCCGGCTGCCCCGCCGGGCGTGCCGAGCAGCTGCTGGAGCTGCTCGCCGCCGCCGGACTGCTGGAGGACGCGGGCGCCGACCTCGGGCCGCTCGCCGGCCTCGACCGCGACGAGCGGGAGCGGCTCACCGCGGACGTCGGCTCGCTCGCGCTGGTGCGCGGCGACGGCGGCCTGCCCGCTGCCCGGCACCGCGCCGACGCCCGGGTGCTCGTCGTCGGCGCCGGCCGCGTCGGCGCACCGCTCGCCGAGCTGCTGGTCACCGCCGGCGTCGGCGCCGTGGACGTCGTCGACGACACCGCCACGGCGCCGCAGGACAGCGGCGTCGGCGGGCTCGCCCTGCAGGACGTCGGCCGCAGCCGCGGCGAGGCAGCCCGCGAGCGGCTGCGCACTGCGGCGCCCTCCGCCGACCAGGCGCCGCTGGCGCGGCCGGACCTCGTGGTGCTCGCCCCGTCGCGGCCGGAGCACCTGGAGGAGGCCCGCCGCCGTGTCGACCCGCAGACGCCGCACCTGCTGGCCGAGGTACGGGAGACGACGGGGGTGGTCGGGCCGCTCGTGCTGCCTGGTCGCAGCGCCTGCCTGCGCTGCCTCGACCTCACCCGCACCGACCTCGACCCGGACTGGCCCTCGCTGGCGGCCCAGCTCGCGCTGCCGAGCCAGGCGCGGGTCGCCTGCGACGGCCCGCTCGCCCTCGAGGTCGCCGCCCGCGCGGCCGGCCAGGTGCTCGACCTCGTCGACGGCACCGTCGACCCGGCCTCGGTCGGCGGCACGCTGGAGCGCGCGCTGCCGGACTGGCGGTGGCGCCGCCGCAGCTGGCCGGTGCACCCGGACTGCGGCTGCGTCCTGCTCCCGACCGGGTAGCCGGACCGGTGCACGCGTTCGTCGGGTGGTCGACCGGGGCGCCGCGGCCCGCTCCGGGCCGCGCTCAGGCGGCCTGCACCACGCGCAGGTGCACCACGCCGTGACCTCCGCTGAACTCCAGCGGCTCCTCGTCCTCGATCCGGGCCAGTGCCAGCTTGGGGTCGCGCCGGTCGATCCGGCTCTGCGTCAGCAGGAACAGCACCACGACGGCCGCGATCCCCAGCGGCAGCTCCGGCCGCTCGGCGACGGTGCCGGCTGCGCCGGTGACGACGCCCGGCAGCGCGGCCAGGTCGAGCGGCACGTCCTCGGTCCGCCGCTGCGCACCGCGCGGTGCCTCGGTCCGGCCGGCCGCACCCGCGGGGCGCAGCGGCAGGGAGGCGGCTCGCGCTCCGGAACCCGAGCTGGAGGCCGCGACCTGGGACGGCCGGGCGATCCGCACCGGGACCTGCGGACCCATCGGCGTCGTCGCGGGCACGGCCGGCCCCACCGGGACGCCCACAGGCAGGGGCGGGCCGACGACCGGCGGGCGCACCGGCGCGGGCACGGCCGCGAGCACCGCCACCTGCGGACCTGCGACGGCATCGACCGCGGTCCGTGCCACGGGGACCGCTGCCTGTCGGTCCGCCTCGCGCTGCGCCTGCTCCGCGGCGCGGGCGGCCTGCTCCGCCTGCTGCTGGGCCGCCCGCTGGGCCTGCTCCTCCGCCCGCGCGCGCTGCGCGGCCTCGACGGAAGCCCGCGCGTCGGCGGCAGCCCTGTCGGCCGCCGCCCGTGCCGCAGCGCCCCCCTGGTCCGCGCCGGCCTGCTTGGCGACGGCCGCAGCCGGCCCAGCAGCCGGCCCAGCTGCCGGGCCGACCAGCACCGGCGCCGGGGCCTTCGCCCCGTTGGTCCTGTCCGCAGCCTTGTTCCCCGCCTTCGCCGCCTTGGGGTCCACGAGGGCCGGGGCCGCTGTGGGTGCCGCCGCCGCACTCGAAGACGAGCTCGCCGTCGGCTGGGCCGCCCCCAGGCCGGGATCCGCCGTCGGCACGAGCGGACCCATGACGGGCCCCTGCTGCTTCGCCGCCTGGTCGGCCGCCTTCGCCGCCGCCGCGGCGTCCCGCTCCTGCTGCGCCGCCAGCGGCACGGCGTCCTTCGCCGCCTGGTCCGCGGCCTTCTGCTCGGCCTGCGCCTGCCGCGCCGCGTCCTGCTCGGCGGCCCGCGCGGCCTGGTCCGCCGCCCTGGTGCCTCCGCTGGTCGTCAGCGCGGCCGGGCCCACCGCCGCCGGGCTGGTGGCCGCGGCCGGATCCGCCACGGCGGCTGCCGCGATGCCGAGCGCCGGTCCCACGCCCGCCACCATCGTCACGCCCGCCGCGGCGACGAGCGCGCTGACGGTGCCGGTACGACGGGCGAGCTGCGACACGGGCTTCCTCCTGGATCGGGTGCTCCACCTGGATCGGTCAGGTATGTCCGCAGATCGACCTCCGGACGGCCCTGCTTCCGGCCGCTCGGCTGGTCCGTCCGGCCCAGCCGGGGGACGTGGCGCGCGGTCGACCGTCCACCCAGCACGACGCCCGCAGCCTGCTGCCGGGCGCCCCCGCCGCCCTACCGCCACACTGACCCGGTGAGCGACATCCCGCGGCGCGCGGTCACCCGGTCCGCGAAGCTGGCCGGCCTGCCCCTGGGCGTCGCCGGCCGGGCCACCCTCGGGCTCGGCAAGCGGCTCGGCGGCCGCCCCGCCGAGCTGGTCGCGGCGGAGCTCCAGGCACGCACGGCCGAGCAGCTGTTCCAGGTCCTCGGCCAGCTCAAGGGCGGGGCGATGAAGCTCGGCCAGGCGCTGAGCGTCTTCGAGGCCGCCCTGCCCGAGGACGTCGCTGCGCCGTACCGCGCCGCCCTCACCAAGCTCCAGGAGGCGGCACCGCCGCTGCCGGCCACCACCGTGCACGCGGTCCTGGCCAAGGAGCTCGGGCCGGACTGGCGCACGCAGTTCACCAGCTTCGACGACTCCCCCGCGGCGGCGGCCAGCATCGGCCAGGTCCACCGCGCGGTCTGGGCCGACGGCCGGGACGTCGCGGTCAAGATCCAGTACCCGGGCGCCGGTCCCGCGCTGCTCGGCGACCTCAAGCAGCTCGGCCGGCTGGCCCGGATGTTCTCGGCGCTGACCCCCGGCCTGGACGTCAAGCCCCTGCTCGCCGAGCTCGAGAAGCGCGTGGCCGAGGAGCTGGACTACCGGCTCGAGGCCGAGGCGCAGCGCACCTTCGCCGCGGCGTACGAGGGCGACGACGAGATCCGCGTCCCGGTCGTGGTGACCGGCACCGAGCGGGTCCTCGTGACGGAGTGGATGGAGGGCGTGCCGCTCTCGCGGATCATCGCCGGCGGCACCCAGGAGGAGCGGGACCGCGCGTCGCTGCTGCTGGCCCGCTTCCTGTTCAGCGGGCCGGTCCTGGCCGGGCTGCTGCACGCCGACCCGCACCCGGGCAACTTCCGGCTGCTGCCGGACGGCCGGCTCGGCGTCATCGACTTCGGCGCGGTGGACCACCTGCCGGACGGCGCGCCCGAGCCGATCGGCCGGGTCGCCCGGCTGGCGCTGGCCGGCGAGGCCGAGCAGGTGCTGCAGGTCCTGCGCGACGAGGGCTTCGTCAAGGGCAGCGTCGACGTCGACGCGCAGGCCCTGCTGGACTACCTCCAGCCGCTGCTGGAGCCGGTCGCGGGCAGCTCGTTCGGCTTCAGCCGGCCCTGGCTGCGCACCCAGGCGATGCGCCTCGGCGACCCCCGCTCGCCGGCCTCGCAGCTCGGGCGGCAGCTCAACCTGCCGCCGTCGTACCTGCTCATCCACCGGGTGACCATGGGGACGATCGGCGTGCTCTGCCAGCTCGGGGGAACCGCCGACTACCGGTCCGAGATGGAGCGCTGGCAGCCAGGTTTCGCCAGTCCCAGATAGGGGCACCCGGACCCGTCACGCCCGGCCCGACCCGTCGTTGACCTGCGCAGGACGACGTTCGGGGGGCACGTGGCACGGGGTGGGATGCGGGCGCTGCTCGCTGCGGTGGTCGTGGCGATGGTGGCGGTCAGCCTCCCGGCCTCGGCCGGTGGCGGCACCCGGTCGGCGGAGGTGCCGAACCGCCGCGACGTCACGAGCACGGTGATCCTCACCAGCACGGCGGACGCCCTGGTGCAGGTCAACGTCGACATCGGCATGCCGGTCAAGGCCGGCCGTCGCTGCACGTCGGACCTGCCCGGCGTCTGCAAGAAGGCCGTCTACCACCCGTGCTTCAACCTGCACGACCCGGCCTTCAAGGGCTGCCAGCTCTACACGCTGTTCCAGGTGATCAACCACGACGCCCCGCTGAACCTCGCCCAGGGCATCACCATCGGCAACACCAGCCAGGCCCGGGACGGCTCGGTCGTCGAGCACAACTGGGCCCGCAAGGTGATGCAGGCCGACCTCGAGCTCTACGCCTTCGACAGCGAGAACCGGTACGGCGACGTCCGCATGCGCGTGCCCGGCTTCCCCGTCGTCCGCGGCAAGACGGCGTACAGCGACCGCATCGGCCACATCCCGCTGCCGATGGAGGGCGAGCTCGACGTGGGCCGCCTCGTCGGCCGGGCGACCGGCAGCGACGGCAAGCCGATGCCGCCGTCGTCGTTCAAGCTCGACCTGTTCGGCCACGGCGGGACCGGCCACAAGACCGGGCTGCTCGGCGACAAGCAGTTCACCGTGTACGGGTTCGGCGGCGCGAAGGTCCGCCCGGGGACGACGGACGGCAGCTTCGCCAGCAAGCCGCTGTGGGCCGGCGCGTACGACATCCACATCCAGCGCAAGGGCGCCAGCTTCCGGTGCGGGTTCGACATCGCCGCGGGAGCGCCGACGCGCTTCGACATCGACTTCCGCAGGAGCGACCTGGGGCACCGGCAGTGCGAGCGGATGCGCCCGCTCGCCCAGGGCGTCCCGGGGTAGCTGCGCGTCCCGGGCTAGCTCGGCCCCAGGTAGCGGAACCGCGGGACGCCCGGCGAGACCTCCTCCAGGAAGCCCTCCACCGTCCGCACCGCCAGCCGCGGGCCCGGCACGTCGTACAGCGGCACGTAGACCACGACGGTCCGCCCGTCGACGTCCGCGTCGTGGCCGAGGCCGAGCACGAGGTAGTCCTGGCCCTTCCAGTGCCGCCACACGCCGGCCTGGAGCTCGGGCAGGCTCACCACCACTCCTCGTCGAGCTTGGCCTCGATGGAGCGGACGTTCTCGCGGGTGCAGCGGTCGCAGACGTGCACGACGCCGCGCGGGCCGCTGGAGCTCGACCAGGTCAGCGGCGGGTCGCCCTCGACCGTCGTGCCGCACACGCCGCAGGTCGCCACTACGGCTCCAGGTCGGCGAGCGCGACGCGCAGCAGCTCCAGGCCGCGGGCGGCGAGCGCGTCGGCCCGGCCGGTGTCGACGTCGAGCTCCATCGCGGCGCCGACCGGGCCCTCGGCGTAGCCGACGGCGGCCACGACCGCGGCCCGCTCCGCCGGCGGCAGCGCGGCGAGCGCCTCGTCGAGCCGGTCCAGCACCTCGGGGTGCGACGGGAACGGCTCGACGGCCGCCACCGCCTCCACGACGTGGGCAGGCAGCGGCCGGCAGCGCGGGGGTCGCTCCTCGGTCACGCCTCTCCTTCGGCAGGTGGGCCGCTCAACACGACAGCCGCCCCAGTCTCCTGGAACGGCTGTCCTGCTGCCTTCCCGTCAGGTCGCCTCACGGCGGTGCGTCGCTCGTAGCGACTGAGTTGGGACCGGGGGCCATGTATCGGGTCGGCACCAGGAGTGAACCGCACTCCGCGGCCGCCGATTCCCCCGGTCGGGTGGTCGAGTCCTAGGCGTCCGGGTCCGACGTGGGCGGCACCGGCGCGGGGTCCGCCGACGGGGCCTGCACCTCGGGCTGCTGGCGCTCGGCCGGGGTCTGCTCCGGCGCGGGCTGGGGGGCCAGCGGCGTCGTCTGCTCCGGGGCCGCACTGGGCTGCGACGAGGACGCGCCCTGGTCCGCGGCGGGCGTCGGCTGGGGCGCCGCCGGCGACGGCTGCTGGTCACCGCCCTGCTGACCACCGCCCTGCTGGCCACCGCCCTGCTGGCCACCGCCCTGCTGACCACCGTCCTGCTCGCCACCCTGCGGGGCGACCGCCTCGACCGGCGCGCCCTCCCCCGCCGGCCCGGGCGCCGCCGTCACTGGAGCCGTCTCACCGGCAGCCGGCCGGCGCTCACCACGACCGCCACCCTCACGACCGCCGGGACCGCGCTCGCCGCCCGGGCCGCGCTCGCCGTCCGGACGACCGCGGCCGCGACGGGACTTGCGGCCCTCGCCGGGCGCGCTCGGGGTGCCGGGCTGGCCGCCCTGCCGCTGCGGCTGCGGGGCGCGACGGGCCGGCCCGCCCATGTCCATGGCGCCGGCCAGGCCGTACTCCTGCACGAGCAGCTCGAGCTTGGCGGCCTCGCCCGGGTCGGCGGTCTCGGCCTTGCCGTTCGCGAGGTCGCGCAGCGCGTCGAGGCGCTGGCGGCGGCGGCCCGGGTCGTCGGAGGAGTGCGTCAGCAGGACGGCGTGCGCCATGCAGGCCGAGGTGCCGGCGACGGCCGTCACGGCGTCGCGGACGAGCGCGAGGTCGGCGATGCAGGGGGCGCAGTACGAGGGAGAGGTCACCGGAGCAAACTACGGCCTCGCGCCAGCGGGTTCCGGAGCAGCCCGGACCGCCGTGGCGAGCGGGACTAGCGGGTCGGGCCCTGGTCCATCCGGACCGTCGCCTTGCGCCCCTTGATCTTGGTCTTGCGCAGCGCCTGGACGACCTCGTCCGCCGCCGCCCGCGGCACCTCGACGAGGGCGAAGCGGTCGGCGATCTCGATCGAGCCGATGTCGCGTCCGGACATCGACGTCTCGCCCGTGATCGCCCCGACGACGTCCTGCGGGCGCAGGCCCGCGGCGCGGCCGAGCCCGATGAAGACGCGCACCGCGTCCGGGCGGCTCTTGCGCACCGGCCGCTCCGGGCCGCGCTTGGCAGCAGGACCGTCGGCGTACGAGGTCTCCGGCCGCGGCGCGGGGGCGGGGATGTCCTCGACGTCCTCGCCGGCGGGTCCGTTGGCCGCCTCGTGCGCCAGCTTCACCGCGGCGAGGGCCACCTGCACCACGTCGTACTCGTCGGTCAGCGCGTCGAGCACGACCCGGTAGCCGTCGAGCTGGTCCTCGATCAGCGCCTCGTGCAGCGCGACGCGGGTCAGCTCCATCCGGCGGGCCTGCAGGTCGGCGACGGTCGGCACCTTCTCGACCGCGATCCGCTGCCCGGTCGCCCGCTCGATCGTCTTGAGCATCCGGTGCTCGCGCGGCTCGGCCAGCGTGATGGCGACGCCCTCGCGGCCGGCCCGCCCCACCCGGCCGATCCGGTGCACGTACGCCTCGGGGGCGGAGGGCACGTTGTAGTTCACGACGTGCGTGAGGTGGTCGACGTCGAGCCCGCGCGCGGCGACGTCGGTGGCCACCAGCAGGTCGGCGGTACGACCGCGCAGGCGGCCCATCACCTTGTCCCGCTGCTCCTGGCTGAGTCCGCCGTGCAGCGCCTCGGCGCGGTAGCCGCGGCCGTTGAGGGTCTCGGTGAGGGAGTCGACCTCCTCGCGGGTGCGGCAGAAGACGATCGCCGCCTCGGGCGCCTCGACGTCCAGCACGCGGCCGAGTGCGGCGGGCTTGTGCGGGCGGGCCACGACGTAGGCGCTCTGCCGCACCTTCGGCGCCTCGCCGGAGGGCGCCTGCTCACGCTGGATCTCGATCCGCACCGGGTTGCGCAGGTGGCGCCGGGCGATCTTGTCGACGCGCGGCGGCATCGTCGCGCTGAACAGCACCGTCTGCCGCTGCTCCGGCGCGGCCTCGAGGATCGCCTCGATGTCCTCGGCGAAGCCCATGTCGAGCATCTCGTCGGCCTCGTCCAGCACGACCGTCCGCAGCTCGGACAGGTCGAGCGTGCCGCGGTTGATGTGGTCGATCACGCGACCCGGTGTGCCGACGACGATGTCGACGCCGCGCTCGAGCTCGCGCAGCTGGCGCCCGATCGGCTGCCCGCCGTAGACCGGCAGCACGCGCGCGCCCAGCTCCCGGCCGTACCGGTGCGTGGCCTCGCTGACCTGCATGGCGAGCTCCCGGGTCGGGGCCAGCACCAGGCACACCGGTGCGCTGCCGCGCCCGCGCTGCTGGAGCCCCTGCAGCAGCGGCAGCGCGAAGGCCGCCGTCTTGCCGGTGCCGGTCGCGGCCTGGCCGAGCAGGTCGCGCCCGGCGAGCAGCGGCGGGATCGCCTCGCGCTGGATCGGCGTCGGCTCCTCGTAGCCGAGCGCGGCCAGCGCCCCGACCAGCTCCTCCCGCAGCGCGAGGTCGGCGAAGGTCGTGGGCTCGTCGGCCGGAGGCGTCTGGTCCTGCATCCCGTTGAGCCTAGGAGGCGGCCTCTGCGAGACTGGGACGACGAGCGGCTCACCCGGGTGCCGCGCGAGGGGCGGGGGCTGCGTGGACTACGCCGCGCTGTTCGCTGCGCTCCCGACGCCGTACATGGTGATGACGCCGGACCTCGTCATCTGCGCGGCCAACGAGGCCTACCTCGCGTCCGTCGGCCGCACCCGCCAGGACATCATCGGCCGCCCGGTCTTCGAGGCGTTCCCCCCGCAGCCGGACGCGATGGACTCGAGCGGCGTGAGCCGGGTGCAGGTGTCCTTCGAGCGGGCCCGCGACACCGGCCGGCCCGACACCATGCCGGTCCAGAAGTACGACATCCCCGACACGGCGACCGGCGGGCTCGTCGAGCGGTACTGGTCGCTGATCAGCGTCCCGGTCCTCGACCAGTCTGGCCGCACCACGCTGATCGTGCAGCGCGCCGAGGACATCACCGAGTACGTGCTGGAGCGGCGCCGCGACGAGGACGCGCGGCGCAGCGGCGAGCAGTGGCAGCGCCGGGTGGAGCAGGTCGAGGCCGACCTGTTCGCCCGCGACCGCGAGCTGCGGGCGGCTGAGGACGCGCGCGCGCAAGCCGACCGCCGGCTCGCCAGCCTGGCCGAGGTCGCGGTGCAGATGGCCGACGCGCAGGACGTCGCGCAGCTGACGAGCGTCATCTTCGGCCGCGGCCTCGTGGCGCTCGGCGCCGTCGGCGGCGGCCTGGCAGTGCGGGACGGCGACGTGCTCGACCTCGCGATCACCGACTCGCTCGGGGAGGACGTGCAGGCGCGGTTCGCCCGACTGCCCGTGGACGGGCCCCTGCCCGCGTCGGTCGCCGTGCGCAGCGGCGCGCCGGTGCTGCTCGGCGACGTCGCGGCAGGCGACGGCGGCCGCGACATGCTGCCGGTGCTCGAGGCGACCGGCTGCCGCGCGTGGGCCGCCCTGCCGCTGCGCGACGACAGCGGCGTCGTGGGCTCGCTGACCGTCGGCTGGGTCGAGGCGCAGCAGTTCGCGCCGGAGGACGTGGAGGTCCTCGAGGCGTTCGCCCTGCAGTGCAGCCACGGCCTGCAGCGCCTGCTGGACCGCGAGGCGGAGCAACGGGCCGCGGCGGCCGCCGTGCGCATGTCGGAGACGCTGCAGCGCAGCCTGCTGACCGAGCCGCCGCAGCCGGAGGGCCTGGCCGTCGCCGTCCGCTACCGGCCGGCGGCGCGCGAGGCGCAGGTCGGCGGGGACTGGTACGACGCGTTCCTGGCCAGCGACGGGGTGCCGGCCGTGGTCATCGGCGACGTCGCCGGTCACGACCGCGACGCCGCCGCGGTCATGGGGCAGGTCCGCAACCTCCTGCGCGGGATCGCCTACACGCTGGGAGAACCTCCGGCCGCGGTGCTGTCCGCGCTCGACCGCGCGCTGCGCGACCTCGCGGTGGGCTCGCTCGCGACGGCCGTCTTCGCGCGGCTGCTCCCCCGCGCCGACGGCGGCCGGCTGCTGCGCTGGTCCAACGCCGGGCACCCGCCGCCGCTCGTGCTCGAGCCGGACGGCTCGGTGCGGGTGCTGCGCAAGGACCCCGACCTGCTGCTCGGCCTGGACGCCGGCACCGCGCGCGCCGACCACGACCACGACCTGCTGCCCGGCGCGACTCTGCTGCTCTACACCGACGGCCTGGTCGAGCGGCGCGAGGCGAGCATCGACAAGGGCATCGAGCGGCTCGTCACGACCGTCGGCGACCTGGCCGGCAGCGGCCTCGAGGAGCTGTG
The DNA here is from genome assembly GCA_963781675.1 of uncultured Actinomycetota bacterium. Classification (GTDB taxonomy): domain Bacteria; phylum Actinomycetota; class Actinomycetes; order Mycobacteriales; family SCTD01; genus SCTD01. The sequence goes on along the minus strand of CAWAGF010000001.1, from coordinate 1,034,983 downwards.
CGACCTGCTGCTGGAGCGGCTCGGGACGCAGGGCGACGACGACATCGCGCTGCTGGCCGTGCGCGTGCTCTGAGCTAGACGGCCGGGGGCCAGGACCCGTCGTAGCGGGGCCACGGCACGGGCGGCGCGCCGGCCGCCTGGCGCACGAACTCGCTGAGGTACCACCGGCGGAAGGCCACGACGTCGTCGGGAGCGGCGAGCGTCAGCAGGTGCTGGCCCTCGCGGCAGTAGTCGTCAGCCTCGTCCAGCATCGCCGCCAGCTCCAGCGAGGCGGGCGCGGCGGCGGACGGCACGACGAAGGCGAGCTCGTCGAGGACGGCCCGCCCCTGCGCGGCCGCCGCGTGCAGCTGCTCCTCCTGCGCGGAGGACGACCCGGCGAAGCGCTGGTTCAGGTCGTCGATGAGCCGCGTCAGCCGCGTGGGCAGGTAGTGCTCCTCGCCGTCGTCGGACTGCGCGGAGGCCAGGGCGAACTCGCGCAGCAGCTCGTCGCTCAGCTGCTGGGCCTTGCTCCACAACGGGATCGGGATCTCGCGCAGCCGCACCTCGACGAGGTCGTCAGGCGCGGTCATGCAGCCATCGGCCAGGTCAGGTGGACGCGACCGTCGTCGAGCCGCTCGTCGCCGTCATCGCCGAACGCCGCGAGCAGCGCCTCGACCGACCCCTCGGCGTCGTCGTCGAGTCCGCCCGCGGGCGCCGGCCGCAGGTCGAGCACGACCCAGACCGTCTTGCCCGCGGCGGTTCGCTCGACGCCCCACTGGCTGGCGTACTCCTCGACCAGCCGCAGTCCGCGTCCGGTGGTGGAGCCGGTGTCGTACGACCGCTGCGCCGGCACGCGCGGCGAGCCGTCGCGCACCTCGAGCCGGACGACGCCGTCCTCGAGCTCGACGACCACCGCGAAGGTGGTGCGCGCGTGCAGGGCGCAGTTCCCGGCCAGCTCGCTGACGCACAGCGCGGCGGACCACGCGGCGTCCGGCTGACCCCAGGAGGTGAGCACGGTGTCGACGAAGTGCCGGGCGGTGGGGACGCTGCTCGTGAGCCCCGGAAGGGTCACCTCGGCGCGTGGCATGGCCGAACCCTAGAGCCAGCGGCCGTCGGCACCGCGACGGGTCAACCCGGCGCGTCGTCCGCGGTCACCGTGGCCCACACGACCTTGCCGTCGCCGGGCACCTGCTCGACGCCCGTCTCGTCCGAGACCGCCTCGACGAGGAAGGTGCCGCGACCGGACTCCGCGGCCTCACCGGGCAGGTGGCCGTGGGCCGGCGGCGGCGTCGCGTCCTCGTCGTGCACCTCGACCCGCACGCCCCCACCGGAACGGCGCAGCAGCAGGCCGACGGGCGGCCGTCCGTGCCGCACGGCGTTGCCGACCAGCTCGGACACGACGAGCAGCAGCGGGTCCAGCAGCGCAGGCAGGCGCCAGGTCCGCAGGACGCTCCGGGTGCGCTCGCGGGCGACGGATGCCGCTGTCCGGTCGGAGGGGAGGTCCACCGCCACGGGCCGGTCAGGTCCCGCGGGAGTGGAGGTCATGCCCCTGGTGTGCCCCGTGGCCGCCGCGTCAGTCAGCGCAGCCGTGCCTGCGCCTCCAGGCGGCGCAGCGTCTCGACGTTGCGCAGGCGGAGGGCGACGGCCAGCAGCGGGTGCGCCACCCGCGCGGGCCCGCGGCGGGGCGCCTCGTCGATCGTGACGAGCGCGCCGTCCTCCACCGGCTCGGCCGTCAGCACGATCCGCGCCGTCCCCACAGGCCAGGCGTGCGCCTCCAGCTCGAGCCGCGTGTGCGGCTCGTACGCCACGGCGCTCGTGGCGTCGTCCTTGCGCAGCGGGCCGTGTCCCACCGTGTAGTGGATCCGGGTGCCCGGCGACGGCCAGCCCGGGTCGACCTCACGGATCGCGCGCGTGCCGACCACCCACACCTGGTAGCTGCGCCCGTCGCGCAGCACGTCGAAGACCTGCCTCGGGGTGACGCCCTGCATCCGCCGCTTCGTGACCGCCATGCCGCTCGCGTTCCCCGTACGGGGTGGCGCGACGCCCCCTCGCTGAGGCGGGCTCAGCCCAGGTAGAGGAAGCCGTACGCCTCGTCGCGGAACGGGATGCCGGCCGCCTCGAGCGCCTCGTCCCAGTCGCCGGTGCAGGCGGTGTCGGCGCCCTCCATGCCGTGGTCGGCCGTCATCAGCACGACGACGTCGTCGAGCAGCCCGCGCTCCTCGACCAGGTCGAGCCAGACCCCGAGCCGGCGGTCCGCGTCGCGCAGGCCGGCGCGGGCGATGTCCGAGCCGGGACCGCCTGCGTGGTGGGCGGAGTCGGTGAGCGTGGTGTTCCACCACATGAGCCGCGGCGGGACCTCCTCCCGCCACAGGCCGAGCACCTGCTCGAGGCCGATCGCGTCGACCGCCGTCGCCCACCTGTAGTCCTCGTCTGCGGCGACCTGCTCCTGCGTCGCGTGCACGTCCTGCTCGGCCGGCGGCAGGAAGTCGGCCAGGCTCCCGCTGCCGCCGCCCGACGCCCGCGCCTCCCGCAGCAGGGCGAACGTCGAGTACGTCGCGCCGGCGTCGATCGGCTCGTTGACGCAGGCGCTGCGGGTGCCCTCGGGCAGCCGCTCGAAGACGGTGCGCACGCCGGGGCGCAGCCAGTCGGCGGCGCGGTGCCAGGTGGCGGAGGAGTTCGCGACGACCTGCTCGCCGGTGACCCGGTCGTAGTAGGCGTTGTTCACGATGCCGTGCGTGCCGGGGCCGACGCCGGTCAGGGCGCAGGTGTGGTTGACCAGCGTGACGCTCGGGAACTCCGCGATCGCACCGCCCCGGTAGGCGCAGCCGCGGGCGAGCAGCCGCGCGACGTTCGGCAGCGTGCCGTCGGCGGCCAGCGCGAGCAGCTCGCCGCTCGGGGCGCCGTCCCAGAGCAGGCCGACGACGTGCTTCGCGCCGGGCCAGACGTGGTCGAGCGGCCGGCCCTCGAGTCCGGTGTGGTCGCCGCCGGTCAGGTGGGTCAGCGTCGCCGCGACGTCGACGGTGCGGGCGACGGCCTCGACGACGCCGGACGCCTGCACCCCGTAGCCGGACAGCACGAGCGGCGCCCGCGACTGCAGGCCGTTGAGGGAGCCGTGCTCGCCGAGGTGGCCGCCCTTGTCGGTCCAGCAGTGCGCGCCGGTGTGCACGACGGCGAGGTCCGGGGCGCGCGCCTCGGCGAACAGCGAGTGCAGACGCGCCGCGGCGAACGGGTAGCTGGTGTCGCCGTAGGGGTCCTGGTCCGCGACCGGGTCGCGCCCGGCGAGCAGGCTGCTGCTGCCGTCCGCGGCGAGCGCGACGTGGCCGGCGTGGTCGGCGACGTGCACCAGCCCCTTCTCCAGCCAGCAGACGAGGTCGACGACGTGCGCCAGCGCCGGGTCGAGCAGGACGTCGAGGGCGCGGTCGCGCAGCGCCGGCGTGGTGAGCCCGCTCCGGATGACAGCGGCGGCGGTCAGGTCGCGGGACTCCATCGGCACGTGATCAGCCTAGGCACGACAGCGCCCCCGCACCGGGTGGGCCGGTACGGGGGCGGTGGTCGGGCTAGCTGAGCGCCAGGCGGGCGAGCCGGGCGCGGGTGGCGGCCGTCTGCGCACGCCGGTCGAGGCGGCGCAGCCGGGAGACGCGCAGCGCGCGGGACTCGCGCGCGGCGAGGGACTGTCGTTCTGCCTGCTCACGGGAGGCGAGCAGGAGTTGCGTGGTCGTGTCGTACACGGCACTGCTCCTGTTCGGAAGTCGTTGCTGGGTAGGGGTTGTCAGGCGGCGACGGCGTCCTTGCGGGGCCGGCCACGGGGGCGCTTGCGAGGGACGACGACGCCGGCCACGACCAGCTGGCCGCCCCAGACGCCCCACGGCTCGCGACGCTCGAGCGCGCCGGCGAGGCACGCCTCGCGCAGCGGGCACGGGACGCAGAGGGCCTTGGCGTCCTCCACGTCGGAGGGCGACTCGGCGAACCAGAGGTCGGGGTCTGCGGTCCAGCACGGCAGGTCCGTGTCGTCCGCGCAGGGGGTCGTCGGGAGGCTGGTCAGGTCGGTCGGTTCGGCGAGCACCGTCGGTCACCTTCGATCTGCTGTGGCCCTGTAGGGCCGGACTTCGTGTGGGTCGGGGGGCGGGTGGCCCCGGTAGCGGCTGTTCCGGACAAACGGAGAGGCCGCGGATCCCGTGTCGGGTTCCGCGGCCTCGAGGTGCGAGTCGGTCTGGCTGTCAGACCGGTGCGCCTCGAGGAGGAGAACCCGGGAGATCGGTGTTGCGGACGCCGGCCGTGACGACGGCGGCGACCTCAGCAGCGGCGCCGGCGAAGGCGGCCGCCAGGACAGCGGTGGACAGCCCGGCGAAGGACAGACCTGTCCCCTGCGCAGCCGCACCAGGCGCCGTGAAGGCGGAGTGCGAGGCGGCGACGTAGCCGGACAGGCCGGGGGCCGGCGGCTGGGTCATGAGCGTCTTCAGCACGTCGTCCACCTCCTTCGCGTCCTCGGTCCGGCGATCACCGGTCCGTGGAAGGTAGAGCCCCTCCGCAGAGGGTGCAAGCGAATTAACCGGGCGCGTCCTGCGCGCCGACGAGACCGAGGACGTCCTCGCCGTACTTGTCCAGCTTGGCCTGGCCGATCCCCGGGATCCGCACCAGCGCGGCGACGTCCGCGGGCCGCTGCTCGGCGATGGCGGTCAGGGTGGCGTCGGTGAACACGCAGTACGCCGGCTGGCTCAGCTCCTTGGCCCGGCCGGCGCGCCACTCGCGCAGCGCCTCGAACAGCTGCTCGTCCATCGTCGAGGGGCAGTCCGCGCAGCGGCCGAGCTTGCGGTCGACGGCCGCCACCAGCGAGGCGCCGCACACCCGGCAGGTCACCGGGCCGGACCGCTCGCGGCGGGCCGCGCGGGCCGAGCCCGCCGCGGGCGCGGGACGCGAGGACGCCTTGTGCAGGCCGTCGAGGAAGCGCGAGGGCCGACGGCTCCCCCGGCCGCCGGGCGAGCGGGACAGCGCCCAGGACAGCGACAGGTGGAACCGCGCGCGGGTGACGCCGACGTAGAGCAGCCGGCGCTCCTCCTCGACCGCGTCCGGGGTGTCGGCGTGGACGAGCGGCATCGTGCCGTCGACGAGCCCGACGAGGAAGACCGCGTCCCACTCCAGGCCCTTCGCGGCGTGCAGCGACGCCAGCGTGACGCCCTCGACGCTCGGGGCGTGCTGCGCCGACGCGCGCTCCTCCAGCTCCACGACCAGCTCCCGCAGGCCGGCCTCAGGCTGCACGACGGCGAGGTCCGCGGCCAGCCGGTGCAGCGCCGCCAGCGACTCCCAGCGCTCGCGGGTCGCCCCGGCACCCGCCGGCGGGGTGTCCCGCTCCCAGCCGAGCCCGCTGCGCAGGACGTCCGCCACCAGGTCGGCCAGGCCGCTCGGCGCATCCGCGTCGGCCGCGCGCCCGGCGCCGCGCAGCAGCAGCACCGCCTCGCGCACCTCCTTGCGGTCGAAGAAGCGCTCGCCGCCGCGGACGAGGTACGGGACGCCCGCGTCCGCGAGCGCCGCCTCGTACGCCGCCGACTGCGCGTTGACCCGGTACAGCACGGCGATCTCGCTGGCGGGGGTGCCGGCGGCGATGAGCTCGCGGCAGCGGGCGGCCACCGACGCGGCCTCGGCCGGCTCGTCGTCGTGCTCGGCGAACACCGGCTCGGGACCGGGCGGCTGCTGGGCGACGAGCTCGAGGCGGGCGTGCCTCGTGGTGGCCTTCGCGATGACGCCGTTGGCCAGGCCGACCACCTGCGGCGTGGAGCGGTAGTCGCGCACCAGGCGCACCTCGGTGGCGCGCGGGAAGCGGGACCGGAAGCGCAGCAGGTGGTCCGGCGTGGCGCCGGTGAAGCTGTAGATCGTCTGCTGGGCGTCGCCGACCACGCACAGGTCGTCGCGGTCGCCGAGCCAGGCGTCGAGCAGCCGCTGCTGCAGCGGGGTCACGTCCTGGTACTCGTCCACCACGAAGGAGCGGTAGCGGGAGCGGAACTCCTCCGCCACGCCCGCGTGCTCCTCGAGCGCGCCGGCGGTCAGCAGCAGCAGGTCGCCCCAGTCCGCGACGCCCTGCGCGCTCTTGAGGTCGACGTACGCCTCGTACACCTGCGCGACGACGGCCGGGTCGTACGGGCCCTCGCGCCCGGCCCGCTCGGCAGCGGCGGGGTAGTCCTCCGGGCCCACCAGGCAGCTGGCCGCCCACTCGAGCTCGGACAGCAGGTCGCGCAGCTCGCTCGTGCCGGGCCGCAGCCGCGCCCGGGCGGCGGCGTTGGCGACCATGCCGAAGGTGTTCTCGACCAGCCGCGGCGGCGCGCCCCCGACGACCCGCGGCCAGAAGTAGCCGAGCTGGCGCATGGCGGCGGAGTGGAAGGTGCGCGCCTGCACGCCGCCGACGCCCAGGGCGCGCAGCCGGGTGCGCATCTCGCCGGCGGCCCGGGCGGTGAAGGTCACGGCGAGCAGCGCGGAGGCCGGGGTGTGGCCGGACAGCACGGCGTAGGCGGCGCGGTGCGTGATGGTCCGGGTCTTGCCCGTGCCGGCGCCGGCGAGGATGCAGACCGGCCCGCTGACGGCGAGCGCAGCCGCCCGCTGCTCGGGGTCCAGGGCCGCCAGGACGGCGTCGGGGGTCAGGTCTGCGCTCACGCCCCCAGTGTCCCAGCCGCAGGCGCCGGGAAGGGGTCGGGCGCGCCTGCTGTTGACGCCGACGACCGCCCTCACGATCCCGGGAGCCCCCCTGATGTCGCTCACGATCTACAGCACGCAGTGGTGCGGCTACTGCCACCGGCTGATGAAGCAGCTCGACCGCGAAGGCGTGTCGTACGACGTGGTGGACATCGAGCAGGTGCCCGAGGCGGCCGACTACGTGATGAGCGTGAACGGCGGCAACCAGACCGTCCCGACGGTCGTCTTCGGCGACGGCAGCGCGCTGACCAACCCCAGCCTGGCCCAGGTCAAGGAGCGGCTCGGCGTCTGAACGTCCCCGTCGCAGCGCCGCAGGGGGGATGATGGGCGCCAGCAGCGGGCAGGACCTCGTACGGCCGTGCCCCCGTCCAGACCAGGAAGACCCCCTGTGACCCTTCCCCTCCTCCCCGAGCACCCCGCGATCGACGCCGTCATGTCGACCGCCGCGTCGTTGCTGGGCATGGAGATCGTCTTCCTCGGCGGCCTGACCGAGGACACCTTCACCTTCGAGAAGGTGCACGCCCGTGCGGAGTGGCCCGGCGTCGAGGAGGGCAGCTCCGGCGAGCGCAGCTCCTCGCTCTGCAGCCGCCTGCTCGCGGGCGCCCCGCCGCACACGTCCGACGCGCCCAACGACCCCTGGTACTCCGACGCGCCCAAGACGACCGAGCTAGGCATCACCTCCTACGTCGGCGTCCCGGTGCGCGACGGGTCCGGACAGGTGGTGGCCACGCTGTGCGGCATCGACCGCGGGTCGGTCGACGTGGACGCCGACACGATCGCCGTCCTGGAGCAGCTCGCCGCCGTCATCTCCGCCCACCTCGGGCCGGTCGTCGCCGAGGGCGTCGTCATCCGCCGGGCGCCAGAGGGCGGCTGGCAGGTGGGCGACGAGCCGACCGGCGACCTCACCAGCGCGATGGTGCTGGCCGACCTGCTGGCCGACGACCTGGCCCCGGGCGCCCGTCCGACCAAGACCGACGCACCGCTGGACGAGATGGGCCAGCTCCGGATGTCGGTCAAGCAGCTCGAGCACGCCCTCGCCGCCCGGGTCGTCGTCGAGCAGGCCATCGGCGTGCTGACCGAGCGCCAGCACAGCAGCCCGCGCCAGGCGTTCGAGCGGCTGCGCAAGGTCGCCCGCTCCCGCGGCCGCAAGGTGCACGACCTGTCCCGCGAGATCGTCATGTCCGCGACGGACCCTGCCGTGCCGCTGCCGCCCGAGCTGGCCGGACGCCGCTGAGCCTGCGCCCGCGGTCGCCGGAAGCGATGGCGCAGGACCTGGTCGACCTGCTGGCCGGTCGGCCTGGCGTGCAGCGGGTCCTGCTCGACGGCGTCGGCTCGCGCGCGCTGTCCGACGCGCTCGTCCCGGGGCTGCGCGCCGCCTCCCGGCCGCCGCTGCAGGTGCACGCCGAGGACTTCCTGCGCCCGGCCGGGGTGCGGTTCGAGCACGGCCGCGAGGACGAGGAGTCCTTCCGCACCAGCTGGCTCGACGCCGCCGCGCTGGACCGGGAGGTGCTGTCACGCGAGGACGGCTACCTCCCCGCGCTCTGGGACGCGGCAGCGGACCGCTCGGCGCGGCGCGCCGTCGAGCCGCTGCCCCCCGGTGCGGTCCTGCTGGTGGACGGCGTCCTGCTGCTCGGCCGCGGGCTGCCGGCCGAGCTGACCGTGCACATCGCCCTGTCCGCAGGCGCTCTCGTGCGGCGCGGCGTGCCCGAATGGCAGCTGCCGGCCTTCGCGCACTACGACCGGGTCGTCCGTCCCGGCCAGGTCTGCGACGTGCTGGTGCGCGCCGAGGACCCCCTACGCCCGGCGGTGCTGGTCCGAAGCGACTAGTACCAAGACCCCAGCAACCGCGCACGCGGGCCATCACTTCTGGCGAGATCCACGCGTTCCGGGCACGACGGGTCCGTCGTACGGTCAGTCTCAGGGGGACCCGAGGAGGACGTGTGCCAGCGCTCAACGCCACAGCCGAGGACCACGCCCTGCTCGCCCAGGTCGTGGCCGTCTCCGCCGACGCCGTCTTCTGCGAGGACCTCGACGGCCGGATCGTCACCTGGAACGCCGCCGCCGAGCGCGTGTACGGCGTGCCGGCCGAGGCCATGCTCGGCCGGGCCGCGGGCGACCTGCTCCCTGAGCAGACCGCCGAGCAGCTCACGGCCGCCCGGCGGGTCGCTCTCTCCGGGCAGCGGGTCGAGCGCTTCGACAGCTGGCACCAGCGCCCGGACGGCCGGCACGTCGCCGTCTCGGTGACCATCTCGCCGCTGCGCCAGGCGGACGGCACCGTCTCCGGAGTCGCCACCAGCGTGCAGGACGTGACCGAGCGGGTGCGCCTGCACGCCGAGCTCGAGGACGCGCAGCGCGCCATGGCCCGGCAGAACGCCGCCCTGCTGCGCTCGAACCGCGACCTGCAGCAGTTCGCGTACATCGCCTCGCACGACCTGTCCGAGCCGCTGCGGGTGATGACCGGCTACGTCCAGCTGCTCGAGAAGCGCTACACCGACGCGCTGGACGAGAAGGGCCGGCGCTGGATCGGTCATGTGGTCGACGGCTCCGAGCGGATGCGCCAGCTCATCGACGACCTGCTGGAGTACAGCCGCTTCCTCGGCTCGGACCGCACGGTCGAGGAGCTCGACCTGGACGCCGCCGCCCACGTGGCCGCCGAGCACGCGCTGCGCGACGTCGAGGACGGCTCCGTCGACGTCCAGCCGCTGCCGGTCGTGCGCGCGGACCGCTCCGCCGTGCAGTCCGTGCTGGCCAACCTCATCGGCAACGGCCTGAAGTTCGGCGTCGAGGGTCGGCCGCCGCACGTCGTGGTCAGCGCGGAGCGCGAGGGCGGGATGGTCCGGCTGACCGTGGACGACGACGGCATCGGGATCGAGCCGCAGTACCGCGAGCGGGTCTTCCGCATGTTCCAGCGCCTGCACGCGCGCGACGAGTACGGCGGCACCGGCATCGGGCTGGCCATCGTCCAGCAGGTGGCCGAGTCACACTCCGGCCGCGCGTGGGTCGAGCAGAGCCCGCTCGGCGGCGCCCGCTTCTGCGTCACCCTCCCCGCCGGGGGCCGCTCGTGAGTGGCGCCCAGCTGATGCAGATCCTGCTCGTCGAGGACAGCGCGCCCGACGTGGAGCTGACGATGGAGGCGCTCGCCGACGCGAAGGTCGCGAACCAGGTGATGGTCGCCCGCGACGGCGCCGTCGCGCTCGAGATGCTGCGGCGGGAGGGGCAGTACGCGAGCTGCCCGCGTCCGGACCTCGTGATCCTCGACCTCAACCTGCCGAAGATGGGCGGGCACGAGGTGCTGGCCGCGATGCGCGCCGACCCCGAGCTCAAGCGGATCGCCGTGGCGGTGCTGACGACCTCGGCCGCCGAGGCGGACGTCGTGAAGACCTACGACCTCGGTGCGAACTGCTACCTGACGAAGCCGGTCGACGTGGAGCAGTTCGTCAAGGTCGTACGGGCCGTCGACGACTTCTGGCTCGGCATCGTCCGGCTGCCCAAGGGATGAGCGCCGTCCGGGTCCTCCTGCTGGAGGACTCCCCCTCCTACAGCGAGCTCGTGCAGGCGCAGCTCGAGGACACCCTGCCCGAGGCCGGGGTCCACCCGTCCACGACGCTCGCCCACGCGCTCGAGCTGCTCCGCAGCGGGCGCTACGACGTGGTGCTCGCCGACCTCACGCTGCCCGACGCCGACGGCCTCGACGTCGTGCGCCAGCTGCACGCGCGTGGGAGGGGCACGGCGCTCGTCGTCCTCACCGGCCACGCCGACGGGCAGCTCGCGCTGGAGGCGCTGGCGGCCGGCGCGCAGGAGTACCTCGTCAAGGGCGCAGACGACGGCTCCCGCCTCGCGACGGTGATCCGGCACGCGCTGCAGCGCACCCGGACCGAGCAGGAGGCACGGCGGTACGAGCGCCTGGCCCGGAGCCTGCTCGACGCCCTCGAAGCGCCCACCTGCGCGGTGGACAGCGACAGCCGGCTGATCGCCGTCAACGCGGCGTGGGACGACGTGGCCGAGGCGAGCGGCATCGAACCCGGCGAGGTCGGCGTCGGCCGGTCCTACCTCGCGGCGTGCGACGCCGTGCCGCCCGACAGCCCGGACGCCGGCGCGTCGCGACGAGGTCGCCACCGGGCTGCGCGACGTGCTGGCAGGCCGGCGCGAGCGCTGCGCCGTCGACTACCCGTGCCACAGCCCGCACACGCGAGCGGTGGTTCAGCGTCCGCATCAGCGCCGCCGAGATCGACGGCGGCCGCGGAGCCGTCATCACCCACGTCGACGTCAGCGACATGAAGCAGGCGCAGGACGCGTTGTCGCACCAGGCGCTGCACGACGCTCTGACCGCCCTGCCGAACCGCCTGCTGCTCACCGACCGGCTGACCCAGGCGCTCGCCGACTCCGACCGGCGTGGCACGCAGCTCGCGGTCGCCTTCCTCGACGTGGACCACTTCAAGCGGGTCAACGACAGCCTCGGCCACCCCGCCGGCGACGCCCTGCTGCGCGAGGTCGGGCGTCGGCTGCGCACCCACCTGCGCGCCGGCGACACCCTCGGCCGCTTCTCGGGCGACGAGTTCGTCGTCGTGTGGCGCGACCTCGAGGACGCGCACGAGGCGGAGAGCCTGGCCACGCGGCTGTGCGATGCGCTGGCCGAGCCGTTCGACCTCGGCAGCGCGACGGTCACCATCAGCGCCAGCATCGGCGTCGTCGTCGGCTCCGCGCCGCAGTCCGCGGAGGAGCTGCTGCTCGCCGCGGACGCCGCGATGTACGACGCGAAGGGCCACGGCCGAGGGCGCGTCCGGCTGTTCTCCAGCGAGCTGCGCCGCGGCGCGGCGGAGCGGATGGCGACCGAGGTCGGCCTGCGGCGGGCGATCGACCAGGGCGAGCTCGTCCTGCACTACCAGCCGGTCGTCGAGGTCGCGACCGGCCGGCCGGTCGCGGTCGAGGCGCTGGTGCGCTGGCAGCACCCGGAGCGCGGACTGCTCGGCCCCGACTCCTTCATCCCCGTCGCCGAGTCCAGCGGCCTGATCGTGCCGCTCGGCCGGTGGGTGCTGGAGCAGGCCTGCCGGGAGGCGGCGTCGTGGACGCACGCGCTCGACATCGCGGTCAACCTCTCGGTCCGGCAGCTGATCCAGCCCGACGTGCTGGCCCAGGTGCGGCAGGCCCTGGAGCACAGCGGCCTGCCGCCGCAGCGGCTGCTGCTCGAGGTCACGGAGTCCGCCATGATGGAGGACGCTGAGGCCGCCGGTGTGGCGCTCGACGCCCTGCGCGCCCTCGGTGTGCGCCTGGCCATCGACGACTTCGGCACCGGCTACAGCTCGTTGCTCTACCTGCGCCGCTACCCGATCAGCGCGTTGAAGGTCGACCGCGCGTTCGTCGGCGGCATGGCCGACACCCCGGACGACGCCGCCATCGTCGCGAGCGTGGTCAGCCTCGCCCGCTCCGTCGGCGCCACCTGCATCGCCGAGGGCGTCGAGACCCTCGAGCAGTACGCCATGCTGAGGGCGTACGGCTGCGAGCAGGCGCAGGGCTTCCTGTGGTCGCGGCGCTGTTCCGGCGGCGGAACTGCCCGCGGCGCTGGCCGCGTGCGAGCGCGTGGGCGTGCCGGCGCCGTCGCGACCGGCCCGCGCGAGCGAGCAGCCGCTGGACGACGTCGTCTCCGCCCGCATCCGCCAGCTGCACGCCGACGGCGCCTCGCTGCACACGATCGCCGCGGCGCTCAACCGGGTCGACGCGCCGAACCCCGCCGGCGTCCGGTGGCACGCGCAGGCCGTGGCGCGGCACGTCGCGGACGCCGCGCCCGACCCCGTCCCGGGCTAGAGGTCGCGGAAGGCCGCTTCGAAGAACGACCAGAGCGCGTAGGCCAGCACGCCGAGGACGGTCAGGCCGAGCAGGACCCGGCCGTACGGCTGCGCGGCGACGGACTGCAGCGCGGCGTCCAGCCCCTTGGCCTCCTTCGGCTCGAACTGCACGGCGGCCTTGACCAGGAACGCCCCGAGCAGGCCCAGCGTCGCACCGCGGCCGACGTAGCCGACGGCCCCGACGAGGATCGCGGGCCGGCGCAGGCGGCGCGGCACCCGGTAGTCCTCGAGGCACTCGGCGTGCTTGCGGCGCAGGCCGTTCACGACGAGGAAGGCGCCGATCCCGAGCAGCACCAGGCCGACCAGGCCGACGGCGGTACGGCCGCCCGTGCGCGACATGACGTCCGCGGTACGGCTGCTCGCGGATCCGCCCCCGCCCGACCCGCGGGCCAGGAACTGCAGGGTGCTCACGCACAGCGCGGCGTAGACCAGCCCCTTGAAGCCCGACGTCACCCGGTGCAGCGCCTCCTCGCGGCTCACTGCGGCTTCGAGGGCGAGCCACGCGGCGTAGCCGGCGAAGCCCGCCGCCAGCACCAGCAGCAGCGGCCGGCCGAGCGGTGTCTCGACCAGCTCCCGCAGCGCGCCGGTCTGGTCGGCCTGCGCCTGCCCTCCGCGCACGAGCGAGCCGGCGAGCAGGCCCAGCACCAGCCACACCAGCCCGCGGGAGGCCAGGCCCAACCGGGCCAGCCACTCGACCGGCTTGCTGTCGCGGGCGCTGCGGGCTGCCTGCTCGGCGGTGTCGGTCATCCAGCGCTCGTCCCCCGCGGCACCCGCGTCCAGTCCTGCTCCAGCCACCCGGTGATGAGCATCGACGCGATCGAGACGCTGCCGGGCAGCTGGAGCCCGCCGCGGCTTGCCCCCCACGTCGCCGCTTCGCGCAGCTCGGCCCGGGTGAACCACTGCGCGTCCTCGAGCTCGCCGTCGGTGGGCCGCGGGACGGCGTCGCCGTCGCAGCGGGCCTGGAAGCCGAGCATCAGGCTGGAGGGGAACGGCCACGGCTGGCTGGCGACGTAGACGACCTCGTCGACGACCAGCCCGGTCTCCTCGGCTACCTCGCGCACCACGGCCTGCTCGGCGCTCTCGCCCGGCTCGACGAAGCCGGCCAGGGTGGAGAAGCGGCCGGCCGGCCACACCGCCTGCCGACCGAGCACGCAGCGGTCGCCGCCGTCGTGGACCAGCACGATCATCGCCGGGTCGGTGCGCGGGAAGTGCTCGCTGCCGTCGGCGGAGCAGCGCCGGACGGACCCGCCCCGGACGGCGACGGTGGGTGCGCCGCACCGGGCGCAGTGCGGGTGCGCGGCGTGCCAGTTCGCCACGCCGACGGCGTGCACGAGCAGGCCCGCGTCGCGGTCGTCGAGCAGCGAGCCGACGTCGCGCAGGCCCAGCGCGCGGGCGCCCAGGCGGCGCGGGACCGGGGCCAGGACGGCGAACAGCGGGCCGTCCGCGTCCCGGCCGAGGTAGATGCGCTCCCCTTCGGGTGCGTCCGCGCTGTCGAGCAGGACCAGCCGCGGCCGGTCCTGCTCGGCGACCAGCGCGGCGCCGTCCTGCACGACGAGCACGCGCGCCGACGCCCATGCCAGCGCGAGGGCAGCCTCGTCGTCGCGGGTCGCGCTGTCGCGGTCGACGGTGGCGCGCGCCAGGGTGGGCGTCCGCGGCGGCGGGGTCACCCCAGCTCGAGGTCGACGAGCGTGCGCAGCGGCCCCTCGACCTCCGCCACGTCGCCGACCAGCACGGTGGTCAGGCGCTTCGGCGCGAGGTAGCGGCTGCCGGCGGCGAGCGCGTCCTCGACCGTGACGGCCGCGAGCTGCTTCGGGTAGTCGCGCAGGTACTCGACCCCGAGCCCCGCACCGGCCAGCTGCGACAGCGTGCCGGCCAGGCCCGCCTGGCTCGACGTGCCCAGGGCGAGGGTGCCGACGGCGTAGCGCCGCGCCTGGTCGAGCTCGCCCTGCGTCACCGCGGTGGTGGCGACCCGGCCGAGCTCGTACAGCGTCTCGAGCAGCGCCGGCGTCGTCGTCGGGGTGGAGACGTCGGCGCTGATGGTGACCCGGGAGCCGGCCGGCGGGTGCTCCACCTGCGCGTGCGGGCTGTAGGTGTAGCCCTTGTCCTCGCGGATGTTCGCGACCCAGCGGCTGCTGAAGTAGCCGCCGAAGACGAGGTTGGCGAGGACGAACGCGGCGTAGTCGCTGTCGGCGCGCGACGGCGCGGAGGCCGCCATGCGCAGCGTCGTCTGCACGGCGCCCGGCCGGTCCAGCAGCAGCGCCGGACCGCCCACGGGCGCGGGCAGGGCGGGCGTCTCGTACGCCTTGCTCGTCGCGGACCAGCCAGACAGCGCGGCCTCGACGTGCGCGATCGCCTTGTTCGGGGGGAGGTCGCCGACGACGGTGAGGATGCTGCCCGCGGGGGCCACGCGCTTGGCGTGCAGCGCGCGCAGGGCAGACGGCTTGACGTCCTCGACCTCCTCCGCGCTGGGCAGCTCCCGGCCGTACGGGTGGTCGCCGTAGAGCCTGCGCAGCAGGGCTTCCCGCGCCACGACCGCCGCCTGGCTGCGGTAGATGGCCAGCTCCTGCACGAGCCGGTCGCGCTCGCCGAGGACCTCCCGCTTGGGGTAGCTGGCGCTGGTCAGCACCTCGCCGAGGACCTGCAGCAGCCCCGGCAGGCCGCCGACGAGCACCGAACCGCCGAAGCCGAGCCGGTCCGCGTCGGTGCTCGCGGACAGCTGACCGCCGAGCGCCTGGACGTCCGCGGCGCAGCCGCGCAGCGTCGCGCTGCTCCGTGCCGGAGAGCAGGGTGTCGCCCAGCAGGCTGGCCTGCGCGGTGAAGGCGCGCCCGCTGCGGCCGGACGGCCCGGCGAACGGGATGCGCAGGCGCAGCTCGGCCAGCGGGACGCCCGGCCGGCGCACGGCGAGGACGCGCAGGCCGTTGTCCAGGGTCCGCTCGGCGACGCTCGGCAGCTTGGGCGTGCGCGGCTTCGCGAGCGGCGGGACGGGGCGCTTGTCGGCGGGAGTCATGCCGGGTTCCCGGGGCGCAGCTCGAGCACGGTGCGGGTGTCCTTCGTCAGGGTGGCGGCGGCTGCCTGCACCTGTGCGGGTGTGACCTGCCGCAGCAGCCCGGGCAGCTCGTTGACCAGCTCGGCGCGGCCGCGCTGCTGCTCGAAGACCGACATCGTCGTGGCGCGGCCGAGCACGCTGTCGACCTCGCGCAGGTAGCGCGACGCCATGCGGGCGACCGTGCGGTCGAGCTCGTCCTGCGTCACCCCGCTCTCGGCCAGCCGGGCCAGCTCCTGGTCGACGGTGTCCAGCACCGTGTCGACCGGGGTCTCCTCCGGGTGGTGCACCTCGAGCAGGAACGGCGTCGGGTCGCGGGCGTCGAGCGGGTCGCCGAGCAGCCCGAGGTAGCCGCTGATGTGCGTGGCGCTGCGGTCCTGCAGCAGCATCCGCTCCTGCAGCCGGCTGGCGTCGCCGTCGGTCAGCACCTCGGCGAGGACGACGTACGGCAGGTAGGTCGTGAGGTCGACCGGATCCGGTACGCGCCAGGCCATCGCGACCGCCGGCGCCGGGGCGAGCCGGTCGCGCACGGTGGCGCGCCGCTCCTGCGTCGGCAGCGGCTCGCCGAACGCCGGCCGGTCCGGGACGGTGCGCGGCGGGATGTCGGCGAAGTGGTCCTGCACCCACCCCTTGACCTGCTCCACGTCGATGTCGCCGACGACGGTGAGCACGGCGTTGCCGGGTGCGTAGTAGCGGTCGAAGAACCCCTGCGCGTCCTCGAGCGTCGAGCTCTCCAGGTCGACGAAGTCGCCGTACCCGTTGTGGCTGTTGGCGAAGTCGCTGTAGAGCACCGGCGGCATCAGCAGCCACGGGAAGCCGCCGTACGGCCGGTTCAGGACGTTGACCCGGATCTCGTTCTGCACGACGGCGATCTGGTTGTCGAGGTTCTCCTGCGTGACCGCGACGCTGCGCATGCGGTCGGCCTCGAGGAACAGCGCCAGCTCGGTGGCCTCGCTCGGCATGACCTCGTAGTAGTTGGTGTAGTCGACGTGCGTCGAGCCGTTGAGGGTGCCGCCGTTGCCCTGCACGTAGGTGAAGTGCTCGGTCTTGCCGAGGCTTGCCGACCCCTGGAACATCAGGTGCTCGAACAGGTGCGCGAAGCCGGTGCGGCCCTCGGGCTCGCTGCGCATGCCCACGTCGTAGTAGACGGCGACGGCCACGACGGGGCTGCTCGGGTCGGGGCTCAGCACGACGCGCAGGCCGTTGTCGAGCGTCAGCCGCTCGATCCGGTAGTCCGGCTGCGGGGCCTTGGCGGACGTGCGGGACTTGGCGGGAGGCGGCACCTCGCCGACGGTACTGCTAGTCCCGCACGAGCTCGCTGCGGGACTGCACGACCTGGACGGGGGCGCTTCCGGTGACGGGCAGGTCCGGCAGGTCGAAGGTGCCGAGCCCCTCGACGGTGTAGCTGACGTCGTAGGTCGCCGTCACGGACACGGCGTAGCCGCCTGCCCGGCGGTAGGTGTGCGAGACGTACGGGCTGCCGCTCCCCTCCGGTGCGACGTCGCCGCCGCGGTACCGCCGTCCGGGACCTCCGGAGCGCTCGGTCCCGTCGCCGAAGCTCCACGTGTAGCTCGGCGCGCTGAGGTTCACCGTGATGGTGCGCCCGGAGGCCGGGTTGACGGCGCTGTCGCTGATGGCGCCGCCCGGCGTGCCGACGAAGACGACGACCGCGGTGTTGACCAGCGCGCGGCCGTCCGGCTGCACGGCGACCTGCGGCGCGGCCGGCGCCACCGAGGCCACGACCGTCTCGGCGGTCCGCTGCAGGTCGACGTAGTCGATGACGGGCGCCGCCGGCGTGCCGGGAGGCGGGTCCCCGCACCCGCCGCCGACGACGATGCCCGAGGGCCGCTCGTAGATGACGTAGAGGTACGGGTCGTTGCCCGGCACGTCCGGGATGCACGGCCCCTGCAGGACGACCTTCTCGTAGGTGACGCCGCTGCTGCCGTGCGACGAGCCGCCCTGGGTGCCCTGCGACGTGCCCTGCGTGGTGGTGGTCGTGGTCGCGGTGTTCGTGACGGTGGCGCTGCCGTCACCCGTCACGCCCTGCGAGTCGCCGAAGACGTCGTCGCCGGAGCCGGCGTGCGCAGCGACGGGCAGCGACAGGAGCGCCGCGACGGTCAGCACGAAGGTGCGCCTCACGTCTGGTTGACCTCCCCCACGATCCAGCGTCCCCCGACCTGGTTCATGACGATCAGGCTCCGGCGCGAGGACCCCTGCGAGGTGCTCACGACGGTGCCGTCCGCCGCGACGATCCGGTACGGGGCCACCCGGAACCTCACGTCGACCACCGCGTTCGGGCCCTGGAAGTCGGGGATCGTGTAGCTCTCCACCACGTCCGTCGCGCCCTCGAACCGCTGGCCCTTGGCCGTGGTCGACCGGATGAGGTCGCTGAACGTCGTGCACGCCGTGCACTCCGGGCCGTGCGCGGCCTCGAAGGCGGTCAGGTCGCCGGTCGCCGCGGCGCGGTTGACGCCGGCGAAGTACGCCAGCACGGCCTGCTCGACACCGGCCTTCGCACCGGTCAGCGAGGGCGTCGGCAGCGGCGCGACGGACGGCTCCGCGCTGGGCTCCGCACTCACAGCGGGCAGGGCCTGGGGCTCGTCGGCCGGGTCGCTGCACCCGGCGAGCGCGAGGCCGGCGAGCACCACGGCGACGGCTCGGCTCCTCACGCGGTGATCGTACCGGGGCAGACAGGGTCGAAACCCGCGCGTGCGAGGCTGACCGCCCCACCACAGGAGGCGCCATGACCACCGCGACCCGCACCCTCGGCGACGGCCTCGTCGTCTCCTCGCAGGGCCTCGGCTGCATGGGGATGTCGGAGTTCTACGGCAGCGCCGACGAGGGAGAGGCCCTGGCCACGATCGGCCGTGCGCTCGACCTCGGCATCACGTTCCTGGACACCGCCGACATGTACGGGCCGTTCACGAACGAGCAGCTCGTCGGCCGCGCCATCGCGAGCCGCCGCGAGGAGGTCGTGCTCGCGACGAAGTTCGGCATCGTGCGCAGCGCCGAGGGCGGCCGGCTCGGCATCGCCGGCGACCCGGAGTACGTCCGCAGCTCCTGCGACGCGTCACTGCAGCGGCTGGGCGTCGACGTGATCGACCTCTACTACCAGCACCGCGTCGACCTCAGCGTGCCGATCGAGGAGACGGTCGGGGCGATGGCCGAGCTGGTGCAGGCCGGCAAGGTGCGGCACCTCGGCCTGTCCGAGGCCTCCGCCGACACGGTGCGCCGCGCCGCCGCGGTGCATCCGATCGCTGCTGTGCAGAGCGAGTACAGCCTGTTCAGCCGCGACATCGAGCGCTCGGTCCTGCCGGCACTGCGCGAGCTCGGCATCGGGCTCGTCGCGTACAGCCCGCTCGGCCGCGGCTTCCTCACCGGCGCCATCACCTCCGTCGACGACCTGGCGCCCGACGACTTCCGCCGGAGCAACCCGCGCTTCGCCGAGGAGGCGTTGGCGGCGAACCTCCGCCTCGTCGACGCCGTACGAGACCTGGCCGCGTCGAAGGGCGTCAGCCCCGGCCAGCTCGCGCTCGCGTGGGTGGCTGCGCAGGGCGACGACGTCGTGCCGATCCCGGGCACGAAGCGCCGGCGCTACCTCGAGGAGAACGCCGCGGCACGCGACATCGCCTTGTCTGCCGAGGATCTCGACCGGCTGGCCGCCGCCGTGCCGGTCGACGCGGTCACGGGCGACCGCTACCCGGACATGCGCACCGTCGAGAGGTAGGTGGCGCCCCCGGGCTGGGTACGGCAGGGTGCGCGCACTGCCCGCCACCTACGAGGAGCGACATGGCTGTCTCCGCCGACCTGAGCAAGTACCTCGACAAGTCCTACGAGAACAAGAAGCTCGACGAGATCCTGGCTGCCCCCGTCAGCGCCCTCGCCGGCGTGACCGACGAGGACGCGGAGGCGTTGAGGAAGGCGTTCCGCATCAAGACGGTCGGCGACCTCGGCAAGAACAAGTACTTCCTCGCCGCGCAGGCGATGCTCCAGCTGACGAAGTAGTCGCTGCACGAGCAGGGCCCCGGGCTGTCCGCCCGGGGCCCGGCTCATGTGCCCTTGTAGTTGAAGACCTGCCGCAGGACCGCCGTCACCTCGACGAGGTCCTCCTGGTCGGCCATGACCTGGTCGATCGACTTGTACGACGAGGGGTGCTCGTCGAGCAGCGCCTTGGCCTTGTCGCTGTTCCAGGTCTTGCCGCCCATCGCCTGCTCCAGCGACGCGACGCTCAGCTCCTTGCGCGCGGCCGTACGGGACAGCCGCCGGCCGGCCCCGTGCGCGCAGGACTCGAACGACGCGGCCGAGCCCTTGCCCTTCACGACGTACGACCGGGTGCCCATCGAGCCGGGGATGACGCCCTCGTCGCCGACGCCCGCCTTGATCGCGCCCTTGCGGGTGAGCCAGACCTCCCGGCCCAGGTGGTGCTCGAGCTGGGTGAAGTTGTGGTGGCAGTTCACCGTCTTCACGACCGACCCGCGGCCGACGACCTCGAACAGCGACCGCTGCGCGGCGTCCATCATCTTCTGCCGCGAGGCGAAGGCGTAGGACTGGGCCCACAGCATGTCGACGATGTAGGTGTCGAACTCCGGCGTCCCCTGCACGAGGTAGGCGAGGTCCGGGTCCTCGAGCGTCACGAACATCTTCTTCATCAGGCCCTTGGCGTCCTCGATCGCCCGCTGCGCCAGCTGGTTGCCGATGCCGCGCGACCCCGAGTGCAGGACGAGCCACACCTGGTCGCCGTCGTCGAGGCAGACCTCCACGAAGTGGTTGCCGGACCCGAGCGTGCCGAACTGCGTCGCGACCGTCTTCTCCTGCTTGCCGGTCAGCTCCGTCCGCGGCCGCCCCAGCCGGTCGAGCACCTGCTGCGCGCGGACGTCCGCCGCGTCGTGCGCCTGGCCGACGCCCGCCGGGATGCGCTGCTCGACGAGCGGCATCAGCGCCTGCAGGCTGTCCGGCAGGTCGCCGGCGGTCAGGTCGGTACGGGCGGCGATCATCCCGCAGCCGATGTCGACGCCGATGGCCGACGGGATGACCGCTCCCTCGGTCGGGATGACCGACCCGACCGTCGAGCCGAAGCCCACGTGGGCGTCCGGCATGAGCGCGACGTGGCCGACGACGAACGGCAGCCGGGCCGTCTTGGCCGCCTGCTCGATCGTCGCGTCCTCGATGTCGGTGGCCCAGGACAGCAGCCCGGGGCGCACCTGCTTGGGGGGCACAGCTCTTCCTCCTTCGTACGGGGGTGAGAGGACGAGGGTCGTTCCTGTGGTGCCTGCTGGCGAGCGGTTTACGCCTCCAGAGCGGTCTTCGCCGCGGGCGAGGGCGCCGATGCGCGGTCGTTTCGGCGGACGCCGTACGGCAGCAGCGCAGTCGCGGGGCCGCTGGCCGTGGATGGGACACGTCGGGAGCGGTACCCGTGGAGCGCCCAGCAGCGGCCGCGCGATGTGGCTGGCCGCTACGCCGAGGCGCTGTCGATCGACAGCGCATCCCTGCGTCAGCGCACGTGAGAGCCGCGTGGCTGTTCCAGCCGGTTGCTCGCGCGGCCCAGCGGCTCGTCGACGGCTGTGCCGGCCGGGGTCATGCCGCGGCTGGCCGGATCTGCTGGCTCAGCCGGTGTCGGAGAGCGGTGGAAGTGGGCGGTCCAACGGCGGGGGGACCGTGCGCTTCGGCGCTCGCCGGTAGACGCCGCGGGTCGGGCTCGTCCAGGTCGTCGCACCGTCCGGGTCGAGCCGGCTCTGCCAGCCGTGGTGCTTGGCGCGGTGCCAGCGCCGGCTCAGGTTCTGCAGGTTGCCCTCGCTGGTCTGGCCGAGCGGCCAGGACGTCCGGTGGTCGCGGTCGCACCGCCGCGCGGCAGTGGCATCGCCCGGGAAGGTGCTGGTGACGTCGCGCAGGTCGACCAGGCGCCCGAGCGCCTCCGAGGGGACGTAGCCGTCGGTGCGCAGGTCCGGCATGACGCCTGTGCTGGTGGCGAGCCGGACGAGAGCATCACGCAGCGCCTGTGCAGCCGGCGCGGTGGCCGTGGCTGCGTCGGCACGACCGGTTGCGGCCGCCCAGGTGGCTCGGCGCACCGGCCGCTCGACGGCGAGGACCTCGCCGGTCGCGCTGTCGACGCACGCCCTCACCAGGTCGGCCTGCGGCAGCAGCGCTCGCGCCTCACGGGCACCGATCGGGCCGTAGCCGGCGAGCAGCGCCGGGTGGTCGGACAGGCCGAGTGCCACCGCGATCGGCATCCGCACGTCGACGCTCCAGACACCCGAACCGGCGAGCGCGTGCAGGTCCACCGCCCGCTCAACCGGGCACTCCAGCACGGCCTGGACCTGCACCCGCTCACAGCCGAGCGCGTGCAGGAGTGCGGCGACGTCCTGCTGGCCGAGGGTGAGGTCCGGGTCGTCGAAGCTCATGGCCGCCGAACGCCCGTGGATGCAGGCGAGCGCGGTCGCCATCTGCGTCGCGGTGCAGTCGACGACGAGCTGCGCCATGCCGTCGACGCCGGGGCGCCCGCGCACACCGGCGGTGCGGCGCGCGGCGTCGTGGCGCTTGCGGGCGGCGTCCGCATCGACCCGGATGGCCGCCCGCTTCACCGCGGCGCGCAGCTCGCCGGGAGTCTGCTCCACGGCGTCCTGCCCGCTGAGGCCGAGGACGTCGTCGAGGACGAGCGCCGCGTGCGGCGGCGCGAGGTGCTCGATCTCGGCGAGCACCGCGAGCGCGTGGCCGACGAGCAGCCGGCCGTCCTCGAGAGCGTCGACCAGGCGCGGCTGGGCGAAGAGGCGCAGCGCTGTCGCCACGCGCCCGATGGCGGTGTGCGGAGAGACGTGGAGGACGCACGCGACCTCGCCCGCGACGAACTCCCGCTGCTCCGGCTCAGCGGTCTCGACCATCCGCACGATCGCGCGGCACTCCCGGACGAAGCCCACCGCCTGCGCCTGCGCACCCGCCCGCAGCGCGCCGCTGAGCGCCGGCGTCGAAGGGAACAGGAGGTCTCTCACGCAGACGAACCTATAGGCGACCTCCGACAGTCCTGCGGGTCTGAGATGTGCTGTGCACAAGGCACTTTCCGGCGCGACGCGGCCGGTTGGGCTGGGCCCGCAACGACAGGAGCGACTGGTACGTCGACGCGAGGTACGGCGGCGGTCAGACGAACACGAGGCCGGGCTCGCCATGGCGGACGACGTGGCCTGCTCCGGCCGCGCCGCACCTCGCCGGTGAGACGCCGCGACCACGCCCCTACGCCTCCGCGAGGATCCGGGCGCTGATGCCGGCCGTGTCGATGCCCTTCGGCAGGGTCCCGAAGGCGTGCCCCCAGTCGCCCGCCAGCCGGGTCGCGCAGAAGGCGTCCGCGACCGCAGCGGGCGCGTGCCTGACGAGCAGGGATCCCTGCAGCACCAGGGCCATCCGCTCGACGAGCCGGCGCGCGCGCGACTCGACGTCGTCCAGGTCCGACAGCCCGGCACGCAGGCCGAGCACGGCGTCGTCGAGGCGCGGGTCGGCGCCGCGGGCGCGGTCGAGCTCGGCGAAGAAGGCGTCGACGGACTCGGGCGAGCGGGTCATGGCGCGCAGGACGTCCAGGGCCTGCACGTTGCCCGAGCCCTCCCAGAGCGAGTTGAGGGGCGCCTCCCGGTACATCCGCGGCAGGCCGGACTCCTCGACGTACCCGTTGCCGCCCAGGCACTCCAGGGCCTCGGCGACGAGGGAGGGCTGGCGCTTGCACACCCAGTACTTCCCGACGGCGACAGCGATCCGCTTGAACGCCTGCTCGTCCGCGTCTCCGCGCTGCGCCCGGTCGACGGCCCCGGCCAGGCGCAGCATCAGCGTCGTCGCCGCCTCGCTCTCCAGCTGCAGGTCGGCCAGGACGTTCTGCATCAGCGGCTTGTCGATGAGCCGGCTCCCGAACGCGGAGCGGTAGGACGCGTGGTGCGCGGCCTGCACGACGGCCGCGCGCATGCCGGCGGCGCTGCCGATGACGCAGTCCAGCCGGGTCATCGCGACCATCTCGATGATGGTCCGTACGCCGCGGCCCTCCTCGCCGACCAGCCACGCCACCGTGCCGTCGAACTCCGGCTCGGACGAGGCGTTGGACCTGTTGCCGAGCTTGTCCTTGAGCCGCTGGATCCGGAAGGTGTTGCGGCTGCCGTCGGGCAGGACGCGCGGCACGAGGAAGCACGACAGCCCGGCCGGTGCCTGCGCCAGGACGAGGAACAGGTCGCACATCGGCGCGCTGGTGAACCACTTGTGGCCGCGCAGCGTCCAGGTGCCGTCGGCCTGCGCGGTCGCGGCCGTCGTGTTGGCGCGCACGTCGGAGCCGCCCTGCTTCTCGGTCATGCCCATGCCGGCGAGCAGCCCGCTCTTCGACGCCGGCACCCGCAGGCCCGGCTCGTACGATGCGCGAGGTCAGCAGCGGCTCGTAGACCGCAGCGAGCGACGGGGTCGTGCGCAGGGCGGGCACGACGGCGTACGTCATGGAGACGGGGCAGCCGTGGCCGGCCTCGACCTGGCCCCAGGTGTAGAAGCCGGCAGCGCGGGCGACGTGCGCACCGGGGCGGTCGTCGGCCCACGCGGCGCCGGCGAGGCCCTCGCTGACGGCGACGTCCATGAGCGAGTGCCACGCCGGGTGGAACTCCACCTCGTCGAGGCGGTGGCCGTAGCGGTCGTGGGTGCGCAGCTCGGGCTCGTGCCGGTTCGCCTGCTCACCCCACCGCTGCGCCTCCTCGGAGCCGGCGAGGCGGCCGACGCGGTGCAGGTCGTCGAGGTGCCAGCCCGCTCCCTCGCGCTCCACGCCGGCGAGGAGCACCGCGTCCGCAGCGACGTCGTGGCCGACCCGCGGCGGCACCTGGTTGACGACGTCGTGGGTGGCGGAGCTCGGCGGGGCGTCGATCGTGGTCATGCCCTCATCGTCGCAGCAGACCGGCCTAGGGTCCTGCGCATGGAGCAGCTGCGCGTCCCCGTCGGCGACGACCTGGTGCTGGACGCCGTGGTGGACGGCGCCCCGGACGGCCAGGTCGTGCTGCTGCTGCACGGCTTCCCGCAGAACGCGACGTCCTGGCGGGACGTACGGCCGGCACTGGTCGAGGCGGGCTTCCGCGTCGTGGCGCCGGACCAGCGCGGCTACTCCCCGGATGCCCGGCCGGTCGGGGTGGAGCACTACCGGATGGCCTCGCTGGTGGCCGACGCGCTGGCGGTGCTGGACGCGGTCGGTGCCGACACGGCGCACGTCGTCGGCCACGACTGGGGCGCCGCCGTCGCCTGGCACCTGACCGGCCGGCACGCCGACCGCGTGCGCACCCTGACCGCCGTCTCCGTCCCGCACCCGCTGGCCTTCGTGCAGGCCCTGCGCACGGACGCCGACCAGCGCGCGCGCAGCCAGTACATGCGCGACTGGCACGACCCGGCGACCGAGGAGCAGCTGCTCGCGGACGGCTTCGCGCACGTCTTCGCCGACGCTCCCGGCGTCGACGCGGCCCCGTACGTCGACCGGATGCGCGAGCCGGGCGCGCTGACCGCCGCCCTGTCCTGGTACCGCGCGCAGTCGCTCGACGACCTGCAGGGCCTCGGCCCCATCACGGTCCCGACGATGCACGTCTGGTCGGACGGCGACGCCGCCCTCGGCCCGGCCGGCGCGCGGCTGACGGCGGCGCAGGTGGAGGGCCCGTACCGCTTCGAGGTGCTGCACGGCATCAGCCACTGGGTGCCCGAGCAGGCGCCGGCGGAGCTGTCGCGGCTGCTGCTGGAGCACCTGCGCTGAGCGCCCTCGAGCACGCCGTCGCGCAGGTCCGGCCCGGGGTCGCGCTGCGCACGCTGGCGGTGCACGACGACGAGGTCGTCCTCGCGGGCGGTACAGAGGTCTTCCGCCTGCCGCTGTCGCCGGAGGCCGCGCAGCGCCACGCGGCGCTGGTCACGGCGCTGCCGGAGCTGCGGACGCGACTGCCCCTGGCGGTGGCGGTCCCGCGGTACGTCGGCCTGATGCCCGACCGGACGACGCCCTTCCTCTCCGAGCCGCTCCTGCCCGGCGAGCCCGCCGAGCGGCTCGGCAGCATCGCGGCCGGGCAGCTGGCGGGCGTGCTGGCGGCACTGGCCGCGGTGCCGGAGCGCGAGGCGCAGCAGTGGGGCGTGCCCGGGCAGGGCGTGCTGCTGCACGGCGCCCTCGACGCGTCCGCGCTGCTGGTCGACCCCGTCCGCAGCGTGCTCACGGGCGTCGTCGGCTGGCGCCCGCGGCTGGGCGACCCGGCGGACGACCTGGCCGCGCTGCCGGAGGCCGTACGGGCCCTGCTCGCGTAGCGTCCGCGCGGTGCGCCTGGCGACCCTGAACCTGCTCAACGGCATGTCGCTGAAGGACGGCACCGTCGATCCGCAGCGGCTCGCCGACGCGGTCACCGCGCTGGCGGCCGACGTCGTCGGGCTGCAGGAGGTGGACCGGTTCCAGCCGCGCTCGCACGGCGCCGACCTCACCCAGCAGGTCGCCGACGCGATGGGCACGCCGCACTGGCGCTTCGTCCCGGCGCTGATGGGCACCCCCGGCGGCTCCTGGCGCGCCGCCGTCGACGACGACGCGTACAGCACGGCCGCGGCCTACGGCATCGGGCTGGTCTCGCGCTGGCCGGTCCTGCGGTGGCACGTCACGCGGCTGCCCGCGTCACCGGTCCGCTCCCCCGTGATGATCCCGGGCACGAAGCAGCTGATCTGGCTGAAGGACGAGCCGCGCGTCGGGCTCGCCGCCGTCGTCGAGACGCCCGCCGGGACGATGACCATCGCCACCACCCACCTGTCCTTCGTGCCGCTGTGGAACGGCAAGCAGCTGCGCACGCTGACCGCCGACCTCGCGCAGCTGCCCGGGCCGCGGGTCCTGCTCGGCGACCTCAACATGCCGCCGCCGTTCCCGCGGCTGCTCAGCGGCTGGCGGGTGCTGGCCAGGCGGCCGACCTACCCGGCGTGGGACCCGCGGATCCAGCTCGACCACGTGCTGGGCTCCGGCAGCGTCCCGCCGGTCCTCGCGGTGGAGTCGCCGGAGCTGGCCGTCTCCGACCACCGCGGGCTGCTGGTCGAGCTGCGGTGCTGACGACGGTCGTCCTCGACGTCGGGGAGACCCTCGTCGACGAGACCTCGCACTGGGCAGCCTGGGCACAGCACTTGGGAGTGCCGGCCTTCACGCTGTTCGCCGTGCTCGGCGGCCTCGTGGCGCGCGGCGAGGACCACCGCGAGGTCGTACGGCTCGTCCGCCCGGACACCGACTTCACCGCCGAGCAGCCGCACGTCAGCACGCCGCCGCTGGAGCCCTACCCGGACGCCCTGCCCTGCCTGCAGGCCCTGCGCGCGGACGGGTGGCGCACCGTCGCCGGCGGCAACCAGGCGGAGACGTTCCAGCGCCTGGTCGAGCGGCTGGAGCTCCCGGTCGACCTGGTGACGTCGTCCGGCGCGCTCGGCGCCGAGAAGCCGTCACCGGAGTTCTACGCGCGGCTGGCCGAGCGGGCCGGCGTGCGGCCGGACGAGTGCGTCCACGTCGGCGACCGGGTGGACAACGACGCCGTCGGCGCGGCCGCCGCCGGGATGACGGTCGTGCACCTGCGGCGCGGGCCCTGGGCGCTGCTCCACCCGGCGCGGGACGGCCACCGCATCAGCAGCCTGGACGAGCTGCCGCCCCTGCTGCGCGAGCTGCGCAGCAGGAGCGCCTGACCCGACCGCGTGAGCACCTCCGGGTCGGCGACGCGGAGGTCGTCAGCCCGGCGGGGCGGCGCGCTGCGCCCGCCTGCGCGTACGGCAGCATGACGCCATGGAGTTCACCGTGTCGCGGGGGGACCTCCCCTCGGGCACGGTCCTCGGCGTGCACGGAGACCTCGACGTCGCCACCGTCACGGTCCTGCGCGCGCAGGTGGAGGACGCACTGGCGGCCGCTCCGGAGCGGCTGTACCTCGACCTGAGCGCGGCGACCTTCATCGACTCGACCGGCTGCCGCGAGCTGGTGCGGGCAGCCCGCGGCGGGGCGGCGACCGGGACGGCCGTCGAGCTCGTCGTGCCGCCGGGGAACTGGCGGATCCGCTGGGTCGTGGACTTCATGCAGTTCGGGGCGCTGCTGCCGGTCGCCGACGAGGCGCCCACCGCGTGACGGAGCCGGACCTCCGCGGCTGCGCCGACGAGCCGATCCGCATCCCCGGCGCCGTCCAGCCGCACGGCGCGCTGCTGGCCCTGTCCGAGCCGGACCTGGCCGTCGTCGTCGCGTCCGCCAACGCCGCCGACCTGCTCGGCGGCGGGCGCACCGCCGACGACCTGCTCGGTCCCGACGTCGCGCACCAGCTGCGCACCGAGGACCTCGCCGTGCTCAACCCGCTGCGCACCACCGTCCGGGGACGGGAGGTCGACCTCGTCGCCCACCGCGCGGACGGCCTGCTCGTCGTCGAGGTCGAGCCGCTGGAGCAGGCGCACCGCTCCGACGCGGTCTGGCACCGGCGCCTGCCGGTCGTGCTGCAGCGCCTGCAGGCCGCGCCGTCCCTCGACGTCCTCACCGACGTGCTGGCGACCGAGGTGCGTGCCCTGACCGGCTTCGACCGCGTGATGGTCTACCGCTTCGACCCGCACTGGAACGGCGAGGTCGTCGCGGAGGACCGGCGCGAGGACCTCGAGCCGTTCCTCGGCCTGCGCTACCCCGCGAGCGACATCCCGCGCGCAGGCGCGCGCGCTGTACCTCCACAACTGGCTGCGGCTCATCCCCGACGCGACCTACGCGCCGGTGCCGCTCGTGCCGGAGCGGGTCGACGGCCGGCCGCTCGACCTCGGCGGCTGCGGTCCTGCGCAGCGTGTCGCCGGTGCACCTCGAGTACCTCGCGAACATGGGCGTACGGCGCCTCCATGTCGGTGTCGCTCGATCGACGACGGGCGGCTGTGGGGCCTCATCGCCTGCCACCACTACGCCGGGCCGCACCGCCCCAGCGTCCACCGACCGCGCCGCGGCGGAGTTCCTCGGTCGGACCGCGTCGATCCTGCTGGCCAGCAAGACCGAGGCGGGCAGCGCGGCGCGCGTGCTGGAGGTGGCCGAGCAGCAGGCGCGGCTGGTGGAGGCGGTCGCCGCGCACGCCTCGTGACCCGGCCGGAGCGCTGGCCGCCGGGCTGCTCGACCTGCTGCCGGCAGGCGGCGCTGCGCTCCGCTTCGGCGGCCGGCTGCACCTGCTCGGCGAGACGCCCCCCGGCGCGGCCGAGCTGGTCGAGAAGCTCCTGCACGCAGGCGTTCCCGCCACCGACGAGGTGCTGACGGTCGTGCCCGACGCGCCGGACGCGGTGCCCCTGGCGAGCGGGGTCCTGGCCGTCCCCGTCGGCCGGGACGGGGACCTGCTCGCGTGGTTCCGGCCGGAGACCCTGCGCGACGTGGACTGGGGCGGCGACCCGCACACCAGCAAGGTGGTCGAGGGCGACTACGGCCCGCGGCTGTCCCCGCGGCTGTCCTTCGCCCGCTGGACCGAGACCGTGCGCGGGACCTCCGCCCCGTGGCAGCCGCATGAGCTCGCCGCCGCGCAGCAGCTCGCGGTGCACCTGGCGGACGTCACCCGCCGCCGCGCCGAGGAGGAGAGCCGGCTGGCCGCCACGCTGCAGCGCACGCTGCTGCTCGAGCAGCTGCCCGAGGTGCCCGGCGTCGCGCTCGCCGCGCGCTACGCACCCTCCGCGCGGGACGTGGTGGGCGGTGACTGGTACGACCTGGTGCTGCTCCCGAACGGCCGCGTGTCCGTCGTGCTCGGCGACGTGGCGGGGCACGGCCTGGGGGCAGCCGCCATCACCGCCCAGCTGCGGCACGCCCTGCGCGCCTACCTGCTCGCCTGCGACGGGCCCGCCGCCGCGCTGACGCGCCTGAACGCGCTGGCCGCCTTCCTGCTGCCCGACGAGCTGGCGACCGTCATCGTCGCCGAGCTCGACCCGGCGTACCGGCGAGCTGCTCGTCGCCAGCGCGGGCCACCTGCCGGTGCTGGTGCTCGGACGACGACGGTGGTCACCTCGTCGGTGAGGGGCGCGGTCCGGCGCTCGGCATGACCGGCGCTGCGGCGTACGGCGAGGCGCGGCTGCGGCTCGGCGCCGGCGACGACGGCTGCTGGTCTTCAGCGACGGCCTGGTGGAGCTGCGCGGGCAGGACCTCACCCACGGGCTGGACGCCCTCGTGGCCGTCGCCGCCGCCGCCCCGCGCGAGGCCGACGCGCTGCTCGACCACGTGCTCGCCGCCCTCGTTCCGCCCGACACCGACGACGTGACGCTGCTGGCGCTGGGCCCCGCCTCGTAGCCTGCGCCGATGAACCCGGTGCTGCACCTGCGCGGACCCGTTCTGCTCGGCCCGGAGGAGGTCGTCCCCGAGGCCTGGGTCGTCGGTGGCCGGCTCACCCTCGAGCGGCCGTCGGCGGACGCCACCTCGCTGGAGGGTTGGGTCGTGCCCGGGCTGGTCGACGCGCACTGCCACGTCGGCCTCGACGCGCACGGCGCGGTCGAGCCCGAGGTGAGCGAGCAGCAGGCCGCCACCGACCGCGACTCCGGAGCCCTGCTGCTGCGCGACGCCGGCTCGGCCGCCGACACCCGCTGGATCGACGACCGCGAGGACCTGCCGGTGCTGGTGCGCGCGGGTCGGCACATCGCGCGCCCGAAGCGCTACATCCGCAACTTCGGCGAGGAGGTCGAGCCCGACGGCCTGGTCGACGCCGTGCGCCGGCAGGCCCGCCGCGGCGACGGCTGGGTCAAGCTCGTCGGTGACTGGATCGACCGCGCCACAGGCGATCTCGCTCCCTGCTGGCCGCTGGAGGCGCTCCGTCCGGCGATGGCGGTCGCGCACGAGGAGGGCGCGCGGGTGACGGCGCACTGCTTCTCCGAGAGCTCGCTCGCGGACCTGGTGGAGGCCGGCATCGACTGCATCGAGCACGCCACGGGGCTCGACGAGACGACGCTCCCGCTGCTGGCCGACCGCGGCGTCGCGATCGTCCCGACGCTGATCAACATCGAGACCTTCCCCGGCATCGCGGCGGCCGCCGACGAGAAGTTCCCGGCGTACGCCGCGCACATGCGCGCGCTGCACGCCCGTCGCCACCAGACGGTCGGCGCGGCGCACGACGCCGGCATCCCGATCTACGCCGGCACGGACGCCGGCGGCGCGCTGGCGCACGGACGGGTCGCCGACGAGGTGCAGGAGCTGGCCCGCGCGGGGCTGTCGAACGTCGAGGCGCTGTCGGCGGCCTGCTGGTCGGCCCGCGCGTGGCTCCGGCGCGACGGCCTGGCCGAGGGCACGCAGGCCGACCTCGTGGTCCTCGACGCCGACCCGCGCGAGGACCTGCGGGTGCTGCAGGCACCGCGCGCCGTCGTCCTGAGGGGGCGGGTGTGCGGCTGACCGCGGAGGAAGGGCGCGTCCTGGGCGCGCTCGTCGAGAAGGAGCTGACGACGCCGCAGGGCTACCCGCTGACCGACAACGCCCTGCTCGCCGCCTGCAACCAGACGACCAGCCGCGACCCGGTCGTCTCGTACGACCTCGCGGTCCTGCGCACCGCGGTGCGCAGCCTGCGCGAGCAGGGGCTGCTCCGCACGGTGCACCGTCCCGGCGAGCGGAGCGAGAAGCACCGGCACGAGCTGCCCTCAGCGCTCGACCTGTCCGCGGAGCAGGTCGCGCTGCTGGCCGTCCTGCTGCTGCGCGGGGCGCAGACGGCGGCCGAGCTGCGGGCCAGGTCCGAGCGGATGCGCGCCTCCACGACCGAGGACGTCGAGCGGGTGCTGGCCGAGCTCGCGCAGCGCGGGCTGGCGCAGCGGCTGGAGCGGCAGCCCGGTCGCAAGGAGGCGCGCTGGGTGCAGCTGCTGGCCCCGGCGGACGCCCCGGCCAGCGACGGCCCGGTGAGCGACGGCCCGGTGCCGCCGCCCGAGGTGGTCGCCGACGCGGTGCTCCGCGCCCTGGTGGACGCGCTGCGCACGCGCGACCTCGTCGCCGCGGCAGCCGTGTTCGCCGACGACGCGCTGCTGCTCGGCAGCGGCCGGGAGGAGGTCGCCGCGGGCGCCGCCGAGGTGCACGCCTTCCTGTCGCGGCTGCTCGCGAGGCCCGACACCGTCGGCTGGGAGTGGGACGCGGTGGAGGCCGGCGGGCAGGGCGGCACCACGTGGTTCCACCTGCCGTGCGAGCTCGTGACGGGTGACCTGCGCCTGCCGTACCGCTTGTCCGGCGTGGTCGTGGAGCGCGACGGCGCGCACGTGCTGGCGCAGCTGCACGGCAGCCGGCCGGCGGACTAGCGCACCTGCGGTGCCACCTCGGTGCCGAGCAGCTCGATGCCGTGCAGCAGGTCCTCGTGCGCGAGGCGGACGTTCGTCATCTGCAGGGCGAGGCGGTCGATCCCACCGAGGTCGTCGGAAAGGCGCCGCGCCTTGGCCGCCACCGTCGCGGGGTCCCCGATGAGGAACGCGCCGTCCGGCTCCAGCATCGCGTCGTACTGCGCGCGCACGGGCGGGCCGAAGCCGCGCTCCTTGCCGATCTTGGTGAACATCTGCGCCCACCCCGGGTAGAAGAGGTCGGCCGCCTGCTGGTCGTCGTCGGCGACGAAGCCGAACGCGTGGATGCCCACCCGCAGCTGCGCGGGGTCGTGGCCGGCCCGACGGCCCGCCTCGCGGTAGAGGTCGACCAGCGGCCGGAAGCGGGCCGGCTGGCCGCCGATGATCGCGACCATCAGCGGCACCCCGAGCAGGCCGGCGCGCACGAACGACTCGGGGGTGCCGCCGACCCCGACCCAGATCGGCAGCGGGTCCTGCAGCGGCCGCGGGTAGACGCCCTGGCCGGTCAGCGGCGGGCGGTGCCGGCCGCTCCACGTGACGCGCTCGGAGGCGCGCAGCTGCAGGAGCAGCTCGAGCTTCTCCGCGAACAGGTCGTCGTAGTCGGCGAGGTCGAGGCCGAACAGCGGGAACGCCTCGGTGAACGAGCCGCGCCCCACGACGAGGTCGATGCGCCCCTTGCTGACCAGGTCGAGGGTGGCGAACTCCTGGAAGACCCGCACCGGGTCGGCCGCGGACAGCACGGTCACCGCGCTGTTGAGGCGGATGCGGCTGGTGCGGGCGGCCGCCGCCGCCAGCAGGACGGTCGGCGCGGAGTCGAGGTACTCCGACCGGTGGTGCTCGCCGATCCCGTAGCTGTCCAGGCCGACCTGGTCGGCGCGCTCGACCTCCTCGAGCAGGTGCTGCACCCGCTCGACCGGCGTCACGTCGATGCCGGTGGTCGGGTCGGTGACGGTGGAGACGAAGCTGTCGATGCCGATCTGCACGGTGCGCTCCTGGGAAGGGCCGGGTTGCACGTGCGAGAAGCCACCGTCGCGGGCGAGGATTCCCGCGCCGTCAGAGCAGCGTGAGCGCCTCGACCTCGACCTCGCCGCGGAGCAGCTGCGCGAGCTCCTGCTCCCCCGGCAGCTCGTCGCCGTAGCGCACCTCGGCACCGGTGGCGACGTAGTGGAAGACGCCCTCGACGGCGGACGGCTCCACGCCGACCAGGCGGGCCCAGGCGAGCCGGTAGACGGCGAGCTGCAGCGGGTCGGCGCTCTCGCTGCCGGTCTTCCAGTCGACGACCTCCCACCGCCCGTCGCCCAGGTCGTAGACCGCGTCGATCCGCCCGCGGACGACGCGACCGGCGAGCGGCAGCGCGAACGCCGCCTCGACCGCGTGCGGTCGCCGGTCGGCCCACGGCGAGGCGAGGAACGCCTCCTGCAGGCGCTGCAGCGCGGCATCGTCGGTGAGGCCGTCGTCCTCCGCGCCGGGCAGCTCGTCCGGGTCGAGCAGCGGCCGGGCGCCGAACAGCGCCTCCACCCAGGCGTGGAAGCGGGTCCCCCGGCGGGCGGCCGCCACCGGCCGGCGCGGCAGCGGGCGGGCCAGCTCCCGGGCGAAGCCCTCCGGGTCCTCCTGCAGCCGCAGCAGCTGGCTGGCCGTCAGGGCCGTGGGCAGCGCGACCTCGCGCACGCCGCGCCGGGCGGTCCGCTCCTCCTCGAGCAGGAGCACGGCCTCGCGGTCGTAGCGCTCGAGCTGCTCGCGCTCCCACGGGAGCAGCCCCTCCTCGTCGGGCAGCGCGGCGCCGGCGTCCAGCCGCGCCAGGTCGGCCAGGACGTGGTCGGCGGCTTCGCGACGGCGGGCGTACGGCACCGCGTCGTACGGCGCGGGCCAGACGTGGGTGGCCGGCTCGGCGAGCGAGGGGTTGCTCTTCTCCGCCGGCTCCTCGGTCCAGAGCTCCACCCGGCCCCCGCCGGTCGCGGCGTGCTCGCGGAGCTCGAGCAGGAACGGCGACGGGCCGCGCGGCTTCTTCTGCGTGGCGCCCCACCAGTGGCCGCTGCCGATGAGCAGGTGGCGGGCGCGGGTGAAGGCGACGTAGCCGAGCCGCCGCTCCTCGCGCTCGAGGTGGTCGCGGCACTCCTGCACGTAGGCCTTGAGGCCCTCCTTGTCGTAGCCCGTGAGCGCCGGCTGGTCCTCTGCGTCGCCGCGCAGCGGCCCGGGCAGCGTCGCGGCGGTGGTCGACCACTTGCCGCGCAGGTCCTCCGACGGGAAGACGCGCCGGGTCAGGTCGGGACAGGCGACGACGTCCCACTCGAGGCCCTTGGAGCGGTGCGCCGTCAGCAGCTGGACCGCGTCGCTGCCGCTGGGCGTCGTGGCGTCCAGCCCACGCTCGTGCTCCTCGGCGGCGCGCAGGAACGCGAGGAAGGCCGACAGGCTGCTCTCGCCGTCGAGGTCGGTGAAGCCGGCGACGACGTCGAGGAACGCGGACAGCGACTCGCGCCGGCGCGCCTGCACGGCCTCGGGCGAGGCGGCCAGCTCGACGTCGAGACCGGTCACCTCGACCACCCGGTGCACGAGGTCGAGCAGCGGCTCGTCGCGGGAGGCCCGCAGCTCGCGCAGCTCGGCGTTCAGGGCGGTCACCCGCTGGACCCCCGCGAGCGACCAGCCCTCGTGGCCGGGACGGTCGAGGGCGTCGGCCAGCGCGACGACGTCGCACGGGTCGACGCCGGCCACGGCCTGCTCGAGCGCGGTCTCGTCGTCGGGGCGGGCGTCCGCGCCCTGCTCGACCGCCAGCAGCCCGCGCGCGCGCCGGCCGAGGACGGCGAGGTCGCGGGTGCCGAGCCGCCAGCGCGGGCCGGTGAGCAGGCGCAGCAGCGGCGCGTTGGCCGTCGGGTCGTCGAGCACGTGCAGGACCGCCACGACGTCGGCGACCTCCGGCAGCTGCAGCAGCCCCCCGAGGCCGACGACCTCGACCGGCAGGCCGGCGGCGGTGAGCGCGGCGTAGAGGTCGGCGAAGTCGCTGCGCGCGCGCACGAGCACCGCGCACTCGCGTGCCGGCGTGCCGGCGTCGACGGCCGCCTTCACCTGCGCGGCGACCCAGGCGCACTCCTCCTGCCAGGTGGCGTGCAGCGCGACGACCGCGGCACCGAGGTCGGCCTTGGCCGGCGGCGCCTGCAGCTCGACGATCCGGTGCCGGCTGCGCAGCGAGGAGGCGACCTTGTTCGCCAGCGCGAGCAGCCGGCCGCCGGAGCGCTGGTTGACGGCCAGCGCGAAGGTCGCCGCCTCGCTGCCGTCGGCGTTCGCGAAGTGGCGCGGGAAGCCGTCGAGGTTCGACACGGAGGCGCCGCGCCAGCCGTAGATGGCCTGGCAGGGATCGCCCACCGCCGTCACCGGGTGTCCGCCGCCGAACAGCCCGACCAGCATCCGGCGCTGCGCGACGCTGGTGTCCTGGTACTCGTCGAGCAGCACGACGGTGGAGCGCTCGCGCTCGGCGGCACCGACCTCGGGGACCGTCTCCGCGAGGCGCGCGGCGAGGGCGACCTGGTCGCCGAAGTCGATCGCGTCGAGGTCGGCCTTGGCGGCGCGGTACGAGGCGACGAGCGAGGAGAGCTCGCGCCGGCGGCGGGCCGCCGTGGCCATCGTCCGCAG
The DNA here is from genome assembly GCA_963781675.1 of uncultured Actinomycetota bacterium. Lineage (GTDB taxonomy): Bacteria > Actinomycetota > Actinomycetes > Mycobacteriales > SCTD01 > SCTD01. The sequence continues at coordinate 999,558 of CAWAGF010000001.1, read as the reverse complement.
CTCGTCGCAGTGGCCCTTGGTCCCCTTCTGCCCGTCCAGCTCCGCGCAGGTCGCCTCGACGACCTCGAGCCACTCGGCGTCCCACGCCCGCAGCTGCTCCGGGTCGACGAGGTGCTCCGACAGCTCGGACTCCAGCGACACGAGGTCGCCGACGAGCATGGTGAGCGGGCTGGTCAGGTGCTCGATCGGCCCCCGGTGGCGGCGCAGCACGCGGGCGGCGAGCTGGTAGCGGGTCGCGTCCGCGAGCAGCCGCGAGCGCGGCTCGACGCCCAGGCGCAGCCCGTGCTCGGTGACCAGCCGACCGGCGAACGCGTGGTAGGTCGAGACGACCGGCTCACCGAGATCGTCTGCGGCGGAGGCGATCCCGGCCTTCTGCAGGCCACCCCGCAGCCGGCCGGCCAGCTCGGCAGCGGCCTTGTTGGTGAAGGTCAGGCCGAGCACCTGCTCGGGCGCGACCTGCCCGGTGCCGACCAGCCAGACCACGCGCGCGGCCATGACGCTGGTCTTGCCGGAGCCCGCTCCGGCGACGATCAGCCCGGGGGCGAGGGGCGCGGTGGCGGCGGCCAGCTGCTCGTCCGTGAACGGGATGCCGAGCAGGTCGCGCAGGTCCTCCGGGCGCTGCACGCTCACGTGACCACCTGCCGGCCGTCGGGCTGCGCGGGGCAGCAGGTGCGGAAGGCGCAGCGGGCGCAGCGGTCCTGCGGCGTCGGCGGGAAGCTCTCGCCGAGCACCCGCCGCACGGCGGTGTCGAGCAGCGCCTCGACCCAGGTCGGTGACGGCTCGAGCGCCTCCTGGCCCTGCACCTTCGGGGCTCCCCCGTCGTCGACGCGCAGCATCACCAGCTCCGCGCCGCCGACCTCGGGGCGGTCGGGCAGCACCTCGTCGAGCGCGCCCTCCCGCACGGCCAGCTGGTAGGTGCCGAGCTGGGCGTGCCCGGCGATCGCCGCCTTCGTGAACGGCGCCTTGCCGGTCTTGAGGTCGACGACGTGCACGCGCCCGTCACGGTCGAGCTCGACCCGGTCCATGAAGCCGCGCAGCAGGACGGTGCCGCCGGGCACGTCCAGCTCGATCGCGAACCCCATCTCGGTGGCGACGAGCTCGCGGCCGCGCGCGGCGGCGTGCCAGGCGAGGAAGCGGCGCAGCGCCTCGCGGGCCTGCTCGTGCTGCTGCACGGACTGCCAGGGCGCGTCGTAGGCCAGCTGCCCCCAGACGGTGTCGAGGCGGCCCATCAGCACGTCGAGGTCGGCCGGGGTGCGCCCGGTGGCGACCTCGTCGGCCAGCGCGTGCACCACGCCGCCGAAGCCCATCGCGGAGGTGGCGGCGCTCTGCGCGTGCACCTCGTGCTCGAGGAACCACCGCAGCGGGCACTCGTCCAGCCCGGACAGCGACGTGCCGGACAGCGGGACCGGCCGGCCCTCCGGGTGCACCGGGGTGTCCGAGGCCGAGTCGTCGACCATCCCCCACCAGCGGTCCGGGTGGGCGGCGGGCGCGAGCGGGCGACCCTCGCCGTCGACGGCCGCGGCCAGGCGGGCCAGCCGCGAGGCGGCCGCGCGGCGGACGGCGGCGGAACGGGACGGGTCCACCGCGGTACGGCGCAGCGCGGCGACCAGCGACGGCAGCGAGAGCGGCCGGGCGACCCGGTCGAGGTGCTCCTGCACCGGGACGCCGAGCTCGGCCAGGAACCGCGACGGCCGCTCGCCCTCCTCGTCCGTGCCCGACACGGCGGTGACGACGACGCGGCGGCGGGCGCGGGTGAGGGCGACGTAGAACAGCCGCCGCTCGTCGGCGAGCAGCTGCGCGCGACCGGTCGGCTCGCGCAGGCCGTCGTCGGCCAGGCGCTCCGCCTCGAGCAGGGTCGAGCGGCGGCGCAGGTCGGGCCAGACGCCCTCCTGCACGCCGGACACGACGACGACGTCCCACTCGAGGCCCTTGCTGCGGTGGGCGGTCAGCAGGCGGACGGCCTCCCCGCGTACGCCCCGCTCGGCGAGGGTGTCGCCCGGGATCTGCTGCGCCTCGATCTCGTCGAGCAGGGCGCTGACGCCGGTGAGCCGGCGCCGGTCGCTGACGCGGGCCACCTGCGCGAACAGCGACACGACGGCGTCGAGGTCGCGGTCGGCGGAGCGCCCGGCGGCACCACCGCGCAGCGACGCGGCCTCGAGGCGCGCCGGCCAGGGGCTGCCGGACCACAGCTCCCACAGCGCGGTCTCCGGGCCCTCGGCGAGCGCCTGCCTGGCGCGGTCGAGCAGCGCGGCGAGCCGCTCGACCGGGCGGGCGGTGCGCGGGTCGACGGCGAGCAGCAGGCGCGGGTCGGCGACGGCCGCGCGCAGCAGCTCGGCGGACGGCGACGGCAGTCGGGACGGGGCGTCGCCGGTGGCAGCCGCCTCGACCGCGGCCGCCCGGTCCGCGCGCGCGCAGCTCGCGGCCGAGCCGGCGCAGCAGCGCGGGTCGGCCCCGCCGAGCGGGGAGAGCAGCAGGGCGCGGGCGTGCTCGGTCGTGAGCTCGGCGGGGTCGGCGGCGACGCGCAGCGCGAGGAGCAGCGGCGCCACGGCGGGCTCACGGGACAGCGGCAGCTCGTCGCCGGCGACCTCGAGCGGCACGCCGGCCGCGGTGAGGACGCGCCGGAGCAGCGGCACCGAGCGGGCGCCGGAGCGGACCAGCACCGCCATCCGCGACCAGGCGGTGCCGCGCTCGAGGTGCTCGCGGCGCAGCAGCTCGGCGATGGCGTCGGCCTCCGCGCCGACGGACGGGTGCGTGTGCGCCTCCACCAGGCCGGTCGGGGCACCCGGGACCGGCTGCAGGTCGCGGTGCGCCCTGATCCGGTCGGCGGCCAGGCCGGGTGCCGGCAGTCGAGACGCGACCAGCCGGGACGCCTCCAGCAGCGCGGCCCCCGAGCGGCGGCAGGTGCGCAGCGCCACGACGGGAGCGGGACCGCCCGTGCTGGTCGGGAAGCGGTGCGGGAAGTCCAGCAGCCCGCGCACCTCGGCGCCGCGGAAGGCGTAGATCGACTGGTCGGGGTCGCCGACGACGACGAGGTCGCGCCCGCCACCGGCCAGCGCCTGCAGCAGCCGCTCCTGGGCGGGATCGGTGTCCTGGTACTCGTCGACGAAGACCGCGGCGTAGCGCGCACGCAGCACCGGCCCGTGCTCGGGGTCCTCGGCGAGCAGGACCGCCCGGTGCACCAGCTCGGCGTAGTCGATGGCGCCCTGCGCGTCGAGCACCTCGAGGTACTCCGCGAAGAAGCCGGCCAGCGCGCCCCAGTCCTCGCGCCCCTCCTGCGCGGCCAGCCGGGCCAGGTCCTCCGGCTCGAGGCCCACCTCGCGGGCGCGGCTCAGCAGCGCGCGCACCTCCTCGGCGAGGCCGCGGGTCGTCAGGCAGGCCCGCAGCGTCGGCGGCCAGGCCCGGCCCAGGTCGAGCGAGCCCTGCAGCAGCTCGCGCAGCGCGACGTCCTGCTCGGCGCCGCTGAGCAGCCGCAGCGGCTCGGCCCACAGCTCGGCCGGCGCGTGCTCGCGCACCAGCGCGTAGCAGAACGCGTGGAACGTCCAGGCGGACGGCCCGGCGCTGGTCGTGCCGAGCCGGGCCGTGATCCGCTCGCGCAGCTCCTGCGCGGCCTTGCGGCTGAAGGTGAGCACCAGCACCTGCTCGGGAGCGAGGCCGGCCTCCACGCGGCCGGCGACGGCCTCGACCAGGGTCGTCGTCTTGCCGGTGCCCGGCCCGGCCAGGACCAGCAGCGGCCCGCCCCGGTGCGCGAGCACCTCGGCCTGCTGCGGGTCCGGCCCGAGCCGCCGGGCCGGGGCCGGCGGGGTGCGGACGAGCCGGTACGGCGAGGGGGCCGGCTCGAGGCGGACGGAGGGGCTCACGGGGGACCACTCCACCACGCAGGTACGACAGTCCGGGGCACCTGCCCCGAGGCGCTACAGGACGCCGGAGAACTTCTCCGTGCCCGGGACCAGGGCCAGGCCGGGCACGCCGTGGCTGCGCGCGTACGCGATCTCGTGGGCCAGGTCGCCCACGCCGTTGCTGCCGGCGTACGGCGCGAGGGCCACGGTGCTGAGCGTCCCGATGGCGCGGCCGGAGGCGTCGAGCACGCCGCTGCCGCTGTCACCGGGGATGCCCGGCGTGGCCGTGTAGATCGTGTGGGTCCAGCCGTCCGCGGCGCTGCCGAGGCTGATGCCGCGCTTGGGGCTGGTGCTGGTCAGCCCGAAGCGCAGGCTGCTGTTGCCGTAGCTGACGACCTGCTCACCCAGCGTCGTGCCGTCGGTGTCGACGGCGACCGGACCGCCGAAGACGGGGACCGAGGGGTTGGTGCGCGCGACGTCGGCCGGGTCGAGCCGCACGAGCGCGAAGTCGTTGTAGGCGCAGGCGTCCACGTCCCGCTCGCCGGCCTTCTGCATCGCCAGCCAGCTGCTGTAGACGAGGGTGCCGGGCTTGCCGGCACCGGTGACGGCGACGGGCGTGCCGAGCGGCAGGGACGCGGCGAGGCAGCCGTCGGTCTCGGTGGCCGCGCCGGTGCCGGCGCAGTGCGCGGACTGGCCGAGGTAGACCGTGCCCGCACCGTCGACGTAGACGAAGTTGGCCGTGCACTGCGCACCGCCCGTGACGGTCTGGACGCCCGGCTTGACGCTGGCGCTCGCGGCCGGCGCGAAGGCGGGCGCGCGCTTCTTCGCGGGGGCGGGCGCGGCGGTGGCCGAGGCGGCGCCGGCGGCGAGGACGCCCACGAGGGCGGTGGCGAGCAGGGGACGCAGCTGCACGGCGACTCCTCCTTCTGGGGTGGCGGTGTCAGCAGGTCCAACGACCGGAAGGGCGGCAGGACACGGGAGCGCTACCGGCCGTCCCACCGGGCGGCGGCCAGGTCGACCCGCTCGCCCCGGATCGGGCAGCCCTCGTCGGCGAGCAGCCGCAGCGCCTCCTCGAGGTACGGCTCGGCCGGCCGCCCCGACGCCTGCACGACCCGCTGCCAGGGCACCTCCCGGCCGTGGTCGCTCATGACCGCCCCCACGGTGCGCGGCGACCCGCGGCCCACCAGCTCCGCGACGTCCCCGTACGTCATGACCTTGCCGGGCGGGATGCGGTCCACGACGTCGAGGACCTGCCGCGCGTACGGCGTCGGCGGAGCCCCGGCACGGGCCCGCACAGCCAGTCCTGCCGAGGCGGTGGCAGACGGTCGCTTCACAGGGCAGAGTGTGCGGCAGGTCCCAGGGTGCGGACGCACGGACGAGGGACGGGGGCGCGCGGCGATGTCCTGCCAGCGGCTGCTCCCGGACGTCCTGCCCGCGGGCGACGTCGTGGAGTCCACCCACCACGTGCACCTCGAGCCGCTCCCCCGGCAGGTCCGCGTGGCGCGCGACTTCGTGCGCGACCACGCGCCGCCGCTGTCCGACGACACCTGCGAGGTGCTCATGCTCCTGACCAGCGAGCTGGTGACGAACGCCGTGCTGCACGCCCGCACCGACATCGAGGTCGGCATCACCGTCGCCGGCCGTTCGGTGCTCGTCACCGTCCACGACGAGGACCTGGCCCGTTCCGAGCAGCGGCCGTACGACGCCCGCGAGGGCGGCTGGGGCCTGGGGCTGGTGAGCGCCCTGGCCGTGGACTCCGCGATGACCCACCACCCGGGCGAGGGCAAGACGGCGTGGTTCGTGCTGTCGCGCGACGACGAGGCCGACGCGGCCACGGGCGCGGCCGTACGACCCGGCCAGGACGACCTCGGGACGGCCGGGCGGTGACGGGCCCGGACAACGCCGCCGGCGCGGCGCGCACCGCCGGCCTGCTGCTGCTCGGCGGCGACGGCCACGAGAGCGGCGCGTCGATCCGCAAGCTGGCCACCGGGATCGTCGGCTTCGACCACGTCGCGATGGGCGGCCTGCCTGCCGGACGGGCCACCGTGGTCGCCGGCCAGGCCGGCAGCGCCAAGACCGTCTTCGCCGGGCAGTTCCTCGCCGAAGGCGTCCGCGCCGGCCAGGCGGGCGTGTTCGTCACGCTGGAGGAGCCGGCGGCGGACCTGCGGGCCAACCTCGCGACGCTCGGCTTCGACGTCGCGACGTGGGAGGCCGACGACCGCTGGCGCTTCGTGGACGCCTCCCCGGTCGTGCGCAGCTCCGGCGGCGTCACCGCGTACAGCCTGGAGACCCTGGCCGCCCAGGTCGGTCACGCCGTCGACGCGACCGGTGCGGACCGCCTGGTGCTCGACAGCCTGAACGCCGTGCTCTCCCTGCACGAGGACGTGGCCGTGGCCCGGCAGCTCCTGCGCGCGCTCATCGCGATGCTGCGCGGGATGGGCCTGACCGTCGTGCTGACGGTGGAGACGCCGGGCGACCCCGGCGGCACCCTCTCGCGCTACGGCATCGAGGAGTTCGTCGCCGACAGCGTCGTGCTGCTGCGCAACGTGCGCGAGGGCACCTTCCGGCGGCGGACCGTCGAGGTGCTCAAGATGCGCGGCGCGATGCACCACAAGGGCGACGTGCCGTTCACGGTGGTGCCCGGCCGGGGCATGGTCGTGCTGCCCGTGCGCGAGCCCCAGCAGCAGGCGGCGGTCGACGACCAGCGGCTCTCGACCGGCGACCCAGACCTCGACAGGATGACCAACGGCGGGCTGTTCCGCGGCTCGTGCACGCTGGCCTCCGGCCCGACCGGCACGGGCAAGACGCTGCTCACGACGCAGTTCCTCGCCGCCGGCCTGGCGGCCGGGGAGCGGGCGGTGCTGTTCGCCTACGAGGAGACGCGTGAGCAGGTCCTGCGCAACGCCCGCGGCTGGGGGCACGACCTCGAGGGGCCCGAGGCCGAGGGCCGGCTGCTCATCGTGTCCTTCTACCCGGAGGTCGCCTCGCTCGACGACCACCTGGTCGAGATCAAGGCCGTCGTCGAGCGCTTCGCGCCCGCGCGCATCGCTGTGGACAGCCTCTCCGCGCTGGAGCGCCTGGGCTCGCCGCAGTCGTACCGCGAGTTCGTCATCGGGCTCACGTCGTTCGTCAAGGAGAGCGGCGTCGCCTCGATCGTGACCGCCTCCGCGCCCGACCTGCTCGGCGGCGCGTCCGTCACCGAGAGCCACATCAGCGGGCTCATCGACGTGATCGTGCTGCTGCGCTACGTCGAGGTGGACAGCACCGTGCGGCGCGCCGTCGCCGTGCTGAAGATGCGCGGCAGCGCCCACGACCCGGTGATCCGGGAGTTCACGATCAGCAGCGACGGGCTGACGATGGGCGGGCCCTTCAGCGGCGCTGCGGGGATCCTCGGCCGGGTGCCGACAGGCTGACCCGCCGGCCGGGTCTACGGTGCCGGCATGATCACCCCGCCCGGCATCGCCGGCGTCTTCGACCGCGCGGCCGACACCTACGACGCGGTCGACGTGCCGTGGTTCGGTCCGATCGCGCAGGGCCTGGTGGAGGAGCTCGACGTGCAGCCCGGCGACCGGGTGCTCGACCTGGGCTGCGGGCGTGGCGCGGCGCTGGTGCCGCTGGCGCGGGCGACCGGCCCCGGCGGGCACGCCCTCGGGCTGGACCTGGCGCCCCGGATGGTCGAGCGCACGGCTGCCGACGTCGCGGACCTGCCGTGGGTGGAGGTCCGCGTCGGCGAGGCCTCCGCGCCCGACGTGCCGGCCGGGTCGTACGACGTCGTGTCCTGCTGCCTGGTGCTGTTCTTCCTGCCCGACCCTGCCGCGGCGGTTCGTGCGCAGGCGGCGCTGCTGGCGCCCGGCGGGCGCTACGGCGCGACGACCTTCGGCCAGCAGGACGAGCGCTGGAAGGCGGTCGACGCGGTCTTCGCCCCGTACCTGCCGCAGCAGATGCGGGACGCGCGAACCACGGGCGCCCGCGGCCCGTTCGCGACCGACGGGGCGATGGCGCAGCTGCTGAGCTCCGCCGGACTCGTGGACGTCCGGACCGCCCACCGCGAGGTGACCGCCACGTTCGCGGATCCCCAGCAGTGGCTGGACTTCTCGTGGTCGCACGGCCAACGAGCCATGTGGGAGGCCGTCCCGGAGCCGGAGCACCCCGAGGTGCGCCGGCAGGTCGTGGAGCTCCTGGAGGGGTTCGCGCCGCTCGGCTTCACACAGCAGGTCCGGCACACGCTCGGCCGGCGCCCGTGAGGAACGCCGGCCGGGGCGGGTTGGCCTAGTACGTCGGCAGGCTCGGGTCGACCTGCGCGGCCCAGGCGAGCACGCCGCCCTGGACGTGCACGCTGTTGGACAGCCCGGCGGCCTTCAGCGCGGCCAGCGCCTCGGCCGAGCGGACGCCGCTCTTGCAGTGCAGGATGATCTGCTTGTCCTGCGGCAGCTGCGAGAGCGCCGAGCCGTTGAGGATGTCGCCCTTGGGGATGAGCACCGACCCCGGGATCCGCACGATCTCGTACTCCGCCGGCTCGCGGACGTCGACGAGCAGGAAGTCCTCGCCCGCGTCCATCTTCGCCTTCAGCTCGGTGGCCAGGATGGTGCTGCCGGCCGCCGCCTCCTGGGCCTCCTCAGACACGACGCCGCAGAAGGCCTCGTAGTCGATGAGCCCGTGGATGGTCGGGTTCTTGCCGCAGAGCGGGCACTCCGGGTCCTTGCGGACCTTGATCTTGCGGTACTCCATCTCGAGCGCGTCGTAGACCATCAGCGCGCCGACGAGCGGCTCGCCGATGCCGGTGAGCAGCTTGACCGCCTCGGTGGTCTGGATCGCGCCGATCGACGCGCAGAGCACGCCGAGCACGCCGCCCTCGGCGCAGCTCGGGACCATGCCGGGGGGCGGCGGCTCCGGGTAGAGGCAGCGGTAGCAGGGGGCGTTGCCGTCGGGGGCGGTGGGCCAGAAGACCGACGCCTGGCCGTCGAAGCGGTAGATCGAGCCCCAGACGTACGGCTTGCCGAGGAAGAACGCCGCGTCGTTGACCATGTAGCGCGTCGCGAAGTTGTCCGTGCCGTCGACGATCAGGTCGTACTGCGCGAAGATCTCCATCACGTTCGTGGAGTCGAGCCGCTCCTGGTGCAGCACCACGTCGATGAGCGGGTTGATCTCCTGCACGGACGCCTTGGCGCTCTCGGCCTTGCTGCGGCCGATGTCGCTCTGGCCGTGGATGACCTGGCGCTGCAGGTTGCTCTCGTCGACGACGTCGAAGTCGACGATGCCGAGCGTGCCGACGCCGGCCGCGGCGAGGTACATCAGCGTCGGGCTGCCGAGGCCGCCGGCGCCGACCGCGAGCACGCGCGCGTTCTTCAGGCGCTTCTGCCCGTCCATCGCGACGTCGGGGATGATCAGGTGGCGGCTGTAGCGCATGACCTCTTGGCGGGTCAGCTCGCTCGCCGGCTCCACCAGGGGCGGCAGGGACACGGGTGCTCCTTCGTTCTGCGGGCTTGCTCTCGACAAGCCTGCCAGTCCCCCGGCGATTCCCTCAGGGGTAGGGCCAGGGGCCGGGCGCGCACCCCTCCAGCCCCTTCGTCTGCTGGAGCATCACCGGGGCGACCTCGCCCCTGCCGGGGCAGTCGGCGTGACCGAGCCCGAGGGTGTGGCCGACCTCGTGGTTCACGACGTACGCCCGGTAGTCCTCGAGGTGCCCGGCGTAGCTGGGCGCGCCGCGCAGCCAGCGCGCGACGTTGAGCACCGCCATCGCGCCGTTGGCGCAGGAGAAGTAGCCGCTGGTCTCGAGCGGCGCGCACAGCCGGTCCGTCGTCGCCGGGCTGGCCAGCACCACCCGCAGGTCCGCCTCGTCCTCGTCGTCGACGCGCTGGACCGCCCGCCGCGCCGCCCACGAGCGCGGGTCGGCCAGCGTCTCCTCGACCTGCGCGGCGAAGGCGCCGCGCTCGATCCCGAGGCCGCCCTCGACCTCGACGACGTACGTGGTGAGCTCCCCGTCGCCGGCCGGTGCGCTCGTGCCGGGCACCACCGCGAGCCGCCCGTCGCCGCGCTGCACCACGACCGGCTCGGGCTCGGTCGTAGGGGTCGGCACGGCCGGGGCGACCAGCGCCGCCTGCCGGGGAGCAGGGGAGGTCGCGTGCCCGCAGCCGGTCAGCGCGGCCGCGGCGGCCAGCACGAGGGCCGGCAGGGTCCGGGGCACCCGGCCACCTTGGCACGGCCGGGCAGGTGTCCCGGGGCGGCTCGCGGGGAAGGATCGCATCGAGGAAGAGGAGGCTCACCATGAGCGGACTGGACAAGCTGAAGAACAAGGCGCAGGAGCTGGGCGGCGAGGGCAAGGAGCACCTCGGCAAGGCGACCGGCGACGAGAGCCTCGAGGCCGAGGGCCACAAGGACCAGGCCGCCGGCAACCTGAAGCAGGCCGGCGAGAAGGTCAAGGACGTCTTCAAGTAGTCCTCGTACGTCCTCCGGAGGCCGGACCCCGTTCGCGGGTCCGGCCTCCGGCGCGTCAGGCGCCGACGTACGCCGCGAGGTGCTCCCCGGTGAGGGTCGAGCCGGCCGCGACGAGCTCGGCGGGCGTGCCCTCGAAGACGACGCGACCGCCGTCGTGGCCGGCCCCGGGCCCGAGGTCGACGATCCAGTCGGCGTGCGCCATGACCGCCTGGTGGTGCTCGATGACGATGACCGAGCGGCCCGCGTCGACGAGCCGGTCGAGGAGCGCGAGCAGCTGCGCGACGTCGGCCAGGTGCAGGCCGGTGGTCGGCTCGTCGAGCACGTAGACGTCACCGGACTCGGCCATCTGCACCGCGAGCTTCAGCCGCTGGCGCTCACCCCCGGACAGCGTCGTCAGCGGCTGGCCGAGCCGCACGTAGCCGAGCCCGACGTCGGCCAGCCGGGCCAGGACGGCCGCCGCCGCGGGGACCTTCGCCTCCCCGTCGGAGAAGAAGTCCAGCGCGTCGGTCACCGGCAGCTCCAGCACCTCGGCGATGTTGCGCCCGCCCAGCGTGTGCAGCAGCACCGACGCCTGGAAGCGCCGCCCCTCGCACTCCTCGCAGGGCGACTCGACCGTGGCCATCACGCCGAGCTCGGTGAACAGCACGCCGGCGCCGTTGCACGCGGGGCACGCGCCCTCGGAGTTGGAGCTGAACAGCGCGGGCTTCACGCCGTTGGCCTTGGCGAACGCCTTGCGCACCGGCTCGAGCAGGCCGGTGTACGTCGCGGGGTTGCTGCGCCGGGAGCCGCGGATCGCGCCCTGGTCGACGACGACGACGCCGTCGCGCCCCGCGACGGAGCCGGTCACGAGCGAGCTCTTGCCGGAGCCGGCGACGCCGGTCAGCACGCACAGGACGCCGAGCGGGAGGTCGACGTCGACGTCCTGCAGGTTGTGCGTGCACGCGCTGCGCACCTCCAGCACACCGGTACGGGTGCGCACCTCGTCCTTGGGCCGGGTCCGGTCGTCCAGGTGCCGGCCGGTCGTGGTGCTGCTGCGGCGCAGGCCGGCGACGGTGCCCTCGAAGCAGATGGTGCCGCCGCCGGAGCCCGCCCCGGGGCCGAGGTCGACGACGTGGTCGGCGATCGCGATCGTCTCCGGCTTGTGCTCGACGACGAGCACCGTGTTGCCCTTGTCGCGCAGCTGGAGCAGGAGCTGGTTCATGCGCGCGATGTCGTGCGGGTGCAGGCCGATGGTCGGCTCGTCGAAGACGTAGGTCACGTCGGTCAGCGACGACCCGAGGTGCCGGATCATCTTGGTGCGCTGGGCCTCTCCCCCGGACAGCGTGCCGGAGGGGCGGTCCAGCGAGAGGTAGCCGAGGCCGATCTCGGTGAAGGCGTCGAGCAGGTGCTGCAGGCCGGCGACGAGCGGCGCGACCCCCGGGTCCCGCACCTCGCGCAGCCACGCGGCCAGGTCGCTGATCTGCAGCCGGCACAGCTCGGCGATGTTCCTGCCCTGGATGCGGGAGGACAGCGCCTCCCTGGTCAGCCGGGTGCCGTCGCAGTCCGGGCAGGTCGTGAAGGTGACCGCGCGCTCCACGAACCGCCGCACGTGCGGCTGCATCGCCTCGACGTCCTTGGAGAGCATCGACTTCTGGATCCTCGGGATCAGCCCCTCGTAGGTGAGGTTGACGCCCTCGACCTTCACCTTGGTCGGCTCGGCGTGCAGGAGCAGCTGCAGCTCCTTCTTCGTGTACGTCGCGATCGGCTTGTCCATCGGCAGCCCGGCGCCGCTGAAGACCCGGCCGTACCAGCCGTCCATGCTGAACCCGGGGACGACGAGGGCGCCCTCCGCCAGGCTCCTGCTGTCGTCGTAGAGGGCGGTCAGGTCGATGTCGCTGACGTTGCCCATCCCCTCGCACCGCGGGCACATGCCGCCCTGGTAGACCGCGTCCTTGACGACGGTCTTCTCCTCCCTGCCGCCCTTCTCGGTCTTCATCACCCCGCTCGCGACCCGGGTCGGCACGTTGAAGGCGAAGGCGGTGGGCGGGCCGACGTACGGCGTGCCGAGGCGGCTGAACAGGATCCGCAGCATGGCGTTGGCGTCCGTGGCGGTGCCGACGGTGGAGCGCGGGTTGGCGCCCATCCGCTCCTGGTCGACGATGATCGCCGTCGTCAGGCCTTCGAGCAGGTCGACGTCCGGCCGCGTCAGGCTCGGCAGGAAGCCCTGCACGAAGGCGCTGTACGTCTCGTTGATCATCCGCTGCGACTCGGCGGCGATCGTCCCGAACACCAGCGAGCTCTTGCCGGAGCCGGAGACGCCGGTGAAGACGGTCAGCCGCCGCTTGGGCAGCTCGACGCTGACGTCCCTGAGGTTGTTGACCCGCGCGCCGTGCACGCGGATGAGGTCGTGCCCGTCCGCCGGGTGCCTGGCCGTGCCCATGTGCTCCCCCTCAGGCCTGTGCGATCCGCACCAGGTTGCCCGAGGGGTCGCGCAGCGCGCAGTCGCGGGCGCCCCACGGTCGCGACTCCGGCTCCTGCAGCACCTCCGCGCCCGACGCCCGCAGGTGCTCGAACGTCGCGTCCAGGTCGTCCGCCCGGAAGATGGCGGCCTGCAGCGAGCCCTGCGCCACGAGCGCGAGCAGCGCGTCGCCCTCGGCCGGCGACCGGCCGCCGTGCGGCGGGAAGAGCACGACCTCGACGTCCTGCCCGGGAGCGCCCAGCGTGACCCAGCGGTGCTCGCCGGCAGACACGTCGTTGCGCACCTCGAGGCCGAGGCCGTCGCGGTAGAAGCCGAGCGCGGCGTCGACGTCGACGAACGGGATGAACACGGTGGAGAGGGTGACGGCCATGCCCGGACCGTACGACGCACGACGGCGGCCGTGCTTCTCCGTTCCTGCTCGCCTCAGCCGGCGGCGCGGCGGCGCGGCCGGGTCCCCGCCTTGCTGACGCAGGGCGGCAGCGCGTCGTGACCGCCGTGGTCCCGCGCGCGGTACCGGGACGGCGTCTCCCCCACGACCTCGGTGAAGCGGCTGCTGAAGGACCCGAGCGAGGTGCACCCGACCGCGAAGCAGGCGTCCGTGACCGTCGCCCCCTCGCGCAGCAGCGCCTTGGCCCGCTCGATGCGCCGCGTCATGAGGTACGTCCAGGGCGTCTCGCCGTACGCCGCGCGGAAGCTGCGGGCGAAGTGCGCCGGGGACATCAGGGCGGTGCCGGCCATCGCCGCCACGGACAGCGGCTGCGCGTAGTCGCGGTCCATCAGGTCGCGCGCCCGGCGCAGGTGCACCAGCGTCGCGAGCCGCTCCGGGGTCATGCGGCTCAGCCGCCCGGACGCCACCACGGCCGGCGCGGCGGGCCGTCGACGTCGTCGTCCTCGTCGTCCTCGTCGTCGTCGTGCTGCGCCGGGGCGGGCGCGGCCACCGGCGCCGGGGTGGTGCGGGAGGCCTCCGGCCGGCCGGCCGGGACCGGCTCCTCGACGTCGTCGTCGAGGTCGGGCGTCGGCTCCACGATCGGCGCGCGCGGCATGGTGAAGGTCTGGAAGCCGCGCGGGGCGGCCGGAGCGCTGGAGCTGTCGATGCCGGGGTGGCCGGCGCGCACCGGCGGCGCCGGCTCGTCGTCCTCCTCCTCCTCGTCGCTGACCGGCGCGGAGGGCTCGGCGTCCTCGTCGCCGTCGTCGTCGTCGGCAGCGGCCTCGTCCGCGTCGGCGCGGGCCTGCTCGGGGGAGACGTCGTCGGCGCTGGACTCGGCGGGAACGGCGGCCTCGGCCTGGGCCGTCAGGTCCGCGTCCTCGTCGGGCTCGTCGGGGGCGGGCTCGACGTGGACGTCGGTGTCGGCGTCGTCGGCGACCGCGGAGGCGAGGCCGGCGTCGGCCTCGGCCGGGCCCTCCGGGTCCGGGCCGGCCTCGGCCGCGGGGCCGGGCTCGTCGGCCTGCCGGGCGTCCTCGTCGAGGGCGGCCATCGCCTGTCCGTCCACCGGACCGGCGTCGGCCTCGGCGTCGACCTGGGCACCGGCCTCGGGGGCGGCAGTCGTGTCGGCAGCCGTGTCGGCAGCCGTGTCGGCAGCCGTGTCGGCAGCCGTGTCGGCAGCCGTGTCGGCGACGTCCTCGGCGGCGGGCGACGGGGCGTCCGGCTGGGGCTCGGCGACCGGGGCGGCGGGCACCGGCACCGCTGCCGGCTCGAGGTCGGCCAGTCCGGCCATCGCGCCGGCACCCGAGCGGTTGCTGCGGCGGCGGCGGAGCAGCGCCTCGGCGAGGGCCAGCACGGCCTCGTCGACGTGGGCGCTGATGCGGCGCTCGGTGTCGGCGTTCGCGGCGCGCACCTTCTCGGTGAGGCCGTTCTGGACGCTGGTCGTGACGCTGCCGGACACCTGCTCGACGAGCGTGGCCGCGACGCGGGTCAGCACGACGTCGGCGACGCGCGGAGCGAGCTCGTCGACCAGGCGGTCGGTCACCTGCTGGCTCACGGCGGTGGCGACGCTCTCCGCGCTGGGGACGTCCACGGCGGACACCCGGCCGCCGAGCTCCTCGACGTCCTCGCGAAGGGCGGCGACGCCCAGCACCAGCGACGGCAGCGGCGAGTCGTCCTGCAGGGCGGCGACGCCGGCGCGCAGCGCGGTGACGTCCTCGCGCACGGCGGCCAGCTCGTCCACCCGAGCGGCGACGCGGGCCAGGTCGCCGGCGACGGCGGGCACGCCGCCGGCGGCGCTGCCGACCTCGTCGAGGCGGGACGCGATGCTGCCGAGCCGCTCCTCGAGCGCGACCAGGCGGGTGTCGAGCCCGCCGAGGCGCTGCACGACGGGGGCCGGGCCGGAGGTGGTGAGGGCCTCGAGCCGCTCCAGCAGCGGGGCGAGCGCCGTGCTGAGCTCGTCCGGGCCGACGGCCGGGCGCGCAGCGAGCCCGTCGAGGCGGTCCATCCGCTCGGTGACGGCGGCGACCAGCGAGTCGCGGGTGCGGGTCATCTCGGCGCTGGTGGCCAGGCCCTCGAGGCGCGAGGCGATGGCGCCGACCTCGGGCCGCAGCGCCTCGACGGCGCCGGTGCGGGCCGTGAGGTCGGCGAGCCCGGTGCGCACCTCGGCGAGCGGGGCGAGCCGGTCGTGCAGGCCCGACACCTCGCGCTGGATGGAGGCCAGCGCGTCCGGGAAGGCCGCCAGCGCCTTGACCTGGTCGGTGAGCCGGTCGAGCGAGCTGGACTGCTGGGCCAGGTCCTCGCCGAGGGCGCTCACGCGTACGGCCAGCGCCTCGTTGCCGGAGCCCGCGGTGCCGGCGATCTCGTTGGTGGCGGCGGCCTGCTCGTCGACCCGCCGGGACAGCGCGTCGAACCGCTCGCCCAGCCCGGCCGTCGACATGCGCAGCTCGGTGAACAGCGAGGCGACGTCGCCGCCGAGGCTCTCCAGCCGGGCGGAGGACGCGGTGCCGCGCAGCTGCTCGCCGAGACCGGCCACGAGGGAGCGCAGATCGGCGAGCACGGCGGAGACCTGCCGCTGCTCGGTGAGCTGCTCCTCGGCGGCGCGCGACAGGAGCGCCTGCATGCGCTCCGACATCGGCCCGCCGGGGCGGGTGGGGTCGTTCTCGGTCACGGGGGCCAGTCCTCCTGCGATGGGCGCGCTGAGGCGGTCGTACCGCCGTGGGTGGCGGTGCTGTCGCGCCGCGAGCATCCCACTCGCCGGAAGTGCACGGTTCAGGCGACCCGGCGCGCCGCGATCTGCTCCAGCATCCCGAGGAACGCGCGGGCCACCAGCTCCGGCCGCTCCATCTGCGCGACGTGCCCCACGTCCGACAGCACGAGCAGCCGCGCGTCGGGGAAGGTGGCCGCCGCGCGCGGCGCGATCGCCACGTCCACCAGCCGGTCGCGCGCGCCCCACACGAGCAGCGTCGGGGCCGGGACGCGGGCCGCCCGCGCCCACAGCGCCTCCGGGCCGCGCACCAGGTAGCTGCCGACCAGGCCGCGCAGGGAGGCGGCGAAGGCCTCCTCCGCGTGCGCCAGCGACGCGCGCCGCTCCACCTCCGCGACTGCCTCGGCGAGGCGCTGCGGCGGGATCGCGGCCGGGTCGGCGAAGCAGAGGTCGAGCACGGCGCGGGCGCGCTGCTCGGGCGACTGGGCGAGCAGCCGGCGCCGGGCGAGCTGGCGCAGGCCGGGCAGCAGGAGCAGCGGCAGCCTGGGGTCGGTGCCGCGCTTCGGGCGCAGGTCGGGCAGCGCCGGCGACACGAGCGTGAGCGTGCGCACGAGGTCGGGCCGGTCGGCGGCGACGCGGGTGGAGACGGCGCCGCCGAGGGAGTTGCCGAACAGGTGCACCGGTCCGCGGCCGCTGCGCTCGAGGTGGCGGACGACGGCGCGGGCGTGCGCACCGACCGTGTAGCGGCCGTCGGCGGGCGGCGCGGAGCGGCCGAAGCCGGGCAGGTCGAGCACCTCGGCGTCCACGCTGCCGGCGAGCACGCCGACGAGGTCGGTCCAGTTGGCGGAGGAGCCGCCGAGGCCGTGCACCATCAGCGCCGGCTCGCCGCCGCGGGCCGGGCCGCGCCGCACGAACAGCCGGTCGACCTGCTCGCCGGGCCAGAGCGGCAGCACGCCGTCCAGCGGCGGCACCGGCCGGTCGGACAGCACGACCGGGTGCTTCACGGCCGCCAGCTCTCGCCGAGCGCCAGCGTCCGGTCGGCGGTGACGACCGTCGTGGGCCCGGCGCCCACCGCGGTCAGCTCGCCGTCCTGCACGAGCACGCCGGACTCCTCCGGCAGGCCCAGCACGTGCACGCCGGACGGCACCGTCTCGTCGACCGCGCGCAGCCACTCGCCACGGCTCGAGCCACCGCTCCAGTGCGGCACGACCACGAGGCCGGGCACCAGACCCAGGCCGCGCACGACGGCGGTCCCCTTCGGCCCGCGGCGGTCCGGCAGGACCGTCCACTCGCAGACCACCATCGCGCCGGCGCTCGACCCCATGAGCACGACGCCGTCGTCGAGCAGCTCGCGAAGCAGGGCGCCCGCCGGTGTGGACTGCAGCGCCTCGAGCAGGCGCGACGGCGAGCCCCCCGGCAGCACGAGCAGCCGGGCCGTGCGCAGCGCGGTGAGCGCGCCGTCCGGGTCCTCGCGGACGTCCGGCGCCACCGTCGCGTCGGCCGCACCCAGGGCCCGGAAGTGGCGCACGCCGTTGTCGCCGGCGGTGCGGTACTCCCGGCCCTTTGCGCCGGCCAGCGCGGTGACGACGACCGGCCCGCCGCCGGCGCGGCGCAGCAGGTCGGTGTCCATCGCGCGGCAGCCGGGGGCGAACTCGTTGCCGCCCTGCAGGCAGGTCGTGCTCATGCGTCCGGCAGGTGCGACAGGACGAGCAGCGCGACGTCGTCGGGGGCGCCCTCGCTGCGCCCCATCGCGTCGAGCACGTGGTCGGCGACCCGCTCCGGCGGCAGGCGCAGCTCCTCGAGCGCCGCGCGCAGCGCCTCGAGGCCGACGTCGAGCGCCTCGCCGCGCTGCTCCACCAGCCCGTCGGTGTAGAGCACCAGCGTCGCGCCCGGCGGCACCTCGACGACGGTCTCCTCGTACGACCCGGGGAAGGAGCCGATCGGCGGGCCAGGCACGACGTCGAGGTAGCGGGGCGGCGCGCCGGGCGGGGCCAGCAGCGGCGGCGGGTGCCCGGCCGAGGCGACAGCGAGCGTGCGGCGCGCGGGGCTGTACGAGGCGACCAGCAGCGTGGCCAGCTCGAGGTCGAGCAGCACGTCGACGCTGCCGGCCAGCCGCGTGAGCAGCGCGCCCGGGGCGTGGCCCTCCAGGGCGAGGGTGGCGACGATGGCGCGCAGCTGCCCCATGCGGGCCGCGCTGCGCATGCCGTGGCCCATCACGTCGCCCATGCAGACGACCAGCTCGTCGCCGACGACGACGCCCTGGTACCAGTCGCCGCCCACGAAGGCTCCCGTGGCGCCCGGGCGGTAGCGCACCGCCACCTCCAGCCCGGGCAGCCTCGGCACCTCGCCGGGCAGCAGGCTGCGCTGCAGGGTCAGGCCGGTGCGCCGCTCGGCGCCGTAGAGCAGGGCGTTGTCGAGCGCGACGGCTGCGCGGGCGGCCAGGTCGGCGACCAGCGCCCGGTCGACCAGGCCGCTGGCGGACTCGGCGACGCTCACGGCGCCGAGCCGTCGGCCGCGGCTGATCAGCGGCACCGTCAGGACCCGCCCGATGCCGAGCCCGGTGAGCTGGTCCAGGCCGACCTCGTCGGTGACGAACTCCTCCAGCAGCGCGTCCGGCACGTCGCTCAGCCACTCCGCCTCGCCGGTGCGCACGACGGCCCCGACGCCCGCGGCGTCGCTCGTGCTCAGCGGGACGCCGGCGAGCACGCGCTCCCACGCCGGCAGCTGCTGCGGGTCGGCGTGGGCGACGTGCACGACGTGCAGCGCGTCGTTGTCCGGCAGGTCGCGCTGGAGCAGCATCCCGGCCGGCTCCGCGGTGAGGGCGACCGCGAGCAGCTCGCCCAGCTCGGGCAGCACGACGTCGACGAGGTGCTGCAGGACCTGGCGCGGCTCGAGGGACTGCGCGAACAGGTGCGAGGCGTCGGCCAGCAGGCTGAGCCGGGCGTTGGCGGCCTCGGCTGCGGCGTAGGCCCGCTCGCGCTCGACGACTGCCTGCTCGCGCTCGACCTCGGCGCGGCGGCGGGCGGTGATGTCGCGGAAGTAGACCGACAGGCCGTCGGGGGTCGGCCAGGCGCGGATCTCGTACCAGCTGTCCAGGGGCGGCGGGTAGTACGCCTCGAACTCGGTGGGCTCACCGGCCTCGGCGGCGCGGCGGTACTCGACCTCGAACGTCGACCCGACGGCCTCCGGGAACTCCTGCCAGCAGGTCGCGCCCGAGCAGCTCGTCGCGGCCGCGGGCGAGCAGCACCTCGGCGCGGGCGTTGACGAAGGTGAAGCGCCACTCCGTGTCCACGGAGAAGAAGGCGTCCGTCATCGACTCGAGCGTGCGGGCCAGGCGGTCGCGGGCCTCGCGCAGCTCGGTGGAGTCGTAGGCGACGCCGAGAAGCCGCAGCGGCTGCCCGTCGAGCCCCGGCAGCACCCGGCCGCGGGCCTCCACCCAGCGCACGCCGTCGGGCCGGACGATGCGGTACTCCATCGACAGGTCGCCGACGGTGTCCAGCGCCAGCTGCAGGGTCGCCGTCACGCGCTCGAGGTCGTCGGGGTGGATGCGGGCGTTGAAGTCGCTGATGTGCTCGCCGAACTCCCCCCGCTCGTAGCCGAACAGGTGGATCAGCCGCTCGTCCCAGTGCAGCTCCCCGGTGACGAGGTCCCAGTCGAAGCTGCCGGTCTCCGCGGCGGACAGCGCGAGGTCGAGCTGCGCGGCCTTGGTGGCCATCTCGCCGGAGACGGCGCGCAGCTCGAGCTCGGCGATGGCGCTGCCGGCGAGCTCGCTGAGCACGCCGACGTCCCGCGGCGTCCAGGTGCGCGGCTCACCGTCGTAGACGCACAGCGCGCCGAGCGTCAGCCCGGTGCTGGAGACGAGCGGGACGCCCAGGTAGGCGCGCACGGCGCCGCTGCGGACCGGCGGCAGGTCGGCGACCCGGGGGTCCTCCAGCGCGTCGGACACCGCGAAGGGCGCGCCCAGCTGCACGGTGACGGTGCACAGGCTGTCGGCCAGCGCGCCGCGGCGCTGCCCGGAGGACAGGTCGCTGCCGAAGGCGCTGGCCACGACCTGCTCCTCGGCGAGCAGCGACACCTGCGCGCGCGGCGCCTCGAGCAGGTCGGCGGCGAGCCGGGTCAGCCGGTCGAGCCCGGTCGCGGTGGTCCCGCCCTGCAGCACCCGCCGGACGGCCGCCACCCGCGCCGGGTCCCCGAGGAGGTCGGAGCCGAGCGGGTGCTCGTCGGGCAGGGCGGTCATCGGTTCCTCGGTCCGGGGGTGCCGAGCCTACCGAGGCCGCTCCGGCCCGCTCAGGCGGACTTCCGCGCTGCCTTCTTGACCGGGGCCTTGTCCGCAGCCTTGGCGGTCTTCCTGGCCGGCGCCTTCTTGGCGGGCTCGGCCTTCTTGGCCGCCTTCTTGGCGGGAGCCTTCTTCGCCGGCGGGGCGTCGTCGGCCTCGGCTCCGTCGTCGGCCCCGTCGTCGGTCGCGGCCGGGGCGTCTGCCGGCTTGCCCTTCTTGGCCGCCTCGACGCTGGCGCGGAGCGCGGCCATCAGGTCGACGACGGTGCCGGAGGTCGGCTGCGCCTCCGTCGGCTGGACGACCTCACGCCCCTCCACCTTGGCCTCGATGACGGCCTGCAGCGCCTCGCGGTACTCGTCCTTGTACTCGCTCGGGTCGAACTCCCCGGTCAGGGTGTCGATGAGGCTGCCGGCCATCGCCAGCTCCTGCGGCCGCACCTCGACGTCCTCGTCGAGGAAGCCGAACTCAGGGCGCCGCACCTCGTCCGGCCACAGCATCGTCTCGAGGACGAAGACGCCGTCGCGCACGCGCAGGGCGGCCAGCGACTCGCGGTTGCGCAGGGCGACCTTGACGATGGCGACCTTGCCGGACTGCTCCAGCGCGTCGCGCAGCAGGACGTACGGCTTGGTCCCGGCCTTGTCCGGCTCGAGGTAGTAGCTCTTCTCGAAGAAGATCGGGTCGAGCTCCTCGAGCGGCACGAACTGCAGCACGTCGATGGCGCGGTTCGTGGTGAGCGGCAGGTCCTTGAAGTCCTCGTCGGTCAGCACGACCGTCTCGCCGCTCGAGAGCTCGTAGCCCTTGGCGATGTCGCCGTACGAGACCTCCTCGCCGTCGACGGCCGCCACGCGCTTGTACTTGATGCGGCTGCCGTCGGACCGGCGCACCTGGTGGAAGGAGACGTCCTTCTGCTCCGTGGCGCTGTAGAGCTTCACCGGGATCGTCACCAGCCCGAAGCTGATGGCGCCCTTCCAGATCGACCTCACCGATGCCCCCTACCCGACCGTGATCGTCTCCACGCTACTCAGACGACGGGAAGGCCCTGCTCGAAGCGGCCGAGCCCCAGCGCCCCGGTGAGGGCCAGCGCGAAGCCGACCAGCGCCACCGGCACCGAGCCCGGGCGCACCCGGTCGCCGAGCAGCAGGCCGGCCGCGGCGGGCACCACCGTCTGCGTCACGACCATGGCCGCGGTGGCCGTCGTGACGGACCCGCGCTGCATCGCCGCGCTGTAGACGAGGAAGGCCACCGCGCCGGCCAGCAGCAG
Organism: uncultured Actinomycetota bacterium; assembly: GCA_963781675.1. GTDB lineage: Bacteria > Actinomycetota > Actinomycetes > Mycobacteriales > SCTD01 > SCTD01. The sequence continues at coordinate 978,164 of CAWAGF010000001.1, read as the reverse complement.
GACGCCCGCGACCGGCGAGGTCAGCAGGTCCGCGCCGAGGTCCGGCAGCAGCCGGGCCGACACGGCTACGACGCCGAAGCCCGCACCGGCGAGCAGCCCGAGCAGGACCGCGGCGTACGCCAGCCGCCGCACCAGGGCGGCCAGCGCGGCGATGCCGACCACGGCGAGGAGCAGCAGCAGCGGCAGGAGGTCCGGCCCGCCCTCGGCCTCGCCGGCCTGCGCGGACCTCCCGAGCAGCACCAGCCCGGCGACGACCAGCGCGACGGCAGCCCACTGCCGACCGGCGAGCCTGGTCCGCAGGACGCGCACGGACAGCACCGCCGTGACGGCCACGCTGCCGGCGATGACGGCCTGCACGAGGAACAGCGGCAGCGTCTGCAGCGCGGTGACGTGCAGCAGGAAGCCGAGCCCGTTGAGCACCAGCGCGACCAGGAAGACGGGCTGCCGGGCGAGCCGCAGCAGCAGCCGCGGGTCCAGGACCGCGACGTCCTGGGCACGGGCGGTCGCGATGCCCTGCAGGACCGCGGCGACGCCGAACAGCGTCATCGCTCCCAGCGCGCAGAGCGCGGCGAGCAGCGTCACACGGCGACGCCGGGCGTGCGGCGGGCGGCCCGCCGGCGCTGGTCGAGGTAGAGGCTGAGCACGCAGTAGTAGGCGATGTAGGCCAGCGAGGCGCCGACGACGAGGTCGCTCGGGTCGGGCAGCTGCGACACCACCACGGCGTACAGGACCAGCCACACCGCGGACAGCACCAGCGTCGGCGTGCGCAGCACCAGCATCCGCGAGGGGTAGATGTAGCCGACCGGCACGAGCACGAGCAGTGCGCAGACCACGATGACGGCCGACGCGGCGGCGGTGCCGACGTCGAGGGCGATGACGTAGAACGCCACGACGTTCCAGTAGCTGGGGAAGCCGAGGAAGAAGTGGTCGTCGGTCTTCGCGTCGACCCGGCAGAACTGGTAGCAGGAGGCGAGGAGCGGCAGCACGGCGATGACGGTGCCGGCGTCGCCCTCCGGCAGGTAGCCGGCCTGCAGCAGCAGCACGACCGGGGCGAAGACGTAGGTCAGGTAGTCGACGATGTTGTCGAGCAGGGCCCCGTCGAACCACGGCAGCCGCTCCTTGACGTCGAAGCGGCGGGCGAGCATCCCGTCCGTGCCGTCGATGAACAGCGCGGCCAGCCCGAGCCAGAGCGCCCTGGCGACCTCGCCGTCGACCGCGGCCAGCACGATCAGCAGCGCGAGGACCGCACCGGTCGCGGTGTAGCCGTGGACGAACCAGCTGCCGAGCTTCGGCCAGGTCCAGCTGGCGGTCACGCGCCCGGCGCGAGCGCCGCGGTCGTCGCCTCCAGCTCGGCGGTGACGGCGGCCGGGTCGCTCTGGCCGCTGACGAGGAACGCCACCGGCTCGTCGACGCCCGCCTCGCGGAAGGCCTCGAAGCGGCGCCGCACGTCCGCGGCGTCGCCGGCCAGCACGAGGGTGTCGAGGAAGTCGTCCGGCAGGGAGGCGGCTGCGCCCTTGCGGTCGCCGCTGTCCCACAGCTCCATCGCGCGCGTCGTGACCTCGTCCCAGCCCTGCACGCCGAACGCCTTGCGGTAGGCGGGGACCGTGACGTACGACATGACCTCGCGCCGCGCCCAGCGGCGCACGCTCTCGACGTCGTCGGTCACGCAGACGCGCACGAAGCAGGCGTTGGTGGTCTCGCGCGGACCGGCCTTCACCTGCGCCAGCGCGTCGGCGACGGCGTGCGCGCCGATCCAGTTGAGGCACACGCCGTCGGCGACCTCACCGCCGGCGCGGAGCATCTGCTCGTTGAGCGCGCCGATGATGATCGGGCTCGGGGGCGACGGGTTGTTCATCAGCAGCATGTAGCCGTGCACGTCGTAGTGGGTGCCGTCGTGGTCGAGCTTCTCCCAGGCGAGCAGGCGCCGGACGACGTCGACGTACTCCTTGATCCGGCCGAGGGGCTTGTCGTACGGCACGCCGTTCCAGCGCTCGACGATGGTCTTGCTGGACACGCCGACCCCGAGGGTGAAGCGGCCGCCGGAGACGTCCTGCAGCGTGGCGGTGCACTGCGCCATCAGCGACGGGGTGCGCGTGTAGATGGGGACGACGCCGGTGGCCAGGCCGACGGTCGAGGTGCCGAGCGCGACGGCGGTGAGCAGGCCGAAGGCGTCGTTGTTGCCGGCCTCCGCCACCCACAGCCGGTCGTAGCCGGCGGCCTCCGCGCGCTGCGCCACCTCGACGAAGCCGCGCACGGGCAGGGCGAGGTTGAGGGGCAGGGCCAGGCCGGTCCCACCGACAGCGCTGTTCATGCGCCGGATCCTGCCAGGTGGGTAGGTGCGGGACGTGCCCCTGGACGCCTACCGCGCGAAGCGCGACGCCGCGCGCACGCCCGAGCCCGTGCCTGCCTGGGACGTGCCGGAGGTGGCGACCGACCACACCGGCGACGACCAGGCGGGGCGCGGCGGCACGTTCGTCGTGCAGGAGCACCACGCCACCGCGCTGCACTGGGACGTCCGGCTCGAGCGCGACGGCGTGCTCGTCAGCTGGGCCGTCCCGAAGGGGCTGCCGCTCGACCCGTCCCGCAACGGCCTGGCCAAGCAGACCGAGGACCACCCGCTGTCGTACGCGAGCTTCGAGGGCGACATCCCGCGCGGCGAGTACGGCGGCGGGCACGTCAGCATCTGGGACTCCGGCACCTACGACCTGCTGAAGTGGCGCGAGCGCGAGGTCAAGGTCGTCCTGCACGGGTCGCGGGTCGACGGCACGTACGTGTTCTTCCGGACGAGCGGAGCGGACTGGATGGTGCACCGCGTCGACCCGTCGCCCCCCGGGTGGGCCCCGCTGCCGACCGGCGTCCCGCCGATGCTCGCCACGACCGGCCCGCTGCCCGAGGACGACGGCCGCTGGTCCTACGAGGTGAAGTGGGACGGCGTCCGCGCGCTCGTCGCGGTGGAGGGCGGCCGGGTGTCGCTGACCTCCCGGAACGGCAACGACATCACCGCCGCCTACCCCGAGCTGCGCGGCCTGGGACTGCTCCTCGGCTCCACCCCCGCCCTGCTCGACGGCGAGGTGGTGGCCTTCGACGCGAACGGCCGTCCGGACTTCGGCCGGCTGCAGTCGCGGATGCACGCGCGCAAGCCGTCGCCCGCGCTGGTGCGGGACACCCCCGTGACGCTGCTGCTGTTCGACGCGCTGCACGTCGAGGGCGAGTCCCTGGTCGACCGGCCGTACGAGCAGCGGCGGGAGGTGCTCGAGGCGCTGCCGCTGTCGGGGGAGCGGTGGCAGGTCCCGCCCGCCTTCCCCGGCGACGGCGAGGCGGTCATGACCGCGACCAGGGCGCAGGGCATGGAGGGCGTCGTCGCCAAGCGGAAGGACAGCCGGTACGAGCCCGGCCGGCGCAGCGACTGCTGGGTGAAGGTCAAGCACATCTCGCGCACCTCGGCGGTCGTCGTCGGCTGGAAGCCCGGCGAGGGCGGGCGGGCCGGGCGCATCGGCTCGCTGCTGCTGGCCGTTCCGCAGGGCGACGGCTGGACGTACGCCGGTCACGTCGGCACCGGCTTCACCGCGGCGACGCTCGCGATGCTCGGCACGCGGGTGGAGCCGCTGCGCCGCGAGGGCCCGGTGCTGGAGGACGTGCCGCGCGAGCACGCCCGGCACGCCGTGTGGGTCGAGCCCGAGCTCGTGGTGGAGTGCGACTACACGGAGTGGACCCGTGATGGACGGCTGCGGCACCCGTCGTACAAGGGGCTGCGCGAGGACGTCGACCCGAGGGAGGTCGTGCGTGAGTGAGGTCCTGGTCGACGTGGGCGGCCGCACGGTCAAGCTGACCAACCTGGAGAAGGTGCTCTACCCGGAGGTCGGCTTCACCAAGGCGCAGGTCCTCGACTACTACTCGCGCATCGCGCCGGTGCTGCTGCCGCACCTGGCCGGCCGCGCCCTGACGCGCAAGCGCTACCCGGACGGGGTCGAGGGGCAGGTCTTCTTCGAGAAGAACGCCCCGCGCGGGACGCCGGACTGGGTGCGCACCGTGAACCTGCCCTCCCCCGGCTCGAGCAAGAACAGGGAGACCATCGACTACGCGGTCGTCGACGAGCTGGCCGCGCTGGTCTGGACGGCGAACCTCGCGGCCCTCGAGCTGCACACGCACATGTGGCGGGTGTCCGACGACTCCGAGTCAGGGGCAGCCGCGCTGCCGCCGGACCTGGTCGTCTTCGACCTCGACCCGGGGCCGCCGGCGACCATCGTCGAGTGCTGCGAGGTGGCCCAGCTGCTGCGCCCGCTGCTGGAGGCCGACGGCCTGGTGCCGTACGCCAAGACCAGCGGCAGCAAGGGGATGCAGCTCTACGCCCGCGCCGACGCGTTCGGGTCGGCCGAGGAGACGTCGGCGTACGCGAAGGGGCTGGCGCAGCGGCTCGAGAAGGAGCAGCCGGGCCTGGTGGTGCACCGGATGACCAAGGCGCTGCGCGACGGCAAGGTGCTCGTCGACTGGTCGCAGAACAGCGCCGCCAAGACCACGGTCAGCGTCTACTCGCTGCGCGCCCGCCCGCGGCCGACCGTCTCCACGCCGGTGACGTGGGACGAGGTCCAGGCCTGCCGCGCACCGGAGGACCTGGTGTTCACCAGCGACGACGTGCTGGCCCGCGTCGAGGAGCACGGCGACCTGTTCGCGCCGCTGCTCTGACAGGGTGGGGCGCGTGCCCCGCTTCCACGTGCAGCAGAAGATCACGCCCTTCCAGAACACGTACCGCGTCTTCGGCGACGTGGACGGCGAGCCGGGTCCGCTGTTCGCGTACGCCAAGCAGAAGCGGATGGCGTTCAAGGAGCAGTTCACCGTCTACGGCGACGAGTCGCAGGACCGCGTCGTCCTGATGATCGCGGCCGACCGTCGCCTCGACATCCGCTCGACGATGACCGTGAAGGACCACCTCGGTGCCGTCGTCGGGCAGCTGCGCAAGAAGGGCGCGGCCAGCCTGCTGCGGTCGACCTGGGAGCTGGACCAGCCGGGCCTCGGACCGGTCGTCGTGCAGGAGCGGAGCATGGCCGTGGCCCTGCTGCGGAGGTTCTGGGACCTGGTCCCGTACGCCAGCAGCATCCCCGTGCCGTGGGTCTTCCACTTCGACGGGACGGACGCCTCCGGCCGCACCGTCCTCACGCACACCCGGCTGTGGGGCATCCGCGACCGGTACGTCCTGGACGTGCAGGACCCCGCGCTCGACGCCCGGCTGGCGATCGCGCTGGCCATCTGCCTCGACGCGATGCAGAAGCGCTAGCCGGCCGCCTTCTCCGGCGACGGTGAGCGCGCAGCCGCCGCCCGGCGCAGACGTCGTCGTGGTGCGGGCCGGGCCGCGACTGCTACGCCTGCCTGATCACCGCGCGAGCAGGCGCCCGACGGGTGAGGCGTCGAGGTCCTGCAGCAGCTCCGAGGGGTTGCCGTACACGGCGACCGCGCCCGCCTCCTTCAGCTCGCGCTCGCCGATGCCGCCGCACATCAGGCCGATGCACGCCACGCCCGCGGCGCTCGCCGCCCGCACGTCGTAGACCGTGTCGCCGAGCATCACCGCGTCCTCCGGCTCGACGCCCACCTCCACGAGGGCAGCCCGCACGATGTCGGGTGCCGGCTTGCTCTGCTCGACGTCACCGCTGTTCACGACGCCGCTGATGACGTCGTCGCAGCCGATCTTGCGGCGGAAGTCCTCGACGTCCTCGGGCGCTCCGCTGGTGCAGTAGACGACCCTCGTGCCGCGCTCCGCGCAGGTGCGGATCAGCGCCGGTACGTCGTGGAACGGGATGCACTTGTCGCGCAACGGCGCCCACTTGTCCGCGTGCGCGTCGACCACCGCCTGGTCGGCCTTGCCGACGAGCGTCTCGACGAGGTCCTCGGAGCCGCGGCCGATCGCGCGGTGGATGTCGAAGCCGCTCACCTCGTACCCGGCGTCCCTGAACGCCTCCCACCAGGCGATCACGTGCAGGTAGACGGTGTCGAGCAGCGTGCCGTCCACGTCCAGGACGAGGGCGGTCGGGCGGTCCCCTTGGCGGGAGGGGCTGTCGGGTGCAGGCTCGGTCATGGACCGCGGGTACCCGGGTAGGGGCGGGCCACCCGCCCGAGACGATGGAGGACGACGTGACCGGAGTGCCGGCCGAACAGCTCGGCGACGAGGACCTCGAGCGCGAGCTCAAGCACCTGCACGAGACGCGCCACGACACGTTCCTGCACGGCAGCGAGGACGCGCTGCAGTTCCACACCGCGCGCACCACGGAGCTGGAGGAGGACTACCTGCGCCGCAACCCGGACCGGGTCATCGACGCCCGCCGCACGCGGCACGGCTCGCGCGAGCTCTCCGGGCAGGACGGCTGATGAGCGAGACGACTCCCGAGGACCGGCAGGAGCAGCGCACCAGCCCGAGCGGCGACGCGCCGGTGCACCCGGCGCCCGACGTGCCGCTGGAGGCGTCCGCTGCGGACGTGCTCGAGCCGGCGTCGGCGATCGCTGCCGGGCAGCACCTCGCGGACTCCGGCGGCGACGCCGGCGTGCTGCCGCTGGAGGCCGACGCCGCGGACGCGTACGAGCAGGCGGTCGTGGTGGAGCTCGACGAGGACGACCGCCGCTAGGGTTCGCCGCGTGACGAGCACCCCCGCCGCACCCCGTGGCACGCGGCTGCCGCGGCAGGCCCGCCGCAAGCAGCTGCTCGGGGCGGCGCAGGAGGTCTTCGTCGCGCAGGGCTACCACGCCGCCGCGATGGACGAGATCGCCGACCGCGCCGGGGTCAGCAAGCCGGTGCTCTACCAGCACTTCCCGAGCAAGCTCGAGCTCTACCTGGCGCTGCTGGACCAGCACGCCGAGCGGCTCGTGGACCGGGTGCGCGAGGCGCTGGCCTCGACCACCGACAACAAGGCGCGCGTGGCGGCGTCGGTGTCGGCGTACTTCGACTTCGTCGACGACGGCCAGGGCGCGTTCCGCCTGGTGTTCGAGAGCGACCTGCGCAACGACCCCGCAGTCCGCGAGCGGGTCGAGCGCATGACGCAGGCGTGCGTCGACGCGATCGCCGAGACGATCGCGCACGACACCGGCTACCGCGCCGAGGAGGCGCAGCTGCTGTCGATCGGGCTGTCCGGCCTGATGGAGGTGGGCGCGCGCTGGTGGCTCACCAGCCCGGACCGGATCCCCAAGGAGCGGGCCGTCGAGCTGCTGATGGGCCTGGCCTGGCGCGGCATCTCCGGCGCCCCCCGCACCGGCTGACCTTCTGCCCTCGGCGTACCGGGGCGCTGTGCGGGTGGTCGCGGGCTAGCCTCGCAGGCGAGCACCATCCCCTCGATGAAGGAGTCCTCGGTGGAGGTCAAGATCGGCGTCCAGTACGCCGCGCGCGAGCTCGTCCTGGAGAGCGCGCAGTCCCCCGACGAGGTGGCCAAGGCCGTCGCCGACGCCCTCAAGGCCGACCTCGGCGTGCTGTCGCTCGTCGACGAGAAGGGCCGCCGTGTGCTGGTCCCCGCCGACAAGCTGGCCTACGTCGAGATCGCCGAGTCCGAGCAGCGCCGGGTGGGCTTCGCCGCCCTCTAGCCGACTTCTTGCCGGCATCGATCGCGTGACGGAGCGCGATCACAGGTTCACGCAGCCGTCAAGCGGGGATACCTGAGGTCGACCGGGTCCTACCGACCCGCACACCTAGGAGGAACCCGTGGGCATCATCCTGCTTCTCATCGTCGGCGCCATCGCCGGCTTCCTCGCGCGCGCCATCGTGCCCGGCAAGGACAGCATGGGGATCATCCCGACCATCGTGCTCGGCATCGTCGGCTCGTTCATCGGCGGCTTCCTCGGCGCGCTCATCTTCGGCAAGGACGCCCTCGACGGGCTGCTCCAGCCGAGCGGCATCATCGGCTCGATCGTCGGTGCCGTGATCGCGCTGCTCGTCTACAACGCCGCCACGAAGAAGAACCGCGTCCACGCGTAGCTCTTCGCCCCACCTGATCGAGGAGAACCCATGAACATCGTCGTCCTGCTGATCGTCGGCCTCGTGGTCGGCGCCCTGGGGCGCGCGGTCGTCCCCGGCCGCCAGTCCATGCCGCTGTGGCTCACCATGCTGATCGGCGTCGGCTCGCTGCTGCTGGCCGGCCTGGTCTTCGACGGCCTGCTGCTCGAGGTCGTCGTCGGCACGCTCGTCGCCGCCGCGGTCATCGCGGTCTCGCAGGGCGCGGTGCGCAGCAAGGCCCGCGTCTAGGCGCGCTCGCACGTCCCGCCAGAGGCCGGCACCCCACGTGGGGTGCCGGCCTCCGGCGCGTCCGGGGGTGACCCGCTCGCCGGTCCACGCCGCCCCGCTGACGGCACGGCGCCGAACGGTCGGCTGCCCAGCACCGGGCACCCGCCACGCGCTCCCTGGGCCTTGCGCCCGCGCTCCGCGTCCCCTCCTCCACGCCCCGCGCCGAAGCGGACCAGCCGCCGCCGCTGCCACGTGCGCCACGTGCGCCACGTGCGCCACGTGCGCCCGTCCCACGGTCCGGGCTGCGGCTCCTCGCCCGACCCGACCCCTCAGACGCGCCGGAGGCCGGCACCCCCTGCGGGGTGCCGGCCTCCGGCGGGGCGTGCGGTGGGGCTAGGCGGTGCTGTCGCGCCGGGCCAGCAGCCAGCCGCCGCCTGCCACGAGGACCAGGCCGAGGGCCAGCGTCACCAGCAGGTCGTTGCCGGTGCGCGGCAGCGCGCTGCCGGAGGCCACGGGCGGCTCCTGCTCGGTGTTGCTGCCCGAGCCGTCGCCGCCGGCCTCGCCGGAGCCGGTCTGCCCGTTGCCGGTGCCGCTGCCGTTCTCACTGCCGGTGCTGCCGCCGCCGGGGCCGTTCACGACCGGCGCGTCGGTGGTGGCCAGGCCGTAGTTGAACGCCGCGCAGCCGCGACCCATCGTGAAGCTGACGTCGCCGACCAGGTCGAACGCGTCGACCGAGTCACCGGTGTCGCCGGCCAGCTTGCTGACCTTGAAGCCGAGGCAGTTGTAGTCGAAGGTCCACGGCTGGTTGCCGTCCTCGTCGGTGTCCTTCTCCGGGTCGCGCGTCGGCTCGCTGTAGTTGTCGACGTGCGGCGTGGCCGGCGAATCGGTGTAGCTGCTGCGCTCGGCCGAGGCGTTGAACGTCGCGTCGTTCAGGTTCGGCGTGTCGCTCTCGGGCTCGGGGACCGAGTCGAGCGGTGTCTGCGCCGGCGGGTTGTCGGTGCCGACGTTGCCGTAGCCGTGCGCCTCGTCGGTGTAGGTGAGGAGCAGCCCGGGCTCGAACGCGATCGGGATCCCGGTCGTTCTCGCCGCGGCCGTCGAAGTCGAAGCCGACTGCGGTCGCGCATCTCCATCAGGTAGCCGTGCTCGAGCTCGGACGGGGTGCCGGCGGCCAGGTAGCTCCAGCCCTCGGTGCACAGCCCGCCGGAGACCGACAGGTCCTCCTTGCAGCCGCCGTTGTAGACGCGCGGGTCGTCCGAGCCGCCGTCGCCGTCCTCGAAGTCGCTCTCGAAGAGCACCTTGTCGCCGGCCTTGACGACCAGGTCGTCGATGATCCAGCCGAGGCGGGCCAGGCCCGGGTCGGTGGCGTAGGAGAAGCGCAGCACGCCGCCCTTGACGCCGGCCAGCTCGGACACGTCGTAGCTGTCCTCGACGAACGGGCCGTCCGGGGTGTTGCCGGCGACGCGGTCGACCGGCGCGGTGCCGGCGTCGTAGGAGGCGGGGGTGCCGGTGATGCCGTTGCCGTACTTGCCCTGGCAGCTGTTCTGGTTCGGGTTGCTCGTCGCCGGGGTCGTGTAGCCGTTCTCGGACGGCTGCGAGGTGTAGGTGACCTCGCCCTTGTCGTCCGGCTCGCCGGTCAGGACGAAGCCGTAGTCGAAGTCCCACTCGATGTCGAAGAACGTCTTGAACGTCGCCGTGATCGGCGTGCCGGCGGGCACCTCCTCCAGGCCGGGGATGGCGAAGTCGAGGTTGTGGCCGCCGACCGGCGGGCAGCCGAAGTCGTTGCCCTGGCGGGAGTACCAGACCTGCTTGCCCGAGGCGCCCTGCTTGATCTTCTCGGGGTCGAGCAGCTGGCGGCCGGGCAGCGACGCGACGTACGCCTCGCCGTTGTGGATCCCGTAGTCACCGGCTGCGGCCGACAGCGTGTACGGCTTGCCGGCGGGCGTGACCCAGTGGATCGTGCCCGTGTCGATCTTGCTGTCCTGCCAGTCCTTCACGGCCTTGGTGCTGCTCTTGGCCAGCACCTCCGGCACGATCCAGCCCATCTCCTTCTTGCCGATGACGTCGAAGTGGTGGCTCTTGTCGGTGGCCATCAGGTTGAAGTCGCCGTAGGTGTCGCGCGAGCCGGTGGAGTAGTAGTCCGGCAGGCCGAGCGAGTGGCCGTACTCGTGCGAGATGACGCTGGCGAACTCGATCGAGGTCTCGGGGTTGACGTTGTACGGGCCGACGCGGACGAAGGCCGGGAACTCGGTCTTCTTCGTGGTGGTCGCCGTGTAGGTGCTGTCGGTGTAGAAGAGCAGGTTGCCCTCGAGGTCCTTGAGGTGGTCCTTGCTCATGTAGCCGGTCAGGCCCGTCGTCGGGTCGGTGTAGCTGAACTCGAGCGAGCTGCTGTGCGGCCAGATGTTGTCGCTGGTGTCGGTGACCTCGCAGCCGCCGGCCGGGCCGAGCTGCGACGGCGCCGTTGCCGCCGCAGCCCTGGAAGATGACCTCGAAGAAGTCGACGACGCCGTCCTTGTCGGTGTCGAAGTCGTTGTAGTCGATGTCGGGGTCAGCGACGACGGCCGCGTCGTACGCCGCCTTGGCCGTCGGGCCGCAGCCGGAGTCGATGGCCTGCAGCGCGCCGACGCCGGCGAGCGAGCCGACGACCGCGGAGCCGTTGGCGTCCGCGCCGTAGTAGGTGCGCATGCCGGGCAGCTGGTACCAGCCGTCGGTGATGCGCTCGGTGTAGGCGGGCGTCGGGGCGCCGCTGGTCGGGTCGACCGTCGTGATGCCGGTGCAGGTGTTGACCGTGGTCGGGTCGATCGTCGAGAACTTCAGGTCGTCCTCGGGGGCGACCGGGCGGCTGTCGACGCCGATGGAGCCGATGGTGCCGTGCGGGAAGAGCTGCCCGAACGACATCTCCTGGTAGAGGTTGAACGTCGAGGCCGGGTTCTTCGGGTCGTTGATGACCGTCTCGAGCTCCGCGGCGTCGGTGTTGTGCTTGAAGTCGCTGTAGTCGACCGGGACGACCGGGAACGGGCGGTCGCCGTAGCGCGCCGTCTCGAAGCCGCCGCTCGGCGGGATGACCTTCGGGCCGTGGCTGGCGATCTTCTGCGTCGTCCCGCCGACGGTGACGCTCGCGACGCTGGAGATGTTGCGCCAGACGACCGTCGGCTCCTCCGCCGTGGTCTTGGCCTTGGCCTCGAGGATCAGCGGGACGGTCGCGCCGGCCGGGACCGACGGCACCGACCAGGTGACCGTGCCGCCGGACAGCTTCGGCGCGCCGACGGCGCTGCGCACGCCGGTGAAGGACATGCCGCGGGTCGGCGGCACCGTCACCGTGACGTTGCGCGACCGGGGAGCTGCCGGTGTTCTTCAGCAGGATCCGCGAGGGGTAGCTGTCGCCGGGCTTGACCCAGCCGACGCTCGAGACGAAGGAGTTCTCGACCGAGAGGCCGGAGACGGTGACCTTGCTGGGGATGACGGCCTGGGCCGCACCGGGCAGCGGCCGGGGCGGCGGTGCGGGGAGCCGCACTGGCGCCGACGGCCACGGCCGGGACGACGAGGGCGACGGCCGCGAGGACCGCGGTGCGTCGGGTGAGCGCGAAGCGCATGGGGATCTCCTGGTTGCGGGGCCCGCGCCGGCGACGACGCGACTGGATCTGTCTTCGCCCTCGGGGAGCTTTGTCCTGCTCTGGGTGGTGACGGGGTGGTGTGACGTGCCCTACGACTGCAGGCCGAGCGCGGCCATCCGCGCGGTGTGGTTGTCCGTCAGCCGGGTCAGCAGCCGGGCGATCCCGGCCAGGTCGCCGCTGCCGCCGACGAGCAGCTCGGTCAGGGCGTCCCGCTCCACGGCCACCCGCTGCGCCTGGATCAGCGCCTCGCCGACCAGCCGCCGGGCCCACAGGGCCAGCCGGCCGCCGACCGCGGGGTCCTCCTCGATGGCCTCGCGCACCTTGGCGACCGCGAACTCGGCCTGCCCGGTGTCGGCGAGCGCCTCCAGCACCAGCCCGCGGGTGGCGGCGTCCTGGATGAAGGCCGCCACCTCGCGGTAGAAGTCGGTCGCCAGGCCGTCGCCGACGTACGCCTTGATGAGGCCCTCGAGGTAGTCGTTCGGCGGCGTGGAGTCGTGGAAGGCGTCGACCGGACCGGCGAAGGGGGCCATCGCCTCCTCGGGGTCGATCTCCTCGCTGAGCATGTGGTCGTAGAGGCGCCGGTAGTGGCCGTACTCCGCGGCCGCCATGGTGGCCAGCGCGTGCTTGTCGCCGATCGTGGGCGCGAGGCTGCCGTCGCTGGCCAGCCGCTCGAAGGCCGTCAGCTCGCCGTAGGCCAGCACCCCCAGCAGGTCGACGGTCGCCTGGTCCAGCCGGGTGCTCATGCCGCCGATCCTGCCGTACGGGCGCCCGGCGGTAGGCTGAGCCCTTCCGGGGCGGCGCTCGCCGCCTCGATCGTGTGCGCGGACCGCAGTCCCGTGGCGCGCCGGACTCCTCGCGAGCCCCGTTGCGAGCCCCTTCCTGTCGTCGGTCGGCGCGACCGTACGAGAGGCACCACCCATGACGAGTCCCGCCACCACGGAGAACGGCTTCGCCGCCCTCGGCGCCCTGCCCGAGACGGTCGAGGCCCTGGAGAAGCTCGGCATCACCACGCCGTTCGCCATCCAGACGATGACGCTGCCGATCGCCCTCGCGGGCCACGACCTCATCGGCCAGGCCCGCACCGGCACCGGCAAGACGCTGGGCTTCGGCGTGCCCCTGCTGCAGCGCGTGAAGAGCAAGGCCGAGGGCGCCGACGGCATGCCGCAGGCCCTCGTGGTCGCCCCGACCCGCGAGCTCGCGGTGCAGGTGGCGACCGACATCGAGAAGGCCGGCAGCGTCCGCGGCATCCGCGTCGTGCAGATCTACGGCGGGCGCGCCTTCGAGCCGCAGGTCGAGACCCTGCGCAAGGGCGTGGAGGTCGTCGTCGGCACGCCTGGGCGCCTGCTCGACCTGGCCCGCCAGGGCCACCTCGACCTGTCGGCCGTGCAGGTCCTCGTGCTGGACGAGGCCGACGAGATGCTGGACCTGGGCTTCCTGCCCGACGTGGAGCGGATCCTCGAGCTGCTCCCGACCGAGCGCCAGACGATGCTCTTCTCGGCGACCATGCCCGGCCCGGTCGTGACGATGGCGCGCCGCTTCATGAAGCAGCCGACGCACATCCGGGCCGAGGAGGTCGGCGAGAAGCGGACCGTCCCGGACACCAAGATCTTCGTCTACCGCGCGCACTCCATGGACAAGGGCGAGGTCCTCGCCCGGATCCTGCAGGCGCAGGGCCGCGGCCTGACGATGGTCTTCTGCCGCACGAAGCGGACCTGCGACAAGGTCGCCGCCGACATGTCCGACCGCGGCTTCGCGGCCGCGGCCGTGCACGGCGACCTCGGCCAGGGCGCCCGCGAGCAGGCCCTGCGCGCCTTCCGCTCCGGCAAGATCGACGTCCTCGTCGCGACCGACGTCGCCGCCCGCGGCATCGACGTCCCCGACGTCACGCACGTCGTGAACTACCAGTGCCCGGACGAGGAGAGCACCTTCCTGCACCGGATCGGCCGCACCGGGCGCGCGGGCGCCAAGGGCGTCGCCGTGACGTTCGTCGACTGGGACGACATGCCGAAGTGGGGCCTGATCAACAAGGCCCTCGAGCTGCCGTTCCCGGAGCCGGTCGAGACCTACTCCTCGAGCAAGCACCTCTACACCGACCTCGAGATCCCCGAGGGCACCAAGGGGACGCTCCCCCGCTCCGCGCGGGTCCGCGCCGGCCTGGAGGCCGAGCAGGTCGAGGACCTGGGCGAGACCGGGCGCCGCAACAAGCCGGCCGGGCGTGACGGCGGGCGCTCCGACGGCGGGCGTGACGGCGGGACGCGGGCGGACGGCGGCCGCTCCGGCGGGCGCAGCGGCGGTCGCTCCGGCGGTCGGGACGACGCCCCGGCCGAGGCCGCCGACGACGCGCCGCAGCTGCCCAAGCGCACCGGCACCCCCCGCCGCCGCACCCGCGGTGCCGGCGCTGCCCTGGAGGCCGTCGCCGGCACCGGCAGCGCCCCCGAGGGCTCCGACGCCCCCGCCGAGGAGGGCTCGGGCGCACCCCGTCGCCGCCGCCGCGGTGGCCGCGGTCGCGGCAAGGGCGTCGGCAGCGAAGGTGCTCCCGCGGCCGAGCAGCCCTGACCAGGGCTTCAGGACGGCCCTGCGCGCTGCCGATGACCGCGGCATGGTGCTGAGGACCGAGAACGGTGCGCGTACGGGCGAGGACGTCGACGACCTGCGCGACTGGCTGCGCAGCCTCGACGGCGCCCCCGAGGTGCACGAGGTCGTGGTGCTGCACTGCGCGCAGCACGGCGAGGAGGCGCCGACCTGGCAGTACGCCGAGGCGGACGCGACCGCCGGCGTCGCCCGCCGGCGCTGCCTGGCCTGCGCGACGACGGTCCACCTGCTGGAGTCCGAGGCGCACTGGACCCACCCGATGATGTGGGCCTGCGGCGGCTGCGGGCAGTCGATCGCCGAGCTCGCCGCGGGGCTGCACGTCCCGGACGGCGAGCACGTCGAGTGGGTCGCGCTCGGCGCGCGCTGCGTCGACTGCGGCCGGCTGGCCGGCCTGACCGACGTCGTCGTGGACCGGCGCCCCCTGCCCGAGGTGCTCGCCGCGCTGTAGCAGGCTGGCCGCGTGCGCCTGCTGCTGCTCGCCGACACCCACCTGCCCAGGCGCGCCAAGGACCTGCCCGCGCAGGTCTGGCGGGAGGTGGAGGCGGCCGACCTGGTCGTGCACGCCGGTGACTGGGTGGACGCCGCCGCGCTGGACGCGCTCGAGGCGCGGTCCCGCGCGCTGCTCGCCTGCTGGGGCAACAACGACGGCCCGGCGCTGCGTGCGCGGCTCCCGGAGGTGGCCCGCGCGACCCTGGAGGGCGTGCGCGTCGCGGTGGTGCACGAGACCGGCGGCGCCCCCGGCCGGGAGCGCCGGATGGACCTGGCCCACCCGGGCGTGGACCTGCTCGTCTTCGGCCACAGCCACATCCCGTGGGACACCACGACGCCCGGCGGCCTGCGCCTGCTGAACCCGGGCTCGCCGACCGACCGGCGCCGGCAGCCGGTCTGCACCTACCTGACCCTGGAGCTCGCCGACGGCCAGGTGCGGGACGTGGAGCTGCACCGCGCTCTAGCAAGACGGACGTACGGTTTGGTGCTACCGTAGCACCCATGAGCCTGCTCGCCGCCGCCTGCGTCGTGGTCGCGGCGTTCGTCACGGCCACCGTCTCCGGCGTGCTCGGCATGGCCGGCGGACTGCTGCTCATGGGCGTGCTGCTGCTGGTCCTGCCGACCGCGCTGGCCTTCGTCGTGCACGGCCTGCTCCAGCTGGTCAGCAACGGCTGGCGGGCCGTCCTGCAGCGCGAGCACGTGCGCTGGCGGGTCGTCGGCTGGTACGGCTGCGGCGCGGTGGCCGCCGGGCTGCTGATCGCGCTGGTGGCCTACGCGCCGAGCAAGGCGGTGACGTACCTCGTGCTGGGCCTGGTGCCCGGGCTCGTCTGGCTGCCGAAGGGCCGGCTGTCGCTGGACGCCGCGTCGGCCGCCGCACGCGGTGCTGGCCGGCCTCTCCGTCACCGGCCTCAACCTCGTGGCCGGGGTGTCCGGGCCGCTGCTCGACGTCTTCTTCGTCCGCGCCGGGATGGGCCGGCACAGCGTGGTCGCCACCAAGGCGGCCACCCAGGTGCTGGCGCACGCGGCGAAGGTCCTCGTCTACGGCGCCGCCCTGACCGGCGGGCAGCACGTCCCGTGGCTGGTCGTCGCTGCGGCCGTGCCGCTGTCGATGCTCGGGACCGTCGCCGGCGGCCGGCTGCTGGACCGCATGTCGGACGCCTCCTTCCAGACCGCCACCCGCTGGGTGGTCACGGCCATCGGCGGCGTCTACCTCACCCAGGCCGCTGCCCTAGCGTGGTGACGTGACGCTGCACCCGCTCTGCGCCGAGCTCGACGTCCGGTTCGACGGCTACGACGTGCCCGGCGGCCGCCTCGCGGCCCTGCGTCCGCGAGCCGGCCGGGAACGCCCGCTCGACCGTGCTGCTGGTGCCGGGCTACACCGGCAGCAAGGAGGACTTCCGCCTGCTGCTCGACCCGCTCGCGGACGCCGGCCACCGGGTGGTCGCGCTCGACCAGCGCGGGCAGTTCCAGTCGCCCGGGGCGGCGGACGCCTCGTACGCCACCGAGGCCCTCGGCGCGGACCTGCTCGCCGTGCGGGACCAGCTCGGCCGCGGTCCGGTGCACCTGGTGGGGCACAGCTTCGGCGGGCTGGTCACCCGGGCCGCGGTGCTGCAGCGGCCGGACGCCTTCGCCTCGCTGGTGCTCATGGGGTCCGGCCCGGCCGCCCTCACCGGGCCGCGCGTGGCGGTCTTCCCGCTGATGCGCCCGCTGCTCGAGCAGGGCATGCCGGCGCTGGTCGAGGCGATGGACCAGCTGAACGCGACCGACCAGCGCTGGCTGGCGCTGGACGCCTCGGTGCAGGGCTTCCTGCGCGACCGGATGCTGGCGTCCAGCCCGCAGGCGCTGCTCGGCATGGCCGACGCGCTGACCGGCGAGCCGGACCGGGTCGAGGAGCTGCGGGCGACCGGCCTGCCGGTGCTGGTGCTGCACGGCGAGGCCGACGACGCCTGGCTGCCCGCCCTGCAGGCCGAGATGGCCGTACGGCTCGGTGCGGAGCACGTCGTCGTGCCCGACGCGCAGCACTCCCCGGCGGTCGAGAACGCCGAGGCCACGGTGAAGGCGCTGCTGGCCTTCTGCGGGCTAGGCCACCCCTGCGTCGCTGTCCGGGTCCTCCGGCGGCAGCGTGCCCTGCTCCTCGGGCGTGGCCTCGCCCTGGCCGGGCTCCTGCTGGGCGCCGGGGTCGGTGGTCGGGATGTCCGCGATGGGCTCGGTCGTCATGCCGGGTCCCCTGCCCCGTCGGAGGCCTGGACGACCTCGAACGCCCAGATCGTCGAGCCGCTCGCTGCCGGGCGCTCGCCGTCCGGCCGGCCGCTCGCCTGGGCGTGGCCCTGGCCGAAGCTCTGCGACTCGCGCCACGCGGTGAAGTCCGCCTCGCTGCGCCAGCGCGTGTAGACGAGGTAGTCGTCGGTGCCGGCCAGCGGCCGCAGCAGCTCGAAGTGCTCGAAGCCCGGGGCCGCGTCCACCGCCCCCTGCCGGGCGGCGAAGCGGGCCTCCAGGGTCGTCCCCGACCCGTCCGGGACGGTCAGGACGTTGATCGCGACGTAGGACACCGGCCGAGCGTAGGGCGGTGCAGCCGGCGTCGCCCGGGGAAGGGAGGGGGCGTCCGGCACGTCCCTACGGCGAGGAGCGACATGACCACCGCACGCGAGATCATGACCGAGGGCGCCGACGTCGTGGAGAGCTCCACGACGGTGTTCGACGTGGCCAAGAAGCTGGCCGCGGGCGACTACGGCGCGCTGCCCGTCTGCGACGGCGACCGACTGCTGGCGATGGTCACCGACCGCGACATCGTGGTGAAGGTGGTCGCGAAGGGCCTCGACCCGGCCACGACCACGGTCGGCGACCTCGGCCAGACCGAGGTCGTCACCATCGGCGCGGACGACTCCGTCGAGCAGGCCATGCGGACGATGGCCGAGCACCAGGTCCGCCGCCTGCCGGTCATCGACGGGACCAAGCTGGTCGGCATCGTCAGCCAGGCCGACCTCGCCCGCAGCGGCAACGACTCCGCCGTCGGCAACACCGTCCAGGCCATCTCCCAGTAGCCGCCGGCCCCGGGCGCCGCCGCGAGGTGTGGCGGCGGCCCGGGCGTGGCAGCCTCGAGCCGTGAGCTCGCAGCCCTCTGCCCAGCCCGACCCCGGGCTCTACGGGCCGGACAGCGTCACCTGGCGGGTGCACGCCGACCCGTCCATGGCGCTGGCCGGGCTGCGCGCGCTGCTGCTCCAGGCGCTGCACCCCTTGGCCATGTCAGGAGTGGCGCAGCACAGCGACTTCCGGCAGGACCCGTGGGGGCGGCTGTTCCGGACCGCGGAGTACGTCGGCGTCACGACGTACGGCACGACCGAGCAGGCCCGGCGGGCGGGCGCGAAGGTGCGCGGCATCCACCGCAGGCTCGGCGGCATCGAGCCCGAGTCGGGCGTCGCCTACCGGGTGTCCGACCCCGACCTGCTGCGCTGGGTGCACTGCGTGGAGGTCGAGTCGTTCCTCTCGACGGCGGTGCGCTGCGGCCTGCGGCTGTCACCCGGCGAGCAGGACGCCTACTACGCCGAGCAGGTGCTAAACGCCTCGCTCGTCGGCCTGGACCCGGCCACCGTTCCGGCGTCGGTCGAGCAGGTGGCGGCGTACTTCCGCGACGTCCGGCCGGTGCTGCGGGCCAGCCGCGCGGCGCGCGACGCGGCGACGTTCGTGCTGTGGCCGCCGATGCCCGCACTGGTGCAGCTCGGCACGCCGGCTCGTCCCGCGTGGGTGGCGCTGGCCGCGGCCGCCGGCGCGATGCTCCCCCGCTGGGCGCGCAGGCTCTACCGCCTGCCCGGGCTCCCCACGACGGACTTCGCCGCCACCGCAGCGGGTCTCGCGTTCCGCAGCGGCCTGCTCGTGGTGCCGGACTCGCTGCGGCAGGGCCCGCACGTGAAGCAGGCGCGCGCCCGGCTCGGGATCGCCTGAAACCGGTTGCCGCGCCTGGCATCCTGCTGGTCGTGATCGTGCGACCCGCCACGCGCGACGACCTGCGGGCCGTCGTCGACATGTTCTGCGCGTACGACGTCGCCTTCCGCGGCGGCGTCGACACCGACGACGCCGACCTCACCGACGACTGGGACACGGACGGCTTCGACTGGGCGGCGTGCACCCTCGTCGCCGAGGACGAGGGTCGCGCCGTCGGGTACGCCACTGTCGTCGAGGAGTACGCCGACGCGATGACCGTCCCCGGCCGCGAGGACCTGCTGCCGCAGCTGCTGGAGTGGGTGGAGCAGCACGAGGCGCCGCTCGAGCACTACGTGCCCGACCCGGACACCGCCCGCGGCGCGCTGCTGGAGTCCCGCGGCTGGACGGCCGCCCGGCGCTTCTGGCGGATGCGGCGCCCGCTGGACGGCGAGCAGCCGGAGCCCGTGTGGCCCGAGGGCGTGGTCGTGCGGGACTACGAGCGGCCTCGCGACGACGAGGCCGTCCACCGGCTGATCACGACGTCGTTCCGCGAGATCGGCGGCCAGCACGAGCGCAGCCTCGAGGACTGGCGCGGCTACCTGCTCGACACCGAGCGCTTCGACCCGTCGCACTACCTCGTCGCCCTGGCCGGCGACGAGGTCGTCGGCGCCGCGCTGTCGCAGCCGATGGGTGCGGACTACGGCTTCGTCCGGCAGCTGGCCGTCGCGCCGTCGCAGCGCGGCCGCGGTCTCGGGCTGGCGCTGCTGCACGAGTGCTTCCGCCGGCACGCGGCCCGGGGCCTCCCGGCCACGCGTGCTCGGCGTCGACGCCGGCAACCCGACCGGGGCGCTCGACCTCTACGAGAAGGCCGGCATGCGGGTGCACGAGCAGTTCACCCGCTGGGACCGCTAGCGGAGCCTGGCGATCCGCTCGGCCGCAGCGTGCAGGGTCTCGAGGCGCTTGGGGAACGCGAAGCGGATCTGGCCGGCGCCCTGCGACGGATCGGCGTAGAAGCTCGTGCCCGGCACCGCGGCGATCCCCGGGTCGACGACGATGCGGCGGGCGAAGGCGCTGCTGTCCTGGCCCGGGTCGAGGTCACCGGTCTCGCAGAGGACGTAGTAGGCGCCGTCCGGCACGCGGAAGGTGAAGCCCGCCTCCTGCAGGACGCTGCAGAGCAGGTCGCGCCGCTCGCGGTAGCGCGTCGCCTCCTCGACGTAGTAGCTCGGCGGCAGCGCCATGGCGGCCGCACCCGCCGCCTGCAGCGGGGCGGCCGCGCCGACGGTGAGGAAGTCGTGCACCTTGCGGATGCTGCTGGTGATGTCCGGCCGGGGCGATCGCCCAGCCGACGCGCCACCCCGTCACGGCGTACGTCTTGGACAGGGCGTTGATCGTGACCGTCCGGTCCTCGAGCCCGGCGACCGTGGCCGGCGGCACGTGCTCTGCGTCGTACACGATGTGCTCGTAGATCTCGTCGGTCAGGCACAGCGCGTCGTAGGTCTGGCAGAGCTCGCTGATCAGCTCGAGCTCGGCGCGGGTGAACACCTTGCCGGTCGGGTTGTGCGGGGTGTTGACGATGATCGCGCGGGTGCGGTCCGAGAACGCCGCGCGCAGCTCCGCCTCGTCGATCGACCAGTCCGGCGCGTGCAGCGTCACGTAGCGCGGGGTCGCGCCGGACAGGACGGCGTCGGGGCCGTAGTTCTCGTAGAACGGCTCGAAGACGATCACCTCGTCGCCGGGGTCCACGGTGGCGAGCAGGGTGGCGATCATCGCCTCGGTCGAGCCGCAGGTGACGCACAGCTCGGTCTCCGGGTCGACCGTCCAGCCGGCGTAGGTGGCGGCGACCTTCGCGGCGATGCCGTCGCGGAAGGCCTTGGCGCCCCAGGTGATGGCGTACTGGTTGACGTCGTCGTCGATGGCCTGCTTGGCCGCGTCCTTGAGCTCCTGCGGGCAGCTGAAGTCGGGGAACCCCTGCGCGAGGTTCACGCCGCCGGACGCCGCGCACAGCCGGGACATCTCGCGGATCACGGACTCCTGGAAGGTGGCGGCCTTCGCGCTCGCCCAGCGGCTCATGCGGCCACCTTCGCACGATCGGGAAAGATCTTGAGGAAGGGTGTCGATCCGGGCTGCTGCCGTTCGTAGCAGGATGAGGACCGGGACGGCCGGCCCCGAGGACGAGGAGAAGCACCATGAAGCAGTACCTGCTGAGCGTCCACCACGAGGGCGACTTCACGATGCCGGAGCCCGAGGTGGCCCAGCAGATGATGGCGGGCGTCGAGGCGTTCAACCAGTCGCTGCAGGAGTCCGGCAGCTGGGTCTTCGCGGGTGGGCTGATGCCGAAGGACCTCGCGACGACGGTCCGCTTCACGGAGGGCTCGACCCTGGTCACCGACGGGCCCTGGTCGGAGACGAAGGAGCAGCTCGGCGGGTTCTGGGTCATCCAGGCGGAGGACCTCGACGAGGCGCTGAGGATCGCGGAGCGCGGCGCGGCTGCCTGCCAGGGCGACGTCGAGGTGCGGCCGTTCCAGGGGGAGTGACCTCCGTCGAGGCCGACGTCGCCGCGGTCTTCCGCGAGGAGCACGGCAGTGCGGTCGCGACGCTGGTCCGCCTCCTCGGCGACGTGTCGCTCGCCGAGGAGGCGGTCGCGGACGCGTTCACCGTCGCGGTCGAGCGCTGGCGGGAGGACGGCCTGCCGCCGAACCCGGGTGGCTGGATCGTCACGACCGCCAAGCGCCGCGCGATCGACCGGCTGCGCCGCGAGTCGAGCCGCGAGGCCCGGCACGCGCAGGCGCTGCTGCTCCATGCACAGGACGATCCGCCGGAGGTGGGACCCGTGCACGACGACCGGCTCCGCCTGCTGTTCACCTGCTGCCACCCGGCGCTCGCCCCGGAGGCCCGCGTCGCGCTGACGCTGCGCCTGCTCGGCGGGCTCGAGACACCGCACATCGCCCGCGCCTTCCTCGTCCCGGAGGCGACGCTCGCGCAGCGGCTCGTGCGCGCCAAGCGCAAGATCCGCGACGCCGGCATCCCCTACCGGGTGCCGCGTGACGAGGACCTGCCCGAGCGGCTGAGCGCCGTGCTGGCCGTCGTCTACCTCGTCTTCAACGAGGGACACAGCGCCAGCGACGGCGCCGACCTCGTACGGGTCGAGCTGTGCGCCGAGGCGGTCCGGCTGGCCCGGCTGCTCGTCGCGCTCATGCCGGACGAGCCGGAGGCCCGGGGGCTGCTCGCCCTGCTGCTGCTGGTCGAGGCACGCCGACCCGCCCGCGTCGACGCCGCCGGTGACCTCGTCCTGCTGCCCGACCAGGACCGCTCGCGGTGGGACGCCGGCCTGGTCGCCGAGGGGCAGGCGCTCGTGCGCGCGTGCCTGCGCCGAGGCGCCCCCGGCCCCTACCAGCTGCAGGCGGCCATCGCGGCCGTCCACAGCGACGGGCCGACGGACTGGCGGCAGGTGCTGGCGCTGTACGACCAGCTCCTCGTGCTGGCGCCCGGCCCGGTGGTCGCCCTGAACCGGGCGGTCGCCCTCGCCGAGGTGGCGGGCCCGGCCGCGGCGCTGCTGGAGGTGGAGCGGCTCGCCCTGCCGGACTACCAGCCGTTCCACGTCGTCCGCGCCGAGCTGCTCGCCCGGGTCGGCCGGGTGGAGCAGGCGCGCTCGGCGTACGACCGGGCGGTCGCCCTGTCGGGCAACGCGGTGGAGCGGGCGCACCTCGAACGACGCCGTACGGCGCTGTCGGCGTAGAGCCGCTCCCCCGGCGCTGGTCAGCGCCATCAGCCGCGTGCGCAGCCGCTGGAGCCCGCCAGCACGACGAGCGGATCAGCCGCCGGCGCCCGAGGCCTCGGCGCTCTCCGCCGCCAGCTCGGGGTCCTGCACCGAGGGCTCGGCCGGCGGGTCGTCGGCGTTCTCGCCGCGGGGGTGCGACGAGCTGTCGGGGTTCTCGTCCGGCTGGGTCATGGCGCGCTCCTGGTGGTCGGGCTCCAGGGCCTTCCCCGGCTGGCGAGCCTCAGACGGCCGCGGGCGAGACGACCGGCGCCGGCACCCGCGACGGCCCGCTCACCGCCAGCACGACGGCGGCGACGACGGACGCCAGGCCGGCCAGCGTGAAGGCCGCGCCGTAGCCGCCGAGCCCGTCGTGCAGCAGGCCGATGGCGGCCGGGCCGGACGCGACGCCGAGCGTCGCGACGAGCTGGCTGCGGGAGTAGATGCGGCCGTAGTCGCGCACGCCGAACCGCTCGGCCAGCAGCAGCGGGTGGAGCATCAGCAGGTTGCCGACGGTCAGGCCGAAGGCGACCGTGAGCACGAGCAGCGCGGCCCGCGAGCCGGTCGCGGCGAGGCCGGCCAGGGAGGCGGCCTGCGCCAGCATGAGCACCAGCGCGAAGCCGCGCATGGACGTCTTCGACACGAAGGCCCCGCCGGCGAGGCGCCCCACCAGGCTGGACACCGCGAGCAGGGAGAGGGCGGCCTTGGCGAGCCCCGGGTCGGCCCGGTCCGCGACGAGGTTGAACAGGTGGGCGATCCCGCCGACCTGGGCCAGCATCGCCAGCAGGTGCGCCGCGGTGACGGCGGCGAAGAAGCGCGTCCGGAGCGCCTCCACGGCCAGCGTGCCGAGGAAGGCGGCGGGCGCCCCGGGCGGCGGCGCGGGGTCGCCGTCGGGCAGCAGGCCGAGCGCCTCGGGCGACGGCCGGAGCAGCAGCGCGGTGACCGGCACGACGCCGAGCACCAGCGCGACACCGAGCCACGGCGCGACCGACGACAGGCCGTGCCGGTCGATGAGCTCGGCCACGGCGGGCGTGACGACCACGCCGCCGGCGGACAGGCCGGTGGAGGCGACGGACAGGGCCACGCGACCGCCGGCGGGAGAACCACCGGGTGACCAGCGTCGTCCCCGGCACGAGCGACGAGGCGGCGAAGCCGGCGCCGAACAGCGCGTAGACGGCGTAGACCTGCCAGACCGCCGACACCCGGCCCAGAGCCACGAGCGCGACCCCGCAGGCGAGCGCGCCCAGCGCGATCATCGGCCGCGGGTCGCGCCGGGCCATGTACGAGGCGACCGGCAGCCCGGTGATGCCGCTGACGAGGAAGAACACGGCGGTCGCCCCGGAGACGGCGCCGACGGAGAAGCCCTGCTCGGTGGTGAGCGCCCGCAGGTAGACGGCCAGGCCGTAGAAGCCGATGCCGGCCGTGACCAGCAGCATCACGAAGACGCCGGTGACGACCCACCAGCCGCGGAAGACGCGGGTCACGGCCCCTCGCGCTCCTCGGCCAGGCCGTCCCACGGCCGCATCGCCGGAGCCGCCGCAGCGCCGACGGAGCAGCTGCGGGCGTGGTCGCACCAGCCGCACCTCCGGCCCGGACGCGGCGGGAACAGCGCGTCGGGGTCACCCCCGAGCAGCAGCGCCTCGGCCGCCGCGACGGCCTCCTCGCCGATCGCCTCGGCCCGCGACAGGTGGCGGGCGAGCGACTGCTCGGTGTGGTCGAACGCGACGACGGTGCCGGTCGGCAGGTGGTGCAGCTCGACGCGGCGGCAGGGCCGGCGCAGCGTGCGGGCCGCGGCGAGCGCGTAGAGGGCGAGGGCCAGCGAGCCACGGGCGTCGTCGGTCGTGAGCACCGAGCGCCCGGTCTTGTAGTCGACGACCACGAGCTCGTCGCCGCGCTGGTCGATGCGGTCGACCCGTCCGCTGACGGCGAGCACGGCACTGCGGGTGGAGACCGTCCGCTCCACCCCGACCGGCTCGTCGTGGGGGTCGAGGGTCGCGACGTAGCGCTCCACCATGTCGCCGGCCCGCGCCCGCCAGCGCTCGGCCTGCGCGTCGTCGGCGAAGCCGTCCGCCGTCCACGCGCGGTCGAGCAGCGCACGGGCCACCGCGGGGGTGCGGCGGTCCAGCGGCTCGGACCACCAGCGGGCCAGCGCCAGGTGCACGGTCGCCCCGACGGTGTTGTGCGCCCACGGCCCGCCGCGCGGCGGCGCCGGCCGGTCGAGGTAGGTCAGCCGGTAGCGGCGCGGGCAGTCCAGCCAGGTCGTGAGGCGCGACGGCGTGCACGCGAACAGCGCGCGGGGCATCCCCTCGAGGCCGAGCTGCAGCGTCACCTCGTCATCCTGCCCCGGGGCACCGACAGCGGCCGGGGCCGCCGCGCCGGGTGTGGACTACCAGCCCCCGTCGCCGCCGCCCATGTCCCCGCCGCCCCAGTCGCCGCCACCCCCGAAGCCGCCGAAGTCGCCGCCGCCACCCCAGTCGCCCCCGCCGCCGCCCCAGTCGCCCCCCCTTCCCCAGTCGCCGCCGCCGCCCCCGTCGTCGAAGCCCCCGCCGTCATCGACGCTCCCGCCGTCGAAGCCGGGGTCGAGGTCGCCGCCGTACGCCAGGTCGTCGCCGTACACCGCGCCGGCCATCAGGCCCCCGAGGGCCCAGCCGCCGAGCCCGCCGAGGACGAGGGCGCTCGGCCAGAACGGCACGTCGTACCAGCCGCCCGGGACGTGCCGGCCGCCGTAGGAGCCGCCCGGGAACCAGTGCGGGCAGCCGGGCTCGTACGTCGGGGCGCCGGTGTAGGAGCGGCCCTGCACGTCGACGCGCGTCGGCCGGGCGAGCTGCGGGCCGCTGCCGGGCAGGGCCGGCACGGGTGACCCGAGGTCGAGGCCCTGCTGCCGGCGGACGACCCGGCTGGCGTGCAGCCCCTCCACCGCGGCGAGCCAGGCGGTGCGGAGCTGCGCGTCGGTGGTCGCCCGCTCCAGCAGCGTGCCGGCCGTCGCGTACCGCTCCGCGGCGTCGGCGAGCGCCTGACGGGCCACCGGGTCGTCGCCGGGCTGCAGCGTGCTGACGTCGTGGCCGAGCCGGTCGCGCAGCGAGCCGACGTCCGCGGCGCTCACCCGCGGCAGCACGGGCTCCTGCGGGGCCTGCCAGCCGTCGGCGCCACCTGCGGAGCGAGCGGGCTGCGGCGTCCACGGGACCGGTCCACCGGCGAGCCTGCGCCCTCCGCGACCCGCGCCCCGGAAGAACGACCGCAGCAGCAGGAACGGCACCGCGAAGACCAGCACCACGAGCAGCAGGGACGGGTCGCCCGTGCCCAGCAGCACGAGCAGCGCGAAGCCGAAGAGCAGGAAGCCGCAGCCGCTCCCGCCGCCGAAGAAGATCACCAGCCGCCCTTGCCGCCGCCGCGCCGGCCCCCGCCGCCGCCGCCCCATCCCCCGCCGCCGCCGAAGCCGCCGAAGCCGCCCCCGCCGCCGCGCCGCCCGGAGCCCAGCCCGCCGAAGCCGCCGCTGCGCCGGCCCGTGCCGCCGCCGATCCCGCCGCTGATCCCGCCGCCGAAGCCGCCGTACCCCCCGCCGTAGCCGCGCCCATAAGCACGGCCGTAGCCGCCGCCGTACCCGCCCCGGAGCACCGAGCTGAGCAGCAGCGTCTGCCAGAACGGCGTGGCGTACCAGCCGCCAGGCACCTGCTGGCCGCCGTACCAGCCGCCCTCGTAGTAGTGCGGGCGGCCGGGCTCGTACTGCGGCGACCCGTCGTACTCCTCCTCGCCGACGCGCACCCGGGTCGGCGCGTCGAGCTGCGGGCCGGCGCCGGGGGGCAGCGGCACGTCGGGACCGGGATCGAGGCCGAGCCGCGCGCGCACGACCCGCGCCGCAGCGATGCCCTCGACCGCGGTGCGGCGGGCGGCGGCGTACTCGCCGAGGGTGTCCGCCTTGGCCATCAGCGCGCCGGTCGCGTTGTAGCGCTCGCCGGCGTCGGCCAGGGCCTGGCGCGCGACGTCGTCGTCGCCCGGGGCGAGCAGCTGCACGTCGCTGCCGAGCCGGCCGTACAGCGACTCCACGTCGGCGCGCGCGTCCTCGAGCTGCTTGCCGTGCGCGGCCTTGCGCCGGCGGCTGCGGACGAGCAGGTACGCCGCCGCCACCCGCCGCGCCGACCCCGAGCAGCGGCACGAGGCCCGCGGGCGCACCGGTCCCGCCACCCGAGCCGGAGCCGCCGCCGGAGGCCTGCGCGTCGATCGCCGCGACGAAGTCGCCGACGAAGGCCTGCACGGAGGAGGCGTCGAAGTCGTCGTAGGTGTTGGCGCCGCGGGCGGCGACGCCGGCGTTGACGCCGCGGCCGCCGATCGCGCGGCCGTTGTCGGCGTAGACGTCCGGCTGGTCGGTGATGACGAGCACGACGGCGTTGGAGTCGCCGATCGTCGCGCCGATCTCCTGGACCAGGCCGTCGGTGCCGCCGTAGCGCTGCGCGAGCACCTGGGGCACCACCGCGAGGTAGACCTGCACCTGCGAGGACAGCACCTCGTCGCGGACGTCGGCCTCGTCGAGGCCGTCGACCACGCCGGGCACCACCAGGACCTGGTCGGCCTGCAGCTCGTCGACCACGCTCTCGAGCGTCAGCACGCCCTGCGCGGAGGCGGGTCCGGCCAGCAGCAGCACGCCGAGCAGGGCCAGCAGGACGGGGGCGGGTCGGCGCATGCCGCAGTCCTACCCCGGCGGAGCCGTCGCGCCTACCAGCCGCCGCTGATGACGTCCTCGGTGAGAGGCGCCTCACGGCGGACCTGCCGCTGGCTGCGCACCCACAGCACGCCCCCGCCGAGGATCGCGACGCCGATCAGCCCGGCGACGCCGATCGCCTTCCGGTCGACCCCGTCGACGCCGCGCTCGGCGCCCTCCTGGCTGCCGCCCGCGACGTCGTCCGCGAACTCGACCAGCGCGGCGGTGAGCGCCACGCCGTCGAACGTCTGCGCGCTGCGCGCCAGCACGATCCGGTCGAGCAGCGCACTGGCCTGCACCCCGGAGGAGCCGCCCTCCCCGGCCTGCAGCTCGCCGGCGTCGGTGACGACGACGACGACGGCGCGCGGGTCCTCCAGCGCCTCGACCACCCGCAGCAGCACCCCGTCGATGCCGCTCTCGTCGCTGTCGACGTCGCGCTGCGGGAGCAGGACGACGTACGTCGGGACCGGCGCGCGCTCGACGGCCTCCGCCACGGCGTCCTCGTCGATGCGGATCCCGCTGCGCGGGTCGACCAGGACGTGGTCGTCGGCCAGCCGCTCGGCGAGCGCGTCGACGTCGAGCGCGATCGCCGGTCCCGCCAGCGCGGTCAGCGCGACGAGGACGGCGAGCAGCCAGCGGGTCACAGGAGGGTCCTCACCCCTCGGCCAGGAAGCCACGCACGGAGTCGGCCACGAGCTGCACGGCGATCGCGGACAGCAGCAGGCCGGCGATGCGGGTGAGCAGCACGATCCCGCTCTCGCGGATGATCCGGGTGATGCCGACGCTGAAGCGCAGCGACAGGTAGACGGCCAGGTGGATCGCGACGATGCCGGCGGCGATGGCGGTGACGTCCGCGACCTCCTCGGCCTGCTGCACGAACACGATCGTCGCGACGATCGCGCCCGGGCCGGCCAGCAGCGGCGTGCCGAGCGGCACCAGCGCGACGTTCACGTCGCGCACCTCGGACGGCTCGTCGGCCCGGTCGGTCAGCAGCTCCAGCGCGACGATGAGCAGCAGCAGCCCGCCCGCGCCCTGCAGCGCCGGGATCCCGATCCCGAGGAAGGTCAGGATCTGCTGGCCGACGATCGCGAACAGCGTGATGACGAACAGGCTGACCAGCACCGCCTGCCCCGCGAGCTTCGCGCGCGTCTTGTTGCTGCGGCCGCCGGTGAGCCCGAGGAACAGCGGGATGCTCCCGAGCGGGTCCATGATCACGAACAGCGTCACGAAGACCGCCCCGAACAGGGTCGCGTCGAACCACCCGCTCATCCGGTGAGCACCCGCGTCCCGCTGGAGGCGCGGGCGACGAGCCGCTCGTACTGCTCCTCGGTCGTCGTGTGGGCGGCCAGCCGCACCGTCTTGTTGGTGCCGTGGAAGTCGCTGCTGCCGGTCGTGAGCAGGCCGAGCTCGGCGGCCAGCCCGCGCAGGTGCGCCCGCTCCGCGGGCTCGTGGTCGACGTGGTCGACCTCGAGGCCGGCCAGCCCGGCGGCCGCCATGTCCGCGACGACGTCGTCGGCCACGGTGCGACCGCGCTTGCTGGCAGCCGGGTGCGCGAAGACCGCCACGCCCCCGGCGCCGGTCACCAGGCGCACCGCGTCCACGACGTCGAGCTCCAGCTTCGCCACGTAGTACGGCCCGTCCGCGCCGATCCACGCGCTGCTGAACGCCTCGCCGACGGTGGCGACGTGGCCCTGCTCGAGGAGCGCCTGCGCGACGTGCGGCCGGCCGACGGTGCCGCCGGCGAGCTCGCGCACCCGCGCCCAGGTCACGCCGGTGCCGGCCTCCTCCAGGAGCCTGGCCATCCGCTCGGCGCGGCTGACGCGGCTGTCGCGCATCTCCTGCAGCCTCCCGGTGAGCGCGGCGTCCTCGGGGTCGAAGAGGTAGGCCAGCAGGTGCAGGCTGATCCCCCCGCGGACGCAGGAGATCTCGGCGCCGCGGACGAGCGACAGCCCGGCCGGGAGCGCGTCCGCGGCGGCGGCCCAGCCGGCGGTCGTGTCGTGGTCGGTGAGGGCCACGACGTCCAGGCCCTCGGCGCCGGCCTGCCGGACGAGCTCGGCCGGCGGGGTGGTGCCGTCGGACGCCGTCGAGTGGGTGTGGAGGTCGATGACGCGGGCGGGCACCGCGCCACGCTAGCCCCCGGCTCAGACGGTGGCGGAGGTCCCGAGCCGCGCGGTCGGGGCGCCGACGGGGAGCTCCAGCCCGGCGTGCTCCTCGTGCCGCAGGTCGTGCAGGACGACGTGCTCCAGCAGCACCAGCTCGGCCGCCGGCGGCCACAGCACGGCGTAGAGCCACACGCCGGAGGCCTCGCCGACGAAGGCGACCCGGTCGGTCGCGCTGTCGCAGCGCCACAGGGCCGTCGGATGGCCGGCGGCCTCGACCTTGGCGTCCGGCGGCCCGCTCGTGACGTCGCCGGGGTCGAGCCCGTTCCCGCCGGCGAGCCGGGCGCCGAGCCCGACGCCGGGCTCCTCGGCCACGAGCAGCAGGTCGGCCGGACCGCCCAGCGGGGACGGCCCGGACAGCGCGAGCACCGTGGCCCGCGCGCCGCTGCGCTCGTCGCCGGCCAGGGCGAGCCCGGTGACGGTCCACCCGGGCAGCAGCGGGAGCGGCGACCAGAGCGGCACCGCGGCCCTGCCCGCCGCCTGCGCGAGCACCTCCGGGGTGACCCGCGGCCAGCGCCGGAACGGCTGCACCGCCCCGTGCCGGTCGCACTCCCAGGAGCTGGACATCAGGCCGGGGGCCCGCAGCGGCTCGTCGCAGCGCGGGCAGGTCGCGGGCGTCATGCAGCGAAGGTCCGCCGCACGCGCCTGCTGGTCAAGCGACCGGTCGGAGGCGGTGCCGCAACGCCGGGTCTGCGTGGGTCTGCGTACGG
Source organism: uncultured Actinomycetota bacterium (assembly GCA_963781675.1). GTDB lineage: Bacteria > Actinomycetota > Actinomycetes > Mycobacteriales > SCTD01 > SCTD01. The sequence continues at coordinate 948,041 of CAWAGF010000001.1, read as the reverse complement.
CCTAGTCGACGACGCGGCGCGTCGTGCGCTCCTCGACCACCGGCTCCTGCACGACGGGGCGCTCGACGACGCGCTCCACCGGGCGAGCGGCCGCGGTGCGGCGGACGCGGCGACCTCGGTCGAACAGCCCAGCCGCAGCGGCGATGGCCGCGAGCACGAGGACGCCGACGATGATGAGCACAGCGGTGTTGTCCATGCGGGCGCTGTGCCCGTCACGTGATCGTCGTACTCGCGGCCGATCGGGTGATCTACTCCTGCAGCTCCGGGCGGCCCGGGAACTCCCCGCCGGTCTTGTCGGCGTAGACGCGCTTGGGGACCATGACCTTGCGCCGGAAGATGCACACCAGCACGCCGTCCTGGTTGTAGCCCTTGGTCTCGACGTAGACGACCCCGCGGTCGTCCTTGCTCTTGCTCTCGGTCTTGTCGAGGACCTCGGTCTGGCCGTAGATCGTGTCGCCGTGGAACGTCGGGAAGACGTGCTTGAGCGACTCGACCTCGAGGTTGGCGATCGCCCGGCCGGAGACGTCCGCGACCGACATGCCGAGCAGCAGCGAGTAGACGTAGTTGCCGACGACGACGTTCTTCTTCTGCTGCGTGGTCGCCGCGTAGTTGGCGTCGAGGTGCAGCGGGTGGTGGTTCATCGTGATCAGGCAGAACAGGTGGTCGTCGTACTCGGTGACGGTCTTGCCTGGCCAGTGCTTGTAGACCGCGCCGACCTCGAACTCCTCGTAGTACCGGCCGAACTGCACTGCTGCCTCCAGGGGCTCGTCGTTGCCGCTGATCCTGTCAGCGTGAGGGGCGCCACACGACCGGGGGTCCGTGCCCCTCGCAGTCGGCCAGGACGGCGGTACGACCGCCCGGCCAGGTCGTCAGCCCCACCTGGAAGCGGAAGCCCTGCTCCGGCTCCATCCACAGGTGCGCCAGCGGCGCCTCGGGCCGTCGCGCGGGCGCCGGCCGCCGCGAGCAGGCCGGTCACGGCGGCGCGCTCCTCGGGGGCGAGGTACTGCCGCACGACGCTGTGCCAGACGACGGTCACGACGCCCGGCCGGGGCTCGGCGAGCTCACGCTCGAGGAAGGCGCTGGCGGGCAGCCGCTCCACCGCCGGCGCCTCCGCGGCGGCGACCTGCAGGGCGCCGCGGAGCCGCTCGAACCGGTCCACCTGGTCGGCCCACACGTACGAGGTGAGGGTCAGCCGGTCCTCGGTGCTGGCCGGGTCGAGGGGTGCGGGGTCGCAGCCCCGGCGCTCGACGACCTCCGGGGCGAGGTGCGGCGGGTGCGGCCCGTCCCACGGCCGGCGCAGTCGCACCGGGCTGGCCGGGTCGCCGAGGACGACGCCGTCGGCGACCTCGTGCGCGTAGCGGTCGACCAGCAGGTTCAGCCCGCCGCTGGCGCCGACCTCGAGCAGCCGCACGGGCAGACCGGTCCGCGCGTGCAGGACGGCCAGCCCGCCGAGCAGCGCGCTGCTGCGGCCGACCTCGTTGGTCTGCACCGGCCGCTGGACGAGCGCGCGCAGGTCGTCCAGGTGCTCCTCGACGGTGGCCCGCACGACCGGCGCCACGTCGCCGGGCGTGCCGCCGACGGTCGGGTAGTGCAGCGCGAGGGCCGGCGCCCGCCGCTCGAGGACCAGCCGGTGCAGCGCGCCGGCGAGGCGCAGCGCCGGGACGCTGCCGGGCGGGTCGTCCGCGAGGGGCGAGAGCAGCGCGGCGCACGGCCCGCCCGCGTCGAGGTCGTCCGCCGCGGCGGCCAGCACGTCGGCGGTCAGCGGGCTGCCGGCACCGCGGCAGTGCTGCACCTGCAGGCGGAAGCGCTCCAGCAGGGCGCCGCTCACGAGAGGTCCACCTCCGGGCGGTGCGGGTCGCGCAGGTCGGTGCCGCGCTCGAGCCACCGCTGCTCGAGGGCCTGCGCGCCGTGCACCCGCTTCCAGGCCGCCTCGTTCGGCGTCATCGGGAGCAGCGGCAGGAAGCGCACCGGCTCGTGGTCCTCCAGCTCGAGGTCCGGCACCAGGCCGCCGGGCTCCCCGACGAGCACGGCGGTGAAGCGGCTGTCGTCCCACAGCGGCTCGCCGAGGTCGAGGCCCGCGCCCGGCACGAGCACGACGCCCTCGACGCTCGGGCTCGCCGCCAGCACGGCCAGCCGGCGCAGGACGGTGTCGTGCAGGTCGGTGACGCTGAGCAGCAGCTCCGCCCGCGGGCCGTCCTCCAGCACGACCAGCGCGCCGGGGTCGCCCATCGGCGCGCGGCTCATGCCGAGCGTCGCGTAGCGGACCAGCCCGTCCGGGTCCGGCCCGAAGCGGAGCACGTCGATCCGCTCGGCCCCGAGGAAGGACACCCCCGCGCGGCCGCTGTCCTGGCCGAGCACCGACAGCAGGTGCGCCTCCACCTGGAGCAGCACGGCGTCCGGGTCGAGGGCCACCTGGGCAGCCTAGGGAGGCGGGAATGGTTGAGCGCTCAATGTCCTTGACCGTCTCGACACCCGCGCCCCAGGAGGCACCCCATGACCGTCGTCGTCCTCACCGGCTCCGCCCGCACCGGCTCGTACACGCGCGCCCTCGGCGAGGCGCTCGCCGCCGCGCTGCCGGACGCCGTGCTCGCGCCCCGGCTGACGGTGCTGCCCTACTACGACCAGGACCTCGAGGCAGCCCCGCCGGCGGAGGTCGTCGCGCTGCGCGCGCAGGTCGCCGCCGCGGACGCCGCCGTGGTCGTCACGCCGGAGTACAACGGGACGATCCCGGGGCTGCTCGGCAACGCCGTCGACTGGCTGTCCCGGCCGTTCGGCCGTGGCGCCCTGCGCGGCAAGCCGGTCGTCGCGGTGGCCGCCTCCCCCGGCGGCGTGGGCGGGGCCCGCGCCGTCGTCGCGCTGCGCACCGTCCTCGGCAACACCGGCGCCGAGCTGGTCGGCCCGCCGCTGACCGTGCCCGAGGTGGACCGGCTGCTCGCGGCCGGCGAGCTCGCCGCCGTCGTCGGCGAGGTCGCCGCGCAGCTGCGCGGGCTCGAGGCACTGGCGGCCTGACCGCCGCCACCGGCGTGACCAGCGACGGCGGCTGCTACGACGCCACCGTCGGCGAGAAGCGCGTCCTGCCCTTCGACGCCTGCTACCTCGGCCCCGCCCTGCCGCCGCTCCACTGAGCGCGTCTCAGGTGACGAACGAGGGGTACGCAACGGCACGAGCCGGGACGAGCCCGGCCGACGAGAGGGGACGTGCATGACCACGAGCAGCGGAGACGGCGCACCGGGCTTCGGAGCGCCCACGGGCGGCGCTGCCGTCTCGACCTCCAACACCCTGTCGATCGTCGCGATCGTGCTCGGCGTGATCGCGATCCTCATCATCCCGATCCTCTTCGGCGTCGCCGGCATCATCTGCGCGGCCATCGCCAAGAGCCGCCACGAGAAGCTGGCGAACGTCGCGCTCGGCGTGGCGATCGGCGGCACGGTGCTCGGCTTCGTCATCGGCGGGATCGTCTTCGCGACCAGCTAGCGCCGGAGCACGCGCGACGAGGGGCCGGCCTCCTGCGGGAGGCCGGCCCCCGTCGCGCTCAGGTGCCGAGCTGCTCGCGCAGCCGGCGGGGGCCCGGGCCAGCCACGCCTCGGTGATGGCCTCGTCCAGGTCCTCGAAGGCGGCGCGCTCCACGTGCACCAGCACCATCGGGTGCACGCCGTAGCCGGCGACCACGAAGAAGACGCCGGGCCGGGTGGCCACCAGGCCGTCGACGGCCTCGACGTCCGCGGTGCGCAGCCCGAGCGCCGGGCCCTCCGGCGGGTCGGCCAGCGCGGCGCGCTCCCCGCGCCGCAGCACCCGCTCCCAGGCGAAGGCCTTGCTGCCGACGCGCCAGGCGCGGGTGCTGCCGCTGTGGTCCTCGACGGCCCCGGGCAGGTCGAGGGCGATGCGCCGGACGTCGTCCCAGCTGGCCACGCCCCGATCCTGCAGGAGGCCGGCACCCCCGTGCGGGTGCCGGCCTCTCTGCGGCAGGTCTAGCCCTGGAGCTTGTAGTCCTTGAGCAGGCCGCGGCTGATGATCGTCTTCTGGATCTCGCTGGTGCCCTCGCCGATGAGCAGGAACGGCGCCTCGCGCATGAGGCGCTCGATCTCGTACTCCTTGGAGTAGCCGTAGCCGCCGTGGATGCGGAACGACTCCTGGGTGACCTCGGCGCAGTACTCGCTGGCGAGCAGCTTGGCCATGCCGGCCTCGACGTCGTTGCGCTTGCCGGCGTCCTTGAGGCGGGCGGCGTTGACCATGAGCGCGTGCGCGGCCTCGACCTTGGTCGCCATCTCGGCCAGCTTGAACTGGATCGCCTGGTGCTGCGCGATCGGCTTGCCGAAGGTGGAGCGCTGCTGGGCGTAGGCGATCGCGAGCTCGAAGGCGCGGATCGAGATGCCGCAGGCGCGGGCGGCGACGTTGACGCGGCCGACCTCGACGCCGTCCATCATCTGGTAGAAGCCCTTGCCGCGGCCGGCCTCGCCGCCGAGGATCGAGCTGGCCGGGACGCGGGCGCCCTCCATGACCATCTCGGTCGTCTCGACGCCCTTGTAGCCCATCTTCTCGATCTTGCCGGGGATGGTGATCCCCTGGGCCGTCTGGCCGAAGCCCGGCTCCTTCTCGACGAGGAACGTCGTCATGTTCTTGTAGACCGAGTCGCCGCCCTCGTCGGTCTTGACCAGCGTGGCGATCAGGCCGGCGCGGGCGCCGTTGGTGAGCCACATCTTCTGGCCGTCGAGGACGTACTCCTCGCCGTCTCGCACGGCGCGGCTCTTGATGGCGGAGACGTCGGAGCCGCAGCCCGGCTCGCTCATCGAGAAGCCGCCGCGCAGCTCGCCGGCCGCCATCAGCGGGAGCAGGCGCTCCTTCTGCTCGGGCGTGCCGTGGTGCATGAGCATGTACGCCACGATGAAGTGCGTGTTGATGACGCCGGAGACGCTCATCCAGCCGCGGGCGATCTGCTCCACGACCAGGGCGTAGGTCAGCAGGGACTCGCCGAGACCGCCGTACTCCTCGGGGATCATGAGCCCGAACAGGCCCATCTCCTTCATCCCCTCGACGATCGCCTCCGGGAACTCGTCCTTGTGCTCGAGGTCCGTGGCGTACGGGATGATCTCCTTGTCCACGAAGTCCTTGACCGTGGACAGGATCTCCTGCTGGACCTCGGTGAGGCCCTCGGTGGCGGCGAGGCGGGGCATGCTGCTCCTTGGGGACGGCGTTGCCCGATCCTCCCACCGGCGGCACCCCGGCAGCCAGCCGGGAGGCGTGTGATCCCTCACGCCCTGCGCCGGGTACCCCGCACCCATGACCCGCCCCCTCCTGACCCTGGGGACCGCCGCCTTCCGTGCGGCCAGCAGGGTGCGCGGCGAGCGGGCCATCCACGCGCGCGGGCGCACCCTCACCGGCCGGCTGACGGTCGCCGGCGGCGCGGGCACGGGCGCACCGCTGCTCGACGCGCCCGCGTCCTACGACGTGCTCGTGCGGGTGTCCCGCTCCGCCGGCCTGCCGCTCCCGCTCCCCGACGTCCTCGGCCTCGCGGTGCGCGTGCTCGACGCGCACGGGCCGGGCGCGCACCAGGACCTGCTGCTCGACTCCGCGCTCTCCACGCCGGTCCTGCGGCGCCTCCCCTTCCCGCGGCGCGACCACCTCGGGGCGCTGCACTGCTCGCTGCTGCCGTACGAGGTGGCCGGGCGCCGGCTGCTGCTCGGGGCGCGCGCGACCACGGGCTCCGCCACGCTGGCCGACCTGCCGGACGAGGTCGCGTTCGACCTGCTGCTCGCCTCGCCGCACGGCGACTGGCAGCCGTGGGGGCGGGTGCGCACCGACGGCGTCCTGCCGGCGCCGCTCGGCCGGCAGACGCGCTTCAACCCGTGGACGACCGGCGGCGGCATCGTCCCCGCCGGGCCGCTGCAGCAGTGGCGGCGGCGGGCGTACGACGCCTCGCACGTCGCGCCGGACGAGACCTGACCCGGGCCGCACCTCGTGAGGTCCACAGCATCCTGCTGCTGTGGACGTCACGAGGTGACGGCTACAGGAAGGTGCCGACCAGCAGGAAGCCGTTCAGCGCGATGATCAGCGCGGCGACGACCCAGGCCACGGCGGTCGTGACGGAGCGGTTGACCAGCGCGCCCATGACGTCGGCCCGCCGGGTGAGCAGCACCAGCGGCACCAGCGCGAACGGGATGCCGAACGACAGCACCACCTGGCTGAGCACCAGCGCGCGCGTCGGGTCGATCCCGAGGCCGAGCACGACCAGCGCCGGCGCGAGGGTGATGCCGCGGCGGACGACCAGCGGGATCCGCCGCTGCAGGAAGCCCTGCATCACGACCTGCCCGGCGAAGGTGCCGACGCCCGAGGAGGCGAAGCCGCTGGCGAGCAGCGCGATCGCGAAGGCCAGCGCGGCCGGGCGGCCGGCGATGTCCTGCAGCGCGGCGTGCGCGCCCTCCAGGGTGTCGATGCCGACGAGGTCGCGGCCGAAGAACAGCTTGGCGGCCAGCACGAGCATCGCGAGGTTGACCAGCCCGGCGATGCCCATCGCGATGACGACGTCGACCCGCTGCGAGCGCAGCAGCGCGCGCCGCTCGTCGTCGTCCACCGGGCGGATGCGGTCCTGCGTCAGGGCGCTGTGCAGGTAGATGACGTGCGGCATGACGGTCGCCCCGAGGATGCCGGTGGCGAGCAGCACGCTGTCCACCCCGTCGAAGGACGGCACGAACCCCTCGGCCAGCTGCGCACCGTCGACGCCGGCGACGGCGGCGTTGAAGACGAAGCCCAGCGCGATGACCGCGAGCAGCCCCGCGATCGCGAGCTCGAACGGTCGGTAGCCCCTGCCCTGCAGGCCGAGCAGCCCGAACGCCACGAGCGCCGTGATGACGCCGCCGGTCAGCAGCGGCAGGCCGAAGAGCAGGTTCAGCGCGATGGCACCGCCGATGACCTCGGCCAGGTCGGTGGCCATCGCCACCAGCTCGGCCTGCACCCACAGCACCCGGCTGACCCGGCGCGGGAAGTGCTCGCGGCAGAGCTCGGGCAGGCTGCGCCCGGTCGCCAGGCCGACCTTCCCGGACAGCGACTGGATGAGCATCGCCATGAGGTTGGCCAGCACGATGACCCAGGCCAGCCGGTAGCCGAGCTCGGCGCCGGCGGAGAAGTTGGTCGCGAAGTTGCCCGGGTCGACGTAGGCGATCGCCGCGACGAAGGCCGGACCGAGCAGGGCCAGCGGTCCGCGCAGCCGGGCGCGCTGCAGCTCGGTGGTCAGGGCAGCCATCCCCGCTCGCGCAGCTCGGCCTGCAGCGCCGGCTCGACCAGCGCCCGCACGTCCGCGTTGGCGTAGCCGATCCAGCCGACGTCGCTGGCGAGGTCGAGCGGGGCGTCCAGCGGCCCGCCGTCGAGCCCGGTGACGAGCACGCCCGCCTCCGCGGCGACGAGCCAGCCGGCCAGGTCGTACGGGTGCGCGCAGATGCCGGCCCGGTCCCCCAGCAGCGGGCGCAGGTCGGCGGCCCAGCGGTCGTGGCCGACGGCGAGCTCGACGAGGGTGCCGCCGGTGCAGTACTGGTCCTCGAAGGCCTGCGCCTTGCCCGGTCGCGCCGGACCGAGCACCCGCCGGTGCACGGCGTCGTCCAGGTCGGCCAGGTCCGCGCGGGCGCCCGGGAAGTAGCGCGCCACGCCGCCGTACCCCTGCTCCAGACCGGCCGCCCTCGACGGCCGCACCTCCAGCGGCGCGCGCCTGCCGTCGCGCAGGTCCACCCGCTCGGCCTGCACGCCGCGACCCCGCACCGCGCTCAGGACGTCCGCCCAGCCGGCCTTCACGGTCGGCACCTCGGCCGCGACGCTCACCTCGAGGTCGGCCAGCCCGGTGCCGCGGGTCGCGCCGAGCAGCACCCAGGCGCTGCGCTTCTGGTGCGCGAGCGGCCGGGTGCCGTCGAGCGGATCCGCGAGCAGCGTCCACTCGGCGTCGACGTCCTGCGGCTGCACGCCCTCCGCGACCAGCCGCACCGGCAGGTCCGCGACCAGCTCGAGCAGGCGCTGCTCGGAGACGCGGTCGACGGCGAAGGCGGTGTCGCCGGGACCGCTGTCGTCGTAGGCCGCGAGCTCCTCCACCGACTGCGCGCGGCAGGCGGCCAGCACCTCGTCGCGCACCGCCTCGGCGACGCGCACCAGGCGGGCGCGCAGCTGGTCCGGCGTCACTCGACCGGCACGCTCTCGGTGCGGGACGCGCGGATCACGAGGGCCAGGCCGGCGATGAGCAGCACCGCGGCAGGGACCGCGAGCAGCGGCGGCGTCTGGTCGAGGAACAGCGCCGCGATCAGGGCCGCACCGGGGATCTCCAGCAGGATGGTCAGGCTCAGCACGGTCGGGCTCGTGGAGCGGAGCACGACGTTGAACAGCGAGTGCCCGAGCAGCTGCGCGCCCGCGGTGATGGCGACCAGCTTGAGCCAGTCCTCGCCGTCGTAGCCGGCCAGCGCCTGCCGACCGGCGACGCAGACGACGAGCAGGACCAGCGCGCAGGTGGAGTAGCAGAGGAACGTGTACGTCGTGGTCGAGACGCTGCGGCGGACCTCCGCGCCGGCGACCATGTAGCCGGCCGCGAACAGGCCGCCGGCGACGGCCAGCGCGTCGCCGAGCAGGGCCGTCCCGGACAGCTGCAGGTCGACGCCGGTGAGCAGCAGCGCGCCGCTGAGGGCGACCGCGATGCCGCCCCAGACCGCCCGTCCCACGGGGACCCCACGCAGCCCGGAGAGCAGCGCCGCCCACACCGGCTGCGTCGCGACCAGGGCCGTCGCGGAGGCGACGCTGGTGTAGTCCAGCGCCGGGATCCAGGTGCCGAAGTGCGCGGCCAGCAGCACCCCGGCGAGCAGCGCCCAGCCGCGCTCGCGCCGGTCCAGGCCGCGCAGCTCGTCGCGGCACGTCGCCAGCGCGACCGGCAGCAGCACGCCCGCCGCCATCGCGTTGCGCCAGAAGGCGATCGCCAGCGCGGGGGCCGCGGTCGCCGCCATGAGCGGTCCGCTGGTGCTGACGGCGACCAGCGCGATCGTGACGAGCACCGCGTCCGTGCCCTGCGGGCGTCCGCTGCCGGGCACGGCGGCGTACGTCTTGGCGGGGGCCGTCACCTGCTCAGGGTGCCAGCCGCTCGAGGCCGAGCTGCGCCACCCTCCGGCCGAGGTCCACCCCGGCGACGTCGCTGCTCCGCAGGTGCACCCCCGCCCAGACGCGCGCGTCGACGTTCTCGTCCACGACCTGCTGCCAGCGCCGGTACGTCCGCGTCTGCCCGGCGCTGGTCAGCGCGAAGGGCACGTCGCCGACGCGCTGCTCCAGCACGACGGCCAGCGCGGCGGCGTAGGCCGTGTGGCCGCTCGGGTACTCCGGGTGCGGCGGGGTGTCCAGCAGCGGGGTCCAGCCGCCGCCGATCGCGCTGACCGGCCGCCAGAGCAGGTAGCGGTACTTCGCCCGGTAGACCGCCAGCTGCTCGTCCAGCAGGACCCGGTGCAGGTCGCCGAGCAGGGCGGCCGCCTCGACGGTGCCGAGCGGCAGGACGGCGGTGCGCACGGCCGGGGTCAGCAGGCCCACCAGAGACGGGCCCCAGAAGCGCGCGGTCTGCGTCTGCTCCTGCGTGCGCTGCGCGCTGTCCCGCGCGCCGAGCCGGCGCAGCTCGTCGAGGTCGCGCTCGTACTCCTGGGAGCCGAAGGACGGCGGCCCGGGGTCGACCTCCCCCGCCCGGCTGAGCAGGAACGGCCTGGCGTCCCCCTGCCCCGCCTGCGCCGGCAGGCCGCCCGTCGCGCGGTAGACGCCGGGCGCGGGCGGCGGCAGGACGACCGGCCGGTTCAGCTGCTCGACGGTCAGCCCGTCGCCGGCGCGCTCGGCGAGCACCGCCGCCGCCTCCTGCCGGCCGGTCGCCGCGGAGGCGGCGTCGTCCGGCAGCGCGTCCTGCGTCCGCTCCAGCGCCTCGTCCAGCGCGCGCACGCGCTCGGGCACCAGCGCGGCGACCACGTCGTGGACGGCGGTCGCCACGGCGAGGTCGGGCTCGGGAGCGGTCTGGGCTGCGCGGTCGGCCGCCCACCAGGCCAGCGCCCAGGTGCGGGTGGTGACGGTGTCCGGCACGCCGCCCTGTGCCGCGACCGCCCGCGCCGTCTGGTCGAACCACACCGCGACGACGTCCACCGGCTCGTCGCGGCTCGCCACGACGAGGCCGCCCGCCAGCACGACGGCCGCAGCGCCCGCGGCGAGCAGTGCGCGACGGGTCACCTCGGCGACTGTGCCAGCATCCGTCGGGTGCTGCCGTCCGCGCTCGTCGCCGAGGCGACCCGCCGCTCCGGGGTCGTCTGGGTCCGCGGCGCGCTGCTGTGGCACGTCTGGCACGACGGCGCGATGCACGTCGTCGGCGGCGGCCCGGAGCAGGAGCTGCCGGTCGGTCCCGGCGAGCGCACCCAGGTCCTCGTGCGGAGCAAGGCCGCGCAGGCCGGCGTCGTCGTCGAGTGGACCGCCGACGTCACGCGGGTCGAGCCGGGGACGCCGCTGTGGGACGAGGTCGTGCCGCTGCTGGCCGTCGAGCGGCTGAACGCCGAGGCCGGGCGGACCGAGCGCTGGGCGGCCGAGTGCACGGTGCTCCGCTTCACCCCGGTCTGAGCGCCCTGCACCTGAGGGCGGGCGCTAGGGGACCCGGATCCGCCCGCTGGCCACGGCCACCACGCTGCCGGTGACCCGCACGGAGACCGCCCGCCCGCCGGGCGCGTCGACCCGGCACTCCAGCCGCGACGGCCGGCCCATCTCGATCCCCTGCAGCACGACGTACTCCCCGCCCTCGGGCAGCAGCCCGCTCGCGACGAGGTAGACGCCGAGGCCGAGCGCCGCGGAGCCGGTGGCCGGGTCCTCGGCGACGCCGACGCCGCCGGCGAAGACCCGCGCGTGCGCCTGCTCGCCGTCCCACGCCAGCACGCTGACCCCCGCGCCGCCGAGCCGCTTCAGCGCCGGGATGTCCGGCACGCAGCGGGCGAGCGCGTCGCTGCGCACCAGCAGGTAGGTCCAGTCCAGGCCGGTGCCGCAGGTCCGCGGCTCCAGGCCGATGACGTCGCGCGCGGACAGCCCGACCGCGCGGGCGACCGGCGCGACGTCCAGCGGCTCCGAGCAGGTGGGCGTGCCGCCGGTCAGCGTGACGACGCCGTCCGCCGACCTCGAGGGCCAGCCGCCCGGCGCCGCAGGACTGCCAGACCGGGCCGGGCTGCAGCAGCCCGCGCTGGGCGAGCAGCCAGGCCGCACCGACCGACGGGTGGCCCGCGAAGGGCAGCTCCACCTCGGGCGTGAAGATCCGCAGGCGGTACTCCGGCGCAGCCACGTCGAGCGGGAACGCCGTCTCGGACAGGTTGAACTCGCTGGCCAGCGCCTGCAGCTGCTCCGTCGACAGCCCCTCCGCGCCGAGCACGACCGCAAGCGGGTTGCCCGCGAAGGCGGTGTCGGTGAAGACGTCGACGACCTCGTACTCGAGAGGGGTCAAGGCATCGTCATGCCGCCGTCGACCGGCAGCGTGATGCCGGTGACGTACGACGCGGCGTCGCTGGCCAGGAAGACGCCGACGGCAGCCAGCTCGGCGGGGTCGCCGAGGCGCCCGGCCGGCGTGATCATCTTGACCATCTCGGCCTCGGAGTCGTCCATCTCGTCGGTCATCTCGGTCGGGAAGTAGCCGGGCGCGATGGCGTTCACGCGGATGCCCTTGCGACCGGTCCACTGGTTCGCCAGGTCGCGGGTGAGGCCGATGAGGCCGGCCTTGGAGGCGGCGTAGGCGGCCTGCGGCAGCACGCCCGGGTGCAGGCCCAGCACGGAGGAGATGTTGATGATCGAGCCGCCGTTCGTGGCCGCGCGGCCGAACGCCTGGGCGCACCAGTAGGCGCCGTTGAGGTTCACGTCGATGACCCGCAGGAACTCCGCGGGCGTCTCGCGGCTGGCCGGCCTGGCCCAGCCGAGCCCGGCGTTGTTGACCAGCACGTCGACCCGGCCGAACGCGTCGACGGCCTTCTGCACCAGCCGGGTGCACTGGTCCGGGTCGGTGACGTCGGTCTGCTCGTAGGCGTAGCGGCGGCCGGCCGCCTCGACGAGCCTGCCGGTCTCGGGCAGCCGGTCGACGCGGCGCGCGCCGAGCACGACGTCGGCGCCGGCCTCGGCGAAGGCCTGCGCGAAGGCGACGCCGAGCCCGGAGGAGGCACCGGTGACGACGACGACCTTGTCGTCGAGGCGGAAGCGGTCGAGCACGGTCACGGGTCCTCCTAGAACGGCGTTCGGTCGACCGCATCGTGCCGCACGTCGCGCGCCGGCCCGCGAGGTGCCCGGCGGTAGCGTTCAGCAGCCGACGACGACGAGGGAGCAGGCATGAGCACCGCCACCCGCGTCTTCGTCGCCCGCATCGCCGGGCTGCCCGTCTTCGACCCCAACGGCGACCTCGTCGGCCGCGTCCGCGACGTCGTCGTGGCGCTGCGGATGGGCCGTGACGCGCCGCGGGTGCTCGGCCTCGCCGTGGAGATCCAGGCCCGCCGCCGGATCTTCGTCCCGATCGGCCGGGTCAACTCGGTCGACCCCGAGGCCGTGGTGCTCACGACCGGCACCGTCAGCCTGCGCCGCTTCGAGTCCCGGCCGGGCGAGACGCTGGTGCTCGCCGAGCTGCTCGACCGCAGCGTGACGCTGCACGCCAGCGGCGAGCCCGCCACGGTGCTGGACACCGCCATGGAGCAGATGCGCACCGGCGACTGGCTGCTCACCCGCGTCGCGGTCCGCAAGGGCGTGCCGGGCGGCGGGCTGCGCAGCCGCCGCCGCGGCGAGGTGCTGCAGCTCAACTGGGACGAGGTCAGCGGCTTCTCGCTGCCCGAGGACGGCCAGGGCGCCGCGAACATGCTCGCGGTCTTCGAGAAGCTCCGCCCGGCCGACCTCGCCAGCGTGCTGCACGACCTGTCCGGCAAGCGCCGGGCCGAGGTCGCCGCGGCCCTCGACGACGAGCGGCTGGCCGACGTCCTCGAGGAGATGAGCGAGGACGAGCAGGTCGAGCTGATCGGCGGCCTGGAGGACGAGCGCGCCGCCGACGTCCTCGAGGCGATGGCCCCGGACGACGCGGCCGACCTGCTCGGCGAGCTGCCGACCGAGGAGGCCGAGCGCCTGCTCGAGCTGATGGAGCCCGAGGAGGCCGGCCCCGTCCGCAGCCTGCTCGCCTACAGCGACGACACGGCCGGCGGCCTGATGACCCCGGAGCCGGTGATCCTCCCGCCGAACGCCACCGTCGCCGAGGCGCTCGCGATGATCCGCAACGCCGACCTGTCCCCCGCCCTGGCCGCGCAGGTCTACGTCGTGCGGCCGCCGTACGAGACGCCGACCGGCCGGTACATCGGGACCGCCCACTTCCAGCGGATGCTGCGCGAGCCGCCCAGCTCGCTCATCAGCGCGGTGGTGGACACCGACATCGACCCCCTGAACCCGGACTGCCCGCTGGCCGACGTCACCCGGCACCTCGCGTCGTACAACCTCGTCGCGGTGCCGATCGTCGACAGCGAGCAGCGGCTGCTCGGCGCGGTGACGGTCGACGACGTGCTCGACCACGTCCTGCCGCAGGGCTGGCGCGACTCGCGGACCCCCCGTGGCTGAGCGTCCGGCCCGCCGGGTCCGCCTCGACACCCCGCTCGAGCAGCGCGGGAGCCGGCGGCCGCACTACGACCCGGAGGCGTTCGGGCGGGTGTCCGAGCGGATCGCCCGCTTCCTCGGGACGGCCCGCTTCCTCGTCTACATGACGGTCTTCATCATCCTGTGGGTCGTCGTCAACGTGACGCCCTTCGCGTTCGACCCGTACACCTTCACCTTCCTGACGCTGCTGCTGTCGCTGCAGGCGTCGTACGCCGCGCCGCTGATCCTGCTCGCGCAGAACCGGCAGGCCGACCGCGACCGGATCAGCCTCGACGAGGACCGCGCGACCAGCGAGCGGCTGCAGGCCGACGTCGAGTACCTCAGCCGCGAGGTCGCCAGCCTGCGGCAGGCGCTCGGCGAGGTGGCCACCCGCGACTTCCTGCGCTCGCAGCTGCGCGAGGTGACCGAGGAGGTCGTCGCCCGCACCCGGGCGCCGGAGGGCGAGGACCCGGGCCAGCCCGACGTCAGCGGCCGGCGCGAGCGCGAGGACCGGGAGCGGCGGGCCGAGCGCAAGAAGCGCCGGGCCGACGAGAAGAGCGAGCGCGGCGACGAGCGGCCCGACCTGTCCGAGCCCTTCGTCGGGCAGGACGAGCACGGCTGATCGGTCCCCCGTCGGGGCTTCACCCGTTGGGCCGATCGGCCGATGCACAGCAGGTGACCGTGTCCCCGACGACCCCTGACGTGGCTGCCGTGCCCCAGCAGCAGCGCGCCCGCCGCCGTCTCGGCGAGGTGCTGGTCGAGCAGGGGCTCATCACCGACGACCAGGTCAAGCAGCTGCTCGCCGAGCAGGGCAGGACCCCTCCCGGGCAGCCGCGCAAGCGCCTCGGGCAGCTCGTCACCGACCTGGGCATGGCCACCGAGAAGGAGGTCGCGTCCGCGCTGGCCGAGGCCCTCGGCCTGCCGCTCGTCGACCTCGGCCGCACCATGGCGCAGCCCGACGCCGTGCGCCTGCTCCCCCGCGCCGTCGCCGAGCGCGCCGGCGTGCTGGTGCTCGCCAACGAGGGCGGCCGCCTCAAGGTCGCCACCTCCGACCCCACCAACGTCGTCGCGCTCGACGACGTGAAGCTCTACACCGGCGCCACCGAGCTGATCGTGCTCGTCGCGCCGGAGAGCCAGGTCCGCGACCACCTGGCCCGCTCCTGGTCGCTGTCCGAGGACTCCACCGACGTCTCCACGCTGTTCGAGGGGATCGGCGAGGAGCACGAGGTCGAGGAGGTCTCGCCGCAGGGCATCGAGGCCGCGCCGATCGTCCGCCTGGTCGACGTCGTGCTCGCCGACGCGGTGCGCGCCCGTGCCTCCGACGTGCACGTCGAGCCGCAGGCCGGCGAGCTCCGGATCCGCTACCGCGTCGACGGCCTGCTGCGCGACGTCATGACGATCCCGCGCAACGCCACTGCCGCGACCGTCAGCCGCATCAAGATCGTCTCCGGCCTCGACATCGCCGAGCGGCGCCGCCCGCAGGACGGCCGCGCCAAGCTGACCGTCGACGGCCTCACCGTCGAGGCGCGCATCTCGACGCTGCCGACGCTGCACGGCGAGAAGGTCGTCATCCGCCTGCTGCCGCCGGCGTCCGAGGTGCCGATGCTGGCCAGGACCGGCCTCACCGGCGCGCAGCTCGAGCTGGTCAACGCCGCGCTCGTGCAGGCCCAGGGCCTGGTGCTCATCACCGGCCCGACCGGATCCGGCAAGACCAACACCCTCTACGCCGGCATCCAGCAGGTCAGCACGCCGGACCGCAACATCGTCACGCTCGAGGACCCGGTCGAGGTCCAGGTCGCCGGCATCACGCAGGTGCAGGTGCACGAGCGGTCCGGGCTGACCTTCGCGCGCGGCCTGCGCAGCGTCCTGCGCCAGGACCCCGACATCGTGCTGGTCGGCGAGGTGCGCGACTCGGAGACGGCCGAGCTGGCGCTCAAGGCCTCGCTCACCGGCCACCTCGTCCTGACGACCCTGCACACCAACGACGCGGTCGCCGCCGTCACGCGCCTGGTCGACATGGGCGTCGAGCCGTTCCTCGTCGCCTCCTCGCTCTCGCTCGTGGTCGCCCAGCGGCTGGTGCGCCGGCCGTGCCACGCGTGCGCCGCGCCGTACGTCCCGACCCCGCGCACGCTGTCGCTGCTCGGCCTGACCGAGGCCGACCTCGAGGGCGCCACCCCCACCCGCGGCAAGGGCTGCGCGGACTGCGGTGGCACCGGCTACAAGGGCCGTACCGGCGTGTTCGAGGTGCTGCCGGTCACGGCGCAGATGCGGGCGGTGCTGCTGTCCGACCCCACGGAGGCCGCCATCGGCGCCGCCGCCCGCGCGCACGGGATGATGACGCTGCGCGGCTCGGCGCTGGCTGCCGCTCACCGGGGCGAGACGACGTACGAGGAGGTGCTGCGCGCCACCCACGTCGACACGGTGAGCGGTCCGCGCTGCCCGTCCTGCGCCCGGGCGCTGGCCGACGACATGGTCTGCTGCCCCTTCGACGGCACGCCCGTCGGCAAGGCCCGCTGCGAGAGCTGCGACCGGCCGGTCGACGCAGAGTGGACGACCTGCCCCTGGTGCCGCACCGCCGTCGCCGGCCGCACCCCCGTGGCGGCGGTGGCGGAGCCGGAGCACCTGCCGCGGCTGCTGGTCATCGAGGACGACGTGGCTGTCGGGCAGTTCGTGCAGGCCGCCCTCACGGGCAGTGCCGAGGTGACCCTCGCGCTCACCGCCGACGAGGGGCTCGCGCTCGTCGGCAGCGAGGACTTCGACGGCGTGCTCGTCGACAACGGCCTGCCCGACCTCGACGGCGTCGAGGTGATCCGCCTGCTGCGGGCCGACCCCAGGACGCTGACGATCCCGCTGGTGCTGTTCACCGGCACGGACTCCGCCGAGGTCGAGCGCGACGCGCGAAGGGCCGGGGCGGACGACTACCTGGCCAAGCCGGTCGAGCCGCTGCTGCTCGAGGAGCGGGTGCTCGGGCTGCTCCAGGCCAAGACCCGCCGCACCTGACCGTCCTCCGTGAAGTCCCCAGCACCCTGGTGCTGGGGACATCACGACGTCAGAGCGCGCGCAGGCCCGCCGCGGTGACGGCGGCCGCCAGGATGACCAGCAGGAACGGCGCCCGCGCCGCGAGCAGCACCCCCGCCACGACGACGCCCGCGACCCGCGGGCCGGCGCCGTCCGGCTCGGCGGCCGTCTGCACCGCGACCAGCGCGGCCAGCAGCGCCACCGGCAGCAGGGCCGCGGCGCGCTGCAGCCGCTCCCCCTCCAGCAGGCGGGCGGGCAGCGACCAGCCGGCCAGCTTCAGCGCCGCGCAGCCCAGGGACGCGACCAGCACCGCAGCCCAGATCACCGGCGCACCAGCGCGGGCACGACGACCAGGCCGGCCAGCAGCACCGGCACGCCGGCTGGCACGAACGGCAGCGTGAGCAGCGCGACGAGCGCGCCGGCCACGGCGATCCGCCGCCGCCCGCCGAGCTGCGGCCACAGCAGCGCGAGGAACGCCGCCGGCACCAGCGCGTCCAGCCCCAGGTCGGCGGGGTCGCCCAGCTGGGCCGCACCCAGGGCACCGAGCAGGGTGAAGGCGTTCCAGAAGACGAAGACCGCGAGGCCGGTGCCCCAGAAGGCCGCCCGCGCGTGCTCCACCGGCGCGGCGGTCGCCATGGCCGCCGACTCGTCGATCGTCACCTGCGCGGCGGCCAGCTGGCGCGCGCCGCTCTCCGGCACCAGCGAGGCCATCCGCACGGCGTAGAGGGTGTTGCGCGAGCCGAGCAGCAGCGCGCTCGCCACCGCGGCCGCCGCGCTGCCGCCGGCGCCCAGGACGCCGACCAGCGCGAACTGCGAGGCCCCCGTGAACATCAGCAGCGACAGCACGCACGCCTGCAGCGTGCTCAGCCCGGCGGTGACCGCCGCGGCCCCGAAGGACGCGCCGTACAGCCCCACCGCGAAGCCCAGCCCGTACGCGTCGCGCAGGACAGCGCGCCGGTCCCTCAGCGCTTGCCGTCGCAGGCGTCCTCGGGCAGCGGCCCGTCGCCCACGAGCTTGCCGAGCAGCTCCCCGAGCCGGGCGACCTCGTCGGCCGTGAGCTTGCCGGTGACGTGCTCCGCGACGCCGCGGCGGTGCGTGCGCCACGCCTCCTCGAGCTTGGCCAGCCCCTGGTCGGTGAGCACGGCGAGCGTCCCGCGGGCGTCGCTCGGGCAGGCCTCGCGCGTGAGCAGCCCGTCGCGCTCCAGCCGGTCCGCGAGACGGGTCAGTCCGGACCGGGACAGCAGCACCCGGTCGGCCAGCTCGGTCATCCGCAGCCGCCGGCCGGGCGCCTCGGACAGCTGCACCAGGACGTCGTACGACGCGAGCGGCAGCTCGTGCTCGGCCACGAGCTCGGCCTCGAGCCGGCGGGTGACGGTGGCGTGCGCCCGCAGGAACGTGCGCCAGGCGAGCAGCTCCGCAGCGCTCAGCCCCTCCTGCACGGTCACCCTGTCAGCGTAGGCCTGCAGGCGAGCAATAGCCTGCACCCGTGCGCAGCCCCAAGGACTTCTTCCGCCCGCTGGCCGTCGGTGCCCCCGAGCCGCTCCGCGAGATCCCGTGGCGCCCGTCGAGGATGATCCACTTCTTCGACCCGTCGAACCCGAAGATGGTCGCGAAGGTCCCGGACCTCGCCACCAAGGTCGACGTGCTGCTCGGCAACCTCGAGGACGCGATCCTGGCCTCCAACAAGGAGGCCGCCCGCGCCGGTCTGGTCGAGGTCGCGAAGACCGCCGACCTCGGCGACTGCCAGCTCTGGACGCGCGTCAACTCCCTCGACAGCCCCTGGGTGCTCGACGACCTCACGACGCTGGTCACCGAGGTCGGCAACCGGCTCGACGTGGTGATGGTCCCGAAGGTGGAGGGCCCCGAGGACATCCACTACGTCGACCGGCTGCTCGCCCAGCTCGAGGCCAAGGGCGGCGTCACCCGGCCGATCCAGGTGCACGCCATCCTGGAGACCGCCTCCGGCATGAGCCGCGTCGAGGAGATCTGCCAGGCGTCGCCGCGCATGCAGGGCATCTCGCTCGGCCCGGCCGACCTCGCCGCGGACCGCCGCATGAAGACCACCCGCGTCGGCGGCGGCCACCCCGGCTACCTCGTACGGCAGGACCCGCTCGGCGAGGGCGTCGAGCGCGCCACGTACCAGCAGGACCTCTGGCACTACACGGTGGCGCGCATGGTCGACGCCTGCGTGCAGGCCGGGATCTACGCCTACTACGGCCCGTTCGGCGACATCAAGGACGTGGTCGCCTGCGAGGACCAGTTCCGCAACGCCTACCTGCTCGGCTGCGTCGGCACGTGGACGCTGCACCCGGTGCAGGTCGACATCGCCAGGCGCGTCTTCTCCCCCGAGGTGGCCGACGTGCAGTGGGCCAAGAAGGTCGTCGCGGAGATGCCCGAGGGCGGCGCCGGCGCCGTGATGATCGACGGCAAGATGCAGGACGACGCGACGTACAAGCAGTGCCAGGTGGTGCTGCAGCTGGCGCAGGACCTGGCCAGGCGCGACCCCGAGCTGGCGGAGGCGTACGGACTGTGAGCACGTCCCCGAAGGTCCTGCGCTCCGTGCTGTACATGCCGTCCTCCAACGCCCGCGCGCTGGAGAAGGCGAAGACGATCCCGGCCGACGCGATCATCTTCGACCTCGAGGACGCCGTCGCCCCCGACGCCAAGGAGACCGCGCGCGAGCAGGCGTGCGCCGCGGTCGCCGTCCGGCGAGTACGGCGGACCGCACGCTGACGATCCGCTGCAACGGGCTGGACACGCCCGTGGGGCGAGGCCGACCTGAAGGCGGCGGCGGCCGCTGGGCCGCACGCCGTCGTCATCCCCAAGGTCAGCGGCCCCGACCACCTGGCGCAGGTGGCCGCCGCGGTCGGGCCGGACACCCGCATCTGGGCCATGGTCGAGACGCCGTCGGCGATCTTCAGCGTCCGCGAGATCGCCGCGCACCCGCAGGTGGACGTGCTGGTCATGGGCACCAACGACCTGGCCAAGGAGCTGCGGGCGCAGCTCGTCCCGGGGCGCGCGCCGCTGCTGCCGCACCTGGCCACCGCGCTGCTCGCCGCGCGCGAGGCCGGGCATCGTGGCGCTCGACGGCGTCTACAACGACGTCAAGGACGCTCGAGGGCTTCGAGGCCGAGGCGCGTCAGGGCTACGCAGCTGGGCTTCGACGGCAAGACCCTCGTGCACCCGTCGCAGGTCGAGCTGGCCAACGCCGTCTGGGCTCCGTGCCCGACGACGTGGAGCACGCGCAGCGCGTCATCGCGGCCTTCGACGAGGCCGAGCGCGAGGGCAAGGGCGTCGTCACCGTCGACGGCCGCATGATCGAGAACCTGCACGTCGACAACGCCCGCCGCACCCTCGCGACCGCCGAGGCCATCGCGGCTCTGCAGGGCTGACCCCACGGCCCGGACGTACGATCGAGGGCCACGACACGCCCTCTGCGCAAGGAACCCGTTGACCCTGCCCTGCCCACGGACGAGCAGCTGACCGCTGCGCTGTCGACCGTCATCGACCCCGAGATCCGCCGCCCGGTCACCGAGCTCGGCATGGTCAAGTCGGCCGGTCGTCGACGCGGACGGCATCGCCCGCGTCGGCATCTACCTGACCGTCAGCGGCTGCCCGATGAAGGACACCATCACCTAGCGGGTGACCGACGCGGTCGGCGCGCTGCCCGGCGTCACGAGCGTGGAGGTCGAGCTCGACGTCATGAGCACCGAGCAGCGCCAGGAGCTGCAGACGCTGCTGCGCGGCGACAACCCGGTGCGCGACATCCCGTTCGCCCTGCCCGGCTCGCTCACGAAGGTCTTCGCGGTCGCCTCCGGCAAGGGCGGCGTCGGCAAGTCGAGCGTCACGGTCAACCTCGCCGCCGCGATGGCGCAGAAGGGCCTGAACGTCGGCGTCCTCGACGCCGACATCTACGGCTTCAGCGTGCCGCGCATGCTCGGCGTGCAGCACCGCCCGACCCAGGTCGAGTCGATGATCATGCCGCCGTCCGCGCACGGCGTGAAGGTCATCTCGATCGGCATGTTCACCAAGGACAACACCCCGGTCGTGTGGCGCGGGCCGATGCTGCACCGCGCGCTGCAGCAGTTCCTCGCCGACGTCTACTGGGGCGACCTCGACGTGCTGCTCATGGACCTGCCGCCCGGCACCGGCGACGTCGCGATCTCCGTCGCGCAGCTCGTCCCGAGCGCCGAGATCCTCGTCGTGACGACCCCCCAGCTGGCCGCGCAGGAGGTCGCCGAGCGCGCCGGGCTCGATCGCGCTGCAGACCCACCAGCGCATCGCCGGCGTGGTCGAGAACATGAGCTACCTCGAGTGCCCGCACTGCGACGAGAAGATCGACGTCTTCGGCGCCGGTGGCGGGCAGGCCGTCGCGAGCTCGCTGTCCACCCGGCTCGGCGCGAAGGTGCCGCTGCTCGGCCAGATCCCGATCGACGTGCGCCTGCGCGAGGGCGGCGACAGCGGCCAGCCGCTCGTGCTGTCCGACCCCACCGCGACCGCCTGCCGGGCGCTGCTCGAGGTCACCGAGGCGCTGTCCGGCAAGCCGCGCGGCCTCGCCGGGATGTCGCTCGGCCTGTCCCCGCGCGCGCCGCTGCGACCGCTCAGGTCGTCGTCGGGGTCCCAGGGCGCCGGCTCGCCCGCGGCCAGCGGTGCGCCCGCCCGGCTGCGCGGCCGCCCGACCGCCGGGTCGGGTCCGGTCGTCGTCGCTGAACAGGTGCTTCTGCACGAAGGTGCGCGGGTGCAGCGAGGCCAGGTCGACGTCGCCGAGCTCCGGGCCGAGCTCGGTCTTGAGGTCCTCGGTCATCCCCTTGACGTACAGGCGGACGCTGCCGCAGGCCCCGGCCGGCCTCGGCCGCCATGCCCGGGAGCCGCTCGGGCCCGAACACGAACAGCGCCAGGACGAGCAGGACCGCGATCTCGCCCCAGCCCAGGCTCTCGAACACCTGGCTCAGCGTACGGCCCGGATCAGCTGCGGCGCAGGTCCTGCAGCACGAGCTCGGCGGTGCGGGTGCGGCCGTCCCGGACGTAGGTCACCGTGACGGTGTCGCCGACCGCGTTGCGGCGGATGGCGAGGATCAGCTCGTCGACGCTGCGTGACCTCCTCGTCGTCGACCTTGACGATGAGGTCGCCCGGCTCGAGCCCGGACCGGCCGGCGGCGCCGCCGGAGGTGAGCTCGCGCACCAGCGCGCCGTCGCGGTCCTGCCCGCTGACCGTCGTCGCCGAGACGCCGATGCTCGGGTGGGTCGCGCGGCCGGTGCGGATGATCTCCTCGGCGACGGAGCGCGCCTCGTCGATCGGGATCGAGAAGCCGACGCCGATGTTGCCGCCGCTCTGCTCGCCGCCGAACAGCCCGCCGCCGCCCAGCGTCGCGATGGCGGAGTTGATGCCGATGACCTCGCCCTTGGCGTTGACCAGCGCGCCGCCGGAGTTGCCGGGGTTGATCGCCGCATCGGTCTGGATGGCGTTGAACAGCGGGAACTGGCCCACGTTGACGGTGCGGTTCAGCGCGCTGACGATGCCGGTGGTGACGGTGCCGGACAGCCCCAGCGGGGAGCCGATGGCGATGACCGGGTCGCCGACGACCAGGGCGCGGGACTGGCCCAGCGAGGCGGCCGAGAGGTCGCGGTCGCTCCGGACCCGGATGACGGCGAGGTCGGTGACCGGGTCGAGCCCGACGATGTCGGCGGGCAGCTCGGCCTCGCCCGCGTCCAAGGTGACGGTGATCTGGCCGCCGTCGGCCGCCGACTCCACGACGTGGTTGTTGGTGAGGATGTAGCCGTCGCTGCGGATGACGACGCCGGAGCCGGTGCCGCTCCCGCCGCCGCCCCGTACGGCGATGCTGACGGTGCTCTGCATGACCCGCGCGGCGATGCCCGCGACGGAGTCCGGGGCGCGGTCCACGGTGGCCGTGGTGCTGCCGCCGCCGCCGAGCGAGGCGCCGCTGTCGAGCAGGCCGTCGCTGCCGCCGCTGCGGGCACCCACGACGCCGCCGACGCCGCCGGCCACCAGGGCGGTCGCAAGGACCGCCGCGGCCGTGCCGAGCCCGCGGCGCGACCTCTTCTCCGGCGGCGGCACGGCCGCGCCGATCGTGTCGGTCGGGTAGCCCCAGGCCTGCGCGCCGGAGGGGAACGTCGCCCGGGTGGTGGGCCGGCTCCACGGGTCGTCCGCGGGCGGGGTCGCCGAGGGGGTGCCGTACCCCGCGCTGCCGTAGGCGGGCTGCTGCTGCTGCGGTCCGGCCCACTGGTCCTCCGGGCGCGACCACCACGGGCTGGGCGGCGGGGCGTCGGGGCCGGCGGACTCAGGGCCGGGCTGGCGGGCGTCGTTCACGGTTCCTCCGGGACGGGCGGTGCAGGCTTCCTGCGGACAGTCTTCCCCGCAGGGTGTGAAGTCCCCGTCAGGTCTCAGCCGAACGGGTTCAGCATCCCGCCCAGGCGGCTCAGCCCGCGACCCAGGCGGGAGCGCAGGCCGTCGTCGGGCGCCTCGTCGCGGGGCAGCGCCTCCAGCGCGGCGACCACGGCGTCCTCGGGAGCGTCGGACACCAGCGTCCAGACGCGACCCCCGCCGGCCCACACGACCCGCTCCGGCGCCTCCCGGCGCACCCACACCGGGCGGTCGCCGACGCGCTCGGCGGCGAAGCCGTGCATCGGCTCGCTCCCTAGCTCGCCGTCCTGCGCGAACAGCGACAGGGTCGAGAGCCCGTCGGTGTAGGCCAGGTGCAGGACGGCGCCGTTGCGGCGGGTCTCGAACAGCCGGAAGCCCTCCGGGAGCGACTCCGGCACGAGCCAGCCGTCGCGGCGCAGCCGCTCGACGGCGAGCTCCGACGGGCGCTCGCCCCCGGAGCGGGCGGTGAAGGCCAGGACGGGCGCCGCGGGAGCCGCCGCCCGGACCTCGAGGTCGACGAACGCGCTGCTGCTCACCCGCTCCCCGTCGGCGTCGAACACCTCGCGGCGCAGCAGCATCCCGGTAGCGCGGTCCACCCAGAAGCGCCCGGCCACCTGGCCGTCACCGCGGCGGGCCTCCACGACCGAGGCCGCCCGGCCGGTGCAGCGGCCCGGACCGGTGACGCGCAGGGCGTACGACGCGGACAGCCGCGCGATCATCCGCGGGTCCAGCGTCGCGGTGGCGCCGACCGCGTGGCCGCCGGAGACGACCGACCCGGTCGACGGGTCGTGGCTGAGCTCGACGATCTCGGTGGCCGCGTCGCCGCCGCGCCAGCTCGCGACGTACTGCGTGCCGGTGTAGCTGAGCCGCCGGCCCGCCTGCGCGGCCCGGTCGAGCAGCGCGAGCGCCTGCGCCTCGGCGGACTCCGCTCCGGTGCTGCCGGCGTCCACGTCGGCCAGCGCGGGCAGCCCCGCCAGCACCACTCCTGCACCGACGGCTGCGGCGAGCAGCCGGCGGCGGGTCACCTCGGGCTCCCCGCGCCCCCGCCGGTGAGACCGGCCTGCACGACGCGGGGGACCTCGCTGGTGGTGTCGACGTGCTCGACGACGAACGAGTCGGTCGCCGGGTCGACCGGTGTCGTGGCGGTGCGCTGCGGCGAGCCGAGCGCCAGCGCCACGACGCCGAGGGCGGCAACAGCGGTGCCGACGGCGGTACGGCGGCGGACCCCGCGGCCGCGGGGCCGGCGGTTGCGCGGGCCTGCGGGGGGTCGCACAGTGGCCGGGCGGACCGGCCCGACCGGCGCCTCGACGCGGTCGGTTCCGGGCACCTGCAGCGCGAGCAGCCGGGCCGCGAGGGCGTCCGGCGCGGGGGCGGCCACCAGGCCGGAGAGGGTGGCCTTGAGCCGGCGCTGGGCGTCGACCTCGGCGCGGCAGCTGCCGCAGTGCGCGAGGTGCCGGTGGGCGCGTTCACGGGCCACGTGGTCCAGCTCGCCGTCGACCAGGGCGGCGGCGACCTCGCCGAGGTGCCCGCTCACGAGCTGCTCTCCTCCGGAGCGGCCGGCGCCCGGTGGGCGAGCGCGGCGCGGAGCTGGGACCGGCCGCGGTGGATGCGCGAGCGGACGGTGCCGATCTTGATGCCGAGCGTCGCAGCGATCTCGTCGTACGACAGGCCCTCGAGGTCGCACAGCACGACCGCAGCGCGGAAGTCCGGCGGGAGGGCGTCCAGCGCGGCCTGCACGTCGTGGTCGAAGTGCGTCTCGTCGTAGACCTGCGCGGGCCCGCGGTCCTTGCTCGGCAGCCGCTCGGCGTCGTCCGGGCAGGGCGTCGAAGCGGATGCGCGCCTTGCGGCGGACGGTGTCGAGGAACAGGTTCGTCGTGATCCGGTGCAGCCAGCCCTCGAACGTGCCGGGCGTGTAGCTCGACAGCGACCGGAAGACGCGGACGAAGACCTCCTGCGTGAGGTCCTCGGCGTCGTGCTGGTTGCCGGTGAGGCGGTAGGCGAGCCGGTAGACGCGGGCGGAGTGCGTGCGCACGACGTCGTCCCAGGACGGCGGCGTCCACAGGTCCTCGTTCAGGACCACCTCACCTCCTCCGGGCGTGCCCAGCAGCGCTGTCGTCGACATCGTGCCCAGCCTCCCTGTGAGGGGCGTGTGAAGCGGTCCTCCTCCTCAACGCCCTCAAGCGGGTGGCCGTTCCCCGTTAGGCTGCCGCCGACATCCCGCCAGCGCACCTCCGGAGGCCGTCATCGAGTCGGGCAGCACGACCAAGGGCAAGGGCGCCGGGCCCATCGAGGGCGCCGCGGTGGCGGAGTGGGTCGCCGCCTGGCAGCCCGAGGAGCCGCCGCTGCTCGCGGCCCGCCAGCGCGCCGCCGAGGTGGGCGTCGCCGCCGTCGACCCGGCCACCGGCGCGGCCCTGCGCTTCCTGGCCGCCGCCGCGAGCGCCAAGGCCGTCGTCGAGCTCGGCACCGGCGCAGGCGTCTCCTCGCTGTGGCTGCTGGCCGGCATGCGCGAGGGCGGCATCCTCACCAGCGTCGACGCCGAGGGCGAGCACCAGCGGCTGGCCAAGACCTCGCTCGCCGAGGCCGGCGTCCCCGCGGGCCGCGCCCGCCTCATCCACGGCCGCGCCCTCGAGGTCCTCCCCCGGCTGTCCGACGGGGCGTACGACCTGCTGTTCTGCGACGCCAACCGCGCGGAGAACGGCGACTACCTCAACGCCGCCGTCCGGCTGCTGCGCCCCGGCGGGATCGTGGCCTTCGCCGGCGCCCTCGGCGGCGGCCGGGTCGCGGAGGCGTCCGCGCGGGACGCCGACACGGTGGCGCAGCGGGAGTTCGCCAAGGCGCTGCGGGACGACGAGCGCTTCGTGGCGGGGGCGGTGCCGGTCGGCACCGGGCTGCTGGTGGCGGCCCGCACCAGCTCCTAGGGCGTCAGCGGCCCGTTGAGGCCTGCCGCAGCCCAGTCGATCGTCTGGTGTCCCACGGGGGCAGCATGCACGTCGAACTCGAGCCCCGACCGCCCCTTCGCGCCGAGTGTGACGGCAATCCTGCGTCGGCCAGCCTGCGTGAAGGTGGCGCTGCCGCTGATGACGACAGGCACCTGCTCAGCGTGCGACGCGACCCCCACCTCGAACCCGACCCGTAGCGCGAGCTCCCCTTGTGGCCCCGTCACCTCGACGACTCCGGCGTGCAACGTGCGATCACCGCGCGCCGGTTGCAGGAGGAGGACCAGGTTCAGCGGGTGTCGCGCCGGGAACCTGGGCGCCGTCAAGGAGTCCCAGCAGGCACCTCGTACGTCCAGTCGCCCTCCGGTGGCCTGCGCCTCGTCAGCGAGGAAGGCGGCGAGCACTTGCACAACGCGCTCCTGTCACGAGGTCGGCGCGGCTGACGGAGCTCCAGGGCAGAGGTTCGCCCTCACGGTCGACAAGATGGCCTGTCCCTGCAGCACCGTGAGGTTCGGGGCCGTCCCCTGCACGAAGCGCACGCGCGCGTTGTTGAGGATCTCGGCAGCAGGCTTCTGCATGGCGACATCGTCGCAGATCTCCTGGCTGTTCCGGACCGCCGCCTCCTGGTCCGCGACGAGCGCAGGGCTGATGGTGGAGAGCCCGGTGATGAGGGCGGCAGACGTCGCGGCGGGAAGGGCCGGCCGGACGCTCGGAACGGCGCTCCCGGACGCGGACGGCACCGGGGCCTCCTCGAAGCTGCACCCGACGAGCGTGAGGCCGAGCCCGACGAGCAGCATGAGGCGCATGTGGTCACCCTACCGGCGTGCAGAGCCTCTGGGACTACGTGCTGAGCGGCCCGTCGCCGCCGACCGCGACGCCGACCAGCTCCCACTCCTGCACGATGTCCGGGTCCTGGCCCACGAGCTGGCTGACCGGCGAGGGGTTCGCGCGGAACTCCTCGAGGAAGGCCGCCCGCGCCTCGGCGGTCTTCCACACGTAGACGCCGCTGAAGAAGCCGCCGGGCGCCATCTGCCAGGTCTTCTGCACCAGCCCGGCCATGCCGGTGAAGCGCGGTCCCGAGGTGTCCCGCACGTAGTCGCGCAGCAGCTGGTCGGTGCCCGCAGGCGTCCCCATCAGGGACCAGCGGACGGTGAGGCCGTACATCAGCGGCGTCCCTTCGTACGAGAGAGCTCGGTCAGCCAGGCGGTCAGCAGGCGCACGCCGTAGCCGGTGCCGCCCTTGGTCTTCTCGTCGTCGTCGCCCCCGGCCATCGCCGGCCCGGCGATGTCGAGGTGGGCCCACGGCCGCCCGCCGGTGAACTCCCGCAGGAACAGCGCCGCCGTGATGGAGCCGCCGTTGAGCTTGAGCCTCGGCTCGCCGATGTTGCGCAGGTCGGCGATCGGCGAGTCGAGCGCCACGCGGTAGTCCTCGACCAGCGGCAGCCGCCACAGCGGCTCGCCGGACGCCTCGGCCGCCGCCTCGAGCTGCGCGGCGAGTGCCTCGTCGTTGGCGAACAGGCCGGCGACCTTCTTGCCGAGCGCGACCAGCATGCCGCCGGTCAGCGTGGCGACGTCGACGATGACGTCGGCCTTGAGGTCCCGGTCGGCGTAGGCGATCGCGTCGGCCAGCACGAGCCGGCCCTCGGCGTCGGTGTTGAGCACCTCGACGGTCTGGCCGCCGTACTGCGTGAGGACGTCGCCGGGACGCTGGGCGGTGCCGGACGGCATGTTCTCCGCGGCGGCGGCCAGGGCGGTGACCCTGATCGGCAGGCGCAGGTCGGCCACGGCGCGGACCGTGGCCAGCACGGCGGCGGCGCCGCCCATGTCGGCCTTCATGTCGAGCATGCCGGCGTTCGGCTTGAGCGACAGGCCGCCGGTGTCGAACGTGATGCCCTTGCCGACGAGCACGACGTGGGCCTTGCTGTCCCTCGCCGTGGTCCCGTCGTAGTGCGCCTCGATCAGCCGCGGCGGCCGGGTCGACCCCTGCCCGACGCCGATGATCCCGCCGAAGCCGCGGCTCGTGAGCGCCTTCTCGTCGAGCACCTTCACGTCGAGGCCGCCGAGCAGGTCCTTCGCGGCGCCGGCGAGCCACTCCGGCGTCTTCTCCAGCGACGGCGTGTTCACCAGGTCGCGCGCGGCCGCGGTGGCCGCGCTCGTGCTCACCGCGGCCTCGAGCGCCACCTGGTCCGTCGGGCCGACCAGGGTGATCGTGCGGAGCGCCCGCGACTGAGGCTCCTTCTTGCGGCTGAAGGAGTACGAGCCGAGCAGCAGCCCCTCGACCAGCGCGCGCAGGCCGGCGCCGTCCGGGACCGCCGCGCGCAGGTCGACGGCCAGGCTCGCGCTGTCCTTGGCCCGGCGGGCCAGCGCCGCACCGGCCTTGCGCAGGTCGGCCGGCGTGGCGTCACCGGTGCCGAGCAGCAGCACCCGGCCGCTGTCGGTCGCCGGCAGGGCCACCAGCTCGCCGGCCGTGCCCTTCGCCTTCTCGCGGCTGAGCACGTCCGACAGGTCGTCGACCGGCGCCCCCGGCAGCCGGGCGCTGCCGTCGTCGCTGACGGTGGGCAGGGCCGTGGTCTCGGCCTCCGGCAGCTCGGCCGCCAGCGCGACGGTCGGCAGCGGGACCGCGGGGAAGCGGGCCGTGCGGCGCGCGGGCGGCACGCTAGGCGAGGACGGCAGCGAGCGCGTCGCGGAGCTCCGCGACCTCGTCGGCGTTCAGCTCGACGACGAGCCGGCCACCACCCTCGAGCGGGACGCGCATGACGATGCCGCGACCTTCCTTGGTGACCTCCATCGGACCGTCGCCGGTCCGCGGCTTCATGGCCGCCATCTGCCAACCTCCAACGTCGTGCCGTGCCGCGCCCCCGGGTCCGGGGGTGCGTGACCAACAGTGTCCCGTACGCCCGGCTCGGGCGGGGAGCGGGGGCGTCTGCCATCCTGCTGCCGACCCCCGACGGAAGGCCTGCTCCCGTGTCCGACCTCGTCCTGCTCGAGCGCGCCGGCGCCGTCGCCACGATCACCCTGAACCGTCCCGAGGGCATGAACGCCCTCACCGTCGAGGCCAAGCTGGCGCTGCTCGACGCCGTCCGCTCGGTGCGGGACGACGCGGCCGTCCGGGCGCTGGTGCTGACCGGCTCCGGGCGCGCCTTCTGCGTCGGCCAGGACCTGCGCGAGCACGCGGACCTGCTCGAGGCCGGGTCGGACGCGCCGCTGTCGACCGTGCGCGACCACTACAACCCGCTGGTCACGATGCTGGCGGGGCTGGCGATCCCCACGATCGCGGCGGTCAACGGCACCGCGGCGGGCGCAGGGCTCGGGATCGCCTGCGCGCTGGACTTCCGCATCGGCGCAGCCGGCGCGCGCTACACGACCGCCTTCGCCGGCATCGGGCTGACCGCCGACTCCGGGCTGTCCTGGTCGCTCCCCCGCCTCGTCGGCGCGGGACGCGCGCAGGCCCTGCTGCTGCTGGCCGAGCCGTTCACGACCGAGCAGGCGCTGGAGATGGGGCTGCTCAACGCCGTCGTGGCGCCCGAGCAGGTGCTGCCCGCCGCCCAGGAGCTGGCAGTGCGGCTGGCCGCCGGCCCCACCGCGGCCTACGCGTGCATCAAGGAGTCGGTGCGGTACGCCGCGACGTCCTCGCTGGTGGACGCCCTCGCCAAGGAGGACGAGCTGCAGACGCGGGCCGGCGACACCGAGGACCACCGGGCAGCGGTCCGCTCCTTCCTGGCCAAGCAGCCGCCGGTCTTCTCAGGCCGCTGAGGCCCGCCGCCTGGTGATCCGCAGAAGGATCGACGGCGTCAGCGGGCTCCTGCGTCGCTGAGGCCGTCGAACCTTCTGACGATCATGCAGGACGCCCCGCCTCCACCCAGCGGGCGAAGCGCTTCAGCGAGAGCTTCACGCCGTACGCGAAGAACGGCTTCACCAACGGCCAGCCCAGCCGGCCGAGCAGTCCGAGGGGCAGCTCGAGGTCCTCGCGCCAGACGAACCGGCTCGTGCCCTGCTCGCGGGGCTCGACCTCGAAGGCGCCGGTGCCCTTCACGATCCGGCCGGTGTGCAGCACGTGGCAGCGGTGCGGCGGCTCCCAGAGCGTGATGTCCATCGTGTCCAGGAAGCCGAGCGGGCCGACGCCGGTGAAGGCCTCGATGCTGCCGCCGACGCCCTGGCCGTCGTTCCTGGTCGGCTGCACGCGGGTGCCGAGCATCCACTCGCCCTGGCCGGCCCAGTCGGTGGCACCGGCCCAGGTGCGCTCGACGGGGGCGTCGACGTCGACGGTGAGGACGAGGGTGGCGGTCACGGGGTGATCGTGCCGCCGGTCGTCCTGGCCCGCTACTGCTGGCGGTCCGGCTCCGGGGTGAGCAGGCCGGTGCCGAGGTCGGCCGGCGGGAGCGGGGCGGGCTCGCCGGGGACGTCGGCAGGCGGGACGTCGGCAGGCGGTGAATCGACGGGCGGGGCGGCGTCGACGGGCGGGGCGGCGTCGACGGGCGGGGCGGCAGCGACGGGCGGGAGCGGAGGGAGGGCGGTGGCGCCGGGCCGGACCTGCTCGGCCGGCTGCTGGGTCAGGGGCTCCTGGAGAGCGGGCTGCTCGACGAGCGGCTGCGGGACCGCGGGCTGCTCGACGAGCGGCTGCGGGACCGCGGGCTGCTCGACGGTCGGCGCCTGGACGGCCGGCTGCTCGACGAGCGGCTGCGGGACCGCGGCCTCGGGGGCCTGCTGGGGCACCGGCGCCTCGGCAGCGACCGGCGCGGGCGCCGGCGTCACCGGCAGGTCCGCCACCGTCGCCTCCCGTACCTCCGTCGCCGGGCTGCTCCCCTCCGCCGCTGCCTCGAGCAGGCCGATGCGGCGGTCCCGGTCGGCGAGCTCGGCCTGCAGGCGCTCGAGCGCGACGTCGACCTCGGACATCCGGTAGCCGCGCGGGGCGAGCGAGAAGCGCAGCCGGCGCACGTCCTCGGGCGCGAGCGGGCCGTCCGGCAGGGGCAGGTCGGCGGCGTCGCGGGGGGCGTCCGCGAGCAGGGGCTCCTCGCGGGTGCTGAGGAAGGCGGCTGCGACGAGGACGCCGAGGACCGCCAGCAGGGCGAGGATGGTGACCACGGCCGGGATGCTCCCACGCCCCCGCGGGCAGGACGTGCACGTGACCCCTGACCCGGACACGGCCGTGGACCTCGACGTGCCGCTGGCCCCTGAGCTCTCCGCGAGCCACGACGCGAGCGGCGAGCAGGTGCCGACCCGCGACCTGTCGGCGCTCGCCCCGCCCGCACGACCCGCACGCCGGTGGACCCCGAAGCGGGTGGTCATCACGCCTGCGGCCCTCGACCACCCGCACGGGCTGCGGATCGTCGAGCGGGTGGAGGCGCTCGGCCTCGAGGTCGAGCGGCTGCCGGCCAACCGGCTGACGGGGGTGCGCGGCGAGGACGAGCGGCAGACGTACGTCCGCGCGAAGTCCACGATGGCGATCGTCGTGAGCCCGCCGTCGCGGCGGAAGCTGCAGCCGATCGCGCCGAGCGCCGACTGGCGCTTCGACCTCGCCGAGGGCTGCCCGGCGCACTGCCAGTACTGCTACCTCGCCGGCTCGCTGTCCGGCCCGCCCGTGACGCGGGTGTACGCCGACCTCGACGAGGTCCTGGCCGGCCTCGAGCCGTACGTCGGCACCGCCAAGCGCCGCCCGGAGGAGGGGACGACCTTCGAGGCGTCCTGCTACACCGACCCGCTGGCGCTCGAGCACCTCACCGGCTCGTGGCGCCGGGCGACGGAGTTCTTCGGCGGCTGGGACGCGCCGGTCCAGCTGCGCTGGACGACGAAGTACGCCGACGTCTCCACCTTCACCTCAGTCCCACACCGCGGCCGCACCAGGGTCCGCTTCTCGGTCAACGCCCTGCCGATCACGACGCGGATGGAAGGCGGTACGGCCCGGCTCGAGGAGCGGGTCGCCGCGCTGGGGGTGCTGGCGCTGGCCGGCTACCCGGTCGGGCTGACGATCGCCCCGATCATGCCGGTGCCGGACTGGCGGCAGGAGTACGGCCACCTGCTCGACCTCGTGGCCGCTGCCGTCGCCGACGTGCCCGCCCTGGACCTCACCGCCGAGCTGATCACCCACCGCTTCACGCCGGGCAGCAAGGAGGTGCTGCTGGGCTGGTACCCGCGCACGCAGCTCGACATGGACGAGACCCGGCGGACGACCAAGCGCGGCAAGTACGGCGCGGTCAAGCACGTCTACCCGAAGGACGTGATGGGTGAGCTGCGGGGGTGGTTCGAGGACGCGATCGCCGAACGGCTGCCCGGCTGCCGCGTCCTGTACTGGACCTGATCAGCCCTCGAGGACCTCGACGGTCCACGTGCACGTGCTGTCGACCTTCAGGGAGTAGCTGCCGCCGTGCGGCCAGCGGGCGGTGCGCTCGCCGGACTCGCCGGTGGCGTCGGGGCTGTCGGCCAGCACGTTGACGGGGTCGCCGGCCCGCTGCACGAAGATCTTGAACGGGCGGGCCGCCCCGCCGGGGCAGTCGTAGCTGTACTGCACGTCCCACGCCGCCTGGGTCGTGAAGGACGCCGTGGACGTGGAGCCCTGGCCCTCCTGCGAGAGCAGGACCTTCGGCGAGGGCGTCGCGCCGGGCTTCGCCGAGCTGCTGCTGCTGCTGTCCACGGTGCAGGCGGTCAGCAGCACCAGGGCGAGCAGGGGCAGCGCGAGCTGCGGACGGGCGGTCATGACGTCGAGGCTACGTCGCCCGGGCGCCGAGCGGGCACCGGCCGTCGAGGGCCGTCGACGGAGTGCGCCGGCGACTCCCCGGGACGTCGTGCGAGCGCTCCGCCGGTCGCGAGGCCCGTCACTGGCCGGGCGCCGCCTCGACGTCGGCCTCCAGCACCTCCTCGGCGAGCGGCTGCATCGGCGCCGCCGTCTGCAGCTCGCTCTCGAGGACGTCCAGCGCCTCCGCGACGCTCGACGTCCAGGTGAGAGCGAGCGTGGCCGGCTGCCGCACGAAGCCCCGCTCGACCATGAGGGCGACCTGGGCGCGCAGCGGGGCGTACAGCCCGTCCACGTCGAGAGCCACCACCGGCTTGCTGTGCAGGCCGAGGCTGCGTGCGACCCACACCTCGAAGAGCTCCTCCAGCGTCCCGATCCCACCCGGGAGCGTGAGGAAGGCGTCGGCCCGTGCGTCCATCAGCCCCTTGCGGGTGCGCATGTCGTCGACGACGAGCAGCTCGTCGGCGTCCCGGTCCCCCACCTCGAGGTCGAGCAGCGCGCTCGGGATCACCCCGGTGGTGTGCGCCCCCGCCGCGCGGGCTGCCCTGGCCACCGCGCCCATCATCGACAGGTCTCCGCCGCCGGAGACCAGCGTGTGGCCCCGCTCCCCGATCGCGTGCCCGACCTCGGTCGCGAGCGCGACGTAGGACGGGGCGATCCTGGTGCTGGACGCGCAGTACACGCAGATGGCCGCCACGGGCCCGACGCTAGGCCGTGCGGTACCGCCGGTGCAGCCCGAGACCGGCCGCCACCAGGAGCAGCGCCAGGACGCTCGGGTCGGCGCTGGTACCCGTCCGCGGCAGCTGCTGCCCGGTGGCCACGGTCGGCGGAGTGCCCGCCCGCGGCATGCCAGTGGTCGGGCTGCCGGTCCTCGGGGTGCCGGTCCTCGGGGTGCCGGTCGTCGGGGTGCCGGTCGTCGGGGTGCCGGTCGTGGGCGCGCCGGTGGTGGGCGCGCCTGTCACCGGGGCGCCGGCGGTCGGAGCGCCGGCCGTGGGAGCGCCGGTCACCGGGGCCGCAGCCGGCGGCTGGAGGCTCGTGCGGGCCGGCCGGAAGGTGGCGCGGTCCTGCAGCGTCGCCACGTCGAGCGTCAGGGGCTGGCTGAGGACGTCGCCGGCGCTGCTCACCAGGGATGCGGTGCGCAGGGCGGGCAGGCGCGGCAGTGCGGCAGCCCGGCGACGGCAGGAAGGGTCGCGGCGGCCGGCAGGGCGGCGGCAGCCGGGACGGTGATGCCCGGCCACGTGACGCTCACGGCGCGCAGGGCCGATCCGGCCACGCCGAAGCCGTCGGCGACGCTCGTCGACGTGGCCCGGGTCAGCAGCTCGATGCTGGGTGCGGGCACCTCCAGGGCGGGCAGCCCCGGCACCGCGGAGAGGGTCGAGGACAGGCCCGTGGTGAGAGCGCTGATCGCGCCGTCCACCCTCGCCTTGGCGGGGCCGGCCAGGTCGAGGACGCTCACCTCGCTGGTGCCCAGGGCGGACAGGAGCACGTCGGCGCCGAGGACCCGGAGGCCCTGCACCTCGCCTCCGACCACCTCCGCCGACTGACCACCGGCCGACGCGCTGGTCGCCGCCGAGCGCGTCGTCACCTCGAGCCGGTCCAGGCTGAGCAGCGGCGTGGCGTCGAGGGCTCCGACGACCGAGCTGACCAGCGCGTCGACCCGCGCCTTCTGCGGCGCGAGCAGGGCCTCGACCGTGCTCTTCGCGTCCGCCAGCTGCGCCGTGACCGTGAGCAGCGCGGCCTCGGCGTCCCGGACGGTCTGCAGAGCGCGGTCGTAGGTGGCCTTGGCCGTGGTGTACGCGTCCGCGACCGGCTGCAGGCTGACCGGGATCACGACCGGCAGCGTGGGCAGCGGCAGGACGGCCGGCAGCGTCGGGAGCGCGTCGACGACGGGCGTCAGCACCGGCTGGGTCACCGCGCCCAGCGCGGCGTCCAGCGCGGCGTCCACGGTGCTGCCCGGGTTCTGCAGCACGGGCTGCACGACGTCCTGGACGAGGTCGGTGACCGGCGCCGTGACCGGCTCGCTCGCCGGTACCGGCAGCGGCTGGAGGACGGGCTGGAGCACCCCCGTGACCGGGGCCACGGCCGCCGGCAGGACGGAGGTGACGGGCTGGGACGCCAGCGTCGGGAGCGGGTCGAGACCGACGAGGCTGCCACGGCGCAGGCCGCTGCCACCGGGAAGCCCGCGAAGTCCGCCGAGCGCGCGCGTGGCGTCGTTGAGGGCGGTGGTGGCCGGGACGAGGGCCGCGCGCGCCGCCTCCACGTCCGCCAGGACCGACCGAACCTGGTCGTCGACCTGCGCCACGAGCGCCTCCGCCGGGGCGATCTGCGGCAGCAGCGGCGCGAGGACCTCCTCGAGCGCGGCCTGCGCGGCAGCGGTCGCCGGGGTCCCGAGGTCGAGCTGCTCGAGGACGTCGGTCAAGGTCCCCGTCGGCAGGGCCCGCAGGTCGAGGCCCAGCGCGGCGAGGAGGTCCGCCACGCTCGGCAGGGCGAGCTCCGACACCGTCAGCGTCTTGCTCCCGGACGCGCCGGCGCCGTCGACGACGGAGGAGATGGAGGTGCTGCCGTCCAGCGTCAGCGGGAGGCCGAGGACGCTGACCGCCCCCAGGGACGTGGTTCCGGCACGTGAGGAGCCGCCGTCGACGCTCACGTCGACCAGTGGGCTGCGGGCCGCCGCGAGGGCGCTGACGGCCGCGGGGGCGAGAGCGGTGGTGTCGACAGCCGGCAGGGCCGCGGACCGGCTGCTCAGGGACTGGCGGCCGTAGGCCGTCCCGTCGACCGACAGCGGCGTCACGACGAAGGAGGTCGTGGGCTGGCCGGCGAGGGTGTCGCTGCGCAGGGCGAGCTCGAGCAGCGAGACGCTCTTGCCGCCGAGACCGACGTCCAGCAGCGTCAGCGTGCTCGCGGCCGACCCGGCAGCCGGGCCGTCGGCGGTGTCCCCGACCGCCCCGAGGGCGGATCCGCCGCCGAGCAGCGCCAGGGTGGCCGACAGGGCGACGATCGGACGTGCACGCACCAGAGGACTCCTCGCAGCGACCCCGGGACGGGACCCGGCGTTGCTAGAGGGATCGGCGCGCACGCACCCCCTCCGCATGGTCCTTTGTGACTAGGTCCCCTCGCCGTCGCCGAGGTGCTCCTCACCCGTGGCGACCGGCGGCTTGTCCGTGCGCTCCTCGTACGCCGCGTCGATGAGCTGGACCGCCTCCGCCACGTCGTCGGTCACCGTGAACAGGTCGAGGTCCCCCGCCGCGATGTAGCCCTGTGCGGCGAGCGTGCCCTTCAGCCAGTCGAGCAGCGGGCTCCAGAACGCGGTCCCCATGAGGATCACGGGGAACTGGTTGACCTTCCGGGTCTGGACGAGGGTGAGCGCCTCGAAGAGCTCGTCCATCGTCCCGAAGCCGCCCGGCATGATCACGAAGGCCTGCGCGTACTTCACGAACATCGTCTTGCGCGCGAAGAAGTAGCGGAACTCCAGGCCCAGGTCCACCCACTGGTTCAGGCTCTGCTCGAAGGGCAGCTCGATCCCGAGGCCCACCGACAGCCCGCCCGCCTCGGAGGCCCCGCGGTTGGTCGCCTCCATGATCCCCGGTCCGCCGCCGGTGATGACGGCCCAGCCGGCGTCGGCGAGCGCGCCGCCGAGCTCGCGGGCCAGCGCGTACTCCGGGGCGTCCTGCGGCGTCCGGGCGCTGCCGAAGACGCTGACCGCGCGCGGCAGCTCGGCCAGCAGGCCGAAGCCCTCCACGAACTCCGTCTGGATGCGCAGGACGCGCCACGGGTCCTGGTGCACCCAGTCCGCCGGGCCGCGGCTGTCCAGCAGGCGCTGGTCGGTGGTCGTGGCCTGGACCTGGCCGCGGCGCAG
The DNA here is from genome assembly GCA_963781675.1 of uncultured Actinomycetota bacterium. Lineage (GTDB taxonomy): Bacteria > Actinomycetota > Actinomycetes > Mycobacteriales > SCTD01 > SCTD01. The sequence continues at coordinate 911,521 of CAWAGF010000001.1, read as the reverse complement.
CGTCACCGGGCCCCGCTGCTTCTCCGGGACGGGGTGGTCGGCGCTGGTCGGCAGGCGCTCGGGGTCGATGGAGGCGGGCATGCCCCCAGCCTTCACCACGCAGGTCCTGGCCGACGCAGAAGGGCGGCCCTCGTGAGGGCCGCCCTTCTGTCACGCGTCGTTCAGGTGGTGCCCCGTCGGGGCGGGCTCTGGCGAACCCGCCCCGCCGGGTCGAGCTGTTCCTCGGTCAGTGCAGCTCTAGAAGACGAGCGAGCGAACGGACGTTGGAGGAGCCAGGCGCGTTCTGCAGGTCCTGGCCGGTGCGGACGACGAAGCCGAAGCGGCCGCTGCCCGTGAACTGGCGGTTGATGACTGTAGCCGCCGGTCGACGCGTTGGCGCGGGCCTGGGCGGTCAGGATCTGACGACCGCTCGTCGGTGACGCGGTAGAGCGAGACGATCAGACCGCCCGGGCGGGCGGGCAGGGCCCGGCCGCTGAAGGTGTAGTTGCGCGTCCCGTTGCGGACCACGTTCAGCGAGAGCTGGGTGCGGACGTTGAGGACGACGCTGTAGCGGGCCGCGTCCGTCGTGCAGCCGCGCACCTGGGCGTAGACCCGGGTGTTGGTCGGCGGCACGATGCGGAACTGGGCCGGCGTGGCGCTGGCGTTGATCTCGGCGGAGCGCACGACGCGGAAGACGCGGCTCGGCTGGCTGTAGGCGAGCAGGTCGATGGTGCTGTTCGCCGGAGCGCCCGACACCGTGACACCGGTGGAGCCGGTGGCGATGATCGTGCTGCGCTCGAAGGTGACCGTCGGCGGGGTGGCCGGGCAGGCGACGTTGCCGCCGGTCGGCGACGACGAGGCGGCCGGGCTGCTCGGGGCAGTGGTCGGCGACGTCGAGGCCGTCGGGGAGGCAGACGCCGACGGCGAGGCCGGGGCCGACGCCGAGGGGCTCGGGGAGGCACTGGCGACCACGAAGTTCGTCACCTCGGAGTCGGTGCAGTTGCCCGCCGTGGAGCCGGCCGGCGTGCCGGCGGCCTGGGCGCACTGGTTGCCCGTGCTCGGCAGCGAGGCCGAGACGACGGACTGGCCGGTGGCACCGTCAGCCGAACGCAGGACGGCCGTGGCGACACCCAGGTTGTTGGTGACCGCCGTGACGGTGCCGGCGCTGCCCGCACCCACGAGGAAGCCGAGGCCGTCCTCGGAGAAGGTGACGGTGACGCCCTGGACCGCGCGGCCCGTGACGTCGGTGACGCGGGCGCTGAAGGTGCGGTCGGTGCCGGACGGCGCGGTGGCCGGGCCCTCAGGGGTGAGGTCCACGTTGCGCGCCGTGGTCGCGTCGGTGGACGGGGCCGTGGCCGTCGTCCGGGTCACGACGACCTGCGGCTCGCCCGCGTCCGCACCGGTGGTGGTGCCGGTGGTCTGGTTGAGGAAGACCAGGACCTTGTCCGAGCCGGCGTTGGCGACCGGCACGGTGCAGGTGGACACGCCGGCGTTGTTGCTGACCGAGCAGGTGCCGGTCGGCGCCGTGGCGTTGCCCGTCGTCCCGGCGGAGTTGGCCCCACCGGACTGCACGACGTAGCGCGGCGTCGCGCCGGCGACCTCGTCACCGGCGGTGTTCTTCACGACGACCTGGATGACCTGGCTGCCACCGGCGACCGTGGTCGGGTCGTCGGCGTCCTGCGGGACCTCGGTGAGGGTGCGCGCGTTGTCGGCGGCCGTCTGGTTGCTCGGGTTCGGCGTGTTGGTGCCGGAGCCCGGGGTGAAGACGGCGCTCGCCGCGGCCGACTGGGCCTCGGTGTTCGGGTCGAACGTGCGGTCGGCACCGGTGAAGGCGCGCACGCTGACGGTCTCCTCCTGCGAGTCGACGATGCCGAAGGTGGCCTTGCCGGTGGAGTCCGTCGTGACCTGGGCGGTGCGGCGGTTGGTCGCGCCGGTGACGGCCAGGGTGCTCGAGTTCGCGGTGAAGGTCGGGCTCGTGTTCGAGGCCGCGACGCAGAACTGGGCGGAGTCGTCAGCAGTCGTCGCGTTGGCCGCGTCGTTGCCGGACGGGTCCGTCAGCTCGACGGTGACCGTGCCCGTGTCGGGCGCGCCGCCGTTGGCGTCGAGTGCCTGGATCGTGAAGACCTGGCAGGTACCGGTCGCACCGGACTGCGTGGACGGCGTGATGGTGATGGAGGTCGCGACTGCGGCAGACGCGCTGGTGGCGAGCAGGGCCGGCATGCCGGCTCCGATCGTGACGAGCGCGACGCCGGCCACGCCGAGGCGCTTGAGCGCCCGGGACGTACGGGTCATGCGGGGTCCTTCCGGTGGATGCCCGCCGCGAGTGCGACGAGGTCGAGGTGACGGGCTGGCCCGTCGTGGGTGCGAGACGAGCTCGCACAGCACGTACAACGTAGGACGTCGGGATGCTCGCGCGGTTGCTCGGCAGACGGCCTGCGTACGACGTCAGGCTAGGGCAAGGCACCGTCACCCGGGCCCCAGCAGCACCCGCGGCACGCACGGGAGGAGGGCGGCCCCGCGCGGGGCCGCCCTCCTCCATCGGGCTGCAGGGGTGGTCGGGCTGAGCCGCTCGGAGCGGACGGCCCTCCCGCCGAGGTGCCTAGAACACCGCCAGCGAGCGGACGTTCGAGGAGCCGGGGGCGTTCTGCAGGTCCTGCCCCGTCCGCACGACGAAGCCGAACCGGCCGGACCCCGTGAACTGGCGGGTGATCGTGTAGGACCCCGCCGGGCGGCTGGCGTCGTAGCCGGCCTGACCGGGAGCGGCGTTGGCCCGCTGCTGCGCCGTCAGGATCTGGCGCCCGTCGCTCGTGACGCGGTAGAGCGACGCGATGAGGCCGTTCGGCCGGGCCGGCAGCAGCCGCCCGCTGAAGGTGTAGTTGCGGACGCCGTTGCGGACCACGTTCAGGCTGATCTGGGTCCGGACGTTGAGCACGATGCTCTCCGACGCGTCGCAGCCCTGCTGCTGGGCGTACAGGCGGGTGTTGGTCGGCGGGACGATGCGGTCGGTCGCCACGCCGTCACCCCCGACCTCGATCTGCCGGACGACGCGGAACGCGGTGGACGGCCGGCTGTAGGCGAGCACCTCGACGACGCTGTTCGGCGTGGCCCGGACGGTGATCTGCGCCGAGCCGGTGGCGATGATGGTGTCGCGGTCCAGCGAGATGCTCGCCGGCACGGTGCAGGCCGGAGCGGGCGCGCCCGAACCACTGGCCGAGGGGGTGGCGCTGCGGGTGGTGCTCGGCGTGGCGCTGGCCGACGGCGACGCGGACGAGGACGCCGATGCCGACGGGGTCGCCGACGCGCTGGCGGTCACGGACGGGGACGGGGACGCCGCGGCGTTCACGGTGTTGGTCGTCGTGTCGGTGCAGCGGCCGGTCTGGCCGTTGAAGACCTGTCCGCACTGCGTGCTCGCGGCCTGCAGGCGGGCGGTGACGGTCTGCGTGCCGCTCTCGCTCGCGCGGACCGTGCTCGACGCCTGGGCCCGGCCGTCCGGACCGGTGGCGACCGTGATCGTCGACGTCGTCCCGTCCGCCGAGAAGCCGCCGTCGAGCTGGCCTGGGCCGGTCTCCTCGAAGCCGACCTGCGCGCCCTGCACCGGAGCGCCGGCGGCGTCGGTGACCGTTGCGGTGAAGGCCTTGGTGGTCCCCGCCGCCTGCGACGTGGGCGCGTCCGGGGTCAGGTCGATGAAGCGCGCCTGCCCGGCCGCGGACGGCGCGGCGAAGGTCGTCACGGTGAGCTGCTCCGTCGGCTCCCCCGCGTCCGGCCCGGGCGTGGCCGTGCTGCCGGGGGCGGCGCTGTGGTTGACCCAGACGAGGATCGTGTCCGTGCCCGGCAGCGCGCCGAGGTAGCTGCACTGGCTCTTGCCGAAGTTCGTGCTCTCGGTGCAGGAGCGGTTCGTGCTGCTGGCGTTGGGCCGTTCTGGACGCGGAAGCTCGGGCGTGACGCCCTGGACCGTGTCGCGAGCGTCGTTGAGCAGCGTCAGGTCGATGGACGGCGGGGGTGCTCGGCGACTGCACCGCGGTGTAGCTGCTGCGGTCGGGGACGATGCTCGGTCACGGCGTTGTACGCCTGCACGCTCTGCTCCTGGCCGCCCTTGGTGAAGGTCACCGTCTGCCGGGCGCCGCGTTGACGTCGTCGTTGCCGCGCTCGATGCGGGCGTCGATGAAGGCGCTGCCAGGCACGAGGCCGACGACGCCGAACTCCACGAAGTCGCTGGTTGGTGATGCCGGCGTCGGTGCGGTAGCTGACGTCGTCGACGTAGTCGACGCCCGTTGGGTTGGTGTCGTCGCCGACGAGCGGGTCGGACGAGCAGCGTCGCCGTTCGCGACGTCCGGGCTGTTCTCGGTCTGCGGGGTCCCGCCGGGGGTGCTCGTGGCGGCGGGCGGCGTGACGCTGCGCCCGGCGGCGTACCGCTGGCGCGTGCCGGCCGTCGGCGGGTCCCCGGGCGCGGGGACGCCGTTCGTGTAGTAGCCGTGGTCGACCCGCACGCCCGTGCGCCCGTCCGGGGCGGTCGGGGGCAGGCAGAAGTCGACGTCCTGCGCGTCGGACTTGGGGTTCTCCTTCAGCGTGATGACGATCGTGCCGCTGTCCGAGGGGGTCCGGCCCAGCTGGTCGGTCGGGACCGCGCGGAAGATCTGGCAGGTGCCCGCCGAGCCGCTGCGGTCGTCGGGGTAGACCGCCTCGATGCGCAGGCTGTTGGCCGAGGCGGCGCTGGCCGGAGTGGACGTCAGGACTGTGAGCCCGGCGACGACGGTCGCGGCGGCAGCCGCGCCCACCACCGCGGTCCGCACCGGGCGGGGGAAGCTGAGCATGGTGTTCCTCTCGACGGCCTTCCGGCCGGGACGGGGGTGCTACGTCGTAGGACGTCCGACGACGCGCAGGGTTCGGCCCGGAGGGCACGCATCCTGTCGCCGCGGGCGCAGGGTAACCACACTGTGACCTGCAGGTCGGCCCGCGTGGACGGCTAGCGTGACGGCGTGTCGAGCCCCCGCCTGCGCGTCCTGCGGGTGATCGCCCGGATGAACGTCGGCGGACCGGCGCTGCAGGTGACGGGCCTGGTCGAGGGCATGGACGCCGGCACGCTTCGACCACCGCCTGCTCACCGGCTCCGTCGGTCCAGGGCGAGGCCGACTACGTCGCGCTCCGGGCGCCCGGCCTGCCGCTCACCCCGGTGCGCGGGCTCGGGCCGCTCCCCGCGACGCGCTCGACGACGTCCGCGCGCTGCGCCAGCTGGTCCGCCGAGGTGCGCCGCTTCCGGCCGCACGTCGTGCACACGCACACGGCGAAGGCCGGCGTCCTCGGCCGGGTCGCGGCGCGACGGCTGCGGGCGTCCCCGCCGTCGTGCACACGTTCCACGGGCACCTGCTCCACGGCTACTTCTCCCCTGCCGTGACCCGCGGCGTCGTCCAGGTCGAGCGGGCTCTGGCCAGCGGCAGCACCCGCCTGGTCGCCGTGGGCAGCCAGGTGCGCGACGACCTCCTCGCGGCCGGCATCGGACGGCGCCGAGCAGTACGCCGTCGTCCCACCGGGCATCGCGCTGCCGCCCGTTCCGAGCCGGGCGGTCGCTCGGGCAGCGCTGGGCCTGCCCGCGGACGCCACGGTCGTCGTGCTCGTGGCCCGGCTGACCGGCCATCAAGCGGCCCGACCGGTTCCTCGAGCTGGCCAAGGCGCTGCGCGACCGCGCACCCGTCGGCGGTGTTCGCCGTCGTCGGCGAGGGCGACCTGCTCCCCGCGCTCCAGAGCAGGCGGGGCGCCGCAACGTGCGCTTCCTCGGCTGGCGCTCGGACGTCGAGACGGTCTACGCCGCGAGCGACCTGGCCGTGCTGACCTCCGACAACGAGGGGATGCCGGTCTCCCTCATCGAGGCGGCCATGTGCGGGGTGCCGGCGGTGTCCACGCGCGTCGGCAGCGTCGCGCGAGGTGGTGCTCGACGGCCGCTCGGGGTGGCTGTGCGACCCGGACGTGACGCGTGGCCGACGGTCGACACGCGCCCTCGCCGACCCGGCCCGGCTGGCGCGCCTTCGGTGCTGCCGCGCGTGACGCACGCCGAGCGCGTCGTTCAGCCGCGCCCGGCTGGTGGCCGATACTGAGCGCCTGTACGAGCAGATCGCCGTCGAGAAGGGCCTGTAGTGCGCGTCGTCGTCACCGGGGGGGCCGGCTTCATCGGCGCCAACCTGTGCCGGGAGCTGCTGACCCGGCCCGAGGTCGACGGAGGTCGTGGCGCTCGACGACCTCTCCACGGGCTTCGCCGCGAACCTCGACGGGCTCGACGCCAAGCTCGTCGAGGGCAGCATCCTCGACCGGTCGCTGCTGGCCGACGTCGTGGACGGGCGCCGCCTCGGTCGTGCACCTGGCGGCCCGCCCCTCGGTGCCCCGCTCGCTGCAGGACCCGGTGGCCTCGCACGAGGTCAACGCCACCGGCACGCTCTACGTCCTCGAGGCCGCCCGTGAGGCGGGCGCCCACGTCGTCGTGGCCTCGTCGTCCTCCGTCTACGGCAACACCGACGTCCTGCCCAAGCACGAGGACCTGCCGACCCGACCGCTGTCGCCGTACGGCGTCTCCAAGCTCGCGACCGAGGGGTACGCGCTCGCGCTACTCACTCCTCGTTCGGGATGGAGACGCTGGCGTTCCGCTTCTTCAACGTCTACGGGCCGTTGCAGGCGGCCGGGCACGCCTACGCCGCCGTGGTGCCGGCCTTCGTGGACGCCGCGCTGCGCGGCGAGCCGGTGACGGTCCACGGGGACGGGCGGCAGACGCGCGACTTCACCTACGTCGGGACGGTCACGCGCGGTGCTCGCCGACGCCGTGGTGCGCCGTGGTCGCGTCCGCGCGCCGGTCAACCTCGCGTTCGGGACCCGCTCCTCGCTGCTGGACCTGCTCTCGATCTGCTCGAGCAGGAGCTCGGTCAGCCGGTCGAGCGCGAGCACGTCGACGCCGCGCGCGGGCGACGTCCGCGACTCGCAGGCGGCCTCCGACCGGCTCCGGGCGCTCTTCCCCGAGGTGTCAGCCGTGCCGCTCGAGCGGCGGGCTCGCCGAGCACCGTCGCCTGGTTCCGCCGGGGCTGAGCCCGCGCCGGCGAGCGGCTCCGGCTCGTGCGCCCGGACGACCCGCAGCATCGCCTGCCGCCGCCGGCTGGTGTCGTACACCGGCACCGCGCTCAGCAGCACGAACACTCCCGAGCCCGACGGTCAGCACGAAGCCGACGAGCATGAGGCCGCTGGTGCGGTCGAGGCGCGCGAGCAGCACGCCGAGGAACCCGAGCGAGGCGGCCACGCCGTAGATCAGGCCGACGCTGACCGGCACGGGGATCCCGACCCACACCAGCCGGTGGCTGGCGTGGTCGCGACCGCCCTGCATGGGGCTGCGGCGGTGCCGGAGCGCGGTTGACCGTGACCAGCGTGGTGTCGAACAGGGCCACCCCGAGCACGAGGACCGGCACGAACAGCGCCACCGCTGCGGGGCGTCGACGAGCTTGAGGCGGATGGCCAGGAAGGCCAGCAGGAAGCCGAGGAACAGGCTGCCGGCGTCGCCCATGTAGATCTTCGCAGGGTGGAAGTTGTGCCGCAGGAAGCCGGACGCGCAGCCGGCCACCGCCGCGCGAGCGCGGCGACGAGGAACTGCCCGTTCAGCGCGGCGATGACGAAGAAGGACGGCGCGGCGATCGTCGCGACGCCCGCCGACAGTCCGTCCATGTTGTCCAGCAGGTTGAAGGCGTTGGTGACCCCGACGACCCAGACGACGGTGACCAGGAGGTCGAGCCAGTCGCGGGCCGGGGAAGGAGACGCCGGGGTCGGTGGGCGCAGACGACGACCCCGGCGCCGACCTCGACCGCGAGCCGCAGGTAGGGCCGAGTCCGCGCAGGTCGTCGACGAGCCCGATCAGGGCGAGCAGCAGGCCGACGCCCAGGACGAGCGCCAGGGCGCCCAGGCCGCCGGGCGGGTCGGTGACCAGCCCGGCGACCAGCACCGTGACGGCGAACGCCAGCACGATGGCCACGCCGCCCAGGTAGGGCACCGGCGAGGCCTGCGCCTTGCGCTCGTCCGGCACGTCGAGGATCTGCCGCCGCAGCGCCACCCGGAGCATGACCGGGCGTCAGCACCCACGCCAGCGCGCGGGAGACGAGGAACGCGGCGACGTACTCGGCCGGTGCCGAGCTCCATCAGGAGCGCTGGTACTCGATCACCATGCTGATGATGTCGTCGAGGCCGACCGTGGGCGCGAAGCCGATGAGCTCCGCGCGCCCGTGTCGTGTCCGGGACGCGGCGCTGCATGTCCTCGAAGCCCTCCTCGTACGCCTCGTCGTAAGGCGACGTAGCGGATCTTGCTGTCGGAGCCGGCCAGCTCGATGACCCGGCGCGCGAGGTCCTCGATCGAGACCTCGCTCGTTGCCGCCGATGTTGAAGACGCGACCGACGGCCTCGGGGTGCTCGACCAGGTCGAGCAGCGCCTTCACGACGTCGCCGACGTAGCAGAAGCAGCGGGTCTGGGTCGCCGTCGCCGTAGACCGTGACCGGCTCGCCCCGGATGGCCTGGCTGACGAAGCGCGGGATGACCATCCCGTAGTGGCCGGTCTGGCGCGGGCCGACCGTGTTGAACAGCCGGACGATGTAGGTCGGCAGGCCCTTCTGCCGGTAGTAGGTGTAGGCGAGGATCTCCTCGATCGCCTTGGCCTCGCTGTAGGACCAGCGGCTCTTCAGCGGCGAGCCGAGGATGCGGTCGTCCTCCTCGCCGAGGCGGTCGGAGGTGTTCTTGCCGTAGATCTCGCTGGTGCTGGTGACCAGGATCTTGGTGCCGTGCTTGTGCGCCTTCTCGATGACGATCTCGGAGCCGCGGATGTTCGTCGCGAGGCTCTCGAGCGGCTTCTCGACGATGAGGTTGACGCCGACGGCGGCGGCGAGGTGGAACACGACGTCGGCGCGGCTGACGCAGTCGTCGACGAGGTCGGCGTTGAGGATCGAGCCGAGGACGAACTCGAAGTCGGTCCGGCCGAGCAGGTGCTCGATGTTCTTGTGCCGCCCGGTCGACAGGTTGTCGAGCGCGATCACCGAGTGGCCCTGCGACAGGAGCAGGTCGGCCAGGTGCGAGCCGATGAACCCGGCTCCGCCGGTGATCAGGGCCCTCATGTCCGCCTCGCGGTCGTTGCGTGCACAGACGGCCAGACTACGGCCCGCGCCCGGCCGCTGTGCCGGGCCCTCTCGCGCGGTCGGCTCAGTCGACGCGGAGGGCCAGCAGGGCATCCAGTCGACGGGGGGAGACCACCAGGTCGACGATGCCGTCGGTCTCAGCGACCACCCGCGCGACGTCCGCACTCCTCACGAGGTCGACCTCGTAGCGGTCGTACCGGACGCGGTAGACGCAGGAACGTGCGATCAGCGAAGCGAGCAGCTGCTCCGGGTCGGTGCCGGCGCGGGCGAGCCAGGCGGGCGCGAACTCCATGAGCAGCAGCGGCTCGTGCTCCCGAAGCGTCTGCTCGGCACCCCGCAGGAAGGCGCCTTCGGCGCCGTCCACGTCGACCTTGACGACGGCCACGCGCCCGTCGCCGGCGTGCTGTGCCACCAGCGAGTCCAGGGTCCGCCCTGGCACCGTCCCGGCCGGCTCGCCACCCTGCGGGTAGCTCGCCACCACAGCTCCCTCCGCCGCGAAGATGCTGACAGGGCCGTCGACGTCGCCGATGGCGACGTTCTCGACCACTACGTCGGGGATGCCCGCGACCGTGCGCCGCAGCAGCGGGACGCTGTCGGTGTCGGCCTCCACGACGACGACCCGGCCGTCGCGGCCGAGCGCGGTCAGCTCCTGGTGGAAGACCTGTGCGAAGAAGCCCCAGTGCGAGCCGACGTCGAAGAAGACCGTGCCCGTCGACTCCCGCACCAGGAGGGACATGACCCTCCGGTCGAACCTCAGGTTCGGCTGGTTGCCGACGTACCAGCCGTGCACCGGCTTGGTGAAGTCGCAGAAGACGTCCACGCCCTCGCACGAGACGAACCCGCCCTCGGGGAAGCGGCGCTGGAGGTAGGTCGACCTCATCCGGTGCCGCGTTCTGCCCAGGCGCTGGCGGAGGTTGCTCGCGCTCATCGCGCCCACCTTACCGCCGGCCTCATGACCCCCCGTGCGTCGATGTGCAGGCTCCTCGCCGGGGCAGGCGTTCCGCTCCTTGCCGCCTAAAGTGTCCGGATGTCCACCCCCTCGGCCCTGATCAGCGGCATCACCGGGCAGGACGGCACCTACCTGGCGGAGCTGCTGCTCGAGAAGGGCTACGAGGTGCACGGCATCGTGCGCCGGTCGAGCACCTTCAACACCGATCGCATCGACCACCTGCTTCCAGGACCCGCACGAGTCCCGGCGTGCGCCTCCACCTGCACTACGGCGACCTCACCGACGGCACCGGCCTGCGGCGCGTCCTCGAGGCGGTCGCACCCGACGAGGTCTACAACCTCGGCGCGCAGAGCCACGTGACGGTCTCGTTCGACCAGCCGGAGTACACAGCGCGAGGTCGACGGCCTCGGCATGCTCCGCCTGCTCGAGGCGGTGCGCGACGTCCAGCAGCGGACCGGACGGACGTCCGCTGCTACCAGGCCGGGCACGTCGGAGATGTTCGGCGCCACCCCGCCGCCGCAGGACGAGTCCACGCCGTTCCACCCGCGCAGCCCCTACGCCGTGCGCGAAGGCCTACGCGCACTGGCAGGTGCGCAACTACCGCGAGGCGTACGGGCTGTTCGCCTCGAACGGCATCCTGTTCAACCACGAGAGCGAGCGTCGGGGCGAGACGTTCGTGACCCGCAAGATCACTCGCGCCGCGACCCGCATCGCGGAGGGCCTGCAGGACAAGGTCTACCTCGGCAACCTCGACGCCCTGCGCGACTGGGGCCACGCGCAGGACTACGTCGAGGCGATGTGGCTGATGCTCCAGCACCGACGAGCCCGACGACTTCGTCATCGCCACCGGCGACATGCACTCGGTGAGGGACTTCGCCGACCGCGTCTTCAGCCGTCTGGACCTGCGACTACCAGGATCACGTGGTGATCGACCCGCGCTACTTCCGCCCGTCGGAGGTCGAGGCCCTCCAGGGCGACGCCACCAAGGCCCGGGAGCTGCTCGGGTGGGCGCCGCGCACCGACCTCGATGCTCTGGTCGACCGGATGGTCGCGCACGATCTGGAGCTCGCGAAGCAGGAGCGGTCCCTGATGGCGGCAGGTCACGCGATCGGCCGGCGAGGAGCCGCGTCGTCGTGAAGGTCGTGGTCACCGGCGCCGGAGGCATGGTCGGCAGCAGCCTGCTGCAGGCCCTTGCGCCCGAGCACGAGGTCCTCGGGCTGCGGCGCAGCGACGTGGACCTCCTCGACGCTCCGGCAGTGCGGGCCGCCCTGCAGGCCGCTGCGCCGGACGTGGTCGTGCACGCCGCCGGGCGCGTGGGCGGGATCGAGGCGAACCGTCGCGCCAACAGCGCGTTCCTCGTCGACAACGCCCGCATGGGCTTCAACGTGGTGCTGGCGGCACGCGACGCCGGCGTCCAGCGGCTGATGAACCTCAGCAGCTCGTGCGTCTTCCCCCGCGACCGCGAGCTGCTGCGCGAGGAGGACCTGCTCACGGGAGCGCTCGAGCCGACGAACCTGGGCTACGCGCTGGCCAAGATCAGCGTGATGTACCTGTGCCAGGCGCTGTCGGCAGAGGAACCGGGCCTGAGCTACAAGACCTTCGTCCCCTGCAACCTGTACGGCCCCGGCGACCACTACCAGGAGGACCGGTCGCACCTGGTCCCGAGTGCGATCCGCAAGATCGACGTTGCGGTGCGGAGCCGGACCTCGCCGGTGAGCATCTGGGGGGACGGGACCGCCCGACGTGAGTTCATGTTCGTCGGGGACCTGGCCGGCGCGGTCGGCCTGGCCCTGAGGGACTGGGAGGGAACGCCCGACCTGCTGAACATCGGGCTGGGCCACGACCTGAGCGTCACGGACTACTACCTCGCCGTGGCCAGGGCGCTCGGGTACGACGGGGAGTTCCGCTACGAGCCGGAACGGCCGGTGGGCATGCGGCGCAAGCTGCTCGACGTGACGCGGGCGCACCGGTGGGGCTGGACCGCCACCACGACCCTCGACGACGGCCTGGCGGCCACCGTCGCCGACTACAGGGCGAGCAGATGAGGGACGAGATGACGCTACCCGCTGGCCACGCAGAGCTGGGGGACGGAGGAGCTCGCTGCGCTTCAGCGCGTCATCGACTCCGGCCAGTTCTCCATGGGCGCGGAGGTCGCGGCCTTCGAGCAGGAGTTCGCGGCCTTCACCGGGTCGCAGCACGCCGTGATGGTGAACTCCGGCAGCTCGGCGAACCTGCTGATGGTCGCCGCCTCGACGTTCCGCCGGCGCGGGCGGAGGCTGCAGCGCGGGGACGAGGTGCTCGTCCCCGCCGTCTCCTGGGCCACGACGTACTTCCCGCTCTCGCAGCACGGGTTGGTGCTGCGGTTCGTGGACATCGACCCGCAGACCCTCAACTTCGACCTCGCCGCGCTGGAAGCGGCCGTCACCCCGCGCACCGCCGCGGTGATGGCCGTCAACCTCCTGGGCAACCCCAACGACTTCGCGGTGCTCCAGGCGCTGGCCCGCCGGCACGACCTGGTGCTGCTCGAGGACAACTGCGAGTCGCTCGGCGCGAGCTTCGAGGGTCGCCAGGCAGGCACCTTCGGTCTGGCCGGTTCCTTCTCCTTCTTCTTCTCCCACCACATGTCGACCATGGAAGGCGGCATGGTCGTCACCGACGACCAGGAGCTCTACGAGCTGATGCTGAGCCTGCGCGCGCACGGCTGGACGCGCAACCTGCCGACCGAGAACCTGGTCACCGGCCGCAAGAGCGACGACCCGTTCGTCGAGAGCTTCCGCTTCGTCCTCCCCGGCTACAACCTGCGGCCGCTCGAGATGGAGGCGGCCGTCGGCAGGGAGCAGCTCGCGCAAGCTGCCCTCCTTCCTGGCAGCGCGCCGCCACAACGCCGACCACTTCCGCAGCCGCCTCGGGAGCGACGACCGCTTCCAGCTGCAGCGCGAGACGGGTGCGTCGAGCTGGTTCGGCTTCAGCCTCCTGATCGACGCAGGCTGCGGGCTCACCCGGGGACGGGTCGTCGAGCAGCTGGCGCGGCACCGGATCGACTGCCGACCGGTCGTCGCCGGCGACTTCACCCAGAACCCCGTCCTGGAGCACCTGGAGCACGTCGTCCCGTTCCCCCTGGTGCACGCTCGTGCCGTCCACGAGCGCGGGCTGTTCGTGGGCAACGGCCATGAGGACCTGCGGGACCAGATCGACCACCTCTGCGACGTCCTCGCGGTCCTGCTCCCGGACTGATCGTCGGCTCAGCCCGGGTGGCTGGGCGTAGGGGTGCGGGCCACTGCGCCCACCTGGCTCCTCGTCGCACGTCCCTCCCGCACGGGTGCCGGGTCGGCTGCCTCCCCCACATCCGGCGAGCGGCGGCCGCGCCGGGCGGCCAGCACCGTCAGCCCTGCCGCCGCGAGGACCGCCACGGCCCAGACGAACTCGCCCCGGTGCCGGTAGGCGGTGCCGAAGTTCCCCTCCACCAGCGCCCACATGACCGCGGTGCCGCCCCCGACCACGAGCGGGAACGCGAGCACGCGAGCCCGGTCACGGAGTCGCACCAGGCCCAGCACCGCGAGCGCCAGCATCGGGTACCAGAGCAGCGTCTCTGCGCGCGCCAGCTGCAGTCGCGCGTTGTCCGTGCCCGTCCACGGGTACGGCCTGAGCAGCATGACCGACAAGCCCCGCGGCAGGTACGCCAGGTTGCGCTCAGCCGCCAGCGTCCCGCCTTCGCCGAACAGGCCTTCCAGTCCGTCCTTCGGCGCCGGCGGCGGGGGGACGGCTGCGGCCTGCTCCGCTGCGCGCGCGAGCTCCTTGGCCTGCGCGGCGAGCCGGCGCGACTCCAGCTCGGCCTCCCGGGCCTGTGCCTGCAGGGCCGCGAGACGGGTGCGCGCCGCCGAGCCTCAGCCGCCGTCGGCCGCGACGGACCGGGTGCGCTGGCGCTCGAGACCTGCTCCTGCACGGCCTGGACCGCCGCCGCGACGGCCCGTACCGCTGAGCAGCAGCTGCCGCCGACTGCTTCACGGCAACGACTTCCGCCGGGTCCACCGCGGCCGTCGTGGAAGGAGCCGGGGCGACGACCGCGGTCTGCGCCCCCTGTGCGCCCAGAGCCCGCTGCGTCTCGAGCGCGTTGACCTGCGTGAGCAGTCCGGCGCCGGCGACTCCTGCCCCGACGGCGAACGGCACGACCACGGCGAAGGCTGCCGTCACCGCCAGACGCTCGAGCCGCAGGCGGCGCACCCCGAACCAGGAGGTCAGGAACAGGGACCATCCGGCCACCACCAGCGTGTGCTGGCGCAGGCCGGCGAGCAGGAGCAGCAACACCAGCGTCACCGCCGACAGCAGCACGAAGCGCCGACGGGTCTCCGTGCGACCCAGCACTGCGGCGGCCACTGCCAGCGCCGCCAGCGCCGCCCACACCAGCGCGTCCTTGAGGGTGAGGCTGCTGAAGAGCACCTGGCTCGGAAGGACCGCCACAGCCGTGCCCGCTGCCAGCGCCGCCCTGCTGTGCCGCGGCCCCAGCTCCAGCACCAGCCGGGCGACGAGTGCTGCAGCGAGTGCGCCGAACAGGGCGACCTGGAGCTGCCCCAGCACGGCGTGGACCCCGAACAGGCGGAACAAGGTGGTCATCGGCAGCGTCAGCGTCAGGTTGCTGCTGTAGACGAAGCGGGTGTAGTCGTCCCAGGTCTGGGTCTGCCCAGTGGCCTTGGCCGCGGCGATGGTCACGTACTGCTGGTCGTCCCCGAACAGGAAGCCGTCGTGGGCCACGGCCACGTAGGTCGCGACCACGACGCGCGCGGCCAGGGCCAGCAGGAAGACCGTGAGGACGGGACGACGGACGGCGAGGCTCAGCAGCCGGCCCCTCAGATGCACGACGAGCTCCCGTGGGCGCGGGGGCCGCGACCGTCGCAACCCTGCAGCCAGCGTAACGTCCCTCCGGCTACGTCCCCTCGCAGCCGCGACCAGGCCCTCAGGTCTGCGCCTGCGACCAGGCCTGGAACATGAGAACCGGCCACAACCGGGCGCTGTGGTCGGCAGCGCCGGCGTCGTGCTCGCGAAGCAGCGCTGCGAGCGGCTCGGCACGGAAGACGCTCGAGCGCTCCAGCACGGCCGGGGCCAGCAGGTCGTGCGACCAGCTCCGCAACGGGCCGCGCAGCCAGGCGCCCAGCGGCACCCCGAAGCCCTGCTTGGGCCGGTCGACGAGGTCGGCCGGGAGCCGCCTCAGCAGCAGCTCGCGCAACGGCGCCTTGCCCCGCCCCTGTGCCAGCAGCGCCGAGGTGGGCATCGACCACGAATGGGCGACGACGGCCGCCGACAGCATCGGCACGCGCGTCTCGAGGCTGACCGACATGGCCGCGCGGTCCACCTTCACCAGCAGGTCGTCCGGCAGGTAGGCGGTCTGGTCGAGGAACTGGAGCAGGCGGACCGGGTCCGCCCGGCCAGCGCCGGCGACGGCACCTCCCTCGACGCGTGGGCCTCGCGGAGAACGTCTGCGGGCTCGCGCCACGTCGACATCACCGAGTGGTACAGGTCGGAGGTGCCGGCGTGCTGCAGCACGCGCGCCGCCTTGTGCAGCTTCTCGCCCGGGCGGCTCAGTCGCCGGACGCGCCGTGGCAGGACCGGGCCGACGCGGTGGACGGCGCGGTCCCACGTCGTCGCAGGAAGGGCGAGCACGGAGGACGCCGCGGCTGCGCGCGCCCACGCGGGGACGTGCTCCACCACCGACGACAGCCGGCCGTGGAGGCGGTAGCGGTCGTAGCCGGCGAACAGCTCGTCGCCACCGTCGCCCGTCAAGGCGACCGTGACCGCCTGTCGAGCCAGCCGCGAGACCAGCAAGTCGGGATCTGCGAGGAGTCCGCGAACGGCTCGTCGTAGATCGACGCCAGAGCGGGACGATGCCGAGTGCCTCGTCCGGCGTGACGTAGTGCTCCACGTGCTCGGTTCCGAGGTGGGCCGCGACCGCGCGCGCGTAGGGCGCCTCGTCGTACCCGGCCTCGTCGAAGCCGATCGTGAACGTCTGCAGCGGGCGGCCCGACTGCTCCTGCGCCAGTGCCGAGATCAGCGACGAGTCGATGCCGCCGGACAGGAAGCAGCCCACCGGGACGTCGGCGAGCATCTGGTCGCGCACGCTCTGCGACAGCAGCCGCTCCAGCTCGTCGAGGGTGCCGGCACCGGAGGTGCCCGCCTGCCGGAGCCCCGCCTCGGCGATCTGCGTCAGGTCCCAGTACGACCGGTCGGGCAGGTCACCCGGCGACGTGTGCTCGTCGATCACCAGCAGGTGACCGGGGCGCAGCTTCGGATGCCGACGTAGACGCTGGCCGGCGCCGGGACGCAGGAGTAGCGCAGCAGCTGCTCCACCGCGGCCGGGTCCACGGTCGCCTGGAAGTCGGGATGGGCGCGCAGGGCGCGCAGCTCGCTGGCGAACAGGAACGTCCCGCCGGCCCACCCGACGTAGAGGGGCTTCTCGCCCATCCGGTCCCGTGCCAGGGTCAGCGTCCGGCGCTGACGGTCCCAGAGCGCCAGCGCGAACATGCCCTCCACCGACGCGAGGGTCGCCTCCACCCCCCACCGGGCGAAGCCCTCCAGCAGGACCTCGGTGTCCGAGCTGCCGCGGAACCTGACCCCCTGCGCGGACAGGCGGTCGCGCAGCTGCCGATGGTCGTAGATCTCGCCGTTGTACGACAGGACGAAGCGGTCGTCGTGCGACGACATGGGCTGCGCGCCGGTCTCCGTCAGGTCGACGACGGCCAGCCTGCAGTGCCCGAGGCCGAGACCGCCAGCCGCGTCCACCCACGCGCCCTGGTCGTCGGGGCCGCGGTGGCGCGAGCGACCCGGCCATCCGGCGGGAGGTCTCCCGCAGCCGGTCGGCCGTCGGCTGCCCGCGGACCGACAGGGACCCCGCGATGCCGCACATGGCTCCATCGTCGCTCACGACGGCTCGTGGCTAAGGACCGCCCGGAGGAGCGCGGCGCGCACGCACACCGCTCACCAGCAGGCTGCCGGGCAGGCGCACCAGCTCGACGACGTCGGCTCGCCGCGGCAGCACCTCCCGCCCCAACGACCCCGGCACGACGTCTTCCAACGAGCGCAGCGCGACGAGCAGGCCCGCCACCGCTCCCAGGACGGCGGCCAGAGCGGCGCCGACGAGCCCCACGGGTGGGACCAGCAGCAGATCACCCAGGAGCAGGACGACGAGGTAGACGATCGACGCGCGTGGCAGGACGCCGGGCCGGCCGCGCGCCGCGGCCACCCGCGCCGTCAGGTAGAGGATGCCGCTGAGGCCGCCGGCTCCGACCAGGAGCACGCCCGGCAGGACCGCGTCCCGGTACTCGGGCCCGAACGCCACCGGGAGTGCCGATCACCGCGGCCAGCGCCAGGGGCGGCAGCGACAGCAGCGTCACCGTGAGCCCGGCGCGCAGGGTGCGGCGCACGAGGGGCTGGGCAGCTGCCTCGTCGGCCCCTGCCATGTGCGGGAAGACCCCGTAGGACACCGACGACGCGGCCGTCATGGCCAGGACGGCCATCGTCAGGGCGACGCTGTACTGCCCCGCCGCGGTGTCGCCGAGCAGCCGGTAGACGACCAGCAGGTCGGCTCGCGCCGTGAGCGCCGACAGCAGCACGCCGGACTGGATGGGGATGCCGTAGCGCAGTGCCCGGCGGGCGTACTCCCGGTCGCCGACCGGACGAAGGCCGACTCCTCTGCGCTGCAGGCTGAACCGGAGCATGACGACGCCGACCAGCCCGCCGACAGCGCCGGACAGGACGGCGGCGACGACACCGCCGTCGGCCACGACGAGCCAGACCGTCAGCGTCAGCGTGGTGACCGCGCTGGTGGCGAGGAACGTCGCGCTGGAGGCTCGCGACCCCCCCACCGCCACCAGCACGGAGGACAGCGCCGCGCCGAATGCGGTGAAGACGACCGCGACCGCGGCGGCGGCCACCAGCGCGAGCGTCGCTCCGTCGACCACGAGCTGCGTGACAAGAGCCACCAGCGTCCCCGCCGCGAGTGCCGCTGCGGCGACCACGGCCACGGTCGCACCCGCGACGGCCGACGCCGCGCCCCGACGGCCGCGGATCTCGACCAGCGCGGCGTCGCCCACGCCCAGGCTCCCGGCGTGCACGGCCAGACCCACCAGCAGCACCACGACCGAGTAGACGCCTCGCTCCCCTGGCCCCAGGACGCGCGCCGTGACGACGCCGCTGAGCAGGCCGAGCACGAGCCCGACCGCCGTCGCCGACAGGAAGACCAGGGAGTCACCGGCCGTACCGCTGTGGGGTCGGTGCTGCTCGGCGGCCACGCGACGAGCCTAGGCTCCGGAGGGTGACGAGGGCCGACCGCGACGAGGCAGGTCCATGATCCGCCGGGCCGTCACTGACGACGCCGTCGTGGCGCACCTGCAGGGGGGCCTGGGCAACCAGCTGTTCCAGTACGCCGCCGTGGGGGCGGCGGCGCGGCGGGCTGACCGCCCGCTCCTGATCGACGCCTCCTCGCTCGGCGCGCGCGCGTACGCACTCGAGCCGTTCCCCGTCGAGGCCGAGCTACTGCCCGACGCTGCTGCGGCACGGATGCCCAAGCCGGCCAGCCGGCTGCCCTGGCGACGTCGCCCGCCGGGGGTGAACCGCGTCGTGCAGGACGGGCTCGGTCACGGACCGCAGCTGGATGACCTCCCCCTGCGCGCGTGGGTCTCGGGCTACTGGCAGAGCTACCTGTACTTCGAGGACCAGGCCGAGCAGCTGCGAGCCACCTTCTCGCCCGCCCGGCTCGGGCTGTCTCCCCGGGCCGTGGACTACGCCGGCCTGATCGAGGCCGACGTGCAGCGCACGGTCGCCGTGCACGTGCGTCGTGGTGACTACGTCTCCGACCCTGCGGTGGCGGCGGCGCACGGGGTGCTGGGCCTGGACCACTTCCGACGGGGGCTCGAGCTCGCCGCCGAGGACGGAGGAGACCGAGCGGTCGTCTTCTCCGATGACATCGCGTGGGTGCGTGAGCACCTGGACCTCCCGGACGCCGTGTTCGTGGAGCCCGCGGCAGGGCGCGACCACGAGGACCTGGCGCTGATGACGCTGTGCGCGCGACACGTGCTGTCGAACAGCTCCTTCAGCTGGTGGGGCGCGTGGTTGGCCGGTGGTGGCGGTCTCGTGGTCGCCCCGGCGCAGTGGACCCGCACCCTCGCGCTGGACGTGGACACCCTCCTTCCCCCTGCCTGGGTGCGGCTGAAGACCGCTGAGAGCGGCACGTAGGCTTCCGGCCCGAGCCGGAGGTGCGCGGCCGAGGTCACGAGCGGACGGTCGAGGTGTCCATGCGAGCGGCAGTCCCCGACGTCGAGCGGATCGACCTCGAGCCCAGCTCGCCGTGGTGGGCCGAGCACCGCGCGCGCTACCACTGGGCCGCGCCCTTCGTGCGGGACCTCGACGTGCTGGACGTCGCCTGCGGCTCCGGGCTGGGCGCGCCGGTCCTCGTCGACGCGGGCGCGCGGCGGGTCCTGGGCCTCGAGCTGTCCATGGAGGCCCTCCAGGTCGCCAGCCGCGTCAGGTCGCGCCGCTTCCTGCCGAGCCAGGCGGACGGCACCAGGATCCCCGCGCGCGACGGCACGTTCCCTGTGATCACCTCGTTCGAGACGGTCGAGCACATCCCGGACGACCGCGCCTTCGTCGCGGAGCTGGCGCGCGTCCTGCGTCCGGACGGCGTGCTGCTGCTCTCCACGCCGAACGCCGTGCACACCAAGCCGGTGGACGGCGTGCCCGCCAACCCCTTCCACGTCCGCGAGTACGAGCCGGAGGCGCTGGAAGCGTTGCTGTCGACGGCCTTCGGGGACGTGCAGCTGCTGGCCCAGCGGCCGACCGCGAGGCACCGGCCCTGCCCGTACTGGGAGTCGCCGGAGGCCCAGGAGCCAGGTCTCCGCTCGCGCCTGGTCGCCGCGTCCTGGAAGCTGCACGGCCGCCTGCCGGCCGCCGTCCGCGACCGGTCCTGGTCGCTGCTGCACGGACGGACCTACTTCCCGGGCGAGCACGACTTCGAGTTCACCGCCGGTGGCGTGCGGTCGGGCCACGTGCTCGTCGCGCAGTGCCGCGCCCCGCGCCACGCACGATGACGGAGCCGGTGCCGGTGCCGGTGCCCGTGACGCAGCCGCTGGTCAGCGTCGTCGTGCCGGCGTACAACGCGGCGCGGTTCCTCCCAGACGCGCTGCGCAGCGCCCTGTCCCAGGAGCACGTCCGGGTGGAGTGCGTGGTCGTCGACGACGGGTCGACCGACGACACGCCCGCGGTGATGGCCCAGTTCCCCGCGGTGCGCTACCACCGGCAGCCGAACGCCGGCGTCAGCGCAGCGCGCAACCAGGGCGTGGCCCTGTCCAGCGGCTCCTTCGTCGCCTTCCTCGATGCGGACGACGCCTGGTTGCCGGGGAAGCTGGCGGCCCAGCTGGCTCTCTTCTCGCAGGACCCCGGCCTGGGGCTGGCCTACTGCGGGATGCACCTGTGCGACGAGCAGCTGCGACCGATCTCCAGGATGCCGGTGCCGCCCCCGGGAGCGGCCCTGAGGAACACGCTGCTGCTCGAGCCGCCTGTGGTCAGCATGGCGCAGACGGGGCTGATGCCTCGCGAGGTCTTCGACCGCAGCGGCGGCTTCGACGAGCGGCTGTCGACCAGCGCCGACGCCGATCTGGTCTGCCGGGTCGCGCTGGCGCACCGCGTGGCAGGCGTCGACCTGCCGCTCGTCCTCTACCGGCAGCACGCCGCCCAGATGCACCACGACGCGTCCGCGATGCTGCACGACATGACCCTGGTTCACGAGAAGGTGTTCGGCGCGCGCGACGCGCCCGCCTCTCTACGACGCCTGCGATCGCGTGCGACCGCGAACCTGCACCTGACCGCCGCGCTGGCCTCCCGGCACACGCCTCCCCGGACAGGCGCCCTCCGGCACCTGCGAGTGGCCCTGCGCGCGGACCCGGCTCGGACCGTCGGGCAGCTCAGCAGGCTGGCCGTGACCCGCCTCAGGCAGGCCCGGCTCGCCTCAGGCGCCCAGGGCTGACCGGAGGGCGTCGACGACGCGGCTGATGTCGTCGCCGCTGAGCCGCTGGTGAACCGGCAGCGAGAGGCAGCGGCTCGTCACCCCAGCAGCCACCGGGGCGGGCGACACGCGCACGCGCTCGTGGTCGCGGTAGGGCGGGTGGTCCCAGACGAGCTGCGGGTAGTAGACGCCCGCCTCGATGTCCGCGGCCCGCAGCGCCTGCACCACCTCGTCGCGCTGACGCTCGGCAGGCAGCAGCACGGTGTACTGGTGCCACACGTGGGTGCGTCCCGTCGCCACGGACGGCAGCTGCAGGCCCGGCACGTCGTTCAGCCCCTGGCTCAGGAGGCCGGCGTTGCGGGAGCGCTTCTCGTTGATCTCCGGCAGCCGGGCGAGCTGCGTGACACCGACGGCGGCCTGCAGCTCGGTCATGCGCAGGTTGCGGCCGATCATCGCGTACTCGTAGCGAGCGACCATCCCCTGGTTCCTCAGGACCCGGAGCCTGCTGGCGAGCTCGTCGTCCGACGTCGTGATGACGCCGCCCTCGCCTGCGGTGACGTTCTTGGTGGCGTAGAACGAGAACGACCCGACGCCGAAGCTCCCGGCCCGCCGCCCGTCGATCTCGGCGCCGTGCGCCTGAGCCGCGTCCTCGACGACGGCGAGCCCGTGCCGGTCGGCGAGCCCGCACAGAGCAGGCATGTCGGCGCACTGGCCGTAGAGGTGGACCGGCAGCAGAGCCGTCGTGCGCGGGGTGATCGCGGCAGCCACGGCGTCCGGGCTGAGCGTCCAGGTGTCGTCGACGTCGGCGAAGACGGCCGTGGCACCGCGCTGCAGCACCGCGTTGAGCGTCGCTGCGAAGGTCAAGGGGGAGGTGATGACCTCGTCACCGGGCCCGATGCCCAGAGCCTCCATGGCGGCCTCGAGCGACACCGTCCCGTTCGCGACCGCGACCGCGTGCTCCGCACCGGCCATCTCAGCGCACAGCCGCTCGAACTCGGCCACCTCGGGGCCCTGCGCGAGACGGCCGCTGCGCAGGACCTGCAGGACGCGCTCCTCGACGTCGGGGCCCAGGTCGGGCTCCGCGATCCGGATCAGGCTGCCGCCGTCGCGCACAGGTCCTCCACCTCCGCGGCCAGCTCGTGCGGGCCCAGCAGGGTGGCCCGTTCCGCGGCGGCATCGCCTGCACCCTCGACGAGCGTCACGAAGTGCGCCAGCTGACGCACGAGGGGCTCGCCGGCCTGCTTCACGAAGGGGATGTCCACGACGGTCTGCGCCCGGTAGCCCGTGCGCTGCACGAGGAGCTCGTGGTCGACGTGCCGGTAGAGCCGTGATGTCCTGACGCATGAGGTCGAGCTCCAGCAGCTGGCTCTCGGTGGAGAGGCTGAGCGTGCGCACCTTGCGCTGGCCATGACGGTCCGCCGACAGCACGGCCACCCCCTGGCCGCCGAACCGGAGGGTGCAGTCGACCAGCTCGTCCCACTCCCGACCCGGTGGCCGCCAGCCCGCAGCGCTCACCGCCGAGGGGGGGCCGACGAACAGCCGCGACACCAGGTCGAGGTCGTGGATCAGCAGGTCCGGGACGACCCCGGTCCCGATGCGGGGCGCCGGCGGGGAGTGGCGTACGGCCAGTGCGTGGACGACGGGACCGTCCAGGACCTGCTGCGCCGTCAGGACGACGGGGTTGAAGCGCTCCACGAAGCCGCACATGAGAGGGACGTCGCGTCGCTCCGCGAGGTCGATGAGCCGTCGAACCCCGTCGATCGTGGCGGCGAGCGGCTTCTCCACGAGCACCGGGACTCCCGCCTCCAGCAGATCAGCCGCGACGTCCTCGTGCGCGACGGTCGCGGTCGCGACGACGGCGGCGTGGAGGCTACGGGCGTCGCTGAGGTCGGCGCCGGCCCGGGCGCCGTACGCGTCGGCGAGCGCTCTCGCTCGCACGACGTCACTGTCGATCACCACCGACAGCGGCAGGACGGGCTCTCGGCGAGCACTCGCGCGTGATGGACCCCCATGGCACCGGCACCGACGAGGGCGACCTCGATCACGGAGAGCTCCCGCGCGGTGTCCGCGAGGACCCCGGTCGGCCGGGTCAGTTCTGGTCGAGTCGCGTGTCGCACGACGTACATCTCAGCAGGTGCCGCTCGTCGGCGCCTACGCGGGTCGCGCCGCAGCGGCAGACCCACCCGAGCCGTCGAGCCGGGTTGCCCACCACCACCTCGTGGGGCTGCACGTCCTGCACGACCACGGCGCCCGCCCCGATGAGCGCGTGCTCGCCCACCTCGCTGCCGGCGACGACCGTCGCGTTGGCGCCGATGGAGGCGCCTCGGCGCACGAGGGTGGCCGCCACGGTCCACTCGGGGTTGGCCGCCCGCGGGACCCGGTCGTTGGTGAAGACGGCGCTCGGGCCGACGAAGACGTCGTCCTCGAGGACGACGCCCCGGTAGACGGACACGTTGTTCTGCAGCTTCACACCGTCGCCGACGACGGCCCCGGCGTCCACGAAGACGTTCTTGCCCAGCGTGCAGCCGGCGCCCACGGTCGCACCCGCACGCACGTGGGCGTGGTGCCAGACCGAGGTCCCGCTGCCGATGATGGCGCCGTCCTCGACGACTGCGCTCGGATGGACCGACACCTCCGGCGCCGTCAGTGGAACGCCCGTGCCCGAGCCGGCGGACCGTAGGCTCGAGCCCCCGTGGCTGCGCACGTGCACCCGCTCACCCGACACCTTCCGCGGAGACTGATGCGACGACGACTGCTGGACATCCTCGCATGCCCTGACTGCGGCTCCTTCATCTCAGCGGCGACGCCGGACGACGACCAGGACGACCTGCGCACCGGGTCGCTCTGCTGCGACGGTTGCGCGCGGAGCTTCCCGGTGGTGGAGGGCGTGCCGCGCCTGCTCCCCCTCGAGCTGGAGCAGGAGGCGCAGACGAGCATCGGCACCCGCAGCGCCTCGCACTTCACGGAGGAGTTCACGGCGCTGGCCGAGGGCGACCGTGACATGGACGGCTTCGAGCTGCGGCGCTACTACTTCCACACCCGCGCGGGGACCGACCCCCTGCTCTACGAACGGATCCCGGGCGACCCCTGCCGCACCTCCCTGCCCGATGACGAGACGTACGTCCCGGACGACAGCTACCTGCGCGGCAAGGTGGTGCTCGACGCGGGCTGCGGGCCGGGACGCTTCACCGAGGTCGTGGCGCACTCGGCGGAGTACGTGGTCGGGTTGGACCTGGGTGACCACGTCGCGCGAGCGGCCCGCCGCTGCGCCGGCCTCCCGACGGACTTCGTGCAGGCCAGCGTGCTCGCCCCGCCCTTCCGGGCCGGCGCCTTCGACTACGCCTTCAGCATCGGTGTCCTGCACCACACCCCTGCGCCCGCGGAAGGGTGCGAGGCGGTGGCGCGCCTGGTGAAGCCGGGTGGTGGGCTGTCGGTCTGGGTCTACGGCCCGGAGTACTGGAACGGGCCGCTGCGCGGCCCCGTCGCGCGCGCCCTGCACAAGCGGATCTCCCAGCTGACCCCGGAGCAGTCGCTCGCGTTCTGCGAGCGCTGGCTCTACCCGCTCGGCCGGCTGCAGATGCTCGTGGCGAAGCGCACGTGGACCAAGCTGCTGCTCGCGCCGCTCTTCCTGATCAGCGTGCCACGGCACCCGCAGCGCGAGGTGATGCTCGCGACCATCCACGACTACTACTGCCCTCCGATCATCACGACGCACACCTACGAGGACGTGCGGGGCTGGTTCCTGCGCGCCGGGGTGGAGCCGACCAGGCGGGTGCCCGTCCCGACCGCGTGGTTCGGCACCGTCCGGGCGGACGCGCGGGGCGCGGGTGCCTGACGCGGCACTGCGTCGCGCGCTGGCAGCCGTCGACGTGGTGCTCGCCCTCCTCTGCGCCTGCCTGGCCGTGCTGAGGCTCGTCGCGTCGCCCAGGCCTGCGACGAGTCCCGGAGGCCGGGGGCTGCTCGTCCTGGACGCTGCGTACGAGCTCGACGAGGTGCGTCAGCGCAACCTCGTGCACTCGATCACCAGCCGTGACCTGGGCGGCTTCTTCGAGCACGTCTGGAGCGTCCACCCGCTGGTGGGCGCTGCGGCGGGGAGCGCCGCGGTCCCGCAGCGGGAGGTACGCAGGGAGGAGCTGGCGCCCGGGCACACGTTCCTCGAAGGCGGCGTCCGTCGCTACCGTGGGCTTTCCCGGCTCCCGATGACGGACTTCGTGCTGGCGCAGTCGAGCCTGCTGCGCGCGCTCAGCGAGCTGCTCGCCCGAGAGCGCATCTCCGTGGTTCGCGTCGGAGATCCGTACTACCAGGGGCTCCTCGGCCTGCTGCTCGCCCGCTGGGCGCGCATCCCGCTCGTGATCCGCATCAACGGGAACTACGACGCGATCTACGCCTCTGTCGGCAGGCTCGCCTATCCGAGGCTCTTCCGCCGACGCCGGGTGGAGAAGCTGGTCGACCGCTTCGTGCTGCCGCGGGCAGCGCTGGTCGCCGGCGCGAACAGCAACAACCTGCAGTACGCGCTCGACAACGGCGCCCGGCCGGGCCGCACCGCGGTCTTCCGCTACGGCAACCTCATCGACCCGGTGCACTGGTCGGACCCTGCGGCGCGCCCGCCGGTGGTCGCGGAGCTGGGCGTCGCCGGGCGCTACGTCGTCTGCGTCAGCCGACTCGAGGCGGTGAAGCACCCGGAGGACGTGGTCGAGGTGCTCCGGCAGGTCACCTCCACGCACCCGGACGTGTCCGCCGTCCTGGTCGGCGACGGGGCAGAGCGGGAGACGCTGACCCGGCTCGCCGTGCGGTACGGCGTCGGCGACCACGTGCTCCTGGTCGGCAACCGCGACCAGCAGTGGATCGCGTCGGCGCTCGCGCACTGCGCCGTCGTCCTGTCACCCATGACCGGTCGCGCCCTGGTGGAAGCGGCCCTGTCCGCGCGCCCGATCGTGGCCTACGACGTCGAGTGGCACAGCGAGCTGCTCACGGACGGCCGCACCGGGTTCCTCGTCCCGTACCGGGACACCGCCGCGATGGCGGGCCGGACGGTGGAGCTGCTGGACGCCGACGACGACGCGCGGGAGGTGGGTCGCGCGGCCCGTGCGGCCACCGCCGCCCTCATGGACCCGGAGCGCCTGCAGCAGGAGGAGCAGCAGGCCTACCTGCGCGCCCTCTCGGGTGCGCCTGGGTGAAGCTCCTCCTCGTCACCAACCAGCTCGACGTCGGCGGCATCGAGACCAACCTGGTGCGGCTGACCCGGGAGCTGTCAGCTCGCGGCCACACGGTGCTCGCAGCCACCGCCGGCGGGGCGCTCGTCCCGGCGTTCGAGGAGGCAGGCGGCCGGCACCTCCCCCTCGCGATGTCGATGCGGTCGCTGCCGGCGGCGGCCCGCGCTCTGCGCCAGGTGCTGGACGAGCAGGCGCCCGACGTCGTGCACGTCTTCTCCGCATCGGCGGCCGCCCTCGTCCGCGCGGCCCGCGGCCGCCCGCCGCGGCCTCCGGTCGTCGCGTCGATCATGGGACTGAAGACGCATCCCGCAGAGCCGGAGTGGAAGACCCTGCTGAGGGTCTACGCGACCACGATCGGGGCGGAGCGGATCATCCTCATGGCGCCAGCCATCAGCGCGGCAGTGCACCGGCTCCCCGTGCGCCGGCGCCGAACCATCAGCATGTCGGTGGTGGGGGTCGACGTGCCGCAGGCACCGGCGGACGCTGCGGCGTCGGTCCGCGCCGAGCTGGGGCTCGACCCTGGGACGCGGATCGTCACCACCATCGGCCGGCTCGACCCCACCAAGAGCCACGAGCTCTTCATCCGCGCTGCGGCGCAGGTGGTCGGGGTGCGGGACGACGTGGTCTTCCTGGTCGTCGGCGGCGGGGACCTCATGGAGGCGCTCAGGGCGCAGATCGCCACGATCGACACGCCCTCGAGGGTCCGCCTGCTCGGGGAGCGCCACGACATCACCAGGCTGCTCGCCGCGACCGACGTCTACGTGCGCCCGGGCGTCGTCGAGGGGTTCATCGGCATCACCGTCCTGGAGGCCCAGGTGCTGGGCGTGCCCGCTGTGGCGTTCGAGACCCAGGACGTGAAGCTGGCCATCGAGCACGGGGTCACAGGAGCGCTCGTCCCGCCGGCGGACACAGGTGCTCTCGCACGAGTGGTCCTCGGGCTGCTTGACGACCCACATCGGGCAGCCCAGCTGGCCGAGGCAGGCCGCCGGCGCGCGATCTCGGGGTACAGCCTGCCGGCCGTGGTGGACCGCCTCGAGGCGTTGTACGAGCAGCTGGCGTCCGCCGGCCGATCCCGTGACTAGAGCCGGTGCACGTGCGCTGCGGGCTCCAGTGCGTTGCGGGTGTCGAAGACCAGGGACGCGTCGGCCACCAGCGCGGCGTGGTCGACGTCGGCGTGGGCCGTCACGAGGACGACGCAGTCCGCCTCCCGGGCGGCACCGGCCGCCTCCACCGCGTGCAGCGACGAGCCGTCCGCGAGCCTCAGCACCGGCACGTGCGGATCGGCGTAGGTGACGGTCGCCCCCTTCTTGCGCAACAGCTCGATCGAGCGGGAGCGCGGGTGACTCGCGCATGTCGCTGATGTTGGGCTTGTAGGCCACCCCGAGGATGAGGATGCGGGCGCCCTTCAGCGAGCGCTCGCGCGTCGTTGAGCAGATCCTGCACGCGCTGGACGACGTAGAGCGGCATGCCGGCATTGACGTCCCGAGCCAGGTCGATGAACTTCGCCGCTCCGCCGAACTGCTTCACCCGCCACGACAGGTACATCGGGTCGACCGGGATGCAGTGCCCGCCGACGCCGGGGCCGGGGTAGAAGGGCATGAAGCCGAACGGCTTGGAGGCAGCGGCGTCGATGACCTCCCAGACGTCGACGTCCAGGTCCTGGCACAGGATCGCGAGCTCGTTGACGAGGGCGATGTTGATGTGCCGGAACGTGTTCTCGAGGAGCTTGGCCATCTCGGCCGCCTTGGGCGCGCTCACCCGGACGACCTTCTCCACGAAGCCGCCGTAGAAGGTCGCCGCCCGGTCGGTGGCCTCGGGCGGTGAGCCCCCCGACGATCTTCGGCGTGTTGTGCAGGCCGTAGGTCGGGTTGCCCGGATCGATGCGCTCGGGGCTGAAGGCCACGTGCAGGTCGGCGCCGCCGGTCAGCCCGGACGCCTGCTCGAGGATCGGCAGCAGCACCTCCTCGGTCGTGCCGGGGTAGGTCGTCGACTCCAGGATCACGAGCGTCCCCGGGGCGAGGTGGCGCCCCACCTCACGGGCCGCCCCCTCGATGTACGACAGGTCGGGGGCGTCGTTGTGGTACGGCGTCGGCACGCAGAGGACGACGACGTCGGCGTCCCGCACCTGCGCGAAGTCGGACGTGGCCGTGTAGCGGCCGGCTGCCAGCTGCTCCTGGAGCTCCGCGTCGCTGATGTCTCCCACGGGGCTGCCGCCGCCGTTGAGCTGGTCGACGCGGGTCTTGTCGAGGTCGACGCCCACTGTGCGTCGTCCGGAGCGGGCCGCTGCCACGGCGAGCGGCAGGCCCACGTAGCCCTGTCCGATGACGACGACATGGCGCTGGCTCACGGCACTCCTGGGGCTGGACATCGCGGACGAGTCTAGGTGGCGCGGCTTCGGCTTCAGGCAGCAGAAGGGGCGGCCCCCCGTCAGGGGCCGCCCCTCAACCTGCGACGTTCAGGTGGTGCCCCATCGGGGCGGGCTCTGGCGAACCCGCCCCGACGGTTCGAGCAGTTCCTACGTCAGCGCGCTCTAGAAGACAGCGAGCGAACGGACGTTGGAGGAGCCAGGCGCGTTCTGCAGGTCCTGGCCGGTGCGGACGACGAAGCCGAAGCGGCCCGAGCCCGTGAACTGACGAACGATCGTGTAGCGACCATCGCTGGCGTTGGCACGCGTCTGGGCGGTCAGGATCTGGCGACCGTCGTTGGTGACGCGGTACAGGCTGGCGATGAGGCCACCCGGACGGGCCGGCAGGAGCCGCCCGCTGAAGGTGTAGTTGCGCACGCCGTTGCGGACCACGTCCAGGCTGATCTGGGTCCGGACGTTGAGCACGATGCTCGGCGAGGCGTTGCAACCACGCTGCTGCACGTAGAGACGGGTGTTCGTCGGCGGGACGATCCGGAAGGTCGTCGTGCCGTCGGCACCCAACTCGGCCGAACGCGCCACGCGGAACGTGGTGGACGGGCGGCTGTACGCGAACAGGTCGATGACGCTGTTCGGCGTCGCACGGACGGTCACGACGGCAGAACCGGTCGCGATGATCGTGCTGCGGTCCAGCGAGATGGTCGCGGGAACGGTGCAGGCAGCCGCCGGCGGGCCGGACGGCGTCGCCGAGCCGGACGGGCCCGGGCTGGCCGGAGTGCTCGCACCCGGGCTGACCGGGGTGCTGGCGCTCGGGCTGGGGGAGCCGTTGCCGAAGGTGACGGCAGCGGTGTCCGTGCAACGACCGGCAGCAGCGCCGGGGGCGTTGTTGTTGGTGTTGTTGATGCCACCGGTGCGACCAGTGTTGTTGGCGAGCTGCTCGCACTCCTCGTCGTTCGCCGTCGCCGTGGTGCGGATGGTGCCGGTGACGGTGGTGCTGCCCGCACCCTCCTGGGTGGTGGTGGACAGCTCGACGCGGCAGGTGCCCTGGGCCCCCGTGGTGCAGCCGGTCTGGTTGCTGCCGTTGGTGAAGCGACCGGTGCCGTCCTCGGAGAACGCGACGGACACGTTCGGGACCGGGATGCCGGAGCGGTCGGTGACCGTCGCGGTGACGGCGGCGACGCCCGTGGTCGGGACGGTCTGCGTCTCAGGCGTGAGGTCCAGGAAGCGGGCCTCAGTCGGCTGAGCGGTCCGGAAGGTCTTCGTGGCGAAGTCCACCAGCGTGTTGCCGCCGGTGCCACCCGCGCCGCCGTTGTTGCCGGCACCGCTGGAGACCTGGACGCGTGGCGCTGACCGTGAACGACTCGTTCTCGAAGCTCTGCGGGTTGTTCAGCGTGGTGGTGCAGGTGCCGTCGGCACCGGTCGTGCAGGAAGCCGGCACGAGCGTCTCCGCGCGCTCCGTCTGCCCGGACGAGTTGGTCGTGCCGAGGTCGCTCGCCTGCTGGCTGATGGCGAAGTTGACCGGCACACCGCTCAGCGGTGCGCCCGCAGCGTTGCGCACCGTGGCCGTGAAGACCTCGGAGTTCTCGCTGAGGGGGTTCTGGCACTGGTCGCCCGCGACGTTCGTGCGGACCGAGGCGCAGGTGAGCTCCAGCGTCGTGCCGGCAGCAGCCGGCGCGACGAAGTTGACCGTGATGTCGTCGAAGGCCTCGTTCGGGTCGAAAGCACCCGTACGGGTCGGCGTCACCGGGTTGCTGTCCTGGTCACCGGAGTTGTCCGCGAAGACGCGGACGGTGTCGGTGCCGGGGGTCCCGTTGTTGTTCAGGGTGCAGGAAGCGGTACCGGTCTGGTTGGTCACACCGCAGGCGAAGGTGCCGCTGGAGGTGTTGGTGCCGTTGTTGATACCGGTGTTGTTCGCGTCCGGGCCGGTGAGCACGTCGTAGTAGACCTGCACGCCGGGGACCGGCTGGTCCGCGGAGTTGAAGACGCGGGCCGTGAACGAGTAGCTCTGGCCCTGGATGCCGCTGCCGGTCTCCGGCTCGGCGTCGACGCGGGTGACCGCGTCCTGACCGCCGGCGGTGAAGACGGCGACGGAGGTGTCGCCCTGCTCCGCGCCGTCGCGGGTGCCGTTGCCGGTGGAGGTGGCGGTGTTCTCGAGGAACGCCGTCACGTCGACCGTGCCGGGCGCGTTGGAGAAGACGCCGAAGGTGACGCTGGCCGTGTTGGTGCCCGGCGTCGACGTGACCGTGAACTCGCGGTTCTCGGTGACGCCGGGGCCGCCGGTCTGGCGACCGACGGTGCCCTGCTGACCCGCGTTGCCGGCGTTGTCGACGGTCGTGGTCTGCGTGGTGCCGTCAGAGCTCAGCGTGCAGAACTCGACGTCCTCGGTGGTGCGGGGGTCGGCGGTGACGTCCACGATGGCGGTGTCGGTGCCGTTGGTGTTGTTGAAGGTCACCGTGGCCGTGAACTGCTGGCAGGTGCCAGCAGGCGTGCTCTGGGTGTCCGGGGAGAGCGTGATGCCCGTGGTCGTGTGGTTGGCCAGAGCGGGCGCGGAGAAAGCCGGCGCCACGCCGATGACCGTCACAGCACAGACCGCGGACACACCGAGGCGCTTGAGCGCCTGCGACGTTCGCGACATGCACGTTCCTTTCGATTCGAACAGCCAGCGTGGCTGCCCGTACCGGCCCGCAGCTCCTGTGCCGCGGTCCGGGTACTGCCCTTCGAGCCCTGCCGAGGGCACCTGATCAGCGTGTCCTCAGCCCATGAGGTCGGACCGAAGCATCCTTACACCCTTGAAGGACGACGGCGCACGGCTCGGGTCGCGCCAGGAGCCGGAGGTTCTGCTCGCGGTGCGTCTTCGCTGTCGCCGCCGTACACCTCGGGGCGTACGGGACGGACGGGACGTTACCGCGAGCACACCCGTCACAGGAGCACCGGCGCCTCGGAATAGCCTGCGACATGCCCTCCACGTCCCGCGCAGAGGCTGCGTTCGTCGGTACGGCCCTGGCGCTGAGCGCCGTCCTGTTCCTCCCGGCCGCCGCGGACCCGGTGAACGTCGTCAAGCTGGTGGTGGTCGTCGCGGCAGCGGTCGCCTGCGTCAGCACAGCCCTCTACCGGCTCGCCCGGCACCGTGAGGGGGTGATGCCCGTCGGTGTCTTCCCCACCGCGCTGGCAGTCCTCAGCGTTGCTCTGGTCGTCGCTGCTGTAGGGAGTCCGAGCGCCACGACTGCTGTGCTCGGCACACCCGGCCGTCTTGCGGGGCTCCTCCTCTACACGACCTGCATGCTCCTCGGCGTCTCGACCTTGCGTGCAGGGTCAGACCACTTGTGGGTGGTGGAGGTGAGTCTGGCCCTCGCCGGCGGGTTCACCGCGGCCTACGGCGCCCTCCAGCTCCTCGGGCTCGACGCGATCAACTGGGCCAACGACTTCAACCCGCTCATCGCTGCCCTCGGCAACCCCAACTTCGCCTCGGCGTACCTGGGCATCTGCGTCCCGCTCTTCCTCTCCTTCTCGTTGCGCGCCGTCGCTCCGGCCCGGTGGCGCTGGACGGCTGCCGCGGGTGCGGTCGCGCTGACCCTGCTGGCGGTGCTGTCGAGCGCCGCGCAGGGTCCGCTCTGCGCCATGACCGGCAGCGGGGTCGTCGTGCTGGCCTGGCTTCTCGACCAGCACGGGACACGACGTCGGGCGGGGTTGGCGGCCCTCGCCCTGGCCACGGTGGGCGGCAGTCTCACCCTCGCGCTGGGCGTGAAGGGACTCGGCCCGGCAGCCCGGCTGTTCGGTGCCGGCAGCTTCCAGACGCGGCGCTGGTACTGGAACGCCGCCATGGACATGTGGCGCAAGGAGCCGGTCCTCGGGGTCGGGATCGACCACTACGGCCGCAACTGGCGCACCTCACGGCCGCTGGACAACGTCAGCGCGCTCGGTGGCGGGGACTACACGGACGCCGCCCACTCCGTGCCGCTCCACCTCCTCGCCACCGGTGGGCTCGTCGTGGCGGTTGCCTACGCCTTGGTCGTGATCGCGACCTCGTGGGCGCTGCTGCAGGGGATGAGGCGGCTGCAGGGCGACGCACGCCTGCGCCTGGCCGGCGTCGGTGGCGCCTGGGTCGCCTACCAGGTCCAGTCGCTGGTCTCCATCGACCAGGTGCCGCTGGTGGTCCTGAACTTCGTCCTGGCGGCTGCCGTGGTCGTGGCCTCCGGCACCGGGAAGGTGAAGCACGTCCGGCTGCCTGGCGCGCTGCCGCCACCCGAGCCGGCGAGACCGGGCCGCCGCCAGGCGGTCCAGCTCGGAACCCGCACGCGCGACCTCACGGGGGTCGACCTCGTGGCTCTCTCCGTGGTCGGACTGCTCACCGTCGCGGCCCTCTGGTTCTCCCTGACGCCGCTGCGGGCTGACCTGGCCATCGCGAGCGGGGACGAGGCCCTGCGGACGGGGGACGGCAACGCCAGCCTCGAGGCCTACCAGCACGCCGCCGACCTGCTGCCGGGGCGGAGCCTGCCGTGGAGCCGCGAGGCGTCGCTGCTCACCAACGTCCGGCAGCCGGCGGCGGCGCTGACGGCGTACGACCGCGCGATCGAGGCCGATCCCTCGGACATCTCCGTGCTCGAAGCAGCCGCGCGGGTGGCCGAGGAGCAGCAGCAGCTGGACCGGGCTCGCCGCTACCACCGGCAGGCTCTCGCGCAGGACCCCTACAACCCCGCCACCGTTGCCGCAGCCGCCACCTTCGAGCTGCGCCACGGCGGGGCGGCGGCCGCGCTCGAGATCCTGGAGGCTGCGCTCCAGCGCACGCCCGCCAAGGGGCCGCTGTGGACGCCGCTCGGGGACGCGAGGCAGGTCACGGGAGACCGCTCCGGTGCCGTCCAGGCCTACGAGCAGGCCCTGCTCGTCACGCCCACCGACGCCAAGGCGACGGCGGAGCTGGCCAAGCTCAGGGCCGCCAGCTAGCCCGAGAGGTCTTGGCCGACGCGGCGCAGCACCGGTCTGCTAGCCCCGCCAGTCCCGACTCGTCTGGCCCAGCGGCACGAGCACCAGGGTCTCGCCGTCCTCGTCCAGGACGTACTCGAGGCCGTCGGTCTGGTACGCCTCCGGGTCCTGCGCCTGCGGCTGCGCCGTCGAGGGCGACGGGCTCGGCGACGACCTCGGCTTGCGGCTGCTCTTGCGCTCGGGCGGGGCCGCGCCCGGCTCCGGCGACGCCGTCGGCTCCGCGGAGGACGACTGCTCGGGCGCCGGGGAGGGCGCGCTCGACGCGCGCGGGCTGGGCTGCTCGAGCACGCTGGGTGCCGCAGAAGGGCTGGGCGGGCCCACGGGCGAGGACTCAGGGGTCGCCGCGGCGGCGGGCGTCGCCGCCACGGGCGCCGCAGACGACACGGGGACGGCCATGACGGCCGCCGGCACGGCGGACGGCGACGGAGAGGGCTCGGCGACCGGCAGCGGGACGGCCGCGTCCGGCGCCGGCTGCGCCTCGACCGCGGAACCGCCGCCGGAGGCCGTGACCGCCCCGGCCACGCCGTCCGCGACGCTGGTCGCGACGGTCGTGACGGCGTCCCCCACGGCGTGCGCGATCTCCGTGACCGGGATCAGCTCCGGGAAGTCGGCCCCGACGACGGGGATGGCCCGCAGGTCCGGCCCCGTCCCGAGGCCCAGGACCAGCAGGAGCAGGAACGCGGCGAGACCGCCGGAGGAGGCCCGGGCGGCCTTGCCCAGGGCGCCCGCCAGCTCGGCGTCCGAGCCGGGGGCCAGCGACGTGGACGCCAGGATCCGGCGCAGTGCCCGGCGGGCCCGGAAGAGGACGTGCTTGACGCTCTCCTCCGGGATGTCCAGCTCGGCGGCGATGACCGGGACCGGCTTCTCCTCGATCTCGCGCTTGACGAGCGCGGCGCGGTGCAGCGGGGACAGCAGCGAGAGCGCGGCGCGCACCATGGCGGCGTCCTCGGCGCGCACGACGGGGTCGCCCGGGTCGTCCTCGGCGAGGTCCATGGCGCCGGCGGAGTCGAGGTCCACCAGCGACGGCCGGCGGGCCTGGGCGCGGAAGCGGTCGATGCAGAGGTTCGTGATCGTGCGACGGCAGTAGGCGAGCGCCTGGAGCTCGGTCTCGAGCTCGGGCAGCGCGAGGAACAGCCGCAGGAACGCCTCCTGCACCACCTCGTCCGCGTCGCGCGCGTCGCGCAGGTAGCGCCGGGCGTGCAGCGTGAAGGACGCCCGGTGGCGGATGTAGAGGCCGGCGAAGTCGTGCGGGTCGGAGTGCAGCACGCGGTCAGCGACGGACGGCGTGTCCGCGACCGCTCCCTCGTCCTGCACAGCTCTCCTCCGGCGCACTCACCTGACAGGACGCACGACACGGCGCCCGGTCGTCCCATTGTCCACCACGGGCGGGCGCAACCGGGGCAGAACGGTAGACTGATTGCGGAAGCAATCATCTACCTGGAGGTCCCTGTGCCCGACGTCAAGGTCAGCGTCATCTACTACTCCGCCACCGGCAGCGTCCACGCGCTCGCCCAGCAGGCGGTCGAGGCCGCCGAGAAGGCCGGCGCGGAGGTCCGCCTGCGCAAGGTCCGCGAGCTCGCGCCGCAGGAGGCCATCGACAGCAACGAGGGCTGGAGCAAGCACGTGCTCCAGACCCAGGACGTGCCGGAGGCCACCGCCGACGACGTCGTCTGGGCCGACGCCGTCATCTTCGGGACGCCGACGCGCTACGGCAACGTCGCGGCGCAGCTCAAGCAGTTCCTCGACACGCTCGGCCCGGAGTGGTCGCAGGGCAAGCTGGCGAACAAGGTCTACACCGGCTTCACCTCCACCGGCACCGCCCACGGCGGCCAGGAGACGACGCTGCTGGCGCTCTACAACTCCGTCTACCACTTCGGCGGGATCATCGTGCCGCCCGGCTACACCGACCCGAGCAAGTTCGTGGACGGCAACCCGTACGGCGCCTCGCACATCAGCAACAACGGGGCGAACCCGCCGCAGGAGCAGGACCTGACGGCCGTCGCGTACAGCGCGACGCGGGCGACCGAGATCGCCGCGCAGCTCCAGCGCGGCGCCGCCTAGCCCTGCTTGTGAAGTCCCCAGCACCAGGGTGCTGGGGACTTCACAAGGAGGCGGTCAGTCGCCGACGGCGAGCACCTTCAGCACGGCCGTGCCCGCCTCGTCCGAGGCGGGCAGGTCGACCTCGGCCGTGATGGCCCAGTCGTGGTGGCCCGCCGGGTCGTCGAGGATCTGGCGCACCAGCCAGCGCCCCGGCTCGGCGGTCACCAGGAACAGCGCCGGGCCGCGCGCGTCCGCGTCCGTCCCGAGCGACGGGTGCTCCTCGAAGTAGGCCCGGACCGGGTGCTCCCACTCGAAGTCGGGGTCCAGCTCGCCCAGGTCGATCCAGCGGCGCAGCGCGAACAGCTCGACCCGCCGGAACAGCGCGTTGCGCACCAGCACCCGGAAGGCCCGCTCGTTGGCCGTCACCGGCGGCGGCGTCTCGTCCACCGGCACCGCGACCGGCGGTCGGCGTCGGAGCCCGCGCGCAGCGACTCCCACTCCTCCAGCAGCGAGGAGTCGGTCTGCCGGACGACCTCGCCGAGCCAGGCGATGAGGTCCTCGACGTCCTCGGTGCGCGCGACCGCAGGCACCGTCCGGCGCAGCGCCTTGTACGCGTCGGCCAGGTAGCGCAGCACCAGCCCCTCGGACCGCGCCAGGCCGTAGAAGCCGACGTACTCGACGAAGGTCATCGCCCGCTCGGACAGGTCGCGGGCCACCGACTTCGGGGTCAGCTCCTCGTCGGCGACCCACGGGTGGCCGCCGCGGTAGACCTCGAACGCCGCGAACAGCTCGTCGGCCAGCGGCATCGGGTACGAGACCTCCTCGAGCAGCTCCATCCGCTCGTCGTACTCGATCCCCTGCGCCTTCATCTCGGCGACGGCCTCGCCCTTGGCCTTGTTGCGCTGAGCGGCCAGCACCTGCCGGGGCGCCTCCAGCGTCGACTCGACGACCGACAGGACGTCGAGGGCGTACGAGGGCGACTCGCGGTCGAGCAGCTCCAGCGCGGCGACGGCGAACGGCGACAGCGGCTGGTCGAGGGCGAAGTCGGCCTGCAGGTCGACGGTCAGGCGGACCTCTCCCCCGCCGACCCGCTCGACCGTGCCGGCCCGCTCCAGCGCCTTGAAGATGCTGATCGCGCGCCGGACCAGGCGGCGCTGCTCGGGGCGGCCGGCGTCGTTCTCCAGCAGCAGGCGCCGCATGTGGGCGAAGAAGTCCCCGCGCCGCTGGACGACCTGCAGCAGCATCGCGTGGCTGACCGTGAAGCTCGACGTGAGGGTCTCCGGCTCGGCGGCGACGAGGCGCTCGAAGGTCGGCCGGCCCCAGGAGACGAAGCCCTCCGGGCGCCTTCTTGCGCTCGACGCGCTTCAGCTTCTTGGGGTCGTCGCCGGCGCGGGCGACCCGCTTGGCGTTCTCGACGTCGTGCTCGGGCGCCTGGACGACGACGTTGCCCGCCGTGTCGTAGCCCGCCCGGCCGGCCCGGCCGGCGATCTGGTGGAACTCCCGCGCCTTGAGGTGCCGCACCTTCGTGCCGTCGAACTTGGTCAGCCCGGTGAACAGCACCGTCCGGATCGGGACGTTGATCCCGACGCCGAGCGTGTCCGTGCCGCAGACGACCTTGAGCAGGCCGGCCTGCGCGAGCTGCTCCACCAGGCGGCGGTACTTCGGCAGCATGCCGGCGTGGTGGACGCCGATCCCGTGGCGCAGCAGCCGGGACAGGGTGCCCTTGCCGAAGCCGGCGGTGAAGCGGAAGTCGCCGATGAGCTCGGCGATCCGGTCCTTCTCCTCGCGCGAGCTGACGTTGACGCTCATCAGCGCCTGCGCCTGCTCCACGGCGGCGGCCTGCGTGAAGTGGACGACGTACACCGGGGCGCGGTGCGTCGAGAGCAGCTCCTCGAGCGTCTCGTGCAGCGGCGTCGAGACGTACTCGAAGTGCAGCGGGACCGGCCGCTCGGTGCTCGTGACGAGGGCGCACTCCCGCCCGGTGCGGCGCAGCAGGTCGTCCTGGAAGCGGGTGACGTCGCCGAGCGTCGCGCTCATGAGCACGAACTGCGCGCGGGTCAGCTCGATGAGCGGTACCTGCCAGGCCCAGCCCCGCTCCGGGTCGGCGTAGTAGTGGAACTCGTCCATCACCACGAGCCCGACGTCGGCGTCCGCGCCCTCGCGCAGGGCGAGGTTGGCGAGGATCTCGGCGGTGCAGCAGATGACCGGCGCACCGCCGTTGACGGTCGCGTCGCCGGTCATCATGCCGACGTTCTCCGCGCCGAACTGCGCGCACAGCGCGAAGAACTTCTCGCTGACCAGCGCCTTGATCGGCGCGGTGTAGAAGCTGCGCCGGTCCTGCGAGAGCGCCCAGAACTGCGCGCCTGCCGCGACCATCGACTTCCCGCTGCCGGTCGGCGTCGAGAGGATCACGTGGCTGCCGCTGACGACCTCGAGCAGCGCCTCCTCCTGCGCCGGGTAGAGGGTCAGCCCCTGCTCGACCGCCCAGCCCTCGAACGCCTCGTACACCGCGTCGGGCTCCGGGGGCGACGGGATCCGCGCGGCCAGCGTCACGCGGACAGGTAGCTCCGCAGCGCCCGCTCGGCGTCGACGATCCGGGAGACGACGACGTGCTCCTCGCGGGTGTGCGCGAGGTTCGGGTCGCCGGGGCCGAAGTTCACGGCGGGGATGCCGAGCGCGGCGAAGCGGGCGACGTCGGTCCAGCCGTACTTCGCGACGGGGGTGCTGCCGATGGCGCGGACGAAGTGCTGCGCGGCCGGCGCCGACAGCCCGGGCAGGGCCCCCGGCGCGCTGTCGACCAGCTCGCACTCGCCGAGCACCTCGCGGACGTGGTCGTACGCCTGCTGCTCGGACAGGTCGGGAGCGAAGCGGTAGTTGACCAGCACGCTGGCCTCGTCGGGGATGACGTTGCCGGCGACGCCGCCGGTGATGCTCACGGCGTTGAGGCCCTCCCGGTAGGTGCAGCCGTCGATCTCGACCTGCCGGGGGTCGTAGGCGACCAGCCGGGTGAGCAGCGGGGCGACGGCGTGGATGGCGTTCTCACCCGAGCCAGCTGCGGGCGCTGTGGGCCCGCCGGCCGGGGACCGTCACCCGGACCCGCAGCGTGCCCTGGCAGCCGGCCTCGACCTGCCCGCTCGTCGGCTCCATGAGCACGGCGAGGTCGGCGTCGAACAGCTCGCGCCGGGTGGCGACCAGGCGGTTGAGGCCGTTCTTCTCGGCCTCCACCTCCTCGTTGTCGTAGAGGACGAAGGTCAGGTCGTACGAGGGCTCCGGCAGGGTCGCGGCAAGGTGGAGCAGGACGGCGTCGCCGGACTTCATGTCCGAGGTGCCGCAGCCGTAGAGCAGGTCGCCCTCGCGACGGCTCGGCACGTTGTCCGCGATCGGGACGGTGTCGAGGTGGCCGGCGAGGAGCACGCGCTGCGGGCGGCCGAGCGAGGTGCGGGCGACGACGTTGTTGCCGTCGCGCTCGACGCTCAGGTGGGGCAGGGCGCGTCAGGGCGTCGTGCACCAGGTCCGCGAGCGGCTCCTCGGTGCCGGACACGCTCGGCACGTCGACCAGCGCCGCCGTCAGCGACACGGGGTCCTGCGCCAGGTCGAGCATCAGACGGGCTGCTCGGCGTCGGCGTCGTTGGTCGCGTCGGTCTCGGGCAGGAACGCGCAGAACTCGTTGCCGCCCGGGTCGGCGAGCACCCACCAGCGCACCGGGTCCGGCTCCTGCACGACGGTCGCGCCGAGGCGCAGCAGGTCGGCGATCTCCTGGCCGGGCTCGAGCGTGACGTCCAGGTGCAGGCGCACCTTTCCCTGCTTGGGCTCGGGGACGCCGTTGACGTAGATGCTCGGCCCGCCGTCGGGGCCCGCCGCGAGGAACACGTCCGGGCTGGCGCCGTCGCCCGGCTCGTCGTCGTGCTGAGGCTCGCGCCCCAGCACCGCGCCCCAGAAGGCCCCGACGGGGGCCGGGTCGTTCGCGTCGATGCACAGGTCGCGGAAGCGGGCGAGCATCAGCGGGTCCGTGCCGCGCCGGGCAGGAGACGGCTCACGGCGCGACCCCGTGCTCGCGCAGCACGTCGTTGAGGGCCAGCTTGTCGTGCTCCTGGCCCGGCTCGAGGCGGCGCAGCACCAGCAGGCACGGCATCCCGAAGTCGCCGCCGGCGAAGGACTTCACGCGGGTCGAGCCGACGCAGACGCCGCGCTCGGGCGCCTCGCCGCGGGGCAGCTCCTCGCCGGTCTCGGCGTCGAAGACGCGCGTGCTGGCCGTGAGGATCGCGCCGGCGCCGAGCTTCGCGCCGCGACGTACCCGGGCGCCCTCGACGACCATCGACCGGGAGCCGATGAAGGCGTCGTCCTCCACCACGACCGGCGCGGCCTGCGGCGGCTCGAGGACGCCGCCGATGCCGACGCCGCCGGAGAGGTGGACGTTCCTGCCGATCTGCGCGCAGGAGCCGACGGTCGCCCACGTGTCGACCATGGAGCCGCTGCCGACGTAGCCGCCGATGTTCGTGTAGCTCGGCATCAGCACGACGCCGGGCTCGAAGTGGCTGCCCCAGCGCGCGACCGCGCCGGCCACGACCCGCACGCCCGGGAAGGAGGTCTTGAGCGGCACGCGGTCGTGGACGTAGAAGCCGCCGTTGCTGCCCTCGACCATCTCGAGCACCTTGAACGACAGCAGGATCGCCCGCTTGGCCCGCTCGTCGACGACGACCTCGTCGCCGACCACCTGCGCCACCCGCGCCTCGCCGGCGTCGAGCTGGTCGACCGCGGCGACGACGGTCCTGCGGGCGTCCTCGTCGGCCGGGCTGAGCCCGTCGCGGCGCTCCCAGAGCTCGTCGAGGGCGGGGTCGAGGGGGCTCGCGGTCATGCCGGCCAGCCTAGTGACCCGCGCGGACGAGCCCCCGCAGCAGGAGGGCGGCCGTCAGCGCGCAGGCGGCGGCGAGCACGAAGGCGACGGCCCAGTCGCTGCGGTCGACGACCGCGCCGAGCAGCGGTGCGGTGAGGGCGGCCCCGAGGGCGACGGCGGTGTTCTGCAGGCCGAGCGCGGTGCCGGCGCGGCCCGGGCCGGCCAGCTCGCCGACGGCGGTGAAGGCCAGGCCGTTCCAGCTGATGGCGACCACGCCGGTGAGCAGCAGGACGGGTACGGCCGCCCGCAGCTCCAGCGCCTCCAGGCCGGCCAGCAGCACGAACAGGGCGCAGATCGTCGTCGCCAGCCGGCGCAGCGGCAGGACGCGCAGGCCCAGCCGGTCCGACCAGCGGCCGGCCACGATGCGGCCCGCTCCCCCGCCGAGCTGGACCGCGGCGAGCAGCAGCGCGGCGCGGGCCGGGCTGACGCCGTGCTCGTCCACGAGGTAGACGACGAGGAACGCGACGACCGCGAACTGCGGGACGACCAGCAGCAGCGACACCAGGCCGAAGCGCCGGATGCGCGGGTCGCGGACCGGAGCGAGGCCACCGGGCACCTTCACCGGCTGCGCGGGCGCCTCGCGGACCAGCGCGACGACGACCAGCGCACCGAGCAGGCAGCCGCCGGCCAGCACCAGGAAGGCGGCGTTCAGCCCCCCGGCCAGCGCCACCGGCGGCAGCCCGGCCGCGGCGAGGCCGGCGCCGAGCGGCAGCGCGGTCTGCCGGACGCCCATCGCGAAGCCGCGCTCCTGCGGCCCGAACCAGCCGAGCACCGCCCGCCCGCTGGCGGCGTTCACCGACGACCCGGCGGCGCCCGCGACGACGAGGCAGGCCATCAGCGGTACGACGGTGGTGGTGCGCGTCGTGGCCAGCAGCGCGAGGACGGCCAGCAGCAGGCCGACGGTCATGACGACCCGCTCGCCGTACCGGTCGGCCAGCACGCCCCAGAGCACCAGGGTGCTGAGCAGCCCGACGGTCACGGACGCGAGCAGCACGCCGAGGCCGGTGAGCCCGAGGCCGTACTCCTCGCGCAGCTGCGGCGCGAGCCCGGGCAGGCCCTGCAGCACCGCGGCGGACGCGGCCTGCGCGGCGACGCCGGCGCCGAGCACGACCCAGCGGTACGACTCCCCTGCTCGTGAAGTCCCCAGCATCAGCGTGCTGGGGATTTCGCGATCACGCGAGCGCGGTGAGGCGCTCCGCGGCGGCGGCGATCCGCTCGTCGGTGGCCGTGAGGGCGAAGCGCACGTGCTGCGCGCCGGCCTCCCCGTAGAAGGCGCCCGGGGCGGCGAGGACCCCGACCGCGGCCAGCGCCGAGACGGTGTCCCAGCAGGCCTCGCCGCGGGTGCACCACAGGTAGAGGCCGGCCTCGGAGTGCTCGACCGTGAAGCCGGCCGCGCGGACGGCCGGCAGCAGGACCTCGCGGCGGGCGGCGTAGCGCGCCTTCTGCTCCGCGACGTGGGCGTCGTCGCCGAGCGCGGCGACCAGGGCGGCCTGCACCGGCGCCGGGACGAGCAGGCCGAGGTGCTTGCGCGCCTCGGTGATCGCGCCGACGGCGGCGGCGTCACCGGCCGCGAACCCGGCGCGGTAGCCCGCGAGGTTGCTCCGCTTGGACAGCGAGTGGACGGCCAGCACGCCCTCGGTCGAGCCGCCGCAGACGGCCTGGTCGAGGACGCTGACCGGCTCGGCCTCCCAGCCGAGCTCGAGGTAGCACTCGTCGCTCGCCACGAGGATCCCGTGCCCGCGCGCCCACTCGACGACCGCCCTGAGCCGTTCGGCGGACCAGACCTCGCCGGTGGGGTTGCTGGGCGAGTTCAGCCACACGAGCCCGACGCCGGACGGGTCCGCCGCCGTCGGGTCCTCCACCGGCACGGGCACGCAGCCGCCGAGGCGCGCGCCGGCGTCGTACGTCGGGTAGGCCAGGGCCGGGATCAGCACCTTCGTCCCCGGCGCTCGAGGCCGAGGAAGGACGGCAGCAGCGAGACGAGCTCCTTGCTGCCGATGCTGGGGACGACCGCCGCGCCGTCGCAGCCCAGCCGCCGCGACACCCAGCCGGTCAGCGCCTCGCGGAGCTCAGGCGTGCCGATCGTCAGCGGGTACCCGGGCGCATCGCTCGCCGCGCGCAGGGCCTCCTGCACGACGGCGGGCGTCGGGTCGACGGGCGTGCCGATCGACAGGTCGACGATGCCGTCGGGGTGCGCGCGAGCCTTCTCCCCGTACGGCGCGAGGCGGTCCCAGGGGAACTCGGGCAGCTGGGCGCGTACGGCCCAGCCGGTGGTGGTCAGTGGCCCTCGACGTTCTTGTTGAGCGGGACGGCCATCACGACGGGGTGGTCCAGGTCGACCGGACCGACCTTGCTGGCGCCGCCGGGGCTGCCGATCGAGGTCGTCTCGGTGAAGAAGTCGACGTTCGCGCGGTAGTAGTCCTTCCACTGCGCGGGGGTGTCGTCCTCGTAGAAGATCGCCTCGACCGGGCACACCGGCTCGCAGGCACCGCAGTCGACGCACTCGTCCGGGTGGATGTAGAGCGAGCGCTTGCCCTCGTAGATGCAGTCGACAGGGCACTCCTCGATGCAGGCCTTGTCCTTGAGGTCGACGCAGGGCTCGGCGATCACGTACGTCACAGCGGGGTCCTCTCACGGTGCGGTCGCTCTAGTGTCGCCGATGTGACGACCGCTCAGCCAGCCGGGGTGCGGCTCGGTCCTGCGGATGTCGGAGCCCGGGTGGTCGTCCGCCGCAGGCTCCCGGACGGCCTGCTGGGCGACGTGCTCGGCTCCCTGCTCGTCTGGTCGGACGAGGTCGTGGTGCAGGACCGGCACGGGGCGCTGGTCCGGTTCCCGCTGGCCGACGTCGTGCTCGGGAAGCGGGTGCCGCCGGCGCCGGCGCGGCGATGAGGCGGCGCTTCGCGGAGGTGGTGCGCTCCGAGCCGGTCGACCTCGGGCTGGCCTGCCTGCTGGTGGGGGCGGAGGTGGACCGCGGGCTGGACGTGGACGCCTCGCTCGCCGTGCTCGACGGGCTGGCCGCGGCGGCCCGGCCGGCCGTGCCCCGGGTGGGCGTCCTCGCGCAGGCGCGCGGTCTGGCGTCGGTGCTCGGCGGGTTCGCCGGCGGCGACTTCGAGGACGTGCGGTCCTCGCTGCTGCACAGCGTCCTGGAGCGCCGCACCGGGCTGCCGCTGCTGCTGACCGTCGTCTGGATGGAGGTGGCCGCGCGCCTGGACGTCCCGGTCTACGCCGCCGCGCTGCCCGGGCAGGTCGTCGTCGGGATCGGCGACCCCGAGGACGAGCACGTGCTGGTCGACGCCGTACGCGGGCGGGGCGCTGCGTCGACAGCCGCGGACGTCACCGCGCGGCGGCGGCGTCCTGCGGCGCTGCTGTCGACCGCGCCGACCTGCTGCTGCGGCTGCTCACCAACGTCCGCGCGCTCACCACCCGGCAGGCGCCGTCCCTCGACGTCGCCCGCACGCGGCTGTGGGCCGTCGAGCTGTCGCTGCTGCTGCCGCGGCACCCGCTCGAGCTGCGGCGCGAGCGGGGCGAGCTGCTGGTGCGGCTGGGGGCGCACCTGGAGGGGGCGGAGGAGCTGGAGGTCTTCGCGCTGGCGGTCGCCGAGGCCGACGAGGCGGCCGCGGAGGCCGCGCGGCGCGAGGCGCGGATGGCGCGGGCGCAGCTGAACTGAGCACGCCGAAGGGCGGCCCCGCCGCAGCGGGACCGCCCCTGAGGACGTGCGGGTGGAGCTAGAAGACGAGCAGGCTGCGGACGTTGGAGCTGCCCGGGGCGTTCTGCAGGTCCTGGCCGGTGCGGACGACGAAGCCGAAGCGGCCGCTGCCCGTGAACTGGCGCACGATCGTGTAGCGACCCGGCTGCTGTCGCGCGCGCGTCTGGGCGGTCAGGATCTGGCGACCGTCCGCGGTGACGCGGTAGAGCGACGCGATCAGGCCGCCCGGGCGGGCCGGCAGCAGCCAGCCGCTGAAGGTGTAGTTGCGCGTGCCGTTGCGGACCACGTTCAGGCAGATCTGGGTCCGGACGTTGAGCACGATCAGCGGACCGGCGTCGCAGCCGCGCTGCTGGGCGTAGAGCCGCGTGTTCGTCGGCGGCACGATGCGGTCGACGGCCGTGCCGTCAGCGCCGAGCTCGATCGACCCGCGACGCGGAACGTCGTGGACGGGCGGCTGTAGGCGTAGGATCTCGACGACCCTGTTCGCCGGCCCGGTCACGTGATTTGCGCCGAGCCCGTGGCGATGATGGTGGCGCGCTCGAGCGCCACGCCTGCCGGCGCGTGGTGCAGTGGCACAGCCGGCGGCATCGGAGGGGCGCCCGTCGGTGTCGGCGCGACGGGCGTCATGGTCGCGGCCGTGGTCGGCGGAAGTCGACGGAGAGGCCGAG
Organism: uncultured Actinomycetota bacterium; assembly: GCA_963781675.1. Taxonomy (GTDB): domain Bacteria; phylum Actinomycetota; class Actinomycetes; order Mycobacteriales; family SCTD01; genus SCTD01. The sequence continues at coordinate 866,599 of CAWAGF010000001.1, read as the reverse complement.
CGGGGCCGCCGCCCCGGGGGGACCGTCTGCGGCGAGCGGAGCATCGAGCGGCGATCTCGCTCGGATTCGCGTCGTGCCGCCCAGGGCGCCCAGGCAGCGTGGCGCTGCACCGCTGTCCAGGTTGACCCGGTACAGGCGACGGCGGACATGACGCCGTCGGCGTGCACGGACGGCGAACGCCGCGTTGACCAGGCGGAGGCGATTGTCGATGCCGCGACCGTGGCCGCTCGTCAGGACGACAGCCGACGCCCAGCGGCGCCGACGTGATCGAGCGTCCCGTCGTTGGCCGGGTCTGGCTGCACCAGCACGTCGCGCGCGGTGTCGACGTCGAACAGCGTCGTCGTGGTCGACGCCGCGCGAAGCTGTTGGTGTAGCAGCGGCTGCGACGCGTCAGCGCCGGTGCCGTTGCCGGCGTCCGGCCGCTGTAGGGAGCGCACCGTCGGCGAAGGTCTCGCCCGTGTCGCGACGTTGATCCGGAGGTTCTGGCCGGTGTTGCTGACGACGCGCAGGCGGTCGACGGCCGGGTTGAAGTCGACGCCGAAGGCCGTTCCGTACAGCGGCCGCTTCAGCACGGCGCCGCGCGCGTGGCACCGCCGGTCGCGGGGTTGATCGACGTACAGGCGGCTGGTCGAGCCGACGCGCGTAGAGCTCCCCGTTGGCGGGTCGGACGTCGATGCCGACCAGGTCCTCGCCGGTCTGCAGCCCGGTGATGGCGACGGTGCCGGACGACGGTGCCCGGCGTACGCACGTCGAAGGTGACGAGCTCGTTGTTCGAGGTGAGGCCGTAGGCCTGGCCGGCCTCGTCGTCGGTGATGCGGACGGTGGCCGCGCTGCGGGTGAAGACGCCACCACCGGTCAGGTTGGTGAGGGTGACGGTGAGGGTCTCGGTGCCCTCGACGAAGCCGTCGTTCGTGGTCGGGATGCTGATGGTCCTGGAGGTCTCACCGGCCGCGAACGTGACGGTGCCCGTGGTCCGCGTGAAGTCGGTGCCCTCGGTGGCCGTCCCGCTGGACGTCGCGTAGTCGACCGTCGCGGGGTCGGCGAGCGTCGCCGGTCCGGCGGACGGTGACGGCGGCAGTGCCGCCCTCGGTGGCGGTGGCGTCCTCGACGCCGAGGCGCGAGGTGGCGACGCTGATGTCCTCGAGGTTCTGCCGGCCGGCGGCGGCCACGAGCGTGGCCGCCCCCGACGTCAGGTTGATCGTGTAGAAGCCGGTCCCGGCCGCCGTCGTGAGCGCCGCGTACGCGGTGCCCGTGCCGGCGGCGACGTCGAGGCCGGCCACGGCCGTCACGTCGCCGATGCCCAGCGAGCCGACCGTGTTCAGCACGCCGTTGTTCGGCGGGTTCTGGGTGACGAGGACGTCGCGCGCGGTGTCGACGTCGTACAGCGTGGTCGTCGTGGTGCCGTTGACGTTGTTCGTGTAGCCGGCAGCGGTGACAGCGGGGTTGCTGCCGGCGCCGGGGTCACCCGTGGCGTAGGCCAGCGAGCCGTCCACCGTGGTGGCGCCGGTGGCGACGTTGATGCGCAGGTTCTGCTCGGTGTCGCTCACGACGCGCAGACGGTCCGGCACCGGGTTGAAGTCCACGCCGAACGCGGAGCCGTTGAGCGCCAGGGCGGCGCCGCCGCTCGCGTTCGTCAGCGGGGCACCGGAGGCGGTGGCCGCACCGGTGGTCGGGTTGACGACGTAGATGCGGCTCGTGGAGCCCGACCGCGTAGAGCTCGCCGGTGGCGGGCCGGACGTCGATGCCGACGACGTCCTCGCCCGCCTGCAGGCCGGTGATGGCCACCTCGGACACCGTCTGCCCGGGGGTCTCGGCACGGAAGGAGACCAGCGTGTTGGCGGTCGTCAAGCCGTAGACGAGAGCGCCGCCGGTCGCCGCGGAGGCGGGCGCGGCGGCCAGCGTGGCGGCACCGGCGCTCAGCAGGGACAGGGCCACGAGCGCGGCCAGCGGACGGGGGGACGTGCGGAGACCTGGTTGCACCAGCGTTCCTTCGGTCGGGGGCAGGACGAGGCAGAAGCCTCTCCCGAAGACGTACGAGCCGCGCGTCGAAAAGGTTCATCCGGTCCGCGCAGCGGCGGCCATCTTCGCCGCGCCCTAGCCTTCGAGCGTGCTGCGCCTCCACGACACCCCGACGAAGTCCGTCCGCGAAGTCGCCCCGGCGACCCCCGGCCTGCTGACCGTCTACGCCTGCGGCCCCACCGTCTACCGCTACGCGCACGTCGGGAACCTGCGCACCTTCCTGCTCACCGACCTCGTCCGCCGCACGGCCGAGCGGCGCGGCCTGCGCGTCAAGCTGGTCCAGAACATCACCGACGTCGGCCACCTGCAGGACGACACCGCCATCGACAGCAGCGGCGAGGACAAGCTGCTCGCGCAGGCGCGGCTCGAGGACAAGAGCCCGTTCGCGATCGCCCGCTTCTACGAGGACGCCTTCCACCGGGACCTCGCGCTGCTCAACGTGCGGCCCGCCGACGCCTACCCGCGGGCCTCGGAGTGGATCGACAGCATGGTCGCGCTGATCGGCCGGCTGATCGAGAAGGACCACGCGTACGTCGGTGACGACGGCTCGGTCTACTTCGCGGCGCAGTCGTACGAGGGGTACGGCCGGCTGTCGGGCAACCGGCTGGAGGACCTGCGCGCGGGCCACGGCGCGACGGGCGAGTCGACCGCCGACAGGCAAGCGGTTCCACGCCGACTGGGCGCTGTGGAAGAAGGCCGGCGCGAACCGCGAGATGACGTGGGACAGCCCGTGGGGCCACGGCTTCCCGGGCTGGCACATCGAGTGCTCGGCGATGTCGCTGGACCTGCTCGGGGAGCAGTTCGACCTGCACACCGGCGGCATCGACCTGCGCTTCCCGCACCACGAGGACGAGCGCGCGCAGAGCAACTGCGCGGTCGGGCAGGAGGTCGTCGGGCACTGGGTGCACGGGGAGCACCTGCTGTTCGAGGGCCGCAAGATGGCCAAGTCGACCGGCAACGTCGTGCTGGTCGAGGACGTCGCCGAGCGCGGGCACGACCCGCTGGCCCTGCGGCTGGCGTTCCTGTCCAGCCGCTACCGCCAGCAGGCCAACCTGTCCTGGGACGCCATCGCGGGCGCCGACCGCACGCTGTCGAGGTGGCGCACGGCGGTCGCCGCCTGGGCGGAGGTGCCGTCCGAGGCGATGTCGCAGGCGTACGCCGACGAGGTGCTGGAGGCCTTCGAGGACGACCTCGACACCCCGCGCGCGCTGCAGGTGCTGCGCCGCCTGGAGAAGGACGACGCGGTGCCCGACGGCGCGAAGTTCGAGACGTTCGCGTGGGCGGACGCGCTGCTCGGCCTCGACCTCGTGCGGCAGGTCGGCCAGGCGGTACGGCTGCCCGACGGCGCGCAGGCCCTGCTGGACGAGCGGGCGGCGGCGCGGGCCGGCAAGGACTTCGCGGCCAGCGACCGGCTGCGGGACGAGCTGGCCGCCCTCGGCGTCGAGGTCAAGGACACGAAGGACGGCCAGGAGTGGTCACTGGCGTGAGGGCTTCCTGCCGCAGATGAACTTCGGCTCGGGCTTGTAGCGGGTCTTGAAGTCCTCCCGCTCGACCTCCTTGCCGCCCTTCACGAACACCCGCGTCACGACGATGTCGAAGCCCTCGGCGCCCGCGCTCGAGGTGCAGTCCTCGCGGTCGACGTACTCCGTGCCGAAGTCCCGGATGCGCGTGCGCGGCCCGGACACCGAGCGGATCTCGTCGAAGCGCTTGGTCCCCCAGAACGTCACCGTGACCGAGGTGCCGGTGTAGCTGGTCTTGACCAGGACGCCGTGCGGGCTGTCGTTCTCGAAGACCAGGTCGGGCAGCGGGAAGGACACCGTCGCCTCGCGCCCCGGCGGGTAGCGGCTGATGTAGTAGCTGTGCGGGGTGTGGGTCACGTCCTTCAGCCCGCTGAAGAAGACGGCGTTGAAGACCGTCGTGGCGAACTGCGAGACGCCGCCGCCGACCCGGTCGACGAACTGCCCCTCGAGGATCTGCGGGGCCTCCTTGAAGCCCCGGGCCTTGTCGCGCGGGCCGACGTAGGCGTTGAGGTCGAACCGGTCCCCGGGCCGCAGCACGTAGCCGTCGACGATGTCGGCGATGCGGTGGATGTTCTCGACGCGCGGACGGCAGCACGGGTGGCGGGTCGTGAAGGTGCCGATGACCTCCTTCACACCCAGGCCCTTGGCGACCTCGGTCGAGACGCGGGGCTGCGACACGGTGAGCGGCGCCGTCGCCGTGCGCGGCGCCGCGTCGGTGAGCACGCCGAGGACGGCGGCGGCCAGGTCCTCGGCGGACACCGACATGCCGGTCTTCGAGGGAACGACCACCGGCGTGCCTGTGGAGACGTCGAAGGTCGCGTCGACGGCCGGCGTGCCGACGGTGCGCAGCTTCCCGGCCACCTGCTCGTGCAGGACCTCGGCCTCCAGCCGCGGCTCGATCTTCCCGTCGACCGCCTCCAGGCGCAGCGCCCGGGCGATGTCGATCGGTGCGACGACCAGCGGGTCGCCGCCGACGTCCACCGTGACGGGCGCGGCGACTGCGGGGACGGCGACCTCGTCGCGGACCCGCCGTACCTGCTCCTCGGTGGTGCGGACCGGCGTGATCTCCGCCGCGGCGTCGACGCGGGCGGAGAGGTACGAGGCCCGCAGCGCGCGGACGGTGCCGTCCACGTCGAGCGAGCGGCCGCTCAGCGGGCGGGCCTCCACCGGGACGCCCTCGGGGGTGAACCGGACGGCCCCCTCGCGCGGCTCGCGGTCGAAGCCCTCCTTCAGCCGCGTGAGCTGGGCCCGCAGCCGGTCCTCCTCGTAGGACGGCACGGGGTCGACGTCGCGGCCGGCGCCGAGGCGGGCCATCAGCCGGTCGACGGGCCCGACGTCGAGAGCGCGGTCGACAGTCGCCTGCTCGTCGAGGTCGATGCCGGCCTGGACCGGGTCGAGCTGCAGGACCTCCCCGTCCGCGACCAGCGAGATCGAGGACGTGCGCTCGGTCGAGAACGCGCTCTCCAGCCTGGCCACCGCGGCGTCACGGGACAGGCCGCCGACGTCGAGAGCGCGCACGCTCGTGCCGGCGGGGATCCCGTCGCCGGTGCCGGCCAGCGCGGCGCCCCCGCCCAGGACGAGGACGGCGGCCGCGCCCGACAGCAGCAGCACACGGCGGGTCACAGCGGGGTCTCCGGGGGCTCAGGCGCGGAAGGCGCGGTAGCGGCCCTCGTAGTACAGCAGCGGATCGCCCTCGGGGTCGGGAACGCCGAGCCCGAGGACCTCGCCGATCACGACGGTGTGGTCGCCGGCGTCCGTCGTGGAGACGGTCCGGCACTCCAGCGAGGCGAGCGCGCCGTCCACCACGGCCGCGCCGGTGAGCGGCCCGTGCGTGTGCGGCAGGCCGACGAACTGGTCCTCCAGCGGCCGCCCACGTACGGCGAAGCGGCGCGACACCTCCTCCTGGCCCTGCGCGAGGACGGACACGCCCCACGTGCCGGACGAGAGCACCACGTCGTGGAAGCGGGCCACCTTCTCGGCGCAGAACAGCACGAGGACGGGCTCGAGCGACACGCTCGTGAAGGAGTTGCAGGTCATGGCGTGGTGCTCGTCGTCGAGCATCGCCGTGATGACCGTGACGCCGGTGGCGAAGCGTCCCACCACGCGGCGGTAGTCGAGGACGTCGAGCACGGGGTCGACCCTACGTGGCGGACAGCCGCGCGTTGTCGATGACGATGGCGGCCGGACCCTCGATGAGCTTCAGCGTCGACAGGGCGGTCTCGCCGAAGGCGTTCTTGGTGGCGCTGGACAGCGCGAGGACGCCGACCACCGCGCCGCCGTGGCCGCGCAGCGGCATCGACAGGTAGGTCGCCATCTCGGCCTGCTCGGGGCCGTTGGGCAGGTCCTCGGGGTCCTCGACGCAGCTCGCCGCCGGCCTGCGCCACCCGGGTGGACAGGTCGGACGGGGAGACGGCGATGGCCTCGGACGCGGCGGACAGGAAGGCGGCGTAGTGCTCCTGCGCGGTGTCCTTGCCGACCGCGACGTACGCGTCCTTCTCCGCCGCCAGCAGGACCGCGGCGAGGTCGTAGCCGACGAAGCGCTGCAGCACCCCGAGCAGCGACGCGACCGACTGCTCCAGGCCGTTCGCGGTCGCGGCGATGGCGGTGACGGCCTGCGCGACGGAGGACTCGAACAGCTTGCGGTCGAGCAGGTCGCAGACCCGGCTGAGCACGTCCTCCTCGGACAGCTCGAGCGGGTCGGCCTTGAGCGCCGGGCGGCCGCCGCGGGCCGCGGTGGCGGCCAGCAGGACCTCGCTGATCGTGGCGGCCAGCTCGCCGGCCTCGAAGTCCTTGGTCAGGTAGCGGTCGACTCCGGCCTGACCGGCCCAGTAGCGGTCGGCGGCGGCGTCGAGCGAGGTGAGCATGACGACGGGGATGTCCGCGGTCTGCCAGTCGTCCTTGAGCACGCGCGCGGCGATGAAGCCGGACACCCGCGGCATCTGCACGTCGAGCACGACGGCGTCGGGCTGGTGCTCGAAGACCTTCTGCACGGCGCCGATGCCGTCCTCGGCCGCGTGGACCTCGTGGCCCTCCTTGGTGAGGACGCTCGTGACGATGCGCCGCAGGGTGGGGCTGTCGTCGGCGATCACGATGGTGGCCACGGCTGTCCTTCGTTACGAGTGCGCTCCGGCACTACCTGCCTACCAGCCGGCGGACGGTCGCCACGAGCTGCTCCTGGTCGAACTCGTTCTTGAGCAGGTACGCCGAGCAGCCCGCGTCCAGGCCCGCCTGCCGGGCGTGGTCCTCGCCGCGAGAGGTCATGATGATCACCGGGACGTTCTCCCAGCCCTTGGTGCGGCGGATGGTCCGCGTGAGGTCGAAGCCGTCCATGCCCGGCATCTCCACGTCGGACAGCACGAGGTCGGCCGGCTCGTCGCGCAGCCGGGCGGCTCCGTCCAGGCCGTCGACGGCGGTCTCCACCAGGTAGCCCGCGCCCTCGAGGATGACCCGCTCGAGCTCGCGCACGCCGACGCTGTCCTCGACCACGAGCACGCGGGGGCGGCGGCCGGAGGCGACGACCGGCGCCTTGGAGCGGGCCGTCCCCGAGGCCACGACGGTGGCACCCACGGCCGGCGACGGCCCGACGACGCGCTCGGCCAGCTCGCGCAGGTCGAGCAGGCAGACGACGCTGCCGTCGCCGTCGATGGTGGCGCCGGCGATGGCGGGCACCCGCCCGAGGAAGTCCCCGAGGTCCTTCACGACCAGCTCGCTCTCGCCCTCGAGCCGGTCGACCGCCCAGGCGACCATCGAGCCGGAGCCGCCGGCGTGCCGGACGACCAGGGCCGAGCCGGCGGTCTCGCCGGGCGGTCGCGGGAGGCCGAGCGCGGCGCCGAGGTCGAGCAGCGGGATCGAGACGCCGTGCCGGACGACGACGGTGGCTCCGGCCAGCACGTGCACGTCGGCGTCGCGCAGCGACAGGGACTCGACGACTCCGGGGACGGGCACGGCGTACCGCTCCTCGCCGACCCGGGCCAGCAGGCAGCGCAGGACACCGAGCGTGACCGGCAGGGTGAGGACGAAGGCGGTGCCGGTGCCCGGCTCGCTGCGCACCTCGACGGAGCCGCCGAGCTCCTCGACGGCGTCCCGTACGACGTCCAGGCCGACGCCGCGGCCGGACGTCTCGGTGACGGTGCTGGCGGTGGAGAAGGCCGGCGCGAACAGCAGCTCCAGCAGGGCCGAGCCGGCGAGCACCGTGTCGGCGGGCAGCAGGCCCAGCTCGACGGCCTTGGCGCGCACGCGGTCCTCGTCGACGCCGAAGCCGTCGTCGGCGACCTCGAGCACGACGGTGCCGGCGACGCCGCGGGCGGTGACGCGCACAACGGCCTCGGCGGGCTTGCCGGCGGCCAGCCGGACGTCCGGGCTCTCGCAGCCGTGGTCGACGGCGTTGACGACCAGGTGCTTGAGGGCGTCGGCGACCCCGTCGAGCACCTGCTTGTCGATCTCGACGTCCTCGCCGGCGGTCTCCAGCCGGACGGTCTTGCCGGTGGCCTGCGCGACGTCGCGGACGATGCGGGGCAGCGTTGCGAAGGCGCGGCGGACCGGCACCATCGCCAGCCCCATCGCGCCGTCGCGGACGAGCGCCATGCCGCCGCGGTGGCCCTCGACGAGCTCGCGCAGGCCGCGCACGGCGCCGGACAGCTCGTCGCCGGCGCCGACGAGGCGGTGCAGCGCCAGGGCGACGTCCGGCGGCAGGGTGGAGGCGCTGCGCAGGGTCGCCTGGCGCAGGGTGGCGGCCCAGCGGGCCTGCTCGGCGGCCAGGGACAGCAGGCCGGTGGTGGTCTGCTCGATGCGGCGGGCGCCGAGGTCGGCCTCGCCGACCGTGTCGAGCAGCTCGTAGACCTTGCTCGCAGCGACGCGCACGGAGTCGCTGCCGGCGCGCACGACGGCCTCAGGAGCCGCGGGGACCACGACCGGGACCACCGGAGCGGCGACCGGGGCGGCGACCGGCTGGACCGGCACCACCACCTCGGGGGCGCGCAGGACGGGGACGGCGACGGGGTCGGCGCCGTCGACGGCGGCGGCGAGCGCGTCGACCACGGGCGCCAGGTCGTCGTCGGACAGCTCCCCGCCGGGCAGGGCGCGCGCGATGGCGTCGCAGGAGGCCAGCAGCAGGTCGACCAGGTCGCGGCGGACGCCGAAGCGCCCGTCGCGCAGCGCGCCGAGCAGGTCCTCCATGGAGTGCGAGACGTGCAGGACGCCCTGCAGGCCGAGCATCCGGGCCGAGCCCTTGACGGTGTGCGCGTCGCGGAAGAGCGACCCGACGACCTTCTTGGGGTTGCCGTGCCCCTCGAGCGTCAGCAGGCCGGCCTGCAGCGACGCGAGCCGCTCCTCGACCTCCGCGCGGAAGGTCGCGAGCAGCTCAGGATCGTCACCCCAGGCCGTCATAGGACTTCCGTCGGCGCGAACGCCCGGGGGCTGTAGCGGCGCGGCCACCCCGGCTTCCCGGCAGCCCGACCACGATCAGCCCCGTGATCATGGTCGCAGCTGCCGGGAAGCGGTCGCGGAGGTCGGCGGGCGGCGGGGCGCGCGGCGGCGGGGCGGCCGGCGGCCGGGCGTGGAGCAGCACGACGCCCGCCGGCCTCGGGGCACGGCGGGCGTCGGAGCGCGGGGAACGGGCTAGCTGACCTTGAACTGCGCGATCGAGGAGCGGAGCTCGGCCGCGAGCACGTTGAGCTGGGCGGCGGCCGCGGCGGCCTGGCGGGAGCCGACGGCGTACTGCCTGGACACGTCCGACACCTGCGTCATGGCGGCGACGACCTGGTCGGACGCCGAGCGCTGCTGCTGCGTCGCGATCGAGATCTCCTTCGCGGCGGTGGTGGTCTCGTCGACCATGCCGCTGATCCGCTCGAGGGCGTCGACGACGCCGCGGGCGAGCTGGGTCCCGGCGCGCACCTCCTTGGCCCCCTCCTCCGACGCGATGATCGTCGAGTTGGTCTCGGCCTGGATCTCGCCGACGATGGCCTGGATCTGGCCGGCCGACTCCTGCGAGCGCTCGGCCAGCTTGCGGACCTCGGAGGCGACGACGGCGAAGCCGCGGCCGTGCTCGCCGGCGCGGGCGGCCTCGATGGCGGCGTTGAGCGCAAGCAGGTTGGTCTGGTCGGCCAGGTCGTCGATGACGTCGAGGATGCGGCCGATCTCGTGGCTCTTCTCGCCGAGCGACAGCGCGCGGGTGGCGATCGAGTCGACCCGGTCGGCGATGGTGTCCATCGACTCGACGGAGGCGCTGACCGCGGCGCGGCCCTGCTCGGCGTAGCGCAGCGTCTCGGCGGCGTAGCGGGCGACGGCCTCGGAGGTCTCGGCGATCTGCGCGGCCGTGGCGGCCAGCTCCTCGATGGTCGAGGTCGTCTCGCTGACGGCGGAGGACTGCTGGGTGGCGGAGGCGGCGTGCTCCTCGGCGGTGGCGAGCAGCTCGCCCGCGGAGGCGCCGATCTGCTCGCCGCCGCTGCGGATCTGGCCGACCAGGTCGCGCAGGTTGCTGATGGTGTTGTTGAACGCCGTGGACAGGCCCTGCAGCTGCTGGGTCTCGTGCGTGACGTCGACCTCCGCGGCGAGGTCGCCGGCGGCGGCGCGCTCCAGGTAGGCGGACAGCTCCGAGACGCGCGCCTCCAGGGCCTTGCGCTCCTCGCGGGCCTTCCTGCGCAGGTCCCACACCGCCGAGGACAGCGAGCTGTTGAACCACGCGACGATCGGGAACGACGCGCCGACCAGCACCAGCGAGCCGAGCGACTCCTCGTCCAGCGTGTGCGCGATGGCCGAGGCGATCACGAGTCCGCCCGCAGCCGCAAGCCCGAACAGCGCGGACTGCCACGCGGGCATCGACACCGCGGCGAACAGCACGACGCCGAAGAAGCAGATCCAGAACGGGCCGCGGATGCCGCCGGTGACGGCCACCCCGGCGGTGGCCCAGATCGTGTCGCTGATGAGCAGCAGCGCGCGGAAGACGGTGATGTTCTTCAGGACGAAGTGCGACCTCATCGCCAGCGTCGGCAGGAACGTGAGGAACAGCGTCGCGCCGATGCCGAACACGGTCCAGCCGTAGTACGCCCAGGCGTGCACGACGACCCCGGGAGGAGCCCCGAGCTGGTCCATGAGGGTGACGCCGACGACCGACACGGCGAGCGTCAGCCACGTCATGATCGCCGCAGCGCGGGCGAGGCGGATGGAGAAGTCCATGGCGAGCCCTTCGGCGGTTCGGGTGCGGTCCTGAAGCGGTCAGCCGGCGCGGCGGGCGCGCGGCAGCGTGTCGGCGAGCGCGACGACGGCGTCCAGGTCGAGCACGCCGTACGGCCCCTCGCGGTCGGTGACCTGGCCGGCGAGCAGGCTGCTCGTCGACTCGGGCAGGTGCGCCAGCGCCGGCTCGACGGCCTCGGGGTCCAGCTCGGCGCCGCCCGCGACGGACTCCACCAGCACGCCGACGCGGACGCCGCGGTGGTTCAGCACGACGAGCCGGCCGCGGCGGTCGAGGTCGGAGGAGTCGGCGGCCAGCAGGCTGCGCAGGTCGAGGACGGCCAGCACGCGGCCGCGCCAGTTGGCGACCCCCGCCACCCAGGCGGGCAGCCCGGGCACGCGGGTCAGCGCCGGCGGCCGGCCGACCTCGGCGACGGACGCCATCGGCAGCGCGTAGCGGCAGCCGCCCAGCCGGACGACGACGAGCTCCTCAGCGGTCTCCACCCGGCTCTGATCGGCCGGTCGGGGCGCCAGGTGAAGTCAGGCCGTACGCCACGGCGCTCGCGACCGCGCCGGCCAGCAGGAAGCCGAGCCCGGCGGTGGTGCCGGGGACGACCAGGTCGCCCTCACCGCGCTTGCTGCCGAGCGTGAGCGCGATGGCCATCCACAGCACGCCGGTCAGCCCTGCCCCGAGCCGCCCGAGCAGGCGCCCGCCGCAGGTGCCGAGCAGCCCGTTGCCGACGACCGCGATCGCCCAGCACACCGGCACCAGGTGCTCCCCCACGCGCAGCGGCACGAGGAACGCCCCCCACACCGCGAGCAGCACGGTGAGGACCAGCACCAGCGCGTACGAGGCGTACGTGCTGAGACGGCCGGCCACGCGGCCCAGCCTGCCAGGCCGTCCCGGCCAGAGCGCGAAGTCCCCAGCACCAGGGTGCTGGGGACTTCACGACGAGGGGTCAGCGGTCGGCGGGGTAGACCTCGGCGTCGGTCAGGTCGACCACGCGGGGCGCGGCGGCCGCGGCCTCGAGCACGTCGGTGATCTCGCGGCCGACCAGCTCCTCGCGCTCGAGCAGGGCGTCGCGCAGCGCCTCGACGAGGTGCCGGTTCTCCGAGAGCAGCTGCCGGGCGGTCTTCTTCTGGTCCTGGAGCAGCCGCTCGACGGCGTCGCGCCCGCGGTCGTCGGCGAGCACCCGGCCGACGATGTTGGTGTCGCTGAACGAGCTGTTCTGGATCGCCGCGTAGGACACCAGCGAGCCGTCCATGCCGTGGGCGCCGACCATCTCGGCCGCCGCGTTCGTGGCGTAGAGCAGGTCGCCGCCGGGGCCGGTGGAGACGTCGCCGAAGAACAGCTCCTCGGCGCACTGCCCGCCCATCGCGATCTGGATGAGGGCCTGCATCTCCGCGCGCGAGCGGGTGAAGACGTCCTCGCGGTCGCCGTGCGCGAGCATCCCGAGGGCGCTGCGCCGCTTGACGATGGTCAGCACCTCGAGGCGCCGTTCCGGAGCCGTCAGCCAGGCGAGCGTGGCGTGGCCGGCCTCGTGCGTGGCGATCAGCCGGCGCTCGTGGTCGGTGTACGCGACGGGCTGCCCCATGCCGATCTCCTCGACGAGCCGGGCCTTCTCCACGTCCTTGTGGGTCAGGGCGGTCTCGCCGCGGCGCACCGCGTTCACGAGGGCCTCGTCGAGCAGGTGCTCGATCATGACGGGCGTGTAGCCCTGGGTGACCGACGCCAGCGACTCGCGCAGCTCCGGCTCGTCCAGCTCGGGGGTGTGCGCCTTGGTCTTGAGGAAGTGGTCGAGCAGCGTGAGCCGGCCGGCCTTGGTCGGCAGCTCGAAGGTGACGCGCCGGTCGAAGCGGCCGGGGCGCAGCAGCGCGGGGTCCAGGCCGTCGGCGCGGTTGGTCGCCGCGATGAGCAGGATGTTCGTCGGGACGACGTCCGGGCGGGACAGCTGGCGGTGCGGCGGCAGCATGAGGTTGATCCGGTCGACCCACCAGCCGCGGAAGCGGTCCCAGCCGGTCGGGTCGTCGAACGACTGCAGCTGCACGAGCAGCTCGTTCACGACGCCGCCGGTGCCCTCGCTGACGAACGCGTTCTGCACCGTGGCCGCCGACCCGACCATCGCGTACGTCGACGGCAGGCAGGCGGTGCCCTGGCAGCCGGAGACGAGCGGGGAGAACGCCGCCGTCATGCCGGACGCGACGCCGCCGCGGGACATCGCGATCGCGTCGATCTCCTCGATGAAGCCGATCGCGCCGCCCTCCTTGCGGGCCGCCTTGCGCAGCGCCTTGAAGTAGGAGCGGATCTTCTTGGCGGTCGCGCCGTACCACATGGACTGGAAGCTGGTCGCGCTCACGAACAGGAACGGCACGCCCGCCTCGCGGGCCATGGCCCGGGCCAGGTGGGTCTTGCCGGTGCCGGGCGCGCCCTCGAACAGCAGGCCACGGCGGGCCGAGCCGCCCATCTCCTCGCGGAAGGTCTTGTGCGCGAGGAACAGGTTGAGCGAGCGGACGACGTCGTCCTTGACCTGGTCGATGCCGACCACGTCGTCGAGCGTCGTGGTGATCTGCTCGGGGCGGTACATCACGTGCGGCGACCGGGCCGACATGAGCTGCTGCCCGAAGGCCAGGCCGATCAGCAGGCCGAAGAAGACGATGATCGTGAGCAGGAACGGGTCGACGTGCGGGAGGGGCACGAAGCCGGTGCCGTCGTAGGTCAGCGCGCGGGCCCACAGGGCCGCGACGAGCAGCCACACCACCACCGCCAGCTTGACCCAGCGGCGGCGCCGCTGGCCCTCCCGGGAGCTCCCGACGTCGGCTCCCGCCATGTCGAGGACGCCGCTCCCGGCGGCCCCGATCAGCTGGTCGAGCTTGCTGGCGACGTGGGAGTCGGGCACAGGGACCTCCGGACGAGGGCGGTCGGGGCGTCCGCCCCGTCCGATATCCGCCGAGTCTCCCCGTAAAGAGGCGGGTAGTCACTACGGAGAGTGAACATCACCCGTTCGGCCCATCCAGGTCGTCACGCTGCGTGTCGAGTGATCACGCCTCCACGCCGGCGAACAGGTCGTCCTCCCAGCCGTGCGGCCCGCTGCCGGGCCCTCGCTCGCCCTTGGCCAGCGTGTAGTGCTCGATCCCGAACGCCCGCTGCCCGATGTTGTTCGACAGCGCGAAGAACGGCCCGTCGACGGCGATCTGGGTCTTGTGGGCGCGCATGGCGGCGACCTTGGCCTCGAGCTGCTCGCTGGCGTCGACCGCCGTCGTCACCTGCTCGTCCGGCACGCCGAACGGCAGGTCCTCCGCCTTCTCGACGCCGAAGAAGCCGCTGGTGTCGCCGGACTCGCGCAGCAGGTCGATGCCGGCCTGCAGCACGCTGCGCGGCACCGCGGAGAAGTAGAGCTTGCCGGCCCGCCAGGGCTCGCCATGCTCGGGCGCGTACGCCGGGTCGGCAGCGGCGTCGAAGGCCGCGACCGCGACCCGGTGCGCCTGCACGTGGTCGGGGTGGCCGTAGCCGCCGTTGCTGTCGTAGGTGACGACCACCTGGGGCCGCACCTCGCGCACCACGCCGACCAGCGCGCGGACGGCCTCGTCCAGGTCGGCCTGCCAGAAGCACTCCGGCCGCTCGTTGGACGGGGTGCCCATCATCCCGCTGTCCCGCCAGCGGCCGGGGCCGCCGAGGAAGCGGTGGTCCGTCACGCGCAGCGCCTCGCAGGCCGCGGCCAGCTCGCCGATGCGGTGCTGGCCGAGACCGTCCTCACGGTCGGCCGCCAGGTGCTCGAGCTCCGGGACGAGGACCTCGCCCTCCTCGCCGAGCGTGCAGGTCACCAGGGTGACGGCCACGCCCTCGGCGGCGTACTTGGCCATCGTCGCGCCGGTGCCGATCGTCTCGTCGTCCGGATGGGCGTGCACGAGCAGCAGCCGGCGCGGCACGTCCAGCGCCGCCATGGCCTCCTCGACCCCGGCCTCCTCGACCGCCGACTCCGCCTGGGCCAGCACCGCGTCGGCGCTCTGCGCGGGGATCCGCTCGCCGGGGTCGGGCGGGGGCAGCGTGGCATCGCTCATGCGACGACCCTAGGCGGCAGCGCCCTGCAGGGCGCTCGCTCTGGCAGGCTCCTGCCCGTGACCGCCGAGCCCGCTGCGCCCGCTGCGTCGCTGACGCGGCGGGTCGGCTCGCTGGCCCGGCTGATGGTGCTCACGGTCGCGGTGACGGCGGTGGTGAGCGCGCTGGTGCTCGGCGTGCTGGTGCTGGCGCTGGTCCCCCAGACCGACCGCTACCAGTCCGGTGCCCGGGCCGTGCGGCTCGCGCACCTGGACATGGTCGACCAGGAGACCGCCCTGCGCGCCTTCCTCATCACCGGCCAGGAGGAGTTCCTCGAGCCGTACGAGGCGGGCACCGCGGCCCTCCCGGGCCACAACGCGGAGGTCCGCGACGCCTTCCGCGGGGCGCCGCGGGCGCTCGCGCGCTACGACGAGGTCGAGCAGCGGCAGCAGGCCTGGCTGGACGCCTGGGCGGAGCCGGCGCTGCGCGGCTTCCCCGCGGGCCGCAGCGAGGCGGGCTTCCTGCGCCTGGGCAAGACCCTGTTCGACGACTACCGGGCCGCCGAGACCGCGGCCGAGGACCTCGCCGACCGGCTCCGGACCGACTCGCAGCGCCAGCAGGTGCGGCTGCTGGCCCTCGGCCTCGGCCTCGAGGTGCTGCTGGCCGCGGCCGTGGCGGCCGTCGTGACGCGGCAGTTCCGCCGGCTGCGAGGCGACGTCGTCGAGCCGGTCGAGGGGCTGACCACCACCATCGCGCGACTGCGCGACGGCGACCTCGGCGCCCGGGGCCCCGGCACCGGCCCGGCCGAGCTGCGGGCGATCGGCCTGGGGCTGGACGAGCTGGCGGGCGCGCTGGCCACCGAGCGGCAGGTCGTGCACGAGCGCGAGGCCGAGCTGCACGAGGCGCGCCGCGAGGCCGAGGCGGCCACGGCCGCGAAGTCCGCCTTCCTCGCGACCATGTCGCACGAGATCCGCACCCCGATGAACGCCGTGATCGGCATGACCGGCCTGCTCCTGGACACCGAGCTGACCCACGACCAGCGCGACTACGCCGAGACGGTGCGCGCCAGCGGTGACGCCCTGCTGGTGATCATCAACGACATCCTGGACTTCTCGAAGATCGAGAGCGGCGAGCTCGAGCTGGAGCGGCAGTCGTTCTCGATGCGCGACTGCGTGGAAGGCTCGCTGGACCTGGTCGCCGCGCAGGCCGGCGCCAAGAGCCTGGACCTGGTCGCCTCGCTGGAGCCCGGGGTGCCGCCGGTGCTCGTCGGCGACGTGACCCGCCTGCGCCAGGTGCTCGTCAACCTGCTGAGCAACGCCGTGAAGTTCACCGAGCGCGGCGACGTCGTCCTCACGGTCACCCCCGGTGAGGAGGGCCCCGACGGCGTCGCCCTGTCGTTCGCGGTGCGCGACACCGGCATCGGCATCCCCGCCGAGCGGATGGACCGGCTCTTCACGTCCTTCAGCCAGGTGGACGCCTCCACCACGCGGCTGTACGGCGGGACCGGCCTGGGGCTGGCCATCAGCAAGCGGCTGGCCGAGGCCATGGGCGGCCACCTGAGCGTGCGCAGCACCCTCGGCGAGGGCTCGGTCTTCACCCTCGACCTGGCCCTGCCGCGGGGCGCGCAGACCGAGGACGCGCTGCTCCAGCCGCCGGCCGAGCTGCCCGGCCGGCGCGCCCTGGTCGTGGACGACAACGAGACCAACCGGCGCATCCTGCGGCGCCAGCTCGAGGGCTGGGAGATGTCGGTCGAGGACCACCCGGACGCCGCCAGCGCCCTCGCGGCGGTCGACGCGGGCGGCCGCTACGACGTGGTGCTGAGCGACATGCACATGCCGGGCGGCGACGGCATCTCCCTGGTGCGGGCGCTGCGCGCCCGCACCAGCACCCGTGACCTGCCGATGCTGCTGCTCACCTCGCTCGGCCAGCGGCCGGCCGAGGCCGCGGAGCTCGGCCTGCTGCACCTCACCAAGCCGGTCAAGGCGGCGGCGCTGCGCAGCGCGGTGGCGACCGCGCTCGGCGCGGCGCTGGAGCCGATGGGCGGCCCGGCGGCGCAGGCCCCCGCCCGCCGGCTGCGGGTGCTGCTGGCCGAGGACAACGTGGTCAACCAGCGGGTGGCGGTGCTGCTGCTGGAGCGGCTCGGCTACCGCGCGGACGTCGTCGGCAACGGCGTCGAGGCGCTCGCCGCGCTGGCGGAGCGGCCGTACGACGTGGTGCTCATGGACGTGCAGATGCCGGTGATGGACGGCCTGCAGGCGACCCGTCGGCTCCGTGCCGAGCTGCCCGCGGACCGCCAGCCGCGGGTCGTCGCCATGACCGCGAACGCCATGGCCGAGGACCGCGAGCAGTGCCTGGCCGCCGGCATGGACGACTACCTGGCCAAGCCCGTGCGTCGCGACGAGCTCGCCGCGGCGCTGTCCCGCGTCACCGGACTGGTCGAGGAGGACGTCGCGCCCGAGCCCGAGCCCGAGCCGGAGCCGGTGGTCGACGGCGCGGTGGACACCTCCGTGCTGCTGTCCCTGGTGTCGCGCCTGGGCGAGCGCGGCCCGGCGGTGCTCGAGCGGCTGCTCGGCACGTGGGAGGGCGAGACGACCAAGCGGCTCGACGAGCTGCAGGTCGCCGTCGGCGCCGGTGACGCCGAGGCCGTCAGCCGGGTGGCGCACTCGGTGCGCGGCGGCAGCGCCTCCCTGGGGGCCGTCCACCTGGCCGAGGTGTGCGGCGACGTCGAGACCCGGCTGCGGGCGGGCGAGCAGGTCGACCTGCCCGAGGCGCAGGAGCGGATCCGCGCCGCGGTCGAGGAGGCGCGCACCGCCCTGGGCAGGCTCCGGGACGGGACCGCCTGACAGCTGGACGGTCCGGCGTCGGGACGCCCCGCCCGCTCAGTTGAGGGTCGGGTCCGCCGGGTAGCTCGCCGCGAAGGCGATCGGCGGACCCTGCCGGCGCAGCACCGTCGACCACAGCGCGTCCGGGTCGTCGCTGAAGGCGTCCGCCGGCAGCGCGTCGAGCACCCACCAGGCGCCCTCCTCGACCTCGGCCTCGAGCTGGCCGGCTCCCCAGCCGGCGTAGCCCGCGAAGACCCGTACCTCCGACACCGCCGGGACGAGCTCGTCCGGGGAGGCGTCCAGGTCGACGGTGCCGACGGAGGTGCCGGGCACCCCCTCGAGCACGGAGAAGGAGCCGACCTGCGTGCCGCCGAGCCGGCCGTGGCCGAGGCAGATGGCGGCGTTCGGCTGGACCGGCCCGCCGGTGAAGACGACGGGCGGTCCGGCGGCGAGCGGCGCCCAGTCCGGCAGCACCTCGCCGACGTCGGTGCCGCTCGGGCGGTTGAGCACCAGCCCGAGCGCGCCGTCGTCCTCGTCCGCCTGCAGGAGCAGGACGACGGTCCGCGCGAAGTTCGGGTCGCCGAGCTGCGGGGTGGCGACGACCAGCTGGCCGGCGCGCATCTACGCCAGAGCGGCCTTGGCCTTGTTGCGGGTGCTCCGGGCGCGCTCGCCGCCGTCGAGGATCACCTTGCGGATGCGCACCTTGTCCGGCGTGACCTCGACGCACTCGTCCTCGCGGCAGAACTCCAGCGCCTGCTCGAGGCTGAGCTCCTTGTGCGGGATGAGCGGCACGAGGACGTCGGAGGAGCTCTGCCGCATGTTGGTGAGCTTCTTCTCCTTGGTCGCGTTGACGTCCATGTCGTCGCTGCGGGAGTTCTCGCCGACGATCATGCCCTCGTAGACCTCGGTGCCCGGCGGGACGAACATCGTGCCGCGCTCCTGCAGGTTGGCCAGCGCGAAGCCGGTCGTCGGGCCGCTGCGGTCGGCGACCAGCGAGCCGGACGGGCGGGTGCGGATGTCGCCGTGCCACGGCTCGTACCGCTCGTGCACGTGGTGCAGCAGGCCGGTGCCGCGGGTCTCGGTGAGGAACTCGGTGCGGAAGCCGATCAGGCCGCGGGCCGGGACGATGTACTCCATCCGGGTCCAGCCGGTGCCGTGGTCGACCATCTGCTCGAGGCGGCCCTTGCGCAGCGCCATGAGCTGGATGAGCACGCCCTGGTAGTCGCTGGGCGTGTCGATGGTCAGGCGCTCCATCGGCTCGTGGATCTTGCCGTCGACGAGGCGGGTGACGACCTGCGGCTTGCCGACGGTGAGCTCGAACCGCTCGCGGCGCATGACCTCGACGAGGATCGCCAGCTGCAGCTCGCCGCGGCCCTGGACCTCCCAGGTGTCCGGCCGCTCGGTGTTCTCGACGCGGATCGAGACGTTGCCGACGAGCTCCTTGTCGAGCCGGTCCTTGACCATGC
Source organism: uncultured Actinomycetota bacterium (assembly GCA_963781675.1). GTDB lineage: Bacteria > Actinomycetota > Actinomycetes > Mycobacteriales > SCTD01 > SCTD01. The sequence goes on along the minus strand of CAWAGF010000001.1, from coordinate 847,569 downwards.
GGGCGGTGAGCTTCTTGCCGCTCTTGCCGGCCAGCGGGCTGGTGTTGATGCCGATGGTCATCCTGATGTTCGGCTCGTCGATCGTCATCAGCGGCAGCGGGCGCGGGTCGTTGGGGTCCGCCAGCGTCTCGCCGATGAAGATGTCCGGGATGCCGGCGACGGCGACGATCTCGCCCGGCCCGGCCGACTCGATCGAGACGCGCTCCAGGGCCTCGGTGCCGAGCAGCTCGGTCAGCTTGACGTTCTCGACGGTGCCGTCCTTCTTGCACCAGGCGACGGTCTGGCCCTTCTTCAGCTCGCCGTTGAAGATGCGCAGCAGCGCCAGGCGGCCGAGGTACGGCGAGGCGTCGAGGTTGGTGACGTGCGCCTGCAGCGGCGCGCCCTCGGTGTAGGTCGGGGCCGGGATCGTGTCCTTGATGACCTGGAACAGCGGCTCGAGGTCCGGGCTGTCCGGGCTGGTGCCGTCCTCGGGACGGGTCAGCGACGCCTGGCCGGTCTTGGCCTGGCAGTAGACGATCGGGAAGTCGATCTGCTCCTCGGTCGCGTCGAGGTCCAGGAACAGCTCGTACGCCTCGTCGACGACCTCGGCGATGCGGGCGTCCGGGCGGTCGACCTTGTTGATGATGAGGATGACCGGCATGTTCTGCTGCAGCGCCTTGCGCAGCACGAAGCGGGTCTGCGGCAGCGGGCCCTCGGAGGCGTCGACCAGCAGCGCGACGCCGTCGACCATGGACAGCCCGCGCTCGACCTCGCCGCCGAAGTCGGCGTGACCGGGGGTGTCGATGATGTTGATGAGCAGGTCCTTGCGACGGACCGCGGTGTTCTTCGCGAGGATCGTGATGCCCTTCTCGCGCTCGAGGTCCATCGAGTCCATGACGCGGTCCTGGACCGCGCCCTCCTCCTGCTGGTGCTGGGTGTAGGCGCCGGACTGCAGGAGCATGGCGTCGACGAGCGTCGTCTTGCCGTGGTCGACGTGGGCGATGATCGCCACGTTGCGGATGTCGTCGCGGGTGGGCACAGCGGTACTCCGATGGTCGGCATGGGTGGCCGAGCAGGGACAGCCGGCAGCCTCGAGCCTACCGGCGCGCGGCTCGGCGGCCGCTGCCATGATCATCCGCACGTCCGCGGCACGCCGCTCCGGCGCGTCACGCCGCCAGGGTGCGGACGATCAAGCCCGCAGCAGCGCGCGGAGCTGCTCCACCAGGGGCAGGTCGACCGGGATCCACGCCACGTCGAGCAGCTCGTCCGGGCCCAGCCAGCGGTGCGCGTCGTGGTCCACGAGCGCAGGCTCACCCCGCACGAGCGGTGCAGAGGTAGACGCGCAGCACGGCCGTCTCGCCGATGGGCAGGTCGCTCGCCGAGCCGCTCCCCCACGGCGGCCTCGACCCGGAGCTCCTCGCGCAGCTCGCGCACGCAGCGCCTGCTCGTCGCTCTCGCCGGCCTCGACCTTGCCGCCCGGGAACTCCCACAGCCCGGCCAGCCGCGGCGGCTCGGTGCGCCGCGAGGCCAGCACCCGGCCGTCCCGTACGAGCGCGGCTCCCACGACACCCACGCGCTGCACGGGCGCACCCTAGCTAGCGTGCAGCTCCCCCTCGTCCTCCGGAGTCCCCCGTGCGCCGCGCCCTCCCGGCTGTCCTCCTCCTGCTCGTCCTCGGCGCCGCTGCCTGCGGCGAGGACCGTCCCGCCGCCCAGCGCGACGAGGCCGGCGCCGTCGCCAGTGCGGGCGCCGTCGACCCGTTCGAGGTGGAGCTGGGCGACTGCGTGCAGGAGCCGGTCAGCAGCTCCGAGGAGGTGGAGGAGGTCGAGTCGGTGAAGGCCGTGCCGTGCGCGCAGCCGCACGACGGCGAGGTCTACGCCGTGTTCGACCTGCCGGACGGCGAGTTCCCCGGCGAGGACGAGGTGTCCAGCGCCGGCGAGGACCGCTGCGTCGAGGAGTTCGCGACCTTCGTCGGCAAGGCCTACGAGGACTCGCAGTACGACATCACCTCGCTGTTCCCGACGAAGGAGTCGTGGGAGAGCCAGGACGACCGCGAGTACGTCTGCCTCGTCGTGGCACCCGAGGGCGAGCAGGTCAGCGGGACGCTGAAGGGGAAGAGGGCCTAGCCCGTGGGGGCGCAGGCGGCTGCGCTGCTCGACGCGGGCGGCCCGGTCGGCGACGTGCCGCCGCCCCGCGCCGTCGCCGGCTCGCTGCAGCTGCCCGGCCCGGAGCCGTACGACCTGGAGCGGGTGGCGCGCGCCCACGGCGGGGTCGGGCTGGCCCCGCGCGCCTGGGACGGCGACCGGCTGCACCTGCACGACGTCGTGGTGCACCGCGACCTCGCGGTGACCTGGTCCGGCAGCGGCGTCGACGTCCCCGCGCTCCGGTGGGCGCTGGCGCTCGACGACGACCTGGCTGAGCTGTGGGAGGCGTGCGACCGGGTGCCCGCGCTGCGCTGGGTGCGGCGGCTCGGCGCCGGCCGGCTGCTGCGCGCGACCACCGCCTGGGAGGACCTGGTCGGCGCGCTCGCGGGGACGAACGCCTCGTACGCCGCCACCCGCCGGATGGTCGCCTCGCTCGTCGGCCGCGGGCCGTTCCCGACCGCCGCCGAGGTGCTGGAGCAGGACCTGACGGGCTGGGGCTACCGGGCGGCGTCGCTGCGCGAGATCGCCCGACGGGTGGCCGGCGGCGACGTGGACCTGCAGTCGTGGTGCGACCTCGGGCTGCCCGACGACGCGGTGCTGGGCGAGCTGCGGGCGCTGCCGGGCATCGGGCCGTTCGCCGCGGCGCAGCTGCTCCCGCTGCTGGGGCCGCGCCCGCGGCCGGTCGTGCTGGACGGCTGGCTGCGCAGCCAGGTGGACCCGGCCGGCTACGCCGCGATGGGCAGGTGGGCCGGCAGCGGGATGCTGCTGGCCGTCACGGTGCGACGCGGCGCGACGCTGCCCGGCTGATCCCCTCAGTCCCGTACGGTCCGGCGCGTGCACCCGCTGCTGGCCGCCCACCGCGACGCGGCCCGCGGCGCGCTGCCTGCTGAGGCGTTCGCCTACTACGACGGCGGCGCCCAGGACGAGGTCACCCGTGGGGAGGCCGAGCAGGCCTGGAGCCGGTACCGGCTGCGGCCGCGGGTGCTGCGCGACGTGGCCGCCGTCGACACGAGCCTGAGCCTGCTCGGCAGCGACCTGCGGACGCCGGTCCTGGTGGGCCCCACGGCCCTGCACGGGCTGGCGCACCCGGACGCGGAGGCCGCGACGGCCGCAGGCGCCGCCGCAGCGGGGAGCCTGACCACGGTGTCCACCCGCGCGTCGCTCCGGCTGGAGGACGTGCCCGCCGGGCCGTGGTGGTTCCAGGCGTACGTCATGCGCGACCGCCGGATGACGCGCGAGCTGGTGCGGCGCGCTGCCGACGCCGGTGCCACCGCCGTGGTCCTCACCGGCGACACGCCCTACCTCGGCCGGCGCCACGGCGCGAGCCGCGGCCAGCTCGCGGCAGACGCGCTGGTCAACCTCGCGCAGCACCTGGCGCGCGGGGACGACGGCGGGAGCAGCACGGAGCAGGACCCGTCAGCCGCGCTCGAGGCGGTCGGCGAGCTGGCGGAGGCGTCCGGCCTCCCGGTGCTGGTCAAGGGCGTCCTGCGCGGCGACGACGCACTCGCCTGCCTCTCGGCGGGCGCCGCCGGCGTCGTGGTCAGCAACCACGGCGGGCGCCAGCTCGACCGCGCCGTCGCCACCGCGGACGCCCTGCCCGAGGTCGTCGACGCGGTGGCCGGGCGCGCACCGGTGCTCGTCGACGGCGGCCTGCGCTCCGGGCTGGACGTGCTGTGCGCGCTGGCCCTGGGCGCCGACGCGGTGCTGCTCGGCCGGCCGGTGCTGTGGGCGCTCGCGGCCGGCGGCGCCGCCGGGGTGCATGCCTGCCTGGAGGCGCTGACCGCGGACCTGGCGCACGCGATGGGGCTGGCCGGCGCCCGCAGCCTGGCCGAGCTGACGCGCGACCTGGTCCGCTGAGGCCTACCGTCGGGGCATGCGCAGCGAGTACGACGCCGTCCCGCTCGTCCCGCGCGACGCCGAGCCCGACCCGCACTTCGCCGAGCTGACGTCGGGGCGCGCCTCGTCGCTGCCGACCTCGTACCTCCCGGCGGCCATGCCCGGCGAGCACCCGCGGTGGCGACGGGTGTCGGCGGTCGTGCTGATCGTGATGTTCACCAGCGCGACGGCCGGCGGCGTCTGCCTGACCTACGGGCCGGGTGAGCTGCTCGCGCTGCTCACCCGCTGACGGGACAGCTCCAGCAGCCCCAGCCCGATCGCGATGCCGACCAGCGCGAGCACCCCGCGCGGCGGGAACACGTGGTGGCGCAGGAACGGGTAGCAGCTCACGGCGCCGACCACGGCCCCCACGACGGCGTACGGGCTGCGGCCGCGCAGCCACAGCACGCCGCCGGTCAGCAGCAGTGCGGCGGCGAGCGCGTAGACGCCGACGTGCCCGAGCCGGTCGCCGATCTCGAACACGTCGCCCAGCGCCGGGCCCGGCTCGCCGCGCTCGTCGGCGCGGAGCACCTGGTGCGGGGCGCCGATCCCGGCGATGGAGTCCAGCGCGCCGTAGAGGACGGAGTAGGCGAAGGCCAGCCCGCGCGCCGCCCACGCCGCCGGCCCGCGCTCGCCGCGCAGCAGGAACCAGACCGAGCCGGCGACCAGCGGGAACGCCGGGAGCAGCAGCAGGTGCGCGAAGCGCCAGCGCTCGGCGGTGTCCGGCGTCAGGAAGACCGGGTGCAGCAGGCCGAGGCCGGCCACGAGCAGAGCGGGCAGGGCGACCAGCAGGGGCAGCGCGGACGTGCGGGAGCGGGGCACGCGGCGAAGGCTACGGCCGTACGGGGCACGCCGCCCGCGGACGTCTCCGGGCGTTGACGCCGCCGACCCCCGGGCGTAACACGGGGCGCTGAGCCTGGTCGCATGACGACGACGGACGCACGACCGGTGCGGCGGCGGGCCCGGCGGGTGCCGCCGCCCCCGCCGCCCCAGTGGACCTGCGACAACTGCGCGCGGCCGAACGCCGGGCGGCGACGGCGCTGCGACGACTGCGGCACCTCGCGGCACTGAACCCGCTCGACCGGCGCCGTACGGTCGGCCCATGGCCTGCCGCATCTCCGAGCTCGTCCTCGACTGCCTCGACACCGACGCCCAGGCGCGCTGGTGGTGCTCGGTCCTCGACTGGGTGGAGCTGGAGCGCGAGGAGGACGGCAGCAGCATCGAGATCGGCCCCCGCGAGGGCTTCGGCGGCGCCGTGCCGACGATGATCCTCAACCGGACCGCCGAGCCGCGGCCGGGCAAGCTGCCGCTGCACCTGGACGTCAACCCGACCGACCGCGACCAGGACGCCGAGCTCGAGCGGCTGCTCGGGCTCGGCGCGGTCCACGCCGACGTCGGTCAGGCCCCGGACGTGTCCTGGTACGTGCTCGCCGACCCGGAGGGCAACGAGTTCTGCCTGCTGCGCAGGCGGCTCGACCCGCTCTAGTTCACGCGGCCGACGTAGTACGAGGCGCTGTAGATGCGGCGCTTCGAGACGGTGCGCCCGGCGGTCGGGGCGTCCCACATCATGCCGTTGCCCGCGTAGACCCCGACGTGCCCGATGCGGCCGTTGTGGCTCATGAAGATGAGGTCGCCGGGCTGCTTCTGCGAGGCGCTGATGTGCTGCGTGGCCCGGTACATCTCGCCGCTCGTGCGCGGCAGCGCCTTGCCGGCCTGGGCGAAGGAGTACTTGACCAGGCCGGAGCAGTCGAAGCTGTCCGGGCCGGTGGAGCCGTAGCGGTACGGGTCGCCGTTCTGCGCGGCGGCCACCTGCAGGGCGCGCAGGCGGAAGCTGGCGACGCGCACGACGATCTCGGGGCTGACGTCGGCCGTGCGGCTCGACGAGCCCTGGTAGACGGCGCGGATCCGCGTGCTCCTGGTGAAGCTGAGCTTGCCGGAGCCCAGGCCGTCGGCCCGGGTCAGCAGGCGGCCGATGTAGGTCCAGCTGCCGTCGGCGTCCTTGCGCTCGAGGCGCACGTAGCCGTCCTTGACGGCGTGGCCGTCGGCGAGCAGCCGGACGCCGATCGTGTGCGACCCGGGGGCGACGACACTGCGGGGGCCGCTGATGCGGACCTCGGTGGTCGCCTTGGCCGGCGCGGCCGCAGGCGCGGCGCTGGCGGTCGGCGAGGCAGCGGGGCTGGACTCGGCGGGGCTGGCCTCGGTGCTGGCCGGGCTGGTGCTGGCCTGGCTGGTGCTGTCCGGGCTGGCGGTGGCCTCGCTGCTGGCGGCCGGGCTCTCGCTCGGCGCCGGGCTGGTCGTGGCCTCGGCGGAGGGCGTCGCCTCCGCGCTGGCGCTGATCGGCGAGGCGGTGGGGGTGGGCTCGCCCTCGGCGAGCGCCGGGGAGGCCATGCACAGCGGGAGCAGGACGGCGGTGAGGCCGGCGCTCATGGTGCTGCGGGTCGGGTGGAGAGCCGGCTTGACGTGCTTGCCCTGGTAGCGGGCGGACGTGACGGAGCGCATGACGGGGTATGGACCTCTCGCACGCCTACGAGGTGAGCTGTCGGGCTCGGCCGGAGAGTGGCCGGCACGTCCTGCGGTGAGGCAGGCCGTGCTTCGCCCCGAGGTCCGCATCGCTGCGGACCGTGGAGACCTGGGTCCCCCGCTCCCGCCCGGGTGGTGGACGTCCTGGGTGACCGGGGGCGGGACTCGGCGATCCGGTCGGACGTGGGTGGTCGTGCTGCTTGAGTCTGCATGACGATTCGATGACGGACGGCCGTTTCCTCTGTGTCGGAACGGTGAGGATCGTCACTCGCGCCGGGCTTGCGCGTCCCCGTCGGACCCTCCGCCTAGCGTCGGGCGGGTGAGTCCGACCGCCGACCGCGACGCCCAGCGCGCCCGGGTCTACCGCGCGGAGGACGCCTGGGCGGCCCGGCTGGACGCCGCTCGGCAAGGCGCCGCGCTGGCCACCGTCGGCGGGAGCGCCGTGCTGCTGCCCGCCGAGCGCCGGCTCGGCTCCCTCGATGCGGCCCGCGACTACGCCGCCCGCGTCGTCGCCCTGCCCGAGGTGGTGGCTGCCGTCGGTGCGGTCGAGCCGCCGGCCCTGCGGACCCGTCGCGGGGCACGGAGCGCCCACTGGGAGCCGCCGGGCACCATCGCCCTGCCGGTGCCGCAGCACGGCGAGCCCTGGGCGCTGCGCGAGACGGTCCTGCTGCACGAGCTGGCGCACCACCTGGGCGAGACCTCCGGGCGCTGCCGCGGGCACCGGCCGCCGTACCCCGCGCTGGTGCTCCTGCTGGCCCGCGCGGTGCTCGGCGACGAGGCCGCGCTGGCTCTGCGGATCGAGTACGGCGAGCACGACGTGGAGGTGGGCGGCCTGTGAGCGCTCTGAGCGACGGCGACCGGCTGGTCGACAAGGTCGGCAAGCTGCTGGCCCAGGCCGAGGGCACCGACAACGAGCACGAGGCCGCGGCCTTCGTCGAGCGGGCCCAGCAGCTCGCGACCGAGCACGCCGTCGACCTCGAGCTGGCCCGCTCCCGGCAGGCCGCCCGCCGCGGGGCTGCGGAGCCGCTGGTGCAGGAGCGCGTCGACGTCGGCGCTCGCGGCAAGCGCGGCAACCGGCACCGGGTCCTGCTCTACAGCGAGGTCGCCCGCGCGAACGACGTGCTGGTCAACGTCGCCCACGACAGCACCTACGTCCTGGGCTTCGGCCACCGCGCCGACCTCGACGTCGTGGAGCGGCTGTGGGCGTCGCTCGCGGTGCAGATGACGGCCGCCGCGCAGCGCCGCCTGGACGCCGGCGAGCACCGCAGCGCCGGGGTGCCCGCGCAGACCTGGCGGCTGTCCTTCTTCGACGGCTGGGTCGAGGCGGTGGGCGAGCGCCTGGCCGCGGCGCGGCAGCGGGTGGTGGAGCAGGCGCCCGAGCGGCAGGGCGAGCCCGGCACCGCGCTGGTGCTGCGCGCCAAGGCCGAGCGGGTGCAGGAGTTCTACGCCGCGACGTCCGAGGCACGGGGGTCCTGGCGCGGGCCGCGGTCCGGGCGCACCGCTGTCGACAATCGGGCCGTGGCGCGGGGACGGGCCGACGGGGCGCGGGCCGACCTGGGGCAGCCGCGGCTGAGGCAGCGGGGGCAGCTCGGCGCCTGAGCCGGCCCGTCGACCAGCCCCCGCTAGCCTGCCGCGCGTGGCCGAGCTGCGCTTCTCGTACGGCGTCATGAGCGCCGGCAAGAGCACCCTGGCGCTGCAGGTCGAGCACACCTGGACCTCCGCCGGCCGGGCCGGGGCGCTGCTGACCAGCCGCGACCGCGGGGGCGCCGGCCGGGTGACGAGCCGGCTCGGGCTGCACCGCTCGGCCATCGAGGTCAGCCCGGCGACCGACCTCGACGAGGTGCTGCACGAGGCGGTGCCGGACGGCGGCTTCGTCGTCGCGGACGAGGTGCAGTTCTACGCGCCGGAGCAGGTCGACGCGCTCGCGCGGTGCGTCGACGTGCGCGACGTCGACGTGGCCTGCTTCGGGCTGCTGACCGACTTCCGCACGCGCGTCTTCCCGGGCAGCCAGCGCCTGGTGGAGCTGGCCGACGTGCTCGTGCCGCTCCCGCTCCCGGTCACCTGCTGGTGCGGCCGGCCGGCCCGCGTGAACGCCCGGCTCGTCGACGGCGTCGTCGTGCACGAGGGCGAGCAGGTGGTGCTCGGCGACACCGCGCCGCTCGGGCCGGCCGCGTTCGACCCGGACGTCTTCGGCCCCGAGGTGCACTACCAGGTGCTCTGCCGCCGCCACTGGGCCGAACGGCGCGCATCCCGCTCCTGACGGCCGACTTCCGCTGGGAGCAGGACGGACTGCCGTGTCGCGATCCCGCCAGACAGCCGGCCGCGCAGGCCGCAGGATGAGCGCGTGGACGAGGAGCGCTGGTGGCGCGCGGTGCAGGGGCAGGACCCCCGCTTCGACGGCTGGTTCGTCCTCGGCGTCCTGACCACCGGCATCTACTGCCGGCCGAGCTGCCCGGCGCGCACGCCGCTGCGCAACAACGTGCGCTTCCACCCGTCCGCCGCCGCCGCGCAGGCCGCGGGGCTGCGGGCGTGCAAGCGCTGCCGGCCGGACGCCTCCCCCGGCACGCCCGCCTGGAACGACCGCTCCGACCTGGCCGCCCGCGCGGTGCGGCTCATCGCCGACGGCGTCGTCGACCGGGACGGCGTCCCGGGGCTGGCGACCCGCCTCGGCTACAGCCGGCGTCAGGTCGAGCGCGCGCTGCTGGCCGAGCTCGGCGCCGGTCCGCTCGCGCTGGCCCGCGCGCAGCGGGCGCAGACGGCGCGCACCCTCGTCGAGACCACCGACCTCCCGCTGGCCGACGTCGCCTTCGCCGCCGGGTTCGGCAGCGTCCGGCAGTTCAACGACACGGTGCAGGAGGTCTTCGCGCTGACCCCGGGCGACCTGCGCCGGCGGGCCGCGCCGACGGCCGCGGCCGGGTCGCTGTCGCTGCGCCTGCCGTTCCGCGCGCCGCTGTGGCCGGACAGCCTGCTGGGCCACCTCGCCGCGACCGCCGTCCCGGGCGTCGAGGAGTGGCGCGGCGGCGCGTACCGCCGGACCCTGCGCCTGCCGCACGGCAGCGGCGTCGTCGCGCTGACGCCGCACCCGACCTCCGTCGCCTGCCGGCTGTCGCTCACCGACCTGCGCGACCTCGCCCCGGCCGTCGCCCGCTGCCGCCGGCTGCTGGACCTGGACGCCGACCCGGTCGCGGTGGACGCCGCGCTGGCCGAGGACGAGGTGCTGGCGCCGTGGGTGGCGCGCGCGCCCGGCCGGCGCGTGCCCGGGACCGTGGACGCGGACGAGCTCGCGGTGCGCGCCGTGCTCGGCCAGCAGGTCAGCACCGGCGCCGCCCGCACCCACGCCGCGCGCCTGGTCCTGGCCGCCGGCGAGCAGATCGCCGACGCAGAGGGCGGTCTCACCCACCTGTTCCCCACGGCGGAGGCCGTCGCGGCCGTGGACCCCGCCGTCCTGAGGCTGCCGACGACGCGACGCGCGACGGTGCTGCGGCTGGCCCGCGCGCTGGCGGACGGCGAGGTCGACCTCGACCCCGGCGCCGACCGGGAGCGCGCCCGGGCGCAGCTGCTGGCGCTGCCCGGCATCGGCCCGTGGACCGCGGACGTCGTGGGCATGCGGGCCCTCGGCGACCCGGATGCCTTCCTGGCGACGGACCTGGGCGTCGTGCTCGCCGCCCGCACGCTCGGCCTCGGCGAGGGCCGCGACCTCGTCCGCCGCGCCGAGCGGTGGGCCCCCTACCGCGCCTACGCCGTCCAGCACCTGTGGGCCGTCGGCGACCACCCCGTGAACCACCTGCCCGTGGAGGACAGCCCATGAACGCACCCCAGCACGTCGCTCGCTGGCGCTCACGACGCGCCGGGGACCCCGCATGAACCACACCGTCGTCGACAGCCCCGTCGGGCCGCTGACCCTGGTCGGCGAGGACGGCGCGCTGGCCGGCCTCTACATGCACGAGCAGCGGCACCTGCCGCAGCCGGAGGCGTTCGGCCCGCGGCAGGACGGCCTGCTGCCTGAGGTGCGGGTGCAGCTCGACGCCTACTTCGCCGGTGAGCTGCAGGACTTCGACGTCCGGCTCGCGACCGCGGGAACCCCGTTCCAGCAGCAGGTCTGGGCCGCGCTGCGCGACGTGCCGTACGGCAGCACCTGCACGTACGGCGAGCTCGCCGCCGCCGTGGGGCGGCCGTCCGCGGTGCGCGCGGTGGGTGCCGCGAACGGCCGGAACCCGGTCTGCGTCGTCGTGCCCTGCCACCGGGTGGTCGGCGCCGGCGGGGCGCTGACCGGCTACGCGGGAGGGCTGGAGCGCAAGGCGCTGCTGCTCGGGCTGGAGGCCGGTCGCGCCTCCCACTCCGCACGCAGCACGGCGTAGACGACGAGGTCGCCCCACTCGCCCTTGAACCACTCGGACTCGCGGAAGTGCGCCTCCTGGCGCATCCCGAGCCGCGTCATGAGGGTCGCCGACGAGGCGTTGCGCGCGTCCGCACGACCGACGACGCGGTGCAGGTCGAGCGCCGGGAAGGCGTGGTCGAGGACGGCCGCGGTCGCCTCCGCGGCGTAGCCCTGGCCCTGCGCGGCGCGCTCCACCACGAAGCCGATCTCGCCCTGCCGGTGCTCGACGCTGCGCAGGAACAGGGTGATCGAGCCGATGACCCGGCCGTCCTCGCGGCGCTCCACGGCGTACGCGACCGCGTCGTCGTCGGCCGCGAGCGTGTCGGCCGCGATGCGCGCGTCCAGCCACTCCTGCGACTCCTCCCGCGTCCGCAGCGGCCACGGCAGGTAGCGGATGACCTCCGGGTCGCTCTGCAGCGCGTGCACGTCGTCGAGGTCCTCGGCGCGGAACGCCCGGACCAGCAGGCGCGGCGTCTCGATCGTGCCGACCGTGAGCCTCACGTCGGCTCGGCGAGCAGGCAGCCGGCCACGGGCAGCGGCACCGACACGAACAGGAGGACGCCGACCGGGTCCGGGCCGGCACCGAGCCGCGCGCTGAGCAGCATCAGCCGCCGGATCTGCCGCAGTCCGCGCCGTACGTGCACGGCCGGACGCTAGCGCCGGCCGGGGCGGCACGGGAGCATCCGCGGGTGGACGCGACGGGCAGAGCGCTGACGCGGCGCCGCCGACGGCTGCTGATGGCCCTGGTCGTGCACCTGGCGGCGATGACGTTCCTCGCGGCCGACGGCGTCGACCGGGTCGGCAGCAGCGGACCGTACGAGCCCTTCGACCCGTCGGCGTACCTGCTCGGCGTCCTCGCCGGGGTGCCCGTGCTGCTGGCGCTGCTCGGGACGCTGCTGCCCGGGCGCGCTCCGCGCCTGGCCGCGCTGTGCCTCGGCGTGCTGGGCGTCGTGGTCGCGCTGCTGCTGGTGCCGCTCTACGGGCTGGGCCTGCTCCTGCTCCCCGGCGCGACGCTGGCGCTGTGGGCCGGCGTGCCGCCCGACTAGCCGGTCAGTCGTCGTCCGAGCCGCTGCGGCGGCACGACGTGCGGTCCTGACGGGCCTCAGCGGACGGCGAGGCGCCGCACCGCGCTCGTGCCCTGGGCGTTGACCACGTCGGCGCTGGCCACCGCGAGCAGGTCGAACGTCCCGCTGACCGGGAAGCGGAAGGTGGCGGTCCACCGTCCGTCGGCGCCGGACGTCGTCCGGACCAGCGCGCCCGCCCCCGTGGGCAGCCGGCGGGCGACGGTCACCGCCCGGCCCGCACGCGCCGGCGAGACCGTCCCGGAGAAGCGGTAGGTCCGGGTGCCGGTGCGGGTCACGGTCATCGCGACGGCGCTGCGCACGTTGATGGGCAGCGCAGCCGTCCGGTCACCGCCGAGCACCTCGACGTACACGCGGGTGTTGCTGCGCGGGCCCAGCACGGCGCTGTAGGTGCCGTCAGCCGGGACCGTGCCGTAGCGCAGCAGCGTGAACGCCGACGCCGGTCGGCTGACGCCCCACATGCGCAGCTGCGAGCCGGGCGGCGCCGTGCCGGACACCAGCACCTTGGCGCCGGCGGTGATGGTGTCCGAGGACAGCTTCACGGTCGGCGCGGGACCGGGCACCACCGAGACCGGCACGGACGCGGAGCGGACGAACTCGCCTGTCCCGTCGGCGAAGACGGCCCGGACGTAGAGCTCGGTGCTGCCGGTGACACCGGGCGGGATCGTCAGGTCGACGCTCGTCGGCGACGCGCCCTCGGCGACGGCCTGCGACAGCACGAGGTGCCGGCCCTTCACGAAGACGGTCGAGGTCTCGAACAGCTGCAGGGCACGCAGCCGACGGTGGCTCGGTGCACGGACGACGACCGGCAGCGCGTTGCTCCCGACCGTCAGCACCTTGCCCGCCGGCAGGCGCAGCTCGACGGCGTCCGGCTCGGTCGTGGTCACCTCGGTGGGTCCGACCGTCGTGGTCGTGCCGTCCGCCAGGACCGCGGTCGCGCAGAGGCCCCAGCGGTGCAGCGGCCCCTTCCAGTCGACGGCCGCGTCGTACTGCACGGAGAACGGCGCGGTCGTCGCGGTGCCCAGCACGCGGCCGGACGCGCAGTCGGTGGTGGTCTGCACGAAGCGCACCGCGCTGACCGGCTCGCTGGTGGACGCGGTCAGCACGCTCGTCGTGGGCAGGACCGCGTCCTCAGCGACGTCCAGGCGGAGGACGGGCCGCTGGTTCGAGGTGCTGCGCCGCACGACGTCCTGCGCACCCGGCACCGCGGTGCCCTTGTCGTCGGCGAGGACGAGCAGCAGGCTCGTGCCGTCGCCGTCGGGCAGCAGCGTGGTGTCGACGGTGCCGGTGTACTCGCTGGTACCGCTGACGAGCGGGCGGTCGGCCAGCACGACGGCTGCGGCGGTCTCCGTGCGCGGCCGGAGCAGCAGCAGGCGGGTTGCGCCGAGCTGGTCGCCGCTGCGGTCGAGGGTCACGGTGTACGGAACGGTGCCCCGCAGCGCCTCCGACGTCGTACCCAGACGCAGGCGCACGCCTCGGACGTAGGTCACCGTCGTCACGGGGCTGAGCCGCTCCCGGCCGAGCCGGTCGGTCGCCAGGGCGAACAGCTCGCCGGAGCCGGTGGAGGACAGGCTGCGCAGGCTGCCGGTCGCGGTCGAGCCGGACAGCGTCAGCGGCTGGACGCCCGGCGAGCGGTCGCTGACGAGGACGACGCGCTCGAGCGGCGCGCTGTCGGTGACGCGGACGGTGAGCGGCGTCTGTGGTCCGACGCGGCCGTCCGCAGGCACGCCCTCGACCTTCACGTCGACCGTCTCCACCGCCTCACGCCGCGGCGGCGCCGCGGCGCTGAGGAAGACCGAGTCGGCGACGTTCCAGTGGCTCTCCAGCCAGCTGCCCGCGACCGGCGCGGTGGAGAAGTAGTCGTCGTTGCGGCAGTCGAGCAGGTAGCGCCCGAGCGGTCCGCACTCCTCCGTCAGTGCCTGCGGGATCGCGAGGTCGTCGTAGCAGAGCGGGTCCAGCCCCTCCGAGCAGCCGCCCGAGGCGGAGGCGTGCGGGGCACCCGTCGCGACGGCGCCCAGCGCCCGCACGAGCACGGCCGTCGGCCCCTCGACCGACCCCCAGAACCCGTAGCCGACAGCACCGAGCTGCCCACCGAGGTTGCTGGTGTTCGCGGCACCCGGGCGGTCGTCGTCGGGTCGCGTCGCGTCCCCGGAGAAGGTGCCGAGGCTCGGGCCGACGAAGGCCAGCGCCACGTCGCCGGCAGCCAGCGCGCCGGCCGCCTTCACGGCAGCCAGGTTCGCGGCCACGTCCACCTTCGGGACGGCGACGGCCTTGACGTCCAGCGCGCAGTCGGCACCCGTGCGGAAGCGCACGTGACGCACCCCGCCGGTGCGCCGGGCGCTCGCCTCGACGACCGCGTCCACCTGCGCCGCAGCGTCGCGCAGCGAAGCACGGCGCTCGCTCAGGTCGTCGGCCTGGCCCTCGGCGTAGAGGTAGACGACCTGCACGCGCGGGCCGCCGTCGTCGTAGCAGGGGACGCCGGTGACCGGCACGTACGGGCTGGCCGCGGCCTCCTGCGCGTGCGCCGTGCCGACCGCGGGCAGCAGCCCGCCCAGCACCAGGACGCACACCGCCGCGGTCCGTCGAGCCCTCGACACCATGTCGCCTCCTGCCTTCGGCGCGACAGTAGGTCGGGGGTCAGGTCCTGTACGGCGAACGGAGCAGATCGGACCGTACGGACGAGGCCGGCTGGTGGCGCTCACCCGGCCAGGGGCTCGGGGCTGTGGTGTCGGCCTCCGCGTGCTCGTCACCGTGGGCGTGGCCGACCGGCGCGAGCTGCGGGCGGTCAGCGTCGGGGCGACCCGGCCGCGGACACGGCGGTCGCCAGCAGCAGCTGCGCCTTCTTCGCCGTGGTGGTGGGCGTGGGCGCCGTGGTCGGCGGGGTGCTCGCCGTCGTGGCCGTCGTCGTCGGCGTCGTGCTCGTGGTGGTCACCGGCTTGAGGGTCGTGGCCGTCGCAGGCGCGGTCGACGCAGGCGCGGCCGTCGTGGTTGCGGCGGAGGTGGCGGTGGTCACCGGCTGGCCGGCCGTGGTTGCGGCCGACGTGGTGGTGGTCACGGGCTTGGGGGCCGTGGCCGTCGACGTGGTCGTCGCCGGCACCGTCGTCGTGCTCGCAGCGGACGTGGTGGTGGTCACCGGCTTCAGGGCGGTGCTGGTCAGCGGCGACACCGTTGTCGTCGTGCTGGTCGTCACGGTCGTCGTGGTGGCGGGCTTCGGAGCGGTGCTCGTCAGCGCCGACGTCGTGGTGGACGTCACGGGCGCGGTGGTCGGCTGCAGCACCAACGTCGCCGCGCTGGTGGTGCCGAGCGTCGGCGCCACGGTCGTGGTGGTGGCCGGCGCCACCGTCGCGTCGCGCTTGCCGCTGCTGTTGCCGGGCTGCGGGTCGGTCGGCGCGCCCTGCTGCGCGCCCCAGTCGGCGTCGCCCTGCTGGACCATGCCGAGCTCGCCGTACGGCTCGCTGCCGCGGGCGCACGTGGCCTGCGGGCAGAGCGTGACGTCCGCGCCGCCGGCCCGGCCGAGGGCGGACAGGTGCAGCACGAGGGCAGGCGACGGGGCCCGGCTGATGGTGGGCGCACCGAAGGGGTTGAACGGCACGAGGTAGGTGTTGAACTCGCCGTTCCAGTCGTAGAGGCGGTCGGACGCCGTGTTGGCGATCAGCACGTCCATGCCGGCTCCTCCGTAGGCGATGTCGGAGTAGGACGCGCCGGCCGGCGGCGTGTCGACGGCGTCGTTCAGGCCGCCGTTCGTGCGCGGGTCGTCGTCGGCGTCGAGCAGGTCGTTGCCCCAGCCGCCGAACAGCCGGTCCGCCCCGGTGCCGCCCACCAGCCAGTCGTTGCCGCCGTCGCCGAAGAGCGTGTCCTTGCCGTCGCCACCGGCCGCGGCGTTCTCCGTCGCGAGGTTGACGAGCAGGAAGCGCACGGTGCTGGTCAGCACGGTGACGAGGCGGCGCGGGTCGGTCGGCTCGTACTCGACGAAGCGCTCCGGGACCAGCGTGCCCCACTGCAGGACGCCGCGCGTCGCGTCGTAGCCCTTCCGCGTGGAGTAGACGGCGGTGTAGCGCGCGGCCAGCAGGGCCAGCGGGTCCGCGACGTAGTACTCGTCGGCGGCCTCCGCGCCCGAGATCGCGTCGTCGCCCTGGCCGCCGTGCAGGAAGTCGTTGCCCCAGCCGCCGTACATCACGTCGTTGCCGCCGACCGAGAACGTGGTGCCCGGGTACTCCGCGACCTTCAGCAGCTCGCCGGTCGCGAACACGACGACGCCCTGCTTGTCGCCGTTCATGGTGAGCACGTCCTGCAGGTTCGGCGTCGTGATGCCGTAGAGGCGCTCGGTGAGGCCGTTGCGCGAGGTCGTGAAGCGCCCGTCGTCGCCGAGCAGGCCGTCGTCGCCGGTACCGCCGGACATCCAGTCGCTGCCGGCCTCGCCGTAGAGGTCGTCGTCACCGGCGTCGCCGAACAGCGCGTCCGCCCCGCCCATGCCGTGCAGCACGTCGTCGCCCGACTCGCCGTGCAGCGTGTCCGCGCCGCCGACGTTGGTGGACGTCCCGGTCGTCCAGACGTACGTGCTGCTGCCTGGCGCGACGTACCAGTAGCCGGCGTCGCCGGTCGCCGTGTAGTCGAGCAGCTCGGTCATCCGCGGCACGACCCAGCCGTCGAGGCCCTTGTCGTAGGTGAAGCGTTCGAAGGCGCCGGCCCTGACGACCCGGTAGACGTTGCCGTTGTCGCCGAGCAGGACGTCGGCGTCGCGGGCGTGCCCGCCCGTCGTGTCGTTGCGGCCGCTGAGGTCGCCGTTGCCGCCCCACAGCAGGTCGCCGCCGTCGGCGCGCAGCGCGGCGTCCACCAGGCCGAACAGCGCGCTGCTGCCGCCGATGAGGTCGTCCTGACCGAGGCCGCCGAAGAGGGTGTCGCTGCCGGGCCCGCCCTCGAGGTAGTCGTCCCCGTCGCCGGTCACCGCGTCGAAGGTCGAGGTGGTGCCGAAGGTCCCGTCGCCGTGCAGCTGGTCGTCGCCCGAACCGCCGAAGACGAGGTCGTTGCCCGCACCACCGGCGGCGACGTCCGCGCCGTCGTTGCCGGCGAGGTAGAGGAACAGCGGGAACCGGTCGGCGGCGTTCGGGTCGAGCTGGAAGGCACTGGTGACGGTGTCGTAGACGGTGCCGGTGGTGCGGAAGCGCGGGCGCAGCGCGCTGCCGGTGGTGAGCAGCAGGGCCCCGTCGCCGACGACGACGTCGTTGTCGGCGCCGGCGTCGAGCCGGTCTGCGCCGGGTCCGCCCAGGAGCAGGTCACGGCCGGACCCTCCGCGCAGCACGTCGTTCGCGGTGTCGCCGACGGCGGTCCAGGTGCGGACGACGTCGGCGGTCGTGAAGACGCCGTCGCCTGCCAGCTGGCCCACGAGCAGGGCGGCCGGGACGTCGGCGGCGACGTCCACCGGCGCGCCGCCCAGGACGACCTCGTAGCCGGTGCTGCCGGCCGGACGGCGGAAGACCACGCGGCCGTCGTCGCCGAGCAGCACGTCGTCACCGCGCCCGCCCGTCAGGGCGTCCGAGCCCTGGTCGCCGAACAGGTGCAGGCCCAGGCCGGCGAGGGCGCCGTCGAGCGTGTCGTTCCCGGCGTCGCCGTGCACGACCAGCAGCGCTGCAGCCACCGGGTCGGCGCTGACCGTGATGCGGTCGTCGCCCGCGCCGGCGTAGACGGTGGTGACGGTGGCGCCGAACGGCGTACCGGGCAGCGCACCGCCACGGACGCTGGTGATGCTGCCCCGGTCGGCGCCCGTGCCCAGGTGCAGCGTGATGCCGCGGCCGAACATGCCGGTGTCCGCGCGGGTGGCCCAGTAGCCCTGACCGGCCAGGTCGCCGCCGGTCGCCGTCCAGGAGACCGCGCCCGGGGCCAGGCCGGTCACGCCGCTGCTGGTGAGCTCGAAGCCGAGGTCGGCGTCGGCGTCGGCGAAGTCGCTGAGCGCCAGCGTGTTGCTGCCGGCGCCGGCGTCGACCACGAGCGCGCCCTCGACCTCGTCGAGCGAGCCGCCGAAGACCAGGTCGTCGTAGCGGACCGTGCCGTGCAGGACGGCCTCGTGCAGCTCCTCCAGGTCGCCGGTCGCTGCGGCGCGCTCCAGCTCCTCGAGGTCCGCGGCGTCGGAGACGAAGACCACGTCGTCCCCGGCGCCGGTGCTCAGGAGCGTGCGAGGCAGGGTGCCGCGCACGTTCACCCGGTCGTCGCCGGAGCCCAGCGCGACGTCCAGCACCTCCAGGGTGTCGTAGGTGATGCCGTCGGTGCGGAGCAGGTCGGTGGCGGTGCCGGCGCCGACCGGCGTCACCGAGAAGGAGACGTCGAGCCCGGCGAGCTCGCCGCGGAACCCGATCAGCCACAGGCGGCCGTCGGAGTCCCATCCGTAGACGCTGCTCGCGCACCGGCTGTCGACCTCGCCGGTCGTCCCCGTGAGCCCGCACGCCGTCTGCGGGTAGCGGTCGCCGTCCCTGTCGGTGTCGGTGCCGAGCGGCTCGAGCGGCACCACCGGGAACAGCTCCGCCTGGAGGCGGGCAGCCAGACCGGCGGCCGTCAGGCCGGTGACGTCGGCGATCTCGAAGGTCTTCGTCATCGTGAAGCCGGGGTTGCTGCCGGTCGCCTCGCGCCGCACGGTCACCGTGACGCTGATGCCGGTGACGCCGCCGCCGAGCTCGAGCGAGTAGAGGTCGTCCTCGGTGCGGCTGTCCATGTCGAACCCGACCAGGCTCGTCTGGGTCAGCGTCCCGAGGTCGGCGTCCGTGTCGGCGGTGTCGCGGACGAGCGTCGTGTCGGACCCCGTGCCACCCGACACGAGCAGCTGCGCGTCGATCCCGGACAGCAGCCCGACCGAGCCGACCGAGATCGTGTCATCGCCCGCACCCCCCAGGACCCGGGTGTGACCCGCGATCGCCTGCACGCTCACGAGGTCGGCGCCGGCGCCGGCGTCCACGGTGGTCGTGCCGGAGTGCGTGCTGGCGATCGTGACGTCGTCGGCGCCGGAGCCCAGGAGCAGCACCAGGTCCTCGAAGGCCTCGTAGCGGATGCCGCCCGCGCCGGTGCCGAGCCCGGTGATGGTGAAGGAGGTCAGCACCGTCGCGCCGCTGGCGACGCTCTCGTGGTCGTCGACGACCAGCGTGTCGACCTGGTGCGCCTCGACGACGTCGAACGAGGAGTTGGGCGTGATGGTCAGGACGCCGCCCGTGCGCTCGGTCGGCAGGAGGACAGGGACGAAGGCGGCCAGCGAGTAGCCGTAGGTGGACTGGTCGCCACTGGCGGTCAGCGTGCCCTGGATCGCACCGACCCGGCTCGCGCGCTGCGGGAAGGCCTGCAGGACGCTGCCGTCGACGACGCCGTCCTGCACGGCCCGCACCTGCACCGGGATGCCGGCCTGCCAGTTGGCGCTGGTGAAGACGAGGGCGACGGACGACGACCAGGCGAGGCCGTCCAGGCTCAGCTCGACCTGCTGCTCCGTGCGGGTCGTCCGCACGCCCGTGGGCGACACGTACTGGGTCGTGGTGGCGACCGCCGTGGCCGTCACCGTGACGGTGCCGCCCGGGTCCTTGGTGAGGACGGCGGTGTAGCCGTCGGTGCGGCCGCCCTCCGCCACCTGGGTGGAGCCGTCGGACTCGACGACGAGGACGTCGGCCACGTCGTCGTCGGTGACGAGCACGGAGAGGAAGCCGGCAGCGACGCCGTCGACGGCGTGGTCGAGGCGGACCTGCTCGAAGCTCTCGACGAGCGCGTCGTCCTTGGCCGTCACCCACACCGTGACCGGGCCGGCGCCGGCGGGCAGGACCAGCCGCAGGCCGGCGCAGTCGGCCGTGGCGGCAGCGCTCGCGTCGGTGGACAGGCAGACGTCGGCCGACGCGGCGACGGTGATGACCGTCGGGACGGCGCGGGGGGCGCTCAGCTCCACGGTGTAGCTGTCCCGCAGACCCTTCTCGCCCACGACCGTCGTGCCGTCGCTGGGCGTGAGCACCAGCTCCGACACGTCGTCGTCCACGACCAGCACGGGCAGCACGTTCAGGGCCAGCTCGTCGTACTCGCCGATGCCGCGGACCTGCCAGGTGCTGCCGGCACCGGGCAGCGCCGTCCAGACGCCGCCGAGCACGAGGGTGCTGCCCTGCCGGCCGGTGATGGTCTGCACCTGGCCCGCTCCGGGACCGGCCGTGATCACGACCTGGCGCCCGACGAGGGCGAGGTCGCCGAAGGGCGTGCCGCTGACGGTCAGGCTGCTGCCGCCCGCCGAGGCGACCGCTCCGTCGAGCTGGCCGCGGACCGTGTGCTGCAGGACCGTGGTCTCGGCGCCCTCGGCCGCCGCGTCCTGCACGGCCCGGACCAGCACGGTGCGCTCGGTGCTCCAGGTGCCGGCGGTGAAGAGGAGCTCGACCGCGGACGACCAGGTCCGGCCGTCCAGGGAGAGCTCGACGCCGCGCATCCCGGCCGCGGCCTGGTCCGGCGTGAGCTCCGCGGTCGTGACGGCCACCCGCACGTCCGTGCTCGGCGCCCGCGTCAGCACGACGGTGTACGAGTCGGTCGCCGTCGAGCCCTCGCGGACGACGGTCGAGCCGCCGGAGGGCGTGAGCAGGACGGCGGGGGCGTCGTCGTCCGCCACCTCCACCGCGATGCCGTCGACGGGTCGACCTGCGAGGACGCTGCCTGACTCGACGGAGTGCACGACCAGCCCGCTGTGCCCGTTGAGGTCGTCGGCGGCGACCGGCGCGGCGTCACCTCCGACGTCGACGACGTCGCTGCCGAGGCCGCCGAAGACCTGGACGTCGAGGCCCGGTGCGGTCGACAGCACCGTGATGCGGTCGTCGCCCTCCGCCGCGTCGACGACCAGCAGCTCGATCCCGACGAAGCTGACGTAGCGACCGGCGCCGTAGACGCCCGCGGAGGTGACGACGAACGTGTCGTCGGCCTCGGTGCCGATGACGAACAGCCGGTCGTAGCCGTCACCGCCGTTGATGCTGACCGGCGCGTTCATGACGTACGAGATGCTGTCGGCGCCGTCGCCCGCGGTGAGCTGCGTCTCCGAGTCCTCCTCGAGGAACGTGCGGATGACGAAGGTGTCGTCGCCGTTCTCGCCGTTCAGCGTGAGGACGGCCTTGTTCCGGAAGACCAGGAACAGGTCGGCGCCCTCGCCGCCGTTGAGGGTGGTCGCCTGGCTGATGCCGTTGGACACCATGCCCTGCGTCGTGTCCACCAGCGTCGGCGGGACGAAGCGCAGGTCGAAGCAGGGGTTCGCGCTGCCGGCGGTGGCGCAGGCGTCGCTGTAGAGCTGGCCGACCTGGAAGACGTCGTCGCCGGCGCCGCCGTTGACGGTGGTGGCCGCGGAGACGTCGTCGAAGGAGACGTGGTCGTTCCCGGCCAGGGTGTTCAGCACGAGGCTGTCGATGCCGTCGTCGTAGGTCACCAGCTCGGCGCTCGCGAAGGCACCGCTGGGCAGCGGGTCGTTCAGCAGCGCGACGAGGTCGCGGCGCAGCAGCAGGGTGTCGTCGGACGCGGAGCCCCACAGCACCAGGCGGTTCGTGCCGATCGACCCGGTGTCCCGGACATCGGTGCGCGCGTCGCCGGTCCCGAGCAGGTGGAGGTCGGTGCTGTCGGAGCCCTGCCCCCCGTCGACGAGCAGGGTCCCCGCGCTGGCCAGGACCTCGACGCGGTCGTCGCCGCCGCCGGCCTCGAGGGTGACGCGCGCGCCGACCGGAGCGGCCGTGAGCGTCACGACGTCCGCGCCGTCCCCGGTGTGGACCGTGATGAGGTCCGGCGCGGTGAAGGTGAGGGTGAGGTGGTCCGCCCCGCTGCCGAGGTCGAGGTCGAGGGTCTCGAACGCGGTGTAGGTGATGACCGCCGGGCTGAAGCCGGTCAGGGTCGTGGACGTCTGGGTGCCGGTGTCGCCCGTGCTGTCGCCGCGGTCGCTGAGGTGCACGGTGTCGAGCGCCGTTGCCGCCGAGGAGCGTCAGCGCGAAGGCGATGCCGTCCAGGCTGCCGAGATCGGCTGGTGCGTCGGACGAGACGTGGAAGACGTCGTCGCCCCCGCGGCTCTCGATCGTCGTGACGGCCGACGTGGACCGGACGCTGACGAGGTCGGCGCCGCTGCCGGTGCGGACGTCGAGCTGCTCGAGGCCGCTGTAGCGGATGCCGGTCGGGTGCATGTCCAGGCCGGACACCAGGCCGCTGGTCACCAGCAGCGCGTCGCCGGTCGTGTCCGTCGTGTCCTCGACGTCCAGGCGGTCGGTGCCGGCGCCGGCGGTGACCCTGAGCGGCGCGAGGACGCGGTCGACCGTTCCGGCGGCGTTGGTGCAGGTGCCGGCGGAGCAGTCGGCAGCGCTGCCGACGACGACGACGTCGTCCCCGTCGCCGAGGTCGAGGGCGAGGTCGGTCAGCAGGCTGCGCACGGCGACGTCGTCGGTGCCGCCACCGGTGCGGATCGTGAGCAGGTCGTGGTCGTCCGCGGTGAGGCCGGTGTTCGCGATCGTGAACAGGAAGCCCGCGCTCGTCCACCGGACGGTGGTCGTCGCGACGGACCTGCCGTTCGTGCTCGCGAGGCCGAACACGCCGTCGCCCTGGGAGAAGGTCTTGGGTGCCGCGCTCATCGCCGAGCTGATCACGACCGTGTCGGCGACGGCCGCGTCGTCGAGCACGAGCGTGATGCTGTCGTTGCTGGCCAGGGCGGTGGCGATCACGTCGCCGACCTTGGCCGCGAGCTTCGCGTCCACGTCTGCCTGGGTCGCGACCTGCTGGCTGCGGTAGGGCGCTGAGGTGACGGTCAGGACCGCGAGCTGCGTCCGGACGTCGCCCTGCACGGTGAGCGCGTCGCTGCCGCTCAGGCGGAGCAGGAGCTCGTCGATGCCGGTGAGCACCAACGGCGACAGCGTGGTGCCCGCGCCGTCGTAGTCCAGCTGCAGGTCGGTGCCGACGGCGTCCAGCGTGATCGTCTCGCCGGTGTCGCGGCCCACGACCTCCATGCGGTCGTAGCCCTCGCCCGGGTCCAGGGTCTCGCCGGCCATCTGGTGGCCGAAGCCGAAGAAGGTGTCGTCCCCCTCACCGCCGTACATCAGGTCGACGCCGGGGCCGCCGTCGAGGAAGTCGTCACCGGCCCCGCCGCGCAGCGTGTCCGCGCCCAGGCCGCCGATGAGGACGTCGTCGCCGTCGCCGCCGCTGAGGTCGGCGACGCCGCTGCCGGCGTGCGCCAGGCGGTCATCGCCGGCGCCACCCGTGGCGGTGACGCTGGCGGTGACGGACGGGAAGACCGTGAGGCTGTCCCGGCCGCTCCCGAAGTCACCGGAGATGTGGGTGATGCCGGTGAACGACTCGGTCCACCCGAAGGCGGAGACGGTGACGACCCCACCGGACTGCGTGATCGTGTAGTCCTCGTCCTCCTCCAGCGGCCGGACCTCCCGGTTGCCGGCGCGGTCACCCACGTTCAGCAGCAGGACCGTCGCGTCGGCGGGGTCGACGGTCGCGAGCACGGGCGGCTTCGGCCTGCCGTTCACCAGCGACGTCGGCAGCTGGAACGTCGCGATGGTCACGGTGCGGCTGATGTCGCCGAAGATGGTCTCGACGGTGAAGGTCGCCCGGACCTGGACCAGCCCGCCGAGCACGCCTGCTGCCTCGACGCCGACGCCGACGCCGGCCAGCGTGATGCCGATGATCTTCACGGCGACACGGCCGTCCAGCGCGACGACGAACGTGCGACCGCCGGCGTTCAGCGGGCCGCCCTCGGTCTGGAAGTCGTGGATCAGGTCGAGCTTGGCCTGGTCCACCGTGCCGTCGAGGATGTCGGTCCGGATGTCGTCCGCGCAGCGGCGGTCGTAGGCGGACGCACCGTCCACTCGGGCGCAGTAGGAGAGGTGCGCGGACAGGCCGCCCTCGATGCCCGTCCCGGCGATCGACAGGTCGACGCTGCCGGACAGGTCGAAGGAGAAGCTGCCCCACGAGGAGACGAAGCCGCCGCCCTTCAGGCTCAGCGGGCCGAAGCTGCCCTCGACCGTCGCGCCGAAGTACCAGGCGTCCTCGCCGAGCGCGCCGCCGACCTTGATGGCGATCGTCGCGTTCAGGCGGACGACGTTGAGGACGTTGACCGAGCCGCTCAGGCCGAGCTCGAAGGCGGTCGAGCTGCCGCGGGTGTCGATCGTCAGGGTGCCGGACACGTCCAGGTCGAAGACCGAGAGCAGGTTGGCCTCGAGGTCGACGGTGGCCTGCAGGTAGAAGCCTGCCGAGGAGATCTCGGCGATGGCGCTGACATCGACCATGAGGCCGACGTCGCGGCTGGTCCCGAGCTCGAACTGGAGGTCCGCGATGAGCTCGAACTCGCTGTCGGCGATGCGGATCGCGCCGAAGACGGTCGCGGAGGCGAAGCCGACGAGGGTGAGCCTCCCGTCCACGACGGCGACGAGGTAGGGCTCGAGGTCCTGTCCGCTGAGATCGGGCTTCGGGCCGTCGCCGAGCAGCCAGGCGATCGTCGCGTCGTCCGGGCCGGTACCGGACACGAGGTTCGGCGACCGGCCGCTGATCGTGTAGCAGAGCAGGTCGCCACAGGGCTCCAGGCGGTCGATCAGCGCGTCGGCGAGCCTGCCCGGGTTGCTCACGCCCTTGACGGACGAGGTGCCCAGGTCGGTCAGGTAGCCGGAGAGCTCCTCCGGGAGCTCGACGGTCATGTCCTTGCCGGCGGTGTTGAACACGACGCGGGCGTAGACGGAGAGGGAGAGCACGTCGGACAGCGGTCCACCGGCCTGCAGGTTGACGGTGAAGTCACCCGCCACGCCGTCCTGGTCGAGGACCAGCACGCCCACCGCGCCGATGCTGAGCAGCGGGTCGTCGGAGCCGATGTCCGGGCCGACGGTCATCTCGCCGAGGGCGAGGAGGCGGAACGACTCCGCACCGGCGTCGAGGCCGACGCCGAGGAAGAAGATCCCGTCGATGCGCACGAGCGGCTTGGCGTCGTCCTCTGGTCCGGCGCGGATCTCGATCGCCCCGGTCAGCTGCACCTGCAGGAAGGTGCTCTCGTAGTCCAGCAGGAGCGGCGCGTCCGGGTTGCCCGTGTCGAGCAGGAAGCCGTCCACGCCGTCGGTCGCGCTGCCGGTGTACGGGAAGCTCGCGCCGAAGCTGATGCCCGCGATCGAGGCGCTCGTGCTGCCGCCGAGGGCGAAGCCGAGGTTCAGGCTCAGGGCCAGCATTCCGGTGACGACGACGCCGGGCACGCCCACCAGGTCGAGGCCGTCGAAGCTGACCTTCGCGGCGACGTAGGCGGCCGGTGCCTGCGGGTCGAGCTTGGCGCCGATGAAGACCCCGAAGTCGATCTTGCTCAGGGCGAGGCCCACCGCGTCGGGGTTCCGCACGAGGGTGCAGCCGGCGCTCCCGGCGAGGCAGACCTCCCCGTCGACGGTGCCGTCGTCGGTGTACAGGATCTCCTCGGTGTCGGGGTCCTCGACCCAGTGCGGGCCGTCCGAGCCGAGGAAGCCGTAGAGGTCCGACCCCCCGATCGTCATCGTGGTCACCCCGGTCACCGGCGTGCCGTCGGTGAGGACCACGTCCGTGACCGGACCGAGCACCAGGGCGAGCGAACCCCGTGCGACGAGGACGCCGAAGAGGTCGATCTGCGCCAGGCGGACCGCCGCGCGGACGTAGAGGCCGTCGTAGAGGAAGTACTCCCGCACGTCCTGGCCGGCGACGACGCGGCCGGTGCGGACGCCGAACGGCTCGCAGTCGCCCGAGGGGGTGCCGCCGCCGAGCAGGGCGTCGACGGCCGCCTGGTCGCAGCCGCTCGCGAGGGCGTGCGCCTTCCAGTCGATGACCGGCAGCAGCGGGAAGGCCCCGACCGTCGGGGTCGCGACGTTCACCTCGACGGTCACTCCGCGCAGACGGGCGACCAGGCCCTCGCTCTCGAGCCCGATGAGGCCGGCGTCGTCGATCCGGGCGCGCAGCGTGTAGTAGCGCGTCGGGTCGACCTGCAGCGTCGGGGTGCCCATGGCGAAGGCGAAGTCGAGGTCGGAGACCGCGATGCCCACGGCGTTCGGGTTGACCATCGCGCGGCACAGCGGGTTGCTCTCGGCCTCGGCGAAGCCGTCAAGGGGCTTGCTGTCCGGCCCGCAGCTGCCGGGGTCGTCGTCGGTCGCCGGGACGCAGCCGGCGGCCCCCGGGTCGCACTCGAAGCGGACGTCGCTGCTCAGGTCGCTCTCGTCCTCGGTGAGCCAGTGCGGGCCGCCGACGCCGATGAACGCGTAGAGGTCCTGGCCGCCGAAGGTGAGGAACCGCAGCTCCTTCTCGTTCACCCCTGCGAACCTCGCCACGTCCGGTCCGAGCGCGGCCAGCGCCGCGTCGTCCACGACGCCGGCCAGCGGCACGGTGAGGGTCTGGCCCATCTCGAAGTACGCCGAGCCGCGCAGGTGCACGAACTCTCCGATGCCCAGCACGAGCAGGTCGGCGCCGCCGCCGAGGACGTAGTTGGACATCTTGACGACGACGTCGTCGTTGCTGCCGCCGGTGGCGATGCCGTACCCGCCGGCCACCTCGGCGGTGCTGTCGTCGTTGTCGTCGTCGTAGGTCTGGGTGGTCCAGTCGATGGCCGGGCCGGTCGAGGCGGTCGCGAAGCTGCCCCACTTGCCGGCGTAGTTGACCTCGACGCGCGCCCGGCGCACGTCCAGCGTCACGAAGTCCTCGAAGCCGAGGGCCGTGAACTCCTCGACCGATCCGCTGACCGTCACGAAGCGGGGCAGCGTGCCGAGCAGGTTGAGCCGCTTGTCCGGCACGATCGTCGACAGCACGATGCCGAGGTCGAGGTCGCTGGCGAGCAGGCCGACGGCGTCGTCCGACAGGTCCTCACGGCCCAGCACGAGGCTCTCGTCGACGTCCAGGGTGTCCGGGTCGTCCGCACCCAGGTCGAAGGTCGCCCCGTCGGTCGGGTTGTAGCCCAGGAAGATCGAGGCGTTGCGGACGCCGATCTGGATGGTGTCCACCGGCACCGCGAACAGCACGGTCCCGTCGGCGTTGCGGTACATGCCGTGCTGGACGCGGTCAGGATCGTCGAGATGGCGGCGGCGCCGAGCACGCCCGCGTTGAGGTTGATGTCGACGCTGAGCGTCTCGCCCTTGATGAAGGAGAAGCCGCCCGAGACGTGGACGAAGTCGCTGAGGGAGACGACCGCGCGGCCGGCCGACAGCCCCACGACCGGCCCCCGCACGTCGATGCGCATCGGCTCGGCGTCGGTGGTGCTGGTCGGGATGAGGTAGCCGCCGTCGAAGCTGCCGCCCCAGTCGATGGTGGCCTGGCCGTTGATCCCCGTGCCGGAGGCCGGACCACCGCGGTTGAGGAGCAGGCCGAGGTCGTGCAGCTGCAGCTCGACGAAGGACAGCTCGAGGCCGACCGGGACGAAGTCGCCGACGTGCGCGTTGAGCGCCATGAAGGTCGGCAGCTTGGTGATGCCCAGCGGGTACGGCTTGGTGGGCGTCGCGAAGACGATGCCGAGGTCGACGTCGACGAGCAGCAGGCCCGTGGCGTCCTCGCCGAGCTCGTCCTCGGTCAGCAGCAGGTCCTCGCGCTCCGCCGTCTCCTCGTCGTCCTCGCCGAGGTCGATGCCACCGGGCGCGTAGCCGACGAAGACGGAGCCGTTGCTGATGCCGAAGGTCGTCGTCTTGACCTCGACGTCGCGCAGCTGCGTGAGGCCGGTCAGTCCGCGCACGTCGACGTCGACCTCCTCCAGACCGCCCGCCCGGAACGCGAACCCGCCGGAGACGTGCACGAAGTCGCTGATGGTCAGCCGCGCGTAGTCGGCGGAGACGCCGACCACCGGGCTGGCGAAGTCGATGAGCACGTCCTCGCCGCCCGTCGGGACCGGCAGGCCGACCGGACCGCCGCCGGTGCCGGGGAAGCTGTCGGCCCAGTCGATCCAGGTGGCGGACAAGGGCGCGGCGGTGAGCTTGCCGCGGTTCACGGTCAGCTCCAGCCCCTTCAGCTGGAGGGTGAGCCACTCGGAGAAGTCCGGGAGGCCGAGCAGGTTCACGGCGGCGTCGAACACGCCGAGGTTCGCGCGGAGCGCCGTGTACTTCGGTGCGCCGAGCGCCCCGATCTGGTTCGGCAGCGCCTGCGCGAGCACGAGGCCGAGCGAGATGTCGTCGAGGCAGAGGCCGAAGGCGCCGCGCGCGTCCAGGTCGGCGTCGAGAGCCGCGCAGTCCACGGCCTCGTCGTCGTCGAAGCCGCCCGGGTTGTAGCCCACGAAGACGCCGGCGTCGTCGAGGCCGATGAGGGTGGTGCGGACCAGCAGGTCGTGGATGCGCACCCGCGAGACCTCGGGACCGACGACGTTGCCGGTGACGGTGACGTCGTTGTTGACCGTCGCGAGCTGCAGGGCCTCGTACTGGCCGAGGTTGAGCCCGGAGACGCCGGCGGTCACCTCCTCGAGCGCGCCGCGCTGGAAGGAGAAGGAGCCGCTGATGCGGACGAAGTCGCCGAAGCCCAGCACCGCGCGCTCCGCGGAGACCCCGACCATCGCGTTGTCGTGGTCGAGCAGGACCGAGCCGCCGACCCCGTCGGTCGCGACGACGATGCCCCCGGCGGCCCCGTCGGGGTCGGAGGAGCTGGTCGAGGCGGACCAGTCCGCGAAGGCGAGGGCGCCCACGAGCCCCGGGCCCGTCACGGGCCGCGCGCTGTTGTAGCCGAACGTCAGGTCGTACAGGCCGATCTCGACCAGGTCCTTGGGGATGCCGACGAAGCCGAGCTCGTCCAGCGTCGCGGCGAAGCCGACGAAGCTCGGCAGCGTGTGCGTGACCGCCAGGCCGGAGGGGACGACCTTGGCGACGACCAGCCCGAAGTCGATCCCGGTCGCCTCGAGCCCGTAGAACTCGGCCGGGTCCACAGGGGCGCCGTCGTCGTCGAAGCCGCCTGCCGCGTAGCCGACGTAGACGTTCGCGCCGCCGATGCCGATCGCCGTCGTCGTGACGCCCGTGACGAGCAGGCCGCCGTCGACCGCCGTGGCGCCCGTGACGTCGCCGGCGAGCCGGCCGATCTGGTCCGCGGTGAGGCTCGGCGTGCGGACGGCCAGGTCGACCAGCCCGCCCTGCTGGAAGGCGAAGCTGCCGCGGATGCTGACGAACGCGTCGATGGTGATGGTCACCGCGTCGGCGGACACGCCCAGGACGGGGTCGCGCAGGTCGAGGTAGGCGGTCCCGGAGCCGGTCTCCACGTCGAGGCCCGCGGGCGTCTCGTCGTCGCCCTCGAAGGAGGCCGCCCAGTCGATCCACGCCTTGCTGCCCGCTACGGCCGTGCGCGTCGTGCCCTTGGTGACGGCGCCGCCCCGGTTGATCGTCAGCGCGATGCCCTCGAGGTCGAGCTCGAGCTCGTCCGGGAGTCCGAGGAGGTCGACGTCGCCGATGCTGATCTTCGCGGCGGTGAAGCTGGGGAGGGCGTACCCGGTGACGGCCTCGGCGTCGGTGAGCGAGGCGAGCACGAGGGCGACGTCGATCTGCTCGGCGCAGAAGCCGACTGGCGTCGGCCACCAGGGCGGCGCACGACAGCGGGATCTCCGGGTCGTCCGAGAACGCGCCCGGGTGGTAGCCGACGAAGACCGTGGCGTCGCCGATGCCGATCGTCGTGGTGCCCACCTCGACGGTCAGCGTGCTGCCGTCGAACGCGTCGCCGGCGGCCGAGGTGAAGCCCGCCTCCTCGGCGCCGAGGCCGTCCACCCGGACGGCGACCGTCTCGGTACGACCCTCGACCACCGAGAAGCTGCCCCGCACGACGAGGAAGTCACCGAGGTTCAGGAGCACCGCCCGGGCCGAGACCGCGATCACCGGGTCGGACATGTCGAGGGTCACGCCGCTGTCACCGGAGCCGAGCTCCAGGCCGCCGCTCGCCGGGAAGGACGCCTCCCAGTCGATCCACGCGCTGGACCCGACGACGGCCGTCGCGCCCTGCGTCAGCACTCCGCCGCGGTTCAGCGAGAGCTCGATGCCCGCGAAGCCCAGGACGAAGCCCTCCGGCAGGCCCAGGGGGTCGAGGTCGTCGATCGTCACCTTGGCAGCCGCGAAGCCGGGCAGGGTCCAGCCGGCTACGGGCTGCGAGCCGCTCGCTCCCGCGAGCACGATCCCGATGTCGATGCCGCTCGCGCAGACACCGACAGCGCCCGGCAGGGCGTCGCAGTCGAGGGGCTCGGCATCAGCGAACTCGCCCGGCGAGGATCCGGCGAAGACGGACGCCGCCCCGATGGTGATCTTGGTCGTGGTGACCGAGACGCCGGAGAGCACTCCGTCGGCGTAGCCCGGGCCGGCTGCGCTCTGGAAGTCGCTCAGCTGCGGCTCCGTCAGGCCGCCGATGCCCAGGGTGACGGTCTCGGTGCCGCCCTGCTCGAAGGCGAAGCTGCCTCGTACGGCGAGGAACTCCCCGATCGTGAGCAGCACGCTGTCGGCGGTGAGCCCCAGGACGGCGTCGGCCGCGTCGATGGTGACGGCACCGATGCCGACCGGACTTGCGGACCAGTCGACGTGCGCGGTGGACGTCGCGCTGCCTGCCACGGCCCCACCGCGGTTGACCGTGACCGTCAACCCCTGGAAGGCCAGCGCGAGGCCGTCCGGCAGCCCGACCGGGGTGAAGTCCCCGATCGTCCCGGCCAGGGCCAGGAAGGACGGCAGCCCGAGCCCGGCGCTCGTCGCGCTGGCCAGCACCAGCCCCAGGTCGATCTCGGTCGCGCACAGACCGACCGCCCCCGCCTCGGCCAGGTCCGCGCAGTCCCAGCCCTCGGCGTCCGCCTCGAACGTGCCTGGCGTTCCCGCGAAGACGTACGCACTGCCGATCCCGACCAGGGTGGTGGTCACCGTGGTGAGGGCGCCCAGCGGCTCGCCGTCGACGACGACCTGCACCTGGCGGGTCTCTCCCTGCACGAAGGAGAACGAGCCGGCGAGGGAGACGAAGCCGTCGAGGTCGAGGTAGGCCGCGTCCGCGAACATGCCGACCACGGCGTCCGCGGCGTCGAGGGTGACGTCCCCGACGGCGAGGCCGCCGTCGGGCAGCGCCGACCAGTCCACGTGGGCGCTGGACCCGGGGGTGCCGCCGACCTGGCCGCCGCGGTTGACGACGAAGGCGACGTCGCTGAGATGGAGCACCAGGCCCTCGGGCAGGCCGATCGGGGTGACGTGCTCGATCGTCCCGGCCAGGCCGAGGAACGACGGCAGCCCGAGCGTGGTGTCGGTCGCGGCTGGCGAGGACGAGCCCGAGGGTGACGTTCGTCGCGCACAGCCCCACGGCGCCGGTGTCCGCGAAGCGGTCGGTGCAGTCCCAGCCCTCGCTGCCGGCCAGGAAGGTGCCGGGAGCGCCGAGGAAGACGCTGGCCCCGCTGATGGCGATCGTGGTGGTGCGGACCGTGACGGAGCGGGGCCCGTCGTCGTCGGTGCCGCTGACGAGCACCTCGACGTCCATGACGACGCCGCGCTCGAAGGAGAAGGCGCCGGCGAGGGACACGAAGCCACCGAGGTCCACGAACGCGTTCTGGGCGCTGCCGCCGAAGACGGGGTCCGAGGCGTCGAGGACCAGGTCGCCCAGCTCGTAGCCGTCCGGGAACGAGGACGCCCAGTCGACCCAGGCGGTGGCCCCGTCGACGCCGGTGAGCGCGCCGGCGCTGTTCAGCTGGACGGCGATGTCGGCCGCGGACAGGCCGTAGCCGTCGGGCAGCCCCACGGCAGTCGCGGAGGCGAGGGTCGCGGCGCCGGCGCTGAACAGGGGCAGCAGGTCGGCGAGCTCCTGATCGCTCGCGCGGGCCAGGACCAGGCCGAGGTCGGCGTCGGTGACCAGCAGCCCGGCCACGCCCTCTGCCGCCAGCTCCTCGGACGTCAGCGGGCTCTCGAACAGGTCGAGGCCGAGCGGGTTGGTGCCGGCGAACAGGCTCGCACCGGAGATGAGGACGTCCAGCGTCGCCACCCGGACGCCGGTCAGGGTCGACCCGTCGAAGGCGGCCGTGGCCGCCGCATCCCGGGCGGTGAGGGCGTCCACCGCGCTGCTCACAGCCGTCGACGACGCGACCCCGTCGGTCTTGACGTCGACGACGAGGCCCTCGCCGAGGGACACCGTCAGGTCGCCCTTGGCGTAGAAGAAGTCTCCGACGGAGACGGTCACGCCGGTGACGGAGACCTGCGCGACCGCCCCGGGGTAGGCGAAGGTCGTCGCTCCCACCACGAGACCATCGGTCGAGAGGTCCAGGGCCGTCCCGCCCGGGCTGGGCGCGTTGAGGCTGACCGTGAAGACGTGCTCGCCCTCGTCGAGGGCGAGCTGGCCTCCTGTGCCGACGAGCGTCGGGGCGGTGAACGTCCCGGAGGCGAGCTGCCAGACCTGGCTGCCGTCGGTGAGGATCGCGAGGTCGATGCTGGTGACGTCGCCTGCGATGCCGGTGCCGAAGGGCACCAGGCCGGCGAGGGCTTCGCCGCCGGTGCCGCTCAGAGCGACCCCTGTCGCGTCCGCGCCGTAGGTCACCGAGGAGAAGGCGTACTCGCCCGTCACCTGGAGGAAGCCGTCCACGACGACGGTCATCCGGCCGGCGTCGGTGACGCTGCCGCTGATGCCGGAGCCGGGCAGGAAGCTCCACGTCTCCTCGGCGTCCGGGGCACCGACGAGGTTCTCGACGTCGCTGAAGAGGACGGTGGGCAGGTCGGTGGGGGCGTAGCTGCCCGCGTCGACCCCGAGGACCGTCCAGGTGCCGGTGGTCTCCGCACCGACGAGGGTGTCCGCGCCGGCGCCGCCGTCGACGGTGATGACCGTCGAGCGGGCGCCGAGGTCGCCGATGGTCAGCGAGTCGTCGCCGTCGCCGAGCAGGATCGTCAACGACGTGGCCGGCGCCGCGAAGCGGTGCTCCTCGATGGTGCCGTTCTGGGAGCGGATCACCCACTGACCGCCCTCGGCGGTGAGGAGCAGGTCGTCAGCGGCGCTGCTCGCGGTGATCACCATGACCGCCGCGGGCACCGACACGGTGATCGGCTCGAGCCCGGCGTACCGGATGACGCGTCCGTCGGTGATCACGGTGCCGTTGTCCGGGCCCATCGCCTCGAAGACCAGCGAGGTGTACGAGCCCTCGACCACGAGGACGTCGTAGCCGCCGTCGCCGCCCTCGAGGCGGCCGGGGACGATGCTCGCCGGGCCGAGGACGAAGGTGTCGCGGTTGCCGGCGGCGCCGGTCAGGTCCTCGAGGCCGCTGAAGACGACGCCGGCCACCGCGCCGCTGCCGGGGCCGTCGACGGTCCACGCGACCTCGGCCTGCGCCGGCCCGACGAGCTCGTCGTGGCCCGCCCCGCCGTCATAGCTGAGAGTGACCGGAAGGGCCCCCGCGCCCTGGACGGTCAGCCGGTCGTCGCCGGCCCCGCCGACGACCGCGACGGCGGTGATCGTGCCCGGCACGACGTGCACGACGCCGTTGGCGTCGACCACCTCGAGGGCGCCGGTGGACGGATCCACCCGCACGACGACGTCGCCACCCGAGTCGGGGGTGACGACGGTGAGGACGGTGCCGGTGACGGTCCAGCCGGCCGGGGCGTCGGCGACGGCCTGCACCGTGCTGCCGGCCAGGGCGACCGGTCCGACGAAGGCACCCGTGGGCGGACCGACGACGAGGGCGGCGTCCGCCGCGGCAGCGGAACCGGTCGCGGCGTCGGCGGGGCCGGCCGGGCCGGAGGCGCCCGAGCTGGCGATCGTGCCGGCGTCGGCCGGCGCGACGGCGCGGTCGGCGACCGGTGCGGCGCTCGGGCCGGTGAAGGCCTCGACGACGTCGGCGGCACCGGCGGGCGCGGCCGACTCGTGGACGGCCGCCGCGCTCTCCTGCGGTGCGGCGGGCGCCTGGGCGGCGGCCTCCGGCGTCGGCGAGCCGCCGGTGACCGGCTCCTGCGACGCGAGGGTCGGCGCGGCGGGCTCGGCGGACGGCTGCTCCGCGACGACCTGCTGCGCCGCGAGGGGCGGCTCCTGCACCTCGAGGACCGACGGGGCCGGCGGCTCCGGAGCCGGCGCTTCCGCAGCGGCGGTGACCGCGTCAGGTGCCGGCTCGAGGGCGAGGGCTGCCGTGGCCGTGCGGAAGCCGGCCTCCGGCTCCGGCAGCAGTCCGGGAGCGACCCCCCGTACCTCGCCGGGAGACAGCGTCGAGCCCATCAGGCCGGAGCTGTGCCCGAGGCCCAGCACGTGCCCGAGCTCGTGCCGCACGGCGGTGCCCAGGTCGAGCGCACCTCCGACGGCGGTCCATCCCCACCCGCCCGCATCGCGGTCGATGACCACGGTGGAGCCGGAGGTGGTGCCCAGCGTCAGGCCCGGCAGGTCGCCGAGCGTGACCGTGACGCCACTGACGTCCCCGCCGACGGCCTGCCACGCCGCGACGGCTTGCGTACGTGCAGAGGCCAGGGCTGACGGGCCCAGGGGCTCTGCGGTGGTGCCGTCCGGGGGGGCTGCGCTCGCTACGAGCAGCTCCACCGGGGTCAGGGTGGCCGTGGCACCGAAGCCCCAGGACGTGACCTGCGCCAGCAGGGCCACGGCCAGGACGAGCGCGGTGCTGCGCCCGCGGCGCGAGGAGCCCGGCCGGAGGGCGCGCGCAGCACGCACGCGTCTCCTCCGGTCGTCCACCTGCGCCCCCTGGTGCCGCGGCATCAGGGCCGCGACGAGAGGACGACCCTCCTGCCTGGGGACTCGGCGCGGAATAGCCGAACGGTCAGCGGCGGCCCCTAGATGTAGTCATCTCCTCATGGTCATCCCACCCAGAGTGCCCGAGCGACTACGTGGCGTGGCGGCTTAGACGGGTCACGCTGCGCGACGAACGCCCTGCGCGCCGGCCCCGTCGGGTCGAGCAGTCCTGGAGAAGCACCCGGCAGGGGCGCGTCGCTACCGTCCGCAGCAGCACCCCACCGAGCCCCAGGAGCAGCCGTGACGCGCACCGTCGTCGACCCCGAGAAGGTGACCACCGACGGCCTCGAGTCGTCCCCCGTCGCCGCCGCGCTGGGCGGGCTGCGGGCCAACGAGGCGCGCTACTTCAAGAACAAGCACGGCCACCTGCTGACGATCGCGCCCGCGGCCGAAGCAGTCGAGGTGGTGGAGCGGGTGGCGCGGATCCTGGAGGAGGAGCGCGACATCGTGCTGGCGGCGCGGCCGCTGGAGGCCACCGACTTCGAGGTGGACGGCGTCCGCTGGTCGTACGTCTTCTACGACTCCGGGCTGGTCGTCAACGTGCTCTGGACGCTCGAGCCGGGCGGCAAGCGGGCGGTCGGCTTCAAGCTGTCCGACGGCATGGAGGTCCCCGAGGAGCTGGCGCCGACGTTCACGTTCGCCCGCCAGCGGTCCCGGCTCGCGGGCACCATCCGCGGGTCGTACTTCGTCATCAAGGGCGACTACGCGGCGTAGCGGCCGCCGCGTCCCGACGGACGTCCGCGGACTCCACCGGGGCGTGCCGAGGGGGGCGCCGCTGCTCCCGAGACGGGCAGGTAGCCGGCTTCCGCGTCCTGCCGCCCCGGCTCGCGGACTGCCTGCTCTCGAGCCGAGGTCGAGACGTGAAGCGGACTGACCGACGGCGGAGGGCCGTCGGCCAAGGGCCTGCACGTTGACGCGGAACTCCACCGCAGGCGGCGCCGACGAGGCGTCAGTAGTGGTACCGCACCTGCAGGACCACGAGGTCGTCGCCGTCAACCAGGTAGACGAGTCGGTGCTCCTCGGTGATGCGCCGCGACCACGCGCCGGCGAGTGCGTGCCGCAGCTGCTCAGGTTTGCCGATGCCGTCGAACGGGTCGACGAGGCAGACGTCGAGCAACCGGTTCACGCGGCGCAGGACCTGCCTGTCGGCCGCCTGCCAGTGCTGGTGGTCCTGCCACCCGTTCGGGGTGAAGACCAGCCTCACGGCAGGTCGTGCTCCGTGCGCTCGCCGCGGCGCGCCTGGTCCAGGCTCTCGAGGAGCCGGCGTGCGTTCGCGGGGGCGCGCAGCAGATGCGCCGTCTCGACCAGTGCGTCGTACTCGTCCTGACCGATCAGCACCGCGTTGCCCTTCTTCGAGGTGATCTCGATCGGCGTGCGGTCGTCGTTCACCTGCTCGAGCAGCGGGAAGAGGTTCTTGCGCGCCTCGCTCGCGGTGATGGCCATGTCCTCATGCTAGTACCGGAAGTGGTACCAGTCTAGGCGTCGGCACGCTCCGCCAGCTCCTGCAGCGCCAGGCCGACGTCGCGTGCCTCCTGCGCGGTCCACTCCATCGTCGTCCCGAAGGAGCCCACGCGGAACAGGACCACGCCGTCCTCCAGCCTCGCTGGGGTGCTCCTGCTCCGGGAAGACCTCGGGTGACTCAGTCAAAAGTCGAAGCGGAACTCGACGGCGTTACCGTTCTGTCAGCAGCGAACACCTTGACGGCCGGCCTGTCGGCGGCGTCTCGGGGGGTGTGGAGCGGCTGCATGTGGCGCGAGGGCTGACTGCCGGTGCGGGTGCGCGGCCTGTGTGCCGGTATGTCACAATGGATCTTGCGCCAACAGTGTCTCGCAGCCGGGACGTTGCCGGTTCGCTTGCCTATCGGGGGGGAACCGATGCGCCGTCTTGTTTCCGTGCTGTCGCTTGCTGGGCTGATTGCGCTGTCGCTTCCCGCCTCCGCCGGTCCAGTGCCGGCCGAGGGCTCCAACGTCCGGCTGGTGACCCGCTATGCCGGGGAGATGCGTGACTTCCAGCTGTACGTCTCGCCGGGCGTGCCCGCGGCCGAACCTGTCCCGCTGTTGATCGCGATGCACGGGCTCTATTCGGATCCGCAGACGACGGAGGCAGCGAGCGGCTTCGATGCTGTTGCGGACACGGAGGACGTTGCCGTTGTCTATCCGTACGGGCTGAACGGCAGCTGGAACGCCGGAACCTGCTGCGGCAGGAGTTCAGCGACGAACGTGGACGACGTTGGACTGCTGGTTCGCATCGTTCAGACCGTCTCACTGCTCCGCCCCATCGACATGGAGCGCGTCTACCTGTCGGGCTTCTCTAACGGGGCCATGATGGCTCTGCGCGCCCTGTGCGAACGCCCCGACGTCTTCGCTGCGGCGGTGTCCGTCGCCGGAACGCTCCAGTCGTCGTGTCCAAGCGGACGACCGCTGGCCGCGATGTTCATCCACGGCACGGCGGACGGGGCCGTTCCCTTCCGCG
This sequence comes from uncultured Actinomycetota bacterium, assembly GCA_963781675.1. Lineage (GTDB taxonomy): Bacteria > Actinomycetota > Actinomycetes > Mycobacteriales > SCTD01 > SCTD01. The sequence goes on along the minus strand of CAWAGF010000001.1, from coordinate 810,492 downwards.
GGATCCACTACAGCACGTTCCTAGGCACCTCACTGACCGCAGTGCCTACAGCTGCCGCGACCATCGCCAAGCGGTCGCGCTGCACATCCGCTACAACTGCGCGGCCAAGCCGTCTCTACACCGTCCAGACCTATCGCGGCTGCAGCACCGGCGGCGCGGTGGCGGTCCTCGCCGCGGACGGCATGGGCCACCGTTGGCCCACTCTGGCCGAGGACGGCATCGACGGAGGCCGGCTGGCCTGGTCGTTCCTGTCGGCCCGCCGTCGCGCTTGAGACGCGCGGACACGGCTGGGGTTGCGGTGTAGCTGCCCGTCGCGCCTGGTGACCTGCCCGGTCCGGCAAGCGCCTTGCCACCTGATGCCTACACGTTGAAGCGGAACTCCACGACGTCGCCGTCCTGCATGACGTAGTCCTTGCCCTCCATGCGCGCCTTGCCGGCGGCCCGCGCCGCAGGGATCGAGCCGAGCTCGACGAGGTCCTCGAACCCGATGACCTCGGCCTTGATGAAGCCGCGCTGGAAGTCGGTGTGGATCACGCCCGCCGCCTCGGGGGCGGTCGCGCCCTTCTTGATCGTCCAGGCGCGCGCCTCCTTGGGCCCGGCCGTCAGGTAGGTCTGCAGCCCGAGGGTGTCGAAGCCGATCCGGGCGAGCTGGTGCAGGCCGCTCTCCTCCTGCCCCATCGACTGGAGCAGCTCGAGGGCGTCCTCCTCCCCCATCTCGATCAGCTCCATCTCGACCTTGGCGTCCAGGAAGACGGCCTCGGCCGGGGCGACGAGGGCGGCCAGCTCGGCGCGCAGGGCGGCGTCGGTCAGCTCGTCCTCGTCGAGGTTGAAGACGTAGAGGAAGGGCTTGGCGGTGAGCAGGTGGAGCTCGCGCAGCGGGCCGCGGTCCAGGCCGGCGGCGAAGACGGTGCGCCCGTCGTTGAGCACCTTCTCGGCCTCCCGCACCGCCTCGAGCTGGGGCAGCACGTCCTTCTTGATCCGCGCCTCCTTCTCCAGGCGCGGGATCGCCTTCTCGACCGTCTGCAGGTCGGCCAGGATCAGCTCGGTGTTGATGGTGTCCATGTCGTCCTTGGGCGAGACCCGCCCGTCGACGTGCACGACGTTGTCGTCCTTGAACACCCGGATGACCTGGCAGATCGCGTCGCTGTCGCGGATGTTCGCCAGGAACTTGTTGCCCAGCCCCTCGCCCTCGCTGGCGCCCTTGACGATGCCCGCGATGTCCACGAAGTCCACGGTCGCCGGGATCGTCTTCTCGCTCTTGAACAGCTCCGCGAGCCGCGGGAGCCGGGCGTCCGGCACCCCGACCACGCCGACGTTCGGCTCGATCGTCGCGAACGGGTAGTTGGCCGCCAGCACGTCGTTCTTGGTCAGCGCGTTGAACAGCGTGCTCTTGCCGACGTTGGGCAGGCCGACGATGCCGAGGGAGAGGCTCACGGCGTACGACGGTACCGGCGCGGGTGCGGGCGTTCCGCTGCGCCGGAACGGTCCTGGGTGTCACACTGCGTGACCCCGTCGTCCCAGGAGGAGCCATGGCCGTCCGAGCCACCACCCTGGGCGGCCTTGCCCTCGCCGCCTGCCTCAGCACCGTCGTCCTCGCGCCACCCGCCGCGGCCGCCGTCTCGTACACGAACTGCACCGCGCTGCAGAAGAGCTACCCGCACGGCATCGGCCGGGTCGGCGCGAAGGACCGGACCACCGGCGCGCCGGTGACGACCTGGCGCAAGGACACTGCCGGGTACGACCGGGCGATGCGCGCGAACCGCGGCCTCGACCGGGACAGGGACGGCATCGCCTGCGAGAAGCGGTGACCGCGCGCCGCTGACGTCCTGTCGGTGGGCGATGCCAACCTCGCCGCATGACCGTCCTCCTCGCCCTGCTGCTCGGCCTCGCCGCTGGGCTCCTGCTCGGCCGCCTGCTCGCCCGCCGTGACGAGCAGGTGCTGCTCTCCTCCTTCGAGGGCCTCGCCTCGCGCGCGCTGCGGGACGAGTCCGACCGGGAGGCGCTGGCCCAGCGCCAGGCCGTCGAGCACCTGGTCGGGCCGCTGCGGGAGCAGCTCCACCTGGTCGAGTCCCAGCTCCGCGGGCTGGAGGTCGAGCGGGCCCGGGCGCAGGCCGAGCTGCGCGAGCAGGTGGCCGGCGTGCGGCGGACCAGCGAGCTGCTCGGCAAGGAGACCGCCTCGCTCGTCGACGCGCTCCGGCGCCCGCAGGCGCGCGGCCGCTGGGGCGAGGTGCAGCTGCGCCGCTGCGTGGAGTACGCCGGGATGGTCGACCGGTGCGACTTCACCGAGCAGGCGTCCTTCGCCGGCGCGGACGGGGCGGTGCTGCGGCCCGACCTCGTCGTCCGGCTGGCCGGCGGCCGCTCGATCGTCGTCGACGCCAAGGTCACCCTGGCCGCCTACCTGGAGGCCGTCGAGTGCGACGACGAGCAGGAGGCCGCCGCGCGGATGGCGGCGCACGCCCGGCACCTGCGCGCCCACGTCGACCGGCTCGCCGACAAGGCCTACTGGCGGGCGCTGCCCGACTCGCCCGAGTTCGTCGTGCTGTTCGTGCCCGGTGAGGCCTTCCTCGCGCCCGCGCTCGAGCACGACCCGGCGCTGCTCGAGCACGCGTTCTCCCGGCACGTCCACGTCGCGACGCCGACCACCCTCGTCTCGCTCCTGCGCACCGCCGCGCACTCCTGGCAGCAGGAGCAGCTGACCGAGAACGCCCGGGCCGTCGTCACCGCCGGCAAGGAGCTCTACGCCCGGCTCGGCACCGTCGGCGGCCACGTCGACAAGCTCGGCCGCACGCTCAACAGCGCGGTGACGGACTACAACCGGACCGTCGCCTCCCTGGAGCGCAGCCTGCTGCCGAGCGCACGCCGGATGGCCGACCTCGCCGGTGTGCCGGACGAGCTGCCGGCCCCGCGCTCGTTGGAGGCCGTGGCGACGCCGCCGGTCTCGCCCGAGCTCAGCCTGCTGGAGCGGCCCGCCTAGGGCTGGACGTCGTAGGCCGCGCAGAAGTCGACGGCCGCCTTGGCCACCACGTTGGCCGCCGTCGCCCCGGCCGTCGAGTGGCCGGCCAGCAGCCGGCGGGCGACCTCCGGCGCGTCCAGCTCTCGGATCGCCCGCAGGTGGTCCCACGCGTAGACGGCCAGCTCGCGGGCCAGTGCCTCGGGCAGACCGGGGTCCGCGGTGCGGGCGCTGCTCGCCACCCAGTCCGCGTCGTAGCTGCCCTGCGGCGGCCCGAAGACCCGCTCGCCCTCGCCGTAGGAACCGCTGTCACCGGACACGCGCACGAACCTAGGTCCGGCGGGGGGCGGCCGCCACGGGGGTACCGTCCGGTGCCGTGACCGCACCGGGCCCGACGCAGGGGCACGCCCTGCCCTCCGTCGGCGACCGCCGCGGGCTGACCGCCGTCGGCGCGGTCGCCGTCGCCCTCGCGCTCGGCCTGCTGGGTGGGACGATCGACGTGCTGACCGGCTCCGGACTGCGCGAGGTGTTCGCCGTCAGCTTCGTCGGCGGCTGCCTGGTCGGCGCCCTGACCGTGCACCGCGAGGACCTGGTCGCCACGGTCGTCATGCCGCCGCTCGTCTACGTCCTGCTCGCGCTGGTCGCCGGCGCGGTCGAGCGCACGATGGGCAGCGGGTCGTTCCTCACCCGACAGGCCCTCGAGCTCGTCAACGCCCTGGTGCTGGGAGCCCCGGTGCTGATGGCGGCGACGGTGGCCGCGCTGGTGGTGGCCGTCGTCCGCTGGTCCGCCGGCCGCCGCTAGCCCGACCGGCCCGCTGCGTGCCGCCCGCCGGACGCCATGGGGTCACCGGAGCCGGGCTCCCGCGGTCAGGTCTCGGAGATCCCCGCCGCGCGCAGGTCGCGGCGCAGCTCGGGCGGCAGCGCGAACAGCAGGTGCTCCTGCGCCGACTCCACCTCCTCCACGTCGGCGTAGCCACGGGCGGCCAGCCACGCCATGACGTCCTGCACCAGGCTCTCCGGCACCGAGGCGCCGCTGGTCAGCCCGACGGTGGTGACGCCGTCGAGCCACGCCTCGTCGATCTCGGAGGCGTCGTCGACCAGGTAGGAGGCGCGGGCGCCGGCGTCGAGGGCGACCTCGACCAGGCGCACCGAGTTGGAGCTGTTGCGCGAGCCGACGACCAGCAGCAGGTCGGAGGCCTGCGCGATCTCCTTGACCGCGACCTGACGGTTCTGGGTGGCGTAGCAGATGTCTGCGGACGGCGGCCCCTGCAGCAGCGGGAAGCGCTGGCGCAGCGCGTCGACCGTCACGTTGGTCTCGTCCACCGACAGAGTGGTCTGCGACAGGTAGGCAACCCTGCTCGGGTCGCGGACCTCGACCCGGGCGGCCTCCTCGACGCCGTCGACGAGGTGGATGTGCTCGGGTGCCTGGCCGGTCGTCCCGACGACCTCCTCGTGGCCCTCGTGCCCGATGAGCACGATGTCGAGGTCCTCCTTGGCGAAGCGCTTGGCCTCGAGGTGGACCTTGGTCACCAGCGGGCAGGTGGCGTCGATCGTCTTCAGCTGCCGGACCTTGGCCTCGGCGTGCACGGTCGGCGCGACGCCGTGGGCGGAGAACACGACGGTGGCGCCCTCGGGCACCTCCTCCGTCTCGTCGACGAACACCGCGCCCTGCGCCTCGAGCGTGCGGACCACGTGGGCGTTGTGCACGATCTGCTTGCGCACGTAGACGGGCGCGCCGTACGCCTCGAGCGCCTTCTCGACGGTCAGCACCGCGCGGTCGACGCCGGCGCAGTAGCCGCGCGGCTTGGCCACGAGGACCCGCTTCGACGGGCGTGCCGCAGTCTCCGTCATGGCTCCCATGCTACGTCCGCGGCGCCAGTCGGCCCGGTGATCTTCCTCTCGCGACGTGTACGAGGGGGAGCGGCGGGCAGGCAGACGGCAGACCGCCCAGCCCCACCCGAGCCGAAGGACGCCGTCCATGCCCAGCCCCGTCTCCCGCCCTGTCGCCGCCGCCCTCGGGCTGGTGCCGACCGTCCTGGGCGGGGTCCGCCGCCTGCCGGGCAAGGCTGTGCAGCTGCCCGTCTATGCCGTCAGCCACGCGCTGACCAGCATCGGGGCAGCGCGCCAGGGCTACGACGACCTCGCCGAGCGCGGCGAGCGCCTGATCGCCCGCCTGCGCGGCACCTCCTTCGACGAGGTCGAGGACCGCGTCGAGGGCGCGCTGCAGGGCACGCCGCTCGCCCGGCCGTACGACAAGGTCGAGGACGCGCTCGAGGACGTCGGCGAGGGAGTCACGCGGCTGGCCCGCACCGCCCGCAAGGCGACCGGCACCGCGACCCGCACCGTCGGCGACGGCCTGTCCTCCGCGGCCGGCAGCGTCGAGGACGCCGCCCAGAGCGTGAGCGGCACCCAGGCGAAGGCCACGACCCCGGCGAAGAAGCCGGCCAAGGCCGCGCCGGTCGACGCGGACGCAGCCGCCAAGGCTGTCGCCGAGGCCGAGCGGCACGTCGCCGAGGCCGCCCAGCGCGCGGAGCAGGCAGCCGCCGAGGCCGCCGAGAAGGCCGCCGCCGCGGGCCTGGACCCGGCGCAGGCCGAGCGCCAGCGCAAGAACCCGGCCCAGGCCACCAAGGGCAAGGCCACCCCCAAGGCCAGCCAGCCGGACGACACCCGCGTCGACACGGCTGCCGCGCCCCAGGTCGTCGAGACCGTCGAGCAGGTCTCGGCGCGCGTCGGCGGCGTGGTGCTCGCCCACGACGACCTGCCGCTGCCGGACTACGACCACCTGACGCTCGGGTCGCTGCGCGGCCGGATGCGCAGCCTCGACCTGCCGCAGCTCATCCAGGTCCGCGACTACGAGAAGGCGCACGCCGACCGGCTGCCGATCATCACCATGCTCGACAACCGGATCGCCAAGCTCGCCGACGACCCGACCGCGCCGCTGTCCGGCAGCGACCCGACCGCCGCCGCGGCCGCCCCCGACAAGCCCAAGGGCGCCAGAGGCCGGCGCGAAGGTGCAGCCTGTCACCGGCGGCCCGGCCCAGAACCCGCCGTCGGCCGGCGACCCCACCAACCCGTCGCAGCCGCGCTCGTCGGGCTCGGGCAGCACCAACCCCGCTTAGGTCCTGCACCACGAAGGCCGTCCCGCACCCGCGGGACGGCCTTCGTCATGAGCGGGCACCGCGCCTAGGCTCGCGGCGTGGGTCTGGCCAACAGCGCGGAGCAGCCGCTGCCGGTGCGGACCGTGGCGCGCTCGCTCGTCGAGTGGATCGACAAGCTCGGCCGGGTCTGGGTCGAGGGCCAGGTCACCCAGGTGTCCAAGCGCCCCGGCACCGTCTACCTGACGCTGCGCGACCCGGTCGCCGACATGAGCCTGTCCGTGACGTGCGCCCGCGCCGTCTGCGAGGCCGTCGTGCCGCCGCTGACCGAGGGCACCCGGGTCGTCGTGCACGGCAAGCCGGAGTTCTACGCCGGCCGGGGCACGCTGTCGCTCAAGGCGATCGAGATCCGCCAGGTCGGCGTCGGCGAGCTGCTCGCCCGGCTCGAGCGGCTCAAGGTGCTGCTCGGCCAGGAGGGGCTGTTCGCCCCGCACCTGAAGAAGCCGCTGCCGTTCCTCCCCCGCCGGGTCGGCCTCATCACCGGCCGGGCCAGCGCTGCCGAGCGGGACGTCCTGGAGAACGCGCGGCGTCGCTGGCCGGCCGTCGACTTCGACGTCCGCGAGGTCGCCGTGCAGGGCCACCTCGCCGTGGAGCAGGTGACCGGGGCGCTGCACTCCCTCGACGCGAGCCCCGAGGTCGACGTGATCGTCATCGCCCGCGGCGGCGGCAGCGTGGAGGACCTGCTGCCGTTCAGCGACGAGACCCTCTGCCGCGCGGTGGCGCGTTGCCGCACGCCGGTCGTCAGCGCGATCGGCCACGAGCCGGACAGCCCGCTGCTCGACCTGGTCGCCGACGTCCGCTGCTCCACCCCCACCGACGCCGGGAAGCGGGTCGTGCCCGACGTGCAGGAGGAGGCGCAGCGGGTGCGCCAGGCCCGCGACCGCTGCCGCCGCGTCGTCACGCACCTCGTCACGAGCGAGCGCGCGCGCCTGGACGCCGTACGGAGCCGGCCGTCGCTCGCGGACCCGCGCACGCTGGTCGAGGGGCGGCGGCAGGACGTCGACGCGCTGCGCGAGCGGGCCCGCCGCTGCACCGGGGCGCAGCTCGAGCGGGCGCAGTCCGACCTCGACCACGTGCTCGCCCGCGTGGTCGCGCTCTCCCCGCAGGCCACGCTGGACCGCGGCTACGCCGTCGTGCAGGACGAGGACGGGGCGGTGGTGCGCGACGCCGACGCCGTGCCGCCGGGGACCGACCTGCAGGTGCGGCTGGCGGCCGGCGTCCTGTTCGTCACCGCGGAGTAGCGAACCCGAGCCCCGGCGTGGCCGCCTCGGACGCGGTCCAGGCCATGGTGGCGCCGCCCAGCTCGCGGAAGCCGTGCTCCTCGTAGAGCGGCCGACCGTCCTCGGTCGCCCGCAGGTCCACCCGCGGCACCGCCATCCCGGCGAACCACCCCATCAGCGCGACGAAGACCCGGCGGCCGTGCCCGTGGCGGCGGTGCGCCGGGTCGGTGCTCATCGACGCGATGTGCCCGCGCCGGCCGTCGAACGAGCCGGGCGAGGGCAGGTGCTCCTCCAGCCAGCCGACCCCGCTGCTGACCGCCGCGCCGTCGACCTCGACCAGCCAGGCGGCGAAGCGGTCCGGCTCGGCGAGCCGCCGCGCGAACGCCTCCTCGCAGGCCTGGGTCCACCCGGGCACGGCCGGGTCGCCGCCCATCGCGGCGACCATGTGGCCGCGCAGCCGCGTCAGGTCGGCGGCGTCGGCGACCGTCGCGCGCCTAAGGTCTCCCACGTGACCGATCCTTCCAGGCCGAGCTACGAGCAGGCGCGCGAGGAGCTGGCCGACGTGGTCCGGCAGCTCGAGCAGGGCGGCGCCACGCTCGAGGACTCGCTGGCTCTCTGGGAGCGCGGCGAGGAGCTGGCGAAGGTGTGCCAGTCGTGGTTGGACGGCGCCAAGGCCCGGCTGGACTCCGCGCTAGCCGCGGGTCAGCGAGCGGAGCAGGACCTCTAGCTCGGCGACGGACGCCGTCGCCCGCTTCGTGCCGACGACGACCGTGGTGCTGCCGTACGACCGGACCAGCGAGACCGAGCCGTCCGGCTCGCGCAGCTGCTCCCACTCCTGACCGTCGACGGTGAGCGGTTCGAGGCGCTGGACGTCGGCGCCGGCCGTCGTCTTGAGGAACTCCTTGCGCTCGGCCGTCGAGGCGCTGTACTCCGCGTACTGGGTGCTGGGCGTGACCCAGCCGACGCGCAGGGCCTTCTCGCCGCCGCTGTACGAGGAGGAGGTCGCGCGCCAGCTGTCCGGCAGCGCGCCGGGCACGGGCACGTCGGGCAGGTCCCGCGCGAAGGCCTCGATGGACCCGCGGGGGTCGACCTCGCGCAGCTCCTGCTCGTCGGAGTCCGGAGCCTGCGCGAAGAACCACACCGGCAGGACCGCGAGGAAGACCAGCCCCAGCGAGCGGACCATGTCCAGCGCGGTCTCCCGGCCGCGCCTGCTCCTGCTCACCCGTCCAGTGTCGCTGGTCAACGACCGGCCAGCACCTCGGCCATCGCGTCGAGGACGCCCAGCGCCTCGTCGAGGGTGTTGTAGAAGTGCGGCGAGACGCGGATGCCGACGCCGGGCCGGTGGTCGACCACCGTCCCGCGGGCGATGAGCGCGTCCTGCACGCGGGCGGCGTCACCCGGGTCGATGGTCACGTGACCGCCGCGCTGCGCCGGGTCGTGCGGCGAGCGGACCGTGAAGCCCCGCTCCAGCGCCGCCTCGAGCAGCGGCTGGGTCATCGACACCGAGCGCGCGCGCACCTTGTCCATGCCGATCTCCACCAGCGCCTCGTACGCCGGCACCGCTGCGTACGCCGCCGGCACGCCGGGCGTCCCGCCGCGGAAGCGCTTCACGCCCTCGCCGTAGGCCAGCTCCGGGTCGAAGTCGAACGGCCGCGCGGTGCCGAACCACCCGGTGGTCACCGGCTCCAGCTCGACCTGCGGCGAGACGTACATCCAGCCGTTGCCCGGGCCGCCGGAGAGGTACTTCACCGAGCCGCCGACGTAGAGGTCGACGCCGAGGTCGACCACGTCGACGGGCACGGTGCCGGCCGCCTGGTAGCCGTCGACCATCACCAGCGCCCCGACCGCGTGCGCCTTCTCCACCAGCGGCCGGACGTCCACGAGGGTCGAGGTCCGGAACAGCACGTGCGAGCACTCGACCAGCGCGGTGCGCTCGTCGATCGCGTCCACCATCCGCTGGACGTCGAGCGTGATGCCGTCCTCGGAGCCCGGCACGACGACGGCCTCGCCGCCGAGCCGGCCGATCTGCGACCACGTGTTGAGCGAGCCGGGCCACTCCAGCGAGGAGGTGACGACGCGGTTGCGCGGGCCGTGCCAGTCGATGCACGCCACGACGTCGCCGAGCAGGTCGGCCACGCTCTGCCGCATGACCGTGGTCCCGGGCGGGGCCCCGATGAGGGAGCCGACGAGGTCGGCGGCCTTCCAGACCTCGCCGGCCCAGTCCTCCCACGCCACGACGCCGAGCTCGCCCCACCGTTCCGTGAACTCCGCGAGCCGCTCCGGCGTGCGCCGGTGCATCGCACCGAGCGTGTGGCTGGCAAGGTAGGTCTTGCGCGCCAGCACCGGGTAGTCGGCGCGACGGTCCAGCAGCTCCTCGTGCACTACAGCCGCACCTTCCCGGTCGGGCTGCCCCAGACGGGCGCCGAGGTCGCCGCGGCCGACAGCAGCGGCGACGGGTCGATCTCGACCAGGGTCTCCGGGATGCCGCGGTCCGGCCACCGGCAGCCGAGCACGAGCGGTCCAGCCGGCGGGAGCGGGTGCAGCCAGTACTCCCCGGTCCAGAGCAGGCCGGCCGTGCCGGAGCGGAGCAGCACCAGCGCGGGCCCGCCGCCGGACTCCTCCACGACCGGCGCGTCGCGCGTCCCGCTCGTGGCCGCCCGGCCGTCGGCGTAGACGCAGCCGAACCGGAAGCGCCCGGGGCTGCGGCTGAAGTCGTTCATCGAGTACGCCAGGTCCTCGGACTTCTGCTCGTCGGCGAACAGCACCACGACGGTCAGGTGCAGCCCGTCCGAGTAGGCCGTGATGCCGCGCACCGCCACGACGACCTCGGCGGTACGGGCCAGCAGGAACGACGACAGCGCGAGGACGCCGACCTCGTCCTGCGGCGGTCCGCTCTGCGGCGCGCGGTGCTTGCGGTGGTTCTCCCAGTCGGCGCCGCTGCGGACGGCCTTGGCCGGCTCGTCGTCGAACAGGCTCACAAGGCCTCCGCTGCGCTCACCCGCACACCTTGGCTCACCGCTCGCCCCGCGGGCGGCCGATCCGGCCGATCAGCTCCAGGACGTCCCCGGCCAGCCGGGTCGCGGCGTCCTCGTCCTCGCAGACGGCGACCTCGTGGCCGGCCTCGCTGACGACGGTGGTGAGCACCAGCACGAGCGCCTCGCCCCAGGCGGCGTCGTCCGGCCCGCTGCTCAGCAGGGTGGCGTTGCGCCGGGTCCACTCGCGGTAGCGCCGCCGGGCCACGAGCTCGAACCCGGGCGGGCCGCCACCGGCGAGGAACAGCCGCGCGAGGTCGCGCTCCGCCCAGCACCCCTCCAGGTAGGCGCGGGAGCCCGCGACGAACAGCGCCACCGCATCGCGCTCCCCCTCGGCCGCCGCCGTACGCACCGCCTCGACGACGCGGGCCTCCTGGCGCTGCTGGTAGTCCTCGAACAGCGCGAGGTAGAGCTCGGCCTTGCCGCCGAAGTGGTGGTAGAGGCTGCCGACGCTGGCGCCCGCGCCGGCCACGACCTCGGCGATGGACGCCTCCGCGAAGCCGGACGCGCAGAACACCTCCCGCGCCGCGGTGAGCAGCGCGCCCCGCGTCGTGGCCGCGCGGCCGGCCAGGCGCAGCGTGCTGGTCATCCCTTGAGCTCGGCGTACGGGACGCGCCGGCGGTCGGTGACCTCGCCGATGGTGCTCCACTCGTTGGCGCCCAGCCGCGCCATCGGCTTGAGCAGGTCGATGGCGGGCCGGTCGTCGCGCAGCACGCGCTCGTCGACCGCGACCCAGACGACCTCGCCGAACACGACCGTCGAGCCGCCGCCGAAGTCCTTCGTACCGGCCAGCCGGCACTCGATCGCCACCGGTGACCCGGCGACGCGCGGCGGGGCCACCAGTCGGCTCGGCTCGCGCTCCAGCCCGACGGCGTCGAACTCGCTGACGTCGGCGGGGAAGTCGGTGGCCGTCGCGTTCACCTGCTCGACCAGGTCCTCCGGCGACAGGCAGACCACGAACTCCCCCGTGGCCTCGGCGTTGCGCAGCGAGTCCTTGGTGCCGACGGAGGTGAACTGGACCACCGGCGGCACCACCGAGCTGATGGTGAAGAAGGAGTGCGGCGCCAGGTTGTCCACCCCGTCCGCGGACCGGGTCGAGACCCAGGCGATCGGCCGCGGGACGACCACGCTGTTGAGCAGCGGGTAGATCGCCGCTCCGAGCTCGGCAGGGTCGTAGTCGCGGCGCACACCGTCACTCTGCCACCGCGCCCGCGCCCGGGGGGCTGCCCCGCCGATAGGGTGCGGCCATGAGCGACGACCTCCAGCCGACCACGGCCGAGACCCCGGACCGCAACCTCGCGATGGAGCTCGTCCGGGTGACCGAGGCGGCGGCCATGGCGGCCGGTCGCTGGGTCGGTCGCGGCGACAAGAACGGCGGCGACGGCGCGGCCGTCGACGCCATGCGCCAGCTCATCGGCACGGTCTCGATGAAGGGCGTCGTCGTCATCGGCGAGGGCGAGAAGGACGAGGCGCCGATGCTGTTCAACGGCGAGGAGGTCGGCTGCGGCGAGGGGCCGGAGTGCGACGTGGCGGTCGACCCGATCGACGGCACCACCCTGATGGCCAAGGGCATGCCGAACGCCATCGCCGTCATGGCCGTGGCCGAGCGCGGCACCATGTACGACCCCAGCTCGGTCTTCTACATGGAGAAGCTGGTCACCGGCCCGGAGGCGGCCGACGTCGTCGACATCACCGCCCCCGTCTCCTACAACGTGAACGCTGTGGCCAAGGCCAAGGGCGGGTCGGCCGAGGACGTCACCGTCTGCATCCTGGACCGGCCGCGGCACGAGGACCTGGTCCGCGAGGTGCGCGAGGCCGGCGCCCGCATCAAGTTCATCTCCGACGGCGACGTGGCCGGCGCCGTGATGGCCTGCTCCGAGGGCACCGGCGTGGACCTGCTGCTCGGCATCGGCGGCACCCCCGAGGGGATCATCACGGCCTGCGCCGTGAAGTGCCTCGGCGGGACGATCCAGGGCAAGCTCTGGCCGCAGAAGAAGAGCGAGTTCACCAACGCCGCCGCGGCCGGGCTCGACCTCGACGCGATCCTCGGCACCGACGACCTGGTGCGCAGCGACAACGTCTTCTTCGTCGCCACCGGCATCACCGACGGCGAGCTGGTGCGGGGCGTCCGCTACCGCGGCGGCGGCGCCACGACCGAGTCCCTGGTCATGCGCTCCAAGTCCGGGACGATCCGCCGGGTCACGTCCCAGCACCGGCTCACCAAGCTGCGGGCGTACGCGTCCATCGACTTCGAGCACCACAGCAAGAGCTAGCCGCCCGTCGCCCATGCGGATAGCCACCTGGAACGTCAACTCGATCGGCGCGCGCCTCCCGCGCCTGCTGCCGTGGCTCGAGGAGGTCGCCCCCGACGTCGTCGCGCTGCAGGAGACCAAGTGCGCCGACGCCGCCTTCCCGTACCTGCCTCTTCAGGCCCTGGGGTACGAGGCCGCACACGCCGGTGACGGCCGCTGGAACGGCGTCGCCGTCCTGTCCAGGGTCGGCCTGTCGGACGTGTCGCTGGTGCTGGACGGCCACCCGGAGCCGCGGCTCGCCTCCGCGCAGTGCGGCCCGTTGCACGTCTCCTCCGCGTACGTCCCGAACGGGCGTGCGCTCGGCGACCCGCACTACGACTACAAGCTGGCGTGGTTCCGCTCGCTGCGCGACCGGCTCGACGCGCACGACCCTTCTTCTCCCCTTGTGGTCATGGGGGACCTCAACGTCGCGCTGCACGACAGGGACGTCTGGGACATCTCGACGTTCGACGGCTCGACGCACGTCACGCCGGCCGAGCGCGCGGCCGTGCAGGAGCTGCTCGACTGGGGCCTGATCGACGTGGAGGCGCGGCCCGGCAAGGGCGACATCCCCTTCACCTACTGGGACTACCGCGCCGGGATGATGCACAAGAACCTCGGGATGCGGATCGACTACGTGCTCGCCACCGAAGCGGTGCCGGTGCGCGACGCGTGGGTCGACCGGGAGGCGCGCAAGGGCAAGGGGGCGTCCGACCACGCCCCGCTCGTGGTGGACGTCGACCTGTAGCCCACAGCCCACCCATCACGCTCGGCAGGCGTGCCGCAGCTGCAGGACCGGCGTCAGTGGCTGCGGGGCATGGCGGCTCGGGCGGCCTCCGGCGAGACGCCGCACGCCTCGAGCAGGTCGACGGCCGCCGCGCGCAGCTGCCCCACGACCACGGCGGCCGACAGCCCGCCGGTGAGCACCGCCGGGTCGAGCAGCGCCGCCAGGTCGGTCAGGGCGACGAGCGCCTGCGCCTCGTCGTCGGCCATGAGGTCCAGCGCGTCCGCGGTCTGCTCCAGCAGGCCGGCCAGCGGCGGCGGGAGCGGGTCGGCGTCGCCGAGTGCGAACAGCACCCGCCGGACGAGCACGCGCAGGTTGCGCGTCGCCCGGTCGACGCCCGCGGCCCGAGCCGACTCCCGCTCCCACACGTGCCCGGTGTCCCGGCGCAGCGGCGAGAGCCGGCTGATGTCGCGGCCGGTGGCCAGGGCCTCGGCCCAGCGCTCCAGTGCAGGCTGCGTGGCCCGGGCGCGGGTCAGCGCGAAGGCCGCCGCCGCCGCGTCCTGCTCGCGCAGCGCGCGGGCGCACTCGCGCAGCACCTCGGCCAGCTCGCGCAGGACCTGGCCGGCCGCCCGCTGCGCCGGCCGCCACGGCGAGGCGGGCAGCAGCGCGGCGACGGCCAGCGCGATGGCGCCGCCGACCATCGCGTCCTGCCAGCGGGCCACCTCGCCGCCGGGCACCCGCGGCAGGGCGACGACGAACACCGCCTGCAGGCCGGCCTGGGCGGTGACGAGGGTGCCTCCGTCCAGCGCCAGGGCGAGCAGGAGCGCGGTGCCGACGACCAGGCCGATCTGCCAGGCGCCGCTGCCGATGACCCCGACGAGCGCGTCTCCTACGGCGACGCCGACGGTGACGCCGACCGCCAGCTCGGCCACCCGCCTCAGCCGCTGTGCGGCCCGCACGCCCAGGCACACGACCGCGGCGACGCAGGCGAAGAACGGCCGGTCGTGCCCGAGCAGCCCGGTGGCCAGGGCCCAGGCGACGGTGGCGCCGATCGAGCACTGCAGCACCGACCACGCGCCGCCGCGGACGCGCGCCGCCGACGCCGCCAGCCGGCGTCGTACGGCGGCGCGGGGGTCGGAGCGGGGCACCTGCGCAGCCTGCCAGGGCGCTTGGCAGGATGACGGCATGACGTCTCCGGCCTTCCGCACCGAGCACGACAGCATGGGCGAGGTCCAGGTGCCCGCCGACGCGAAGTACCGCGCGCAGACCCAGCGCGCCGTCGAGAACTTCCCGGTCAGCGGTCAGCGGCTGGAGCGCGCGCACATCGAGGCGCTGGCCCGGATCAAGGCCGCGGCCGCCAAGGTGAACGCCTCGCTCGGCGTGCTCGAGGCGCCGATGGCGCAGGCGATCCAGGACGCCGCGGCGGAGGTCGCGGACGGGCGCTGGGACGACCACTTCCCGGTGGACGTGTTCCAGACCGGCTCCGGCACGTCGTCGAACATGAACACCAACGAGGTCCTCGCGACCCTCGCGACGGAGAAGCTCGGCAGCCCCGTGCACCCGAACGACCACGTCAACGCCTCGCAGTCGTCACAACGACGTCTTCCCGTCCTCGATCCACATCGCGGCGACCTCGGCGGTCGTGAACGACCTCGTGCCGGCGCTCTCACACCTGGCCGACTCCCTGACGCGCAAGGCCTCCGAGCTGGCCACGGTCGTGAAGAGCGGCCGCACGCACCTGATGGACGCCACCCCGGTGACGCTCGGCCAGGAGTTCGGCGGCTACGCCGCGCAGGTGCGGTACGGCATCGAGCGGCTCCAGGCGTCGCTCCCCCGGCTGGCCGAGCTGCCGCTGGGAGGCACCGCCGTCGGCACCGGCATCAACACCCCGCCCGGGTTCAGCGCCGCCGTCATCGCGGAGGTCGCCTCGGCGACCGGCCTGCCGCTGACCGAGGCCCGCGACCACTTCGAGGCGCAGGGCGCCCGCGACGGGCTCGTCGAGGCGTCCGGCCAGCTGCGGACCATCGCCGTCGGCCTGCACAAGATCTGCAACGACCTGCGCTGGATGAGCTCCGGCCCGCGCGCCGGCCTCGGCGAGATCCAGCTGCCCGACCTGCAGCCCGGCTCCTCGATCATGCCCGGCAAGGTGAACCCGGTGATCCCGGAGGCGACGCACATGGTTGCCGCGCAGGTCATCGGCAACGACGCCGCGATCGCCTTCGCCGGCGCGTCCGGCAACTTCGAGCTCAACGTCATGCTGCCCGTGATGGCGCGCAACCTGCTCGAGTCGATCCGCCTGCTGGCCAACATCTCCCGGCTGCTCGCCGACCGCACGGTCGACGGCATCGTGGCCGACGAGGAGCGCTGCCGCGAGCTCGCCGAGTCCTCCCCGTCGATCGTCACGCCGCTGAACAAGTACATCGGCTACGAGAACGCCGCGAAGGTCGCCAAGCAGTCGCTCAAGGAGAAGAAGACGATCCGTCAGGTCGTGCTCGAGGGCGGCTACGTCGAGGACGGGAAGCTGACGGAGCAGCAGCTCGACGAGGCGCTCGACGTCCTGAAGATGACCCGCCCCGGCCTGTAGGCCACTGCGCGCCAGGTCCCACCACCCGCGCGGAGAAAGCACCTCGGCTGCCGGCACTCCTGGGCGCGCGGAGGTCGCCGCCACGACGACCGCATCCACGTCGTGACTGCTTGCGGCTGCCCCGTCCTCACCTGGTGTGACTGTGACCGTACGTGACGATGACCAGCGCCTTGTCCGGTTCCTGATCAGAGCCCTTGGTCACGAGTGACTAGGCACGGAGAAATTCCTCGGGTGCTGTGCGCGCCTTCGGGTGATGCGCCCGACTACTCCTCGGCTCCACCGCGTTAGGGACTAGCCCGCGGCGTCGATACACGGTGGCAGCAGTCAGCCGGCACGCACTCACAGTGCGTGAGACCACGGGGAGCGACACATGCTCAGCACGCGGATCGCGATCGTCGGCACGGCACTGGTCACCAGCTTCGTGATCCCGGTGTCGGCAATGGCTGCTCCCGCGAGCGGCGGCGGTGCACCGTCGTCGACCGCCCCCGCCGCTGAGTTCGCTCCCGGCCGGGTGCTCGTCAAGTACAAGGCCGACGTCGACCGCGCATCTCAGTCCGGGCTCGAGCGCAGCCATGGGGCCGCTCGGGTCAGTGACATCGCGCAGCTCGGCGTCAAGGTCCTGAAGGTGCCGGCCGGCGCGGAGGCTCGCGTGGTCGAGGCGCTCAGCCGCAGCGGCAAGGTCGAGTACGCCGAGCGGGACGTGGCCGGGCAGCTCTCGGACACGCTGCCCAACGACCCCTGGTGGTCCTACCAGTGGGGCCCGAGCAAGACCGCGGCGCCCGCGGCGTGGGACACCACCACGGGTTCGAGCAGCGTCGTCATCGCGGTCCTGGACACGGGCCTCACCCAGAGCGCCGACTTCTCGGGCAAGGTCATGCCCGGCCGCAACGTCATGACCGGCAGCGCCGACGTCACGGACACCAACGGCCACGGCACCACGGCGGCCAGCGTTGCTGCGGGATCGAGCAACAACGGTGCCGGTGTCGCGGGGTACTGCTGGTCGTGCCAGCTGCTCCCGGTCAAGGTCGCTGACGCGGCAGTCGTGATGAGCGACGTGGCGAACGGGATCGTCTGGGCGACCGACAACGGCGCTGACGTCATCAGCATGAGTCTGGGCAGCAGCGGCTCCAGCGCGGCGCTGCAGAGCGCGGTCAAGTACGCCAGCGACCGGGGCGTGCTGCTGTTCGCCGCCGCCGGCAACAGCGGTGTCAGCCAGCAGGAGTTCCCGGCCGCCTACGCCGAGGTCGTCGGAGTCGCCGGCAGCGACGCGAACGACGCTCTCTACACGTGGTCCAACTTCGGGCCCGGCGTCGACGTCGCCGCCCCCGGCGCCAACAAGGCCGTCGGAAACGACGGCCGCGTCTACACCTTCACCGGAACGTCTTCGGCTACCCCCGCCGCGGCAGGCATCGCGGGCCTCGCGCTGTCGCTCCCCGGTGCGCCAACTGCCGCCGCAGTCCGCCAGGCGCTTACCAGCAGCGCCGTGCGCATCAACGGCGTGGACCACGGCCGCGTCGACGCCGCCGCAACGATCCGCCTGCTGTCCGATGCCGCACCGACGACGACGGCGACCGCTCCGACGAGCCCGAGCCCCATCCCCTCCGTACCCGCCACGCCTGCGCCCAGCCCGACCAGCGCCGCCACCCCCGGCACGACGCCCTCCTCCACTCCTTCGACGGTGGAGCCGTCCCCGACCGCCCCCCCGGCAACCAGTCCGGCGCCAACGGCCGCTGCTGCGCCGAGCGAGGCGCCGGCTGCCGCGCTGAGGGCGGTCGCCTCACGCCTGAAGGCGCAGAACATCGCTCAGCCTCTCCTGGACGAACCTGACCGGTCCGTACCGCGTCCTGCGCGACGGCGCGGTCGTCGCCCAGCCGAACAGCGGATCCTCCTACGAGGAGCGGACGGGGACCAAGGGCATGAAGACCTTCACCTACCAGGTGTGCGGTGCCATCGCGTGCACCCCGTCGGTCTCCGTCAGCTGGACCTGAGCACGCGGAGGGCCCCGCACCCTGGTGGATGAGGGGCCCGTCGCGTCGCGCCGAGGCGGCTAGAAGATCGCCCGCTCGACGTCGAGGTGGATGCCGTAGAAGGCCGCGGTCGGCACGGTCACCGTGATCGGGGACCCGGTCTTCGTGAACTTCTGCGTGAAGGCCCCAGGCTGGGTGTAGCTGGTCGGGGCGGTGCCCATCGGCTGGACCTTGACGTTGTTCGTCAGACCGCTGCGCAGCCGGTAGTTGTTGTTGAAGGTGATGGTGATGTCGGTCTTGCCAGGGGTCGCGCTCGGCGCCATCGTGATCGTGCCGGCCTTGTACGTCTGGCCGGCGAGCAGGTCGATCGGACCCGCCGTGTACGGCGTGTACATGAACCAGTTGCCGCCGTGCTTCGGCCAGATCGGCCCACGAGGCGTCGCGCTCTCGGCCTTCCAGGTGGCAACGCAGTTCTTCGTCACGCTCTTGCTGGCCTGAAGGGCGGGGTCGCTGATGACAGCCACGTTCGTCGTGCTGGTGCTGTAGGCGCCATCGGTGTAGTCGGCCGCGTTGCGAGAACAGCTGAACGTCTCGCTGTACTTGAGCTCCGCCAGTCCGTCCGTAGCCGACTTCGAGCGGATGACGGACCCGTTGAAGGTGTCAGTCACCGTGACGGATGCCTTGCCAGTCGTGGTCGTCGGCTCGTCGCTGAACGTGTAGCTGTCGCCGTCCGTGAAGGTGAGTCCGTTGATCGTGACGGTCGCGGTCACGGTGCCGGGGGCCTTCGTGGGGACGGAGCTCGAGTAGCTGCAGGTCTTGGACTGACCGGCCGGCACGAGGAGGTTCGCGTTGCACGCGGACGTCGGCAGGTCGACCGAGACGGCGACCGTCACGTCCTCCGGGCTGGGGTTCGTGACGGTGACCGTCCCGGCGACGTTGAAGCCGTTCTCCGTGGTGCTGCGCGTGGCCGTGACGGTGTAGTTCGAGATCCCCGAAGCGCCCGGGGCCAGCGTGTGGGTGGCCTTGTCGACGGTCTTCGTCAGGCCCCACCCGTACGACCGGTTCCAGCTGGTGGAGGCCGGGTCGTCGACGATCAGCGCGTAGCAGTTGACGGTGACGTCCGCCGTGTCGCTCAGGTCTGTCGTGGCGCTGGCGAAGTCGCCGACGGCGGTGTTCGTGACCGTCCTCGTGAGCACCCCGTTCGCGTAGACCGCGTCGGCGGACGGGACTGGGCAGGGGAACGTCTCGGCGTAGGTCCAGGTCGTGTCAGCGGAGACAGCTTCGGAGTTCGGCGCGCCTGCAGCAGCTCGCGAGTCGTCAACGGTGATCGACGGGTCACCGCTGGCTGTATCGGTCGTCGGGTCGTTCACGACGGGAGCGACGTCCTCGCCACCGGGCACGCCACCGGTGATGACGGAGACCAGTGCTGTGTTCTCCACCGGGTCCGAGGTCACGGCTGTGTCGGTGAAGGTGCAGGTCAGCTCCCCCGTCCCGGGCACGGCGTACACGTTCGAGGTGCCGGTGACCGGAGTGCCGCAGTTGAGCACGGGGTGGGTAGCGGCAGCGTCGCCGAGGGTGTCCTCCACGGTGACCGTCACCGGGTCCGAGCCGGCGTTCGTCACGACGACGTCGCCAGAGACCTTCCAGGTCGGCGTGTCCGTGCGGTCAGCCACCACCTTCCACGTCGCCGCGGTGGTGGAGCCGCCGGCCCATCCGTTGACCGTGCCCGGCGTCACGGACTTGTCGAGCGTCCAGGTACTCGCGACGTTCTTGATGCTCGTCGCGCTGGTGGACACCGAGATGCCGCGCAATCCGCCGTCGGTGGGCGGCGGAGTGATGACGACCTTGAAGTTGTCCGTCTTCGTGCTGTCGTTCGGGAACGTGCTGACGCTGGAGACCCAGACCTTGTACTCGCCGCCCTGGTTGGGAGTGGTGGCGTAGCCCTCCGCGCCAACGGCGTCCGCGACAAGAGACCAGAGCTGGTAGCAGCTCGCGAAGGAGCCGTCTTCCCCGACCGTGATCGGGCGTTCGACCCCGGACCCCACGCTCGTTCCGAGCACGGCTGCGCCGCTCGGGTCGGTGACCTGGACGAAGTAGGTGTTCGAGGGGAGCCCCGCGCCGCCGTTGTCGCTGTGCGGGCCACCATTGAGGAAGACGTCCTGCTTGCTGGAGTAGAGGTTGCCGTTGACCTGGCTGCAGCCCGCGTTGGTGGTGAAGATGGCGCCGGACAGCTGCGCGAAAGCGGGTGTGGCGGCCACCGCCATGGGCACCACGCTCGCGACGAGCGCCGATGCTGCCACCACCACCGTCCGGCGCTTCAGCGCCTGGGAGGCGCCTCCTGCGGGCTTCGCGTGCAGTGCCATGGGGGCTCCCGGGTCGGGGCGAGCGCAGTCTGCGCCTCGTCTGCGGCCACAGTGCTCCGGATGTCGCTTATGACGCCTGACACGTCGTGACCAACCCGGCGTTGAGATCTGGCTCAACGCTCTGATCGGCCGTGACTAGTCGCCCCTGATCAGCCGCACGGCCGCATCGCGCGAACCCACCCCGAGCTTGCGCAGGACGGACGAGACGTGCGTGCGCACAGTCACCGGGGCGACGAACAGCTCCTCGGCGATCTGTCCGGTGGTGAGGCCTTTGCCGAGGCCGTCGAGCACCTGCCACTCACGGCTGGTGAGCGAGGCAGCTGCCGCCTCTGCGGCGGACGGCGCGCGGCTGCGCCCGCGGAACTCGTCGACCAGTCGGGCGACCAGTCCTCGGGGCAGGGCGGCCTCGCCGTCGAGGACGCCGCGCAGGGCCGGGCCGAGGCGGTCCGGGTCGATGTCCTTGAGCAGGTACCCGCGCGCTCCGGCGCGCAGCGCCTCGAAGAGGTCGGCGTCGTCGCGGGAGACGGTCAGCATCACGACGGCGGCTGATGGCAGCTCGGCGGTGAGGGTGCGGGCCGCGCCGATGCCGCTGCCGGGCATGTGCACGTCGAGCAGGACGACGTCGGGCTGGTGCGTCATCGCGGCGGCGACGGCCGCCGGGGCGGTCGCAACCTCTGCCGACCACGGTGAAGCCGTCGTCCTCCAGCGCCATCCGGACACCCATGCGCGTCGGTGCGTGGTCGTCGGCGATGACGATGCGGATCGTCATGGCAGGTGCACCTCCAGCGTCGTGGCGCCCGGGCGGGAGTCGACCTGCAGGGAACCACCCAGCGCCTCGGCCCGCTCGCGCATCGACAGCAGACCGAAGCTGCCGGTGGCCGCAGGCGCGGTCGCGTCGAAGCCCTGCCCGTCGTCGAGCACCGTCAGGCGGAGGCCGTCACGCGAGGCCAGGGACACCACGACGGAGGACGCGCCGCCGTGCCGGCCGGCGTTGGCGACGGCCTCGCGGGCGATGCGGAGCAGCGCCTCCCGCTGCTCCCCCTCGACCCGCATGCCGGGCGCCAGGTCGAGCCGCACCCGTGTCCCGAACCGGTTGGCGACCTCCTCGACGGTCTGCCCCAGGGCGACCTCGAGCGGCTCGTCGAGCGAACGGGTGAGGGCGGCGATGGCGCGGCGGGACTCGTCGAGCGCGCGCTCGGCGGCACGGACCACGAGCTGGGCCCGCCGGTTGGTCGACTGCTCGCGCAGGCCACGGGCCTGCGTGACGATGAAGGCGAGCTCCTGGGCGAGGCCGTCGTGGAGCTCGCGCGCAAGGCGGCGCCGCTCCTCGAGGACGGCGACCTCGGCGACCCGCCGTCGCAGGGCCTGCACCTCGAGCACCGCTGCGGCGACCAGCGCGACGTAGAAGAGCACCCGCAGCAGCGTCCCGGCGGCGACCCAGGCAGACATCGGCCCCTCGGCGACGGCGAAGTCGATGCGCGAGCCGGCGCCGAAGACGGCAGCGACTGCGAGCGGAGCGGCGACCGAGTCCCCTTGCGCAGCGGGCCGGCTCCAGCCGACGGCCGCGACCAGGAAGGCGAGCGCCGCCGCGCCCTGCGTGAGGCTGACGAGCAGGTCGTCGGTGCCGCCGAAGCTGTCGGCCGCGCCGGAGCCGGGCCGCGCGGTGCGGACCGACCACACCAACGCGAGGGCCAGCACCGCAGGCACGAGGACGTACAGCGCGCGCGCCCGGGGGCGACCTGCAGCGAGCACCCACGGCGGGACCCACACGGCCGCGGCGTAGAGCAGGCCGGCGAGCAGACCCGCGGCGACCCCTGCGGTGGTCAGCCGGCCGGGGGCGTCGCCGACGACGGCGGGCAGGACGGACAGCAGCGCGTTGGCCGCGCCGAGGACGAGCAGGGCGAGGCACAGCAGCAGGTCGTGGACGAGGCCGCGCAGCCGGAACCTGCCGTACAGCAGGTAGGCGAGCATCAGCCCGACGGTCGCGGCGGCCGTGTCGATGACCAGCTGGCTGTCCCCGCCGGTCGCGGCGAGGCGCTCGTCGCGGACCAGGACGACGGCGGTCACCCCCACGGCCACGAGCGCCGCGAGAGCCGTGCGGACCTGGGGCGTCACCGCCGAAGCATGCCGCCGTCAGCGGAAGCGCGCACGGACGACACCCGGACGCGCCGAGGGCCCGCGTCCCCACCCAGCAGGGGAAGCGGGCCCTCGGACGTCTGAGGGGTCGTACTAGGGGGTGTCGACGCAGTTGGTGCCGTTGGTGGGGGCAGCCGTGCCGGCGACGTTGACGTCGGTGGTGAGGCAGACCTGGCCCGCGGCGGAGGCCGGGGCGGCGAAGGCGCCGAGGGCGGCGATCGACAGAGCGGCGGCGGCGAGAGCGATGCGCTTCAAGGGGGTTCTCCTTCTGGCGAGGCGGCCCGTCGCCGCCCTACACCCCATGCAACGGGGCTCCCCCGAGAACCTCGCGCGGGTTCGCGAACCTTTTTCGGGAAGGAGTACGCCGGGCACCATCGGCTGATCGGCGTGGTGCTGTCGAACGTCCCGAACTCCGGCATGTCCGACGCCTGGATCGTCGAGCAGACGCACGTCGCTGCGGCACCACCTGTCGAACGGCCGGCCGTGGGACCTCGACCGGACGACGGGCGGGCTGCTGCTGCCCCACCCGCGCCAGGGCGACTGCAGGCCGACCCGCCCTTCGACCCGGGCGACCCGGAGTGGCCGCTGCGCACCAAGGGCGGCGGTGTGCCAAGGCCGCGGTCGTACGAGCCGGCGCCCAGGTGTCGGACAGCCTGCTGTCCGCCGGCGCGGAGGTGGCCGGCACCGTCACCCGCTCCGTGCTCAGCCGCGGGGCCAAGGTCGAGGCGGGGGCCGAGGTCGTCGACAGCGTGCTGCTCGAGGACGTCGTCGTCCGGGCCGGCGCGACGGTCGTCAAGACGGTCCACGACGAGGGCGTCGAGGTCACCGGCGGCGTCACCGTCGGCGGGGACGGCGACGTCGCGATGGCCGGCCACCGGTCGACCGTCCGCCGGGACGTCCCGCCCGAGGGACGGCTCCCCGAGAGCGACTAGAGCGGCAGGTCCTCGAGCATCTCGGTCACCAGCGCGGCGATCGGCGACCGCTCGGAGCGGGTGAGCGTGACGTGGGCGAACAGCGGGTGCCCCTTGAGCGCCTCGATGACCGCGGCCACGCCGTCGTGCCGGCCGACGCGCAGGTTGTCGCGCTGGGCGACGTCATGCGTCAGCACGACCCGCGAGCCCTGACCGAGGCGCGACAGCACCGTCAGCAGCACGCCGCGCTCGAGCGACTGCGCCTCGTCGACGATGACGAACGAGTCGTGCAGCGAGCGGCCGCGGATGTGCGTCAGGGGCAGGACCTCGAGCAGGCCCCGCGCCATGACCTCCTCGACGACCTCGGGCGCGACCAGGGCGCCGAGCGTGTCGAAGACCGCCTGCGCCCAGGGGCCCATCTTCTCGCCGGCGTCGCCGGGGAGGTAGCCGAGCTCCTGGCCGCCGACGGCGTACAGCGGCCGGAAGACCACGATCTTCTTGTGGGCGCGGCGCTCGAGGACCGACTCGAGACCGGCGCACAGGGCGAGGGCGGACTTGCCGGTGCCGGCCCGGCCGCCGAGCGAGACGATCCCGATCTCCGGGTCGAGCAGCAGGTCGATGGCGATGCGCTGCTCGGCGGAGCGGCCGTGCACGCCGAACGCGTCGCGGTCGCCGCGGACCAGCCGCACGCTCTTGTCGGGGGCGACCCGGCCGAGGCCGCTGCCCCGCTCGGACAGCAGCACCAGCCCGGTGTGGGTCGGCAGCTCGCGCGCCTCCTCGCAGGTCGAGCCGGCCGTCGGCGTAGAGCAGGTCGAGGTCGCTGCCCGCGACCTCCAGCTCGGCCATGCCCGTCCAGCCGCTGGAGGCGGCGAGCTCGGCGCGGTACTCCTGCGCCATGAGCCCGATCGAGGCGGCCTTCACGCGCAGCGGCAGGTCCTTCGAGACGAGCACGACGTCGGCGCCCTCGGCGGCGAGGTTCGCGGCCACGGCGAGGATGCGGCTGTCGCCGTCGGTCCCCCGGATGCCGGACGGCAGCGTCGAGGTGTCGACGTGGTTGAGCTCGACCCGCACGGTGCCCTGCGCCATCGGGATCGGCTGGTCGAGGCGGCCGTGCGCGACGCGCAGGTCGTCCAGGACCCGCAGCGCCTGCCGGGCGAACCAGCCGAGCTCGGGGTGGTCGCGCTTGCCCTCGAGCTCGCTGACGACGACGAGCGGGAGCACCACCTCGTGCTCGTCGAAGCGGGCGAGCGCCCCCGGGTCGGACAGCAGGACGGACGTGTCGAGCACGAAGGTCTTCACGAGGAGCTCCCGGCGCGCCTGCCTGTCAGACCGGGACCGGGCCGCGGGGCCGGGCGCCGGCCCCTTCGCGTGCAGGTGCGCACATCGGGCCTCCCGAGCGACCGACGGACTGCCGGCCGCTGGTACGGACGGTAGGACCCGCCCGACCCCGTGGGCGCGCGCCACGCCGCAGCGTCAGGCGACCTCGGCAGCCAGCGCTCGCGGCGTCAGCTGCTCGTCGAGCAGCCGCACGAACTCCCCGCCCTCGTCCAGCCACCGCGACAGCAGCCGCTCGCCCTCGACGTAGGTCGAGATGTAGGCCCGCCACAGCGGGTCGGTGAGGAACTCGACCGCCTTGCCCGCCCTGGCCGGCGACTGCAGCGCCCAGCGCTCGAGGTGCTCCTGCGCCTGCTCCGGCGAGGCGCCCGCGGTCGTGGAGCAGGATCGCGGCGTCCTGCTGCGCGGCGCCGAGATCGGCTGCAGCAGAGGCGATCCGGTGACCACGCTCGCCGTCGTACCGGATGCCGAGGTCGGCGTAGAGCTCCGTGGCGAGCGGTCCCCAGTCGGCGAGGTCCAGCCCCCGCAGGCCGAGGTCGGCCAGCCCCTCGGCGAGCACGTTCTCGGGGGTGTTCACCAGCCAGAGGTCGAGCTCCGGCAGGTCGGCGTGACCGGCCTGCTTGCGGCACCGCTCGGTGTGGTGGCCGGGATAGCTCTCGTGCGCGACGAGCGCCGGCAGGATCCCGAGGCTCACCGGCAGGTCGGCGTTGATGGCGACGGTGCTGCGGAAGCCGCCGCGGTAGTAGTTGAAGCCGGCCCACGGCTTGTCGGACACGACCTCGTACTCGACGACCTCCTCGTCCGGCAGCGGGAACGCGCGCGCGGGTGCGCTCGCGCAGCAGTGTCGACCAGGAGCGGACCGCCTCGGCCAGCCGGTCGACGGGCACGGACGCGCCGTCGCGATAGGCGTTGTAGCGCTCGGGCAGCGGCCCGTCGCCGGGCAGCAGGTCGTCCAGCGCCCGGTGGGCGGCCTCGTACGTCTCGACCGCCTCGAGGGCCGGCCGGACCTGGAAGTACGCCTCGACCTGGTCCAGGTAGGCGATCTGCTCGCCGGCCATGACCCGGCCGCTGGCGTGCAGCCCGGTCAGCTGCCCCTCCAGGAACGCGGTCCGCTCCGGCGACAGACCCGCGGACGGGAGCTCGCGCAGCAGGTCCCGTGCCCGCGCGGCGAGGCCCGCCGCGCTCGGCAGCGGGCCGGACTCGACGTCGGCGCGCACGGCGGCGGGGCCGGTCCACGCGTCGACGAAGCCGCGCTCCAGCCGGTCGAAGGCGAGCCCCAGCCGGACGTACTCGTGGACGAGGTTCACGTGCCGAAGCGGCGCTGGCGCGCGGCGTACGCCCGCAGCGCGCGCAGGAAGTCCACCCGCCGGAAGTCGGGCCAGAACGCCTCGCAGAAGTAGAACTCGCTGTGCGCGCTCTGCCAGAGCAGGAAGCCCGACAGCCGCTGCTCGCCGCTGGTGCGGATCACGAGGTCGGGGTCGGGCTGGCCGCGGGTGTAGAGGTGCTCGCTGATGTGCTCGACGTCGAGCAGGTCGGCGACCTCCTCGAGGGTGCGGCCCTCGGCGGCGTGCGCCTGCAGCATCGACCGCACCGCGTCGGCGATCTCGCGGCGGCCGCCGTACCCGACGGCGACGTTCACCTCGACGCCCGGGCGCCCCTCCGTGCCGGACGCGGCCTCCTTCAGGACGCGGGCCGTCTCGGCGGGCAGCAGGTCCAGCGCGCCCACGATGCGGATCGTCCAGCGGCCCTGCGGTCCGGCCAGGTCGCTCACCAGGCCCTCGATGATGCGCAGCAGCGGGGCGAGCTCGGGCTCGGGCCGGCTGAGGTTGTCGGTGGACAGCAGCCACAGCGTGACCAGGTCGACGCCGGCGTCGTCGCACCAGCCGAGCAGGTCGCGGATCTTGCGCGCGCCGACGCGGTGGCCCTGGTTCGGGTCGTCGAGGCCCAGCTCCTTGGCCCACCGCCGGTTGCCGTCGACGATGACGCCGACGTGCCGCGGGACGGGGGCGCCGCTGCGCTCGAGGGAGCGCGCCAGACGGCGCTCGTACGCGGCGTACGCGACGTCCCTCAGGCCCACGGTCGAACCCTAACGCGCAGGCGCTCAGCGCAGGAGGGCCACCGCGTGGGGGACGACCCGCTCCACGGCGTCGGGCACCTCGTGCGGCGGCAGCGGCCGGGACAGCAGGTAGCCCTGGCCCACGTCGCAGCCGAGGCGGGTGGCGTGCTCGAGCTGCTCCTGGGTCTCGATGCCCTCGCACACGACGAACAGCCCGAGGTCGTGCGCCAGCGCGGTCGTCGCGGAGACGACCGCTGCGCCGGGGCCGTGCGGCAGGTCGGCGACGAAGGAGCGGTCGACCTTGAGCGCCGACAGCGGCAGCTCGAGCAGGCGCGACATCGACGACCAGCCGGTGCCGAAGTCGTCGATGGCGATGTCGAGGCCGAGGTCGACCAGGCGGCCGAGGATCCGCTTGGCGCGCACGGGATCCGGGATGACAGCGCTCTCGGTGATCTCCAGCACGAGGCGGTCGGCGGAGACGCGGTGCTCGGCCAGCAGGCCCGCGACCAGCTCGGGCAGGTCGTCCTCAGCCAGGTTGCTGGCGGAGAGGTTCACCGCGACGTTGACGACGGTGCCGGCGTCCTCCCACTCGCGCAGCTGCCGCAGCGCCTCGCCGAGGACGAAGGCGGTGAGGTCCCGGACCAGGCCGCTGCGCTCGCACAGCGGCACGAACTCCGCCGGCGACACGAAGCCGCGCTTGGGCGAGTGCCAGCGCACGAGCGCCTCCACCGCAAGGCAGCGGCCGGTGAGCTGCAGGTCGTAGCAGGGCTGGTAGGCCAGCGAGAGCTCGCCGCCGGCGAGGCCGTCCTTGAGGTCGGCGAGCAGCAGCAGCCGGTCGGCGGAGTGGCCGTCGAGCTCCTCGTCGTAGACGACCCAACGCGACGCGCGGCGCTTCGCGACGTACATCGCGGCGTCGGCGCGCTGCAGCAGCTCGCTGCCGTCGCGGGCGTGCATGGGCGCGAGCGCGATACCGGTGCTGGCCTGCAGCGCGAGCACCAGCCCGTCGACCTCGAACGGCTGCTCGAGGGCCTCGGTGACCCGGGCGGCGGCGGCGACGGCCTCGACGCGGTCGACGATCCCGGGCAGCACCACGGCGAACTCGTCACCACCGAGCCGGGCCACGACGTCCTGCTCGCGCACGGCGGCGCTGACCCGCCGGCCGACGTCGCCGAGCAGCCGGTCGCCGACGACGTGCCCGAGGGTGTCGTTGACCTCCTTGAAGCGGTCGAGGTCGAGCAGCAGCAGGGCGCAGGGACGACCGGCGGCGTACGAGGCGTCCAGGGCGCCGACCAGCGCGCGGCGGTTCGGCAGCCCGGTGAGGGCGTCGGTGCGGGCCAGCTCCTCCTGCTCGACGGCGGTCCGGCGCAGGGTGCGGGTGACCAGCCGGGACAGCCACCACAGCAGGCCCCACAGCACCGACAGCCCGGTGACGAGCAGCGCGACGATCGTCAGCACGGCGGTGCGGGAGCGGTTGAGGGTCCCCTCGTGACGCAGGTCGAGCTCGACGACGCCGGCCGCGTTGCTGCCCTCCAGCGGCACGAGCACCTGCAGCACC
Organism: uncultured Actinomycetota bacterium; assembly: GCA_963781675.1. Classification (GTDB taxonomy): domain Bacteria; phylum Actinomycetota; class Actinomycetes; order Mycobacteriales; family SCTD01; genus SCTD01. The sequence continues at coordinate 782,213 of CAWAGF010000001.1, read as the reverse complement.
GCGCCGGCGCCCTTGTCGGCCACCTGGGAGACGACCTCGCCGTCGTAGGCCCGGGCGAGCAGCGGCCCGACCGGGTGCACGTCGCGGCTGGGCTGCTCGTTGCTCTCGTACAGCACGCGCCCGCCGCGGCCCCACAGCCGCAGGCCGCTGAGCTCGTCCGCATCGGCGACCACCCGGTCGAGGACGTCCCGCTCGTCGGGGGTGAGGGCGGCGCGGTCGAACGCGGAGGGCGCCAGGCCGCGGGAGACGAAGCTGGCGACGACGTCGCCGGCGCGGGTGGCCTCGGCGCGCGCCTCGTCGCGCACGACGCGGTCCACCGCAGCGGAGAGGGCAAGGCCGAGCAGCAGCACGACCAGCAGGCTGGCGGCGGCGCAGCGCGCGGCCAGCGACGTCCGTCTCACGACAGACCCCTCCTCTCCCTCCGGACGGTGATCGGCGGGAAGGGGCTCGGGCTGAGCCACCCGATGGGGTGACCCGCTGCGGCGCCGTCACCCGACCGGGCGGCGCACCCCGCTGACCGCGTCGTCGTCGTAGGGCACCCCGGCCGCGGCGCAGTCGGCCAGCAGCCGGTCGAGGAAGGCGAGCAGGCCGTCCCGGTCGAGCACCGAGCGCACGCCCCGGCCGCCGGCGTCCCACGCCTCGACGACGGCCAGCCGGCGCAGCCGCCAGCCGCCGCGGCCGCCGTCCTCGCGGGCCGGCGCCCACGACCGCTCCTCGCGCAGCACGACCCGCAGCTCGCCCGCCGAGGAGACGTCGTCCGGGTCGCGGGACCGGAAGGCGAGGACCTCGCGGTCGCGCGGCAGGTACCGCGCGAACCCGGACCACGCCTCGTCGGCGTCCGCGCCGTGGTCCGCGGCCCACGCCCGCAGCCCCGCCTCGAGGCCGCTCGCCGGGAAGCCGTGCACCGCCCGCAGCCGGGCCGCGGTCTGCGCGAGGAAGAAGCCGCACCGCTCGCCCACGGCGCCGACCTGCTGGCCGTCGCGCTCGAGCCGCAGCGTCACCTCGTACGGCACGCCGTCACGACCGAGGCACGGCTCCGGCAGCACGGACAGGACGGACCCGTCGACGCAGCGCAGCTCGGCCATGGTGGTGATCGTCCTGTCCGGCCGGGGGCCGGGCAACCCCTGGAACGCCGGACGCCCCGCTCGAAGGAGCGGGGCGTCGGGACGAAGCGGGGCGTACTAGCTCTTCTCGAGGCGCTCCACGAGAGCGGCGTGCTCGGCCGTGATGGCCTGCGGCAGGTGGTCGCCGAACTGCGCGAAGTACTCGGGCATGAGCGCGGCCTCCTTCTTCCACACGTCGGTGTCCACGGAGAGCAGCAGGTCGAGGTCGGCCTCGGGCATGTCGAGCCCGTCCAGGTCGAGGGCCTCCTTGGTCGGCAGGACGCCGATGGGGGTCTCGACGCCGTCGGCCTGGCCGTCGATGCGGCCGATGATCCACTTGAGGACGCGGCTGTTCTCGCCGAACCCGGGCCACAGCCACTTGCCGCTGTCGTCCTTGCGGAACCAGTTGACGTAGTAGATGCGCGGCAGCTGGCCGGTGGCCTTCTCGCCCATCTCGAGCCAGTGGCCCATGTAGTCGCCCATGTTGTAGCCGCAGAACGGCAGCATGGCGAAGGGGTCGCGGCGCAGCTGGCCGATGGCGCCGGCGGCCGCTGCGGTCGTCTCCGAGGAGACCGAGGCGCCGAGGAAGGTGCCGTGCTGCCAGTCGAAGGCCTCGGTCACGAGCGGCACCGCGGTGGCGCGCCGGCCGCCGAACAGGATCGCCGAGATCGGGACGCCCTTCGGGTCCTCCCACTCCGGCGCGATGGTCGGGCACTGCCCGGCGGGGGTGGTGAAGCGGGCGTTCGGGTGCGCGGCCGGGGTCTCGGACTGGGGCGTCCAGTCGTTGCCCTTCCAGTCGACGAGGTGCGCCGGGGGCTCCTCCGTCAGGCCCTCCCACCACACGTCGCCGTCGTCGGTCAGCGCGACGTTGGTGAAGATGCTGTTGCCGTAGAAGGTGTCCACGGCGTTGGCGTTGGTGTCCACGCCGGTGCCGGGCGCGACGCCGAAGAAGCCGGCCTCGGGGTTGATCGCGTACAGCCGGCCGTCGTCGCCGAAGCGCATCCAGGCGATGTCGTCGCCGACGGTCTCGACCTTCCAGCCCGGGATGGTCGGGGTGAGCATCGCGAGGTTGGTCTTGCCGCAGGCGCTCGGGAACGCGGCGGTGACGTAGCGCGGCTCGCCGCTCGGCGGCGTGAGCTTGAGGATGAGCATGTGCTCGGCCATCCAGCCCTCGTCGCGCGCCATCACCGAGGCGATGCGCAGCGCGAAGCACTTCTTGCCGAGCAGGGCGTTGCCGCCGTAGCCGGAGCCGAAGGACCAGATCTCGCGGGTCTCGGGGAAGTGGACGATGTACTTGGTGTCGCTGCAGGGCCACGGCACGTCGGCCTGGCCGGCCTCGAGCGGGGCGCCCACGGTGTGCACGGCGGGGACGAAGAAGCCCTCGTCGCCGATCTGGTCCAGGGCGGCCTTGCCCATGCGGGTCATGATCTTCATCGACACCACGACGTACGGGCTGTCGGTGATCTCGACGCCGAGCTGGCTGATCTGCGAGCCGAGCGGGCCCATGCTGAACGGGACGACGTACATCGTGCGACCGCGCATGCAGCCGTCGAACAGCGGCTTGAGGGTGGCGCGCATCTCGTCCGGCGCCATCCAGTTGTTGGTCGGGCCGGCGTCCGCCTCCTTCTCCGAGCAGATGAAGGTGCGGTCCTCGACGCGCGCGACGTCGGTGGGGTCGGACTTGGCGTAGAAGCTGTTCGGCCGCTTGCTCTCGTCCAGCTTGAGGAAGGTGCCCTGCTCGACGAGCAGCGTGGTCAGGCGCTGCCACTCCTCCTCGGAGCCGTCGCACCACTCGACCCGCTCGGGCTTGGTGAGCAGCGCGATCTCACGCACCCACTCGACCAGCTTGGTGTTCTTGGTGGGCGCGGCGTCGAGCCCCGGGATCGTGGACGCGGTCGTCATGTCTGCCTCTCCGTCGAGGTGGTCCGACAGGGGCGGGAAGGCACGAGTTCCCTGTCCGGACGAGTAGGGGGATGCTACCCGTGGGCGCTGATCGCAGCGCTGTGGGATCCGCCACCAGGGACCGACGCAGGAGACCCGTGCAGGACGCCGTAGAAGCCAGGGTGCACGAGCTCGCCGCCGCCCTGAAGCCCCGCCTGCGGGGCGTGCTGCACGAGGCGGCCTTCGCGGTCTCGCTGGTGACCGGCACCGTCCTGGTGTGCCTGGCCGAGGGTGCCCGCGCGCGGACCGCTGCGGTCGTCTACGCCGTCAGCGTCGCGCTGCTGTTCGGGACCTCGGCCGCCTTCCACCGCGGCCCGTGGCAGGGCCGCGCGCACACCGTCATGCAGCGGCTCGACCACTCGATGATCTTCATCCTCATCGCCGGCACCTACACGCCGTTCGCCCTGCTGCTGCTCGAGGGAACCGCGCGCTGGGTCGTCTTCGGCGTCGTCTGGGGCGGCGCCGCGGTGGGCGTCGTGCTGCGCAACGCGGTGCGCCGCCCGGCCCGCTGGCTGTTCACCGGGCTCTACCTGCTGCTCGGCTGGGTGGCGCTCGGCGTCATCCCCCAGCTGCACGAGAGCGGCGGCCTGGCGGTCGTGGTGCTGCTGCTCGTCGGCGGGCTGTTCTACAGCCTGGGCGCCGTCGTCTACGCGCTGCGCCGCCCGGACCCGTCACCGCGGTGGTTCGGCTTCCACGAGGTCTTCCACGCCTTCACGCTGCTGGCGTTCGTCACGCACTACGTCGCGGTGTCGTTCGCGACGTACGGCGCGGCGGCCTAGCTCCCCCTGCCGCACAGGTCGGCGGGCCCGGGCCGCTGATCAGAGACGGTCCGGACCCGTCCTCCCTGTTGTCGGCGGGAGCGCCGGGGGCTTGACGGTTACGTGGCAGGTCCTGCCGCGCGCACCCGCTCGACGGCCTGCATCGCGTCGCGCAGCTCGTCCAGCCAGGTGCCGGCGTTCTGCCCGACGAGCCGTACGCACCAGGCGAGCGCCTCGGACCTGCTGCGGGCCACCCCGCTGTCCACCAGGGTGTCGAGCACCAGCCGCTCGGGCTGGCGCAGCCGCGTCATGACCGGCACCGACAGCGTGGTGAACAGCTGCCGGGTGCCGCCGGCGCTCGCGCCCCAGGCGACCTTGCGACCGTAGCGGTGCTCGGCCTCCCGCGCGATGCGCATCCGCTCCTCGCGGGTGTCCTCGCGGAACCGCGCGATGCGGCCGGCCTCGGCCTCGGCGGCGGCGACGGCGTCGCCCGCGGCCTCCGGTGCGGCCAGCGTCCCGACGACGAGGACCTCGTCGCGGTCGACGACCACCTCGGCGGCCCCCTCGAACCAGCCGTCCGGCAGCCGCCCGGCGAACCAGCCGGCGACCCCGTCGGCGGCCGGCAGCGGCACCTCCTGCCGTCCTGCTCCTGCTCCGCGGCCTGCGCCGCGCTCGTTCCTCGGACCCATGTCCATCCCCCTCGCTCACATTGCTTACATGATTACACCTGCGCAGAAGCAAAACGTGACGTCGTTCATTCCCTGCGGGCGCCGAGCTGCTCGGCGAGCCGAGCCGGGTCCGTCGTCGGCGCCTCGCACACGAAGCCGCGGCAGACGTACGCCGCCCCGGTGGGCCGCCCCTCGGCGAGCGGCCCGGCGGTGACGACGACCGCCCCGGGCGAGGTGGCCAGGCGCGCGACGGCCAGCAGGTCGGGCCGGTCCAGCACCACGACCTCTGCCGGCCCCGCCAGCAGCGCCTCCCCGACCGCGGCGGCCCAGCCGACGAAGCGGGCCTGCCGGCCGAGCAGCGGGCCGACGGTGGCCAGCGCCTGCTCGGCGGCCGCGCGGTAGCGCTCCTCGCCGGTCATCGCCGCGCAGGTCAGCAGCGCTCCGGCGGCGGCAGCCAGCCCGCTCGGCGTCGCGTCGTCGGTCGGGTCCTGCGGGCGGCGCACCAGCTGCTCGGCGTCGTCAGCGGTGTCGAAGAAGCCGCCCGACCCGTCGGCGAACTGCGCGAGCACGACGTCGAGCAGCCCGCGGGCCGCCGCCAGCCGGCGCACGTCGCCGGTCGCGGAGAACAGCGCGAGCAGCCCCTCCGCGACGTCCGCGTAGTCCTCCAGCACTCCCGCGTGCCGCCCCGGCCGCCCGCCGATCGAGGTGCGCAGCAGCCGTCCGCCGGTCCAGTGCAGCCGGCCGAGCAGGTCGGCGCACGCGTCGGCGGCCTGCACCAGGTCCAGCCGGTCGAGCAGCACGCCCGCCTCGGCCAGCGCCGCGATCGCCAGGCCGTTCCACGCCGCGACCACCTTGTCGTCGCGGCCCGGCTGCGGGCGCTGCGCCCGCACCTCGCGCAGGCGCGCGCAGACCCGCGCGTAGCGCTCCGGGTCGTCCGGCTCGGCCAGGCGCTGCAGCACCGACGTGCCGTGCTCGAACGTCCCGCGGTCCGTGACGTCGAACTGCGCGACCGCCCACCGGCCGTCCTCGTCGCCGAGCGCGTCGACCAGCTGCGCCGGCGTCCAGACGTAGGTCAGCCCCTCCTCCCCGGCGGTGTCGGCGTCCAGCGCCGAGGCGAAGCCGCCCTCGGCCGTGCGCAGGTCGCGCAGCAGGAAGTCGGCGGTCTCCTCGGCGACCCGGCGCGCCTCGGCCGACCCCGTGGCGCGGAACAGGTGCAGGTAGACCCGCAGCAGCAGGGCGTTGTCGTACAGCATCTTCTCGAAGTGCGGCACGACCCACTGCGCGTCGACGGAGTACCGCGCGAAGCCGCCGGCGAGCTGGTCGTACATCCCGCCGGACGCCATCGCGCGGCAGGTGTGCTCGACCAGCTCGAGCCCGTCGCCCGTGCGGGCCGCGTGCCGGAGCAGGAACTCGAGCACCATCGACGGCGGGAACTTCGGTGCGCTGCCGAAGCCGCCGTGGACGCCGTCGTAGCCGGCGCGCAGGTTGGCGAACGCACGGTCGAGCAGCTCCGCGGTGACGGGTGCGGACGCCCCGCCCGGCGCCCGGGACAGGCGCTGCACGACGTCGGCGCCGGCGGCCTCGACCTCGTCGCGCCGCGTCTCCCAGGTCTGCGCCACCGACTCGAGCACCTGCCGGAAGCTGGGCATGCCGTGCCTCGGCTGGTCCGGCCAGTACGTGCCGCAGAAGAACGGCTCGCCCTTGGCGGTGAGGAAGCTCGTCATCGGCCAGCCCCCGTGGCCGGTCATCGCCTGCACCGCCTCCATGTAGACGGCGTCGACGTCCGGCCGCTCCTCGCGGTCGACCTTGACGTTGACGAAGTGCGCGTTCATGAGCGCCGCGGTGTCGTCGTCCTCGAACGACTCGTGGGCCATCACGTGGCACCAGTGGCAGGCGGCGTAGCCGATCGACAGCAGCACCGGGACGCCTCGCCGCTCCGCCTCGGCGAACGCCTCCGGCGACCACTCCCACCAGTCGACCGGGTTGTCCTTGTGCTGCAGCAGGTACGGGCTGGTCGACGCGGCGAGGCGGTTGGGCATGGCGCGATCCTTCCCCCTGCCATGCTCGGCACGTGCCCGGACCGCTGCAGGTGACCTCGCGCCTGGTCGTCCCGGAGGCCGAGCTGTCCTGGCGCTTCTCGCGCTCGTCCGGCCCCGGCGGGCAGGGCGTGAACACCACCGACAGCCGCGCGGAGCTCAGCTTCGACGTGGCGCGCTCGCCGGTGCTGTCGGACCTGCTGCGGGCGCGGGCCCTGGAGCGGCTGGCCGGCCGGCTGGTCGACGGCGTCCTGACGGTGGCCGCCAGCGAGCACCGCAGCCAGCTGCAGAACCGGGAGGCGGCCGAGCAGCGACTGGCCCAGCTGCTGCGCGAGGCCGTGTCACCGCCGCCCGCTCCGCGCCGGCCGACGAAGCCGACGCGCGGCTCGAAGGAGCGCCGCCTCGAGGGCAAGCGCCAGCGCTCCGAGGTCAAGCGCGGCCGGTCCGGCCGGCACGACGACTAGCGGTCGGGCTGCTCCGGCTCGTCGTCCTGGCCGGGGAAGGACTTCGGCAGGCGCTTGATGCGGGTGTTCATGTTCCGGATCAGGGCGACGGTCACGATGAGCATCACCAGGATGATCACCAGGCCGATCGGCCCGGTCGCGAGGTCCTCCTCCTGGACCGCGACCAGCAGCAGCCCGGCGCTCACGAGGCCACCCGCGTGCGGATCCCGGCGAACAGGTCGTCCTCCGGCAGGCTCGTGTCGACGAGCGACCGCGCGAGCTGGAAGTCCTCGTACGGCCAGGTCTCCTGCTGCAGCTCGATCGGGCAGGCGAACCAGCGCCCGGTCGGGTCGACCTGCGTGGCGTGCGCGATGAGCGCGGCGTCGCGCACCGGGAAGTACTCCGCGCACGGCACAGAGGTGGTCAGCCGCTCCGCGTCGCCCGGCTTGTCCTCCCAGTTGACGAGCCACTCCGCGTACGGGGACTCGACCGCCGCCGCGAGCATCGCCTGGTGCAGCTTCTCCAGGCGGCTCTTGTGGAAGGTCAGGTTGTAGTACAGCTTCAGCGGCTGCCAGGGGGCGCCCGCATCGGGGAAGCGGTCGGGGTCGCCCGCCGCCTCGAACGCCGCCACGGACACCTCGTGGCACCGGATGTGGTCCGGGTGGGGGTAGCCGCCGTTCTCGTCGTACGTCGTCATCACGTGCGGACGCTGCTCGCGCACGACCCGCACCAGCGCCTCGGTCTGCTCCTCGAGGCTGCCGACGGCGAAGCAGCCGTCCGGCAGCGGCGGCAGCGGGTCGCCCTCCGGCAGCCCGGAGTCGACGAAGCCGAGGAAGACCTGCCGCACGCCGAGGATCTCGCGGGCGCGGTCCATCTCCCTCGCGCGGATCGCGGTGATGTCGGCCAGCACCTCGGGCCGGTCCATGGCCGGGTTCAGCACCGAGCCGCGGGAGCCGTCGGTCAAGGTGACGACGAGGACGTCGACGCCCTCGGTGGCGTAGCGCGCCATGGTGGCCGCGCCCTTGCTCGACTCGTCGTCGGGGTGGGCGTGCACGCACATCAGCCGCAGCTGCTCGTCGCTCATGCGGGGATGCCTCCTGGTCCGGACCGGGGGACCATCGTCCCGCACCCCCCAACGCTGCCACTCCACCTGGCAATCCCCGCAGGAGACCCCGTGACCTCCCCCACCGCCCCGCGACGCCGTCCCGAGGGGCGCTACGACCCGCCGTCGCAGCTGCTCGGGCGCACCTTCGCGGTGGTCCTGTCCGTGCTGTTCATCGGGCTGCTCGGAGCGATCGCGTTCTTCCTCTACAACAGGTACGGCAGCGACCGGGTGCAGGCCCGCGTCATCGACTTCCAGGTGCAGTCCGACAGCGTCCGTGGTGATCGACGTCGAGGTGCTCAAGCGCGCGGGCGGGCAGGCGTACTGCCTCGTCCGGTCGCGCGGGAGGTCAGGCGCGGAGGTCGGCCGCGACGTCGTCGTGGTGGACGCGGTGGGGACGCCGGAGCGGGTCGTCCGGCTCGAGCACGTGCTGACGACGTCCGAGCGCGCCGTGACCGGCGAGGTCGGGCGCTGCACCGACGTCCCGATCCCCGGGGCGGTCCGCTCCCCGTAGCATCGACGTGACCTGCACCACCCCGACCCCTGCGAGGAAGCACCGTGAGCACCCAGTCCGGCCAGCAGACCACCTGGCTCACCCAGGAGGCCTACGACCGGCTGTCGGCCGAGCTCGACGAGGCCAAGGGGCCCCGCCGCGCCGACATCGTGGCCAAGATCGAGGCGGCCCGCGAGGAGGGCGACCTCAAGGAGAACGGCGGCTACCACGCGGCCAAGGACGAGCAGGGCAAGCTCGAGGCCCGCATCCGCCAGCTCACCGAGCTGCTGCGCGGCGCCAAGGTCGGCGACGCCCCGAGCGAGTCCGGCGTGGCCGGTCCCGGCATGGTCGTCGAGGTGAGGTACGACGGCGACGACGACGTGGAGCGCTTCCTCATCGGCTCCCGCGAGGACCGGGCCGACCTGCCCGTCTACTCGGCGAACTCCCCGCTCGGCCTGGCGCTCACCGGTGCGAAGGTCGGCGAGCAGGTCACCTACACGCTGCCCAACGGCGGCTCGATGTCCGTCGAGCTGCTCTCCGCGGAGCCGTACACCGGCTAGTACTGGAGGCACCTGCATGGACGAGTTCCCGGTAGAAGCCGTCGACCACCTGCGCTTCGCCGTGGGCAACGCCCGCCAGGCAGCGCACTTCTACTCCACCGCCTTCGGCATGCGCGTCACCGCCTACCGCGGCCCGGAGACCGGCTCGCGCGAGCTCGCGGAGTACGTCCTCGAGTCCGGCGGGGCGCGCTTCGTCCTCGCCGGGCCGGTCGTGGCCGGCACCGCGGTCGGCGAGCACGTCGCCCGGCACGGCGACGGCGTCGTCGACATCGCGCTGCGCGTGCCCGACGCCGCACGGGCGTACGAGGTCGCGCTCGCGCGCGGGGCGGTCGGGCTCGAGGAGCCGCGGCTGGTCGAGGACGAGACCGGCAAGGTCGTCACGGCAGCCATCGCGACGTACGGCGAGACGCGGCACACGCTGGTCGAGCGGTCCGCCTACAGCGGCGCGTTCCTGCCCGGCTTCGTCGATCGGGCGCCCCTGGTGGCGCCGCCGGAGAAGCGGCTGTTCCAGGCCGTCGACCACGTCGTGGGCAACGTCGAGCTGGGCCAGATGGACACCTGGGTGTCCTTCTACAACAAGGTGATGGGCTTCCAGAACATGAAGGAGTTCGTCGGCGCGGACATCGCGACCGAGTACTCCGCGCTCATGAGCAAGGTCGTCGCCGACGGCAACAAGAAGGTGAAGTTCCCGCTCAACGAGCCGGCGGTCGGCAAGCGCAAGAGCCAGATCGACGAGTACCTCGAGTTCTACGGCGGCCCCGGGGTGCAGCACGTCGCGCTGGCCACCAACGACATCCTGCGCACCGTCGACGAGATGAGCGCCCGCGGCGTCGAGTTCCTCGAGACGCCGGACTCCTACTACGACGACGCCCTCGTCGAGCGGGTCGGCCCGGTGCGCGCCCCGATCGAGGAGCTGCGCGCGCGGCGGATCCTGGTCGACCGCGACGAGGACGGCTACCTGCTGCAGATCTTCACCAAGCCCGTGCAGGACCGGCCGACGGTGTTCTTCGAGCTGATCGAGCGGCACGGCTCGCTCGGCTTCGGCAAGGGCAACTTCAAGGCGCTGTTCGAGGCGATCGAGCGCGAGCAGGAGCGCCGCGGCAACCTCTGACCCGCAGCAGGCCGTGCCCGGAGATCATCCGCACGTGAGCGGCGCGACGCGCCGGCGGGTCGCGCCGTCGAGGTGCGGATGACCATGGCGGCCGGCGGAGTCAGGCGCAGCGCACGCAGCGGGTCGACGCCGGACGCGCCTCCAGGCGGGCCGCACCGATGTCGCCGCCGCACTGCTCGCAGGTGCCGTAGGTCCCTGCCTCCAGCGCGGCCCGCGCGCGGCGGATCTGGTCGCGCTCGCGCTGCAGGCCGCTGTGCGCGGCCACGTCGGTCATCCGCTCGACGGCGATGTTGGTGCCGTCGCCCACGCGCTTGCCGAAGCCGATGCCGCCCGCGGTCTGCCGCCGCGATGCGACCTCGATGTCGTCCAGCTGGGCGGCGATCTCCTGCTCGCGCGCGGCCAGCGCCGCCGAGGGGTCCATGACCGACCCCTACCCGCTCAGACCGGGGTGACCGCGTAGCCGGCGCCGTCGAGGTGCGCGAGGACCTCGTCGCCGTGCGGCCGGCCGCGCGTCTCGAGCTGCAGCCCGACCGCGACCTCGTCGACGTGCAGGCCCGCGCCGGTGCGCGAGTGCTCCACGTCGAGCACGTTCGCGCCGCTGTCACCGAGGACGCCGAGCAGCCGCGCGAGCTCCCCCGGCCGGTCCGGGATGCGCACCTGCAGCGACATGAACCGGCCCGCCGCGACCAGCCCGTGGCGCACCACCTTGGACAGCAGCAGCGGGTCGATGTTGCCGCCGGACAGCACCGCGACGACCGGGGGCTCGTACGCGGTGGGGTCCTCCATGACGGCGGCCAGCGCGGCAGCTCCCGCCGGCTCGATGACGAGCTTGGCCCGCTCCAGCGCGAGCAGCAGCGCGCGGGACAGCGCCTCCTCGTCGACGGTCACGACGTCGTCGACCAGCTCGCGCACGATCGCGAACGGCAGCTCACCCGGGCACCCCACCGCGATGCCGTCGGCCATCGTCGTCATGGCGATCAGCGGCACGGGTGCGCCCGCCTCGAGCGACGGCGTGTACGACGCGGCGCCGGCGGCCTGGGCGGCCACGACGCGCACGTCGGGCAGCAGGCCCTTGAGCGCGACGGCGATGCCGGCGACCAGCCCGCCCCCGCCGGTGCAGACCACGACGGTCCGCACGTCCGGGCACTGCTCGGCGATCTCGAGCCCGACGGTCCCCTGCCCCGCCACGATGTCGGCGTGGTCGAACGGGTGGATGAGCACCGCGCCGGTCTCCGCCGCGAACGCCTTGGCCGCGACCAGCGCCTCGTCGACGGTGTGGCCGGCGTGCCGGACCTGCGCGCCGTACGCCTGCGTGGCCGCTACCTTCGGCAGCGGGGCCGCCTCGGGCATGAAGACGGTGGAGCGGCAGCCGAGCAGCGAGGCGGCCAGGGCGACGCCCTGCGCGTGGTTGCCGGCGCTCGCGGCCACGACGCCGTGCGCGCGCTCCTCGTCGGTCAGCCGGGCGATGCGGACGTACGCCCCGCGGATCTTGAAGGAGCCGGTGCGCTGGAGGTTCTCGCACTTCAGCAGCACCGGGCCGCCGACCCGGTCGGACAGCCCGCGCAGGCCCTCCATCGGCGTGACCCGCGAGACGCCCGCCAGCAGGGTGCGGGCGTGCAGCACGTCGTCCAGGCCGACCGGCAGGCTCAGCACGGGAAGGCCAGGACCGACGCGGTGAAGCCGTGCAGGTGGTTGCGGCCGGCCACCGGGCCGAGCTCGCCGCCCGCGAAGAAGCCGGCGATGCCGAGGGCCGCGAGCTCGCTGCGCACGAGGGCGGGGTCGTGGTCGGCGCTGCCGAACAGGTGCGCCCCCCGGCCGTTGCACGAGAACAGCAGCGCGCCACCGGCCGGGGCGTCCCGGGTGTCGCGCCGGTAGGCCGCGAGCAGCGCGCGCAGGTCGGCGTCCGCGGCCTCGGCATCGCGCACCTGCAGCCGCACCGTCGTGCCGACCTGGACGAGGTCGCCCACCGAGACGCCGCCCGTCTCGCGGTCGGCGCCGAGGATGGCGCGCACCAGGAAGTCGTGGTCCTCCGCGTACTCGTCCACGGCGATGCCGAGCTGCAGGCCGGTGCTGGCGAGGGCCTGGTCGGCCGGCACCAGCTCGGCCAGCACCTGCTCGATCCGCTGCAGGGCAGGCACTCCGGCGAGCTCCTGCACCACGCTTCCGGAGGACGCGGTCACCGTCATGGCCGGCCCGACCGGGCGGCAGCCCTGGCTGACGATCGTGCGCACCCCCGCGCCGCGCAGCAGCACGCCGACGGCACCGCGGTCGACGACGCGGCCGTCGACGAGCAGCCGGGTGGAGCCGGCGCCGAGCGGGCCGGACGCGAGGCCGCCGACCACCGGCAGGCCGGGCAGCGCGACGTTGGCCTGCGTGACGAAGCCGTCGGCCGGGAAGCTGAACGGGTCGGCGAGCAGCAGCGCGACCTCGTCCTCCTCGTGCTCGGGCATGCCGACGACCGCGGCGCCGGCCTCGGCCCGCATGACCTCGAGGTGGAAGCTGCGGATCCGCACGTCGGGCAGCACCGCGGCGAACACGCTCACCGCCGGCTCGCCCTCCACCCCGCGGGCGCCGCCGATGACGCCCCCGGCGCTGCAGCCGAGGGAGGAGGTCGCCGCGGACACCGCCACCGCCCGCAGGTAGGCCTCGGCCACCTCGTCGGGCGGCCCGGTCGCGAACACGCACAGCAGGTCCGGCACCCGCCCGCCGAGCGGCTCGAGCGCCTGCTCCGTGGCGCGCTGCGCCGCGGCGAGCAGGTCGCCGCCCGCTGCCAGCCCGTCCCCGAAGCGCGACATGGGCCCATCCTGTCCGAGATCCGGCGCGAGCACCGCGATGCCCCGCGGCCGTGTCGACTGCGGCTGCCGAGCCGTGCGCGTCCGCAGGGCCGGACGTACTGTCGGGAAGTGACCCCACCCCCCACCACGCTGGGCGAGCTGCGCGCCAGCGGCCACGTCCACAAGAGCGTCAAGGCGGAGGTGCGCGACAACCTGCTCGCCCGCCTGGCCGCCGGCGAGACGGCCTTCCCCGGCATCCTCGGCTTCGACGACACCGTGCTCCCGCAGGTCGAGCGCGCGCTGCTCGCCGGCCACGACCTCGTCCTGCTCGGCGAGCGCGGCCAGGGCAAGACCCGCCTGATCCGCACCCTGGTCGGACTGCTCGACGAGTGGACGCCGGTGCTCGAGGGCTCGGAGCTGAACGAGCACCCGTACGAGCCGATCAGCCCCGAGGGCAAGCGGATCGTCGCCGAGCACGGCGACGCGGCACCCGTGGCGTGGAAGCACCGCAGCGAGCGCTACGGCGAGAAGCTGGCCACGCCGGACACCTCCGTCGGCGACCTCATCGGTGACGTCGACCCGATCAAGGTGGCCGAGGGCCGCACCCTCGGCGACCCGGAGACCGTCCACTACGGGCTCGTCCCCCGCACCAACCGCGGCATCTTCAGCGTCAACGAGCTGCCCGACCTCGCCGAGCGGATCCAGGTCGCGCTGCTGAACGTCCTGGAGGAGCGCGACATCCAGGTCCGGGGCTACACGCTGCGCCTGCCGCTCGACCTGCTGCTGGTCGCCTCCGCCAACCCTGAGGACTACACCAACCGCGGCCGCATCATCACGCCGCTCAAGGACCGCTTCGGCGCCGAGGTCCGCACCCACTACCCCCTCGAGCTCGAGGACGAGGTGCGCCTGATCGCCCAGGAGGCCCAGCTCACCTGGCCGGGCAGCAACGTCGTGGTCCCCGAGCACCTGCTCGAGGTCGTCGCCCGCTGGACCCGCCTGGTGCGCGAGTCGCCGCAGGTCGATCAGCGCTCCGGCGTCAGCGCCCGCTTCGCCGTGGCCGCCGCCGAGACCGTCGCGGCGTCGGCCGTACGCCGGGCCGCGGTCACCGGTGAGCAGCAGGCGGTCGCGCGGGTCTGCGACCTGCCGTCCGTCGTCGCCGCCGCACGCGGCAAGGTCGAGTTCGAGGCGGCCGAGGAGGGGCGCGAGCTCGAGGTGCTGGCGCACCTGCTGCGCAAGGCCACCGCCGACGTCTTCCGCGCCCGCCTCGCCGGCACCGACCTCACCGGCCTGCAGGGCCGCTTCGAGGAGGGCGCCACCGTCGAGACCGGCGACCTGGTGCCCGCCGCCGACCTGCTGGCCGGCCTCGGACCGGTGCCCGGCCTGGCGGCGATCCTGTCCCGCCTCGGCATCGAGGAGGAGTCGCCCGGCCTCGCCGCCGCCGCGCTCGAGCTCGCCCTGGAAGGCCTGCACCTGAACCGCCGCCTGGCCAAGGACGAGGTCGGCGGCCGGACCGTCTACGGCGGCTGACGTGCAGCCCGACGCACCGGACCCGGCCGCGCTGCGCCGCCGCGTGCTGCTCGCGGCAGCGGCGGCGCTGCTCGGCTTCTTCGTGATCGGCTACGCCGTGACCGCGGTCGACGGACCGCCCTGGCTGCTGCTGCCGGGGATGCTGCTGCTGGTCGTGCTCGTCGTCCGGCCGCTGATGGCGCCGGTGCTGGCCGCCAACCGGCTGCGCCGGCGGCTGGCCTACCAGGCGTTCCTGGAGAGCCGGGGCGAGAGTGGCTGAGCCGGCCGTCCCCATGGACAAGGAGGGCCGCCGCGCCGAGCGGGCCCGCATCGGCCGGCTGTCACGGCTGCCGTTCCTCTACGACTTCGCGCTGAAGGGCACGGCGCGGGCGACGCTAGCCACCCTGGTCCAGGTCGCGCTGGCGATCGGCCTCACCATCGGCGGTGCCTACCTCGTCACCGGCGAGCCCCTGCCGCGCTACGTCGCGCTGTTCGCCCTCGCTGCCGCGTACGGTCTGCAGGGCCTCGCGCGCTACCTCAACGCGAAGGCCGGCCGGCGATGAGCTCGGCGTACCGCTACGGCGCCTGGTCCGGCGGCCGCGACCCGCTCGAGCCGCCGTACGACGTGGCCGCGGCGCTGGACCAGATCGGCGAGGCCGTCCTCGACGGGGCGAGCGCGCGGCAGGCCATGCGCGACCTGCTGCGCCGCGGGGCCGACGGGCTGCGCGGGCTGGACGACCTGCGCCGGCAGGTGGCCAAGCGGCAGCGGCAGGCCCGCCAGAAGGGCCAGCTCGACGGGACCCTGCAGGAGGTGCGCGAGCTGCTCGAGCAGGCGCTCGAGGCCGAGCGGCGCGAGCTGTTCCCCGACCCGTCCGACGCCGCGCGGATGGCCGAGCTGGAGCTGGACACGCTGCCGACGGACACGGCCCGCGCCGTGCAGGCGCTGAAGCCGTACGAGTGGCGCTCCCCGGAGGCGCGGGAGGCGTACGAGGCGATCGACCACCTGCTCCGGCGCGAGGTGCTCGACAGCCAGTTCCGCGGCATGAAGGCGGCGCTCGAGAACGCGGATCCTGCTGCCTTGCAGGCGGTCAAGGACATGCTGGCCGACCTGAACGCGATGCTCGACGCCGACGCACGGGGACAGCACACGCAGGAGCAGTTCGACGAGTTCATGGGCAGGCACGGGGAGTTCTTCCCGTCCGAGCCGCAGACGCTCGAGGAGCTGGTCGACGACCTGGCGCGCCGCGCCGCCGCGCAGCAGCGGCTGATGGACTCGCTCACGCCGCAGCAGCGCCAGGAGCTCGGCGAGCTGATGCAGGGCGCTCTCGACATGGACCTCGCCGCGCAGATGGCGCAGCTCGGGGACAGCCTGCGCAACGCGCGACCCGACCTGCCGTGGGGCGGCCGCGAGCGGATGCGCGGCGACGGTGCGATGGGCATGGGTGACGCGACGAGCGCGCTCGAGGAGCTGGCCGACCTCGACGACCTGGAGGCGGCGCTCGGGCAGGACTACCCGGGCGCCTCGCTCGACGACGTCGACGAGGCCGCGGTGCAGCGGGCGCTCGGGCGCACCGCGGTGGACGACGTCGCGGCGCTGCGCCGCATCGAGCGGGAGCTGCTGGAGCAGGGCTACCTCGTGCGCGACAGCCGCGGCCGGCTCGAGCTGTCGCCGCGGGCCGTGCGGCGGGTCGGCGCGACCGCGCTGCGCAAGGTGTTCAGCAGGCTCGAGGCCGGCGGGCGGGGCGGCCACGACGTGCGCGACGCCGGTGCGGCCGGCGAGACGACCGGCGCCTCCCGCGCGTGGCAGTTCGGCGACGAGCAGCCGCTCGACGTGGTGCGCACCGTCCGCAACGCCGTCCTGCGCGGCGGTCCCTCACTGCGCGCCTCCGGCGCGACGGCGTCCCCGGTGCGCCTCGTCGTCGACGACTTCGAGGTCGTGGAGACCGAGCGGCGCACCAGCGCGGCCGTCGCGCTGCTCGTCGACCTGTCGTTCTCGATGGAGCTGCGCGGCACGTGGGGCACGGCCAAGCAGACCGCGCTCGCGCTGCACTCGCTGGTCACGACGAAGTACCCGCAGGACGCGATCGAGATCATCGGCTTCAGCGACTACGCGCAGGTGCTCACGCCGGAGAGGCTCGCCGGCCTGGACGCCCAGCGCGTGCAGGGCACCAACCTGCAGCACGCCCTCGTGCTCGCCGGGCGGCACCTCGCCAAGCACCCGGACGCCGAGCCGGTGGTGCTGGTCGTCACCGACGGCGAGCCGACCGCGCACCTCACCCGCAGCGGCTACGCCGAGTTCTGCTGGCCGCCGCTGCCCGAGACGCTGGAGCTGACGATGGCCGAGGTCGAGCGGGTCACCCGGCGCGGCGCGACCATCAACGTGTTCATGCTCGACGACGAGCCGCGGCTGGTGGAGTTCGTCGAGGGGCTCGCGGCGCGCAACGGCGGCCGGGTCTTCGCGCCCGACCCGGCCCGGCTCGGGGAGTACGTCGTGAGCGACTACCTGCGGGCGCGCCGCGGACGGCGCGGCGCGCGCTAGAAGACGATGGCCGCCGTGCGCAGGCGGTCGTCCGCCTCCTGGTAGGAGCTCTCGACCGACCAGACCAGCGCGCGCGCTGTCGTCGCCGGGCTGTGCAGCACCGCCGTCGCGGTCGGGCCGGCCTGCCCCGGGAGCGGGGCGCCGGCGGGCGGGGCCGGCACGGGGGACGGCGGGGCGAACGGGAGCGCACCGGGGCAGGTGGAGCCGCTGGTGGCGCACATCCGGAAGTCCTCGACGCTGGTCCGGTCGCGCAGCGCGACCTGGATGGCGCGCCTGCCGGCGGGGAGGGCGCCGGGCAGCTCGACCCGGGCCTTCCCGAAGCTGCCTGCGGGCAGCGCCTCGGCCCGCCCCAGGAAGCGCACCGGCAGCGGCGTGCGCGGCACGACGCGCACGCCGGGCGCGTCCGGGGACTGCAGCGGGTAGCTCGCGCGGACCGGGCCCTGGCCGAGCAGCACGACCGTGTAGCGGCCGGGCTCGATCGCCCCGTCCGCGCCCAGGGGCGTCACCACCGTCCGGGTGCTGTCGCGGAACGCCCGGATCTGCACAGCCCCGAGCCGGCCGCTCTGCGGCTGGCGGTCCAGCGGCTCGAGGAGGACGCCGGCGTACTCGCCCCCGCCGGTCAGCGTCGCCTCTGCGCTGCGCAGCGAGATCGGCTCCGTCACGACGAGCGTCGTGGTGGTGCCGCCCCTGCCCTCGACGACGAGGACGCCCCTCTCCGGCGCTGCGCTCGCGGTGCCCGGGACGAGCGCGCCGAGCAGCAGCACCGCGACCGCGAGCAGCAGGCGGCGGGACACCGCGGGACGAGGCGCGCGAAGCGGACGCGGAGCACCCGGCAGCAAGGTCATGAGCAGGAGTTCGACGGGTGACGGCGAATCCCCTCCCCACTAGCCTGAGCCGTCCGCGCGGCCCGATCGACGAGGGAACCCCGATGACCCCCATGCCTGGCCCGAACTTCGGCAAGCTCGGCGGCAAGGCCGGGCTCGGCCTCGCGCTGGTCGGCCTGATCGCCATCGCCTTCGGCTGGAACGGCGCCGCCGGCCAGACCAGCACCCTGGCGCAGCTGCCGTACATCCTGTCCGGCGGCCTGATCGGCATCGCGTTCGTCATCCTCGGCGCGGCCATGCTCGTCGTGCAGAGCAACCGCGAGGACCGGGCGCTGCTCGAGGCCAAGCTCGACCTGCTCGCCGAGGCGTTCCTCGAGGGCTCGGGCCGCACCCCGCGCGCGGACGCCCCCGGCGACGTCTCCGGCCTGGTGGTCGCCGGCTCGGCCAGCTACCACGTCCCCGGCTGCCGCCTGGTCGACGGCCGCGAGGAGACCAGCTACCTCACGCCGGCCGAGGCCCGCGGCCGCGACCTGAAGGCCTGCCGCGTCTGCCAGCCCGAGCAGGCCGGCACGGACCTCACCGTCCGCTAGTCCCTGCACGACGAAGGCCCGGCCCCCGCGCTCGCGGGGACCGGGCCTTCGTGCTGCTCGGGGTTAGGACGCCGCGTCGGACGCCTCGCCGAGGTAGGTCTTGCGCAGCTCGCCGGACCTCTCCAGCTCCTCGCCGCGGCCGTCGAAGGTCAGCGCGCCCTTCTCCATGATGAGCGCCTGGTCGGCGTACGGCAGCACGCCGACGTTCTGCTCCACGATGATGACCGTGGTGCCGTCGTCGTTGATCTGCGAGACCACCTGGAACACCGTCTGCGCCAGCTTGGGCGACAGGCCCAGCGACGCCTCGTCGATCATCAGCATGCGCGGCTTGCTCATGATGGCGCGGCCGATCGCGAGCATCTGCTGCTCGCCGCCGGACAGCGTGCCGGCCAGCTGGTCCTTGCGCTCCTCGAGCCGGGGGAAGTAGCCGAAGACCTGCTCGACCGTCTCGCCGACCGCCTTCTGGTCCTTGCGGACCCACGCGCCGAGCTCGAGGTTCTTGAGCACCGTCAGGCCGGGCCACACGCGGCGGCCCTCGGGCGACAGGGCGATGCCGGCCCGCACGATGCCGGGAGCGTCCTTGCCGGAGATGCGCTTGCCGTCGAAGCGGACCTCGCCGCTCCACGTCGGCAGCACACCGGCGAGGCAGTTCACGGTCGTCGTCTTGCCGGCGCCGTTGAGGCCGAAGATGACCGCGGTCTGGCCCTCCTCGACGTTGAAGCTGATGCCCTGGAGCACGGGCAGCGCGCCGTAGCCGGTGCGCAGCTCCTCGACCTCGAGCAGGCTCACGCGCTCTCGTCCTTCCCGGTCGTCTTCTTCGGGGTGCGCTTGGCGGGGGCGCGCTTCTTCGGCCGCAGCCGGTCCTCACCGGCGGCAGCCGTGGCGGAGGCCGCGGGACGACGGCGGCGGGCCGGCTGGGGTGCGGGCGCGGCGACCTCGGGCGCGGGGACGCTCGGGTCGTCGTGGTGCTGCGCGGCCTGCTCGGTGAGGCGGTCGAGCTCGGCGTCCTCCTCGGTCTCCTGCGTCTGCTCGAGGGCCTCCGGCGCCTCGCCGCCCAGGTAGGCCGCGACGACCTCCGGGTGGGTCTGGATGACGCTGGGCTTGCCCTCGGCGAGCAGCCGCCCGAAGTTCAGGACGTAGACGTGGTCGCAGACGCGCAGCACGAGCGGCACGTGGTGCTCGATGACGAGCATCGTCAGCGCGAACTCGCGGCGCAGCGCGAGCAGCCGCTCGCCGAGCTCGTCCGACTCGTCCGGGCCCATGCCCGAGGTCGGCTCGTCCAGCAGCAGGATGTCGGGGTCGGTGGCCAGCGCGCAGCCGAGCTCGAGCAGCTTGAGCGTGCCGTACGACTGCCCGCCGACGCGCTTGTCGCGGATGGACTGCAGGCCGAGCAGGTCGAGGATCGCGTCGGCCTTGGCGGTGAGCTCGCGCTCGCGCTTGCCGGTGAGCGCGGTGCCGAGCAGGCCGCTCGCCACGTCGTAGCCGGCCTTGGCGTGCTGGGCGGTCCTGAGGTTGTCGATCGCCGTCGCGCTCTTGACCATCCCGACGTTCTGGAACGTGCGGCCGAAGCCCATGGCCGCCTTGACGTGCGGCGGGGCCTTGGTGACGTCCTTGCCGCGGTAGGTCACCGAGCCGGTGTTCGGCTGGTAGAAGCCGGTGATGCAGTTGAAGGCGGTGGTCTTGCCGGCGCCGTTCGGGCCGATCAGGCCGACGATCTCGTACTCGTTGACCTCGAGGTTGAGCCCCTGCAGGGCCTGGAGCCCGCCGAAGCGGATCGCCAGGTCCCTGACCTCAAGCACGGACACTGGAGCCCTCCACTGCGGCCGGGCCGCTGTCTGCGTCGCCGTGGATGCTGAACGGCTTGCCCGCCAGCCACTGCGTGAGCGGCCGGATCTGCTCGCCGATCCCGCCGCGGTACTTGGTGATGGTGAGCAGCAGGCCGAGGGCGCCGATGAACTGCGGCGCGAACTGCGTCGCGTTGGCGCTGCGGAAGATGAACTCCTCCACGCCCTTGACCGGCGTCTCGCGCAGGATGAAGTCGAGGACCGCGAACAGCGACGACCCGAGGATGACGCCGATCCGGCTGCCGAGCCCGCCCACGACGGTCATGAGCACGAAGGTCAGCGCGAGGAAGAAGCCGAAGCCCGAGCCGGTGACGATGCCGATGCGGAAGGCGAACAGCGCGCCGGCCACGCCCGCGAGGGCGCCGGACAGCGTGAAGGCGATGAGCTTGAAGGCCGTCACGTTGATGCCGAACGCCTCCGCGACGCGCTCGTTCTCCTTCAGGGCCAGCAGCGCCCGCCCGGTCTTGGTCTTGAGCAGCCGGTAGTCGACGTAGCAGGCGGCCACGAGGAAGGCCAGGCAGAACAGGTAGAAGTTGCCGTCGTCGAACAGGAACTCCGGCCGGTCGGCGGGCTGGCCGGCGCCGGCGTTGGTGAAGCGCGGGATCTCGAACAGCGAGCCCTCGAGCGTCAGGCCGAACACCAGCGTGATGAGCGCGAGGTAGAGCCCGGTGATGCGCAGCGCCACCAGGCCCAGCACCAGCGCGAACAGCGCGGCCACGATCGCGGCGATGAGCGAAGGTCAGCGCGAACGGCACCTTCTGCACGGTCAGGGAGTACGCGGCGGCGAAGGCGCCGGCCCCGACGAAGCCCTGGTGCCCCAGGGACAGCTGTCCGGTGTAGCCGATGATGATGTTGAGGCTGAGCCCGACGATCGCGTAGATGCACGCGTCGGCCGCGACGGCGGCGTACTCCTCGGTGTCCGGGATGTAGAAGAGCACCCAGTACGAGCAGCGGCAGGACGACGAGCAGGCGCGGCAGCCAGCGGATCGGGCCGAAGTCCCGCCCCGGCCCGCCGTGCTGCTCCTCCCCCTGCTCCGGTGAGGGAGCCGGTCGGTCGGCGACGGCGGTCATCAGGTCTCCTTCCCGAGCAGGCCGGCGGGCCGGACGAGCAGGACCCCGAGCAGCGCGACGAACAGCACCACGCGACCGGAGCCGGGGATGATGTCCTTGGGGATGTTGGCCTGCGCGAGGGCCTCGACGACGCCGATGACGACGCCGCCCAGGAAGGCGCCCGGCAGGCTGGTGATGCCGCCGAAGACCGCGGCGGTGAAGGCGGGGATCAGCGCGAGGCCGGTGAGCGAGCCGGGCGAGACGAAGCCGGTGCTGCCCGAGAGCAGGATGCCGGCGATGCCGCCGAGCAGGCCGGCCAGGCCCCAGGTGAGCGCGGAGGTCCGCTTGACGCTGATGCCGACCAGGCTCGTCGCGGTCGGCTCCTGCGAGACGGCGATGATCGCGGTGCCGGTGCGGGTCCGGCTGAAGAACAGCGCGGACGCGACGGCCAGCACCGCGAGCACGATGACGATGATCACCTGCTGGTTGGTGATGCGGATCGCGCCGCTGTTGACGAAGTCGCCCTTCACCAGCGGGGCGAGGGTGGAGGGCTCCGCGCCGGCGAAGAAGCCCTGCACGGCGATGAGCAGCAGGGTCACGCCGGCCGTGGCGACGACCAGCGTCACCTTCGGCGCGCTGAACAGCGGGCGGACCACGAGCAGCTCGGTGAGCAGCCCGATGCCGGTGCCCACCAGCAGGCCGAACACCACCGCCAGCGGCAGCGGCAGGTTCGGGAGGATCCCGGTGCCGTTGTCCGCGAACAGCGTGGCGAAGGCCGCGCTGGTGCCGAACTCCGCCTGGGCGAAGTTGAAGACCTTGTTGCTCTTGTAGAGCAGGACCAGCCCGAGCCCCAGCAGCCCGTAGACGGCTCCTTGGATGGCAGCCTGCGATCGCTGGAGCGACGACGTCGAGCGCCATCAGCACGGGGCGGCCACCTTCCTGGTGTGACCGCCGGCGGTCACTTGTTGTAGCGCTTGACGGTCACGTAGCGGTTGGCGTTCGGGCTGCACTGCGCCTTGAGCGCGTAGGCGGCCGTGCCGCCGAAGCGTGCACCCTTGTACACCGCGCCGGGGGCGATGCCCTCGGGAATGCGAGGCGTTGCGCAGCGCGGCGATGAACTTCTCGCGGGTCAGCTTGCCCTGGACCAGGTTGAAAGCCGCTTCCAGGCCCTGCATCGCGCCGTAGATCTGGTACTCGATGTCGTCGCGGAAGGTCACGCCCTTGGCCCGCTGCGCGGCCTGGTCGATGCCGGTCGCCGGGTGCAGGTAGTAGCCCTTGTACTGGCCGCCGGCGGCGTTGCACGCGAGGTTCGCGACGGTGTTGATGCCGAAGGACGGGCCGGGGCCCGTGTAGGTCGGGCCGGCGCCGATGACGCCGACGCACTGGGCGAAGAAGGCTCGGCTGGCCGAGGAAGTAGATGGCGTTGTACGGGCCGCCGGAGCGGACCGACGTGCCGACCGCGGAGCAGTCGCGCGGCGCCTTGTCGGTCAGGTAGACGTCCTTGGACTGGGTCGAACTGCGCGCCGGAGGCCTTGAGCGCGGCGACGATCGAGCTGCGCGCGTCGGCGAAGTTCGGGCCCTCGGTGATGACGACGGCCCACTTGCCCTTGAAGAAGCCGTTCTCCTTGCGCCATCTTCACGACGAGCGGGCCCTGCTGCTTGTAGGTCAGCGAGGTCGCGAAGTAGTTCGGCAGGGAGCCCAGGCCCGACTCGGTCACGCCGGCCGAGAGGTACGGCACGTTGCCGCGGCGCAGCACCTGGCTCTGGGCGCAGGCCTGGATCTGGTCGGTGCCGGCGCCGCCGACGATGAGGAAGACCTGCTTGGCGGCGGCGTTGCAGGCGCGCAGCGCGTCCGGGGCGTTGTACTTGTCGTCGATCGCCTCGGCGAGGACGCGGAAGCCGTTCTTGAGCAGGCGCGGCTTGCCGCCCGGTCCCTCGTCCCAGTACTTCGGCGTGCCGGTGCGGAAGGACTCCTGCGGGACGCCGGCGCCCGTGAGCGGCCCGTGCAGGGCGATGCGGATCGTCTTGCTTGTCGAAGTCGATGCCGGTGGTGGTGCCCTTCTCGTCCGGCAGGGCAGCCGTCCCCGTCGTCCCGCCCGGTACCGGTGCCGGTGCTCGTCCCGGTGCCCGTGCCGGTGCCGGTGCCGGTGCCGGTGCTCGTCCCGGTGCCCGTGCTGGTGCCGGTGCCCGTGCTCGTGCCGGTGCCCGTCGAGTCGGTCCCCGTGGCGGTCGTGCCGTCCGGCAGGACGCCGGCCGCACCCGGGTCGGTCGTGAACGAGTCGACCGTGCCGTCGCCGTCGGTGTCGACGGCCACCTGGCCGCCACCGCCGGCGGCGAGGCCGGGGTTCTGCACGAGCGCGTCCTTGACCTCCGGCTTGAGGCCGCAGGCGGCCGTGAGGACGGCCGAGCAGAGCATCGCGACGGCGAAGCCGCGGGAACGGGCGAGGTTCATGGCGCAGGTGCTCCTGGGGGCTGGGTCGCACGGGCGAGCGGGGACGAGCGGGTGCGGGTGGTACCGGTGGGGCGGGAGGAGGCGCTAGATCGCGAGGGGGCGGGCCAGGCGCGGCCCGCGGGCGGCGGCGCTCTGGCGGCCCTGGAGGGCCTTGCTCAGGCGGGACGTGCTGGTCGCGGCGCCGGCGGGCGGCCACGCGCGGGTCGCCCATGATCAGCGACAGCAGCCCGGCCATGCCGACCAGCGCGAGCAGCGCCGACCCAGAAGCCGGCGGAGGGGTTCAGGGGCGCCTCGGTCATGACCGCGACGTTGCGGACGGGCGCGCTCGCGACGGCGGGCGCGGGGGCGGGCGCCGGCATCGTCTGCGGCTCGGGCAGCGCGGTGTCGACGACCGGCGACTCGACGCTGCCGAAGCCGGAGTCGACGGTGGGCAGCGAGCCGCCGCTGAAGCCGCTGTCCAGGTCGGCCGCGCCGCTGTCGAGGGTGGTGCCGGTGTCGGTCAGCGCCGGGGTCTCGAGGACCTCCTCGGAGGAGCGTGAAGCTGTAGGCCAGCCTGGCCTGGTCGGCCGGCGCGAAGACGACCTGGAACGGGGCTGGACTCGGCCCCCTCGGCGACGGTCAGCGCGAGGCCGTCGTTGCTCTCCAGCCAGGTCGCTGCCAGCCCGGTGATGTCGAAGACGTACGACTTGCCGTCGGCGGACAGCTTGCCGGGCTCGCTGGAGAACTCGTCGCACAGGCGCTCGGGGGCGAGCAGGATGCTCGTGCCGTCCTCGCCGAAGAAGCCGGATCGCCGGCCTTGCAGACGCGGACCAGCTCGGGCGCCTCGTTGAAGGCGATGTTCGCGGGCGGGGCGGACGGCACCAGCGGGACGCTCAGCAGCGCGGAGTCGATGGTGCCCTCGAGGGGCGCCGACGCCAGGCTGAAGGACAGGAAGCTGACCTTGTCCTCCTGGCCGCCCTGCGCGGACACGGCGAGGTTGCCCTTCGCGACGCCGTCGGCGTTGTCGCCGGTGACGTTCGGCGGGGCCGCGGGCGGCTCGGCCGGCAGGCCCTGGTTCTGCGTCGTGACGCCCTGGCGGTAGAAGTACGCGCCGATGGACGCGGCCTCGGTGGCGGACTCGGCGAACGCGCTCGGCACCGCCCACAGCGGCACCGTCAGACCGGCCGCGACCAGGACGGCGGACGCACGAAGGACCTTGCTCACCTGAGACCTCCACGGGCACGTGACGGCTGGGTTGCCGACGCGTAGTAGGCACTGTTTCGACGGTGCTACGTGATCTCCTGCTCGCGCTGTGACTGCTTCGGGAGATGCAGGTCACAGCGCGTGTCCCATCGTGCCGGGCCGCCCGCCGCGCGTCCACTGCGGGGACGTCCCCGTTACCGTGCCGGGATGGACTACTCCGGCTCGTACGCGCTCGTCCTGGCCCTGCACCTGCTGACCGTGGCGTTCCTGGTGGGGCCGTCCGCGGTCGCCGCCGTGACGTCGGCCCGGCACGTACGGGCCGGTCGGGTGGAGGCGCTGCGCGACGCCGCCCGCACCACCCGCCTGTACACCCTCGCCACCGTCGTGACGGTCCTGCTCGGCTCGGCCCTGGTCGGCCTCGGCGACGTCGGCGACCAGTGGTCGATGGGCGACGCGTGGATCGGCGCGTCGTACGCGCTGTGGTTCGTCGCGGTGGTGCTCACGCTGGCGCTCGTCGCCCCGGCGCAGGCCAAGGCGGCCAAGGCGCTGGACGAGGGGCGGCCTGCGGGCGGCTACGCCGGGCAGATCGCCGCGGGCGGAGGGCTCGCGATGCTCGCGTGGACGGCCGTGATCGTGCTCATGGTGGCCAAGCCGGGCGCCTGAGGCACTACGCGGCGGCGGGTCCGCCAGCGTCCAGCCGAGGTCGGGAGCGCCGGCGAACTGCGGCGTCTGCCGGCCGTGCGGGCGCTGGCCGAGGGTGATCGCCTGCGCGTAGTACTGCGAGTAGCGCAGCGCCTCGCCGATCGTGGTGCGGCCGTCCTTGTCGGCGTCGGCCTGGCCCTGGCGCAGGCTCAGGTCGAAGACCAGCCCGGTCCAGACGCTACATGCCCCACGGCGGGTACTCGTAGGACTTCTCCGTCGCCTTGCTGCTGCCGCTGAACAGCACCCGGCTGCTGGGCACGCCGTCGAGGAAGCTGGAGCCCTCGCAGCCGGCGATGTCGACCCACATCCGGCCCTGCACGCGGGACAGCATCGAGGCGACCTGGGTGTCGCGGACGAAGTCGCGGTCGACCGGCCAGAGCGAGTCGCTGCACGCCGCCGTGCTGCTTGACGTGGCCGGAGTAGTGGAACAACGAGAAGGTCTGGCCGGGACGGCTGGTCGAGGCGAGCCAGGCGATGCCGTCGCGGATGGCGGCGCCGGTGGCCTGCCCGTCCGCGACGAGCCGGATGTTCTCGGCCTTCCAGCCGTTGGCGAGCAGCAGCGAGCGGATGTACTCGACGTCCTTGCGGCTGCCGATCGTGTCGACCGTGGGGCGCCGGTAGTCCTGCACGCCGACGAGGAAGGCGTAGCGGTCGGCGGGAGCGGCGGTGCGCAGCGGGCGCGGGTCGTCCTGCGGCCCGGGCGGCGGGCCGAGCACCGACTCGACGTCGAGGTCCGGCTGCGCGGCGGCGCGGACGGGGGCCTTCGCCTTCTTCGGCCGCGGGCTTCGGGGAGGGCGACGGCGGCGGCGACGACCTGCTGGCGGACCGGCTCGGTGAACGCCGGCGTCGCGGTCTCGACGCGCTCGCGCGGCTCGTCGATCGCCTGCGTGGCGCCCACGCCGACCAGCAGGACCAGCGCCGAGGGACCACGCGGTCGCCTCGACCAGCCAGCGGGGGGTGCGTCGCCTCACCACAGGACTGTCGGCGGCGGGACGTCCGGGGTCAAGTCGGCATGTCCGGTTCAACGTGCGGGTGGTCAGGAGGTGACGGCCAGCGCCTGCTCGAGGTCGGCGAGCAGGTCCGACGCGGTCTCGATGCCGACCGACAGCCGCACCAGGTCGGAGGGGACCTCGAGCTGCGAGCCGGCCACGCTGGCGTGGGTCATCCGGCCGGGGTGCTCGATGAGCGACTCGACACCGCCGAGCGACTCCCCCAGCGTGAACACCCGCGTCGCCTTGCAGACCGCGAGCGCGGCCGCCTCCCCGCCCGCGAGCCGGAAGCTGACCATCCCGCCGAAGCCGCTCATCTGCTTCGCCGCCACCTCGTGGCCCGGGTGGTCCGGCAGGCCGGGGTAGAGCACCTGAGCGACGGCGCCGTGGCCGGTCAGCAGGTCGACGACGCGGGCGGCGTTCTCGCAGTGCCGGTCCATCCGCACGCCGAGCGTCTTGGCGCCCCGCATCACCAGCCAGCTGTCGAAGGCGCCGGGCACGCCGCCCATCGCGTTCTGGTGGTAGGCGAGCTCCTCGCCGAAGGTCACGTCCGAGGTGACCAGGGCGCCGCCGACGACGTCGGAGTGGCCGCCGAGGTACTTCGTCGTCGAGTGCACGACGACGTCGGCGCCGAGCGCGAGCGGCTGCTGCAGGTACGGGCTCGCGAAGGTGTTGTCGACGACGAGCCGGGCGCCCGCGTCGTGCGCGATGCCGGCGAGCCCGGCGATGTCGGCGATCCCGAGCAGCGGGTTGGTCGGGGTCTCGCACCAGATCAGGCTGGTCTCCGGGCGCATCGGCGGCGCGCACGGCGTCCAGGTCCGACAGCGCGACCGGCGTGTGCGCGACGCCCCAGCGCTCGAGCACCTTGGCGAACAGGCGGTACGTGCCGCCGTAGGCGTCGTCCGGGATGACGACGTGGCCGCCGGGGCTGGTGGCGGTGCGCAGCAGGCAGTCCTCGGCCGCGAGGCCGGACGCGAAGGCGAGCCCGGTGCGACCACCCTCCAGCGCCGCCAGGCAGGTCTCCAGCGCGGTGCGGGTCGGGTTGCCGCTGCGGGAGTACTCGTAGCCCTTGTGCTGGCCGACCTCGGACTGCACGTAGGTGCTGGTCTGGTAGATCGGGACGACCACGGCGCCGGTGGCGGGGTCGGGGTCCTGCCCGGCGTGGATCGCGAGGGTCTCGAAGCCGTAGCCGCCCCCGGACCACCGGTCCTCGCGGGTGTCCCCGTGCACCTCGCTGCCGAAGTCGCGGCTGCCGGCCTCGGCGATGTGCGCTGCGGTCTGCTCGGGCTCGTCCATGCCCCGCAACCTACGACGGCGGGCCGGGCAGGGGCAGGTCGAGCCCGACGCCCTCGGCCGCGACGGCCATCGCGGCGTCGAACCAGGCGTCCTCGTCGACCACCGTGCGGTGCAGGTGGCCGAACAGCAGGTAGCTGGTCGCCCCGAACAGCGAGCTCAGCAGCACCAGCGAGCGCTCGACCAGGTCCTCGTACGGCGGCGGCGGGAGCTCGCCCCCGAGGACCGCGAGCGTGTCCTCGGTGACCAGCCGCGGGCCGGGCAGCGGGCGGCGCGGCGGGCGCAGCGTCCCGTCGGCGGCAGCGCCGGTGACGAGGCGGGCCATGACCAGGCTGATCCGGATCGCGGGCCCCACCGTGTCCTGCGGCGCCGCGTAGCCGGGCACCGGGGAGCCGTAGACGAGGGCGTACTCGTGCGGGTGCGCGACGGCCCAGCCGCGGACGGCCCGGCAGACGGCGAGCCAGCGGGCTCCCGCATCGGCACCGGCCGCGAGGGCCGCGGCGTCCGCCCGCTCGCCCGCCTCCCCCACGGCGGCGTACGCGTCGACGATCAGCGCGGTCAGCAGCGCGTCCCGGCTGGGGAAGTAGCGGTAGAGGGCCGAGGAGGCCAGCCCCAGCTCGCGCGCGACGGCGCGCAGGGACAGCCCCGCGGCGCCGTGCGCGGCCAGCTGGCGCGTCGCGGCCGCCTTGATGTCGGCGACCAGGCCGGCGCGGGCGCGCTCTCGGGCGGTGGGCACGCGCAGATCCTGCCACGTCCGAGAGCACCCGTCACGGACGAGAGCGGTGCTCTTGACAGGTCGTCCGGACGGGGCCACAGTGCGCCGGACCGAGAGCACTGCTCTCCCACCGGCCAGGAGGCCCCATGTCCCTGCACGTCGTCCTCGGCAAGGGCCCTGTCGGCAGCGCGCTGACCGACCGGCTGCGCGTGCTCGGCCACGACGTCCGGGTGCTGTCCCGCTCGGGCGGCACCCCGGCCGACGGGGTGGAGCACGTCGCCCTGGACGCCGCGGACGCCGGCGCGCTGACCGCGGCGGCGCGCGGCGCCGACGCCCTCTACAACTGCGCCAACCCTGCCTACACCCGCTGGGCGCAGGACTGGCCTCCGGTCGCCACCGCGCTGCTGACGGCGGCGGAGGCGACCGGCGCGGTGCTCGTCTCGATGGGCAACCTCTACGCGTACGGGCCGGTCGACGGGCCGATGACCGAGGACCTGCCGCTGGCCTCGACGGGGAGCAAGGGGCGGGTGCGGGCGGGCATGTGGCGCGAGCAGCTCGCCCGCCACGAGGCCGGCGCGATCCGCACCGCCGAGGCCCGCGGCTCGGACTTCGTCGGTCCGGGGGTCGTCGACGGCGGCCACCTCGGCGAGCGGGTCGTCCCGCGCGTCCTGGCCGGCAAGCCGGCGCGGGTGCTCTACTCCGCGGACGTGCCGCACAGCTGGACGTCGGTCACCGACGTCGGCGCGGCCCTCGCCGTGCTCGGCACCGCCGAGCGCGCCTGGGGCCGGGCCTGGCACGTGCCGACCGCCCCGCCGGTGACGGCCCGCGAGGCCGTGCACGGGCTGTGCCGGGCCGCGGGGGTGCCGCCGGTCGCCGTGCGCGCCCTGCCTCGCCCGCTCGTGCGGGCGATGGGGCTGGCCGTCCCGCTCCTGCGCGAGCTGGACGAGATGAGCCACTCGTTCCGCGGGCCGTACGTGCTGGACAGCTCGGCGTTCACGGCGGCGTTCGGGGTGCAGGCCACGCCGCTCGAGCGGACGTGGGCCGAGACGGTCGCCTGGTGGCGCGCCCGCGAGCTCGCGGCTGCCTGACAACCCGGCAGGGTCAGGACGACAGGAAGGCGAGCACGTCCTGCCGGGTGAGCACCCCGGTCGGGCGCCCGTCGGCCACGACCACCGCGGCGTCGGCCTTCTCGAGCGCCACCATCGCGGCCTGCACCGTCTCGCCCGCGCCGACCATCGGCAGCGGCGCGGCCATGTGCTCCGCCAGCCGGTCCGCGAGCTGCGCCCGGCCGGTGAACAGCGCGTCGAGCAGGTCGCGGTCGTGCACCGCCCCGACGATCTCGGCCGTCATGACCGGCGGCTCGGCCCGCACGACCGGCATCTGCGAGACGCCGTACTCCCGCAGGATGTCGATCGCCTCGCGGACCGTCTCGGTCGGGTGGCTGTGCACGAACGACGGCAGCGACCCGCCGGGCTGCTTGGCGGCCATGACGTCGGCGACCGTGGTCTGGCCGCTGTCGGCCTGCAGGAAGCCGTAGTCGGCCATCCAGTCGTCGTTGAAGATCTTGGACAGGTAGCCCTTGCCGGAGTCGGGCAGCAGGACGACGACGACGTCGTCCGGGCCGGCCTGCCGCGGCGACCCGCAGCGCGGCGACGACCGCCATGCCGCAGGAGCCGCCGACGAGCAGCCCCTCCTCGCGGGCCAGCCGGCGGGTCATCGCGAAGGAGTCGCGGTCGCTGACGGCGAGGATGCCGTCCGGGATGCCGGCGTCGTACGTCGTCGGCCAGAAGTCCTCGCCCACGCCCTCGACGAGGTACGGCCGGCCGTCGCCGCCGGAGTAGACCGAGCCGACCGGGTCCGCGCCGTACACCTTGACCCGGCCCTCGCTGACCTCCTTGAGGTAGCGGCCGACCCCGCCGAGCGTGCCGCCCGTGCCGGCGCCCGCGACGAAGTGGGTCACGCGGCCGTCGGTCTGCTCCCAGACCTCCGGCCCGGTGGAGCGCGTAGTGCGCGAGCGGGTTCGCGGGGTTGGAGTACTGGTCGGGCTTCCAGGCGCCGGGGATCTCGCGCGAGAGGCGGTCGCTGACGGAGTAGTAGGAGCGCGGGTCCTCCGGGTCGACGGCGGTCGGGCAGACCTCGACGCGCGCGCCGTACGCCCGCAGCACGTCGATCTTGTCGCGCGCGACCTTGTCGGGGCAGACGAAGACGCAGGAGTAGCCCTTCTTCTGCGCGACCAGCGCGAGGCCGACGCCGGTGTTGCCGCTGGTCGGCTCGACGATGACGCCGCCGGGCTGCAGCGCGCCGCTGCGCTCGGCCTCCTCGACCATCGCGAGGGCGATGCGGTCCTTCACCGAGCCGCCGGGGTTGAAGTACTCGACCTTGGCCAGGACGGTGGCCGCGATCCCCTCGGTGACCCGGTTCAGGCGGACGAGCGGGGTTCCCGCCGACGAGGTCGATGACGTGGTCGGTGACCTGCACGGGCGGTACCTCCGGGAGCGCGGGCGCCGCGGGACCCGCGTCCACAGGCCGCCCGGGACCGAGCCTAGGGTGCCGCGGACTACGCTCGTGGTTACCGACGAGTAGGGGGTGGCGATGACGGCGGTGCAGGTGGCCGACGGCGTCTGGCGCATCCCGACGACGCCCGCGGACTTCATCAACAGCTACCTCCTGCAGGGCGCCGACGGCACCCTGACGCTGGTCGACGCCGGCACCGCGCTACGCGCCCGAAGACGATCCTCGCCGCGCTGTCCGCGCTCGGGCTTCGCGCCCGGCGACGTCACGCACCTGCTGCTCAGCCACGCGCACAACGACCACACCGGCGGCGCCCGCGCGGTCGTCGACGCCACCGGCGCGCAGGTGCAGACGCACGAGCGCGAGGCGGTCTACGTCCGCGAGGGCCGGATGCCGCAGGTCGACACCTCCACCCGCGGCGGCCGGCTGATGGCGCGGCTGCCCGGCCGGGCCACCGGCTTCGCGAAGGTCGGCGTCGACGGCACGTTCGAGCGACGGCGACGTGCTGCCGCTGGCCGGCGGCATCCAGGTCGTCCACACGCCCGGGCCACACGCCCGGCCACTGCTCCTTCCTGCACCCGTCCAGCGGGGTGCTCATCACCGCCGACGCGATCTTCAACGTGCGCGGGCTGCGCTACTCGTTCGCGAGCAGCTGCACCGACGTCCGGCTCTCCCGGGAGTCGGCCGCAGCGCCTCGGCGAGCTGGACTTCGAGGTCGCCGGCTTCACGCACGGCGAGCACGTCTCCACGGGTGCCCGGGCGGCGGTGCGCGCCTTCCTCGCGGGGCGGCCGTCCTGAGGGCGATCCCCCGGCCCGGGCCGGCGGGCCCGCTACCTGGCGGCCAAGGCGGCGTACGGCGGCGGCGGGTTCGGCGGGCGCGCTCGGCGTGACGTACGCCCTGCTCGCGACCGAGGCCAAGCTGGCCCGCAGGACCATCGGCGTGCCGACCGAGAGCGCGCCGCTGGCAGCCGGGTCGTACGGCCGGGGCAGGCGCGGGGACAGGCCGGTGCACCTGGTCGTCCTCGGCGACTCCGCGGC
Organism: uncultured Actinomycetota bacterium; assembly: GCA_963781675.1. Classification (GTDB taxonomy): domain Bacteria; phylum Actinomycetota; class Actinomycetes; order Mycobacteriales; family SCTD01; genus SCTD01. The sequence continues at coordinate 749,989 of CAWAGF010000001.1, read as the reverse complement.
GGCCGGCCTCGGCAGCGAGACGGGCCGACCAGACGCCCGGCTCGCTGATCGCCGGCGGCATCGCCCGCGACCTGCGCTGCCGCGTCGACCTCGACGTCGTCGCGGTCACCGGCGCCCGGTCCGCCGACCTCGAGGTGCAGGTGGCCCGCGCGCTGCGCCGCCCGGTCGACGTGGCCGTGATCGTCATCGGCGCCAACGACGTGACCCACCGGGTGCCGGTCGCCGCCGCGGCGCGCGACCTCGCCCGCGCCGTGAAGGCCCTGCGCCAGGCCGGCGCGGAGGTCGTCGTCGGCACCTGCCCCGACCTCGGGTCCGTCAAGCCGGTGATGCAGCCGCTGCGGACCGTGGCCGCGCACTGGAGCCGGCGCCTGGCCGCCGCGCAGACGGTGGCGACCGTCGACGAGGGAGGCGTCGCCGTCTCGCTCGGCGACCTGCTCGCGAAGGACTTCTCCGAGCAGCCGCACCTGTGGAGCGCGGACCGCTTCCACCCCTCTCCGGACGGCTACCGGCGGATCGTCGACGCGATGCTGCCCAGCGTGCTGGAGCTGCTCGGCGTGCAGATCCCGGTCAGCGTGCCGATCAGCGACAGCGTCCAGGACGTCCAGCTGGCGGCCCGGGTGGCGGCCCGCGAGCCCGGCGTCGAGGTCGAGCCGCTGCCGGACGCGGACGGCCCCGGGCGGCTCGCACGGCTGCGCCGGCGCCTGCCCCTGGTCGGTCGCGGGGCGCCTGCCGGACCCGACCACCCCGGCCGAGCTCGAGGCGGAGCAGGCCCTCTAGAACGGCGTTCGGTCTGCGCCGTACCCTGGCGGCAACACCGTTCTCACCGAGGAGTCCCCGTGCCCGAAGCCGTCATCGTCGCGACCGCCCGCTCCCCCATCGGCCGCGCCTTCAAGGGCTCGCTCAAGGACGTCCGCCCGGACGACCTGGCCGCGACCATCGTCAAGGCCGCCCTGGACAAGGTCCCGGCGCTGGACCCGCGCGACATCGACGACCTCATGCTCGGCTGCGGCCTGCCCGGCGGCGAGCAGGGCATGAACATGGGCCGCGTCGTCGCGACGCTGCTCGGCTTCGACCACCTGCCCGGCACGACCATCACCCGCTACTGCTCCTCCTCGCTGCAGACCACCCGCATGGCCCTGCACGCCATCAAGGCCGGCGAGGGCGACGTGTTCATCTCCGCCGGCGTCGAGACGGTCAGCCGCTTCGTCAAGGGCAACAGCGACATGATCCCGGGCCAGGAGCTCACCAACCCGCTGTACGCCGAGGCGCAGGCCCGCACCGCCGAGCGCCAGGCCGCCGGCGCCGAGGACTGGAAGGACCCGCGCGAGGACGGCACCCTGCCGGACGTCTACATCGCCATGGGCGAGACGGCCGAGAACGTCGCCCGCATCACCGGCACCACCCGCGAGGAGATGGACGAGTTCGCCGCCCGCTCGCAGCAGCTCGCGGAGAAGGCCATCGCCAACGGCTTCTTCGAGCGCGAGATCACCCCCGTCACGACCCCCGACGGCACCGTCGTCAGCACCGACGACGGCCCGCGCGCCGGCACCACGGTCGAGGGCCTGGCCGGCCTCAAGCCGGTCTTCCGCCCGAACGGCCTGATCACCGCCGGCAACGCCTGCCCGCTGAACGACGGCGCGTCCGCGGTCGTCGTCATGAGCGACACCAAGGCCAAGGAGCTGGGCCTGACCCCGCTCGCCCGCATCGTCAGCACGTCCGTCACCGGCCTGTCGCCGGAGATCATGGGCCTCGGCCCGGTCGAGGCCATCAAGAAGGCCCTCGCGCTGGCCGGCAAGACCGTCGACGACATCGACCTGTTCGAGATCAACGAGGCGTTCGCCGCGCAGGCGATCCCGTCGTACAAGCAGGTCGGCATCCCGCTCGACAAGCTCAACGTCAGCGGCGGCGCCATCGCGCTCGGCCACCCGTTCGGCTCCACCGGCGCCCGCATCACCGGCACGCTCATCAACAACCTGCAGACCAGCGACAAGACCTTCGGCGTCGAGTCGATGTGCGTCGGCGGCGGCATGGGCATGGCGATGGTCATCGAGCGCCTCAGCTAGTCCGCACCCTCTTCGTGAAGTCCCCAGCACCCTGGTGCTGGGGACTTCACGCGTTGCGGGGCGGGGACGCGCCGGAGGCCGGCCCCCTGATCGGTGGGGCCGGCCTCGCGGACGTGTGGAGGGACTAGCCGAGCAGGCCGCGCACCACGGCACCCTGGCCGCTGAACGCGCCGCCCTGCACGAGCGACACGCCCGCGCCGCCGACCGCGTTGGCGTACGCCAGCGTCTTGTTCAGGTCGCTGACGTTGTTGCTGGCCGGCAGCGGCGCGACCGACAGGGTCGACAGGACGCCCAGCGCGCGGCCCTGGCCGTCGACGAACGCGCTGCCGCTGTCACCGGGGATGCCGGGCGTGACGGTGTAGACCGGGTGCGTCCAGCCGCCGCCGGTGGTGCCGAGGCTGACGCCCTCCTTCGGGCTCAGCTGGCTGACGCCGAAGCGCAGGCTCGAGTTGCCGTACGAGTAGACGCTCTCGCCGGTGCCGACGCCGGTGGTGTTGATGCCGGTGGGGCCGCCGAGGACGGGGATGGCCGGGCTGACGCGGCCGGCGTCGGCCGGGTCCAGCTTGACCAGGGCGAAGTCGTTGTACGCGCAGGTGTTCGCGTCCTTCTCGCCCACGGCCTGCATGGTCAGCCAGGAGTTGTAGACCAGGGTGCCGGGCTGCGAGGCGCCGTCGACCTCGACCGGGGTCCCGAGCGGCAGCGAGCCGGCCAGGCAGCCGTCGGTCTCGGTGTTGCCGCCGGTGCCGGAGCAGTGCGCGGCCTGCCCGAGGAAGGTGTCCAGGCCGTTGGTGAACACGAAGTTCGCGGTGCACTGCGCGCCCTGCGTGTAGGTCTGCACGCCCGGGTGGATCGTGGCGCCGGGCGTGGGCGGCGGTCGCCGGCAGGGCGGGCGCGAGGGCTCCGGCGACGGCGAGCGTGGTCGCGGCGAGCAGGGTCCGGGCGCGGGTCATGGGTGCTCCTGTGGCGTCAGGGGCACGGCGCGGGAGCGGCGCCCTTCTGCCCCCTACTACGTGCTGCGTCCGCATTCCTCGCCGCCCCCGCGGCCAGGACGTCCGCGACCCCGAGCGCGGCGGCCAGCCCCGGCGGCACGTCCTCGTCGAGCAGGTCGCGCCGGTGCAGCAGCAGGTGGGCGGTGGCGGCGCGAGCGGCCTCGGCGTCGCCCGTACGGGCCAGGTCGTCGGCGGTCACGGCCAGCTGGTCGGGCAGCCCGAGGTCGGCGTCCAGGCGCGGGAGCGCGCGCCGCGGCCGGCCCTCGACGTCCGCGCCCTGGTCCGCGAGCCGCTGCGCCAGGTGGTGCACCAGGTCGCCGCGGGTGCCGTGGGTCGGCGCCTGGGCGGCGAACCGGGTCGGCGTCCACAGGCGCAGCCGCTGCACGAGCGAGCGGCTCTCCCGGCGCAGCAGGTCCGTCCACGCGCCCAGGCTAGGGAACGGCGACGGGCCGCCACCCGGAGGGTGACGGCCCGTCGTGCGGTGCGTGCGCCGCTAGTCGTTGCCCTGCAGGTAGGACAGCAGGCGCAGCAGGTTGAGGTACAGGAAGATCAGGCCGACGACGAGGCCGAAGCCCACGCGCCAGGCCTCCTGCTCCGGGACGCCCGCGGCGACCATGCGGTCGGCCTGGTCGAAGTCCATGACGAAGGTCAGCGCGCCGAAGACGATCAGGCCCAGCGTGAACAGGATCGACAGGCCGGTGTTGCCGCCGCTGATGCCGAGCGGGTCGCCGTCGGTGAAGGCGCCGGCGATGAGGTTGAGCATGAGCACGGCGACCATGCCGATGAGGCCGAAGCTGACGACCTTGACGAACTTCGGGCGTGGCCCGCAGCTTCCCGCTCTTGTAGCCGAACAGCACGGCGCGCGAAGACCGCCGCGGTGCCGATGATCGCCTGCACGACGATGCCGCGGTAGCTGCCTTCGTACGAGGCGCTGATGACGCCGAGGAAGACGCCCTGGGCGGCGGCGTACGCCATGACCAGCGCGGGGCTGACCTGGCGCTTGAAGGTGTTGACCATCGCGAGCGCGAAGCCGACCAGGCCGGCCAGCAGCGCGACGCCGATCGGCACCTGGAGGTACCAGGAGGCCGCGCCGACGCCGACGACGATCGCCGAGCAGGATGCCGGTCTTGACGACGACGTCGTCCATCGTCATGCGCTGCGGCGTGCCGTAGATCGCCGCGACGTCCTCGGCGGAGGGGGCCGGCGGCGGAAGCCGCACGCCCGGCTGGGCCGCGCGCAGCGATCTCGCTGCGCGGAAGACGGGGTTGTTGGTCTCCATGCTGCGCATGTCGGTGTCGATCTCCTCTGCGCGGCCCACGGGCGGGGCCGTGCGCTCCGTACAACGTACGGGCGGGGCCGGAACGTGCCCGGGGAGGTGGCGTGTGCCCGGAGCGGGACTCGAACCCGCACTCCCTCTCAGGAAGGAGGGTTTAAGCCTCCCGTGTCTGCCGTTCCACCACCCGGGCGAGGGCCTGTCACGCACTGTACGGCGGGCGCAGATCCACGCGGCCGATGTTCCGGCCGCGGCGGAGGTGCGACACCTCCGGGACCTGTCCACAACGGTCCGGGCAACCGGTTCCGTCGTCCTGCTGGTCCTCAGGGGTCACTTCCGTCACACTGCTGCCGTGATCACCGGGGCGGAGCGCGTGCGCTACCGCGACGTGCTCGGCAGCCGGGAGTTCCGCGGGCTGCTCGTCTCGGACGGGCTGAGCGGCGTCGGCGACCAGGTCGCCCGCATCGCCGTCGCCCTGCTGGTCCTCGAGCGGTCCGGCTCGGCCTTCGCCGCGTCGGCCACCTACGCCTGCTCCTACCTCACCTGGCTGGCCGGCGGGCCGCTGCTCTCCGCGCTGCCGGACCGCTACCCGCGCCGCCGGCTCATGGTGCTGTGCGACCTGCTGCGGATGGCGCTGGTCGCCTCGCTCGCCGTTCCGGGGACGCCGCTGTGGGTCGTCTTCGCGGTGCTCATCGGCGTCGGGCTGCTCGCGCCGCCGGCGGAGGCCGCCCGCAGCGCCCTGCTGGCCGACGTGCTCGAGGGCGAGCGCGTACGTCGTCGCGAGCGCGCTGAACAACGCTGTCGGCCAGGCCGCCCAGGTCGTCGGCTTCGTCCTCGGCGGCGCGCTGGTCGGGCTGGTCGGCGTCGGCGGCGCGCTGCTCGTGGACGCCGGCACCTTCGCGGTGTCAGCCCTTCTGCTGGTGGCCCTGGTCCGCGAGCACCGCGTCGCCCCCGCGCCCGGTCCGCCGGAGTCCGCCGTGCGGGAGGCCGTCGCGGGCGCGCGGCTGGTCTGGAGCAGCCGCCGCCTGCGCGGCCTGCTCGCCTGGGGCCTGCTGACCGCCGCCTCGGTCATCGCGGCCGAGGGGCTGGCCGTCGCGATCGCGGACGAGCAGGGCGGCGGGCCGCTCGCGGCCGGGTCCTCACCGCCGCCGCACCGGTCGGCTTCCTCGTCGGCTCGTGCCTGCTGCTGCGCGTCCCGACCGCGCGGCGCGAGTCGCTGTTCCCCGGGCTGGTCGCCCTGACCTGCGTGCCGCTGCTGGCGACCCCCTTCGTCGACACCATCGCCGGTCATCGTCGGCCTGTGGGTCGTCGCCGGCATGGGCAACGCCCTGCAGCTCGTCGCGAACTCCGCCTTCGTGCAGGAGGTGCCGGCGCACCTGCGCGGGCGGGCCTTCGGCTTCGCCGCGACGCTGCTGATGGTCGTCCAGGGCGTGGTGCTGCTCGCCGCCGGCGCGCTCGCGGAGGTCACCGAGCCGCGGGTGCCGATCGCCGTCCTCGCCGCGCTCTGCCTGCTCGTCGTGCCCGTTCTGTCCCCCCTCCCTCAAGGTCGAACGATCTTGCGCCGAAGGACGGCAGGATGAGCGCCGTCGAGGAGGGTCCGAGCGCGCGGCCGCAGCGCCCTCGCGGCTGGCGCTGTCCGCAGCGCTCCTGCTCGTCTCGGCCTCGCTGCTCGTGCTGCCGGCCGGCGAGCCGCCGCCGACAGCGCCGGCTGCCCGCGCGCCGCTCGTCGCCGCGTGCTGCTCGCCGCGCTACGTCGCGCGCACCTGGTCACGCTCGACTTCGAGGTCCGCCGCGAGGCGCACAGCATCACCCTCGCCCAGCTGCCGCTCGCGCTCGGCGTCCTGGTCGTCGCGCCCGCTCGTGCACCTCGCCGTGCGCGCTCGTGGCCGCCGCTCGGCTGCGTCGTGCCACGCGCCGGCAGGCGCCCAGCAAGGCGCTCTACAACCTGGCCGCCGCCGCCTTCGAGGTCGGCGCTGCCGCGCTTCGCCGTCAGCCTGGTGCCCGACGGCGAGCCGGACCCGCGTCTGTGGCTCGCGCTGTACGTCGGCCTGCTCGTGGGCGACCTCGTGCGGCTCGCTGGTGCTCGCCGCCATCTGGCGCCTGCTGGGCTGCCGGTCCACGTGCGCCAGGCCCTCGGCGCCGTCGCTCGCCCGGCCCCCGTCACGCTGCTGTTCACCGGCCATCGCGATCGTCGCGCGTCAGCCGCCGTGCGCGCGGAGCCGCTGACCGGCGCTGATCATGCTCGGCGCTCGCCGGCGGCCTCGGCTGTCGCCTACCGCGCGCACCGGCGCGCCGTGGCCCAGCAGCACGCCACCGAGAAGCTGTACGACTTCGTCAAGGACCTCGGCCCGCTCGACCTCGACGACCCGCAGGCCGCCGGCGCGCTCGAGCGGCGTGCGGCGTGCTGCTGCACGCCCAGCGGCTCGACCTGGCCGTCCGCTGCGGGGACCGCTGGGAGCACGCTGCATCGTCGCGGAGGGCCAGGCCCCCGAGCGGTCCAGGACGGCGTCCGCCACCTGTCGCGCCAGGTGGCCGCGACCCGCACCGCGGCGCTGCGACAGCCGGCCAGCGCGGCGACGAGCGACACCATGGCGACGCCGCTGCTCGGCGCCGGCCGGGCTGCTCGGCATCCTCACCGCCACGCGAGCGGCTCGGGCGCCGCCCGCGGCTTCGACATGGGCGACCTCCGCCTGCTCGAGACGGTCGGCGCGGAGCTGTCCACGGCCCTCGAGCGCGGCCGGCTGCACGCCGACCTCGAGCGCGCCGCCACCACCGACACCCTGACCGGCCTGCACAACCTGCGCGGAGACCACCCACCGCCTTGAGGCGCCTGCTGGCGCAGCACCCCGCGCGGCGTCGTTGCTGGCCGCCGTCGCCGTCGACTCCTTCCGCGAGGTCAACGACACGCTCGGCCACCAGGTCGGCGACGAGCTGCTGCTCGAGGTCACCCGGCGGCTGCGCGCTGTCCAGCCCGGACGCGCTCGTCGGCCGCATCGGCGGCGGCCGCTTCGCCGTGGCCGTGCCCGCCGACGGCGCCGGGGGCGACGCCGAGATGTTCGGCCTCGGGCCTGCGCTCGCAGGTCGAGGGCACCGCGCAGATCGGCCCGTCGGCACGCACGTCCGCCTGTCCGTCGGCGTGGTGCGCGGCCCCGAGCACGGCGACGACGCCGCCACGCTGTCCGCCGCGCGGAGACCGCCATGTACAGCGCGCGGCACGCCCACGGCGGCCCCGTGCTGTGGGAGCCGGCGTACGAGGTGCAGGGGCAGCGGCGGCTCGCCGTCGTGACGGCCCTGCGGGAGGCCGCTCTCCAGCGGAGCGATCGGCGTGGCCTTCCAGCCCAAGGTCGAGACGCGCCGGCGGCCGTCCGAGCGGCGTCGAGGCGCTGGCCCGCTGGACGCACCCGGCGCTCGGCGCCATCAGCCCGGACGAGTTCGTCCCGCTGGCCGAGGCCTCCGGCCTGATGGGCCCGCTCACCGCCACGATGCTGCGCCAGAGCCTGACCGCGTGCAGGGGCTGGCAGCGCCGCGGCAGCGCCGGCGTCGGCGTCGCCGTGAACGTCAGCGCCGACACGGTGCTCGACCCCGCCTTCGTCACCGAGGTCGCGGCCATCCTGCGCGCCGACCGGCGTCGCCGGCCGACCTGCTGACGCTGGAGCTGACCGAGGGCGTGGTCGTGTCCGACCCGCAGCTGGCGCTGTCCGGATGGGCGAGCTGCGCGAGCTCGGTGTGAAGCTGTCGGTCGACGACTTCGGGACCGGCTACTCCTCGCTGACCTACCTCAAGGGCCTACCCGTCGACGAGGTCAAGATCGACAAGGGCTTCGTCGACGGCCTGTCCCGCGACCCGGCCGACCGCGCCGTCGTACGCGCCGTCGTCGACATCGCGCACACGCTCGGCATGCGGGTCGTGGCCGAGGGCGTCGAGCAGGAGGACCAGCAGGGGATCCTGCGGGCGCTCGGCGTCGACGAGGTGCAGGGCTACCTGCACGCCAGGCCGATGCCGGCGCTGGAGGTCGCCGCCTGGCTGCGCGGCCGCGAGGTCGAGGCGCGGGTCTAGGAGACGCAGCGGCCCCAGGACGACCCCAGGGGCCGGGGCCGGCGGCGTACGCGACGCTTCCAGTCCCTGACCCCTGGCGGATCGGCCGTGCTGTGCTGCGTCAAGATTGCCGCACTTGATTGCCGCGCATGTCGCCTCCTCCACCTGCCGCCGCCGGCTGCTCCATCCGGCCTACTGCGGTGGAAGATATGACTAGTCCTCTGCCCCTGGCTAGGGGACGAACCGGTCAAAGACCGCAACTGCCCCAGGAATCCCGGAAGATTCACCCGTTCGGCCCCTCAAGCGGGGTCTTCTGGACGTCGACGTCACCGCCGTGGGCCGGGACCTACCGCTCGGCGAGCTCCTGGGCCCGGCGGAGGACGGCGTCGAGCATCGGCTCGGTGAGCCGGCCGGTGAAGGTGTTCTGCTGGCTGACGTGGAAGCAGCCGAGCACCGTCAGGCCGCTCGGGAGCGCGACCTCCGCGCCGTGGCCGAACTTCGGGACCGGTGACGGCACGTCCTCCCCCGCCCCGCGCAGGGTCGGCCACAGCGCCGCCCACCCGTAGCCGCCGAGCACCACGACCGCGCGCACCGTCGGCTGCAGGAAGCGCCACTCGGCCGACAGCCACGGCGCGCAGGCGTCCCGCTCCGCGGGCGTCGGCTTGTTGGCCGGCGGGGCGCAGCGGACCGGGAGCGTGATCCGCACGTCCACCAGCGACTGCTCGTCGTCCGCGCTCGTCGAGGTCGACGAGGTGGCCAGGCCCACCCGGTGCAGCGAGGCGAACAGCCAGTCGCCGCTGCGGTCACCGGTGAAGATGCGCCCGGTGCGGTTGCCGCCGTGCGCGGCGGGCGCGAGCCCCACGACGGCGATGCGCGCGTCGACCGGTCCCCAGCCCGTGATCGGCCGGCCCCAGTACTCCTCGCCGGCGAAGGACGCCCGCTTGGTGACGGCGACCTCCTCGCGCCAGGCGACCAGCCGCGGGCAGGCACGGCAGACCGACGAGCGGGCATCGACGTCGTCGACGGAGGAGGCGGTTCGCGCCAGCTCCGCGACCTGCGCCGTCGTGCGGGCGACCGGCGTCTGCGCGGTCGCCCGGTCCCGCGGGTGCCCCGAGCCGGGCGGGATCACGGGGACCGCCTCACGGAGCCGAGGTGCCCTCGCGCCCGTACCTGTCCTCGAGCCGCACGACGTCGCCGAGCTGGGTGGTGGAGGCCTCGAGCATGACCGTGTCGACCAGTGCCGTGACGCGGTGCCGCGTGCCGGGGCGCAGGTGGATCGACTCCCCCGGGGCCAGCTCGAACTCCTCCAGCGAGGACTCGTGCTCGCCGACCTCGACCTTCAGCCGGCCGGAGTAGACGGAGATCGTCTCCTCCTTCTGCTCGTGGTACTGCAGCGACAGCGCATGGCCCTGCGTCACGTGGATGGCCTTGCCGCAGTACTTGCCGTCGACGAGCGCGAACAGCGACTCGTGCCCCCACGGCTTCTCCGTGCGCGGTGCGGTGGTGACCCAGTCCTGCTTGCTCAAGGGATGCTCCAGGCGATGCCGTCGAGGATGTCGGACTCGCTGACCAGGACCTCGGGCAGGCCGAGGCGGTCGACGAGGGTGGCCAGCACGAGGGCCCCGGCGCCGATGACGTCGACGCGGCCGGGATGCATGACGGGCAGGGCGGCGCGGTCGGCCCGCGTCATGGCGAGCAGCAGGTCGGTCACGGCGCGCACGTCGGCGGCCGGCACGCGCGAGAGGTGGATGCGGTCGCTGTCGTACGCCTCCAGCCCGAGGGCGAGCGCGGCGACGGTGGTGACCGAGCCGGCGAGGCCGACAGCGGTGCGGGCCCGCTCGACCGGCACGACCTCGCGCACGAGCGCCAGCGCGGCGTCGACGTCCGCCTCCGCAGCGGCCACCTGGTCGGCCGTGGGCGGGTCGCCGGCCAGGTGCCGCTCGGTCAGCCGCACGCAGCCGACGTCCACGGAGCGCGCGGCCTCGACCTCGGTCGTGCCGAGCACCAGCTCGGTGGACCCGCCGCCGATGTCCATGACGAGGAACGGCCCGTCGGCCGGGTCGAGCCCGCGGGTGGCGCCGTCGAAGGACAGCGCGGCCTCCTCGTCACCGCTGATGACCTCCGGCGCGACGCCGAGGACGTCCTGCACCATGGCCTCGAAGTCGGTGCGGTTGCGGGCATCCCGGGACGCGCTTGTGGCGACCATGCGGGTCCGCTCGACGCCGAGCTCGCGGCAGGTGGCGGCGTAGTCGACGAGGGCTACCCGGGTCCGCTCGATCGCCTCGGCCGCCAGCTCGCCGGTGCGGTCGACGCCCTGACCGAGCCGTACGACACGCATCTCGCGGTGCACGTCGGCCTTGCGGCGGCCCTCGACGTCGGCCACCAGCAGGCGGATCGAGTTGGTGCCGCAGTCGACAGCAGCCACCCTCACGACGAGCGCGTCTTCTTGCCGGGCCGGGCCTCCGGGTCGTCCGGGTCGACGCACGGGCCCTTCGCCCACCAGTCCGGCAGCTTCTCGAGCGCCTCGTCGCCGAACGGGTTGACGCCCGGCCCGACGGCCAGGCTGTGCGCGACCAGCACGTGCAGGCACTTCACCCGGTGCGGCATCCCGCCCTGGGCGGGCACGTCCTGCAGCACCTCGAGCCGGTCACGCCGCGCGACGTAGTCCGCCGCCGCCGCTTCGTACCGCTCCCGCAGCTCGGGGTCCTCCGCGAGCCGCGCGGTCTGCTCCTTCATGAGCCCGTCGGCCTCGAGCGTGCCGATCGCCGAGGCCAGCCGCGGGCAGGTCAGGTAGTAGACGGTCGGGAACGGCGTGCCGTCCTCGAGGCGGGGCTTGGTCTCGACGACGTCGGGCAGCGCGCACGGGCAGCGGTGCGCTACGCCGGTCATGGCGCGCGGCGTACGGCCGAGCTGCAGCCCGACCGCGGTGACGTCGCGCGGGTCGGGCGCGGTCACCGCTTGGGCGGTGCGGGGCGGTCGGCCTCCTCGACGCTGCCCCAGACCTGCGAGTACCAGGGCGCCTCGGGCCCCTTGGCCTTCTCGTCCTCGGCGAGGCCCTCCTCGGGCGCGAGCACGACGTAGGCCGTCTCGCCGGGCAGCACGAAGTGCAGCCGGCGGCGCGCCTCGGCGGCGACGTAGGCCGGGTCCTGCAGGCGCTCCTTCTCGGCCTCGAGGCCGGCGACCCGGTCGCGCTGGGCAGCCTGCGCGGACTCCAGCGCCGCGATCTCGCCGCGCTGGTGGAGGTACTCCCGCATCGGCAGCGCGGCGCTGGCGAGCAGACCGGCGGCGACCAGCGCGAGGACGGCGGCCCGTGGCGTCAGCAGCCCCCTGCGCGGCGCGGGGGCGGTGCGCGGCGGCCGGCCGGCGACCTTCGGCGGCGCGGCCGCAGGGGTGCGCGTGGTCGTGCGCGTGGTCGTGCGCGCCGCCGGCCGGGCAGGCCGACGGCCCGCGCTCGGCCGGCGGGGGGTGCTCATGCCTGGGCGAACCGCGGGAAGGCCGTCACCCCGGCGTAGCGGGCGGCGTCGTCGAGCTCCTCCTCGATGCGGAGCAGCTGGTTGTACTTCGCGACGCGCTCCGACCGGGCCGGCGCACCGGTCTTGATCTGGCCGCAGTTCGTGGCGACCGCGAGATCGGCGATCGTGGTGTCCTCGGTCTCACCGGACCGGTGGCTCATCATCGAGCGGTAGCCGCTGCGGTGAGCGAGGTCGACGGCGTCGAGCGTCTCGGTGAGCGTGCCGATCTGGTTCACCTTGACCAGCAGGGCGTTCGCGCAGCCGCGGTGGATGCCGTCCTGCAGGCGGGTGGGGTTCGTGACGAACAGGTCGTCGCCGACCAGCTGCACGCGGCTGCCGAGCCGCGTGGTCAGCGCCTGCCAGCCGTCCCAGTCGCTCTCGTCGAGCGGGTCCTCGATGGAGACCATCGGGTACGCCCCGACGAGCTCCTCGTAGTAGGTCGCCATCTGCGTCCGCGGTCTTGGTGCCGCCCTCGAAGCGGTAGCCCTCGCCGGCGGTGTGGAACTCCGTGGCCGCGACGTCCAGCGCCAGGGCGATGTCGCGCCCGGGGGTGAAGCCGGCCTGCGTGATGGCCTCGAGGATGAGGTCGAGCGCGTCGCGGTTGCTCGGCAGGTCGGGGGCGTAGCCGCCCTCGTCGCCGACGCCGGTCGCGAGGCCGCGGCCCTTCAGCACCGTCTTGAGCACGTGGTAGGTCTCCGCGCCCCAGCGCAGGGCCTCGGAGAACGTCGCCGCGCCGATCGGCGCGATCATGAACTCCTGCACGTCGACGTTGGTGTCCGCGTGCGCGCCGCCGTTGAGGATGTTGAGCATCGGGACCGGCAGCAGGTGGGCGTTCGGGCCGCCGACGTAGCGGAACAGCGGCAGGCCGGTCGAGTCCGCGGCGGCCTTCGCGACGGCGAGGCTGACGCCGAGGATGGCGTTCGCGCCGAGCCGGCCCTTGTCGTCGGTGCCGTCGAGGTCGAGCAGCACCTGGTCGACGATCCGCTGCTCGGTCGCCTCGATGCCCAGCAGCTCCTGGCCGATGACGTCGAGCACCGCGTTGACGGCGCCCTGGACGCCCTTGCCGCCGTAGCGGTCGCCGCCGTCGCGCAGCTCGACCGCCTCGTAGGCCCCGGTGCTGGCACCGCTCGGCACCGCCGCCCGCGAGAGCGTCCCGTCGTCGAGGGCCACCTCGACCTCGACGGTGGGGTTGCCGCGCGAGTCGAGGATCTCGCGGGCGCCGACGGCCTCGATGGAGGGCACGGTTCTCCTGCTGCTGGATCGGTCGGGGTCGCGGCGAGCCTAGCCTCGGGGCCGCGGCCTCCCCGGGAGGCCCGCCGTCAGGCGCCGTGCCCGCTCAGGAGCAGCCGGCAGCCCGCCTCGACCCGGCCGCTGCCCTCCACCGCGGCGTAGAACCCGCGCATCCCGTGGCTCAGCTCCTCGAGCGCTTGCTCGACCCCCTCGTCGCTGCGCAGGCAGAAGCGGGTGAACTCCTCGCAGGGCGGCGCCGCGATGACCTGTCGCAGCGCGAGCGGCGCGCCGTCGACGGTCTCGAGCAGCAGGTCGCCCAGCGGCGACTCCCACGGGCCGTCGGTGTCGAGCAGCAGGCTCTCGCCCGCGATGCCGTCCACCAGGTGCGGCCCGAAGCGCGCCCGCATCCGGTCGTAGTGCGCCCGGGGCAGCAGCGACAGCCCGTTGCGCTGCTTGCGGTTGCGGGTGTCCGGGTGGTCGGCGTGGTGCACGTCGAGGTGGCCGTCCCCGGTGACGCCGCGCGGGCCGACCTCCAGCGAGGACACCTCGAGCAGCGGTGACGGGTCGTACTCCCCCGCCGGCTTGAGGCGCGACCGCTGCACCTGGAGGCGCACGACGGTTCCGAGGACCTGCACGCGCAGCACTGTGCCGTACGCCCGCTCAGGGGGTCCGCGGAGGGCGAGTCCGACGGATCAGGAGCGCGGCGACCGAGCCGTTGAGGAGCGCCACCACGACCGGCGAGACGACGTACTCCCACGGGAACCGGCTTCGCGGATCAGGACCGGGAGCACGAGGACGGTCACCGCGTTCAGCAACCCGAGCGCGACCGCTCCGAGCACGCAGCGCCTCCTGGCGGCGGACCCCAGCGACGGCTCGGGAGCATCACCTACCGCCGGTCGCCCCACCGCCAGCCGTCGAGCGGCTCGCCCTTCTTGCCGCAGGTCCACAGCAGCACGGTGCCGATGACCATGCCGACCACCCAGACCGCTGGCTGCTCGGGCAGGAGGAAGACGGGACCGAGGGGGACTGCCGTCCACGCCGCGAGGACGGCCCAGCCCTCCCAGACGCGAGGCGGCCCCCACCCCCAGCCGTACCGCTTCGCAGGGAACCCGTGGCGGGGTGATGCTCCCCCTGTCCAACGAGGGCTGCGCGCGCCGGATCAGAAGGGCGGCAGGTCCTCGTCAGCCTCGGCCGTCGTCTGCTCCGCCCGATCGGCCTCGCGGTGCGGCGCGACTCGTTCGACGAGGGACCGGTCGTCGTCGCACCCGCGGCCGTGGGTGCTTGTGGGCGCGGCCGGACGGGTGGTGGCTCGGATCGGAGGTCAGCCTCCAGCGGTGGTCCCCACGGTCCGGGTCGCTCGTAGCGACGGCGCAGCGGGCTCGTCCAGGTGAGGCTGCCGTCAGGGTGCCGCGTCAGCGTCCAGCCGTGGTGCTTGGCGCTGTGGCAGCGGGGCGACAGCAGGCCGAGGTTGCGCGCGCTGGTCGCACCGGCGGGCCACGGGTCGAGGTGGTCGCGGTCGCAGCGCGAGCTGGAGCAGCCGGGGCCGCCGCAGTGCAGGTCGCGCAGGTCGATCAGGCGGGCCAGGCGTGCGGACGGGTCGTGCTGGGGCTCGTCTGCGTCGGCGATGACGTCGGGCCGCAGCATCTGCTGCACCTGCTCCCGACGGCCCTCCTCGGTGCCGGCAGCGGGGGCGGCATGATCTGTCGACGGCAAGGGGCCGGCCGGTCGACGCGTCGACCATGACCCGGCGGACGCTGTGCGGGCGCAGGAGCCGGACGTGCTGGGCGCTGACCGGCCCGTAGCGGTCGAGGGTGCCCGGCTCCTGGCTCAGGTCGAGCACCGTCGAGCACGGGACGTGGACGTTCAGCACGATCTGCGCGGCGATCCGATCGGGAGGGAACGTCCACGGCGGCGGCACCGGCTCGTCCTCGAACAGCGGCGGCACGTCCTGACCGGGGGCGGTGGTCCGTGGCCGTCCGCCGGCAGGGGCACCGGCCGCCCCGCGCCAGCAGTCGTCGGCGGCGGTGCCGGCCAGCACCAGGGCCGGCAGGGCCGAGAACAGGTCGGCCCGGCGCTGCTCGGCCGTCCGCTCCACACCCGCGGCGCGGTCGGCCCGTCGCTCCCGTCGCTCGAGGGCGTCCATCCCGGCAGCCCAGGCCATGCCCTGCTCCGGCGTCAGGATCGCCCCGGCCAAGGCCATGCCGTCGTCGGTCGCGCGGGCGAAGGTGCGACGCGCCGCCACCCTCTCGACCTGCTGCCGCTCGAGGTCCGCGGCGTCCGCCTGCTCCGCCTCGATCCGCAACCTGGCCCGGTCCACGCGGCGGGTGAGGTCGCTCGGGCACAGGCCGGCCCCGCGGGCAGGACCTGCGCCTCCACCGCTGCCGCCGCCTCGGGAGAGCAGGCCATGGTGCGGTGCAGCAGCACCGACGCCTGGTGCCTCAGCAGCGTCCCGGCCTGCAGCATCGACAGCGTCAAGGGCAGCGCGTCGTGGAACCTCTCGGCCTCGGCGACCCAGCGCTCCGCGGTGAGCTGCCCGACCTGCCAGGACCCTGCCAGCTCCAGGGCCAGCGTCCGCCGGGTCTGCGCGCCGGCCCGCTCAGCGCGGGCGGCCAGCGCCGCGAGCTCGCCGAGCTGGACCGCCCAGGACTGCGCATCAGCCACCAGCCGCTCCCGCACCACGTCGAGCGACCCGACCTGCGCGGCGTCCTCCGGCGACAGCACGTCGCTGGGGTCGGCCGGTGCGGACATGACTCATCGAACACCAGTTCGAACGGCATGTCAATCCCGAAAGTGCCTTGCCCACAGCACTTCTCGCCGACATCTGACCTTCATCGAGGCTCCTACGACAGCCGGCGAGACCACTCCTGCGGCGTGACAGCTGCTGGCTCGCGCCCCTCCGCCCGTACGGCGGCCTCGGCTGCGGCGAGCCGGTCGCGGAAGGCGCGGGCCACGGCGCGCAGCTCGACCTCCGGGTCGAGCCCGGCGGCGCGGCAGCGGGCGACGACGTCCCACAGCTCGCCGCCGAGCCCGTCGGCGGCCGGTACCGGAGCACCGAGCCGGGCGGCGCGCTTCTGCAGCTTGTGCGCCAGCGACAGCGCGGGCTGGCCGAGCGGCACGCCCTCGGTGACGGAGGTGCGCCCCTTCTCGGCGGCCTTGAGCGCCTCCCAGCTGCCCTCGAGGTCGTCCGCGCTGGCGCCGGCGAACACGTGCGGGTGCCGCCGCACGAGCTTGTCGACCAGGTCACCCGCCACGTCGTCGACGGACCAGCCCTCGGCGATGCGGGCGTGGAAGACCACCTGCAGCAGGACGTCGCCCAGCTCCTCGCGCAGGTCGTCCAGGTCGCCGTCCTCCAGCGCCTGGTAGGCCTCGTACGCCTCCTCGAGCAGGTAGGGCTTGAGGCTCTCGTGGGTCTGCTCGGCGTCCCAGGGGCAGCCGCCGGGCGAGCGCAGCCGGTCCATGACGGACACCACGTCGAGCAGCCGGGCGCCGGGCGGGTCGTAGGAGCCGTGCAGCTGCTCGACGACCACGCCGGACCGGACGGCGCGCAGGCCGACCTCGCGCACCAGGGCGGCGTCGGCGTCCCCCGTGGTCAACCAGACGACGACGTCCGACGGGTGCTCGAGCAGGAGGTCCGCGGACGGCTCCGCGACCTGCACCTCGATGCCGGCGTCCTGCAGGAAGGGCAGCTGCGGGGAGTCCGCGCCGGTGAGGACGGGGCCGGAGCGCAGGGCCTCCCAGGCCGGCCAGGAGAGCAGCCCCGGCGGGACCCGCGGCGAGACGACGACCAGGACGACCCGACGGGCCACTAGCTGGTCGGCGCGGGGGCCGGCTCCTCGACAGGCGCCTCACCGGTGGGCGCCTCGCCTGTAGGGGGCTCGCCGGCACCGGGGAGGCCGCCGCCGGCCGGAGGCTCGCCGGAGCCCGGGCCCGGGCTGAGCACGCCGTTCGCGCTCTCGATCGGCTCGACCTGGCCAGTCTCGGCGTTGTAGCGGCCGAAGCGCGGGTTGACCTTGATGCCGAGCTCGGCGCTCGTCTCCTTCAGCAGCCCCTGGACGGCCGACTGGCGCTCGGCCTGCAGCGCGGTGCGCCGCAGCTCGGGCGTCGCCTGCGCGAGGGTCGTCGTCTGGCGGTCGAGCACCTCGACGACGTGCCAGCCGAACTGCGTCTTCACGATCACGACGTCGCCCGGCTTCGCGCCGAACACGGCGTTCTCGAACTCCGGCACGAACTGCCCGCGACCGGCCAGCCCCAGGTCCCCGCCCTTGTCCTTGTTGGACGTGTCGGTGGAGAACTGCGCGGCCAGGGCGGCGAAGCGGCTCCGGTCCTTGGTGACGTTCGCCAGGATGGTCCGCGCGGTGGCCTCCTGCGGCACGAGGATGTGCCGCGAGCGGACCTTGTCGTACTGCGCGATGTTCTCCTGGTAGATCGCCTGCAGGTCGGCGTCCGGCACGTCGACGTCCTCGGTGAGGGCGTCGCCCAGCTGCTGGTCCAGCACGATGCTGCGGACGAAGGGCTCGAGGTCCTGCGGCGCGATGCCGCTCTGCGCGGCCTGCTGCTCGAGCGCCTCGCGGCCGCCGGCCTGCTGGGCGAAGACCTCGACCTGCGCGGCGACGTCACCCGAGGTGACCTCGACGCCCTCGTCCTCCGCGGCCTGCTCCAGCACCGCGGTGTTGATGAGGCGGGACAGCGCCTGCCGCTGGTAGGCCTCGCGGTCCGCGCCGAGCTGCTGGGCGGCCTGCGGGTCGGCCAGGCCTCGGTCGACCAGCGCCTGCAGGTCCGACGTGGTGATCCGCTCGGTGCCGATGATCGCGGCCGCGCCGGCGCGCACCTGGCTGCCGTCCCCGCAGCCGGTGAGCAGCAGCAGGGCGGCACCGGTGGCGAGGGCCAGCCGACGAGGGGTGCGGGTCACGAGGACGCGGTCCTTCCGAGAAGGGTGGAGTGGCGGTCTACAGGTTGCCAGACGCGGCGGCCGCGGCGGCGGGCACGCTGTCCCCGACCACCGCCTCCAGCAGCGCGCGGGCCCAGTCGAGCAGCGCCTCGTCGCGCAGCGGCTGGCCGCCGATGCGCGCCGTCGTCGGCCGCGGGACCAGCACCGTCGAGGTCTGCGGCTTGACGACCGAGCGCGGGTAGAGGCGCTGCAGCCGCATGGTCTGGCTCTCGCGCAGGTCCAGCGGCGCGAAGCGGACCTGGCTGCCCTGCACGCTGACCTCCGTGAGGCCGAACTGCCTGGCGTACGCGCGGAAGCGGGCGACGAGCAGCAGCCGCTCCACCGGGTCGGGCAGCGGGCCGTAGCGGTCGGCCAGCTCCTGGCGCACCGCCTCGATCGCGCTGTCGTCGTAGGCGCCGGCCAGCCGCCGGTAGGCCTCCAGGCGCAGCCGCTCGCTCGGGATGTAGT
The DNA here is from genome assembly GCA_963781675.1 of uncultured Actinomycetota bacterium. Lineage (GTDB taxonomy): Bacteria > Actinomycetota > Actinomycetes > Mycobacteriales > SCTD01 > SCTD01. The sequence continues at coordinate 731,492 of CAWAGF010000001.1, read as the reverse complement.
CGTGCGGCAGGTGCGCGTCGACGGGCAGGTCGACCTTGGTGTCCCGCACCTCCTCCTGCTCCTCGCCGCCACCGCGCTTGAAGTCGCTGACGGCCTCGCCGACCAGGCGCATGTAGAGGTCGAAGCCGACGCTCGCGATGTGGCCGGACTGCTCGCCGCCGAGCAGGTTGCCGGCGCCGCGGATCTCGAGGTCCTTCATCGCCACCGCCATGCCGGCGCCGACCTCGGTGTTCTGCGCGATGGTCGCCAGCCGGTCGTGCGCGAGCTCGGTGAGCGGCTTCTCCGGCTGGTAGGTGAAGTACGCGTAGGCGCGCTCGCGACCACGGCCGACGCGCCCGCGGATCTGGTGCAGCTGCGAGAGGCCGAAGCTGTCGGCCCGGTCGACGATCAGGGTGTTGGCGTTCGGGATGTCCAGGCCGGACTCGACGATCGTCGTGCAGACCAGGACGTCGTAGTCCTTCTCCCAGAAGCCGACCATGACCTGCTCGAGCGCCTCCTCGGACATCTGCCCGTGGCCGGTGGCGACGCGCGCCTCCGGGACCAGCTCGCGCAGGCGCTTGGCGACGCGGTCGATCGACTCGACGCGGTTGTGCAGGAAGAAGACCTGCCCCTCGCGCAGCAGCTCGCGCCGGATCGCGGCGCTGATCTGCTTCTCGTCGTACGGGCCGACGAAGGTCAGCACGGGGTGCCGCTCCTCCGGCGGGGTGAGGATCGTCGACATCTCGCGGATGCCGGTCAGGCTCATCTCGAGGGTGCGCGGGATCGGCGTCGCGGACATCGTCAGCACGTCCACGGCGGTCCTCATCTGCTTGAGGAACTCCTTGTGCTCCACGCCGAACCGCTGCTCCTCGTCGACGATGACGAGCCCGAGGTCCTTGAACTGCGTGCTCTTGCTGAGCAGCCGGTGCGTCCCGATGACGACGTCCACCTCGCCCCTGGTGACGCCGTCCATCACCTCCTTCTGCTCCTTCTCGGAGTTGAAGCGGCTGACCGCGCGCACCTTCACCGGGAACGCCTGGAAGCGGTCGCGGAAGGTGTTGTAGTGCTGCTGCACCAGCAGGGTCGTCGGCACGAGGACCGCCACCTGCTTGCCGTCCTGCACGGCCTTGAAGGCGGCCCGTACGGCGATCTCGGTCTTGCCGTAGCCGACGTCGCCCATGATGACGCGGTCCATCGGGACCGCCTTCTCCATGTCCTGCTTGACCTCGTCGATCGCCTCGAGCTGGTCGGGCGTCTCGACGTACGGGAAGGCGTCCTCGAGCTCGCGCTGCCACGGGGTGTCCGGCCCGAAGGCGTGCCCGGGCGCAGCCATGCGCGCGCTGTAGAGCTGGATGAGGCCGGCCGCGATCTCCTTGACCGCCTTCTTGGCGCGGCCCTTGCGCTTGGCCCAGTCGCCGCCGCCGAGCTTGTCCAGGCTCGGCGCCTCGCCGCCGACGTACTTCGTGACGAGCTCGAGCTGGTCGGTCGGCACGAACACCCGGTCGCCGGGCTGGCCCTTCTTGCTCGGGGCGAACTCCAGGATGAGGTACTCCCGCGTCGCCCCCTGCACGGTGCGCTGCACCATCTCGACGTAGCGGGCCACGCCGTGCTGCTCGTGCACGACCGTGTCGCCGGCCTTGAGCTGCACCGGGTCGACGGCGTTCTTGCGGCGGCTCGGCATCCGCTTGCTGACGTCCTTGGTGCCGGCGCCGCGGGTGCCGGTGAGGTCGGTCTCGGTGACCAGCACCGTCTTGAGCAGGTCGCTGCGGAAGCCGCTGTCGAAGCAGGCCGTGGTCAGGTGCACCCGGCCGTCCTCGAGCACCGGGTCGTCCGAGCGGACCGCCGGGACCTCGGCCTCCTTGAGCAGCTCGTGCAGGCGCTGACCCGGACCGTGGCCCTCGGTCGTGACGACGACCTTCCAGCCGTCCTTGGCCCAGTTCTGCAGCTCGGACAGCGCCGCCATCACGTCGCCGTGGTACGCCGGGGCGGGCTTCGCGGCCAGCACGACCGTCTCGTCGTCCAGGTCCTCGTCGGCGGTGAACGGCGACAGCGACCACCACGGGATGCCGAGCTCGGCGGCGTGCTCGCGCACCTCGACGAGCGTCCGGTAGGCCGCGGCGCCGAGATCGATCGGCGCCCGGCCGCCGACGGCCGCGGTGGCCCAGGACGCCTCGAGGAACTCCTGGCTGGTGCGCACCAGGTCGTGCGCGCGGGTGCGCACCTTCTCCGGGTCGGACACCAGGATGCTCGTGTCGCGGGGCAGCTCGTCGATGAGCAGCCGCAGCTCGTCGACGAGGACCGGCGCGAGCGCCTCCATGCCCTCGACCGGGTGACCGTCGGCGATCCGGTCGCAGATGTCGGTCAGCTCGGGGTGCAGGTTCGCCAGCCGCTTGGCCTTTGCGCGCACCTCCGGCGTGAGCAGCAGCTCGCGGCACGGCGGCGCCCACAGGCCGTGCTCCACCTCGCCGAGACTGCGCTGGTCGGCGACCTTGAAGGAGCGGACCTCCTCGACGGTGTCGCCCCACCACTCGACGCGGACCGGGTGCTCCTCGGTCGGCGGGAAGACGTCGAGGATGCCGCCCCGCACGGCGAACTCGCCGCGCTTCTCGACCAGCTCCACCCGGGCGTAGGAGATGTCGACCAGCCGGCGCACCACCGCGTCGAGGCCGCCGTCGACGTCCTGCCCCTTGACCAGCGCGACCGGCTCGAGGTCGCCGAGGCCTGGGACCTGCGGCTGCAGGATGCTGCGCACCGGCGCGACCACCACGTCGACCGGCCCGGTCGCCGGGTCGTCCTTGCTCGGGTGCTTGAGCCGCCGCAGCACGGCGAGGCGCCGCCCGACGGTGTCCGCGCGCGGTGAGAGCCGCTCGTGCGGGAGGGTCTCCCAGCTCGGGTAGAGCGCGACGCGGTCGCCGTCGACCAGCGCGCCGAGCGCCGCGACCAGGTCCTCGGCCTCGCGGCCGGTGGCGGTGACGGCCAGCACCGTGCGGCCCTGGCGGACCAGGCCCGCGATGAGGAAGGGCCGCAGTCCGGCCGGGCCGGACAGGTCCAGCGTGCTGATGGTGGGTGCGGCCAGGGCGCGGGAGAACGCAGGGTCGCCGGAGACGACGTCGAGCAGGCCGGACAGCGACACGGGTCTCCAGGAGCAACGCAGAAGTGCCCCGCTCGGTCGACGACCGGGGGGTGGGGTGCACCTCCAGGCTACGTCGGCTGCCGCCCTGTCCGCCCGCCCCGGCCGCCCGTGCGCCCGGCGCCCCCCGCCCCCGTGATCCACAGAAGGATCGACGCGCTAGGCGCGCTCAGGGGGCGCCGAGGCCGTCGAAGCTTCTGTGGATCACCGAGATCGGGGCGGGGCTCAGGGGGGGTCGACGTGGAAGGTGTTCTGGGCGGCTTCGAGGGGGCCGGTCAGGAGGGCCTCGACGGCGTCGGCCGAGCGGTCCACGTGGAAGCCGAGGTCCTTCCTCTCGGTCCCGCTGAAGTCCTTGAGCACGAAGTCCGCCGGGTCCTGCCGGCCGGGCGGGCGGCCGACGCCGACGCGTACGCGCAGGTAGTCCTTGCTGCCGAGCGACTTCGTGATCGAGCGCAGGCCGTTGTGCCCGTTGTCACCGCCGCCCAGCTTGAGACGCACTGCGGCGTAGGGGATGTCGAGCTCGTCGTGCACGACGACGATGCGCTCGGCAGGCACCTTGAAGAAGTCGCGCAGGCTGGCGACCGGCCCGCCGGACTCGTTCATGTAGCACTTCGGCTTGGCCAGCACGGCGCGCTGACCGGCCAGGCGCCCCTCGACGAGGTCCGCCCGGCCCTTGTGCGCCTTGAACCTGCCGCCGACCCGGTCGGCGAGCAGGTCGAGCACCATGAAGCCGACGTTGTGCCGGTTCCCGGCGTAGGACGGCCCCGGGTTGCCGAGGCCGACGACGAGCCAGAGCGGCTCGGACACGTCCTACTCGGCGGGGGTCTCGGACTTGGGCGCCTCGGTCTCGCCGACCTCGTCGCCCTCGCCGGCCTTGTCGCTCTCGGATCCGGCATCGGCCTCGGCGGCCTCGGCCTCGAGGGCCTCGGCGCCGGCCTGGCCGGAGCCCAGGTCGGCCTCGGCCTCGGAGAGCTCGGCCTCGAGCTGCTCCTCGGAGATGACGCCGAGGAAGGCGACGATGACGTGCTCGGGGTCCTGCGCGAGCTCGGTGCCGGCGGGCAGCTTCACGTCCTTGGCAGCCAGGCTGGAGCCGGCGCGCTTCTTGCTGATGTCGAGGTCGAGGTGCTCCGGCAGCGCAGTGGCGTCGGCGACGACCGTCAGGGTCATCGTCTGCTGGTCGACCAGGGTGTCCGGGGCGGCGTCACCGACGAGCTGGACCGGGACCTCGACGGTGACCTTCTCGCCCTTGCGGACGGCGACGAGGTCGACGTGCTCGAGGTGGCCCTTGATCGGGTCGCGCACGATGACCTTGGGGAGGGCGAGCTGGTCGCCGTCCTCGGTCTGCAGCGTCAGCAGCGCGTTGGCGTCGTGCTTGAGGGCGAGCATCAGCTCGTGGCCCGGCAGCGTGAAGTGGCGCGGCTGCTCGCCGTGCCCGTAGAGCACGGCCGGCACCTTGTTGGCCCGACGGATGCGCCGCGACGGGCCCTTGCCGAACTCGGTGCGGGGCTCGGCAGCGATGCGGACCTCGGACACAGCGGGACTCCTCGAACAGGTGGTGCAGGCGGGTTTCAGGCAACGGGCGCGAGTGCGCAGTGGACGAGTCTAGCGGGAGCCCGGACCGGCCTGGTCCACGGACCGCAGCCGCGCCCGGTAGGCCGCCACGTGCATCCGGTTGCCGCAGTTGCCGGTGTCGCAGTAGCGGCGTGACCGGTTGCGGGACAGGTCGACGAAGACCGCCTCGCAGCCGGGGGCGTCGCACGTGCGCAGCCGCTCGCGCCCGTCGTCGCGCAGCACCTCCGCGAGCGCCATGCCGGCGTCCGCGGCCAGCCGGGAGGCGACCCGGGCCGACGGGGAGGTCCAGTGCAGGTGCCAGGCGTAGCCGTCGTGGTCGGTCAGCTGCGGCAGCGCGCCGGCCTCGGCGACCATCCCGTTGACCACCGCCGCGGCGGTGCGCATGTCGCGGGCGGCCCACACGGCGCGCAGCCGGGGCCGCAGCGCGTGCACCTCCTCGAGGTCGTCGCGGGACAGGCTGCGCGACCCGCTGACGTCGTGCTCGTCGAGGAAGGCGCGCAGCGCCGGCAGGTCGCCCAGCAGCTCCTCGTCGGCCAGCCGGCTGTTCACGAGGTCGACGGCCTGCGACAGCGACCGGGCGACGTCATGCGCGACATGCATCTTGACTCCTGACACCGGGATCCCTACGGTCAGCAGCGTAACCAGCAGACGCCCCTGAGGAGGAGCACGTGGAGCGCATGGGCCGGCGGCCGGTGCTCGTCGCGCTGCTGGGCGCCCTCTGCATCGCCTTCTCCGGGCCGATCGTGCGGCTGGCCGACGTGCCGCCGGCGACCGCCGCGGTCGGGCGGTGCCTGTTCGCGCTCCCGCTGCTGCTGCTGCTGGCCCGCCGCGAGGACCGCCGCCTCGGCCCGCTCCCCCGCCGCACCCGCCAGGTGGCCGCCGCCGCCGGCGTCTTCTTCGCCGTCGACCTCGTGCTCTGGCACCACGCCATCGAGCAGGTCGGCGCGGGCCTCGCCACCGTCCTCGGCAACCTGCAGGTGCTCGTCGTCGGCGTCGTCGCGTGGTGGCTGCTCGGCGAACGCCCGCACGCCGGGCTCGTCGCGGCGGTGCCCGTGCTGCTCGGCGGCGTGACGCTGGTGTCCGGCGCGCTCGGCGGCGAGACGTACGGCCGCGACCCACGGCTCGGCGTCGTCCTGGGGCTGGCCACCTCGGTGGCCTACGCCTGCTTCCTGCTCGTGCTGCGCCAGGGGTCGAAGGACCTGCGCCGCCTGGCCGGTCCGCTGCTGTGGGCGACCGGCTCGGCCACCGCCACCGGCCTGGTGCTCGGCATGGTGCTCGGCGAGCTCGAGGTCCCCGCTGGGCGCTCGCTGCTGTGGCTGGTGCTGCTCGCGCTGACCTCGCAGGTGCTCGGCTGGATGCTCATCTCCAGCTCGCTGCCGCGGCTGCCCGCCGCCCTCACCAGCGTCCTGCTGCTGGCCCAGCCGGTCGGCTCGCTCGCCCTCGGCGGCCTGCTGCTGGGTGAGGCGCCGACCCCGGTGCAGTACGCCGGGACCGCGCTGATCCTGGTCGGCGTCGTCGTGGCGACGGCGACCCGGCCGCGGGCGGTCGTGCCGCCGCCCCGTGCGCCGCGTCGAGGCAGCGGTGCCGGTCCCGGTCTAGGCCGCGCCGTCGAACAGGCTCGTCACCGAGCCGTCCTCGAAGACCTCGCGGATCGCGCGCGCGATGAGCGGCGCGATGGACAGCACGGTCAGGCCGTCGAAGCGCTCGGTCGTCGTCGATCGGCAGCGTGTTCGTGACGACGGTCGACGCGACGCGGCTGTTCTTCAGGCGGTCCATCGCCGGGCCGGACAGCACGCCGTGCGTCGCCGTGACGATGACGTCCTGCGCGCCGTTGTCGAAGAGCAGTTCGGCCGCCTTGGTGATCGTGCCGCCGGTGTCGATCATGTCGTCGACGAGGATGCAGGTCTTGCCGGCGACCTGGCCGACGACCTCGCCGACCTTGACCTCGTTGGGGACGTTCGGGTCGCGGCGCTTGTGGATGATCGCCAGGCCGCAGCCGAGGCGGTCGGTCCAGCGCTCGGCGACGCGCACCCGGCCGGCGTCCGGCGAGACGACGACGAGGTCGCGGTCGCCCCACTGCGCCTCGACGTGGTCGGCGAGCAGCGGCAGCGCGAACAGGTGGTCGACCGGGCCGTCGAAGAAGCCCTGGATCTGCGCGGTGTGCAGGTCGACCGTCATGAGCCGGTCGGCGCCGGCGGTCTTGAACATGTCGGCGACCAGGCGCGCGCTGATCGGCTCGCGACCCCGGTGCTTCTTGTCCTGGCGGGCGTACGGGTAGAAGGGCAGCACGACGGTGATGCGCTTGGCCGAGGCGCGCTTGAGCGCGTCCACCATGAGCAGCGTCTCCATCAGCCAGGTGTTCACCGGCGTCGTGACGCTCTGCACGACGAAGGCGTCGGAGCCGCGCACCGACTCCTCGAAGCGCACGAAGATCTCGCCGTTGGCGAACTCGTAGGCGCTGGTCGGCACCGGGTCGACGCCGAGCGCGGCGCCGACCTCCTGCGCGAGCTCGGGGTAGGCGCGCCCGGAGAACAGCATGAGGTTCTTGCTGCTCGAGATGGTGATGCCGCTCATGACTGCTTCCCCCGGTCGGTGGGGCGCTTGCGCGCGACCCAGCCCTCGATGTTGCGCTGCTTGGCCCGGCCGACGCCGAGCGCCCCCGCCGGGACGTCCTCGGTGATGACCGAGCCCGCCGCGGTGTAGGCGCCGTCGCCGACCTCGACCGGCGCGACGAGCATGGTGTCGCTGCCCATCCGTACGTCGTCGCCGACGACCGTCCGGTGCTTGTCGCGCCCGTCGTAGTTCACGAAGACGGTCGCCGCGCCGATGTTGCTGCGCTCGCCGATCGTGGCGTCGCCGACGTAGGACAGGTGCGGCACCTTGCTGCCGTCGCCGACGGTGCTGGCCTTGATCTCGACGAAGCCGCCGACCTTGCTCTCCGCGCCCAGCCGCGTGCCGGGCCGCAGGTAGGTGAACGGGCCGACGGTGGCGCCCGGGCCGATGACGGCCCCGCTGCAGTGCGCGCGGACGCACGGACGCGTCCGGCCCCGACCTCGCAGTCGGTCAGGGTGGTGTCCGGACCGACCACCGCGCCCGCCGCGACGGTCGTACGCCCGGCAGCTGGGTGCCGGGCTGCGACGACGACGTCCGGCTCGAGCTCGCACCTGCACGTCGACCCAGCGTGGTCTGCGGGTCGACGAAGGTGACGCCGGCACGCTGGTGCTGCTCGACGACGCGGTCGTTGAGCAGGCGGCGGGCCTGCGACAGCTGGACCCGGTCGTTGATGCCCATCGTCTCGACGGCGTCGGCGCGCGACGTGCGCCTGCACGACCAGCCCCGCCTCGCGGTGCAGCGCGACGACGTCGGTGAGGTACAGCTCGCCCTGCGCGTTGTCGGTCGTGAGCCGGCCGAGCGCCTCGCGCAGCCGGGCGGCGTCGAAGGCGAAGACGCCGGAGTTGATCTCCCGGACGGCGCGGGCGGCCTCGTCGGCGTCCTTGTGCTCGACGATCGCGGTGACCGCACCGCTGCTGTCGCGCACGCACCCGCCCGTAGCCGGTGGGGTCGTCGAGCACGGCCGTGAGCACCGTCGTCGCGGCGCCGGCGGCCTGGTGCGGCTCGACCAGCGCGCGCAGCGTCGCGGTCGTCAGCAGCGGCGCGTCGCCCAGCACGACGAGCACCGTGCCGGTCAGCTCGGCCAGGTCCGCGAGCGCGACCTGCACGGCGTGGCCGGTGCCGTTCTGCGGCTCCTGCACGACCGGCACGGCGGCCGGGTCGACCTCGGCGACGTGCGCGGCGACCTGCTCGCGGGCGTGGCCGACGACGACCACCAGGTGCTCGGGGTCCAGCGCGCGGTTCGCGGCGAGCACGTGGCCGAGCAGCGTGCGGCCGCACAGCTCGTGCAGCACCTTCGGGGTGGTCCGGCTCCGCATGCGGGTGCCCTCACCCGCGGCGAGGACGACGACGGCGGCGAGGCGCGCGTCGGTCACGAAGGCTCCTCGCGGGGCTGGGGTGCGTCCGGAGAGCCCGGCGCGGGCGAGTCTACCGACGGCTCCCGCCCCAGGATCCGAACGCTCCGCCCCCAGGATTCGAACCCGGACCGAAGATCACCAAAGGATCCCGTGCTGCCGATTACACCAAGGCGGAAGGTGTCGCATCCTGTGCACAGCGCGGCACGACGACCTCGTCATCGTGCCACTCCTCCGGCCACCGCGGGCCGGTGGCGAGGCCCTGGACCAGCCCGGCCAGGACCTCGTACAGCTGACGGCCCTGCAGCACGTTGATCGACAGGCAGCCGCGGTAGCCGGCGCCGGTGTTGTGCCTGACGGTGAGCGGGTTGTGCCGCTTGATCGTGCTGCTGCGGAACTGCTCCAGCGGCACGCCGGTGTGCTCGGCCCACCACCGGCGCGCTGCGACCTCGTCAGCGCTCTCGTGGATCTGGAGGCGCGGGGCGAGCCGCCACCGTTCGACCCCGAGCAGCTCCAGCCCTTCGAGGAAGAGCGTGACGAGCACCGGGTCGCTGTTCATCCACGTGACCCGCTTGCCCCGGCTCCACGGCTTGCGTCTTGCTCCCTCGCACCAGTAGGAGACGGCGAGGGCGAGCACCAGGTCGCGCGACGTGATGGCGCCGAGGCTGGCGGCGGCAGCAGCCGTCACCTGACGCCCCGCCTCGTCGCGCTCCTCACGGTCCCTGCGTGCCCGCGCGCGCAGCGCCTCCAGCCGCCGCTCCTGCGCGTCCGCCGCCCGTCGCGGGTCCGCCTCCGGTCGTGGCAGGTCCCGCAGCCACAGCGAGCAGGTGCTCTTCGAGACGCCGAGCTCCGCGGCGATCTCGTCGTACGTCCTGCCCGCCTCCCGCAGCGCCACTGCGGCCTCGCGATCCGCGTCCTTGGCCCGCGGCCGGGCGAGCGCGTCCGGCAGCGGCACCCCGGTCAGGAACGCCCTGGCCAGGTCGTCCCCGATGCCCAGCTCGCGCTGGATCTCCCGCCGCGACCGCCCCGCCGCCCGCAGCGCCCGTGCGCGCTCCCAGAGCTCGCGCTTCTCCTCCGCCGTCCGGTGCCTGCCCACGCTGGATCGAGCCCCTCCCGCTCCGCTCGACCCTCCACGAGCAGGATCCCCGTCGGGTACGACAGAACGGCCACGCGCGCGGTGCCGCAGGTGGGACGGTGGGCACCAGCGCCCGGGACGTCGTGCCGCCGCTCCGAGCAGGACGGACGCCATGACGGCACCCCCGCAGGACGCCGCGTCGCGGGACGAGGCCGCGCAGGTGCGCGACCATGCGGCCGACGTGCGGGACACCGCCGCGGACGAACGGGACGACGCGGGCGACGTCCGCGACGACATGGCCGACCGGCGCGACCTGGCCTCGTTCGCGCGGGACGCTGCGGCGGACGCCCGCGATGCGGCGGCGGACGGGCGGGACCGGGCGGCGGCGCTGCGCGAGGAGCGGGGTGCGGCGGGCGACCCGGACCGCAGCCGGCGGGAGGCTGCCGCGGACCGGCAGCAGGCCTCGCAGGACCGGGACGCGGGGGCGGAGTCACGGGTGGCGGCCGAGCTCGACCGCAGCACCTCCCAGACCGACCGCGGGTCGGGGGCGACCGAGCGCGGCCAGGCCGAGGGCGACCGGGACACGGCGCACGCGGACCGCGACGCCTCGGCGCGCGACCGCGAGGACGCCTCGCTGGACGCCCTCACCGGCGCGTACGTCCGCGGCGCCGGGCTGCTGCAGCTCGAGCGCGAGGTGCGCCGGTCCCAGCGGTCGGACCAGCCGCTGACGGTCGCCTTCGTCGACGTGGACGGCCTGAAGCAGGTCAACGACCGCGGCGGGCACGCCGCCGGGGACCGGCTGCTGGCCCGCGTGGCCGCGGTGCTGCGCGCCCGGCTCCGGCCGTACGACCTGGTGGTCCGCTACGGCGGCGACGAGTTCGTCTGCGTGCTGTCCGGGCTCGGCGAGCACGACGCGCAGGCGCGCTTCGGGCTGGTGAACGGCGACCTGGCCGGTGACGGCTCGGTCAGCGTGGGCCTCGCGACGGCGCGGCCGGACGAGCCGGCGCACGAGCTGGTCGCGCGGGCGGACGGGGCGATGTACGGGGGTCGCGGGCTGGACGTACCTACGGAGGCGTAGGTTACGGTTGCGTAGCCGAACTCCCCGCCCCAGAGGATCCTGCTTTGACGCTCCTGGACGCTCCCGTCACCACCGTCGAGTACGAGGCCGACGAGGCCCGGCCGCTGCAGGACATCCCGCGCACGAGGCTGTGGGCCCACCTGGAGCAGGTCGCGCTGGCCGCGTTCATCGCCGTGCCGCTGCTCGCCGTCGTCGCCAGCGGCTTCGTCCTGTGGGGCCACGGCCTGTCGTGGCGGGACGTCGTGCTCAGCACCGTCTTCTACGCGGTCACCGGCCACGGCATCACGGTCGGCTTCCACCGCTACTTCACGCACGGCTCCTTCAAGGCGACCAGCGCCGCTGCGCGTCGCGCTGGCCGTCGCCGGCTCGATGGCGATCGAGGGGCCGGTCACCCGCTGGGTCGCCGACCACCGCCGCCACCACGCGTACTCCGACAAGGAGGGCGACCCGCACAGCCCGTGGCGCTACGGCACGAGCTTCCGCGCGCTGTGCAAGGGCCTGTGGCACGCGCACGTCGGCTGGCTGTTCGACGTCGAGCAGACCGACCAGAAGCGCTTCGCCCCCGACCTGCTCGCCGACAAGGCCGTGCACCGCGTGAACAGGCTCTTCCCGGTGTGGGTGCTCGTCAGCCTGGCCCTGCCGGCGCTGCTCGGCGGCGCGTGGGCGGCGGCCGTCGGCGACGGCTTCTGGTCCGGCGCGCTCACCGCCTTCTTCTGGGCGAGCCTGGTGCGCGTCGCGGTGCTGCACCACGTCACGTGGTCCATCAACTCCATCTGCCACGCCTTCGGCACGCGCCCGTTCCTGACCCGCGACCAGTCGCGCAACGTCTGGCCGCTCGCCTTCATCTCCATGGGCGAGAGCTGGCACAACCTGCACCACGCCGACCCGACCGCCGCGCGGCACGGCGTCGACCGCTGGCAGTTCGACACCAGCGCCGAGTGCATCCGGGGCTTCGAGAAGCTCGGCTGGGCGACCGACGTCCGCTGGCCCAAGCCGGAGCGCCTCGACGCGCGGCGGGTGGCGAAGAGCGCCTGACGAGCGCCCGCGCACGACACACTGCGGCGGTGACCGCCCCCCTGCCCGTGCGCCGCGTGCGCATGACCGGCAGCCAGCGCCGTGAGCAGCTGCTCGACGTCGGACGGCGGCTGTTCGCCGAGCGCGGGTTCGACGGCACGTCGGTCGAGGAGGTCGCCCTGCGGGCCGGCGTCTCGAAGCCCGTCGTGTACGAGCACTTCGGCGGCAAGGAGGGGCTGTACGCCGTCGTCGTCGACCGCGAGGTCCAGCGCCTGCTCACCCGCTTCACCGGCGCCCTCACCGCCGACTCCCCGCGTGCGCTGCTCGAGCAGGCGACGCTCGCCCTGCTCACCTACGTCGAGGACGAGTCCGACGGCTTCCGCATCCTGGTGCGCGAGTCGCCGGCGCAGCTGGCCGACAGCGGCGGCTTCGCCACGATCATCAGCGACGTCGCCGGCCGGGTGGAGCACATCCTGGCGGCGGAGTTCGCGGCCCGCGGCTTCCAGACGACGCTGGCCGGCCTCTACTCCCAAGCGCTGGTCGGGCAGGTCGCGCTGGTCGGGCAGTGGTGGCTCGACAACCGCGAACCGGGCCGCGACGAGGTGGCCGCCCACCTGGTCAACCTGGCGTGGAACGGCCTGTCGGCGCTGGAGACCGCGCCGGGCCTGCGCAGCCGCACCTCCGTAGAGGGATCCGACGCCGGCGCCTAGCGTCCTGCCGTGCTGACCATCGAGGACGCCGGCGCCGCCGTCGCCGCGGACCTGCTCGAGCGCGAGCCCACGGTCGACCTGCGCGAGGACGTGCCGGAGCCGCTGCGCGCGGCCGGGGGCACGGCTGGTCCCGCGCCGGCACCCGGCTGCCCCTGCGGCTGCGGGGAGACCGAGCTCGTCCTGCAGGCCCGGGCCGGCGACGAGAGCGCGGTGGTCGAGCTGCTCGACCGCTACCGGGTGCTCGCGCGCAGCAAGGCCCGCTCGTACTTCCTGGTCGGCAGCGACCGCGAGGACGTGGTGCAGGAGGGGATGATCGGCCTCTACAAGGCCATCCGCGACTTCCAGCCCGACCGCGGCGCCTCCTTCCGCACCTTCGCCGAGCTGTGCGTCACGCGCCAGATCGTCAGCGCCGTCAAGGGCGCCACCCGCCTGAAGCACGCCCCGCTCAGCCAGTCGATCTCGCTGGACCGGCCGGTCGAGGGGGGCGACGGCACCTGCCTCGGCGATCTCGTGCCGGCCCTCGCCTCGGCGGACCCGGCGACGGCGGTGGTCTCCGCCGAGCAGCTGCGTGCGCTGCAGCAGCACTTCGACGAGGTGCTCTCGGACCTCGAGGCGCAGGTGCTGCGGCACCACGTCGAGGGCAAGTCCTACGACCAGATCGCCGCGATGCTGCAGCGGCACGTGAAGTCCGTCGACAACGCGCTGCAGCGCATCAAGAAGAAGCTGCAGGCGCACCTGGACCAGCGCGACGCCTCCTAGACGCGGGTGCGGGCCGTCTTGTCCGCGAGCACGGCGACGCCGGCGAGCAGCAGGCCGGAGGCCACGTGCAGCCAGTTGTCTGCAGTCGTTCAGGGCGATGACGTCGAGCGCGCTGCCGTTGATGAGCGGGCCGAAGACGCCGAGCAGCAGGTAGGTCGCGCCGATCGCGAGGTTCGCCGAGCGGGCCGTGTCGTGCCGCTTCGAAGCGGCGATGAGGCCGAGGCCGATCAGCAGGTGCACGATGTTGTGCAGGTGGTTGACCTGGAAGCCGAGCAGGTCGTCGTCGGACTTGCTGATGAAGCTCTCGCTGACGAAGAAGCCGGCGATGCCGACGAGCGTGTAGACGGCACCGAACACGAGCGCGAGCGTGCGGTTGAGCGAGCGGGTGCCGTCAGTGGTGGCCACCATGAGATCTCTCCTGCGGTACGGAGGAAGTGCCTGCGGGGCCCGGCTACCCGGTCGTCCGCGAGTCACTCCCGCGGTCCCGGGTACCCCGTGCGCATGCCCGTCCTCGTCGGCACCTCCGGGTGGCAGTACCGCGACTGGCGCGGCCGCTTCTACCCCGCGAAGCTGCCGCAGCGGCTGTGGCTGGAGCACCACGCGGCGGCCTTCGCGACCACCGAGGTGAACAACAGCTTCTACCGGCTGCCCGACCGCGAGGTCTTCGCGCAGTGGCGCGCCCGGACGCCCGCTGACTACGTCGTGACCGTCAAGGCCTCGCGCTTCCTCTCGCACGTCAAGCGCCTCCAGGAGCCCGAGGAGCCGGTCGCGCGCCTCATGGACCGGGTGGCCGCGCTCGGCGACCGCCTCGGTGCCGTGCTGCTGCAGCTCCCGCCGAACCTGCCGTCCGACCCGGCCGCGCTGGACCGCTGCCTGGCCTGCTTCCCCGCCGGGACGCGCGTCGCGGTCGAGCCGCGGCACGACTCGTGGTGGAACCCGGACCTGCGCGACGTGCTGGTCGCCCGCCGGGCCGCGCTGGTCTGGTCCGACCGCGACAGCCGCCCCGTCGCGCCGCTGTGGCGCACGACCGACTGGGGCTACCTGCGCCTGCACCACGGCGGCGGCGAGGCCTTCTGGCCGTACGACGAGAGCGTCCTGCGCGAGTGGACCGCGCGGCTGGCCGACACGTGGGACGACGACGAGGACGCCTACGTCTACACGAACAACGACCCTGGCGGAGCAGCCCTGCGCGACGCGGTCGTCCTGGCCCGGCTGGTCCGCGAGGGCGGCCGCACCGCCACGAGAGTGCCTGCGCTGCCGGCGGTCTCGGGAGAGCTGTACGAGCCGCCGGGCAGGGTGCGCGTCTCGTAGCCGTCCGACGGCGGTGGTACGACCGCCCGGACGTCCTCCGGCTGCCGGCTGTCCCGCCGCCGCGCTCGCCTAGTCGAGCGCCTCGGAGAGCTCCAGCCAGGTGTCCTCCAGCGCGGCCTTCTCTGCCTGCACCGTGCGCAGCTGCTCGTCGAGCGCGGCCACCGCGGCGAAGTCGCTGGCCTGTGCGGCCATCTGCGCCTGCAGCTCCGCGGACCGCTTGTCCAGCCGGCCGATCTCGCGCTCGACCTTCGACAGCTCCTTCCTCGCGGCGCGGGAGTCGCCGCCGCCCTTGCTCTTCGGGGCGGACGCCGGCGCCTGCTTGACCCGCTCGGCGAGGTACTGCTCCACGCCGCCGGGCAGCGCCTTGACGGTCCCGTCGCCCATGAGGGACGCGGTCACGGTGGTGACCCGCTCCAGGAAGTACCGGTCGTGGCTGACCACGACGAGCGTGCCGGGCCAGCCGTCGAGCAGGTCCTCCAGGGCGGTCAGCGTGTCGATGTCGAGGTCGTTGGTCGGCTCGTCGAGCAGGATCACGTTGGGCTCGCCCATGAGCAGCCGCAGGATCTGCAGCCGCCGGCGCTCGCCACCGGACAGGTCGCCGACGCGGGTCCACTGCGCGTTGCCGGTGAAGCCGAAGCGGTCCGCGAGCGTGGACGCGCCGACGGTCTTGCCGCCGCCCAGGTCGACCACCTTCGCCGACCTGCTCGACGGCCTCGAGCACGCGCAGGGACGGGTCGAGCTCGGCGACCTCCTGCGACAGGTAGGCCGGCTTGACTGTCTGGCCCGACGACGACGCGGCCCTCGTCCGGCGCCTGCTGGCCGACGAGCATCTTGAGCATCGTCGACTTGCCGGCGCCGTTGACGCCCACGATGCCGACGCGGTCGCCCGGGCCGAAGTTCCAGTCGACGTGGTCGAACAGCACCCGCTTCTCGAACGCCAGCGACACGTCGTGCAGCTCGTAGACCGTCTTGCCGAGGCGGGCAGCCGAGAACCGCTGCAGGGCGATGTCGTCGCGCGCCGGCGGCTCGTCGGCGATGAGGGCGTTGGCCGCGTCGATGCGGAACTGCGGCTTGCTGGTGCGCGCGGGCGGGCCGCGCCGCAGCCAGGCCAGCTCCTTCTTCACCAGCTGCAGGCGCTTCTGCTCCGCGGTCGACGCCATCCGGTCGCGCTCGGCGCGGGCGAGCACGTAGGCGGAGTAGCCGCCCTCGTAGGAGTCGACGACGCCGTCGTGGACCTCCCACGTCGTGGTGTTCACCTCGTCGAGGAACCACCGGTCGTGGGTCACCACCAGGTGGGCCTGCGACGGGCTGCGCTGAGTGAGGTGGGCGGCCAGCCACGCGACGCCCTCGACGTCGAGGTGGTTGGTCGGCTCGTCGAGGACGAGCAGGTCCCACTCCTGCACGAGCAGGGAGGCCAGCGCGACGCGGCGGCGCTCGCCGCCGGACATCGTCTCGATCACCGAGTCGAGGCCGATCCCGTGCAGCCCCAGGCCGTCCAGCACCTCGCGCACGCGGGCGTCGCCGGCCCAGGTGTGCTCGGCCGTCTCGCCGAGGATCGCCTGGTGCGCCGTCAGCCGGACGTCGACGCGCACGTCCTGCGTGAGCACGCCCACGCGCAGGCCGCTGGTGTGGGTGACCCGGCCGGAGTGCGGCTCCTCGGCCTTGATGAGCGTCTTGAGCAGCGTCGTCTTGCCGCCGCCGTTGCGCCCGACGACGCCGATGCGGTCGCCCTCGGAGACGCCGAGCGAGACGCCGTCCATCAGCAGGCGGGTGCCGTGCGCGACGGTGACGTTCTCGAGGTTGACCAGGTTGACGGCCACTACGACGCCTCCACCACGCGGGCGCCGGCGACGGGGCCGTCGGCGCGTCGGACCGTCGAGCAGACGCCCTGCCCGGCGAGGGACGAGGCGAGCGCCACGGCGTGCCCCTCGTCGCGGGCGAGGAGCGCGACGGTGGGGCCGGAACCGGAGACGATGGCGCCGAGGGCGCCCAGGTCGCGGCCGGTCTCGAGCAGCAGGCGCAGGGCGGGCTTCAGCGCGACGGCCGCGGACTGCAGGTCGTTGCCGAGCGCGCGGCCGAGCGCGACCGGGTCGCCGGAGCGCAGCGCGGTGAGCACGTCGGCCGGGTCGCGCACGACGCCCACCGGGCCGGTCTCGCGCTGCTTGTCGAGCTGGCCGTAGACGGCCGGCGTCGAGAGCCCGCCCTCGGACAGCGCGAGCACCCAGGAGTAGCTCCCCTGGCCGAGCACCGGGGTGAGCTGCTCGCCGCGGCCGGTGCCGAGGGCCGTGCCCCCGTGCAGCGAGAACGGCACGTCGCTGCCGAGCTTCGCGCCGAGCGCAGCCAGCTCGTCCTTGGACAGGGCCGTGCCCCACAGGGCGTCGCACCCCACGAGCGCGGCGGCGGCGTCCGCGGAGCCGCCCGCGCAGCCGCCCGCGACCGGGATGCCCTTGCGGATGCGGATCGAGAGCGCGGGGTCGTTGCCGGTGTGCTCGGCGACGAGGCGCACTGCACGCACGGCGAGGTTCGTGTCGTCGAGCGGCACGTCGGCGGCGCCCTCGCCGGTGACGGTCACGTCCAGTGCGGCGGCCCGCTCCAGCTCGACGTCGTCGTAGAGCCCCACGGCCTGGAAGACCGTCGTCAGGTCGTGGAAGCCGTCTGCGCGCGTCTGCCCCACCGAGAGGTGCAGGTTGACCTTGGCGGGTGCGCGCACGGTCACGCGGTCATGCGCACGGCGGGCAGGCAGGACGGGCTCCAAGCTCAGGGGGAAGTGCTTCAGGCTACGGGAGTCGAGGCCAGGCGGGCGAAGTCGTCGACACCCAGGACCTCCCCGCGCGCGCCCGGGTCGATGCCCGCCGCGCGCAGCCGCTCCTCGGCGGCGGCGGCGGACCCTGCCCACCCGGCGAGTGCTGCGCGCAGCGTCTTGCGGCGCTGCGCGAACGCCGCGTCGACCGCGGCGAAGGTGGCCAGCCGGTCGCCGGGCGGCGGCTCGCGGCGGGTGAACGCGACCAGGCCGGAGTCGACGTGCGGCGCGGGCCAGAAGACGTTGCGGCCGATGGCGCCGGCGCGGCGCACCTCGGCGTACCAGGCGGCCTTCACGGACGGGATGCCGTAGGTGCGGCTGCCGGGCGGCGCCACCAGCCGGTCCGCGACCTCGGCCTGCACCATCACCAGCCCGGTGCGCAGCGACGGCAGGTGCTCCAGCAGGCGCAGCAGCACGGGAACCGCGACGTTGTACGGCAGGTTCGCGACGAAGGCGGTCGGCGGCGGGCCCGGTACGGACTCGAGGGTCAGCGCGTCCTGCAGGACGACGTCGAGGCGGTCGGCGCGCTCGGGCAGCCGCGAGGCGACGGTGGCGGGCAGCTCCCCCGCGAGCACCGGGTCGATCTCGACGGCGACGACGCGGGTGGCGACCTCGAGCAGGCCGAGCGTCAGCGAGCCGAGGCCCGGCCCGACCTCCACCACGACGTCGTCGACCCCGA
Organism: uncultured Actinomycetota bacterium; assembly: GCA_963781675.1. GTDB lineage: Bacteria > Actinomycetota > Actinomycetes > Mycobacteriales > SCTD01 > SCTD01. Next base: position 713,420 of record CAWAGF010000001.1, on the reverse strand, counting down.
CACCGGCGGTGCGCACGAGGCGCCGCACGGTGTTGGGGTCGATGACGAAGTTCTGCCCGAGGGTCTTGGTCGGGCGCAGGTCGAGCCGGTTCGCGAGCGCGCGGACGTCAGCGGCCGTGAGGAGGCTCATGCCTGCATGTCTACGTGAACAGCTGCTTCCCGCAGACCGGCCACTGGCCGGCGCCGGAGCGGTTGTAGAGCAGCTTGGCCCGGTAGGTCTGCTCGTCCGGGCTGGCCGCAGCCGGGTCGCCGGAGCCACCGACGCCGCGCCAGGTGGAGAAGGAGAACTGGTACAGGCCGCGATAGGCACCGCTGCTGCTGACCGCACGCGGGTTGCCGCCGGACTCGCAGCGGGCCAGCGCCGGCCAGTTCAGGCTGTCGGCGCCGCCGGTGCTGCGACGGGCGCTGCTCCGCGCGGCCGGACGGGCCTTGGTGCCGACGGCCAGCACGCGCCCGACCGGAGCGCTGATCGTCGTGCTGGACAGCACGGTGGTCTTCTCCAGGCCGCCGTCGGCGTAGGTCTTCTCGACGGTGCGGCGCACGGCGCCGGCCTTGCCGGCCCGCAGGACCTTGGTCTCGCCCTTGAGCATCTCGGCGTCCTCGCGGCGCTCGGTGCCGAACGGCACGGCGACCGTCTCGGTGCTGCGGTAGGTGCTGATGCGCGTCACGCGGATCGTCATGCCGGGGGTGAGCGGCGTGGTGCGGGTGGCCGAGATGCGGTCGTCGCCGTCGAGGCGGATGCCGGCGGCGATGAGCGCGTCGCGCACGGTCGGGGCCGTCGTGCTCAGCGCCTTGGTCGCGCCGTCGGCGACGATCGTGACCTGCTTCGGCGTGGTCACCGCGAGGCGCAGGCCCTCGAGCGGGATGCCGCGCGAGCGGCTGGCCGACAGCGCGAGGGCGCCGTCGCGCAGGCCGATCTGGTCGAGCGCCTCGTCGACGGAGGAGGCGGTCACCCAGACCTGCTTCTCCTTGCCGTCCACGACGAGGGTGAGCAGCCGGGCGCGGCGCAGCGCGATGCGCTCGCCGTCCTCGACCTCGCTGCCGGCGGCCGGCACGAGCACGTCGCGCGCCCCGGCCTCGAGGCCGGCGGCCGCGAGGACGTCCCCGACGGTGTCGCCGCGGAAGTCCACCTCCTGCACCTGTCCGTCGACCGACAGCAGCGCGGTCTTGCCGGTCATCGACCAGGCGATGCCGCTGGCCAGCAGGGCCGTCAGCAGGACGCCCAGCACGAGCGGGACCGCGGGGCGGCGGGCAGCGGCGGACAGGAGGGCAGGCGGGTTGGGCACGGTGCTCCAAGCGTGGTGCGACCCGGGCACACGGAGGCTGCACGCGTCTGCGAGCCCGTCCCCGGGCGGGGGGCGGGTCAGGCGGTGCAACCAGGACGTACTACCGCGATCCCGGCTTCTCTGCGTCCGACGGTACGGCCCCTGCCCCGGTCGTCCAAGTCCGAGGTGGGGGCAGGACCGCCTTCCGAGGGGCTCGTTCGACGTCCGGTGGGGGAAGACCTGCAGGTCAGGCCGCATCTTCATGACGATCGTGTGAAGCCGCCCACAGCGGGCCTCAGAGGGCGAAAGCGCGCCGTCCGTTGCCCGCGATCGCGGTGCACAGCGCGTCGAGGTCCACGCCCTTGGCCGCCGCCATGGCGCGCACCGTGAGGGGCACGAGGTACGGGGCGTTCGGGCGCCCGCGGAACGGCACCGGCGTGAGGAACGGCGCGTCGGTCTCGACGAGCAGCAGCTCCACCGGGGCGACCTGCACGGCCTCCCGCAGGGCGTCGTTGGCCTTGAAGGTGACCGGCCCGGCGAAGCTCATCCACCAGCCGTGCTCCGCGCAGGTGCGGGCCAGCTCCGGGCCGCCGGAGAAGCAGTGGAGGACGACCCGCTCGGGCGCGCCCTCGTCCAGCAGCACGCGGACGACGTCGTCGTGGGCGTCCCGGTCGTGGATGACCAGCGCGGTCCCCGTGCGCTTCGCGATGGCGATGTGCGCGCGGAAGGACTCCTCCTGCAGGCGGTGCCCCTCGGTCGTCTCGGTCCGGAAGAAGTCGAGCCCGGTCTCGCCGACCGCCACCACCTGCGGCAGCGCGGCCAGCTGCTCGACCTCGCGCAGCGCCTCGTCGTCGGCGGCGCCGCGGCCGGCCTCGTTCGGGTGCAGCGCGACGGCGGCGTGCACGTCGTCGTGGCGCGCGGCGACCTCCGCGGACCACCGGCTGGAGGGCAGGTCGACGCCGACCTGCACCACCACGTCGATGCCCACGGACCGCGCGGCCGCGAGCGCCTCGTCGACGTCGACGTCCATGAGGTCGAGGTGCGCGTGGCTGTCCAGCACCGGGACGGCCAGCGGCTCCGGCAGCGGCGGCGGGTCACCCACCCGGCCGTGCGACCGGCTCACGCGCCCTCGAGCCGGGCCAGCTCCTCGTCCACGACGGACGGGTCGAGCTTGCGGAACAGCGGCGTCGGGGCGGCCACCGGCTGGCCGACGCGGATCGGCCGCGACTCCCACACCGCTGCCGTGTCGTAGTCGCCCATGAGCACCGGGTAGCCCGGGCCGCCGTCCAGGTCCTCGACCTCGCGCAGCTCCGGCTGACCGGCCCACGGGCGGTCGCCGCCGAGCATCGCGTCGACCGCGTCGGCCGACTCCGGCAGGAAGGGGGTGAGCAGCGCCTTGGCGTCGTCGACGAGCTGCAGGGCCACGTGCAGCACGGAGTCGCGGCGGGCCGGGTCGTCCTTGAGCTTCCACGGCGCCTGGTCCGACAGGTACTTGTTCGCCTCGCCCACGACGCGCATCGCCTCGGTGATGGCCGCCTTCTGCTGCGAGCGGTCCAGGTGCGCGCCCACCGTGGCGAACGCCGCCTTCGACGCGTCGAGCACCGCGAGGTCGTCACCGGTGAGCTCACCGGGTGCGGGGATCGCGCCGAGGTTCTTGTGCACCAGCGAGAGCGACCGGTTCACGAGGTTGCCCCAGCCGGCCACCAGCTCGGTGTTGTTGCGCGTGACGAACTGGTCCCACGTGAAGTCGGTGTCGCTCGTCTCCGGCCCCGCCACCGACAGGTAGTAGCGCAGCGGGTCGGCGCCGTACCGCTCGAGCACGTCGCGCACGTAGATGACGACGCTGCGGGACGAGCTGAACTTGCGGCCCTCCATCGTGAGGAACTCGCTGCTCACCACCTCCGTGGGCAGCTGCAGCTCGCCCATCGGCCCCGGCGTGCCGGCCGGCCTGCCGCTGGCGCCGAGCAGGATCGCCGGCCAGATGACCGAGTGGAAGACGACGTTGTCCTTGCCCATGAAGTAGCGGGCGTCGGCGCTGCCGTCCCAGTACGGCCGCCACGCGTCCGGGTCGCCCGTACGGCGGGCCCACTCGACCGACGCCGACAGGTAGCCGATCACCGCGTCGAACCAGACGTAGATCCGCTTGTCCGTGCGGTCCTTCCACGCCGGCAGCGGGATCGGCACGCCCCAGTCGAGGTCGCGGGTGATGGCGCGCGGCTTGAGGTCGGCGACGAGGTTCTCGCTGAACTTCAGGACGTTCGGGCGCCAGCCCTTGCGGGTCTGCAGCCAGCTGCCGAGCGCCGCCGCGAACGCCGGCAGCTCGAGGAAGAACTGCGCGCTCTCGACGAACGTCGGCGCCTTGCCGTCGATCTTGCTGCGCGGGTTGACGAGGTCCTGCGGGTCGAGCTGGTTGCCGCAGTTGTCGCACTGGTCGCCGCGGGCGCCGTCGTACGAGCAGATCGGGCAGGTGCCCTCGACGTAGCGGTCGGGCAGCCCGCGACCCGTCGTCGGGTCGATCGCCGACAGCTGCGAGCGCTCGACGACGTAGCCGTTCTCGTGCAGCGCCGTGAACAGCGTCTGCACGACCGCGTAGTGGTTGCGGGTCGTCGTGCGCGTGAACAGGTCGTACGACATGCCGAGCCCCTGCAGGTCCTCGGCGATCACGCGGTTGTAGCGGTCCGCGAGCTCGCGCGCGGTGACGCCCTCGCGGTCGGCCTGCACCTGGATCGGCGTGCCGTGCTCGTCGGTGCCGCTGACCATCAGGACGTCGCGGCCGGCCATCCGGGAGTAGCGGCTGAAGACGTCCGAGGGGACGCCGAAGCCCGCGACGTGGCCGATGTGCCGAGGGCCGTTGGCGTACGGCCAGGCGACGGCAGTGAGGACGCGGGACGACATGGCGTCACCCTAGATCGCTGCCGTGTCCGCCTCCGACCCGCAGCGACGTCTTGGACCTGGGCGCTCGTTCCTCGCGCCTTCTACGGTCCTACGACGTCGCCGCCGGTCTTCGGCTGCTTGGCTGCGACGAGCGCGTCGTAGACGGCTGACCGGGGCTGACCGGTCTCCGACGTCACCGCGGCCATCGCTTCTTTGCGGGTGAGACCTGCGGCCTCTCGGACGGCCACCAGCCGCACGAGCTCGGTCGGGCTGAGCTCTTCGGTGCGGGGTTCGGCGCCGGCGAGGACGAGGGTGACCTCGCCGCGGACGCCGGCCTGGGCCCACGCCACGAGGTCGTCGAGGGTGCCGCGGACGACCTCCTCGTAGGTCTTGGTGAGCTCGCGGCAGACGACGGCGCGGCGGGTGCCGCCGAGGACGGCGGCCATGTCGGCGAGGGCGTCGGCCAGCCGGTGCGGGGCCTCGAACAGGACGGCCGTGCGGGGCTCGGCCTGCAGGGCGGCGAGGCGCGCCCGGCGCTCACCGGCCTTGCGCGGCAGGAAGCCCTCGAAGCAGAAGCGGTCCGTGGGCAGGCCGCTGACGGCCAGCGCGGTCGTGACGGCGGACGGGCCGGGGACGCAGGTGACGGGCAGCCCCTCCTCGGCGGCGGCCGCGACGAGGCGGTAGCCCGGGTCGGACACCGTCGGCATGCCGGCGTCGGTGACCAGGACGACGCGCTGCCCCGCGCGCAGGGCCTCGAGCAGCTGCGGGGTCCGCTGCGCCTCGTTGCCCTCGAAGTAGCTGACGACCCGGCCGGAGAGCTCGACGCCGAGGTCGGCGCACAGCCGGTGCAGCCGGCGGGTGTCCTCGGCGGCGACCAGCTCGGCCGAGGCGAGCGCGGCCACCAGGCGCGGGCTCGCGTCGTCGGCCTGCCCGATGGGCGCGCCGGCGAGGACGAGGGGCATCCACGGAGTGTCGCAGTTCCTTAGGGTGGCCCCATGACCGCGACGCTCGAGCGAGCCGAGGCCACCCCCGCTCCCCCCGCGACGCCGGACGGCGCGTGGCGCACGCGGATCCTCCCGCCGACCAGCGGCCGCGGCGGCTGGCTCGCGACGCTCGCGATCGGCCTGCTCGCCGGCGTGCTCCGCGTCGTGCGGCTGGACATCCCGCGCGGGCGCATCTTCGACGAGATCTACTACGCCTGCGACGCGCAGAACCTGCTCCGCTACGGCGTGGAGGCCGGCACCGAGGGCGGCAACGCGGACTGCATCCCGAACGGCCAGGCCGGCTTCATCGTCCACCCGCCGCTCGGCAAGTGGGCGATCGCGCTGGGCATGCGCGCGTTCGGCGTCAACGAGTTCGGCTGGCGCATCGCGGCTGCCGTGGCCGGGACGATCATGGTGGTCGTGCTCGTGCGCGTCACGCTGCGGATGACCGGCTCCCTCGTGCTGGCCTGCTTGGCCGGGCTGCTGCTGACCCTGGACGGCCTGCACTTCGTGCAGAGCCGCGTCGCGATGCTCGACGTCTTCCTCGCGCTGTGGGTGCTGTGCGCCTTCGCCTGCCTGGTCGCGGACCGGGACGCCGTACGACGGCGGCTGGCGGTCACCGACGACGAGGAGCTGGCCGGCTGGGGGCCGCGGCTGGGCTGGCGGCCGTGGCGGATCGCCGCCGGGCTGAGCCTCGGTGCGGCCGTCGCCACGAAGTGGAGCGGCCTCTACTACGTCATCGTGCTGGTGCTGCTGGCCTTCGCCTGGGAGGTCGGCGCCCGCCGCACCGCCGGGGTGCGCGCACCGGCCCGGTCGACGCTGCTGCGCTCGGGCTACCTCGTGCTGCTCACGCTGATCGTGCTGCCGGCGGCCGTCTACCTGCTGTCGTGGGCCGGCTGGTTCGCGAGCAGCGCGGCGGACCAGCTCGCCTGGGACCGCGGCTGGGCGGAGGCGAACCCGGCCGGCGGCCTGACCGGGCTCGTGCCGGACGCGCTGCGCTCCTGGTGGCACTACCACGTGGCGCAGTTCGACTTCCACGACGAGCTCCGCCAGAAGCACCCGTACCAGTCGCACCCCTCCGGCTGGCTGGTGCTGGCCCGGCCGGTGTCGTACTACTACCCGGCCGGCGTGGGGCTCGGGGACTACGGCTGCAAGGTCGAGTCGTGCTCGCGCGAGGTGCTCGCCATCGGCACGCCGGCGATCTGGTGGGCCACGATCCCGGTGCTGTTCCTGCTGGTCTGGCTGTGGCTGGCCAAGCGCGACTGGCGGCCCGCGGCGGCGGTCGCGATGGTGCTCGCGGCGATCGTCCCGTGGATCCGGGACGACCTCGACAGCCGCACGATGTTCCTGTTCTACGCCCTGCCGGCCGTGCCGTTCATGTGCCTGGGGATCGCGCTCGTGGCGGGGTGGCTGCTCGGCGGGCGCGGCGTCTCGAGCCGGCGCCGGTCGATCTCCGCGATGGGCATCGGCGTCTACGTCGCGGTGGTCGTCCTGAACTTCGCCTACCTCTACCCGGTGCTCGCCGCGCAGACGCTGCCGTACGAGGCCTGGAAGTCCCGGATGTGGTTCAGCAGCTGGATCTGAGCGGACGAGAGAAGGCCCCGTTCCCGGAGGGACGGGGCCTTCTTCGTGCGGGTGGAGCTGAGGGGATTCGAACCCCTGACCCCCTCGATGCGAACGAGGTGCGCTACCGGACTGCGCCACAGCCCCGCGGGTCGAAAGGCTAGCAGGGGCCCCTCGAAAGCGCTGCCTACCAGTCGTTGACCGCCCGGCGGCGCTCGAGGATCTCGTCCAGCTCGGGGCCCTCGTCGACGATGCCCAGCTCGCGCTCGGCGTCGGCCAGCCCGTCGGAGTACGCGCCGGGGGTGGTGAGGTCGACGACGCGGCGCGGAGCCGTCGGCGCGGTGAGGTAGGTCGGCATCGGCACGGGCACCGGCGACCAGGCCTCGCCCTGCGCGCCGCGTGCGGCCGGCAGCTCGTCGTAGCGGGCGGCGGTGCCGGCCAGCGGCTGCGGGCGGGCCGGCATCCGGTCCGGGATGCCGGCGACGTGGGCGGGCACCCGCAGCACCGGCTCGGGCAGCGGCTCAGCGGCGGCGGCGGCGACCGGCTCGGCCGGACGCGGGGCGCGGCGGCGCTGGGCGGCGGCGCGGCGGGCGCGGGCAGCGCGCTGCGCGGCGGTCCTGCGCAGGTGGACGACGAAGGCGCCGAGCGCCACGTCGGCGAGCAGGTGCACGGCGAGCAGCCAGACCGTGCCGAGCACGGCGCCGACGAGGGTGACCAGCGCGACGGCGACCAGGCCGAGCAGCAGCCGGCGCCGGCGGGCGGCGGGGGTCAGCGGCTCGCGCTCGGCGAAGCGGGCGCGCAGGTCGGCGAGCCGGCCCGTGGGCAGCTCCTCGACCTCGGCGTCGACGCGTGCGGCGGCGCGCTGGCGGGTGGGGTCCTGGCGGCGGGAGAGGACCCGCATCGCGTCCTGGAAGCGGTCGGCCGAGCGGAGCCGGGTGTCGTGCCGACGCAGGGCCATGGGCACCAGCACGGCGAGCCAGGCGCCGACGATGGCGAGGAGTACCAGTCCGCTGCCCACGGCGCCGAACGGTAGTGATCAGTGCACGCGCAGTGGCGGCGGCGCGCCGGGCGTCAGGCGTGTTTCTGCAGGTAGGCCTGCAGGACCCCGTCCGGCTGGTCGTCGCGCAGCAGCGCGAAGCAGAGGTGGTCGCGCCAGTCCTCGTCGATGAACAGGTACTTCGCGTGCCGGCCCTCCTCGCGGAAGCCGAGCTTGTCGACGACGCGGCGCGACGCGGCGTTCTCCGGCCGGACGTTCGCCTCGACGCGGTGCAGCCCGACCGGGCCGAAGCAGTGGTCGAGCACGAGCGCGAGGGCCGTCGGCAGCACGCCCCGCCCGGCCTCCCGTTCGTCCACCCAGTAGCCGACGTAGCCGCAGTCGAAGGCCCCGCGCACGATGCTGTTCACGGTCACCTGACCGGCCAGCCGGCCGTCCACGACGACAGCCATCGGCAGCACCCGCCCGGCCCGCGCCTCCCGCCGCTGGTTGCGCAGCAGCGCGGTGAAGACCGCCGGGCTGTGCCGGTCCTGCCAGCTGGCCAGGGGCAGGCCGGGGTTGCGGCCCTCCCACGGGGTGAGCCAGCGCTGGTTGCGGATCCGGACCTCGGACCACGCCGCGGCGTCCCGCGCCCGCAGCGGCCGCACCTCGACGTCCTCGTGCGCCAGCCGGGCCGGCCAGCCCGGCGCGCTCAGTGGTCGCCCCCGCGCAGCTGCGCCAGCGCGTGGTCGAGCACTGGCGCCAGGACCTCGACGCCATCGCGCACGCCGCCGGTGGAGCCGGGGAGGTTGACGACCAGGGTCGTGCCGATGGTCCCGGCCAGCCCGCGGGACAGCACGGCCGTCGGCACCTTGCCGGCGTTCCGCTGCCGCAGCGCCTCGGCGATCCCGGGCAGCTCGCGGTCGAGCAGCGGCCGGACGGCCTCGGGCGTGACGTCCCGCGGCGACAGCCCGGTGCCGCCGGTGGTGACCACCACGTCGTACGACGCGGCCGCCTCCCGCACCGCGGCCTGCACGGCCTCCACCTCGTCCGGCACGACCACGGGATCGCCTGTCTCGCAGCCGATCTCGCGCAGCAGCGAGGCGAGCAGCGGTCCGGAGGAGTCCGCGCGCTCGCCGCGCGAGGAGCGGTCGGAGACGGTGATGACGCCGGCGCGCCAGGTCATCGCTGCCAGTCGCCCGTCTTGCCGCCGGTCTTGCTCTCCACCTGGATGCTGCCGATGACGGCTCGCGGGTCGACGGCCTTGGTCATGTCGACGACGGTGAGGCAGGCGACGGTGACCGCGGTCAGCGCCTCCATCTCGACGCCGGTGCGGTCGGCGGTGCGCGCGGTCGCGGTGACGGCGACACCGGCGTCGTCGACGACGAGGTCGACCGTGACGCCGGACAGCCCGATCGGGTGGCAGAGCGGCACCAGGTCGGGCGTGCGCTTGGCGCCCATGATCCCGGCGACCCGCGCCACGGCGAGGGCGTCGCCCTTCGGCACGCCCTCCCCGCGCAGCAGCGCGACGCACTCCGGCGACAGGTCGACCCGGCCGGTGGCGGTCGCGGTACGGGCGGTGACGTCCTTGCCGGTGACGTCGACCATCCGGGCCGCGCCGGCCTCGTCGAGGTGCGTGAAGCCGCTCATCGGCCGCGCCGCTCGAGCACGAGCACGTCGACGGGCTCGCCGGCCGCCACCTTCTCCACGTCCTCCGGCACGACGGCCAGGGCGTTGGCCCGCGACAGGCCGGCCAGCAGGTGCGAGCCGGGTCCGCTCACGGGCGTCACGACGTACGCCCCCTTCTTGACCTCGAGGGCCACCCGCAGGAACGACCGCTTGCCGGCCGGCGAGGTGAGGGCCTTGCTGGTCACGGCGCGCACCCGGGGGCGCTCGATGGGCGTCGCGCCCAGCATCTTGCGCAGGGCCGGCCGCACGAACGCCTCGAAGGAGACCAGCGCGCTGACCGGGTTGCCGGGCAGGCCGAAGACGGGGGTGGCGTCGGGGCCGATGGTGCCGAAGCCCTGCGGCATGCCCGGCTGCATGGCGACCTTGTCGAAGCCGACGGTGCCCAGGCGGGACAGCACCTCCTTCACCACGTCGTACGCCCCGACGGACACGCCGCCGCTCGTCACCAGCACGTCCGCGCGCACGAGCTGGTCCTCCAGCGTGGAGGCCAGCTGGCGGGGGTCGTCCGGGACGATGCCGACCCGGTAGGCGATCGCCCCGGCCTCGACGGCGGCGGCGGTGAGCGCCAGGCTGTTGCTGTCGTAGATGCGGCCGGGCGCGAGCGGCGCGCCTGCCTCGGTCAGCTCGCTGCCGGTGCTGACCACCACGACGCGCGGCCGCGGGCGGACCATCAGCCGGGAGCGGCCGACCGCGGCGGCCAGCCCGATCTGCACGGCGCCCAGGTGCGTGCCCTCGGGCAGCACGACCTCGCCCTCGGCGACGTCCTCGCCGATGGTCCGCACGTGCGCGCCGACGGGGGCGGCCTTGCGGATGCTGACCTGCGCGACGCCGCCGTCGGTCCACTCCAGCGGGACCACCGCGTCCGCGCCGGCCGGCATCATCGCGCCGGTCATGATGCGGACGCAGACGCCCGGCTGGACCCGCAGCGGGGAGGCCGGTCCGGCCGCGACGTCGCCGGTCACCGGCAGCAGCACCGGCCGGTCCTCGCGGGCGCCGGCCACGTCGGCGGCGCGCACGGCGTAGCCGTCCATCGAGCTGTTGTCGAAGGCCGGCAGCGGGGCCGGGGCGACGACGTCCTCGGTGAGCACGCAGCCGTGCGCGTCCATCAGGCCGAGCTGCAGGGGCGCGAGCGGCTGGACGACGTCCAGCACCCGCGCGAGGTGCTGCGCGACCGTGATCAAGCGCGTGCGTCCAGCCACTCCCGCAGCCACGCGGTGAAGGGCGGGCCGAGGTCCTCCCGCTCGGCGGCCAGGCGCACCACCGCCTTGAGGTAGTCGAGCCGGTCGCCGGTGTCGTAGCGGCGCCCCCGGAACACGACGCCGTGCACCGGCTCGGACCGGATCTGCTCCTGCAGGGCGTCGGTCAGCTGGTACTCGCCGCCGCGGCCCGGCGGGATGGTCCGCAGGATCCCGAAGATGCCCGGCGACAGGACGTAGCGGCCGATGATCGCCAGGTCGCTCGGCGCCTCGTCCGCGGGAGGCTTCTCCACCAGGCCGGTGATCCGGACGACGTCGCCGTCGACGGCCTCGACCGCCGCGCAGCCGTACAGGCTGATCTGGTCGTGCGGCACCTCCATGAGGGCGATCACGCTGCCGCCCTTGTCCTGCTGCACCGCCACCATCTGCTCGAGCAGGTGGTCGCGCTCGTCGATGAGGTCGTCCCCGAGCAGCACCGCGAAGGGCTCGTCGCCCACGTGCGGGGCGGCGGCGAGCACCGCGTGGCCGAGGCCCTTCGCGTCGCCCTGCCGGACGTAGTGCACGGTCGCCAGCTCGTTGGTGTGCTGGACGGCGGCCAGCCGCGCGGCGTCGCCCTTCTTCTCCAGGGCCAGCTCCAGCTCGACGGCCCGGTCGAAGTGGTCCTCGAGCGGCCGCTTGTTGCGGCCGGTGACCATCAGGACGTCGCTCAGCCCGGCCCGCACGGCCTCCTCGACGACGTACTGGATCGCGGGCTTGTCGACGACCGGCAGCATCTCCTTGGGCGAGCTCTTGGTCGCCGGCAGGAAGCGGGTGCCGAGCCCGGCGGCGGGGATGACGGCCTTCGTGACGTGGCGGGGAGCGCGGGCGGCGGACATGGCCGCGACCCTACGACGCGCTCACTCGTCGACGGCGCCCACGTCCGCCAGGCGCCAGGTGTCCCGGCCGCCCCGCTTGGCCTCGTACAGCGCTTCGTCGGCGCGCCGGAGCAGGCTGGTGGAACCCGCGCCGTGCAGCGGGAAGACGGCGACGCCGACGCTGACCGTGACCTCCAGCGGCGCCTCCCCCGGCTCGCCGAAGGGGCGCCGGCGGACGGCCGCGCGGATGCGCTCCGCGGCCTGCGTCGCGCCCTCCTCGTCGGTCTCCGGGAGGATCACGACGAACTCCTCGCCGCCGTAGCGGGCGACCGTGTCGACGTCGCGGACCTGCCCGCGGACCCGCCCGGCCAGCTCGACGAGGACGGCGTCGCCGCGCTGGTGGCCGTAGACGTCGTTGACCAGCTTGAAGTGGTCGAGGTCGAGGATGAGCAGCGCCAGGGGACGGCCGAAGCGCGCGGCGCGCTCGATCTCCTTGCCGATGGTCATCGTGAAGTAGCGGTAGTTCCACAGGCCGGTCAGGCCGTCGGTGATCGAGAGCCGGCGTGCCTCCTCGTGCAGCACGACGTTGTCCACCGCGACGGTCGCCTGGCTGGTGAAGGTGCGCAGCGTCGCGAGGTCGGCCTCGTCGAAGGGCTCGCCGTCGGCGCGGTCGTACAGCGTGAGGACGCCGATGACGGTCGTGGAGGACTTCAGCGGGACGGCGAGCAGCGTGGTCGCGTCCGGCTCGCCGGGGGCGGCCACCAGGTCGCCGACGCCGACCCGCCCGCGCAGGGCGTCGCCGCTGCGGGCGACCCGGCCCGCGATGCCGACCCCGAGCGGCAGCCGGAGGTCGCCGGGGACGCCGAGGTCGTCCAGCCCCTGGCTGACCGCGAGCTCGAGCTCGGTGCGGTCCGCGCCGAGCAGCAGGACCGCGCCGGCCCGCGCGCGGGTGGAGGCCATCGCGGTCTCGAGGACCACGCTGAGGATCCGGTCGAGGTCGTGCGTGGCGGACAGGGTGTCGCCGATGCGGGCGACGCCGGCCTGCAGCTCGTCGCGGCTGGCCTGCAGCGCGCCGACGTAGCGTGCGCAGCTCCTCGGTCATGGTGTTGAACGACGCGGCCAGGTGGCCGACCTCGTCGCGCGAGCGCACCTCGATGGTGGTGTCCAGGTCGCCCTGCGCGACGCGGGCGGCGGCCTCGCCGAGCTCGCCGAGGGGGCGGGTCGTGGCCCGGGCGAGCAGCAGCGCGATGCCGACCGCGAGGACCACGGCAGCCGCGGCGACCCCCAGGGCGACGAGCACGACGTTCGGGCCCTCGCCCTCGACCTGGCTGACCAGCACCGCGACGGGCTGGCCGGCGCGCGCCGGGGTGAGGGCGGCGATCATGCCGTCCTCCTGCACCGGGTCGCCCCCGGCGCGCAGGGCCGCGCGGACCAGGCCGTCCGGCACCTCGCCGCTGGCGGCGACCGGCTGGCCGGCGGCGAGCAGGACGACCTCACCGCTGCCGGTGGCCGTCTGCAGCCGGGAGGCCAGCCGGTCGTCGACGGTCAGGGCGGCGACCGCCGCGCCGGCGGGCGACCGGTCGCCGCCGCCCGGCCGGCCGAGCTCGACGACGGCCGCGACCTGCACCAGCGCGCCGGTGCGGACCACCTCGCCGGTGGTGCAGTCGCGCGCGGGGACCTGGGGGGCGGCACCCGCCTCGGCGGCGGTCTGCCCGACGGAGCCGGTGACGCGCACCCCGTCGGCGACGCCCCGCCGGACCAGCTCCTCGAGCGAGGGGCGCAGCTCCTCGGGCGTGCGGGTGGCCGCGGCGGAGCGGGCGACGGCCTCGGCCGCGGCCTGCGCCCGCTCGCACAGCCCGGCGACGACGGAGGCCGCCAGCCGGCTGCTGGAGGCCAGGCCCTGCTCCTGCCGCTCGGCCAGCGCGCCGGGCAGCGTCGCGGTCGCGAGGGTCACCACGACGAGCAGCGGCACGAGCACGACCAGGACGAAGGCAGCCGTGAGCCGCGTGCGCAGCGTCACCAGCCCTCCCCGCTCCTCGCCGTCCTCGTGGGCACTGCGATGCTCCCACGGTGACCACGGTGCGGGCGGCCTCCGACAAGGCCGCCCTGCGCCGCGCGGTCCTGTCCCGACGGGCCGCCCTCCCGGCCGACCAGCGGGAGCAGGCCGAGCAGGCGGCGGTCGACGCGCTGGTGCCGCACGCGGGCGACCGGGTGGCCGCCTACCTGTCCATCGGCACGGAGCCGGGCACGTCTGCCCTGCTGGCCGCCCTCGCTGCGCGCTCGGTCGAGGTGCTGCTCCCGGTGCTGCTGCCGGACCAGGACCTCGACTGGGCGCTGGCCGACGGCGGCGTGGCCGTCGGGCCGCACGGCCTGCACGAGCCGCAGGGCGAGCGGCTGGGCCGCGACGCCGTGGCCGACTGCGCCCTGGTCGTGGTGCCCGCGCTCGCGGTGGACCGGGACGGCAACCGGCTGGGCCGCGGGGGCGGCTCCTACGACCGTGCGCTCGCCCGGACCGCGGGCTGGGTGGTCGCGCTGCTGCACGACGGGGAGGCCGTGGCGGCGCTGCCGCACGAGCCGCACGACCGACCGGTGGACGCCGTGGTGACGCCACGGCGAGGGCTCGTACGACTGGGACGAGGGGACGCATGACCAGGGGCTTCGAGGACGAGCTGGGCGCGAACGCGCAGTACGTCGAGCGCTTCAGCGACGAGGGCATGGCCGGACGGGCCGCGAAGGGGCTCGCGGTCGTCACCTGCATGGACTCGCGCATCGAGCCGCTGCAGATGCTCGGGCTGGCCAAGGGCGACGCGAAGATCCTGCGCAACGCCGGCGGCCGCGTGACCGAGGACGTGCTGCGCACGCTGGTGCTCGCCTCGCACCTGCTCGGCGTCGAGCGCGTCATGGTCGTCGAGCACACCGACTGCGGCATGACCAAGGTGACCGACGAGCAGGCGCACGAGGTCATCCGCGAGCGGTCCGGCCTCGACACCCGCAGCCTGGAGTTCCGGACGATCCCGGACCAGGCGCTGTGCCTGCGCCAGGACGTGCAGAAGATCCGCAGCTTCCCGTACCTCCCGGGCCTGCCGGTGATCGGCTGCCTGTACGACGTGCGCACCGGCCGGGTCGAGACGGTCGTCCCGCTGGAGGACTAGGAGCCGATCCGCTTCCACGGGCCGAGCTGCGGCACCGGGCGGTGGAACGGCCCGCGGACCTCGTAGGTCACGCCGTCGCTGATCACGCCGGCCGCGCCGCGCTGGCTGGAGAAGTAGAGGCGGGTGCCGTCCGGGCTGAACGCCGGCCCGGTGACCTCCGAGCGCGGGTGGCCGGTCACGCGCAGGAACGGCGCGACGTGACCGCCCTCGGTGATGACGCACACCTGCATGTCGCCGCCGTCCTCGGCGACGAACAGCTCACCGACCTCGGTCCCCACGACGCTGTCGACGCCGGTGAGCGGCGTGCCCGGGGCGTCGTCGTCGTACGCCACCGTCAGCCGGCGCTCCGGCACGTCGTAGCGCCAGACGCGGCCGTCGCGCTTGGTGGTGAACCAGACGGTGCCCTCGGCGTACCAGCAGCCCTCCCCGCCGGCGAAGCGCCGGGCGCCGCGCACCTGGTCGCGGGTGCGGGTGGTCGCGCCGGCCGGGTCCGGGACGCGTGCCCAGGAGCCGTCGGTGCGCAGCACCTCGAGCGCCCCGGCGGTGAGGTCCGGCCAGCGGCTCGGTCGGAAGCGGTAGAAGCAGCCGTCCGGCTCGTCCTCGGTCAGGTAGACGACGCGGGCGTCCGGGTCGACGGCGGCGGCCTCGTGCTTGAAGCGGCCCATCGCGTCGCGGCGCACCGGCGCCGTCGCCCCCGTCGGGTCGGTGTCCCACACGAAGCCGCGGTCGACCTCCTCGCAGGACAGCCAGCGGCCCCACGGCGTCGCGCCGCCGGCGCAGTTGGCCCGGGTGCCGGACAGGATCCGGCGCGCCCCGACGATGCGGCCGTTCCGGTCGAACCGGACCGCGCTCGCCCCGCCGGCGGACAGGACCTCGCTGTTGGAGACGTAGGACCAGCCGTCGTCGTGCGCGAAGCAGGCCCCGCCGTCGGGCGCGCGGTGCCAGGCGTAGCCGGTGCTGCCGACCGGCCGGCCCGAGCGGGCGACGACGCGGCTGGTGAAGCCGCGGGGCAGCTCGAGACCGTTGGCGTCGGCGGGCAGCAGCGCGCCGTAGCGGGTCGCCCCCGGGACGGCGGTCGCGGCCGAGGCGGCGCCCCGCCACAGCGAGCCGCCGAACGCGACCGTGCCGGTGACGACGGTGGCGGCGCGCAGGAAGCCGCGGCGGTCGACGCTCACCGCTGGGCGGCGACCTGCGGGAGCGGCGGCGCAGGACGGGCAGGCACGAGCAGGACGCGCGACAGGCCGCTCACGGTGAGCAGCCGCTCGACGGGCTCGGACACCGCGTCGAGCACGAGGCAGCCGCCGGCGTCGCGGAGCCGGCGGTAGCCGTGCACGAGGACGGCGAGGGCCGGCAGCGACAGGCGCGTGACGCGGGACAGGTCGAGCGTGAGGCGGACGCCGGGAGCGATCGCGTCGTCGAGGACGCCCCGCAGGCGGACGGCCCCGGGCGGGTCGAGCTCGCCCGCCACGGTGAGGTGGGGGCCGGTCGGGCGGACGGTGGCCAGCACCGTGCTGGGGGCTCGCGTCGTCATCGGGCCTCCTGTGATCGGGCGTGCCGGACGGTACCCCCGGCGGCGTTGGACGCGGGCCGTCCCCGTGCCGCACACTGGCACTCGAACGTCCCGAGTGCCAGGAGGAGAGCCGTGCCCACCTACCAGTACGCCTGCACCGCGTGCGACGAGCGCCTGGAGGCGGTGCAGTCCTTCTCCGACGCCCCGCTGACCGAGTGCCCCGCGTGCGGCGGCGCGCTGCGCAAGGTGTTCAGCGCGGTCGGCGTCGTCTTCAAGGGCTCCGGCTTCTACAAGACCGACAGCCGCTCGGCGGCCAAGGGCTCGTCGTCCACCTCGGGCTCGGGCTCGGGCTCGGGCGACTCCTCGTCGTCGTCCTCCTCGGACAGCGGCAGCAAGCCCGCCGCGACCGAGTCGAAGCCGGCCGCCTCCACCTCCTCCACCCCCTCCACCCCCGCCGCGAGCAAGACCGCCTGACGCTCCTGTGGACGGCCGCCGGCCCCGCGGCGGCGGCCTAGGGTCGGCTCCCTGTCCAGCAGAGGGAGCAGCACGTGCACACGATCGGCGTCATCGGCGGGTCCGGCCTCTACGCGCTGCTCGACGACGCGCGCACCGTCGACGTCGAGACGCCGTACGGGCCGCCGAGCGACCCGCTCGTCGTCGGCGCGCTGGGCGAGCGCGAGGTCGTCTTCGTGCCGCGGCACGGCCGCGACCACCGCTTCCCGCCGCACCGCATCCCCTACCGCGCCAACCTCTGGGCGCTGCGCAGCCTCGGCGTCCGCCAGGTGCTCGCGCCCTGCGCCGTCGGCGGCCTGCGCCCGTCGCTCGGGCCGGGCTCGCTCGTCGTGCCGGACCAGCTCGTCGACCGCACCTCCGGGCGGGCGCAGACCTTCCACGAGACCGGCGCGGTGCACGTGCCGTTCGCCGACCCCTACTGCCCGACCGGCCGCCGGGCCGCCGTGGAGCTGGCCGGCGCGGCCGGCTGGCCGGTCGACGACGGCGGCACGATGGTCGTCGTCGAGGGCCCGCGGTTCAGCACCCGCGCCGAGTCGCAGTGGTTCGCCGCGCAGGGCTGGTCGGTCGTGAACATGACCGGTCATCCGGAGGCCGTTCTCGCCCGCGAGCTCGCCCTCTGCTACACCGCGATCGCCCTCGTGACCGACCTGGACGCCGGCATCGAGGGCGGACAGGCTGTCACGCAGGCGGAGGTGTTCCGCGTGTTCGGGGAGAACACCGGGCGGCTGCGCACCCTGCTGTTCGAGGTGCTGGCGGCGCTGCCGGAGCAGGGCGACTGCGCGTGCGGCCACGCGCTGGACGGCATCCGCACCGACCTGGTGCTGCCGTGACGGGCAGCAGCCCGACGGCGCTGCGCACCTCGCCGGGCTGCGCGTCGGGGCACGCGTGAGGACCATCGGGCTCGCGCCGCGGGAGCTGCTGCGCGCCGCCTCCCGCCACCGCGCGCTGCTCGCCTCCGGCCTGGCGGCGGCGGCCGTGGCGGCCGGGCTCACGGCCGTCGCGCCGGCCGCCGCCCCCACCGTCCCGGTGCTCACCGCGGCCCACGACCTGGCCGCCGGCGCCGTCCTCGGGCCGGACGACGTGGTGGCCGCCGCGGTCCCGCGCGGGCTCGTGCCGGCCGGCGCGCTCACCGACGCGGCGCTCGCTGCGGGGCGCCTGGTCGCGGGGCCGGTCCGGCGGGGCGAGCCGCTCACCGACGTGCGGCTGCTCGGCGCGGCGCTCCTGCCGCGCGGGACGCAGGTCGCCGTGCCCGTCCGGCTGGCCGAGCCGGCCACCGCCGCGCTCGTGCAGGCGGGTGACGTCGTGGACGTGCTCGCCGCCTCGCCCGACGGCGGTCCGGCCGCCCGGGTCGTGGCCGAGGAGCTGGACGTGCTGTCGGTGCCCGACCTGGACGACGCCGCCGGCGAGGGGGCCCTCGTGGTGGTCGCGGCCTCCCGGACCACCGCCGCCCGCCTCGCCGCGGCCGCCGTCACCGGCCGGCTCTCGGTCGCGGTGCACGGTCGATGAGCATCAGCACGCGTCTGCCGCGCGGCGGCTGCACGCCCGCTTCGGGGCGGGACCGGTGAGCACCTACGCCGTCTGGGGCTGGGGCGACGCGGGCGACGAGCCGCGGCGCGAGGACCTGCTCGCTCTCGCGCCGTACGTCTCCGAGACGACCGGGGTCCCGGCGCAGGAGCCGCAGACGCCGGCACCCCTGCCGGAGCTGCCGCCCTCGCGCCGGCTCGCCGACCTGCCGCCGTCGCTGCGCGCGCTCGCCTCCGACGACCCGGTCGACCGGGCCCGGCACGCCTTCGGGCGCTCGTACCGCGACCTGGTCCGCGCCATGGCCGGCCAGGTCGAGAGCCCGCCCGACCTGGTGCTGCGCCCCGCCGACGAGCAGGACGTGGTCGACGTCCTGTCGTGGGCCGGCGAGGTGGGCGCTCCCGTGGTGCCGTTCGGCGGCGGGAGCAGCGTCGTCGGCGGGGTGGAGCCGCGGGGACTCGACGGCGCCGTGAGCCTCGACCTCTCGCGGCTGACCGGCCTCGTGGAGGTGGACGCAGTCTCCCGCGCGGTGCAGCTGCGGGCCGGCACCTTCGGACCGGCGGCCGAGGCGGCCCTCAAGCCGCACGGCCTGACGCTGCGCTTCTACCCCCAGTCGTTCGAGCGCTCGACGGTCGGCGGGTGGGTCGCCACCCGCGCGGCCGGCCACTTCTCCAGCCGGCTCACCCACGTCGACGACCTCGTGGAGTCGGTCCGCGCGGTGACGCCGGTCGGCCTGTGGGAGTCCCGGCGGCTGCCCGGCTCGGGCGCCGGCCCGTCGCCCGACCGCGCGCTGCTCGGCAGCGAGGGGACGCTCGGCGTCATCACCTCCGCGTGGCTGCGCGCGCAGCCCCGGCCGGCGCACCGCTGGTCAGGCACCCTGGCGGCGCCGGACCTCGCCACCGGCGGACGCGCCGTGCGCGCGCTCCTGCAGGCCGGGCTGCTGCCGGCGACCTGCCGCCTGGTGGACGCGGGCGAGGCCGCGCTCACCGGCACCCTCACGACCGGGGAGGCCGCGCTGGTGCTCGGGTTCGAGTCGCTGGCCGCGCCGCTGGGGGCGGAGACCGACCTCGCGCTCGAGCTCTGCCGCGACGCCGGCCTGCGCGTCCTCGAGGCCGGCGCGCGCGGCGAGGCGGGCGAGGCATGGCGCTCGACCTTCGTCCGGGCGCCGTACCTCCGCGAGTCGCTGCTGCTGCTCGGCGTGCTGGTGGAGACGTTCGAGACGGCGATCACCTGGGACCGCTTCGACGCGCTGGTCGCCGACGTGACCGCGGCGACCACCGACGCGCTGCGCCGGGTCTGCGGCGGCGGGACGGTCACCTGCCGGCTCACCCACGTCTACGCCGACGGCTGCGCGCCCTACTTCACCGTGCTGGCCCCGGCCCGCCGCGGCTCGGAGGTCGCGCAGTGGGACGAGGTCAAGGGCGCGGCCAGCGAGGCGCTCGCCGCCGCGGGCGGCACGATCACCCACCACCACGCGGTCGGGCGCGACCACCGGCCCTGGTACGACCGGCAGCGCCCCGACCCGTTCGCCCTCGCGCTGGCCGGGGCCAAGGCGGCCGTCGACCCGGCCGGGGTGCTCAACCCGGGGGTGCTGCTGGGCTAGCTGCTGCCGACCGGACGCCGGCGCGGCCGCTCCGGCAGCTCCTGCCTCAGCGCGCGGTAGCGCGTGACGAGGTGATCACGGGCTGTCACAGCTGCGCCGCACCCCGCGAGACGCCCCTGAAGGGGGCAGAATCCCGCCCCGGCAGACCACCTGGATCGTGGAGGAGAGCTCATGGACGGCTTCAAGAAGTTCCTGCTGCGCGGCAACGTCGTCGACCTGGCCGTCGCGGTCGTCATCGGCGCGGCGTTCGGCGCGGTCGTCACCGCGTTCGTGAGCGCGTTCATCACCCCGCTCGTGGGGGTCTTCACCGGTGCGGCCGGTGACTTCAAGGACAAGGCGTTCACCGCGGGCGGCGCGAGGTTCCCGTACGGCGAGTTCGTCGACGCCCTGATCAGCTTCGTGATCATCGCGGCGGTCGTCTACTTCTTCGTCGTCAAGCCGGTCCAGCGCCTGATGGACCGCTTCAAGACCGAGCCCGAGCCGGTGCAGACGACCAAGGTGTGCCCGGAGTGCCTGAGCAGCATCCCGATGGCCGCCACCCGGTGCGCCTTCTGCACCGTGGAGCAGCTCGCCGCGTAGTCCTCACCCGTGGTGCGGCGGCACCTCCCGGCGCAGCCGCTCGTCGTCGTCGGCGGGCGGCGGCGCCGGGGGTGCCACCAGGTCGAGGGCCGGCTCCTGGGACGGCTGCGCGCCCGGCGGGCCGACCGCGCGACGGCGCCGGCGCGGTGTGGTGCGGTCCTCCACGCGCCCTCCTGGTCATGTCCGGCCACCATCCTCGCCGCCCGGGCGACCAGCGCTGCGCCAGCGGGGTGACGCCCCACCCAGGCCGGTAGCCCTTTCGGGCCATCTTCGTCCGGAATCCACCGTTGCGGGGCTCCTGGGGGCGATGCTCGTCGCGTGACGATGCGGTCGCGCAGCACCGGAGGCGCCCAAGGCGGTCGGCTGCTGCTTGCCGCCGGCGTCTTCACGCTGGTCAACAACTACCTCCCCGGCAGCGGCCACCTCGACCTCGCCGTGCTGAACACCGTCGGCCTGGTCGCCGTCCTGCTCGGGCTGGTCTGCCTGCGGGTGCCGTGGGAGCGCCTGCCGCAGCGGGCGCCGCTGTCGATGGCGCCGGTCGCCTTCGCGCTCATCTCCCTGTCGAACCTGTACGGCGGCGTCAGCTCGTTCAGCTACGCCGTCTACTTCGTCGTCGTGTTCGTCTGGGTAGGCATCGCGCAGCCGCCGGGCACGTCGTGGTGGCTGCTGCCGCCCGCGGCCGGCGCCTATCTGCTGCCGTTCCTGCTCGAGGACGCCCCACCGGCGAACGCGATCTCGTCCGTGACCGTCGCCCTGCCCGTCTGCGTCCTCGTCGGCGAGGTCCTGTCGCGCACGGTGTCCCGCCTCGAGCAGAGCCAGCGGGCGCTGCACCACCGGGTCGAGCGCGTCGAGCGGCTGGCCCAGCTCGCGACCGCCCTCGGCGCCGACCTCGACGTCGACCTCGTCCAGCAGCGGCTGTGCGAGGGGGCGGTCGAGCTGTTCGAGGCGGAAGGCGCCGTGGTGGCCGGCCGGCGCGGTGACGCCGTGCAGGTGCTCGCGTCCACCGGCCGTGCGCCCGCCGCCGGCAGCGCCCTGCCGGCTGCCGCGCTGCTGCTCCCGGGCGGCCCGCCGATCTCGGTGCCGGCCTCCTCCGTCGGCCTCGGCGAGGGGACCGCTGTGCTCGCGGGCTGCTGCCCCGAGCCGGAGCCGGTCGTGCTCTGCCTGATCACCGGCGAACGGGCGATGGACCGTGAGGACGTCGACCTGCTCCGCCTGCTGGTCACGCAGGCCGCCGCCGCGCTGGCGAACGCCGCCACGCACGCCGTCGTCGTGGCGCAGCGCCAGCACGAGCAGGCCGTCGTCGACGTGCTCGCCGACGGCGTACTCGTCCTGGACGCGCGCGGCCTGCTGCTGTCCTGCAACGACGAGGCCGCCGCGCTGCTCGGCGGCAGCCGGGAGGCCCTGGTCGGTGCGGCTCCTCCGGTCGTGCTCGGCGCCGACGGCGTCCCGGTGCACAGCCAGGTCGGCGCGCGCTGGATCGAGACCGTGGCGACCCGGCTCGCCGACGCGGACGAGCGGGTCGTCACCATGCGCGACATCAGCCGCCAGCGGGCGCTCGACGAGGCCAAGGACCTGTTCCTCGCGACCACCAGCCACGAGCTGCGCACGCCGCTGACCGCCATCAAGGGCTACGTCCACGTGCTGCAGCGCCGCTGGGAGGTGCTCGACGACCCGACCCGGCTGCGCGCGCTCGCCACGATCGCCGAGCGCACCGAGGCGCTGGTCACCCTCACCAACCACCTGCTGCTCGGCGCCCGCGCCGGGGCGTCCCGCCACTCGGCCGCCCGTGTGCCGTTCGACCTGAAGGGCGCGGTGGCCGCGGCCGCCGCCGCCTACACCGCGATCTCGGACCGGCACGAGGTCCGCTGCGACGTCGTCGCGGAGTCGGTGCAGGCGCTGGGCGACCCGACCAACGTCGCGCAGGTCGTGGGGCAGCTCGTCGAGAACGCCGTGAAGTACAGCCCGCTCGGCGGCACCGTCGAGGTGCGGGTGCGGCGCGACGGGCAGTACGCCGTGGTCGAGGTCGTGGACGAGGGCATCGGGCTGCCGGAGGGCGAGGAGCTCAGCCTGTTCGTGCCGTTCTTCCAGGCCGGTGACACCAACACCCGCGAGTTCGGCGGCGTGGGGCTCGGCCTCTACATCGTCCGGCAGCTCGTCGAGGCGCAGGGCGGCACCGTCTTCGCCCGCAGCCGCGAGGACGTCGGGGCGGTCATCGGCTTCACCGTCCCGCTGGCCGTCGAGCCGCAGCCGCCGGCGCCGCGGGACAGCAGCGAGCACGCCGTCCTGTCCTGACGAGGAGGTCGACAGCCGCAGCCGCCCGTCTACCCTGGCGGCGTCCGCCTCCGTAGCTCAGTGGACAGAGCGCCTCCGTCCTAAGGAGGGCGTCGGGAGTTCGATTCTCTCCGGGGGCACGCGCGACGGAGCCCGGCCCCCAGGAGGGGAGCCGGGCTCCGGTGCGCCGTACGGGTGGGGCTAGAGGCGCGGCTGGCCGTAGGTGCTGGTCGGCGCGTCCATCGCGGAGGGGACGGGAGCGACCTGCGGGGCCGACGACCACGTCGGGTCGGTCGGGTAGACCTCGGAGCCGGACGTCGAGGACTGCGCCTTGAGCTTGTCCTTCTCCTGGTCGGCCTTGGTGAGCGCGTTCTCCCAGCGGTGCTGCATGGGCTTGATCAGCCCGCCGCCGACCTCACGACGATCACGTCGACGGGCGCCGCCGACGGGCCGGTCCTAGCGTGCTGCGCCATGACGACCGCCGTCCTCTGGCTGCGCCGGGACCTGCGCCTGGCCGACCACCCCGCTCTGCTCGCCGCGCGCGACCAGGCCGACGAGGTGCTCCCGCTGTTCGTCCTCGACGACGCCCTGCGCGGCACGTCCGGGACACCCCGGCTGGCCTTCCTCTACCGCTGCCTGCGCGAGCTCGACGAGCGCACCGACGGCCGCCTGCGCGTGCTGACCGGCCGTCCCGAGGAGGTCGTGCCGCGGGTCGCGCGCGAGGTCGAGGCCACCGGCGTCCACGTCAGCAGCGACCACGCGCCGTACGGCCGCGCACGCGACGAGCGCGTGCGGCAGGCCCTCGCGGACGTGCCGCTGGTGGCGACCGGCTCGCCGTACGGCATCACGCCCGGGGTGCTGCGCAAGGAGGACGGCACGCCGTTCCGCGTCTACTCGCCGTACGCCCGGGCCTGGCGCGCACGCGGCCTGCACTCGCCGGCACCGACGCCGCGGGTGCTGCCGTGGACCACCGGCGGCCTGCCCACCGACGGCGTCCCCGCCGACCCCGACCTCGGCGGCGTCGTGCTGCCCGAGGCCGGCGAGCGCGCGGCGACGGCCCGCTGGAAGGCCTTCCTCGGCAGCGGTGCGTCGGCGTACGCGGAGACCCGCAACCGGCCTGCTGCCGACGGCACCAGCGGCATGTCCGTCTACCTCAAGTACGGCTGCGTGCACCCGCGCACGCTGCACGCCTCGCTCGGCACCGACGACGGGGCGCTCAAGCTGGCGGGCGAGCTGGTGTGGCGCGACTTCTACGCCGACGTGCTGTGGCACCGCCCGGAGTCGGCGCGCGAGGAGCTGCAGCCCACGATGGCGCGGCTGCAGTACGACGAGGGTCCGGAGGCGGACGAGCGCTTCCGACGCTGGGCGACCGGCACGACCGGCTACCCGATCGTGGACGCCGGCATGCGGCAGCTGCTCGGCGAGGCGTACGTGCACAACCGGGTGCGGATGATCGTCGGGTCCTTCCTCACCAAGGACCTGCACCTGCACTGGCGGCGGGGCGCGCGGCACTTCATGCAGCACCTGCGCGACGGCGACCTGGCCAGCAACCAGCACGGCTGGCAGTGGATCGCCGGCACCGGCAGCGACCCGGCGCCGTACTTCCGCGTCTTCAACCCGGTGAAGCAGGGCCGCGACCACGACCCCGACGGCGAGTACATCCGCCGGTGGGTGCCCGAGCTGCAGGGGCTGGACCGCAAGCACGTGCACGAGCCGTGGCTGCTGCCCGACGGCCCGCCGAACGGCTACCCGCGGCCGGTCGTCGACCACGGCGTCGAGCGGGCGGAGGCGCTCCGTCGCTACGCCGAGGTGCGCGAGTAGTCGCTCAGCACAGGTGGTCGACGTCGTACGGCGGCGTCTCGCCGGGCCGCGGCTGGTCCTGCACCAGCACCGCGGGACCTCCGGTCGAGCTGATGTCCTTGGCGCACATCTCGGCCGAGGTCTCGGTGTCGCCGACCCTGAACACCCACGTCTGCAGGTGCGGCACCGAGAACGCACCCATGATCGCGGTCCAGTCGTTCGAGGTGCTGTCCCTGCGGTCGGTGTAGATGCCGACGCGGTGGCCGGCGTCGCGCAGCACCGCGACCGCGCCGTTGAGCACGCCGCGGTTGACCGCCACCGAGCTCTGCCAGAACGGGCCCTCGGCGTACGGCCCCTCGACGTCGAGCCACACCATCGGCCGGCCGCCCGACGGCGTGCTCGGCATCCGGTCGAGGGCGTACCGCGCGAGGCGACGGCCGTACTCCGTGGAGCAGGTGCTGGTCGGCGTGCCCGCCCCGCAGACCTCCGTCCACACCCGGCCGCCCTCGCTGTCGCGGGCACCGGGCGCGTCGAGGTTGAGGTAGACCGACGGCTCGCCCGGCAGCGAGGACGCCCACTGCCACTGCGCGTCGAAGCACTCGTTCTCCGTGAAGGGCGCGCCCCGCGTGCGGCCGACGACGGCGAAGCCGCCGCCCTCGGGCAGCCGGCTGGTGGACGAGCCGGCGGCCGTGCACTGCGGCCAGCTGATGTCCCAGCCGTCGCCGGTCGGGCCGAACCACGCGGCGAGGTCCACCACCAGGTCGAGCGCGCCGCTGGTGTTGCGCAGCCGCACCCTGCCGTCGCGGCCGATGCGCACGACCACGGCGTTGGCGGTCGTCTGCCCGCGGACGACGTTCAGGTTGCTCGAGCCGGGCACGGAGCCGTCGCCCGCGGGGTAGACGCGGACGTCGCTGCCGCTGCTCGGGGCGACGCCCGTGACGTTGAGGACGGCCGCGGTGGCCATCGCCGGGACGCCGCGGACGCCCGCGACGGGCAGGTCGTAGGTCTCGCCCGCCCCGAGCCGGAACGGCGGCGCACCAGGCGTTCCCGCGGGGAAGCGCGGGTCCGGGGTCGCCTGGCGGCTGTCGAGCAGGCGCACCGGCGCCACCGGGTGGAAGGTCGAGCCGTCGGTGGTCGGCACGTACCAGCCGGCCAGGTCGACCAGGACGTGCACGGTGCCGACGCTGCTGCGGATCGAGACGCTGCCGCCCTCGCCGACGCCGACGACGACGGCGGCCGCGACGGGCCGGCCGGGCGGCGGGTTGAGGTTGCTCACCAGCGGCGGCTCCGCGTCGCGCGTCGGCCACACCCGGATGTCGGTCTGCCGCGTCGCAGCGACGCCGGTGACGTTCAGGACGACGGCGGTCGCGTCCGCGGGCGCGCCGTCGGTGGTGCCGGCGACCTGCAGCTGGCGCACCTCGGCCGCGCCCAGCGGGCGCTTCTCGACGCGGGTGTCGAGCAGCCGCCGGGGCGCGACCGGCACGTACGTGGCGCCGGTGTCCCGCTCGGCGAAGTAGCCGGACAGGTCGGCGAGCAGCTGCACCGACCCGGACTCGTTGCGCAGCCGGACCATCCCCGCGTCGCCGACCTTGACGTGCACGAGGTTCGCCACGGTCGAGCGCGGCACGACGTTGAGGTTGCTCACGGTCGGCGGCGGCGCGCTGGTCGCGGGGTAGACGCGCACATCGGTCGCCGCCGTCGCGGAGGTGGCCGTCACGTTGAGGACCACGGCGGTGGCGTCGGCGGGCACCCGGACGCCGTCGGCGACGAGCAGGTCCAGCGTCTGCCCGGGGCCGACCGGGCCGCGGACGGCGCCGGTGCCCTCCCGGGTGTCGAGCAGCCGCACCGGCTCGAGCGGCACGAAGACCGACTGGCCGGGGGCCGGCGCGGCGGCCGTCGCCGGGGTCAGCGGGAGGCCGGCGAGGGCCAGCAGGGCGACGAGCGGCAGGACGAGGCGCTTCACGGACGGAACGTACCGGCGCAGAAGGGGTAGGTGCTGCGCGTGCCCCGCCCCGACTGGCCCACCGCCGCGCCCTTCGTCCCCGCCGACGCCTCCCTCGCACAGCTCGCCGAAGCACAGGCGACCTGCCGCGGCTGCCCGCTGTGGGAGTCCGCCACGCAGGTCGTCCCCAGCGCCGGCCCTGCGGACGCGCGGATCGTCCTCGTCGGCGAGCAGCCGGGTGACCAGGAGGACCGTGCGGGCGAGCCGTTCGTCGGGCCGGCCGGGCGGCTGCTCGACGGGGTGCTGGAGGAGGCGGGCATCGACCGGTCGCAGGCGTTCGTCACGAACGCGGTGAAGCACTTCACGTTCCGGGCTCAGGGCAAGCGCCGCATTCACGCCTCCCCCGACACGTGGGAGGTGCGGGCCTGCACGCCGTGGCTGCAGGCGGAGGTCGCGGTCCTCAAGCCGGACGTCGTCGTGCTGCTCGGCGCCACCGCGGGCAAGGCCGTCTTCGGGTCGTCCTTCCGCGTCACGCAGAGCCGCGGGGTGCTCATGCCGTGGCCGCCGAGCGGCGACGAGGAGCGCTTCGGCAGCGGGCAGGCCTTGGCGACGATCCACCCGTCGGCGGTGCTGCGCGCCGACGACCGGGGCGCTGCGCGGGCCGGGCTGGTGGCGGACCTGCGGGTGGCGGCTGCTGCACTGGGGTCATGAGGATCAAGGGGACGTTCAACGGCCCGCCCGGCTCCGCCAACGGCGGCGTGGCCTGCGGGCGACTCGCGTCGTACGTCGGCGCGCAGGCCGTGGAGGTCACCCTGCGCCGGCCCCCGCCGCTGGACGTCGACCTTCGGGTGGACGCCTCCGCCGGCAGCGCCCGCCTCTACGACGGCGACCTGCTGGTGGCCGAGGCGGTGCCGTCGGAGGTCTCGCTGGACGTCCCGCAGGCGGTGACGCTGGAGCAGGCGCGGGCGGCGGAGGCGGCGTACGGCGGGCTCGTGGCGCACCCGTTCCCGACGTGCTTCGCCTGCGGGACGCAGCGCACCGACGGGCTCGGCCTGCGGCCCGGGATGGTCGGCGAGGGCCGCGCGGCCTGCAGCTGGACCCCGGACGGCGAGGACCCGGTGATGGTGTGGGCGGCGCTGGACTGCCCCGGCGGCTGGGCCAGCGACCTGCCCGGCCGGCCGATGGTGCTCGGCCGGATGGCGCTGCACCAGCCCGGGCGGCTCGTGCCCGGGCAGCCGCACGTGGTCGCCGCCTGGATCACCGGCGAGGACGGCCGCAAGACGCACACCGGCACGGCGCTGCACGACCCCGACGGCGCGCTGGTGGCCGTCGCCCGGGCGACCTGGCTCGCGCTGGCCTGAGGCCTACGCTCCGCGCGTGGAGGAGCGACGGCCGCCCGAGGTGACGGTGCGCGACCCGTCACAGCCGGCCCGGCCGGCGGACCTGCTCGTGTCCGGCCAGGACGACCCGCGCCCGAGCCCGTTCACGCGACGCCGCCTGCAGGCGCTCGGCGTCGTCGTGCTGCTCCTCGCCGGCGGCGCCGGCGCGGTCGAGCTCCGGGAGCGGCGCGCGGCCGCTGCCGAGGACCGCCGGCTGGACCGGGTGCTCGAGCTGGCGGTCGAGCTGGGCAGCAGCTCCACGAGCTACGACCCGAGCACCCGCGTGGCGTGCTCGAACTGCAGCTCGGGCTGCGCAACGACGGGCCGCGGCTCGTGCGGGTGGACCGCGGCACCGCGGGCGGCTACCGCGTGGTGCAGGACGGCGTCGAGGTGCCGGCCGGCGAGCGGGCGCCGCTGCTGCTGCGCCGCTCGCTCACCTGCTCCCCCACCAGCCCGCCGCCGGCGATGCCGCTGTCCGCCCTGAGCCTGGAGCTGCGCACCGCAGCCGGCCCGCGCACCCTGTCGCTGGACCTCCCTGACGCAGCTCGTCAGCGACGAGGCGGCCCGCGCCTGCGGCTTCGTCCCCCTCGAGGAGGCGGTCGAGGTCCAGCTGCTCGGCCTCTCGCGGCTCAGCGGAGCGCTGGAGCTCGCCCTCGACCTCAGCAGCCGCTCCGTCGACGCCATCTCGCTGGTCGCCGTCGACGGCGGGCCCGGCCTGCGGGCCGAGGTGACGACCACCGAGCGCGGCACGGCGGACCTGCCACTGCCGCTGCCGCCCGACCGCCAGGACGGCACCCGCAGGGGCACGTCACTGGAGGTCCGGGTGACGGTCGAGGACTGCCCGTCCGCGCGCACCGCCCTGCCCCAGCTCGTGCTGCAGGTCACCGACGACGCGGGGCGCGTCGCGCAGCCGTCGCTCTCCTACGACGCGGCGTTCCTCGGCACGCTGCTGTCCTCCGCCTGCCCGTCCTGAGGCTCGCGGGCGTCGTACGCCCGGAAGCGAGTGGCACCGGCCGCGATGGCCAGCGTGAGCCCGACGACGGTGAGGCCGCCGGCGACCGACGAGCCCTGCAGCCCGAGCACCTCCGCGCCGCCACCGGCGCGGGCGTCGCCGAGCCGCGGCCCGCCCGCCACCACCACGATGAAGACGCCGCCGAGCCGGCCGCGCATCTCGTCCGGCGCGGCCGCCTGCAGGATCGCGGTGCGGAAGACCGCCGACACCATGTCGGACAGCCCCGCCGCGGCCAGGCACAGCACGGCCAGCCACAGCCGGTCGGTCAGCCCGAACAGCGTCACCGAGACGCCCCACGCCACGATCGCGGCCAGCACCGCGACGCCGTGCCGGTGGATGCGCCCGAACCAGCCGGAGAACAGCGCGCCGAGCAGCGCCCCGACGGCGACCGAGGAGTAGAGCAGCCCCGCGGTCTGCTCCCCGCCGCCGAAGACCTCGTCGGCGAGCGCGGGGAACAGCGCGCGCGGCATCGCGAAGACCATCGCCACCAGGTCGACGACGAAGGTCATGAGCAGCACCTGGCGGCTGCGCAGGAAGGCCAGCCCCTCCAGCACGCTCGCGGTGCCCGCGCGCCGCCCCCCGCCTGCCGGGGGCATCGCGGGCAGCCCGGCGACCGCGACGAGGGCGACCACGAACGTGAGCACGTCCAGCCCGTACGCCGACTCGTAACCGAACTGCGCCACCATCAGCCCGGCCAGCAGCGGCCCCACCGTGACGCCGAGGTTGAACTCGACCTGCTTGAGCGCGTTCGCCGCCGGCAGCAGCTCGGTCGGCAGCAGCCGCGGCACGAACGCCTGCCGCGCCGGCGAGTCGATCGCGAAGCTGGCCGCCTGCACGGCGACGATGCCGTACAGCAGCAGCGTCGAGCCGACGTCGGCGAGCGCCTGCAGGACGAGCACCAGCGAGAGCACGAGCTGGGTCGAGGTCGTGAGGAGCACGAGCCTGCGCCGGTCGACGGCGTCGGCGATCGCCCCGCCGTACAGCCCGAAGACGACGAGCGGCACCAGGCCGGCCAGGCCGACGAGGCCGACCGCGGCGGCGGATCTCGTCTGGGCGTAGACCTGCAGCGGGACGGCGACCGTGGTGACCTGCGTGCCGAGGATCGAGACGGCCTCGCCGAGCAGCAGGCGGCGGTACGGCTTCGACACCCGCACGGGGGTGAGGTCGAGGGTCGCGCCGCGCAGGCGGGCGAGCAGGCCCGCGCGCGACTCGGCGGTGGGGCGGGTCACGGGGCCAGCCGCTCGACCACCCACTGCGGACCGTCCTGCCGGTAGCGCAGCCGGTCGTGCAGCCGGCTCGGCCGCCCCTGCCAGAACTCCACGGCCGTCGGCACCACGCGCAGCCCGCCCCAGAAGTCCGGCACGGGCACCTCCTGCCCCGCGAACCGCTCCTCCAGCGCGGCCTGCCGCTGCTCGAGCACCTCGCGACCGGGCAGCACCGTCGACTGGCGCGAGGTCCAGGCGCCGACCTGCGAGCCGCGCGGGCGGCTGCGGAAGTACGCCTCGGTGTCCGTCCGGTCGACCTGCTCGACGGCGCCCTCGACGACGACCTGCCGCTCGAGGTCCACCCAGGGGAAGAGCAGCGTCGCGCGCGGGTTCGCCAGCGCCTCGCGGGCCTTGCGCGAGGTCAGGTTGGTGAAGACGACCAGCCCGCGCGCGTCGTACGCCTTGAGCAGCACGGTGCGCGCGCTCGGGGCGCCGTCGGGGGTCGCCGTCGCCAGGACGACGGCGTTCGGCTCGGTCAGCCCGGCCGCCTCGCCGAACCACCGGTCGAACTGCTCGTGCCAGCTCGGCGCCAGGTCGGCCTCCGCCAGCCCGGCGAGGGCGTAGTCGCGACGCAGGTCCGCCACCGGCCGCTCGCTCGTCACCGCGTCCACGCTAGACGGGCCGGGCCGCCCCGCCGCCGAGCAGCGAGTCCGGCAAGATGGACGCGACCGCCCTGATCACGTCGCAGACGAGGAGCCGCCCCATGGCCGACGAGACGCTGTTCAAGCCCGGCCTCGAGGGCGTCGTCGCCTTCGAGTCGGAGATCGCCGAGCCCGACAAGGAGGGCAGCGCGCTCCGCTACCGCGGTGTGGACATCGAGGAGCTCGTCGGCACGACCAGCTTCGGCAACGTCTGGGGCCTGCTGGTCGACGGCAAGTTCAACCCCGGGCTGCCGCCGGCCGAGCCGTTCCCGCTCCCGGTCCACTCCGGTGACATCCGGGTCGACGTGCAGTCGGCCATCGCGATGCTCGCGCCGGCCTGGGGCCTGCAGCAGATGCTCGACATCGACGTCGACCAGATCCGCGAGGACCTCGCGCGCGTCTCGGTGATGACGATGGCGTTCGTCGCGCAGTCCGCCCGCGGCCTCGGCAAGCCGATGGTCCCGCAGAGCGAGGTCGACAAGGCCAAGACCATCGTCGAGCGCTTCATGATCCGCTGGAAGGGCGAGCCCGACCCGGCGCACACCAAGGCCGTCGACGCCTACTTCGTCTCCGCCGCCGAGCACGGCATGAACGCCTCGACCTTCACCGCGCGCGTCATCGCCTCGACCGGCGCCGACGCCGCTGCTGCCGTCTCCGGCGCCATCGGCGCGCTGTCCGGCCCGCTGCACGGCGGTGCCCCCTCGCGCGTGCTGACGATGCTCGACGAGGTCGAGAAGAGCGGCGACCCGGTCAAGTACGTCAAGGGCCTGCTCGACCGCAAGGAGCGCCTCATGGGCTTCGGGCACCGCGTCTACCGTGCCGAGGACCCGCGCGCCCGCGTCCTGCGTCGTACGGCGCAGGAGCTCGGCTCGCACCGCTACGAGGTGGCCGACGCCCTGGAGAAGGCGGCGATCGAGGAGCTCACCGCCCGCTACCCCGACCGCCCGCTGCGCACCAACGTCGAGTTCTGGTCCGCCGTCGTCCTCGACTTCGCCGAGGTGCCCGCGCACATGTTCACCTCGATGTTCACCTGCGCCCGCACCGCCGGCTGGAGCGCGCACATCCTGGAGCAGAAGAAGCTGAACAAGCTCATCCGCCCGAGCGCGAAGTACGTCGGCCCGGCGCCCCGCCCGGTGACCGCCGTCGAGAGCGGCAGCCTGCCGGCGGGCAACCAGGTCTGATGCTCGAGATCCCCCAGGACCTGCTCCCGCAGGACGGGCGCTTCGGCGCCGGGCCCTCCAAGGTGCGCCCGGCGCAGCTGGAGGCGCTCGTCGCGACCGGCCGGTCCTACCTCGGCACGTCGCACCGGCAGGCGCCGGTGCGCGACCAGGTCGGCCGGCTGCGCCGCGGCCTGCGCGACCTGTTCAGCCTGCCGGACGGCTACGAGGTGCTGCTCGGCAACGGCGGCGCCACGGAGTTCTGGGACATCGCGACGTTCGGCCTCATCGAGCGGAGGTCGCAGCACCTGTCCTTCGGCGAGTTCAGCTCGAAGTTCGCGACCGCGGCGAAGCAGGCGCCGTTCCTCGACGAGCCGTCGATCGTGAAGAGCGACCCCGGCACGCACCCGCTGCCGGTCGCCGAGGCGGGCGTCGACCTCTACGCGCTGACGCACAACGAGACCTCGACCGGCGTGATGATGCCGATCGCACGGGTCGAGGGCGCGGACGAGGGCGCCCTCGTCGCGGTGGACGCGACCAGCGGTGCCGGCGGTCTGCCCGTCGAGGCGTCGCAGTTCGACGTCTACTACTTCTCACCGCAGAAGAGCTTCGCCTCCGACGGCGGGCTGTGGCTGGCGCTGGTCTCGCCGGCCGCCGTCGAGCGGATCGCGCGCATCCGGTCCAGCGATCGCTGGGTGCCGGCGTCGTACGACCTGTCGATCGCGCTGGACAACAGCCGGCTGGACCAGACCTACAACACCCCGGCGCTCGCGACGATCTTCCTCATGGCCGAGCAGGTCGACTGGATGAACGCGCAGGGCGGCCTGTCCTGGGCGGTCGCCCGCACCCGCGAGTCCAGCGACGTGCTCTACGGCTGGGCCGACAAGAGCCCGGTCGCGTCGCCGTTCGTCCAGGACCCGGCGATGCGCTCGCAGGTCATCGGCACGATCGACCTCGACGCGTCCGTCGACGCCGCACAGGTGGCGAAGGTGCTGCGCAGCAACGGCATCGTGGACACCGAGCCGTACCGCAAGCTGGGCCGCAACCAGCTGCGCATCGCGATGTTCCCGGCGGTCGAGCCGTCGGACGTCGAGGCGCTGACGGCGTGCATCGACCACGTCGTGGAGCGGCTCTGAGTCAGGAGCCGCTCCCGCAGGCGTGGGTGCCGCGCGTCTTCAACGTCGCGCTCGCCGCGCTGCTCCTGCTGCTGTGCGCGCCGATCGTGAGCGAGTTCGGCGGCAAGCCCTGGTACGTGCAGGCGTTCTTCGTGGGCTTCGGCCTGCCGGTGCTGCTGCTCGTGGTGGCCTGCCTCGCCTCCGCCGCCCGGCCGGGCTCGCTCGGGCGGGCGGTCCGGCGGCGCCGCCCGGGCAGGCGCGTCGACGGCCCCGGATCGGGCAGTACGGACATGTCACCCGAACGCCACTGAAGCGGACGGCCCGACCGGCCGAGGCAGCGGGGGACACCGCCGGGCCGATCGGAGGAACGCCATGAACGAGGACCGGGACCACGAGCTCCTGAGCCGCTTCTGGGCCCTGCACGCGGCGATCATCCGGCGCGACGGCATCGAGGAGAAGCTGCGCAGCGGTCTGGCCGTCGACCAGGAGATGCTCGACCGGAGCCTGGCCGCCGCTGAGGGCGTGCTCCAGGCACGGGCGGCGCTCTACCGGCACCTGATGGAGTCCGGCTGGACCCCGCCGGACACGATCGTCAAGGACCTGGTCTACGACGAGATCGTGCTGTCGGAGACCGACGGCGCGCTGCACGGCTAGCCGGCGACGGGCCTCACTCCAGGCCCAGCCGCCGGACGTGCACGTGCGGGCGCCGGCGCACCAGGTGCGCCTCCAGGCGCAGCGACCGGAGCCGGGTCATGACGACCGCCGCAGTGAGCCCGGACAGCGCCGTGACGACGCCGCCCGCGACGATGCTGCTGCGCGGGCCGAACGCCTCGGCGAGCGCGCCGATGAGCGGCGCCCCGGCGGGCGTGCCGCCGAGGAAGACCAGGATGTAGAGGGCCATCACCCGGCCGCGGACCTGCGGCGCGCTGCCCAGCTGGATGATCGAGTTCGCCGTGGTGGTGAAGGTGAGGACGGCGACGCCGGTCGGCACGAGCAGCAGCGCCATCACCTCGTACGTCGGCGCGAGCCCGACGAGGACCTCCAGCAGGCCGAAGGCGAGGACGGCAGCGAACAGGGTCCGCTGGCGCGGCGGTCCGCTGCGCCGGGCGCTCAGCAGCGCACCGAGCAGGGAGCCGACGGCGAGGAAGGCCGACAGCAGGCCGTACGCGCCGGCGCTGCGCCCGAAGACCTCCTTCACCACGAGCGCCAGCGTGATCTGGAAGTTCAGCCCGAAGGTGCCGACCATGAAGACGAGCACCATCGGCACGAGCAGGTCCGGGCGCTGCCGGACGTAGGCCAGCCCCTCGCGCAGCTGGCCCCTGGCGCGCTCCAGCCGCTTGCTCGGGAACAGCTCGGCGGTGCGGATCGCGCGCAGCCCCAGCAGGACCGCGACGTACGACAGGGCGTTCGCGGCGAAGACCCACCCGGTGCCGACCGCCGCGATGGCGACGCCGGCGACGGCCGGCCCGATGATGCGCGCGCTGTTGAAGGTCGCGCTGTTGAGGCTGACCGCGTTGGGGAGGTCGTCCGGTCCGACCATCTCCACCACGAAGGCCTGCCGCACCGGGGTGTCGACGACCGAGGCGAGGCCGAGCGCGAAGGCCAGCGCGTAGACGTGCCACAGCTGGACGGCGCCGGACAGGTCGAGCACCGCGAGCACGAGCGCCAGGACGCCCATCGCCGCCTGCGCGCCGAGCAGCAGCTTGCGCTTGTCGTAGCGGTCGGCGAGGACGCCGCCGTACAGCCCGAACAGCAGGACGGGCAGGAACTGCAGGCCTGTGGTGATGCCCAGCGCGACGCCGCTGTTGCCGGAGAGCTCGAGGACCAGCCAGTCCTGCGCGACGCGCTGGCCCCAGGTGCCGGACAGGCTGACGACCTGGCCGCCGGCGAACAGCCGGTAGTTGCGGTTCTTCAGGCTGCGGAAGGTCTGACTCCCGGGGCCCCCGCGGGGTCGTGAGCGCCAGCGAGCGACGTCGTGGGGTGGGTTCACGAGCTCGCCAGCCGGTCGAGCACCTCGGCGGCCTGACGCAGCACGTCCCGGTCCTCCGCGTCGAGCTCGCGCAGCCGCTGCGCCAGCCAGGCGTCGCGGCGCCGGCGGTCCTCGCGCAGCAGCGCGACGGCGGCATCCGTGACCGCGAGCAGGACCTGCCGACCGTCCGACGGGTGGTCGGTGCGGCTGACCAGCCCCGCGGCCTCCAGCGAGGCGGCGATCCGGGTGAGGCTCGGCGGGCTGACCCGCTCCGCCGCCGCGAGCTCGCGGGGCGTGAGCGGGCCGTGCCGCTCCAGCGTCGCGAGGGCGGCGAGCTGGGTCAGCGTGAGGCTGGTGTCAGCGCGCTCGGACCGCATCCGGCGGGCCAGCCGCATGACCGCGAGGCGCAGGCCGCTGGCGAGCGCGGTGTCGGTGGAGGCGGGCACACCTGATGCAAGTCGTTCGCACCGCTAACGATTCCCGTCAGTCGACCCCCGGTGATCCACAGAAGGATCGGCGTCCTCAGCGGCCGGCGAGCCGCCCTACGCCGTCGATGCTTCTGTGGATCACGGAGGGGATCGGTCAGTCGACGAGGGCGTTCTCGATCGGGTCGATGCCGAAGTAGACGAGGAACAGCGCGGCGATGACCCACAGCAGCGGGCTGATCTCCCGGGCCTTGCCCTGCGTCGCCTTGAGCAGCGCGTACGAGACGAAGCCGGCGCCGATGCCGTTGGTGATGGAGTACGTGAACGGCATCAGCACGATGGTCAGGAACGCCGGGATCGCGATCGCGTAGTCGTCGAAGTCGATGTTGCGGATCTGGGTGAGCAGCAGGAAGCCGACGATCACCAGCGCGGGAGACGCGGCCTCGAACGGCACGATCGACACCAGCGGGGTGACGAGCAGCGCGACCAGGAACAGCAGCCCGGTGAAGACGCTGGCCAGGCCGGTGCGCGCGCCGTCGCCGACGCCGGCTGCGGACTCGATGTAGGTGGTGTTCGACGACGCGGAGGCGGCGCCACCGGCGACGGCCGCCAGCGAGTCGACGAGCAGCACGCGGTCGGCACCAGGCAGGCGGCCCTCCTCGTCGAGCAGGTCCGCCTCCTGGCCGACGCCGACGACGGTGCCCATCGTGTCGAAGAAGTCCGCCAGCATGAGCGTGAACACGAGCAGCAGCGCGGCGACGACGCCCACCCGCTCGAAGCCGCCGAACAGCGAGAAGTCGCCGAGCAGCGACAGGTCGGGGGTGTCGAACACCTTGTCGGGCAGGCTCGGCACGTTGAGCTGCCAGCCCTTGGGGTTGATGTCGTCCGGCGAGACGAACGACGGGCCGATGTCGAAGACGGCCTCGGCCACGATGGCGACCAGCGTCGTGACGACGATGCCGATGAGGATCGCCCCGCGGGTGCGGCGGGCGACGAGGACCGCGGTCAGCAGCAGGCCGAACACGAAGACGAGCGTCGGCCAGCCGGACAGCTCGCCGCCCGAGCCGAGCTGCACCGGGACCGGCCCGGCGTCGGTGCGCCGCACGAAGCCGGCGTCCACCAGGCCGATGAGCGCGATGAACAGGCCGATGCCGACGCTGATCGCCGTCTTGAGCTGCATCGGGATCGCGTTGAACACGGCGGTGCGCAGGCCCACGAGCACGAGCAGCGCGATGACCAGGCCCTCGAGGACGACCAGGCCCATCGCGTCCGCCCAGCTCATCTGAGAGGCGATCGAGAACGTCACGAAGGCGTTGAGCCCCAGCCCGGTCGCGATGGCGAACGGGTAGCGGCCGATCAGCCCCATCAGGATGGTCATGACCGCGGCCACCAGGCAGGTCACGGCGGCGACCTGAGGGATGCCGAGCGTGCGGCCGTCCGCGTCCGGGACGGTGCCGATGATGAGCGGGTTCAGCACGACGATGTACGCCATCGTGAAGAACGTGGCCGCGCCGCCGCGGACCTCCTGGCGGACGCTGGACCCCCTCTCGCTGATCCGGAAGTAGCGGTCGAGGCCGGTCTGGCGCTGCGTCTGCTGCGGGGTCTCCTGCGTCGTCATGGCGCAGAGGGTGCCAGAGCCGCCGCCCGTACCCGCGTACGGTGGCGTCGTGCCCAGCCGACGTGTCTCGCGCCCCGACCCGGCGCCGCTCGAGACCGACGACGTGACGGTCGTCGCGGTCATCACCGCGGCCTGGACGGCGGCCCTCGCGGTGCTGCTCGTGCTGCGGCTGGCCGGCCAGGACGTGCACGGCTGGTGGCTGGGCATGTGCGGCTACGGGATCGCCCTCGGGCTGTACGGCGTGCGGTACTGCCGGCGCCGGCACGCCGCCATCGAGCGGGACAAGGCACGCGGGATCCCGCAGCGCTCCTGACGGGGTCCGCGCACCTGCATCGCGCGTGCAGGAACTTCCGGATAGTTTGAGACACCCGTCACACACCGTCCGAGGAGCCGCACGTGGCTGACCTGACCCCGACCCAGCGCGAGGTCCTGCGCTCGCTGGTCGACACCGCCGTCCCGTCCCTCGAGGTGGAGGACGACCCGCACGGCTTCTGGCGGCTGAAGGGCTCCGACGTCGGCGCGGACGTCGCCATGGAGCAGGCCTTCGCCGAGCTGCCCGAGGCCGACCAGACCGGCATGGCGCAGCTGCTCGACGGCCTGGCGATGCTCGGCTTCCAGCACCAGGGCCGCAACACCCGGGAGGGGATGCTCGGCACCGCCATGGCGCTCGCGCCCGAGGCGCTGATCGCGATCTCGACGCTGCGCGGGGCGAGCTGCCTGCTGGCGCACTCGATCACCGACGAGAGCGGCCGGAACCCCTTCTGGGCGCAGTACGGCTACCCCGGCCCGCAGGTCACGCCGCCGGCGGACGAGCCGTACATCACGCCACACGTCCCGCAGGACGGCGAGGTGCTCGAGGCCGACGTCGTCGTCGTCGGGTCCGGTGCGGGCGGCGGCACCATCGCGGGCGTGCTCGCGACGCAGGGCAAGAAGGTCGTCGTCCTGGAGGCGGGCCGCGCCTCGAGCGAGCGCGACTACCGCCAGCTCGAGATCGAGTCCAGCCAGACGATGATGTACCGCGGCGGCATCGCCGTCTCCTCCGACGGCAACATCGGCCTGCTGGCGGGCGCGACCCTCGGCGGTGGCACCACGATCAACTGGCACAACTGCGTCAAGCCCAGCGCCGAGGTGCGCCAGGAGTGGGCGAGCGAGCACGGGCTCACCGACGTGGACAGCGACGAGTTCGACCGGCACCTCGAGGCCGTCCTCGCGCGCATGAAGGCCAACGACCAGTGCTCGGACTTCAACGGCCCGCACCAGCGGATGGCCGAGGGCGCCAAGGCGCTCGGCTGGTCGATGCACACCGCAGTGCGCAACGTGGACCCGGAGACCTACGACCCGGTCGCTGCCGGCTACACGCAGTTCGGCGACCCGAGCGGCAGCAAGATGGGCACGCTCAACACCTACCTGCGCGACGCCTACGACAACGGCGCGGTCATCGTGCCGAACGCCAAGGCCGACCAGGTGTGCGTCGAGGACGGTCGCGCCTGCGGCGTGGCCGCCACCTGGACCGACCCGGAGACCGGCGAGACCCGCCGCGTCACCGTCCGCGCCAAGGACGTCGTCGTGGCCTGCGGCGCGCTCGAGACGCCCGCGCTGCTGCTGCGCTCCGGCATCGGCGGCCCGGCCGTCGGCCAGAACCTCTACCTGCACCCGAGCGCCGGCATCTTCGGCGTCTACGCCGAGGACCAGCAGGCCTGGTGGGGCCCGCCGCAGGCCGGTGTCATGGACGAGTTCCGCGACCTGGGCGACGGCTACGGGATCCTCGTCGAGGGCTCGCAGTGGTACTCCGGCGTCTTCGCCTTCCAGCTCGCGCGCCGTGACGGCAAGCAGGCCAAGGAGGCGATGAGCAAGCTCGGGCGGATGGCCGACTTCCTGTTCGTCCTGCGCGACCACAAGGGCGGGACCGTCACGATCGACGAGCAGGGCGAGGCGGTGCACGCCTACGCGCTGACCGACGAGCGCGACATCGCCGCCTACCGCAAGGGCCTGCGCGTGATGGCCAAGCTGCACGAGGCGGCCGGCGCGGAGGAGCTGTGGTTCGGCGCGACGCCCCGCGTCTGGAAGCGCGGCGACGACGTCGACGCCTGGTGCGACGAGCTGGACCAGGTGCACATCGGCGCGGGCGGGCTCTTCATGGGCTCGGCGCACCAGATGGGCAGCGCCCGCATGGGCACCGACCCGGCGACCTCGGTCGCGCAGCCGACCGGCGAGCTGCACGACGTGCCGGGCGTCTGGATCGGCGACACCAGCGCGTTCCCGACGCCTTCCGGCGCCAACCCGATGCTCACCTGCATGGCCCTCGCGCACCGCACCGCGGAGCAGATCAGCGGGCAGCGCGACGAGCAGCCCATCCCCGCCCAGGCCGAGAAGGCCCTCGACGACGCCCCCGCGGCCTAGGAGCACAGATGCACACCCGCGACACGATCTACGTCGACGGCGCCTTCGTCCCGTCGACCGGCAGCACCACCCTGCCGGTGACCAACCCGTTCACCGAGCAGGTCATCGGCCAGGTCCCCGAGGGGACCGTCGAGGACGTCGACAAGGCCGTACGCGCTGCGGCTGCGGCGTTCCCGGCCTGGTCGGCCACCTCGCGCGCCGACCGCGTGAAGGCCTGCTCGGCGATCGCCGAGGGCCTCAAGGCGCGGGCCCAGGAGGTCGCGCTGCTGGCGTCGTCCGAGATGGGCGCGCCCTGGCAGCTGGCCGTCATGGTGCAGGCCGGCCTGCCGGTCATCGACTTCGCGTCGATCGAGGACGTCATCGACGACGTCGAGTGGGAGCGCCGTACGGGCAACTCGCTGCTCGTGCGCCAGCCGGTCGGCGTCGTCGGCTGCATCACGCCGTGGAACTACCCGCTGCACCAGATCTCGGCGAAGGTCGCCGCGGCCTTCGCGGCCGGCTGCACCGTCGTGCTCAAGCCGTCCGAGCTGGTGCCCGGTGTGGCCTACCTGCTGGCCGAGGTCATCGACAGCATCGGCCTCCCGCCGGGCGTCTTCAACCTGGTGCCCGGCACCGGGCCGGTCGTCGGCGAGGCGATCGTGAAGCACGAGCTGGTCGACATGGTGTCGTTCACCGGCTCGACCCGCGCCGGCCGCCGCGTCGCCGAGCTGGCTGCCGCGGCCCCCAAGCGCACCTCGCTGGAGCTGGGCGGCAAGAGCGCGTCGGTGCTGCTCGACGACCTGTCCGCCGACGAGATGGGCAACGCGGTCGCCGGCTCGCTCACCGGCTGCCTCATCAACTCCGGCCAGACCTGCAGCGCCACGACGCGGCTGCTCGTGCCGCGCGAGCGGCTGGCCGAGGTCGAGGGCCTGCTGGAGGTCTTCGCCCAGTTCGCTCCCGTGGGCGACCCGATGAGCCCCGACACCCAGCAGGGCCCGCTCGTCAGCAAGGTCCAGCAGGAGCGCGTCCGCGCGTACATCACGCAGGCGCTCGAGGACGGCGCGAAGCTGGTCGCCGGCGGTGCGGAGCAGCCCGAGGCGACGCCGACCGGCTTCTTCGTCCAGCCGACCGTGCTCGTCGCCGAGGCCGGCAGCACGATCGAGCAGGAGGAGGTCTTCGGACCGGTCCTGACGGTCGTGCCGTACGACGGCGGCGACGAGGAGGCCCTGCGCATCGCCAACGGCACGCCCTACGGGCTGTCCGGCGCGGTGTGGGCGTCGGACAAGGACCGCGCCATCGCCTTCGCGCAGCGGATGCGGACCGGCCAGGTCGGCGTGAACGGCGGCGTGTTCAACCCGACCGCGCCCTTCGGCGGCTTCGGGCAGAGCGGCTACGGGCGCGAGCTCGGCTCGCTCGGCATCGAGGAGTTCACGACGGTCACCTCGCTGCAGCTCTAGCGCGTCGCGACGGCACCGGACCCCTCGGGCCGCCGCTACCGACGCGTGCCGGGGTGCTCCGGACCGGTGTCGCCGGGGACGGCGTCCGCCACGTCGTCGGCGTCCGCGGTCACGCCGGCCACCGGGTCGCCGCCTGCCGTCCCGCCGCCGACGGCGAGCGACGGCTGCTCGTCCGCGGGCGCCGAGGTCGGGGCGAAGACGCCGCTCGACCCGGCGCCGGCCCGCCCGCTCGTCTGGTTCTGCTCGTTGCTCGTGCGCTCGGGGTCGGCGTCGGCCTTGAGGCCGTCGTGGGGCTCGGGGGGCAGCGGCTGGGTCATGCAGGGCTCCTGCCCGGGCACCCGGCCGGGAACCCGGCAGGTGGCAGGCTGCCCGGATGAAGCGGCTCGCGGTGTGCGGTGTCCTCGGGCCCTGCGCGTTCGTCGCCGCCTGGGTGGTCGGCGGTCTGCGGACGAGCGGGTACGAGCCGCTGCGCGACGCGATCAGCCAGCTCGCGCGGGAGGGCGCGGACACGCGGCCGCTGATGAGCGCCGGCTTCGTCGCGTTCGGCGTCCTGGTGCCGCTGTGGGCGCTGCTGCTGCGGCGCGTGCTGGGGACGGGGGTGGCCGTGGCCGCGGCCGTCGCGGGGCTGGCCACCCTGGCCGTCGCGCTGCTGCCGCTGACCCGGGAGGGCGGCCGGCCGCAGGACGTCGCGCACGCGGTGGCAGCCGGGACCGGGTACGTCGGCATGGCCCTCACGCCGCTGCTGGCAGCCGCCCCGCTGCGCCGGCTGGGGCACGCGCGGGCGGCGGCCACCTCGGCGGTCGTCGGGGTCGTCTGCGCGCTCGCGCTGGTCGGCTCCGTGCTGGTGGCGGACCGCAGCGGCGGCCTGCAGCGGCTGGGGCTGACCGTCGTCGACGGCTGGCACGTCGTCGTCGCGCTGTGGGTCCTGCGCCGGCGCT
Source organism: uncultured Actinomycetota bacterium (assembly GCA_963781675.1). Classification (GTDB taxonomy): domain Bacteria; phylum Actinomycetota; class Actinomycetes; order Mycobacteriales; family SCTD01; genus SCTD01. The sequence goes on along the minus strand of CAWAGF010000001.1, from coordinate 671,777 downwards.
AGGCGTCCGGCAGGCCGGACTCCCAGCGGGCCCTGCGCTCCTCGTCGCTCTGCTCCCACCACGGCGTGCCCCGCTCGCCGAGCGCGGTCTTCGCGGCGTGCACCCGTGCGCGGGCGGCCTTCTCGGCCTCCTCGTCCTTCGCCCGCAGGGCGGTGCCGACGTCGCGCCGGGCGCTCATCAGCACCTTGCGCAGCGCGGCGGCGACGTCCTCCGGGATCGCCGGGTCGGTGGCCCGCCAGCGGCGGCCGTCGATGACGACGTAGCGGCCGTCCGGGGTCGGCTCCGCACGGCTCATGCGGCCCGCTCCCGCGGCAGCACCAGCAGCAGCACCGCGCCGGCCAGCAGCCCGAGCGGCGCGGCGCCGAGCGGGCCGGCGGCGACGCCGGACCCGGCGACCAGCAGGGTCACCACGGCGGGCAGCCGGGTCCGCTCGTCGCGCAGCGCCTGCGCCGCCGCACCGGAGAACGCGCCGAGCAGGGCCAGCCCCGCGGCGGTGGCGACCAGCCGCGGGTCGCTGCCCGTGACGACGGCGCTCGTCAGCGGGGCCAGCGCGCCGAGCAGCAGGCCGGCGACGCCTGCCCGCGACGCCGGCCTGCCAGCGGCGGCTGGTGTCGGCGCCGGCCGCGGGACCGGCGGTCAGCGCGCCGGTGATGGCCGCGAGGTTCACGGTCGGCCCGAGGAACGGCGCGATGACCATCGACCCGGCGCCGGTGCCGACGAGCAGCGAGCGCACCGGCGGTGCGTACCCCTGCGCCTGCAGCACGGCGATCCCGACGAGGTTCTGCGCGGCCATCGTCACCAGGTAGAGCGGCAGCGCGAGCGAGGTCACCGCCTCCAGGCTCAGCCCGACGCCGACCGGCTCCAGTGCCGGCACTCCCTGGCCGGCCAGCGCGACGGGCGCGTCCACCGCCACGACGACGACGAGGGCGAGCAGCGCGACCGGGCCGGCCAGCCGGGGGGCGACGCGCAGCGCGACCAGCCAGGCCAGGGCGATCGCCCCGGCCTGCAGCGGCACCTCCGCGACGGCCCGCACGGGCGCGAGGCAGAACGGCAGCAGCACCCCGGCCAGCACCGCCGCGCTGAGGGCTGCGGGCAGCCGCTGCAGGGCGCGACCCAGCGGCCGCACCAGCCCGGTCAGCACGATGAGCCCGCCGCACAGCAGCAGAGCGCCGGCGACCGCGGGCAGGCCACCGTCGACCGGGCCGGTCGTCGCGAGCAGCGCCATCCCGGGCGTGCTCCAGACGACGGCGACGGGCAGCCGGTGGCGCAGGCTCCCGAGGATGCTCAGGACGCCGAGCGCGATCCCGAGGGCGAGCAGGGCGGTGGCGACCTGCTCCTGGGAGGCGCCCACGGCGGTGAGCCCGGCGACGACCACGGCGACCGAGCTCGCGTAGCCGAGCAGCGCCGCGGTGACGCCCGCCGCCACCGCTGTCCCGTACACGCTCCGCAGGCTAGGTCGCGGGCGGCTGCTCAGCCCGTGAGCGCCTCCGCCTGACGGCGGACGACCTCGACGAGGTCGCCGAGCGCGAGGTTCACGTCGCCGTTGTGCAGGCCCCACCGCGGTCCGAGCGGCTGAGGCGCCACCGGCAGCCGCGCGCCGGGTGCGCGCTCGACGTGCAGGTACGACACCGGGCCGGCGACGCGGCACTGCGCGGTGAGCTGCTCCGGGTAGGTCGCGAAGCCGGTCCGCACGTCCGGCACCGCCGCGGCCAGGCTGCTCTCCGACGACAGCGCCGTCGTCGGGAGGTACGGGTGCAGCCCGCCGTCGCCGCCGGCGAGCCGTGACGGGTCGACGCACAGCACCTTCTCGCCCGCGGACGCCCGCCCGAAGACGGCGTCGGCCGGCGGCGTCTCGCCGTACGAGCTGTAGGCGACCACGCAGCGCGCCTGGCCTGGCGTCGCGCACGCGGGCACGGTGGTGAAGGTCCTGTCGGTGACGTCGCCGCCCAGCAGGAGCGCCGACACGAGCTCGACGTCGTCGTCGCGCTCGATCTCCTTAGCCAGCAGGCCCTTCAGCGTGCGGGCGCCCTGCGAGTGCCCGATCAGGACGACGCCGCGGCCCTCGTTGTCGTGGGCGAGGTAGTCCTGCCAGGCGAGCTCGACGTCACGCTCGGCCGTCGCCCGCGCCGAGGTGTCCTCGTAGTGCCCGGTGAAGATGCCGGACAGCGTGATCTGCCGGTAGACGGGCGCGAAGACGCGGCACACCTCGCCGAAGCGCGCGGCCTGCGCGCGGGCCACCGCGACCAGGTCCGGCCCCACCTCCATGGGCGCGTTCAGCGCCGTGACGCGCGAGACGGTCGGGTAGACGTAGAAGCAGTCCAGCTCCGGGTCCTCCGCCGGCACGAACGGCTCCACGCGGCCGCTGCCGTCGACGACGGTCGCGTCGAGGTCGCCCTCGCACGGGTTCGACGGCAGCCCCGGCCGGCACAGCCAGAGGGTGTCCGACGCGACCGGGGCAGCCGTCGCGGACGGCGGCGCGGCAGCCGGCGCCGCAGCCGTCGTGGCGGCCGGCTCGGAGCTGCAGCCGGCCAGCAGCACGAGCAGGGCAGCAGCAAGGGCACGACGCACCCGACGAGCCAACCACCGCGACGTCGCCGCGGCAGCCGGATCAGCGAGGCGGCAGCGGGGAGCGGCCCTTCGAGGCGCGGTCGGCCGCCTCGAGCAGCTCGTCGCGGAAGTCCGGGTGCGCGATCGCCGCCAGCGCCTGGCCGCGCTGCCGGACCGTCTTGGCCTCGAGCTCGGCGGCGCCGTACTCCGTGACGACGACGTCGACCTGGTGGCGGGGCGTCGTGATGACGGTGCCGGCCTCGAACCACGGCAGGATCCGCGAGCGCAGCTCACCGCCGACGGTGACCGTGGACGGCAGGCAGAGCAGCGCGCGCTGCTCGTCCTTGAAGCCCGGGCCCGCTGGTGAAGTCCTCCGCACCGCCGATGCCGGAGTACTGCGCGCCGCCGAGGGTGTCCGCCACGACCTGGCCGTGGACGTCGACGGCCAGGGCGCCGTTGATGGTGGTCATCAGGCTGTTCTGCTCGATGACGTGCGGGGCGTTGACCAGGTGCACCGGCAGGAACGCGACGTCGCGGTTCTCGTGCAGCCACGTGTAGAGCTCGGGCGTCCCCATCGCGAAGGTCGTGACGGAGACGCCGTCGTACAGGCCCTTCGTGGCGTTGGTGACCTTGCCGGCGCGGTGCAGCTGCATCAGCCCGTCGGTGAACATCTCCGAGTGCACGCCGTAGCCGCCGCCCGGCCCGGCAGCGAGGTGGGCCGCGATGGCGGACGGGATGCCGCCGATGCCGGTCTGGATCGTGGCGCCGTCGGGGACGAAAGCGGCTGCGTGCACGGCGATCTGGCGGTCGACCTCGCTCGCGGGCACGTCCGGGAGCGCCACCGGCTGCGCGTCGCTCTCCACGAGCACGTCGATCGCGTCGACGTGCAGCGCGTGCCGGTGCTCGCCGGCTCCGTAGGTGCGCGGGAAGTGCGGGCTGGTCTCCACGACGAGCAGCCGCTCGGGGTCGCGCCCGGCGCGGACCAGCTCGTCGTACGTGCCGCCCTGGTGCAGCGACAGGCTGCACCAGCCGTCCGCGTCCGGCGGCGACGCCACGGTGGCCATGACGCGCGGAGCGGCACGCTTGAGCAGCGGGCCCATCCGGCGGAAGTCCGCGGCGGCGAAGCCGAGGTTGGCGTCGGCGTCGCGCAGGTAGCGCTCGAGCGGGCCGAAGAAGCCGGACAGGTAGTGCACGCCGGGGTGCTCGAACAGCGGCGTCAGCACCGTCAGCAGCGCCGAGCTGACCCGCAGGTCCTCCCAGTCGTTCCGCTCGCCGAGCGCGGTGAGCAGCGCGGGCGGCTGGCCCGGCCCGAGCGGCAGGCCGAGGGTGTCCCGCGGGCGCAGCAGGGCCGCCGCCTCCGCGGGGGTCGTGCGGTTCAGGCGCCCTCGTCGTCGGCCAGGCCGCCGGCCAGCTCGGCGGGGGCGTCACCGGTGTCGCCGGCCGCGCCGGCCTGCTCCTCGGGAGCGTCGTCGGCCAGGCCGCCGGCCAGCTCCGCGGGGGCGTCACCGGCGGTGCCCTCGTCCTCCGACGCCGCGACCACGTCGTCCAGCGGCGGGTCGTCCAGCCCGGGCACGCCGGCGTCCTCCGGCACGTCGGCCGTCGCGACCGCTCCGTCGTCCTGCGCGGCCGGGCGCTCGACGAGCTCCAGCTCCTCGTCCTCGACGGCCATGCCGCTGTAGGTCGACTCGACCGCCTCGACGACGACCTCGCTGTGCGCTCCGCAGCCGTGCGTCAGCGCGACCACCTTGCCGTCGTCCGGGGCCATGCCGTTGGCGCAGGCGCCGAACACGCGGCCGAGGGCACCGGCCATCGGGGCGAGGAAGCCGCACGACGCGCAGCGCGCCGGGGCGGCCTTGGCGATCGGGGCGTCCGGCCCGGCGGCACCCTCGTACCAGCGCTCGGCAGCGTCGGCGCGGCCGTCCAGCGACAGCACCCGCGGGCGGCCGAGACCGAGCTCGCGGTGCAGGTCGAACGGCAGCCGCTCGGCCTCGACGTCGGCGTAGGCCGGCACGAGGCGCGGGTCGTCCTTGGGCGGGGGCAGCAGGTCGCCGGGGCCGAGGTCGCCGGGCTGGACGCGCTCGCTCCAGGGCACCCACGGCGGCGGGAGCAGCGCGCCGCCGCCGGGCAGCAGCACCACCTCGTCGACGGTGACGAGGTCCGCGCCGTCCGCGCGGGTGACGGTGACGGCCCAGCGCCAGCCGGTGTAGGCCGCGTCGGTCGTCGCGAAGGAGTGGGTGACGACGCGCTCGCCCTCGTCCTCCACCTCGACGCCGAGGTGGTCGCCGACAGCGGGGCCGGCCACCTCGACGGCCGCCGCGCGGGCGACGTCGACCGCCTGCGCGCACTGCGGGTCCGGGGCGGGTGCGGTCGTGGTGGTGGTCGTGGTCACGGGTGCGGGCTCCTGGCTGGCGGGTGCAGCGGTGGGTGCGGTGGCGTCGTCGGCAGGCTCCGGCGCCGGGGTGCCCGGCGTCGCCGCACCCTCGTCGCGCGGTCCGGCGAGCACGCCGGATACCTTCTTCCCGACGTCCAACAGCCTGCGTCTCACCCCTGGCACAGGAGGAGTCTCCCAGACTCCGCGACCGGCACCCCGCACGACAGAGCCCCCGACAGATCCGGAGCCCCGATGACCGCCCGCCGCCGCCTGCTCGCGGCCGCCTCCGCGACCTTCGCGCTGACGGCCCTGACCGCCTGCGAGAAGCCGGCACCGCTCGTGACGGTCGTCAGCGGCGGCGAGAGCGTCTACAGCGAGGCCGGCGCGTACTGCTTCGACGAGGGCCAGACGCTGGCCGCCGGCGGCTGCGCGACCCGCTCCGGCGCCGTGCAGCAGCTCGCGACGCGGCAGGGCGAGCGGATCGGCATCGACGTCGACGAGGAGCTGGTCGAGCGCGGCTGGCAGCTCGAGATCGTCGACCCGGCCGACCCGCAGCGCACCCAGGGGTCGAGCACCATCACCGACCACTACTTCCCGTTCACGGCGCCGGGGATCGCGCCGGGCGGCACGCTGCTGCTCACCATCCGCACGGTGGACGCGCAGGACGCGCCCACGGGCGAGTGGCAGTTCGAGCTGGTCAGCCGCGAGTAGCCGGTCAGCCCTCCAGCTCGGACGCGACGGCGCGCATGATCTGCGCGACCCGCTTGCCGGTGTCGCGGTCCGGGTGCTTCCCGCGCCGCAGCGACGGCTGCACCTTGACCTCGAGCAGCTTGATGAGGTCCTCGACCAGGCTCTGCAGCTCGTCGGCGCCGCGCCGGGCGCCGGCCAGCGTGGGCGGGGCGTCCAGCACCGTCAGCGCCAGCGCCTGCTCGCCCCGCTTGCCGGCGGCCACGCCGAACTCCACCCGGGCCCCGGCCTTGAGCTCCTCGACGCCGGCCGGCAGCGCCGACTTGGGCACGAACACGTCGCCGCCGTCGTCGCGGGACACGAAGCCGAAGCCCTTGTCCTTGTCGTAGAACTTGACCTTGCCGGTGGGCACGTGACCTCGTCGCGTCGATGGGGCAGAACGGCTCCCAGGCTACGTCGCGTCGGGGCAGCGGGCCCGCGAATAGGCTCGGCACGACGATCACGAGGAGGTGCGCATGGCCCTGCTGCGCCGTGCCCTGCTCGTGTCCCTGCTCGCGACCGGTCTGCTCACCGCCGGCCCTGCCGGTGCCGGCACGGTCGAGCCCTCGCCGGCGCCGAGCCGCGTCCCCGGCGAGGCGCCTGCGCTCGAGGAGCCGCTGCTCGTCGCGGAAGGCGTCGTACGACGGACGCTGGCGTACGGGACCGCCGGCCTGCAGCAGACCGTCGACGTGTTCCTGCCCGCCCGCGGGCCCTACCCGCCGCGGCCGACGGTCCTGCTGGTGCACGGCGGGGGCTGGCAGATCGGCGACAGCACCGAGTGGGAGCGGGAGGCCGTCGAGCTGGTCCGCGAGCAGGGCTGGACCGTCGCGTCGCTGAACTACCGGCTGGCGCCGCAGGCCGCCTGGCCGGCCCAGCTGCAGGACGCCACCGACGCCCTCGCCCTGCTGCGCAGCCGGGCCGCCGAGCTCGGCATCGACGTCCGGCGCATGGGCGGGCTCGGCGACTCCGCCGGCGGGCACCTCGTCGCGCTGCTCGGCGAGCCGGGGCCGGGGCGGGCGCCGCTGCGCAGCGTCGTCACCTGGTCCGGGCTGAACGACCTGGCCGGGCTCACCCAGCAGCCCAGCTCCGGTGGCTGCGCCTCCCCTGACGGCTGCACCTACCGCGGGCTCGCCGCGAAGGTCGTCGACGCCCTGATGGTGTGCACGCCGCAGCGGTGCCCGGACGAGTACGCGCTGGCCTCCCCCGCCGCCTCCGTCTCGCCGGGGCACGCCGCGACGCTCGCCGTGTCGAGCGAGGGCGAGCAGGTCGACCCGCGGCAGGCGTGGGTCATGGACAGCGCGCTGCACCGCAACCGGGTGCCGAGCCGGGTGCACGTGCTCGCGGGCGACCTGCACGCGCGCGGCTTCCAGCCGGCGGCCTGGCCGATGAGCCTGCGCTTCCTCGCCGCGACGCTCACGCCGGAGACGGCCCCCGCCTACCCCCGCCCGTCCGTCGCGGTGACGCTGGACCTGCCGGCGCAGGCGTCCGTCGGCCGGGCGGTGCGCCTGGGCGGGGTCGTGCGCCCGCGGCAGGCCGGCAGCAGCGTCAGCCTGCAGGTGCGCCAGGGCGACGGCACCTGGCGGACGGTCCGCACCGCGCCGCTGGTGCGCGGGGCGACGGACACGTGGTTCGCCAGCAGCTGGACGCCCCGCACCCGCGGGACCACGGTCTGGCGCGCCGTGTGGCGCGGCAGCGGGACGATCGCCACGACCGCCCCGCGGACGGTGGTGGTCCGGTGACCGGCCGGCACGCCGGCGCAGCCCGGCTGCCCGGCGACCTGCTGGTGCGCGCGGGCGCTGTGGCGTTCGGCATCGGCGTGGTGGGCGTCCTCGTGGTGCTCGTGCCGTTCCTGCTGGGCCGCGACGACGCGCCCCTCTGGACGACCCTGCTCGCGTCGCTGCTACCCGTGGGGCTGGGGCTCGCGCTGCTCGGACTGCTGCGGGGTGCCCGCGCCCGCCGCCGCGCCGCCCGGCGAGAGCGCGTCGTTCATCGACCCTGAGCGGAACTCCCGCACCGCCACCGACGCGAAGCCCTGCGCCCGCACCACGTCCAGCGCCGCGGCGTCGCAGCGGGCCAGCGCGTCCGCGTCGAGCTCGACCCGGGCCGCGCCGTCGCCGAGGTCGCGCACCCGCAGGTCGCGCACCGGGCCGAGGTGCTCCCGCAGCGCCTGCTCCGCGCGGTCCACGCGCGCCAGGCCGTGCGGCGTGACCTGGATGCCGTAGGCGATCCGGCTCGCCAGGCAGGCCAGCGCCGGCTTGTCCGCGGTCACCAGGCCCCATCGGCGGGACGCCTCGCGCACCTGCGCCTTGGTCAGCCCGGCGTCCAGCAGCGGGGTGAGCGCCCCGCGCTGGGCCGCGGCCGAGATGCCGGGCCGGAAGCCGGCCACGGCGTCGTCGGCGTTCGTGCCGGTGGCGACGGCGGCCAGGTCGAGCCGCTCGGCCAGCGGGCGCAGCGTGTCGAGCAGCGTCGCCTTGCAGTGGAAGCAGCGGTCCGCGCCGTTGGCGACGTAGCCCTCGCGGGACAGCTCGTCGGTCTCCGGCGTGACGTGCCGGACCCCGAGCGACGCGGCGAAGGCCTGGGCCGGGGGCAGCTCGTCGGCGGCGAGCGAGGCGCTCACGGCGGTGGCCGCGACGACGCGCGAAGGGCTGAGAGCGCGCGCGGCGGCGGCCAGCAGGAAGGCCGAGTCGGCGCCGCCGGAGAAGGCCACCAGCAGCCCGCCGGTCCCCCGCAGGGCGGCGTCCAGCGACGCCAGCCGCACGTCGAGCAGGTGCTCGTCGAACCACGCCGGGAAGCCGGTGAGGTCGTCCAGCAGCACGTCCGCGCCGGCCGGCTCCTCGCCCCCGGTGCGGACGCCGACGCAGACCGCGTCCGCCGCGCGGGCCGCGCGTACGTCACCGGGGTGGTCGCCGACGTAGACGCTCGCGCCGTGCGCGCGCAGCGCCACCGCCTTCTCCTCCGCCCAGTGCCCGCCGACGACGGCGTCGACCTGCACGCCGAGCGCATCCAGCGCCTGCTGCGCCAGCGCAGCGGACTTGGCGGTGACGACGACGGCACGTCCACCGGACGCCCGGACGGCGGCGACGGCCTCGGCGGCACCGGGCAGCAGCGAGAGGAGGCCGTCCTGCTGCGCCATCAGCTCGCGGTAGCGCGCAGCCGCCGCCTGCACGCGGTCCGGCGCCACCCAGTGCGCCAGCTCCTGCTCGAGCGGCGGCCCGAGGCGGGACGCCCACAGGTGCGCGTCGATCGCGACCGACTCCTCGAGCGGCGACCTGCTCCGCCACCGCGACGACCGCCGGACGCGGGTCGATCAGGGTGAGGTCCAGGTCGAACCCGACGGTCAGCAGCACGGCCTCACCCTAGGCCGCGCCTCCTCCTCATGATCCACAGAAGGATCGACGTCCTCAGCGGCACCCGCACCCGCCTACGAGATCGAACCTCCTGTCGATCACCGGGCACTGCGGTCAGCCCTCGCCGGCCTGCACCTGCTGGCCGGTGTCGGCGGACCGGGCGGCCCGCGACGCCTCGGTGTCGACCTCCACCGGCGGCGCCGGCGCCTCGCCCTCGGCGACCGGGCCGCTGCCGGCGGCCGGCCGTGCGCCGGAGCCCGGGCCCTCGGCGGTCGAGGCCGCGGAGCCCTCGTCCACGCCCTCGCTGGTGACGAGCAGGTCCTGATCGGGATCGGTCATGGAGCAGCCCTTCCCCACCCGGGCACGCGTCTAGCCTCGTCCGGATGGAGTCCGCCGCGCGCAGCCTCGCTGACTGGCTGCGCGGCTGGCCGGACGGCCGCCTCGCGCAGCTGCTCGTGGCCCGTCCCGACCTCGCCGTCCCGGTCCCGCCGGACGTCGGCGTCCTGGCCGCCCGCGCCGCCGTGCGGCTGTCGGTCCTGCGCGCGCTGGAGCAGCTCGACGCCTTCGTGCTCGCGCTGCTCGACGGCCTGGTGCTGGTCTCCGCGGACAGCACCGGCACGCCGCTGAGCGCCCTGCAGGACCTCGTCGGCAGCAGCGCCACCCCCGCGCAGGTGGCCGCCGGGGTCGAGCGGCTCGAGGAGCTGGCGCTGGTGTGGGGGCCTCCGAGCGCGCTGCACGTCGTGGGCCCGGTGCGCGACGTCGTGGCGCCCGCCGCCGCCGGCCTGGGCCGGCCGATGTCCACGCTGCTCGCCCGGCTGCGGGTCAAGGACGTCGCGCCCGTCGCGCAGGTGCTCGGCGTGGACGGCGTGGGCGGCGTGCTGGAGCTGTTCGGCGACCCGGCCCGCCTCGGCGCGCTGGTCGCGACCGCCGGCGAGCCGGAGCGCCGCGTGCTCGGGGCGCTCGCGGCCGGCTCCCCGCTCGGCGTCGTCAAGGACGCCCGCCGGGCCGGCCCGGTGGACTCGCCGGTGCGCTGGCTCCTCGCCCACGGCCTGCTCGTCGCCATCGACGACGACACCGTCGAGCTGCCGCGCGAGGTCGGCCTCGTGGTGCGCGGCGAGCGGGCGCTCGGCGCCCTGCAGCCGGCCGCCCCGGACCTGGACGTGCAGCCGGTCAAGGGCCTGGACGCCACCGCCGCGCACGCCGCCGCCGAGGCCGTCGCCAAGACCGAGGCGCTGCTCGAGCTGTGGGCGACCTCCCCGCCGTCGGTGCTGCGCGCGGGCGGGGTCGGCGTGCGCGACCTGAAGCGCTCCGCCAAGGAGCTCGACGTCGACGAGGCCCGCGTGGCGCTGCTGGCCGAGGTCGCCGCCGCCGCTGGGCTGCTCGACCAGACCGCGGGCGTCGAGCCGGAGTGGGTGCCGACGACGGCGTACGACACCTGGCTGGCGTCGCCGCCCGAGGCGCGCTGGACGGTCCTCGCGTCGGCATGGCTGACGATGCCGCGGCTGCCCGCGCTTGCCGGTGAGCGCGACGACCGCGACAAGGTGCTGGCGCCGCTCGGCCCCGAGCTGGAGCGGCCGGGGGTGCCGTCCGAGCGCCGGCGCGTGCTGGACGCGCTCGCCGCCGCCAAGGCCGGCAGCGCTGCGACCGCGGAGAGCCTGCTCGCCCGCCTGGTGTGGTCGGCGCCCCGGCGGGGCGGCCGGCTGCGCGACCTCGTGCACCGCTGGACGCTCGCGGAGGCGGAGTCGCTCGGCCTGACCGGGCGCGGCGGGCTGTCCTCCGCCGCCCGCGCGCTGCTCGCCGGCGACGAGCGGGAGGCCGGCCGGCAGCTCGCCGACCACCTGCCCGACCCGCTGGACCACGTGCTCGTGCAGCCCGACCTCACGGTCGTCGCGCCCGGCCCGCTGGAGCGGGCGCTCGCGCAGGAGCTCGCGCTCACCGCCGACGTCGAGTCGACCGGCGGCGCGACCGTCTACCGGGTCAGCGAGTCCTCCGTGCGACGGGCCCTGGACGCCGGGCGCAGCGCCAGCGACCTGCACGAGCTGTTCCGCACCCGCTCGCGCACGCCGGTCCCGCAGTCGCTGACCTACCTGGTCGACGACGTCGCGCGGCGGCACGGCCGGATGCGGGTCGGCGTCGCGAGCACCTACGTCCGCTGCGACGACGAGACGCTGCTCTCGGAGGTGCTGGCCGCCAAGCGCACCGGCCCGCTGCGGCTGCGCCGGCTCGCGCCCACGGTGCTGGTCAGCACGTCGCCCCTCGACCAGGTGCTCGAGCTGCTGCGCAGCGCCGGGTACGCGCCCGCCGCCGAGGCGCCGGACGGCGCGCTCCTGCTCGCCCGCCCCGAGGCCCGCCGCACCGCGCTGCGCCAGCGGCCGCACCGGCACAGCGAGCCGGCCATGACCGAGGAGCACGCCGCGCTGTCGGTGACCGCCCTGCGTGCCGGCGACCTGGCCGCGCGGGCGGCCCGTCGCGCGCCCGTCACGACCACCCGCTCCACGACCGCGGACACCCTCGCGTTCCTGCAGTCCGCCGCCCGCGAGCGGCGCCAGGTGTGGCTCGGCTACGTCGACGCGCAGGGCCGGGCGACCTCCCGCGTCGTCGAGCCGCGCGGGGTCGAGGGCGGCTTCGTCACCGCCTGGGACCACCTGCGCCAGGAGGACCGCACCTTCGCCCTGCACCGCGTGACGGGGGTGGCGGACGTCGAGGAGGGGCAGGACGCCGACCATGGCTGAGAACCCGGTGAACCCCGACGTCGAGCGGATCGGGAAGAGCTACGGCGGCGACCCGGTCACCACCGGGCGCGCCGGCGGGGAGAAGAAGCGGATGAACGCCGCCGGCGTCGCCTGCCTCGTGGCGCTGGTGCTGGCCGTGCTGGCCGCCCTCGTCACGCTGCTCTGAAGCGCTCCTCCAGGACGCCCAGCACCGCGCCGTAGACGACGTGCGCAGCGGCCATGACCGCCGGCCGCCCCGGCCGGTCCTGCGTGGCCGGCGGCAGGATGCCGAGCGCCGGGATCCAGCCCTGGTAGCTGACCGCGTAGACGCCGAGCGCGGTGACGACGCCGCGCGCGACCGGTGGCCCGACCCGCGGCAGCAGCGCGTACGCCCCGCCGATGCCCGCGCCGAACGCCAGGTGCAGAAGGTTCGCCGCGGCGTCGGCCTCCCGTTCCGTCGGCGTCGCGCCGACCCCGCGGGCGGCGTGCTCCACGATCGCGTCCGGCGGCTGCTCGCCGACCTGCCGGCGCAGGGCCAGCATCAGCGCGCTCATCGCACCGGTGGCGACCACTCCGGCCAGGGCCCCTCGTACGACGTCCACGACGCCCGGTGTGCCCCGCGGGATCAGACCCACGCCGCCGGGCGTTGCACCCTCTTGTGGTGAACCCTCCTGACGGCCCGCTGATCGTCCAGTCCGACAAGACCCTCCTGCTCGAGGTCGACCACCCGATGGCCGCCGAGTGCCGGATGGCGATCGCGCCGTTCGCCGAGCTCGAGCGCTCTCCCGAGCACGTGCACACCTACCGCCTGACGCCGCTCGGCCTCTGGAACGCCCGCGCCGCCGGGCACGACGCTGAGCAGGTCGTCGACGCGCTGGTCCGCTTCAGCCGCTACGCCGTCCCGCACGCGCTGCTCGTCGACGTCGCCGACACGATGGACCGCTACGGCCGGCTGCGCCTCGAGCAGGACCCGGTGCACGGGCTCGTCCTGCGCACCACCGACCGGGCCGTCCTCGAGGAGGTCTGGCGCAACAAGAAGGTCAGCCCGATGCTCGGCGCCCGCCTGGACCCGGAGACCTGCATCGCCTTCCCGTCCGAGCGCGGCCGCCTCAAGCAGGCGCTGCTCAAGGTCGGCTGGCCGGCGGAGGACCTGGCCGGCTACGTCGACGGCGAGGCGCACGAGATCGGCCTCCAGCAGGACGGCTGGGTGCTGCGCGACTACCAGCAGCTCGCGGTGGACGGCTTCTGGCACGGCGGCTCCGGCGTCGTGGTGCTGCCCTGCGGCGCCGGCAAGACGCTGGTCGGCGCAGCCGCCATGGCCCGCGCCGGTGCGACCACGCTGATCCTCGTCACCAACACGGTGTCCGGCCGGCAGTGGAAGTCCGAGCTGCTCAAGCGGACGACGCTGACCGAGGACGAGATCGGCGAGTACTCCGGCGAGAAGAAGGAGATCAAGCCGGTCACGATCGCGACGTACCAGATCATGACCACCAAGCGGAAGGGCGAGTACGCCCACCTCGAGCTGTTCGGCGCGCGCGACTGGGGGCTCGTGGTCTACGACGAGGTGCACCTCCTCCCCGCGCCGGTCTTCCGGATGACCGCCGACCTGCAGTCCCGCCGCCGGCTCGGCCTCACCGCGACGCTGGTCCGCGAGGACGGCCGCGAGGGCGACGTCTTCAGCCTCATCGGCCCGAAGCGCTTCGACGCGCCGTGGAAGGACATCGAGAGCCAGGGCTGGATCGCGCCGGCCGACTGCACCGAGGTCCGCGTGACGATGACCGACGCCGAGCGGCTCACGTACGCCACCGCCGAGCCGGAGGAGCGCTACAAGATCGCCTCCACCGCGCACACGAAGATCGCCGTCATCAAGAAGCTGGCCGAGAAGCACGACGACCAGGTGCTCGTCATCGGCGCCTACCTCGACCAGCTCGAGGAGGTCGGCGTCGCGCTCGACATGCCCGTCATCCAGGGCTCGACCAAGAACGCCGAGCGCGAGCGCCTCTTCGACCTGTTCCGCCGCAAGGAGATCCCCGGGCTGGTCGTCAGCAAGGTCGCGAACTTCTCCATCGACCTGCCCGAGGCGACGATCGCGATCCAGATCAGCGGCACCTTCGGCTCCCGCCAGGAGGAGGCGCAGCGCCTCGGCCGCGTCCTGCGCCCGAAGGAGGACGGCCGGACCGCGCACTTCTACACCGTGGTCAGCCGGGACACGCTCGACCAGGAGTACGCCGCGCACCGGCAGCGCTTCCTCGCCGAGCAGGGCTACGCGTACACGATCGTCGACGCCGACGACGTGCTCGCCGGCTAGTCAGCGCAGGCGCACGAGCAGCCCGGCGAGGGCGTCGCCGGACACCGGCTTGGTCAGCACGTCGTCCATGCCGGCCTCCAGGCAGGCCTGCCGCTCCTGCGGGCTGTCCTCACCGGTGAGCGCCACGACGGGCAGGCCGGTGCCGTGCTCGCTGCGGATCTGGCGGGTGGCCTCCAGCCCGTCGACGCCGGGCATCTGCACGTCCATGAGTACCAGGTCGTACGACCCGTCTCGTACGGCCTCGACGGCCTGCGCGCCGTCGCTCGCGGTCGTCACCTCCGCGCCGACGGACTCGAGCAGCGCCGAGCCGACCATCAGGTTGATCTCGCTGTCGTCGACGAGCAGCACGCGCGGAGCGGCGCCCTCCTCGAGCCGCGGCCGCGGCACGTGCACGTCCTCGGCCGCCGGGCCGTCGGCCGCCACGAACGGCACGTCGACGGTGAAGGTCGTGCCGGTACCGGCCCCGGAGCTGACGTCGATGCGCCCGGCCATCAGCGTCACCAGCTGGTCGACGAGCATCAGGCCGAGCCCGGTGCCGCCGAACTTCACTCCCGCACTGCCCTGCGCGAAGGGCTGGAACAGCCGCGCGACGTCCTCCGGCGTCATGCCGGCGCCGGTGTCGACGACGCGGAAGCGCAGCACCCCGCCGGCCACCTCCACCGTCAGGGCGACCGACCCCGCCGAGGTGAACTTCACGGCGTTGCCGAGCAGGTTGAGCAGCACCTGGCGCAGCCGGTCCGGGTCGACCAGCACGGTGCTGGGGACACCCGGCCGCACCTCGCCGGACAGGCCGAGCCCCTTGAGGACGGCCGTTCCGCGCACGCCGTCGACGACCTCGCGCACCAGGCGCACGAGGTCCGTCGGCCGTGGCCGGAGCACGACCTCCTGCGCCTCGCCCTTGGACAGGTCGAGCACGTCGTTGATGAGCGCCAGCAGGGTCAGGCCGCTGCGCTGGGCGATCCCGGCGCGCTCGCGCTGGTCCGGTGAGAGCTCCCCGCGCAGCAGCAGCTCGAGCATGCCGAGCAGGCCGTTCAGCGGGGTGCGTACCTCGTGCGACACCGACGCGAGGAACGCCGACTTCGCGCGCGTCGCCGCTTCCGCCTCGTCGCGTGACGCGGCCAGCTCGCGGGACAGCCGGTCCCGCTCGAAGAGCGCGACGGCCTGACCGGCCAGGTCGTGCAGCGACTGCCGCTGCCCGTCGGTCAACGTGCGGACCTGCTCGTCGAAGACGCACAGCGTGCCGAGCACCCGGCCGTCCGAGAGCACCATCGGGGCGGAGGCGTAGAAGCGCACGCGGGCCAGCCGGCCGTCCACCCAGGGGTTGCGCGCGAACAGCGGCTCACGCGTCGCGTCCGGCACGTGGTGCAGCTCCGGGCGCCGCACGGCCGTCGCGCACATCGAGTCCCCGATGTCGGTCCGCCCGCCCTCGAAGCCGACTTCGCCGACCTGGTGCTGGAAGGCGTCGTCCAGCAGGTTCACGACGGCGGTCCCGACACCGCAGACGACCGCGGCGATGCGGGTCAGCGCGCGCAGCTGCGCTGCCGGCGCGGAGTCGGGCAGGCGGTACTGCGCCAGCAGCTCGGCGCCGAACCGGTCGGTGGTCATCAACCGGCAGTCTGCCCGAGGCGTCACGCAGACTGGAGACGTGCACGTCCCCTCGGTGCTCCGCCTCGGCCTGCTCGCGGTCCTCACCGCCTGCTCGGCGTCCACACCCGCCGCGGCTCCGTCCCCCGCCCCGCCGGCGGTCTCGCCCTCCCCTGCGCCGGCACCGTCCTCGCCGCGCTCCCTGCTGCCGCCGGTGCAGGACGCGACCGGGCTGGCGGGCGACCGGCTGCTGGCCGCCCGCGCGGTCCGTCTGCCGGGCACCGAGGCCGACGGCACCGCGCGGCTCGAGGCGGCGGGCCGCACCTACCTGCTCGGGCCCGCGCGCCGCGTCGCCCCGGGCCTGACGCCGGCGCTGGTCCTGGTGCTGCCGGCGGCGAACACCACGCTGCGCGAG
This sequence comes from uncultured Actinomycetota bacterium, assembly GCA_963781675.1. Lineage (GTDB taxonomy): Bacteria > Actinomycetota > Actinomycetes > Mycobacteriales > SCTD01 > SCTD01. The sequence continues at coordinate 655,768 of CAWAGF010000001.1, read as the reverse complement.
GAGTACGACCGCTACTCCCTCGACGCGCTGCGCGACCACGGCGTCACCGTGGCGGTGGTCGGCACCTACGCGGCGAGCTGGAACGCCGGCGCGTGCTGCGGCAAGGCCGAGGCCGACGGCGTGGACGACGTCGCGGTGGTGGCGGGGGTGCGCGACGACGTCGTACGGCGTACGGGAGCCGACCCGCTGCGCGTCGCCGCGCTGGGCCACTCCGTCGGTGCCCTCATGGCCTGGCGCCTCGCCTGCACGCCCGAGCTCGGCCTTGCCGCCGCCGTCGCCGTCGCGGGCACCCGGGTGCACCCGTGCCCGGACCCGCTGGCGCGGATCCCGCACGTCCTGGCGCTGCACGGCAGCGACGACGCCTCGGTCCCCCTGGCCGGCAGCGACCGCGTCGTTCCGCTGCTGGGCATCGCGCCGCCCGCGGTCGCGCGCACAACGGCCGAGGCCGCCGCGGCCGCGGGCTGCACGCGCGCAGGGGAGCTGGCGTGGACGAGGTGCGCCGGCGGCGGGTCCGTCCGGCTCACGGTCCTGCCCGGCCGGGGTCACGCCTGGGAGGACCTCGGCGCGACTCCCAGGGTGGCCGCCTTCCTGGCGGAGGTGCTGCCCGGTGTCCGCTGATCCTGTCCGCGCAGCAAGGGATCTCGTCGCGTCCGACCTCGGGCACGACCCGCAGTGGGACCTCGCGCTGGACGCCGCCGTGGAGCACCGGCGGTGGTGGCTCGAGCAGTGGCCGGCGGGCGCCGAGCACGTGCTCGGACTGCTGGCCCAGGACGCGCAGGAGGCCGTGCACGCCGTCGACCCGGACTGGCCGCGCTGCACCGAGAGCTCCTGCCCGGAGCTGGGCCGGCACGCGCTGTTCGTCGAGCCCGACCTCGGGCCCGACCCGTTCTGGGTGTGCCACCGCACCGGCCTGCCGGTCGCGGCGGTCGGCCGGCTGCACGTGTAGCCGCAGCACGCGGCCGCAGGCGTCCGACCTTGTCGAGAAGAGCCGAAACCTCTTTGCACACAGGCGGTTTCGGGTCGGCGTTCTGTCAGACCCCGCGCCTAGCATCTGTCCCATGAGCGGGAGCAGCGCAGGGGAGGCAGCCTCGGGCGCCGCGCTGCTCGAGCTGGCCGTGACGACCCTGCTGGCGGAGGTGCCGGCCGGCCTCCCGGAGCAGGTCGCGCTGGACCGGACCCGCACGATCCTGTCCTGCACCGAGCGGCTGACCGCAGCGCGGCTTGCCGCAGTCGCCGACGTGGACCGGCGGGAGCTGTTCGCCCTGGACGCCACGGGGAGCACCCGGGGGTGGCTGCGCACGCAGCACGGCGGCGAGGGAGGCCAGCTGAGCGCAGCTCGTCGCCTCGCCCAGCGGCCGCTCGTGGAGGCCGCTCTGGCCGCGGGACAGATCAGCGCCCGTGGCGCCGAGCAGCTGTGCGCGGTCCTGGACAAGGTCCCGGGGCAGGTCGGGGAGGAGCTGCTGCACGGGCTGCTCGTCGACGGCGTGGGTGGGCTGCTGCAGGCGTTCACAGGCGGTCTCGTGCCCGACGACGAGGTCACGGCCGACCTGCTGGCCGCGCGCGAGCAGGCCGCCGAGATCCTGTCCGGGTGCCTGGCGGATGCCACCGCGGCGCCGTCGCAGCGGCTGGAGCCGGCGGTGGTCCTGCTCGCCCAGCGCCTGCCCGCCAGTCACCTCGGTCCCGGCCTGCGGCAGCTGCTGGAGGCGCTGCTGCCCGACGGCAGCGACGGGGTCGACCGAGACCCGTACTTCTTCGAGCTCCGGGAGCTGCTGGACGGGGATGTCGACGTCCGCGGTCACCTCGCCCCCGAGGTCGGCCACGGCCTGGCCGCCGAGATCGCCCGTCGGGTCGCCCAGGCCGACGCCGGAGCGAAGCGGGCCGCCGCGGCGCAGGGTTCCGATGCGGCGTCGTCGACGGGTGCCGCGGAGGACGCCCCCAGCGATCAGGACGTGCCGGCAGCTGAGGACGCCGCGGGTGACCTGGAGGACTGGGACCAGTCGCCCGACGCCGCTCCGACGACCGACCCCGATGATGCTGACGCCGCCGCCGACCCGTTGGCGGCGTGGGACGCGGCGCTCGCCGGTGCGCGGCGCACCAGGAGCGGGACGGTTGCCGAAGCCCCCGCAGCGCCCGTCGCCGCACCCCCGCGGCCGGTCACCGCCGGCCGCCGGCGCCACGACGCGCTCAGCCAGCTGCTGCACGACCTGGGCCAGGTCGAACCCGGCAGCGGCCGGCCGCTGCCGCCCCGCCTGACGATCGTGGCCAGCCTCGGTGTGCTCGAAGGCCGGCTCGGTGCACTGCCCGCACAACTCGCCACCAGCGGCCCGCCCGCAACCCTCACGACCGCGCAGCTGCAACGGCTGGCCTGCTCCAGCGACCTCGCCGCCGTCCTGCTCGACGCGCTCGGCAACCCCGTCGGCGCCAGCCACACCCGCCGCAACCTCACCCGCCGAGAACGCCGGGCCCTCCGGGCCCAGTGGGGAGAGACCTGCGCCGTCGCCGGCTGCCCGAACACCGTCACCGTGCCGCACCACGTCGAGCCGTTCTGGCTGAGCAGACGCACCCGCCTGCGCGACATGGTCCCGGCCTGCGAGCACTGCCACCACGACCTGCACGAGGGCCACCGCACCCTGCGCCTGCGCGACGGCCGCCTCATCGACGAGCACGGCTGGGTCCGCGCGCTCGCCGCCTGAGCTGAGCGACAGTGCCGGGTCAGCGATCGGGAACCGGCACTACCGCGCGGTTGACTAGCCGGTGACGAGCGTGAACACCTCGCTATTGCGGAGTTGGACGGCGGCTGCTGCCACGTTCACCTCCTGGCGATAGGCCGCAGCGTCTGGGGCTTTCGGCGAGCGTTGGAGCAGCGCGAACACCAGCGCTTCCGCGCCCTGCGTAAAGGTCGAGGCGAACGGGAGGGGACCGAAACCAGCGGCCGGGAAGAGTCCGTTCGGGTCGCTCACGCCGGTGTCGTCGTACAGCGCCAGATCGACTACGCCCGCAGGCACTGCCAGGGCTTGCGCTCGGTACGCCAGGAGCGTGAGGCCGCCGGGCTTGACCTTGATGTTCCCGGTGAAGCGACCCGCGGCCACAGCGTTCGCGACCGCGAGCGGCGAGAGGGCGCTCTTGACGGGGCTCGGCCGGTTGACGACCAGTCGCTGCGGTTGCGCGCCGGTGATGCGCAGGCTCGCGGCGGCGGTGGGGTTGTCGCTGACGAGGTGGAGTCGGTAGCGCCCGGCGGGGAGGGCCAGCGGCTTGTCGGTCTCGCCGACGACGCCGATGCTCTTGCGGAGTTTCACGAAGGCACCGACGAACTGGTGTGTGGTCAGCGACTCGATCGCGATGCCGGTGTAGCGCGCCTGCTCATCGGCCAGGAAGGAGTCGGCGCCGATGCTGCTGCGCGGGAGCGTGAGGTCCGCGGACATGCCAGAACGGCCCGACACAGACACCGTGGCGGGAGCGGACGCGGCCTGACTCGGGGCGACGGTCGCGCAGAGCACAACGGCGACCGAGGTCAGAATGGCCGCTCGACGGCGAAGGCGCATGATCCGATGTTCGACACCCGACGATCATGACCTGCACGCCCTCGGGGTGAAGATTTCTTGGCCCGGCGGAGTCGCGCGGGAAGTGCCGTTACCGGGCTAGAACGGTCTGCGCCGGGGAAGCGCGGCTGCCAGGCCGACGCGAGCATGACGAGCAAGAAGACGGCCAGCAGAACGGCGGCGGCTAGGGCTACGAGGCACCCGCGCAGCGCAGATTGAGGCGGCCTAGACGGCTTCTCCTCGCGTGGCACAGGCGAAGGGTAGGTGCCGACTACTGGCCGAAGGAGTAGCGAAGCTCGGCGTTGATGAGGACGTTGATGCGCTTGCGGAGGTGGCTGAGCAGCGCGAGCTCTGGCTCTGGTTCGTGGACAAGCAGCGTCCAGGTCAGGTCCGTCCCCTGCCCCTCGGCATCCAGCGGCAGCTCGAAGCGAATGACCGCGTCCGGTCGACTCGGCCACAGGCTGGACCAGACGACCAACTCGGGTTCCTCACATTCGAGGACCTCCGGCGGCTGCTCATCTACCGCCAGCCTCAGCCACTGCCGGGAGGGGTCGCGGTTCGGAGTCACGAGCGCCTCGTAAAGAACTCGTGGAGGTGCCGGCTGGTTGCGCTTACGCCTGCCCACCTCCATCACCAGGCAGAGGGTAGGTGCCGTTCTGGCTGAGCTGCGGAAGCCGGCATTACCGTCGATCCGTCATGCCCTACCGCCCCGACTTCTCCTCCCACCAGCCTCGGCCCGCGCTGCGCCGGTACCAAGACCGCGTCGGACGGCTGAACCGGGGGAAGCAAGAGGTCGGCCTCGTCCTCGCCCTGGTCGAGTCCTACTGCGAACAGGTCGGAGGGCATCTCTGGTGGCGGCGCTGGTCTACGCCCGAGGACGCTCTGAACCTCTGGACCATCATCGACGGCAAGTTCTCGGACTCTTGGGTACCGGACGAGGTCATCGACGACGAGCTGGCTGACTACGACGCAGGGCGCTTCGCGTACTACGGCGAGCAGCTCGGCGTTGTCTGGGCGGAGGCGGAGGAGTCGAAGCAGCTCCGTAGGGAGCACTATGAAAGGCGGTAGGTGCCGCTACCGATGCGGCGGCGGGCACTAGCGTCCGCTGCGTGAGCATCTGGGAGCGAATGCAGCGCATCGACGACCGCATCATGCCTCGGAGAGGCCCGACCGGCGGCCAGACGGACCTTGACTACCTACGGTCTCTTCTCGCCAGGAAGAACGCCGGAGCAGGTAGTTGGTTCCGCGTCGTGCTGCGCGAGATCGTGCGCCAGGGCGAGCAGTTGGAGCGCATCGAGCGGCTCTTGAAGGAGCAGGACGACAAGCGGTAGGTGCCGTTCCTGCTGCTCACGATTTACGGTCCTGCTCATGCCAACCAACGAGCGGTGCCTGATCTACGGCAGGCTTGAGCAAGAGGGCTACGAGTTGTGTCACCTCATCGACCACCTCGACGAGGACGGGACCTACCTCCGTTGCAACCAGACCGACTCCCGGCACGCCAACCTCGCCGAGGCGGTGTCGGCGGCCTACCGGACGTTCCCCAACAAGGTCGCGCTGATCTTGGAGGACGGCCACTACTACTGGCTGGGAACTGACCCCATGCCCGACGAGGAGCACATGGTGGAGTTCCCGTCCCGCCCCCGGTAGGTGCCGTTCCTGCTCGCGGCACCCGGTGAGGGTGTCCGGGGGAAGCGCCGTCAGCGCGCGTCCCTCAAGGGAGGCGCCTTGGCCGGTAAGCCCTCAGGCGCAGCCGATCGCGTCGCACACGTCGTCCGTCAGCTCGACGGCCCACCCGTCCCCCTTGCGGCGCAGCGGCAGGTCGACCCGCTGCGTGCTCTCCGGCGTGCGGACCTCCACCTCGACGGTGGCCGCCCGGTCGCGCTGGTCCACCGCGCGGACCTCCACGCCGTACTCCGACGGGTCCTCCCGCGCGTCGGCCGTCGAGGTCAGCAGGTCGCGGCAGGTCCGGTCGTCGAACTCGCCGAACGACAGCCGCTCGTAGGCGGTGCAGTCGCCGAAGACCGCCGCTCCCGTCCAGGCGAGCGCGGTGCCGCGGGGCGTCTGCAGGCGGCGCAGGTCGACCGCGGCGACGGTGCCGACCGCCAGCGACAGCGCGACGCACACGCCGATGAGGCCGATGGGGCCGCGCGCGATGCTGCGCGCCCGCTGCGGCTCCAGCGAGCGCTCCAGCTCGGCGTACCGCTGCTCGCGGGGGTCGCTCACCGCAGCGACGCGACGGCCGGCGCGAGCCGCGCCCAGTCCTGCGCCGGCACCGCGAACGGGTCGTCGCCGAGCACCTGCAGGCAGACGTGGTCGGCACCGGCGTCGAGGTGCGCGCTGCACCCGCGTGAGCACGGCCTCCTCGTCGCCGCCGACCACGAGGGCGTCCTTGAGCCGGTCGCTGCCGCCGCGGACGGCGTCCTCCTCGGTGAAGCCCTGCCGGAACCAGCTGTTCCGGTAGTTCGGGAGCCCGGTGTAGATCTCCAGGTGCCAGTGCGCCCGCCGCAGTACGACCTCCGGGTCGTCGCTCAGCACCACGGCCTGCTCGACGGCCAGAAGGGCGTCGGGGCCGAGGATCTCGCGCGCGGTGGCGGTGTGCTCGGGCGTCACGAGGTAGGGGTGCGCGCCGGCCGCACGGTCCCGGGACAGCTCCAGCATCTTCGGGCCCAACGCGGCCAGTACCCGCGGCGGCGGGGTCGCCCCGCCGGCGGCCATGTAGGGCGCGGCGTCCAGGGCGTCGAGGTACTCCGTCATCGCCGCGACGGGCTTGCCGTAGGAGTGCCCGCGCATGCGCTCGACGAGCGGCGCGTGGCTGACACCGAGGCCGAGCAGGAAGCGGCCGGGGAACGCGGCCTCCAGCGTGCGCGCGGCCGCACCGGCAGACACGGCGTCACGGCCGTAGATGCTCGCGATGCCGGTGGCCACGGCCATCCGCTGAGACGCGGCGAGGTAGAGCGAGGCGGCGGTGAAGGCCTCACGGCCGTACGCCTCGCCGAACCACAGGGCGTCCCAGCCCTGCTCGTCCAGCGCGGCGACCTGCTCCCGGGCGGCCGGGACCTCGAGCGCGTCGAGCGCGCCGGTCCAGACCCCGACCGGGCCCGGGAGGAGCATCAGCCGTAGACGAGGCGGGTGATCCAGTCGGCGACCAGCGCCGGCTTGCTCTCGCCCTCGATCTCGACCGTGTAGGTCTTGGTGACCTGCAGCGTGTTCGGGTCCTTGGCCTGCACGTCGGTCAGGACGGCGCTGGCGCGGATGCGGGAGCCGACCTTGACCGGGTTGACGAAGCGCACCTTCTCGAAGCCGTAGTTGACGCCCATGACGATGCCCTCGAGCCGCTCCGGCGGCTGCGGCACGGAGCCGGCCAGCTTGGTCAGCAGCGACAGCGTGAGGAAGCCGTGCGCGATCGGCACGCCCCACGGCGAGAGCGTCTTGCACAGCTCGGGGTCGACGTGGATGAACTGCTGGTCCTCGGTGACGTCCGCGAACGCCTGGATGCGCGCCTGGTCGATCTCGACCCAGTCGCCGGTGCCGTCGGGCTGCCCGAGGGCCGCCTTGTGGAGCTCGTACGCCTTCTCGCCGTTCGTGGCCATGCTCGCGGGTCCTCCTGCGGTGGGGGGTGTCACCGCAAGGATCGCAGAGGGTGCGCAGGCCCTGCCGGCGGCCCGCGCCACGCGGCTCCGTCGCGGGTGGTGCGGATCTGGTCCGTTCGGGCCATGCACCGGCCGCTCCGGGCGGTCGACGTTGCTCCGGTGACGACGTCCGCGCAGCTGCTGGGGGCTGCCCTGCTCCCCCTGCTGCTGCTGGCGGGGTCTGCTCCGCGCGCGGACGTCCCGCCGGAGCACGCGGGCGCTGCTGCGGCGGCTGGAGGAGCAGAACGCGATGCTCGAGGAGGCCTCGCTGCTCGCCCGGCTCGGCAGCTTCCACGTCACCCCGGACACGATGACGTTCCACTTCCGCGACGAGCTGTTCGCGCTGTGGGGCGTCCCGCCCGACTCGCCGCTGCGTCACGACCCGGAGGTCTTCTCCCGCGAGGTGCTCGACGAGCAGGACCAGCCGCGCGTGCGCGCGGCCTTCGAGGACGGCCTGGCGCACGGCGGGCGGCACGACGTCGAGTTCCGGATCCGGCGGGTGGACGACGGCGAGCAGCGGCACGTCCGCAGCACCGTCGAGGTCCGCCTGGGTCCGGACGGCAGGCCCGCACGCATCACCGGGGCGCAGGTCGACGTCACCGACCTGGTCCGCGCCCGCCACGAGGCGCAGGACGCCGCCGCGCTGCACCGGGCCGTCCTTGCCGCCACGCCCGACGTGGTGTTCGTGACCGACGTGCGCGTCGGGGCGCCGACGTACGTCTCGCCGAGCATCCAGCAGGTCCTCGGCTACCCGCCGGAGCGCATCGTGGGAGACGGTTCCGGGGTGCGGCCAGCCGGCTGCACCCGGACGACCTCCCGCTCCTGCGGGAAGCCACCGCCCGCGCCTGCCGGCTCCCCGACGGCGGCGTGAGCCAGGTGCGCTACCGCTGCCGGCACGCCGACGGCCGCTGGCTGTGGATCCAGCGCCGGGCCACGCCCTTCCAGCGCGACGACGAGGGCGAGGTGACGCACGTGCTGGGAGTCCTGCGCGACGTCACCGACGTCGTCGAGGTCGAGGAGCGCCTCCGGCACGGCGCCACGCACGACCCGCTCACCGGGCTGCCGAACCGCGCCCTGCTGTCCGAGCGGGTCCGCCGGGCCGTGACGCGCCGGGAGCCGGTGGCGCTCGTCTACCTGGACCTCGACGGCTTCAAGCGGGTGAACGACACGTCCGGCCACGCGACGGGTGACCTGGTCCTGCAGGAGGTCGCCCGGCGCCTCGCCGCGGCCGTGGGGCCGCAGGACACGGTCGCCCGGCTGGGGGGCGACGAGTTCGTGCTGCTGCTCGAAGGACGCTCCCCGGCTGCGGCCGCCGCGGCCGCCGAGCAGGCGCTGGCGGTCGTCGCGGTGCCGGTCGCGGCCGGCGGCACCACCCACCTCGTCACGGCCAGCGCCGGCCTCGTCCTGACCGGCGACCAGACGGACGTGGACCGCCTGCTGGCCGACGCGGACACCGCCATGTACCGCTCCAAGGGCTTGGGCAAGGCCCGCCTCACCGTCTTCGAGTCCTCGCTGCGGGAGGACCTGCTCGAGCGGCTGCGCGTCGAGCGGGTGCTGCGGGCCGCCCTCGTGCGGACCGCTGTGCCGTCGCCACGGGGCCAGCCGCTGCTGACGCTGGCCTACCAGGTCGTCGTCGAGGGAGACGGCACCGTGGCGGGCGTCGAGGCCCTGGCCCGCCTCACCGACGACGCCGGTGCAGCCGTGCCCCCGGACGTCTTCGTCTCCGTGGCCGAGGAGAGCGACCTGGTGCGCACCCTGGGCGCCCGGGTGCTGGACGCCGCGCTGCGGCAGCTGGCGGCCTGGCGGGCGGAGTCCGCGCAGCACCGCCACCTGACGATGGCCGTCAACGTCTCGGCCCGGGAGGTGCGGGAGCCGAGCTTCGCCGCCGACGTCACCGCCGCCCTGCGCCGGCACGAGCTGGACCCGGCGGACCTGGTGCTGGAGCTCGACCGAGACGGTCCTGCTCGAGGCCGGCGACGCCACTCTGGCCGGCCTGCGCCGCCTGCACGACGCGGGCGTGCGGATCGCCATCGACGACTTCGGGACCGGCTACGCCAGCCTGCGCTACCTGACCGAGCTGCCGGTCGACCTCGTGAAGGTCGACCGCACCTTCACCGCCGGGCTCCCGCACGACGCCGCCAGCACGACGGTGCTGCGCGCGATCGTCGGCCTCGCGGAGGACCTCGGCCTCGGCTGCGTCGTGGAGGGCGTCGAGACGCCGGAGCAGCGGGCGGCGCTGCCCGCGGGCGTGCAGCTGCAGGGCTACCTGCTGGGCCGGCCGGTGCCCGCCGTCGCAGGTCGACCTGGCCCCTCGTGGAACGCCGACAGGGCGGCACCTCCGAGGAGGGACCGCCCTGTCGTAGGAGCAGCGGGACTAGAAGTCCATGTCGCCCATGCCGCCGCCCGGCATGCCGCCACCGGCGCCGGCGCCGGCCTTCTCGGGCTTGTCGGCGATGACGGCCTCGGTGGTGAGGAACAGCGCCGCGATGGAGGCGGCGTTCTGCAGCGCGGAGCGCGTGACCTTCGCCGGGTCGATGATGCCCTCGGCGATCATGTCGACGTACTCGCCGTTGGCGGCGTTCAGGCCCTGGCCGATCGGGAGGTTGCGCACCTTCTCGACCACGACGCCGCCCTCGAGGCCGGCGTTGATGGCGATCTGCTTGATCGGGGCCTCGAGCGCGAGGCGCACGATGTTGGCGCCGGTGGCCTCGTCGCCGACGAGGTCGAGCTTCTCGAACGCGGTGGTCGACGCCTGCAGCAGCGCGACGCCACCACCGGCGACGATGCCCTCCTCGACGGCGGCCTTGGCGTTGCGCACGGCGTCCTCGATGCGGTGCTTGCGCTCCTTGAGCTCGACCTCGGTGGCCGCGCCGACCTTGATGACCGCGACGCCGCCGGCGAGCTTCGCCAGCCGCTCCTGCAGCTTCTCGCGGTCGTAGTCGGAGTCGCTCTTCTCGATCTCGGCGCGGATCTGGTTGACGCGACCGGCGATCTGGTCGGCGTCACCGGCACCCTCGACGATCGTCGTCTCGTCCTTGGTGATGACGACCTTGCGGGCGCGGCCGAGCAGCTCGAGGCCGGCGGTGTCCAGCTTGAGGCCGACCTCCTCGGCGATGACCTGTCCGCCGGTCAGGATCGCGATGTCCTGCAGCATGGCCTTGCGGCGGTCGCCGAAGCCGGGCGCCTTGACGGCGGCCGACTTGAAGGTGCCGCGGATCTTGTTGACGACGAGCGTGGCCAGGGCCTCGCCCTCGACGTCCTCGGCGATGATCGCGAGCGGACGGCCGCTCTGCATGACCTTCTCGAGCAGCGGGAGCAGGTCCTTGACGGAGCCGATCTTGGAGTTGACGACGAGGACGTACGGGTCCTCGAGGACGGTCTCCATGCGCTCGGGGTCGGTGACGAAGTACGGGCTGATGTAGCCCTTGTCGAAGCGCATGCCCTCGGTGAGCTCGAGCTCGAGGCCGAAGGTGTTGCTCTCCTCGACGGTGATGACGCCTTCCTTGCCGACCTTGTCCATCGCCTCGGCGATGATGCCGCCGACGACGGTGTCGGCCGCGGAGATGCTGGCGGTGGAGGCGATCTGCTCCTTGGTCTCGACGTCCTTGGCGGCGTTGCCGATGGCCTCGACGACGCGCTCGACGGCGGCCTCGATGCCCTTCTTCAGGCCCATCGGGTTGGCGCCGGCGGCGACGTTGCGCAGGCCCTCGCGCACGAGCGCCTGGGCCAGGACGGTGGCGGTGGTGGTGCCGTCGCCAGCGACGTCGTCCGTCTTCTTGGCGACCTCCTTGACGAGCTCGGCACCGATCTTCTCGTAGGGGTCCTCGAGCTCGATCTCCTTGGCGATCGAGACACCGTCGTTGGTGATCGTGGGGGCGCCCCACTTCTTCTCCAGCACGACGTTGCGGCCCTTCGGGCCGAGGGTGACCTTGACGGCGTCGGCGAGCTGGTTCATGCCGCGCTCGAGGCCGCGTCGGGCCTCCTCGTCGAAGGCGATGATCTTGGACATGTACGGGTCCTCCCGGTCGGGCGGTGCTGATCCTGCGGTGCCCGCGACGGACGACCGGACTGCCGGTCTCACCTGCCGGATCTGGCACTCGGCACGTCTGAGTGCTACGTCCTTGTTAGCACTCTCCCCTGTCGAGTGCAAGACGCGGTGACGGGCCAGGATGGGTCCAGCGGAAGGAGGGCGGTCGATGGGCGATCGCGTGCTGGGCGTCTCCTCGCGACCTCGCGCGGACGAGCTGGCCGGCGTCGGCACCTGGTCGCTCGACCTGGCCAGCGGGCGGCTGACGACCAACGCCGCGGCCCGCCGGCTGCTCGGCTGGGACGAGCGGGCCGGCCTGCCGACGCTGCAGGACTTCCTGGCGTTCGTGCACCCGGACGACCGCGAGCGGCTGACGGCGCACACCGACCGGCTCGTGCGGACGGGCCAGGAGTACGTCCTGGAGCACCGCGCGCTGCTGCCCGGCGGGAGGGTGCTGCACCTGCGGGCCTCGGCCGCCGCGGACGTGGGCGACGACGGCCGGGTCCGGATGCTGCACGGCGTCACGGTCGAGCCTCGGCCGGTCGCCGGCCGGCCCCGTGGCGCCCGTCGAGGTCGACCTGCCGGACGAGCTGGTGCAGCGCGCTGCCGCGCTGGCCCGCGGCGGGCGCGCGCTGCTCGGCATCGCCGGCGGCCCGGGGGCGGGCACGTCGACGGTCGCCGCCGCGCTGGTCGCGGCTCTCGGGGACGACGCGGTCCTGGTGCCGATGGACGGCTTCCACCTCGCCGACCCGGCGCTGGAGCGGCTGGGGCGCCGCGAGCGCAAGGGGGCACCGGACACCTTCGACGTCGCCGGCTACGTGCACCTGCTGCGGCGGCTGCGTGCGCAGGACGACGAGGTCGTCTGGGCGCCCCTGTTCGCCCGCGAGCAGGAGCAGTCGCTGGCCGGGGCGCAGGCGGTGCCGCGGGACGTGCCGCTGGTCGTGACGGAGGGGAGCTACCTGCTGGCGGACGGGGAGTTCGCCCCGGTCCGGCAGCTGCTCGACGAGACCTGGTTCCTCGACCTGGACGACGAGGTGCGTCGCGCGCGGCTCGTCGCCCGGCACGTGCAGCACGGCCGCACCCCCGCCGAGGCCGAGCGCTGGGTGGCCTCCAGCGACGACCGCAACGCCGCGCTCGTGGCGGCGACGCGCGACCGCGCCGACCTCGTCGTCAGGCTGGGCTGACCGCCGGCGGGCCGCTGGCGCGGCACGACCGTTCCCCAGCCGCCGCGCAGGGCGATCCGCTCAGCGCAGCCGGTGCGCCGCCGTCGCGTCGAGCACCAGCAGGAAGCCGCCCTGCACCGCCACCCCTGCGCCGTCGCCGCGCCACCGGCCGTCGCGCAGCAGCCAGGCGGCGGCGGCCAGGTAGCCGACGTCGAGCCCGACGTTGACGAGCAGCACCCGGCGCAGGTGGTGCGGATCGGTCGGCCCCTTGGCCTGCCGGCGACGCGCGCCGACCCAGGCGAGGGCACCGTCGACGGCGCCCCAGGTGAGCGCCTGCCGGCCGAAGCCGCGCGTGCGTGGCGAGGTGGTCAGCAGCGCGCCGCCGACCACCGACGCGGCCGCCCACGTGCCGAGCACGCGGGTCAGCTGCTCCTCGACGGAGCGGCTCACGCCAGGCGGGCGAGCAGCAGCGCCTCCGCCAGGCAGGCGCGCTCCCACATGCCGAGGTGCAGCGACTCGTCGATGCCGTGCCAGCGCGACGCGGGATCGCCCACGCCGGTGACCAGCACCGTCGCGCCCGGGTAGGTGCGGGCGAACTCCGCGATGAACGGGATGGACCCGCCGATGCCGGTCTCGACCGGGGCGTTGCCGTACGCCTGCTCGAAGGCCTCCCGCGCGAGGTCGTAGACGTCGCCTGTCGCCTCCAGCGCGAAGGCCCCGCCGGTGCTGCCGGCCGTGACCTCGACCTGGCTGCCCCAGGGGGCGTGCGAGGTGAGGTGGTCGCTGAGCAGCTTCATCGCCGCGTGCTCGTCGCTGCCCGGCGCCAGCCGCAGGCTCACCTTCGCGCGGGCCTTGGCCAGCAGGACGTTCGAGGCGTCCTCGGTGGCCGGAGCGTCCATGCCGAGCACCGCGACCGCCGGCTTGTGCCACAGCCGCTCCGGCACGCTGCCGCTGCCGATGAGCCGCACGCCGTCGAGCACCCCCGCGTCCGCCCGGAAGGTGTCGGGGTCCGGGTCGGGGGCGTCGGAGGTCGAGGAGTGCAGGCCCTGCACGGCGACCTCGCCGTCGTCGTCGTGCAGCGTGGCGAGCAGGCGGCACAGCGCCGTCAGGGCGTCCGGGACCGCGCCGCCGTACACCCCGGAGTGCACGGGGCGCTCGAGCACGCGCACCTCGACGGTGAGGTCGACCAGGCCGCGCAGGCTGGTCGTGAACGCCGGCACGTCGACCGAGGCGTTGGCCGAGTCGGCGATGACGATCACGTCGCTGCGCAGCAGGTCGCGGTGCTCCGCGAGCAGCGCGGGCAGGGTCGGCGAGCCGATCTCCTCCTCGCCCTCGAGGAAGAGCACGACCCCGACCGGCGGCGTGCCGCCGAAGGCGCGCAGGACCGCCAGGTGCATGAGCACACCCGCCTTGTCGTCGGCGGCGCCGCGGCCGTACAGCCGGCCGTCGCGCTCCGTCGGCTCGAACGGCGGCGCGGTCCACTCCTCGGCCGGACCGGTGGGCTGCACGTCCAGGTGCGCGTAGAGCAGGACGGTCGGCCGGCCCTCGGGCGCGGGCCAGGTGGCGACGAGGGCGGGCTGGCCGCCCTGCGCCGAGACGACCTGCACGTCGGCCGCTCCGGCGTCGCGGGCGAGGTCGGCGACCAGCTCCACCGCACGCGCCACGTCGGCGGCGTGCGCCGGGTCCGCCGAGACCGTCGGCACGCGGACGAGCGCCTCCAGGTCCTGTCGCGCCCGGGGCATCTCGCGTCGTACGGCGTCCTGCAGCTCGTCGCTCATGGGGCGACCCTAGGACTCGAGCACCAGCCGGTCACCGGGCTGCACGTCCGGCAGCGTCTCCGGCGCGGTCTCCACGACGGTGTCGAACTCCTGGTCCGGCCCGTAGGTCGGGCAGTCCTGCGGGCTCAGGCCCTTCTCGCACGGCGGCATCACGACGTCGTAGACCACTCGGCCGTCGCGCACGAACACGGCGCGCAACGGGATCGGCACGTCGTACATGTAGAAGCGGCCGGTGCTCGGCGCGTCGTAGCGGAAGACCATCCCGGTGCCCGGCGGGACGGAGGTGCGGCGCATGAGGCCGACCGCCCGCTCCTCCGGGGTGTCGGCCACCTCGAGGACGAGGCGCACCCCGTCGAGCGTCCCGCGCACGCGGCCGTCGCCCGCCTCGGGGACGGCGGGATCCTCGGCGCTGCAGGCGGTCCCGAGCAGCAGGACCAGCAGCAGGAGCCGCTTCACGCGGGCCTCAGGACGAGCACCGGGACCTCCGGGACGACGTTGCGGATCGGCCACTTCGAGGTGCCGAGGCCGGCGGTGACGAACAGCCGGTCGGCGGCGTACCAGCCGTGCGACCAGCGGTTCCCGGTGCGCTTGCTGATGGTGTGCAGCACGCGGCCGAAGAGCCGCACCTGCCCGCCGTGCGTGTGCCCGGCCAGCACGAGCGGGACCGTCGGCGGCACCTCCACGACGACGTCGGGGTTGTGCGTGAGCAGCACGACCGTGGCGTCCGCCGGCACGCCGGCGAGCGCCTCGGGCACCGAGGGCTTCCGCCGCCAGAGGTCGCCCACGCCCGCGATCCAGAGCCGGCCGTCGAGCACCGGCACGGCCTCCTCCTCGAGCAGCGGCAGCCCGGCCTGCTCGAACGCCGTGCGCACGCGCACCCCGTCGGCGTCCCAGTCGTGGTTGCCGAGCACGCCGACCACCTCGGCGACGTCCTTCAGCCCCACCAGCGCGGCGGCGACGTCGGCCGGCTCGTGGTGCACGCCGAAGGTCACGTCGACCATGTAGTCGCCGAGCAGCAGCACGAGGTCGGGACGCGCGTCGGCCACGCGCTGCACGACGGAGCGCACCCGGTCCAGGCCGAACCACGGCGAGCCCGCGTGCACGTCGCCGACGACCGCCACCCGCAGGCCGTCCAGCTCGGCAGGCCACCCCGGCACCGCGAGCGGCACGTCGTGCACCCGCAGCCGGCGCGGCGTCACCACCGTCATGTCGAGGGCGAGGGCGGCGACACCGAGCCCCAGCACGGAGCCGGCGGCGCGGAGCGGACGCATCGTCCGACCGTACGTCCCGGCAGCCGGGCTCACACCACGACGTCGCCCTGCTCGCCCACAGGACGGCCGAGGGCGGCGGAGGCCAGCTGCAGGACGCTGCCGAGGCGACCGGACGGCGCGTCCCAGAACTCGCCGTAGTGCACGGAGACCTGCAGCTCGCGCACCTTCGGGTCGTCCTCGCCGTCGAAGTACGCGGCCGCGCCGGGGTTCCACAGGTCGGCGATGCGCTGCCGGTCGTCCAGCGTGCGCGCGCTGCCCTGCAGGGCGACGTAGGTGTTCTTGCCGGGGTCGCTGAAGGTCACCGTCGTGGGCGAGCCGCTCTCCTCGAGCGCCTCCACCCAGTCGGCGTCCACGCCCACGAGGAAGCTGAGCAGGCCGCCCTCCGCGCGGGCGAGCGCGAGCGGCCGGGCCTTCCAGGTGCCGTCCTGGTCGGCGGTGGCGACCATCGCGAAGCGCAGGCCGTCGAGGGCGTCGTCGAGCGTCTTGTCCGTCATGCAGACAGCCCTGCCCCGACTACCCCTCGGCCAGACCGGTCTGCGCGAACGCGCTGTAGGAGGGGGTGATCGTGGCGCTCGGGCCGACCTCGCCGGCGACGGCGTCGAGGGTCTTCAGCCCGTCGCCGGTGTTGTAGAGGACGGTCTCGGCGTCCGGGTCGATCTGCCCCCGCTCCAGCAGCTGCTGCAGGGTCGCGACGGTGACCCCGCCTGCGGTCTCGGCGAACAGCCCCTCCGTGGAGGCCAGCAGCCGGATGCCGGCGACGACCTGCTCGTCGGACACGTGCCCCATCGCGCCGCCGGTGCGCCGGACGGCGTCGAGGGCGTACGGCCCGTCGGCCGGGTTCCCGATCGCCAGCGAGCGCGCGATGGTGGACGGCTTCACCGGCTTGACGGTGTCCCAGCCGTTCTCGTACGCGGTGGCGATCGGCGAGCAGCCGGTGGCCTGCGCGCCGTACACCTTCCACGGCGACGCCTCGACGAGACCGAGCTTCGTGAGCTCGCCGAAGGCCTTGTCCACCTTGGTGAGCAGCGAGCCGGACGCCATCGGGATGACGACCTGCTCGGGGAGGCGCCAGCCGAGCTGCTCGGCCACCTCGTAGCCGAGCGTCTTGCTGCCCTCCGCGTAGTACGGCCGGACGTTGACGTTGACGAACGCCCAGTCCTCGTTCTCGGCGATCTCGCTGCAGAGGCGGTTGACGTCGTCGTAGCTGCCCTCGACCGCGACCAGCGTCTGGCCGTAGACCGCGGTCTGGACGACCTTGCCCTGCTCGAGGTCGTTCGGGATGAAGACGACCGCGCGCAGCCCGGCCTGGGTAGCGTGCGCCGCGACGGAGTTCGCCAGGTTGCCGGTGGAGGCGCAGGAGACGGTCGTGTAGCCGAACGCCCTCGCGGCCGAGAGGGCGACGGACACCACGCGGTCCTTGAAGGAGTGCGTCGGGTTGGCGCTGTCGTCCTTGACCCAGAGCCTCCTCATGCCGAGCGCCTTGGCGAGGTTCCTCGCCTCGCGCAGCGGCGTCATGCCGGCGCCGAGGCTGACGCGGGTCGCCTCGTCCTGACCGGCGGGCAACAGGCCGGCGTAGCGCCAGATGCTCTGCGGGCCGGCCTCGATGGAGGCACGTGTGACGAGGCGGAGCTTGTCCTCGTCGTAGCCGACCTCGAGCGGCGCGAAGCACTGCTCGCAGACGTGGACGGGGGCCAGCGGCACCTCGTGGCCGCACTCCCGGCAGACCAGGGCGCGGGCGGGGCTCTGCGCGAAGGCGGCAGGGACGTCGATCGTGGTCACTCGTGGATCTCCTCATCTTCCCCGCTGACCGCGGGACGGACTTGGCACCTGGCGCGTGGTCGCGCTGGTTGCCGGGGCGTCATCGGGCCGTGTCCCTGGTGCCCCTCGGGATGAGCGTGCTGTGCAGTTGTGGGGCCGAGTCTAGGTGACGCGGTGGGTCTAGCCTCCGGCGGCGTGACCGCCTCGCTGCTGCTGGCCTCCAACCGGGGCCCGCTCACGCACGGCGAGGACGGCACCGCGCGACGCGGCGGCGGCGGGCTCATCAGCGCCGTCGGCAGCGGCGGCGCGGACGCCCTCTGGGTGTGCGCCGCGCTGTCCGACGCCGACCGCCGGGCCGCACGCGCGGCGCCGGGCGGACTCGTCGCACCCGGGGTGCGGATGCTCGACGTCGACCCGGTCACCTTCGACCGCGCCTACAACGGCGTCGCGAACTCCACGCTGTGGTTCGTCGCGCACCTGCTGTACGACACGGCCAGCGCACCGGTGTTCGACGCCCGCAGCCGCCGCGAGTGGCAGGCCTACCGCGACTACGGCAGCGCGTTCGCCGCCGCCCTCGCGGACGCCGCGGCGCCGGGAGCTGCCGTGCTGGTGCAGGACTACCACCTGGCGCTCACGCCGCGGCAGCTGCGCGAGCTGCGGCCGGACCTGCGCATCGGGCACTTCAGCCACACGCCGTGGGCGCCGCCGGAGTACTTCTGCCTGCTGCCGGACGAGGTCGCCCGGGAGGTGCTCGTCGGGATGCTCGGCGCGGACGCGGTCGGCTTCCACTCCGCCCGCTGGGCGGACGCCTTCGCGCGCTGCTGCACCGAGGTGCTCGGGGCGTCGTACGACGGCACCGCCGTGACGCACGACGGCCGGACCACCACCGTCTCGGTCCACCCGCTCGGGGTGGACGCCGGCGAGCTGCGGGCGCGCGCCGGGCAGGAGGACGTGCAGGCGCGGCTTCCGGTGCTGCGGGAGCTGGTCGGCAACCGGCAGCTGCTGCTCCGGATCGACCGCACCGAGCTCAGCAAGAACATCGTGCGCGGACTGGAGGCCTACCGCGAGCTGCTGCGCGAGCGGCCGCAGTGGCGCGAGCGGGTCGTGCACCTGGCGTTCGCCTACCCGTCGCGGCACGACCTGCCGGAGTACCGCGAGTACACCGGCGCGGTGCAGCGGGTCGCCCGCGAGGTGAACGAGGAGTTCGCCACCGACGGCTGGCTGCCCGTGCACCTGGAGGTGCGCGACGACTACCCGCGCTCCTTGGCGGCGTACGCCCTCGCGGACGTGCTGCTGGTGAACCCCCTGCGCGACGGCATGAACCTGGTGGCCAAGGAGGGGCCGGTGCTGTCGGAGCGGGGGCTGTCCCTGGTGCTGTCGCGGCAGGCCGGCGCCGCCGACGAGCTCGGCCCGTGGGCGCACCTGGTCAACCCGTTCGACGTCGCGCAGACGGCCGAGGCGCTGCACGCCGCCCTGTCCGAGGCCGCGGCGGAACGGGCGGAGCGCACGGCGTCGCTGGCCGCGGTGGCCACGGCGCTGCCGCCCGCGGCGTGGCTGGCCGCGCAGCTCGACGCCCTGCCTCGACGCTGACCGACTGCGCCGCTCCTGACGGCCTACCCTCCGCAGGGTGCTGACCCTCACCGCCGTCCTGCGCGGCTCGGCGCGCTACGACCGGCACGGCATCGTCCGGCTGCCCCTGCAGGCGCTGTCCGGCCTGGGCGTGCAGGACGGCGGGGTGGTGCTCCTGCGCGGCACGCGCGCCACCGGCGCGGTCGCCGTGATCGCGCCGCTGGACTGCCCTCCCGGCAGCGTCCTGTGCGACGAGCTGGTCCTGTCGAACCTCGGCCTGCGCGACGGCGACACCGTCGTCGTCGAGGCGCACCCGCGGGTCGAGGCCCGCCGCATCACCGTCACCGGGCCGGACCAGGTCAGCCGGTCGGTGGACCCCGGCGTGCTGCGCACCGCCCTGCTCGGCAAGGTCGTCACGGCCGGCGACCAGGTGTCGCTGCGGCCGTCGGACCTGGCGCCGCCGGTGGACTTCGCGCGGCTGCGCGCCTCGCTGGCGGCCGGGCTCGGCGCCGGCTGGACCTCGCAGATCCTGCACGTCACCGACGTCGAGCCGGCCGGCCCGGCGCTGGTCACCATGGGCTCGGTCGTCGGCTGGCAGGGCGGCACGACGACCACGGGCGGTGCCACGCCGGAGCCGCCTCCCGCTATCGACGCGGGGCCGGCCGGACCGCGCCCGCTGGCCGACCTGCCGGGGCTGGAGAGCCAGGGGGCGGCGCTCAAGGAGTGGCTCGACCTCGGCTTCCACCATCGCGACCTGCTGGCCCGGCTCGGGGCGGCGCCCGGCATGGGAGTGCTCGTCACCGGCGCGGCCGGCTCGGGCAAGGCGGCCCTGGTCGAGGCGGTCGCGCACGAGGTCGGCGCCCGGCTGCTGCAGCTGTGGGCGCCGACGCTCGCGGCGATGGAGACGAACGCCGCGGCCAAGCAGCTGGTCGACACCCTGGCCCGGGCGACCCGCGAGTCACCGGCGGTCGTGCTGCTCGTCGACGTCGAGGCGCTGGCCCCCCGCGACGCGGCCGGGCCGCTGCTGCCGATCCTGCTCACGGCCGTCCGGGACACGGTGCGCGACGGCCGCGCCGCCGTCGTCTGCACGACCGCGCACCCGGAGCGGGTCGCCACCGCGCTCCGCGAGCCGGGGACGCTGGACCACGAGCTGGCGATCCCGCTGCCCGACCGCGCCCAGCGACTGCGCCTGCTCGAGGTGACCACGCGGGCGGTGCCGCTCGCGCCGGACGTCGCCCTGGACGACGTCGCAGGGCGCACGCCCGGCTTCGTGGCCGCGGACGTCCTCGCCCTGGTCCGGGAGGCCGGCCTGCGCGCCGCCGCGCGCCAGCGCGAGGAGGAGGCGCCCAGCCTGTCGGCCGCGGACTTCGACGCGGCCCTCGAGGTCGTGCGCGCCACCTCCATGGAGGGCGCCTCGCTCGACCTCACCGGCCTGACGCTGGACGACGTCGGCGACATGGCGGAGGTCAAGGCGTCGCTGACGGAGGCGGTGCTCTGGCCGCTGAACTACCCGGACACGTTCGCCCGGCTCGGTGTCGCGCCGCCGCGCGGACTGCTGCTCTACGGGCCGCCCGGGTGCGGGAAGACCTTCCTGGTCAAGGCGATCGCCGGGTCCGGGCAGGCCAACGTGCTGTCGGTCAAGGGCGCCGAGCTGCTGAGCAAGTGGGTCGGCGAGAGCGAGCGCGCGGTGCGCGAGCTGTTCCGGCGGGCCCGCGAGTCGGCGCCCGCGATCGTCTTCCTCGACGAGGTGGATGCGCTCGCACCGGTACGCGGGCAGTCGACCGACGGCGGGACCACCGACCGCGTGGTCGCCTCGCTGCTCACCGAGCTGGACGGCGTGGAGTCCCTGCGCGACGTCGTCGTCATCGGCGCGACCAACCGCCCGGACCTGGTCGACCCGGCGATGCTGCGGCCGGGCCGGCTGGAGCGCCTGGTCTTCGTGCCGCCGCCGGACGCGGAGGCGCGGGCGCAGGTGCTGACCGCCGCGGCGCGCAGCGTCCCGCTCGCGGGCGACGTCGACCTGGCGGAGGTCGGTCGTCGGACGGAGGGCTTCTCGGCCGCGGACTGCGCGGCGCTCGTGCGCGAGGCCGCGCTCACCGCGATGCGCCAGTCGATGGCCGCGACCACGGTGACCGCCGCGCACCTGGAGGCGGCGCTGGCGGTGGTGCGGCCGTCGCTCGACCCCGCACAGGTGGCGTCGCTGGCCGCCTACGCGGAGCGGCGGGCGGCCCGCTAGAGCAGGCCGCGAAGCAGCTCCACCACCCCAGCCGGTCCGTCCACGACGACGTCCGCCCGCTCCCGCAGCGCGACCGGTCCCTCGTCGCTCGCGCTGCACACCGTGACGCAGAGCGCACCGGCGGCGCGCAGCTCCTCGACCGCGTCGTACGCCGGCAGGTCCCCGAGGTCGTCGCCGGCGAACAGCACCGCCTCCGGGAGCGGGTCGCACAGGGACAGCAGCGCGGCCCGCTTGTCGTAGCCGGCCGGCCGCAGCTCGAGCACCAGCCGGCCGCGGTGCACCTCGAGCCCGCCGGCCGCGGCGCGCACCGGCTCCTCGAGCCGCTCCAGCGCGCCGGCCGGGTCCGCGCAGCGGCGGGTGTGCACGACGAGGGACAGCCCCTTGTCCTCGAGCTCGGCGCCCTCGGGGGCGAGCACCGCCGGCAGGGCGACCCGCGCCGCCGCCACGTCCGGCAGCTCCGGCGGGGACGTGACGGCGCCGCCGGACCAGCGCTGCGCGCCGTACTGCCCGAGGACCACCAGGCCGGGCACGGCGTGCAGGCCGGCGAGCTCGACGACGACGTCGGCCGGCCGGCCGGTCACCAGCGCGAGCGCGCGCACGCGGGGCGCGAGGGCGTGCAGCAGCTCGACGGCGCCGGGGGCCGGCACGGCGTCCTGCGGCCGGTCGACGATCGGGGCGAGGGTGCCGTCGTAGTCGAGGGCGACGACGGCGCCGGCCAGCCGGGAGCGCAGGTCGGCGAGGAGCACCCGCGCAGAGTAGGTGCGGCTCAGCCGCGGAAGTCGCGGGTCACGACGACGACCAGCCCGCGGGCCGGCAGCGTCGCGAACCGCGGCCGGACCCGGACGACCTCGTCGAAGCGGCGGGCGAAGGCGCGCGCAGCGGCCTCCTGGCCGGCCTCGTAGTAGACGGTCGTCGACGGGATCTTGCCCCGGAAGTTGCCGGTGCGGGCGACGGGCCAGCCGCCCCTGCGGAAGACGGCGGCGGCGGTGTCGGCCAGGCCCTCGATGCGCGAGTTGTTCAGCACCACGACCGGCACCTCGGCGACGACGGGCTTCGCGGGGGCGGGCGGCGGCGGGGCGACCACGGCGGCGGACGGGACGGCGACGGGAGCCGGGGCGGGCGGGTCGACCGGGACGACCTCGCCCTCGGGCTGGGTCGCGAGCGCGGGACCGGCGGCGGCCGCGGGCGGCTCCTGCACGACCGGGCCGGTGCCGTCGGAGGGGTCGCCGCTCAGCCACAGCAGGGTGCCG
This sequence comes from uncultured Actinomycetota bacterium, assembly GCA_963781675.1. GTDB lineage: Bacteria > Actinomycetota > Actinomycetes > Mycobacteriales > SCTD01 > SCTD01. The sequence continues at coordinate 633,548 of CAWAGF010000001.1, read as the reverse complement.
ATGCCGAGCAGCACGCCGGCCACGGACACGGCGGCCCCGGCGACGGCCCGCTGCGGGGACAGCCGGGCGGGCTGCGGCGCGCGGGCGCGGCGGCCGGTGCGGGTCAGCGGACGGGCGGCGAGGTCGGCGGCCTCGTCGGCCTCGTCCTGCGGGGTGGCCACCACGGGACCAGCGTCCTCCTCGAGGACTCGCCGCTCCTGCACCGGGGCGTACGCGGCGGCTGCCCCCGACCCCGAGCCGGACTCGACCGCGGGGTCCCCCCACGGCCCGCGGGACACGTCGGTGCTCAGGCGTCCAGGCCCAGCCGGCGCGCGGACCGCGTCCGCTGGCGGGTGGACCGCAGCCGGCGCAGCCGCTTGACCAGCATCGGGTCGGCGACGAGGGCCTCCGGCCGGTCGATCAGCGCGTTGAGGACCTGGTAGTAGCGGGTGGCGCTCATGTCGAACAGGTCGCGGATGGCCGTCTCCTTGGCGCCGGCGTACTTCCACCACTGGCGCTCGAAGGCGAGGATCGCGGTCTCCCGCTCGGACAGCGAGGCGGCGCCCGCGGGGGCGACGGCAGACAGCGGTGCGGGGGTGGATCCGCTCACGAGGTCCTCCAGCAGGCCCGAATGACAATCTTGTAGTTCGCTGCCATGAAAGCACAGTGGACGCTGTGTCACGGAGTGGTGACACCCGTCCGGTTCGCCCGCTGGACCGGACACCGCGTGCCACAGTCGGACACGCCCGGACGAACCCCCTGCCCCGCTCCGAAGGACCCCTCGTGCACCGCACCCTGCTCGGCCCCCTGCTCGCCGCGGCCCTGGCCGCCCCCGCGCTCCCCGCACTGGTCGCTGCCGCCCCGGCTGCGGCCCAGACGGTGCCCGCGCCGGCCCCTGCCGAGCTGGGCTACGACCGGATCGGGGTGCGCCGCGGCGACACCTGGCTGCTGCGCGACGACCTCGACGGCGGTGCGGCCCGGTCGTACCGCGAGCAGACCGCCGGCTGGCAGCCGGTCGCCGGCGACACCGACGGCGACGGCACCGCGACGGTGAGCCTGTTCCGCGACGGCGTCTGGCTGCTGCGCGACAGCGAGGGCGGCCTGCCCCGCCTGATCCGCTTCGGCCAGAAGGGCGACCAGCCGCTGCTCGGCGACTGGAACGGCGACGGCGTCGACACCCTTGGGCTGTTCCGCGGTGGCCGCTGGTACGTCCGCGACAACAACCTCGGGCCGTCGCGCCAGTTCGGCTACGGCATCCCGGGCGACGTCGCCGTGGTCGGCGACTGGAACGGCAACGGCACCACCGACGTCGCCGTCCGGCGCGGGACCACCTGGTACCAGCGGGACGCGACGAGCGGCGGTGTCACGCACCGCACGTTCGCCTTCGGCCTGCGCGGCGACCTGCCGGTGGCCGGCGACTGGGACCACGACGGCCGCGACACCCCGGGGCTGTTCCGCAACGGCACCTGGTTCTTCCGGCAGGCCAACGGCCCGAGCAGCTACCAGACGCGGCAGTTCGGCCAGGCCGGCGACCGGCCGGTCGTCCGTCGGGTGCCGGGCCTCGCGCCCGGGGTGCGGCACGACGTGCTGCGCGACCCGCGCGGGCCTTGGACGGTCCACATCGCGACGATCGACCTGGCCGCAGCCTCCTCCCCGGAGACGGTGCTGGCCGGCGGGCGCCTGCAGGGGCTGGACGCGGTTTCCACGATGACCCGCCGCGCCGGCGCGGTGCTCGGCATCAACGGCGACTTCTTCCTGAGCAGCGGCCGGCCCGTGCACCTGTACGCCAACGACGGGACGCTCGTCCAGACGCCCCAGGTGCGTGGGCGGGCGATCGGCTTCGACGCCAGCGGCACACAGGTGCAGATGGGCTACCCGGACGTGCGCACCACCATCTCCGCACCCTCGGACACCGGCACGGTGACGCTCGACGTCCCGCGCTGGAACAGCGGGAGCCCGGACGGCGACGCCCTGGCCATGTTCACGGCCGCCGGCGCCCTGCTGGAGGTCCCGCCGCACGAGGCCTGCTACGCCGGGCTCGCTCCGCTGGGCAGTCGCGCCATGACGGCGCAGGGCAGCATCGTCACGCCGCTGCAGGTGACCGGCCGGCGCTGCGGCGGCGACCGGCCCGTGGTCCCGACCACGGGCGGGGTGCTCACCGCCAACCAGTACCGCGGCAGCGAGTCGTTCATCCGGTCGCTGACCACCGGCACCCCCCTGCAGCTCAGCACGCAGCTCGGCTTCCCCGGCACCGTCGACGCCCTGGGCGGCAACCCGCTGCTCGCCGTCGGCGGTCGGGTGCAGACCGACCTCTCCGGCTCCGGCGCGTTCTTCGACCGCAACCCGCGCACCGCCGTGGGGGTCACCGACTCCGGCCGGCTGCTGCTCGTCGTGGTGGACGGGCGCGAGGGTCGCAGCGTGGGCATGACCCTCTCCGAGCTGGCCCAGCTGATGGTCGACCTCGGTGCCCGCGACGCGGTGAACCTGGACGGCGGCGGCTCCTCCGAGATGTTCCTCAACGGCCTGGTCGTCAACCAGCCGTCCGACGGCGGTGAGCGACTGGTCTCGAACGCGCTGGTCGTGCTCCCGGGCGCGGACACCGGCCAGGAGGACCTCGAGGCGCGCGGACCCGCGACCACCGGCGCGGCCCGCACCCCCGCGGCCTCCGACGGCGCCGTCTCCGACGGGCTGCTCGGCCCGTCGGCCACCGACCCGGCGAGCACCGGCGGCCTGGCCGACGCGCTGCGCCGCTCCGGTGTCCGGCTGCCGCCCGCGCTGGCCCGTACCGCCGACGCGTTCGCCCGCCGCTAGCTGCACAGCGAGCGGTACCCGTCTGGCCCTGGCGGGAGCCGCGCACGCCGCATATCGTCACGTTCTGTGACGCACCAGGCGTGAGGAGGCCCGGCGTGGACCAGGAGCGCGACCCCCGGCCGCTGCTCCTCGCGTGCACCCTGGCGAGCGCCGCCGCGGTGGTCGCCTCCCGCGCTGCCGGCCTGCGCGGCCTGGACGTCGCCGTGTGGGCGCTCCTCGTCCCGATCCTGGTGGGCGCGGCGCTCGGCCTGCTCCGCCTCGCGCGGGCCGATCGCCACCGCCCGCACGCCGCCGTGGTGGTGCCGGACGACGTCGTCGCCCACCTGGCGACGCCGGACCCGCGCGTGCAGGTGCGCGCCGAGGCCGCCGCCGGTGCGCGCGACGCGCTGCTCGCGGCCCGGGAGCGGGGCGCGCCGCTGGCCGACCTGCTGGTGCTGGCGCGCGCGGTGCACGAGGCCGAGCTCGACCTCGCGCGGGCGACCCTGGCCGCCGGCGGGCTGGTGCCGCAGGCGGTGCGCGACGAGCTGGCGCTGCGTGACCGGCAGAGCGCGCCGGAGCGGACGACCTACGGGTAGAGGCCGCGCGTCCGGTGCGCCTGCGCGACCCGGCCGACGCCGATGGTCTGCGCCGCCGTGCGCAGCGAGATGCCGCGCTCGCGCGCCATCGTCGAGACCTGGTCGTACGCCGACTCCATCAGCGCCTTGAGCCGGTCGTTGACCTCGTCCTCGGACCAGAAGTAGGCCTGCAGGTCCTGGACCCACTCGAAGTACGACACCGCGACGCCGCCGGAGTTGGCGAGCACGTCCGGCACGACGAGGACGTTGTTGCCCTCCAGGACCTTGTCGGCGTCCGGGGTGGTCGGGCCCGTTGGCACCCTCCACGACGAAGAAGGCCTTCACCTTGTCGGCGTTGCCCTCGTGGATGACGCCCTCGAGCGCGGCCGGCACGAGGATGTCGACGTCCAGCTCGAGCAGCTCGGCGTTGGTGATGGTGTCCGTGCCGGGGAAGCCGACGACGGTGTCCGCACCGCTCTTGAGGTGCTTGAGCAGCGCGGCCGGGTTCAGCCCCCTGGCGTTGTAGACGCCGCCCTTCCAGTCCGACACCGCCACCACGAGGCAGCCGGCGTCGTGCAGGAACTGCGCCGCCAGGCCGCCGACCTTGCCGAAGCCCTGCACGGCGACCGTGGCGCCGCGGTGGTCCACACCGGCCTCGCGCAGCGCGGAGAAGGCGGCGTACATGACGCCGCGGCTGGTCGCGCCGCCACGCCCCTCGGAGCCGCCGACGCTGACCGGCTTGCCGGTGACGACGCCGGTCACCGTGTAGCCCTTGTGGGCGCTGAACGTGTCCATCATCCAGGCCATCGTCTGCTCGTCCGTGCCGACGTCCGGGGCCGGGATGTCCTTCTCCGGGCCGATGATCGGCATGATCTCGCTGGCGTAGCGACGGGTCACCCGCTCGAGCTCGTTGCGGCTGAGCAGCCGCGGGTCGACGGCCACGCCGCCCTTCGCGCCGCCGTACGGGATGCCGATGAGCGCGCACTTCCACGTCATCCACATCGCGAGGGCGCGGACCTCGTCCATGTCCGTGTCGGGGTGGAAGCGGATGCCGCCCTTGGCCGGGCCGCGGGAGAAGTTGTGCTGCACGCGGTAGCCCTTGAGGACCTTCAGCGTGCCGTCGTCGCGCCGCAGCGGGACCGCGACCTCCATCGACCGGCGGGGCGTCGCGAGCATCTCGTGCATGCCCTCGTCGAGGCCGAGCTGCTCGACCGCCTGGTCGAGCTGGTGCAGCGCGCTGTCGAGCGCGGACATGCGTGCGGACACGCGCGGAGCTCCCTTGATCCTGCGCGGTCGCCGTTGACCGGGCAGCGGGGCTGAGGATGCCACGTCCGGTCTACGTTGCGGGCGTGGCGGACTTCCCGGTCGGGTTCCTGTGGGGCAGCGCGACGGCAGCGCACCAGGTCGAGGGCGGCTGCACCGGCAACGACTGGTGGGCGTGGGAGCAGGCGCGCGGCCTCGAGCCGTCCGGCCCCGGCATCGACCAGTGGAACCGGTACGACGAGGACGTCGCGCTGCTCGCCTCGCTCGGGCAGAACGCGCACCGGATCTCGCTCGAGTGGTCGCGCATCGAGCCCTCGCCCGGCGTCTTCTCCGACGAGGCGCTCGACCACTACGCCGGCGTCCTGGACAGCCTCGCCCGGCACGGCCTGACCGCCTTCGTGACGCTGCACCACTTCACGCTGCCGGCCTGGTTCGCCGAGCGCGGCGGCTGGCTGGCCGACGACGCCGTCGAGCTGTTCGCGCGGTACGTCGCCGTCGTGGTCGCGCGGCTCGGCACGCGGATGCCCTGGGTGTGCACGGTCAACGAGCCGCAGATCGTCGCCCTGATGGGCTACGCCGTCGGCGTCTTCCCTCCGGGCGTCGTCGACCATGCGGCGGCCGTCACCGTGAACGCCGTCCTCATGCAGGCGCACCGCGCCGCGGTCGCCGAGGTGCGCTCCTGCGCTGCCCGCGTCGGCGTCTGCCTGCAGATGCCTGTCGTCGAGCCGCTCACCCCCGCCGACACCGAGGTCGCCGACCTGCTGCGCTGGCTGATGGTCGACAGCCACCTCGACGACCTGCGCGCCGGCGGCGACGTGGGCGACTTCGTCGGCCTGCAGTACTACACGCGCCTCCGCGTCGACTCCTCCCGGCCGGACCTCCAGGCGCCACCTCCCGCCGGTGCCGAGACCACGCAGATGGGCTGGGAGGTGTTCCCCGCCGGCTTCGGCGCCTCCCTGCGGGTCGCCGCTTCCGCCGGGCTGCCCGTCGTCGTCACGGAGAACGGCATCGCCACCGCCGACGACGCGCAGCGGGTCAGGTTCCTCCGGTCGCACCTGGCCGTCCTCGCTCAGGTGCTGGCCGAGGGCGTGGACGTGCGCGGCTACCTGCACTGGTCGGCGTTCGACAACTTCGAGTGGGCGCACGGCTACGCGCCGACGTTCGGGCTGGTCGGCATCGACCGGGCGGACGGGCTCAGGCGGGTGGTGCGTCGGAGCGCCGAGCTGTACGGGGACGTGGCGCGCAGCGGGTCGCTGGCGGCGCTGGAGGAGGGCTGAGGGAGGCTGCTGAGCGCGCCGTCCCGCCGGCCTGCCTGCAGAGCAGCCCGCCGGCGCCACGCCTCGACGCGCCAGGCGCCTGAACAGGCGGTCTCTGCGGGCGGACCGCACAGCGCTCGACGCCGTCACGGCTCTTTCGACAACTCGAGCGGGCCGACGCCTGCACGCCTGGAATCGCGGCGCACCTGAGCCCGCGACCCTCCTTATGGACCACCGCCCCCTGCCCACTCCCTTGCCAGCGCGCGACGATCGGCTCCGCCGCTGACGACGCCGGATCCGCCTGTCCACAGGCACTTCTGGCGGTCAGAACTGTCGGAGGTCACGCCTAGGTTCGTCGTTGTGAAGGACCTGCTGTTCCCCGCGACACCGGCGCTGACCGGCGCGTTGCGGGCCGGTGCGCGGGCGCAGGCGGCCGGGTTCGTGCAGGAGTGCCGCGCGATCGTGCGGATGGTCGAGACCGCTGAGCCGGAGCAGCGGGAGTTCGTCGCCGGCGAGGTCGCCTGCGTGCTGCACGTCTCGCCGCACACCGCGATGGGCCGGGTGACGACGGCCCTCCGCTTGTTCAGCCAGCCGCGGTTGGTCGACGCGCTGGAGCACGGGCAGCTCGGAGTGGCGCACGCACTGGCGGTGCTGGCGGAGGTCGAGCACCTCGCGCCGCCGCACGCCGCGCTCGTGCTGGACCAGGTCCTCGGCTTCGACGCCGACGCCGCTCCGACGCCCAGCGAGCTGCGCGCGGCGGTGAAGCGCGAGGCCATCCGCGTCGACGCCGAAGCCGCGCGCAAGCGCCACGAGGCTGCGCGCAAGAGCGCCGGGGTGCGCGGCCGGCCTGGGGTGGACGGGATGGCGCAGCTCGTCGTGGACTGCACCGCCACCCAGATGGCCACCGCCCTCGCCTGCATACGCGGCCGGACGGAGGCGATGACCTTCGAGGACCCGGACCTGACGGCCGGGCAGAAGGACGTCGCCGCGCTCCTGCACGCCCTCGGCTGCGATCGGGTCGGGGTGCAGGCCGTGCTGGAGTGCCCGGTCGAGAAGGCCGTGGACCTGCACGCCCTGGCCCGCTCCGGCGTGTGGAGCGTCGACGTGCGGATGCCCGTCGCGGTGGCTCTGGGCCTGAGCGACCACCCGGCGGTGCTCACCGGTTACGGCCCCATCGGCGCCGACCAGGCACGCGCGCTCCTCCCGCAAGCGGACCTGGTGAAGGCGTGCGTCGACAGCAGGACCGGTGAGGTCCTCGCCGTCGAGCAGCCGGTCCGACGCAAGACATGGCAAGCCGCCGCGCCTCCCGGCGACGAGGACAGCGCCGGCAGCACGACCACTACCGCCCAGGCGCTCCGCGACACGCTCGTCCGCATGGCCACCAGCACCGGCACCCTCCACGACCTGCGCACCGACGGCTACGTCCCGTCCGAGGCCCTCGGCCGCCTGGTCGACCTGCGCGACATCACCAGCACCTTCCCTGGCGACGCCACCTCCGCCCGACGCTCCGACCGCGACCACCGCCTCCCGTACCCCCTCGGCCAGACCAGCGCCGAGAACCTGCAGAACCTCAGCCGCCGCTGGCACCGCGCCAAGCACCACGGCTGGGACAGCCGGCTCGAACCCGACGGCATCACCCGGTGGGTCAGCCCGACGAAGGGCGTCTACTACCGGCTGCCCAAGCGGACGGTCCCGCCACCGATCGACAAGCCGCTCCCGCCGCTCGACGACGGCGCCTCAGCTGCGGCCGTAGTCGGTAGCCAGCTCACGCATGGGCGGCGGCCGCCCCACGCGGAGAACTCGACTGCCCGTCGACGGCTCTCGGGCCGCCCGTCGAAGCGTGGAGACCGCGTGCGGTCAGCAGACGAACTCGAGCCGGACCTCGTCCGTGGTGGGGTGCGACTGGCAGGTCAGCACGACACCGGCCGCCAGCTCGTCCGGCTCCAGCGCGTAGTTGACGTCCATCTCCACCGCACCGCTGACGCACCGCGCACGGCAGGTGCCGCAGACGCCGCCCTTGCAGGCGTACGGCGCGTCGGCGCGCACCGCGAGCACGGCGTCGAGGACCGGCCCGCCGCTCTTGGAGACCGGCAGCGTGGTGGCCCGGCCGTGCAGGACGACGGTGACCGTGGAGGTGTCCGGCGCGCCGGCGGCGACGGTGCGCACGCGCGGCGGCGGGGCGTCGGCGTGGAACAGCTCGACGTGCACCTCGCCCGCCCCCGCGTCGGTGAGCACCTGGCGGGCGTCGGTCACCATGCCGAACGGCCCGCAGAGGTACCACTCGTCGACCGACCCCACCGGCAGGACCGTGGCCAGCAGGCGCTCCAGCCGCGGGCCGTCGATGCGCCCGGACAGCAGCTCGGACTCCTGCTCCTCGCGCGAGAGCACGTGGAAGACCTGCAGCCGCGAGGGGAAGCGGTCCTTCAGGTCGGCCAGCTCCTCGAGGAACATGACGTCACCGCTGGTGCGGTTGCCGTAGACCAGCACCACCGTCGACTCCGGCTCGACGTCGAGCACCGACCACGCGATGGACAGCACCGGCGTGATGCCGCTGCCGGCCGCGATGAGGCCGTACGACCGCGCGCGCGAGGGGTCGACCGGCGGGCCGAAGCGGCCGGCCGGGGGCAGCACCTCGAGCTCGTCACCCGGCCGCAGGCCGTCCAGCACCCAGGTGGAGAACAGCCCTCCCTCCAGCCGCTTCACCGCGACGCGGAGCGGTCCCCCGGCGGCGCTGCTGCAGACGGAGTACGTGCGGCGGAGGTCGACGCCGTCGACGACGCGGCGCAGCGTGAGGTGCTGCCCGGGGCGGAAGCGGTACTCCTCCGCGAGCTCCGGCGGGACGTCGAACGTGAGGGCGGCCGAGTCGGAGGTCAGCGGGTCGACCGCGGCGACGCGCAGGCGGTGGAACCCGACGGGCGTGCTCACTCAGTGCGCCTTGAAGTGGTCGAACGGCTCGCGGCAGGACCGGCAGCGCCACATGGACTTGCACGAGGTGGACGCGAAGCGCGTCATCTCCTCGGTGTCGCTCGACCCGCACTGCGGGCACTCGACGCGCGGCCGGATCTGCAGCAGCAGCTGACCGGGAGGCGCGATGCCGTACTCCCGCAGCTTGCGCCGACCGTCCTCGCTCATCCAGTCCGTCGTCCACGCCGGCGCGAGCACCGTGCGGACCTCGACGTCGTCGACGCCCGCGGCGTTCAGGGCCGTGACGACGTCGGCCCGGATCTCGTCCATGGCCGGGCAGCCGGAGTACGTCGGCGTGAGGGTGACGACGACGCGGGCGTCCTCCACGGCGACGTCGCGCAGCACGCCGAGGTCCTCGATCGTGAGGACCGGGATCTCCGGGTCGTGCACCTGCGCCAGCACCTCGCGGGCCTGCGCGGCGGTCACCACGAGACGCCCGGGTGCGAGCGGTGCAGGTGCTGCAGCTCGGCCAGCAGGTAGCCGAACGCCTCGGTGTGCGTGCCGCGCCGGCCGCCGGTCGGGCGCCAGTCGGTCTCGGGCACCGACAGCGTCGCCTCCGCCAGCACCTCGCGGACCGACTGCTCCCACACCGGCTGCAGGGCAGCAGGATCCGCGGCGACGCCGCGCGCGACGAGGCGCTCGGTGAGGTCGTCGACCTCGAAGAGCTCGAAGGCGTAGGGCCACACCTCGTCGAGGCCGGCCTGCATGCGGCGGTGCGACTCCTCGGTGCCGTCACCGAGGCGCACGACCCACGAGCGGGCGTGGTCCAGGTGGTAGGCGACCTCCTTGACGGCCTTGCCCGCGACGCCGGCCAGGCCCTGGTCGGCCGACGTGCACAGCGCCTGCCAGAGCGGCAGGGCATGCGCCGACACGAGCAGCTGGCGCGCCATCGTGCGGCCGAAGTCGCCGTTGTCCAGCTCCACCAGCTGGGCGTTCACGAAGTCGGGCTCGTCCCGCAGGAACGCCAGGTCGTCCTCGTCCCGGCCGGCGCCCTCGCGCTCACCGGCCAGCGTGAGCAGCGACCGCGACTGCCCGAGCAGGTCGAGCGCGATGTTCATCAGCGCGACGTCCTCCTCGAGCTGGGGCGAGCGCGCCGCCCACTCGCACAGGCGCTGCGCGAGCACGAGCGCGTCGTCGCCGAGGCGCAGCGCGTAGGCGGCGGCGTCCGGATCCGTCACAGGTGCGAGACCTCGTCGGGCACCTCGTAGAAGGTCGGGTGCCGGTAGGGCTTGTCGCCGCTCGGGTCGAAGAAGCTGTCCTTCTCGTCCGGGCTGCTCGCGACGACGTCGGTGGCGCGCACGACCCAGATCGACACGCCCTCCTGCCGCCGCGTGAACAGGTCGCGCGCGTTGCGCAGCGCCATGTGCGCGTCCGGGGCGTGCAGGCTGCCGGCGTGCGTGTGCGACAGGCCGCGCTTGCTGCGCACGAACACCTCCCACAGCGGCTGGCTGCCGGGCTTGCCGCCGTCGCTGGACGGCACGCCGTGCAGCGGGATCGCGCCGTGCCCGCCGGCCGCGGTCAGCTCGCTCACGCGGCCCGCCGCGCCTGCTTCGCCGCGTACGCCGCCGCTGCCTCACGCACCCACGCGCCCTCCTCGTGCGCGGCCACGCGCCGGGACAGCCGCTGGCGGTTGCACGGCCCGTTGCCCTTCATGACCTCGAAGAACTCGGTCCAGTCGATCTCGCCGAAGCGGTAGTGGCCGGTCGCCTCGTCCAGGTGCAGGTCCGGGTCGGGCACCGTCAGCCCGAGGTACTCCGCCTGCGGCACGGTCGCGTCGACGAAGCGCTGGCGCAGCTCGTCGTTGCTGAACCGCTTGATGCCCCAGGCCATCGACTGCGCGCTGTTGGGGCTGCTGTCGTCGGACGGGCCGAACATCATCAGCGACGGCCACCACCAGCGGTCCAGCGCGTCCTGCGCCATCTTCCGCTGCGCCGGCGAGCCGTTGGCGAGCACCGTCATGGCCTCGAAGCCCTGCCGCTGGTGGAAGGACTCCTCCTTGCAGACGCGGATCATCGCGCGGGCGTACGGCCCGTAGGAGCAGCGGGTCAGCGGGACCTGGTTCATGATCGCGGCGCCGTCGACGAGCCAGCCGATCGCGGCGACGTCGGCCCAGGAGACGGTCGGGTAGTTGAAGATCGTGGAGTACTTCTGCCTGCCGGCGTGCAGCAGGTCGAGCAGCTCGTCGCGGTCCGCGCCCAGCGTCTCGGCCGCTCCGTAGAGGTAGAGGCCGTGGCCGGCCTCGTCCTGCACCTTGGCGACCAGGATCGCCTTGCGGCGCAGGGAGGGCGCGCGGGTGATCCAGTTGCCCTCGGGCTGCATGCCGATGATCTCGGAGTGCGCGTGCTGGGCGATCTGGCGGATCAGCGTCTTGCGGTAGCCGTCCGGCATCTCGTCGCGCGGCTCGATGCGGTCGTCCGCGTCGATCCTGGCCTGGAAGTCCACGGCTGCCTCCTGGATTGCTGAACGGTCGTTCAGTATCGTCGAGCCCATGGCGACCGGTCAAGCGCGGCGCGGGCGCCCGCCCCGCTTCACCCCCGACGAGCTGCTCGACGTCGTCGTGGCCGAGTTCATCGCGCGGGGGTACGACGCGACGTCGATGGAGGACCTGGCCCGCGCCACCGGCCTGACCAAGTCCGCGGTCTACCACCACGTGTCGGGCAAGGAGGAGCTGCTCCGCCTCGCGGTGGCGCGCGCGGTGGATGCCCTCTTCGCGGTGCTGGACGAGCCGGGCAGCAGCACCGGGCCGGCCGTCGACCGGCTCGAGCACGTCGTCCGGCGCAGCGCGCAGGTGCTCGTCGAGCTGCTGCCGTACGTCACGCTGCTGCTCCGGGTGCGCGGCAACACCGACGCCGAGCGGTGGGCGCTGCAGCGGCGCCGGGAGTTCGACCGGCGGCTGACCGGCCTGGTGCAGGACGCCCTCGACGCCGGCGACGTCCGCCGTGACCTCGACCCGCGGCTGGTCACCCGCCTGCTGTTCGGCATGGTGAACAGCATCAGCGAGTGGTACCGCCCCGGGGCCGCCCCTGACGTCGCCGACGCCGTGGTCGCGCTCGCGTTCGGCGGCCTGCGCCCGCGGCCTGTCTGACAGAGTGCGCGCGTGCTTCTGGAGAGCTGGGTCGCAGGCCGCTGGCGGACGCCGGACGACGAGGGCGTGCCGCTGCTGCACGCCGTGACCGGCGAGGAGGTGGCGCGGCTGTCCTCCGCGCCGGTGCCCGTGGCCGACGCGCTGGAGCACGCGCGGCGCAGCGGCGGGCCGGCCCTGCGGGCGCTGTCGTTCCACGAGCGGGCCGGCATCCTCAAGGCCCTGGCACTGCACCTGATGGAGCGCAAGGAGGAGCTGTACGAGCTGTCCTACGCCACCGGCTCCACGCTGAAGGACTCGCTCGTCGACGTCGACGGCGGCTTCGGCACGCTGCTCGCGTACGCCAGCCGCGGGCGCCGCGAACTGCCCGCCGGCAACGTCTTCGTCGACGGCCCGGTGGAGCAGCTCGGCCGGTCCGGCAGCTTCGTCGGCCGGCACGTGCTGACGCCGCTGCAGGGCGCGGTGCTGCAGGTGAACGCCTACAACTTCCCCGTCTGGGGGATGCTCGAGAAGCTGGCGCCGGCCTTCCTCGCCGGGGTGCCGAGCATCGTCAAGCCCGCGCCGCAGACGGCGTACGTCGCCGAGGCGTGCGTGCGCCAGGTCGTCGCGTCGGGGCTGCTGCCGGAGGGCGCGCTGCAGCTGCTGAACGGCGACGTCGACGGGCTGCTCGACGGGCTGACCGGCCAGGACCTGCTGAGCTTCACCGGCTCCGCCGCGACCGCGCGCCGGCTCCGCTCGCACCCTGCCGTCGTGGCCTCGAGCGTGCGCTTCAACGCCGAGCAGGACTCGCTGAACGCCTGCGTCCTCGGCCCGGACGCCGGCCCGGGCACCCCGGAGCTCGACCTGTTCGTGCGCGAGGTCGTGCGCGAGATGACCAGCAAGGCCGGGCAGAAGTGCACCGCCATCCGTCGCGCCCTCGTCCCCCGGCAGCACGTGGACGCTGTCGCGGAGGCGCTGCGGGAGCGGCTCGAGGCGGTCGTCGTCGGCGACCCGCGCGACGAGGCGACGCGCATGGGGGCCCTCGTCTCCACGCAGCAGCGCGACGCCGTGCGCGACGCGGTCGCGCGGCTGGCCTCGGGCGGCCGGCTGGTGACGCAGGACCGCGCGCCGGACGGCCCCGGCGCCTTCATGTCGCCGGTGCTCGTGCAGGCCGACGCGGACAGCAGCGCGCCGCACGACGTCGAGGCGTTCGGCCCGGTGAGCACGCTGATGGCCTACGACAGCACCGAGCACGTCGTCGACCTGCTGGCCCGCGGCCAGGGCAGCCTCGTCGCCTCGGTCGTCAGCAGCGACCTCGGCTTCGTGCGCGACGTCGTCGTGGGTGCGGCGCCCCACCACGGCCGCATCCTCGTGCTCGACCCGACGACGGCGAAGGAGTCGACCGGGCACGGCTCGCCGCTGCCGCACCTGGTGCACGGCGGCCCCGGCCGCGCGGGCGGGGGCGAGGAGCTGGGCGGGCTGCGCGCGGTGCTGCACCACATGCAGCGCACGGCCGTGCAGGGCTCGCCGGAGGTGCTCGCCGCGGTGACCGGCACGTACACCCGCGGGGCGGCGCGGCAGGACAGCGGCGTGCACCCGTTCCGCAGGACGATGTCCGAGCTGCAGGTGGGCGACAGCGTGACGACGAGGACGCGGCTCGTGACGCGCGAGGACGTCGACCACTTCGCCGAGTTCACCGGCGACACGTTCTACGCGCACACCGACGAGGAGGCGGCGGCGGCGAACCCGCTGTTCGGCGGCATCGTCGCGCACGGCTACCTGGTGCTGTCCCTGGCCGCCGGCCTGTTCGTCGACCCGGCGCCCGGCCCGGTGCTCGCCAACACCGGCCTCGACCGGCTGCGCTTCACCAAGCCGGTCAAGCCCGGCGACACGATCCGCGCGGTGCTGACCTGCCAGAGCAAGGCGCCCCGCACGCCCGAGCAGGGCGAGGTCCGCTGGGACGTGCAGGTGCTCGACCAGGACGACGCGGTCGTGGCGTCCTACGAGCTGCTCACGATGGTGCGCGCCTAGCGCCGCTTCGCCCCGTACATCGACGCGTCCGCCGCAGCGACCAGGCCAGCGGCGTCGTCCCCGTCGGAGACGGCGTGACCGACGGACACCTCGACCTGCAGCGGGCGGCCCTCCCACTCCAGCGTGAAGCGGAGCGCGTCGCGGTAGCGCTCGGCGACGACCTCCGCCATCGGCCGCGGAAGCCGTGCGGCAGCCAGGAACTCGTCGCCGCCGAGGCGGGCCACGAGGTCTCCCGGCTGGGCCGCGACCTGCATCCGCCGGCCGACCTCCGCGAGCACGGCGTCGCCGGCAGCGTGGCCGAGCAGGTCGTTGACCTCCTTGAAGCGGTCGACGTCCACGAAGACCGCCAGCACCGCCTCACCCGGCCGGACGGCCTCCAGCGCCGAGGTCAGCCACGGCTCGACGACGCGGCGGGTCGCGCAACGGGTGAGGGGGTCGGTGTCGGCCTCGGCGCGGGCCTGCTCGGCGCGCTCGCGCTCGGCGGCGAGCACCGCCTCCTGCTCGACCTGCGAGGCGATCAGCCTGGCGAACAGCCGCATGGTGGGCAGGTGCGCGTCCGCGCCGTCGGCCCGCTCCGAGTCCGCGCCGCAGAGGGTGCCCCACACGCGGCCGTCGGACAGCGCGACCGGCACGGACACGTAGACCTGGATGCCGAGGGCGGCCGCGGCGTCGGAGTCGCCCCAGACGTCCGGCACGTCCGTCGTGCACGGGCGACCCTCGTCGAGCGCCCGCTTGCAGAGGGTGTCGGCCCACGGCACGTGCAGCCCCTCCGGCAGGGCGAACCCCGGGCGCGTGTTGCGCGAGTAGCGGATCTCCTGCTCGTCGCGCTCCTCGTGGATGACGGTCAGGTAGGTCGAGGCGAGCCCGGTGAGGTCGTGCAGGACGTCGAGCAGCGGCCGGCTCAGCTGCTGCAGGTCGCGCGCGCCGCTGACGGCGTCGGCGACGGTGGACAGGTCGGGCGCCAGGCGCGGCGCGGGCACCCTCGCGGACAGCGCACGCAGCAGCGGAGCGACGACCTCGCCGAGCCCCTGGAGGACCTCGCCGTCACGGGCGTTCAGGCTGGGGTGCGGCGCCGTGCCGATCGCGGACAGGGTGCCGGCCGGGCGGCCGTGCTCGTCGCGCAGCAGCACGCCGGCGTACGACGCCATGCCGACCTCGGTGGTCCCGGCAGGCGCACGCAGCGCGGGCTCCTCCAGCACGTCGGCCACCAGCAGCGGGCTGCGGCTCGCGACGTGCCCGCACCAGGTCTCGTCCAGCGCGCTGCGGCTGCCAGCGCCGTCGAGCAGGGTGCCGTCGGCGGCGACCACCATGCGGATCGTGCGCTGACCGTCCGGCTCGAGCGAGCACAGCACGGCGACGTCCATGCCCAGCTGCTCGCAGACCAGCACGAGCAGCCGGCGCAGCGCGGCGGGCGGCTCGCCCGTGACGAGACGGGCGAGCGCCTGGAGCTCGGGGACGGCCACCCGACGATGATCGCCGCAGACGCGGAGGTCGCGCAGGCGTTCGGCCGAGGTCACCGTCATCTAGGCGGCGACCAGCAGGGCCACGTCGTACAGCGCGAGCACGGCCGCCACGGTCGTGAGGCTGCTCATCAGCGTGGTCCGCGTGCGCTCGGCGCGCTGACGGCCGTGCTCGCGGGCGTCGCCCACGGCTGCGCGACGCAGCAGCAGCTGCAGCTCGACCCTGGACGGCCCGTCGTACGTGGCGGTGTTCATCGCTCCTCCTGGTGCTCTCGCTGGAGGGGCGTTCGACCCGGCCGGGGCGCCGGTGAAGCCGCGGCGGCCAAGATGGCACCGCTGACCGTCAGGTCGCGAGCGCCGTAGGAGGTCGCCTCCCCCTCGAGGACCAGGTCGGCTGGGCCGTACGGAGCAGTCAGGCGGCGGCGGTCGCCGCCGCGGCGCCGGGCGTCCAGGTCTGCTCGCTGCCGCACCAGCAGCGGTAGACGACGGCGGCGCCGTCCACGCGGAGCACCTGGCTCGGGAAGATGAGCTGACGGCGGGTGCAGCTGCTGCAGGCGATGACGAACACGGTTCCCCCTCGGACGGTCGGGCTGGTGAAGTCCAGGCTAGGTGCGTCCACAACAAGGTGGTAGAGTCCAGAAACCTGCCCGACCCATAGGCTGTGCCTATGCTCTCGCTGCACCAGCTCCGCTGCTTCACCGTGGCGTACGAGCACCGGTCCTTCACCGCCGCGGCCGCCGAGCTCGGCTACGCGCAGCCGTCGCTGTCCGAGCAGATCAGGCTGCTGGAGCGGACGGTCGGCGCCCCGCTGTTCACCCGGGCCGGGCGCGGCGTCGTCCCGACGGAGGCGGGCGAGGCGCTGCTCCCGCACGCGCAGCGCACCCTCGCCGCGGCGGCGCAGGCCAGCGCGGCGGTCGCCTCGGTGGCGACGCTGGAGACCGGGACCCTGCGCTTCGGCATCTTCGGCACGGCACGCCTCTACATGGGCGCGGCGCTCATCGCCGACGTGCTCGAGCGGCACCCGGGCCTGCGCGT
Organism: uncultured Actinomycetota bacterium; assembly: GCA_963781675.1. GTDB lineage: Bacteria > Actinomycetota > Actinomycetes > Mycobacteriales > SCTD01 > SCTD01. Next base: position 617,134 of record CAWAGF010000001.1, on the reverse strand, counting down.
CGAGCTCATCGGGCAGAACTCCACCGAGGTGCTGGAGGAGCTGCGGCGCGGGCGCCTCGAGGCGGCCATGATCTCGCTCCCCGTCGCGGACGACAGCATGACCGTCCGGCCGGTCGCGCGCGAGGAGCTCGTCTACGTCAGCCGCGACCCCCAGCGGCTGCAGACCCCGGTGACCGCCAAGGCGCTGTCCGCGGCGACGCTGGTGCTGCCCGAGGCGACGTGGCGCACGCAGGACGCCTCGCGGGTGCTGCTCAACCGCTTCGCGCAGGAGGCCGGGCGGTCGCTGCAGACGCGGGTCGAGTGCGAGGACGTGGAGACCGCGCTGGAGCTCGTGCAGCGTGGGCTGGCCGACTCGGTCGTGCAGCGCGCGGTGCTCGACGAGCTCGGGCCGCGGCTCGCCCCCGACGTCGGCTGGGTGTCGCTGCGGCCCCGCCTGCACGACACGATCGCGGTGGTCCACCGCAAGGACGCCGTGCTCTCGACCGGCGCCCGGCTGGTGATCGACCTGGCCGTCGCCCGGATCCAGGCGGTCACCGAGCCGTTGAGGCCAGGCACGGCTGGGTAGCGGGAGGGCATGCCACCGAAGACCACTGGACTGACCGTCGCCGTCACCGGGCCCACCGGCACCTTCGGGCACGGCCTCGTGCCGCTGCTGCAGGCCGACCCGCGGGTGGAGCGGGTGATCGGCATCGCCCGCCGGCCGTTCGACCCGGCCGCCGAGGGCTGGACCAAGATGGAGTACCGCCAGGGCGACGTCCGCGACCCCGAGGCGCTGCGGTCGGCCTGCGAGGGCGCCGACGTCGTCGTCCACCTGGCCTTCCTCATCGTCGGCGGCACCGCCGAGACGACCCGCGCCATCAACGTCGAGGGCACGCTCAACACCTTCCGTGCCGCCGCGGACGCCGGCGCCGAGCGGTTCGTGTACGCGTCCTCCATCGCGGCGTACGGCTTCCACAAGGACAACCCGGTCGGCATGACCGAGGACTGGCCGGTCCGCCCGGCAGAAAAGCTCTTCTACGCGCAGGAGAAGGCCGAGCTGGAGCACCTGCTCCAGGAGGAGGCGACCAGGCGGCCCGAGCTCGGGCTCTACCTGCTGCGCCCGCCGGTCGTGCTCGGCCCGCACACCATCGGCGGCAAGACCGTCTTCCCCGGGCCGCTGTCCTTCCTGAACGAGCACCTCCAGGGCATGTTCCGCCGGCTGCCGGTGCCGCTGCCCGCCGCGGTGCCCGACATCCCGCTGCAGTTCATCCACGAGGACGACGTGGGCCGCGCGCTGCTGCAGTGCGTCGTGGCCGCCGGCCCGGCCGGCGCCTACAACATCGCCGGCGACGGGGTGCTGTCCGCGGTCGACGTCGCCCGCGAGCTCGGCTTCCTCGCCGTGCCGCTGCCGGCCGGCCCGGTGCACGCCGCGGCGCGCGCCGCGGCCAAGGTGCCGCTGCTGCCCAGCTCGCTGCAGTGGGTCGAGGCGTTCAGCCACCCGGCCGTCATGGACACGACGCGGGCCAGGACCGAGCTCGGCTGGGAGCCGCAGTACACCGGGCTCGAGGCCCTGCAGGACACCCTCGACTCGTGACCGACCGCCCCCGCGTCGGCCTGGTGCTCGGTGCCGGCGGCGTCCTCGGCGGCGCCTGGCTCGCCGGGGCGCTGGCCGCGCTGACCGAGAGCACCGGCTGGGACCCCGCGACCGCGGACGTCGTCGTCGGCACCTCGGCCGGGTCGATGATCGGCGCGCTGCTGGCCGGCGGCGTACCGCCGTGGTTCATGGTGGCGCACTCCGCGGGCGAGAGCTTCCCCGGGCTGCTCGACGCGACGGGGCAGCCGACCGACGAGGCGGACCGCTCCGCCGGCGGCACCCTCGTGCGCAAGCGCGGCGTGCCCGACCTGCGTCCGCACGCCCTCGCCTTCGGCCTGCGCGCCCTGCGCAGCCCACGCCTCCACCGGGCGGGCGCGGTGGCCGCCGCCTTCGCGCCGCGCGGCGTCATGTCGACGCGCCCGCTGCGCGAGACCGTGCAGCGGGTCGTGCCGACCGGCTGGGCCGACCACCCCGCGCTGTGGGTCGTCGCGACCGACCTCGGCACCGGGCGCCGGGTCGTCTTCGGCCGCGACGACGCACCGCCCGCCCAGCTGTCGGAGGCGGTCGCCGCGTCCTGCGCCGTGCCGGGCATCTACCGGCCGGTCCACATCGGCGGGGCGACCTACGTCGACGGCGGCGCGTGGTCGCCGTCCAACCTCGACGCCGTCGCCCGCGCCGAGCTCGACCTCGTGCTCTGCCTGAACCCGCTGTCCTCGCTGCCCGCCGAGCTGGCCCGGGCCGGCCGCGGGGCCCTGCGCGGGGGCTTGCGCCGCACCACCGGCCGGCGCCTCGGCTGGGAGGCCCGCCGGCTGCGCGAGCGCGGCACGCAGGTGGAGCTGCTGCAGCCGGTGGCCGAGGACCTGCAGGTCATGGGCGGCAACCTCATGAGCACCGCCCGCCGGCACCTGGTCCTCGAGACGGCGCAGCGGACGGTGGCCGAGCAGATCGCGCGCAGCGACCTCCCGCGCCTGCTCGCCGCGCAGCCGCGCGCCGCAGAGCACCGCGTACGGCGTCCACCGGGCGACGTCCGCAGCTGGCCGGTGGAGGCGCTGCCGCCGGGGACGAGCGTCGCGCCCGAGGGCCGGACGGCCTGAGCCGACCCGCACGCCCGCGTGCTCGGCCAGCGACACGAGCACCTGGTCCGGCACGCCCGCACCGTAGACCGCCGGCGCGGCCCTCCGCGTGGTCCCATGCAGCACCTGACCGCCTCGCGAGGAGACCGCCGTGCCCGACCTGCAAGCCCTCGTGGCCCCCACCTGCACCGGGCTGGCCGACCTGCTCGCCGGCTCGTCCGCCTCGGTGTGGGACACCACGTCGCTCTGCGCCGGCTGGCAGGTGCGGCACGTCGTGGCGCACGTGACGATGCCGGCGCGCCTGACCCCCGAGCAGTTCGGCGAGCAGATGGCGCAGGCGCGCGGCGACTTCACGGCCATGTCCGACGCGGTGGCCGCGCGCGACGGGGACCTGCCGCGCGAGGACCTGCTGGCCGCCCTGCGCTCGCCCGCGCTGCACGCCTGGCAGCCGCCGGGCGGTGGATCGTCGGGCGCGCTGAGCCACGCCGTCATCCACAGCCTGGACGTGACCCTCGTGCTCGGCCAGCCGGCGGCGGCCCCGCAGGAGGCGGTCGACGCGGTGCGCGACCTGCTCGTGGGGTCGGACGGCACGTGGTTCGGGGTGCGCCTGGACGGCTCGCGCCTGGAGGCGACCGACACCGGCTGGACCACGGGCGCGGGGGCCGAGGTGCGCAGCGACAGCGGCGGGCTCGTCGCGCTGCTCAGCGGCCGGACGCTGCCCGACGGGCAGAGCCTGCCGCGTCGCTGACCGGCTGGCTGGGTCCGTCGCGCTTCGTGCGCTCAGCCCTGCCTCCGCCACGACCCCGCGATGAGGCTCTCGACGGCTGCCGCCCGCGCTCCGGGCGTGCCGTCCGCCGCCCCCTCCACCAGCCGGCGCAGACCCGCCGCGACCTCGCTCTGGCCGGTACCGGCGCGGGTGGTCGCGAGGTAGAGGTGCCGCAGCGACGGGTGCCGTTCGCGCAGCTCCTGCTCCATGCGCTGCGTCAGCAGCTCCACGTCGCCGGCGGACATGCCGTCGTGCAGGTCGAGCTTGGCCGCCAGCAGCGCCTCGTCCGGACCCAGCTGCATGGTCAGGACCTCGAGCACGCCGTCGACCCCGTCGTACCCGTGCAGGGCGGAGATCACGTCCAGGCGCAGCTCGGGGTCCACGGACTCCCCGATGAGCAGCTCCTTGGTGTCTCGCCCCAGGGCGTACGCGATCCAGGCCAGGAGGACGCCGATCGCTATCGACGCGACGGCGTCCGGGACGCGCGACCCGGTGAGCTGGTGCAGCCCGAGCCCGACGCCCGCCAGCACCAGACCGATGACCGCGGCACTGTCCTCCGACGCGACCGTCTTGACCGTCGGGTCGTTGCTGCGCCGAACGTGGTCGACGAAGCCCCTGCCGCGCTCGGTCGCCTCGCTCTGCAGCTGCCGGACGGCCTTGGCCAGGCTGGCTCCCTCCAGAACGAGAGCCACGGCGAGGACGACGTAGGAGAGGACGAACTCGCGGGAGCTCGGCTCGGCCTCTCCCTCGCCCAGCAGCGCGTGCACCCCCTGGTAGACGGAGAACAGGGCGCCGGTCACGAAGATCCCCACCGCGGCCAGCAACGACCAGAAGAAGCGCTCCTTGCCGTAGCCGAACGGGTGCGTCGGATCGGCGGGCTGCACGGCCTTGCGCAGCGCGAACAGCAGGAACACCTGGTTGGTGGTGTCGGCCCACGAGTGCGCCGCCTCGGAGAGCATCGCGCTCGACAGCGTCAGCGCCGCTGCCCCCGACTTGGCCACCGCGATCGTCAGGTTGGCGACGAGCGCCAGCACCACCGTGCCCTTGCTCTCCGCTGCCACGGACGGGCCGTACCCGAGCGGACCGCGGGGACACGTCGGCCCCGGAGGCACGGCCTGTTGCCGCGCCGCGAGCAGCGCGCGGCCGGCGGTGCGTGGCGTGCCCCGCCGTGCAGCCGCGCGGCAGGGCGAACGGGAGGGCGAAGCCGTCAGGTCGTGCACCCACTAGCCTCCGCGTGGTGAGCAAGCCTGGTGACTCCCGCGGAGCCGTCATCGCCCTCGTGGGTGGCGTGCTCGGCGCCGTCATCGGCGGCGGCACGTCCTTCGCCGCGCAGGCGATGAGCAACTCGTCGACGCAGCTGCAGTTCGCCTACACCCAGGAGCGCACAGCGCTCGTGCAGGTGGCCACCACCAGCGACACGTTCCGGCTGGCCGCCGCCCGCATGATCGACGCCTCCGCCGCTCAGGACCCGGTGGCGTACCGGACCGAGCAGGTCGGTGCCGAAGCCGCCTTCCTGCGCTTCAGCCAGGCCTACAACGAGGCCTTCTTCGTGCTGCCGCAGACCGCACCGCTCGAGAAGCTGTACGACGCCGCCCTGATGCTGAACCACGGCGCCGCGCTCGCGGACTTCGAACCCGTCGCACGGGGAAAGGCACTCGACGCGTTCGACAAGACGTCCACGGACTTCCTGCTGGCGGCGCGCGAGCAGGTCCGCGACAGGCTGTCCTCCGTCGACTAGCTCCGGTCCATTCCATGACCGCGGGGCAGAGGTGGTGTGGAGCCGGATGTCGGGGTTGAACCGACGACCTACCGCTTACAAGGCGGTTGCTCTACCACTGAGCTAATCCGGCGGGTGCGGCCGAGCCTAGACGGGCGGTACGAGGGCGGCGACGACGCGCGCGACGGTCTTGGTGGTCCACCGCGGGCCCGCCGGCGTGCGACGTCCCTCGGCGTTGAGGGCAGCCGCCATGGTGTGCAGCGACGCTCCCTGGTGGTGCAGCTCGAGGATCCGGGCGCGGTCCCCCTCGTCGGTCACCACGGCCGAGGCGGGCGCCGGCGGGGTACGGCGGAGCCGCGCGGGGACGGGCGGCCCCTGGGCCAGCCACTGCTCGAGCTCGGCGAGCGGGAGGGGCGCCGACCAGAGGAAGCCCTGGCCGTAGTCGACGTCGAGCCCGCGCAGCACGTCGAGCTGCGCGGCGGTCGCCACGCCCTCCGCGATGACCACCTTGCCGATGGTGCGGGCCAGGCTGACGACGGACGAGACGATCGCCTCGTCGTCGGCGTCGACCCCGAGCCCGGCGACGAAGGAGCGGTCGACCTTGATGGCGCCGACCGGGAAGCGCTTGAGGTAGGTCAGCGAGGAGTAGCCCGTCCCGAAGTCGTCCAGCGCGAGGTTCACGCCGATCGCGTGCAGCGCCTCGAGCGCGGTGCCGGCGCGCACGTCGTCCATGAGCGCGCTCTCGGTCACCTCGAGCACCAGCCGGTCGGGGCGCACGCCGTGCTCCTGCAGCACACCGCGCAGCAGGTCGGGGAAGCCGTCGACGACCAGCTGCTTCGGCGACAGGTTCAGACCGATGGCGAGGTCCCGGTCGGCCCACGCCGCCAGCTGGGCGACGACCCGGCGGACTGCCCACGCGCCCAGGTCGACGACGAGGCCGCTGCGCTCGGCCAGCGGCACGAAGTCCCCGGGCAGCAGCAGCCCCCGCTCCGGGTGCTGCCAGCGCACCAGCGCCTCGACGCCGGTGGCCGTGCCCGTGCGCAGGTCGACGACGGGCTGGAAGTGCAGGACGAGCTCGTGCTCGCGCAGCGCCCGCCGCAGGTCCTCCGCGCCGGCGTCGTGCAGCGGCGAGGCGACGACGACGTGTGAGGCGCGCCGGGACGCCGCGGCGCGCTCGGCGGCGGCCAGCAGGGCGCCGGCGTCGACCGACGGGCTCAGCGCGGTGCCGAGCTGGAGGCCGACCCGCAGGACCTGGCCGTCGACCTCGAACGGCTCCTCGGCCGCCGCCGAGATCGCCGACGCCCGCGCACGCAGGTCCTCCTCCGAGGCCACGTCCTCCGCCAGCACGGCGAACGCGTCTCCGCCCACCCGGGCCAGCGCGTCGGTCGGACGCAGCACGGCCTGCAGCCGGGCCGCGACCTCCTTGAGCAGCGCGTCGCCACCCGCGTGGCCGAGCCGCTCGTTGACGCTGCTCATGCCGACGACGTCGAGCAGCACCAGACCGGTGGCCGCGCCGGTGCGCCGTCCGGAGGCCAGCGCCCGGTCGACGCGGTCCAGCAGCAGCGCGCGGTTCGGCAGGCCGGTCAGCGCGTCCCGCACGGCGAGCTGCCGCAGCTCCTCCTCAGCGCGCCGTCGCCCGGTCGACTCCCGGATGTTCATGACGACGCCGCCCACGGCCGGGTCGGCGACCAGGTTGGTCAGGACGTGGTCGGCCCAGCGCCAGCTGCCGTCGGCGTGCCGCACCCGGCACTCGACGCGCACGGTGGCGCCCGCGTCCCTCAGCACGCTGCGCCAGGCCGCGGCGACGACGTTCCGGTCGTCCGGGTGGTTGTACGACGCCGCCTGCGTCCAGAACAGGTCCGCCTCCGCGTAGCCGAGCTGGGAGCCGGCCGAGGCGCTCGCGTAGACGATCCGGCCGCTCAGGTCGACGACCAGGGCGACGTCGGAGGCGTGCCGCAGCAGGGCTGCGAGCCGGGCCTCGTTCGCGGCCACCTCGCGCTCGGCCACCGCCTGCGCGGTGACGTCGACCGCGATGCCGATGCCGCCCTCGACCCGGCCGTCGACGCCGAGCAGCGGCCGGTAGTGCGCCTCCCACACGCGGCCGCCCGCGTCCATCGACGAGCGGCTCGGGCGTCCCGTCAGGGTCTGCCTGATCGCGGCGACGACGTGCGGGTGGTCGGCGTACAGGTCGAGCAGGCACTGCCCGACGGACTCGTCCTGCTCCAGCCCGAAGTGGGCCAGGGCCGACCCGCGGGAGCTGGTGCACACGCCCGTGCGGTCGTAGACGAAGACGACGACCGGCATGGTCTCGAGCAGCGCCTCGTAGCGCGCCGCCTGCGTGCGCAGCCGCTGCTCGGCCTCGCGCAGGGCGGTCACGTCCTCGGCGGACACCGCCAGCGACCGGTCACCCCGGGCCCCGTGCACGACCGTCACGGTCACGACGACCGGCACCAGCCTGCCGTCGGCGGTCCGCAGCGTCCGGTCGCCCCGGACGTACGACACGATGCCGTCAGCGAGGTCCCGCAGCCGCGAGACGAGGTCGGCGCGGTCGCCCACGAGATGCCCGATCAGGGCGTCACGTCCGGCGAGCTCACCGGGGCCGACGCCGAGCAGCTCCTCCATCGCCGCGTTGGCGGCCAGCACCTGGCCGTCCATCGCGACCCGCGCCTGCGGGACGGACGAGTCCGCGAAGTGGGCGCGCAGCTCGTCCTGGCTGGCCTCGAGCGCGTCCTCGGCCTCCCGCGCGCGGCGCAGGTCGCGGTGCAGCGCGAGGGTGCCGACCACCTCGCCGGCGGCGTCGCGCACCGGGACGACGTGCACCTCGACCGGGACGTCGGTGCCGTCCTGGTGCCGGCGCACCGTCTCGAAGGCCGGCAGCGCGCGGCCGTCGTACAGGCGCAGGCGCCCCACCAGCTCCTGGACGCGATCGGGCGGGGCGAGCAGGGACAGCGGCTGCCCGACCGCCTCGTCGGCGGTCCACCCGTACAGCGCGGCGGCGCCGGCAGACCAGGTGTCGATGGTCCCGTCGCGGGCGGCGCCCACCAGCACCGTGTACGGGGAAGACAGCAGGGCGACGAGGAGCTGGTCGTGGTCGATGGTAGTGCGCTTCCGGTCCGAGCCTGGTGCTCACGCCGGGAGGGGGCCGGCGCGGACGGAGGCCTGGAGCGGGGTCAGGGACCGGACTCGTCAGCCCCCGATCCTAGGTCGTCGCGGCCGGTCGTGCAGGAGGTCCGCTCAGCCGGCGTCGGCGACGGAGCGCGCCTGCAGGTGGCCCTCGAGCTTGCGCTTGATGCGCTGCAGGGCGTTGTCGATCGACTTCACGTGGCGCTGGAGGCGCTCGGCGATCTCCTGGTAGCTCTTGCCCTCGACGTAGAGGCGCAGGACCTCGGTCTCGAGGTCCGACAGCACCTCGTCGAAGTGGGCCTGCAGCGCGCGGATGCGCTCGGCGGAGATGACCAGGTCGGCCGGGTCGCTGATGGCGACGGTCGGCAGCACGTCGGACAGCACGCGCTCGCCGTCGTCGTCGCCGTTCACCGGGCGGGAGAAGGAGACGTAGTTGTTCAGCGGGCCGTGCTTCTGGCGGGTCGCCGTCTTGATCGCGGTGATGATCTGGCGGGTGACGCACAGCTCGGCGAAGGCGCGGAACGAGGTCTGCAGCTCGGGGTTGAAGTCGCGGATCGCCTTGTAGAGGCCGATCATCCCCTCCTGGACGATGTCCTCGCGGTCGGCGCCGACCAGGAAGTACGAGCGGGCCTTCACGCGGGCGAAGGCGCGGTACTTGTTGAGCAGCTCGCACAGGGCGGCGTCGCTGCCCCCGCGGGCCTCCATGACCAGGTCGTCGTCGGTCTTGCCGTCGGCGTTGCGCCAGCGCTCGCGGACCGGAGTACCGCCGTGGACCTCGGCGTCCAGCTCGGTGACCAGGCACTCGGCCTGCGCGATCTCGTCGACCAGGGACACGTCGGCCGTGCCGACGAGCGCCTCCGCCTCCACCGTGGTGGCCAGCTCCTCGACCAGGACGCTGTCCTCGACCAGGGCAGGGACGACGCTGAGCAGCGGCGTCTCCTCGGCCTTGGCCTGGGGGGAGGTGGTTCGCTCGCGGAGCAGGCGCACGTGGTGACCCTTCGCCGTCGTGGGTGACTGGCTGAGGCGGGGCCGCCCGGGGGTACCGGTCGGTCCTGCCGTCGAACGCTCGGGGCTCCGGTGGCTTCGTCGACACCGGCTCGACCCCTGCAACGAGCCGAGGACGCGAGGGTGACGCGCCGTCCGACGCCTTGCAAGGGTGTGTTCTCCGACACTTCCGGACAAGAGGGTACCCGGAGTGAGGTGCTTGTCACCAGGACGGCAGGCCTCAGAGCGTGCGAATCGGGCAGAACGGTCGCCCGGCTCAGGCGAGCCGGCGCCGCCGCGCGACCTCCGCGAGGACCACGGCGGCCGCGATCCCGGCGTTGAGCGACTCGTTGCCGTCGGCCATCGGGATCGACACCGTGACGTCGCAGGACGCCTCGACCAGGCGCCCCAGCCCGTCCCCCTCCGACCCGACGACGAGCACCAGCGGCTCGGTCGCCAGCTCCAGGTCGTCCAGCCCGACCGAGCCGTCCATCGCCAGCCCGGCCACGAACAGGCCGGCCTCGCGGTACTCCTTGAGGGTGCGCGCCAGGTTGGTGCAGCGGGCCACCGGCAGCCGGGCGGCGGCACCCGCGCTGGTGCGCCAGGCCGCGGCGGTCATGCCGGCCGAGCGGCGCTCCGGGACGAGCACGCCCTGTGCGCCGAAGGCCGCGGCCGAGCGGACGACCGCGCCGAGGTTGCGCGGGTCGGTCACGCCGTCGAGGGCGACCAGCAGCGGGGTGTCGGCCTCCAGCGCCCGCGCGAGCAGGTCGTCCGGGTGCAGGTAGGTGTACGGCGGGACCTGCAGCGCCAGCCCCTGGTGCAGCGCGCGGCCGGTCATCCGGTCGAGCTCGGCCCGGCTGACCTCCATCAGCGCCAGGCGCGCCTTGCCGGCCAGCGCCACGGCCTCGGTGACCCGCTCGTCGGCGTCGGTGCCGTGCGCGACGTAGAGCGCCGTCGCCGGCACCTTCGCGCGCAGCGCCTCGACGACGGGGTTGCGGCCGACGACGGTCTCCGGCGCCTCGGCGCCGCCCTTGCGGACGCCGCGCGGTCCGGCGGCGCGGTCGACGGGACGCGTGGCGCTGGCGGGGTTCGCCCCGGCGCGGGCAGCCCGCTTCTCGGCCGCCGCGGCCCGGCGCGCGGCCGGGTGCTTGGTCCGGGCCTCGGCCGGCGGGGTGGGGCCGCGGCCCTCGAGCTTCTTGCGCCCCTGGCCGCCCGAGCCGACCGCCGCGCCCTTGCGGTGCGAGCCCGCCTTGGCGCCCCGGCCGCCCTGGCCGCCCTTGGCGACACCGCCGCCACCGCGCTGCTTGCCCGTCACGAGAGCCTCCATCGGACCCCGTCGGGGGTGTCCTCGAGCACGATGCCCGAGGCGTTCAGCCGGTCGCGGACCGCGTCGGCCTGCGCCCAGTCCTTGCGCGCACGGGCGTCGGCCCGCGCCTCCACGGCGATCGCGACGAGCGCGTCGACCACGCCGCTCAGCTCCCCGCCGCCCGCCGCCGGCCACTGCGACACCGGGTCGAGGGCCAGCACCGACAGCATCCGTCGGACGACCTGGAGCGTCGCGGCGAGCGCCGGCAGCTCACCGGCGGCCAGCAGCGCGTTGCCGGCGCGCACGCCGGAGTGGACGACCGCGAGGGCCTGCGGCACGCCGAGGTCGTCGTCCATGGCGGCGGCGAACTCGTCCCAGGAGGCCTTGCTCTGCCCCGGCTCCACGCCGGCGGTGGCCTCCGTCGCGTTGCGGACGAACGTCTCGACCCGGCCGTACGCCGACTCCGCGTCGGCCAGCGCCTGCTCGGACCACTCCAGCTGCGAGCGGTAGTGCCCGGCGCCCAGCGCGTAGCGCAGGACCTGCGGCCGCACCCGCTGCAGGACGTCCTCGACGGTCGTCGAGTTGCCCAGGCTCTTGCTCATCTTCTCGCCGCCGCCGCCCGCGACCGTGACCAGGCCGTGGTGCAGCCAGTGGCGGGCGAACGGGTGCCCGGCGCAGCGGGACTGCGCGACCTCGTTCTCGTGGTGCGGGAAGACGAGGTCGAGCCCACCGGCGTGCAGGTCGAACTCCTCGCCGAGGTGGTCCACCGCCATCGCCGAGCACTCGATGTGCCAACCCGGGCGCCCCGGACCCCACGGGGACGGCCAGGCCGGCTCGCCCTCCTTGGCCGCCTTCCACAGAGCGAAGTCGAGCGCGTCGCGCTTCTCGCCCGTCTGACCGTGCGGGACGGCCTTCTCCGAGGCGCGCAGCTGGTCGGGGTCCTGGCCGGAGAGCGCGCCGTACGCCTCGACCGTGCGGACCGACAGGTAGACGTCGCCGCCGGACTCGTAGGCGTGGCCGCGCTCGATGATCCGCTCGATGAGGGCGACGATGCTCGGGATGCTGCCGGTGACGCGCGGCGTGGCCGTCGGCGGCAGCACCTGCACCGCGTCGTACGCCGCCGTGAAGGCGCGCTCCATCCGCGTGGCGAGGGCCCACCACGGCTCGTCGCCGTGGGCGGCGTCGTGGATGATCTTGTCGTCGACGTCGGTGACGTTGCGGACGAACACGACGTCGTAGCCGCTCTCGCGCAGCCACCGGTGCAGCACGTCCAGCGCGATCGCGCTGCGGACGTGGCCGACGTGGGGGCGCGCCTGGACCGTCGGGCCGCAGGTGTAGACGCCCGCGCGGCCGGGGCGGAGCGGCGTGAAGGGCCGGACCGTCCTGGTGAGGGTGTCGTGCAGGCGCAGGGTCACGATCGTCGAGGCTAGTCCCGGTCGCGCCTCCGCATCGTCGCCCGGCCGACGACGTTGAAGCCGAGCCGCTCGTACACCGGGCGTCCCGTCGTCGTGGCGGTGAGCAGCGCGGGCCGCTCCGGCAGCGCCGCCATCGCCGCGGCGGTCACCGCCGTGCCGAGCCCCTTGCCGCGGGCCGCCGTGGCCGTGCCGACGAGGTAGACGCCCACCGTGGTCCCGTCGTCGAAGGCCACGGCGATCGCGGCGGGGGTGTACGCGCAGGCGACCGGGTGCTCGAGCAGCTCCTCGCCGAGCACCCCCTGCAGCCCAGGCACCTCCAGCCCGGCGGCCAGCGCGCGCTCGGCCTCGGCGAGCTGCGCCGGGGTACGCGCGACGGTGACGCGCGGGTCGGGCGGCGGCAGCGGGCCGGGCTCGCGGCGCATGAGCACCGGCGTGCGCACGTCGCCGTCCCAGGGCCGGCCCCACAGGTCCATCTCCACCCAGCCGGCGGGCGCCCGCACCCGGTACACGGTCGGGGTTGGCGTGGCCCCGTCGCGGGTGAGGACGGTGAACGAGAAGAAGCGCACCGCGGAGGCGGCGTCGGCCGCGACCCAGCCGTCGCCCTGCTCGTGCGGCCAGCCGCCGGCGCGGGCCAGCACGAGCTGGAAGGCCGCGAGGTTCGCGGCGTGCAGGCCGGCGTCGTCCACGCTCACCCGCCGATCATGCCGCCGGCTGTTCGTGAAGTCCCCAGGACCAGGGTGCTGTGGACTTCACGAAGAGGGGCCTACGCCGGGAGGACCAGCGCCGTCGCGATCGCCGCCAGCCCCTCGCCGCGTCCGGTGAGCCCCAGCCCGTCCGTCGTCGTCGCGCTGACGCTGACCGGCGCGCCCAGCACCTGCGACAGCGCGGCCTCGGCCTCGGCCCGCCGCGGCCCGAGGCGGGGGCGGTTGCCGACCACCTGCACGGCGACGTTGCCGATGGCGAACCCGGCGGCCTCCACCCGGCGGCGGGTCTCGCCCAGCAGGTCGGCTCCGGAGGCGCCCTTCCACTGCGGCTCGCTGGTCCCGAAGTTCGAGCCCAGGTCGCCGAGCCCGGCCGCGGACAGCAGCGCGTCGCACGCGGCGTGCGCGGCGACGTCGCCGTCGGAGTGCCCGGCCAGCCCGTCGGCGCCCTCCCACAGCAGCCCGGCGACCCAGCACGGCCGGCCGGCCTCGAACGGGTGCACGTCGGTGCCGATGCCGACCCTCACGCGCGGGCCCTCAGGAGCGCCTCGGCGAGCAGCAGGTCGAGCGGCCGGGTCACCTTGAACGCCTCCTCGGAGCCGGTCACCGTGGTCACGGTGCCGCCGAGAGCCTCCACCAGGCCGGCGTCGTCGGTCCGGGAGGGCAGCCCTGAGGCGTGCGCGCGCTCCAGCACCTCGCGGCGGAACCCCTGCGGCGTCTGCACCGCCCGCAGCGCGGAGCGGTCCAGCGTGGACACGACGACGTCGCCGGACACCTGCTTGACGGTGTCGGCCACCGGCAGCACCGGCACGACGGCCTCGGCGCCGCCCCGCAGGCAGGCCACGACCGCCTCGACGACCGCGACGGGCGTGAGGCAGCGGGCGGCGTCGTGCACGAGCACCAGCTCGGCGGCCGGGTCCAGCGCCGCGAGGGCCGCCCGCACGCTGTCCTGGCGCTCCGCGCCGCCGGGCACCACGACCACGTCGTACGGCGCCAGCAGCTCCTCCACGAGCGGCACGTCGGTGGCCGCCACGACCACGGGACCCACCGAGGGGGCGGCCCGCAGGCCGCGGACGGCGTGCACGAGCAGCGGCTCGCCGGCCAGCTCGCGCAGCGCCTTGGGGGCGCCCGGGCCCAGGCGCACCCCGAGCCCCGCGGCGGGGACCAGGACGCCGACCGTCACGGCGTGCGGCGGCTGTGCGGCATCGCGGACGGCGACGGCCGGCCGGGGACCGCCCGCGGGGTGCGCGGCGGCGGGGCGTCCGAGTCCGCGGGGCGGCCGAAGACGAGCCGGCCGTTCGCGGTGGTCAGCACGCTGGTGACCCGTACGCCGACCTCCTGGCCGAGGCGGGCGCGGCCGCCCTCGACCACCACCATCGAGCCGTCGTCGAGGTAGCCGACCGCCTGGCCGGCCTCCTTGCCGGCCTTGAGCAGCAGCACCGGCACGTCGTCGCCGGCCGCGACCGGCGGGCGCATCGCGAGCGAGAGCGCGTGCAGGTTGAGCACCCGGATGCCGGCGAGCTGGGCGGCCTTGGCCAGGTTGGTGTCGAGGGTGAGCAGCGCGGCGCCGCGGTCGAGGCAGATGCGGACGAGCTTGGCGTCGACCTCGTGCACGCCCGGCACGTCGAGGTCGAGCACCTCGAGCTCGACGCCGTCCTCCCGCTTGAGGGCCTCGAGGACCTCGAGCCCGCGGCGGCCGCGGCGTCCGGCGCAGGTCGTCGCCGGCGTCGGCCAGCCCCTGCAGCTCGGCCAGCACCGGGGTCGCCACCAGGAAGGTGCCGTGCAGGAAGCCGGCCCGCACCACGTCGAGCACCCGACCGTCGATCGCGACCGAGGTGTCGACGACGCGGGGCAGCGCCGCGGCCGGGGCGCTGCGGGGGGCGAGGCCGGCCCGCTCGCCGAACAGCGCGAGCACCCCCTCGCGCTTGCTCATCGCGACGACGGCGCCGAAGTAGCCGAGCACCACCACGACGAACCCGAACAGGGGGAAGGCGAGGTAGGCCTGCGGCAGGAAGAAGACCGGCCAGGCGACGCCGGCGCCCAGCGAGGACGCCGCCGACGGTGCCGAGCGCGCCGGCGACCAGCTGCTCGGCCGACACGTCGCGCAGCCGGGTGCGGGCGACCTCGGTGGTGGCGGCGGTCTTGCGGCCCAGCACGCCGCCGAGGACGTAGCCGAGCCCGGACCCGATGACCAGGCCGACGGCGGTGCCGTTGAGCGCGCCGAGCACCGGCCCGTCGGGGTCGACGGAGGTGCCGACCTGGTAGCCGGCCCCGGCGAAGAACACGACGACCAGCAGGCGCAGGACCTCGAGCACGGCGTACGGCGTGCGGGCGCGCCGGGTCGGCTGCGAGGCCGGCAGACGCAGCGGGCCCGGCGTCAGGCTCCCCTCGGGGAGCCCGGCGTCCGGGCCCGTGCTGCTGGACATGCGCCCCGCCTAGGAGGCGAGGACCTCGTCGAGGATGGCCTCGGCCTTGTCCTCGTTGGTGCCCTCGGCGAGCGCGAGCTCGCTGACGAGGATCTGGCGCGCCTTGGAGAGCATCCGCTTCTCGCCGGCGGACAGGCCCCGCTCCTTGTCGCGGCGCCAGAGGTCGCGGACGACCTCGCCGACCTTGTTGATGTCGCCCGAGGCGAGCTTCTCCAGGTTGGCCTTGTAGCGGCGCGACCAGTTGGTCGGCTCCTCGACCGCCGGAGCGCGCAGCACCTCGAAGACCTTGTCGAGACCGGCCTGGCCGACGACGTCGCGGACGCCGACGATCTCGGCGTTGTCCGCCGGGACGCGGACGGTCAGGTCGCCCTGGGCGACCTTGAGGACCAGGTAGACCTTGTCCTCGCCCTTGATGGTGCGGGTCTCGATGGCCTCGATGAGCGCGGCCCCGTGGTGCGGGTAGACGACGGTCTCGCCGACTGCGAACGTCATGTGTGTGTAGCCCCTCTCGCCGCACCAAGGATAACACGCTGTCACCGCGGCCCGAGGTGCATCGTCGCAGGTCAGAGGGCATGCACCGCCCTTGACAAGACCGGTTCTAGATGCTGCCGCGCCGCCGCAGGAGCGCCGTGTAGAGCGTCAGGCCGGGCCCGAAGGCCATCGCCACGACGGTGCCGCCGACGGGCACCTCCACCGCCTGCGCGAGCCGCTCCAGCACCAGCAGCACCGTCGCGCTGGAGCAGTTGCCGACGTCGCGCAGCACGTCGTACGACGGGGCCAGCTGCTCCTCGGCCAGCCCCAGGACCTCGCCCACGACCTCGACGATCTTGCGCCCCCCGGGGTGGATCGCCCAGCCGTCCACGTCGGCCACGGTCATGCCGTGGGCGGCGAGCAGCTCCTCCACGACCGGCCGCGCGTGCCGCGCCAGGACGTCCGGGACGGCCGGCGACAGGCCCATCTTGAAGCCGAGGTCGGTCACGTCCCACGTCATGTGGTCGGCCGTGGCGACGTCCGTACGGGCCACGACGTCCACGACCTCCATCCCCGGGGCGGTCGGCTCCAGCACGACCGCCGCTGCGGCGTCGCTGAACAGCGCGTGGGCCACCATCTGCTGGAGGTCCCCGGGGGTGGGCGACCCGCTGCGGGCGCTCTCGGTGCTCGGCTGGACGTGCAGGCTCGTCAGCTCGAGGCAGAGCATCACGGCGGGCTTCTGGCGGGCGGTGACGTAGTCGGCCGTCGCCCCGAGGCCGGGCAGCGCGGCGTAGCAGCCCATGTGGCCGACGTGCAGCCGCTGGACGCCGTCGGTCATGCCGAGGTCGCGCGCGAGCAGGATGTCGAGGCCGGGCGTGACGTACCCGGTGCAGCTCACGACGGTGAACAGGCCGACGTCCTTGGCGTCCAGGCCCGCGTCGGACAGCGCGCCGGCGACGGCCTCCTTGCCCAGCGGCATCGCCTCGACGAGGAAGCGCTGCATCCGGGCCGCGGTGCCCCAGGAGGAGATGTCCTCCTGCGTGGGGTCGACGACGCCGCGGCGGGTCGTGATCGCCGAGTGCTCCCAGACCTTCCGGGCGAGCCGGGCGTCGGCGTAGTGGTCCTTGAAGTAGCCGTCCCACAGGCGCTGCTGGTCCATCGGGGCGGGCAGCGCGTGCGAGGCGCCGGTGAGTGCTGCGGTCATGGGGGTTCCGATCGGGTCAGGGGTGCTTCACGCCGACGGCCTGGAAGAGCCCGGCGGTCGAACGGGTGGGGAGCATGCGCACCGAGGGCTTCCTGCCCGCCAGCCACGCGACGTAGTCGAGCGCGCTGGGGCGCAGGCCGCTCATCGTGAGCAGCACGCCGCTCTCGGACGCGGCGCGGGACAGCGCGCGGCGGTCGACGAACAGCGCCGGGTCGTGCAGCCGCCTCGGCGGCCCGG
Source organism: uncultured Actinomycetota bacterium (assembly GCA_963781675.1). GTDB lineage: Bacteria > Actinomycetota > Actinomycetes > Mycobacteriales > SCTD01 > SCTD01. Next base: position 600,138 of record CAWAGF010000001.1, on the reverse strand, counting down.
CCGGGATGCGCTCACCGACGGTCACGGAGGAGAAGCGGCCCCACCAGGTGGCGGCGATCGTGTCGAGGACGAGGGTCCCGCCGGGCTTGAGCACGCGGCAGGCCTCGCGGACCAGGGCGGGCGGGTCCGCGACGTGCTCGAGCACCTCGCCGGCCACCACCACGTCGGCGGCGGCGTCCGCGAAGGGCAGCGCGGTGACGTCGCCCCGGACGGGCACGACGCCGTGCTCGCGGGCCAGCGGGAGGGCGGTCGGCGACAGGTCGAGGCCGACGTGCCGGTGGCCCTTGCCGGCGACGTGCGGCGCGAGCAGCCCGCCTCCGCAGGCGAGGTCGAGCAGCAGGCTGCCCTCCCGTACCGCCGCCGGGACCAGCCGGGCGCGCGCCTCGGCGATCCAGTGCAGCATCGCGAACTGCCCGCGCGGCGCCCACCACTGGTCGGCCAGGTCGTCGTACTGACCGGGGTCGTTGAGGGGGCGCACGCTGTCACTCTCCCGCGCGGGCGACCACACTGCTCGGCGTGATCCCTCTCGTCCGCGCGAGCCACCCGGAGCCGACCGTGGCGGTCACGGGCCTCGCGACGGCGCTCGCCGTGTCGACGGGGCTCGGCGGCCGGTCGCTGCTCGTGGCGCTCGCGTTCCTCACCGGCCAGCTGTCGGTGGGGTGGAGCAACGACTGGATCGACGCCGCCCGCGACCGGCGCACCGGCCGGGAGGACAAGCCGGTCGCGCAGGGCGAGCTGCCGGCCGGCCGGGTGCGGGCGGCGGCACTGACGGCCGCGGCGCTGTGCGTGCCCGCCTCCCTCGCGCTGGGCTGGCGGGCCGGGCTGCTGCACCTGGCCGCCGTCGCCGCGGCCTGGGCCTACAACGCCCGGCTCAAGGCCACCCTGCTGTCGTGGGCGCCGTACGCCTTCTCCTTCGGCGCGGTGCCCTCGATCATCACGCTGGCCCGTGACGAGCCGGTGCTCGCGCCGTGGTGGGCCACCGCCGCCGGCGCGCTGCTCGGCGTCGGTGCGCACCTGTGCAACGTCCTGCCGGACCTCGAGGAGGACCTGGCGACGGGGGTACGGGGCCTGCCGCACGTGCTCGGCCCGGTCCGCTCGGCGACCGCGGCCGCCGGCCTGCTGCTCACCGCGGCGGTGCTGCTGGCCGCCGGCCCCGGCCGCCCGGGGGCGCTGCCGGTGGTCGCCGTGGTCGTGGCCGCGGCGGTGACCGTCGGCGGCCTGGTGCGCGCCCGCCGGCCCGGCTCGCGGGACGCCTTCCGCGCGGCGATCCTGGTGGCCGCCGTCTCCGTGGGGCTGCTGGTCGCCCGCGGTGCCGTGCTCGTACCGACCTGAGACACTGGGCGCATGCCCTCCCGCCGCGCCCTCGCCGCGCTCTGCGCCGGGCTCCTGCTCGCCGGCTGCGGCACCGGGAGCGCGACGGTCGCCGGCCCGGCCGCGAGCCCGGAGGCCTTCCACGGCGTCGAGCCCGACCCGGTCCCGTCCCGGCCGTCGTTCGTGCTGCGGACGACGAGCGGCGAGCGGTACGACTTCGCCGAGCGCACCGGCGGCAAGCCGACGCTGCTGTACTTCGGCTACACGAGCTGCCCGGACGAGTGCCCCACCGCCATGGCCGACATCGCCGCCGCGCTCCGCAGCACGCCGGCCGAGCTGCGCGAGCAGGTGCAGGTCGTCTTCGTGACGACCGACCCGCCGCGGGACACCCCGCCGATCCTGCGCGAGTGGCTGGACCAGTTCTCGCAGGAGTACGTCGGGCTGGTGGGGACACAGGCCGAGGTGGACGCCGCGCAGACCGCGACGGGCATCCAGGCGGCGAAGAAGGGCGGCCAGGTGGAGACGCTGCCAGGACGCCCCAACGAGCACGCGCACAAGCCCGGGACGGCCCCCCACACCCACTCCCGGCCGCTTGGATACGGTGTGGGGCACGCCAACGTGATCTTCGGCTTCGACGTCCGGGACCGGCTGCCGGTCCTCTACCCGGGAGGGGTGCGGCCGGGCGACATCGCCGCCGACCTGCCCCTCCTCGCCCAGACCCAGGGAGACGCCCCGTGACCACCCGCCGCCTCGCGCCCGGCCTGCTCGCCGTCGCGACCGCCGTCCTCGTCATGGGCTCGGTCAGCGCGTGCGGCGCCAGCCTGGACGCGCAGACCTACCAGGAGCGCAACAACGCCGAGTCGACCAACGCGGCCGTCGGCGCCCTCGCGCTGCGCAACGTCGCGGTGCGCGCTCCCGAGGACGGTCAGGGCTACGCCGTCGGCGCGGACGCCACCGTCGTGCTCACGGTCACGAACTCCTCGGACGAGTCGGACCGCCTGGTCGAGGCCACCTCCTCCGCGGCCCGCGAGGTCGCCGTGATCGGCGGCGGCACCGAGCGCGAGATGGTCGTGCCGCCGCTCGGCTCCACCGGCAGCTTCATCACCCTCGAGCTGCGCGGGCTGACCCGCGCGCTGCGCCCGGGCGAGTACGTCGACCTCACGCTGCGCTTCGAGGGCAACGGCACCGAGGAGCTGCTCGCGCCGGTCATCACCAGCGGCGAGTCCGACCGCCCGATCTACACCGGCGAGCGGCTGGAGGGCGGCGAGGAGCCCGCCCTGCAGGCGCCGACCGGCGGCGAGCGGGAGTCCGGGACCGCCGGCGAGGGCGCGTCCGAGGAGGGTGGCGAGGCAGGGGCCGTCGTCGGCGAGGGCGAGGCCGGCGAGGAGAGCGGCTCGGAGGGCACCGGGGGCTGACCAGCCTCCGGCGGGGCACCCCGCCGCTGTCGCACCCCGCGGCTAGCGTCCGCGCCATGCCCGCCACCGCCCGCAAGGACCGCCCCGCGCACCGCTGCGCGGAGTGCGGCGTCAGCGTCGCGAAGTGGGTCGGCCAGTGCCCGCAGTGCCAGGCCTGGGGCTCCATCGCGGAGGCCTCCGCCGTCCGCGCGCTGCCCGGCCTCAAGAGCGGCCGCACCGGCTCGGTCCCCGACCAGCCGGCCCGCCCGGTGTCCGAGGTCGTGGCGCAGAGCGCGCCCTCGCGAGCTGACCGGCCTCGCGGAGTTCGACCGGGTGCTCGGCGGCGGGCTGGTGGCCGGCCAGGTCGTCCTGCTGGCCGGCGAGCCCGGCGCCGGCAAGTCCACCCTGCTCAACACCGTCGCCCACACGATGGCGCTGTCCCTCACCGCCCGCGGCCAGGAGGGCACGGTCCTCTACGTCTCCGGCGAGGAGAGCGTCGAGCAGATCAGCGTGCGGGCCCGGCGCATCGGCGCGACCGCACCGGGGGTGCTGCTCGCCGAGGAGACCGACCTGTCCTGCCTGCTCGGCCACGTCGAGGCGCACGACCCGGCGCTGCTCGTCGTCGACAGCGTGCAGGCCATCGCCTCCACCGCCGTCGACGGCCGCGCCGGCGGCATGGCGCAGGTGCAGGAGGTCACGCAGGTGCTGGTCCGGGTCGCCAAGGCCCGCCGGATGCCGGTCCTCATGATCGGCCAGTCGACCCGTGAGAACGCCGTCGCGGGTCCCCGCGCGATGGAGCACATGGTCGACACGGTGCTGACCTTCGAGGGCGACAAGCACACCTCGCTGCGGCTGCTGCGCGCCGTCAAGAACCGGTACGGCCCGGCCGACGAGGTCGTCTGCTTCGAGCAGTGCGACGACGGGCTGCGCGAGGTCGCGGACCCCTCCGACCTGTTCCGCAGCCACCGCGACGAGCCGGTCCCGGGCACCGCGGTCGCCGTGGCCGTCGACGGGCCGGCGGGCCGTCCCGGCCGAGGTGCAGGCCCTGGTGGCCGCCACCCCCTCGCCGAACCCGCGCCGCGGCGTCAACGGCCTCGACACCTCGCGGGTCGCGATGCTGCTCGCCGTCACCGAGCGGGCGGCCGGCATCGTGCTCGACCGCGACGTCTTCGTCGCCACCGTCGGCGGCGCCAGGCTGTCCGACCCGGCGACCGACCTCGCCGTCTGCCTGGCGGTCGCCTCCGCGGCCTCGGGCGTGGCGATGCCCGCCGACGTGGCCGTCATCGGCGAGGTCGCGCTGTCCGGCGACGTCCGCCCGGTCGGCCACCTCGCCCAGCGGGTCAGCGAGGCGGCCCGGCTCGGCTACCGCCGGATCCTCGTGCCGCCGGGCTCGCTCAAGCGGCTGCCGAGCGTCGCCGGAGGGAGCGCGGGTGGTCGAGCTCGAGCACCTGGTGCGCGCCCTGGAGGCGCTGCGCTCGTACTCCCGGACCGTCCCGAAGCCCTGACGGACACGCCGCTGCACGCCTGGAGCCGCCCGGCTCCCTAGACTCGCGCTCGGCACCGGGACGAGGAGGCGGCAGGGTGGCGAGCGGCACCGACGACGTCGCCGACCTGCTCCGCTCCACGCTGGCCGCGGTGGCGCCCGGCACGGCCCTGCGCGACGGCCTCGAGCGCATCCTGCGCGGCAACACCGGCGCGCTGATCGTGCTCGGCCACGACAAGGTCGTCGCGGGGCTGAGCACCGGCGGCTTCGAGCTCGACGTGGACTTCTCCGCGCAGCGGCTGCGCGAGCTGTCCAAGATGGACGGCGCCGTGGTGCTCACCGGCGACCTGACCAAGATCGTGCGCGCCAGCGTGCAGCTGGTGCCCGACCCGTCGATCGTCACCGAGGAGACCGGCACCCGGCACCGCACCGCGGAGCGGGTCGCCAAGCAGACCGGCTTCCCGGTCGTCTCGGTCAGCCAGTCGATGCGGATCATCGCGCTGTACGTCCAGGGCACCCGCTACGTGCTCGACGACAGCGCCTCGATCCTGTCCCGCGCCAACCAGGCGCTCGCGACGCTCGAGCGCTACAAGCTGCGCCTCGACGAGGTCGCCGGCACCCTGTCGGCGCTCGAGATCGAGGACCTCGTGACGGTCCGCGACGCGATGGCCGTCAGCCAGCGCCTCGAGATGGTCCGCCGCATCGCCACCGAGATCGAGGGCTACGTCGTCGAGCTCGGCACCGACGGCCGCCTGCTGTCGCTCCAGCTCGAGGAGCTCATGGCGGGCGTCGAGGGCGAGCGCGAGCTGGTCGTGCGCGACTACCTCGTCACCGGCAGCGGCCGCAAGGCGCGCCGGCTCGAGGACGCGCTGGCCGAGCTCGACGCGCTGTCCGCCACCGACCTGCTCGACCTGTCCGCGGTGGCCAAGGCCGTCGGCTACCCCGCGACCGCCGACGCGCTCGAGACGGCGGTGAGCCCGCGCGGCTACCGCCTGCTGGCCAAGGTCCCGCGGCTGCCCGGCGCGGTCGTGGACCGGCTGGTCGAGCACTTCGGCGGGCTGCAGAAGCTGCTGGCCGCCGGCATCGACGACCTGCAGGCCGTCGAGGGCGTCGGCGAGACGCGTGCCCGCTCGGTGCGCGAGGGGCTGTCGCGCCTGGCCGAGAGCTCGATCCTCGAGCGGTACGTCTAGCGCGCCTGGGCCGGCACGCGCGCGCTGTCGACCATCTTCACCAGGTCGACGAGGAAGACGACGCCGAGCTCGCCGCGCAGCACCTCGACGACGTACGACGGGAGCACGCCCTGGTCGGGCGACGCCCCGGCGGGCGCCAGGTCCCCGGCGCTCACGACGGCGCGCACCTGGTCGACCGCGACGCCGACGGTGCTGCCGTCGACGAGACCACCCTCCGGCCGCTCCAGCACGAGCACGTCGCCGCGCGCGCCGGGCTCGGCCGCCGTGCGCAGGTCGAGCACCGGGAGCGCCGTGCCGCGCAGGTCGAGCACACCGGCCAGCGGCGGCGTCATGCCGGGCAGGTCGGCCAAGCCCTCCAGCCGGACGACCTCCCGCACGTCGGACAGCGGCGTCGCGTACTCGCGCTCGCCGAGGCGGAAGGTCACCAGGCCGGTCATCGCTCGCTCCCTGCGGACAGCTGGCCCTCGAGCTGGGCGCACAGCGCGGCGAGCTCGCGCGCACTGCGGCCGCCCAGCTCGGGGGCGGTGGCGTCGGTCGTACGGCTGAGGGTCTGCGCGGCGGCGCGGTACTCCCGGGCAGCGGCCGCGCGGTCGCCGCACCGGGCGAGCGCGCCGGCCAGCAGGAAGTGCGCGAGCCCCGCCTCCGGGTCGAGGTAGACGGCCCGGCGCAGCGCCGGCAGCGCCTCCGCGTCCAGTCCCTGGTCCACCAGCGCGAGCCCGAGCAGGTAGTGCACCTCCGCGCGCAGCGGGTCGGCGTCACCGGCGAGACGGGCCAGCCGCGCGGCGTCGGCGTACCGCCCCTCGGCAAGGGCGTCGCGCACGCTCTGCAGGGTCGGCACGTCGGCGCGCTCGACCTGCCTGGGCACCGTCGGGCGGACCGCCTCCCACGCGCGGCGCACCGACACCCGGCGGTCCGGCGGCGGAATCGGCTCGTCCAGGGTGCGGCGGTCGGGCAGGACCGCCCGGCGCTCCGCAGCCGGCTCGTCGAGGCGGCGGTAGACGTACGCCGCGGTGTCGCCGCTGCCGAGCGCGACCAGGCGGAAGTCCTCGCTGACCTGCCACAGCGTCTCGGAGTGCCCGAGGAACAGGTAGCCGCCGTCGCGCAGCGCCGTGTGCAGCCGGCCCATGAGCGCCCGCGTGGTGTCGCGGCTGAAGTAGATGGTGACGTTGCGGCAGAGGACGAGGTCGAGCCGGTCGCTCGGCGGCGGGTCGTTGACCAGGTTGTGGTGGCGCAGCTCCACCAGCTCGCGCACCTCCGGCCGCACCTCGTAGCGCCCGCCCTCGACGGGGACGAAGAAGCGCCCCACCTCGGCCGCCGTCGCCAGCTGCACGGCGCGCGAGCCGTACGTCGCCCGCCGGGCGGCCTCCAGCGCGTTCTCGCTGATGTCGGTGGCGATGACCTTCACGTCCCAGCCGGCGGTGCTCGGCAGGAGCTCGCGCAGCATCATCGCGATCGTGTACGGCTCCTCGCCGGTCGAGCAGCCCGCGCTCCAGATCCGGAGCCGGCGGCCGTTCTGGTCGGCGTGCCGGATCAGCTCGGGCAGCACGTGCGCGCGAAGGGCGCGCATCTGCGGCGGGTTCCGGAAGAAGTGCGTCTCCTGGATGGTGACCTCGTCGATGCAGCCGCTGCCGCTCGGGCGAGCCGGCGGCGCACACCTCCTCGAGGTACTCGCGGACCGTCGCGATGCCGCTCGCCCGCAGCCGCTCGCCGATCGAGTAGCCCATCGAGTCCCGGCGCGACTCGTCGAAGACCAGGCCCGCGGAGCGCGACAGGAGCAGGCGCAGCTGCGCGTACTCCGCGTCGCTCAGCGCGACCCTGGTCTCGCTGGTCATGCCAACGCCCGGCCCAGCGCGGTCAGCAGTGCCGGCGCGATGTCCACCAGCGGGAGCTGCCGCTCCACCGCACCGAGCGTGAACGCCGCGGCCGGCATGCCGTAGACGGCGCAGGTCGCCTCGTCCTGGCCGAGCGTCAGGGCGCCCCGCTCGCGCATGGCGAGCAGACCGGCGGCGCCGTCACGGCCCATGCCGGTGAGGATCACGCCGAGCGCGTCCGGCCCCAGCGCGCGGGCGATGCTCGAGAAGGTCGCGTCGATGCCGGGCACGTGGAACTGCCCCGGCTCGGGGGGCGTGCACATGACGCGCAGCCGCTCGTCCTGCACCAGCAGGTTGCCGCCGCTCGGCGCGATCGTGATCGTGCCGGGCGCGAGCCGGCGGCCGCTCTCCCCGACGACGACCGGCATCGGCACCAGCCCGTCGAGCCAGGAGGCGAGGCCGGGGATGAAGCCGTCGGCCATGTGCTGCACGACGAGGACGGCCTGGTCGAGGTCCTCGGGCAGCTGGGCCAGCAGCGTCAGCAGGGCCTGCGGCCCGCCGGTGGAGGCGCCGATCGCGACCAGGCGCACCTTGCCGCGGGCGGGGTCCGGCTCCAGGGGCGCAGCCGGGGCGGCGGTGAGGGGACGGCGGATGCCACCGCCGAGGGTGGGAGCGGCGCCGCCCATGCCCTGCGAGCGCAGCCGGCCGCGGGGGTGGGTGATGACGCGGACGCGGGCGGCGACGCGCAGCTTGCGGCGGAGCACGGCGGCGTACTCGTCCAGGGTGCCGGTGTCGTCCGGGCCGGGCTTGGCCAGCACGTCGACCGCGCCGGCAGCCAGCGCCTCCAGGGCGTTCTCGCTGTTGGCCCCTGCGACGAAGGCGCTGTAGACGAGGATCGGCGTCGGGCTGCCGCTCATGATCCGCTCGATCGCCTCGATGCCGCTCATCACCGGCAGGTCGAGGTCCATGAGCACGACGGCCGGCTGGAGCCGCGTCACGAGGGCCACGCCCTCCTTGCCGTTGCGGGCCTCGCCGAGGACGGTGAAGTCCTTCTCGGCCTCGACCGCCGCGCGCAGGAAGCGCCGCTGGACGCCGGAGTCGTCGACGATGACGACGGTCACCGGGCCGGACTGCTCGGGGATCACGCGACGCCCCCGGGCCGTGCGGAGCGGCTCATGCGGGGACCCACGCGCCGAGGCGGTCGGCGAGCTCGCGGACCAGCTCCGCGCAGCGCTCGCGGTCCACGACGTCGTGGCCGAGCTCGGCCTCCAGGGCGCGGGCCGTACGGGAGGCCTCGGCCTCCCCGACCACCACCGCGCTGCTGCCGAGGGCGTGCGCGTCGCGCAGGGCGTCGGGGCCGGGCGGGCCGGCCAGCAGCGCGAGCAGGCGCGGGAGCCGGTCCTCGACCTCGCCGGCGAACGCCTCACGCAGGGAGGCCAGGGCCTCGGGCGGCAGCACGCGAGGGGTACGGGCCGCGCCGGTACCGGCAGCGTCCTCGGGCACAGCGCACTCCGACCTGCCGGCGGGGGGACCCGGCTCGAGGGGTGTGTCGGCGGAACCCCGCAGGTGCTTGAGGTCAGCGCAGGTGAGCCGGGGGTGGCGGGCAGGCAAGGTGGCGGGGTCGCGGGAGGCGTGCGCGGTCCTGCCGACCGCCGGTCCGTGCGTCAGCCGGTGAGGCGGAAGGCGTCGCCCTCGACGCGCAGCTGGCCGACCCGACCGGTGACCCGGTACGTCCCCGCCTTGGCCTGCGCCTTGCCGCCCGCGCAGCCGGGCAGCGAGCGGCGGCCGTCCCAGGTCGCGCGCCGTACGGCCGGCTTGCCCGGCGCCAGCGTGGTGACGTCCTTCGGCCCGCCCGGCGCGCAGTCGTCGCTGGACCAGATGCGGTCGCTGCCCGAGTACACGAGCAGCTCGATGGCGGCCTGGCCGAGGTCGCGGGTGCAGGGCGCCGCGCCCGTGTTGGTCACCTGGAGGGACAGCTTGGGGCTGCCCCCCACGCCGTAGCTCTCGTCGCCGGCCAGCGCCTCGACCTTCAGCGACTCGGGCTGGCAGATGGGCACGGCTGTCGCGCTGGGGCTCGCGCTCGGCTCCGGCGTCGCGGAGGCTGCAGGGGCGGCGGACGGGACGGGCGACGCGGGCGCCTCGGCAAGGCGGTCCGGGGCGTCGTCGCCGCCGGTCAGCAGCGACACCAGCAGGGCCAGCAGCAGGACGGCGCCGGTGGCCACGACGGCGCGGCGCTGCCAGTACGTGGAGGCGGGCTCGGAGCCGACCGGTCGCCAGTGCAGGGCCATCGCCTGCCGATGCTAGCCGCCTAGCGTGGAGGCCGTGTCGCTCGCTGAGGTGCTGACCGGCTGGTACGCGCAGGCGCAGCGCGACCTGCCCTGGCGCCGCCCCGGCGTGAGCCCGTGGGCGGTGCTCGTGAGCGAGGTGATGCTCCAGCAGACGCCCGTCGCCCGGGTCCTCGTGCCGTACGACGCGTGGCTGCAGCGCTGGCCGACCCCGGCAGCGCTCGCCGCCGACGCCCCGGGCGAGGCGGTACGGATGTGGGGGCGCCTGGGCTACCCGCGCCGGGCGCTGCGGCTGCACGCGGCCGCCGTCGCGGTCGTCGAGCGGCACGGCGGGCAGCTGCCGACGACGGTCGAGGAGCTGCTCGCCCTGCCCGGCGTCGGCGACTACACGGCGCGGGCCGTCGCGGCCTTCGCGCACCGGCAGCGGGTGCCGGTGGTGGACACCAACGTGCGGCGGGTCGTGGCGCGGGCCGTCGAGGGGCGGGCCGACGCCCCCGTGACGCGGCGCGACCTCGCGCTGGTCGAGGACCTGCTGCCGGCCGAGCCGGAGGCGGCGGCCACGGCGTCCGTGGCGTTCATGGAGCTGGGGGCGCTGGTCTGCACCGCTCGTGCGCCGCGCTGCCCGGACTGCCCGGTCCTCGCGACGTGCGCCTGGGTGCTGGCCGGCCGGCCCGCGCTGGACGCCCCGGTACGGCGCGCGCAGGGCTACGCCGGCACCGACCGGCAGGTGCGCGGGCGGCTGCTGCAGGTGCTGCGGGACGCGCCCGGGGCGGTGGAGGCCGACCTGCTGGAGCAGGTGTGGGACGAGCCGGTGCAGCGGGCGCGGGCGCTGGACGGGCTGGTGGCCGACGGGCTGGTGGACCCGCTCCCGGACGGCCGGTACGCGCTGCCCGGGCACACGCCGAGCTGAGCCGACTGCCGGCCCCTGCTGATCAACGCCGGGTATCCGCACGCCGTGGAGCCCCCAGAGGTGCGGGAACCCGGCACTGATCAACCCGAGCGCGCCGCCAGCAGGTCCCGCGACACGTCCGCCACCTCGGCCAGCCGCTCCTTGCGCAGGTAGCCGTCGATCCCCGGCGTCGAGGCGGCCACCCCTGCGAGGTCGAGGGCCGTGCAGAGCAGCACGACCACCCCGGGGAACGCCTCCTTGAACGCCGGCGCCGCCTCGACGCCGGTCAGCACGCCCTCGAGCTGGTTGTCCAGCAGCAGCAGGTCCGGCGCCAGCTCGCGGACCAGGGCGATGCCGTCCTCGGCGCTGGTGGCGGTGCCGACGAGCTCCAGGTCGGGCTCGGTCGCGAGCAGGATCTCGATGACGCTGGTGACGGTCGCGTCGTCCTCGACCAGCACCACCCGGCTCCTCACTCCGCGTCCGGGACCGCGCGCGGGAAGGTGACCCAGAACGTCGCCCCCTCCCCCGGGCGCGAGCTCACGCCGAGCAGGCCGCCGTGCGCGAGCACCAGCCGCTTGACGATCGACAGGCCCAGCCCGAGGCCGGGCAGCAGCGCGGCCTTGGCGGCGTCGGTGCGCGACCAGCGCTCGAACAGCGCGGCCTGCTCCCCCTCCGGGATGCCCGGTCCGGAGTCACGGACGTCGAGGCGGACCTGGTCCGCGCTCGGCCCGCACGGTCACGTGCACCGGCCCCGCGGCGCCGCCGTACTTCAGGGCGTTGCCGACCAGGTTGTCGACGACCTCGCGCACGTGCTCCGGGTCGCCGGCCAGCGTCGTCGGGGCGTCCGCGTGCCGGTGGACGACCACGGCGTCCTCGCGGCCGGTGGTGGCGACGGCGTCCTGGCGGACCCGCTCCAGCATCGCGACGAGGTCGATGGTCGCCCAGCGAGGGGTGAGGTCGATCGCGCTGAGCCGGTCGTCCACGAGCAGCCGCGCGGTGAACGCCTCGATCCGGTCGAAGGAGCTGCGCAACCCCTCCAGCGCGGTCGTGACCTGCTCCGGCGACATGCGGTCCAGCCGGGTGGCGAGCAGCTGGGCGTAGCCCTTGCCGGCGCCGAGCGGCGTGCGGATGTCGTGCCGCGCCTGGTCGACGACCTCCTGCCGGCGCGACGACTGCTCGCGGGCCGCCTCGGCGTTCTGCGCCCATCGGATCGCCACCGCGGAGTGCGCGCCGAGGTCGACCAGCAGCGCCTCGTCGAGCTCGTCGAAGACGCGGCCCCCGGGCGGGTTGGCCACCGCGAGCTCGCCGAGCAGCACGTCGCCGGCCAGCAGCGGGACGGCCAGCAGCGGACCGAGCGGCGGGTGCACGCCGGGCAGCCCCACGCCGGCCGGGTGGCCGCGCATGTCGTCGAGGCGTGCGGCCCTGCGCGTCTGCAGCGGCACCTGGAGCAGCCCGACGAAGCGCGGCATCCGGGCCGGGAACAGGTGGCGGGGCGCGTCGTAGACGAAGTGCGTCGTCTCGGTGGTCGAGCCCTCGCGCAGGACCATGAGGGCGCTGTACGCCGCGCCGGTCATCTCCTTGGCCTCGGTCACCAGCGACTGCAGCGTGGACTGCAGCGTCTGCGGCCCGGTGAGCAGCTCGCGCGAGAGCGCGGCCAGCCGGCGAAGGCCGTCCTGGTGCCGGACGACGGAGGTGATGTCGTGCAGCAGCAGCAGGTCCTGCCCCTGCACGATTCGGCGCGCGGCCTCGACGGTCGCGAGCGGCGGCAGCTCGAGGCGCACCGGCTGCGCCTCCGGATCGAGCTCGAGCAGCTGCGGGAGGAACGGGTCGAGCGGCGTGCTCACACCCTCCAGCGCGTCCTGCGCGGAGACGCCGAAGAGCTCCGCGGCGCGCGGGTTCCAGCCGACGACGCGGCCGCCCTCCACCACGACCACCACGTCGGAGGTGATGGGGAAGATGGCGCCCACGCCCTCGTGCACGACCAGCACCCGCCACCTCCTCGCGGCGACCGTACCGGCGGGGGCACCGCTTCCGGGGCGGAACGCCGCAGGGGCGGCCACCCGTGTCCGGGTGGCCGCCCCTACGGGACGGTGCGGGTGCGGCTAGGCCGACTCGGCCGGGCCGCCGGCCAGGTCGACCGGCGGGGCGTCCGGCACGGCCGACGGCTTGGGCTCACCGCGGAAGACGAACGTCGCCTCCTCGCCCTCTCCCTCGACGTCGACCACCACGATGTTGCCGGCGGACAGCGTGCCGAACAGGATCTGCTCGGACAGCTGGTCCTCCAGCTCGCGCTGGATGGTGCGGCGCAGCGGCCGGGCGCCGAGCACCGGGTCGTAGCCCTTCTTGGCCAGCAGCTTCTTGGCGCTCTGCGTGACCTCGAGGCCCATGTCCTTGTTCTTGAGCTGGACGTCGAGCCGGGCCAGCATCAGGTCGACGATCTGCAGGATCTCGTCCTCGGCCAGCTGAGTGAACACGACGATGTCGTCGATGCGGTTGAGGAACTCGGGGCGGAAGTGCTGCTTGAGCTCGTCGTGCACCTTGCCCTTCATCCGCTCGTACGCGCCCTGCGTGTCGTGGTCCTTGGCGAAGCCGAGGTTGAAGCCCTTGCTGATGTCGCGGGTGCCGAGGTTGCTCGTCATGATCAGCACGGTGTTCTTGAAGTCGACGACGCGGCCCTGCGAGTCGGTCAGGCGGCCGTCCTCGAGGATCTGCAGGAGCGTGTTGAACACGTCCGGGTGCGCCTTCTCGACCTCGTCGAACAGCACCACCGAGAACGGCTTGCGCCGCACCTTCTCGGTGAGCTGGCCGCCCTCCTCGTAGCCGACGTAGCCGGGAGGCGAGCCGACGAGGCGGGAGACCGTGTGCTTCTCCATGAACTCGGACATGTCGAGCAGGATCAGGCTGTCCTCGTCGCCGAACAGGAACTCGGCGAGCGTCTTGGACAGCTCGGTCTTCCCGACGCCGGACGGGCCGGCGAAGATGAACGAGCCGCCGGGGCGCTTCGGGTCCTTGAGGCCGGCGCGGGTGCGGCGGATCGCCTTGGACACCGCGACGATGGCCTGCTGCTGGCCGATGACGCGCTTGTGGAGCTCGTCCTCCATGCGCAGCAGGCGGGCGGTCTCCTCCTCGGTCAGCTTGAAGACCGGGATGCCGGTCCAGATCGCGAGGACCTCGGCGATCTGCTCGTCGTCGACCTCGGCGACGACGTCCATGTCGCCGGCCTTCCACTCCTTCTCGCGCTGGGCCTTCTCGCCGAGCAGCGTCTTCTCCTTGTCGCGCAGCGACGCGGCCTTCTCGAAGTCCTGCGCGTCGATCGCGGACTCCTTGTCGCGGCGGACGTTGGCGATGCGCTCGTCGAACTCGCGCAGGTCCGGCGGCGCGGTCATGCGGCGGATGCGCATGCGCGAGCCGGCCTCGTCGATGAGGTCGATCGCCTTGTCCGGCAGGAACCGGTCGGAGATGTAGCGGTCGGCCAGCGTCGCCGCGGCGACGAGCGCGCCGTCGGTGATGGAGACGCGGTGGTGCGCCTCGTACCGGTCGCGCAGGCCCTTGAGGATCTCGATCGTGTGCGCGAGCGACGGCTCGCCGACCTGGATCGGCTGGAAGCGCCGCTCGAGCGCGGCGTCCTTCTCGAGGTGCTTGCGGTACTCGTCGAGGGTCGTGGCGCCGATCGTCTGCAGCTCGCCGCGGGCCAGCATCGGCTTGAGGATGCTGGCGGCGTCGATCGCGCCCTCGGCGGCACCCGCGCCGACGAGGGTGTGCAGCTCGTCGATGAACAGGATGATGTCGCCGCGGGTGCGGATCTCCTTGAGCACCTTCTTCAGGCGCTCCTCGAAGTCACCGCGGTAGCGCGAGCCGGCGACCAGGGCGCCGAGGTCGAGCGTGTAGAGCTGCTTGTCCTTGAGCGTCTCCGGGACCTCGCCCTTGACGATCGCCTGGGCCAGGCCCTCGACGACGGCGGTCTTGCCGACGCCGGGCTCGCCGATCAGGACCGGGTTGTTCTTGGTGCGGCGCGACAGCACCTGCATGACGCGCTCGATCTCCTTCTCGCGCCCGATGACCGGGTCGAGCTTGGACTCGCGCGCGGCCTGCGTGAGGTTGCGGCCGAACTGGTCGAGCACCAGCGACGTCGACGGCGTGCCCTCGGCCGGGCCGCCGGAGGTGGCGGACTCCTTGCCCTGGTAGCCGGACAGCAGCTGGATGACCTGCTGGCGGACGCGGTTGAGGTCGGCGCCGAGCTTGACGAGCACCTGGGCGGCGACGCCCTCGCCCTCGCGGATCAGCCCCAGCAGGATGTGCTCGGTGCCGATGTAGTTGTGGCCGAGCTGCAGCGCCTCGCGCAGCGACAGCTCGAGGACCTTCTTGGCGCGCGGCGTGAACGGGATGTGGCCGCTCGGCGCCTGCTGCCCCTGGCCGATGATCTCCTCGACCTGGTTGCGGACGCCCTCGAGGGAGATGCCGAGGGACTCCAGCGCCTTCGCGGCGACGCCCTCGCCCTCGTGGATCAGGCCCAGCAGGATGTGCTCGGTCCCGATGTAGTTGTGGTTGAGCATCCGGGCCTCTTCCTGGGCCAGGACGACCACCCGACGGGCTCGGTCGGTAAAGCGCTCGAACATGTCTCGCTCCTCACGGGGCGGGGACGCATCGCCTCGTCCTCGCACACTAGCCCCGGGACTCCGGGGTCGCGCCACTCGTCGTGACCCTCCGTCCAACCCCTTCCGGCTGGTGGGCGTTCCCTGCCGCGTACGCCGGGAGCGAAACCGCACGGCGGTGATCGCGCGGCAGCCCGCCCCCGGCGGGGACGGGCTGCGGCGGGTGGCAGGCGGGCTAGTGCGCCTTCTCGTACGCCTCCAGGACGGTGGCCGACAGGCGGCCGCGCTCGCTGACGGTGTGGCCGTTCTTGCGCGCCCACTCGCGGATCGCCTGCACCCGCTCGCGGTCGCTGCCCGCGGCGGCGGGGCGGGACGGACCGCGCGAGGCGCGCCGGGCGCCGCCGGTGGCGGCGGCCGGGCGGCCGGCCCGGCGGGCGGACCCGACGAAGCGGGCGAAGGCGTCGCGCAGCTCGGCGGCGTGCTCCTCGCACGCGTCGATCTCGTACGCGGAGCCGTCGAGCCCGAAGGCGACCGTCTCCACGCCCTCGACCTCGTCCTCGTGCAGGTCGCACACGAGCATGACCTGGACCTTCTGCGCCATTCCTGTTCCCCCTCGAAATCGTTTCCCAGAGGAAAGCAGGAACAGCGGGGGAAAGCAAAAGCAGGAAAGCACTCGGGCGCCGAGGTCGAGCTTTCCCGCGCGCGAAAGGCGCCATCTTGCGGAAGGGTGCGGCGGACGGCCGTCGGGTCGGCCGGGCCAGCGGGCACCCGCTGCAGCCGGCCCGGATGAGCGGCAGCAACGCGCAGGGCTGGACCCGCCGGGCTGACGGTGCCGGTCTAGACGACGAGGTCCGCCGGGACGAGCCGTACGGGGAACGGCAGCAGCACCTCGACCGGCTGGTCACCCGCGGCGTGCCTGCGCTCGACGTACGTCCCGTCCACCAGCTCGAGGACCGTCACCGCGGGCTCGTCCGGATCGACCAGCCAGTACGACCGGACGCCGGCGGCCTGCAGCCGGTCGCGCTTGAGCAGCAGGTCGACGCGGCGGGTGCTGGGCGACAGCACCTCGACGGCGAGCAGCGGCGGGCCGGGCAGGTCGCGCGCGGTGAACTGCGCGCGGGGCGCGACGAGCACGTCGGGCTGCAGGACGGTGTCGTCCGCGAGCACGACGTCGAACGGCGCCAGCAGCACCTCCAGCTCCGGCGGGCAGGCGGCGCGCAGGAGCAGGTGGAGGTTGCCGACGCTGCGCTGGTGCAGGTGGCGCGGTGCCGGGCTCACGAGCAGCATCCCGTCGAGCAGCTCGTAGCGGTGGCCGTCCTCCGGCATCGCGTCGAGGTCGTCACGAACGAGCGGGCGCCCGAAGGGGAGCCCGGTGCTGGTGGTCACGGCGGTCATGGTCCTCCTCGGCGTGGGGCACGTCGACACCGTGCGGTGCGCGCTCCTGCGCGCACCAGGCTGCGGCGGCGACCTGTGGACGTGCGCGACCGGCCCGCGTGCTCCCTACGCCTCCGGCTCGCCCTGCCCCTGAGCGGCCTCCGGCCGGATCTGCCCCTGGCCGGCCTCCGGCCGCAGGAGCGGGAACAGGATCGTCTCCCGGATCGGCGCCCCGGTCAGCAGCATCACCAGCCGGTCGATGCCCATCCCCTGACCGCCCATCGGCGGCGCCCCGTGCTCGAGCGCGCGCAGGAAGTCCTCGTCCAGCTGCATCGCCTCGGGGTCGCCCCCGGCGGCCTTGATGCTCTGCTCGGTGAGCCGACGCCGCTGCTCCACCGGGTCGACCAGCTCGGAGTAGCCGGTGGCCAGCTCGGTCCCGGCGACGACGAGGTCCCACGCCTCGGCCAGCCGCGGGTCGTCGCGGTGGTCGCGGGCGAGCGGGCGCGCGCTGACCGGGTAGTCGCGCACGAAGGTCGGCTGCAGCAGCGTGTGCTCGACGAGCTTCTCGTACAGCTCGAGGACGACCTCTCCTGCGTCCCAGCCGTCCTGCAGCGCGACGTCGTGCGCGTCGGCCAGCGCGACCACGTGCTCCAGCGGCGTGCCCGCGTCGACGGTCTCCCCGACGGCGTGGCTGACCAGCTCGTGCAGGGTCGCGCTGCGCCAGGGCTGCTCGAGGTCGATCTCGCCGCCCTGCCCGTCCGGCACCGTGGTCCGGCCGACGCGGCGTGCGGCCTCGAGGACCATCTCGCGGGTGAGGTCCGCGACGGTGTCGTAGTCGCCGTACGCCTCGTAGAACTCGAGCATCGTGAACTCCGGCGAGTGCGTGGAGTCGACGCCCTCGTTGCGGAAGATGCGGCCGATCTCGAAGACCTTGTCGACGCCACCGACGACGAGCCGCTTGAGGTACAGCTCCAGCGCGATGCGCAGCGTCATGTCGAGGTCGAGCGCGTTGAGGTGCGTCGCGAACGGCCGGGCCGCGGCGCCGCCGTGCACCGTCTGCAGGACCGGCGTCTCCACCTCCACGAAGTCCTGCGCGTGCAGCACGTCGCGCACCGCCTTCACGACCGCCGCGCGGTCGTGCACCATCCGCCGGCTGTCGGGGTTCACGATCAGGTCGACGTACCGCTGCCGGACGCGCGCCTCCGGGTCCCGCAGCCCCTTGACCTTGTCGGGCAGCGGGCGCAGCGCCTTGCTGGTGAGCACCCAGGAGCTGGCCAGGACCGACAGCTCGCCGCGGCGGCTGCTGATGACCTCGCCGGTGACGCCGACGTGGTCGCCGAGGTCCACGTCGGACTTCCACGCCGCGAGCCGCTCCTCGCCGACGCCGTCCAGGCTGACCATCACCTGCAGCTGCGCCGTCTCCGGACCAGCGCCCTCCTGCAGCGTCGCGAAGCAGAGCTTGCCGCCGACGCGCGAGAGCACGACGCGGCCCGTGATGCTGACGACGTCGCCGCTCGCGCTGTCGGTCTCGAGGTCGGCGTACCGCGCGCGCACCTCGGCCAGCGACGTCGTGCGCGGGGCGCCGAGCGGGTACGGCGGCGTCCCGGCGGCGAGCAGCCGGTCGTACTTCTCGCGCCGGATGCGCACCTGCTCCGGGACGTCGTCGGGCTGCAGGTCGGTCACGCCGCCAGCCTAGGGTTCGCGGCATGGACGACCAGCGGTGGCGGGAGCGGGCGGGGTCCTTCGGCGCAGCGGCCGAGGTGTACGACCGGTCCCGGCCGTCGTACCCGGTGGAGGCGGTGCGCTGGGCGCTCGCCTCCGGCGCGCAGCGGGTGCTGGACCTCGGCGCCGGCACGGGCAAGCTCACCGCCGTCCTGCTCGACCTCGGGCTCGACGTCGTGGCCGTGGAGCCCTCGGAGGAGATGCGCGAGCGGATCCCCGCGCGGGCGCAGGTGCTCGAGGGCACGGCGGAGCTCGCCGCGCCGGAGCGGGCGGAGTTCCGCCACGAGCAGCTGCTCGACGCCGACCTGCTGGTCGACCTCGTCGCGTCCCGCTCGGCGCTCATCACGATGCCCGAGGCCGAGCGGGTCGAGGTGCTCCAGCGCGTGCGCGAGCTGGCACCCGCGCAGGAGCCCTTCGCCCTGCCCTACGTCACCGAGGTGTGGCGGTCCGTCCGCGCCTGAGCGCCACCGCCATCCCGACGAGCAGCAGCGCGGCCAGCGCCGGCAGCGCCGGGCCGGTCGCGGGGAGCTGGCCGGTCGCGACCGGTGCCGGGCGGGCCGGTGCCGGAGCGGCGACGGCACCGCGCGGGCGGTGCGTGGAGAAGCCGACGACCTGCTGGAAGGTCGGCCGGTTCTGCCAGTCGATCTCGCGCGTGCCGACCAGGCCTGCGGTCGTCGCGCGGATGTTGTCCTCGCTCTTGTCGTAGGTCAGCGCGGACACCTCCGTCACCCCCTGCTCGGCGAGCACGCGGGCCGTGGCGGCCGCGAGCGACGCCCGCAGCTGCGTGCGGCACGCCGCCAGCGAGCCGCCGCCGCAGTAGGTCCGGGAGTACGGCGCGGTCACCGGCTTGCCGAGCACCTGGCGCAGGTCCTTGTGGACGTAGCCGTACCAGGCGACGCCGTTCCAGGCCGAGCCGAGCCCGAGGCGCGGGTGGTCGTCGATCTTCTGCGGCAGCTGGTCGGTCAGGTCGCC
The DNA here is from genome assembly GCA_963781675.1 of uncultured Actinomycetota bacterium. Classification (GTDB taxonomy): domain Bacteria; phylum Actinomycetota; class Actinomycetes; order Mycobacteriales; family SCTD01; genus SCTD01. The sequence continues at coordinate 581,115 of CAWAGF010000001.1, read as the reverse complement.
GAGCGTGCCGCGCAGCACCTCCTTCGCGACCGACGAGCCGTCGGTGCCCTCCCACCACTCGTCGAACAGCGCGATCGCCGCGGCGTCGGAGTACGCCCCGTCGCGGTCGCGGTCGACGCGGTGGGTCGAGCTCGCGACCCAGGTGCGCAGGACGGCGAGGGCGTCGGCCTGCGCCGGGTCGTTGCCGACGGCCTCGAGCAGGAGCGGCAGCAGCTGCTCGCCGCGCAGGTCGGTCGTGGCCGCGTCCTGCATCGCCTCGACCAGCCCGGTGCGGGTGACCTTCTTGCCGTCGCGGATGCGGGACAGGATGCGCCGGTCGAGCAGCAGCGACCGGTAGACCGGCCCGTAGCCCCACTGGTTGTCGGCGGCCGAGAAGCCCGGCGCGGGCTTGTTGTTCCAGCTCGTCAGGTAGCCCTGCGGCGGGTTGGTCTGCTTGGGCTTGCGGTCGAACGGCACGAAGCCGCGCCAGTCGAACGCCTCGTCGCCGAACCGCGGCAGGTCGTAGGAGACCCCCGGCGCGCGTACCGGCAGCAGTCCGCTCTGGAAGTAGGAGATGTCGCGGTCGTCGACGTAGAACCAGTTGAACGTGTAGTCGACGCCCGTCGAAGGCGCGTGCGAAGGTCGCCGCGTCCTTGGTGAAGTCGGGGTCGTTGACGCGGGCGAAGCCGACCGCCGAGTCGAGCTCCTGGCCGTACGTCGAGCGCTGCAGCACCAGCGCGACCGGCTTGCCCTTGACGGTGGTCCGCTCCTGCACGATGCCGTGCCGGGTCCGCTGCACCTGCAGGTTGACGACCGTCCGGCGGCTCTGGCCCGGCGGCCGTCGGCAGCGCGGTCTCGGTGTGCACGTACGCGTCGAACGGCGTGCACGTCGTGCCGACGAGGTACGCGGTGGACTCGACCGTGGCGGGCGAGCCGTCGACGTTGCACAGCCGCTCGGCGACCGTGTCGACGAGGTCGCCGGACGCCGACGTGGCCGACCACGCGTAGTCGACGCCGTGGCCGAGCTCGACGATCAGCTGGGTGCCGGTGAAGGAGACGCCGCGCGCGGCGATGCCCGGTCCGCGCAGCGACATCTCGGTCAGCAGCTGCGGGGTGAAGTAGCCGGTCTGCGGGCCGAACACGACGGTCGGGTGGCCGGTGACCGAGTGCTTCGCGTCGACCAGCAGCGCGTTGCTCATGCCCTTCGGGCGCAGCCCGAGGTCGAGCTGTCCGAACGGCCCGTCGACCACGCCCGCGGTCGCGCTGGTCCCGGGCAGCGGGAGCGGCAGCGGGACGGGCAGGCCGGAGCCGCCGGCGTCCGCACCGGTGCCGGGCGCCGTCGTCGCGTCGAGGTCGGGCAGCGCCGCACCGGGGGCCGCCGGGTCCACGACCGCTCCCTCGTACGGGAAGCGGGTCGTCGCCGTCGTCGGCGCCTCGGCGTCGTTGCGCTCGCGGAGGTCCTCGAACACGCGGGTCGCCTGCGCGCGGCCGTACTTGGCCTCGAGCTGCTGCAGCCAGCGGGCGTTGGCCGTCTCGCCGCCGCCGCCCTTGCCGAAGATGCCGCCGACGAGCGAGGCGATGTAGACGATGTCCGCGCGGGTGAAGTCGGTCGGCGGGTTGCGCAGCGCGGCGTACTCCACCGGGCAGTCCGGGCCGAAGCCGACGCCCACCTGCGCCTCTCCTCCGGTGACGCTGCCGACGGGCAGCCCGAACGCCGCGGGGCACAGCTCCCGCTGCGCGTCGTTGATGCCCTCGAGGAACGCGTCCAGCCGGGCGAGCAGCTTCTTGCCCTCGACCGGGTAGCGGGCCAGCGTCTTGTCGAGCTGCGCCTCCGCCTCCTCGCGGGTGTAGGCCGCCGAGCGGAGCTGGTCGACGTCCATCGCGACGTTCGCCGGGCTGCCGCCGAGGAACTCCGCAGTCCGGGCGGCGCCGACGTGGCGCAGCAGGTCGGTGAGGAACATCCGGTCGTGGGTGCCGGCCCAGCCGGCGCCGTACGCGACGTCCTCGGCGGTCACGCCGGTGACGAACGGGACGCCGAAGCGGTCCCGGTCGATGGTCACGCCCTCGCGCGGCGTCTCCGTGCTGACCACCTGGTCGTCCGGCAGGTCGATCGGCGCGTCCTTGAAGTAGGCCGCCAGGTCGGTGATCTGCCCGGGCGCCTGAGTGTTGATGGCGTCGTACATCTCGAGCTGGTCGGCGAAGTTCTCCGGGGTGTCGCCGGTGGCCGTGCGGCTCGGGCCGACGGCGAGGGCGTCCGGCGCGGAGGCGTTCCCGCGCGAGCCCGGCGGGAGGATGTTCAGCACCGCGCCCCCGGCGTCGTACGGACCGCCCGCCGCGGCAGCCGGCAGCGCCGACACGGAGCAGAGCAGGACCAGGCCGAGGGCCAGCGGACGGGCCAGAGAACGGGGGCTGCGCACGAGGACTCCTCGACAGGGGGAGCCCCAGGGTGCCCTACGCGGTCAGCTGTTGCGCTCGTAGACCAGCCGCAGGCCGATCAGGGTGAGGTCCGGCTCGTGGTGGTCGAGCGTCTCGCAGACGGTGAACATGAGGTTGGACAGGCCGCCGGTGGCGAGCACGACGGGGCGCTCGCCGAGCTCGTCGGAGATGCGCCGGACCATGCCGTCGACCTGTCCGGCGAAGCCGTAGAGCAGGCCGGACTGCAGCGCCTCGTTGGTCGTCTTGCCGATGACCGAGCGCGGACGCTTGAGCTCGACCTTGAACAGCCGGGCGGCGCGGGCGGCCAGCGCGTCGACGCTGATCTCGATGCCGGGCGCGAGCGCCCCGCCGAGGAACTCGCCCTTCGCGCTGACGACGTCGAAGTTGGTGGACGTGCCGAAGTCGACGACGACGGCCGGGCCGCCGTAGAGCGTGTGCGCGGCGAGGGTGTTCACGACGCGGTCGGGGCCGACCTCGCGCGGGTTGTCGTAGAGCAGCGGTACGCCGGTCTTCACGCCCGGGCCGACGACGACGGTCGGCACGTCGGAGAAGTACCGGTCGAACATGCGCCGCAGCTCCTCGAGCACGCTCGGCACGGTGGAGCAGACGGCGACGCCGTCCGGCGCCGGCTGCGCGGACAGCAGGCCGCGGAACATCAGCGCCAGCTCGTCCGCCGTGACCCGCGGGTCGGTCTTGATGCGGTAGCTCTCGAACAGGTGGTCGCCGTCGAACAGGCCGAGGACGATGTTGGTGTTGCCGACGTCGACGGTGAGCAGCATCAGGTCGTCCTCAGGTCCGTCGACAGGTCCACGCCCAGGTCGAGCACCGGGGCGGAGTGGGTGAGCGCGCCGACCGCGAGGTAGTCGACGCCGGTCTCGGCGACGGCGCGGGCGACGTCGAGCGACAGCCCGCCGGAGGCCTCGGTGAGGACGCCGCGCTCGCGGCAGAGGGCCACGCACTCGCGCAGCTGCTCCAGCGACATGTTGTCGAGCAGCACCAGGTCGGCGCCGGCCTCGAGCACCTCGCGCACCTGCGCGGGGGTGTCGCACTCGACCTCGACCGGCACGCCGGGGAACTCCCGCCGGACCGCCTCGAACGCCTCGCGCACGCCGCCGGCCGCGACGACGTGGTTGTCCTTCACGAGGGCGGCGTCGGACAGCGACATCCGGTGGTTGACGCCGCCGCCGGCCCGCACGGCGGCCTTCTCCAGGGCGCGCAGGCCGGGGGTCGTCTTGCGGGTGTCGCGGATGCGGGCGCCGGTGCCGTCCACGGCGTCCACCCACGCGCGGGTCAGCGTGGCGATGCCGGACAGGTGGCAGAGCAGGTTCAGCGCGGTGCGCTCCGCCGTGAGCAGCAGCCGCACCGGGCCCTCGACCTCGAGCACCGCCTCGCCGCGGACGGCGGCCTGGCCGTCCTGCCCGACCAGGCGCAGGTCGAGGTCGTCGCCGAGCACGTGGTCGAGCACGGCGAGCGCGACACCGACCCCGGCGAGCACGCCGGCCTGGCGCGGCACGAAGGCGGCGACGCCGCGCAGGTCCGCCGGGACGGTCGCGGTGCTCGTGACGTCGACGCCGCCGGCCAGGTCCTCGGCCACGGCCCGGCGCACCAGGTCCTCGACGTACGCGCGGTCGACGCCGGTCAGCGCCTGGACGGTCCGCGGGTTCACGGGATCTCCTCGAAGGCGGTGCCGGACAGGGTCGTCACGAGGTGGCCGCGCCAGGCGTCGGACGCCTCCGGGTGGTCCTCGCGCCAGTGGGCGCCGCGGGTCTCCTCGCGGCGGGCGGCGGCGGCGACCAGGGCGGTGGCGACCTGGTGCAGGTCGGTGGCCTCCCAGGCGTCCGGTCCGGGCGCAGCAGCGGTGCGGCTGCCGAGCTCGTCGAGAGCGGCGGCGGTCGCGGCGAGCGACGCGGCGCTGCGCAGCACGCCCGCGCCCGGCCGTCATGGTGCGGCCGAGCTCGGCGCGGACGGACGGGTCGAGCAGCACCGGCTCGCCGGCGGACACGACCGGCTCGCCCTGCGGCGGCAGGTCGCGCTCGAGCGCCTCGCCGATGCGCGCGGCGAAGACCAGCCCCTCGAGCAGGCTGTTCGAGGCGAGCCGGTTCGCGCCGTGCACGCCGGTGCAGGCGACCTCGCCGCAGGCGTAGAGGCCGGGCACGTCGGTCTGGCCGTCCAGCCCGGTGCGCACGCCGCCGCTCGCGTAGTGCGCGGCGGGCGCCACCGGCACGGGCTCGGTCAGCGGGTCGACGCCCGCCTCCCGGCAGCGCGCCACGATGGTCGGGAAGCGGTGCAGCAGCAGGTCCCCCAGGTGCCGGGCGTCGAGGTAGACGTGGTCGACCGCCTGCTCGAGCATCCGGCGGGTGATCGCCTTGGCGACGACGTCGCGCGGTGCGAGGTCGGCCAGCGGGTGGTCGTCGGTCGAGATGACGCGGGCGCCCGTGGCGTCGACGAGGAACGCCCCCTCGCCCCGCATGGCCTCCGAGACCAGCGGCTGCTGGCCGGTGGCGCCGGCGCCGAGGTAGAGCGACGTCGGGTGGAACTGCACGAACTCCAGGTCGGCCACGGCCGCCCCCGCGCGCAGCGCCAGCGCGACGCCGTCCCCGGTCGAGACCGACGGGTTGGTGGTGCTGCTGAAGACCTGGCCCATCCCGCCGGTGGCGAGCACCACCGCGCGGGCGTGCACCGAGCCGACGCCGTCCTGCGTCCCCTCGCCGAGGACGTGCAGCGTCACGCCCGCCGCGCGGCCGTCGGCGGTGCGCAGCAGGTCGAGCACGAGCGCGTGCTCGACCAGCCGGATCGACGGGTGCGCCTTGACCGCGGCGACCAGCGCGCGCTGCACCTCCGCGCCCGTCGCGTCGCCGCCGGCGTGCACGATCCGGTTGCGGTGGTGGCCGCCCTCGCGGGTGAGCGCGAGCTCGCCCGACGGGTCGCGGTCGAAGGCGGCGCCGAGCGCGATGAGCTCGCGCAGCCGGCCCGGACCCTCCTCGCACAGCACCTTCACGGCCGCGACGTCGCACAGCCCGACGCCGGCGACGAGGGTGTCCTGCAGGTGCTCCTCGGGGCTGTCGTCCGGCCCGAGCGCGGCGGCGACGCCGCCCTGCGCCCAGCGGGTCGAGCCGTCGTCGACGAGCACCTTGGTGACGAGCAGGACGCTGCCGGCCCGCGTTGCGTGCAGCGCCGCCGTCAGGCCGGCGACGCCGGAGCCGACCACCACCACGTCGGCCGTGGTCGTCCAGCCGGGCTCGGGCGCGAGCAGCCGACGCGTGCCTACCAAGCGAGCACGGGGTCGTCGTCGAACGAGCCGGTGTGGCCGGCGGCCAGCGGGTTGGCGACGGGGTAGGTGAGGTCGCCGCGCAGCAGGCCGGTGCCGGGCAGCGCCTCGGCCGGGTCGTGGCCGAAGCCCATGATCTTGTTGTCGGCGTCGACGAACACCACGCGCGGCTTGTAGCTCGCGCGCCTCGGCGTCGTCCATCTGCCCGTAGGCGATGAGGATGACGAGGTCGCCGGGCTGCACCAGGCGCGCGGCCGCGCCGTTGATGCCGATGACGCCGGAGCCGCGCTCGCCGGGGATGACGTAGGTCTCGAGGCGGGCGCCGTTGGTGATGTCGACGACCGCGACCTGCTCGCCGGGCAGCAGGTCGGCCGCGTCGAGCAGGTCCTCGTCCACCGTGATGGAGCCGACGTAGTGCAGGTCGGCCTGCGTCACCGTCGCGCGGTGGATCTTGCCCTTGAGCATGGTGCGGAACACGGCTACTGCCTCTCGAGGATGCGGTTGTCGAGCAGTCGGGTGGTGCCCACCCTCGCGGCGACCACGAGCAGGTCGCCGTCCGGGGAGTCTTCGAAGGTCGCGCCGTCGACGCGGGCGAGGTACGCCGGCTCGACGCCCGGCTCCGCGTCCAGCAGCGCGCGGCCGGCGGCCACGTCGCCGGTGGCGAGGGCGCGGGACAGGACGAGCGCGGTACGGCGCTCGTCCGCGGACAGGTAGGCGTTGCGGCTGGACAGCGCGAGGCCGTCCGGCTCGCGCACGGTCGGCACCGCGACGACCTCCACCGGCAGGTCGAGGTCGCGGACCATGCGCCGGATCGCGGCGAGCTGCTGGGCGTCCTTCTGCCCGAACAGCGCGACGTCCGGCCGCACCAGCTGCAGCAGCTTGAGCACGACGGTGAGGACGCCGTCGAAGTGGCCGGGGCGGCTGGCGCCCTCGTACACCTCGCCGAGGCGGCCGGCGCTGACCCGCACCAGCGGGGGGCCGTCGGGGTAGACGACATCGGGCAGCGGCGTGAAGACGAGGTCGGCGCCCTCGCGCTCGCACACCGCGAGGTCGGCCTCGCAGGGTGCGGGGGTAGCGGTCGAGGTCCTCGCCCTGACCGAACTGCAGCGGGTTCACGAACACCGTGACGACCACCGCGTCGGCCTGCGCGCACGCCTGGCGCACCAGCTCCGCGTGCCCCTCGTGCAGCGCGCCCATCGTCATGACCACGGCCACCCGCCCGGGCAGCTCCGCACGCGCGGCGGCCAGCTCGTCACGCGTCTCGACGACCTTCATCTCCCGGGTCACCGCGGCACGCTCCCCAGCACTTCCAGCAGCGCCCACGCGCGGTCCGGTGCGAGGCGGCCGGAGGCGATCGCGCGGTCGGCGGTGAGCCGGGCCATCGCGACGTACGACGGGAGCACCTCCGGGGCGACCTGCGCGAGGACGTCGAGGTGCGCCCGCACGGTCCCGGCGTCGCCGCGAGCGACCGGGCCGGTCAGCGCGGCGTCCCCGGCGCGCAGCGCGCCGTCGAGGGCGGCGCCGAGCAGCGGCGCGAGCACCTGCCCGGGCTGCTCCACACCGGCGGTGCGCAGCAGGTCGGCCGAGCTCGCGACGAGCGTCGTCAGGTGGTTCGCGCCGTGGGCCAGCGCGGCGTGCCAGAGGGGCCGCTGCGCCTCGGTCAGCCAGACCGGCTCGCCGCCCATCTCGACCACGAGAGCCTCGGCCACCGGGCGCAGCGGCTCGGGGGCGGTGACGCCGAAGGAGGTGCCGTTCAGGCGGTGCAGGTCGACCCGGGTCCCGGCGAAGGGGAGCACCGGGTGCAGCGCGAGCGGCAGCCCGCCGGCCGGCGCGAGGACGTCCAGACCGTGCCGGCCGGACGTGTGCGCGACCAGCGCGCCGCGACGGAAGGCTCCGGTGGCGGCCAGCCCGGTGACCAGCTCGGCCAGCGCGTCGTCCGGGACGGCGAGCAGCACCAGGTCTGCGGCACGGACCACCTCGTCGACGGGCCGGACCGGCACGTCGGGCAGCAGGTCCGCGGCCCGGGCGCGGGACGCCTCGGACACCGCGGAGACGGCGACGACCTCGTGGCCGGCGAGCCGCAGCGCAGCGCCCAGCACTGCGCCGACGCGGCCGGCGCCGACGACGCCCGCACGCAGGCGCGCAGGACGAGCAGAGGTGTCCATCTAGGCCGTTCCAGTCCTCGCAGGGGTACCGGACGTACAGCGCAAGGGTAGGCCTGCGCGGCCGCACGTCCAGCCCTTGTGCTGGACGTCACTCGGAAGCCTGAGGTCAGCCCCGCGCGTCCTTCGGCGGCGCCCCGTCCGCGGCCGGCTCGTCGTACCGCCCGGCCTTGCCGTCCGCGGGCAGCACGACCTGCGTGCAGCGGCTCACCGCGAGCAGCACCTCCGCGTCGTCGAACAGCTGGGCCTCGCAGAACACGACGCGGCGGGTGCGCCGCACGACGGTGCCGACGGCTGTGACGGTCCCGACGCGGGTGGACCGCAGGAACTCCACCCGCAGGTCCGCGGTGAGGAACGCCTGGTCGGCGTCCAGCACGCTCCAGCAGGCGCCGCCCATCGCCGCGTCCAGGACCGCCGTGACCAGACCGCCCTGGATGACGGTGCCGCCGGCGGTGGGGAAGCCGTACTCCGGCGTGGCGTCCCACGCGATGGTCGTCGAGCCGGAGGTCCAGGCCAGGCGGCGGTAGCCGAGCGTCGTCCAGAGGTGCGTCCCGCTGCGCAGGTCGTCGTCGAAGCGGGCCAGCCGGTCGTCCACCATGGGCGGGCATGCTGTCACCCATGGAGACGGGGTGACGACGACGCCCTGGCGGCAGGCCTGGACCGAGGCGCTGTACGGCGACGGCGGCTTCTTCCTGCGCGAGCGGCCGGCCGACCACTTCCGCACCTCGGTCGCGGCCTCGCCGGTCTTCGCGCAGGCGGTGCGCCGGCTGGCCGGCCTCGTCGACGACGCGCTCGGGCACCCCGACCCCTTCGACCTCGTCGACGTGGGCGCGGGCCGTGGCGAGCTGCTGTCGTCGCTGCCGGACGTGCCGGCGCGCTGGCGGCTGACGGGCGTCGACCTCGCCCCCGACCCGGGCGGGCCCTTCCGGTGGACCGACCGGGTGCCGTCGCTCGAGGGCCTGCTGTTCAGCAACGAGTGGCTGGACGACGTGCCGCTCGACGTCGTGTTCGACGAGCGGCTGGTCGAGGTCGCCGAGGACGGCACGGAGGCCCTCGGCGGCCCGGCCCCGGCAGAGACCGTGGAGTGGGCGCGCCGCTGGTGGCCGCAGGGCCGGCGGGTCGAGGTCGGACTGGCGCGCGACGAGGCGTGGGCCGCGGCCGTCGCCCAGGTGCGCCGCGGCCTGGCGGTCGCGGTCGACTACGGCCACGTGCTCGGCGACCGCGGCACCTGGGGCGACCGGCGGCCGACGCTGACCGGCTGGCGCGACGGCCGGCCGGTGCACGCGATCCCGGACGGCGACCGCGACCTCACCGCGCACGTCGCGCTGGACTCCCTGCAGGGGCGGCTCCTCTCGCAGCAGGAAGCCCTGACGCTGCTGGGGATCCGCTCCGAGCCGCCGCCGCGGGAGCTGTCGAGGACCGACCCGCGCGGCTACCTCGCCCAGCTCGCCGAGGCGTCGTCCGCCGCCGAGCTGCTGGACCGGCGCGGCCTCGGGGCGTACGGCTGGGTGGTCGTGCCGGTGGGCGTCGAGGACCCGCTCCTAGGCTCCGCGGGGTGACCCAGCAGCTGGTGGCCGTCGGTGCCGCCGCGCACGCGACCGGCGCCACGGTGCTCGCCCTCGGGCCGCACCACCCGTCGACGCACGGGGTCCTGCAGGTCGCGCTGACCGTCGAGGACGACGTCGTCGTGACCGCCGAGCCGGTGGTCGGCTTCATGCACCGCGGCGCCGAGAAGCTGTTCGAGGTGCGGGACTACCGCCAGCTGGTGATGCTCGCGAACCGGCACGACTGGCTGTCCGCCTTCGGCAACGAGCTCGGCGTCTGCCTCGCCGTCGAGCGGATGCTGGGCATGCAGGTGCCGGACCGCGCGGTGTGGCTCCGCACCCTGCTCGCCGAGCTGAACCGGGTGCTCAACCACCTGGCCTTCCTCGGCGCGAGCGACCTCGGCGCGCAGCTCGGCTTCCGCGAGCGGGAGGCGCTGCAGCACGTCATGGAGGAGGCGACGGGCGGCCGCGTGCACTACCAGTTCAACCGCATCGGAGGGCTGGCCGCGGACGTGCCCGCCGGCTGGACCGGCCGCGTGCGCACGGCGCTGGAGCAGGTGCGCGGGCTGCTGCCCGCCCTGCGCGGGTCCGTCGCCGAGGTGCCGGCGGGCGTCGCGGTGCTGACACCGGACGTGGTGCGCTCGCACGGCGTCTCGGGGCCGCCCGCGCGCGGCAGCGGGGTCGACCTCGACCTGCGCCGCGACGAGCCGTACCTCGCCTACGGCGAGCTCGACGTGCGGGTGCCGGTCCGCGGCGAGGGCGACGCCGCGGCGCGCTTCGCCTGCGTGGTCGAGCAGGTCGACGCGTCGCTGGAGCTCGCGCACGCCTGCCTGGACCGGCTGCCGTCCGGGTCGGTGGCGCTCCGGCTGCCCAAGACGGTCAAGGCGCCGGAGGGGTCGACCTACGCCTGGACCGAGAACCCGCTCGGCATCCAGGGCTACTACCTGGTCAGCCGCGGCGACCGCACGCCGTGGCGCCTGGCGATGCGCACCGCGTCGTTCAACAACGTGAGCGCGCTGGGCAAGGCCCTGCCGGGCACCCGGCTCGAGCACCTCGTACCGGCGCTCGCGTCGTTCTTCTTCGTCATCGGGGACGTCGACAAGTGAGCACGCTCGAGCTGCTCGACTGGCGCCGCCAGGTCTTCGCGCTCTACGAGGGCGTGCGCGCCGAGCTCTACCCGCACGTCGCCCACGCCGGGTGGACGGCCGTGCGCGACCGGTTGTTCGCCGAGCACCCGCAGTCGCCGCTGCCGGACCGCGCGCCGTTCCGCGGGCTGGTGGTCGGCGACTACGACCCGGCCTGGCGGGTGACCGCCCGCCTGGAACCCGCTGCGCCACAGCGCTTCGGGGACTTCGAGCGGGCCGGGGTGCTGAGCACGCCGTGGGGCCCGCTCGACGCCTGGTGGCTGACGACGTACGGCGGCGGGCTGTGGGTCCCTGTGAAGGACGCCGGCAGCGGCACGGCCTCCTACGGCGGCGGGCGGTACCTCTACGACACCGTGAAGGGCGCCGACCTCGGGACGACGCTGGACGACGAGCTGGTCCTCGACCTGAACTTCCTCTACGCGCCGAGCTGCGCGCACGACCCGCGCTGGAGCTGCCCCCTCGCGCCGGGGGGCAACGTCCTGGACGTCGTCGTGCCCGTCGGGGAGCTCCGTGGGTGACCGGTTCCGCGTCGGCCTGCGGGCGTCCGCCCCGTACGCCGTCGCCTCGCTGCTGCTGAGCTTCTCCTTCGGGGCGGTCGCCGTCGCGGCCGGGCTGTCGCCGGTCGCCGCCGTCGTCATGTCCGCGATCGTCTACGCCGGCTCGGCGCAGTTCGCGAGCATCGGCATCCTCGCGGCCGGCGGCGGCATCGGCGCAGCCGTCGCGGCTGCCGCGCTGATGAACTCCCGCTTCCTGCCGATGGGCGTCGCCCTCGGGCCCTCCCTGCCCGGCGGGCGGCTGCGACGGGCGGTCCAGGGGCAGGCGGTCGTCGACAGCTCCTGGGCGCTGGCGCTGCGCGAGGACGGCAGCTTCGACAGGCCGTTCCTGTTCGGGCACAGCGCGGGGCAGTACGTGTGCTGGGTGACCGGCACCGCGCTGGGCGTGCTCGGCGGCGGTGTCGACAGCCGCGCCCTGGGGCTGGACGCGATCTTCCCGGCCTTCTTCCTCGCGCTGCTCATCGCCGAGCTGCGCAAGGGCACCCGCACCTCGCTCGGCGTCGCCCTCGCCGGGGCCGCGCTCGCCGTCGCGCTGGTGCCGGTCGCGCCCGTCGGCGTGCCCGTCCTCGTCGCCTCCTGCGCGTCGCTGGTCGGGCTGCGGCGCGCATGAGCGCGTCTGGACCACCATCGCGCTGGTCGCGCTGGTCACCTTCACCATCAAGGGGATCGGCCCCGCGGTGCTCGGCGACCGGGAGCTGCCGGCGGCGCTTCTCGCGCGTCGTGCTGCTGCTCGCCCCCGCGCTGCTGGCGGCGCTCGTCGTCACCTCCGCGGTCGCCGACGGGCCGAGGCTGTCCGTCGGCGCCGACACCGCGGGCGTCGCCTTCGCGGGGGTGCTGCTCCTGCGCGGCGTCACCGTGCTGCCGGCGGTGCTGGCCGCCGCTGCCGTGACCGCGTTGCTGCGGCTGCTGTAGCGCGGCGCCAGCAAGGCGTTCGGGCTCGGCCCGCTCGACGACTCGGCCCTCTGGCTCACCCGGATGCTCGGGGTCGCCCACGTCGCGATCGGGTCGCTCGCGCTTCGTGGCGGCGGTCGCTGCCGCCGACCTGACGACGGACTAGCCCCGCGGGGACCGGCCGGACAGGTAGTCGAGGAAGCGCGCGCGCAGCAGCGGCTCGTCCTCGCCCAGCGGCTCCTTGCCCATCAGCTCGCGCACGACGTGGACGAGCTCGGTGATGCTGCCGGTGATCGCGCCGGAGGAGCCGTCCTCGCCGGCGATCGCCTGCGCGCCGCGCATGTGCTTGACGAGGTCCCAGAAGAAGCCGACGTCCTTGGCGTCCTCCGCCTTGGCGAACGCCCGGCGGCGCAGGTCGTCCGTCGACAGCAGGTCCAGCGCAGGATCGGTCATGCCTGCGACTCTAGGGAGTCGGGCCGACGGCACGCGCGCTCGAGCACCAGAGCGGCGACGACCAGCCCGAGGCACGCGACGGCGGAGAAGCCCGCGACCGTCGCGTCCCGCTCGCTGGCGAGCAGCACCCCTCGCCGGGGCAGCGTCCAGGCGAGCAGCCCGCCGTAGCCGCCGAGCAGAACGGCGCCGCCGGCGCTGGACGCCTTGGCCAGCACCGCGGCCCGGGCGACCTGCATCGGGTGCAGCGGACGCCCCTTCGGCCGGCCACGGTCGTCCAGCCGGTGCGCGAGCCGGTCCCGCACGACCTTCGCCATGCCCAGCTCCACCACCGCGAGCAGCACCACGCTGACCGGTGCGTAGCGCGGCAGGACGGGCAGCGAGCCGTACGCCACGGCAGCCACGAGGTAGCTCAGCGCGCCGAAGCCGAGGGCCAGCAGCAGCAGCGTGCGGGGGCGGGTGGCCGTCACGGCACGAGCGCCAGGTCGTCGCGCCGGCGCACTGCGGACAGGTCCAGTCCGGCGAGCAGGCCGGCGACCGGGCCGTGGCCGGGCAGCACCGCGGCCGGGTCGGCGGCGAACCAGGGGACGAGCACGAAGGCGCGCTCGTGCGCCCGCGGGTGCGGCAGCTCCAGGCCGTCGGGCGGCGGGCCGTCGGCCGCCACGACGTCGACGTCGAGGGTGCGCGGGCCCCAGCGGACCGTGCGCTCGCGGGCCGCACGCTGCTCCGCCAGCTGGGCCCGCTCCCACGCGGTCGCGGCGTCGAGGTCGCACAGCAGCACCGCGTTGAGGAAGTCGTCCTGCGCGACGCCGCCGACCGGAGCGGTCTCGTAGACGGGCGACACGATGTGCGGCTGCAGCACCTCGACGGCCAGGCGGAGGTGGGCGAGCCGGTCGCCGAGGTTGCTCCCGATGCTCAGCACCGCCGTCACGGGCGCACCACCGTCACGGCCACGTCCTGGAAGTCCAGCGGGATCGGTGCGCTCGGCTTGTGCACCGTCACCACCGCCCGCTCGACCAGGCGGTAGGACAGGCACACGTCGGCCAGCTGCTGCGCCAGCGTCTCGAGCAGGTCGACCGGCTCCCCCGCGACCACCTCGGCCAGCCGGCCGGCCAGCTCGCCGTAGTGCACGGTGTCGGCGACGTCGTCCGAGGCCGCGGCCGCGCGGGTGTCGAGGTGCAGCACCACGTCGACGACGAAGTCCTGCCCCTGCTCGCGCTCCACGGGCAGCACCCCGTGGTGGCCGCGCACCCGCAGCCCGGTCAGCGCGATCCGGTCGTCACTCATCGACGAGCCGGCCCAGGACCGGCGAGCCGTGGTGCACCTGCACGCGCCAGCCGTCCGGCCGACGGACGAGCACGTTGGTGGCGACGACCCGGTTACCGCCCTGGCCGAGCTCGGTGACCTCGGTCAGGACGTTCTCGGTGCAGGTGACCACCGCCGTGTCGCCCAGCACGCTGACCTGCACGTCGGTGAGGAAGAACTGGACGTAGTCGGTACCGGCCATGACCGCCGACCACGAGCGCAGGACGTGGTCCCGGCCGCGCAGCATCGGCCAGCCGGGGTGCACGCAGACGACGGCAGCCGGGTCGAGGTCGTCCCAGACGCGCGCCATGCGGTCGACGTCGGCGCTCTCGAACGCCTCGTACATCGCGGTGTTCGCGGCCTCCACCGCAGCGACGTCGGTCACGGGCTAGCCACCGCCGCCACCACGCGCACCGCGTCCGCGCTGCTGCGCACGTCGTGGACCCGCACCGCCCACGCCCCCGCCTGGGCCGCCAGCACGGTCACGGCCGCGGTCGCGGCATCCCGCTCCGCCGCCGGGCGCCCGTCGAGCAGCGCGCCGAGGAAGCCCTTGCGGGAGGCGCCGACGAGCAGCGGGTGCCCGAGGCCCGCCAGCGCGGGCAGTGCCCGCACCAGCGCCCAGCTGTGCTCGGGCTCCTTCGCGAAGCCGAGCCCCGGGTCGAGCACGATCCGCTCGCCGGCGACCCCGGCGGCCAGGGCGGCGTCGCGACGCTGCACCAGCTCACGGCAGACCTCGGCCACCACGTCGGCGTACTGCGCACGGCTCTGCATGGCGGCGCTGTGCCCCCGCCAGTGCATCACGACGTAAGGCACGCCGGCGTCCGCGACGAGCGGCAGCATGGCCGGGTCGGCCAGCCCGCCGGAGACGTCGTTGACGACCTGCGCGCCGGCCTCCAGCGCGGCGCCCGCGACCGACGCGCGGGTGGTGTCGACGGAGACGAGCGCGCCGTCCGCGGCCAGCTCGCGCACGACCGGCAGGACCCGCTGGAGCTCCTCCTGCTCGTCGACGCGCCCGGCGCCCGGTCGGGTGGACTCGCCGCCGACGTCGAGCAGGTCGGCGCCGTCGGCCAGCAGCTGCTGGCCGTGCCGCACCGCGGCCCCGCGGTCGGGGTAGCCGTCGCTGAAGGAGTCCGGCGTGACGTTGACGACGCCCATGACCAGCGTGCGGGTCATCGCCCGAGGATCAGGCTCATCGCCTCGGTCCGGGTGACCGCGGAGCTCTTGAACGACCCGCGCACCGCGGACGTGACCGTCCGCGCGCCCGGCTTCTGCACGCCGCGCATCGACATGCACAGGTGCTCGGCCTCCACGACGACGATCGCGCCGCGCGGCTGCAGCTTGTCCATCAGCGCGTCGGCGACCTGCGCGGTGACCCGCTCCTGCACCGACGGCCGCTTGGCGTAGAGGTCGACCAGGCGGGCCAGCTTGGACAGCCCGGTGATCCGGCCGTCCTTGCCCGGCAGGTAGCCGACCGCGGCGTGACCGGTCCACGGGATGAGGTGGTGCTCGCAGAAGGAGGACAGCGGGATGTCCTTCACGATGACCATCTCGTCGTGCTTCTCGTCGAACAGCGGCAGCACCAGGTCGTCCGGGTCGGTGTGCAGCCCGGCGAACACCTCGGCGTACATGCGCGCCACCCGCGAGGGGGTGTCGACGAGGCCCTCGCGGTCGGGGTCCTCGCCGACCGCGAGCAGCAGCTCGCGGACGGCGGCCTCGACCCGCGCGTGGTCGTACGGGGGCACGCGCCCGCTCAGGAGGCCGGGTCGGTGCCGGTCGCGCGGCGCCGGCGGGCGGCCGGCGGCGGGGTCGGCTGCGCGGAGCGGGCCGTACCGGTGGCCTTGCGCGGCGAGGACGCCGAGCGGTTGACCGAGGCGCGGGAGCGGGAGGGCTCGGCGGCCGGGGCGCGGCGGCGGGAGGCGGCCTTGCTCGTGCCGTTCTTGCGGCCGCGGGCCAGGTCCTCGAGCTCGGCGACGTCGGCCGGGCCCATGACGGCCAGCTCGGCGGGCGTGAGCACCGGCGGGCGGGTCGACAGCGGGCGGCGGCCGTTGCCGGTCGGGTGCTCGCGCAGGGGGCGCTTCTCGATCGGGGCGAAGATCTCGAGGACCTCCTCCTTGTTGAGCGTCTCCTTGTCGAGCAGCTTGAGGACCATGTCGTCGAGGACGTCGCGGTACTCGACGAGGATCTCCCACGCCTCGTGGTGGGCGTTCTCGACCAGCGCGCGCACCTCGGCGTCGACCTGCGCGGCGACCTCCTCGGAGTAGTCGCGGCCGTGGCCCATGTCGCGGCCCATGAAGACCTCGCCGGACTCCTGACCGAACTTCACCGCGCCGAGGCGCTCGCTCATGCCGTACTGCGTGACCATCGCGCGGGCCGTGGCGGTGGCCTTCTCGATGTCGTTGCTCGCACCGGTCGTCGGGTCGTGGAAGACGAGCTCCTCGGCGGCGCGGCCACCCATCGCGTAGGCGAGCATGTCGAGCAGCTCGGCGCGCGTCTGCGAGTACTTGTCCTCGGTCGGCAGCACCATCGTGTAGCCGAGCGCGCGGCCGCGCGGCAGGATCGTGATCTTGTGCACCGGGTCGGTGTTCGGAAGCGCGTGGGCGACGAGGGCGTGGCCGGCCTCGTGGTAGGCCGTGACCTTCTTCTCCTTGTCGCTCATCAGCCGGGTCCGCCGCTGCGGGCCGGCCATGACGCGGTCGATCGACTCCTCGAGCGTCGTCATGTCGATGAGCTTGCCGCCGTTGCGGGCGGTGAGCAGCGCGGCCTCGTTGAGGACGTTCGCGAGGTCGGCGCCGGTGAAGCCGGGGGTGCGGCGGGCGATGACCTCGAGGTCCATCCCCGGCGCCATCGGCTTGCCCTTGGCGTGCACCTCGAGGATCTGCCGGCGGCCCTGCATGTCGGGGCGGTCGACCGCGATCTGGCGGTCGAAGCGGCCCGGGCGCAGCAGCGCCGGGTCGAGGATGTCCGGCCGGTTCGTCGCGGCGATGAGGATGACGCCGCCCTTGACGTCGAAGCCGTCCATCTCGACGAGCATCTGGTTGAGCGTCTGCTCCCGCTCGTCGTGGCCGCCACCCATGCCGGCGCCGCGGTGCCGGCCGACGGCGTCGATCTCGTCGATGAAGATGATCGCGGGGGCGTTGGCCTTGGCCTGCTCGAACAGGTCGCGCACGCGGCTGGCGCCGACGCCGACGAACATCTCGACGAAGTCCGAGCCGGAGATCGAGTAGAACGGCACGCCCGCCTCGCCGGCGACAGCGCGCGCGAGCAGGGTCTTGCCGGTGCCGGGAGGGCCGTACAGCAGGACGCCCTTGGGGATCTTGGCGCCGACGGCCTGGAACTTGGCCGGCTCCTGGAGGAACTCCTTGATCTCGACGAGCTCCTCGAGCGCCTCGTCGGCCCCGGCGACGTCCGCGAACGTCGTCTTCGGGGTGTCCTTGCTGACCAGCTTGGCCTTGCTCTTGCCGAACTGCATGACGCGGTTGCCGCCGCCCTGCATCTGGTTCATGAAGAAGAACAGCAGGCCCAGGATCAGCAGGATCGGCAGGAAGCTGATGAGCAGGGAGACGAACAGTCCCTGGTTGTTGACCTTGACGTCGTAGGGGACGTCGGCCTTGGCGAGCGCGTCGGTGAACTGCCGGCCCTGCTCGAACAGGAAGGAGGTCTTGACCTTGGTCTCGCCGTCGATGTCGGCGCCCTGCTCGAGCTCGAGCCGGACCTCCTGCTCCTTGTCGAGCACCTCGACCGGCTCGCCGTCGACGCTCTTGACCTCGCCGGCCTCGATGGCGGCCAGCACCGAGGCGGTGTCGACCTCCTTGTAGTCGCCGCCACCGCGCAGGCTGCCGGACACGAACAGCACGACGAGCAGGCCCAGCGTGATGTAGAGGAAGGGGCCGCGGGAGAAGCGCTTGAGGTTCATCGATGCGGGGCGCGCGGCCCCGTCCCTCCTCTAAGAAGATGGATCACGACGGTACACCGGTGCGCACCGCCGCTGACAGGTCCAACGGGCGGTGCGGGAGCGGTGTTCCGGTGCCCCATCCTCGCTCAGGGAGCGCTGCTGTACACCTCGGGACGCAGCAGCCCCACGAAGGGCAGGTCGCGGTAGCGCTCGGCGTAGTCCAGGCCGTAGCCCACGACGAACTCCGTGGCGATGTCGAAGCCGACGTACTTCACCGGCACGTTGACCTTCGCGGCCTCGGGCTTGCGCAGCAGCGCGACCACCTCGACCGACGCCGGGCCGCGCGAGCGCATGTTGCGCAGCAGCCACGAGAGCGTCAGGCCGGAGTCGATGACGTCCTCCACGACCACGACGTGCTTGTCGACGATGTCGCGGTCGAGGTCCTTGAGGATGCGCACGACGCCGCTGCTGCTCGTGGAGGAGCCGTACGAGGAGACGGCCATGAACTCCATCGACACCGGCGTCGACAGCGCGCGGGCGAAGTCGGCCATGAACATCACGGCGCCCTTGAGCACCCCGACGAGCAGGATCTCCTTGCCGGCGTAGTCGGCGTCCACCTGCTCGGCCAGCTCGGCCACCTTGGCGGCGATCTCCTGCTCGGAGATGAGGACCCGCTCGATCTCCTTGGGCACGTCAGCCGTCACGGGAGCGAGGCTAACCGGCGGCCCGTGCGGCCCACCCGGTGGCCGCCGGGCAGCGCCACCGGCCCCTGGCCGTGCCAGTCGTCCACCAGCGCACGCAGCGCCGCGACGTGCGCGCTGGTCACCGCGCTGCCGCAGACCCGCTCGGCCATCCGCTTGAGCGCACGGCTGCGCAACGCCGCCGGCAGGGCGGCCAGCTCGGTCACGACGTCGGTGTCGGGCGTGAGCGCGTCCAGCGCCTCGGCGTCGTCGCGGAGCTGGTCGGCGCTGCGTGCGAGCGCCTCGGCGATCCCGGGGCCGAGGTGCGTCTCGAGGATCGGCAGCACGCGGTGGCGCGCGCGCACGCGGGCGTACGACGGGTCGGCGTTGTGCGGGTCCTCCCACGGGACGAGCCGCGCCTCGACGCAGGCCTCGTGCGTCGTGGCGCGCCGCACCCCGAGCAGCGGCCGGCGGTAGGCGCCCCGCACCGGCGCCATCCCGCCGAGCGCCCGCGCGCCGGCCCCGCGCGCCAGCCCGAGCAGGACGGTCTCGGCCTGGTCGTCGAGCGTGTGGCCGAGCAGCACCGCCGCCAGGCCGAGCTCGGCGACGGCCGCGTCCAGCGCGGCGTAGCGGGCCGTGCGCGCGGCGCCCTCGTCCCGCGCGGCCGGCTGCACGCGCAGCACCCGCGCGTCGAGGCCGAGCTCGCGGCAGACGCCGGCCGCCCGCTCGGCCACCTCCGCCGAGCCCGGCTGCAGGCCGTGGTCGACGAGCAGGGCGTACGACCCGGGCCGCTCGTGCGCCAGCGCGGCCGCGAGCGCCAGCGAGTCGGCGCCGCCGGACACCGCGGCCGCCACCGGGCCGTCGGGCAGCGCGCGCCGCACGGCCACCCGGATCGCGGCCGTGGCCGGCGGCGGCCCGCTCACACCCCTGCGCCGATCAGGCCGTGATCGCGGTGGGGGTGTCGCTGATCCGACGCACCCACACGAGCGGCTCGCGGATCTCCTGCCGGGTGGGCAGCGTCGCCGGCGACTCCCACACCCGGTTGAAGCCGGCCATGCCGAGCTCGCGCACGGCGGTGTCCACGAACACCTTGCCCTCGGCGTACTGCAGCGCCTTGAGGTCCAGGCCGAGGAGCTTGCGCAGGACCCGGTCGACGAGCCCGCCGTGCTCCTTGCGCCGCTCGTCGAACTTCGCGCGGATGTGCTGCACGCTCGGGACGACGGACGGGCCGACGCCGTCCATGACGTGCTCGGCGTGGCCCTCGAGCAGGCTCATGAACGCGGTCACCCGGTCCAGCACGACGCGCTGCTCGGGCGTCTGCAGCAGCTCGACGAGGGAGCCGCCCTTCGGCAGCCCGGTGACGACGCCCTTGAGCCGCTCGACGAGCTGCGCCGGGTCGTCCAGCGAGGTCGCCTCGAGCAGGCGCGTGATCTCGCCGCGCACGTGGTCGTGCATCCACGGCACCGCGGTGAACTGCGTGCGGTGGGTGACCTCGTGCAGCGCGACCCACAGCCGGAAGTCGTGCGGGTCGACCTCGAGCCGCCGCTCGGTCTCCACGATGTTCGGCGCGACCATGATGAGCCGGCCGGGCGTGCCGGCGGCCGTGAACGCCTCGTACTGCCCGAGCACCTTGCTCGACAGCCAGCCGAGCACCGAGCCCATCTGCACCCCGGCGACCTTCGCGGTCACGCCGGCGGCCAGGGCGTGCGTGCCCTTCTCCTCGAGCTTCTTCGTCAGCGGCTCGAGCACCACCCGGAAGCCCTCGACGTTGGCCGCGGCCCAGCCCGGCCGGTCGACGACGGTCGCCTCGAGGACCTCGCCGGGCGGTACGAGGCCGGTGACGGCGCGGACGTGCTCCTCGGCCTGCACGGCCAGCTGGCGCAGCTCGGTGACGATCTCGCCCGCCTCGGCCCAGCTGACGGACGGCGGCGCGGGGGCCAGGCGACGGGCGGTGCTGACCGCGAGGTCGTAGTCGACGGGGCTGCGTGGACTGCTGGGCATGCCGTCGACGCTACGTGCCGTACCGCGTCAGCGGCAGCCGCACGCCGCCAGCGCGGCAGCCAGCCGGTCGAGGGCGGCCTCCGCACCGCGGGTCGCGCCGAGCGGGACCCCGTCGGCGGTGAGGTCGAAGGCGAGCAGCCGTCCGTCGGCGGTGCGCACCAGGCCGGCCAGCGCGCTGACGCCGTTCAGGGTGCCGGTCTTGGCGCGGACGACGCCTGCCCCGAGCGAGCCCTCGCGGTAGCGGTCGGACAGCGTCCCGGAGAAGCCGGCGACGGGCAGGCCGGTCAGCACCGGTGCGAGCCGCTCGACGGTGTCGGAGCCGTCGCCCGCGGCGACCCGCGCGAGCAGCCGGGTGAGCGCGGCCGGCTGCAGGCGGTCCTCGCGCGAGAGCCCGCTGCCGTCGACGAGCGCGACGGCCCGGCGTCCGACGCCGACCTCGTCGAGGAACGGCCCGAGGACCTGCTGCACCGCGACGGCCCCGCCGGCGAAGGAGGCCGGCTGCCCCTGGCTGATGGCGACGTGCCGGGCGAGCGCCTCGGCGAGGTCGTTGTCGCTGCGGGCCAGCATCCGCTCGACCAGCTGCGGGACCGGCTGGCTGGTGACGGCGCCGAGCTCACGGGCGCCGGCCGGCGCGGTCCCATGCGCGACCGGGACGCCGGGCTGCAGCAGCGCGGCCAGCTGCCTGCCGGCCTCGAGCGCCGGGTCGGCGTGCCGCCGCACGCGGTCCGGCCTGACCCGGCCGCCGTCGACCATGAGCGGGCCGACGGGGGCGACCGCGCCCTCGGTGACGTAGCTGTCCTTCCAGCCCGGCCCGAGCCGGCCGCCGGGGTAGAGCGACTCGTCCACGAGGACCCGCGTCACCGGGGTGCCGGCCAGGCCCGCGCGGGTGCGGGCGGCCAGGTCGGTCAGCCGCGCCGGCGCCGGGTAGGAGGCCGGCGCCTCGGGCCCGGCCAGGGTGGGGTCGCCGCCGCCGACGAGCACGACCTCACCGGGCGCGGCGCCCTCGACCACGCGCGTGGTCAGCCGCTGCTCCGGCGGCAGCGCGGTGAGGGCTGCGACAGCCGTGGCGATCTTGGCGGTCGAGGCGGGCACCAGCGGCGTCTGCGCCCCGCGCTCCAGCACCGGCTCGCCGGTCTCGGCGTCCACGACGGACACCGCGAGCCGCCCCGCGACCGCCGGGTCGGCCAGCGCCGCGGTCACCGCCGCCTGCAGCCCGGCGGCCGTCGGCGCGGGCGCGTCGCGCGGCACCTCGGGCAGCAGCGCCTTGCGCGCGGCGGCAGCGCTGGGCGTCGCCGCCGGCTGGTCGGCGGGGGCGTCGCCGTCCCGCACCGCGACCAGCGCCGTACCGCCCCCGAGCACGCAGACCGCGGCGAGCAGCGCGACGACGCGGCCCGTGCGCAACGTCTCACCGCCCTCTGCGGAGCCCCTCCGGCCCCGTGGGCGAGACTAGGTGCGCCCGTACCGCGCTCGTAGGAGGAAGCCCCGCCGTGGAGTTCGACGTCACCATCGAGATCCCCAAGGGGCAGCGCAACAAGTACGAGATGGACCACCACACCGGTCGCATCCGGCTGGACCGCCGCCTGTTCACGAGCACCAGCTACCCGGCCGACTACGGCTTCGTGGAGTGCACGCTCGGCGGCGACGGCGACCCGCTCGACGCGCTGGTCCTGCTGGAGGAGCCGACGTTCCCGGGCTGCCTCATCTCCTGCCGCACGATCGGCATGTTCCGCATGACCGACGAGGCCGGTCCGGACGAGAAGCTGCTGTGCGTCGTGGCCGGCGACCCGCGCCAGGCCCACATCAAGGACATCGGCGACATCAGCGACTTCGACCGGCTGGAGATCCAGCACTTCTTCGAGGTCTACAAGGACCTCGAGCCCGGCAAGTCCGTCGAGGGCGCCGAGTGGGTCGGCCGCGACGAGGCCGAGGCCGAGGTCATCAAGAGCCGCGAGCGCTACGCCGCCGACCCGCACGCCGTCGACCACGTCGGCGACGCGAAGATGCACGAGGAGCACCTCGACAAGATCATGCCGGTCGAGCAGGCGCAGAAGCCGGTGCACACCAACCAGACGACGCGCTAGAGGACGCGCTCGCCGTACATCTCGCCGAGCGGGTCGCAGATCAGCTCCAGCCGCTCGCCGTCCGGCCCGGCGAAGTAGAGCGACGTCCCGCTGTGGTGCGCGTACTCCACGCCGGCGGCGTCCAGCTTGTCCTTGAGGTGCTGCCATCGCTGCGGCTCGACCGAGATCGCGACGTGGTGCAGCCCGCCCAGGACCTCGGCGTACGGGCACGAGCTCGAGGCCGGGGAAGTCGAAGAAGGCGAGCAGGTTGCCGTTGCCGATGTCGAAGAAGAAGTGCGTCGACCCGGGGTAGTCGCGGTTGTCGATCATCTCGGTCAGCGGGAACTCGAGCAGCTCGCTGTAGAAGCGCGTCGTCCGCTCGACGTCGCCGCTGACCAGCGCGGTGTGGTGCAGCCCGCGGGCGGAGGACGCCGGCCGCTCCGCCTCGGGCTTCAGGTAGGTCGCGCGCAGCCGGGCACGGGTCTCGTCGCTCATGGCACGACCGTAGGGGAGGGTGGCGCGTGGACGTCGAGCTGACCGACCTGCTCGTCCTCTGCGCGTTCGCCTTCCTGGCCGGCGGTCTCGACGCGATCGTGGGCGGCGGCGGCCTCGTCCAGCTGCCCGCCCTGCTCGTCGTGCTGCCGCAGGCGCCGGTCGTCGCGCTGCTCGGCACCAACAAGCTCGCCTCCGTCGTCGGCACCGCGAGCGCGGCGGTCACCTACAACCGGCGCACCGTCGTCGACCGGCGGACCGCCGCCTGGATGGCCGGCGCCGCCTTCACCGGCAGCGCGGGCGGCGCCCTGCTCGCGACCTCCGTCGGCAGCGACGTGCTCAAGCCGCTCGTGCTCGTCGCGCTGGTGGCGGTGCTCGTCTACACGCTGCGCAGCCCGTCCATGGGCGAGGTCGAGCTGCTGCGGATGAAGGCGCACGCGCAGCGCACGACGGCGGTCGTCGGCGGCGCGCTGATCGGCTTCTACGACGGCTTCGTCGGCCCGGGCACCGGGAGCTTCCTGGTCTTCCTGCTGGTCGGTGCGGTGGGGCTGTCGTTCCTGCACGCCAGCGCGACGGCGAAGGTCGTGAACACCTCCACCAACCTCGCGGCCCTGGCGCTGTTCGCGTACGGCGGCCACGTGCTGTGGGTGCTCGGTGCGGCCATGGCCGTCGCGAACCTGTGCGGCTCGCAGGTCGGCACCCGGCTGGCGATCCGGCGCGGCAGCGCCTGGGTGCGCCGCGTCTTCCTCGTCGTGGTCAGCGCGCTGGTGCTGCGGCTGGCGTACGACGTCCTCACGTAGGAGGAGCGGCCACCGGGTCCTGGGTGGCCGCTCGTCCCGACGTTCGTGCGACTAGGCCGCGCGGATGGTGCGGTGCGGCGCGACCTCGACCGGCGGCTCGCCGGTGCGGTGGCCGAGCGCGTGCACCAGGCTGCGGACGAACTCGCCGCCGCCGACCAGCGCGAGCCCGGTCACCGCCGGGTGCATCCAGGCGCTGCGCAGCTCCTGGCCGAACGCGGTGAAGACCGAGTAGTCGAGCGCCCAGGCGAACCCGGCCGCGAGGACGACGGCGATCGTGCGGCTCAGGGCGGCAGGCGCCTTGAGCGGGAGCAGCTCGTCGATGACCTGCATCACGACGGTGAGACCGAGGGCGAGACCGAGGAAGACGACGAAGGGGTACACGGCGGGCTCCTTTGCGGCGAGGCTCCTTGCCCCGCTCACCCCGTTGGACTCCGCGCGTCGCGATCGGTTACAGCCGTCTCTGGTGGACCGTGCAGGGGTGGACGTCGACCCGTCGCTCGTGCGCGCCGTGCAGCGCGGCGAGCGCGGCGCCATGGACGACCTGATCCGTGCGACGTACGCCGACGTGTACGCGCTGGCCCGCCGGCTGCTCGGCGACCCGAGCGACGCGGCGGACGCGACGCAGGAGGTCTACCTGCGGGTCGTGCGGTCGGTGCTCGGCTTCCGCGGCGAGTCCGCCTTCGGGACGTGGCTGCACCGCGTGACGGTCAACGTGTGCAGCACGATGCTGACCCGGCGCGGCGACGTGCGCGCCCGCGGGCAGTCGGCGGGGGTGCTCGAGATGGACGTCGAGCTGGCCGACCCGTCTCCCGACCCGGCTGCGCGGGCCGAGACTGCCGACCTCGCCGCACGGACCGCGCGGGCGCTGGACGCGCTGCCCGCGGAGGCCCGCGAGGTGGTCGTGCTGCGCGACGTGCAGGGGCTGTCGACGAGGGAGGCGGCCACGCTGCTCGGGATCAGCGAGGGTGCGGTGAAGGTCCGGCTGCACAGGGCGCACGCGAGGCTGAGGGAGCTGGTCGGGACATGAGCCGGTTGTGCGACGAGGTGCAGGGGCAGCTGCCCGCGTACTGCGAGCGGTCGCTGCCGCGGTTCCGCCGGCGGCTGGTCGGGCTGCACCTGCGCCGGTGCCCGGACTGCCAGGCGGCGTTCTCCGCCCAGCGGGACGTCGCGGCCGGCCTGCGGGTGCTGTCGACGCCGGCCGAGCCGCCGCCGGAGGGGCTGCTGGACGAGCTGCTCGCGCAGGCCGCCCGGCCCGGCGTGAAGGGCCGTGCCGCCGTGCCGGTGCGCGGGGCGGTCAGCGGGGCGCGGCCGGCACTGTCGGTGGCGCTGCTCGTGGCGGGAGCGGCGGCCGGGACCGGGGTCGGCTACGCGGGGTGGCGCGGGGTACGGCGGCTGCGCGGCCGCTGACCTCCCTGCCGGCGGGTGGCGCGACCGTGGGGACGCTGGTGCGCGGCTAGCCGAGGCTCCGCAGCCGGGCCTCCGGCGACAGCCGCGGTGCGGGCGGTGCCGGCGGCTGCGCGGCGAGCAGCTCCGCCACCTCGGCAGCCGGCAGCGGCCGCGACACCTGCCAGCCCTGCACGAGCTGGCACCCGGCGGCAGCGACCGCCTCACGCTGCTCGACGGTCTCCACGCCCTCCGCCACGAGGATCGCGCCGAGGGCGCGGGCCAGGTCAGCGGTCGCCCGGACGATGGCCGAGTCGCGCGGGCTGCGCACCGCGCCGCGGGTGAAGCTGCGGTCGATCTTCACGATGTCGACCGGCAGGTCGCGCAGGTGCGACAGCGAGGAGTACCCCGTCCCGAAGTCGTCCAGCGCCACGCGCACCCCCATCGCGCGCAGCCCGGCGAGGGCGCGGGAGGTCTCGACCGGACGGGTGACCACGGCGGTCTCGGTGAGCTCCACGACGAGTCGCGCGGGCGGCAGCGAGGTGCGCGCGCAGGCGTCCCGCACCCAGTCGACGACGCCCTCCTCGGCGATCGTCTGCGGGGTGATGTTCACGGCCACCGACACCGGCCCGCCGCGGTCGGACCACGCGGCCGCCGCGCTGCAGGCCTCGTCGAGCACCCAGCGGTCGAGCAGCGGCAGCAGCCCCTTGTCCGCGGCCAGCGGCAGGAAGGCGTCCGGCATGAGCAGCCCGTCGACCGGGTGCTGCCAGCGGATCAGCGCCTCGCAGGTGGTGAGCCGGCCGGAGACCGCCTCGGCCACCGGTTGGTACACCAGCAGCAGGCCGTCTCCGCCCCGCAGCTCCGCGGCCAGGTCTCCCTGCAGCCGGCGGCGGCGCTCGTCGCGCTCGCGCAGCTCCGGGGTGAACACGACGGCCCGGTCGCGCCCCTCGGCCTTGGCCGCGTAGAGGGCGGTGTCGGCGTCGCGCAGCAGCAGCATCGGGGTGGCGCCGTCGCGGGCGCGGCCGAGCGCGATGCCGATGCTCCCGCCGACCTCGACGACCCGGTCGGCGACGGACAGCGGCGTGCGCAGGGCGCCGAGCACGCGGGCGGCGATGCCGCGCGCCTGCTCCGGGGTGTCGCAGCCCGGGCAGCACAGCACGAACTCGTCGCCGCCCAGCCGGGCCAGGGTGTCCCCCGGTCGCCGCGCGCCGTCGAGCCGACGGGCGACGGTGTGCAGCAGCTGGTCGCCCGCGTCGTGCCCGAGGCTGTCGTTGACCTCCTTGAAGCCGTCGAGGTCGAGGAAGACCACCGCGACGCCCCGTACGTCGTGCGCCAGCGCGTCGGCGATCCGGCTGAGCAGCAGGGTGCGGTTCGGCAGCCCGGTCAGCGCGTCGTGCGTCGCGCGGTGGTCCAGCTCCGCGGCGCTGCGCCGGGCCTGCGTCACGTCCTCGACCATGCCGACCAGGTAGTGCGCGCCGTCCTCGAGCGGCACCGCCGCGACGCCCACCTTGCAGCTGAGCACCTCCCCGTCGCGGTGCCGCATGCGCAGCTCCTGCCGCTGCGGCTCGGCGGTCGGCACGAGCAGCGCGTCGACGGCCGGCCGGTCCTCCGGCTCGACGAGCGTCGCGAGCCGCATCCCGAGCAGCTCGCCCTCGCCGTACCCGAACAGCTCGCAGAACGCCGGGTTCAGCTCGGCCAGGGTGCCGTCCGGCTGCAGCACCATCTGCGCCACCGGACCGCGCTCGAAGACGCCGCGCAGCCGCCGCTCGCTGTCGCGCAGCGCCTGCTCGGCGAGGGTGCGCTCGGTGATGTCGGTGGCGATGCCGGCGATCGCGGTCACCGAGCCGGCATCGTCGAGCAGCGGGAACTTCACGACCGACAGCACGAGCTCGCCGCGCGCCACGACGTTGCGCTCCACCACCTCGCTGCTGACACGGGTGGCGACGACCTGCGCGTCGTGGGCGTCGGACACCGACGCGGCGTCGGCGCCGAACAGGTCCGCGCTGGTGCGGCCGGCGACGCCGTCGACCCCGACGCCGAGCACCTCCTGCATCTGGCGGTTGGCGTCGATGAAGCGCCCATGCAGGTCCTTCACGAAGATGCTGGAGGGCACGTTGTCCAGCAGGCCGGTCAGCCGCCGCTCGCTCTCGCGCACGCGGCTGGCCTCCTGCTCGGCGCGCTCCTCGGCGCTGCGCCGCTCCCGCTCGGCCCACGTCCAGGCGGTGGCCGCAGCCGCCGCGGCGCAGAGCACGTACCCGCCGTGGACGATCGCTGCGGTCCACGGGTACTGCAGCGAGAACGCGTCGTCGTAGACGTCCGCCGGAGCGAGCAGCCCCATCACGCCGTGGTCGACGATGACGAACCCCAGCGCGAGCAGGTACGGCGTCCACCGCTGGTAGAGCGCCAGCGCGGCGACGATGAAGAAGAAGTGGAAGTGCAGGACCGTGCGGCCCTCGCCGGCGTGCACGACCGCGGCTGCGGAGCCGACCAGGCCGAGCGAGACGGCGGAGGCCGCGATGCCGCGGCTCCGGGAGACCGCGCCCAGGGCGGCGAGCCCGCCGAGGCCGAGCTCGAGGCCGAGCACGTGGGTCATCGGCTCGGCGTTCAGCCTCGCCCAGAGCGGCAGCAGCAGCAGGTGCGCGACGAACAGGCCGAGCATGGCGCGGTGCCGCGCCCGCCAGAGCGGCTCCGCGAGCTCCCTGCGTGCGGGCAGGACCCTCCGCAGCAGATCGCCCGGGGTCGGAGGGCGCCCGACAGCACGGTGCACCTGTACCACGCTCCCCCAAAGCGGACGTGAGCGCATGACACGGACGGGCCGTGACGGAGTGGCCCGGCTGGGCTAGCCCATCAGGAGCAGCGGTGGGACCGCGCGCCTCCCGCGGCTAGCGCTCCGCCGCGAGGAAGGCCGCATCCGGCTCGACCGCCAGTCCCACGTCGGCGCCAGGGGGCGTCGCGCCGGCGGACGCCGACGGCACGTCCACCCGCACCACGGTGTCATCGCCGAGCCGGACCGCGAGGCGCGTGACCGGCCCGAGGAAGCTGTGCGTCAGGACGGTCCCGGCGAGCTGGCCCTCCTGCGCGACGCGCAGGTCGACCGGGCGCACGAGCACCCGCGCCGGGCTGCCGTCGGCCTGCTCGGCGAGCACGGCTGCGGGCAGGCGCCGGCCGTCGGGCAGCTGCAGGTCGCTCCCGGCGACGGTGCCGCTGAAGGAGTTGGTCACGCCGATGAACTCCGCCACGAAGGGCGTCGCCGGCCGCTGGTAGACCGCGGCGGGGGTGTCCAGCTGCTCGAGGCGGCCGCGTGACATGACGCCGACGCGGTCGCTGATCGCGAGCGCCTCCTCCTGGTCGTGCGTGACGAACAGCGTCGTGATCGCGAGCTCGGTCTGGATGCGCCGGATCTCCTCGCGCAGCTGCACGCGCACCTGCGCGTCGAGCGCCGACAGCGGCTCGTCGAGCAGCAGCACCCGCGGGCGGATCGCCAGCGCCCGGGCCAGCGCGACGCGCTGCTGCTGGCCGCCGGACATCTGGTGCGGGTACTTGTCCGCCTGGTCCGCGAGGCCGACGAGCTCGAGCAGCTCGCCCGCCCGGGACCGCTCCTCGGTGCTGCCGACCTTGCGCAGGCGCAGTCCGAAGCCGACGTTGTCGCGCGCGCTGAGGTTCGGGAACAGGCTGTAGGCCTGGAAGACCATTCCCATGTCGCGCTTGTTGGCTGGCACGCGCGTGACGTCCTCGCCACCGACGAGCACCTGGCCGGAGTCGGCCGTCTCGAGGCCGGCCAGGATCCGCAGCGCCGTCGTCTTGCCGCAGCCGGACGGGCCGAGCAGGGAGACGAACTCCCCCGGCTCGACGAGCAGGTCGAGGCCGTCCAGCGCGGCGACACCGCCGTACGCCCGGGACAGGCCCTGCAGGTGCACGCCCGCGCCGGTGGTCACGCCTTGCCTCCTGAGGGTGCGAGCGGCTCGGCGACGCGCGCGGTGCGGCGCCGTCCGACGAGCTGCGACAGGACGAGCAGCAGGCCGAAGGCCAGCAGCAGCGCGGCGAGAGAGACCGCGATGGAGAGCGCGGCGTCGCGCTTGCCGGTCAGGTTGATGGCCACCTGCAGCGTGGGGAAGTTCAGCAGGCTGGCCAGCGTGAACTCCCCCAGCACGAGGGCGACGGTCAGCAGGGCGGCGGACAGCACGGCGCCTCGTACGCCGGGCAGGACCACGCGCAGCAGCACGGTGCCCCAGCTCGCGCCGAGGCTGCGCGCCGCCTCCGACAGCGTCGTGAGGTCCATCGCCTGCAGCCCGGACTCGAGCGCGCGGTAGGCGTACGGCAGGACGAGCACGACGTAGACGAAGGTCAGCGTGAGCGCCGAGTTGCCCAGGAAGTAGGTGACCCAGGAGTAGAGCGAGGCGATGCCGACGACGAGCACGACGGCCGGGATCACCAGCGGCAGCAGGCAGAGGAACTCCACCAGCCGCTTCAGCCGCGGCAGCCGCAGCTGCACCCAGACCATCGTCGGCAGCAGCAGGACCAGCACCAGCACCGCGGTCAGCGCCGCGAGCTCGAGCGAGGTCACGATCGCGTCGAGGAGCGCGGGGTCGTCCGCGATGGAGGTCCACGCGGTGAAGTCGCGGCCGCCGCCGGGCGCGCCACGGGTGGAGAAGTCGAGCATCGCCACCAGGGGCAGCAGGAAGAACGCCCCGAGCAGACCGAGGATGCTCCAGCGGGCCGGCCCTCACCTCAGCCACCGCGTCGTGCGCCGCTGGAGCAGCGCGTAGAGCGCCATGACGACGGCGACGACCAGCACCATGCCGAGGCCGAGCGCGCGGGCGAGGTTCTGCTGGCCGAGCAGGACCTCGCTGGTCTGCAGGTTGCGGATCTGCAGCGGCACGATCGGCGCGCCCTGGCTGACCGAGCGCGGCCGCCGTCGCGTACGCCGAGAACGCGTTGGCGAACAGCAGCAGCATCGAGCCGAAGAACGCGGGCGCGAGGACCGGTCCGGCGACGCGGCGCCAGTAGGTCCACGCGCTGCCGCCGAGGCTGCGCGCCGCCTCGCGCCACTGCGGCTTGAGGCCGTCGAGCGCCGGCAGGAACACGATGACCATCAGCGGCACCTGGAAGTAGGTGTAGACGAGCACCAGCCCCGGCAGCTCGAAGATCCAGGCGCCGCCGGCGAACAGGTCGATCCCGTGGTCGCGCAGGAAGACCGTGACGAGCCCCTCGAAGCCGACGGTCGCGAGGAACGCGAACGCCAGCGTGACGCCGCCGAACTGCGCCAGCACGCCCGCCGCCGACGTGACGACCCGGCGCAGCAGGCCGTCCGGCTCGCCCGTCGCGACCGCCCACGCCAGCAGCGCGCCGAGCACCGCACCGACCACCGCGGTGATGGCGGACAGCTCGCAGGCTGCGGCCGAACGCCTCGAGGTACGGGCTGTCGACGACGGCCCGCACGTTCTGCAGCGTGAGCGCCCCGGCCGTCGTCGACGAAGGCCCCCGCCGACGACGACCAGCGTCGGGTAGAGCAGGAAGACCCCGACGTAGGCCAGGAACGGGAGCGCGCCGAGCGCGGGCAGCAGGGAGCGCTTGCTCAGCTGATGGCCTTGGCCCAGTTGGCGCCGAGGTACTCCTTGGCCTTGCTGCTCTGCGTCCTCGGTGAGGCTCACCGGCTCGCCCTCGGTCGCGGGGAGCTTGGCGTAGGCGGCCTGGTCGATCGTGCCGGCCTCGACCATGGCGGCCTCGCGCACCGGACGGCCGAAGCCCTTGAGCCAGAGGTTCTGGCCCTCGTCGCTGTAGAGGAACTCCTGCCACAGGCGGGCGGCAGCCGGGTGCGGCGCCTCCTTGTTGATGGCCTGGACGTAGTAGGAGCTGACCACGGCCTCCTTCGGCACGACGACCTTCCAGTCGCGCTTGCCCTGCAGGGCCACCGTCTGCGCGGCGTTCGTGTAGTCCCAGTCGATGACGACCGGCGTCTGCCCGGAGGCGATGGTGGTCGGCGTCGGGTCGACGGGCAGGAAGTTCCCGGCCTTGTTGAGCTGGGTGAAGAAGTCGACGCCGGGCTTGATGTCGTCGGCCGAGCCGCCGTTGCCGAGCGCGGCCATGACGACGCCGGTGAAGGCGGCGCCGGCCTGCGTCGGGTCGCCGTTGAGCGCGACCTTGCCCTTGTACTCCGGCTTGAGCAGGTCCTTGACGCTCGTCGGCGCCGGGACGGCCGACGCGTCGTAGCCGATCGACATGAGGCCGCCGTAGTCGCTGATGAAGCGGCCGTCGGCGTCCTTCAGCTCGTCCGGCGACGTCGTCCCAGGTCTCGCACCTTGTAGGGCGCGAACAGGTCGGCGTTGGCGACCGCGACCGACGGGCCGAGGTCGAAGACGTCCGGCGCGCGGTCGGTGCCGGAGAGCTGCTTGGCCGCGTTGATCTCGTCCTGGCTGGACGCGTCCGGCTGCGCGCTGTCGACCTTGATGCCGTACTTCTTGCTGAAGGTGTCGATCACCTCGGCGTAGTTGGTCCAGTCCGGCGGCAGCGCGATGACGTTGAGCGTGCCCTCGGCCTTGGCGGCCTCGACGAGCGCCTCGAAGCTGCCGAGGTCCTTGACGGAGGCGGCCGACGCGACCTCGCCGTCCCCGCCGCTGCTGCCGCTGCTGGGGGCGTCGCCGCATGCGGCGGTAAGGGCGAGGGCTGCCAGCACGGCAGCCGCTCCGGTACGTCGGCGCAGGGTCACGAGGCGTCCTCGATCGTGGGGGCTGGGTTCAGGCGGAACGTACCCCAGCGTCGTGAACGCGAAGGATGCGCGCGTCCTCCTCCCGCGGGGCCGGCCAGGCCTGCGGGTGCAGCAGGCCGGCGAGCACCTCGACGCCGTCGACGACCCGCGGGCCCGGCCGGGAGAAGTACGCGTCGCCGTGCACGGCCGCGACGACCGGCACGCCGGCCAGGTCGGCCCGCGGCAGCAGCAGCTCCTGCCCCTCACGCACGGCGGTGGCCATCGGGTGGCCGCACGGCATGAACACCAGCACGTCCGGGGCGGCCTCGGCGACGTCCGCCCAGTCCAGCCGTGACGACCGCCCGCCGGGCGCCGCGAGGACCGGCTCCCCGCCGGCGGCCTCGACCATCTCCGGGATCCAGTGGCCGGCGCCGTACGGCGGGTCGGCCCACTCGAGGGCGAGCACCCGCGGCCGCGGCCGGTCGGCGACGGCTGCGCGCACGGTGTCCAGCCGCTGCTCGAGCACGGCCCGCGCCTGCCGGGCCTGCGCCTCGCGACCCGTCGCCGCCCCGACGAGCAGCAGGCCGTCGAGCACCTCCGGCAGCGTCGACGGGTCGAGCGAGAGCACCTGCGCCGAGCAGCCCAGCCGGCTGAGCGCCTGGTCGACCTGCCCCGCCGGCACCGCGCAGACCGCGCACAGGTCCTGCGTCAGCACCAGGTCCGGCGCCAGCTCGCGCACCGCCTCGTCGTCCAGCCACGTGGTCGGCGGACCGCCCTGCGCGGCCTGCGTGACCAGCGCGTCGATCTGCGCGGAGGTCGCGCCGACGGGGATGCGGGTGTGCGAGACGTGCCGCTTCTGCGCAGCCTCCGGCGGCCAGGCGCACTCGTGGGTGACGCCGACGAGGTCGTCCTGCAGGCCGAGGGCGTACACGAGCTCGGTGGCCGACGGGAGCAGCGAGACGATGCGCACCCGGCCACGCTAGGCGGACCCCGCGCGCCGGTCGCCGGCCGTTCACCGCAGCGGCGCGCAGCCGTCACCGCCGGTGCAGGAGCCGCTCCTACCGTCGCCGCACGTGACCCCCCTGGACCGCCGTTCCTTCCTCAAGGGCGCCGCCGCCGTGACCGCCGGCACCGCCCTCACCGGACCCGCCTTCTCACGCGCGCTGGCCGTCGAGCCCGCCGCCGTCTTCCAGTACGGCGTCGCCTCGGGCGACCCGCTGCCGGACGGCGTCGTGCTCTGGACGCGCGTGACGCCGTCACCGGACGCGACTCCCGGCTCCGGGAAGGGCGCCCCCGTCACGGTGACGTGGTCCGTCCGCGACGCGCAGGGCCGGGTCGTACGACGCGGCTCGGTGCGCACCGACGCCACGCGCGACCACACCGTGAAGGTCGACGTCCGCGGGCTCGCGTCCGACCGCGGCTACACGTACGCCTTCAGCGCGGCCGGCGCGAGCAGCCCCGTCGGCCGCACCCGCACCGCCGCCGCCGACGGCGCCGCGAACGCGACGCTGCGCTTCGGGATGGTCAGCTGCTCCAACTACACGGGCGGCTACTTCTCCGCCTACCGCCACCTCGCGGAGCGCGACGACCTCGACTTCGTGCTGCACCTGGGCGACTACCTCTACGAGTACGGCAACGGCGAGGACCGGTACGGCCCGGCCGCCCTTGCGGGCAAGCGCGACCACGACCCGGCCACCGAGATGGTCACGCTGTCGGACTACCGGCGCCGGCACGCGCTCTACAAGTCCGACCCCGACCTCGCCGCGCTGCACCGCAAGTACGCCTTCATCACGACCTGGGACGACCACGAGGTCGCGAACGACACCTGGCGCGAGGGCGCGGAGAACCACCAGGAGGACGCCGAGGGCGCGTACGTCCCGCGGCGCAACCGCAGCTACCAGGCGTACGACGAGTGGATGCCGATCCGGCTGCCCGAGGCGCGCAGCGCGCAGGAGACCCGCATCTACCGGCGGCTGCGCTTCGGGTCGCTCGCCGACCTCACGATGCTCGACCTGCGGCAGTACCGCGACCAGCAGGCGCCGGCCACCGACGGGGCGACCATCGACGCGCCGGACCGGACGATGACCGGCCCGGAGCAGCAGGCGTTCCTCGAGCAGGGCCTTGCCGCAGCCGGCTCGCCGACCTGGCGGCTGTTCGGCAACAGCGTGCAGCTGATGCAGGTGAAGGCCCCGCCGCTGCCGGCTGCGACGGCTGCCGCGCTCGCCGCGCTGCAGGGCGGGCCGCAGCCGGTCTCCCTGCCCGCAAGCGGGTTCGCGCTGATCGTCGACCGTGGGACGGCTACACGGCGAACCGCCAGCGCGTGCTCGAGAAGGCGCTCGCCGCCGAGGGGGACCCGGTCTTCCTCACCGGCGACATCCACTCGACGTGGGCCGCCGACCTCCCGCTGGACCCCGGCACCTACGCCGGCGTGCCGACGTCGGTGTCCCCGAGCGCCGGCGTCGAGTTCGTCTGCCCGTCGGTCACGTCCGACAACCTGGACGAGATCACCGGGAGCCCGCCCCGCACCACGAGCATCGCGGTGGAGGAGGCGATCAAGGGTGCCAACCGGCACATCAAGGAGCTGGAGTTCGACTCGCACGGCTTCTCGGTCGTGGACGTGACGCGCGAGCGGATCCAGTTCGACACGTTCTTCATCAGCGACCGGGAGGACCCGGCGGCGACGTCGGCCTTCTACCGCGGCTTCACCAGCGCGCAGGGGAGCCGGACCGTCGTGCGCGCCGCCGGGCAGGTCCCGCCGGAGCGGGAGCGCGGCGAGCAGCCGGCTCCGCCCCCCGCCGCGGCGAGCCGCGGCGCTGCTGCCCCGGTGCCGGCCGCGGCCGGCGCGGCACTCCCGGCGACGGGCGCGGGGATGCCTGCGGCCGCCGTGGGCGCCGGCCTGCTGGCGGCAGCGCTCGTACGGCTGCGCGTGCGGGGCGCCCTGCCTGCGGGCGAGGCCGACAGCGCGCGCTGACCCCTGACGGCGCCGGAGGACCTACCGGCGCGCGATCGCGGTGAACGAGCCGGCCGGCGGGCGGCTGGCGGCCTGCCGCGGGCCGGGCAGCTGCCCTGCTGTGGGCAGGTCCTTCCAGAGGCCCAGCAGGGCGTCGTGGCTCATCGGCCGGTGGTGCAGGTAGCCCTGTCGCTGCTGGCAGCCGAGGCGCACGGCGGCCCGGTCCTGCTCGCGAGTCTCCACGCCCTCGGCGATGACGGCCATGCCGTACGCCCGCGCCATGGCCACCACGCCCGTGACGATCGCGGTGCTGCCCTCGTCCTCCGGGAGCCCGGCGATGAAGGAGCGGTCGATCTTCAGGTCCGGACGGGCAGGCGCGCCAGGTAGGTCAGCGACGCGTTGCCGACGCCGAAGTCGTCGATGGCCAGCCGGACGCCGAGCGCCCGCACCTGCTGCAGCGTCACGGCCAGGCCCTCGACGTCGTCGCGCACAGCGGTCTCGGTGAGCTCCAGGCAGAGGCGGCCGGGCTCGGGGCAGGTCTGCTGGAGGACCGCGCTCAGCTGCTCGACGAAGCCGGCGTCGAGCTGGTGCGCGCTCACGTTGACGTGCAGGCGGACGTGCGCCGGCCAGCCTGCGCTGTCGAGCAGGGCGCGACGCAGGACCACCAGGCCGAGGTCACCGATCAGCCCGCTCTGCTCCGCGACCGCGACGACCTCCGCGGGGTTGGCCGGCTGCCCCTGGAAGTGCCAGCGCAGCAGGGCCTCTGCCGCGACGATGCGCCCCGCCTCGTCGATGATCGGCTGGTACGCCAGCTGGAGCCCGTCCTCGGTGAGGGCGCTCCGCAGGGCGACCTCGATCTCGTGCCGGCGCACGACGTCGAGGCGGAGCTGCTCGCTGAACACCACGGAGCGGTTCCCGCCGGCGGACTTCGCCGCGTACATCGCCGTGTCCGCGTCCCTGATCAGGCTGCCGACGTCGGCGCTCGAGGTGGCGACCGCGACGCCGACGCTCGCTGTCGCCGTGAGCACGCCGTCCTCCGTCAGGTGCGGCGCGCGCAGGGCCAGCACCACGCGCTGGGCGACCGCGTCGCCGTCGACCGCTGCCCCGTCCGGCCCCGCGCTGCACAGCACCACGAACTCGTCCCCGCCCAGGCGGGCCACCACGTCCTCCGGTCGCACGCAGGACTGCAGGCGACGGGCGGTCGCGACCAGCAGCCGGTCGCCGACGGCGTGCCCGAGCGAGTCGTTGACCAGCTTGAACCGGTCGAGGTCGACGAACAGCACCGCGACGTGCCGGCCGTCGTCGAGGGCGGACTGCAGCAGGTCCTGGACCACCCGCTGGTTGGGCAGGCCGGTGAGCGAGTCGTGCGTGGCGTCGAAGGTCAGCCGGTCCTGCAGCTGGCGGCGCTCGGTGACGTCCTCGGTCTGCACGATGACGCGCCGCACCTGCTCGCCGTCGCAGATGGCGGAGGCGACGACGCTCACCCACCGGGTCGCGCCGTCGGCGGCGCGCAGGCAGGTCTCGAAGCGGGCGGCGAGCTGCCGGCAGGACAGGGTCTGCAGCCGGGCGGCGAACTCCTCCGGGTCGACGGCGTGCTCGCGCAGCGGGCGACCGGTCAGGTCGTCGACCCCCAGCAGCGCGTGCAGGGCTGGGTTCGCCCGGACCACCCGGGCGCCGGCGTCGAGCAGGGCCATGCCGCTGGAGGCGTCGTCGAAGGCGGTGCGGAACTGCTCCTCGGCGCGGGCCAGCCGCGCGCTGCCCCGCTGCACGAAGACGGACACGGCCGCGGCCGGGACCGTGAGCAGCACGACCAGCAGGATCACCTCGCCGGTGCCGGTCGTGTGGCCGAGCGCGTCCTGCTGGGGCCACAGGCTGGCGATCAGGATCACCGGGACGGCCGTCACCGGCAGCCCGCGCCACCCCCAGAGCAGCGGCGCGGCCAGCAGGACGAACATCGGCACCAGCGAGCCAGCGCCCGGGACCGACGCGAAGGCGACGCTGTAGAGGGCGTAGGCCGCCACGTCGGCCAGCACCAGCCGCCGGGCCCACCTGCGCCGGCCGGCGTCGTCGGCGGCGAGCACGGCCAGCATCGTCAGCAGGGCGACCGCCGCGAAGGCGGCGTGCAGCAGCAGCGGCGGCGCCAGGGACGTGCCCGCAGCGGCGGCGTTGGCCACGGCCAGGGAGATCACCGCGATGAGCGCCACGGCGAAGCGGGCGACCGCGTAGACCGCAGCGGCGCGGGACTGCGGGTCCAGGCGGCCCTCGGCCAGCTCGCGGCGGCGCACGACGTGCTGTCGCAGCTGCCGGGACGAGGGGTGCATCTCCACTCCAACTACGCGGGGTCGTCGCCCACGGTAGGAGCGTGACTGCACTACGTCACTAGTCAGGAATGACCAGATCCGCGGTGGCGCAGCGGTCAGGGGAGGGCTGTGACCCGCTCTCGCAGGTCACAGGTGGAGCCGCCTCGCGGAATCGAACCGCGGACAACCTCATTACGAGTGAGGTGCTCTGCCGACTGAGCTAAGGCGGCGTGGTGCGGGATCGAGAGTACCTGCTCCTCAGCCGGTCCTCAGCGCGAGGGCCATCGCCTCGACGGCCAGCAGCGGCGCGACGTTGGCGTCCAGCGCCTCCCGGCAGGCGAGCACCGCGTCGATGCGCCGCAGCGTCGACTCCGGCGTCGTCGCGCGTGCGATGACGCCCGCCTGGTCGCCGAGGTCGCCGTGCACGAGCGAGGTGCCGGTGCCGAGCTGGAGCTGCAGCACGTCCCGGTAGAACGCGGCCAGGTCGACCAGCGCGCGGTCGAGGGCGTCGCGCTGGGTGCGGGTGCCGCGGCTCTTCTGCCGCTTCTCCAGGTCCTTGAGGGCGCCGGCGGAGCCGCGCGCTCCGCCGGTGACGCCCTTGCCGGTCGCGCCGACGCCCAGCGCGGTCGACAGCGACTCCTTCTCGGCTGCGTCGCGGTGCTGCGTCAGCGTGGCGGCCTCGGCCTTGGCGGCGTCCACCAGGTCGGCCGCGGCGGTGAGCGCCGAGCCGACGCCCTGCAGCGAACGCGGCAGCGACAGCACGTCGCGCCGCTCGCGCCGGGCCTCCTCGTCGGTGGCGAGCCGCTTGGCCCGGCCGATGTGCCCCTGCGCGGCCTGCGCGGCGAAGGCGGCCATCGCGGGGTCGACGCCGTCGCGCTGCACGAGCACGCGGGCGACGGCCTCGGACGGCGGCGTGCGCAGCGACGCGAGCCGGCAGCGCGAGCGGATCGTCGGCAGCAGGTCCTCGACGCTGGGCGCGCAGAGCAGCAGCACGCTGTGCGGCGGGGGCTCCTCGATCGCCTTGAGGACGGTGTTGCTCGTCCGCTCCTCCATCCGGTCGGCGTCCTCGATGAGGGTGATCTGCCAGCGGCCGCGGGTGGGGGCGCGCGAGCTGCGCAGGATGATGTCGCGCGCGTCCGCAATGCTCAGGTGCAGGCCCTCGGGGACGATCATCGCGACGTCCGGGTGCGCACCGGACAGCGCCTGCGTGCAGCCCTCGCAGTGCCCGCAGCCGGGCTCGCCGCGCGTCTGGCACTGCAGGGCGGCGGCGAAGGCGCGGGCCGCGACCGATCGGCCGGAGCCGGGCGGGCCGGTGAACAGCCAGGCATGCGTCATGCCGCCGGCGACGCCCGGGTGGCCGTCGACCACGCGGGCGGCCGCGTGCGCGGCGGCCTGCAGCTGCTCGACCACGCGCTCCTGGCCGACCAGGTCGTCGAAGACGTTCACGCGACCGGCACCCGGACCGCCGTCGGGAGGCACTGCTCCAGCCGCTCCTGCACCTGCGCGAGCACCTGCTCCGGAGGCTGGTCGGCGTCGACGACGACGTACCGCTCCGGGTCGTCCTCGGCCAGGTGCAGGAAGCCGGCACGCACCCGGCGGTGGAAGTCCAGCGACTCGGCCTCGATGCGGTCCGGGACGTCGCCGGCGCGCTGCAGCCCGACGACCGGGTCGACGTCGAGCAGCACCACCAGGTCCGGGCGCAGGCCGTCGGTGGCCCACTGCGACAGCCGCCGCACCTCGTCGACCGCCAGCTCGCGGCCGGCGCCCTGGTAGGCCAGCGAGCTGTCGACGTAGCGGTCGGTCAGCACGACCGCGCCGCGACCGAGCGCCGGCACCACGACCTCGGCGACGTGCTGCGCGCGGTCGGCGGCGTAGAGCATCGCCTCGGCGCGCGGCGCCAGCCGGCCGGTCGCCGGGTCGAGCAGGAGCGCGCGGATCCGCTGCCCGGCGGGCGTCGCCCCGGGCTCGCGCGTCACCACGACGTCGTGCCCGCGCGCCGTGAGCCACTGCTCGAGCAGTCGCAGCTGGGTGGACTTGCCGGCGCCCTCGCCACCCTCGAGCGCGACGAACGTGCCGGCGTGCGTGCGCACGGTCGGCCGGCGCTGGAGCCGCTTCTGCAGGTCGCGCCGCAGCGGTACGCCCGGCCGGTCGTCCATCTGCCGGAAGGACACGACACCGACCACCAGCGCCAGCAGCCCACCCACGAGCAGGGTCACCGAGACGCCGTTGATGCTGATGCCGAGCGGCCCCTCGCGGGTGCCGATGGCGCCGGCGATGAACGGCGTCGTCGCCGTCACGAGCAGCAGGTCGATGCGCATGAGCGACTGCACGAGGCCGAACATCCGGCCGCGCAGCTCGTCCTCGATCTCCAGGCCCAGCAGGGTGATCCCGACGACGTAGGCCACGCCGGCGAAGGCGCCCACGAGGACCGTCGCCACCGTGGCGAGGAACAGGTTGGGCACCAGCGACATGAACACCAGCGACGCGCCCGCGCCGACGATCGACGGGCCGAACACCCGGCGCCGCGACAGGTCACCCATCGCACGCGGTCCGAGCGCGACCCCGGCGGCGATCCCGAGGAACATCGACCCGAAGAGCAGGCCGTACGCCGCGTCGCCGCCGCCCAGCACCGACTCCGCGAAGAGCTTGCCCTGCGCGATGATCGCGCCACCGGCGGCGAGCGCACCGAGCATCCCGACCAGCAGGCCGCGGGCCAGGGGCGTGCGCCCCATGAAGCGCAGGCCCTCGGTGAGGCTGGCCACGACCGACGGCGGCTTCTCCCCCGGGACGCGCTCGTGCCGGCCCGGGCTCGGCAGGTCGCGCAGCCGGAAGACGGTCACCGCCGCGAACAGGAACGTCGCCGCGTTGACGTACAGCGCGAGGTCGACCGGGCCGGTGCGGAAGTACTCGAAGCCGCTGCCCAGGGCGCGGCTCAGCAGCGAGAGCAGCGCGAAGACGGCCGCCGCCACCGGCGCCGAGCCGTACGTCGCGATGAGCGTCAGCTGGTTGGCGCCCTCGAGCTGCTCGCGCGGGACGAGGTTCGGGACCGAGGCCTCCTTGGCCGGGATCCAGAACAGGCTGACGGTCTCGATGAGGAACGACGCGATCAGCAGGTAGAGCAGCGAGGTGCTGCGGTCCGCGACCGAGCCCACGAGGGGGATCGAGAGGAACAGCGTGAAGCGCAGGCAGTCGCAGACCACCATCGTCCAGCGCCGGTCCCAGCGGTCGGCGAACGCGCCCGCGAGCGGCCCGAACAGGACGGCCGGCAGCAGGCGGAACACCAGCACGCCGCCGGTCGCGTACGCCTTGCCCTGGAAGGAGTCGACGAGCTGGGTCGCCAGCGCGGTGGTGGCCAGGAAGCCCAGCCAGTCGCCGAAGCTGGACAGCGCGAGCGCGGTGTAGAGCTTGCGGAACATCGCGTTGCGCAGCACCGCGCGCGGCCCGCTGCGCAGGACGGCGGGCTCCGGGGCGGTCACGCCGTCGAGCCTAGGGGCGCTCAGGCCTTCTTCGCCGCAGCCTTCTTCGCGGGCGCCTTCTTCTTCGCCGGAGCCTTCTTCGCGGGCGCGCGCTTGGCCGCCTTCTTCTTCGGGGCCGGGCCCTTGGCGCGCTTCTCGGCGAGCAGCTCGACGGCCCGCTCCTGGGTCAGCGTCTCGATGTCGTCGCCCTTGCGCAGGGTCGCGTTGGTCTCCCCGTCGGTGACGTAGGCGCCGAAGCGCCCCTCCTTCACGACGATGGCGCCACCGCTGTCGGGGTCGGTGCCGAGCTCCTTGAGCGGGGGCTTGGGCGCCGCGCGGTTGCCGTACTTCTTCGGCTCGGCCAGCAGCGCGAGCGCCTGCTCGAGGGTGATCTCGAAGAGCTGCTCCTCGCTCTCCAGCGAGCGGGACTCCTTGAGGCGGCTGACGTACGGGCCGTAGCGGCCGTTCTGCGCCGTGACGTCCTCGCCCTCGTGCTCGCCGAGCACGCGCGGCAGCGTGAGCAGCTTGAGCGCCTGCTCCAGCGTGAGCGTCTCCAGGTCCATCGTCTTGAACAGCGACGCCGTCGGTGGCTTGTCCTTGCTGCCCTCGGGCAGCACCAGCGAGACGTACGGGCCGTAGCGGCCGGCCCTGGCGACCACGTCGTACCCGGTCACCGGGTCCTGCCCGAGCACCCGGTCGCCGGACGGCGCGTTGGCCAGCTCGACCGCCTTGTCGACGGTGAGCTCGTCGGGCGCGAGGTCCTCGGGCAGGGAGGCCTTCTGCTCGCCGATCTGCACGTACGGGCCGTACCGCCCGACGCGGACGACGACCTCCTCGCCCTCGGCGCTGCGGCCGATGACGATGGAGTTGATGTCGCGGGCGTCGATGTCGTCGAGGTTCGCGCCGACCAGCTTCTTCAGGCCGCCCTGGCGCGCGAGGCCGCCCTCCTTGCCCTCGTCGGAGCCGAAGTAGAAGCGGGTCAGCCACTCGACGCTGTTGCCCTCGCCGCCGGCGATCTCATCGAGGTCGTCCTCCATCGATGCGGTGAAGCCGTAGTCGACGAG
The DNA here is from genome assembly GCA_963781675.1 of uncultured Actinomycetota bacterium. Classification (GTDB taxonomy): domain Bacteria; phylum Actinomycetota; class Actinomycetes; order Mycobacteriales; family SCTD01; genus SCTD01. The sequence continues at coordinate 539,619 of CAWAGF010000001.1, read as the reverse complement.
GCGCCCGAAGTGCTGCTCCAGCAGGCCGATCACGGCGAAGGCCAGCCAGGTCGGGACGAGCGCGCTGCCCTTCTTCCAGACGTAGCCGCGGTCCTGGATCGTCGTGATGATCGAGGCGTACGTGGAGGGCCGGCCGATGCCGAGCTCCTCGAGGCGCTTGACCAGCGACGCCTCGGTGAAGCGGGCGGGCGGGCTCGTGGTGTGGCCGGTCGGCTCGAGCCCCTCGAGGCCGAGCGGGTCGCCGGCGGACACGCGCGGCAGCCGTCGCTCGGTGTTCTCCAGCTCGGCGTCCGGGTCGTCGGACCCCTCGACGTACGCCCGCAGGAAGCCGGGGAACGTCACGACCTTGCCGCTCGCGCTGAACTCGGCATCGGTGCCGTCGGCGGTCGTGGCGCCGAGCCGGATCGTCGCGGACACGCCGCGGGCGTCGGCCATCTGCGAGGCGACGGTGCGCTGCCAGATCAGCTCGTAGAGGCGCAGCTCGTCGCCGGACAGCTCGCGGGCCAGCTCGCCCGGCGTGCGGAACACGTCGCCGGAGGGGCGGATCGCCTCGTGCGCCTCCTGCGCGTTCTTCACCTTGCCGCTGTAGCGGCGCGGGGCGTCCGGCACGTACTCCGGGCCGTAGAGGTCGCGCGCCTGCTGGCGGGCGGCGTTGACGGCCGTCTCCGACAGGTTGGTGCTGTCGGTGCGCATGTAGGTGATGTAGCCGTTCTCGTACAGCCGCTGGGCGGTCTGCATGACCCGCTGCGCGGAGAAGCGCAGCTTGCGCCCGCCCTCCTGCTGCAGCGTGCTGGTCATGAACGGCGCGTAGGGCTTGCGGGTGTACGGCTTCTCGTCGGTCGAGCGGACGGCGAAGGCGGCGCCCTCCAGGCGCTGCGCCACGCTGCGGGCGCTGGCCTCGTCGAGGTGCACGACGTCGAGGCCGGCCTTGAGCTCGCCGGTCTCCTGCTCGAAGGAGGCGCCGGTCGCGAGGCGCTTGCCGTCGAGCTGCACCAGCGTCGCGCTCATCCTGCGCGGGGCGGTGGGATCGGCAGCGTCCGCCTCGGCGGTGAAGGAGCCCTCGACGTCCCAGTACTCCGCCTGCCGGAAGCGCATCCGGGCGCGCTCGCGCTCGACGACGACCCGCGTCGCGACGGACTGCACGCGGCCCGCCGACAGCTTCGGCATGACCTTCTTCCACAGGACCGGGCTGACCTCGTAGCCGTAGAGGCGGTCGAGCACGCGGCGCGTCTCCTGCGCGTCGACCAGCGCCCGGTCGAGCTCGCGGGGCGTCTCCACCGCGTGCTGGATCGCCTGCGGGGTGATCTCGTGGAAGACCATCCGGCGGACCGGGACCTTCGGGTTCAGCGTCTCGAGCAGGTGCCAGGCGATGGCCTCGCCCTCGCGGTCCTCGTCGGTCGCGAGGAAGAGCTCGTCCGCGTCCTTGAGCAGCGCCTTGAGCTTGGCGACCTGCTGCCGCTTGTCGGCGCTCACGACGTAGAGCGTCGTGAAGCCGTTGTCGACGTCGACGCCCATGCGCGCCCAGGCCTGCCCCTTGTGGCTGGCCGGGACGTCGGCGGCGTTGCGCGGCAGGTCGCGGATGTGGCCGATGCTCGACTCGACGACGTAGCCGGCGCCGAGGAACTGCCCGATCTTCTTGGCCTTGGCCGGCGACTCGACGATGACCAGGCGGGTGCCCGTGCCGGTCCGCTGCGCCTTGCCCGTCGGCGCCTTGACGGCGCTCTCGGTGGGCGAGGTGTCGGTGTCGGGCACGCTTCTCCAGGGTGTTCGCGGTGCGGGGGGTGGCGGCCGCAGTGTGCGTCGGTCCCGAACGAGATGTCGAACGGGGCGCCTGCCGTCGAGTGTGCACGACCCGTTAGCCGGCCTAGTTGCAGAGGAAGACTTGCAAAGAAGTCTCTGCATCCGTACCGTCCTCCCCGTGGCTCCCGAACCCGTCCTGCACGTCACCGACCCGCAGGTGCTGCGCGCGCTGGCCCACCCGCTGCGCGGCCGCCTGCTGGGGATGCTGCGCGTGGACGGACCGTCCACCTCCAGCCGGCTGGCGGAGCAGGTGGGCGAGAGCAGCGGCGTCACCAGCTACCACCTGCGGCAGCTGGAGAAGTTCGGCCTGGTCGCCGAGCTGCCGGACAGGGGCACCCGGCGCGAGCGCTGGTGGCAGTCCCAGCACCTCATGACCGAGTGGCAGCCCGACGAGCTCGTCGACCAGCCCGGCGGCCTCGAGGCGACGGAGCAGATGCACCGCCTGCAGGTCGAGCTGATGGGCCGCCAGCTGCGGGCCTGGATGGGGAGCAGCCAGCCGCGCGAGTGGTCCGGCGTCAGCGGCCTCAGCGACTACGTCCTGCACCTCACGCCGGCGCAGACCCGCGCGCTGCTGGACGAGGTCTACGCCGTGCTCGACCGCTGGGCCGCGGGCCACCGCGAGCCGACCCAGGGCTCGGCGGTCGTGAACGTCTTCACGGCAGCCTTCCCCAGGAGCAGCTCATGACCCTGACCGTCCGGCAGGCGACCCGCCGCTACGTCGCCCTCACCGCGCTGCGCTGGCTGCCGGTCGGCATCACCATCCCGGTGACCGTGCTGCTCGCGCTGTCCCGCGGGCTGACGCTCGCGCAGGTCGGCGCGGTCTTCGTGGTGCACGGCGTGACCGTCGCGCTGCTGGAGCTGCCGACGGGCGGGCTCGCGGACGCCCTCGGCCGCCGGCCGGTCCTCGCGCTGTCCGGGCTGCTGCACGTCGCGTCGTGCGCGGCCTACGCCACCGCCGACGGCGTCCCCGGCTTCGTGCTGGCCACGTTCCTGCTCGGCACCGGCCGGGCGCTCGACTCCGGGCCGCTGCAGGCCTGGTACGTCGACGCCGCCCACCTGGCCGACCCGGCGGCCGACGTGACCCCCGGGCTGTCCCGGGCCGGCGCCGCCGACTGCCTGGCCCTGTCCGCCGGCGCCGTCCTCGGCGGGCTCACCCCTGCGCTGCTGGAGGGCAGCTCGGAGCGGGTCCTCGTGCTGCCCTACCTCGCGGCCGGCGTCCTCGGCCTGCTGTCGGTGGCGGCCGTCCTGCTGCTCGTCACGCCCACCGGCCCGGCCCGCACCGGGTCCGCCGCCGCGGCGCTGCTGGGGGCCTGCGCGACGTGCCGCGCACCGTGCGCGACACCCTGCGGCTGGCCCTCGGCGACGACGCGCTGCGCCGGGTCATGCTGCTGTCGCTGGCCTGCGGCGTGTGCCTGGGCAGCCTCGAGCTGCTCGGCCCGACGCTGTTCGCTGACCTGTCCGGCAGCACCTCCGGCGGCTCCGCCGTCTTCGGGGTCGTCATGGCCGTGTCGTTCTTCGCCGGCGCGGTCGGCGCGAGGCCTGGCGCCGCGCACCCGCAGGCTCGCCGGCGGCTCGACGCCGGCCGCCGTGACCGCGCTGTGCGTCCTCGGGGCGCTCTGCCTCGCCGGGGTCGCCGGCAGCGGGACCGTCGTGCTGGCGGCCGCGGCGTACGCCGGCTTCTACCTCAGCAACGCCGCCTCCTGGCCGCTGCTGCACGCCGTGCTGCACGGCCGGGTGGGCTCCGGCGGGCGCGCCACCGCTCTCTCGGCGTCCAGCCTGGCCCTCATGGTGGGCGGCGGGACCGCCGACCTGGTCAACCCGCGGATCGTCGCGTCGTACGGCCGGCCGTCGGCGTACGCCCTCGCCGGGCTGGTGCTGCTCCTCGCCGGCCTGCTCGCGCTCGGCCTGCCGCGCTCAGGGGACGAGGAAGCCCTGCTGGACGAGGCGCTCGACGACCGGAACGACCTGCTCGGCGGCCTCGCCGTCGGTGAGCCCGGCAGCGGAGGCCAGCACGGCCAGCAGCTCCCCGAGCCGGCGGCTGCCGTCGCAGCCGGCGAGCAGCGTCGCCCCGTAGACGTCGACCCCGCCTGACCAGCGCAGGCCGGCCTCCTGCTGCAGGAGCTGCGTCTGCGCGATCCAGCCCTCCTCGGAGCGCTGCGCCACCTGGTGCAGCCGGACGTCCTCGCGCAGCCGCCAGGCCGTGGCGAGCACGCCCCGGTCGAGCGCCTCCTGGCGCGCGAAGAACGCCGGGACCTGCTCGCCCCAGGTGGCCGCCACCGGCTGCGGGGCGTCGTCCAGGTGCACGCGCCCGGTGCCGGGCCGCAGCGCCAGGACGCCGAACGCGACCGCCTCCACCCGTCGCTCGGCGAACCAGTCGAGCCAGTCCTCGTACAGCTCGTCGAAGCGCGCGCCCTCGTCGGTGTCCCGCAGCCAGGCCGTCGCGTAGTCCTCCGGCGCCGCCAGCTCGCGCTGCACCACCCAGCCGTCCACGTCCGGACCGAACCACGACAGCACCCGCGCGTCGCCGTCCTCGCCCTCGACGTGCAGCCAGTTCGCGAGCAGCACCGCATGGCCGCCCGGCGCGAGCACGGTCGGCAGCTCGCCGACCAGCCGCCGGCACAGCTCGTCGCCGTCCATCCCGCCGTCGCGGTAGGTGTAGCCGGAGCCGGGCCCGATGACGAACGGCGGGTTCGAGACCACCAGGTCGTACGCCTGCCCCTGCACCGGCTCGAGCAGGCTGCCCGTGCGGGCCTCGACGTCCCGCCCGCCGAGCGCCGCCGACAGCCGGGTGTACGCCGCGGCGCGGGGGTTGCTGTCGGTCGCCACGACGACGTCGCTGTGGTCCTCCGCGAGCAGGGCCTGGATGCCGGAGCCCGCGCCGAGGTCGAGCGTCCGGCCGACGTGCGCGCGGGGCGTCGCCGCCGCGAGGGTGAGCGAGGCCGCCCCGACGCCGAGCACCTGGTCGCGGGCGACGCCGGTGGCCGCCCGGCCGGGGTCGTGCGCGACCAGCACCTCGACCCCGCCGTGCACGACCGGCTGCAGCCGCACCGCCGCCGCCACGTCGAAGCCGTCCGGGACCAGCCACGACTCCGGCACGCCCGCCCGCCGGGCCTGCTTGAGGTCGACGCCGGTGCCGAGGACGAACAGCCGGGCCAGCACCTCGAGGGCGCTGCCCCCTGCCGTCCGGCGCAGGAGCGGGGCCAGCTCGTCGCGGTCGAGGTGGGTGCGTGCGGTGACGCCGAGCAGCTCGTCGAGGGCGGCCGCGGACCAGCCCGCGGTCTGCAGCGCCGCCCACACCAGCGGGGCGTCGGCGAGCAGGGCCTCGGGGTCGGGCAGCGCGCGGGTCACCGGCGCGACGCTACCGACGCCGACGGGGCGCCCTCCCGCAGGAGGACGCCCCGTCGGGACGGGCAGTTCTAGCGGAGCGCGATCCGGCGGACGCCGAGCCCGGCGCCGACCAGCAGCAGCGCGCCGAGCGCGAGCAGCGGAGCCGTACCGGTGCGCGGCAGCTCTACCGGCGCCGGCGCGATGACCGGCGGGGCGGCGGCGGGCACCGTCACCGGGCGCGAGCGGGCCGCTGGCGAAGTTGCCGTTCACGGCGCAGAAGATCTCGAGGTTGTTGTAGTAGGTGCCGGGCTGCACGTCGCCCCGCAGCGTGACGACGATCTGCTGCTTGACCGAGGCGCCGGCGGCGATGGTGACGTCGGTCGGGCGCAGCACGACGTCCTGGCCCTCGTCGGCGCGCACCGGCGCCGGGTCGTCCGCCGCGTCACCGAAGCCGCCGGAGGTGGAGACGAGCTCGAAGACCGGGTTCAGGTGGTCGACGAAGGAGATGACGTCGCACGGCTCCTGGCTGGTGTTCGTCACGGTCGCGTCGTACGTCACCGTGTCGCCGGCCTTGGCGGTCGTCGGGGTGGCGTCCTTGTCGAAGGTGATGTCCGGCGCGGCGAGGCCCTCGCCGATCTCGGAGCCCTTGCCGTTCGGGCAGGTCACGCCGCTGACGGCGTGGCTGATGACCAGGTCGCCGCGCAGCAGCGGGCTCGCGCCGATGACGTGCAGGCCGTTGACCACGATGCCGCGGCCGGTGGCGGTGGGGTGCTGCTCGTTGACGATGACGGTGGCCACGCCCGGGATGTCGATCCGGGTGTTGGGCTCCGGCACGCCGAGCGGGCCGAGCGGCACGGGGGTGCCGGCGATGCTGAGGTTCGCGAACAGCGAGCCCGCGGCGTTCGGCGCGGCGGCGCAGTCGCTGTTGGCCTGCGCGCGGATGACGTCCGCGGTGATCGTGGGGACGCCGGCGTTGATGAGCGCGGCCAGCCCCTCGGTCTGCGCGGACGCCACGGCGGCGGGCGCGTCGCAGCGCGCGCCGGCCATGGTGCTGACGGTCGCCGCGGTGGCGGCGGGCGCGGCCGGCACGTCGAGGAACGTGTTCGTCGCCGGCTCGGGCTGCTGGGGCGGGCAGCTCTGGCTCGACGTCGAGAAGGTGTTCGGGTCCAGCGGCGTGTTGCCGAGGACGCCCGGCAGCGGCACGGCGGTCAGCACCGTCAGGTCGACGATGATCCCCTTGGCGTCGGCGAAGCCGCCGGCCGGGGCCGTCTGGGCCGCCGCGGGGGACGCGGGGCCGACGACGAGCGCGGCCAGGGCGAGCGCCGCGGCGCTGGCGAGGGTCTTGCGGGCGACGTTCACGAGTGTGCTCCTCAGACCGGGGCGAACCGGGACGACGACGGTCATGATCGACGGCCGGCTGGCCGCACTTGAGCAACGGGTCAGGGGACGCAACCTCGCGCCCGGTGCCGCTCACGCTCCGACTACCCCGCCGCGACGCTGCGTAACGCGCCGTCCGGAGGCCGTACGGCGTCGTCGCAGGTCCAACGAGCGAGTGGCGCAAAGGGTGCGAAACGGACCGCGGCCCGCCCCCGACGTGCTGGGGACGGGCCGCGGACGGGAGCAGGACTAGCCGGTGACGCTGCTGCTCTCGGCGATCTCGACAGCGCCGGCGACGCTGCGCTTGTTGCTGATCGTCACGGCCGTGACGATGCCGGCGATGGCCAGGGCCGCGATGACGAAGCGGACGCCGAGGTTGGCGTCCTCGCCGATGCCGTACTGGACGACGACCGGGGCGATGAGCAGCGCGACCAGGTTCATGACCTTGATCAGCGGGTTCAGCGCCGGGCCGGCCGTGTCCTTGAACGGGTCGCCGACGGTGTCGCCGATGATCGTCGCCTCGTGCGCCGGCGAGCCCTTGCCGCCGTGCGTGCCGTCCTCGACGAGCTTCTTGGCGTTGTCCCAGGCGCCGCCGGAGTTCGACAGGAAGACGGCCATGAGGACGCCGGCCGCGATGGCGCCGGCCAGGAACGCGCCGAGCGGCTGGTAGCCCAGGGCGAAGCCGACGGCGATCGGCGACAGGACCGCCAGCAGGCCGGGGGTGGCCAGCTCGCGCAGCGAGTCCTTGGTGCAGATGTCGACGACGCGGGCGTAGTCCGGCTTCTCCGAGTAGTCCATGATCCCGGGCTTGGTCCGGAACTGCTCGCGCACCTCGAACACCACGCGGCCGGCGGCGCGGGACACGGCCTGGATGGCCAGGCCCGAGAACAGGAAGACGACAGCCGCGCCGATGATCAGGCCGAACAGCAGGTTCGGCTTCTCGATCGACAGCGAGAACGGGGCCGTGGACCCGGCCTCGACGAGCGCCCGCTCGACCTCGGTGCGGAACGACCCGAACAGCGCGGTGGCGGCGAGCACCGCCGTCGCGATCGCGATGCCCTTGGTGATGGCCTTGGTCGTGTTGCCGACCGCGTCGAGGCTGGTGAGGACGAGGGCGCCCTCGGCGGTGACCTCGCCGGACATCTCGGCGATGCCCTGCGCGTTGTCGCTGATCGGGCCGAAGGTGTCCATCGCGACGATGACGCCGACCGTGGTGAGCAGGCCGGTGCCCGCCAGCGCGACGGCGAACAGCGCGACGACGGTCGAGCCGCCGCCGAGCAGGAAGGCCGCGTAGACCGCCCCGCCGATGAGCAGCGCGGAGTAGACCGCGCTCTCCAGGCCGACGCTGATGCCGGCGAGGATGACGGTGGCCGGGCCGGTGAGCGAGCTCTTGCCGATCTCGCGCACGGGCTTGCGGTTGGTCTCGGTGAAGTAGCCGGTCAGCACCTGGATGAGGCTGGCCAGCACGATGCCGATGATCACGGCGCCGATGGCGACCGACCGCGGGTTGCTGTCGGACTCGGTGCCGCCGTCGAGCTCGGCGAAGGTGGCCGGCAGGTAGAGGAAGGCCGCGATCGCGACGAGCACGGCGGACACGACCGCCGACAGGAAGAAGCCGCGGTTGATCGCGTTCATGCCGTTGCGGTCGCCGTCGCGGGGCGAGGTGCCGTAGATGCCGACGAGGGCGGTCAGGACGCCGATCGCCGGGACGATGAGCGGGAAGACCAGGCCCTGCTGGCCGAAGGCCACCTGTCCGAGGATGAGCGCGGCGACGAGCGTCACGGCGTACGACTCGAACAGGTCGGCCGCCATGCCGGCGCAGTCGCCGACGTTGTCGCCGACGTTGTCCGCGATGGTCGCGGCGTTGCGGGGGTCGTCCTCGGGGATGCCCTGCTCGACCTTGCCGACGAGGTCGGCGCCGACGTCAGCGGCCTTGGTGAAGATGCCGCCGCCGACGCGCATGAACATCGCGAGCAGCGCGCCGCCGAAGGCGAAGCCCTCGAGCACGCGGGGCGCGTCCTCGCTTGTAGATCAGCAGGACGAGCGTCGCGCCGAGCAGGCCGAGGCCGACCGTGAACATGCCGACGACGCCACCGGCGCGGAAGGCCAGGCGCAGCGCGCGCTTGGTGCCGGACTCGTTGGCGGCGTTCGCGACGCGCAGGTTGGTGCGGGTCGCCAGCGTCATGCCGATGAAGCCGACCAGCGCGGAGAAGGTCGCGCCGACGAGGAAGAAGATCGGGCGCCCGACACGCACCGACGTGTCGTCGGCCGGGAGCAGGAACAGCAGCAGGAAGACCAGTCCGGCGAAGACGGCCAGGGTCTTGAACTGGCGGTTCAGGTACGCCGCCGCGCCCTCCTGGACCGCCTTGGCGATCTCGATCATCTTCGGGGTGCCCTGACCCGCGGCCAGGACCTCCTTGGCGAACAGCCCGGCGAAGCCGAGCGCGACGAGCGACGTCAGCAGGATGAGCACGACGATGGTCGTGTCGGTGCCCCCTGCGAGGGTGGCCAGATCCTCGCCGTTGGCGGCGAGGGACGTGGAGCTGATCAAGGCGGACGGTCCTCCTGTGCGGTGCAGCCTGACCGCCCGTGGACAGCACGGGCGGACGGCCTCCCCGCCGGGTCGGCGAGGCAGGCCGGAAGGACCCGCCGTACCGGGGCGAACCCGGGCAGGGCGGACCACCCGGCGTACCGGGCGGCGGGAGCATACCGACGATCAGGTGGCCGTCGTCACTGCGGACGGGCGCGGCGGGCCGGCGGCGGGCTCAGGAGGTGGCGCCCGGAGGGGCGCGGCCGCCGGCGGTCGGCTCAGGAGGTGGAGGCTCAGGAGGTGGCGACGGCCGTGGCGCCCGGAGCAGCGCCGACCGGCAGCGGCCAGTTCATGGTGATCGTCGTCCCGCTCTCGGTGGGGACGATCTCCACCGCGTCGAGCAGGCCGGTCAGGACGGCCAGCGCGACGTCCGGGTCGACCAGCTCCTCCGACGCGCCGTCCTCGAACAGGTCCTCGACCACGTCGTCCGACGCCGGCCCGGCGGCCGGGCCGGCGTCGGTGACGGTCACGACCAGGCTGCCGGGGCGGTCGTCGACCGTGACCTTCACCGGCACGTCGGGGGCGTGCCGGGCGTGCAGCCCGACCGCCCGGGAGCAGGCCTCGCCGAGCGCGAGGCGCAGCTCGTCCACCAGCTCGTCGTCGAGGCCGGCACGGCGCGCGGCAGCGACCACGACGAGCCGGGCGGTCCGGACGTGCGCGGGCAGGGGGCTGAGCAGCAGCTCGACGAGGGCCATGTCTTCTTCCGGTGGACCGCGGCTAGTCGGTCGCGGAGACGGCTTCCTCGACGCTGGTGTGGATCGGGAAGACCTTGGTCAGGCCGGTGATGCGGAAGATCTTGAGGATGCGCTCCTGGGTGCAGACCAGGCGCAGCGAGCCCTCGTGGGCGCGGACGCGCTTGAGGCCGCCGACCAGGACGCCGAGCCCGGTGGAGTCGAGGAACTCGACGCCCTCCATGTCGACGACGAGGTGGTACTGGCCGCTGCTCACGAGGTCGATCAGCTGCTCGCGCAGCTTGGGGGCGGTGTAGACGTCGATCTCGCCGCCCACCACGACCACCGTGCGGTCACCTTCGGTGCGGGTCGACAGGGACAGGTCCACGACATCTCCTCCAAGTGCACGTACACGACGAGCCCCGTGCAGGGCCCTGATCCAGATCGCTGCCGCCCTACCCGGCGCGGCCGCCCCCAACCTCGGGGTCTGACGACTGCATCCAACCGCACCGGTGCCCCGGGCCCCAAGCCCGCCTCCCGCGGGACCGGACGAGTCCGGACGCTCGGGGACAGCGGCTGGCACGATGGAGGGGTCGTGACCGCCCGCCCTGCCGCCTCCCGCGCGGAGACGCTGCTGCAGCGGCTGTGCCTCGACCCGTCCCGCTCCGAGCGGATCACCCACGTCGAGCACGTCCCGCCGCGCACCGGCCGGCGCGCCGACTGGCCGGTCTGGGTCGACCCGCTGCTCGTCGACCGCCTCCGGCTGGCCGGCGTGGAGCGGCCGTGGGAGCACCAGGTGCAGGCCGCCGAGCTCGTCCACGGCGGCAGCTCGGCGGTCGTCGCCACCGGTACGGCGAGCGGCAAGTCGCTGGCGTACCTGCTCCCCGGGCTCACCGCGCTGATGGCCGACGAGCGGGCGTCGATGCTGTACCTCTCACCGACCAAGGCGCTGGCGACCGACCAGCTGCGGGCGGTCCGCGCGCTGAACCTGATGGCGGTGCGCGCGGCGACCTACGACGGCGACACCGCCCGCGAGGAGCGCGACTGGGTGCGGCGGCACGGCCGCTTCGTGCTCACGAACCCCGACATGCTGCACCGCGGGATCCTGCCGCGGCACGGCGACTGGGCCTCCTACCTGCGGCACCTGAAGTACGTCGTCGTCGACGAGTGCCACACCTACCGCGGCGTGTTCGGCTCGCACGTCGCGCTCGTGCTGCGGCGGCTGCGCCGGGTGTGCGCGAAGTACGGCTCCCATCCGGTGTTCGTGCTGGCCAGCGCGACCGTCTCCTCCCCCGAGGTCTCGGCCGCGCGGCTGACCGGCCTGCCCGTGGTGCCGGTGACCGACGACGCCTCGCCGCGGGGGGCCACGGAGTTCGCGCTCTGGGAGCCGCCGCTCATGCCGGACTACGGCGCCTCGGGCGAGAACGGCGCGCCCGTACGGCGCTCGGCCACGGCCGAGACGGCCGACCTGCTGGCCGACCTGGTGGTTGAAGGCGCGCGGACGATCGCCTTCGTGCGCTCGCGGCGCGGCGCCGAGGCGGTGGCGCTCAACGCCCGCCGGGCCCTGGGCGAGGTCGACCCGTCGCTGGTCGAGCGGGTGGCGGCCTACCGCGCCGGCTACCTGCCCGAGGAGCGGCGCGAGCTCGAGCGGCGGCTGCAGAGCGGCGCGCTGACCGGGGTCGCGGCCACCAACGCCCTCGAGCTCGGCCTCGACGTCTCCGGGCTGGACGCCGTCGTGCTGACCGGCTGGCCCGGCACCGTGGCGTCCGTCTGGCAGCAGGCCGGCCGGGCCGGCCGCTCCGGCCAGGGGGCGCTGGCCGTCTTCGTCGCGCGCGACGACCCGCTCGACACCTACCTCGTGCACCACCCGGCGGCGCTGTTCGGCCGGCCGGTCGAGACGACCGTGCTCGACCCGACGAACCCGTACGTCCTCGGGCCGCACCTCGGCTGCGCCGCCTCGGAGCTGCCGCTGACGGTCGACGACCTGCCGCTGTTCGGCGACCCCGAGGAGGTGCAGCTGCTGCTGGCCGACCTCGTCCGGCGCGGGGTCCTGCGGTCCCGGCCGCGCGGGTGGTTCTGGACCTCCCGCGACCGGCCGGAGGTCGACATCCGGGGGACGGGTGGGCCGCCCGTGCGACTCGTGGAGAAGGCCACCGGCCGCCTGCTCGGCACCGTCGACCACGCCGCCTCGCACGCGCAGGCGCACGAGGGCGCCGTCTACCTGCACCAGGGCGAGAGCTGGGTCGTCGACTCGCTCGACCTGGACGAGGCCGTGGCGCTGGTCCACGCCGACGAGCCCGACTACTCGACCTCCGCCCGCGAGGTGACCGACATCGAGGTCGTGGACGCCCTGCGCGTCGCGTCGTACGACGGCGTGGAGCTGGTGTTCGGCACCGTCGACGTGACGCACCAGGTCGTGTCGTACCTGAAGAAGCGGCACGGCAGCGGCGAGGTGCTCGGCGAGGAGCCGCTCGACCTGCCGCCGCGCCAGCTCCGGACGCGCGCCGTCTGGTACACCGTCGCGCCCGACCTGCTCGACGCGGCCGGGCTGTCCTCCGCGGACGTGCCGGGCGCCGCGCACGCTGCTGAGCACGCCGCGATCGGCCTGCTACCGCTGTTCGCGACCTGCGACCGCTGGGACATCGGCGGCGTGTCCACCGCCCTGCACCCGGACACCGGCCAGTGCACGGTCTTCGTGTACGACGGCCATCCCGGCGGCGCGGGCTTCAGCGAGCAGGGCTACGTCCGGGGTGCGGCCTGGCTCGCCGCCACCCGCGACGCGATCGCGTCCTGCGAGTGCCCGTCCGGCTGCCCGTCGTGCGTGCAGTCGCCCAAGTGCGGCAACGGCAACGAGCCGCTCGACAAGGCAGGGGCGGTACGGCTGCTCGACGTGGTGCTGGCCAGCGGACTGCGGAAGGTGGCGGCGGGGTAAGCCCCTGCTGTCCTGCCCCGCCAGCCAAGGAGCCCGTCGTGGTCGTGCTCGGTCTGATCCTGCTCGTCCTGTGCCTCGTGCTCGGCGCCGGCATCGCCCTGTCGAACACCGACCCGGCCTCGGCGGAGGCCTTCGGGGTGTCTCTGTCGAACGTGTCGATCGGCGGGCTGTTCCTGCTGGGCGCGGCCCTCGGCGCCGTCGCGATGCTCGGCCTCGGCCTGATGCTCGCCGGCGCTGCGCGCAAGCGCGCCAAGAAGGTCGCCCTCAAGCGCGAGGTCGCGCACGTGCGCACCGAGCAGGAGACGCTTGCCGAGGAGAACGCGCGGCTGCAGGCGCAGCTCGAGCAGGAGCGCAGCACCTACCCGGACGACGGGACGACGGTCGGCGAGACGGACGGGGTGCGCGGCAAGCACGTCCGGTAGGACGTCGCCGGTCCAGGACCGGCGCTACTGCTCCTCGGCGGCGGTGCCCAGCCAGCGGCGCAGGTGCGCCCCGGCGAGCAGGAGCACCAGCGCGCCGGCGGTGCTGCGGACCAGGCGCTCGCTGTCCAGCGCCGTGCCGACGACGGCGCTGACGCGCTCGGTCGGGCTCTGCGCGACCGGCACGCGCTCGGTGAGGACCTGGTCCTCGAAGCCGAGCGTCGGCGCGTAGGTCCCGTCCGCCAGGGGGGCGATCGCCGGGGCCTGCGACTGCGGGAGCGGCGGCAGCTTGGGGATGCCGAGCTTCGGGCCGAAGGCGCTGAAGCCGAGCGCGAACGCCTTGCGCTGCGCGACGGCCTGGGCGTCCGCGGACAGCGGGGTGCTGCTGCTGCCGAACGGCCTCGAGGCGGTGCCGGACCCAGGGGTGGCCTGCGTCCCACCGGTGCCGCCGGTGGTGCCCGTGCCGCCGGAGCCGCCGGTCGAGCCGCCGCTGCCGGTACCCGCGCCCGTGCCGCCGTCGGCGCCCCCGCCGGTGCTGCCCGAGCTGCCGTCGCCCGAGCCGCTCCCGGTGTCCGTGCCACCGCCGGACCCGCTGCCGGTGCCGCCGCCGGATCCGCTGCCGGCGTCTCCGCCGGTCGACGGCTCCTCGGCGGGCGGGGGCGGCGGGCTCTCCAGCGTGGCGGAGGCCGGCGCGGACGCCGGCGACTCCAACGTGCTGCTCGACCCGGGGGCGACGGAGCGGAAGGCCTGCACGGTGTAGGTGTGCTCGCCGCTGCCCTCGGTCGCGTACGTGATGACCGTGCTGCAGCTCGTGCCCTCGCAGGCGCTGCGGCCGACGCCGTCCGCGACGACGTCGGAGCCCTCGAAGACCGACCAGCCGGTCAGGTCCGGCTCGTCGCCGGCGCGCCAGCTGACCCGCACCTCGCGCGGGCTCAGGGCGGTGGCCGAGACCGACGTCGGCGCCTCCGGCCGGATGCGCGTCACGAACGTCGAGGTGCTGTTCGCACCGCCGCTCTGGGTGACGGTCCAGGTGCCGTTCGGCGCACGGGTGCGGCCGCTGCAGGACGAGCTCGGGTAGGTCCAGCAGCCGGTGTCGAGGCTGTACGTCATGGTGCCGCCGTTGAGGCCGCCCTGGGCCGAGGCGATGGTGACGGCCGGGCCACCGGGGCTCGTCAGCGTCAGGCGGTGGTCTGACTGCGAGCGGGGGAAGTCCGCGCGGATGTCGAACGTGGCGTACGACGTGAAGACGGTGCCGTCGCCGGGGGCGACCACCGCCGCGCTGGCCGCGGGTGCGGCGGCGAGCAGGAAGCCGGCGGCCAGCGGCAGCGAGGCGGCGACGGCCGCAGCGCGGGACACCGCGGTGCGGGACGTCATGCCTTGGGCGCCTTGGTCACGCTCTTGACCAGCTCGAAGCGCATGATCAGCCGCTGCTTGGCGCTGCCCTTGGGGTGGCAGGTCGTCAGGGTCAGCACGCTTCCGACGCCGTCCTGGCTCACGACGGAGAAGTCGGTCGGGGGCACCACCCAGGGGTTGCCGTGCCCACCGAAGTCTCCGACCGCCTTGTAGGTGTGCACCGCGAAGGGTGTCTCGAGCTCCACCACGTCACCTTCGGCCAGTTCGTCCAGCCGGTTGAACGGTCGGCCGTAGGTGGTGCGGTGACCGGCGATGGCCACGTTGCCCGGCTCGCCCGGCAGGGGGCTCGTCTCGTAGTGGCCCGCGCCGGCCCGCAGCGCAGCGGGCGTCGTGCCCTCCACGACCAGGACCTCGAGGTCGAGCTTGGGGATGCGCAGCGTGGTGAGGCCGTCGCCGACCTTGATGCGGCGCTCGGCGTACGCCTGCTGGACCTCCGGGTCGTCGAACGCCTCCTGGAGCCGGCCCTGCTGGTACTGGCTGTAGAAGTCCGTGCCGACCGGGTAGGCGAACATCACGACGCCGGCGAGGAAGAGCACGACGGACAGCACCGAGATCGCACGCCGGCCGCCAGGGCGGCGGAGGGCGTCCCCCGCGAGCGCGCCCAGCGGACGGGGACGCTCCGGGACCGGCGGGGTGACGAACGACGGCTGCATGCCGGGGATCTCCTGCTGCTCGGGTCGTGCTCGACGTCCTGCAGTGCCCCGTCCAGGCGGTACGAGGCACTGCGCGGCCGGACTGCGCGCGGGGTGCCGCCGTCCGGGCCGGACACCGGGTGCAACGACCGCTCGTGACCGAGGTTACGCGTGGGGACGGCACGTGACCCCGGGTCGGACGGCACCTGTGGAGACGCCGCGGGCGCTCATCTCGTTCCCGGACCCGCCTGACCCGCGGGCCCGGCGCGGGCACGGGCCGACGCCTCGCCGAGGCGCCCGAGCGCCCCCGGCGGGCGGACGACGGCCACCACCTCGACCACGTCCCCGTCCAGGCGGCAGCTCCGCAGCGCCGCAGCGTCGGCTACCGCGACGCGGGACGCCCACCCGCAGGCGGCCGCGCGGCCGTCCAGCGCGTGCGCGGCACCCGCTAGGGCGGCGAGGTCCGCCACCGCCGCGGCTCTCTGGCGGGCGACGCCGACGGCGGCCACCGCCGCGGTGACGCTGCCGAGCAGCGCGAGCAGGCCGGCCAGGGCCAGCACGATCGGGACGGTGGCACCCGCGTCGCCGGTCGCCCTGCTCATGCCGCACCCGGCTCGACGGCCGCCGTGGCCCGGCCGCTCACGGTGACCGCCGGGAGCACCCGGAGGACCTGCCCGAAGGGGCGGACCTCCGCGTGCACGAGCACGTGGACGGTGCGGTCGCCGGTGCTGACGCTGACGGCCGCTCCGGAGGGTGCGAGCTGCTCCCCCACGCCCCGTACGTCGGCCGGAGCGTCCCCGCGTGCAGCAGCCCGGGCAGCAGCGCGCGCGGCGTCCACGCACTTGAGCTGCGCCGCGAGGCAGGACAGGACCCAGACGGCCGCGGCCAGGACGACGAGCAGGACGGGCAGCAGGACGGCGGTCTCGGCAGTGGCGCTGCCGCGGCAGCCGTACGGACGACGGTGCACGGGACTCCTCCCGGCCGGGCCCGGGCAGGTGCGCGGAGGGCGCGCCTGCCCGGGCGGGGGGCAGGGGTCAGAAGGAGAGGTGGAAGGCCTTGCTGATCACGCCGGTGAGGAGGCTGAGCACCTCCGGACTGGTGATCACCTTGTAGAGGATCCCGGAGAAGCCGCACGCGGCGACGGTCCCCACGGCGTACTCGGCGGTGGTCATGCCCGCGTCGCGGTCGGCCTGCACGGTCTGCAGGCGGACGGCGGCGCGGACGGGGGCGGTGCGGATGGAGCGCGGAGCGCGCATGGGGACCTCCAGGACGGCGCCGGCCTGGGGCCGGGGCGCGGGTGCCGGGCGGTCGCCCGGCGCCGAGGACGCTCGTCGCCGCGGGCTGCTGCTCCCAGGTCGTGCGCGGCATCTGTGGATGTGCTGCCGACGCTGCGGCCTGTGGAGGACGAGGAGCCGCGGGATGAGCCCAGCGAGCGGACGGCTCGGTGCCGGTGGCGCGGTGCCTGCACGCGGAGCCCCCGGCGTCAGAAGCCGGCGAGCAGCGGACCGGCCAGACCCACGACGACCGGCACCACGCCCAGCAGGACGAAGGCGGGGAGGAAGCACAGCCCGAGCGGCGCGACGGCGAGCACGCCGACCCGGCGGGCCGCCTGCTCGCCCCGCGACCGCGCCTCAGCCCGTGCGTCGGCCGCGAGACGGGACACGGCCGAGGCCACGGGAGCGCCGCCCGCTGCCGCCCTCGCCAGCGCGCGGGCGGCAGGGGCCAGCGGGTCGTCAGGAGACGGCCCGGCCAGTGCCCCCCACGCCTCCGCAGGGGGCGACCCGACCGCGAGCGCTGCCGACACCGCGGACAGCCGCTGCCCGGCGGGCCCCGGCACGGCGCGGGCCACGGCGGCGGCGGCTTCGGCCAGCGGAGCGCCGCCCGCCAGGCAGGACGCCAGCAGGTCGAGCACGAGCGGCAGCTCGGCCAGGAGCAGCGTCCGCTCCTCTCTTACGGCCTGCGGTTCGAGGCGGCTCAGCAGGCGCGGTCCGGCGACGGCCAGCAGCACGGCCAGCAGGAGCCCTGCAGGTGGCGCGACCACCAGCGCCGCGGCCCCGCCGGCCAGGACGCAGGCGACCGTGGGCAGCGGGACCCGGCTGACCGCCGCGCCCGGCCGCGTCCGCGGAGGCAGCGCCTGCGAGAGGCGCCCCCCGTCCGGCTTCCGCAGCAGCACGAGCACGGCCGCTGCGCAGAGCAGGGCGGCAACGCCGATCACGTGCGGGCGCCCCGCGTCACGCCGTGCCGCCGGCCCGTCGCACCAGGCGCTGAGTCCACAGCAGGCCCAGCCCGTCGAGACCCAGGCCGAGCACGAGGCAGACCAGCCCGACGGGCGTGGCCAGCAGGACGTGCAGCGGGTCGGCACCCAGACCCGCCGCCAGGAGGAGGCCGGCTGCCGGCAGCACGGCCAGCAGACCTGCCGTCGCCCGCGGACCGGCCAGCTCGGCGTCCACCGCCCGGCGCTGCGCCTGCTCCGAGCGCAGCCCCTCCTCCAGGCGCTCCACCGATGCCGCCAGGCCGCTGCCGGAGCCGGCGCAGACGGTCCAGCAGGCAGCGAGCGCGCGCAGGACGTGCGGCACGGCGCTGCCCTCGACGGTCAGCAGGGCAGGAGGCACGTCGCCCCCGAGCCGCACCGCCGCGGCGGCTCCGGACAGCGCCTGCTGCGCCGGCCCCCGCGCGACGTCGGCGGCCGCGGCCAGCGCGTCTGCGGGGTCTCGTCCGGCGCGCAGCTCGGCGGCGAGGGCGCCGCAGGCCTCGACGGCTCCTGCCCGCTCGGCGGCCGCCGCGCGCGCCGCCGCCCGCGAACGGGACCAGCGCGAGGCGAAGGCCACGGCGAGGAGACCGAGGGCGGCCGCCACCGGGCCCAGCAGCAGGCCGAGCGGTACGGCAGCGAACGGCCAGGTGGTGCGCGGGAGGACGAGGCGCCGGGCCTGCTCACCCGACGGCTGCAGCGCCCGGAAGCGCAGGTCGCCCGGCCGTGGCAGCGCCACCAGCACGGCCGCGGACGCTCCCGCGAGCCCCGCCGCGACGAGCACCCGGCTCACGGACCTGCCTCGTGCTCACGCAGGCCGCGCACCGGTACGGGCGACGCCGGGGGTCGCGACGACCACCACCGGTGCGCAGGCACGCTGAGGTCCACTGCGGTCGCGCACCCGGCCGCGACGGTCACGGCGGCGACAGCAGCGCGTCGAGCTGCTCCCACCCCGACCCCCTGCGCGTGGCGAGCCCGTCCCAGGACCAGGCCGCCTCCGCGCGCACCAGCCCGTCCGCACCCCGGACGAGCACGCACACCTCGGCCACGCGACGCTGCCCGTCGCGGGCCCGCACGAGGTGGACGGCCACCCGCAACCCGGACGCGAGCTGGCTGTGCAGCGCGTGGCGGCTCAGGCCGGCCACGGCCGCGAGCGCCTCGAGCCGCGCCGGCACGTCCCGCGCGGAGTTCGCGTGCAGGGTGCCGCAGCCGCCCTCGTGGCCGGTGTTCAGGGCGGCCAGCAGGTCGACCACCTCCGCGCCGCGGACCTCGCCGACCACGACCCGGTCCGGGCGCATCCGCAGCGCCTGCCGCACCAGGTCCCGCAGCGTCACCGCGCCGGCACCCTCGAGGTTCGGCGGGCGGGCCTCCAGCCGCACGACGTGCGGGTGCGCGGGCGCGAGCTCACCGGCG
The DNA here is from genome assembly GCA_963781675.1 of uncultured Actinomycetota bacterium. Lineage (GTDB taxonomy): Bacteria > Actinomycetota > Actinomycetes > Mycobacteriales > SCTD01 > SCTD01. The sequence goes on along the minus strand of CAWAGF010000001.1, from coordinate 520,797 downwards.
TCCTCGACCAGCAGCAGCCGGTCCTGCGCCGGGACCAGGGAGAGCAGGGCCGACAGCAGGGTGGTCTTCCCGGTGCCCGTCCCGCCGGTGATCAAGAAGGCTGTGCGGGAGGCGATGAGCCGGCCGAGCAGGGCGGCGCCCTCCTCCGGGACCGAACCGGCGGACACCAGCTCGTCGAGCGTGAACACCTTGGTGCGCGGCACGCGCAGCGACAGGCAGGTGCCGCCCGTGGAGATCGGCGGCAGGACGGCGTGCAGGCGCACGCCGTCGGCGAGCCGGGCGTCCACCCAGGGCTGGGCGTCGTCGAGGCGACGGCCGGTCGGGGCGGCGAGCCGCTGGGCCAGGCGGCGTACGGCCAGGTCGTCCGGGAAGCGCACGGCCACCCGCTCGAGGCCGGAGCCGCGGTCGACCCAGACGTCGTCGTGCGCGTTCACCAGCACGTCCGTGACGGACGGGTCCCGCAGCAGCGGCTCGAGCGGTCCCGCTCCGGTGATCTCGCTCTGCAGCAGCCGCAGCACCGGGAGCAGCTCGGCGTCGCCGCGGAGCGCGCCCCCCTCCTCGCGCAGCGCAGCAGCGACGGCCGCCGCGGTGACCGGCGTGCCCGCCAGGGCCACGCGCCGGCGCACCCGGTCGAGCAGTCCCGCGTCGAGGACACTCATGCCGCGCGCACGACGAGCAGGTTCGGAGCCGCGCCGTCCGGCGCGGGCGTCACGCCGCGGCCCGTCCGGTCAGCGGCAGCAGCTCGTCCAGCAGCCGGCTGCACGCCGCCGACAGCGGTCCCCGCCCGCGCTGCGCCGGGGCGTCGCCGTGCTCGAGCGCGAGGTCGAGGCCCGGCTCGGCCTTGAGCTCGGCGAGCAGCGGCAGCCCCAGCGCGCGCGCCAGCTGGTCACCGCCGAGCCCGGACGGAGAGGGTCCGCGGGTGACGACCCGCAGGTCCGCGCAGAGCGTGCCGACGGCGGCCGCGACGCGGGAGGCGGCCGCGGCGGCGCGCACCTCCGTCGGCACGACGAGCACCGTGGTGGTCGCGGCGGCGAGCACGGCGCGCCCTGCCTCGTCGAGCGAGCGAGGCAGGTCCACGACCACGAGCTCGTGCGCGCGGCGGCCTGCGGACAGCACTGCGTCCAGCGCCTCGAGCGGGAGCGGGTCGGCCCGGCCGCGGTCCCACGACAGGACGCTGAGGCCCTGCATCTGCGGCAGCGCACCGGACAGAGCAGCCGCCGGGACGCGGCCCCGCGTCGACAGCAGGCCGGGCCAGCGCAGGCCCCGGTCCTGCTCGCCGCCGAAGACGAGGTCGATGCCGCCGCCGAGCGGGTCGCCGTCGACCAGCAGCGCGCTCCGCCCGGACCGGGTGGCGGTGACGGCGAGCGCGGCGGCGAAGGTCGTGGCGCCTGCCCCACCTCGACCGCCGAGGACGGCGACGAGCGTCCCGTCGTACCCGCCGTCCTCCGCCGCGTCGGCGAGGCGCTCGGTCAGCCAGGGCTCGGCGTCCGGGAGGAAGACGACGTGCGCGGCGCCGACCTCGACCGCGCGCTGCCAGATGCCGGCGTCGTCGAGGTCGCTGCCGAGCAGGACGACGTCGTCGCGGCGGGGCAGTCGCTGGCGGGCGCAGCTGTCGACGGCGTCCGCGGCGACGACGACGAACGGCGCGCTGGACCAGGAGCGGCGGGCGGCGCCGCCGTCGGTGGCCACCTCCAGCTCGGCGCCCGCCGTCGCGGCGAGCCGGAGCAGGTCGTCGAGGACGTCGGGGTCGGCGGTGACGACGAGGGAGCGAGCGGTCACGGGGCCTCCGCGGCGGCGGCGCCGTGCGGGTGCGGCGCGAGGCCCTGACCCCACCCGAGCGGTCGTGCGGCGGGAGGCGCGGCGGTCGAGCCTGTGGACGTCCACAGGCGGCCTTGACGGCGAGCTCCTCGCGGGCCACGAGGAGCGGTTCAGCCGCGACGAACCCGCCCTCAGGACGGCACCACGGCCCCCGCACGCGGACGACCCCCGCCGGGGGGGTGGCGGGGGTCGTCTCGCTAGGTCCGACTCCGGGGGGGGTTGAGCCGGACCCGTACGTGGGACCGGCAGGACCGGTCGAGGTGCATGTCCCCGTGGCGCACCCCGCGAAACCGTCGCCTGGGCGCCACACCGCCCTACCCTGGCCGCGTGAGCGCCGCCGCCGCCTTCTTCGACCTGGACAAGACCGTCATCGCGAAGAGCAGCACGCTGGCCTTCAGCCGGCCCTTCTACAAGGGCGGCCTGGTCAACCGGCGGGCCGTCCTCAAGAGCTCGTTCGCGCAGTTCGTCTACCTGCTGCAGGGGGCGGACGAGGACTCGATGGACCGGATGCGCGACTACCTCAAGACGCTGTGCGCGGGGTGGCCGGTCGAGACGGTGAACGCGATCGTCGCCGAGACGCTGCACGAGCTGATCGACCCGATGGTCTACGCCGAGGCGGTGGCGCTGTTCGACGAGCACCACGCCGCGGGCCGGGACGTCGTCATCGTCAGCAGCAGCGGCGAGGAGGTCGTCGGACCGATCGGCGACATGCTCGGTGTCGACCACGTGATCGCGACGCGGATGGTCGTCGACGAGGGCAGGTACACCGGCGAGATCGCGTTCTACGCGTACGGCGAGGGCAAGGCGGTGGCCGTCCGGGAGCTGGCCGCGCAGCGCGGCTACGACCTGGCGCAGTGCTGGGCCTACAGCGACAGCTTCACCGACCGGCCGATGCTCGAGGCGGTCGGGAACCCGGTGGCGGTCAACCCCGACAAGGCGCTGCGGCGGTACGCCGCCGAGCAGGGCTGGCGGCTGCGGGAGTTCGAGCGGCCGGTGCGCGTACGGACCCGTCGGGTGCCGGCGATCCCGGCACCGCCCGGGCCGCCGGCGGCCTACGCCGGGGTGGCCGTGGCGGCCGGCGCGGTGGGCCTCGCCTGGTGGGCCGGCCGCCGTCGCTGAGCCCTGTGACCGTCGTCACAACAGGGGCTTGCGCGACCCCTCCACTCGGCGTACAACAGACCGCACGGACCACCGCCTGCGGGCAGGCAAGACCTCCTCGACGGCGGTCCGTGCGCGAGAGCCAGGCACCCACGTGCGACCAGCCGCGACAGGCACGTCGAGCAGTCCCACATCGTTCACCGAGAGGAAGCGACCTGCACCGGGACCGGCCCGACGGACAACGTGCACGCCTTGATCACCTGACCCCCGCGCATGGCGACGGCGGCCCTCCCCGGAGGGCCGCCGTTCCCGTCTCCTAGGTCTGGCCGCGCTTGATGGCCTCGCACACCGCGAGCCCCTCGCGGGCGCCGAGCGCCACCGCCCGCGCGCAGTGCACCAGCCAGGTCGCGACGCCGGCCTCGCCGCCGGCGACGTAGGCGCGCAGCGCGTCGCCGTACTCGTGGTGCAGCTCCGCGTGCCCGACCTCGGGGGCGGAGACGGCCTTCGGGTCGAGGCCGCGGTCGACCAGCACCAGCCGTGCCGCCGCCCGCGCGACCAGGCCGTCCGCCGTCCCGAACGCCCGCAGCGCCATCAGCTCCCCGTGCACCACCCCCGCGACGACGACCGCCGGGGCGGAGGTGCCACTGGCGAGGACCCGTGCCAGCCCGTCGAGCCGCGCGGCCACCTCCACCGGCTCCGGGGCAGGCCCGAGCCCGACCGGGTCGTCGTACGGCTGGCCCTGCGCGCGCGGACGGCCCAGCGCGTCGGTGTCGTCGACGACCTCGGACGCGGCCAGCACGTGCAGCCGGGCCAGCGCCTGGCGCGGGCTGTGCCGCCACGGCACGAGCAGCTGCCCGAGGTCCGCGTGCAGCCGTACCGCGCTCTCGACGAGCCGGGCACCGCGGTCGTCCTTGCTCGGCAGCGTGACCGTGCCGCCTGCCATCAGCTGCCCGCGCAGGCGCTCGAGCTCGATGCCGGCGCCCTCCAGCTCGGCGGACGCGCGGGCACCGCGCAGCGCGGACTCCGCGGTGACCTCGGCCGAGCCGCGGCGCAGCACGCGGTGCGACAGCAGGGCGTCGACGGCGGTGCGCGCCTCCGCCACGCCGTCCGCGACGCCGGGCAGGTCGACGAGCGGCGCGAGCAGGTCGGTCACGCCGCTCGACGCTAGTGCGCACACGTGCGGACGCCCCGAATGTGCGCTACGTCACGTTCCCACCGACGTCAGGAGCCCTGATGAGCGCAACGCACGAACGTCCGGACACGCACGCCGGCGGGGGCTCGACCTTCGCCGAGGTGCAGGCCAGCGAGGAGCTCCAGGGCCTGAAGCGCACCCTGCGCCGCTTCGTCTTCCCGGCGACCGTCGCCTTCCTCGCCTGGTACGTGCTCTACATCCTGCTGACCATCTACGCCCGCGACTTCATGTCGACCGAGGTGCTCGGCAACATCAACGTGGCCTACCTGCTGGGCCTGTCGCAGTTCCTCTCGACGTTCGTCATCGCCTACGTCTACTCGCGGTACGCCGAGCGGCACTTCGACCCGACCGCCGACGCGATCCGGCACCGGCTCGAGGGGACGCAGCGATGAGCGCGCTCGCGCAGGCGGCCGACGCCGTCGAGGGCGGGCAGCGGACGCTCACCATCTCGCTGTTCGTCGTCTTCGTGCTCGCGACGCTGGTCATCACCGTCAAGGCGAGCCGCAACAACGCGACGGCGGCCGACTTCTACTCCGGCGGACGCTCGCTGACCGGCCCGCAGAACGGCGTGGCGATCGGCGGCGACTACATGTCTGCGGCCAGCTTCCTCGGCATCGCCGGCATCATCGCGCTGTCCGGCTACGACGGGTTCCTGTACTCCATCGGCTTCCTCGTCGCCTGGCTCGTCGCGCTGCTGCTCGTCGCCGAGCTGCTGCGCAACAGCGGCAAGTACACGATGGCCGACGTCCTGGCGTTCCGGATGAGGCAGCGACCCGTGCGCGTGGCGGCCGGCATCTCCACCATCACCGTCTCGATCTTCTACCTGCTGGCGCAGATGGTCGGCGCGGGCGCGCTGGTCACCCTGCTGCTCGGCGTCAGCAGCGACACCGCCAAGAACATCACCATCGTCGCGGTCGGCGCGCTGATGATCTTCTAGCTCACCGTCGGTGGCATGAAGGGCACCACCTGGGTGCAGATCATCAAGGCCGTCCTGCTCATGACCGGCACGACGCTGGTGACGGTCCTGGTGATGGTGAAGTACGGCGGCAGCGTCAGCGAGCTGCCTCGGCGACGCGGCCGACAAGAGCGGCAAGGGCGAGGCGTTCCTGCAGCCCGGCGGCAGGTACGCCACTGAGGCGCAGGGCCTGGCCGAAAGCTCGACCTGCTCAGCCTGGGCATCGCGCTCGTGCTCGGCACCGCCGGCCTGCCGCACATCCTCACGCGCTTCTCCACGGTGCCGGACGCCAAGGCCGCCCGGAAGTCCGTCCTCTGGGCGATCGGCATCATCGGCTCCTTCTACCTGATGACCATCTGCCTCGGCTTCGGCGCCGCGGCCCTGGTCGGACCCGAGGCGATCAAGGCGCAGAACCCGGCCGGCAACACCGCCGCCCCCCAGCTCGCCGAGGCGATCGGGCAGGACTTCTTCGGCGACACAGGGGGAACGCTCCTGCTGGCCGTCATCGCGGCCGTCGCCTTCGCGACGATCCTCGCCGTCGTCGCGGGGCTCACGCTGACCAGCTCGAGCTCGTTCGCGCACGACATCTACGCCTCCGTCCTCAAGCGCGGCGAGGCGTCGGAGAAGGACGAGGTACGGGTCGCCCGCATCGCGGCGTTCGTCATCGGCGGCGTCGCGATCGTGCTCTCGATCTACGCGCAGAAGCTCAACGTCGCGTTCCTCGTCGCGCTCGCCTTCGCCGTCGCGGCGTCGGGCAACCTGCCGGCGATCCTCGACAGCCTGTTCTGGAGGCGCTTCACCACGACCGGTGCGGTCGCCGCCATCTACGGCGGCCTGATCTCCTCGGTCGTGCTCGTCTTCTTCTCGCCGGTCGTGTCCGGCAAGGTGACGCCCGGCGTCGACGGCGCCCCCGACGTGAGCGCCTCGCTCTTCCCGCTGGGCACGGACTTCTCGTGGTTCCCGCTGGAGAACCCCGGGCTGGCCTCCATCCCCTTCGGGTTCTTCTGCGGCTGGCTCGGGACCGTGCTGTCCAAGGAGCACGACCCGGACAAGCACGCCGAGATGGAGGTCCGCTCCCTGACCGGCGCGGGCTCCGAGAAGGCCACCCCGCACTAGCCGGTACGCGGGCGCTCGACCAGGATGGCCGGGCGCCCGCCCCCTGGAGGAGAACCGTGACCGAGCAGACCGGCCCTGAGGCCACGTCGTTGGAGGCACTGGCCCGCGAGAGCCGACGCTTCGACCCGCCGGCCGAGCTCGCGGCGAGCGCCAACGTCACGGCGGAGGCGTACGAGCGGGCCGCCGCCGACCGGCTCGGCTTCTGGGCCGAGCAGGCGCAGCGGCTGCAGTGGGACCGGCCGTGGGACGAGGTGCTCGACTGGCAGCCGCCGTTCGCGAAGTGGTTCGTCGGCGGGCAGCTCAACGTCGCGGTCAACTGCGTGGACCGGCACGTCGACGCCGGCAACGGCGACCGGATCGCGCTGCACTGGGTGGGCGAGCCGGAGGACGACCGGCGCGACATCACCTACGCCGAGCTGCAGGTGCTCGTGTCGCAGGCGGCGAACGGCCTCGAGGCGCTCGGCGTGCAGGCCGGCGACCGCGTCTGCATCTACCTGCCGATGGTGCCCGAGGCCGTCATCTCGATGCTGGCCTGCGCGCGCATCGGGGCCGCGCACTCCGTGGTGTTCGGCGGCTTCTCCGCGCAGGCGCTCGTCGACCGGATCACCGACGCCGAGGCCAAGGTCGTCATCACGGCCGACGGCGGCTTCCGCCGCGGCGCGGCCTCCGCGCTCAAGCCCGCCGTCGACGAGGCGGTCGAGCGCTGCCCGTCGGTCACCAACGTGGTCGTCGTCAAGCGCACCAAGCAGGACGTCGCGTGGGTCGAGGGCCGCGACGTCTGGTGGCACGACGCCGTCGAGGCGCAGCCGGAGGCGCACCAGGCGCAGGCCTTCGACGCCGAGCAGCCGCTGTTCCTGCTCTACACCTCCGGCACGACCGGCAAGCCGAAGGGGATCCTGCACACCTCCGGCGGCTACCTCGCGCAGTGCGCCTGGACGCACTGGGCGGTCTTCGACCTCAAGCCCGAGACCGACGTCTACTGGTGCACCGCCGACGTCGGCTGGGTGACCGGCCACAGCTACCTGACGTACGGCCCGCTCGCCAACGGTGCGACGCAGGTGATGTACGAGGGGACGCCCGACGCCGGCGGTCGGGACCGCTGGTGGTCGATCGTCGAGCAGTACGGCGTGACCATCCTGTACACCGCCCCCACCGCGATCCGCACCTTCATGAAGTGGGGCGAGGACCTGCCGGCCGGGCGCGACCTGAGCTCGCTGCGGCTGCTCGGCAGCGTCGGTGAGCCGATCAACCCGGAGGCCTGGATGTGGTACCGCCGGGTCATCGGCGGGGACCGCTGCCCGATCGTGGACACCTGGTGGCAGACCGAGACCGGCGCGATGATGGTCGCCCCGCTGCCCGGCGTCACGAGCACCAAGCCGGGCTCGGCGATGGGCCCGCTGCCGGGCATCGCGGTGGACGTCGTCGACGGCGAGGGCCGGTCCGTCGGCGAGACCGGCGGCGGCTTCCTCACCCTGTCGGAGCCGTGGCCGTCGATGCTGCGCGGGATCTGGGGCGACGAGCAGCGCTACCGCGACACCTACTGGTCCCGCTTCGAGGGCCAGTACTTCGCCGGCGACGGCGCGAAGTGGGACGACGACCACGTCCTGTGGCTGCTCGGCCGCGTGGACGACGTCATGAACATCAGCGGCCACCGCATCTCGACCACCGAGGTGGAGTCGGCACTGGTGTCGCACCCGAAGGTCGCGGAGGCCGCGGTCGTCGGCGCCGCGGATGCCACGACAGGGCAGGCGATCGTGGCCTTCGTGACGGTGAAGGGGACGACCACCGACAGCGACGACGCCTTCCTGCAGGAGCTGCGTGACCACGTCGCCAAGGAGATCGGCGCGATCGCCAAGCCGCGCCAGATCGTCCTGTCGCCGGAGCTGCCGAAGACCCGCAGCGGCAAGATCATGCGCCGCCTCCTGGTCGACATCGCCGAGCGGCGTGAGCTCGGCGACGTGACGACGCTCGCGGATCCCGCTGTGGTCAAGCAGATCGACGAGACGATGGGCCAGCTGGCCGGCTCGTGACTGGTCGTCCGGTGCGCGTGCGTGACGCACGGTCGGTAGGGCGACGCTCCCCCGCGGCCGCTGCGCACGGCGAGGCGGGTGCGTGACGACGTCCGCATCCGGCATGCTCGCGCGGTCGCCGCGCTCGGCGAGCCGACGAGGAGGAGCCGCATGGGTCAGCTGCTGAAGGTGCAGAACCTCGCCGTGTCGCAGGACGGCTACGCCGCCGGCGAGGGGCAGAGCCTGGAGCGGCCCTTCGGCCACGCCGACCCCGGCCAGCTGATGTCGTGGGCGGGCGCGACGGCCAGCTGGCCGAACCGCACTGCGCCGGGCGGCACGCGCGGACTGGACGACTACTTCACCCGCGACTTCTCGCACGGGATCGGCGCCGAGATCATGGGGCGCAACAAGTTCAGCCCGCACCGCGGTCCGTGGGAGGACGAGTCGTGGAAGGGCTGGTGGGGCGACGAGCCGCCGTTCCACACGCCGGTGTTCGTGCTGACGCACCACCCGCGGCCGTCGTTCACCCTGTCGGACACGACGTTCCACTTCGTGAGCGGCGAGCCGGCCGACGTGCTCGCCCAGGCGCGGGAGGCCGCGCAGGGCAGGGACGTCCGGCTCGGCGGAGGTGCCGCGACGGTGCGCGAGTTCCTCGACGCGGGCCTGGTCGACACGCTCCACGTCGCCGTCGCTCCCGTGACCCTCGGCTCAGGAGTGCGTCTGTGGCAGTCGCCGGAGGAGCTCGACGGACCGCTACCACCTGGAGGTCGTGCCGAGCCCGAGCGGCGTGGTGCACCACCTGCTCTGGCGGCGCTGAGGCAGCCCGACTGACGTAGCCCGACTGACGTAGCCCGACCGCGTCGCGCCCGGTCGACAGGATCAGGCGCCCGACCATGCGTAGGGGTCGTCGAGGTCGAGGGTCCAGCGGGAGTCGCCGGCCAGCAGGTGCTCGCGGAGGTGGTCGCCCGGCTCGGCGACCGGGGCGTTCTGGTCGAGTACGGCGTCGCGGCGGCGCGCACGTCCCTCCGTCTGACCTCGTACCGCTGCGGTTGCCGCGGCAGCTGGGGATCCCGCGGGTGCTGCGGGTGCTGCGGGTGTCTGGTGCTGGCTGGGGCTGAGCCAGCTGCGGCCGCGGCCGGGGCTGGTCCAGGTGACGCCGTTGCTGCTGCGGGTCTTGGTCCAGCCCTGCTGCTTGATGCGGTGGTGCCGGCGGCAGCACGGCCCGAGGTTGCAGGCGCAGGTCGCTCCGGCTGGCCAGGCGAGGTCGTGCTCGGCGTCGCAGCGGACGGCGCGTGCTCCGCAGCCCGGCCACTCGCAGCGCGGGCTGCGCACGTCGATGAGCCGCTGCAGGTCGCGGGGCAGGCGGTAGCTGCCCGGCGTGCCGGCGGGGTGCGCACGGTCGGTGGCGGGCTGGGGCGGCGCGTCTTGACAGGCAGTTCCGTCTGGTGGCGGTGGGTGGTCGTCGGGGTGTCGGGGGTGCAGCCGTTCGGGTGGTGGCTGCGCGGTGAGGTCGAGCAGTGCCTGGCGGACTGCTGCGGGGTCGTCCCGCACGGGCACGGCGTGGGCGCGCGCTCCGACGGCGACCGGCACGCCCTGCTCGTCGACCCAGACCGGGCGCAGCCGCGGTCGGGCGAGCAGGAGCGCCGCGAGCAGGTCGGGTTCGAGCGGTCCGTGTCCGACGAGCTCGGCCGGTTCGTGGCTGAGGCCGAGGGCGGTCGGGAGGCTGACGTGGACGAGCAGCTCGGCGCCGCACGGCACCGGTGCACCGGGCCAGCAGCCGCACGCGGCCCTGCCACCGCCTGCCGGGCCGCGGCACGTCGTAGCCGGCGGCGGGTCCAGCAGGTCCAGGGGGTCCAGCGGGTCGTGCGGGTCGTGCAGGGGCAGCGGGTCACGCCCGAGCAGCAGGTCGGTGAACGCGTCGAGCCGTCGCTGGTCGGCGGTCCGGTCGTCGTCGGGCCCGACCGGGTGCGCCCGGTCGCGCACGCGGGACAGGATCGCCTGGGTGTCCGGTCCGTCCAGGCCCAGGGCGAACAGGTCGTTCAGCCCGTCCACGCGCCGCCGGTAGTCCAGCCGGCGCCCAGCCCGTGCCTGCTGCCGACGCTGCACCGCGTCGGCCGGGTCGGCCGCGATGACCCAGCGCCGGAGCAGCTCCGCGAGCCGCGCCGGCGGCAGCGCGCCGTCGCACCCGGACAGCCGGTGCTGCAGGCGCTGCCAGACCAGCAGCCGCACCGGGAACGGCAGCGGCGTCAGCTGCTCGACGACGGTGTCGGCCTGCTCCACCGTCAGCAGCCCGCACTCGAGGGCCTCCAGCGCGCCGGGCAGCTGCCCGAGGCCGTGTGCCTGCGCGAGCAGCCGGCCGGCGCGGTGCTCCGAGCAGCCCAGGGCCAGCGCGGCGTGGGCGACCGTCGCCAGGTCCATCCCGGCCGAGCGGCCGACGGCTTCGAGCTGCAGCAGCACCCGGAGCTGCACCACGTGCGCTGCGCCGCGGGACAGCTCCAGCACCGACAGCTGCTCCGCGAGCGCGTCCAGCGCAGCGACGTCCGCCGCCACCGCAAGCGCGCTCTGACCTGCTGCCATGCCTAGAACCTACGGTCGACCTCTGACAGTTCCGAAGCGTCAAAGTGCCTGTGTAGCAACCGGTTTCACGATAGGAGCGAGGGCCGATGGCTGGGGTTGGCCTCTCGCCGAGGTCTTGATCCCCTACCTCGTCGGGGCTCCGCCGTAGGACTGCCGAGGTCGAGGACCCGTGACGCCTGTCTCAGACCGCGGGCGGATCCGTCGCCTGGGCGGGCTGCGGCCGGGGCGGTCGACCCGCGAACCCATGACAGCGCACGCGCGTGGCCGGCCGGAAGATGCCGGCGACCCTCCTCGCCGGCAGCGGTGCCCGCGGGCGCCGCTGCCGGCAACCAGGTGCAACCCCGCCCCGGTCAGCTGCCCGGCTTGAGCAGCACCTTCACGCAGCCGTCCTGCTTCTTCTGGAACGTCTCGTACATCTCCGGTGCCCGGTCCAGCGCCACGGCGTGGGTGTGGAACGTGTCGACGCCGAGCGGGTCCTCGTCGGTGAGCAGCGGGAGGATGTCGTCCACCCACCGCTTGACGTTCGCCTGGCCCATGCGCAGCTGGACCTGCTTGTCGAACATCGTGAGCATCGGCATCGGGTCGGCCATGCCGCCGTAGACGCCGGACAGCGAGATGGTCCCGCCGCGACGCACGATGTCGATGGCCGCGTAGATGGCGCCGAGCCGGTCCACGCCGGCCGTCTTGAACACGGGTGCGGCGATGACGTCTGGGAGCATCCCCGCGGCCTGCTGGATCAGCTTGGTGACCGGCGAGTCGTGCGCCTCCATGCCGACGGCGTCGACGACGGAGTCCGGCCCGCGGCCGTCGGTCATGTCACGGATGCGCTCGCCGAGGTCGCCGTCCGCGTCCATGTCCACGACCTCGTAGCCGAAGTCGCGGCCGCGCTGCAGCCGTTCGGCGACGCGGTCGACGCCGATGACCCGGTAGCCCTTGTGCGAGCCGATGCGCGCCGCCATGTCGCCGATCGGGCCGAGGCCCAGCACGACGAGGGTGCCGCCGTCGGGCACGCCGGCGTACTCCACGGCCTGCCACGCGGTCGGCAGGACGTCGGACAGGTAGACGTACCGCTCGTCGGCCGGGCCGTGCGGGACCTTCACGGAGGTGAAGTCGGCGTGCGGCACGCGCAGGTACTCCGCCTGCCCCCCGGGCACCTGCCCGTACAGCTTGGAGTAGCCGAAGATCTGGGCGCCGCTGCCCTGGTCGCGGACCTGCGTCGTCTCGCACTGCGTCGGGAGCCCGCGGCTGCACATCCAGCAGCTGCCGCAGGCGATCTGGAACGGGACGACCACGCGGTCGCCGACCGAGAGGTTCGTGATGCCGGAGCCGACCTCCTCGACGATCCCCATCGGCTCGTGGCCGAGGACGTCGCCCTTGTCCATGAACGGCCCGAGCGTCTCGTAGAGGTGCAGGTCCGACCCGCAGATGTTCGTGGTGGTGATCCGGAGGATGGCATCCGTCGGCTCCTGGACCTGCGGGTCCGGGACCTCCTCGACGCTGACCTTGCGCTTGCCCTGCCAGGTGACTGCTCTCATGCGGCCGCCTCTGCCCACGTCTGCGCGATCTACGACTCCAGCGGGTCGGCGGCTCGGCGCAGGCCCTGCCCGAGCAGCACGAGGCAGCTCACGACGAGCACGAGGCAGAACGCCGGGACGATGAGGTGCGGCGCCTGCGACAGGCGGTTCTGCGCCTGCAGCAGCAGCTGGCCCCACGACAGGACGGGCTGCTGCAGGCCGACGCCGACGTAGGTGAGCGTCGCCTCGATGCCGATGACGAGGCCGGCGTAGGCACTGGCGTACGACAGCAGCGGGCGCACGGCGTTCGGCAGGACGTGCCGCACGAGGACCCGCCGCGGCCGCGCACCCAGCGCGCGGGCGGCCATGACGTACTCGTGCGCCGCCGCCGCCTGCACGCTGGCCCGCTGCAGCCGCACCATCGCCGGCCAGCCGAACAGCACGAGCACGAGCGACACCGTCAGCACCCCGCGCACGCGCAGCGCGGACAGCACGACGATCGCGCCGAGCAGCAGCGGGACGGCCGTCCACACGTCGGTGAACCGCGACACCGCGGTGTCCAGCCAGCCGCCGTAGAAGCCGGCGACCGAGCCGAGCACGAGTGCGATGAGCACCGTGCCGGTGACGGTGAGCGCCGCGATGGTGAGCGAGGTGCGGGAGGCGTACAGCGTCTCCGCCAGGTAGTCGCAGCCGAAGACGCTGTAGCCCAGGGGATGTCCCGCGCCGGGCCCGTCCAGCGACTGGCTCAGGTCGCACGACTCGGGGTCGGCGTCGGTGACCAGGCGCGGGAACGCCGACACCAGCACGACGCCCAGCAGGACCAGCGCGGGCAGCAGCACGTCCCAGCGCACGCGCCGCCTGCGGCGCACGGGCGCGGGCGTCGGCGTCACGCCTGGCAGCATGGCAGCAGGGGGTGCGATGGGCCGGTACGTGCTCGGGCGGACGGTGCAGGCAGCGGTGACCCTGCTCGTCGCGCTGACGCTCATCTGGTTCGCCGTGACGGTGCTGCCCGGCGATCCGGTGCGGGCGCTGTTCGGCTTCCGCCAGCCGACGCCGGAGGCGTACGCCCGGGTGCAGGAGCAGCTGCGGCTCGACGAGCCGGTGCTCGTCCAGTACGTCCTCTACCTGCGCGACGTGCTGTCGTTCGACCTCGGCGACACGTTCCCGCGCGACCCGTACGGCCGACCCGACCCGGGCGCCCCCGTCACCGCGCTGCTGCGCGGGGCGCTGCCGACCAGCGGCATCATCCTGGGCGGCGCGCTGCTCGTGCAGGCCGTCGTCGGGGTGGTCGCCGGCGCGCTGTCCGCCGCGCGGGCCGGCACCCGGCTCGGCCGCTTCGTCGACCTGGCCGCGCTGCTGCTCGTGTCGACGCCGGTGCTGGTCGCGGCCTACGTCTCGCGGGTGCTGTTCGGCGTGGAGCTCGGCTGGTTCCCCGTGTCGGGCACCGGTCAGGGCTGGACGTCGTACGTCCTGCCGTCGCTGGCGCTGGCCGCGCTGTCGACGGGCTACATCACGGTGCTGCTCAAGGACGAGCTGTCGCTCGCGCTGCGGGCGCCGTACACGCAGGCCGCACGTGCGCGCGGCATCTCCACCTGGCGCATCACGACGGTGCACGCGATGCGCCCCTCGCTCATCCCGGTCGCCACCTTCGTGGCGGCCAACCTGGGGCAGCTGGTGACCGGGCTGCTCATCGTGGAGGGCGTCTTCCAGGTGCCGGGCGTCGGCGGGCTGCTGTTCTCGGCGCTGGGGGCCCAGGACCGGTCGCTCGTCGTCGGCATCGTGACGTTCGTCGCGATCCTCGTCATCGCCGCCAACGCGGTGGCCGACGCCGTCGTCGCCGCGCTCGACCCGAGGATCCGCCTGCGGGGCTAGGGCCCTCGCCTCCGGCGCGCGCGCCGCGAGCCGCGAGCCGCCTCTGGCAGGATGGTCCCCGGTGCGCCGGGAAGTCTGGTCGGCAGTCCTGCTGGCCTGACCACCCCCCGGAGACCCCGTGACGACGCTCGACCGCCCGTCTGCCGCCCCGTGAGGGCGCGCGAGATCGTCCGCCCGTACCCCGTCGTCCAGACCACGGATCCGGCACTGACGGCTGCGCGCCTGCTGGCGCAGGAGGACGTCGACGTCCTGCTCGTCGAGGATCCGGGGCACAGCATCGTGGGAGCGCTGCCGGACATCGCGATGCTGCGCTTCCTGGTGCCCGACTACGCGGTCGAGGACCGCGCCCTGGCCCGCGTCCTCGGCGCGGGCGACCTGTCGCAGCTGCTCGCACGCCTGGACGGCCGGACCGTCCAGGACCTGGTCTCCCGTGAGGGCGACGCGCTGCCCACCGTGTCCGCCGACGCGCACCTGGTCGAGGTCGCCGCTGCCATGATCGAGAAGGGCGCACCGCTCGTGGCCGTGGTCGACGGCACCGCGATCCTCGGCGGGATCACCTCGTCCGCCCTGCTGACCTGCCTGCTCGGTGACCGGTGACGCTGCTCGCCGTCCTGGTCTTCGCCGGGGCGTACGTCGCCATCGCGACCGAGCGCTTCTCCCGGGTCGCGGTGGCGCTGACCGGCGCCGGGCTGATGCTCGCGCTGGGCGTCCTGGACGCGCAGGAGGCCTTCCACGACAAGGAGACCGGCGTCGACTGGGACGTCATCTTCCTGCTGCTCGGGATGATGGTGATCGTCGGGGTGCTGCGCCAGACGGGCGTCTTCGACTACGTCGCGATCTGGGCGGCCAAGCGCGCGCGCGGCAAGCCGTTCAGGGTGATGGTGCTGCTCGTCACGATCACCGCCCTGGCGAGCGCGATGCTCGACAACGTGACGACCGTGCTGCTCGTCGCGCCGGTCACGATCCTGATCTGCGAGCGGCTGGGTGCACCGCCCGTGCCCTTCCTGATCGCCGAGGTGATGGCGTCGAACATCGGCGGCACGGCCACGCTCGTGGGCGACCCGCCGAACATCATCATCGCCAGCCAGTCCGGGCTCACCTACGTCGACTTCCTCACCAACCTCGCGCCGCTGGTGCTGCTGCTGATGGTCGCCTTCGTGCTGCTGTGCCGGGTGATGTTCCGGGGCGCCTTCGCCTACCAGCCCGACCGGGTCGCGGAGGTGATGGCGCTCGACGAGAAGGAGGCGATCAGCGACCGGCCCCTCCTCGTGCGGGGGCTGGCGGTGCTCGCGCTGGTCACGGCCGGCTTCGTGCTGCACGTCGGTGCCCTGGACTACGAGCCGTCGGTGGTGGCTCTGCTCGGGGCGGGGCTGCTCGTGCTGCTCGCCCGCCGCGACCCGGCACCGTTCCTGAAGGAGGTCGAGTGGCCCACCCTCGCCTTCTTCGCCGGGCTGTTCGTCATGGTCGGCGCATTGGTGCGCGTGGGCGTGGTGGAGTCGCTCGCGCGGGTCGCCACCGACGCCGTCGACGGCCGCGTGGGCGTCGCGGCGGGAGTGCTGCTCGGCGGGTCGGCAGTGCTGTCGGCGATCGTCGACAACATCCCGTACGTTGCGACGATGGCGCCGCTCGTGGAGTCGCTCATCGAGGGCCTGCCCCCGGGCGCCGACGGCACCCCGCTGTGGTGGGCGCTGGCCGTGGGCTCCGACCTCGGCGGCAACGCCACGGCCATCGGCGCCAGCGCGAACGTCGTCGTCCTCGGCATCGCCGCGCGCAACGGCTACCCGATCAGCTTCTGGACCTTCACCAAGTACGGCCTGGTGGTGACGGTGGTGACCATCGGCCTGTCGGTGCCGTACTTCTACCTCCGGTACTTCCTGTGACCGGTCGGGACGACGGAGCCGCGCCCGCTGCCAAGTACATCGACTTCCTGCGCGTCGAGCAGGTCGGCGGGGTCATCCTGCTCGTCGCCGCGCTGCTCGCGCTGGTCGCCGCGAACACCCCGCTGCACGACGGCTACGAGGCGCTCCGCGAGCTGACCTTCGGGCCGGCGTCCCTCGGGGCGCGGCTCGACGCCGAGACCTGGGCGGCCGACGGGCTGCTGGCCGTCTTCTTCTACGTCGCCGGGCTCGAGGTGAAGCGGGAGTTCGTGGTGGGCGAGCTGTCCGACCGGCGGTCGGCGCTGCTGCCCGTGCTGGCCGCGGCCGGCGGGGTGGTCGTGCCGGCGCTGCTCTACCTCGCGGTGACGGCGGGCGACCCGGTGGCCGCGCGCGGCTGGCCGGTGCCCACGGCGACCGACATCGCCTTCGCGCTGGGCGTCCTCGCGGTCGTCGGCTCGCACGCGCCGTCCGGCCTGCGGGTTTTCCTGCTGTCGCTCGCGGTCGTCGACGACCTCGTCGCGATCCTGCTCATCGCGCTGCTGTTCACCGCTGACCTGCAGGTGCTGCCGCTGCTCGGCGCCGCCGCGCTCTGCGCCGTCTTCGCCCTGCTGCAGCAGCGGCGGGTCACGAGCCCCTGGCTGTACGTCCCGCTCGTGGTCGCCGTGTGGCTGCTCGTGCACGCCAGCGGCGTGCACGCCACGGTGGCCGGCGTCGCCCTCGGGCTGCTGACCCGGGTGAAGGCCGACCCGGGTGAGGAGCACCCGCCGGCGGAGCGGCTGGAGCACCGGCTGCAGCCGTGGACCGCCGGCCTGGTGGTGCCGCTGTTCGCCTTCATGGCCGCCGGGGTGGCCGTCAGCGGCGAGTCGGTGGGCGAGGCGGTGCGCGACCCGGCGTCGATCGGCGCCTTCGTCGGGCTGGTCGTCGGCAAGGCGGTCGGCGTCCTCGGTGCGGCGTGGGCGGCGGTGCGCCTCGGCCTCGCCACGCTGCCGAAGGGCCTGGGCTGGGCCGACATCGCGGGGGTCGCCGTCCTGGCCGGGACGGGCTTCACGGTCAGCCTGCTGCTCGTCGAGCTGGCCTTCGACGACCCCGGGCGGGCGGACCACGTGACGCTGTCGGTGCTGGTGGCGAGCACGGCCGCGTCGGCGCTGGGCGCGCTCACGATCCGGCTGCGCCGCGGCGCGCACGTCCGCAGCGACGAGGACCTGTGACGCGCTGAGTCCCTACGGCGCTAGGTTCGCGCCCGAGATGCCCGAGAGCAGCCCGCCCGCCACCGTGCTCGTCGCCGACGACAGCGCGACCGTCCGCGCGCTCGTGCGGCTGGAGCTCGAGGCCGCGGGCTACGAGGTCATCGAGGCCGAGCACGGGCAGCAGGCCCTGGACGCCGCGCGCAGCAGCGAGCTGGACGCGGTGCTGCTCGACGTCGAGATGCCGGTGCTGGACGGCTTCCAGACGATCGCTGCGCTCAAGGACGACCCGCGGACCGCGGACATCCCGGTCGTCTTCCTGACCAGCCGGTCGGCCAGCGAGGACGTCGTGGGCGCGCTGCGGGCCGGTGCGCACGACTACCTCCGCAAGCCGCCGGACCCCGCGGAGCTGCTCGCGCGGGTGGCCGCCGCGGTGGAGGTGACGGCGCTCCGCAGCGAGCTGCGCCGCCGGACCGACGAGCTGGACCGGATGTCGCGGACCGACCACCTCACCGGGCTGTTCAACCGTCGGCACCTCGACGAGTCGCTGCAGGCGATGGTGTCCAGCTCGCGCCGGCACCACTTCCCCGTGTCCGTGCTGCTCGTGGACGTCGACCACTTCAAGGCGGTCAACGACCGGTACGGCCACGAGGCGGGCGACGTCGTCCTGCAGGGCGTCGCCTCGGCGCTCGGCAGCGCGGTGCGCGTCGACGACGTGCTCGGCCGCTGGGGCGGGGAGGAGTTCCTCGTGCTGGCACCGCACACCGACCTGGCCGGCGTGCAGGTCCTCGCGGAGCGGCTGCGCCAGCAGGTGAGCGCGCACGCGGTGGCGACGTCCGCCGGCGAGGTCGCGGTCACGATCAGCATCGGCGGCGCGACCACGGTCGGGCTCGGCACGCCGGTGGACGAGGTCCTGCGGGCGGCGGACGAGCGGCTCTACGCCGCCAAGGCGGCCGGCCGGGACCGGGCCGAGGTCCGGCACGTGGGCTAGCTCGGCACGCCACGTCGGCAGTCACCGTGTCGCGGTGTGGAAGGCCGGGTACGGGCCGGGGGACGCGCTCGGGGCGACCCGGGCACCTGCCCCGGAGGACGGACCCGCATGAGCAGCTCGACGACGCCCGGCACGCCGACCGAGGACAAGAGCCTCGGCGAGCTGGTGGCCACCGCGACCCGCGACCTGTCGCTGCTCGTGCACCAGGAGATCGCCCTCGCGAAGGCCGAGATCAAGCAGGACGTCGCCGCGGCCGGGAAGGGCGCGGGGCTGTTCGGCGGCGCCGGGTTCCTGGGCTTGTTCGCGCTCATCTTCCTGTCCATCTCGCTGGCGTACGGCATCGCCTCCTTCGGCCCCCCGCTCGGCTGCGGCTTCTTCGCGGTCGGCGCGCTCTACCTGATCGGCGCGGCCGTGCTCGCGCTCACCGGCAAGAAGAAGATCAGCCAGCTGTCGCCGCCTGCGGAGCTGACCAAGCAGACGGTGAAGGACGACGTGGAGATGCTGAAGAACCGTCGCTAAGTAGGCTCCTCGACGTGGCCGTCGAGGAGTCCGCCGTCCTCGTCGACGGCCCGTGGACGCACCGCGAGGTGACCGCGAACGGCGTGCGCTTCCACGTCGCCGAGTGCGGCCCGGCGGACGGCCCGCTCGTGCTGCTGCTGCACGGCTTCCCGGAGTTCTGGTGGTCCTGGCGGCACCAGCTCGTCGCGCTGGGCGAGGCCGGCTTCCGCGCCGTGGCGCCGGACCTGCGGGGCTACGGCGCGTCCGACAAGCCGCCGCGCGGCTACGACGCCTACACGCTGTCCTCCGACGTGGCCGGCATGGTGCGGGCGCTCGGCGCGCGCGACGCCGTGCTGGTCGGCCACGACTGGGGCGGCGTGCTGGCCTGGACGGTCGCGACCCTGCACCCCGGCGTCGTACGGCGCCTCGCGGTGCTGGACATGCCGCACCCGCTGCGGCTGCGGCAGGCCCTGCGCACGGACAGCGCCCAGCTGCGGGCGTCCTCCTACATCGGCTACTTCCAGCTGCCGCGGCTGCCGGAGGCCACGCTGCGCCGCGACGGCGGGGCCTACGTGGGCCAGCTGCTGCGGCACTGGGGCGGGCCCGGCTTCCCGGACGCCGAGACCGAGGCGCGCTGCCGGGAGGCGATGCAGATCCCGGGGGCCGCGCACTGCGCGCTGGAGTGGTACCGCTGGGCCGTCCGGTCGCAGACCCGGCCGAGCGGGCTGCGCTTCCTCCGGCTGCTGGACCGCGGCGTGGGCGTGCCCACGCTGCAGCTGCACGGCGCGCTGGACAGCTGCCTGCTGCCGGACACCGCCGTCGGCAGCGACACCTGGGTGGACGCGCCGTACGACCTGCAGGTGCTGCCGGGGGTCGGGCACTTCCCGCACCAGGAGGTGCCGGAGCTGGTGAGCGGCCTGCTCGTGGACCATGCGGGCCCGTGACGCCGCCGGGCGGCCGGTGCCGCTCGGCTCGCCGGACGCCGTGGAGCCGGTCCCCGAGGAGGCGCTGCCGCCGCTCGAGGCGCTGGGGCTGGCGCGCGACCTGCTGGCCCGGGGCCGGCCGTTCTTCGCGCACGACGTGCTGGAGGCGCGCTGGAAGGCCGCCCCGCCGCAGGAGCGCGACCTCTGGCAGGGCCTGGCGCAGGTGTGCGTGGGGCTGACGCACCTGCAGCGCGGCAACGAGGTCGGCGGCGAGCGGCTGCTGCTGCGCGGCGCCGGCCGGCTCGAGGACTACCGCGGCCCGTCGTACGGCGTGGACGTGCCGGCGGTCGTGCGGGCGGCCCGGGCGGGCGGGCCGGTCGCGCTCTAGGCGGCGCGGTTGCGGGACTCGGCCGCGCGGGCGAGGTTCGCGAGGAACCCCTCGGCCATCGCCTCCAGGGTGCGGGCGTCGACCCGGCTGTCCTCGAGCCCGGCGCTGTCCAGCGTGAGCGCGGCGTGCGTGGACGGCGTGCCGTCGGCGCCGGGCGCGTAGGCGAGGGTGAGCGTGCCATCGGTGCCGGGCAGACCGGGGCCGGTCCAGGCGAACCGGGTCACGAACGACGTGGGGGTGCGCTGCGGCGGCAGCGCGCGCACGGAGGCGGCGGTCGGGACGCACTCGCCCTCCTCGCGCGCGGCGACCAGCTCGGCCTCCACCAGGGCGCGGCCACCGACCTCGCCGACGCGGCGGACGCCCGGCCACAGCTCCAGGGCCGCGGGCCCGGCGAGCAGCAGGGCGGTGCTGGTCGGGTCCGCGCCGATACGGCGCACGACACGGGTCCGGGTGCGGGTGGGCATGGCACCTCCTCGGCGCTCGTACGGTGTGCTTGCAATAGCAAGCGTACTGCAAGCACTTCCCGCCTCGCGCCGACCGACACCTCTCAGGAGCAGTCCTGCGTGCTGACGCGGCGCGTGGCGGCGGCGCCCTCGCGCGCCTCGTCCGCGACCTCCGCCACCGTGAGCGCGTAGCCGATGTTCGGGTCGTCCGCTGCGGCGGCGAAGATCACACCGAGGACGCGCCCGCGCGGGTCGACCAGGGGCCCGCCGGAGTTGCCCTGGCGCACCAGCGCCCGCAGCGCGTAGATCTCGCGCTCGACCTGCCGGCGGCCGTAGATGTCCTGGCCCCGGGCGGGGATGGTGCTGCGCACGCGCGCGGCCCGGGCGTCGAACGGCCCGTCCTCGGGGTAGCCGACGACCACGGCGTCCGCCCCGGACGCGGCCGGCGCGTCGAGGAAGGGCAGCGCCGGGCGGGTCAGCCCCGGGACGGCTAGCACCGCCACGTCGGTGGACGGGTCGAACAGCACCACCGTGGCGTCCAGCTCCTGCTTGCCGACGCTGACCTTCGGCTCCTTGACGCCCGCGACGACGTGCGCGTTGGTCATGACGCGCTCGCGGGCGTAGACGAAGCCGCTGCCCTCGACGCTCTTGCGGCAGTCCTCCGCCACGCCGGTGATCTTCAGGACGCTCGGCTCGACCTGCTTCACCACGGCGCTGCCGGCCAGCCGCGGGTCGGGCGGCTCGACGTCGGTGACGTCGGGCGCGCGCAGCCCGTCGAACACCTCCGGGAAGCCGCCCTCGTCGACGAGGTCGCGGAACGAGGTGAAGAAGCGCTGCCCGGACATCGGCACCAGGCCGTCGACGGTGGTGAGGACGGCGGACCGCTTCACCTGCGCGGCCAGGCCGGGGTACGGCGAGCTCGCCACGGCCCGGCCCACCAGCCAGGAGACGAGCAGGAGGCTGACGACGCTGATGACCGCCCCGGCGAGCGCGTCCACCTGGCGTGCCGGGTGCCAGGTGAGCCGCTTGCGCAGCGCGCCGCCGATGATCGTGGCGAGCAGCTGCCCGACGCTCGCGAGCAGGAAGACGACGCCGAGCCCGACGACGGTGCGCGGGAACTGCGAGAAGAACGCCGACCCCGCGACCGAGGGGGCCAGCCGCGCGCCGAGCACGCCGCCGCCGAGGAAGCCGACGAACGACAGCACGCCGACGACGAAGCCCTGGCGGTAGCCGCTCACCGCGAACAGCAGGCACGCCACCACGAGCACGACGTCGAGCAGGCTGCCGGTCACGACCGGACCCTACGGCGGTGGCGCCTAGGAGACGACGACCTTGCCGTCCTGGCCGCTGTGGATCGTGCAGACGAAGTCGTAGGTCCCCGGCTCCTTGAAGGTCAGGGTGATCGTCTCGCTCTTGCCGCCCGTGAGGGTCTCCGTGCCGCCGAGGCTCTTGTCCGCGAACACCAGGTTGTGCGGGATCGACCCGCCGTTCCTGTGGGTCAGCGCGAGGGTGCCGACCTTCGCGTTCACCGTCGCGGGCGCGAACTTGATCTGGTCGTTGCTCACGACGGTGGCGACCTGCGCGTCGGCGGGGCCGGTCGCGGTGACCGAGCCCTCGCCGCCGCTCTCCTCGCCGCCCCCGCCGCAGGCGGTGAGCACGAGCGCGGCGGTCAGGACGGTGGCGCGGACGAGCGTCTTCACGGGGTGCTCCTCGGGTCAGGGGCGCCGGGCAGGCCGGCGGGGAAGGTGGCGCCGCGCTGTGCCAGCGCGGCCGTCTCGGGGTCGAGCGTGCGGCTGCGGCCGGTGTCCCACGGCCGTTCCCACCCGCCGAGGGCGAGCAGCCTGTCGAGCAGCCCGGCGGTGAAGCCCCAGACCAGCAGGTCCCGGACCTCGAACGCCGGGCCGACCCAGCCGCTGGGGTGCCGGACGCGCAGGCGGTTCTCCGGGTCGACGAGCTCGGCGATCGGCACGCGCGCGACGGCGGCCACCTCGGCCTCGTCGACGACGTGCACCTCGTGGGGGTCGCGCCACCAGGCGACCACCGGGTGGACGACGAAGCCCGACGGGGGCAGGAACAGCGCCGGCAGCCGGCCCAGCACCTCGACCGAGGCGGCGTCGAGGCCGACCTCCTCGCGCGCCTCGCGCAGGGCCGCGATCACCGGCCCGTCGCCGTCGGGGTCGCCGTCCTCGGGGTCGAGCGCGCCGCCGGGGAAGGCCGGCTGGCCGGCGTGCGAGCGCATGGTGTGCGCGCGCTCGATCAGCAGCACGTCCGGACCGGTCGCGCCCTCGCCGAACAGCACGAGCACGGCGCTGTGCCGCCCGCCGGTGGTCGGCAGGAGGAAGCGGCTGAGCTCCTCGCCGGTCACGTCCGGGAGCACCCGGACCAGCTCGTCCAGCCAGCCGGGCGCGCTCACAGCCGCACCCCGAGGTGCTCGGCGACCAGGGCCTCGATCTCCGCGACGTCCTTGAAGCGCCCGCTGCGCTTGTGCACGACGCGGCCCTGCGCGTCGAGGAACAGGGTCACCGGCGGGCCGGGGCGGAAGGCCCGGAACACCTCGCCCTGGTCGTCCACGACGCTCGGGTAGCGCATCCCGAGCTGCCGGGCGAACTCCAGCCCGTTGCGCTGCGGGTCCTGGGTGAGCACTCCCACGAGCCCGACCCGGCCGCCGGCCTCGTCGGCGAAGGCCACGAGGTCCGGCACCTCCTCGACGCACGGCGGGCACCAGGTCGCCCAGACGTTGACCAGCGTGGGCCTGCCCGGCGCCGCGGCGCGCAGGTCGACGTCCGGCCCGCCGCCGAGGCAGGGCAGCACCAGCGCGGGCACGTCCGGTCCGAGCCCCCGCGGGCACGGCGCCAGCGCGGCGGCCTCCCGCAGCGGGGCGAGGCTGGGGGTGTCCGGCCGCGGCTGGTCCTGCGCGCGGACCACGAAGGCACCCGCCAGCAGGACGGCCACGCCGGCGAGCGCCGCCCACTGCGAGCGCCTCACGCGGGGCCCTTCACGAGCTTCGCCGCGACGGCCGGGTCGGTCGGGCCGAGGCCGTACGACGGGCACAGCGCGGCCACCCCGCAGGCGCCGCAGGCCGGCGTGCGGGAGTGGCAGACCCGCCGGCCGTGGAAGATCACCCGGTGGCTGAACATCGTCCAGTCGCTCTTGGGGAGCAGGTCGGCGACGACCTGCTCGACCTTCACCGGGTCCTCCAGCTCGGTCCAGCCGAAGCGCCGGACCAGCCGGCCGAAGTGCGTGTCGACGGTCAGCCCGGGCACGCCGAAGGCGTTGCCGAGCACGACGTTCGCGGTCTTGCGGCCGATGCCGGGCAGCTGCACCAGGTCCTCGAGCCTGCCCGGCACCTCGCCGCCGTGCCGCTCCACCAGCGCGGCGCCGAGGCCGATGAGGCTGGACGCCTTGTTGCGGAAGAAGCCGGTGGGCCGGATCAGCCCCTCGAGCTCCTCGCGGTCGGCCCCGGCGTAGGCCGCGGCGGTCGGGTAGCGGCGGAACAGCGCGGGCGTCACCTCGTTGACCCGCTTGTCCGTGCACTGGGCGCTCAGGATCGTGGCGACCGCCAGCTCGAGCGGGGTCGTGAAGTCCAGCTCGCAGTGCGCGTCCGGGTGCAGGACGGCCAGGTCGCGGGCGATCCGGCGGGACCGGCGCACCAGGGCGGTCCGGCTCGCGGCACCGCCGGGGAGCGCGCTCGTGACCACGTCCCGAGCCTAGGCGGGGGAGGCAGGCCCCGCCTGCCGCTGCCCCGAGCGGGTGACGCTGCTCAAGGATCAGCACTGCGTGACGACATCCTGAGGGTCGGTCACACAGAGTGATCGCGAGGAGGGACACGTGGACACGCAGACCGGACGACCCGACAGCACCGGCGCCACGCGTGGCGTGCCCGGGGGCCTGGGCCTGGCCGAGCGGCCGGTCCCGGAGCGCCGCAAGGGCGCGGCCCGCCCCGTCCCGACCCGCAACGCCGACTACGCCCACCTGTCGATCGAGGCCCTGCGGGAGTACCGCCGCGCGCTGACCGCCGAGGAGGGCAAGGTGTCGTACTGGCGCCGCATCCTGCAGGCGCGGCTGGACGTGCAGCGGGCCGGCTCCGGCAAGGAGCTGGACCAGGACCACCTGCGCCCCGTGCTCACGACCGAGCGGGTCGGCGCCGGCCGCCAGGTCCTCGTCGAGGTGCTGCCGGTCGACGACATCCCGCCGCTGCCCAGCCTGGCCGAGCTGTGGGACCGCCGCGTCGAGCGCGACGACGTCGAGGGGCAGGCCGCCTTCGAGCACGACCTGCGCGTCGCCGAGGCCCAGCTCTCCGCCTACCGCAACGCGCTGCACCGCCGCATCGGCGAGGCCACCGGCGAGCTGATCGCGCGCTACCGCGAGCAGCCGGCGCTGTGCCTGTCGGCGCTGCCGCTCGACCCCCGCCGCGCCACGGCCTGACGGCCAGGAGGATCATGCACAGCGTGCCCCTGCTCGTCGTCGCGCTGCTGCTGCCCGTGCTGCTGCTCGTCCTCATGCTGATGATGGAGCGCGTCGAGCGGCCGCTGCGCGTCGACTCGGTCAGCGACCAGCTGGAGTCGTTCCTCGACTCGGCCCGCCCCGAGGAGGTCGAGACCTACGTCAGCGAGGGCTTCGCGCCCGCGCTCGAGCGCTACTGGCGGCGCCGCCGGCTGTCGAGCCTGCTGCCGGGTCGTCCCCGCTAGCCGCAGGTGACGTGGGACACTCCCGGGCGGACCGACCGAGCGGGAGAAGGATCGCTGTGAGCAGCACGACCGAGGAGAGCACCGGCGACGACGTGCTGGCGCGCGCCGGCCTGTTCCAGGGCGTCGCGGCCGAGGCCCGCGAGGCGCTGGCCTCCGCCCTGCAGTACGGCGACTACACCCGCGGCGAGACGGTCTTCGCCGAGGGCGAGCAGGGCGACACCCTCTACATCGTGCTCAGCGGCAAGGTGAAGGTCGGCCGCCGCGCCGCCGACGGCCGCGAGAACATGCTGTCGGTCATGGGGCCGAGCGACATGTTCGGCGAGCTGTCGCTGTTCGACCCGGGCCCGCGCACGGCGTCGGCCACCGTGCTCACCGACGCCCGCCTCGCCTCGCTCGCGCACAGCTCGCTGCGGCCGTGGATCAACGACCGTCCCGAGATCGCCGAGCAGCTCCTGCGCGTTCTCGCGCGCCGGCTGCGCCGCACCAACGACGCGCTCGCCGACCTGATCTTCACCGACGTCCCCGGCCGCGTGGCCAAGGCGCTGCTCGGCCTGGCCGAGCGCTTCGGCACGCAGGAGGCCGACGGGGTGCGCGTGCACCACGACCTGACGCAGGAGGAGCTGGCCCAGCTGGTCGGCGCCTCCCGCGAGACGGTCAACAAGGCGCTGGCCGACTTCGCGTCGCGCGGCTGGATGCGGGTCGACTCGCGCGCCGTGACGATCCTGGACGCCGACCGGCTCTCGCGCCGCGCCCGCTAGCACGGACCGCCCGTCCCGCCGCGCCGCTGCTGGACCTCGTACTGGTCGTCGTGCGCCGGCGAGGCCCTCGTACGCCCGGATCTGGACGCGAGGATCAGTACGGCCGGTCCCACGGAGGCGTCAGCAGCTCGTCCAGCGTCGGGACGCGGAAGCGGACGCCCACCACGGGCGGCCGCTCGGCGGTGAAGGCGAAGGCCTGGCGCACGCGCCCGGCCAGCCGCGCCCGCGGCACGGCGGTCCAGACGTCGTCCCAGACGTTGCGCACCACCTCGAGGCCGCACGCCCGCAGGCCCTCCTCGCGCAGCTTCTCCTTCTGAAGGGCCAGCCGGTCGGCGTACTTGCCCAGGCCGTCGGCCTCGCCCACCACCCGCTGGTCGCGCCACAGGAAGTCGACCAGCCCGAGGAACCGGCCGTCCGGCGACCAGACCTCCACCTGCGTCTCCGGCGGCGGCAGGCCCTCCTGCGCGTAGGCGCACCGGGTGAGGGACTCGAGGGGTCCGTCCGCCCGCCCGTCCGCGAAGGCTGTCGCCCGCGCGGCAGCAGATCCGCCGGGCCAGCCGCGGCAGTGCGCGGCGGCGGCGAGCAGCTCCATTCGCGGGACCCTGCGCCGCAGGACGGCGTCCGCCACCACCGCCGCTTCCCGCAGCGGCCTGGTCCGCGCGACGTCGCACGCGGTGCGGGCCAGCGAGGTCACCGGCACTCCGCCCACCACGTCCCGGTGCGCGACAGGCAGCGGCGCGACCTTCGGCCAGGGAGCCTCGGAACGGTCCCGCGGCCGGCGCGGTGGACGCGTCAGCTGCGGCTCCTGGGGCAGTCGTCCGAGCACCGGCAGCCCGTGGACGAGGGCGGCCGTCCGGTGGCTCGCACGGCAGTCGAGCGTGGAGCTCAGGATGCGGGCCGCGGCCAGCAGGACGTGCCGCTGCGTCGGACCGGCCGCCTCCAGGACCGGTCGCGCGACGTAGACGCCGCGGTAGGGGTCGGACCACTCGCGACGCAGCAGGCCGCGGATCTGGCTTGATGTGAGGCCGGACGCCAGCGCCTGTCCGCGGCTGACGGCGCCGCCCTGCGCGGCCGCCAGCCGGGCCAGCTCGGGATGCACCCGCTGACCCTGACCGCGCTGGCCCCGCGTCGGTCCTCAGCGAGCCGAGGCTGTGCAGAGAGCGCGGGCTCCACAGGCTGGTACTGGTCGTCGTGCTCCAGAAGAGGGCCCAGGCCGCCTCTCGCGAGCACGAGGATCAGTACGAAGCCGGACGGGCGGGCTCAGACGGGCAGGACGAGCGGCTCCTCGCCGTCCTCCAGCAGCCCGGCGATCTCACGCAGGCCGAGCCAGGTCGGGTCGGGCACCAGCGCGACCTGCGCCTCGTGCGAGCCGAGCCCGGCCGGCGGGCGATCGCGCCAGGCCGCCACGACCTCGGGGCCGCGCACGTAGGCAACGTGCTCCCGCACGCCGTCCGCGGTCAACGTCGCGACGACCCGGCCGTCCTGGCCGAGCGCCCGTTCGAGCGCGGTGCGCCAACGGACGAGCTCCTCGTGCTCCACGTCGTACGGCTGCCCCTCGGGGTCGGGGTCCCTGAGCGCGACGGTCACGACGAGCTGCACGGGGTGCTCGGCCATCGGCGCCGCCTGCGCGGCGGCGTCGTCGAGCTCGAGGACGACCAGCCCGTCGGTCTCGTCGACGAGCTGCACCCAGACGGCGGGGACGCTCATGCGTGCAGCAGCCTCTCGGTGGCGGCGATCTCGGAGCGCTGCCCGGTGGAGCGGGCCACCTCGAGCGCCTGCTCGACGGCCGCGGTCGCGGCGGGCTCGTCGCCGGTCGCGCGCAGGGCCGACCCGAGCGCCCGCAGCGCGAGCACCTGCGCGCGGACGTCCTCGGACGGCGTGGCCACCGCCTCGCGGGCGGTCGTCAGCGCCTCGTCGACCCTGTCCAGCTGCAGCAGGATCCCCGCGCGGTGGGCCAGCGCCTGCCGGCGCGGGAACAGCAGGGCCGGCGCCGCGGTCACGGTGAGCGCCGCGTCGATCTCGGCCAGCGCCTCGGCGAGCCGCCCCCGGGCGCGCAGCACCTGCGCGAGCAGGACCTTGGCGCCGAGCGGCGCGGAGGCGTCCAGGTCGAGGCCGGCGAGCAGCGCGCAGGACCGCCACGCGGCGGCCTCGGCGCCCTCGAGGTCGCCGCGGTCGAGGTGCGCGTAGCCCATCGCGACCAGCGCCAGGCTGGAGATCAGCGGGTAGCGGCTCTGCTCCGACCGCTCGACCGCCTCGCCCAGCAGCCGGACGGCGAGGTCGGGCTCGTCCGCCCCGCGCGCCGCGATGCCGAGCGCCGTCAGGGCCAGCGCCTCGCCCCAGACGTCGCCCACGTCGGCGAAGCGGCTGCGGGCCTGCTCGGCCTCGGCCACGGCCACGGCGACGTCGCCCAGCTCGGCGGCGGCCAGCGCGTCGATCGTCAGCAGCGCCGCGACGCCCCAGCGCTCGCCGATCGCCTCGCCGAGCGGCAGCACCGACTGCGCGAGCTCGCGCGCCTCGGCCAGCCGGCCCTGCAGCAGCCGGACGAAGCCCTCGGTGCCGGCCACCCACGACAGGCCGCCGCTGTCCTCCAGCGAGGAGAAGACGTCGGCCGCCTGCTCGAGCGTGCGGTCGGCCAGCGGGTAGTCGCCGCGGGTGGTGGCGCTCCACGCCAGGTGCTGCAGCGCCCAGCCGGCACCGCGCGGGTCGTCGACCTGCACCGCGAGCGCGTGCGCCTGCCGGAAGCGCTCCTCGGCGTCGCGCAGCCGGCCGTCGAAGTAGTCGAGCAGGCCGAGCTGGCGCAGCGCCTCGCCCGACAGCCGGTCGACGCCGGCGGAGGCCGCCGCGGCCAGCGCCGACACGAACGCCTCGCGCGCCGCCACGACCTGCCCGCGCTTGCGCCGCACCTCGCCGAGCACCACCAGGGCGCTGGCCCGCACGCCGTCCTCGTAGGCGTCGAGCGCCGGCCCGAGCTGCTCCTCCGCCTCGTCGAGGCGGTGCAGGGCCGCGAGCGCCTGCGCGTGGCCGACCCGTACCGGCACGAGCAGGTCGTCGGGCAGCTCCTCGCCGTAGACGGGGTGGCCGAGGGCGAGCGCGCGGCGGAACAGCCCCTCCGCGAGCGCGTTGTCGTCGCGGGCGAGCCCGCCGTGCCCGAGGCGCGCCAGCGCGGTGAAGGCGATCCCGCGGGCCAGCCAGGCGGGGTCGTCGGCGGCGAGGCCCATCTCGACCGCCAGCCGTACGGCGCGCTCGCCGTGGCTGGCCGCCGAGGCGTCGGCCTCGGCGGAGCGGGCGGCCTCGCGGCTGAGCGCCTGGGACGTCTCCGCGAAGGACGCCGCGGCCGCGTGCCGCCGGGCTCGGTCGGCCTTGGCCAGCCCGGCGTAGGCGACGTCGCGCACGAGCGTGTGCGCGAAGCGGTAGCTGCCCTCGTCGCTGTCGGACTCGAGCAGGCGGCGCTCGACGAGGACGCCGACGGCGGTGTGCACGCCGGCGGGATCGCCGTGGCCGCTGGCCTTCCCGACCGCGACGAGCCCCTCGACCGTGACCCGCAGGCCGAGCACCGCCGCGTCGCGCAGGACGCCCTTCGCCTGCCCGTCGAGGCCGTCGATGCGGGCCGCGAGCACGGCGCGGACCCCCGCCGGCAGCACGCCGTCGGGCAGCTCTCCGGAGACGACCCAGCGGTCGTCGACGCGCACCAGGGCGCCGCGGTCGACCAGCAGGTGCAGCAGCTCGGCGAGGAAGAACGGGTTGCCCTGCGCACGCGACAGCAGGGCGACGCGGACGGACGCGTCGACCTCGCCGTCGGGGGTGCCGAGGTAGGCGCGCAGCAGCCGCTCGGTCGCGCTCTCCTCGAGCGGCAGCAGCGGCAGCAGCTCGACGTCGGGCAGGGCTCTCCACCAGGGCTCGCCGTCGCCCTCGGAAGCCCGGCCGCCGGCGGTCGTCAGCTCGAGCATGTCCGGTCGCCCGACGCCCAGCAGCAGCACCCGGCCGCGGGTCTGCGCGACCACGTCGAGCAGGCCGGACAGCATCACCGGGGTGGCCCAGTGCAGGTCGTCGGTCACCAGCACGAGCGGCCCGTCGGCGGCCAGCGCGGTGAAGAGCGCGGCCACCGCCTGGCGCACCTGGTCGCCGCCGACGGCAGTGCCCGGCGTCGCCGCGTCGCGCAGCGCGGTGCCGGTGTCCGGCTCCAGCCCCAGCAGGGCCCGCAGCCGCTCGGCCATCGCCCGGGGGACGACGCCGGCGTAGGCCGGGTGCTCGAGCCGGGCCACGGTGCGCGCCACCCGCTCGCGGGCGGTGTCCGCGTCGTCGGCCTCGCCGATGCCGCAGGCGGTGCGCACCATCTCGGCGACGGAGGCGAGGTCGCGGCCCTCGCCGTACGGCGCGCAGCGGCCCCACAGCACCCGCGCCCCCGGCAGCTCGCCGGCGAAGCGGGACAGCTCCTGCGCGAGCCGCGTCTTGCCGATGCCGGCGTCGCCGGTGACCAGCACCGCGCGCGGCTGCACCCGGTCGCTGACCTCCAGCACCCGGCCCATCAGCAGGCCCAGCTCGGCGTCGCGGCCGATCATCGTGGCCTCGTCGCCGAGGCCGAGCCGGCTCGCCGACGCCGACCGCAGGCCCACCAGCTCGTACGCCGGGACGGGCTCGCGCTTGCCCTTCAGCCGGAGCGGCGGCAGGGAGCGCCAGGAGGCGATCGGCATCGTGGCGAGTGCGGTGTCCCGCCCGGCGAAGACGGCACCGACGCCGGCCGCGTCGGACAGCCGCGACGCGGTGTTCACGGTGTCGCCGACGACGGTGTACGAGAGGTGCGCCTGGATCCCCGCCAGCACGATCCCGGTGTTGAGGCCGACCCGCAGCCCGAGGCGCCGGCCGCCGCCGCTCTCCTCCTCGACCACCCGGCGCACCGCGGTCTGCATCCGCGCCGCCGCGCGCACCGCCCGCTCCGCGTCGTCCTCGTGCGCGGTCGGCGCGCCGAACACCGCCATCAGCCCGTCGCCGGTCAGCTTGTCGACGTGCCCGCCGAAGTCGATGACGGCCTGCGCGAGGGTGGCCAGCACGCGGTCGGTCACGACGCCGACCCGCTCGGGGTCGAGGTCCTCCGACCAGCTGGTGAACTCCGAGAGGTCGCCGAAGAGCACCGTGACGAGCCGGCGCTCGGCCTCGCCCTCGCCGCCGCCGCCCTCGGGAAGCGCTGCCCCGCAGGCGAAGCAGAACTTCGCGCCAGGCACCGTCGGCGTGCCGCATACCGGGCAGGTCATCGCCGGCGCCCGAGGTCGAGGTAGGCCAGCTGCGCGAGGACGGACAGGGTGGCGGCGGGCCACAGCGCGCGGTCGACGTCGGCGTAGACGACCTCGACGACCTGCTCGGGCGTCGTCGCGCCCGCCGCGACGGCGGCCCGCACCTGATCGAGCCGCGCCTCGCGGTGGGCGAGGTACTGCTCCGCGGCCGTACCCGCGCTGGCCAGCTCCGGACCGTGACCGGGCAGCACGGTGGCATCGCCGAGCTCGCGCAGCCGCCGCAGCGAGTCGAGGTAGTCGGCGAGGACGCCGTCCGGGTGCGCGACGACGGTGGTGCCGCGGCCGAGGACGGTGTCCCCGGTCAGCACCGCTTTGGCAGCCCCCGCCCACCCCAGCACGAACGACAGCGAGTCGCTGGTGTGGCCCGGCGTCGCGAGCACGCGCAGCTCCAGGCCGGCCGCCGCGACGACGTCGCCCTCGCCGAGCCCCTCGTCGCCGAGCCGGTGCGCGGGGTCCAGCGCCCGCACCGGCGCGCCGGTCAGCTCGGCCAGGCGGCGGGCGCCCTCGCTGTGGTCGGCGTGGCCGTGGGTGAGCAGCACGACGTCGACCGGTCCCTGCGCGGCGACCTCGGCGAGGTGCGACTCGGTGAGCGGGCCGGGGTCGACGACGACGCAGGACTCGGACGCCGGGTCGCGCAGCACCCAGGTGTTCGTGCCGTCCAGCGTCATCGGCCCCGGGTTCGGCGCGAGGACGACGCCGGCCGTCGGCGTGACCGCCCGCAGCACTAGTCCTCCGGGTAGCCGGGGTCGCCCGGCAGCAGGAACGCGACCTCGTCGTCGTCGCCCACCACCAGCCTGGGCAGCACCGGCGAGATCGTGCGCGGCGCGTCGAGCGCCGCCTGGACGTCGGCGTGGGAGGCGAGGTCGGTCAGCGCGACGGCGGTCGGCGGCAGCATCCCGAGCCGCTGGTCGAGCGCCTCCTGCGGGCGCAGCCACAGGCGCCGGTCGGCCTCGGTGCCGGCGTCGCGGCAGACCTGCCCCGCCGGGACCCGGGCCACGAAGAACCTGGTGTCGAAGCGCTTCGCCTCGACCTCCGGCGTGATCCAGTGCGCGAACGGGCGCAGCAGGTCGGCCCGCAGGACGAGCCCACGGCGGTCCAGCAGCTCCGACAGCGACTGCTCGCGGGCCTCCAGCGCCGTCCGCTCGGCCTCCCACTCGTCGGTGCTGACGTCGGCCAGCACCTCGGTCGGCGACGGGCCGGCCAGCAGGACGCCCGACTCCTCGAAGGTCTCGCGCACGGCGGCGCACACCAGCGCGCGGGCCAGCGGCTCGTCGCAGGACAGCGCCGAGCCGAACTCGGACGGCGGCGGACCGGCCCAGGCCGTCGCGGCATGCGCGTCGGCCGGGTCGACCGAGCCGCCCGGGAAGACGTGCATGCCGCCGGCGAAGGCCATCGCCCGCACGCGCCGCAGCAGGTAGACCTCGGGGCCGGACGGCGCATCCCGCAGCAGCGCCACGGTCGCGGCGTCACGGGTCGGGGGCGCGCTGATCTCCCCGCGCTTCATTGCGCGGGCGCGCGCGAACAGCTCGGGGGGCGGGCCTCCGGCGGGGCTGCTCACGGTGTCCTCGGGTCCTTCCGTCGCCGCGTGGGACCGGCCGCTCAGCGGGCTAGGACGGCGCCCGCGCGGGGTCGAGCTCGACGACCAGCTCGACCTCGACGGGGGCGTCGAGCGGGAGGGCGGCCACCCCGACGGCGGACCGGGCGTGCTGCCCCGCGTCGCCCTCGAAGACCTCGCCGAGCAGCTCGGAGGCGCCGTTGACCACGCCGGGCTGACCGGTGAAGTCGGGGGTCGAGGCGACGAAGCCCACGACCTTGACGACCTTCACGACGGCGTCGAGCCCGACCAGGGCGTCGATCGCCGCGAGGGCGTTGATGGCGCAGGTGCGGGCCAGGTCCTTGGCCTGCTCCGGCGTGACCATCGCGCCGACCTTGCCGACCGCGGGCAGCTCGCCGTCGACCATCGGGAGCTGGCCGGAGGTGAAGACGAGGTTGCCGCTGCGGACCGCCGGCACGTACGCCGCGACCGGCGGCACGACGGGCGGCAGGGTCAGGCCGAGCTCCTCGAGGCGCGCGTGGGCGCCCATCAGCGCTGTCCCTGTCCTGCCGCGCCCGCGGACGCCCGCTTGAAGTAGGCCACCAGCTGGTCGCCGCCGCCGGGGCCGGGCACGACCTGGACGAGCTCCCAGCCGTCCTCGCCCCAGTTGTCGAGGATCTGCTTCGTCGCGTGGACGAGCAGGGGAACCGTCGCGTACTCCCACTTCTGCACGGGGGCAGCGTAGGCGCAGCCGCTAGGAGGCCTGCTCCTCGGCCGCGCGCTTGCGCAGCAGGCGCCGGCGCTCGAGCTCGTTGAGGCCACCCCAGATGCCGTGCGGCTCCTGGACGGTCAGCGCGTACTCCAGGCACTGCGTCCGCACCTTGCAGCTGCCGCAGAGGGCACGCGCTGCGCCCTCACGGGCGTGCTTCTCCTCCTTGCGCTCGAAGTGCGAGGGGGCGAAGAAGTAGACGGCGTTCTTCTGGCGGCACTCAGCGTCGACGCGCCACGTCGGCTCGTGCAGGCCGCGGTCCACCAGGCGGGGGCTGTGCATCGGGGGCTTCTCCCACGGTCAGGACCCGGGTGTGGCCCGGGTCACAGGGGGACATTCGCCCTTCGAGCCCGGGTTCCTGCCGGCGGTCCGACTTGTGTCGCTGCGGTGACCTCGGGCTGACCTGCTGCGCGGCCATGGCGGCCCCCACGGCGCCGCCCCCGGATCCTGCCGTACGAGGCGCGCGGGTGGCGCGGCTGCTCGTCCTCCGTAGCCTGGTGCCGTGAGCGACTTCCCTGGCGTGCGCCTGCACGTCGTCTCCGGCAAGGGCGGCACCGGCAAGACGACGGTGGCCGCCGCGCTCGCCCTCGCCCTGGCCGCCGGCGGCAAGCGGGTCCTGCTCGCCGAGGTCGAGGGGCGGCAGGGCATCGCCCAGCTCTTCGACTGCCCGCCGCTGCCGTACGAGGAGCGCAAGGTGGCGGTCGCCCGCGGCGGTGGCGACGTCTACGCGCTGGCGATCGACCCCGAGGACGCGCTGCTCGACTACCTGCACATGTTCTACAAGCTCTCCCGCACCGGCGTCGCGGCCCGCACGCTGCGGCGCATCGGCGCCATCGAGTTCGCGACGACGGTCGCCCCCGGCCTGCGCGACGTCCTGCTCACCGGCAAGGTCAAGGAGGCCGTCGTCCGCCAGGACAAGCAGGGCACCAGGGCCTACGACGCGGTCGTGCTCGACGCCCCGCCCACCGGGCGCATCGCGCGCTTCCTCAACATCAGCCACGAGGTCGGCGGCCTCGCGAAGGTCGGCCCGCTCAAGAGCCAGTCCGACGGCGTCATGGCCGTCCTGCGCTCGGCCGAGACGGCGGTGCACCTGGTCACCCTGCTCGAGGAGATGCCCGTGCAGGAGACGATCGACGGGGTCGCCGAGCTCGCCTCGGTCGGCCTGCCCGTCGGCGGTGTCGTCGTCAACGCCGTGCGCGCGCCGCTGCTCCAGCCGGCGGACCTGCGCGCCGCGGAGCAGGGTGCCCTCGACCGCGAGGGCCTGCGTGCCGGGCTGGAGAAGGCCGGCCTCGACGCCCCGGACCAGCTCGTGCAGGCGCTGGCCGCCGAGGCCACCGACCACGCCACCCGGGTCGCCCTCGAGGAGCGGGGGCGCGACGCGCTGGCCGGCCTCGACCGGCCGTCCTACGAGCTCCCGCTCCTGCCCGACTCCGTCGACCTGGCCGGGCTCTACGAGCTGGCCGAGACGCTGACCGCACAGGGACTGGCATGAGCGCCCTCGACATCGACGCCACGCTCGACACCGCGAAGATCCTCGTCTGCACCGGGTCCGGCGGCGTCGGCAAGACGACGACCGCGGCCGCCCTCGCGCTGCGCGCCGCCGAGCGGGGGCGCCGCACCGTCGTCCTCACGATCGACCCCGCGCGACGGCTGGCCCAGTCGATGGGCCTGTCCGAGCTGGACAACACCCCGCGCCGGGTCGAGGGCATCGACGCCGGCAAGGGCGGCTCGCTCGACGCGATGATGCTCGACATGAAGAGGACGTTCGACGACATCGTCCTGTCGCACGCCGAGCCCGGCAAGGCGCAGGCGATCCTCGACAACCCCTTCTACCAAGCGCTCTCCAGCTCCTTCGCCGGCACGCAGGAGTACATGGCGATGGAGAAGCTGGGCCAGCTCAAGGCGACCGGCGACTACGACCTGATCGTCGTGGACACCCCGCCGACCCGCTCCGCACTGGACTTCCTCGACGCGCCCGAGCGGATGACGACCTTCCTCGACGGCCGCATGATCAAGATCCTCATGGCACCGGCCAAGGCTGGTGGCAAGGCCTACCTCAAGGTCGTGAGCACGGGCTTCAACGTCTTCACCTCCGTCATCACGAAGATCATCGGCGCGCAGGTCCTGCAGGACGTCTCCCAGTTCGTGGCGGCGCTCGAGACGATGTTCGGCGGGTTCCGCGAGCGGGCGCAGGCGACGTACGACCTGCTCAAGGCGCCGGGCACGGCGTTCGTCGTGGTCGCCGCGCCCGAGCGCGACGCGCTGCGCGAGGCGGCCTACTTCGTGGAGCGGCTGGCCGAGGAGTCGATGCCGCTGGCCGGCCTGGTCGTCAACCGGGTGCACCGCTCGGGCAGCGCGGCGCTGACCGTCGAGCGGTCGCTGGCAGCGGCGCAGGCGCTCGAGGAGACCGGCGGCCACGAGATGCCCGCGGCGGTGCTGCGCCTGCACGCCGAGCGGATGGCGCTGGCCGCCCGTGAGCGGCGGCTGCAGGAGCGGTTCACCGGCGCGCACCCGAGCGTGCCGGTGGTCGAGGTGGCCGCGCAGCCGGGCGACGTGCACGACCTGGACGGGCTGCGCGCGGTGGGCGCAGACATGGCCGGTGGCCAGGCGGCGGCCGTCCCCGCCTGACCCGGGCTGCCTTCCCCGGCCTGTCCCCGGGAACAGCGTCGGCCCTGCACCCGGGTCGCGGGTGCAGGGCCGAGGAACGGGGTCCGGCTAGCCGACCTGCGTGCTCGCCAGGTGCTCGGCGCGCGCGGTCTCGAGCAGCTCGCGCCAGCTCGTGACGTCCGGGCGGCGGCGCAGCAGCGCGCGGCGCTCGCGCTCGGTCATGCCGCCCCACACGCCGAACTCGACGCGGTTGTCGAGGGCGTCGGACAGGCACTCGGTGCGGACCGGGCAGCCCATGCAGACGGCCTTGGCGCGGTTCTGGGCGGCACCGCTGACGAACAGCTCGTCCGGGTCGGCGTTCTTGCAGGCCGACATCGCGGTCCAGGCCTGGGGGCTCTCGAAGGCGGTCACGGTCACAGGTCGACGTCCTGACATGAGGGGGGCCGGACGAGGGGTTCCGGCGTGCTCCAACCTACGGGCGGTGCCCCCGCCCGTGGCAGGCCCCGTTGGGACCGTCTTGAGGTAGTCCATCGGGACCATGCGGGCGGAACGGACACGCCGCGGCGCAGGCCCGGGGGCCCCTGCGCCGTACCCTGAGGGCGTGTCCCGCCTCCCCCGCCGGTCGGCGCCCGCGCCCGCCCAGCTGCTCTACGCCCTGATCGGCAGCGTCGTCACCGGCCTGCTGCTCGCGGCGGTCGCCTTCCCGGTCGTCGGCGGGCTCGGCCTGACGGCGAAGGCCGGCGCGGACGAGTTCCTCGTGCTGCCCGCCGAGCTGCAGACGACGCCGCTCGCCCAGCGCAGCAAGATCCTCGCGTCCGACGGCTCGCTGCTCGCGGTCCTCTACCGCGAGAACCGCGTCCTGGCCGACCTGCGCTTCGTGCCCGACCTCACCCGCAAGGCCTTCATCGCGGTCGAGGACGCCAGGTTCTACGCGCACAACGGCATCGACTACAAGGGAACCTTGCGCGCCGCGGTCTCCAACAGCCAGGCCGGCGCCGTGACGCAGGGCGGGTCGACGCTGACCCAGCAGTACGTCAAGAACGCGCTGCTCCAGGCGGCCAGCACCAAGGCCGGCCAGCAGGCCGCCGTGGAGGCGACGCTCGACCGCAAGCTCAAGGAGGCGCGCTACGCGCTGGCGATCGAGAAGGAGCTGTCCAAGGACGAGATCCTCGAGCGCTACCTGAACATCGCCTACTTCGGCAACGGCGTGTACGGCATCGGCACCGCGGCGAACTTCTACTTCGGCCGGCCCGCCAAGGACCTCACCCTCGACCAGGGCGCGCTGCTCGCCGGGATCGTGCAGAGCCCCGGGCGCTTCGACCCGGTCAAGGCGCGCCAGGACCCCGAGCAGATGCAGCGGCTGCTCGACCGCCGCAACCTCGTGCTGCGGCGGATGGCGCTCGAGGGCTTCATCCCCGAGATCGACCGCGCGAAGGCCTCCGCCGTGAAGCCGGCCTTCAAGATCAGCCCCGTGCTGAGCGGCTGCGAGAACCCCGCCGTCAAGGCGCCGTTCTTCTGCGACTACGTCCGCCGGGTCCTCGAGGAGGACCCCACGCTCGGGCGGACCAAGGAGGAGCGCCAGGACCGCCTGCTCTCCGGCGGCCTGACCATCAAGACGACCCTGGACCCGGTGGTGCAGGAGGCGGCGCAGCGCGCGGCGGAGGAGAACGTCCCGCCCGGTGACACCTTCCGGGGCGAGGACTTCGGGGCGGCGACCGCCGTCAACACGGTCGAGCCCGGCACCGGCGACGTGAAGGCGATGGCCGTCAACCGGCGCTACACCGAGCAGAAGAAGAACGGCCACACCAAGGTCAACCTGGCGATCGGCGGGTCCAGCGGCTTCCAGGGCGGTTCGACGTTCAAGGCCTTCGTGCTCGCGGACGCGCTGCGCCAGGGCATCCCCCTGTCGTTCACGCGCTTCTCCCCGCAGCGGTACACGTCGAAGGAGTTCGTCAACTACGTCGACAACAAGGCCGAGCCGTACACGCTGCAGAACGCCGGCGACTCCGAGTCGGGGACCTTCGACGTGCGCTCCGGGACGCACGACTCGGTGAACACCTTCTACATCCAGCTCTTCGAGCGCACCGGCATCGAGGGGCCGGTCAGACTGGCGGAGTCGCTGGGGCTCAAGCAGTTCAAGGACGGCAGGCCGTCGGCCCCGCTGCTGCGCGGAGGGTCGTTCGTGCTGGGCACCAACGAGGTCAGCCCGCTGGACCTCGCGGCCGCCTACGCCACCTTCGCCGCCCACGGCACGTACTGCCCGCCGCGCGCGGTCACCGAGGTGCTGGACGCGGCCGGCAAGCCGCTGGAGACGACGACCACCTCCTGCTCGCAGGCGCTGGACCCGGGCGTCGCGGACACCGTCACCTCGGTGCTCACCGGCGTCATCGACGGCGGGACCCGCGGTCGCACCGGTCGCGACGCGTCGATCGGTCGCCCGGCAGCCGGCAAGACCGGCACCACCAACGGCTCCAAGGCGGCCTGGTTCGTCGGGTACACGCCGCAGCTGTCCACCTCGGTCTGGGTCGGCGACCCGGGCGCGCCCGGCCGCTCCGTCAAGGAGATGCGCCGGGTGACCATCAACGGCCGGTACTACCCGCAGGTCTACGGGGGGACGATCCCGGCCCGGATCTGGAAGCAGACGATGCGCAGGGCCCTGCGCGACCTGCCGGCTGAGCGCTTCGCCAAGGCCGACCTCGACGTCGCAGACGGCGAGGAGGGCACCGTCCCGGACGTGCGGGGGCTGTCCTTCGAGCAGGCGCAGGAGGTGCTCGGCTCCGCGGGCTACGAGGTGCGCAACGGCGGGCGGGTCTCGGCAGCACCGGTGCCGCGGGGCGACGTCGCCTACACCTCGCCGCGGGCCGGGCGGTCGGCACCGGTCGGCAGCCGCGTCACCGTCTACACGTCCAACGGCCGCGAGCGGGTACGGGCACCGGACCCGGCGCCGGCGCCGGCCGGCACGGACTCGACCACCGTCGTGGAGCCCGCGGGGACGACGCAGACGGAGCCGACCGCCAAGAGCAAGGGGAACGGCAAGGGCAAGGGCTGACCGGCCCGGCAGTCGGGCGCCGGACCGCTCAGCCGGCGAGCGCTGCCCGCACCGCCGCCGCGACGCGGCCGCCCTCGGCCCGGCCGGCGACCTTCGGGCCGACGACCTTCATGACGGCACCCATCGCCTGCGGCCCGCTGGCGCCGCTCTCCGCGAGTGCCTCCGCGACCAGGCGGGTCAGCTCCTCGTCGGACAGCTGCTGCGGCAGGTAGTCGCCCAGCACCTGCTCCTCCGCGAGCTCGCGGTCCGCGCGCTCGTCGGCGCCGCCGGAGCGGAACGCCTCCGCCGCCTCGCGCCGCTTCTTGGCCTCGCGGGCGACGACCTTCAGCTCCTCGTCGGTCGACAGCGCGCGGGCCGCCTTGCCGGCGACCTCCTCGTTGCCGATCGCGGTGAGCACCATCCGCAGCGTCGAGGTGCGCAGCTCGTCGCGCGCCTTCATCGACGTGGTGAGGTCCTGATGCAGCCGGTCCTTGAGCTCGCCCATGCCCGCGACCCTACGTGCCCGCCCTAGGGTGATCCGGTGCCCCGCCGACCGCTCCGCCTCGCCGGCGCCGCAGCCGGGGCGGCGCTCGCCGCGTGGCCGTTCGTGGAGCCGCACCTGCCCGTCCTGCGCCGCGTCGCGGTGCCGGTGCTGCCGCCGGGCTGGGCGCCGCTGCGGCTGCTGCACCTGTCCGACCTGCACCTGCTGCCGCGCCACGTCCGGCGCTCGGCGTGGATCCGCGACCTCGCGGTGCACGAGCCGGACCTCGTCGTCTCGACCGGTGACCACGTCTCCTCCCTGGACGCCTTCGGCCTGCTCGCCGACACCCTCGGGGCGCTGACCGCCGACGGCACGCCGGGCGTCGTCGTGCCCGGCAACAACGACTACTTCACGCCGGTGCGGCCGTCGCTCCTCGGCTACCTCAGCGACGGGCCGCCGCGCCGGCGCAGGGCCGACCTGCCGTGGGACCGCGCGGTCGCGCTGCTCGAGGACCGCGGCTGGACCGACCTCACGCACCGCCGTACGACCCTGCAGGTGGGCGGGCACCCGGTCGTGCTGACCGGCACCGACGACGCCCACCTCCGGCGCGACCGCTACGGCCTGGTCGCCGGCCCGGTGCAGGGCTTCGGGATCGGCGTCACGCACACGCCGCAGCGCGCCCTGCTGCGGTCGTACGAGCGCGACGGCCACGCGCTGGTCCTCGCCGGCCACACCCACGGCGGCCAGCTCCGGGTGCCGGGCGCGGGGCCGCTCGTCACGAACTGCGACCTGCAGCGCAGCCGCGCCCGGGGCCTCACCCGGGGCGAGGGCGGCTGGCTGCACGTGAGCGCGGGGCTGGGCTCCTCGCCGTACCTGCCCGTGCGCTTCTGCTGCCGGCCGGAGGCGACGCTGCTGGACCTGGTGCCGCAGGCAGCACCGTCCGGCGTCCGGTAGGCTCGGCGGCGCAAGGATCCGGGGTGTGGCGCAGCTTGGTAGCGCGCTGCGTTCGGGACGCAGAGGTCGCAGGTTCAAATCCTGTCACCCCGACAACGGGGCCACTCCGGTGGCGCCCAGCGGTCCCGAGAAGGGCATCGGCGCACGGCGCCGGTGCCCTTCGCTGCGTCTCACGCCTGGCGCGCCGCCTCCTCCAGCCGCTCCCGGTAGGCCGCCCAGTCGAGCTCCTCCGGCAGGTTCGGCGCGGCAGGCCGCAGCCCGGCGGCGCCGTCGACCAGCTCGCGCACGACGTCCGCGTGGCCGGCGTGCCGGTGCGTCTCGGCGATGAGGTGGACCAGGACCCGCTGCAGGGTCACGCCCCGGCTCTCCGCCCGCCACCAGGGGACCGACCCGGGCGCGTCGAGGGGCAGCGCCTCGATCGTGGCGTCCGCGTGGGCGGCCGCTGCGTGGTGCAGGTCGAGCACCTCCTGGCGGGACTGGTCGGCCGGTACCCACATGTCGTCCGTCGGCTCGGCGGCCTCGTCGTGCCAGGGCAGCGGCAGCGGGAAGGGCCGGCCGAACACCGGTCCCAGGTAGCCGGCCTCCACGCTCGCGACGTGCTTCACCACGCCGAGCAGGTTCGTGCCGGTCGGCGTCAGCGGGCGCCGCACGTCGTACTCCGACAGCCCCTCCAGCTTCCACAGCAGCGCCTCGCGCCCTTGACGCAGGTAGCTGTGCAGCACGGCCTTCTGGTCCTCGCTCATGCCAGGCAGACTGGCACGATGACCCCCCGCTGGGAGCAGCGCTTCCGTGCCACCCGCGTCAGCCTGCCGGACTGGGCGCAGGACGCCCCGCACCGCTGCCTCTACGTGTCGAACCCGACCGGCACCTTCGAGCTGTACGCCTGGGACCGCCGGACCGGCGAGCACCGCCAGGTGACCAGCCGCGCCAACGGCACCAGCGACGGCACCGTCTCGCCGGACGGCGAGCACGTCTGGTGGTTCGACGACACCGACGGCGACGAGTTCGGCACGTGGAAGCGGCAGCCCTTCGGCGGCGGCGCGGACCAGGAGGCGGCGCCCGGCGTGCCGGCTGCCTACCCCGCCGGCCTGGAGGTGGGGCGCGACGTCGTGGTGGTCGGCTGCTCGACCGACGACGGCTCCTCGATCCACGTCGTGCGACCGGACAGCACGTCCGTGCTCTACGCCAGCGAGCACGACGCCGACCTCGCCGGCCTGTCCAGCGATGAACGGCTGGTCGTGCTCGAGCACTCCGAGCACGGGGACTCGCGGCACCGCGCGCTGCGCGTGCTGACCCTCACGGGCGACGTCGTGTGGGAGCGCTGGGACGGCGAGGGCCTGGGCCTGCACGCGGTCGGCTTCTCGCCCGTCGACGGCGACGAGCGGCTGCTCGCGGTGCACGAGCGCGAGGGCCGGCCGCTGCCGTTCGTCGTCGACCCGCGCACCGGCGAGGAGGTGCACCCGGACCTGTCGTCGCTGGAGGGCGACCTCGACGCCGACTGGTACGCCGACGGCTCCGCGCTGCTGGTCAGCGCAGAGGCCCGCGGCCGCTCGACGCTGCACCGGGTGACGCTCGACGGCCAGGTGACGGCGCTGCCGACCGAGCCCGGCACCATCGGCGGCGCCACCGCCCGGCCGGACGGCACGGTCGAGCACTCCTGGTCCTCGGCGGCCTCCCCGACGGTCATCCGGTCCACGAGCGGCGAGGTCGTGCTGGCCGCGCCCGGGAAGCCCGCACCCGGCTCGGTGCCGGTGGAGGACGCGTTCGTCGAGGGCCCGGGCGGCACGGTCCACGCGCTCGTCGCCCGCCCCGCCGGCGACGGACCGCACCCGACCGTCTTCCTCGTGCACGGGGGCCCCACCTGGCACGACAGCGACAGCTTCGCCGCGGACCG
This sequence comes from uncultured Actinomycetota bacterium, assembly GCA_963781675.1. Taxonomy (GTDB): domain Bacteria; phylum Actinomycetota; class Actinomycetes; order Mycobacteriales; family SCTD01; genus SCTD01. The sequence goes on along the minus strand of CAWAGF010000001.1, from coordinate 478,341 downwards.
CGCGGCCTACGTCGACCTCGGCTGTGCGGTGGTGCACGTCAACTACCGCGGCTCCACCGGGTACGGCGCGGCCTGGCGCGACGCCATCACCGGCCGGCCCGGCCTCACCGAGCTCGAGGACGTCGCCGCGGTGCGCGCGTGGGCGGTCGACTCCGGGCTCGCCGACGCCGACCGCTGCGTGCTCGCGGGCGGGTCCTGGGGCGGCTACCTCACGCTGCTCGGCCTCGGCACCCAGCCCGACCTCTGGTCCGTCGGCGTCGCCGCGGTGCCGGTCGCGGACTACCTCGCGGCGTACGAGGACGAGATGGAGCAGCTGCGCGCCTTCGACCGCTCGCTGTTCGGCGGGTCGCCGCAGGAGGTGCCCGACCTCTACCGGCGGTGCTCCCCGCTGACCTACGTCGACGCGGTCCGCGCGCCGGTGCTCGTGCTCGCGGGGGCGAACGACCCGCGCTGCCCGATCCGCCAGATCGACAACTGGCTGGCCGCCGCCGAGCAGGCCGGCAAGGACGTCGAGGTCTACCGCTTCGACGCCGGGCACGGCTCGCTCGTGGTGGACGAGCGGGTGCGGCAGATGCGGGCGGAGCTGGACTTCGTGGCGCGGCACGTGGGGCTGCCGGCGCCGGACTGAGGACTAGTCGTCCTTCTTCTCGTCGCCCTTCTTCTCGTCGTCCTTCCCCTTGCCCTTGCCGTCCTCGGCCTGGCGCGCGGCCTCCTCGGCCTTCCTGCGCTCCTCCTCGAGCTGCTTGTTCGCCCGCGCGAGCTGCTCGGCGGCCGCGGCGGCCTCGGCCTCGGCGCGGCGCCGCTCCAGCAGGTCCTCGTCCACGACGTCCGCGTGCGTGCGCACCGACTGCGCCAGCGCGATCAGCCGCTCGGCCTCCCGGTCGCCGATCTCGTCCGCCTCGCGCTGCGCGTCGACCGTGCTCAGCAGCGCGTCCGCACGGTCGCGCACGGCGTCGGCGTCGCCGGCGTTCGCCGCCTCGGTGAGCGCGCGGACGTCCGCGCGCAGCACGTCCGCAGGGTCGCTCCCGCACCCGGACAGCAGGGCGAGCGCGACCGGCAGCGCGAGCAGTCCAGGCCTCATGCGGCCGGGCTGGGCTCCGCGCTCGGGGCGCTCTGCGACTGCGCGGACGGCGGCGACTCCTCCACCGGCGGCAGCTCCACCTCGGACGGCGCCGGGTCGGGCTCCTCGACCTGCGGCGACGGCTCCGGCTCCTCCTCCACGGGCGAGGGGGACGGCTCGGGCTCCTCCTCCTCGGGCGAGGGCTCGGGCTCCGGCGCCGGCTCCTCGGTGTCCTGCTCGACGGGGGACGGCGACGGCGCGGTCGGCTCCAGCAGCGCGGCCTCCTGCTCGATGCGCAGGGCGATCGTGCGCAGGCGCTCGCCCTCGGCGCGGTCGAGGTCGCGGCTGGCGACCTGCGCGCGGATCGTCGACAGCAGCTCCTCCACGGCGTCGCGCACGCCGGCGGCGGAGCCGGCGTTGGCGGCGTCCGTCACAGCCTCGACGTCGGCGCGCAGCGCGCTCTGCGGGTCGGCGCCGCAGCCGGTGAGGGTCAGCGCGAGGACGGGGACGAGCCAGCGGGCCCTCACGAGTCCACCTCCTGCTGCAGCTGCTGCAGGTCACCGCGCAGCGGCTCCGGGATGTCGGCGTCGACGGCCGGCAGCGGGCCGCTGGTGCCGCGGTCCTGACTGGCGTAGACGGCGCCGGCGCCGATGAGGGCGGCGACGGCGAGCAGGGCCAGCACCCACGGCCACTGGCTGCGCGGCGCGCGGGTCGCAGCGACCGGCCGCGCGGCGACGCGCGGGGCAGGAGCGGCGGCCGGCACCGGCGCCACGCGCGTCTGGGACAGCACCGAGGTGCGGTCCGCGACCGGTGCGGCGACGGTCGGCGCCGCCATGACCGTCGTCGCGCTGCCGCCGTTGGCGATGACCCCCATCTCCTCGGCGGCCTGTTCGGGCAGCGGCCGGTCCTCGGGCGCCCGTGCGGTCATGGCGCGCAGCAGGCCGGGCCAGCCGCCGGGCAGGTCCTCGGGCACGTCGGGCTGGCGGTGCAGGCGGGCCAGCGCGACCTCGACGGTGCTCCCGGCGTACTCCCGCTGCCCGGTCAGGCACTCGAGCAGCACGAGGCCGAGCGCGTAGACGTCGGCGGGCGGGCCGACCGGCTCGCCGGCCACCTGCTCCGGCGCGAGGAAGCTCGCCGTGCCGACCATCATCCCGGTGGAGGTCACCCGCGCGGCGTCGACGAGGCGGGCGATGCCGAAGTCGGTGAGCCGCACCCGTCCGTCGTGGCCCATCAGCACGTTGCCGGGCTTCACGTCGCGGTGCACGAGCCCCTGCCCGTGGACGTACGCGAGCGCCTGCGCGATCGAGCCGCCGATGACGGCCGTCCGGTCCGACGGCACCGGTCCGCGGCTGATCGTGTCCGAGAGGGTCTCGCCCTCGACGAGCTCCATGACGACCCACGGCCGGCCGTGCTCGTCGGTGCCGGCGTCGTAGACCGGGACGATCGACGGGTGCGAGAGGCGGGCCAGCAGCCGCGCCTCCTCCCCGGCGCGGGCCGAGCTCTCGTCGGTCTGGACCGTCACGAGCTTCAGCGCGACGCTGCGTCCCAGCGCGTCGTCCTCGGCCCTCCAGACCTCGGCGGTGCCGCCGCGGCCGAGCAGGCTCACCAGCCGGTACCGGTCGGCGACGACCCGCTCGCGCCCGTCGTTCGGGATCGCCTGCGTCGGGTCGGTCATGCGCTCGTCCTACCCAGCAGCAGCTCGGCGATCTGCACCGCGTTCAGCGCGGCGCCCTTGCGAAGGTTGTCGTTGCTCACGAACAGAGCGAGGCCGTCCTCGCCGTCCTGGCGCAGCCGTCCGACGTAGGACGGGTCGCGGCCGGCGGCCAGCAGCGGGTTCGGCACGTCGGCCAGCTCGACGCCGGGAGCGCCCCGCAGCAGCTCAGTGGCCTCGGCGACCGACAGCGGACGGGCGAGCTGCACGTTGAGCGACAGCGAGTGGCCGGTGAACACCGGGACGCGCACGCACGTCCCGCTGACCCGCAGGTCCGGGATCCCCAGGATCTTGCGGCTCTCGTTGCGGAGCTTCTGCTCCTCGTCGGTCTCGTACGACCCGTCGTCCACGACCGAGCCGGCCATCGGCAGCACGTTGAAGGCGATCGGCGCGACGTACTTGACCGGCGCCGGGAAGTCGACCGCCGAGCCGTCGTGCACCAGCGCGGTCGCGACGTCCGCGGTCTTGCGGACCTGGCCGTCGAGCTCCTCGACGCCGGCCAGCCCCGAGCCCGAGACCGCCTGGTAGGTCGAGGCGATCACGCGGACCAGCCCGGCCGCGTCGTGCAGCGGCTTGAGCACCGGCATCGCGGCCATGGTCGTGCAGTTGGGGTTGGCGACGATGCCCTTGCGCGCGTCGGCGAGCGCCTCGGGGTTGACCTCGCTGACGACCAGCGGGACGTCGGGGTCCATGCGCCAGGCGCTGCTGTTGTCGATGACCGTGGCACCGGCCGCGGCGTAGCGCGGGGCGAGCTCCTTCGAGGTGGCGCCGCCCGCGGAGAACAGCGCGAGGTCGAGCCCCGCCACGTCGGCGGTCGAGGCGTCCTCGACGGTGATCTGCTGCCCGCGGAACGTCAGCGTGGTGCCGGCGGAGCGCGCGGAGGCGAACAGCCGCAGCGCGTCGAGCGGGACGTCCCGCTCCTCGAGCAGGCGCAGCATGACCGCGCCGACCTGGCCGGTGGCGCCGACGACCCCCACAGTTGTCATGGGGGCGAGTCTACGAGCGGCTAGCGCCCGGTCCCGGCGTAGACGGTGGCGCCCTCGCCGTCGGCGCTGCCGAGCTCGAAGGCGTCGTGCACGGCGCGGACGGCGTTCGGGACGTCGGTGTCGCGGCAGACGACGGAGATGCGGATCTCGGAGGTGCTGATCGCCTCGGCGTTGATGCTGCCCTCGGCCAGCGCCTCGAAGAAGGTGGCCGTGACGCCCGGGTGGCTCTTCATGCCGGCGCCGACGAGCGACACCTTGCCGATGTGCTCGTCGGAGAGCAGCGACTCGAAGCCGACCGCGGCCTGCAGCTTCGACAGCGCGGACATCGCCGTCGCCAGGTCGCTCTTGGGCAGCGTGAAGGAGATGTCGGTGCGGTCGGTCGCGCCGGAGACGTTCTGCACGATCATGTCGATGTTGACCTCGGCGTCGGCGACGGCGCGGAAGATGGCCGCCGCCTCGCCGGGCTTGTCCGGCACCCCGACGACGGTCACCCGCGCCTCGGACAGGTCGTGCGCGACCCCGCTGATGATGGCCTGCTCCACGGGGTCTCCTGTGATCAACGTGCCGGGCTTCTGGCTGAACGACGAGCGGACGACGAGCGGGACGTCGTAGCGGCGGGCGTACTCCACGCAGCGCAGGTGCAGGATCTTCGCGCCGGACGCGGCGAGCTCGAGCATCTCCTCGTACGAGACGGTCGGCAGGTGCTTGGCGTTCGGGACGATGCGCGGGTCGGCGGTGTAGACGCCGTCGACGTCGCTGTAGATCTCGCACACCTCGGCCTTCAGCGCGGCCGCCAGCGCGACGGCGGTCGTGTCGGACCCCCCGCGGCCGAGCGTGGTGATGTCCTTGCTGTCCTGGCTGACGCCCTGGAAGCCGGCCACGATCGCGATGTGGCCCTCGCCGAGCGCGGTCGTGATGCGGCCCGGCGTCACGTCGATGATGCGCGCCTTGCCGTGCGTGGAGTCGGTGATGACGCCGGCCTGGCTGCCGGTGAAGCTGCGCGCCGACAGGCCGAGCGACTGGATCGCCATCGCGAGCAGCGCCATCGAGATGCGCTCGCCGGCCGTGAGCAGCATGTCCAGCTCGCGGCCCGGGGGCAGCGGCGACACCTGCTGCGCGAGGTCGAGCAGCTCGTCGGTGGTGTCGCCCATCGCGCTGACGACGACGCAGACGTCGTGGCCGGCCTTCTTGGTGGCGACGATGCGCTCGGCCACGCGCTTGATGCGCTCGGCGTCGGAGACCGACGAGCCGCCGTACTTCTGCACGACGAGGCCCATGCGACGAGCCTACTGGGGGCGACGCCTGTCAGAGCAGGCTGTCGACCCGGTGAACCTCACCGCACGGCACGTCGAGCGCCGCGTGGTGGTCACGCACGGCCTGCTCGTCCGGCGCCTCGAGCAAGCAGTAGACCTTGCCGTCCGGGTTGTGGAACAGCTCGACCTGACGGACGCCGAACTGGTCGGCCTCACCCGCCTTGGCGCCTCTGCCGATCTCGTCGATGGCCTGCTGCGGCAGCTTGAGGTCTTCGTGGAAGTCCATGAACCTGGCCATCGTGCGCCCTCCCCGGCGTCGTCCGACGTGCGCTTCGCACTGTGATCGCCTTCGTGCCGCCTGTCCAGACCACGAGCAGGAGTTCCTGCCCTAGGGTCCGCCCGTGACCGAGGACCGCCTGCTGCGCTCCGGGACCGGCGTCGTCGCGAGCGGCGTGCGCCGCACCTTCGGCCCGGTCGAGGCCGTGCGCGGGATCGACCTCACCGCGCTGCCCGGCGAGGTGACCGCGCTGGTCGGCCCGAACGGCGCGGGCAAGACGACGCTGCTCCTGGTCCTCGCGACGCTGCTCGTGCCGGACGCGGGTGACGTGCGCGTCGCCGGCCACGACCCGGTGACCGAGCCGGACGCGGTGCGCGCGCGGATGGGCTGGGCGCCCGACGTGTTCGGCGTCTACGACAACCTCACCGGGCGGGAGTACCTCGAGCTGTTCGGCGAGGCGTACCGGCTCGGCCGCACGCGCGCCCGGTCCCGCGCGCTGGAGCTGCTGGAGCTGGCCCGCCTCCCGGAGTACGCCGAGCGCCCGGTCCACACGATGTCCCGGGGGCAGAAGCAGCGGCTCGGGCTGGCGCGCGCACTGGTGCACGAGCCGGAGGTGCTGCTGCTCGACGAGCCGGCCAGCGGGCTCGACCCGCGCAGCCGCGTCGAGCTGCGCGAGCTGCTGCGCCGGCTGGCCGGCGACGGCGTCGCGGTCCTCGTCAGCAGCCACCTGCTCGGCGACCTCGAGGAGCTGGCCGACCGCGTCGTCTTCGTCGACCGCGGCCAGACCGTCGGGGAGCACCGCCTCGACCAGCTGCCGGCCGGGACCGTCGCGCGCCCCTGGCGGCTGCGCAGCCTCGACGTGCCGGCGCTGCTCGCCGCGCTGGAGCGCAACGGCTACGACTTCGACGCACCGACCCCGGCGGGCGTCGACGTGCGTCTGGTGTCGGACGAGGCGGCGGCCGAGCTGCTGCGCGGGCTGGTCGGCGACGGCGTGCCCGTGGTCGCGTGCCAGCCGCTCGGCGGCCAGCTCGAGGCGGCCTACCTGCAGCTGACGGAGGAGGGGCGTTGACCGGGTCCGGCATCGTGACGGTCGCGCGCCAGGAGTTCCGACTGCGCATCCGGGCCGGCCGCTGGAAGTGGCTGCTCGCCGCGTTCTTCCTGGTGCTGCTGGGCTTCACCGCGCTGCTGTCGGCCGGCCTCGCGCAGGTCACCGACGAGAGCGTCCGGTTCAAGGGCACCGTGCTGTACGGCGGGCTCATGCTCTTCGTGCTCGGCCTCGCGCTGCTCGTCGTGCCGGCGCTGGCCGCGCAGTCGATCAACGGCGACCGCGAGCGCGGCACCCTCGCCACCCTGCAGGTCACCCGCCTGTCGCCCGCCGAGATCACCCTCGGGAAGTTCGCGGCCGCCTGGTGCACCGCGCTGGTGTTCCTCGCGCTGACGACGCCGCTGGTCGTCTACGCGATGACGCAGAACGGCGTGCCGTTCAGCCGCGTCGTCGTCCTCACGCTCGTGCTGGCGCTGCTGCTCGGCACCGTGTGCGCCACCTCGCTGTGGTGGTCCGCGGTGCTCTCGCGCACCACGACCTCCGGCGTGCTGGCGTACGTCTCGGTGTTCGCGCTGACGATCGGCACGCTCATCGTCTTCGGCCTGGCCACTGCCGTCACCGCCGAGAAGGTGCAGCAGTCGTACGAGAACGAGTGCCCGCCCGGCAGCGAGTCGCAGGGCTGCGTCAGCGGACCGGTGACGTACGAGTCCACCCGGGCGCGCACCGACCGGACCTGGTGGCTGCTCGCGCCGAACCCGTTCGTGGTGCTCGCCGACGCCGCGCCGCAGATCCCGGACGAGAGCGACGAGCAGCTCGAGGACCGCGTCGGCGTGCGCGCCTCCGACCTCGACCCGCTCGGCCAGATCGGCCGTCAGGTGCGAAGCCTGCGCGTCGAGCCGCTGCCGGCGGGGCAGTACCGCGACGAGCAGCCGGCGGGCGACCCCGTCTGGCCGACCGGGCTCGCCGTCGACGTCGCGCTCGGCGGCCTGGCGCTGTGGCTGACCAGCCGGCGGCTGCGGACCCCGACCCGCAAGCTCCCCCGGGGGCAGCGGGTCGCCTGAGGCTCAGTCCTCGGGCAGGGGCTCCTCGACGGCGTCCAGCCGGACGTGCGCGACGACGCTCTGCAGCGCCCGCAGCGCCGCGCCGGCCGACCCGCCCCAGCTGTTGAGGTAGGTGAACTGCCACCACCACAGCGCTTCCCGGCCGCGGCCGGCGTCGTAGTGCAGCAGCCCGCGGAACAGGTCGTTCGTCATCTCGGCCAGGTCGTCCGACAGGCGGTAGGGCACCGGCGGCTCGTCGTCGTACGGGTCGAAGACCTCGCTGTAGGCGTCGATCGCCTCGAGCTGCTCCACCAGGCCGTCGCGCACCTTGTCGAGGTCGGGCAGCGGGTCGAGCAGCGGCTCGACGTTGCTGTCGAGGATGACGTCCGTGCGGGCGCCGAGGTGCGCGCCGGCGACGCACATCTGCGCGACGTCCAGCAGCAGCAGGGCGACGGCCTGCGCACCGGCTCGTCCGGAGGCGACCAGCTCCACCGTCTCGAGGAACGAGCGGACGTCGCGGGCCACGTCGGTGGCGAGCTCCAGGTCCTCCCGCGGCTCCGGGTCGACCATCTCCAGCGGCTCAGACATCGACCTGCCTCCGTCCTTCGAAAGCGCGGCCGAGGGTGACCTCGTCCGCGTACTCCAGGTCGCCCCCGACGGGCAGACCGCTGGCGAGCCGGGTGACGCGCAGCCCCATCGGGCCGATCAGCCGGGCGAGGTAGGTGGCGGTCGCCTCGCCCTCCAGGTTCGGGTCGGTCGCCAGGATGAGCTCGGTGACCGAGCCGTCCTGCAGGCGGACCATCAGCTCGCGCACCCGCAGGTCGTCCGGCCCGATGCCCTCGATGGGGCTGATCGCGCCGCCGAGCACGTGGTAGCGGCCGCGGAACTCGCGCGTCTTCTCGATCGCCACGACGTCCTTGGACTCCTCGACGACGCAGATGACCGACAGGTCGCGGCGCGGGTCGCGGCACACGCGGCACTCGTCCTGCTCGCTGACGTTGCCGCAGATCCGGCAGAAGCGGACCTTGTCCTTGACCTCGGTGAGGGCGGTGACGAGCCGGCGCACGTCGGCCGGGTCCGCGGCGAGCAGGTGGAAGGCGATCCGCTGCGCGCTCTTCGGCCCGACGCCGGGCAGCCGGCCGAGCTCGTCGATGAGGTCCTGGACCGCGCCTTCGTACATGTCCTGCGGACTACATCCCCGGGAGGCCGAGGCCGCCCAGCCCGCCGGCGAGCGGGCCCATCGTCGTCTGCTGGAGCTCCTGGGCGTTGGCGCTCGCATCGCGGATCGCGGCGACCACGAGGTCCTCCAGGCTCTCCACGTCGTCCGGGTCCACGGCCTTGGGGTCGATCTTGATGCTGACGACGTCGCCGGAGCCGGTGACGACCGCCGTGACCATCCCGCCGCCGGCGCTGCCGGAGACCTCGGTCTCGGCGAGCTTGGCCTGCGCCTCCATGAGCTGCGCCTGCATCTTCTGCGCCTGCTTCATCAGCTGCTGCATGTTCGGCTGTCCGGGGCCGGGCATCGGGCTCTCCTCGCGTACGGGGTGGTGGGGCGGAGCGTACGGGTGCGGCCGGAGGCGGGCTCAGTCCTCGCCGGAGGTGCTGACGACCATGCCGCCGAGCTGGTCGACGACCAGGCGCAGCGCAGCGTCCTCCCCGCGCGGCGCGGCGGCCTCCTGGGGCGCGTCCGGGTCGTCCGGAACGGCCTCGTCGCCCGGCGCGAAGCCGGTCTCGACGGGCGGCGGCGCCGGTGCGGCCGTCGGGGCGCGGGGCGCACCGGCGGGCTCGTGCGGCGCGAGCGACTCGTGCAGGACGCAGCGCAGGTCGAGGTCGGCGCCCAGGGTCTCCTGCAGCGCCTCCTTGAGCACGTCCGCGCCGGTGCCGGCCTGGAACTGCCGCAGGATCGGGGCGTGCTGGAAGGCCAGCACGAGGGTCCGGCCGGTGACCTGCGCGACGGTGGCGTCCGCGAGCTGGGCGTGCGCGGTGCGCTTGCGGGCCTTCACCGCGGCCAGCACGGTGTCCCACGCCGCCCGCAGGGCGGCCGCGTCGATGCCGCCCGCGGCGGGGGTGGCCGCCGCCGGGGGCTCGCCGCGCTGGGCCGGGGCGGGTGCCGGGGGCGCCGCGCCGAGCGTGGCCGGGGTGGGCCAGGCCGGCCCGGCCTCGACCGGAGCCGGGTCGGAGCGCGGTGGCTGGACCGGCGGGCGCGGGCCGGGCTCGGGGGCGGCCACCGGCGGCGGGGGCAGCACCGGCGGCAGCGGGGCGTCACCCTGCACGGCGTCGGCAGCGGTGCGCGTCGGGCCGCCGGACTGCTCGGGCGCGGCGGGTCGCGTGGGACGGGTCGTCGGCACCGGCGGCGGCCCGGTCGGACCGGTGGCCGCCGGGGCGCCGGCGATGTCGAACCGGCGCTCGAGCCGCTCCAGCCGGGCCAGCACCGCGCTGCTCTCGTCCGTGGTCGCCGGCAGCAGGACCCGCGCGCAGACCAGCTCGAGGAGCAGCCGGGGCGTCGTCTTGCCGCGCATCTCGACCAGCCCGGCGTGGAACAGGTCCGCGGCACGGGACAGCCCGGCGGTGCCCATCGCGACCGCCTGCCGGCCCATCCGCTCGAGCTGGTCGGCCGGGCACTCGAGCAGCCCGGTGGAGCCGGCGTCCGGGACGGCGTCCAGCACGATGAGGTCGCGCAGCCGCTCGAGCACGTCGGTGGCGAAGCGCCGCGGGTCGTGCCCGCCCTCCATCACCTGGTCGAGCAGGCCGAACACCGCGCCCGCGTCGTGCGCGGCGAAGGCGTCGACGATGCCGTCGAGCAGCGCGTCCGGGGTGACGCCGAGCAGCGCCGCCGCGCCCTCGCGGGTCACTCCGTCCGGCCCGGCGGAGGCGAGCACCTGGTCGAGGATCGACAGGCCGTCGCGCGCGGAGCCGGCGGCCGCCCGCACCACCAGGGGGATGACCGTCGGGTCGACCGCGATGCCCTCGGACCCCGCCACCCCGGTGAGCAGGTCGGTGAGCGCTTTGGGCGACATCAGGCGGAACGGGTAGTGGTGCGTGCGGGACCGGATCGTCTGCAGGACGTTCTCCGGCTCGGTCGTCGCGAAGACGAACTTCACGAACTCCGGCGGCTCCTCGACCAGCTTCAGCAGCGCGTTGAACGCCGCCGTCGTGACCATGTGCGCCTCGTCGATGATGTAGACCTTGAAGCGGCTGGACGACGGGCGCGAAGAAGGCCCGCTCGCGCAGGTCGCGGGCGTCGTCCACGCCGTTGTGCGAGGCCGCGTCGATCTCGATGACGTCGAGCGAGCCGGGGCCGTTCGGGGCCAGCGCGACGCACGAGTCGCACGTGCCGCAGGGGTCCGGCGTCGGGCCCTGCTCGCAGTTCAGCGAGCGGGCCATGATCCGCGCGCTGGACGTCTTGCCGCAGCCGCGCGGGCCGCTGAACAGGTAGGCGTGGCTGATCCGGCCGTTCGAGCAGCGCCTGGCGCAGCGGCTCCGTGACGTGGGCCTGGCCCATGACCTCGGCGAAGCTCGCCGGGCCGGTACTTGCGGTAGAGCGCCAGGCTCACGCTGCAGTCCCCCTCAGACGTAGAGGACCCCCCGCACACCCGCCCAGAGCCTGCCTGCCCTTGCTGCCTTCCGGCCCTGGGGGGGTTCAGCGGGATGGGCGCCGCACGAGGGGTCTGCCGACGACCCTACCGGTCGCTCAGGACACCGTCAGCGGCACGCGGCCGCTCACCGGGACGCCCTCGTCGGTCCTGATCAGCGACGGCGCGGCGACGGCCGTCGGCACAGCGCACGGCACACCTCGCGGGGTTCGGAAGCGGCTGACGCCCCAGCCTGCCGCTCCGCTAGGATCGTCGGCGGAGGATTCGCCTAGTTGGCCTATGGCGCACGCTTGGAAAGCGTGTTGGGGGCAACCCCTCGCGAGTTCGAATCTCGCATCCTCCGCCGCAGACCGAGAGCCGCTCCCGTCGCCGGGGGCGGCTCTCGGCGTCCTCGTGCGGCGTGGTCCAGCCCTCGGCCACCGGGGCGCGTCAGGCGCTGAGCAGGGCCTCGAAGTCGGTGGGCGCGGACACGAGCTCCACGTCGCGCTCCAGCTGCACCTCGACCGCCGCCGGCGGGGACCAGCCGGTCGCGACCAGGCTGCAGTAGAGCGTGACCCGCGCTGCCAGCAGCAGCTCGGCGGCGCGTTCCGTCGTCTCGGCGTGACCGGCCCCGGCCGCCGCGCGCCAGGTGCGCATCGCGCTGCGGTAGGCCTCGTACGCGCTCGCGAGCTCCGCCTGCGGGTCGTCGCGAGGGGCCATGTCCGGAGGTGTCGGCGTCCGGGGCGGCGGTCTTGAGCCGGACGCGCCGGTAGGCTGGCAGCGCCTTTGAGAAGCCAGGGGCGGACCCCGCACGACGGCCTCTCGAGGAGCACCACGGTGATGACGTCCCCGACGATCGACGAGCTGGAGCAGCTCCGGGACCGGCTGCGCGAGCGCGCGCAGGAGGCCGCGCAGGCGCGCGCCCGGCTGGCGCAGTTCGAGCAGGCGCTGCAGCAGGCCCGGTACGACACCCGCCGGCGGGCCGGCGCCTCCTGAGCGCGGCGGGGACACGGCAGGGACACGGCAGGGGCCCCGGCCGACGTGCGGACGGGACCCCTCGTGCCTGGCTGGCGGTGGCGGTGGGATTTGAACCCACGGAGGAGTTGCCCCCTCACACGCTTTCGAGGCGTGCTCCTTCGGCCGCTCGGACACGCCACCGCGGAAGACTCTAGCGAAGGCGCCGCTCGTCGAAGAAGGCGCGCAGCAGCGCCCGCGCACTCCGGCTCGAGCACCCCGCGCACGACCTCCGGCCGGTGGTTGAGCCGCCGGTCGCGCAGCAGGTCGAACAGCGAGCCGGCCGCCCCGGCCTTGGGGTCGTCGGCGCCGTAGACGACGCGCGCCACGCGGGAGAGCACCACCGCGCCGGCGCACATCGTGCAGGGCTCGAGCGTCACGACCAGCGTGCAGCCGGTCAGCCGCCACTCCCCCCGCGCGGCGGCAGCGGCGCGCAGCGCGAGCACCTCGGCGTGCGCCGTCGGGTCGCCGGCGGCCTCCCGCTCGTTGTGCGCGGCGGCGAGGACGGCGCCGTCGGGGTCGAGGACCACGGCGCCGACCGGCACGTCGTCGTGCGCCTGCGCCTGCGCCGCCTGGTCGAGCGCGCGGCGCATCGCCTCGTCGTACGGGCCGGAGCCCATCCGGGGGCTAGCCCTCGCGCAGCGACTCGAGCACGTCGACGCAGCCGGCCCGCTCGCACACCGCGGTGAGCACGTCGGCGGGCAGCAGGCCCTCCTCGGCGCAGAGCTCGACGAGCTGGTCGGCGGGGGTGCCGAGGTCGGCCAGGATGGCGGTGTCGCCGACGGGCTCGGCGATCGGGCGGGTGCCCTCGTCCTCCTCGTCGTCGTCCTCCGCGGGCGCCTCGGCGTCCTCCCAGAGCATCTGCGCGACCTCGCTGGCCTGCACCGCGCGACGGTCGGACAGGAAGACGCGCGGCTCGTCGAGGCTGCCGGTGCCGCCGTCGACGCGGACGACCGCGAGGTGCTCGTCGTCCTCCTCGAGCAGCAGCAGGCCGGGGCCGGCGCCCTCGCCCGTCAGGTCGCGCAGCACCTCGGCGAGCTGCTCGAGGTCCTCCACCTCCGACAGGTCGAGCTCCTCTCCGGTCCACCCGCCCTCGGTGCGGGCGAGCGCGACGGCGAAGTACGACACGGGGGAGCTCCTGCTCTGTAGGTGGCGCGGACTAGTCCACGAGCGCGTCGACTACCCGCTCGAACGGCTCGGAGAACCCCAACCGGCGTGCCAAGGCGGACAGCATCTCGTCGGCGTAGGCGTCGAGGTCGGACAGGATCGCGCCCATCTCCATCTCGTCGAGCCCGAGGTCGTCGAAGACGCCGAGGTCGCCGACGGGCCAGACGTCCTCGAGGTCGTCGTCGCCGGGCACGTCGAGGTCGAGGTGCTCGAGCACCTGCACCGCGAGGTCCCACGCCACCGCCGCGGTCACGTCGGACAGCAGCACGCGCACCTTGCCCAGCTGCACGCGCACCACGACGAAGAACTCGTCGGCGACGTCGACCAGCGCGAAGGCGCCGTTCTCCCCGGGCTGCTGGCGGACCGCGGCGATGAGCGCACCGAGGTCGTCGGTGAGCGCGTCCGGCAGCACGCCGAGCTGCCACTGGCCGTCCTGCCGGTACACCAGGACGGCGTACGCCTCGGACCCGCTGCTCTCGCTCACGTGGGGACTCTCGCAGACGTCCGCCTGCCGAGGGAAGGGCGGCGCGGGTTCACCTCGCCCTCGCGCGGGGTAGGCGACTAGCAGCGCACGCTCACCCCCCGAACGTCCCCTGGAGGACCCTCATGGCTCAGCGCAACACCGTCGCCCACTTCCTGCACGACGTCGGCCTGGCCGCCTGGTTCGGCGGCTCGCTCATGGGCGCCATCGGCGTCAACGGCGCGGCTGCCGACGTCGACGACCCGCGTCAGCGGGCTCGCGTCGCGAACGCCGGCTGGAACCGCTGGACGCCGTTCAACGCGCTCGCCATCGGCGCGCACCTCGTCGGCGGCGCGCAGCTGCTGAAGGAGAACAAGGGCCGGGTCGCCACGCAGAAGGGCGTCCTCGCGAACACCAACACCAAGCTCGCCCTGACCGCCGGCGCCCTCGGCGCCACGGCCTACGCGCGCATGCTCGGCAAGAAGATGTCGGCTGCGGGCGACGTCCCGGTCGCCGGTGGCACCGACTCCCTGGCCAGCACGCCGCCCGAGGTCGCCAAGGCGCAGAAGCAGCTCTCCGCGCTGCAGTGGGCGATCCCCGGCCTGACCGGCGCGATGCTCGCGAGCAGCTCGCTGCACGAGGAGCAGCAGCGCCCGTCGCAGGTCCTGACCGGCCAGATCAAGGCGCTCCCGTCGACCGTCGGCACCGCCGCCTCCGGTGCCGCCCTCGCCGCCAAGCACAAGGTGCAGGACGTCCTGTAGGACCTCCTCGCCCGACACGAAGGCCCCGCTCCTCGGAGCGGGGCCTTCGTGCGTCGTGCGTTCCGACTGCCGGCGCTGCGGAGGCTCAGTCGAGGAGGCTCAGTCGACGGCCGGCGCCGGCTCCGGCGAGGTGGGCGCGCCCTTCTCGCCGAAGAAGGAGTGCGCGCACGCGACGCCGGCGACGACGCCCGCCGCCGCGGCCACGGACACCAGCTGCAGCCCGGGCGTGACGTCGCCCGCGGCGTAGACGCCGTCCACGGACGTCAGCCCCTTGCTGCTGACGGCGACGTACCCCTCCTCGTCGAGCTCGCAGCCGAGCGAGGTCGCCAGCTCCACCCGCGGGTGGTGCTTGATGGAGAACAGCACCATCGACGCCTCGAGCACCTCGCCGCCGTCGAGCTCGACCCCGGTCAGATCGCCGCGGCTGCCGAGGAAGCGCACCGCGTTGCGCTCCAGCAGGTCGATGTCGTGCGTCGCCAGCTCGGTGCGGCAGCTGTCGTCGCCCTGGAAGCGGATGCCGTTCGTCACCACGGTGACCGAGGCGGCCCAGTTCTTGATGGTCTCCGCGAAGCCGACCAGGTGCGGGTCCCACCCGAGTGCGACGACGTGCCGGTCGCGGGCCTCGTACCCGTCGCAGGACGGGCAGTGGAAGACGGAGGCGCCGTAGTGCTCGTGGAAGCCCTCCACGTCGGGGAAGGCGTCCTGGACGCCGCAGGCCAGGACCAGGCGGTGCGCCAGCAGGTCGTGGTCGACCTCGAACAGGCCGTCCTCGCGGCGCACCAGCGACTGCGCGCTGCGCTCGCGGATCTGGACGGTCGGGTAGGCGAGGACCTCCTCGCGGCCGGTCCGGATGAGGTCGAGCGGCTTCTGCGGGTCGCGGCCGAGGTAGCCGTGCGAGCGCTCGACCATCCCGGAGCGGTACTCCGTCGAGTCGAGCACGACGACCGAGCGCCGGTAGCGGCCCAGCCACGACGCCGCGGCCAGACCGGAGGGGCCCCCGCCGACGACGACGACGTCGACCTCGAGCCGCGTCACGCCGACACGTCCCGCGGCTCGAGCAGGCCGCGCGCGGCGACCGCCTCGAGCGACAGCGTGCGGTAGCCCACCTCGTCGAACAGCACCACGATCCGGTCCCCCTCGTACCTCATGACGACGCCCTCGCCCCACTGGGCGTGCGCGACCTTGGACTGCAGCGCGAACGGCGAGGACCCGGCGTCGGCCTGCTCCTGCGCGGTGCCGGCGGCGCAGGTGTCGCAGTGGCCGCACGGCTCCTCGAGCGTCTCGCCGAAGTAGGCCAGCAGGAGCTGCCGACGGCAGCCGGTGGTCTCGGCGTACGCCCGCATCATCTCGACGCGCGACTGCTCGACCTTCTTGTGGTTCTCGGCCACCTCCGCGGCGGCCTCGGCGGCCTCGCGCGGGGCGGGGGCGTCGTCGGCGACCGCGATCGCGCCGTCGGCCCGGACCTCCAGGGCGCCGGCCTGCTCGAGCAGGTTGACCAGCCCGGCCAAGCGCGTCGGCTGCAGCTCGGCCTCCTCGGCCAGCGCCGTCGGCTCCACCGCGCCGTCGGCGTGCCGGACCAGGGTCGCCACCTTGCGCAGGGCCCTCTGGTCGGTGCCGCCACTGGCGAAGAACCTGCGCAGCCCGAGGTCCTCCTGGCGGTAGTACAGCGCCGCCACCGCCGGCTCGCCGTCACGGCCGGCGCGGCCGACCTCCTGGTAGTAGCTGTCCAGGGAGTCGGCCACCTCGGCGTGCAGCACGAAGCGGACGTCGGCCTTGTCGATGCCCATGCCGAACGCGGTCGTCGCCACGACGACGTCGAGCGTGCCCGCCGTGAAGCGCTCGTGCACGTCCTCGCGGTCCGCGGCCCGCATCCCTGCGTGGTAGGCGGCGGCGTCGATGCCGAGCTCCGCCAACGCCTCGGCGTACTGCTGCGCGCTCTTGCGGGTGGCCGTGTAGACGAGGCCGGGCTTGGCCTCCCCCATGGCCCGCATGACGACGGCCTCGCGGCGCTGCTCGTCGTCGCGGAAGGTGAGCACCTCGAGCTCGAGGTTCGGCCGGTCGAAGCCGCTGACCACCTGCACCGGGTCGGTCAGGCGCAGCCGGCTGACGATCTCGTCGCGCACGGGCGGCGACGCCGTCGCGGTCAGCGCGAGCACGCGCGGGTGGCCGACCCGCTCGATCGCGCTGTGCAGCCGCAGGTAGTCGGGGCGGAAGTCGTGGCCCCACGAGGAGATGCAGTGCGCCTCGTCCACGACGAACAGCGAGGGCCGCGCCTCGGCCAGCGCGTCGAGCACCTCGGGCTTGGCGAGCTGCTCGGGGGCGAGGAAGAAGAACTCGACCTCTCCGGCGCGCAGCGCGTCGAAGGCGGCCTCGCGGGCCCTGTCCGACAGGCTGCTGTTCGCCTGCACCGCCGCGCCCGCGCCCTGCCGCGCCGAGCAGCCCCGCGACCTGGTCGCGCTGCAGCGAGATCAGCGGGCTGACCACGACGGTCGGCCCGTCCAGCAGCATCGCCGGCACCTGGTAGACCGCGCTCTTGCCGGAGCCGGTCGGCATGACGGCCAGCGTGTCGTGGCCCTCCATGACGGGGCGCATCGCCTCGAGCTGCCCGGGACGCAGCTCGTCCCAGCCGAACGCCTCGCGGGCGGTGCGCCGCAGGTCCTCGTCGTGGGGGTGGTCGGTCGTGCGGGTGCGGGACAGCGGGGGCTCCAGGCGAGGGGGGACCGGTCATCGGGTCCGGTGTGTGCGTGGACTACCCGCAGCACATCCGGATCAGGCGTTCGGTCTCGAGGATGCCCGCGAGGGCCTCGTCACGCACGGCGGAGCGGCGCGCTCAGCCCCGGGTCGTACGGGCGTGCAGCAGCGCGCGGGCGCGCTCGAGCTGGGAGGCGCGGGGGCGCAGCCGGGCGCGCAGGGCGGCCGCCTCGCGCAGCGTGTCGAGGACGTCCCGCCGACGGCGCCGCTCGGCGTCGGTCAGGCGTCGTACCGGCTCGGGCATGCCGGGCAGGTACCCCTCAACCACCCGCGGTCACGCGTGACCGCGGCAGATGACACGGAGTTGTCACCTCAGCGCCTGCTCACGCGGTCTCGGCGCCCGAGGGCTGCCGCGGCAGCGTGGTCACGGTGGCGGGCGGTGTCGCGCCTGCGAGCAGCGTCGCCCGCAGCCGCTCGATGTCGGCGAGCACCGCTGCCCGCCGCTGCTCCAGCGAGCGCAGGTCGGCGAGCGCGGCGTCGAGGCTGACGACACCGGAGGAGGCGAGGTCGTCGACCCTGCGCCGCGCGCTCGCCACCACCAGCTCGGCGTGCCGGACCGGGTCGCTGACGGGGTGGCAGCGCAGCTGCTGGCGCAGCAGCGAGATCTCGCGGGCGAGCTCGTCGTTGCGCGCTCCGGCGGTGCGGGCGGCGGCCAGCGCCTGGTCGGCGTCGGCCAGCGCCTGCTCGTGCACCTCGAGCGGAACGGTCCAGACCTCCGGGCGCGGCAGGCCGAAGCTGTACCGCGCGCGCCAGGCGCAGGCGGTGGCGAGCAGGCCCAGGCCGGCCGACGTCGCGACACCCACCCGCCAGCCGGCGGACTCCACCACCGTCCCGGTCAGCAGGTTCCCCCCGGCCACGCCCAGGAAGGCGGCCGTGCTGGCCCAGGTGAAGGACTCGGTCCGGCGGCGGTCGGGCGCGAGATCGGACAGGACCGCGAACTGGACGGCGGTCGCCGGCGCGAGGAACAGGCCGACCACGACGAGCAGGGCGCCCATGGTCCAGAGACCGGACGCCAGCAGCGGGCCCAGCCCGGCCAGCGCACCGCCCAGCAGCAGTACGACGAGCTGGGTCGGGAGTGGGGCCCGCCAGGGCCGTGCGCCGTACGCCCAGCCGGCCGCCAACGACCCTGCCACCCACGCGCCGATCAGCGCGCCGGCGGCGGCGCTGCTGCCGCGCTCGGTCGCGAAGGAGGCCAGCGACACCTCGAGAGCGGCGACCGCCGCGACGGACAGCCCCACCACGACGACCAGCCGGCGCACGCCCGCCACCGACAGCGGGCTGCGCTGCGGAGCGCCCGGGTGGCGCCGCTCGACGCGGCGCGCGCGCGAGGCACGGGTCGACGCGAAGGCCAGCGTCCCGAGGCAGGAGAGCAGGGCGGCCACCTCGACCGCGGTGCCCGGGGAGACCAGCGCGACCAGTGCGCCGACCAGCAGGGGCCCGCCGAGCTCGCACACCTCGACGACGAGCGACTCCACGGCGAAGGCCGTCGTCCGCAGGTCGTCGTCGTCGACGAGGGACGGCCACAGCGCGCGCATGCAGGCCGCCATCGGCGGCAGGGTCGCGCCGGCAAGCGCAGCGGCGCCGAGGGCCAGCGCCGGCGTGGCGCTCCCGCCCGACGACCCCTGGACGACGACGAGCAGGGCCAGCGGGTGCAGCAGGCCGCACGGCACGAGGACGGCGCGCTGACCCCGCCGGTCGACGAGCCGTCCGAGGACGGGGGCGGTCAGGGCCACAGCGCCGGCGAAGGAGGCGGTCACCAGGCCAGCGGCGACGAACGAGCCCTCGGCCCGCTGCACGTGCAGCAGCAGCGCCAGCAGCACCATGCTGCTCGCCACGCGGGCGAGCAGGTAGGCGCCGAGCGCGTACCGGATCCCGGGCGTGCCGAGGACGCGGCGGTAGCGCCCCGCACCCTCCACTGGTCCTCCCCTGCCGGCAGTCCCTGCTGTGTCGGCAGCCGGCAGCCGCAGGTGAAGCCCCGTCGGAGAAGTCGTGGGGCTGCTCCGAACGGAGGTACGGCGAGCGCCCTCGTCGGCCGATCGCCCTGAGGACAGGAGTCGTCGAGCGTGGGGAGAGGAGGTCGTCCGGATGACGCGTTCAGCGCGCAAGGCAGTCCGCTGGTAGGCCGCACGTGAGCACGACCGCGCAGCGATCCGTTGCGCGGCTGGCCTCAAGGCGGCGCTCGCCGTCCCGAGACATCGAGGAGAACTCGTGCGGAGCTACAGCCACAAGTGGTGAGTGCCGCGCCCGGTCCCGCAGCTGCGGGACCGGGCGCGCCCGCCGCGGCACCCGATCGGAGACCCAGGTGGGCCTGATGCCACGCCGGCGCGTGCGCCTGCGGCCGGCTCGACTCGACGTCTACGTGTGGGCCGTCGTCGCAGCCGGGGCCGCGGTGCTCCTCGACCTCGTCGCCCGGATGGTCGGTGCGGACCTCGAACGACCGAGCACGGCAGCCCTCATCCTCGTCGCCTGCATGGTGGTGGGGGAGGCCCAGCCCATCGTCATCTCACGCGGCGACGACGACGTGGACGAGGTCACCCCCTCCGCCACCTTCATCCTCGCCGTCGCGATCCTCGGCCCCGTGTGGCTGCTGATCCCGATGCAGATCCTGTCCGCCGGGTTCGACGACCTGCGCCGGCGCAAGGACCTGCGCCGCATCCTGTTCAACATCGCCCAGCTCATGCTGAGCGCCGCCGCCACCCGCGCGGCCTTCTGCCTCATGACCGGCCGTGCCTACCTCGCCGACGAGCAGGCCTTCGCCCTCGCCGACGTGCTCCCGGCCCTGCTTGCCGGCGCCGTCTTCTTCACCGTCAACAACGGCCTGACCGGCGCGGTGATCGCGATCTGGCTGGACCGGCCGATCCTGCCGCACCTGCGTGAGGACGTCCGCTTCCAGCTGTCCACGTCGGGCGTGCTGCTCTCGTTCGCGCCGGTCGTCATCGTCGCGTGCACGTTCTCGCTCTGGCTGCTCCCGCTGATGATGCTGCCGATCGCCGCCGTCCACCGGAGCGCCAAGCTGGCCGCCGAGCGCGAGCGGGAGGCGCTGCACGACGGGCTGACCGGGCTGCCCAACCGCGCCCTGCTGCAGCAGCGGCTGACGAAGGCGCTCGAGACCGGTGCGCGGGCCGGCGAGGGCACCGCTGTGCTGCTGATCGACCTGGACCACTTCAAGGAGATCAACGACACGCTCGGGCACTACGTCGGCGACCAGCTGATCCGTGAGGTGGGGACGCGGCTGCGGGACTCGCTGCGTGACGGGGACTCCGTGGCGCGACTCGGCGGCGACGAGTTCGCCGTGCTGGCCAACCAGGTCACCGGCCAGCAGGACGCGGAGGAGGTCGCGCGTCGCGTCGTCACGGCCCTCATGCAGCCGTTCAGCATCGACGGCGTGCGCCTGGACGTGCAGGCCTCGGTCGGCATCGCCCTGGCGCCGGACCACGGCGACGACGTGACCACGCTGCATGCAGCGGGCCGACGTCGCGCTCTACGCGGCCAAGGAGCACCGCGGCTGCTTCGCCCTCTACTCCGCCGAACGGGACCTGCACAGCGTCGAGAAGCTCGCGCTGCTCGGCGAGCTGCGTGAGGGCATCGGCAGCGGGCAGCTCGTCGTGCACTACCAGCCCAAGTGCGACGCGCGCACAGGCGATCTCGTCGGGCTCGAGGCGCTGGTCCGCTGGCAGCACCCCACGCGCGGGCTCGTCTACCCCGACGAGTTCATCGGGATCGCCGAGAACACCGGGCTCATCGGGCCGCTCACGCTGGAGGTGCTCGACCAGGCGCTGCGCACCTCCCGGCGACTGCGCGACGCCCGACGCCCGCTCGGCGTGGCGGTGAACCTGTCGGTGCGGGTGCTCACCGACCTGGACCTGCCGCGCCAGGTCGCCGGCCTGCTGGGCCGCTGGGGGGTCCCGCCGGAGCTGCTGACCCTCGAGGTCACCGAGACCTCGATCATGGTCGACCCGACCCGCACCATGACCGTCCTGGGGCTGCTGCGCGACCTCGGGGTGGTGCTGTCGATCGACGACTTCGGGACCGGCTACTCCTCGCTGGCCTACCTCAAGCGGCTCGAGGCCAACGAGCTCAAGATCGACCGCTCCTTCGTGCTGTCGATGACCAGCAACTCCAACGACGCCGTCATCGTCCGCTCGACGATCGAGCTCGGTCACAACCTCGGCCTCAAGCTGGTGGCCGAGGGGGTGGAGGACGAGGCCACCTGGTCGATGCTGCGCGCGCTGGGCTGCGACGTCATCCAGGGCTACCACCTGTCGCGGCCGATCGCCGCCGAGGCGCTGGACGACTGGGTGGACGCCTACCGACGACCGGCCGCCGAGGTCACCGCGCTCGGGGCCTGAGCCGCTCGTCCTACCCTGGTGGCATGACCGAGCTCGACACCCGGCCCGTCGGCGACCCGCAGCTCGACGACGGCGACGACAACCGCTTCAGCCACTTCGTGCGCAAGGCCGACATCCTCCGCAGCGCCGTCGACGGCGTCCCGGTCACGGCCCTGTGCGGCAAGAAGTGGCTGCCCGGCCGCGACCCGGAGAAGTACCCGGTCTGCCCGGAGTGCAAGGAGATGATGGGCATGCTCGAGGCGATGGGCTAGGGCGGTCGAGACCGTCCTGGCCGTCGACGTCGGCGGCACGAAGATCGCTGCCGGCGTCGTCGACGCCTCCGGCGCGCTGCTGCGCTCCGCTTCCGCACCGACCCCCCGCGGCACCGACCCGGAGGAGGTCTTCGCCGCGCTGCGCAGCGCCGTGGAGCAGGTCGACCCGGCCGGGTGCCCGGGCCGTCGGCGTCGGCTCCGCCGGTCCGATGACGGCGGGCGGCGCCACCGTCTCGCCGCTGAACATCCCGGGCTGGCGCGACTACCCGCTGCTGGCCCGGGTGACGGAGGCGTGGGGGCTGCCCGTCGGCCGTGGACGGCGACGCCAAGGCGCTCGCGGTCGGCGAGGGCTGGACGGGCGCCGGCGCCGGCGTGCGCGACTTCCTCGCCATGGTGGTCTCCACCGGGGTGGGCGGCGGGCTGGTCGTCGACGGGCGGCTGCTCGACGGCGCGTCCGGCAACGCCGGTCACGTCGGGCACCTCATCGCCGTCCCGGACGGGGAGCGCTGCAGCTGCGGCGGTCGCGGCTGCCTGGAGGCGGAGATCAGCGGTACGGCGATCGGCCGCCGGCTCGGCGGTCCGGCCAGCGGCGCCGGTCCGGACGAGGTCGAGCGGGCGGGCCGCCTGCTCGGGCTGGGCCTGGCCTCGGTGGCGAACCTGCTCGACCTGTCCGTCGTGCTCGTCGGCGGCTCGGTGGCCCTCGGCTTCGGCGCCCCCTTCTTCGCGGCGGCGAACGCCTCGCTCCGTGAGCAGTCGCGGATGGGCTACACGCAGGGCTGCGAGGTCCGGCCCGTCGGCCTGGGCGCCGAGGGGCCGCTCATCGGGGCGGGTGGGCTGGCCTGGCGGCTGCTCGGGCGGGACGTCGGCGTCCGCTGACCTGACCGGTCAGAGCGGCGTGCCCACGAAGACCGGCTCCGGCACCAGCTCCACGCCGAACGCCGCGCGCACGCCGTCGCGCACCGCTCCGGCGACCCGGCGCAGGTCCGCCGTCGTACCGCCGCCGCGGTTGACCAGCGCGAGGGTGTGCTTGCTGGAGATGCCGACCGGCCCGTCGAAGGCCCCCTTGCCGAAGCCGGCGTGCTCGATCAGCCAGGCCGCGGACACCTTCACCCGGCCGTCCGGCTCCGGCCAGGACGGGCGGCCGCCCGGGCAGCGCCGCCACCTGCTCGGGCGTCAGCAGCGGGTTGGTGAAGAAGGAGCCGGCGCTGCGGGTGTCGGGGTCGGCGGCGTCGAGCACCATCCCCTTGCTCCGGCGCAGGGCGAGCACCGCCTCGCGCACCTCGCCGAGCGGCGCGCGCTCCCCCACCTCGACCCCGAGCCGCCGGGCCAGCTCGGCGTAGCCGACCGGCGCCGACAGCGCGCTCGACCGCCAGGCCGAAGGTCACCGCGAGCACGACCCACCGGCCCGGCTCTGCCTTGAAGACGCTGTGCCGGTAGGAGAAGCCGCAGTCGGCGAGCTCGACGACCTGCTGCTGCCTCCGGTCGTACGCCCGCACGGCGGTGATGGTCTGCGACACGTCCTGGCCGTACGCCCCGATGTTCTGCACGGGGCTCGCCGCCGACCAGGCCGGGGATGCCCGACAGCGCCTCGATCCCGGCCAGCCGGTCGGCGACGCACAGAGCGACGAAGGACTCCCACTCCTCGCCCGCGCCGGCGGTGAGCAGCACCCGGTCGCCGTCCTGCTGCGCCGGCCAGGCCGTGGTTCGCGACCCGCAGCACCGTCCCGGCGAAGCCCTCGTCGGGCAGCACGACGTTGCTGCCGCCGCCGAGCACGAGCAGCGGCTCGCCGGCGGCGTCGGCCTCGCGGACGACCTGCACGACCGACGCCTCGTCGTACGCCGTGACCAGCCGCTTGGCCGGTCCGCCGAGGCGCAGCGTCGTCAGCGGGGCGAGCGGGACGTCCGCGCGGTCGAGCACGCGGTCAGCCTAGGCAGGTGCGGTGACCGCGAGCCGCGCCGTGCGGCGGTGGTGGCGCACCAGGTCGGCGGAGAACAGCACCAGCCCGAACCACACGAGCACGAAGCCCAGCAGCTTCACCAGCGGCAGCGGCTCGTCGAACAGCGTGACGCCGAGCAGGAACTGCATCGTGGGCGCGAGGTACTGCAGCACGCCGAGCGTCGTCAGCGGCACCCGCGAGGCAGCGGCGCCGAACAGCAGCAGCGGCACGGCCGTGATGACCCCGGACAGCGCCAGCAGGCCGGCGTGGCCGGGGCCCTCGGCGCCGAAGGTCCCCGCGCCGCTGACCCCGAGGAAGGCGACGTACGCCGCTGCCACGGGGAGCAGGACGGCGGTCTCGATCGCCAGCCCCTCGACCGCGCCGACGCCGGCCGTCTTCTTCAGCAGGCCGTACGTCCCGAACGAGAAGGCCAGGACCAGCGCGATCCACGGCGGGCTGCCGTTCTCGACGGTCAGCACGACGACGGCCACGAAGGCGGCGCCGAGCGCGGTCCACTGCACGGGGCGCAGCCGCTCGCCGAGCACGAGGACCCCGAGCAGGACCGTGACGATGGGGTTCACGAAGTAGCCGAGCGAGGTCTCGACCACCCGCTCGGTCGTGACGCCGTAGATGTAGGTGCCCCAGTTGACGGCGACGACGACCGCGGCCAGGGCGAGCCGGGCCGCGCGGCCGCGGTCGGACAGCGCCTCGCGCACGGCGCCCCAGCGGCGGGTCACGGCGAGGAGCACGGCGACGACGACCAGCGACCACAGGATCCGGTGGGCGAGGACCTCCAGCGCGCCCGACGGCTCGAGCAGCGGCCAGTAGAGCGGGAACAGCCCCCAGAGCAGGTACGCGGAGGCGCCGTAGAGGACGCCGCGGCGGGTGGCTGTCACCCGCTCACGCTAGTCCGCTCCGGCGCAGCGGGCGGGCAGGGCGGCCGCCCCCTGCGCGCGGGCGACCACCACGCTGGTCGCGTCCGCCACCGCCGGGCCGGTGAGGGCCACCTCGCGCGAGCCGCGCAGTGCTCCCGTGGTGGCGTCCAGGCACAGCAGCCGCCCACCGCCCGGGTCGCTGACCCACAGCGCGTCGCCCGCCAGGTGCGCGGCAGCCCCCGCCCGGCCGGGGCTCGAAGCGCTCGCGCCGGGCTCGAGGGTGCGCGGGTCGAGCGGGGTGAGCACCGACTCGGCCCGCTCGTCCGGGTAGAGCACCCAGGCCCGGTCGGCGTTACCGGTCGCGGCGACGCTGCCCGCGGCCGGAAGCTTCCGCACCGGGCCGGGCTCCCCGGAGGCGTCCACGCGCTGCACCCCGTCGGCGCCGACCACGAGCAGCGCGTCGCCGGCGACGACCAGCCGCTGGGCGGCGACGGAGGTGCGCACCGACTGCAGCACCGCGCCGTCGGCGGGGTCGGTGCGGCGCAGCCCCTGCGCGTCGCCGACCCACAGGACATCGCCGAGGAAGGCGAGCGAGAGCGGGATGCCGGTCACCTGCAGGGTGCGGCGGGTCGCCAGCGTCAGCGGGTCGAGCACCTGGATGCCTGTGCCGCTCGGCTGGTCCGGCAGCTTCTGCGTGACCAGCCACAGCTCGCCGTCGGGCGCGAGCACCATGCCGTTCGGCTGACCGGCGAGCGTGTGCTGCGCCTGCTTGCGGCCGGTGTCGCGGGCGACCCGGTAGACCTGCGAGCCGCCGACGCCGTTGCCGAACGACGCGCCGTAGACCTGGTCCGGCGTGAGCGCCAGCAGCGTCGGGGCGGTGCTCAGCTCGACGGTCCACGACGCAGGCCGCGCCGGCCGGTCCGGGGTGCCCGAGCAGCCCGCGACCAGGGCCCCGCACAGGAGCAGCACCCGCAACCGCACGCCGCACGTCTACCGCATGCGGGCAGGATGACGCCATGAGCGCACCGGTGGACCTCGAGTGCGTCCCGGAGAGCCGGCTGCCGGCCGAGCTCGCAGCGCAGCTGCCGGACAGCACGCCCGGTCCGCCCTGGGACTGCCGGGTGCGCGCGGTGGTGTGGGTGCAGCGGGCGCCGTCGCCGCTGCCGAGCAGCGCGCGCTACGCCGGGCGCGTGCGCGCGCTGACGGTCGGCGCCGTCGTCGACTACCTCGAGTCGCCGGTCGGGCCGTACCGCGAGGTGTTCGCCGGACCGCTGCTGCGCGGGACGCTGCGACCGGTCGTGCACGTGCCGTTCATCGCCGTCGACTCGCTGCCGTCGGTGCACGGCGGCCGCGCGCACTGGGCGCTGCCCAAGGCCGTTGCGCGCTTCTCCGCCGACGGCCGCAGCGCCGAGGGGGACGGCTGGGCGGTGGCCGTCGACGCCGTCGAGCGCGGTCCGCGACTGCCGCTGCGCGGGCCGCTGGTCAACGCGCAGGCCGATCGCCGGGCGGTCATCTCGCTGCGCGGCACGGGGCGGCTGGCGCGGGTGCGCGTGGCGGCGCGCGGGCCGGTGCTGGGCGGCTGGCTCGGGACCGGGACCCACCGCGGGGTGGTCGCCGAGGGACGGATGCTGGTGCAGGCGCCGCGCTAGCGCCAGACCGTGCGCAGCCGGCTGGTGACGGCGAACGGGTCCTCACCGCGCAGCAGCTCCAGCAGCGCCGACCCCTCCGGGTCCTTGGCGAGCACGAGCCGGCCGGCCCCGACGTGCTCGCGCCAGGCGGCCTCGAACGCGGCGACCCGCGGCTTCGACCGGCCGAGCGGTCCGGGCACGGCGTGCCACGCGACCGCCGCCTCGACGGGGCGTCCGAGCGCCCGGGCCCGGGCCAGCCGGCGGCGGTCGACGTCTGCGGAGGGCACCGGCAGCACCAGCCGCGAGACCAGCCAGCGCGGGTCGGCCAGGGGGGCGAGCAGCTCGTCGAGGCAGCCGGCGAACAGCACCGACTCCGCCGTCGGCGCGTCCAGCTCGCAGGCGAACTCGCCGCCCCTGATGCCGCGCACCTGCACGCCCGCGGCGCCGACCGAGCAGGCGCCGGTGCGCAGCAGCGCGTCGGCGACGGCGGACGCCATCTGGCGCAGCGTGGCCGTCTGCTCGTGCGCCGGGCTGGTGCGCAGCGCGCGCAGCTGCTGGGCGTAGCGCTGCCCGCCGATGCCCGCGGCCACGAGCAGGCCGGCCCCCGCACCGGCAGCCGCGCCGGGGGCGGCTCCCTCGGCGTAGGCGACGGAACCGCCTGCCACCACAGCGGTCCCGAGCGGGAGCGGCCACAGCTGCACCGGCCGGCGCCCCGACGGCAGCGGCGCCGGGGCGGGCTCCCCGAGGGTGCGCCGGGCGCGCAGCAGCGCGGGTGGGACCACGCCGCCGGACAGGCCGAGCGGCTGCTCGGTGCGCACGCGCAGGGTGGCGACCTCGACGCCGCGGTAGCCCTCGCCGACCGCCCACGCCGACCGCACCGCGTCGCGCTCGTGCGCCCGCACCAGGGCCCGGCCGTTGACGGCGGCGCGGCTGCTCGCGGACGGCGGGGCGTACGGCCCGAGCACCTCGTCGCAGTGGCCGATGCCGGACTCGACCACGCCGTCGCGACCGGGCGCGAGGTGCTGCTCGTGCTTGCGCACGGCCCGCAGGTAGTCGGCGTCACCGCGCGGGTGCTCGTCCGCGACGCAGACGACGGTCCAGTTGTCGGCGACCTTGTCCGGCCGCGCCGGGTCGATCCGCAGCGACCGCCCGCGCAGCTGCGTGACGGCTGTCGGGGTCGCGGCGCTGGTCAGGTCGACGACGACGTTCAGCGGCGGGCAGTCCCACCCCTCGCCGAGCAGGCCGCGGGTGCCGACGAGCACCTGCGTGCCGCCGGCCTCGAGCCAGCGGGTCAGCAGCGGCACCCAGACGCGGGCGCTCCAGCCGACGCCGGCGGTCAGCGTGACCAGCGCGCGGTTGCCGTCGAGCGGGTCGGCGAGCAGCCGGTCGGACAGCGCCGGCGGGGCGAACGCCCGGAACGCCGCGAGGTCGTCGCGGCGCATCGCGACGGTCCGCCCGGTCACCAGCACCGGGCGAAGGCGCGGCGCCAGGCTGCTGTGCGCCAGCGCCAGGAACGCCAGCCGGGCGGAGCCCGCCGGGCGCTCGCGGCCGGCCTCCTGCAGCGACGCCGGCGGCTGCGCGCTGCGCTGCTCGAAGTCGCACAGCACGACCGCGCGCAGGTCCTCGCCCAGCGCGTCGGACTCCGCCTCCAGCACGTGCACCGCGGCGGACGCCTTGGCCGCCGACAGCGCGCAGATCCGGTCGACCGGCGAGGTGGCGGTGCGCAGGCCGCGGACGGTGAGGGTGTAGCCGAGCGACGGCAGCACCGCGCGGACCGCCTCCAGCAGGCGCGCGTCCTCGAGCGCTCCCGACGACGACAGGTGCTCGCGGGCGTACGCCTCCAGCAGCACCGCCCAGTCCTGCGCGTCGGCGGTCGCCCGGTGCTCCTCGCGCAGGCGCGCGCCGACCGGCAGCTCCAGGACGCCGGCCTGCACGAGGCGCAGGCCGGCGCGCGCGAGCTCCGGCTCGGCGTCCTCCAGCTCGCGCCAGGTCAGCTGCGCGCTGCCCTTCTCGTACCGCCGGTCGTGCAGCCGCCGCCACAGCCAGTCGAGGAACGGCAGCGTGCCGCTGCGCTCGGACAGCAGCTCGACCTGCAGGTCGGCGAAGCGGGTGCGCTCGGCGACGATCCAGCTGTCCTCCTCCTCCGTCGGGCCGGTCAGGTAGACGAGCTCCTGGTACGGCGCGAGCTCGCCCTCCTTCACGACCGCCGGGGTGGGCACCGCGAAGTCGCAGTCGCCGAACAGGTCGTCGTACAGCTCGGCCTGCCGGGCCGTCATGGAGGTGCGTGGCGTCGCGGTCAGGCCGACCACCCAGGTGTCGTCACCGAGCGCGCGCACCAGCGCACGGCAGAGCGCGCCCCACGTCTCGAGCAGGTGGTGGCACTCGTCGAGCACCAGCGTCCACGGACCGGTCGCCGCCGCGCGCCGCACGAGGTCGCGACCGCGCGGGTGCAGCAGGTCGAGCAGGTCCGAGCCGGGCTCGCCGCGCAGCGCCGCGCGCCGCGTCTCGGCCAGCGCGGCGGAGGCGTCGTCCTCGACGTCCTCGTCGTCGGCACCGCGGTCCCAGACGGTCAGCGACTGGTAGGTCAGCACGGTCACCGGCGCCGTCAGCGCGCGCTCCGCGCTGCCCGGGCACGGGTGCGGCCCGTCGCCGCCGAAGGCCTTCCACTGCGCGAGCCACTGCGCCTGCACCGCCGTGTTGGGCGTGAGCACCATCGTGCGGCGGCCGATCCGCCGGGCCGCCTCGAGCCCGAGGACCGTCTTGCCGGAGCCGGGCGGCATCACGACGTAGGCCCGCGTCTGCCCGCTCGCGCGCTGGGCGTCGACGGCGTCGAGCGCCTGCGCCTGGTAGCGGCGGAAGGTGCCTGGGAAGGCGCAGCTGTCCCAGGCAGCGTCGACGGCAGGGCGCATCACCTGAGCATCCTGCCAGGGTCAGCGGGCGCTGAGCGCCTCCTGCGGCAGTCCCGCGAGCAGGTCGCCGGGGACAGCGCGACGGGGCAGCCCGCGGTAGCCGTACGCCAGGACCTGCCGGGCGTCCTGCAGCCGGCGGACGGACCCGCCGGCCACGACCGCGACCAGATGCGCAGGCGTCTGCACGAGCGAGCCGTCGCGCAGCAGGAGCGGGTCTCCCTCCTCCGCCTCGGCGAGCAGCTCGGCCGCGACGACGGCGACGTCGGCGCCGCTGAAGCCGTGGCTGGCCAGCACCGCCGGGTGCGGCACGGGGTGCAGCACGCGGTCCGCGTCGACGCTGCGCACGACCGGGCTCTCGGCCGCGCGCACGAGCGCGCCCGGGTAGAGCGGCGTCTCCGGCAGCGCGCCCTCGGGCAGCGCGGCGAGGTCCGCGTCGGTGACCGGCCAGACCGTCGGCGCGGGCCGGCCGAGCGCCGTCCACTCCTCGACGCCGGCCTTCGCGCGGGCGCCGCCGGTGACCAGCCAGGTGGTCCCCTGCGGGTCGCGCACGACCCGGCCGTCCGGCACGACGGCCGCCGGTCCGGTGCCGTAGCCCAGCGACTCCGCCGCCGTCATCGGCACCGCGTCCGCCGGCGTGCGGCCGGTCGTGGCGAGCACCGTCGGGGAGACCGGCCGCTTGCGGCCGTCGGCCAGCAGGAACAGCGCGCCGCTCGGGTGCCGCACCAGCGAGCCGTCCGGGTGCGGCCCGCTCGGCAGCGGCGCGGCGAGCCGGCGGGCGGCCATCAGCGACGGGTAGGCGTTGTAGACGACGCCGCCCCAGCCGTTGCCCTTGCGCAGCTCGACGTGCAGGTGGGAGCCGGTGGACTCGGCGTTGCCGCTGTCGCCGAGCCAGCCGACGAGCTGGCCGGCGAGCACGCGCGCGCCGGGCTCGATGCCGGCGGGGAAGGACCAGGCAGCCGTGCCGCGGCCGTCGTCGCTGCCGGGGGTGTCGTTGTTGACGTGCACGTAGATCGCCGACCAGCCTGCGGCCGGTCCGCGGTCGGCGGCCAGCGTCAGGTAGTTGCCGCCGCTGTTCGGCGTCGCCTCCCGGCGGACGGAGGTGATGACGCCGTCGAAGGCCGCGACCAGGGGCAGCATCTTGGCGCCCATCAGGTCCTGGCCCATGTGCATCCGTGCGCAGCCGGAACGGCAGGCCAGCCAGTTGTCGCTGAAGCGCACCGGGCCGGCGACCGGGAACGTCATCGGCACGACGACCCGTCCCTGCTCGTACTGCGTGCCCGTGCCGGGATCGACCAGCGCGTGCGCGGGAGCAGCGGTCAGCAGGCTCAGGAGGGTCAGCAGCAGGACGGCGGGTCGACGAGGCACCTCTAGGACCTCGTCACCCCTTCGAGTGGTCGCGTCACCCGACCGGGTGAGAATGCGGCATGACGATCCCCACGCGCCGGCTCGGTCCCGACGGTCCCCAGGTCGGTGCGGTCGGCCTCGGCTGCATGGGCATGTCGTGGGCGTACGGCGCCGCCGAGCGCGACGACCACCAGTCCCGCGACGTGCTGCGCCGGGCGCTCGACCTCGGCGTGACGCTCATCGACACGGCCGACGTGTACGGGCCGTTCACCAACGAGGAGCTGGTCGGCAGCGGCCTGGCCGGCCGGCGGGACGAGGCGCACCTCGCCACCAAGTGCGGCCTCGTGGTCGGCGACGGCGTCATCGGGCGGGACGGCCGCCCGGAGCACGTGCGGGCGGCGATCGACGCCTCGCTGCAGCGGCTCGGCACCGACCGGGTCGACCTGTGGCAGCTGCACCGCGTGGACCCCGACGTGCCGGTCGAGGAGACGTGGGGCGCCATGGCCGAGCAGGTCGCCGCGGGCAAGGCCCTCGCGCTCGGCATGAGCGAGGTGGGCGTGGAGGAGCTCGACCGGGCGCACGCCGTGCACCCCGTCGCGACGGTGCAGTCCGAGCTGTCGCTCTGGACGCGCGACCCGCTGGCGGAGGTGCTGCCGTGGTGCGAGGCGCACGGTGCGGGCTTCCTGCCGTTCTCGCCGCTGGGGCGCGGCTTCCTCACCGGCACGCTGACGCAGGGATCGTTCGACAGCAGCGACTTCCGCGCCCGCAACCCGCGCTTCACCCCGGAGGCCATGGCCGCGAACGCCGCCCTCGTGGACGCCGTCCGCACCGTCGCGGAGCGGCTCGGCGCGACGCCGGCCCAGGTCGCGCTGGCGTGGGTCCTCGCGCAGGGCGAGCACGTCGTCCCGATCCCCGGCACGAAGAAGACGGCCTACCTGGAGCAGAACGCCGGGTCCGCCGACCTGGTGCTGTCGGCGCAGGACCTCGCGGAGCTCGACGCGCTGCCCGCGCCGGTGGGCGCCCGCTACTGACCGCCGGGGTGGCGGACGCCACAGCAGCAGGTGCTCGCGATGCGTGCAGGGGCGGGGCTCATGCGGCCGCGACCTCGTCGCGCTCCTCGCTCTCGCGGGCCGCCGCGATGGCGGCGTCGGTGTCGGTGCTCGCCAGCAGCAGGCCGCCCGCGACGAACAGCACCAGCAGGCTGAGCAGCGCCCCGCGGTAGGACCCGGTGATGTCCAGCACGACCGCGAACACCAGCGTGCCGATCCACGCCGTCCCTCGCTCCGCCAGCTCGTAGAAGCCGAAGAAGCTGGCCTGCCGGCCGTCCGGCACCATCGAGCTGAACAGCGAGCGGGCCAGCGCCTGCGACCCGCCGAGCACCAGCGCGATGACCATGCCCATCACGTACGCCGCCGGCTGGCTGTCGAGCGCGACGACGGCGTAGACGACCACGGCGACCCACAGCACGAGGGTGACCAGCAGCGTCGACTTCGCGCCGATCCGGCGGGCCAGCCGCGCGGACCCAGCAGCGCCGAAGACGGCGACCACCTGGATGAGCAGGATCAGCTGGAGCAGGAACGGCGTGGCGTCGTCGGCGTCCATGCCCTTCGCGACGAACAGCTCCTGCGTGAGCACGACGGCGGACAGCGCGACGACGGCCTGGATCGCGTCGTTGAACAGCAGGAACGCCACCAGGTAGCGCGCCGTCCCGGGCAGCGCGCGCAGCGCCGCGAGCGACCCCTTGAGCTGGCCGAGCGAGTGCCGGACCTGCGACAGCAGCGGCTGGTCCGCCGACGTCGCGTCGTGGCCGGGCAGCTCCTGCACGGCGTCCAGCCGGCGGATCGCCACCAGGCCGACCGCCGACCACCACAGCGCCGACACCGCGATGGTGAGGCGCACCGCGAGGCCCTTGTCGAAGCCGAGCGGTTCGGCGGCGGTGATCAGCCCGAGCGACAGCGCGAGGACGAAAGCGCCTCCTGCGTAGCCGAAGGCGAAGCCGCGGGCGGAGACGCGGTCGCGGTCCGGCAGCTCCGCGACGTCGGCCAGGTAGGCGTTGTAGGCGAGGATCGCCGCGCCGTACGCCACGTTGGCGAGCACGAACGCGACGACCGCCGGCAGCGGCGCGCCCATCGGCACGGCGGCGAGGACGACGGTGGCGACGGCGCCGATGCCGGTGCTCGTGACGAGCAGCCGGCGCTTGGCGGCGGGGCGGTCGGCGAGGGCGCCGAGCAGGGGCAGCGCGAGCACCTGCAGGACGACCGACAGGCTGACGGCGTAGGCGAACAGCGACGCCGCACGCGGGTGCAGGCCCAGCAGCGCGATGCGGCCGCGGTCGTCGGCGGCCTCCTCCGCGATCGCCGTGAGGAACGGGCCTCCGACGGCGGTCACGACCGTGGTGACGAACGCGGAGTTCGCCACGTCGTACAGCGTGAAGCCGGAGACGGCGCGGCGGCGCGCAGCCGTCACCGCAGCCGAAGGAGCCGAGGGCGGGACCACGCAGCCTCCTGGTGCAGCGGGGCCGGGTGCCCTCGCTCCCATCATCGGTGCCGCGGCGCCGGCCATCCATGGGCAGGACCACTCAGATGCACCTAGTCCGGACGGGTCCGTGTGTAGACTGCCGGCTGGTTGCAGTTGCACCTCTTCGCTCGTGTTCATCAACGCCCGCGGACGTGTAGGTCGCGGGCGTTTGCCGTCTCCGACAGCTCAACTCGGGATCGCGCACAGTGCGCGCCCCCACGGTCTTGAAGGAGACAGCAACATGGCTCAGGGTTCTGTGAAGTGGTTCAACGCCGAGAAGGGCTTCGGCTTCATCGCTCAGGACGGCGGCGGCGCCGACGTCTTCGTGCACTTCTCCGCGATCGCCACGGACGGCTACAAGTCCCTCGACGAGAACCAGCGCGTCGAGTTCGACATCACGCAGGGCCCGAAGGGCCCGCAGGCGGAGAACGTCGTCCCGCAGTAGTCCATCTCACGTCTCGAAGGCCCGGTCCCCGCTTGGGGGCCGGGCCTTCGTGCGTCACCCTGGAGGTCATGGAGACCGTGGTGCGGACGAGGGACGGCGTGGACCTGCACGTGGAGGTCGACGAGGGCCCGGGGCCGACCGTCGTGCTGGTGCACGGCTTCACCGCGCGGCTCGAGGAGTTCCTGCTGCAGCGCGAGACGCTGCGCGGCCGTGCCCGCACGGTGCTGTACGACTGCCGCGGTCACGGCCGCAGTCGCGGCCAGGGCAGGGTGCAGGGCGCGACCATCGACCAGCTCGGCCGCGACCTCGGCGAGGTGCTCGACGCGGTCGCCCCGCGCGGGCCGGTCGTGCTGCTCGGCCACTCCATGGGCGGGATGACGATCATGGCGCTGGCGCGGCAGCGACCGGAGCTGTTCGGCGAGCGGGTCGTGGGGGCGTTCCTGCTGGCCACCTCGTCCGGCGGTCTCGTCGAGGCCGGGCCGCTCGGGATGCTCGTGCGGGTCGCCCGCCGCCTCGGGCTGCTCCAGCTCTTCCTGTGGCTGACGATGCTGTGGTCGCCGGTGCTCGAGCGGTTCCGCAAGCGCGGCACGCGGCTGGGCGCGCGCCTCTACCGGCAGTACCTGTTCGGCAGCGACGACGCGCAGCCCGAGCTGGTCCGCCTGGTGCAGGACCTGCTGGAGGAGACGCCGATGACGGTCACCTCCGCCTTCTACCGGACCCTGCTCGACCACGACGAGCACACCTCGCTCGCCGCCATGCGCGACATCCCGGTGACGCTGCTCGTCGGCGACTCCGACCGGCTCACCCCGGCGAGCCACAGCCGCCGGATGGCCGAGGCACTGCCGGACGCCGAGCTCGTCGTCGTCCCGGGTGCCGGCCACAGCGTCAACATCACCCGCCAGGACGTGGTCGACGACGCCCTGCTGCGGCTGCTCGACCGGGTGGAGCAGCAGCGCGCCGCCTGACTCGTGAGGCAGACTGAGGACAGCCCGGCGACGGACCCTCGCCAGCACGCCCCTCACGAGAAGCGAGACCTCCGGTGGCCAGTACCGACCTGGACGACACGATCACGCCTGAGCTGCAGGCAGCGGTCGACGAGGCCGCCGGCCGCGTCGAGGCGATCGTCGCCGCCGACCCCGACCTCGTCCACGGCGACGTCGTGGAGCAGGTCGCGGCGGACTGCCCGCTCGACGTCGCGGTGCTGCTCTGCCAGCAGACGATGGACTTCGTGCCGGACACCGTCCGCCAGCGCGTCTTCGAGCACGAGAACGCCGACGTCATCGCGGCGAACGCCCTGGTGACCGCGGAGCGCGACGCCGCCGAGGCCAAGGCCAAGGCGCGCACCCAGAAGGCCGCCGCCACCCGCGCCGCGACCCTGGCGCGCGAGGCCGAGGCCGAGAAGGCCGTGCTGAAGAGCAACACCTGCCCGGACTGCTTCCAGCTGCGCGCCGCCTCCGGCGTCTGCGGCTGCGACTGACCTACAGCAGGGTCTCCAGCGGCTCGCTGGACACGACCACCAGCCGCTGGGTTGCGCGGGTCAGCGCGACGTAGAGGCTGCGCAGCCCCGCGACCGGGTGCTGCGACTCGGCCACGACGCCGTGCGGGTCGGCCACGACGCAGCCGTCGTACTCCAGGCCCTTGACCTGCCAGGGGTCGACGACGGTGAGCCGCGGGTCGTGCGGCAGGACGTCGCGGACCTGCGACACCAGGCGGTACGGCGCGACGACGCCGACGGTGCCGCCGACCTGCGCGAGCAGCGCCTCCACCCGCTCGGGCAGCACGGCGAGCACGTCCCCGGTGACGAGCAGCGGCTCGATCCCGCTGCTGCGCACCGCTTCCGGCGCCTGCAGCGACGGGTCGATGCGGTGGAGCAGGCGCGCGGCGAGGGCGGCCACCTCCGTGGTGGTGCGGTAGTTCGTGGTCAGCTCGACCTGCCGGAGCCGGCTCTTGCCGAGGACGGCGGCCAGCGCGTCGCGGACCTCCTGGACGTCCGGCCAGGCCGACTGCACCCAGTCGCCGACCACCGTCCAGGTGGCGCCGCGGGCGCGACGGCCGAGCATCCGCCACTGCATCGGCGTGACGTCCTGCGACTCGTCGACGACGACGTGGGCGTAGGTGCGGTAGTCGCGCTCCTCGGCCAGGTTGCGGCGGGCCCGGGCGGTGCGGTCGGCGTGCGTGGTCACGCCGATCTCCTGCGCGCGCGCCTCGAGGTCGGCCAGCTCGTCCCAGCCGTCGTCCTCCTCCTCAGCCTCGACGGGCGGGGCGCCGAGCAGCTCGGCGAGCTCGTCGTGCAGCGCCGCGTCGGCGGCGGTCAGCGGGGCGTCCGGCCCCCAGCTGCTCTCGAGCGCCGCGACCTCGTCGTCGTCCAGGACGCCGCGCGCGAGGTCGCGCAGCGGGAGCTCCCCGGTGCGGAGCTGCGTCAGGACCGGCCACGGCAGCAGCACCGGCCAGGCGGCGTCCAGGGCGCGGCGGAAGGCGGGGTCGGTGCGGATCCAGGCGGCGAAGTCGTCGCGGTCGTCGGCCTCCATGCGGGTGGCCTGCGGCCGCCGCTCCCACGCCCGCCAGGCCAGCTCGACGACCGCGGCCGAGAACGCCTGCCGGCCGCTGTTGTGGCTGCGGCTGCTGCGGTGGACGGTGGAGCGGCGCCGGGCGACGTCCCCGCCGCGCACCGTCACCCGCACGCCCCAGCGGTCGATGTCGAGGTCCTGCAGGTGCCGGGCGCCGCCGAGGTGGCGGACGGTCCTGCGCAGCAGCTCGGCCATGCGCGCGGAGCCCTTGACCGCGAGGGCGGCCGGGCCGTCGTAGCCGGTGACCTCGACGCCCCGCGGCAGCTCCGGCAGGTCGGCGAGGCTCGCCAGCCGCACGCTCGTCTCGCCCAGCGCGGGGAGCACCGCCCCGATGTAGTCGACGAAGACCGGGCTCGGCCCGACCACGAGCACCCCGCGCCGGGAGTACCACTCGCGGCGGGCGTACATCAGGTAGGCGACGCGGTGCAGCGCGACGGCGGTCTTGCCCGTGCCCGGGCCACCGGTCACGACGAGCGCGCCGTCGTCGGGCGCACGGACCGCCTCGTCCTGCTCCCGCTGGATGGTCGCGACGATGTCGCGCATCTGGCCGGTGCGCTCGCGGCTGACCGCCGCCAGGAAGGCGCCGTCGCCGACGACGACGCTGCCCTCGAGCGGGCCGTCCGCGTCGAGCAGCTCGTCGTCGACGCCGATGACGGTGCTGCGCCGGGTGCTGATCGTGCGGCGGCGGATCACGCCCTGCGGGTCGGCGGCCGTCGCCCGGTAGAAGGCGGCGGCCGCGGGGGCGCGCCAGTCGACGACGATCGGCTCCTGCTGGTCGGTCCGCAGCCCCATCCGGCCGACGTGGTGGACGGTGCCGTCGTCGCGGTCGAGCCGGCCGAAGACCAGGCCCTCCCCGGCGTGGTCGAGGTCGGCCCGCCGGTTCGCGGCGGCCTGCGCGCTGACGTCCCGCTCGTACACCGCCTGCGGCGACTCCCCCGCCGGGCGCATGCTCTCCGCCTCGCGCTGGAGCGCCTCCGCGCGCAGGACCTCGAGGCGGGCGAGGGCCCGGTCGAGCACCTCCTGCTCGCGCTCGACCTCGCGGGCGAGCGCGCTCGCGGCGGGTGCGGTCTCGGCGGTCACCGCGACAGTCTGCCGGTGCCAGCCGCCGGGGTCAGCCGGTCTGCTCGAGCCGTGCCTGGCCGCTGGCCAGCACGTCGACGCAGCGCCGGCACAGGTGCACGTCACGGGTCACGAAGTAGGCGCCCTCAGCGGTGCACAGGCTGCAGGCGGGGCGGGTCCGCGGCTCGGGCTCCGCGCGGCGGCGGGGGACGCCCTTGAGCCCGGCGCGGATCTCCTCCAGGCGCGCCTGGCGCACCTCCGGGCTGGCCGGCTCCGGCGCCTGGGCGCGCTCCCACTCGCGCTGCCGGGCCCGCTCCTGCTTCTCCTGCGCGTGCAGGGCGTCCGGGCAGGGCTGCGTCGTCAGCGCGGTGAGGAGCTGCAGCAGGTGGGCGGCGTCCTTCTCGACGCTGCCTTGCGCCGGCTCGGCCCCCACCCGGTGGCGCAGCTGCCCGGGGCGCCAGCCGCTCGCCACCAGGACCTCCAGCACCTCGGCCACCGGCGCGGTGTCGAGCTCGCGCATGAGCAGGGCCGGCAGGTGGCTGAAGACGTCGGTGTGGTGCGGCGAGGTCGTGCGCATGCCGATCATGGGAGCACGGGGGTCGGACAGTCCCGTGCCGCGACACGGGCCGAACTACGGTCGGCGGATGACCTCGCGCTCCGTCCTCGTCACCGGCGGCTCCCGCGGCATCGGCCTGGCCACCGCCCGCGCCCTGCAGGACGCCGGGCACCGCGTGACGGTGACCTACCGGAGCGAGGCCCCGGCGGGGCTGACCGGCGTGCGGTGCGACGTCACGTCGAGCGCCGACGTGGACGCCGCCTTCACGCAGGTGGAGGAGCGGCAGGGGCCGGTCGAGGTCCTCGTCAGCAACGCCGGGATCACCGAGGACCAGCTGCTGCTGCGCATGAGCGAGGAGTCCTTCGCGCGGGTGCTCGACACCAACCTGACGGCGGCCTACCGCGTCGCCAAGCGGGCCAGCCGCGCGATGCTCAAGGCGCGCTGGGGCCGGCTGGTGTTCGTCAGCAGCGTCGTCGGGCTGACCGGCGCGGCGGGGCAGGCCAACTACGCGGCGAGCAAGGCGGGGCTGGTCGGCTTCAGCCGGAGCCTGGCCCGCGAGCTGGGCAGCCGCGGCATCACCAGCAACGTGGTGGCGCCCGGCTACGTCGAGACCGACATGACCGCCGCCCTCACCGACGCGCGGCGCGAGGAGCTGCTGCGCACGATCCCGCTCGGCCGCACCGCCGCCCCCGAGGAGGTCGCGGGCGTGGTGGCGTTCCTCGCCGGCGACGCCTCCTCCTACGTCACCGGCGCGGTGCTCCCGGTGGACGGCGGGCTCGGCATGGGCCACTAGATCCACGACCGCTACGATCCGCCCGTGACGACACCGGACACCTCAGCAGTGCGCGCCTGGGCCAGGGACAACGGCTACGAGGTGGCCGACCGCGGCCGACTCCCGGTCGAGATCACCGACGCGTACCGCGCCGCCAACAAGACGCCCGCGAAGAAGGCGGCCACCGCCAAGGCACCGGCGAAGAAGGCCGCGCCGCGCAAGACCGCCGCGAAGGCCGTCCCGCAGAAGCGGGCCGTGGCCGCAGCACCGGTCGAGGTGGAGCAGCCGCCGGCCCGGGCCGGCGTCGGAAAGGAGGCGCCCGTCCAGGAGTCCGCCGCAGCGAAGACGCCCCGCCCGAAGCCGTCCCTGGTCAGCGACGACCGCCGGCTCGTCGCGCTCGGCGAGGAGATCAAGGCGCTCACCGCGCGGGTCGAGGCGCTCGAGAAGGCCGGCGGCGGCAGCAGGACCAGCAGCAAGGCCACGCGCTTCCGCCGCCGCTCCTGACGGCTTCGGCCACGATGCGGCTCCTGCTGCCCGAGGCGCGCCCGCTCGCGACGCAGGACCTGCTCGACCTCTACGACCCCGGCGAGGCCCCAGGCGTGCGCGCCGGGTTCGTGGTCAGCACCGACGGCGGCGTCGCCCAGGAGGGCAGCAGCCGGCCGCTGCAGACGCCGGCTGACGAGGCCGTCTTCCACGCCCTGCGCGCGGTCGCGGACGCCGTCGTCGTCGGCGCCGGCACCGCCCGCGCGGAGGACTACGGGCCGGTGCGGCCGCGCGCCGACGGGCGGGCCTGGCGGGCCGCGCACGGCCGCTCCGCGCAGCCGCCGCTGGTGCTGGTCAGCCGCAGCCTCGACCTCGACCCGGTGCAGGGCGCCGTGGTGGTCACCTGCGAGGCGGCCGCCGGGCGCGGGCGCTTCCCGGACGTCGTCGTCGCCGGCGAGGACGAGGTCGACCTCGTCGACGCGGTGCGCCAGCTCGCGGAGCGCGGGCTGACCAGGCTGCTGTGCGAGGGGGGGCCGCGCCTGCTGACGGCGATGCTGCAGGCCGGCCTGGTCGACGAGCTCTGCCTCACGCACACGCCGCGACTGCTCGGCCCGACGGCCACGCTGCTCACGGAGCCGGCGACGCGCGAGCTCGCGCTGCAGCACCTGGTCGACGGCGGCGACGGCGTGCTGCTGGCGCGCTACCGGGTCAGCTGACGCCGCAGGCGGTCGCGACCAGCAGGACCAGCGTGCGGGTCACGTCGACGAGCTCGGACACGGGCACCGACTCGTCCGGCGCGTGCGCGTGCCGCACGTCCCCCGGCCCGTAGTGCACCGTCGGCACCCCGCCGATCCCGGTCAGCAGCCGGAGGTCCGAGCCGTACGGCACGCCGTGCACCTGCGGCACCGACCCGTGCAGCCGGGCGTGCGTGCGGGAGACCAGCTGCGCGACCGGCGAGGCGGCCTCGACCGACCCGCTGGCGAACTGCCCGCCGAACCACTCGACCCGCACCGGGTTGGCCGACAGCCACGGGTCGCCCGCGCACACCTCGGCGAGGCACGCCTCGAGCTGCGCGCGGGCCTGCTCGACCGGCTCGCCGAGCGCCACGCCGAGCCGGCCCTCGGCGACGACGACGTCCGGCACGGACGAGGGCCAGTCGCCGGCGCGCAGCGTGCCGACCGACAGCGGGTAGGGCAGCGCGAAGCGGGCCATCAGCGGGTCGGCGTCGCGGTTGCGCACCGCCTCCAGCCGCCGCAGCGCCTGGTGCACCAGCAGGTACTTGTCGACCGCGTCCACGCCCTCGAGCCGCATCGACGCGTGCACCGAGCGGCCCGGCACGGTCAGCCGGAAGGTCAGCGCGCCGGCGGAGGCGGTGACCAGCGCGCCGGAGGTCGGCTCGCAGATGACGGCCAGGTCGCCGCGGTGCCCGCGGCGCAGCGTCGCGAAGGTGCCCAGCCCGCCGTCCTCCTCGCCCACGACGCTCTGCAGCTGCACCGTCCCGCGCAGCCGCACGCCGGCTCGGCGCAGCGCCTCGACGGCCATGACCTGGCAGGCCAGCCCGCCCTTCATGTCGCACGCGCCGCGGCCGAGCACGCGCCCGTCGCGGACCGTCCCGTCCCACGGCCCGACGGTCCAGAGGCCCGGCGCGCCGGGCGGCACGACGTCGAGGTGGCCGTTCAGCACGACCGTCGGCCCGTCGCCGCCGCCCCACGAGCCGACCAGTCCCCACGCCTCGTCCCGCGGCGCCTCCATCCCGGGGAACTCCGGGTCGGCGGTGGTGCTGGGCAGGTCGACCGACCAGAGGTCGGTGTCCATGCCGGCCGCGCGCAACCGGGCCTCGAGCCGGTGCTGGCCCTCGCTCTCGGCCGCGCTGCCGGTGACCGTCGGCACCGCGAGCAGCTCCTGGAGCAGGGCGACCAGCGCGGTCTCGTCCACGGCGGCCAGCGCGTCCGCGACCCCGCGCGGGAGGTCGGAGGTGCGCTGCGACGGGATGGTCAGGTGCTGCAGGTCGGCGCTCACCAGCAGATGCTGGGGCACGCGAGGCCGCCGGAGTGGCCGCCGCGGAGAAGATGATCACAAGGGACCAGCGGGACGGACCCAGGAGGATCCGCTCCCGCTGGCTCAAGAGGATCCGTCGGGGCCCGGCATGATCGCCGGTAGCGTCCACGGCGATGAGCGAGCCCACCCCCCGCCCCCGCCGCCGCTCGGCGGCCCCCCGCCGCCCGGCCGCCGCCCCCGCCCCGCCGGCCACCCCCACCGGCGTCTTCCGGCCGCACGTGCGCGGCTTCGGCTTCGTCGACCTGGACACCCCGGTCACGACGCCGGAGGGCCAGACGGTCACCTCCTGCTTCGTGCCGCCGCCGATGACGAAGGGCCTGCTGGCCGACGACCGGCTCGAGGTGCAGTACGTCGTCGAGGCAGACGGCCGGGCCACCGCGACGAGCGCGGCCCTGAAGGAGCGGGTGCGCACCGAGGTGTACGGCGTGGTCGAGGAGGGGCTCTCGCTCCGGATCGACCCGCACCTGGGCAGCGGCCGGTGGACCCTCGAGGGCCGGGTGGAGGACCTGCCGGTCGGCTGCGCGGTGCTGGCCGACATCACCGGACCGGGGACCGCCGACCCGTCCGACGAGTGGGACGACCCCACGTCCGCGGACGCGCTGCTGGAGCGGGTCCGCATCCGCCACCGCATCCCGCTCGACTACCCGGCGGACGTGCTCGCCGAGGTGGCGGCGCACAAGCCGCGGCGCGGTCTGACCCGCCGCGACCTGCGCGACCTCACGACGCTGACCATCGACAGCGACAGCTCGCGCGACCTGGACGACGCGCTGTCGGTCTTCCCCGCGGACGCCGAGGGCGGCATCCGCGTCTGCGTGCACATCTCCGACGTCGCCGCGCACGTACGACCCGGCACGGCGCTGGACCGGCGAGGCGCGGCGCGCGGCGACCAGCGTCTACCTGCCGGGCTGGACCCGGCCGATGCTGCCGCCGCAGCTGTCCGAGGACGCCCTCTCGCTGCTGCCCGACGCCGACCGCGACGCCCTCACCGTCGAGATGCGCATCGGCCCGGACGGCACCGTCACGGCCGCCGACGTCTACGCCACCCGGATCCGCAGCAACACCAGGCTGTCGTACGAGACGGCCGCCGCGGTGCTCGCCGGTCAGCGACCGGACGGCGTCGCGGACGACGTGCTGGACGCGCTGCGCTGGCTGCGCACCGCCGGGGCACGGCTCGGCGTGCAGCGGCTCCGCCGGGGCGGCGTCGAGGCGCGGCGGGTGGAGCCGGAGCTGACCGTGGAGGTCGTCGAGGGGGAGGCCGCCACCGTCGCGGCCACGCCGTCCAACCCGGCCAACCTGCTCATCGAGCGGCTGATGGTCGCCGCCAACGAGGCGGTGGCCGGCTGGCTGGTCAGCCGCGGCCTGCCCGGCATCTTCCGCGTGCACCCGGCGCCGGGGGCCGACGCGGCGCCGGTGCTCGAGGCGTTCTGCGCGGCCTCGGGCTACCACCCCGGGTTCGGCAGCACGCTGACGCCGCTCGACCTGGCGGCCCTGTCGGCGCAGCTGGACGCCGCAGCGGACGACACCGCGAGCGCGGTGTGGGACGTGCTGCTCGGGTTC
The DNA here is from genome assembly GCA_963781675.1 of uncultured Actinomycetota bacterium. Taxonomy (GTDB): domain Bacteria; phylum Actinomycetota; class Actinomycetes; order Mycobacteriales; family SCTD01; genus SCTD01. The sequence continues at coordinate 435,937 of CAWAGF010000001.1, read as the reverse complement.
CTCGGGCGGGCCTCGTACACGCCGGTCGCCGGGGAGCACTTCGGCCTGGCGTCCGCGGGCTACTCGCACTTCACCAGCCCGATCCGGCGCTACGCCGACCTCGCGGTGCACCGCGTGCTGCACGCCTTCCTGTCCGGCAGGCGTGACCCGGAGGAGTTCCCGGCCGGGCCGGAGATGGCCGCGCTGTGCGCGCACATCAACACCGCGGCCCGCAGCGCCTCGCAGGCCGAGAACCAGATGCGCAAGTCGCTCTGGCTCGCCGAGCTGGCGGCGGCCGACGCGGAGACCGACTACCCGGCGCGGGTCACCGGCGTCGGGCCCAAGGGCGTCTTCGTCACGCTCGACCGGTCGCGGGTCAGCGGCATGGTCAGCACCCGCGAGCTGCCGGGTCGCGGCTGGGCGCCGACGGCCGACGGCCTCGCGCTGGCGGACGCCGCCGGGCACCGGCTCGGCTACGGCGACGTCGTCACGGTGCGGATCACCTCTGCGGACTGGGAGTCCGGCCAGCTCGAGCTGGCCCTGGCCGGGCCGGCCCCGGAGCGGCAGCAGCGCCCGCGCAAGCGCGCCCCCCGCCGCCGCAGCGCGTGAACTCCACAGCACCCGGGTGCTGTGGAGTTCACGAGGAGAGGCCGCGCAGCTCCCTCGTGCAGCAGTTCACGTGCGCGTCAGGCCCCGATCCGCTGCGTCGCCGGCTCCGGATCGGCGATCCGTTGCGTGGGCACCCGCCTACCGGACGTCTCGCCCCCGGTGGCGCGGTCGGCGAGCCACACCGCCACCAACCCCATCGCGATGCCGGCCAGGTCGTCGACCAGGTAGTGCCAGCCGAAGTAGACGGTCGCCACCAGGGTGAGCCCGAAGAAGGTCCACATCGCGGTGCGGAGGACCCGGTGCAGGCCGAGCCGCTGCGCGACGAGCGCACCGGTCAGCACGATCGACACGTGCAGCGAGGCGAAGCCCGCGATGCCCTGGATCGCGCCGGCGGTGACCGGGTCGGCGAGCACCTCCACGCGGTTCTCGAGCAGGCTGCGCTGCAGCGCGCTGACGCCGGTCTCAGGCAGGTCGACGAACAGCTCCGGCTTGGCGAACACCGGGCCGAGCGACGGCAGCAGGTAGTAGGTGGCCGCGCCCATCAGCCAGTTCAGCGACAGGGCGGTGACGTAGAAGGCGCCGGTGCGCGCGCTGCGCGCCCAGACGAGCGCCGCCCCGAGCGAGAGCGGCACGAAGGCCAGGAACGCCAGGTACACGGCGGACAGCACCACCGCCGCGACGCCGGTGCCGAGCAGCGCGTGCAGCGCCGGACCCGGGTCGTGGCCGAGCAGCAGCGCCCGGTCCAGCGAGAGCAGGGCGTCGTCGTGCAGCACGTCGCGGGCGAAGGGCAGGGCGCCCTTGAGGTTCCGGTACGAGACGTAGGTGGCGTAGAAGCTGGCCAGCCCGACCACGACGAGCACGGTGCGGCGCCGGTCCCAGCGCTCGCGGACCACGCCGTCGAGCGCGCTGCGGAAGCCGCGCGGCCCACCGGCCCGGTGCAGGGCGCGCGGCACGACGTCGGCGACGAAGAAGGCGAGCACGATGAGCGGCAGGCGCACCCAGGCCGGACCGGCGACGCCGTCCGGGTCGCGCAACCGCAGGTCGAGGGAGCTCGCGACCGCCACGGCCAGCAGCGACGAGCCCACCGCGAGGCCGACGGCGAGGCCGTAGAGCCGGTAGCGGGCGTCGTGCAGCACCTGCGAACGGTACCCGGGCGGACGTGTGGAGAACGTGAGGTGGACGACGCCTGAGCACTGCGCGTCAGGCGCCGCCGAGCCGCCAGATCGCCTCGTGCTGCACCTCGGCGACCGGTGCGCCGCGCGACAGCAGCAGCGCGTCGTACCGCACGTAGTCGTGGCCCTTGCGCACGAAGCGCCCGGTCACCCGGCTGCGGACCTGCAGCGGCTCGCCCACCCGCGCCGGCGCGAGGAAGCGGCAGTCGCTCGCGGTGTGGATCCAGGGGCCGAGCCGGACGCTGCTCATGAGCGCCAGGTTCACCATCCGCAGCAGCAGCCCCGGGTGCACGAGGTCGGCGTACAGCGGCGAGGTGTCCCCGACCCGCCGGACGTAGTCGGCGCACGCGACCGCATCGCCGGGCACGTCCAGCGTGCCGAGCACTCCCGGCTCCTCGGCAGGGGCGGGCGGCAGCGGGACGACGTCGTACTCCCCGACCGGCTGCGGCGCGGCCGTGGCGACGGCCTGGCCGGAGGCGCGCAGCACGCCGTCCGGTCCGGTGACCGTGAGCTGCTCGCCGAGCTCCACCCGGACCTGCTCGCCGTCGTAGACCGGTGAGCGGAAGCGCAGCGCCATCCGGCCGCGCGCGAGGAACGCCTCCCCCCACGCCGCGACGAGTGGCGCGCTGGCCAGCGCGAAGACCTCGACGCCCGGCACGAGTGCGCCGCGGAAGCCGAACGACTGCGCCACGTCGTCGTCGTGGATCCGGTTGTCCGCAGCGGGGTCGAGGTTCACCGCGACCACGTCGTACGGCCTCATCCGCGCAGCACGGTGGTCAGCGACGTCGCCCGGCGGCCGGTGACCCGCTCGACGTCTCCGGTCACCTCGGCCATCTCCCCGGCGGCGATGGCGGTGTAGGTGCTCACCCACGCGTCGAGCTGCCACTGCTCGACCCCGTGGTGCGCCCGGGACGCGTAGGCCTGCTCGAGGCTCTCCCGCTCGTACCGCTTGGCGTCGCCGGTCGCCTCGGTCAGCTCCTCGGCGACGTCGTCCAGCGTCAGCGCCTCCGGCCCGGTCAGGACGTACGTCTGCCCGGCGTGCGCCTCGTCCGTCAGCGCGGCCACCGCCACCTCCACGACGTCGCGGCGCGCGACGGCGGCGACCCGCCCCTCGCCGGCCGGGCCGCGGACGACGCCGCTCCCGTCGAAGAAGTCCGGCAGCACGTCGGCGTAGAGGCTGTTGCGCAGCACCGTCGTCACGAGCCCGGCCTCCTGCAGCGCGACCTCGGTGTGGTGGTGGTCGCGGGCGAGGGTGAACACCGCGTCGGCGGCCGCGCCCTGGAAGGACGTGTAGACGACCCGCCGCACGCCGGCTGCCGCTGCGGCGCGGACCGCCGTCCGGTGCTGCTCCAGCCGGTGCGGGTGCTCCGCCGCGGACACGAGCAGCAGGACGTCGACGCCGTCGAGGGCGGCGGTCATCGCGGCCTCGTCGTCGTAGGACGCCTGCGCCACCGAGGACCCGTCGAGCGCGGGCGCGCGGGCGGCGTCCCGCACCACCAGGCGCAGGTCGCGGCCGGCCAGCGCGCGGGCGACAGCGCCGCCGATCGCGCCGCTGGCCCCGGTGACGCCGATCAGAGGACGGCCTGCTCGAGGCCGACCAGCGACTCCTCGAGGTGCGCGAGCAGGCGCTGCAGGCGCGGGACGCTGCGCCGGCAGCCGACGATGCCGAACTGCACCTGGCCGGCGTAGCTGGTCAGGTGATGTTCATGGCCTGGCCGTCGAGCGGGATGGACAGCGGGTACATCCCCTGCAGCCGCGCGCCGTTCCAGTAGAGCGGCTCCTTCGGGCCCGGCACGTTGCTGATGACCAGGTTGAACGGCGGCGGCGTGATCTTGTGCAGGTCGAGCACCGAGTTGAGCAGCAGCGGCGCCATGACGACGGCCGACAGCGCGGTGATCTGGTTCTGGCTCAGGCCCTTGAGGGTCGCCTTGCCCTGCAGCATCGACGCGCGGACCGCGACCAGGCGCGCGCCCGGGTGCTCGAGGTCGGTCGCGAGGTTGCACAGGATCGTGCCGACGGCGTTGGTCTCGTCGGGGCTGCTCTCGTCGCGCAGCGACACCGGCGTCATCGCGATGAGCGGGCTGCCCGGCAGCGCGTCCTGCTCCAGCAGGTAGGTGCGCAGGGCGCCCGAGCACATGGCGAGGACGACGTCGTTGAGCGTCGCGTCCGCGGCCTTGCCGACCTTGCGCAGGCGCTCCATCGACCACGACTCGGCGGCGATGCGACGGCTGCCGGTGATGCCCACGTTGAACATCGAGCGCGGCGCCTGCAGCGGCAGCGTGGCGGCCTGGTGGCGCAGCGCGTCGTTGGCCAGGTGCAGCAGCGTCGGCACCAGGCCGACGGCGTCGCCGCCGAGCTGCAGCGCCGCCTTCGGCACGGCGAGCGGCGAGAAGCCGTCCTTCTGCCTCGGCGGCCGGGTGCTGTCGCGGCGCTGCCACGGCACCGGCACGTCGCGCTCGTCGGGGTCGGTGGACAGGCTGCGCTGCATCAGGCGCATCCCCGAGACGCCGTCCATCACGGCGTGGTGCAGCTTGGTGTAGACGGCGAAGCGGTCGCCCTCGAGGCCCTCGATGAGGTGGCCCTCCCAGAGCGGCCGCTTGCGGTCGAGCAGCGTGCCGTGCAGGCGGGAGGTCAGCGCCAGCAGCTCGCGCACCCGACCGGGCTCCGGCAGGGCGGAGTGGCGGACGTGGTGCTCGAGGTCGATGTCCTCGTCCTCCTTCCACGCCCACTGGCCGAGGGTCAGCGGGGAGCGGTAGGGCCGCTTCTTGAAGACCGGCGCGATGTCCGTGACGCCGACCGACTTCTGGTACAGCTCGGCGAGGTACTCCTTGCCGCAGCCCTCCGGGAGGTCGAACAGCTGCAGGCTCCCGACGTGCATCGGCTGCTCCCGGCTCTCCGGGATCATGAACATCGAGTCCTGCACGGGCATCAGCGCCACGTCGTGCCTCCTGGTGTGTCGGGTGGACCCTAGGCCCGCTGCTGCTGGGCGGCCTGGGCCACGGCGGCCGGGCCCGCCGACTGGCGGGCGACCACTCCGGGGGCCTGCCCACGCACGGCCGCCATCACCCGCAGCCAGGCCTGCGCGTAGACGTGCGGGCTGCGGCGCTCCAGCCCCGCGACGATCCTGGCGACGGCCGGCGCGACCGGGTAGGTCTTGCCGAACGGTCCGGGCAGGGAGGCCCGCAGGGCCTTGAGCGCCGGGTCGGCGTCGGCGGCCTGCACCATCGCCGTGTCGGTGAAGGCGAGGTAGGCGACGCCGACCGTCACCCCCAGGTGCGCCAGCTCCGGGCGCAGCGCGTGCGCCATCGCCTCGACCCCGGCCTTGCTGGCGGCGTACGCGCTCATCAGCGGCGCGTGCACCATCGCGGCGAGCGAGGCGACCTGCAGCACGTGCCCGCGGCTCTCGACCAGGGCGGGCAGGAAGGCCCGCACGGTCCGGACGCTGCCGAGCAGGTTCACCTCGAGGACCCGCTCGTACGACGCGGGGTCCATCGTCAGCAGCGCGCCGGTGTGCCCGATCCCGGCGTTGACCACGAGGACGTCGACGCGGCCGAAGTGCTGCTGCACCTCGGCGGCCACCCGCTCCAGCGCGGCGGCGTCGGTGACGTCGACCGCCCAGGCGCGGGCGCCGGGGAGCTCGGGCACCACGTCGCCGGGCAGCGCGAGCCGGCGCGATGCGGGCGCCCTTGGCGGTCAGCTGGCGGGACAGCTCGGCGCCCAGGCCGCCGCCCGCGCCGGTGATGACGACGACCGAGCCGTACGGCTCGAAGCGGCGGCTCATGCGGCGACCCCCGCCCGCTCGGACGTCGTCTCGTAGTCCTCGAGCGGGAAGCGCGACAGCGCGCGACGGTACGGCAGCGTGAACGTCGGCCACAGCGTGGTGTTGCGGCCGCGGGCGTCGAGGTACCAGGACGAGCAGCCGCCGGCGTTCCAGACCGTGCCCTGCAGCTGCTCCTGCAGCTCGGCGTTCCAGGCGTCCTGCTTCTCGCGGCGCGGCTCCACCGAGGCCACCGACGCGGCGTCCATCTCCTCCAGCGCGGCCAGCAGGTACGCGATCTGGCTCTCGATCATGTAGACGATCGAGTTGTGGCCCAGGCCCGTGTTCGGGCCCACGAGGAAGAACAGGTTGGGGAAGCCCGCCACCGTCGCCCCGTGGAAGGCGGTCATGCCGGTGTCGGCCCAGGTCTGCTCGAGGGTCCGGCCGTCACGGCCGTGCACGCGGGCGGCCACCGGCGGGTCGCTGATCTTGAAGCCCGTGCCGAAGACGATCGTGTCGACCTCGTGCTCGACGCCCTCGGTGTCGACGACCGAGCGCTCGCGCACCTCGGCGATGCCGGCGGCAACGACGGTGACGTTGTCCTGCACGAGCGCCGGGTAGTACTCGTTGCTCAGCAGGACCCGCTTGCAGCCGAGCCGGTACCGCGGCGTCAACGTGTCGCGCAGCACGGGGTCCGGCACCTGCTTGGCCAGCATGTGCCGGGCCACCCGCTCCGCGACCTTCATGATCGCGGGCTGCACGGTGAAGCCGACGAGCCACGACTCGCGCAGCCCGTAGATGCCCGCGCGGCTCAGCTTCTGGGCGGCCGGGACCTTCTCGTACAGCCGCTGCTCGAACCGGCTGATCGCGCGGTCGCGCCGGGGCAGCACCCAGGGGGCGGTGCGCTGGAACAGCGTCAGGTGGCCGGCCCGGCGCTGGACGTGCGGCACGAACTGGATCGCCGAGGCGCCGGTGCCGACGACGGCGACCCGCTCGCCCGGTCAGGTCGTGGTCGTGGTCCCAGGTGGCGGAGTGGAAGGTCGTGCCGGTGAAGCGGTCGAGGCCGGGCACCTCCGGCAGCGCGGGGTCGGACAGCCCGCCGGTGCCGAGGACGAGCACGTCCGCGACGACGGTGCCGCGGCTCGTCTCGACGGTCCAGGCCGCGGCGGCCTCGTCCCAGCGGGCCGACGAGCAGCTCGGTGCCGAAGCGGACGTGCGGCAGGACGCCCCGCTCGCGCGCGACCCGCTGCAGGTAGGCCTGGATCTCCGGCTGGGGCGAGAAGGCGCGGGTCCAGTGCGGGTTCGGCGCGAAGGAGAAGGAGTACATGTGGCTCGGCACGTCGCAGGCGCAGCCGGGGTAGCTGTTGTCGCGCCAGGTGCCGCCCACGTCGTGCCCGCGCTCGATGACGACGAAGTCCAGGCGGCCGCGCTCGCGCAGCCGGACGGCGGTGCCGAGCCCGGCGAAGCCGGTGCCCACCACCAGCACCGCGGTCCGGGCGGGCAGGTCGGTCGTCGTCATGCAGGCCTCCTCGTCATTGCTACACAAGTGTAGCAACACAGGTGTAGCATCTCGCCGTGACCTCGGCAAGCCCCCCCAAGCGGCCGTACGCCGCCCGCCTCCCGGCAGCCGAGCGCCGGGAGCAGCTGCTGGAGGCGGCGCAGCGGATCGCCCTGGACCGCGGCTTCCACGCCGTCTCGGTGGACGGCGTGGCCAAGGCCTGCGGGGTGACGCGCCCGGTCGTCTACGGCGCCTTCGCCGACCGCACCGCGCTGCTCACCGCGATGATCGACCGCGCCGAGCAGCAGGTGCTCGCGCAGCTGGCCGGCGTGTTCCCGGCGGTGCCCGGCCCGGGCGACGAGGTCGACCCCGACGACCTGCTCGTGCAGGGCATCACCGCCTACCTCACGTCGATCACGAGCGACCCGGACACCTGGCGGGTCATCCTGGTGCCGCCCGAGGGGGCCCCGCCGGAGCTGCACGACCGGGTGGCCACCCAGCGCCGGCTGCAGCTGCGCGCGCTGCGCGGGCTGCTCGAGTGGGGGCTGGCCCGCCGGGGCGGCCCCGACGTCGACGCCGAGCTGTTCACCCGCTCGGTGTTCACCCTCGCCGAGGGCGCCGGGCGCCTCCTGCTCGAGCACCCGGAGCGCTGGACGGTGGCCCAGTGCGCCGAGTTCGCCCGCGTCGTCCTGGGCGCACTGCACCGCGGAGCCTGAGGCGGCAGCACGGCCAGGACAGACCGTGCGATCCTGGTCACACGTCTGAGGAGGGTCGATGTCACCGCCGCTGGTCACCGGGCGCCGTCGCGTCAAGCAGCAGCTCGCCGGGCTGCTGTTCCTCGCCGTGCTGGCGGGTGTCGTCGCGCTGACCGTCGCGCTCTACCAGAAGGCCTTCACGCCGGTCGTCATGGTCGAGCTGAAGGCCAGCAGCATCGGCAACCAGCTCAGCACCGGCGGAGACGTCAAGGCCCGCGGCCTGCTCGTCGGCGACATCCGCGAGGTGGACACCGACGGCGACGGCGCGACCATCACCCTGGCGCTGAAGCCGGAGGCCGCCCGGCAGATCCCGAGCGACACCAAGGCCCGGCTGCTGCCCAAGACGCTGTTCGGCGAGAAGTTCGTCGCGCTCGAGTTCGACGACGCCTCCTCCGCCGAGCCGCTGCGCGACGGCGACGTCATCGAGCGGGACAGCTCGGCGGTCGCCCGCGAGACCGAGCAGACCCTCAACGACATCCTGCCGCTGCTGCGCGCGCTCAAGCCCCAGCAGGTCAGCACCACGCTCAACGCGCTGTCCGGTGCGCTGCGCGGCAGGGGCGACCAGATCGGCCAGAACCTCGAGCTGGTCGACAGCTACCTGCGCGAGATCAACCCCGAGATCCCTGCCCTGGGCGAGAACTTCCGCGGGGTGGCCGACTTCGCCGACAACCTGGAGCGCTCCACCCCCGACATCGTCGAGGTGCTGGACAACCTCTCGGCCGTCAACCGCAACCTGGTGGACCAGGAGCAGGAGCTCAACACCTTCCTGACCTCCACCACCGGCTTCGCGAACGAGATGGGCTCCTTCCTCGAGGAGAACGACGAGCGGCTCATCACGCTCGCCCGCGACAGCCTGCCGTCGCTGCAGGTGTACGCCCGCTACTCCCCCGAGTTCGGCTGCCTGTCGCGCGGGCTGGTCAAGCAGGAGGCGCTGGCCTCGCAGGCCTTCGGCGGCCTGCAGCCCGGGCTCCACATCACGCTCGAGCTGACCAAGGACCAGGGCGGCTACCGCACCGGCGACGAGCCGGCCTACGGCGCGGACAACGGCCCGACCTGCCGCGGTCTGCCGCCGAACCCCGCCATCGTCCCGTTCCCCGTGGACGTCGAGGTCACCGACGGCTACTGCGACGAGCAGGAGCAGGCTCCCGGCGTCCAGACCGAGTGCGTCCGCGACGAGAACCCGCAGCCGGCTCCCGGCGCCGACGCCGCCTCCCAGCCGGCGGTCGCGCTGGCCCAGCGGGACCGCGACCGGCAGGCCGTGGGGGCGGTGATCGGCCCGGTGATGGGGGTCGCGCCGTCCGACGTGCCGGACCTCGCCGTGCTGCTGTTCGGCCCGATGGCCCGAGGCACCGAGGTCGGCCTCAGCGCCGACTAGCGCTGCTGGACGACCCAGGGCCAGCGGTCGCGTGCGACGCGGCCGACGAGGACTAGTCCTCGGCCGGGCCCACCGTGGCGAGCAGCTGGTCGACGACGACCTGGTCGCCGGTGCGCACCTGCAGGTCGGCGACGACGCCGTCGAAGGGCGCGCTCAGGGCGTGCTCCATCTTCATCGCCTCGACGACGAGCAGCACGTCGCCCTTGGCCACCGCGTCGCCCGCGGCGACCCGCACCGCGATGACCGCGCCCGGCATGGGGCTGCGGACGTCGCCGTCGTGCGCGCCCGCGCCGGCGCCCTTGCGCGCCGGCGGCAGCTCGGTGACGGCGTGGGTGCCGCCGAGCACGTGCACCCAGGTGGTCGCCCCGTCGACGGCCACGAGCGCGGTCGTGGTGCGGCCGTCCACGGTGAGCAGCACGCCGTCCGGCAGCTGCTCCGCGCGGGCGGCGACCGGTGCGTCGTCCCCGACCTGCACGGTGGCGCCGGCGGGGTCGCCGGTGACCACCACCTGCAGCGGCTCGCCGCCCGGGCCCGCGACGCGCCAGACCGAGGTCGCGGTGCCGGACAGCCGCCAGCCGTCGGCCGACTCCCAGGGGTCGACCGCGGTGCGGTGCCGGCGGAGCAGCCCGGCCAGCGCGGCCGCGGCGTACGCCTCCACCGGCGTGCTGGTCGCCGTCAGCGCCTCGAGCTCGCGCTCGATGAAGCCGGTGTCCAGCCGCCCGGCCTGCACCTCCGGGTGCGTGAGCAGCGTGCGCAGGAAGCCGGTGTTCGTGCCGACGCCGAGCACCACGTTGGCCGCCAGCGCGCGGTCGAGCTTGGCCAGCGCGGTCGCGCGGTCCGGCCCCCACGCGATCACCTTGGAGAGCATCGGGTCGTACGTCGTGCCGACGGTCACGCCCTCGACCAGCGAGCTGTCGATCCGCACGCCCTCCTCCGCCGGCTCGCGCACCAGCAGCGCCGGCCCACCGGTCGGCAGGAAGCCGCGGGCCGGGTCCTCGGCGTAGACGCGCACCTCGACGGCGTGGCCGTCCAGCCGCACGTCGTCCTGGGTGAAGGCGAGCGGCTCGCCCGCGGCCACGAGGAGCTGCTGCTCCACGAGGTCGAGCCCGGTGACGAGCTCGGTGACCGGGTGCTCGACCTGCAGGCGGGTGTTCATCTCCATGAAGAAGAACTCGTCCGGGGCGGTCGCGGAGACGATGAACTCCACGGTGCCCGCGCCGGTGTAGCCGACCGAGCGGGCGGTGTCGACGGCGGCACCGCCGATGCGCGCGCGGGTCGTCGCGTCGAGCAGCACCGACGGCGCCTCCTCGACGACCTTCTGGTGGCGGCGCTGCAGGCTGCACTCGCGCTCACCGAGGTGCACGACCGTGCCGTGCGTGTCGGCGAGCACCTGCACCTCGATGTGGCGCGGCGTCAGGACGAACCGCTCGAGGAACAGCGTGTCGTCACCGAAGCTGCTCGCCGCCTCGCGGCGCGCGGAGGCCAGCGCCTCGGCCAGCGCGGACGGCTCGTGCACCAGCCGCATGCCCTTGCCGCCGCCCCCCGCACTCGGCTTCACCAGCACCGGGAAGCCGACCTCGTCCGCGGCGGCCAGCAGGTCGGCGTCGGTCATGCCGGGCTCGGTGCGGCCGGGGACGACCGGCACGCCGGCGGCGCTCACGGTCTGCTTGGCGCGGATCTTGTCGCCCATGACGTCGACGGCGCTCGCCGGCGGGCCGACGAAGACCAGGCCTGCCTCGGCGCACGCGTTCGCGAACGCGGTGTTCTCGGCGAGGAAGCCGTAGCCGGGGTGCACCGCCTGTGCGCCCGTCTGCGCGGCGGCCTCGAGCAGCCGCTCGATCGAGAGGTAGGACTCGCGCGCGTTCGCCGGTCCGAGGCGCACGGCGACGTCGGCCTCGCGGACGTGCCGCGCCCCGGCGTCGGCGTCGCTGTAGACGGCGACGGAGCGGATGCCCATGCGGCGCAGGGTGCGCGTGACGCGCACGGCGATCTCGCCGCGGTTGGCGATGAGGACGGTGTCGAACACGGTTCAGGCTCCCCTACACGTTCACTTCGCTCGCTCCAGCAGCGCCCGGCGCGCGTGCTCCTTCGTCGCACGGCCCCGTGCGCAGCCTCCGCTCACATGCGGAAGACGCCGTAGGAGACCGGGGCGAGCGGTGCGTTCGCGCACGCGCTCAGCGCCAGGCCGATGGCGGTGCGCGTGTCGAGCGGGTCGATCACGCCGTCGTCCCACAGCCGCGCGGTGGAGTAGTAGGGGTTGCCCTGCTCCTCGTACTGCTCGCGGATCGGCGCCTTGAACGCCTCCTCGTCCTCGGCGCTCCAGCTGTCGCCGAGCTGGTCGCGCCGCACCGTCGCGAGCACGCTCGCCGCCTGCTCGCCGCCCATGACGGAGATGCGGGCGTTCGGCCACATCCAGAGGAAGCGCGGCGAGTAGGCCCGGCCGCACATCGAGTAGTTGCCGGCGCCGAAGGAGCCGCCGATGACGACGGTCAGCTTCGGCACGCGCGCGCACGCGACGGCCGTGACCATCTTCGCGCCGTGCTTGGCGATGCCGCCCGCCTCGTACTCCCGGCCGACCATGAAGCCGGTGATGTTCTGCAGGAACAGCAGCGGGATCGAGCGCTTGTCGCACAGCTCGATGAAGTGCGCGCCCTTGAGCGCGCTCTCGCCGAACAGCACGCCGTTGTTGGCGACGATGCCGACCGGGTGGCCGTGCACGTGCGCGAACCCGGTCACCAGCGTCGCGCCGTACTCGCTCTTGAACTCCGCGAAGCGGCTGCCGTCGACCAGGCGCGCGATGACCTCGCGGACGTCGTACGGCGTGCGCGCGTCGGCGGGGACGACGCCGTAGAGCTCGGCCGGGTCGACGGCCGGCGCCTCGGGCTCGGCGGACTCCCACGGCAGTGGCGCGCGCGGGCCGAGCGTCGCGACGATGCGCCGGACGATGCGCAGCGCGTGCGCGTCGTCGTCGGCGAGGTGGTCGGTGACGCCGGACGTCCGGCTGTGCAGCAGCCCGCCGCCGAGGTCCTCCGCCGACACGACCTCGCCGGTCGCCGCCTTCACCAGCGGCGGTCCGCCGAGGAAGATCGTGCCCTGGTCCTTGACGATGACGGCCTCGTCGGCCATCGCCGGGACGTACGCTCCGCCGGCCGTGCAGCTGCCCAGGACGGCGGCGATCTGGGCGATGCCCTGCGCGCTCATGGTGGCCTGGTTGAAGAAGATCCGGCCGAAGTGCTCGCGGTCCGGGAAGACCTCGTCCTGCCGCGGCAGGAAGGCGCCGCCGCTGTCCACGAGGTAGACGCACGGGAGGCGGTTGTGCAGCGCCACCTCCTGCGCGCGCAGGTGCTTCTTCACCGTCATCGGGTAGTAGGTGCCGCCCTTGACGGTGGCGTCGTTCGCGACGACGACGCACTCGCGGCCGGACACCCGGCCGATGCCGGTGATGACGCCCGCGCCGGGCGCCTCGTCGTCGTACATGCCGTGGGCCGCCAGCGCGGACAGCTCGAGGAACGGGCTGCCGGGGTCGAGCAGCGCGTCGACGCGCTCGCGGGGCAGCAGCTTGCCGCGGCTGACGTGCCGCTCGCGGCTCTTGGCCGGGCCGCCGAGGCGGACCTGGTCGAGCCGGCTGCGCAGGTCGTCGGCGACGGCCTGCATCGCCGCGGCGTTGCGCGCGAAGGCCTCGCTGCCGGGGTCGGCGCTGCTCCTGAGCCTGGCCTCGTCCATGGTCGGCAGGTTAGAGTCCGCTAACCACTTCTGTCCAGGGGGTCGCCGTGGCGGTGCGCACGCGGGACGTGATGCTCCGCCAGGCTGCGCGTCTGTTCGCCGAGCGCGGCTTCCGCGGCACCTCCGTCGAGGACATCGGTGCTGCCTGCGGGGTGAGCGGGCCGGCGATCTACAAGCACTTCTCGGGCAAGGAGGACATCCTCGCCCGGCTGCTCGTGGACATCTCCGAGCAGCTGCTCGACGGCGGCCGGCAGCGGGCCGCGCACGACGACCCGGCAGTGGCGCTCCAGCAGCTGGTCGACTTCCACACCGACTTCGCCCTCGGGGAGCCCGACCTCATCCGGGTGCAGGACCGCGACCTGCCGTCGCTGAACGAGCGAGACCGGGCCCGCGTCCGCCGGCTGCAGCGCAGCTACGTCGAGCTGTGGACGGAGGTGCTGCGCCGGCTCGACCCGGGCGTCGAGCCCGAGACCGCGAGGCTGCGCGCGCACGCCGTCTTCGGGCTGCTGAACTCCACCCCGCACAGCGCCCGCGGTCGCGAGGAGGCCCGTCGCCAGCTCAGCGCCATGGCGCTGCGCGCGCTCACCTCCCCTCCGCCAGCGCCTTCCACGTGAGCAGCTGCTTGCGGGCCATCGGCAGGTCGCCGAGCGCCAGCGGGCGGTTCCACCAGTGCCGGTCCTGCAGGACGACCTTGAGCAGCAGCCGGGTCCGCTCGCCCTGGGGCACGAGGACGTACGACATGAGCGCGCCCATGACCGCCACCGTCAGGTGCTCGCCCGGAACGACCTCCACCACCCGGCCGACGGGCCGACCGGCACTGCGGCTCATCGGGTCCCCCGGCCGCGGCTCCGGCACGTCGCGCAGCTTGCGCGGCGACCGGCGCCCGAGGTTGTCCACCCAGTCGTAGGAGTACGGCGCGAGCTGGAGCTGGCGCACCCACGGCCACACCCGCTCCGGCGGCGCCTCGACGGTGACTCCGCGCCACACCTGCAGGGCGGGCTGCGGCACCAGCGCGTCGCACGGGAACGCGCGGGCGGCCTCCGCCGCGGTCACCCCCCAGCGGTCACCGATCACGCGCGCAGGCTAGGGCTCCCGGCGCACCACGTCACCGCGGGCGTCGACGTGCACCCGGCGCACCGGCGGCCTCCGGGCCGGGCGGCGCCGGACCACCTCCAGCAGCACGAGAGCCAGCAGCGCGAGCAGGACGGCACCTGCCGCGACCTCGACGAGGAGCAGCCACGTCGGCGGGCCGGCCGATACGGCGTCGTCGCAGACCACGGCGTCCGGAGTGCAGCTCATGACGGTGGGACGCCACTGCGCCGCGCCTGGTTCCGCTACTCCTCCGGCGGGCCGTCCGACGACGCGTACGACGCCGGCGACTTGCGGTCGACGGTCACCGAGCTCTGGCCCAGACCGCCCACGCTCACGTCGTCGACCGCCAGCAGCGCGCCCTCCGCGTCGAAGTGCAGGATCGACATCTGCAGCGGCAACGGGTCCTCGGACTTGTCCAGCGTGCGCAGCCCGGCGCCGCCGGACGAGCCCTGCGTCAGCTCGAGGGTCCCGTCGCCGAAGCGGCTGGCGCGCTCGTGCAGGTGGCCGTCGAGCACGAGCGGCACCTTGCCGAACAGCGGCACCGCCATCTTCGGGTTGTGCACCAGGGCGACGTCGACCGGCGCGGGGTCGGCGTCGATCGCCTCGCGGAGCGCCTCCCCCGCCTCGCGCAGCTCCTCGTCGTCGGCCGCGCGCTGGGTCTTGACCTGCTTGTTCGGGGTGAACGTCGGGTCACCTGTCCCGGTGAAGCGGATGCCGGCTACCTCCACCACCGCACCCTCGTCCAGCACCCTGGCGCCCTTCTGCCGCGCGACGAAGGACTGCGTGACCGCGCGCGAGTCGTGGTTGCCGCGCACGAACAGGTAGGGCACCCCGAAGGTGCCGATCGCCGACACGAGGCGGTTCTCCGGGACGCTGCCGAGGTCGGTGAGGTCGCCGGTGTCGACGATCGCCGCGACGTCGAACTGCTCGACGAGCTGCGCCATCACAGCGAAGGCCTGGGGGTTGAGGTGCACGTCGGAGACCCACAGCACGCGGGTGCTCTCCGGACCGGGAGCCGCCGGCAGCGTCGCCAGGCTGCCGTAGACGCGGGCGACGTTGGAGGTCAGCTGTGCAACGCGCTCGCTGTACGCCTCGAAGCTCTCCACCCGGCCGATGAGTGCGGGCGCCTGCACGAGCAGCCCGTCGAAGCGGGGCTCCTCCAGCGCCTCCGGGCGCAGCGTCGCGCCGGCCACGACGGCTGACACGGCGAGCAGCGCGGTGACCACGGCCGTGCCGCCGAGCACCGCCCGGCGCCGGCGGAACACCACGGCGCACGCCACCGCGGATCCCCCCAGGGCGAGGAGCAGGGCCCGCGCCGCAGCCGCGGCCACCGCGTCCTGCGAGTCCGCGGTGACCTGCGCGGTGACAGTCCGCCCCGGGTTGCTCGCGCTCAGCAGGCTGCGCGCGCGGCCCGGGTCGATGCCGGTGACGGTGGCCTGCACCTGCAGGGGACCGGCGTGCGTGTCGAGGCCGAGCCGCCCGAGCGGCGGGACGCCGACGGAGATGCCGCCGTGCAGCGACGGCACCAGCGACAGCCGCGTCTCGAGCGGGCCGATGTCGCGCGACGTGCCGCCCCAGGCGGTGACGGCGGTACCGGCGGCGACCAGCGCGACGGCGGCGACCGACAGCTGCCGTCCGGTCCTGCGCAAGCGCGATGGCGGTGCCGCGCTGCCCTCGTCCACGGGACCGACAGTAGTCAGCCGAGCGGACCGCTGCGCACGATCGCGCGGCCGCGCCGGTTGCCTGCCTCGCCGCTGCGGGCCGCTCCTCCTGCGAGAGGTGCGCCGCACGCACGGGCCCTAACGTACGGCCGATGGACCTGCCCCCGCTCGACCCCGACCTGCGCGAGCGCCTGCTGGCACCGCCCGACGGGCTGGTCGAGGTCGTGCTCGACACCGACGTGACCAACGAGATCGACGACCAGTTCGCGATCGTGTGGGCGCTGCTGCGGCCGGACCGGCTCCGGGTGCGGGCGCTGCACGCGGCGCCGTACTCCCATGCCACGCACCTGGTCCAGGACCCCGCGCTGGTGACCGAGCTGGAGCGCAGGAAGATCGACGAGCTGGTCCGGGAGTTCGGGGACGTCATGGTGCTGGACGCCGCGGACGGCGTGGCCCGCGCCGCGCAGGAGTGCCGCACGATCGCCGGCCTGTGCGGGTCGGACGTCCCCGTCGTCGACGGCTGTGCGGCCTTCCTGCCCGACGAGCAGACGGCGGTCGCGAGCGACGCCGTCGAGAGCCTCATCGCGCTGGCGCACGAGGACCGCGAGGGCCCGCTGCACGTGCTGGCCATCGGCGCCGCCACCAACGTCGCGTCGGCCGTGCTCACCGACCCCACGATCCGCGAGCGCATCAGCGTGGTGTGGACCTCCGCCTACCCGAGCTTCTGGCCGCAGCCGAACCGCTCGTTCAACCTCGTGCAGGACCTGCCGGCCTCGCGGGTGCTGCTCGAGTCGGGCGTGCCGTTCGTCTACCTGCCCGGCTACTACGTCGGCGAGCAGCTGCGGGTCAGCCTGCCCGAGCTGCGCGAGCACGTGAAGGGGCGCGGGGCGGTCGGCGACTACCTCTACGACCTCGGCGAGGGCTCGCCGTTCCTCGGCACCGGGCGCGGCAGGACCAAGGTCGTGTGGGACCTCGTCAACGTCGCGTGGGCGCTCGAGCCGGCGTGGCTCACGACCGGGCTGGTGCCGACGCCCCGGCTCGGCCGTGACCTGCGGTGGGAGGACGCCGGTCCTGACCGGCACCTCATGCGCGAGGCGTGGGGCGTCGACCGCGACGCCGTCTACGCCGACCTGTTCCGGGTGCTGGCCGACCGCTAGGAGCGGCCCCTTCGCGCGGGCGCACGCCCCGGCGGCTGGAACGGTGCAGGTGTCGCCTCCACCCGGCGCTCGAGCGGGCGCACGACCGGCTCGCCGGTCCTCAGCTCGAGGTCCTCCGCCAGGTGCCGCACGACGAGCGACCCGCTGCTGCGCTTGAGCTCGTACGTCACCTGCTGGGGCAGCACCTCGACGCACAGCACGCCGTCACCGCGCACGACCCGGAAGGCCAGCCGGTCGAGCCCCTCCGGCAGGCCGGGCGAGAACGACAGCAGCCCGCCCTCATCGCGCATCCCGCCGAAGCCGGCGACCAGCGCGGTCCACCCGCCGGCCAGCGACGCCATGTGCAGCCCGCCGGCCGTGTTGTGGTGCAGGTCCCGCAGGTCCATGAGCAGCGCCTCGGCGGCGTAGTCGTACGCCAGCGCGAGGTACCCGACCTCGGCCGCCAGCACCGCCTGCGTCGCGGACGACAGCGACGAGTCGCGCACGGTCAGCGGCTCGTAGTAGTCGACGTTGCGGCGCTTCTGCTCCGCCGTGAACGCGTCGCCGCACAGCTGCATCGCCAGCACGAGGTCGGCCTGCTTGACCACCTGCTGCCGGTAGAGCTGGAAGTACGGGAAGTGCAGCATCAGCGGGTACTGCTCCGGCGAGGTCGCTCCGAAGTCCCACGGCCGGTGCCGGGTGAACCCCTCGGACTGCGGGTGCACGCCGAGCTCCTCGTCGTACGGGACGTGCATCGCGGCTGCGGCGTCGCGCCAGGCGGCGACCTCCTCCCCCTCGACGGTCAGCAGCCCGCCGAGGTCCGGGTGGCGCACGACGACGTCGGCCGCCGCGCGCAGGTTGCGCGCTGCCATCAGGTTGGTGAAGACGTTGTTGTCGGCGATCGCGCTGTACTCGTCGGGCCCGGTGACGCCGTCCAGGCGGAACTGGCCGTCCAGCGTCCGGTGGCCGAGCGACATCCAGAGCCGGGCCGTCTGCACGAGCAGGTCGACCCCGACCTCGCGCTCGAGCTCGACGTCGCTGGTGGCGGAGACGTACCGCACCAGGGCGTCGGCGATGTCGGCGTTGATGTGGAACGCGGCCGTGCCGGCGGGCCAGTAGCCGGAGCACTCCTCGCCGTTGATGGTGCGCCACGGGAAGGCCGCGCCCTGGAGGCCGAGCTGCCGCGCGCGCTCGAGCGCCATGGGCAGCGTCGCGTGCCGCCAGCGCAGGACGTCGGCGGCCGCCGACGGCGTGGTGTGCGTGAGGACCGGGAGCACGAAGGTCTCGGTGTCCCAGAAGGAGTGGCCGTCGTAGCCCGGCCCGGTGAGCCCCTTCGCCGCGATCGGCCGCCGCTCGGCGCGCGCCCCGGCCTGCAGGACGTGGAACAGGCCGAACCGCACCGCCTGCTGCAGCTCCGGGTCGCCGTCGACCTCGACGTCGGCCCGGTCCCAGAAGTCGTCGAGGTACTCGCGCTGCTCGGCGAGCAGCTCGTCCCACCCGGTGGCGCAGGCCGCGGTGAGCGCGGCGGCCACCTGGTCGCGCACGGCCGGCAGCGACCTGCGGTGCGACCAGCCGTAGGCGACGAGCTTGACGATGGTGAGGCGCTGGCCGGGCTGCAGCTTGGCGGTGATGCTGACGCGAGCCCAGTCCTCCACGGCGGACGCGCTGATGCCGACCTCCACCCCGTCGGGCGCCGAGACGACGTGCTCCATCGCGGCGCCGACCCGGATGCCGCTGCGCTTGGTGCGGTGCACCAGGTGGCCGCCGCTGCCGCTCGCGGAGGCCTCCTCGGACTCCAGCGGGTGGCTGAGCGCGGCGGCCGCGCGCGGGTCGCCCTTGCTCAGCTCGACGAGCTCCTCGTCGGCGACCAGCTCGGACTGCACGACCACGCGCGCCTCGCCGCCGACCGGCTCGACCTCGTAGCAGAGGGCCACGACGCCGCGCTGCGTCAGGGACACCAGCCGGCGGGAGCGGACCTGGATCTCCTGACCGGCAGGGGAGACCCACTCCACCTGGCGGTCCAGCACGCCGGCGCGGAAGTCGAGGCAGCGCTCGTGCCGCTTGAGCTCGCCGTAGCGGACGTCGAACGGCTCGTCGTCCACCAGCAGCCGGACGAGCTTGCCGTTGGTGACGTTGATGACCGACTGGCCGGACTCGGGGTATCCGTAGCCGCTCTCGGCGTACGGCAGCGGGCGCAGCTCGTAGACGGAGTTGAGGTAGCTGCCGGGCAGCACGTGCGGGTCGCCCTCGTCGAGGTTGCCGCGCAGCCCGACGTGGCCGTTCGACACGGTGAACAGCGACTCGGTGCGGGCCAGCCGGTCCAGGTCGAGCTGCGGCTCGCGCAGGCACCACGGCTCGACCGGGAAGGCGTCGCGGCTCATGGGAGCAGCTCGTCGAGCTCGCGGACGACGACGTCGGCGCCGGCCTCGCGCAGCGCGTCCGCCTGGCCCGCGCGGTCGACGCCGACGACGTAGGCGAAGCCGCCCGCCTTCCCGGACGCGACACCGGCGAGGGCGTCCTCGAACACCGCGCTGTCCTGCGGCCCGCCGCCGAGGTCGGCCGCCGCGGCGAGGAAGGTGTCCGGCGCCGGCTTGCCCGCCAGCCCGCGCTCGCGCGCGACCAAGGCGTCCATCCGCAGCTCGAGCAGCGGGGTCAGCCCGGTGACCTCGAGCACCTGCCTCGTGTTCGCGCTGGACGACACCACGGCGGTCCGCAGCCCGGCGGCGCGCACCGCCTCGAGGTAGCGCACCGACGCGGGGAAGACCTCCACGCCGTCGCGCTCGATCAGCGCGAGCAGCAGCTCGTTCTTGCGCGCGCCCAGGCCGTGCACCGTCTCGCGGTCCGGGCCGTCGTCCGGGTCCCCGTCCGGCAGGTCGATCTGGCGCGACTCCAGGAAGGACCGCACGCCGTCCGCGCGCGGCTTGCCGTCGACGTAGCGCGGGTAGTCGCTGCTCGTGTCGAAGGGGACGAAGGCGTCGCCGTCCCGCTCCTGCAGGTAGGCGTCGAACGTCTGCTTCCACGCGACCGTGTGCACAGCGGCGGTGTCGGTCAGGACACCGTCCAGGTCGAACAGGCACAGCCGCACCTCCGGCGGCAGGCCCAGCGGGGTGTGGGGCACGTCGCTCCTCGGCATCGCTGCTGCGGCACGGGGCAGGATGCCCGCGTGACGTCATCTGACCAGACCGCGGACGACCCTGCGCGCACGGAGGCGGACGAGGCTGCGCCGGTCGTCGTGCGGCACCGCGCGGTCCCGGAGTCCAGCCGGCGGCGCGAGGCCGTAGTCGGCAGCGCGTTCCGAGGCCTGGCGGTCACCAGCGGGCGCTTCCTGCTCATCGTGCTGGCCGTCGTGGTGCTGGGCTACCTGGCCGGGAAGCTCTGGGTCGTCCTGCTCCCGGTCCTGCTTGCGCTGCTGCTCGCCACCGTGCTCTGGCCCGCCGCCCGGTTCCTGCGCCGCAAGGGCGCCCCCGACGCGCTGGCCGCGCTGTCGGTCCTGGTGGTCGCGCTGCTCGTGCTGTTCGGCATCATCGGCGGGCTCGCGCCCCAGGTGACCGGCCAGGCGCAGGAGATCGCCGACCAGGTGACCGCCGGCCTCGGCGAGCTCGAGCAGGGCCTGACCGGCCCGCCCTTCAACCTCGGCGAGGAGCGCATCGGCGCGACGGTCGAGAACGTCATCGGCGAGCTGCAGGCCAACGCCCAGGACATCGCCAAGCGCGTCCTCAGCGGTGCCGCGGCCGCCGGCTCGCTGCTGCTCACGGGACTGCTGGCGCTGGTGCTGTGCTTCTTCTACCTGAAGGACGGGCCGAAGTTCCTGCCCTGGATCGGCGGCCTGGTCGGCCCGCGCGCCGCCCCGCACGTCAGCGCGGTGGCGCAGCGCTCGTGGGTGACGCTGTCCGGCTTCATCAAGGCCCAGGCGGCGGTCGGCCTCGTCGACGCGGTCTTCATCGGCGTCGGCCTGGCCGTGCTGGGAGTGCCGCTGGCGCTGCCGCTCGCGGTGCTCGTCTTCTTCGGCGCGTTCATCCCGATCATCGGGGCCGTGGTCAGCGGCGCCCTGGCCGCGCTGGTCGCCCTCGTGACCGACGGCCCGACCAGCGCCCTCATCGTGGTCGTCATCGTGCTCGTCGTGCAGCAGCTCGAGGGCAACGTCCTGCAGCCGATCCTGGTCGGCCGCACCCTCGACCTGCACCCGGCCGCGGTGATCCTCGCCGTCACCGCCGGCGGGAGCCTGAGCGGCATCGTCGGCGCGTTCCTCGCCGTGCCCGTGCTGTCCGTCGCGGCCGTGACGATCCGGTACGTCCGGCAGCAGCTCGCCGAGCTGGAGCCCGCGCCGCCGGAGTCACCCCCTGCCGCCGCCGGTCGGCCGGACCCGGACCTCGCCCGCACCGGGCCCGCGTCGGAGCCGTAGCCCTCGTCAGAAGGGCCCGCTCCAGGGGGTCGGCTCCTGACCCTCGTACTGCGCGACCAGCTGCTCCAACGTCCAGTCGAACAGCCGGCGGTCGGCCTCCTCGCGCTCGAGGGTCAGCAGGTCGCCGGTGCGGCAGTAGGCGTCGACCGCGTCCATGACCTGGCGCACCTGGCCGAGCAGCTCCGGCGTGCCGGGCACCAGCGCGACCTCGGAGTCCATCCGGTCCAGCCCCTGCTCGAGCGCGGCCTCCCGGGCGGCGTAGAGCTGATCGAGCAGCGGCCCGAACTGCGAGGTGAACATGTCGGCGAGGTCGACCAGCGCCTTCGGCACGGCCAGGCTGGTCTGCCCGCTGCGCTCGCCCTCCAGCATCAGCGTGAACTCCCGCATGACCTCGTCGCTGTGCTGGCGCGACCGCGCCCACACGCGCAGGGGGAAGTCGCGCAGGACGGCCGTGCCGACCACCTCGGCCACCAGGGACCTCGCTCTCGTGGGGAGCGGTCAGCCCACCACCCGCCGGGCGCCGCGTCCAGCGTGCAGCCAGTTCGCTGCTGCGACGGGAGTCGGGTCCCGGGCTAGTGGCAGCCGGCCCGGACGTCCTCGCAGGACAGCCGGCCGCCGTCGAGCCACCAGCCGGAGCGGAAGTGGAGCGACAGGCGGTCCATGACGGGCATGCCCCTCAGCAGCGCCGGCACGTTCGACTGGGTCAGCGGGTCGTACTGGCCGCCGCTGGTGCTGTGCACGTCCGTGGTGCCGTCGAACGCCGGCGCCACGAGGCGGGACAGCGCGTCCCTGGCCAGCCGCTGCTGCCCCGGTCGGGTGCCCTTGAGGTAGCGGTCGAACCAGGCCCGCGTGTAGTAGCTGGTGACGGCGGTGCCGTAGCGGCTGCCGGTGCCGGGCGTGAACTCCGTGAAGTCCAGGTGGGTCGCGGCGCGCAGGGCGACCTTCATGGTGTCGACCCGCGCCGCCCGCAGCCGCTGGAAGTCCCGGTCCTTGTTGCCGGGCCCGAGCGGGTCGGGGGGCGAGGTGTACGGCTGCGGGACGCAGACCGGCACCTGCTGGCAGTTGTAGTCGGCCACGACGAACAGCGCTGGTGTGCGCAGCGGCAGGTCGTCCGGCATCTGGGTCGACTGCGCGCGGTCCCAGGAGACGATCGCCTTGACCCTCTTGTCCTGCTGGCCCACCAGGTTGGCGGCGACGCCGCCGGCGGAGTGGCCGGCCAGGCCCACCCGCTCGCGGTCGAGGGAGGCCCACGCGGGGTTGTGCTCGCCGGCCGCGTTCGGCGCCTTCGGCGTGGCGAACAGGAAGTCCAGGGCCGCGCGGGTGTCGTCCGGGTGCGCACCGGACCCGGTGTTCTCGCGCGCCGGGACCTGGAAGGTCAGCACCATGTAGCCGGCCTCGGCCAGGCTCTGCACGCCCCACCAGTACATCTCCTGCTGGGCCGCGCCGCCGTGCACGACCACCACGGCGGGGTACGGCGCGCGGTGCGTGCTGAGGCCGGCCGGCACGTCGGTGCAGCTGGCGTCGCAGGGCAGGAACAGGTTGCCGGGCAGCACCTGGCCCGTCTCCTCGGTGAAGCTCACGCGCTGCCAGCGGAAGCGGTGCCCGTCGTGCTCCGCCGGGTCCCGGAAGGGGTCGGCCGCCTGCGGGTGCGCCGACCCGGCGGTGGCCGGGCCGTTGGAGGTCGCGATCCGGCTGAGGAACAGCGGGTTGCCGGCCGTGTCCACCACGCGCTGCTCGCCGCAGGACGCCTCGGCGAGCTCGCGGGCCGTCCACACGGGCGTGCCGGGCTCGGCGGCCGGCGCCGGGCCGGTGCAGTCGTACGGCTCCACCGGCAGCGCGGTCCGCGCCGAGGCGGCCAGCGGCGTGAGCAGGAGGGCGGCAGCCGCGACGAGCGCGGGCAGTCGGCGGGACACGGGGCTCCTCGGCAGCAGGGGGTTCGCTGCAGAGTTCGCCGTCCGGGCCCCACCCCCTGCCGGCCGAGCCCGTCCTGCGGCAGGCTGCCCCGGTGGACGTGGACGAGCTGCACGACCCCCGCCCGGCCGGCGCCGTCCTCGGGCGCGCCTTCGTCGAGGACCCGGTCTTCGGCTGGCTGGTGCAGGGTCGGGACCGGGAGGCGCGGCTGGTGCGGGCCTTCACCGCCTTCGCGGGCACCGCCGTCCGCACGCCCGGCGCGCGGGTGCTGGTCACCCCGGAGCGCCGCGCGGCGGCGCTGTGGCTGCCACCGGGGGCGTGGCGGGCCGGCGTGGGTGAGCTTGCGCGCACGGCCGGTCCGCTGGCCGGTGCGCTGCGCGCCGGGACGGTGCGCGGCCTGCGCCTGCAGGCCGTCGTCGAGCGGCACCACCTCCAGGAGCCGCACTGGTACCTCGAGGCGCTCGGGGCGGTGCCCGAGGCCCGCGGCACCGGCGTGGGCGGTCGCGTCGTGCAGCCGGTGCTCGACGCGTGCGACGACGCCCGGCTGCCCACCTACCTGGAGAGCTCCAACCCGCGGAACTGGTCCTTCTACGAACGGCTCGGCTTCGTGCGCGGCGAGCCGCTGCCGGTGCCGGACGGCTGCCCGCTGCTCGTCCCGATGACCCGCCGCCCGCGGTGATCCTGCGCGCCGAGCCGCTGTCCCGCAGGCGGTACGTGCACGGCGAGGGCCGCCGGTGACGCCGTACGCCGGGACGCTGCGCTAGCTGCTGCCCCAGCGGTAGCGGTGCTCCGGCCGGCCGCTGGTGCCGTAGCGCAGCGACTGCTGCGCCTGGCCGGTGGTGCACAGGTGCTCGAGGTAGCGCCGGGCGCTGACCCGCGAGATGCCCACCCGCTCGGCGGTCTCGGCGGCCGACAGGTCACCCGGCTCGCCCTGCAGCGCCTTGACCACGAGCGCAGCCGTCGCGGTGCTCAGCCCCTTGGGAAGCACGCCAGCGCCGGGCCGCCGGACGACCGCGAACACCCGGTCGACGTCCTCCTGCGCGAGCTCGCCGGTGCGGTCCATCTCGCGGCGGGCCTCGGCGTAGCGCCGCAGCCGCTCCGCGAAGGTGGCGAAGGTGAACGGCTTCACCAGGTAGCTCGCCACCCCGCCGTGCAGCGCGGCGCGCACCGTCTCCACGTCGCGCGCTGCCGTCACCACGACGACGTCCACGGTGAGGTCCGCCTCGGCGCGCAGGTCGCGCAGCACGTCGACGCCGTTGTGGTCCGGCAGGTAGACGTCGAGCAGCACGAGGTGCGGCTCGAGCCGGCGCACCGCCTCGACCACCTCGCCGCCGGTGTGCACCTCCCCGACGACCCGGAAGCCGTCGAGCCGCTCCACGTAGCCGCGGTGGATGCGCGCCACCATGAAGTCGTCGTCGACGACGAGGACGTCGATCACGCGGTCGGCACCCGGTCGTACGGCAGCAGCGCGGTGAACACCGCGCCGCCCTCGTTGCGCACCTGCACCCACCCGCCGCGCGTGACGCACGCCTGCCGCGTCAGCGCGAGCCCGAGACCGCGCGCGCCCGCCTGCTCCGCCACCTTCGTGGTGAAGCCGTGCCGGAAAACCTCGTCCACCAGGTCGGCCGCGACACCCGGCCCGCTGTCGCGCACCTCGACGAGCACGCCGTCCTCACGCGGGACGAGCTGCACCTCGACCTCGCCCACACCGCCCCCGAGCGCCTCGAGGGCGTTGTCGACGAGGTTGCCGAGGACGGTGATGAGGGCATCCGGGTCGACCCCGGTGCCGGCCGGCAGCGACGCCTGCGGCGACACCCGCAGCTCCGCGCCGCGCTCGACGGCGTACGACGCCTTGGCCAGCAGCAGCGCCGCGACCGCCGGCTCGCCCACCTGCGTGGTCAGCCGCGCGGCCAGCTCGTCGCTGCTCGCGCTGGCCCGCTCGATGAAGCCGACCGCCTCGTCGTACTCGCCCAGCTCGAGCAGGCCGGCGACGGTGTGCATCCGGTTGGCGAACTCGTGCGCCTGCGCGCGCAGGGCGTCGCTGACGCTGCGCGCGCCGTCCAGCTCGCGGGTCAGGTCGTCCAGGCGGCTGCGGTCGCGCAGGGTCGTGACGGCACCGATCGCGCGGCCGCGGACGTCGAGCGCCTTGCGGTTGAGCACCAGCACTCTGCCTGCCCGCAGGACGATCTCGTCGTCGCCATCGGTCGCACCGCCGAGGACGTCGCGCAATCGGGGCGAGAGCTGCAGGTCGGCCAGCCGCTGCCCCACGCTGTCCGCGGGGATGTCGAGCAGCCGGACCGCCTCGTCGTTCACCAGCGTCACGCGGCCGCTGCCATCCACGACGACCAGGCCCTCGCGGATGCCGTGCAGGGTCGCCTCGCGCTGCTCGAGCAGCGCGCCGATCTCGGCCGGCTCGAGGCCGAACGTCTGCCGCTTGAGGCGGCGCGCGAGCAGCCACGACCCGAGCGCGCCGAGCAGCAGCGCGAGCAGGACGTAGCCGCCGAGGCCGGGCAGCGCGCTGCGCACCTGGGTGCCGATCCGGTCCACGGTGCTGCCGACCGACACGACCCCGATGACCTGCCCGCTCGCGTCGCGCACCGGCACCTTGGCGCGCACGGACCGGCCCAGCGTGCCGCGCTCGGTGGTGACGACGTCGCGACCGGCGAGCGCGTCGGAGGCGTCCGTCGACAGCCGCCGGCCGATGAGCGTCGGGTCCGGGTGCGTCAGGCGGACCTGGTCTCGATCGGCCAGCACGACGAAGGTGAGCCCGTTGGCGCGGCGCACCGACTCGGCCAGCGGCTGCAGGACGGCGGACGGGTCCGCGTCGTCGTACGCCGCCCGCACCTCGGGCGCCGCCGCCACCGACTCCGCGACGGCCAGCGCCCGCGCGCCCTCCTGGCGGGTGATCTGCGCGCGCAGCTGCTGCAGCCCGACGGCGGCGGCCACCGCGACGGTCACGACGACGACGAGCAGCTGCAGCACGAGGATCTGCGCGGCGAGGGAGAGGCGGCGCCGCGGCATGAGGCCCACGGTAGGTGAGCCGCGTCACCCCGAGCGTGACCACTACGACCACAACGGCAGGTACGACCGCAACGGTGACGAGCCGACCCTGCAACGCGCACGGTCCTCGCGACGAGGTGGCGACCGGCCGCCCACGCTCCCCAGGAGAACCCGTGCTCGCCACCCGCAGGACCGTCCGCCCCTCCGCCGCTCTGGCGCTCGCCGCGCTCGCGCTGACCACCGCCGCCTGCGGCTCCAGCAGCAGCTCGGACAGCACCGCCGCCGCTGACGGCAAGCCGCTCGACCGCCTCGAGATCACCGCGCCGGCTGCCCCCGGTGGCGGCTGGGACTCCACCTCCCGCGCCGCGCAGGAGGTGCTGCAGGCCGAGGGCCTGGCCAAGACCGTCCAGGTCGTGAACGTGCCCGGCGCCGGCGGCACCATCGGCCTGGCCAAGCTCGCGAACGACGAGGGCAAGGCCGGCACGCTGATGACGATGGGCCTGGTGATGGTCGGCGCCATCGAGACGAACAAGAGCGCCGCCACCCTCGACGACGTCACGCCGATCGCCCGCCTCACCAGCGAGCAGGAGGCGATCGTCGTGCCGGCGGACAGCCCGTACAAGACGCTCGAGGACTTCGTCGCCGCCTGGAAGACCGACCCGGGCAAGCTCGCCATCGCGGGCGGCTCGGCCGGCGGCACCGACCAGATCCTGGCCGGCCTCGTCGCGCAGGCCGGCGGCATCGACCCGAAGAAGGTCAACTACATCGCCTACTCCGGCGGCGGCGAGGCGCTCGCCGCGATCCTCGGCGGCAAGGTCGCGGCCGGCATCTCCGGTGTCAGCGAGTTCACCGACCAGGTCGAGGCCGGCAAGATGCGCGCCCTCGCGGTCTCCGGTGCGGAGCGCGTCGAGGGCTTCGACGCCCCGACCATCAAGGAGGCCGGCCTCGACGTCGAGCTGACGAACTGGCGCGGCATGGTCGCCCCCGGCGGCATCAGCGACGCTGACAAGCAGTCGCTGTCCGACGCGGTCGAGAAGATGGCCGAGAGCGACGCCTGGCAGGCCCAGATGGACAAGAACGGCTGGGACGACGCCTTCCAGCCGGCCGACGAGTTCGCCACCTTCCTCGCCGACGAGAAGACCCGCGTCTCCGGTGTCCTGAAGTCGCTGGGCCTGGTGTGACCGCCAGCTCCCTAGGCACCGTCGCGCACGACGTGCCGCCGGTCCGGACGAGCCGCTGGGCCGGCAGGAGCGAGGTGGGGCTGGCGGGGCTGCTGCTCGCGCTCGGGGCCTTCGTCCTCGTCGAGACCAGCCGGATCGAGGTACCGGCCAACGCGAACTCGATCGGCCCGCGCTTCTTCCCGACCGTGGTCGGCGTGCTGCTCTGCCTGGTCGGCAGCTGGCTCGTGGTCGACGTCCTGCACGGCGGCCACGGTGACATGGAGGCGGCCGAGGACATCGACCTCGCCCGCACCTCCGACTGGCGCACCCTGGGCCTGCTGTCGGCCGTCTTCCTCGGCCACGCGGTGCTGCTCGAGGTGCTCGGCTTCGCGATCGCCGGCACGCTGCTGTTCTTCGGCGTCGGCGCCACCCTCGGCAGCCGCCGCTGGGCCCGCGACCTCGGCGTCTCGGTGCTGCTCGCCACCGGTGTCTACGTCTTCTTCGGCCGCTTCCTCGGCGTGGGTCTTCCCGCCGGCCTGCTGGAGGGGATCCTCTGATGGAGAGCCTCGGACTGCTGGTCGACGGCTTCGCCACGGCCCTCACGCCGCAGAACCTGCTGTGGGCGCTGCTCGGCGTCGTGCTCGGCACCTTCGTCGGGGTGCTCCCCGGCATCGGGCCGGCCATGACCGTCGCCCTGCTGCTGCCGGTCACCTTCACCCTCGAGCCGGTGAGCGCGTTCATCATGTTCGCCGGCATCTACTACGGCGGGATGTACGGCGGCTCGACCACCGCAATCCTGCTGAACACGCCCGGCGAGAGCGCGTCGATCATGACGGCGCTCGAGGGGAACCAGATGGCCCGCAAGGGCAGGGCCTCCCAGGCGCTGGCCACCGCGGCGATCGGCTCCTTCGTGGCCGGCACGCTCGCCACGATCGGTCTGGTCCTGCTCGCCCCGACGATCGTCGGCTTCGCGCTGTCGTTCGGTCCGGCCGACTACTTCGCCCTGATCGTCGTGGCCTTCACGACCGTGTCCGCGGTGCTGGGCGGCTCTTTCGTCCGCGGCGTCGCCAGCCTCTCGCTCGGCCTCGCGATCGGCCTCATCGGCATCGACGGCCAGACGGGGCAGGCGCGCTACACGCTCGGCGTCCCGCAGCTGCTCGACGGCATCGACGTCGTCGTCATGGCCGTCGGGCTGTTCGCCGTCGGTGAGGCGCTGTGGGTGGCCAGCCGGCTGCGGCACGGCGATCCGGACGTCATCCCGGTCGGCAAGGCCTGGATGGGGAGGTCGGACTTCGCCCGCTCGTGGAAGCCGTGGCTGCGCGGGTCGGTGCTGGGCTTCCCCCTGGGGGCCCTGCCCGCCGGCGGCGCCGAGATCCCGACCTTCCTGTCGTACACGATCGAGAAGCGGCTCTCCAAGCACAAGGACGAGTTCGGCCACGGCGCCATCGAGGGCGTCGCCGGTCCGGAGGCGGCCAACAACGCCTCTGCGGCCGGCACTCTCGTGCCGCTGCTCGCCCTGGGCCTGCCCACGTCGGCCACGGCGGCGATCCTGCTGGCCGCCTTCCAGCAGTACGGCCTGCAGCCCGGGCCGCTGCTGTTCGAGACCGACCCGGAGCTGGTGTGGGGGCTCATCGCGAGCCTGTTCATCGGCAACACGATGCTGCTGGTGCTGAACCTGCCGCTCGCCCCGCTGTGGGCCAAGCTGCTGCACATCCCGCGCCCGCAGCTCTACGCCGGCATCGTGCTGTTCGCCTCGCTCGGCGTCTACTCCGTGAACGGCTCGGCCGTCGACCTCGTGATCCTCTACCTGGTCGGGCTGGTCGGCTTCGCGATGCGCCGCTTCGGCTGGCCGGTGGCCCCCGCGGTGATCGGCGTCATCCTCGGCCCGCTCGCGGAGCAGCAGCTGCGCCGCGCACTGGCCATCGGGCAGGGCGACTACGGGGTGCTGCTGGAGAGCCCCCGCGCCGTCGTGCTGTTCGGCATCGCTGCGGTGTTCCTGCTCGCCCCGCTGGTGGCGAAGGTCGCCCGTCGCGACCGCCACCTCATCCGCGAGGCCGACCCTCGGGTGGACGAGACCGTCTGACCCGCCCCGACCGCCGGCACCGGCTGCGCCCGCGCGCAGCCGGTGCCGTGCTGTCCGGGGTCAGCCGCGGCGCAACACGTCGCGGGGCAGCACCGCGTGCACGCCCCACGTCTGGTTCACCACCTGCGTGATGCGCAGGTCGACGCAGCTGCTCGCCAGCGCGAGGGCGGTCGCGCGGTCGAGGTCGTGCAGCGCCTGCAGCCAGGTCAGCATCGCGTCGAGCGCGTCCCCCGTGGCCTCGTTGAGGTCCGCCGAGAAGCCGAAGGTGAGCAGCGCGTCCGGCGTCTCGGCGTGGATCCCCGGCACCGGCCGGACCTCGCTCACGTCGACGGTGAGCGTCGTGGTCATGGCGCACTCGATGGCGGTGCCGCACACCTCGCCGTCGCCCTGCGCGGCGTGCCCGTCGCCCAGGCTGAGCAGCGCGCCCGGGACGAGCACCGGCAGGTGCAGCGTGCTGCCGGCGACCAGGTCCCGGCAGTCGATGTTCCCGCCGCCGCGCGCACGCGGCGGGATCGTCGAGTGCTCGCCCGGCTCCGCGGTTGCCACGCCCACGACGCCGAGGAACGGCGCGAGCGGGCGCGAGAAGCCGTGCTGCTCGGTGGCCGTGCCGGCGACGACGTCGATGTCCCACAGCAGCCAGGTGGGCCCGGCGTCGGCGACGCCGAGCCGGCGGTTGAGCGGGTTGTCGACGGCCGCCGCCACCGTCCAGCCCCACGGGTCGGGCTGCAGCGCCTCCAGGTGCACCGACAGGAAGGTGCCCGGCTCCGCGCCGCGCACCTCGACCGGCCCGGTCAGGCAGTGGCCGCGCGACGGGGAGAACATCGTCGGCGGCCGGTCCCCCGGCGACTGCTGCGGCGCGAGGTAGCCGGAGGCGTCCAGCGAGCGGACCACCAGCCGGTCGCCCGGGTCGACGGCCAGCACCGGCGGGTGCTCGCTCGAGAACACCTCCACCACCGTCTCGGGCGTCGGGTCCAGGCGGTGCTGCGTCATCCCCGCAGTGTCGCGGCCTAGCCTTCGCGGGTGTTCACCACCCGGCCCGAGCTGCAGGGCACGCACGGCATGGTCGCGTCCACGCACTGGCTGGCGAGCGCCGCCGGCATGTCGGTCCTGGAGCGCGGGGGCAACGCGGTGGACGCCGCCGTGGCCGCCGGCTTCGTGCTGCAGGTCGTCGAGCCGCACCTGAACGGCCCGGGCGGCGACGTGCCCGTGCTCGTGGCTGCGCCCGGGGGCGACGTGCAGGTCTACTGCGGCCAGGGGCCGACGCCGGCCGCCGCGAGCATCGAGCACTACCGCGACCTCGGGCTCGACCTCGTCCCGGGCACCGGCCTGCTGGCCGCCGTCGTGCCCGGCGCCTTCGGCGCGTGGACGCTGCTGCTCGAGCAGCGTGGGACGTGGCGGCTGCGGGACGTGCTGGAGCCCGCGATCGGCTACGCAGAGGGCGGTTTCCCGCTGCTGGCCGACACTGCCGCCACCATCGCGCGCGTGCAGGAGCTGTTCCGCGAGGAGTGGCCGACCAGCGCCGACACCTGGCTCGACGGCGGCGCCGTGCCGGCAGCCGGCAGCCGCTTCCGCAACCCCGTGCTGGCCGGCACCTACCGCCGGCTCGTCGCCGAGGCGGAGGCCGCCGCGGACGGCCGCGAGGAGCAGTGCGCCGCCGCGCGCGACGCCTTCTACCGCGGGTTCGTCGCCGAGGCGCTCGACGCCTGGTGCCGCGACCAGGAGCTGATGGACACCTCGGGCCGCCGGCACCGCGGGCTGCTCACCGCCGACGACCTCGGCCGGTGGGAGCCGACGGTCGAAGCGCCGGTGTCCGTCGACTACGCCGGGCTGACCGTGCACAAGACCGGCCCGTGGGGGCAGGGCCCGGTGCTGCTCCAGCAGCTCCAGCTGCTCAGCGGCTACGACCTGGAGGCGATGGGGCACCTGTCGGCGGACTGGGTGCACACGGTCGTCGAGTGCGCGAAGCTCGCCTTCGCCGACCGCGAGGCCTGGTACGGCGACCCGGCGCACGTGGACGTCCCGCTGGAGGTGCTGCTCTCCGCGGACTACGCCGACCAGCGGCGCGCGCTCGTCACCGACGAGGCCTCGCTGGAGCTGCGCCCCGGCTCACCCGCCGGCCGCGGCCCCCCGGCTGCCGACCGTGGGCACGGGCGTCGTGGCCGCAGCCGGGGCCGGCGAGCCCACGGTGCAGCGCGACGGCGCGACCCGTGGCGACACCTGCCACGTCGACGTCGTCGACCGCGACGGGCTGATGGTCTCCGCGACGCCGAGCGGCGGCTGGCTGCAGAGCTCGCCGACCGTGCCGGAGCTCGGCTTCTGCCTCGGATCGCGCGCGCAGATGCTCTGGCTGGAGCCCGGTCTGCCGTCGTCCCTGGCCGGCGGGAAGCGCCCTCGCACGACGCTGACCCCGTCCGTCGCGACCCGCGACGGCGAGCCGTACCTCGCCTTCGGCACACCGGGCGGGGACCAGCAGGACCAGTGGCAGCTGGTGTTCCTGCTGGCGCACCTGCACGCCGGGCTCGACCTGCAGGCCGCCATCGACGCCCCGTCGTTCCACAGCGACCACTTCCCCAGCTCCTTCTACCCGCGGCAGGCGCTGCCCGGCCGCCTGGTGGTGGAGAGCCGGCTCGCGCCGGACGTGCTGACCGCTCTGCGCGCACGCGGTCACGACGTGCAGCTCGCCGGCGACTGGTCGCTGGGGCGGATGTCGGCCGTCGGCCGCGACCCGCGGACCGGCTTCCTCAAGGGCGCCGCGAACCCGCGCGGCATGCAGGGCTACGCGGTCGGTCGGTGACGCCGGGCACCGTCGCGCTGCTGGCGGGGGCCGGCCTGCTCGCCGGCGGCGTCAACGCCGTCGCGGGCGGCGGCTCGCTGATCTCCTTCCCCGCGCTGCTCGCCGCGGGCTACCCGCCCGTCACCGCGAACGTCACCAACACCGTCGCGCTCGTGCCGGGCTACGCGGGCAGCGTCGCCGGCTCGCGCGCCGACCTCGAGGGGCAGGGCGACCGGGTCCGCCGGCTCGGGCTGTGGAGCGTGGCCGGCGCGGTCCTCGGGTCGGTGCTGCTGCTGACCACGCCGAGCGAGGTCTTCCGCGCGGTCGTGCCCTTCCTCGTCCTGCTCGGCTGCGCGCTGCTGCTCGCGCAGCCGCGGCTCGCCCGTCGGGTGCAGGCGGGCGACGGCGCGCGCAGCGGGCTGCTGCTCCAGGTCGGGGTGCTGCTGGCCAGCACGTACGGCGCCTACTTCGGCGCCGGTCTCGGCGTCGTGCTGCTCGGCCTGCTCGGCGTCTTCCTCGCCGAGCGCCTGGCCAGGGTCAACGCGCTGAAGAACGTGCTGTCGACGGTCGTGAACGTCGTGGCGCTGGTGGCCTTCGGGCTGTTCGGCCCGGTGGCCTGGGAGGCGGTGCTCGTGGTCGCGCTGGCCTCCCTGGCCGGGGGCTACGCAGGGGGCCGGGTGGCCGGTCGGCTGCCCTCGACGGCGCTGCGCGCGGCGGTCGTGGCGTACGGCGTGGTCGTCGCGGTCGTGCTCCTCGTGCAGGGCTAGCGTCGGCGCATGACGCGCTTCACCGCAGAGCAGCGCGGGGTCGCCGCGGGCGGGCTGCTCACCGTCCTGGGCGCGGCGGTCGGCGTGGGGCTCTACCTCGGGAGCGCGGGGCACAGCCGGCACGACCCGCGGCACGAGCTGCAGCAGCTCGACCTGCTCTACCTCGACGAGCCGGCACCCGGCTACGCCGAGCTCGGCCTGCGCAGGGGCAGTCCGGCGGTCGTCGTCTTCTGCCCGGGCGACTGCGCGCTGCCCGACCTGGAAGGCGCGCAGGTGCTGCGCTCCGGCGACGTCGCGCTCGCCCGGGAGTACGCGCTGGGCGAGGGCGGGCGCACCGGCTACGCGCTGGTCGACGCCGACGGCGACGTCCGCTACCGCAGCTACGACCCGGCGCCGCAGGAGCACGTGCCCGAGCTGCAGACCCTGGTGGACGCGCTGTGAGCGCCCGCAGCTGGCTGACCAGCCTGTCCAGGCGGCAGCAGGTGGCAGCCGCGCTCGTCGCCGCGGTGGAGGGCTACTTCTTCGCCCGCTACGCGGAGAACGGCGCGCTGTTCCACTTCTGGCTGCACCTGCTGCTCGGCGGCTGGGTCGGCCTCGCCCTGCTGACGCTCCACCGCCTGACCACGCGCCGCGCCTCACGCGTGCGTCCGTGGAACGCCGGCTTCTTCGGCCACATGTACTCCGCGGTGCCGGACGTGCTGTTCCTCATGGTCGGGCTGCTGCACGCGTCGTGGATGGACGTGTTCGCGCTGCACATCACGGCGCACTTCCTCTGGCCGAACGCGCTGGTGGCCGGGCTCGTGCTCTGGTCGCTCGCGGTGCTGGCGCACGCCGCGGCGGTGTGGGGCGCGAGCCGGGTGGCCGTCGGCGCGCTCGCCGCCAGCGTCGCCTTCCTGGTCGCCGGGGTGGGCCTGCGGGCACCGCTGCCCGGCACGCTCGGCGAGCTGCGGGCCGAGCAGACGGCGTGGCAGCAGCTCGCGTCCTCCGACTGGCTGTGCAGCGCGATCCCCGTCGTGGAGCAGCGCGCCCACGGGCACGTCGCCTAGCGGAGCACCCGGTAGCGGAGCTGCACGACCCCGGACGCGAAGGTCCTGCTGGACAGCAGCTCGAGGTCGGTCTGCGGCCGGTGCAGCGGCGCGAACGGGATCCCGCCGCCGACCAGCGCCGGGTGCAAGCGCAGGCGGTACTCGTCGACCAGGCCGAGGGCTGCCGCTTCGGCGGCGAGGGTCGCGCCGCCGATGGCGATGTCCCCGTCGCCGGGCTCGGCCTGCCACCGGGCGACCTCCTCGGCCAGCGAGCCGGCGGCCAGGCGCGACGAGCCCTCCACGGACGTCAGCGTCCGGGAGAAGACCACCTTGGGCAGCGGAGCCCAGAGCTCGGCCCACACCCGCTCGTCGTCGTCGAGCGTGGCCGGGTCGACGGTCTCCCAGAAGCGCATCGTCTCGTGCAGGCGACGGCCAAGCAGGTGGACCCCGACCTCGCGCAGCTGGTCCACCTCGTCGCGGAACACCTCTGCGTCCGGGCGGGTGAACGCGAAGCCGCCGTCCGGCCCGACGACGTAGCCGTCGAGCGAGACGCCCATCGAGAACAGGACCCGGCGCACCGCGCGGTCAGCGCAGGTGCTCGTCGAGGAAGGCCAGCGTGCTCGACCAGGCCGCCTCGGCCGCGGGCTCGTCGTACATGGACGGGGCGTCCCAGTTGGAGAACGCGTGGCCGGCGTCGTACCGCTCGAGGCGCATGCTGGGACGGCCCGCGACGGCGCGCTCGACCTCGGCGATGCTCTCCGCCGGGATGAACGGGTCACGGTCGCCGTAGTGGAACAGCACCGGGGAGGTGATGTCGTCGAGGCGGTCGAGCAGCTGGTTGTTGCCCGAGCCGTAGTAGCTGACCGCGGCGTCGAGCGGCGCGGTCGCGGCCGCGAGCAGGGAGAGGGTCCCGCCCAGGCAGAACCCGATCGCGCCGGCCTTGCCGGTGCACTCGGGCAGCGAGAGCAGCTGGCGGTGCGTCGCCGTGATGTCGGCCGGGACGGTGGCCCACTCGAGCCGGCCGACCATCGCCATGCACTCCTCCAGCGACGACTCGTCCTTGCGCTCGAAGCCCGGCTCGATGCGCCAGAACACGTCCGGCACGAGCACGACGTAGCCCGCGCGCGCCAGCCGGTCGGCGAGCCCGCGCATGTTGTCGTTGATGCCGAAGATCTCCTGGAACAGCAGGATCCCCGGGCCGGGGCTGTCCGGCACGGCGCAGTGCGCCATGAACGTCCGGCCGTCGTCCGCCGTCACCTGCTCCGTGCGCGATGTGGTCACGCGCGGAGGCTACGTCCTCAGACGCCCAGCTCGACGAGCCGGGCGCGGTAGCGCTCGACGTTGCCCAGCTTGACGTCCTCGTAGCCGCGCACCAGCTCTGCCGCCGACGCCGCCTGCACCGCCACGTCGTAGGAGTCCGCCGTCAGCGCGCTCGTCAGCCGCTCGACCAGCGCCGTGTGCGACGCCGCCAGCTCGCGCTCCACGCGGCGCACGTGCGCCCGGCCGAACGGGTCGAGCGGGGTCCCGCGCAGCGCCTTGGCCTTGGCGAGAGCGACGAAGGCGGGACGGAAGCCCTTGCCCAGCCGCAGCTTCTTGTCCATGCCCATCGACCGCAGGACCGGCGGGTGCAGGTTGAACGTCACCTTCGACGCGTCCGGCACCTGGGCGCGCACCTCGTCGAGCAGCTCCGGGCGGGTCAGCAGGCGGGCGACCTCGTACTCGTCCTTGTAGGCCTGCAGGTGCGCGACGCCGCGGGCGACCGCCTGGCTGTAGTCGGTGCGCGTGCCCAGCCGGCGCTCGGCGAGGAAGGCCCGCTCCACGACCGAGACGTACGCGCGGGCGGCCTTGAGGCCGGAGTGGTCGAGCAGCAGGGCGGCGCGCACCTGCGCCACGCGGCGGGTCTCGCCGTCGAGCACGGATCCGGCCAGCAGGTCGCGCACCGGGACGGCGCGCGCCACCGGCGCGGGCGACACGGCGGCGGCGAACGCAGCGGGGTCGGCGACCGCGACCCGCCCCCAGCGGAAGGCCGCGATGTTCGCCTTCACGGCGACGCCGTTCAGCTCGAGCGCCTCCTCGACGGCCGCGGCCGGCAGCGGCAGCGCGCCGAGCTGGAAGGCCGCTCCGACGAGCAGCAGGTTGGCCGGAGCGGTCGAGCCGAACAGCGCCTCGGACGCGCGCAGGGCGTCCATCTCGAACACGCTCGCGACGTGCCGGCGCACCTTGGCCAGCAGCTCGCCGGTGTCGGCGGTCGGCGCCTGCGCGTCCGCGACCTGCGTGCCGGTCGGGGTCGTGCTGGTGGAGACGACGGCGACGGTGGTGGCAGGCGAGCAGACAGCGAGGTTCTTCGCGTCGGCCATGACCAGCAGGTCGAAGGCGAGCGCGACGTCCGCGGCGGAACGCGGGACGCGGTTGGCCGGGCCGCGCTCGCCGACGCGCAGGTGCGAGGTCACCGGTCCGGCCTTCTGCGACAGGCCGACCTGGTCGAGGCCGGTCGTCAGCAGGCCGCTGCGCAGCGACGCGGTGGCGAGCACCTGGTTGACGGTGACGATGCCGGTGCCGCCGATGCCGGCGAGGAACACGTCGGCCGTGCCGGGCGCCGCCACGTCGGGCGCGGCGGGCGGTGCGCCGACGTCGCGCCGCTTCGGCTTCTCGCCGGTCACCTCGACGGTGAGGAACGACGGGCAGTCGCCGAGCAGGCAGGAGTAGTCGGTGTTGCAGGAGGTCTGGTCGATGCGGGTCTTGCGACCGAGCTCGGTGTCGACCGGCTGCACGGACAGGCAGTTGCTCTTGGCGCCGCAGTCGCCGCAGCCCTCGCACACGGCCTCGTCGATGACGACGCGCGTCGTGCGCACCTCCTGCTTGCCGCGCTTGCGCAGGCGGCGCGCCTCGTTCGCGCACTGCTGGTCGTAGACGATGACCGTCACGCCCGGCACCTCGCGCAGCTCGCGCTGCACGGCGTCCAGGTCGTCGCGGTGCCGCACCGTCACCCCGGCGGCCAGTCCGCGGATCCCCTTGTAGCGCTTGGGCTCCTCGGTGACGACGACCGTCTGGACGACGCCCTCGGCGGCGAGCTTGCGGGTCAGCGCCGGCACCGGCAGCGCGCCCTCGGCGTCCTGCGCACCGGTCATCGCGACCGCGGAGTTGTAGAGCAGCTTGTAGGTGATGTTCACACCGGCAGCCATGCAGGCTTGGACGGCGAGCTGACCGGAGTGGAAGTAGGTGCCGTCGCCGACGTTCTGGAAGATGTGCTTCACGTCGGTGAACGGCGCCTGGCCGATCCACTGCGTGCCCTCGCCGCCCATCTGCGTGAGGCCCAGCACCTGCGACTCGGGGCGCTCGTGCATCGTCACCATCGCGTGGCAGCCGATGCCGCCGCCGGCCAGCGAGCCCTCCGGCACGACGGTCGAGCGGTTGTGCGGGCAGCCGCTGCAGAAGTACGCGGTGCGCCGGACCGGCATGAGCGAGAGCTGCGTGCGCGGCGCCGGCCGCGGGTCGAGCAGCACCACGCGGTTGCGCAGGAGCGAGCGCAGCACGCGCTCGAGCCGGTCGGCGGTGAGCTGGCCGTCGGCGGGGATCAGCGCGCGGCCGTCGGCGTCGCGCTTGCCGAGCACCTGCGGCGCGCGGCTGCTGCCGTACAGCACGTCCTTGACCTGGAGCTCGAGGAACGGCTCCTTCTCCTCGACCACCAGCACGGTCTCGAGGCCGCGGGCGAAGTCCCGAACCAGTCCGGCGCCGAGCGGGTAGGGCATGCCGACGCGCAGCAGGCGGATGCCGCTGCGCAGCAGTGCCGCCTCGTCGAGGCCGAGCTCGAGCAGCGCCTGGCGCAGCGCGTCGTACGCCGTGCCGGTGGCGGCGATGCCGAGCCACGCCTCGCGCGGGTCGACCTCGACCGCGTCCAGCGGGTTGGCGGCGCCGAACGCCTGGACGCCGGCCCAGCGCGGGCCGACCAGGTCGGTCTCGGCGATGAGGCAGTCGGGCGGCGAGGCGAAGACGCGCTGCGTGTAGGTCCACGGCCGGCCCTCCCACTCGAGCTGCGGGACCACCAGCGGGATCGAGGCGAAGTCCTCGTCGACGGTCCACAGGCCGTCGGCCACGTCCGCGACGATCGTCATGCCGACCCAGCAGCCGGTGAGGCGCGACATCGCGGTGCCGTACATGCCGAAGGAGATGAGCTCGCTGGCGTTGCGCGGCGCGAGCACCGGCATGCCGAACGACGCCATCGTGCGGGTGCTGGCGCAGGGGACGCTGGAGGACTTGGCGGCCGGGTCGTCGCCGCAGAGCACGAGCACGCCGCCCTCGGGGTGGGCGCCGTAGAGGTTGCCGTGGCGCAGGACGTCGCCGGAGCGGTCCAGGCCCGGGCCCTTGCCGTACCAGACGCCGAGGACGCCGTCGTTGCGCCGCTCGCCGGGGATCTGCTGGCTGCCCCAGACGGCGGTGGCGCCGAGCTCCTCGTTGAGGCCGGGCACCAGGTGCACGCCGGCGTCGGTGCGCAGCTGCGGCAGGCCGTGCAGCAGCTTGTCGAGGCCGCCGAGCGGGCTGCCGGGGTAGCCCGAGACGAGCGCCTCGGTGCGCAGCCCGGTGCGGGCGTCACGGGCGTGCTGCTCGACGAGCATCCGGGCGATCGCCTGCACGCCGGTGAGCAGCACCGGGCGCGCGCCGACGCGGTAGCGGTCGGCGGGGGCGTAGCCGGGCGCGAGCACCCGGCCGTCGGCGGGAGCGGAGGGACGGTCGTCGAGCGCGGTCACGGGAGCTCCTGGGGCGACGGATCGAGCAGCCAGCGTCGCGATCGCGCAGCAGAGGGTCAAGGTGACGTCCTGTTGCTGCGCAGTCTGCGCAGTCGAGCCCCCGCTGGTGCGTGCCGGTTGACCGCCCTGCTCAGCCCTCGGGGTGCAGCGACTCCAGCAGCGGCGTGACGCGGTACGGCACGCGGGAGGTCAGCACGACCGACGTCGTCGTCCGCTCGACCCCGGCGATGGCCAGCAGCGAGTGCACGACGCGCTGCAGGTCGTCGGTGTCCCGCGCGGCGACGCGGACCAGCAGGTCGCCGGCGCCGACGGTCTCCTCGGCCTGCAGCACACTGGGGTTGCGCTCGAGCGCGTCGATGACGACGTCCAGCGCGCGGTGCTCGATCTGCACCGACACGACGGCCGAGACCGACCAGCCCAGGGCCCGCAGGTCGACCCCGCGGTCGTTCACGCCGAGGACCCCTGCGGCGTGCAGCCGGTCGAGCCGCGCCTGGGCGGTGTTGCGGGCGCAGCCGGCCCGCTCCGCCAGCTCGCTGACGGTCAGCCGCGGCTCGGCGACCAGCGCCTGCAGCAGCTTGACGTCGAGGCGGTCGGGCTTCAGCACGCGTCGACCGTAGACCGCGTCAGGCGAGCAGCTCGCGGACGAGCTCGCGCACCAGCGCAGACCGCTGCGGCATGGCGTCCACCAGGACGTGCTCCCCCTCGGCGTGCGCGCCGTCCCCCACTGCGCCGAGGCCGTCCAGCGTCGGGACGCCGATGCCGGCGGTGAAGTTGCCGTCCGACCCGCCGCCGACCGCGACGTCCCGCAGCGGCGGGAGACCCAGCTGCTGGGCGATCCGCCGTGCCCGGTCGACCAGCCCGGCCGACGACGAGCCCGGCAGCGGCGGGCGGTTGATCCCGCCCAGCACCTCGACCCGCGCATCCGGCAGCGTGGCGCGCAGGGCGCGGACCGCCCGGTCGACGCGCGCCTGCTCCTCGGGCTCCGCGGCGCGGACGTCGAGCGCGACCCGCGCCTGCGCCGGGACGGTGTTCGTCGTCGTCCCTGCGGACATGAGCGTGGGGGTCACGGTGGTGCCGAGCGTCCGGTGCCGCCGCGGAGAGCACGGCCAGCACCTGGTGGCTGAGCTCGACGGCGGCGTTCACGCCCTTCTCCGGCTCGAGCCCGGCGTGCGCCGCGCGCCCGTGCACGACGAGCTCGTACATCGACACGCCCTTGCGCGCGGACTTCAGCGCGCCGGCGGCGGACGGCTCGAGCACCAGCGCCGCCCGTGCGCCCGGCGGCGGTCTGCTCGATGAGCTCCCGCGACGTCGGCGAGCCGACCTCCTCGTCGGTGGTGACCAGCACCGCGCACGCCGGTCAGGTCGTCGAGCTCGCGCAGGGCGTGGATCCCCTGGACCAGGCCGGCCTTCATGTCGAACGCGCCGGGCCCGGACGCGCGGCCGTCCACGACGTCGAACGGCCAGCGGGCGGTCGTGCCGAAGGGCCAGACCGTGTCGACGTGCCCGATCAGCACCACCCTCGTGTCGCCGCCGCCGGACCACAGCAGGTGCCCCCGGCCGCCCTCGGCGATCCACTCGCCGCGGCTGCCGAGGTGCTGCGAGGAGCAGGTCGTCGACCAGCCGCGCACCCGCCTCGGTGGCCGCGTCGTCGGCGGACGGTGACTCCAGCGCGACGAGGGCCTCGAGCTCCTCGATCAACGCAGCCGCTCGCGCGCCTGGGGGGCGACGGCCAGCAGCCGCAGCACGTCGCGCTGCAGCGCGGCGACGGCACGCCGCTCCTCTGCCGCCTCCGTGCGGTCGAGGTGGACGATCAGCAGGGCCAGACCGGCCCCGACGAGGGCGAGGCCGACCACGGCGCCGCTCACGAGGTACGGCACCTGGAACGGCACGAACAGCAGCGCGGCGGCGCCGCGGTAGCCGGCGCCGAGCAGGCCGAAGCCCGCGAGCACGACGGCCGCCAGCACCAGGCTGGTCGTGACCTTCGGGTCACGCAGGACCTGCCAGAGCTCGTTCACCGGCGGTCGGGGTCCAGGGCCGCGCCGAGCTCGCGCAGCGCGCTGGCCAGCAGCTCGTTCTGCTGCTCGCGCAGCAGCGCGTCCCGGCGCTTGGCCGCGACGTTCACGACCGTGACGCCCACCATGATCATGCCGAGGCCGATCATCCCGCCGGAGATCAGGTACGGGATCTGCAGCGCGACGTTCGTCTCGCCGGCGCTCTGCCCCCAGGCGAACAGCACGAGCACGAAGCCGATCGCGGCGACGCCGATCCCGAGGTAGGTAGGCACCGGGGACAGCGGTCGCAGTGCGGGCACGCGCTCGGTGAGCCCGGGTCGGCCCCGGTCGGGCGCGCCGCTCTCGATGATCACGGGCGGGGCGTCGAGGGTGGTCACGTCGTTCTCCTCAGGGTCGGGCTGGGGTCCTGGCCGGCGGCGGGGTCGGGTCATCGGGCGAGCAGGTGCAGCTGGAGCTGGGCGACGAGCCGCTGCTCGGGGTCGTCGAGGTCGAGCGCCGGCGAGCTCGCTGAGCCGCCGCAGCCGGTAGCGGAAGGTGTTGGGGTGCACCCCGACGGCGTCGGAGGCCAGCCGCACGTCCCCGAACGCGTCGAGGAAGGCGCGCAGCGTCGCGACGTACGTCGTGGACCGCTCGCGGTCGCTCGCCTCCAGCAGCCGGACCTTCCCGGCCAGCAGCCCCGGCCGCTCGACCGCGAGGTCGCGCAGCTGCACGAGCACGGACGCCGCCCGTACGTCGTCGACGTGGACCGGCTCGCAGGAGGCGCGGGCGCTCTGCACGCGCAGCGCGAGGTCGACGTCGGCGTGCAGCTCGGCGAGGTGCGGCGAGCCCACCGGGGTGGTCGGCGACGACCGCCCGGACCTGGGCGCGCAGCCCGGAGGAGGCCCGGGCGGCGAGGTCGGCCCCGAGCGCGCGCGCCTCGTCGACCCCGCCGGTGCGGGCGCCGAGCACGGCGTAGGCGGTGCGCCCGACGCCGGCCGCGACGGCCCGGCGGCGGAAGGCTGCGCAGCTGAACACGAGGAAGTCCGCGACCCGGTCGGCGAGTACGCCGGTCGAGCCGCTGTCGCCCTCGACCGGCTCGACGGCGAGCAGCACCACGGGCTCGTCCGGCCGCACCTGCAGCGTCTCGGCGAGCAGGGTGGCCGGCAGTCGTCCCTCCAGCACCGCCCGCAGCTGGTCGCCGGACCTGCGCCGCTCGAGGTCCTCTCCCGACCGGGCGCGCAGCAGGTGCAGCGCGGCCATCGACGCTGCTTCGCGCATGGCCTCGCCGGCGTCAGGCCGGAACGGC
The DNA here is from genome assembly GCA_963781675.1 of uncultured Actinomycetota bacterium. Classification (GTDB taxonomy): domain Bacteria; phylum Actinomycetota; class Actinomycetes; order Mycobacteriales; family SCTD01; genus SCTD01. The sequence continues at coordinate 394,017 of CAWAGF010000001.1, read as the reverse complement.
CGATCCCCCTGCTGGACCCAGATCGAGCCGAGGGCCTCCCCGCCGGCGCGCACCCCGACGACCAGCCGCGGGGCGCTGGCCAGCTCGTCCAGCGTGCCGACCTCCACCACGTCGTCGCTCGTCGTGATGCGGCGGAAGACCCCCATCGTCGTGCAGCAGCGCGCGCCAGTTCTCGGGCACCCGTCGGCCGAGGATCGCCGCGCGGCGGGCCTCGTCGGTGGGGTGCGGGCCGGTGGAGTAGGCCAGCACGGTGGAGCGCTCGTCCTCGATGCTGACGGCCCCGCCGACGGCGGACGCGAGCGCATCGGCCAGACCGAACAGGTCGCCGAGCGGCGCTCCGAGCGTGCCCGGACCGCGCGGTGCGCTGGCCGAGCGCGCGGTGCGCAGCAGCGTGTGCAGCTGCCCCCAGGCAGCGTCCTGCGGCGCGACGAGCAGCGCCACGCCGGACGACTCGGCCGCGCCGACCAGGGCGACGGGGAGCTCCCCGTCGTCCTTGAGCAGCGACCCCGGCAGCGCCGCGCCGGCCGCAGGCGGTCACCAGGTCCACCGCGCTGGCGCGCTGCGCGTCGACCCCGACGGCCAGCAGCAGGTCGCCCGGACCCGGCGCCGGCTCGTTCAGCGGGTCGTGCACGACCGGCTCCCCGACCGGGACGTCCAGACCGTGCGGCGCCGTGACCAGGCGCACCAGTCCCGCCCCGAGCGCGTCGACGACGGCGCCCAGGGTGATCCCGGTCGCGACCGGTGGAGCCTGCTGGCCACGGCGGGCGCTCACCGCAGCGCCCGGACGACGCGCTGGGCCGTACCAGGGCCGAAGCCGGGCACGGCGGCGATCTCGTCGGCGCTCGCGCTGCGCAGCGCGTCGACGCTGCCGAACGCCCGCAGGAGGCGGTCGGTGCGCGTCGGGCCGACGCCGGGCAGGACGAGCTCCTGCCGGGTCACTGGCGCGCCGGCGCCGACGAGCTCCCGCTCCGGCCGGCGCTGTGCCGGCGCGGAGTCCGAGCGCTCGATGGCGTCGATGTCGCCGCCGAGGTAGGCCTCGACGACGGCGGGGTCGTTGCGGATCTCGTCGGGCGTGCCGGAGGCGATGACGCTGCCGTCGGCCATCGCGACGACGCGGTCGCACAGCCTCATCACCAGCGGGATGTCGTGCTCGATGATGAGCAGCGACAGCTGGAGCTGCTCCTTGAGGTCGATCGAGCAGCTGGCCGAGCGCCTCGGTCTCGCGCTGGGCGATGCCGGAGCTCGGCTCGTCGAGCAGCAGCAGCGTCGGCTGGAGCGCGACCAGGCAGGCGATCTCGGTGATGCGGCGGGTGCCGGTCGACAGCTGCTGGATCTGCGAGGTCTTGTAGCTGTCCAGGCCCATGAAGCCGAGCAGGTCGTGGACCAGCTCGTCCTTCTCGCTGCTCGCTGCCGGACAGGCCGGCGATCGAGGCGAAGAAGCGGGTCGGGTAGAGCCGCTCGAGCGACAGCCGGACGGTCTCCTGCACGGTCAGCGTCGGGAACAGCCCGGCGTCCTGGAACGACCGGATCATGCCCGAGCCGGCCGCGGGCCTCCGGGCCGAGGGCGGTGACGTCCTGCGCCTCGAACAGCGACGCGTGCCGGCGTCGGCCTTGGTGAAGCCGCCGAGCAGCTCGAAGGTCGTCGTCTTGCCGGCGCCGTTCGGGCCGATGAGGCCGACCGTCTCGCCGGCCCGGACGTCGAAGCTCGACGCCGCGCACGGCGCGCACGCCGCCGAAGCTCTTGACCAGGCCGTCGGCCTGCAGCAGCACCGACCCGGGCGGGCGCAGCCGCTCGGGCGGGCTGCACCGGCGCGACGCGGTCGCGCACGCGGGCCGGCACCGGTCGAGCCGGCCGCGGTGGCGCACCTCGTCGTAGGCCGCGTCGACGTCGATGCCGGCGCGTCGGCCGAGCGCACTTGACGATGCGGTCGCGGACCGGCTCGGCCAGACCGCCGAGGCCGGCCGGCAGGTACAGGATGATCAGCAGCTGGCCGAGGGCGCTGGCGGCCAGGCCGGCGCGAGTCCAGCGGCAGCGAACGCCGGGCATCCCGATGATGAACAGCGCGCCGAGGATCGGCCCGGACAGCAGCGACAGGCCGCCGATGACGGTCATGACGACGACGGCGATGCTGGCGCTGGTCGGGAAGCTGGACGAGCCGATGCGCGACAGCGCGTGGCCGTAGAGCGCGCCGCCGACGCCGGCGAAGAAGCCGGCCAGCAGGAAGCCCTGCGTCTTGACCAGCGAGGCGCGGACGGTGAAGGCGCGGGCGGCCTCCTCGTTGTCGCGGACCGCGATGAGCAGCCGGCCGAAGCCGCCCTGCCGCACGTTGCGGGCCAGCAGCACGGTGAGCACGAGCACCGGCAGCGCGAACAGGTAGTAGAGCTTGCCGGTGTCGAGCGGCGTGTCCGCCGATGATCGGGCCGCCCGGGGTCGACGCCGTCGCCGAGGACGAAGTCTGCTGCAGCAGGAAGGCCGGCATCACCAGGGCGAACGACAGCGTCGTGACGGTCAGGAACAGCCCGCGGATGCGCAGCGCCGGCAGGCCGATCACCAGCGAGGCGAGCGCTCCGGCGAGGCCGGCGTAGAGGAAGGACAGCTCGAAGTGGCCGATGCGGCTGCGACACCTCGTAGGACACCCAGGCGCCGACGGCGGCGATCGCGAACTGGCCGAGGGAGAGCTGCCCGCCGAGCCCGGTGACGATGCCGACCGACAGGCCGACGATGGCGAAGCCCATGATCGAGACCATCGTGATGCGAGCCGAGTTGCTGATGAACAGCGGCAGCACGGCCGCGACGACCAGCGCGGCGAGGCCGAACGAGCAGCCCGAGGTTGCGGACGAGCCACAGCTGCTGGAGCGCCTCGGGGATCGGGCGCAGCGCCTGGACCGCGGCCCAGCTGCCCTTCTCCTCCTCGCGGCCGCCGCGCTGCTTCTGCAGCAGCAGGGTCAGCAGGATGATGACGAACAGCACCACCTCGACGAGGCCGGACTGCGGGCGGTTCCACAGCAGCAGCTGCTCGAGCGACGCCGAGGGCCAGACCGCCGGCAAGGGCGATCGGCAGGCTGTTCATGCGGGCGAGCACGGCGGCGGCCAGCGCGCGCAGCAGCAGGCCGGGACCGAAGGTCTCGCCGGAGGTGAAGCCGCGGGTCGGGGCGGTGAGGATCGCGGTGAAGGCCGACAGCGCGCCGGCGAGCGCCCAGGCCAGCGCCGACATGCGGGCGGCCGGGATGCCGGCCATGCGGGCCGCCTCGGGGTTGGCGGCCGCGCGAGCGGATCGCCAGGCCGTAGCGGCTGTACTTCAGGAAGACGGCGAGCAGCGACGACGACGAGCGGGCCGAACACCAGCATGCCGGTGTAGGCCTGGGTGACGCGCAGCGCGCCGAGCTCGAAGGCCGGCAGGCCGGGCGGCTGCGGGAACAGCGAGCCGGCGCCGGCCTGGCTGTTGAGCACCAGGCCGAAGATGACGAGGAACTGGCCGACGCCGAGCGTGGCGACGATGCTCATGAGCTTCGGCGCGTTGCGCAGCCGGCGCACGACGCCGACCTCGGCGGCCGCACCCGCGCCGCGCCGACGAGCAGGCCCAGCGGGCAGGACGACGTAGTACGGCAGGCCGTACTTGACGGTGAACAGGCCGAAGAGCGCGGCGGCGAAGGCGCCGACCTCGCCGTGCGCGAAGTTGATGATCCGGTTGGACCGGTAGACGAGCACCAGGCCGACGGCGAGCAGGCCGTAGGTGATGCCGATGATCGAGCCGAGCGCGATGACCGGGCAGCGGCGTCTCGAAGTCGGTCAGCCGTGCGACGACCAGCGCGAGCAGCAGGCCGACGGCGGACGCCGCCGAGCCTGGCGCAGCAGCTTCGGCGTGACGCTTCGGCCGGTGCACCAGCGGCGGCAGCGGGACGTCGTCGAGGGCGGCGGTCACGTGGCCGCCTCCGCGCCCTCGAGGAAGACCGCGCGCAGCAGGTCGTCGCGCGCCAGCAGGTCGGCGGCCGCGCCGTCGAAGCGCATCTCGCCCTTCTCCATGAAGTAGGCGTGGTCGACGAGGTTCAGCGCGATGTTCACCGACTGCTCGACGAGGACGACGGCGGTGCCGGTCGCGTTGATGCGCCGGACCATCTCGAGCAGCTGGCCGACGATGATCGGGCGCCAGGCCCGAGCGACAGCTCGTCGATGAGCAGCAGGCGCGGCTGCATGATGAGCGCCTTGGACAGGCCGAGCATCTGCTGCTCGCCGCCGGACAGCTGGGCCGCCAGGCTGTTGCGCCGCTCGGCCAGCCGCGGGAAGGCGTCGAGGCACTCGTCGATGAGGCCGTCGAGGTTGCTTGCGCTCCTTGCCCAGCGTGTAGCCGTAGGAGCGCAGGTTCTCGATGACGGTCAGCGGCCCGAAGACGGCCCGGCCGCCGGGGATCTGGGTGATGCCGAGCCGGGTCCGCCGCTCGGCGTCGAGGTAGGTGATGTCCTGCCCGCGGTAGCGGACGTTGCCCGCGGTCGGCAGGCCGATGCCGCTGATGACCTTGAGCAGCGTCGACTTGCCGGCGCCGTTGGTGCCGAGCAGCGCGACCATCTCGCCGTCGTCGACGGTGAAGTCGACGTCGAACAGCACCTGCAGCTGGCCGTAGGAGAAGTCGATGCCCTTGCAGGACAGCATCGGCAGGTGCCCGCCGGAGGCCTTGACCTGCTTGAGCTGCTCGTCCTCGAGCACCTCGTCGATCATCCGGTCGATGTCGCGCTGCACGAACGGCGCGGCCCGGCGCAGGAGCAGCGCGCCGAGCGACGCCGGGGATCAGCAGGCTGACGAGCGCGCCGGCCGTGCCGTACCGGCTCTGCACGCCGCCGAGCAGGATCGCGCCGGCGATGCCGCCGACGCCGGCGAGGAAGATGCCGTAGAGCGCGCCGGCGTGCGGGCGCATCTGCGCCGGCACGATCGACAGCAGCGCGATGCCCAGCGCCGGCCCGAGCACGGCGATGATCGCCGTGCGACAGCGCGAACAGCACCAGCGTCAGCCAGGTCCACGGGCTGACCACGGCCGAGGCAGATCAGGACGACGCCGACGGCCAGCTGCAGCGCCGGCGACGTCGAGCGACCCGGCCCGGGTCCTTGCGGAACATCGCCTCGCCGCGGCGTGCCGTAGATGCGCGAGCGCGACCATCGACGAGACGCGACGTCAGCGCGAAGAACAGCCCGCGCTCGCCCGGCCCGAAGTTCGAGCGTCTCGTCGAGGTAGAACGACAGGAAGGTCGAGAACGGGATGAGCAGCATGCCGAAGACCGCGAAGGCGGCGAGCAGCTTCTTGACGGTCGGGATCAGCAGCAGCCGGCGGGTGATCTCGAAGAAGCCGAGGCTGACGTCGTCGTCGGCCAGGTCGTCGGCCGTGTCGTGGACGGCGGCCCGCACCTGCTCGGTGTCGAACCGGCCGAAGCCCGGGTCGCGCAGCCGCAGCGTGAAGGGCAGCACGGCCAGGCACATGAGCCCGAAGACGAGGAACACGCCGCGCCAGGTGAAGCCGAGCACGCCGGCCAGCAGCGCGACCAGCAGCGGCGCGAGGACGTTGCCGAAGTTGTTGATGCGCGGTGACGTAGGAGAACACCCGCACCCGCGCGGGCGGCGGGTAGCTGTCCATGAGCAGCGGCTGGGTCAGCGTGTTGGCCGACCCGGTGCTGAGCCCGTCGAGCAGCGAGCACCGCGGCCAGCAGCAGCGTCCCGGTCGCGAAGCCGGTGTAGAGGGTCGCGATCGCCCAGGCCGTCGCCCCGACGATGATGACCAGCGCGCGGCGCGGGACCTGCTGCACGAGCGCGGCCGTCGGCAGCGGGGCGAGCGCCGTGCGCCAGCGTCTTGAGCACGAGCAGCAGCGCGATCGTGCCGAGGCCCGATGCCCAGGCTGCGGCTGATCTCCGGCGTCAGGACGGTGAAGGCGTAGCCCTGCAGGCTGTCGACGATCGACAGCGTACCCGAGCGCGGCCAGCGGGTAGTAGCCGACGCCGCTGTCCTTGCAGCACCTGCCGCAGCTTCGGCGGCGGCCTCGTCGCTGCCGGTGACGCCGAGCAGCTCGCGCGCCTCGCCGCGCAGCCGGGTGCGCTCGGCGGCCAGGTCCTCGACGTCGACGACCGCGTCGGCGACGGCCGGCCGCTCGGGGGCAAGGGTCATGAGGTGGCCGTCCCGGTCGACGTCGAAGGCGATCTCGAAGGCGCTCTCGCCGATCCGCTTGCCGGCTGGCGTCGAGCAGCACGACGGTCGCGCGGTGCCGCTCGCGGCGTCCCTCGCGCTCGTTCGCCGGCCGCGGCAGCTGCTCGAGCACCAGCTCGGTCTGGGTGGTGGTGTAGATCGCCGCGGGCCGTCAGGTACTCGTCGTCCGGGCAGCCGTCCGCCGGCGCGGCAGCTGTTGTCCTTGCGGGCGACCCAGCGCAGCGGCTTGCCCGGCGGCATCGGGCGCCGCGTCGACGAACACCGCGAAGTAGCCGGCGTCGTCCCTGCGCCGGTCGTCCCGGGCGGCACGACGTCGAAGTCGCGGATGTCCCAGTCCAGCCGGACCGGGAGGCGTCACGGTCGCCCGGTCCCGCGGTGAGGAGAACGTCAGCCGCTCGTCCACCTTGAACGCCAGGCCCTGCGGGACGCAGCCGGTCAGCGCGGCCGACGCCGCGAGCACGGCGAGCACCCGGGCGGTGCGGGAGGGTCGGTGGAGCACAGAGCACCCCTTGCGGTTGCTGGGAGGCGTTGATCGTGGCCCACGGGTCGGGGTCCGAGCGTTGTCGCCCTGCATCAACCCCTGCGCGGTTGATGGTGCCGACGGACGAAGGGCGCGGCCTGAGCGGCGTCGCGGCAGAGCCGGCAAGGCCTAGCGTCGGAAGGCGACCGCGGCGGTCTGCTGAGCAGCGAGCGAGCACAGGTAGTACCAGCTCATGACGAGCGACAGGAGCTCGCCGACGTCCTCGACGTCGCGCTGCAGCGTGCGGGCCGACAGGCGTCGCGTGCCCGGCACCGTGCCGGCCAGGTCGGCGGCGAGCGGGGACACGACGTCGATCTCGAGCGACAGCGCCTCGGGGACGGGCATCGGCGCGACGGCGCCGTTGCCGACGGCAGCGGCGACCGCCTGCTCGATCAGCTCGCAGGCGACGGTCGGGTGCAGGGTCGACGCCGACGCCGTGGCCTCCGCCTGCTTGACCACGACGGTCGTGATGCCCGGGAACGCCTTCTCGGCCAGCAGGCAGATCTGGTCGTCGCCGGTCAGCACCCCGACGGGCACGCCGAGCGACCCGGCGAGCATCCCGTTGACCTCCGCCTCGCTCACCGGGGCGCCGTTCACCCGCATCTCGGTGAAGCTGACGGAGAAGGTGTGCGCGAGGACGCCGTGCGCACCGGCCGCTGCGTGGTAGCCGACGAAGACCGCGAGGTCGTCCGCCCGCGTGATGCCCTGCACCATGCAGGAGGGCCGCGGTGCGCCGAAGACGACCCGCGCGCGCGGGTCGAGCCGCTCGGGCAGCAGGTTGTCCATCGTGCCGTGGCTGTCGTTGACCACCACCTCGTCGGCGCCCCCGGCGAACGCGCCGCGGATCGCCGCGTTGGCCTCGGCCGTCATCAGCTCCTGCGCGCGGGGGTAGCCGCTGCCACCGCGCAGGACCTGGTCGTAGGTGGCGACGGCGGCGACGCCCTCCATGTCGACCGAGATGAAGACGCGGGTGCTCATGAGGTGATGATGCCGCTCCGCACGGCCAGCCGCTTCGTCCCGACCTCCCAAGGGAGACGCGTGCTGCTGTCGCCCGGCCTCATGTGCCCTCCCCCTCTGGCACATTGGCCGCGTGGCCGGCCTGCTCGACGACGTGTTCGCGGCGGATCCCGGCTACCTCAACACCGCGACCGTCGGGGTGCCGCCGCGCGTGGCGCTCGACGAGCTGTCGCAGGTGCTGGAGCTCTGGCGCAGAGGACGGCTGGCACCCGCCGACCTGGACGGGCACGTCGAGCGCTCGCGCGCGGCGTGGGCGCGGCTGTCGGGCGTCCCCGTCGCGGAGGTGGCCATCGGCAGCACGGTGTCCGAGCTCGTCGGCCTCGTCGCCTCGTCCCTGCCGGACGGAGCGCACGTCGTGGTCGCGGAGGGCGAGTTCACCTCCGTGACGTTCCCGTTCCTGGCCCACGCCGACCGCGGCGTCACGGTGACCGAGCTCCCGCTGGAGCGCCTGCCCCAGCTGGCCGGCCGGGTGGACCTGGTCGCCGTGAGCGCGGTGCAGTCCGCGGACGGCCGGCGCGTGGACCTGCCCGCCGTGCAGGCCGCAGCCCGCGGGGCCGGGGCGCGGGTGCTGCTGGACACGACGCAGTCCTGCGGCTGGCTCCCGCTCGACCTGCGGGAGGTCGACCACGTGGTGTGCGCCGCCTACAAGTGGCTGCTGTGCCCGCGGGGCGTCGCCTTCCTGCGGGTGCGGCCGGAGGCGCTCGCGGGAGTGCGTCCGGCGTCCGCCGGGTGGTACGCCGGACAGGACCCGTGGACGAGCATCTACGGGTCGCCGCTGCGGCTGGCCGACAGCGCGCGCCGGCTCGACGTGTCGCCCGCCTGGTTCAGCTGGGTGGGTGCCGCCGGCGCGCTCGAGCTGCTGGCCGGCCTCGACGCCGCGCAGGTGCACGCGCACGACGTCGGCCTGGCCGACGCGTTCCTGCGCCGTACGGGCCGCGCCCCGCAGGGCTCGGCGATCGTCACGGTCGAGGCGGAGAGCGACGTGGCGCAGCGCCTGGCACAGGCCTCCGTGCGCACGGCGGTGCGGGCCGGCCGGGTGCGACTGTCGTTCCACCTCTACAACGACGAGGCCGACGTGGAGCGCGCCGCGGCGGCGGTGCTGGGCGAGCCGGCCCAGCGGGGCTCCCCCCGCAGCGGCCGCCCCGGGTAGGCGTCCTGCACGCAGCTCGCCGTCGCGGATGACCGGCGTGCCGGCGACCAGCAGGTGCCGGACGCCCGACGACGGGCCGCGCCGGGTCGAGGTAGGTGGCGGTGTCGGTCACCGTCGCCGGGTCGAGCACGACGACGTCGGCGTCCGCGCCCACGCCGAGGTGGCCCTTCGCCCGGGCAGCCGGGCGCGACCTCGTCGAGCACCCGGGCGGGCAGCCACGCGCATCGGCGGAACGCCTCGAGCCAGGTCCAGGTGCCGGCTCTCGCGCACCATCGTGCGCAGCGACGCGGGCGAAGGTGCCCGCCGTGCGCGGGTGCGTCGAGCCGCCGGGCGGCAGCGGCCACTCGCCGGCTGTCGTGCGTGCCGTCGGCCCAGAAGCACCGGCATCGCGTCGCTGGCGACGATCGCGTCCGGGTAGGCCAGGGACGCCTCGCAGCAGCGCGCGGTCCGCGCGGCTCGTCCTCGTCGAGGAACTCGACGATGCACGGCGTGCCGGGCGCGGCGTCGCGCACCTCCCGCAGCCGGGCCTCGTCGGCGATCCGCTCGCCGCTCGGCAGCAGCACCAGCGACGAGGGCGTCAGCCCCCACACGCGCAGCCGCTCCGGCGCGAGGAAGAAGGCGCCGACGCCGGTGCTGCCGGCGCCGTACGGGATAGGCCTCGACCGTCACCCGCGAGCCGGCCGTCGCGGGCGCGCGTGATGCCGTCCAGCACCCGGTCGACGTGCCGGCGCGAGGTGCTGTTGACGTGGCAGTGGTGCATCGCCGCACCGGTCTCCGCGGCGGCACGGACCAGCTCCTCGGCCCCGTCGATACGGCGTCGTCGGGTCGGCCTCGACGAGCTCGCGGACGTGCGTGTACGTCGGAACGCCGGCCTCGGCCGCCAGCCGCGCGACCGCGAGGTACTCGTCCGGGTCGCTGCGCGGCGCGTAGCCCATGAGGACGCCGATGCCGAGCGCCGCCGGCGCCGATCTCGCTGCGCAGCAGGTCGAGCCACGCGGTCCCGCTGCGCCGGGGTCGAGGTGGCCTGCCAGAGCGGGTCGCCCAGGACCGCCAGGCGGTGCGTGATGCTCGGCGTCCTGGTCGACCCCGGCCAGGACCTGGCGCGCGGGCGCCGCCCCAGGAGGCGGAGAAGCCGTAGTGCAGCGGGCGGCCCTCGTCGGCCGCCTCCCGGTAGGCCCGCTCCAGCGGCATCAGCCCGGACTCGAGGTCCAGCGCCGTCGTCACGCCGTCGAAGGCCTGCAGCCGCTGGCCGGCGACGCGTGTGCACGTGGCTGTGCAGGTCGACGAAGCCCGGGCCCGACGACCAGCCCGCTGACGTCGCACACGTCGGCCCGTCGGGAGCGGCAAGGTCGCGGCGTCCGCGACGCCGGCCGTCGCGCACCAGTACGTCGCGCACCTCGTCGGTGCCGCGTTCCCGGGTCGAGGACGCGGCCGCCGCGCAGCAGGAGATCGCTCATCGGCGCAGGCTAGGGCTCCGATCCCGCTCCCGGGCCGTGCGCCCGCACGACATCCAGGCCCCTCCTTCGTCGCGTGGTCCGAGGCACCGGGGCGCCGGCTGCGGGAGGCTGGCGCTCCCACCCCTGGAGGCCCCGCGTGAAGATCACCGCTGTCGAGCTGCGCCGCATCCGCATGCCGCTCGTCTCGCCGTTCCGCACGTCCTTCGGGACGCAGACCTCCCGGGAGGTCGTGCTCGTGCGCGTCACCACGCCGGACGCCGAGGGGTGGGGCGAGTGCGTGGCGATGGAGGAGCCGCTCTACAGCTACGAGTACGTCGAGACCGCCCAGCACGTGCTGCGCACGCACCTGGTCCCGCGCCTGCTCGCCCTCGGGGACCGGGTCACCGCCGCGCGGGTCGCGCACGTGCTGGCGCCGGTGAAGGGCCACCCGATGGCCAAGGCCGCGCTGGAGCTGGCCGTGCTGGACGCCGAGCTGCGCACGGCCGGTCGCCCCCTTGGCGACGACCTCGGCGCGGTGCGCGACCGGGTCCCGGCCGGCGTCAGCGTCGGCATCATGGACTCCCTGCCGCAGCTGCTGGACGCGGTCGAGGGCTACCTCGAGCAGGGCTACGTCCGCATCAAGCTGAAGATCGAGCCGGGCTGGGACCTCGAGCCGGTGCGCGCGGTGCGCGAGCGCTTCGGCGACGTCGGCCTGCAGGTCGACGCCAACACGGCGTACACGCTCGGCGACGCGCGGCACCTCGCCGAGCTGGACCCCTTCGACCTGCTGCTCATCGAGCAGCCGCTGCCGGAGGACGACGTCCGCGGCCACGCCGAGCTGGCCAAGCTGATCCGCACGCCGGTCTGCCTCGACGAGAGCATCACCAGCGCGCGGTCCGCCGCGGACGCCATCGCGCTCGGCGCCTGCTCGGTCATCAACATCAAGGCCGGCCGGGTCGGCGGCTACCTCGAGGCGGTGCGCGTGCACGACGTGGCGCAGGCCAACGGGATCCCCGTCTGGTGCGGCGGCATGCTCGAGACCGGCCTCGGCCGTGCGGCGAACGTCGCGCTGGCTGCCCTGCCCGGCTTCGTGCTGCCCGGCGACACCAGCGCGTCCGACCGCTACTACCGGCAGGACGTGACGACCGCGCCGTTCGTGCTGGAGGACGGGCACGTGCGCGTGCCGACCGGCCCCGGGCTCGGCGTCGACGCCCGACCCGGACGTGCTCGCCGAGCTGACGACCGGGGTGGAGGAGCTCCCGGTCTGAGGGGCGAGCCCACGAAAGCGCCTGCAGAACAAGCCTTGCGCATTTACCTAACATGTGATGCAGTTCTGGGGTGACGGCTCCGGCACGACGTGGACGACCGCCCAAGCTCGCCAAGGGCCAGGTCGTGGACGCCGCCCGTGAGATCGTGCTGGCCGAGGGCTACGACGCTGTCACCGTCCGGCGGCTCGCCGCCGAGCTGAACGTCTCCTCGTTCGCCGTCCACGCGCACATGGGCAGCAAGAACGAGCTCTTCGACGCCGTCGTGATGGAGCTGCTCAACGACCGTCACAGGCCGGTGCGCACGGCCCGCTCGTGGCAGCAGGCGCTCGTCAGCTTCGCCGAGATGATCTGGGACGTGCTGCGGGAGCACCCCGCCGTCGTGGAGGTCCTGCAGCGCAGCGTCACCGCTCCCGAGCCGCTGCTCGTCGACCTGGAGCGGCTGGCACTGCTCGCGGAGCGCGACGGGCTGTCGCCGGCCGAGCTCGGCGAGGTCTACGAGACCGTGTGGACGTTCGTGCTCGGCTACGCGGCCACCGTGCACGCCCGTGCCGGGGCCGACGAGCGGGCGCTGCGCCAGGCGCGTGCCGACGCCGTCGCGGGCGCGCTGCCGCACGCGGCCGACCTCGTCCTGTCACTCGCCGCGGTCGAGCGCGTCGAGGCCTTCCCCCGCCGGCTCCGCGCCCTGATCGCCGCCCTGGCTGCGGCGCGATGACGCGCTGCGCACGGACCTGACCCCTCCCCCGTCCGGGCACGTCCGTGCCCCTGAAGAAGCTGGATCCGCGATGCCCCGCCTGACCGCGTCCGCCCTGCTCGTCCTCGCCCTGACCCTGACGGCGTGCGGCAGCACCGTCCAGTCGACCTCCACCGCCGCAGGTGGGCAGGGACTGTCCGGCGACGGGCTGACGCTCGGTCCAGCGCAGGGCGACCCGCTGGGCGCGGGCCTGGCCGCCGGCCCCGGTTCGCTGCCGGGCGAGGGCGGGGGCCCGGTCAACGGCGGGTCACAGGCGGCGTCCGGCTCGGCGGCGGCAGGCGGCGGCACCGTTGGTGCGCTGCCGGGCGGCGACGTCGCCGGTGCACCTGCGGCGGGCGCCCCCGCCGGCGGGGCCGGGACGGCTGCCGGCGGCTCGACGGCGCGCGGTGTGACGGCGAAGACGCTGACGATCGGCGCCGCCCTCCCGGAGGGGGCCGAGTCCGCCGGCAAGGCGTTCGGCATCTCCGGATCGGGATCGGTTGCGGAGAAGGACATCTGGGCGGCGGTCGTCCGGGACATCAACAAGGCGGGAGGGGTTCTCGGCCGCAAGCTCGTCCTCGAGAACCGCCCCATCGACATCGCGACCTTCATCGCCAACCCCCAGCAGACCTACGCCGAGATCTGCAACGACTTCCGCGACGACCGCAAGGTCTTCGCGGCGTTCGTGTACGTCGCGGACCCGTTCCTGCGCGACTGCTTCGCCCGGATGGGCTCACCCTTCTTCGCCTACGGCGCCTTCACCACCATCCCGGAGGCCGCCTACCGCGCGAACGGCGGGAGCTTCCTCTACTCCCCGAGCTCGATCAGCCAGGAGCGCGTCGCCCAGCTGCACGTCGAGAGCCTCATGGCCAACGGCTTCACGACGAAGTGGGACATCCTCAACGGCGGGCCTGGCGCCACTCCGCTGAAGCTCGGTCTCATCCACGCCGACACCCCCGACCAGAACAACTACTACGCGTCCTACAAGCGCGAGCTGGCCAAGGTCGGGCTGAAGTTCGAGGAGACCGTCACGTACTCCGGCGGCGCCTCGGACGCCCTGGCCAGCACGAGCTCCGCGGTGCTGCGGTTCAAGGCCGCGGGCGTCTCACACGTGTTCGGCGCCTCGGCGTTCTTCCTGCGGGACGCCGAGAACCAGCAGTACCGGCCGCGCTACGCCTACCTCCCGGCGCTCGGCTCGCTGGGCGCGGCCAACGCCCCGGCCGAGCAGCTCAACGGCGCACAGACCATCGGCTGGGCGCCCACCCAGGACGTCAACCAGCCCGAGGACCCGGGCCGCACCCCGGGCGCCGCTCGCTGCGACGCCGTCATGCGCGCTGCCGGTCTGCTGACCCAGGGCAACCGGCAGGACCTCAAGCTGATGTACGCCGCCTGCGACGCGCTGTACTCCTTCGACGCCGCCATGGAGGGCGGGCAGCAGGCGAGCGTGGCCGGCCTGCGTCGGGGGTTCGAGGGCCTCGGCACGCGCTTCCCGACAGCGCTTGCGCTCGCCGGCGCCACCGGGCCGAACCGCCACTTCACGGTGAACTCCGTGCGCGACATGGCGTACGACCTGGGCTGCCGCTGCCTGAAGTACACCAGCCGCACGAACCGCTCGTGAGCCCGACGGGGCGCACCGTGGACAGCGAAGGGGTCGCGCTGGCGACCCGCGACTTCGGCGGGAGCGGGCCGGACCTGCTGCTGATGCACGGGGCCGGCACGGACCAGCGCTCGCTCGAGCCCTTGGCCCAGCGGCTGCAGCCGGCGTTCCGCGTCGTCACCTTCGACTTCCGCGGCCACGGCAGCAGCGACCCCGCGCCCTGGACGATCGCCTCCGCTCTGCAGGACGTCGACGCGGTGGCCGAGGCGTACGGCCTCGGTGCGCCGGTCGTCGGAGGGCACTCGCTGGGCGGCATGGTCGCCGTCGCCTACGGGGCAGCGCATCCGTCCTGCCCGGCTGTCCTCAACCTCGACGGGCACGGGCGCGGGCGCCCTGAGCAGTACGCGGGACTCGCTGAGGCGGACGTCCTGCGCGGCTGGGCGGAGCAGGACCGCCAGGTTCGCGCGGCTGACCGGCGGACTACCCGCTCTGCTGATCGCCGGCCTGCTGCGGGTGCTGCGACAGCCGGCCGTCAGGTCCGGGACCGCACGCGAGGTGATGCGGGCGAGCGGCACCCTGGACCTGGCGGCGCTGTACTCGCAGCTCCGTTGCCCACTGCTCGTCGTCAACGCCGTCGCGGTCGAGCAGAGCCGGTTGAGGAAGCTGTGGGCCGGCGACGGGTTGCGGCTCGTCGAGGCCTACCGGGAGGGGCTGGGACACGACCTCGCGACGCTCGCCGCGCAGCGCCCGGGTACGGAGGTGGTGACGGTCGACGCGCCGCACATGCTGGTCCGGACCCACCCCGAGCTCGTGGCGCAGCACGTCTCGCGCTTCCTGACCCGGCACCTGCCCGCGACTGCGCGCGGAAGCGCATGACCAGCCAGGACCTGCTCCGGGAGGTCGTCGACGTCGAGTGCGCCCGCTTCGGCGTGCCCGGTGCTTCCGTCGCCGTCGTCGCGGGCGGGGAGGTGCTGCTCGAGGCCGGCTTCGGCCGGTGCGACGAGGTCCAGCCGGTCACGCCGCAGACGCGGTTCATGCTGGCCTCGGACACGAAGTGCTTCGCCGCGGCGACGCTGTGCCTGCTCGCCGAGGACGGCGTGCTCGACCTCGACAGACCGGTGCAGGACCACCTCCCCTGGTTCGCCATGCACGACGAGCGGGTCAGCGGCTGGGTGACGCCCCGCGACCTGCTGGCGCACCGGACCGGCCTGCCGCGCCACGACCTGCTGATCGTCGGGGACAACGACTTCTCGCTCACCAACGAGCAGATCGCGCACCGCATGCGGCACCTCGAGGCGAGCCGGCCGTTCCGCCAGGGCTTCGGCTACAACAACGCGCACTACGCGACGGCCGGGCACGTGACCGAGGTGCTGACCGGGCAGCCGTGGGCGCAGACGCTCGCGGACCGGGTCCTCGAACCGCTCGGGATGACGGCCACCTCCACCTACCGGCCGGCGCAGACGACGGAGGGGTTCGCCGCCCCGCACGTCGCCGGTCGGACGGCTGGCCTTCCAGCGCCGGAGCTACGACCTGCCGAGCGGCGGCATGGTCACCACCGCCGAGGACCTGAGCCGGTGGCTGCTGGCGCGGCTCGGCGGCGGACCCCTGAGCCCGGCTGTCCTGCGGATGCTGCACGCGCCGTCGGTGGTCGGTACGGACGACCTGCCGTTCCCGGAGCTGCAGCCCATGGGCTACGCCCTCGGGAACGCCGTCTACTCCTACCGGGGCCGCCGGCTGCACCTGCACGGGGGCAACCAGATCGGCTACGCCAGCCAGGTGATGGTGGTCCCCGATGCGCAGGTGGGCGTCGCGGTGCTGACCAACGCGCACGCCTCCCGGCTCCCGATCGCGCTGGCGCTAAGCCTCATGGACCGCCTGCTCGGGCTGGAGCCCGCGCCCTGGGGCGAGCGGCTGGGCGCCCCCACGCCACCGCCGCCCCCGGCCCCGCCGGCCGTCCCCCCGACGCGCCCGCTGCAGGACTACGAGGGGACCTTCTCCCACCCGGCGTACGGCGACCTCGGGCTGCGCGTCGTCGACGACGCCCTCGCGCCCTGCTTCCACGGGCTCGACGACGAGATGGCGCTGCTGCACCTGGGCGACGACGACCTCCGGCTCGACTTCCTCACCGTGCCGGGGTTCCACGTGCGCGGCACGTTCCGGTCCGGTGCGCAGGGGGAGGTCGAGGCGGTCGCGCTCGCCCTCGACCCGGAGCTCGCGCCCCAGGTCTTCGCGCGGCGGTGACGCGGGTCTACGGCGTGCGGCGCGCGAAGCGCATGCCGTGCACGACGCCCTCGACGCTGCCGTCCGGCGCGCGCCGCACGTCGAGGACCGGCGCGGTCGGCGCTGCGGCCAGCGCGAACGCGTCCGGCCCCACGGCCACGAGCTCGCGGGGCGCGGCGGTGAAGGCGAGCCGGATCTGCTCCGGGACGTCGTCGGGCACCTTCAGCTCGACGAACAGCCGGCCGTCGGCCTGGGTCAGGTGCCAGGCGAAGGCTCCGCGGTCGTACACGCCGACGAGCTCCGCGGGATCGCACGGCACGACGGGGAGGTCCGGCCCCGGCCCCACACCGCGGTAGCGCTCCAGCGCCCAGGCGAGCACGCGGTCGCCGAGGGCCTGCCCACTCCTGGCGTTGGTCATCACGACCACGGCGAGATCCTGGTCGGGGGCCAGGACGAACGTCGAGGTCTGCACGTTGGAGATGTTCCCGCCGTGCGTGACCAGCCGGATGCCGTTGTACGACTGGAGCAGCCACGACAGGCCGACGCCCTCCATGCCGCTGCGCGCCGCGACCGTCGGCTGCTGCATCAGCATCCGGGTGCCGTCTGCCAGCGGTGCCGCCCCGGTCGTCGTGCCGTCCAGGTGGTACCGCGCGTACGCCAGCTGGTCCCGCAGCGAGCTCCACAGCCCGCCGGCCGGGCCGTTCGCGCGCTCGGCCGGGTAGACCTGCACCGGCGTCGCCGCGCCGTCCTGCACGACGTGCCCGACCGCGTGCCGGCGGTGCACCACCTCCCACGGCAGGTACCAGCTCCCGGCGAGGCCGAGCGGGTCGAGCACGAGCTCGCGGACGGCCTGCTCGTAGGTCGTGCCGTGGACGGTCGCCAGCAGGTGGCCGGCGAGCATGAACGCCGAGTTGCTGTACGACGGGACCTGGCCCGGGGGCAGCTCCTGCGGCGCGTCCACCAGCCCGGCCAGCGAACGGACAAGGGCGTCGTCGCCCCAGCCCGGCGTCGGGAGCAGGTCGCCGCTCCAGCCGCTCGTGTGGTTGAGCAGCTGCTGCAGCGTGACCGTCCGCGCGACCTGGTCGTCGGCCAGGCGCAGCTCCGGCACGTGCTGGACCACCCGGTCCGCGAGCGCGAGGGCGCCCCGGTCGACCAGTGCCATGAGCGCCGTCGCGGTGAACGTCTTCGAGGTGGACCCGATCATGAAGAGCGTGTCCTCGTCGACCGGCAGCGGGTCCGCCGTGCTGGTGTCCCCGACGGGCGCCACGAGTGCGCGTCCCTCGACGAGCACGCCGACGGCGGCGCCCGGTGTCGCGAGCTCCCCTGCTTCGCGTTCGACCAGGGCGGTCAGCTCCGCGTCGCGCTCCAGTCGCACGCCGCTCACCCGGCGCGCAGGGCGTCGACTGCCAGCCGCGCCGCCCGCCCGATCACCGCGTCGGCGGCCGCGTTCTTCTGCGAGGTCGACGCGCTGCGGGTGAAGACCGCGACGGCGTAGCGCCCGCCGTCGGGGTACTCGACGACACCGACCTCGTTGCGCACCGTCGGCAGGGTCCCGGTCTTGCCGCTGGTCCGCACCGTCGTCCAAGTCGGCGAAGCCGGCGGCCAGCCGGTGCGGCCAGACCTGCAGCCCGAGGATCCGGCGTGACCTCCGCGCAGGCCGCGGGCGGCGCGGCCTCGTCGTCCCAGACCAGCTGCAGCAGCCGGGTCGTCTCACGCGGCGTCGTGGCGTGCAGCCCGCGAGCCGGGTCCAGCGCCCGGACCGTGTCGACGCTGCTCCCGGGTCAGCGGCAGGTCCTCCAGGCTGTCGACCCCGAGGTCCTCCGCGAGAGTGCGGAACAGGTCGCGGCAGTCACCGCCCACGCGGGTCTGCGTCAGGCCGAGGCGGGTCAGGCCGGTGCGCACCTGCTCGAGCCCGACGCGCGCGCAGATGACGTCCGTGGCGCCGTTGTCGCTGATGCCCATCATCAACCAGGCGAGGTCGCGCAGGCTCGCCGTCATCGCGTCCTGCATCACCGACAGGCCGTTCGGCCCGGGCGCCCGACCGCCCACCGGCACGTCGACGGGCGCCGTCGCGTCGAGCTCGCCCTCCGCGTCCTGGCGGCAGAGCTCCACCAGCACCGGCAGCTTGAAGACCGACGCCGAGACGGCCGCGTCGTCGGCGCGGTGCGCGACCTCCCGGCCCGTCGCGAGGTCCAGCGCGTGGAAGGCCGCGGTCACGCCCGCCGCGGCGAACACCTCGCCCAGGTCCGTCATGACGACGATGCTCTCCGGAGCGGCAGCGTCCCGGCTTGTCGGCGGATGAGAAGTTCCGGGACGCCGTTGTCCCGGCTCACACCGACCCGGCAGGTCGCGGAGCCAGCCCGACCAGGAGCCTGTCGACGAGCCTGGACAGCTGGCGGCTCTCGCCCCGCGCGTCTGCAGCGGCACCGGGTTCGCGCGTCGACCTGACGAGGGCGAAGCCCAGCACGAGCGAGTGCACGGCGAGGTACGCCTCGGCCGCCTGCGTCGGCGTCATCCCGCCGACGACGAGGCGGTCCTGCACCTGCGCAGCGATCTCCTGCGCACGGCCGCTGCGCACCAGCCCGCGCTCGTACGCCTCCACCATCGCGGGGTGCGCGACGACCAGCGCGTCGCAGCTCCTTGGCGAGCACGCGCAGGACGCCCTGCCAGGTGCGCGGCCAGCGCACGCCGCTGCACCGCGTCGCCGACGAGGCGCTCGACGACCAGCGAGGCGAGCTCGTCGCTGCTGCTCACGTAGGTGTAGAGGGTCATCGGGCCCGACGCCGAGGTGGCGCGCCACGGAGCGCAGTGACAGCGCGTGCGAAGCCCTGCGTCTCCACCACGGCGAGGGCGGCGTCCACCAGCTGCTCCTGCGAGAAGCGGGGTGCGGGGCCACGTCGTCGCGGCGCGGTCGTCACCGCACGAACCTAGGTCGCGGGGGGTTCGTTGCCAGGGAAGGTCCCGCCTGCTTATCGTCGTACGCCGTACGAAGAAAGGAGGCGGACGTGAGCGACCTGCACGAGCTGACCGCGGTGGAGCAGGTCGCCGCGCTCCGCGCCCGCGAGGTGTCCTCACGCGAGCTGACCGAGCACTACCTGCGCCGCATCGACGAGCACGACCTGCGCTGCGCAGCTTCGTCAGCGTCTTCGCCGAGACCGCCCTGCTGGCAGCGGAAGTCGCAGACGCCGGCCCGTGACCGGGCCCCTGCACGGGCTGCCGCTGGGGCTCAAGGACCTGCACCCGACCGCCGGCCTGCGCACCACCATGGGCAGCGCGGCGCTGCGCGACTGGCTGCCGCCGGTCGACGCGCCCGTGGTCGGTGCGCTGCGCGCCTCGGGCGCGGTCGTCCTGGGCAAGACGAGCGCGCCCGGAGTTCGGCCCGACCTGCTACACCGAGTCGGCGGTCGGGGGCGGGACGCGTTCCCCGTACGGCGACGACCGCTCGCCGAGCGGCTCCAGCGGCGGGGCCGCGTCGAGCGTCGCCGCCGGCCTGCAGCCGGTGGGGCACGCGAGCGACGGGCTCGGCTCCATCCGCACGCCGGCCGCGGCGTGCGGCCTCGTCGGGCACAAGCCGTCGCGCGGCCGCTTCGCCGGCAGCGGCGGGGACTGGCTCGCGCTGGCGGTCGAGGGACCCGTGGCGCGCACGGTCGCCGACGCGGCGCTGTTCCTCGACGCCCTGCCGCACCCCGGCCCGGACGTCCTCTGGCACGGCGCGCCCGTGGAACGACGGTGCGCACCTGGCGGCGACCCGGCGCAGCGACCGTCCGGGCTGCGCGTCGGCGTGCACGTCGACCCCGGCATGGACGTCGAGGTCGACCCGGCCTGCCTCGCGGCCGTCCTGGCCGCGGCCGAGGCGCTCGGCGCGGACGGGCACGAGGTGGTCGAGGTCCCGGCCGGCGCACTGCCGCGCATCGACCTCCTGCGCGACGCGCTGGTCACCTCCCTGGCCGGCCGGATCGGGCACGCCGTCGACGTGCTGCGTGCCCGCAGGACCGGCGCCACCTGCTCATGCCGCTGACGGCGTGGCTGGCCGCCCGCGGCGCCGCGCTGCCCGGCGATCGCTGCCGCGCGGGCGCAGACGGAGCTGGCCGTCGCGCGGCGTGCGCCTGGGCCGCCGGGCAGTCGGCGTACGACGTGCTGCTCACCCCGACGACGACCAGCCCCCCGCTGGCGGTCGGCGCCCTCCGCCGCGACGACGGCGACGGCTGCCTCGACGGCCATGCTCGGCTACAGCGCCTTCACCCCGTGGGCCAACCTGACCGGCTGCCCGGCGATCAGCCTGCCCGTCGGCGTGACCGACGACGGACTGCCCCTCGGGGTGCAGCTGCATGGCCGCAGTCGGGGCAGGACGAGCTGCTGCTCAGCCTCGCGGCGGCGCTCGAGGAGCGCTTCTGCTGGCAGACCCGCCACCCCGTGCAGTGGTGACGACGCCGGTGCGCACGGCGCTCGTCCGCCAGGGGGACGTCCAGCTGGCGACGACGGACCGGGGCGGCGACGGGCCCTGCCTCGTGCTGATGCCGGGCCTGGGCGGCCGGCAGCGCGGTCTGGCCGGCGTGGCCTCGCGGCTCCCGGGCTGGCGGGTCGTGACGATGGACCTGCGGGGTCATGGGGGCTCGACCACAGGGCCCTGGGACTTCGCTGCCGCGGTCGACGACCTGGCTGCCGTCGTCGACCACCTGGGCTCGAGAACCCCTACGTCGGGGGGCACTCGCTCGGCGGCATGGTCGCCCTGCGCTACGCGATGTCCGGCCGTCCGACGGCCGGCGTCGTCAACGTCGACGGGTGGGGCCCGGGCGTCGCGCACCGCTACCTCGGCGAGGACGAGGGCCACGTGCAGGCCCGGCTCACGCAGATCGCGAGCGGGCACCTGCCGTCCCGCGCAGCCCGCGTGCTGGTCCGGCTGTCGCGCCAGAGCCGTGACGGCACGACCCGCCAGGTCTTCGCAGCAGCTCGACGGCTCGGACGTCGTGGCGTGGCACGCGGCGGCTCCCTGCCCGTCGCTCGCCTTCAACGCCGTCGCGCCGCCCCGCCGCGGCGCGAGCTGGGCGCTCGGCGCCGACATGGCCCGGCTGCAGGTCGCCCACCGCCGCGGGCTGCAGCGCGACCTCGCCGTCCTGGCCGCCACGCGCCCGGACGTGACGGTGGTCGAGGTCGCCGCGGGCCACATGCTCATCGCGACGCACCCGGAGGTCGTCGCCGCGGCCATCCGCGCCTTCCACGACCTGCACCGGTGAGCAGCACGTCCGTCGTGGCGGCGCTGTCGCAGCTGCTCGGTGACCGCTGCCTGACGTCCTCGGCGAGCAGGCAGCCGTACGAGCAGGACTGGACCGGACGCTGGACCGGTCGCGCGTGCGCGGTCGTGCTGCCCTGCTCGACGGAAGAGGTAGCGCGCGTCCTGCAGCTCGCCGACGCGCACCGCGTCGCGGTGGTCCCCCAGGGTGGGAACACCGGCCTCGTCGGCGGGGCGGTGCCCGTCGAGGCGCGATCCTGCTCAGCACCACGCGGCTGGACCGGGTCGAGGTCGACGTCGCCCGAAGCCAGGTCGTCGCGGGGGCGGGCGCCACGCTGGAGGCGGTGCAGACGGCGGCGACGGCGCACGGGCTGCTGCTGCCGGTCGACCTGGGCTCCCGGGCGCAGGCGACCGTCGGCGGGCTGGTGGCGACGAACGCCGGCGGCCTGCTCGCCCACCGGTACGGCCCGCCGCAGGCTGGGTGCGCGGGGCCGTCGCCGTGACCGCCGACGGAGCCGTGCTCGACCGGCTCGACCCGCCGGGCAAGGAGTCGGCGGGCTTCGAGCTCGTCCGGCTGCTGGCCGGCAGCGAGGGCACGCTCGGGGTGCTCACCGCCGTGCGCCTGCAGCTGGTCGCCCGGCCCGCGCGTCGGGTGGCCGTGCTGGTGTCGGCGGAC
The DNA here is from genome assembly GCA_963781675.1 of uncultured Actinomycetota bacterium. GTDB lineage: Bacteria > Actinomycetota > Actinomycetes > Mycobacteriales > SCTD01 > SCTD01. The sequence goes on along the minus strand of CAWAGF010000001.1, from coordinate 371,988 downwards.
CACCTGGCCGAGCTGACCGGACCGGTCGCCGAGCTCGAGCGCACGCACCAGCCGGCCGACGCGGTGGAGGGCTGGTTCGCAGGCGGCCTGCGCGCGTGCCTGGACCGTGGCCTGACGCGCTACCCGGTCGACCCTGCGCACGACTGCCACGTGCTCGCCCAGTGGAGCGGCGACGACGACCTCGTCGACCGCCTGCTCGAGGACGTGGCCTCCCTGCTCGGCGACCGGTCGCTCGCCGTCGCGGTGGACGAGCCGGACCTGCGCCTGCTGTGGGCCGCGCGCGAGATGCACCCGCTGCTCGTCACCGCGCGGGGCCGCCCCGTGGTGAAGCTCGACACGGCGGTGCACAGCGCGGACCTCCTGCCGGAGCTGCGCGCCGCCCTGCAGGACGCGGTGCGGCGCGTCGACCCCGCCGCGGAGCTGTTCCTGTTCGGCCACGTGATGGAGGGCAGCCTGCACGTGAACGTGGCGACGGAGCGGCCCGAGCCCCTGCTCGCCGCCGTCTGCGGCACGGCGCTGTCGCTCGGCGGCACCGTGAGCGCCGAGCACGGGATCGGCCGGCTGAAGCTGCCGTGGATGACGCAGCTGCGCACGCCGGCCGACCTCGCCCTGATGCGCAGCGTGAAGCGCGCGCTGGACCCGCGCGCGCTGCTGAACCCGGGGGTGCTGCTCCCCTCCGCGGCCCGCGCTGGCGGACCCGACGAAGCAGGCCGGGAAGATTGGGCCTCACGACGAGGACGCCGTGCCGTGCCGGCGCGACCCTCAGCCGGGTGACGACCTCCCTGGACGCCCCGCCCGGCGCCTTCGCCCTGCCGCCCGACCTGCAGACCCCTGCGGTCGTGGTGGACCGGGACGTCCTCGACCGCAGCATCGCGGCCATGGCCGCCCGCGCCGCCGCGGCGGGCGTCGCGCTGCGACCGCACGCGAAGACGCACAAGAGCACCGACGTGGCGCGGCGGCAGCTGGCGGCCGGAGCAGTCGGCCTGACCGTCGCCACGCTGGCCGAGGCGACCACGCTGGCGGACGGCGGGTGCGACGACCTGTTCATCGCCTACCCGTTCTGGGCCGGGGGCGGGCGCGGCGACGCCCTCGTCGCGCTGCACGAGCGCACCCGGCTGCGGGTCGGCGTCGACAGCGAGGCCGGGGCGGTCGCCCTGGCCGCGGCCGCGCGGGGGTCAGCACGCCCGCTGCAGGTGGTGCTCGAGCTCGACTGCGGCCAGCACCGCACGGGCGTGCCGCCGGAGCAGGTCGCCGTCCTGGCCGAGCAGTGCCTGCGGCTCGGCCTGCAGGTGCTCGGGGCGTTCACGCACCCGGGGCACGCCTACGCGGCGCCGGACGCCCCCCGCGCCGCCGCGCAGGACGAGCGGGACGCGCTGGCCCGCGCGCGGGACGCTCTCGTACCGCTGCTCGGACCCGACGTCGTGCTCAGCGGCGGCTCGACGCCCACGGCCGCCCAGCCCCTGGACGGCGTGCTGACCGAGGTGCGCCCCGGCACGTACGTGTTCGGCGACGCGCAGCAGATGGTCCTCACCGGGCTCCCGCTGGAGCAGGTGGCGCTGCTCGTGGCGGCACGGGTCGTCAGCCGCCCGCGCCCGGGCGAGGCGGTGCTGGACGCCGGCAGCAAGACGCTGTCGGCGGACCGGCCGGCCTGGCTCGAGGGACACGGGTACCTGGTCGACGCGCCCGTTGCCGTCGTCCGGACGCTGACCGAGGAGCACGCCGTCGTGACCGGTGCGCCCGACACGTGGGCCGTCGGTGCCGTCGTCGCCGTGGTGCCGAACCACGTGTGCACGGCCGTGAACCTCGCGCGCCGCCTGGTCGTGGCCTCTGCCGGGCAGGCGGTCGGGACGTGGCACGTGGGCTCGGCACCGGGTCGCTGACGGCCGGGCCGCACTGGGACAGGATGCAGCGGTGAGCGCAGCGGAGGCCCAGGACGCAGCCTCCGTCGTCGAGCTGCTCCGGCACGGCGGCGCGGCGGTGCTGCGCCCGGGCACCGACGGGCAGGCCGTCCTCGACGTCGTGCTCCAGGCCGCGGGCGACCCGGTCCTGCGCGCACCTGTCGTCGTGCTCTGGGCGGACCCGCGCGGTCCCGTCCCCGAGGCGCCGGTCGTGGTGGTGCGCGCGTCGGACGCCGCCGCCGCGTCCCGGCTGCCGCCGGAGACCGCGGTGCTGACGGTGCCGGACGGCGAGCGCTGGACCGACCTGCACGAGCGCCTGCGCCGACAGGTGCTCGCCCCGCCCAGCGGGGCCGACCTGTTCGCGATGGCGGACGCGCTGGCGCTGGCCGTCGGCGGGGCCGTCGCCGTCGAGGACGCAGACCGGCGCATCCTGGCGTTCAGCACGGTCGCCGGACAGCCGATCGACGACGTCCGGAGGAAGGGGATCCTGGGCCGGCAGGTGCCCGAGCACGTGGAGCGGGACCAGTGGTACGCGCAGCTGTGGCGCAGCCGGGAGCCCCTCCACCTGGAGGGCGGTCCGGAGAGCTGGCCCCGCCTGGCGCTCGGCCTGGGCGTGCCCGACGAGCCCGTCGGCTCGGTCTGGGTCATCGGCGACCGGTCCACGCTGCACCCGGACAGCGCGGCGGTCCTGATGTCCAGCGCGCCGAGCTTCCGAGCCGCGGTCCGCACCGTGACCGGCACCCGCGGCCGCAGCCGCGAGCAGCGGGATCGCCTCGCTGGCCCGGGTCCTGCGCGAGCCGCAGGCGCCGGAGCTCGAGCCGCGGGGGCCGGCGGTGGTCGTCGGCGTCGCCTGCCCCGGCGGCAGCGACCTCGACGAGCTGCGCCGGGCCCGCATGAGCGACGTGCTCAGCCTGCGCGCGCAGCGGATCGAGAGCACCGGCCTGGCCGGTCAGGCCGGGCAGCACGTCCTGGCCGTCCTGCCCTGGACCTCCGAGGACCGCCTCGAGACGGCGCTCCTCTCGCTGCTCCAACGGACCGGGCTGGAGGCGGCCACCGTCGTGGTGAGCGAGCCGGTGCCCGTCGGCACCGACCTCACCGCGGCGCACGCGCAGGTCGCGTCGTTGCTCGACCTGGGATCCTCCGGCGGGCCGGTCGTGCGCTTCGTCAGCAGGCACCGCGCCCTGGTGCAGCTGCTCCGCATCGGGGACGCCCTTGCCACGCAGGGCGCGCTGCCGAGCGCGGGCGCGGCCGCGATCGCCGCCTCCGACGCCGAGCACGGCACGCGCTACGCCGAATCGCTGCTCGCCTGGCTGGACGCCCACGGCGACGTCACCCGGGCCGCAGCGCGGCTGCACGTGCACGGGAACACCCTGCGCTACAGGTGGAACCGCGCCGTGCAGCTGTTCGGCCTCGACCTCGCGGACGGCGAGGCGCGGCTCCTGCTGCACCTGGACCTCCACCTGCGGGCCCTCGGCTACCGCGAGCAGGAGCCGGTGACGGCACCGTCGTAGGAGGCCGCTCCGGTCAGGCGCGGTCGGCGGTCAGGTCGCGGGTGAGCGCCCGGCCGATCCAGCCGGCGCCCAGGGCGAGCACGAGCGGGAGCAGGAACACGCCCGGGTAGCGGAAGCCCTGCTGCACCACGGACTGCGCAACCGGGACGACCTGCGAGACCGGGGCGGCGGCGACCGGTGCAGGTGCGGCCTGGGCCACGGGGGCCGGCAGAGCGGGCCCCTCGACGACGCTCGGCGCGGCGAAGCTGGTCGCCGGTCCGCTGTCGAAGGACGATCCGCCGTCGAACGCGGGCGGCGCCGCGAAGGCCGGCGCGTCCACGACCGGCGGCGCCTCGCCGCTGGTGTCGACCGAGGCGGAGACGAAGGCCAGCGCGGCGGTGATCGGGCTGACGCCCTCGCCGGTGCGGCTGCGGTCGGAGAAGGCGACGTGCCAGGTGTCCGACTGGGCGATCGGGCCCGCGGGCACCAGGGCCAGCACGCCGGCCGGCAGCGACTGCTGCCACACGGCGGCCAGCGGGGCGAGGTCCACGGTGAACGCGGCCGGCGCGGCGCCCGCAGCGGGCACGAACACGGCGGGCGCGGCCGCCGTGTCGCAGTCGGCCTCCGGGGGTGCGGTGAACGCCCCGTCGACCTCCTCGACGTCGTCGAGGACGAAGCAGGCCTGGAGCTTGGCCGTCTCCGGCAGGCGCGTGCCGTCCTGCGGACCGGCCGCCACCGGGAGAAGGAGCGTCCCGCCGGTGGGCTTGGTGCCGCCGGGGATCGCGGCGAGGTCGAGCTGCAGGTAGGTCCGCGCCTCCTCCGCACCGCCGTTGACGCCGACGTGGAGGGTGTCGGGGGCGTACGGGCTGGGCGCGACGGTGCTGAGGTCGACGCAACCGGTAGGCAGGGCGCAGGTCGGCGTGCTGCGGTACCACGCCTCGGCCGTCGTCTTCACCGTCGCCGTCCCGGTGCCGGCGGCGAGCACCGGCACGGCAGGACCGAGGACCGCACCGGCGACCAGGCCGGCACCGAGGAGGAGGCGGACGGGGGTGCGCACCCCACGAGTGTGCGCCCGCGCCGGGCCTCGCGCCTCCGTCCCGCACGACGAAGTCAGGACGCGGCTGCTGGCGTCCGCCACAACACCGCTCACGGCTCGAACGGCTTGCTCGTGTAGACGTTGCACTGGCAGCCCTCGTCCCAGCGCAGCGCGCGGAACAGCGCCGCCCCGTCGTGCTGGCCCGGGCCGAAGCGGTTGCCGAAGCTCATCGGCGACCGGTACGACGCGCCCAGCGACTCCGCGGCGGCGATGAGGCTCGGCAGCGTCGTCCCCTTCGTCGCCCGGCCGAGCACCGCTTCGGCGAAGTAGGCGTACTCGCAGGCGAGCCCGGCGATGTTGCGGGTCTGGTCGTCGGTGACCGGCAGGCCCTTCTTCTTCATCGTGGCGTAGCAGCGCTCCCGCACGGGGTTGAGGGCGATGCCCTCGTCGGCCGGCGCCTCGGTGTCCCCGTTGTCGACGGCGAGCATGCCGACGAGCTGCTCCTTGGGGTGGTTGGCGAAGTCGGGGCAGTTGTTGCTGTTGAAGCCGTACCGCGGCGAGTACGCCTGCGACCTCGCGTTCGACAGGAACAGGAAGGACAGCCCGCAGCCGCCGAAGATGCCGGCCGGCCCGTCGCCGATGAGGACGTGGTCGATGCCCTTGTCGCGGAACGACAGGACGGCGCTGCTGACGGCCGCGCTCGCGTCGGCGATCGAGTTCGCGTTCTGCGGCACGGCGACGTACCGGACGTCCTCGTCCTTCAGCCCTGCAGCGGCCATCGCCTTGAGGTAGCCGTTCTTCATCGCGAAGCGGTACTCGCTGGTGTCCCAGGTGATCAGCCCGATCTTGCCGGTCGGCCAGGGGGCCACCGGCTTCTGCCAGCCGGCCCGCACCATCGCCTTGACCGTGACGTCGTACAGGCGCTCCAGGCGCACGAAGCCCGGCGCGAACACGTTGGGGAACTTCTCGTACGTCTGCCCGGTGCCGCCGCCGAGCGCCCCGACGAGCGAGCCGGCCTTCCTGCCGCAGTCGTAGAACAGGTCGCCGCGGAAGTACATGATCAGGACCTGGTTGTCCTTGGTGAAGGTCTCGCAGGCCTCCTGCGCCGACACGTCGAGCGGGTCGCTCGCGCTGAACTCGTGGAAGACCGGCACGAGCTTGCGGCCCAGCACGCCGCCGCGGGCGTTCACCTCGTCGAGGGCTGCCTGCATGTAGCGGCGCGTGTCGCCGGGGTCGTCGCCGCCCCCGCCGACGGCGGCGTTGGTGCCTGCGCAGTCGGGGCAGTACGGGATGCCGAGGGCGATCGTCTTCGCCGTCACACCAGGCCCGTCGGCGGCGGAGCCGCCCTGGCCGCTGGTCGCCGGGCCTCCACCGGGAGCGGCCGGGCCGCCGCCACTCGTGCCCGGTGCGCCACTCGTGCTGCCCGACAAGGAGGTGCTGCCGCCGGTGGTGGTCGTCGAAGTCCCGCCGGGGGCGGTGAGCACCGAGGTGCCGCCGCCCTGCGTCGGGTCGTCCGGGACCGCCGCCCCGGGGACGCCGAGGCCGTCCCCGCCGAGCTCGGGAGCGGCGAGGCCGCCGCCGACGAGTGCGTCGCCGGCGGTCTGCTGCTGCACCGTCGACCCGCACGCCGTCGTCACCAGCAGCGCGAGCGAGGCGAGGGCCGCGGCTGTCCTGCTCACGGCTCGAAGGGCTTCGAGGTGTAGACGATGCAGGAGCAGCCATCGTCGTACTTGAGCGCGCGGAACAGCGCGACGCCGTCGTGCTGGCCGCGCTTGAGCCGGTTGCCGTAGCTGAGCGGCGAGCGGTAGCTGGTGCCGAGCGACTCCGCCGCCTCGATCAGGCTCGGCAGCGTCGTGCCGGCCGTGGACCGCTCGAGGACCGCCTCGGCGAACCAGACGACGTCGCAGGCGTTGACCGCGACCCCCTGCGTCTGGGACTGGCCGACGGGCAGGCCCTTCTTCTTCATCACCGCGAAGCAGCGCTCCCGCACCGGGTTGAGGGCGATGCCCTCGTCCTTGCTCGCCGCCTCGTCGAAGGAGTCGATGGCGATCATCCCGACCAGCTGCTCCGGCGGGTGCTGCTCGAAGTCCGGGGCGTTGTTGCCGTTGAAGCCGTACCGAGGGAAGTAGTTCTGGCTCTGGGAGTTCTGCAGGAACAGCAGCGTGAGGCCGACGCCGGTGAAGATGCCGGCGGGCCCGTCACCGATGAAGACGTGGTCGATCCCGGCCTGCCGGAAGGCCAGCACGGCGTTGCTGACGGCAGCGCTGGCGTCCGCGATGGAGTTCGGGTTCTGCGGCACGGCGATGTAGCGGACCAGCTCGTCCTTCAGGCCCGCCTCGGCCAGCCCCTTGAGGTAGCCGTTCTTCATCGCGTAGCGGTAGTCGTTGCTGTCCCAGGTGATCAGCCCGATCTTGCCGGTGGGCCACTTCGGCTCCGGCTTCTGCCACCCGGCGCGCACCATCGACTTCACGGTCACGTCGAACAGCCGCTCGAGGCGGATGGACGCCGGCGCGAAGACGTTGGGGAACTTGTCGTAGACCGGGCCGGTGCCGCCGCCACCGGTGACCAGGGCCCCGGCCTTCTGGCCGCACGTGTAGGAGATCTCGCCGCGGACCGCGGCCATGTACAGGACCTTGTTGTCCTTGGTGAACGTCTCGCAGGCCTCCTGCGCGGAGGCGTCGATGTTGTCGCTGACGCTGATCTCGTGGAAGACCGGCACGAGCTTGCGGCCCAGCACGCCGCCGCGGGCGTTCACGTCGTCGAGGGCCGCCTGGTAGTAGCGGCGGGTGTCGCCGGGGTCCTCCCCGCCGGCCCCGAGGGCGGCGTTGCCGGCGGCGCAGTCGTTGCAGTACGGCAGGCCGATCGCGATGGTCGTGTCGGTGACGCCCGGCCCCACCGCCCCCGCTGAGGTCCCGGTCGTGGTCGGTCCGCCGCCGGTCGTCGTCGTGCCGCCGCCGGTCGTCGTGCCGCTGCCGCTGCCGCCGGTGGTGCCGGTGGTGCCGGTGCCGCCGGGGGTCCCTGTGCTGCTGCCACCGGTCGTGCCGGTGCCGAAGCCGCCTGAGACCCCGGTGCCGCCGCCGATGGTGGTGCCGCCGGGCGCGGTCGCGCCGGGGGCGCTCAGCCCGTCGCCGCCGAGCTCCGGGGCGGCCGCTCCCGGAACGCCGCCGAGCAGCGCGTCACCGCCCGCCTGCTGCACGGTGGACCCGCAGGCCGCGGTGGCCAGGGCCGAGGCGAGGAGCAGCCCGAGGGCTCGGGTGCGCTGCGCGGGACGTCGGGTCACGGGTGCCTCCTGGGTCGGCCCTGACTTCGACACGGGAAGCGGCACCCCCTGCCGCCGAACGTGACGAAGGCCACGAACCGACCCTGCCGCACCTCGCGACCCCGGAGGTCGTCCGGCTGGACGAAGCCGCGGCGGCGCCTTGTGCCGGCTGTACCAGGCACGCGGCGGCGCGTACCGCCGTCGTCAGGCCGGACGAAGGCCGGCGGGGTGCTTCTCGGTGGCGGACGAAGCCGCGTCGCGCCCCGGCGGGGAGCCTGGGCGGCGTGACCTCGACCCTGCCCGACACCTCCGCCGTCGCGGCGGCGCGTGCAGACGCCGACCTCGTGACCGAGCGGGCCGGCGTCCGCCTGCTGCCGCTGGACACGCTGGCCGGGGTCCAGGACGCCGCAGACCTGTTCGCCCGCGTCTGGCGCACCGACCGCACGGCGTCCCCCCTGTCCGCCGAGGTGATGCGCGCCGTGGAGCACGCCGGTGGCTACGTGGTCGGCGCGTACGCCGGCGACGTGCTGGTCGGGGCGTCCTCCGGCTTCCTCGGCATCGACGCCGGGGGCAGCACGGTGCTGCACTCGCACATCAGCGGCGTGCTGCACCAGGGCCGCGGCGTCGGCGTCGCCCTGAAGCTGCACCAGCGCGCCTGGGCCCTGCAGCGCGGGATCACGCACCATCACCTGGACCTTCGACCCGCTGGTCCGGCGCAACGCGTGGTTCAACCTCGTCAAGCTCGGCGCCACGGGCGTGGAGTACCTGCCGGACTTCTACGGCCCGATGGCCGACGGCGTGAACGGCGGCGAGAGCAGCGACCGGCTGTTCACCCGCTGGGACCTGACCGCGGAGGCGGGCGGCGCGGTTCCTGCCGGCGACGCCGTCCTGCTCCTGGACGAGGCCGACGGGCTGCCGGTGGCCACCGGCGCCACCCACGACGACTGCACGTCGCTGTTGCTGCGGCTGCCCGCGGACGTCGAGGCGCTGCGGGTCTCGGAGCCGACCGCCGCGACGGCGTGGCGCCTCGCGGTGCGGTCCGCCCTCGTGCCGGCCTTCGCTGACGGCTTCACCGTGCGGGGCATGACGGCCGACGCGCGGCTCGTGCTGATCCGCTGATCCGCTGATCCGCTGATCCGCTGATCCGCTGATCCGCTGATCAACGCCGTACTTCCCGGCTCTCGAGGACCTTCGAGGAGGGGGAAGCACGGCGTTGATCACGCCGAGGCTGCGGTCAGACCTCGGTCGAGACCCGCGGCGTCGCCCGTGCTCCGAAGTGCACGTAGCGCGCGCCGTCCAGGTCGAAGAACACGCACGCCGTCCAGGCGTCGTCCGGCTTGCTGCGCGCGAGCAGGACGTCCTCGTCGTGCGGCAGCAGCTGCAGCGGCGGCGTCGGCGGCTGGCCCTCGGACAGCGGCCCGGTGGAGCGGACGGCGAGCTCGAGCCCGCCCTCGTCCGCCGGGCGGATCGTCATCTCGATGCCCTCGCGGGCGTAGCGGCCCGTGAAGCGCTCCCGCGACGCGATGGTCACGTCGGCACGGGGCTCCGGGCGCTTCGGCACGCTGACGCCGGCGAGCTCGGTGAAGACCTCGTCGAACAGCGCCTCGAACAGCTCGCGCGGGTGGTGCCCGCCGTTGGTGAGCAGGGCGACGGACAGGCCGGCCTCGGGAAGCGTGCGCTGGAACGCGCCCTGTCCGAGCGTCGCGCCATCGTGGCCGATCACGGTGCGGCCGTCCCACGTCATGAGGATCCAGCCCAGGCCCCAGTGCGATCCGAGGGTGTACGGGTCGGGGATCTGCACCTGCGGCTGCTGCATGGCCGCGACGCTCTCGGCCGACAGGATGCGCGTGCCGTCGGGGGCGACGCCGCCGTCGAGGTGCGCCTGCACGAAGGTCAGCAGGTCGCGGGCCGTCATGTGGATCAGGCCGGCCGGGCCGCACGAGCGGTAGATGCCCCACTGCGGCGTGACGATCGGCGCGTCGGCGCCCGGGGGCACGACGTGACCTGTGGCGGCGCCGTGCAGCAGCGCCTCCTCCGGGAGAGTGCCGGCGGTCGTCGAGGCCGAGGGGCGCGAGCAGCCGCTCGCGCAGCACGGCGTCCCAGGTCTTCCCGCGCAGGACCTCGACGAGCCGGCCGAGCAGGACGTAGCCGGAGTTGCAGTACGACATCGTCGCGCCGAGCGGGTGGACCTGGGTCAGGCCGGACATCGCGGCGACGTACTTCTCGAGGTTGTCGTCGCCGCGGCCGGTGTCGAGGAACAGGTCGCCGTCGATGCCGCTGGTGTGCGCGAGCAGGTGCCGCGCGGTGACGGTCCGGCTGACCTGCTCGTCGGCGACGCGGAGGTCGGGCAGGTGCTTCGCGACCGGCTCGTCGAGGTCGAGCAGCCCCTCGTCGACCAGCTGCATGACCAGCGTGGCGGTCCACACCTTGGTGATGGAGCCGATCTGGAACAGGCTGTCCGGCGTCGCCGGCTGCTGCGTGCGCAGGTTGAGCACCCCCGTGGCGCCCTCGGCGGTGTCGGCGCCATGCAGGATCGCCATCGTGGCGCCCACGACGCCGTGCTTGTCGGCGAGCGCGTCGAGCCGCTCCTGCCAGTGCTGCTGGTCCAGTGCCACGGTCTCGCTCCTCGGTAGGCGGTCCACCGCATCGTCGTCGACGAGCGGGGTCGGTCTCTTCGTCGCCGGGGCAGACGCTCCCGACGGCGCTTGGTGCAGGTGGACGACCTCGGTCAGAGCCAGCCGGCGGCGTCGAGGCTGCGCGTGAGGCGCGGCTCGAGCACCGCCTGAACCGGGGGCGTGGCCTTCAGCGACCCGAGCAGCTGCACGTGCTCGATCGCCTGGTCGGCGAGCTCGGGGGTCACGCGGCTGTCGACGCGCAGGATCCCCACGACGAACACGCGCAGCCGCTCGCCCTCGCGCACCACCTGCTCCAGGTGGTCGCGGCTCAGCAGCATCACGCCCAGGCACGTGGCGTTCCTCGTGACCCGCTGCAGCGCCGGCGCGTGCAGGTCGGTCACCGCCCGGATGCCGGCCCGGATGAGGTCGGAGCGGCTCGTGAACAGTCCCTGCGCGACGAGGACGTCGACAGCACCCAGCTCGGCGGCGGACAGGTTGACGCAGACCTTCTCGGTCTCCACGGGCCCTCCTCAGGACCCGGACAGGAGACACCTGGAATCCAGGAGGAGTCAAGGAGGGGCCTGGACAAGGTCCGGTCCGACGAACGACCGCCACCCGCAGTGGTGCCGCCGGACGAAGATGCGCGCCCACGAGGGGTCCACCATGCGTCCAGCAGGACGACCCGGAGGAGGGGACATGGCGGAGAGCCCGCTGCAGGAGGCACTGGACGCGCTGGTCGAGGAGCTGGGCGTGCCCGGCGTCGCGGTCGGCGTCCTGCACGACGGCCAGGAGCACTGCGCCTACGCCGGCGTCACGAGCATCGAGAACCCGCTGCCGGTCGACGAGAAGACGCTGTTCCAGTTCGGCTCGACCGGCAAGACCTACACGGCGACCGCCCTCATGCGGCTGGTCGACCAGGGCAAGGTCGACCTCGACGCCCCCGTGCGCACCTACCTGCCCGAGTTCGTGCTGCGCGACGAGGACGTCGCCGCCAACGTCACCGTGCTGCAGCTGCTCAACCACACCGCCGGGTGGGAGGGCGACCTCATGACGAACACGGGCGACGGCGACGACGCCCTCGAGAAGTACGTCGCGCTCGATGGCGAGCTCCAGCAGGTCAGCCCGCTCGGCGCCGGCGTCTCCTACAACAACGCCTCGCTGTCGCTGGCCGGTCACGTCATCGCGCGCGTCTGCGGCACGACCTACGAGCAGGCGGTCCGCGACCTGCTGCTGGACCCGCTGGGCATGGACATGACCTTCTTCTTCCCGAACGAGGTCATGACGCGGCGCTTCGCCGCCGGCCACAACCAGGCCGAGGACGGCACGGTCAGCGTCGCCCGGCCCTGGGCCATGCCCCGCGGCAACGCCCCCGCCGGCGGCATGAGCGCGACCGCCCGCGACCAGCTCGCCTGGGCGCGGTTCCACCTCGGCGACGGCACCGCCCAGGACGGGACCCGGGTCCTCGAGCGAGCAGACGCTGCTGCGCATGCAGCAGCCGACGGCCGACATGGCCGGCAGCGCCCTCGGCGACGCCGTCGGCATCAGCTGGCTGCTCGCCGAGGTCGCCGGCGTGCGCGACCGTGGGCCACGGCGGGACGACCAACGGCCAGCACTCGTCGTTCCTCATGGTCCCCGAGCGCGGCTTCGCGGTGATCTCGCTGACCAACTGCGGACCCAACGGCCCGCAGCTCAACAAGCGGATCGTCGCGTGGGCGCTCGAGCACTTCCTCGGCCTGGTGGAGGCCGAGGCCGAGCAGCTGATCCGCTGCCGGACGCCGAGCTCGCCGCCTACACCGGCACGTACGAGACCATCGCCGCCGATCGTGACCGTCACCGCCGCCGACGGCCGGCTGTCCGCCGGCATCGCCATCAAGCCGGAGGCCGCCGCCGCGCTGCGCGAGCACGGGCGAGGAGGTCCCGGAGCAGCCGCCGTTCCCGCTCGCGATCCTGGCCGGCACGCCGGACCGCTACGTCGTGCCGGACGGCCCGGCGAAGGGCATGAAGGGCTACTTCACCCGGGGGGCCGACGGCGCCGTCGACGGCGTGCACCTCGGCGGCCGGCTCGCCACCCGCACGGCGGCCGTGCCGGCGTGACCCTGCGTACGACGTACGACGTCCGCGTCCCGGTGCGCGACGGGATCACCCTGTCCGCCGACGTGTGGCGGCCGGAGACCGACGAGCCGGTGCACGTGGTGCTGTCGCGGACGCCGTACGGCAAGAACAACGAGCGGGCCGCGCGCTTCGGCCGGCTGTTCGCGGCGCACGGCTTCGCGTTCGTGATGATGGACGTGCGCGGCCGCGGTGACAGCGACGGGCGCCTTCCAGCCGTACGTCAACGACGCGCGCGACGGGGTCGACGCCATCGCGTGGCTCGCGGAGCAGGGCTGGTGCAGCGGCAGCGTCGCCACCCTCGGCGGGTCCTACGGCGGACTCATCCAGTGGCTCACCGCGCGTGCAGCGCCCGCCGGCGCTCAAGGCGATGATCACCATGGTGTCGCCGTCGGACCCGTTCGTGGAGTTCCCCACCGGCACGAGCATCCCGATGATGCTGAGCTGGCACCGTCTGACGCACGGCCGGGTGATGCAGCACCTCGGCGACGTCGACTGGACGAGCGTCTACGAGCACCTGCCGCTGATGACGATGGACGAGGCCGCCGGCTTCACCGCCCCGCACTGGCGCGAGCAGCTGAGCCACCCGGTGCTCGACGACTTCTGGGCGCCCAAGCGCTACCAGGACCGGCTCGGCGAGCTCGACCTGCCGGTGCTGCACATCAGCGGCTGGTACGACGACGAGCAGGTCGGCACGCCGGTGAACTTCTCCCGGATGGTGGCCGGGGGCGCGGCGCGGCAGCAGCTGCTGATGGGTCCGTGGGGGCACGCGCTGAACACCACCCGGCAGATCGGCGAGGTCGACTTCGGCGCGCACTCGCTGATCGACCTGGAGGGCTACTGGCTGCGCTGGCTCGACGCGCAGCTGGACGGTGCGCCGTGGGAGGACCCGCCGGTGCGCCTGTTCGTGATGGGCACGAACACGTGGCGCGACAGCGACGTGTGGCCACCCGCCGGACATGGAGCTCCGGCGGCTGCACCTGCGCAGCGACGGCGCCGCGAACAGCCGGCTCGGCGACGGACGCCTGACGTGGGAGCCGCCGGCGGCGGACGAGCCGGACGACCGCTACGACTACGCCCCCGACCGACCGGTCCCCTTCCTGACCGCACCCACCTCCTCGCAGCTCGGCGGTCCGGACGACTACTCCGCCGTCGAGCTGCGCGGCGACGTGCTCGTCTACAGCACCGAGGAGCTCACCGACCCGCTGCAGCTCATCGGCCCGCTGTCGCTGGTGCTGCACGCGACGTCGTCCGCGCCGGACACCGACTGGGTCGCGCGCGTGCTCGACGTGCACCCGACCGGCTTCGTGCAGCGGCTGACCGACGGGCTGGTGCGGGCCCGGTACCGCGAGGGTTTCGACGCCGAGCGGCTGCTCGAGCCGGGCGAGGAGGTGGAGTACGCGATCGACCTCTGGCACACCGCGCACGTCTTCCTGCCCGGGCACCGGCTGCGGGTCGAGGTCACGTCCAGCGCCTTCCCGAAGTACGACCGGAACCTCAACACCGGGGAGCCGCTGGCGACGTCGACCCGGATGGAGACGGCGTCGCAGGTGGTGCACCACGACGCGGCGCGGCCGTCACACCTGCTGGTGCCGGTCGTGCCGTGCTGAGCAGCCTCGACCGCGTCCGCGACCTGCTGCGCACCACACCGCTGGTGGACGGGCACAACGACCTGCCGTGGGCGCTGCGCCTGCTGGACGGTGCGTCGCCGGCCGGCGTCGGCCGGCCGCACCCGGCGACGCACACGGACCTGCCGCGGCTGCGCGCGGGAGCCGTCGGCGCGCAGTTCTGGTCGGTGTACGTCCCACCGGGTCCCCGTGCGGTCGCCGAGGTGCTGGAGCAGGTGGACCTGGTGCACCGGCTCGTCGCTGCGCACCCCACCGAGCTGGGCCTGGCCCTGACAGCTGCGCAGGCGCGCGAGCAGTTCGCCGCCGGCCGGATCGCCTCGCTGCTCGGGGCTGAGGGCGGGCACTGCATCGACAGCTCGCTCGGCGTGCTGCGGGTGCTGCACGCGGTGGGCGTGCGCTACCTGACGCTCACGCACAACGACAACGTGCCGTGGGCCGACTCCGCGACCGACGAGCCCGTGCTGCACGGGCTGTCCGACCTCGGCCGCGACGTGGTCCGCGAGATGAACCGGCTCGGCATGCTCGTCGACCTGTCGCACGTCAGCGCCGACACGATGCGGGACGCGCTCGACACCTCGACCGCCCCGGTGATCTTCAGCCACTCGTCCTGCCGCGCGCTCGTCGACCACCCGCGCAACGTGCCCGACGACGTGCTGTCGCGGCTGGCCGGCAACGGCGGCGTGTGCATGGTGACGTTCGTGCCGTACTTCGTCTCGCAGCAGTGCCGCGACTGGGCCCTCGAGCCCGACGGCCCGGAGCCGGAGGCGACGCTGGTCGAGGTGGCCGACCACGTCGAGCACGCGCGCGAGGTCGCCGGCATCCTGCACGTCGGGCTCGGCGGCGACTACGACGGCTGCCCAGCGCTGCCGCAGGGGCTCGAGGACGTGTCCTGCTACCCGGCGCTGCTCGCGGAGCTGGCCGACCGCGGCTGGTCGGACGCGGACCTGCGGGCGCTGGCGGGCGAGAACGTCCTGCGCGCGCTGACCGACGCCGAGGACGTCGCCCGCGCCTGACTTGTCCGGACGTGCGAGCGCAGGTTCCCGGTTGGTGCGGGACGACCACGACACCTCCGGCGGGCGCCCCTAGCGTCCTGTGACGACGACCACACCAGTCCGGGAGCAGCCGTGCCTCGAACCACCCGTCGCCGCGCCCGCGCGCTCGGCCTGCTGCTGGCCGCTGCCCTCGGCACGGCCGCCTGCGGGTCGACGGTGCAGACCGGCGGCCAGGTCCTCGGCGCGAGCGGTCCCGGCGGGGCTGCCGCGACGGAGCTCGGCGGCGACGGGCTGTCCGCCCCGGTCGGCGACGCGTCGACCGCGCTGGCCGCCGACGGCGGCGGCGCGGTGGTCGGCCCGACGGGCACGGTGACCGGTACCGGCAGCCTTCCCGGCGGCGGGTCCGCCGCAGCCCCGACCGGCCCGGCTCCCGGGAGCGCGCCCGGCAGGTCCGGCCCGGCAGGCGGCACGGCGACCGGCAGCGCACCGCAAGGGCCCGGCGTGACCGCCACGACCGTCGCGATCGGCATCACCTACTGCAACGACTGCGCAGCCGGCAACGCCGCGCTCGGTGCCGGGGGCGAGAACCCGGGGGACACCCGGCGCTACTACCAGGCCGCCCTCGACGACGTGAACGCGCGCGGCGGCGCGCTGGGCCGCAAGCTCGTCCCGGTCTTCCACGAGGGCAGCGCCAACGACGCCAGCCTCGACGCCGCCGAGCAGGAGGCGTGCGAGACCTTCACGAGCGACAACAAGGTGCTGATCATGGGCGGCCGGGGGAACGTCGCCCTGGAGTGCGCCAAGAAGGCCGGGATCATGGTGCTCGGCGCCGGCAGCACCGGGCCTACGTACGACCGCTACCCGAACCTGTTCGCCCCGGGCAACATCCGCCTCGAGCGGCTCTACGGAGCGACGGTCCGCTCGATGGTGCAGGCCGGCTGGCACGAGCCGGTGGCGCCTTGGCCCACGGGCAAGGTCGGGCTGATCACGTGGGAGGACAACCAGTACGAGTACGCCATGAAGAACGGCTACCTCAAGGCGCTGGCAGCCGCCGGCCTGAAGGAGACCGAGGTCCGCTACGTCGCCGTCCCGCAGAGCGCGAACTCCATCGCCGACGCCAGCGCGGCGATCAGCAACGCGGTCCTGAGCTTCCGCCAGCAGGGCATCGACCACGTCTACATCGGCGACGGACCCGCGGGCGTCTTCCTCAACGCCGGCCTGACCCTGCTCTTCCTGCAGAGCGCCAAGTCGCAGGGCTACTACCCGCGCTACGCCCTCAACAGCAACAACGACCCCAACCTCAGCGCGCACCCCAAGGACCAGCTCGTCGGGATGCTCGCCATCACGTCGAGCAACGCCGACCCGGCCAGCGACGAGGGCATCGCCGCCAACCCGGTCCGGGAGAGGTGCCTGGCGCTGATGCGCGCGAAGGGCCTGCCCGTCGGGGACGGCCAGACGCGTGGCTACGCGCTCGACGCCTGCGGCATCGCGCAGTTCGCCGAAGCGGTCCTGCGGAGGGCCACCGCCGGCACGACGCTCCCGGGGATGATCGCCGCAGCCGAGTCCCTCGGCGCCGGCTACCGCGGACCGGGCAGCTACGGCAACCGCATCACCCGTGGGCAGCACGACGGCGCCGCGCTGTTCCGCGCGCTGCGCTACGACGAGGGCTGCTCGTGCATCCGCTACACGTCCAAGCCGTTCGAGCCGTAGGAGCTCCCGTGCGCACGCCCTCCTCCCGCCGCCTGCGCGCCGGCCTCGCTGCCGCGCTGCTCGGGTCCGCCGTGACCGCGCAGCTGGCCACCGCCTCTGCTGCGCCGGGGACCGCGCCGACCTTCAGCGCCCCCGTCGTCGCCATCCCGGGTGAGGTGCAGCAGACCGAGCCGCAGGTGCTCGTCGACCCCGACGGCACCGTGCTCGTCGGCTCGCAGTTCCAGCGCTCCGACTGCGCGACCGGAGCTCCGCGGCTGGCCGGGTCGCGCGCCTGCGTCTGGCGATCGGACGACGGGGGCCGGAGCTTCGCGCGCAGCGGCGGCGGTCAGAACACGGGCGCCGACGTGGAGTTCGTACGACTGGCGTCCGGCACGCTGCTCTACACGACGCTCGCGCAGCCGGAGCCCGGCACCTTCACCTCGGGCGTCGGCGGCGCCACCGTCCTGCGCTCGACCGACCGCGGCCGCACGTGGACGTCGACGATCCTCAACGGCCTGAGCCCCGCGCTGGACCGGCCCTTCCTCACCGCGCTCGACGACGCCACGGTGCTGCTGACCTACACGGCGTTCCCGGGCAACCTCTTCGTCAGCCGCTCGACCGACGACGGCGTCACCTTCGGCCCCGGGCTGCCGATCACCGCGGTCCCCCAGCAGCTCGAGTTCACGCGCCCCGGAGGCCCCGCCGTCGACCCCGCGCGCGGCGAGTTCCTGCAGCCGTACTTCGCGGGGACCTCCGACGACCCTGCCCTGAACCAGTCGAGCCAGAGCGGCATGCTCGACATCGGGCTGGCCCGCTCGGCCGACGGCGGCGTGACGTGGACGCAGGAGGTCGTCGCGACCCGCGTCCGGCCGGTGCTCGGCATCCACGCGGTGGCCGCCGACGCCCGCGGTCGCGAGTTCCTGGTGTGGTCGGCGCGGGACGAGAGCGGACAGGTCGACGCCTGGATCAGCCGCAACCTCGGTCCCGGCCAGCCGTGGTCGCAGCCCGTCGCGCTGGGCGTCCCCGCGCACAGCGGCACGCTGGCCTGGGTCGTGGCCCGCGGCGACGGCGGGGTCGCGGTCGGCTACCTCGGCAGCGACCACCCCGACGCCCGGACCGTGTCGCGGCCGTGGACCGTCCGCGTCGCCGTGAGCCAGGACGCCGGGGACACGTGGACGGTGCAGAACGCCAGCGGGCACGTCGTCTACACCGGTCCGCAGAGCGGCAGCCTGTCCCTGACGTACGACATGCTCGGGCTCGTCGTCGACGACGACGGCTTCCTGCACCTGGCCTACCCGCGGCGCGTCACCGTCGACGGCGTCGACCTCACGCAGGTCGAGTACGTCCAGCAGACCAGCGGCCGCCCGCTCGGCGGCAGGGGCCGTCCTGCTCGAGCCGGCTGATCAGGAGCGGTCGAGCCGCAGCTGCAGCATCAGCGCGAAGCGCAGCTCAGGGTCCTCCAGGTCCAGGTGGAACAGCTCGCCCAGGCGGCGCAGCCGGTAGCGGAAGGTGTTGGTGTGCACGTTGAGCCGCTGCGCCGCGGCAGCGGCGTCGCCGAACGCCGAGAGGTAGGCCTCCAGCGTGGGCAGGTAGTCCGTCGCGTGCCGCGCGTCGTGCCCGGCGATCTCGTCCAGCGCCGGGTGGCGCAGCAGCGGACGACCGCCCTGCAGCTCGGCGAGCCGGTGGAGCACCACCTGCAGCCCGACGTCCTCGACGTCCGCGTCGAGCAGCCCGCTGCCCGGGGCCGCGAGCACGCGCAGCACCGCCCGCACGTCCTCGTGCGCCTGGCCCAGCTGCGAGAGCGAGGTGCAGTGGCCGCTGCGCCCGACCAGCACGCTGTCGCGGAGGTCGTCGTCCAGGGCGGCGCGCAGGCGAGCGCTCACGTCCCGCGCCTCCGCCGCGCTGCGGGGCGCTGAGGCCGCGCAGGGCAGGACGGCGTAGACCACGCCACCGAGCTCGGCGGTCAGGGCTGCCGGGCGGGCCACCGCGGCCTGCCGGGACAGCGCGTCGAGGAGGCGCTGCGCCTGCGCCGGCCCGCCCTGCGCGCGGGCGGCGAGAAGGCGGAAGCCGCCGGCCTCCAGCCCCGCGCGCCGACCGACCTCGACCGCGGCCGGCCCGCCGGCCAGTACCAGCGCCAAGGTGCGGACGCGCTGCTCGTGCTGCAGGTCGGCCGCGACGCGGTGCTGCCAGATGCGCAGGGACACCGCCCGGGCAGCGTCGACGAAGGCCGCCGTGCGGGGCCCGTCGAACTCGCGGTCGGTCACGGCCCACATGGAGCCGAGCACCTGACCGCGTGCCCGCAGTGCCACGACCATGCGCGGGCTGATGCCCGGCAGCGCCGGAGCCAGGTACACCGGGTCGGTCTCGTGCAGCAGGCGCTTGGTGATCCCGAGCCTGCGGACCTCGCTGCGGTAGGCGTCCGGCACCCGGTGCCCGAGGATCGTCGCCGCGCGGGCCGCGTCGACGTCGTCGTCCTGCGCCGAGTAGGCCAGCAGCCTCGACTGCGTGTCCTCGATGGTGATCGGCGCCTGCACCCGCGACGCCACGGCACCGGCGATGTCGAACAGCTCCTGGACCAGCTCGCTGCTCCCGCGCCCGGCCCCGGCCCCGGCCGGCCACCCGTCGTCGACCAGTGCCTGGACGAGCTCCGCGAGGCGGATCCAGGAGGTGTCCGCCGGCACCGTCAGCACCGCCACGCCCGCCGACGCGGCCTCCGCCAGGGCCTCACCCGGCAGGGCGGTCGCGGTGGCGACCACGAGGGCGGCGGGCCGCTCACCGGCGCGCTGGAGCACGGTGGACACGTCGATGAGCCCGGTCCCCAGCAGGAGGAGCCCGGGCGGGTAGGGCCTGGTGTCACGGGCGTCGTGCAGCTCGGCACAGCGGAACGGCACGTCCAGCCCGGCGGGGGCGACGGCGACGCCCAGAACGTCCGGGCCGAGCCGGGTCGCGAGGTCGAGCAGGGTCGCCACCTCGACACCTCCCCCGGACGCCAGCACTGCTCAGGCCGCGTGACTCTACGTTCGCCGATGCGGTCGTGCGCCGTGTTGGCCTGCGGCACAAGCACTTCCCGCCGGGTGTGCCTGGCGGACGAGGCGCGGCGACGCGCCCTGTCCCACGATGCTCCCGTGCCGGTGACCTCGAGGACGCGCGTGCTGGTCGTGGGTGGCGGCATGGCGGGTGCCTCCCTCGGCTACGAGCTGGCGCGCGACCACGAGGTGGTCGTCCTGGAGGCGGAGGACACCCCCGCCCGGCACAGCACCGGGCGGTCGGCCGCCCTGTGGTTCGCCGGCTACGGACCGCCGGCGCTCCACCCGTTCACGCTCGCCAGCCTGCCGCTGCTCGACGAGCTCGAGGAGCGCTTCGCTGCGCCGCCGCTGCTCGCGCCGCGCGGCGCGCTCCTGGTCGCGACGGACCCGGCCACGGCCGACGCGCTGCACGCCTCTGGCCCGACGCGCGGGCTTCGCCCCGTCGGGGGGCGTACCTGCGCCGCGCTGTGCCCTGTCCTCGATGCCGAGCAGGTGCTGGCGGCGGCGTACGACCCGACGGCCCAGGACATCGACGTGATGGCGCTGCACGACGGCTACCTGCACGGTCTGCGCGCGGCAGGTGGGCGGCTCGTGTGCGGCGCCGCCGTCGTCGGCGCGGACCGGACGAGCAGCGGCTGGCGCGTCGCCACGTCCGACGGTCGCACGTGGACCGCCGACGTCGTCGTGAACGCCGCCGGCGCCTGGGGCGACCGGCTCTGGGCGGCCGTCGGCGTGCAGGGCCACGGGCTCGTCCCCTGCCGGCGCACCGTCGCCGTCGCGCGCACCGCCGTCGCGGTGTCGCCGTCCTGGCCGATCGTCGGTGACGCAGGCGATGCCTGGTACTTCCGGCCGGAGGGCAGCGGGAGTGCTGCTCTCACCCGCCGACGAGACGCCCTCGGTGCCGCAGGACGAGCGCGTCGACCCGCAGGACGTCGCCCTGGCGCTCGAGCGCGTGAACGCGGTGACGACGCTGGGCCTGCGCAGCGTGGTGTCGTCCTGGGCCGGGCAGCGGACGTTCACCGCCGACCGCCTGCCCGTCGTCGGCCCGCACCCCGAGGACGACGCGCTGTTCAGCTTCGTCGGGCAGGGCGGCTACGGGATCCAGACCGCACCTGCCCTCGCGCGAGCCGCGGCTGACCTGCTGCGCGGTGCCGTTCCGGCCGGGCTGGCCGCCCTGTCCCCCGACCGCCCGGCGCTGCGCGCGAGCGCCGGTGCCGTCGCCTGACCCGACCTGCAGCACCGCACCGACCGAGGAGCAGCACGTGGCACTGGACCAGCAGCACTGGCAGGAGCGCCTGGACGCGCTCGCCGACAAGCACGGCGTCGTCGGGGCCACCCTCGCGATCCGGCACGGCGCCGACACCGCTGAGGGCGCCACCGGCGTGCTCAACCTCCGCACGCAGCAGCCCGCGACAGCGGACAGCCTGTTCCAGATCGGCAGCATCACCAAGCTGTTCACGGCCACGCTGGTCATGCAGCTGGTCGACGAGGGACTGCTCGACCTCGACGAGCCGGTCGTGAAGCACCTGCCCGGCTTCCGCGTGGCCGATGAGGAGGTGTCGCGGACCGTCACGGTCCGCCACCTGCTCGCGCACACCAGCGGCATCGACGGCGACCTGTTCCTCGACACCGGCCGCGGGGACGACAACCTCGAGCGGTACGTCGCCGCCATGGCCGACCTCACGTCGGTGCACCCGCTCGGGGCGACGATGTCCTACTGCAACGCCGGCTACGTCCTGCTCGGCCGGCTGGTCGAGGTGCTGCGGGGCCAGACCTTCGACGCCGTGCTGCGAGAGCGGCTGCTGGCACCGCTGGGGCTCGACACCGCCGGGACGCTGCCCGAGGAGGCGCTGCTGCACGGCGCCGCCACCGGCCACCTCGTGCCCCCCGGCGCGCCCGGCCCGGTCGTCACCCCGCAGTGGGGCCTCTACCGCTCCTCCGGACCGGCCGGCCTGATCCACATGACGGCACGGGACCTGCTCGTCTTCGCGCAGGTGCACCTCGACGGGGGGACGACCGCGGACGGGACGCGGGTGCTGTCCGCCGACAGCGTCGCGGCGATGCAGCAGCCGCAGGTCGAGATCCCCGACGTGCACACCATCGGGACGCACTGGGCCCTCGGCTGGATCCTGATGACCTGGGACGGCCGGCAGGTGCTCGGCCATGACGGGGCGACGCTGGGGCAGGGCGCGTTCCTGCGCACGCTGCCGGATGCCGGTCTGACGGTCGCGCTGCTCACCAACGGCGGCGCGCACCCGCGCGACCTGTTCGAGGCGCTGTTCACCGAGGTCTTCGAGGAGCTGGCCGACGTCGCCGTCCCGCAGCGACCGACCCCGGGCGACGACGGCGAGGTCGTGGATCCCGAGCGGTTCCTCGGGCGGTACGTCCGGGAGGGCGTCGAGATGACCGTCCAGCGCGCCGAGGCCGGCGGTCTGGAGATGGCGGTCCGGAGCACCGGCCCGTTCTCCCAGGGCCAGCCGCCGCCCCCGCCGTACCTCCTGCGGCCGTTCGCGGACGACGTCCTGCTCGGCAAGACCGAGCGCGACGACGCGTGGATGGCGCTCGTCTTCTTCGACCTGGCCGGTCGGCGCTACGTGCACTTCGGCGCGCGCGCCACGCCCCGGGCGGAGGGCGCTACAGCGCCGGCAGCCGCACCGTGAAGCAGGAGCCGGCGCCCGGCGCGCTCGTGACGTCGACACTGCCGTCGTGCGCCGCCACCAGCGCGGCCACGATCGACAGGCCGAGGCCGCTGCCCGTGGTCGCCGAGCCGGCGCGGGTGCGCGAGCTGTCCGCGCGGTAGAAGCGCTCGAAGACGCGGGCCGCCACCGCCGGCTCCATGCCGGCGCCGTCGTCGCAGACCTCGACGCTCACGTCGTGCCCGGTGCGCGCGATGCGGACGTCGACGCGGGTGCCGGGGGCGGTGTGCGCGACGGCGTTGCCGACGAGGTTGCTCAGCACCTGGTGCAGCCGGGCGTCGTCGCCGCGCACGACCGGCGCGGCCTCCCCCGTCGGCGGGTGCAGCACGACGTCGTGGTGCGCGCCGTGCACGGCGGCCGCGGCGGACACGACGTCACCCGCGACGGCCAGGAGGTCCACCGGCTCCTGGCGCAGCAGGCGCTGCTGGTCCAGCCGGGCGAGCAGCAGCAGGTCCTCCACCAGCAGGCCCATGCGCGCGCCCTCGTCCTCGATGCGCCGCATGACCTGCGCGAGCTGCGCCGGCTCGGACGCCGCGCCCTGGCGGAACAGCTCGGCGAAGCCGCGGATCGACGTCAGCGGGGTGCGCAGCTCGTGGCTCGCGTCGGCGACGAACTGCCGCATGCGGCTCTCGGACGCGCGGGCCTCGCCCTCACTGCGCTGCTGCGCGGTGAACGCGCTCTCGAAGCGGTCGACCATCACGTTGAACGACGACGCGAGGCTGCCCACCTCGGTGCGCGGGTCGGCGGCCGGGACGCGCACCGACAGGTCGCCGGCCGCGATGGCCTGCGCGGTCTCCTCGACGGCCACCAGCGGCCGCAGGCTGCGCCGCACCGCGAACCAGCCGATCCCGCCGGTGCCCGCCAGCGCGATGAGGCCGACGGCGCTGCTGATGACGAGCAGCTGGCGCACCGTGTCCTCGACGCCGTCGAAGGCGACCGCCACGAGCACCGTCCCGTCGCCGCGCGGGTCGGGCGCGGACAGCACGCGCCAGCGGCGATCGGCGCTGACGTCGTCGACGACGCCGGGTCCGTCGGCGTAGGCGGCCGGGTCGGCGACGTCCGGGCCGCCGTTCAGCGCGAGCCGGCCGGCGGCCAACGGACGCAGCCGCCCGTCCCTGTCGTACTGCAGCGTCGTGACCGCGACGTCGAAGCGCTGACCGCGGCGCTCGGGCTCGCCCCGCCCCGGACCGCGGCCCGGCCCGTCGATGCTCGCCCGCAGCTGGTCGTCGATCCGGTCCACGAGGTAGCTGCGCAGCGCGGCCGCGCCGGCCAGGCTGGTGGCCAGCACGACGAGGGCGACCGTCCCCATCAGCAGGACGATCAGCTGCGTGCGCAGCGGCACCCGTGCCAGCCGGGTCACGCCGTGGGGGCCTTGGGCTGCCGCAGCACGTAGCCGACGCCGCGCACCGTGTGCAGCAGTCGCGGCTCCGACGTGTCGACCTTGCGGCGCAGGTAGGACACGTAGGACTCGACGACGTTGCCGTCGCCGCCGAAGTCGTAGTTCCAGACGTGCTCGAGGATCTGCCGCTTGCTCAGCACGCGGTTCGGGTTCTGCAGCAGGTAGCGCAGCAGGTTGAACTCGGTCGGCGAGAGCTCCACCTCCTGGTCGCCCTTCCACACCTCGTGCGTGTCGTCGTCGAGCACGATGTCGGCGTAGGACAGGCGGGAGGCCGGTGCCTCGGGCGCGGCCGCCGCGCCGTGGGTGCGGCGCAGGACGGCGCGGATCCGCGCAACGACCTCCTCCAGGCTGAACGGCTTGGTGACGTAGTCGTCGCCGCCGATCGTCAGTCCCTGCACGCGGTCCTCCGTGGCGTCCTTCGCGGTGAGGAACACGACCGGCGTCTGGTCCCCGTTGCTGCGCAGCTGCCTGGCGACCTCGAAGCCGTCCAGGCCCGGCATCATCACGTCCAGCACGACGAGGTCGGGCGTGAAGGTGCGCGCGGTGTTCAGCGCGTCCACGCCGTTCGTCGCCGTCGCGACCTCGAACCCGGCGAAGCGCAGGCTGACCGACAGCAGCTCGAGGATGTTCGGCTCGTCGTCGACGACGAGCAGTCGGGCCTCGGGTGCGGTGGCGGTCGCCATGGTGGAGCTCCTCGTCGGTGGGGTGGCCCCAGGTTCGGGCCCCAGCCTGACAGGCCGCTGCCCGTTCCCTGTGCGTCCGCTGTGAGCGGCCGGCGCGACGGGAATGCCGACGACCCGCCCGACCGGGAGGTCGAGCGGGCCGTGGGGCGTCCCTGGGGTCCGGCAGGGCTAGGCGTCGGGGCTCTCCGCCGGCGGGGGCGAGGCGGGGGCGCGCTCGCCGTCGCCGTCCGGACCGCCGTGCCGCCCGCCGTGCGGGCCGTGGCCGCGGTGACGGATCGGCTCGTCCAGGTCCTCGGTGATGCGGGCCTGCAGGTCGGCGGCCTTCTCGTCGGCCTCGGCCTGCGTCAGCCGACCGTCGGCGACGCCCGCCGCGAGCCGCTCCTTCGCCGCGGCGACGAGCGTCGACACGACCTTCTCCTCGCTGACGCCCTGCTCCGCGGCGAGCTCGCCGAGCGTCTTGCCGGCATCGGCCGCCGCACGGACCTCGTCGGCGGTGATGCCGAGGGAGGCCAGCGCCTCCAGCGCCGGCCCCCGCCCGCCGGGCCCACGGTGGCCCAGGCCCTCCGGACGGGCCTCGGCCAGGGTGGAGGCCACCTCGTCGGCCTGCGACTGGGTCAGGGTGCCGTCGCTGACCAGCCCCTTGAGGGCGTCCTTGATCGACGTGACCCGGCCCTGGAGGGCGGTGCTGTCGCCGGTCGCGGCGTAGGACACCGCGGGCACGACCAGCGCCGCACCCGCGACGGCGGTGACGCCGAGCGCGCCGGCCAGCGCGAACGTGCCGAGCTTCTTGCGCATGGGGTTCTCCTCGTTCCGGCGGGCCGGGCGGCCTGCCACTGCGCCGAGGATGGCGCGCTGCCTGGCACCCAGCCGTGGCGGACCTGTGACGGACCTGTGAGTGCGAGCCACGGCGCGCCGGATCCGCCCTTCCTGCAGGCGGTCCGGCCATCCGGGAACGACGTGTGCGAGCCCACGAGGGCGTCGCCGATCCGCCTGTCCCGCAGTCGATCCCGGCGTCCAGCGGACTCCCAGGCGCAGCCGATCCTCCTGCCAGCCCGGCGCCGCAACCTCGTCTCAGCAGGCCATCCGGGCCGGCCCCCCGAACAGGAGAACCCCATGCGCACCAAGCTCGCGACCTACGCCCTCGTCGGCACGCTCGGCCTGACCGGCGTCGCCGGTGGCGCCCTGCTCGCCCCCGCCGTGTCCTATGCGGCGACCAGCACCACCGACGCCGTCAGCGACCGCGTCACCTCGCTCAAGGACGCCCTCGCCGGGCTGGTCACCGCCGGCACGATCACGCAGTCGCAGGCCGACGAGGTGGCGACGACGCTCGCCGAGACGATGCCCGAGCCCGGCGGCCACCACGGCCGGGGCGGCGGCCGCCACGGCGCCGACCTCGCCGCAGCGGCGGACGCGCTCGGCCTCACCCAGGACGAGCTGCGGGCGCAGGCCGAGGCCGGCAAGACGCTGGCCGAGGTCGCCGCCGCGCAGGGCGTGTCCGAGGACGACCTCGTCGCCGCGCTGGTCAAGGCCGAGAAGGCCGAGCTCGCCGCGGCGGTCACCGACGGACGGCTGACGCAGGCGCAGGCCGACGCCCGCGCGGCGGACCTGCAGACCCGCATCACCGACTCGCTCGACGACCCGATCTGCGGACCCGGCGGCGGTGGTGACCACGACGGCGACGGTCCGGCCGGGCCGGCTCCGCAGAGCAGCACCCCGACCACGCCGTCGCCCGCCGCGACGAGCAGCGCCGCCTGACCCTGCGCGCCGCGCACGACCCGAGGCCCGCCGGCACCCGTCGGCGGGCCTCGTCGCGCGCTCCTAGAAGGGACCTGGCCAAGGGCTCGGCGCGGCGCCCTCGAGCTGGGCGACCAGCTCGGTGCCGGTCCAGGTGGCGAAGGCGATCAGCTCGGGCGGGCGGGGCAGTGACAGCAGCCTGCCTGCGCGGCAGTACTCGTCGCTGAGCTCCAGCACCTCCCGCACGTGCTCGAGCACCGGGAGCAGCGCGGGGCCGATCGGCACCAGCGAGTCCATCCGGTCCAGGCCCTCGTCGAGCGCCCGCTGCCGCTCGGCGTTGACCGTCTGCAGCACCCCGCCGAAGCGGCCGCCCAGCTCGGTCGCCAGCTCCACCAGCCGGCTCGGCGCGGACGCGTGCGCCTCGGACTGCCCCTCGAGCAGCAGCCGGTACTCCCGCAGCAGCCCCTCGAAGTACTCGTTCTGCTCGTACCAGAGGCGCAGCGGGTAGTCGCGGAGGACGGCGACGCGAGGGGCAGGCGCGGACACGTCCCAAGCCTGCCACGAGCCGTAACGCGGGCGAGACCGGACGGTCACCTGCCGCCGCCAGGCTGGTCGCACCGACGACGGAGGTGGCAGGTGGACAGCCGGGCGCACGTGCTGCTGCAGATCGACCCGGGCCGGGCGCAGGAGGCCGCGCAGTACGTCGCGGCACTGCCCGCCGTCTCGGAGGCCGTGCTCACGAGCGGTCCGTACGACGTCATCGCCACGGTGCAGGGCGACGACGCGGAGCTGCGCCGGACGATGGCGCAGGCGCGGCGGACTCCGGGCCTGTGCGTGCTGCGGCTGTGCCGCACCGGCTGAGAGGTCAGCGCAGGACGACGAGCGCGTCCAGGTCGTCCACCGGCAGCGGGCCCGCCACCAAGGCCGTCACCTGCAGCTGCTCGAGCCGCACCTCGCCGCCGTACGACGAGAGGAAGGCGGTGTCGGCGGCGTCCCGTCCGGTGGCGATCCGCAGCAGCGTGCCGCGCGGTGCCAGCAGGGTCGCGTCGGCGACGCACCAGGTGCCGTCGACCAGCGCCTCGACCACCGCGTGGAAGTCCATCGGGGCAAGGCCCGGCGCGTACGCCGACACCAGGCGCGCAGGTACGTCGAGCGCGCGCAGCAGCGCGACGACCAGGTGCGCGTAGTCGCGGCACACACCCGCTCCGGCGAGCAGCGTCTCGACCGCGCCGTCGGTGCCGCTGCTGCTGCCGGACACGTACGACAGCCGTCGCCCGACCCACGCCGCGGCGTCGCGCAGCAGCTCGGCGGGGGAGGCGCCGGGATCGAGCTCGGCGCGGGCGAGGGCGGTCATCCGGTCGGACGGCGCGTACCGGCTGGGCCGCAGGTAGACGGTCCGGTCGAGCGGCTGCTCCGTCGCGGCGGGCAGCGCTCCGGCGACCTCGGCGCGGTAGTCCACCTCGAGCCGGCCGGCCGGCACCGCGGCCAGGTGCAGCCGGCCACCGACGTCGACCGCCAGCTCGCGCAGCGGCACCGGGCGGCCGTCGAGCCGGACCTCGAGCGACTCCGCCGCAGGGCTCCCCGCGACGGCGACCTGCAGCTCGAGCGTCGCGGGCGCGAGCACGTCGGCGGCGAGGGAGCAGGACACGGTGCGCACGCGCCAGTCTGACGTGCGGCGGGCTGGGCGCGGCACGCTGACCCGCACCCGCCACCCGGAGGCCGCATGACCCGGCTGCGCACCGCCGTCGTCCTGCGCGCGTCAGTCGAGCGGTGCGAGGGGCTGCCGGGTGCCGACTGGTGGGTCGCCGGCCCGGCCGCGCAGGACGCCGAGCTGGACGAGGTCGCCGCGTTCTACGACGCGCACGGCCTGTGGGAGCTGGGTCAGCGCGCTTCCAGCGCGTCCGTCAGCAGCGAGACCAGCGCCTCGAGCTGCACGTCCACCGAGGACGAGACCTCCTCGTCGGAGCCGTCCAGCGCGCGCGCCGCGAGCCCGGCCTTGTCGTCGATGAGCTCGGCGATGCGCGCGTCGATCGTCTGCGCGGCGATGATGCGCCAGGCCGTGACGGGCTGGTCCTGACCGATGCGGTGGACGCGGTCGATCGCCTGCGTCTGCTCGGCGTAGGTCCACGACAGCTCGGCGAGCACGACGTTGGACGCCACCTGCAGGTTCAGGCCGACGCCCGCCGCGGTGAGCGAGCAGACGACGACGGCGACGTCCGGGTCGTTCACGAACGCGTCGATGCTCTGCTGCCGCACCCGCGGCGTCTGGTCGCCGCGGATGGAGGAGTAGCCCAGCCCGCGCTGCGCGAACGTCTGCTCCGCGGCGTCCATGACGTCGACGTGCTTGGCGAAGAAGACGACCTTGCCGACGTTGCGCGCGAGCTGCGCGGCGTAGTCCGCGGCGAGCACGGCCTTGGCCTGGCCGATGCGCCGCATCATCGAGAAGACGTTCTCGCCGTCGGCCTTCTCGTCGGTGTCCTGCCGCTCCCACTGCGCGACCTTGCGCACCAGCTCGCGGTCGATCCCGGTGTGCACCACGCCGGGGTCGCGCGCCTCGAGCGCGCTCTCGTACCGCTTGACCAGGCGCCGGGCGAGGACGCGCTCGGCGTCGCGGATCGAGCGGCCGAGCGCACCGTCGAGCTCGACCGGCAGGTCGGCGATGCGGCGGGCCGGGATGTCGGAGGCGACGTCGACCTTGCGGCGGCGCACGATGCCGAGGTCGATGACCGCCTGCCGCGCCGCTGGGTAGAAGTCGAACTCGCTGGGCGTCGAGCCGTTGCGCTCGAGCGCGGCCATCAGCGTCGGGCTCGGGTCGTCCTCGTCGATCCAGCCGAGGAACTCCCAGATGGCGAGGAAGTCCTCGATGTCGTTGATGAGCGGTGTTCCGGTGAGCGCCATGAGCAGCGGCCGCACCGTGCGCGAGCGGATGCGCTCGGACAGCTCGAGCACGTGCCGCGAGCGCTGGCTGGTCTTGTTCTTGATGAAGTGCGCCTCGTCGACGACCATCCCGCGGAAGCCGAACGTCGCCAGCCAGCCGACGTGCCGGTCGAGCACGTCGTAGTTGACGACCACGATGTCGGAGAAGCCGTCGACGTCCTCGCCGTCGCCGTGCACGACGGTCGCCGCGCGGTTCGGCACCCAGATGCCGGCCTCGCGCGCCCAGTTGGTCTTGACGACGTTCGGCACGACGACGAGCAGCGGGTAGGTGCCGGCTGCCTCCGCGGCGAGCAGCGCCTGCGCCGTCTTGCCGAGGCCCGGCTCGTCGGCGAGCAGGAAGGTGCGGTGGCCCTCGGCCGCGGCCGCGACGACCTGCGCCTGGTGCGGCATCAGCTCGCGCCCGGCGGGCAGCGGCACCGCCTCCGGCTCGGGCAGCCGCATGCAGGACGACGCGCCGCCGGAGGCCTGCTCGAAGGCGCGCAGCAGCGGCCCGAGCAGCTCCCACGTGGCGAGCAGCCGCGGCTTGGGCGCCGGCGGCGGCGCGGAGAAGTCCGGCTCCAGGAACGGGTTCGCCAGCTGCCGCGAGATGACCGACTGCGGGACGACGCGCCGCTCCGGCGCGGGCGCCGACGTGCCGGTGGGGCCGGCGCGGGTCGGCTCCGGCTCGGGCGGCGACGCGATGCCGGCGGCCTCGCGCATCTCGCGCAGCAGCGCGCGCGTCTCGAACGGCACCTCC
The DNA here is from genome assembly GCA_963781675.1 of uncultured Actinomycetota bacterium. Classification (GTDB taxonomy): domain Bacteria; phylum Actinomycetota; class Actinomycetes; order Mycobacteriales; family SCTD01; genus SCTD01. Next base: position 342,061 of record CAWAGF010000001.1, on the reverse strand, counting down.
GCGTCGTCGGTCAGCAGCGTGAGCAGCGAGCCGTCCCGCGCGGCCGTACGGGCCAGTGCTGTGGCGACGCCGTCCAGCCGCTTGAGCTGCTCGGTGCGCCGGCCCTCGCTGAGGTCGTCGGCCTGGATGCGCGCGCGCTCCTCGCGCACGAGCAGGGCGACCGCCTGGAAGGTGCTGCGCGTCGACGGGCGCACCCGGCCGCGCTGCACGGCCTGCTCGACGTCTCGTACCGCCTTGGCGAGGACCGGCAGGACGCCCTCCTCCTGGCGCGGCCGGGTCCGTCGCGGCGCGCGCGACGAGGACGCGCCGCCGCGCGGCGAGCGCCTGTCCCCTGTGGCCATCCACCCCTGCTTCGACGTCCTGCACCGTGCCCCGCGCACCCACTGCGGCGAGGACGCTCAGCGTCGCGGTCTCGCCGCGGGGACAGCGGCTGGACGCCGGGTCCCCCGGCTGCGTGCTGGGGCGTCAGGAGTGCGCTCGGCAGGATTCGAACCTGCAACCTCTTGATCCGTAGTCAAGTGCTCTATCCGTTGAGCTACGAGCGCGCGCGCCGCGAGCGGCACGGTGCAGGAGCATACCGGCTCGCGGTGCGGGGCCTCAGCCGTGCCCGCTGTGGGCGGACGCGTCCGCAGCCGGCTCCGGCGCGGCACCGCGCTGTGCGAGCAGTCCCTGCATGAGCTCGATCTCGGCGGCCTGGCTCTGCTCCATCGCGCGGGCGAGGCGGACGACCTCCGGGCTGCTGGCGTGCTCCACGGCGTAGGCCGCCATCGGCACCGCGCCCTGGTGGTGCCGGACCATCAGGCGGAGGAACTGCTCCTCGAGCTGCGGCACCGGCAGCACCTCGAGCTGCGCCACCTGCTCGTCGCTGGCCATGCCCGGCATCGGGCCCTCGTGGCCCATCCAGCCCATCGACGGGGCCGTCGTCCGCTGCGTGTGGCCCCAGAGGTCGAGCCAGCCGGACATGATGCCGATCTGGCCCTGCTGCGTCGTGAGGATGTCCAGCGCCAGGTAGTTCAGCTCCGGGTCGGCGGAGCGCCGGTGCAGCACGGCGCTCATGCGCACCGCCTGCGCGTGGTGCACCGACATGTCCCGCGCGAAGCCGATGTCGACGGCGGCGTCCACGCGCGGCACCCCGTCGGCGGTGCCGCGCCCGAGCACCAGCCCGGCGGCCAGCGCCAGCACCACCGCGACTCCGGTCAGCAGCAGCGCTCGGCTCCGGTTCGTCATGTCCTCAGCCTGCACGACAGACGGCGGCACGGCGACGCGGAGAGGTTGATCGTCCGGGACGGCCTCAGACGTGCCAGGATCGTCCCGACATCCGGCTGCCGAGCCCCGCGGCCGGCGACGACATGGAGGAACAGTGAGCGACGACGCCAGCACCGAGACGGCGACCCCGGCCAAGGCGAGCAGCCGCAGCGGGAGCAAGAGCAGCAGCCGACGCGGCAGCAGCAAGGGCAGCGGCCGCAGCAGCAGCGCGCGCAGCAGCTCCAGCAGCAGCGCGAGCAGCTCCCGCAGCCGCGACGCCCTGTCCGGCAGCAGCGCCCTCGCGTCCGCGCTGCGCGAGCTGGTCAGCGGCATCGAGGAGCAGGTCACCGCGATCACCGGGCTGTCCGGTCAGATCGACGAGCACGTCAACGCGCTGAACGACCTGCGTGCCGAGGCCACCAGCCGCCTGCTGCACCTGGACGACCTGCGTGCGGCCGCCGAGGACGTCAACCTGAGCGCCTTCCTCGACACCAGCATCCAGCCGCAGCTGCCGCAGGTGGAGGAGGAGTTCCCCGAGCGCATCTACGGCGGCTAGTCCCGCAGCGCCTCGACGGCCGGCCCCCCTCGCGGGTGCCGGCCGTCGGCGTCAGTCGACGTACAGCCGGTCCGGGAAGACCTCGGTCACCTGCGGCACAGGCACCGCGGCGACCGTCTCCAGCCACGCGCGCAGGTCGGGGTCGCCGGCCGCCTCGACCAGGTCGTCGAGCACCAGGAGCCGTGCGGCGAGCGCGGCGCGCGCGACGTTCACCTCGCGCACCCGCTGGTCGATCCGGCGGCACAGGCTGGTGATCTGCGCGACCTCGCTGTCGATCCCCCAGACCAGTCCGCGCAGGTCGAAGGTCAGCGAGGAGCCGGTGCCGCTGTCCATGCCCCGACCGTACGCACCGGCGCCCGGCGCCCCGGCACCGACACGGCGGCCGGTCGTCCTCCCGGCCGAGCCTGCGGCCCCTGGTGCGCAGACGACGCTGCGGGCCCGGCCGGAGGCCGGACCCGCAGCAGTGCGCGGAGGCGGGGAGATTTGAACTCCCGATGGGCTTGAGACCCAAACCGCATTAGCAGTGCGGCGCCATAGACCGGACTAGGCGACGCCTCCCCGACAGCCTCGCGGCCGTCGCGCAGCACTCTAGCGAACCAGCTCCAGCGCGTAGACCCACTCCAGGCCGTCGACCTCGTCCATCCACTCGCCGGTGCGGACGAAGCCCAGTCGCGCGAGGACCGCCTGGCTCGCGACGTTGTCCGGCGTCGTGCTGGCCACGCACGTCGTGGCGCCCTGCTCCGCCGCCCAGGCCAGCATCCCGGTCGCGAGCTCGGTGGCGATCCCCTGGCGGCGCCACCGCGGCTGCACCCGGTAGCCGAGCTCCACCATCCCGTCGGCGTCGGGCGGCGCGTGGAAGCCGCAGCGGGCGACGACCCGGCCGGTCTCGCGCGAGACGGCGGCGCGGTACAGCCACGGCAGCTCGGACGGATCGGCGCGCAGCTGGGTCTGCCGCAGGCCGAGCACGTACTCGTCGCCCTCGAAGTCCTCCGCGGCGATCGGGAACGGCGCGAGCGCGCGAGCCCGGTCGAGGTCGCCCTCCAGCAGCGCGTCGATCAGCGGGAGCGGGAGCGGGTGCAGGTCGAGCCGCGGCGTCGAGAGGATCACGACGACAGCCTGCCCAGGACGGCAACCGGAACGCCTCCGGCTGCGTCCCACCCCCAACCACACCACCTGGGGGTCGCCGTGCCGTCTCGCTCTCTCTCCGCCGGGGCCGGCGTCGTCGCCGCCCTCGTGGTCGCCGCCGGAGCGGTCACCCTGCTGCCGGGCGCCGCGCCGGAGGCTGCCGCCGAGGCCCTGGTGCCGTACGGCTCCTGCGGGGCGCTGCTCGACCAGTACCGCACCGAGCTGGTGCGCACGGCCACCCCGTGGGGCTTCGGCGAGGGGCTGGTGATGCTGGAGGCCGCCCGCTCGACCGCCACCCTCCCGATGGCGGCGGCAGCAGCGGGCGCGACGGCCGACGCGGTCGGGTCCGGTCCGACCGGCACGAACCTGCAGGAGCGGGGCGTCGACGAGCCCGACCTCGCGAAGACCTCCGGCGACCTGCTGCTGGCCATCGCCAACGAACGGCTCCAGGTGCTGCGCCGCGGGACGACCCCCGAGCTGCTGGGCAGTGCGCCGCTGGGGCAGCAGGCGTGGGGCGCCGAGCTGCTCGTCGACGGCGACCGGGTCCTGGTGCTCGTGCCGCACGGGCACAGCGGGTTCGGCGGTCCGGCCCGCAGCATGCTCTGGGGGCCTCAGCAGAGCGCGACCACCGCGATGCTGTTCGACGTCGCGGACCCGGCGCAGCCGACGCTGCTCGAGGAGGTCGAGCTGGACGGCCGCTACCTGTCCGCGCGGCTGTCCGACGGCGCCGTCCGCCTGGTCACGAGCCACGCCCCGTCGCCGGACGGGGTGCAGCCGGCCGCGCCGTACGGGCAGGCGCAGCAGGACGAGGCGCTCGCGGAGAACCGCCGCCGGGCGCAGGCGGTCGGCCTGGCCGACGTGCTGCCGCACCTGGTCCGGCGCGGCCCGAGCGGCATGGTGCTGTCCGAGGGCCAGGCGCTCGGCTGCGAGGAGGTGCGGCACGCGCCCGCAACCGCGGGGCGGCAGCACCCTGCTCGTCACGACCCTCGACCTCGGCCGAGGGCTGGCGCCCCGCGACACGCACCGGCGTCACGACCGACGGCGACCTGGTCTACGCGTCGGCGGACCGGCTGTACGTCGCCACCAGCCGCTGGGGCACCACCGCGCCGCCGGCCGACGTCCGGCCCACCTCGGACACGGCGACCGTCGGCGTGGAGCAGGAGGTGACGACCGAGCTGCACGCCTTCGACACCTCCGAACCGGACCGCACGAGGTACGCCGGCTGCGGCTCGGTGCCCGGCTACGTCATGGGCCGCTGGGCGCTCAGCTCGTACGAGGGCCACCTGCGCGTCGCCACCACCAGCGCGCCGCCGTGGGGGGTACACCCCGACCGCGTCGAGCATCGCGGTGCTCGAGGAGCGGGAATCGGGCCTCGTGCAGGTCGGACGGCTCAACGGCCTGGGTGTCGGGGAGCGCATCTACGCCGTGCGCTACTTCGGCGACCTCGCGACCGTCGTCACGTTCCGGCAGACCGACCCGCTCTACGTGCTCGACCTCGCCGACCCGACGTCGCCCCGCTGCTCGGCGAGCTGGAGGTGCCGGGCTTCTCGACCTACCTGCACCCGGTCGGCGACGACCTGCTGCTCGGCGTCGGGATGGACGCCGACAGCAACGGGCGCACCACCGGCATGCAGGTGTCGCTGTTCGACCTCTCCGACCGGAGCAAGCCGGTGCAGGTCGACCGGCTGTCGCTCGGTCAGGGCTGGACCCCGGCGGCGGACGACTCCCGCGCCTTCGGCTACGACGCCGAGCGGGGCACGGCCCTGCTGCCGTTCAGCACGTGGGACGGCCGGTCGACGAGCTCGGCGCTCGGCATCCGCGTCGAGGGCCGATCGCTGGTGGAGGCGGGCCGGCTCGAGGTGCTGCCGGACGCACCGGCCGAGCGGGTGCTGCACGACGCGGACGGCGTCTACGCCGTGAGCCGTCGCGGTGTCGTCGCCGGCTCGTGGTCCGGCTTCGACCGGACGGGCGCCGTCGACTTCGCACGCTGACGGGGGGCGGCTACCGGCGGGTAGCGCGAGCGCGGGACGATGGCGGCTCTCCATCCCCGATCTCGCAGGAGCACCGCCTTGTCCGACATCAGCTTCGACGGCCGCGTCGCCGTCGTCACCGGCGCCGGCGGCGGCCTCGGCCGCACCTACGCCCTCGAGCTCGCCCGCCGCGGTGCGGCCGTCGTCGTCAACGACCTCGGTGGCAGCGTCGAGGGCAAGGGCGGCGACCACACCGCCGCACAGAAGGTCGTCGACGAGATCAAGGCCGCCGGTGGCGACGCCGCCCCCAACTTCGACTCGGTCTCGACGCCCGAGGGCGGCGCGGCGATCGTGCAGACCGCGATCGACACGTTCGGCAAGGTCGACATCGTCGTCAACAACGCCGGCTTCCTGCGCGACAAGAGCTTCCTCAAGCTCACCTGGGACGACCTCGACGCCATCATCGACGTCCACCTCAAGGCCGCCTTCTACGTCAGCCAGCCGGCCTTCGCGAACATGAAGGAGAACGGCTACGGCCGCTTCGTCTTCACCGCGTCCAACGCGACGTTCGGCAACTTCGGCCAGACCAACTACTCGGCGGCGAAGATGGGCCTGGTCGGCCTGTCGAACACGATCGCCGTCGAGGGCGCCCGCGCCGGCATCCTCTCCAACGTGATCATGCCGGTCGCCAAGACCCGCATGACCGAGGAGCTGCTCGGCGAGTTCGCCAACTACCTCGCGCCCGAGCTGGTCACGCCGATGGTGGCCTACCTCTGCAGCGAGGCCTGCACCACGACGCACGGCGCGTACTCCGCGGCGGGCGGCCGCTACGCCGCGGTGAAGTGGACCCTCGGCGAGGGCTGGTTCGCCGGCCAGGGGAACACGCCCACCGCCGAGGAGATCCAGGCCCACCTGGACGAGATCAACGACATGAGCGCGGCCATCGTCCCGCAGTCGACGACCGACGAGATCATGGCGCTGGCCGCGAAGTTCCAGCCCGCCGGCTAGCAGCACCAGCACGTACGGGAGGGGCGGCGCCTGCGGGTGCCGCCCCTCTCGCGCGTCACACCTGCTGCGGCACCTGACGGCCGGCCTTCGCGGCGTACATCGCGCGGTCGGCCGCGCGCAGCAGCTGCTCGGCGCTCGCGCCGTCGCGGGGCAGCAGGGCGACGCCGGCGCTGACGCCGAGCACGACCGGGCGGCCCTCGACGAGCACCGGCCGCCGCAGGGCCGCCTCCAGGTCCTGCACCGCGCGGGCCGCGACCCGCTGAGCGTCGAAGGAGCCGAGACCGGCGAGCACCGCGACGAACTCGTCCCCGCCGTGCCGGGCCAGCAGGTCACCGCTGCGCAGGACCGCCGCGCAGCCGCTCGGCCACCTCGGCGAGCACCCGGTCGCCGACGGCGTGGCCGTGCGTGTCGTTCACGGACTTGAAGCCGTCGAGGTCCAGGAACAGCACGGCCAGCGACTGCTGCGCTGCCGTGCACCGGCGTGACGGCCTCGGCCAGCCGGTCGAGCAGCGCGCCCCGGTTCAGCAGCCCGGTCAGGCTGTCGTGCGAGGACAGGTGCAGCAGCTGCTGCTCGGCCTGGACGCGCCCGGTCACGTCGTGCTGGAAGCCGACGTAGTGCGTCAGCCGCCCGGACTCGTCGCGGAGCGGCGACAGGTGCAGCTCGTTCCACCAGCGCGAGCCGTCCTTGCGCGCGTTGAGCAGCACGCACGTGTGCTCGTCGCCGGCGCCCAGGGCGGCGGCGATCCCGGCCACGACGCTCGCGTCGGTCTCCGGCGTCTGCAGGAGGCGGCAGTTGCGCCCGACGACCTCCGCCGCGGAGTAGCCCGACATCCGCTCGAAGGCCGGGTTGACGTGCAGCACCGGCATGTCCGGCGCGGTCATGTCGACGAGCACGACGCCGCTGGCGCTGGTGGCGACCGCGCGCTGCAGCAGCGCGTCGAGGTCGGCGACGGGCTCGGCCCCGCCCAGGAGGGCCACGGCGGCGTCCGGCCGGGCGGGGACGACGACCGGCGCCGCCGTGCGGCCCGGGACGTCGGGCCGCACCGGACGGCCGAAGTGCCAGCCCTGCGCCGAGGTCGACGCCGAGCTCCCGCGCCGCGTGCGCCTGCTCCTCGGTCTCGACGCACTCGGCCAGGACCTCGCCGCCGTACGCGTGGGTGATCGCGACGATGGCCGAGACCACGGCAGCGCTCACCGGGTCGGGCAGGGCCTGCACGATCTCCTTGTCCAGCTTGACGAAGTCCGGCTGGAGGCGGACCAGCATGTTGAGCGACGAGTAGCCGGCGCCGAGGTCGTCGATGGCGACGCGGCAGCCGCGCTGGCGGTAGTAGGCGAAGACGGCGTCGAGGTGGTCGAGGTCGTGCACCTGGTGCCCCTCGGTGACCTCGAAGACCAGCTGGTCGAGGGAGAGCCCGGCGTCGTGGGCGGCCTTCTCGGTCGTGCGCAGGCAGACCTCGGGTCGGTAGATGGAGGTCGGCACGAAGTTGATGAACAGCAGGTCCTCGTCGAGCCACGGGCCGGCGTGGTGCAGCGCGGTCGTGCGGCCGATGCGGTCGAGCACGTGCGTCCAGCCGGCCGCCTCCGCTGCCGGGAAGAGCACGTCGGGGAGGACGGGCCGGCCGCTCGGCGTCCGTGGCACGCAGCAGCGCCTCGTGCGCCACCGTGCGGCCGGTCTCCAGCGACACGATCGGCTGGTACACCGAGTGGAAAGCCGCGTGCTCGTCCTCGAACAGCGGCAGCAGGTCGCGGTGCTGCACCCGTGCGCCGGCGGCGGACAGGCTCGGTGCGGACAGGGCCTGGGCGAGCAGCGCGCTGTCCGGCAGGGCCCCGTCGGTGATCAGGCAGCGGACCTCGGCGGCCTCCACCGAGCTGAGGTCGCGGCGGGCCCGCTCCACGAAGGCGTCGAGACCCTCGCCGCGCAGCTCGAGCAGGCCAGGGCCGAGCACGCGCAGGGGCGTGCCGCGGCGCAGGGCCAGCGAGCGCAGGGCGGTCGCGGTGTGGTCGACCTGCGTGGCGAGGACCAGGCGGCCCCCGGTGCAGGTGCGGGCAGGGCGGCTGCAGACGCAGCTGCCGCAGGACGTGCTCATCGCGCATCTCCGGTTCCGAGCGGCACGGGGCAGGCCGCTCGGTCCCGTTCTCGACCGGTCTAGGCGGGGACTGGACCACCCGGGAGGAGGACACCGGGGTTGAGCGTCCCGCGTGGGTCGAGCGCGTCCTTGATGGCCCGCATCGCCGCGATCTCGGTCGCGCTGCGCGACAGCTGGAGCCAGGCCACCTTCGCGCGGCCGACCCCGTGCTCGGAGCTGATCGAGCCGTGCAGCCCGGCGACGACCCGCAGGACCGCGTCGGTGACCTGCTCGGCCAGCTCACCGGCACCGAGCACGTTGACGTGCAGGTTGCCCTCGTTGACGTGGCCGAAGACGACCGCGCGCGCGTCGGGCACCACGCCGGCGATGGTCGGCGCCAGCCGGTCCACGAGCTCCGGCAGCGAGCGCAGCGGGACCGACACGTCGAGCTTGACCGGGACGCCCTCGGCGTTGATCGCCTCGGTGTGCTGCTCGCGGTAGGCCCACAGCGCGCGCTGCCCGGCGGCGTCGCTGGCGATGCGGGCGTCGAGCAGCCCCTCGGCCTCGCCCACGGCCTCGACCAGCGCGTCGGTCGGGTCCGTGCGGTCGGCGCACTCGAGCAGCAGGTACGCCGGGTGGTCCTGCGCGAACGGCGCGGGCAGCCCGGAGTGCTTGCGCACCAGGGCGATGCCGTCGGCGTAGACCAGCTCGGCGCCGGACAGCGAGGGCAGCCGGTCGCGCAGGCCGGGCAGCAGGTCCACCGCCGCCTGCGTGGACTCCAGCGCGAGCAGCGCGACACAGCTCCTGCGCGCCCTCGGCACCAGCTTGAGGCGCACCTTCGTGACCACGCCGAGCGTGCCCTCGCTGCCGGCGAGCAGCGACACGAGGTCGTAGCCGGTGCCGTCCTTGAGCAGCCCGGCGAGCCGGCTGACGACCGAGCCGTCCGCGAGCACCGCCTCCGCGCCCAGCAGCTGCGCGCGCATCGACCCGTAGCGCAGCACCCGGATGCCGCCGGCGTTCGTCGCGACCAGGCCCCCGACGGTCGCGCTGTCGCGCGCGGCCAGGTCGACGCCGAAGTCGAGCCCGGCGGCCCGCGCGTGCGCCTGCAGCACCGCCAGGGTGACGCCGGCGCCGACGGTGACCTGCGCCGCCGGGACGTCCACCTCGCCCAGCTCGTCGAGCCGGGTCAGCGAGAGCAGCACCTCGCCGCCGGCGGGGATGCCGCCGCCGACCAGGCCGGTGTTGCCGCCCTGCACCACGACGGGCGCGCCCGCGGCATCGCACGCGGACAGGACGGCGGCGACCTCGTCGGTGCTGCGGGGGCGCACCACGCAGCCGGCCCGCCCGGCGAAGCGGCCGGTCCAGTCGCGCTCGTACGACGCGGTCAGGTCGGCGTCGGTCAGCACGTGCTCCGCGCCGACCGCCGCACGCAGCGCGTCCAGCGGGAGCGTCACGACAGGACGCGCAGGCGCACGGTCTCCGGCAGCGCGCGCAGAGCTCCCGCGAACGACTCGCACCTCGGCGGCGCCGACGTCGGTGACGACGTAGCCGAGCGAGCCGGCGGTCGCGAGCAGCTGGCCCTCGATGTTGATGCCGTGCTCGGCGAGCAGCGACGTCACGGTGGCGAGCACGCCGGGGGTGTTCAGGTGCAGGTGCAGCAGCCGGGTGCCGGCGGCGCGCGGCAGCGCGACCTGCGGGAGGTTCACCGACAGCGCGGTCGTGCCCTCGGCGGCGTAGTCGCGCAGCTTGCCGGCGACGAAGTGCCCGATGTCCTGCTGCGCCTCCTCGGTCGACCCGCCCACGTGCGGGGTGAGGATGACGTTGGACAGCCCGCGCAGCTCGGAGACGAACTCCTCGCCGGTCTTCTTCGGCTCGACCGGGAAGACGTCGACGGCCGCGCCCGCGATGTGGCCGCTCTCGACGTGCTTGCGCAGCGCGCCGTGGTCGACGACGAACCCCCGCGAGAGGTTGAGGAAGATGCTGCCCGGGCGCATCCGGGCGAACTGCTCCTCGCCGAACAGGCTGTTGTTCGACACCCGCCCGTCGACGTGCAGCGTGACGACGTCGCTCTCGGCGAGCAGCTCGTCGAGCGTGCCGCAGCGGCGGGCGTTGCCCAGCGCGAGCTTGTCGGTCGTGTCGAAGAACAGCACGGACATGCCGAGCGCCTCGGCGAGCACGGACAGCTGGCTGCCGATGTTGCCGTAGCCGACGATGCCGAGCCGCCGGCCGCGCACCTCGTGGCTGCCCACGGCCGACTTGTCCCAGCGGCCGGCGTGCATGTCGGCGTTCTTCTCGGTCAGCCGGCGCGTCAGCGCGATGATCTCCGACAGCGCCAGCTCGACGACGCTGCGCGTGTTGGAGAACGGCGCGTTGAAGACGGCGACCCCGCGCTCGGCGGCGGCGGCCAGGTCGATCTGGTTGGTGCCGATGCAGAAGGCGCCGATGGCCAGCAGGTCGGGCGCGGCGTCCAGCACCTCGGCGGTGACCGTCGTGTTGGAGCGGATGCCGAGCAGCCGCACGCCTGCCAGCCGCTCGGCCAGCTCGTCGGTGCCCAGCGCGCGCTCGAGGCGCTCCACGTCGTAGCCGGCGTCCTTGAGGGTCCACGCCGCGTCGGAGTGGATGTTCTCGAGCAGCAGCGCCCGGGAGGGCGGGGAGAGGGCTGCCCGCTCGGGGGTGGACACGTCGCTCCAGGGGGTCGGGCAGTGCGGGACGAAGCGGACGACCCGCGTGCGGCCCCGCCGGGACTGGCCCCCAGGCTACCGGCGGGTCCGGCAGGCGTCCGGCCCAGCGTCCCTCGCCTGGCCGGGTCCGGCGTGGCCACGCGGCATGGCCCGTACGGGCCATCTCTGCCGGCAGCGCTCCAGCACGCGGCCCCGTGGGCCGAGGCTTCCCCCATGTCGTCGACCGGTGCAGCGGGCCTGCACCCGGCGCTCCCGGTGCAGCGCTCCGGGAGCTTCGCGCGGTGCGCGTCGGCGACCACCCTGGCGGAGGCCTGCGAGGGGCTCGCCGACGACCTGCGCGAGACCTACGACCTGCCGAGCATCTACCTGCTCGTCGACGGCCGGCTGCGCTGCCAGGCCGCCCGCGGCTACTTCCAGGTGGTCGACGGCTTCACCCCCGAGACCGGCATCATCGGCCGCGTCGTCACGACCGGCCAGGCCGTCGTCATCGCCGACGTGCGGCAGGACCCGGCGTTCATCGGCGCGGTCCCCGGCCTGCTCGCCGAGGCGTCGGTGCCCGTCTTCGTGCACGGCCGGACCGTGGGCGCGGTCAACGTCGAGTCCACCTCCTTCCTGCCCGACGACATCGCGCAGCGGCTGACGACCGCCGCGGACGTGCTCGGCGCGACGATCGAGCGGCTCGGGGGCATGCCGCCGGTGCCGCTCGCGCAGCGACTGGCCCGCATCGCCGTCGGCCTGACCGCCCTGACCGACGGCGACGAGATCCGCACCCGCTCCGTGGAGGGCGCGGTGCAGGTGTCCGGCATGAGCAGCGCGGCCCTGTCCGAGGAGGACGCGGACGGCCGCTGGGTGGTGGTCTGCGCCAAGGGCCCACTGGCGGGGACCCTTGCCGAGTGGACCGACGACGACCACCGCGTGATGGCGGCGTGGGTCGACACGGGCACCTCCTCGCACTTCCCCGGCGGCGTCGACGTGCCGGCGGGCTACGAGTTCCTGCTGCGCGCGGGCGTGCGCGCCATCTCCGTGCAGCCGCTCGTCGTGGCGGGCCGCGTGACCGGCCTGCTGACCACGGCGGACACCCACCCCGTGCCGCACGACCCGACGGTCGGCGCCGCGCTCGAGCTGCTCGCCGCGCAGACCGCCGCGTCGCTGTCGAACGCCGAGGCGATGGCCGAGCTGAGCCGGCGCGCCAAGGAGGACCCGCTCACCGGGCTGAAGAACGCCGCCTCCTTCGTCGAGGACCTCGAGCGCGCGGGCACCGACGCTGCCTGCGTGCTCGTCGACGTCGACCACTTCAAGCAGGTCAACGACACCTTCGGGCACGTCGCGGGCGACCGCCTCCTCTGCGCACTGGCCGACGAGCTGACCGCGCACCTGCGCGACGACGCGCTGCTCTACCGCGTCGGTGGCGACGAGATGGCCGTGCTGCTGCCGGTCGACGCCGCCAACGCGCAGGTCGTGGCGCAGCGCCTGGTCGACGCAGCTCGCCGGGTGCGCACCACCGTCTCCATCGGCGTCGCCCTGGTCGGGGACGGGAGCCCGCAGATCGCCCGGCTGCGCGCGGATCGCGCGCTGTACGAGGCGAAGTCGCGCGGCCGCGACCAGTACGTCGTCGCCGACTGAGGCGTCAGACGCGCGGCAGGACGAGCACGACCCCGGTGCGCCCGTCAGAGGTCAGCGTGCCGCGCTCGAACTCCTGCCGGCGGCCGGGCGGCATGCCCAGCCGCTTGAACGGCGAGTCGCGGGCGACCACCTCGTCGGCCACCGGGTAGCCCAGGCTGCCGGCCTCCGCGCCGAGCTGCTCGTACCGCTCGTGCAGCGCGCCCGTCACCGCGCGCGCGCCCGTGGACGGCGACCACGAGATGCGCCCGCGCTGGAAGCGGCTGTAGCGGCCGCGGCCGTCGCCGACCGCGGTGTCGCCGCCGACGGGGAAGCCGAGGCGGCCGGTCTCCGCGCCGGCCGAGACGTACGCGACGGAGATCGGGGCGAGGGTCTCCCAGGCACCGGTCGTCGGCGACGAGGAGATGCGCCCGCCCTCGAAGCGCTGGGCGGTGCCACCGGCGACGGCCACGGGCGAGGTCACGGGGAAGCCGAGCGGGCCGGCCTCCGCGCCGACCGCGCACGTAGCGCAGGGCGACCGCGCCGACCGTCTCGCGCGCGCCGGTGCTGCTCTTGTAGGAGATGCGCCCGCGCTGGTAGCGCTGCGCGCGCCCACCGGCGGTGGCCAGCTCGCCGTAGACCGAGGCGCCGAGGACGGAGCCGTTCTCGCCGAGCGCGATGTAGGTGGCGGTGATCGGCGTGTACGCCTGCGGCAGCCGGTCGCTGTTGTGGTCGACCGTCCGGTTGTCGGTCGCCGGCGCGGTCGAGCACTCCTCGAACCTCCACGGCGGGGTGCAGGACACGACCCGGCAGTGCACGCCGCCGACCTGCCGCACGTCCTGGTTGCACTGGCCGTACCGGAAGGCGTTGCAGCAGACCTTGCGCTGGTCGCAGGTGCCGGGCAGGCCGCTCTGGCACGAGCACGACCAGCAGCTCGCCGAGCAGATGCCGGCCCGGGCGCCGGGGGTGGTGCACGTGGCGCAGGTGGCGTTGCAGTCGATGATGTAGCGGGCCTTGCCGCCGCACAGCGACGCGCCGTCGGCCTTCCACCAGCCGGCCGCGATGGACCCGGGCGGGCAGGCGTTCACCCCGTCGTTGATGGTCGCGCAGAAGACGGTCCAGCCGCTGGTGGCGCCGGAGCCCGGGCCGCACACGGCGGCGTAGGCGGTGCCCGGGCGCAGGACGTACCCCTTCGGGTCGACGGCCAGCGCGGTGCCGAGCAGGCCGGCGCGCAGCAGGAAGCCCCGGCGGGACGTGCGGCCGGACAGCCAGCCGGTGACCCGGTCCACGGCGCGCTGGCCGAGGGTGGAGGCGGACACCTCGCCGACCGCTGCGAGGGCGGTGCTCGTCGCGGTCATGCCAGCTCCTCCACGGTGGTGCGCAGCAGCAGCGCGGTGGCGCGCGCGGCTCCCGCGGCCCGGCGGCTGTGGCTGCCGAGCACGACGTGCAGGCAGAACGGCCGGCCGGCCACCTGGAAGAACCACTGGCCGCCGCTGCGCCCGAGCTGGGTGCGCTGGAGGTCGGCGGTGGAGAAGTCGCTGGGGCGCAGCACCGGCAGGCCGCGGCTCGCGAACAGCGCCTTGCCGGCGTCCGCGGCGTCGTACTCGAACAACGAGAGGAAGACGTCGTCCGGTCCGAGGTGCTCGACGACGCCGCTGCCGAAGTCGCCGCGCTCGGCGGGCAGCGGGATGGTCGCGGCGTGCAGCAGGAGGTTGCCGCGGCGGCCCGGGACGTTGCTCGGCTGCAGCCGGGCGCGGGCCTCCCAGCCGGTGGGCAGCGTCGAGGCGAGGCCGCCGTGGTCGAGGTTCACGTCAGCGCTCCGGTGAGCAGGACGGCGCCGCCGAGGGCGAGCGCGGCGGTGGTCGTGCGGGCGGCCAGCGGTGCGTGGCGCTCGATGCCGGCCGCGAGCGTCCGCAGCTCGCCGTGGCTGGCGGCGCGGCCGAGCAGCAGCGCGGGGACGGCGCGGGCGGCGCCGAAGACGGCGCCGACGAGCAGCCCGCCGGCGACGGACTGGGTGAGCAGGGCGAGGGCGAGCACGGCGAGGGTGGCCGCGCTCGTGACGACGGTGACGACGCCGAGCCCGAGCTGGTAGCCGAAGCCGGCGCCGTAGACCCAGCCGCGGTAGCGGGTCAGCCAGTCCTCGTCGACCTGCCGCCGGCCGAGCCGGGTGCCGCGCAGGTCGGCGAGAGCGCCTGCGAGGCAGGCGATGCCCGGCGAGGAGCGAGCACCGGCAGGGCGGGCAGCAGGCTCCCGAGCGCGCCGAGGAGGACACCGGTGGTGGCGCCGCCCAGCAGGCAGCCCAGGACGTACGCCGTGAGCGTCACGGCGCAGCGGTTGCCCCTGCCCCGCTCGCCGAGCGGGGTGATGCTGGTCAGCATCGACTCACCTCAAGGGCTCCAGGTGGAGCGCAGCGCGGCGAGCGCCGCGAGCGGGAGGCCGACCAGGAGGATCACAGCGAGGGGTCCCCGGGGCGGATGCCGGCGGCGGCCAGCGCGGCGTCGTCGCGGCCCTCGCGCGACAGGCGCCCGCTGCGGTGCGCGTCGTCGGCGTGCGCCTGGCCCATGAGGGTGGCGACAGCCGGCCAGGTCGCGGCCGAGCCCTCGCCGACGACGCGGCCGGTGCCGTCGACGTAGACGAAGTACGGCGAGCCGGGGACGCCGAAGCCCTCCCACGCGCTGCTGCTCGCGACCAGCGGCACGTGCCGCGGGCGCGCGCTTCGCGAGCGTGCTCGCGCTCTCCTCGTCGAGCGACTTGGTGACGACGACCAGGCGCGCGTCGCCGGGCACCTGCACCCGCTGCTCGGCGAAGGCCTCCCAGAAGGCGCCGCAGGTGGTGCAGCCCGAGGACAGGAAGGCCAGCAGCGTGTCGGTGCCGGTGCTGAGGGACAGCGCCACGGCCTCGCCCTCGAGCGTCTCGCCGGTGACGCTGTCGGCGGTCTCCACCGAGCCCGAGCGGCGCGGGGCGCGCACGCCGTCGATCGTCACGTCGACCGGACCCTGGGCGCGGTCCAGCTCGAGCCCGGCGCCCAGCTCGTGCAGCGCCTTGAGGATCTCGGCGTGGCTGCGCAGCAGGCCGGCCACGAGCACGGCGAGCAGCAGCACGGCGACGGCCAGCGCCACGACGAGGGCGGTCACGTGCGCACCGACAGCAGCGGCAGGAGAGCCAGCACGAGGTAGGCCGTGACGGCGACCGCCGCTGTGACGACGAGCAGCGGCACGCCGTGACCGGGCTGGCCGGCGAGCAGGTCGGGCAGTGGTCCCGTCGGTCGTACCGCGACGGCGGCGGCCACGGCACCCAGCGCGGCCGTGACCGCGACGTGCGTACGGGTCGGTTGGGTGTCGGCCTTGCCGAAGCAGCCGCACGACGCGAGCACGCCGCCGCGCACGAGGGCGAGCAGGACGAAGCCGGTGAAGGCCGCGTAGGAGACGGCGACGGCTGCGGCAGCGGGACGCGCGCCGGTGGCGGCGGCCAGCACCCCGAGCAGCAGCTCGGCGGCGGCGCCGGCGCGGACCAGCAGCACCGGCGCGGGCAGGCCGGCCGACCGGAGCGCACGCACCAGGGGCAGCGGGTCGACGGTCTTGGCGCCGCCCGCCGCGACGAGCAGGGCGGCCGACGCGAGGTACGGCCCGGCGAGGGCGTCCATGGGGGGAGGCTAGTTCAGCGAACGGCGTACGGAGGCGCTTCGCGGGGTTACCGTCCGGTTGCTGCAGCGGTGCGCCGCTGCCCCTCGCCACGCGGCGGCGATCACCCGCCTCCGCGACCTCCTGCCGTGGAGCCCCCGTGCGCGCTCGTCCGTCCTCCTCCGTCCGCGCCCTCGTGCTCGCCACCTGCGGCGCCGTCGTCGGCGGCGTGCTGCTGACGCTGCCCGGCATCGCGGCTGCCGAGGACCCGCCTGTCTTCACCGGACCCCGCGGCGACGCCCCGGTGATCCTGACCGGGGCGCAGCTGCCGTCCTGGTCCCGGCTCGCGGCCGTCGGCACCAGCAACCCCGCGCAGACGGCCGGCTCGTTCGACGGCGTCCGGTCGGCGCACAACGGCACGGTCACCGTGCCGCCGGACGCGCGCACCGGCGTGCCGGTCGACGAGGTCGCGGCCTACCGCTGGACGGGGGCCGCCTGGGCGCAGGTGCCGGTGCAGGTCGACGAGCGCTTCCCGTACTTCCTGGCCAACGCGCAGTCCGACTTCGGCGTCTACTCCGGCACCGACCAGGAGCTCACCTACGCGTGGGCCCCCGACGCGCACGCCGTCGGCGAGGAGGCGTGGAAGAAGGTCTTCGGCGACTGCTTCGCGCGCTACGCGAACCCGGCGACCCTGACGTCGGACATCACCAAGGCCTCCGTCGCCGACGCCAGCGGCAACCGGTCCTACAACCCGTCGTCGGTCGAGACGCCCGCGGACTACACGCGCGCGATGCAGGACCCGGCCGCCGGGATCGACGACGATGACGAGATCGTCTTCCAGGCCTCCGATGCCGGTGCGATGGCTCCCGCAGGGCGGATGCAGCCGTTCGGCACCACCGCCGGCTCGGGGCAGACCGTCGCGGTCGTCGACCCGGTGGGCGGCGCCACGGGCTACGTCTACCTGTTCCGCAAGCCGGGCGGCTCGAGCTTCAACGCGACGAACGGCTACGTGAAGATGCCGCGCGACGTGAACGCCGACGAGTACATCGCCCGGGCGACCTTCGCGGACAGCGACCCGGAGAAGCTGGGCAGCAGCAACACGGGGTACGGCGCCAACCTGCCCGGCACGATCTGCACCGCGGCCACCGCGCCGACGACGCGCCCGGCGGGCGACCGCTTCCCCCGTGACGGCATCACCGTGAGCACCGACCGGTACGAGCTCAAGGCGACCGGTCGCTGGATGGTCCGGTCGTACAAGGTGCGGCAGCCCGACGGGAAGTCCTACGGCCCGGACCTCATCGACCGCTGGAAGGGCCGCGCGTTCCAGCAGAGCCCGGACTCCTCGGTGTCGCTGGTCGGCTTCGAGGACGAGCAGGTCAACTGGGAGGCCAACGCCTCGCTGCTCGGCTGGCGGCAGGGCCCGGTCCGCGCGATCCGCGAGGTCTGGGGCGCCGACTCCGGCACCAACGTCACGAAGACCGAGACCTACTACCGGGCCGCCGACACCTACCGCTACCGCGTGCGCGTGCACCCGATCCCGGCGGACGGCCTCTACACGTCCTGGGACTACAACAAGGACAACGTCGCGCGCTACTACAACAGCCTGCGCCCGAGCGGCGTCCCCGTCGACGGCGTGAACGACGACACCGGGCAGCTGGACGAGATCCCGGTCGTCGGCCAGCCGGCGTTCCTCGACGTGCCCGACCCGAGCTTCGACCTCGCGAGCGCCGTCGACCGGCCGGAGCAGGTCGCCGGTCGCGGCAGCAACGGCTCGGTCGTCTACGTCTTCGAGTTCAAGGGCGCCACCAGCGCGGCGAACGCCGACGCGGTGCCGTACTACCGCGACGACGCCTGCCTGGACGACGGCACCGGCGACGACCCCGTGCCGCGCCCCTGGCCGGGCGAGGCGTCCACCGACCAGCGGGTCAAGGACGGGTACGTCGCGTACTGGAAGGCGCACGGCGCTCCGTCGACGCTGACGTACGGCGACCTGCGCTGCCAGCCGGAGAAGCAGGGCGACGCCACGGTGCCCGCCTGGCAGAAGACCCCGTTCCAGGGCGCCTTCGCCGCGCACGGCATCCACTTCTTCATCACGGGGGACAGCGACAACGGCCAGCTGCCCGTGCCGGTGAACGAGATCGACGGGCAGCAGTGGCGCTACGCCGTGCCCATGGCCGCGCCCACGAACGTCATCGACGCCGACGGGCCGAACTGGGCGCTCAACGTGCTGGTGCCGCTCGTCCCGGCCGTCACGCCGTACGCCACCTCCACGGTGGAGCCGGCCCCCGGCACGTCCGCCGGACCGGGGTCGCCCACGGCGTCGGCACCCGCGTCGCCGCGACCGTCGACGTCCGCCTCGAGCAGCCCGGGCAGCAGCGCCAGCCCGGGCGCGACCCCGAGCGGCAGCCCGAGCACCAGCCCGAGCGGCAGCCCGAGCGCGAGCGGCAGCCCGAGTGCCAGTGCCAGTGCCAGTGCGTCAGCCAGTGCCAGTGCCAGCGCGTCGGCCAGCACGTCGCCCACCTCGAGCGCCTCGACGTCGCCGACGCCGGCCGCGTCCGCGGCGCCGGTCGAGGGCGGCTTCCACGCCCTGACGCCGTCGCGCGTGCTGGACACCCGCCGGGAGGGCGGCGCCGTCCAGGCCGGCAGCGACCGGCTGGTCGGCGTCCTCGGCAAGGGCGGCGTGCCGAGCAGCGGCGTGCGCGCCGTCGTGCTGAACACGACCGTGACGGGCGTCGACCGCGGCATGGACCTGCAGCTCTACCCGGCCGGCGGCAAGCCGCAGGTGCGCACCAGCAACGTCAACGCGACGGCCGGTCAGACGGTCGCCAACCTGGCCACGGTGCCGGTCGGGCCGGACGGCCGCATCGGCCTGTCCGTCTCGCGCGGAACCAGCCACGTCGCCCTGGACGTGCTCGGCTGGTACGGCGACGGGAGCGTCGGCGGCGCGGGCGACGGCTACGTCCCGCTCACGCCGTCCCGCCGGTTCGACAGCCGGGACAGCTCCCCGGTGTCGGCCGGTCAGGACCGGACCGTCGCGCTGGTCGACCCGGCCAGCGGAGCGCGCAGCGCCGTCGTGACCGTCACCGGCCTCGGGGCAACGGCGAACGCCGACGTGCAGCTCTACCCGGCCGGCTCCCGCCCGGCGGGGCGCACCTCGACGCTCAACCTGCGCCCCGGCCAGACGGCCGCGAACCTCGCCGTCGTCCCCGTGGACGCGCAGGGCCGCGTGGTCCTGTCGGTGTCGCAGCGGTCCGCGCACGTGGTGCTCGACCTGCTCGGCTACTACGTCGCCGACTCCCCCCGCCGCTTCACCGGGACCGGGCCGACCAGGACCTACGACAGCCGCCGGGACGGCACGCCGGTGCGCGCCGGCGCCGACCGGAGCGTGCGCGTCCTCGGCGTGGGCGGGGTGCCCACCAGCGGCGTCAGCGCCGTGCTGGTCAACGTCACCTCGACGCTGTCCACCGCGACGGCGGACCTGCAGGTGTACCCGACCGGCCGGCGCCCGGCGGAGCGCACGTCGAACCTCAACGTGCGGCGCGGGCAGGACGTCGGGGCGCTGGTGCTCGCGACGGTCGGCGACGACGGGAGCATCTCCCTGAGCACGTCGGCCGGGCAGATGGACGTCGTGCTGGACGTCGTCGGGTGGGTGAGCAGCTAGCGGGCGGGGCTCGCAGGCGGGTGAGCAGCTAGCGGGCGGGGCTCGCAGGCGGGTGAGCAGCTAGCCGGGCGCGGGCAGCTGCAGCACCTCCTCCACCTCGTCGGCGACTGCTGCCGCCATGGCGCTGCGGAAGCTGGCCAGCACCGCCTGCGCGGCGACCGGCTGCAGGCCCTCCACCACGGACTGGATGTGCGGCCAGCCGTCGGCGGGCATGCCGTCCGCGACGAAGCGGGCCCACACGGTGTCCCGGAACATCCGCACGTAGAGCTCGGCGGCCTGCTCGACGAGCTCGACGACCTGCTGCTGCGCGGCTACCAGCTCGGGGGCAGGCAGGCCGAGCCGCACGCCGCGCAGGCCGGCGTCGAGCAGCGGCGGGTCCAGCACGCGCAGCTGGTCGTCGTCGAGCAGCTCCACGGCGCCCATCGCGGCGAGCTCGGCGGCCACGGTCCGGGTCGTCTCCAGGTCGTCGGACCCGGCGCGGGCGGCGAGCGTCTGCAGGTCGGTCTCCTGCGGCGCGTCCGGCTGGAACGGCGCCATCAGCGCGCGGTGCAGGGCCAGCGGCCCGGCGTCGCCGGCCACCGACTTCTGCACCGCGGCGAGGGTGTAGCCCTGCGCGAGCAGGTCGCGCACCAGCGTGAGGCGGGCGACGTGCTCGCTGCCGTAGTACCCGGTCCGCCCGACGAGCCGGGGCGGCGGGAGCAGGCCGCGGGCGGCGTACGCCCGGACGTTGCGCACCGTCATCCCGACCCGCTGCGCGAGCTGGTCCACGGTCAGCTCGTCGCTGGTGCTCATTCGCGGTCGCTTCGGTCCTCGCGCCGGTCCCGCCAGACGATCCCGCCGAGCAGCCCGGCGATCAGGACCGCGGAGCCGACGAACGGCGCGGCGATGATGATCGGGTGGTGCGCCAGCACCACGTCGTAGACCGGTTCCGGGGTCATGCGACGCCCGGGCGCAGGGCGCCGCTGCGCGTGGGCAGCTCCTGCTCCTGCGCCGCGATCGGGCTCTCCTCGTCGAAGGTGCCGGGCGGCATCCGGCGCGACAGCCGGGCGACGCCCCAGGCGAGGGCGAGCACCAGCGCGAGCGACAGCACGAGGACGACGATGCTGCTCACGCCCCACAGCCAGGTCGGGACGTCGAGGTCGCGCTCGCGCTGCAGGATCTCGATCTCGGGCACGAACGCGCGGGTGCTGCTGGCCTCCGCCGGGACCTCCTCGGCCTGAATGGCCTCGTCGGCCGGCAGGTACACGGGCGTGGCGGCCAGCATGCGGCCGTCGTGCACGCGCAGCAGCGTCTTCCAGTCGCCGTCCACCGGCAGCGGCTCGGTGGAGCGGTAGGTGCCGGGGCCGGTCCGCTCCAGCCTGTCGACCACGAGACCGCCGCCCTGCCAGGCGGTCAGCTGCACCCAGGACGGGTCGTCCGCGATCGACGCCGGGTCGAGGGTGACCTCGGCGGTGGCCATCCCCTCGCCTGCGGGCTGCAGCGCCACGGTCGCCTCGGCGCCCTCCGGGACGGTCGCGATGAGGCCGTTGGTCGTGGCGGCGGCGAGCACCAGCAGGCTCCCGACCAGGACAGCGCGGCCGACGGCCGGGCGGGGCAGCCGGCCCTGCACGCCGAGGGCGAGCAGCCCGCCGCACAGCCCTGCGGCGACGGCGACCGGCACGGTCATGAGCAGGCCCTCGACGCGCATGTCCGAGGTCCACGGCAGCGGCATCGCGACGTACGACCAGACGGCCTCGGTCACCGAGCCGAGCGTGCCGACGAGCAGCCCGCCGACGGCGCCGAACTGCAGGGGGTTGCGCAGCAGCGGCGTGAGCGCCAGCAGCTCGACGAGCACCGCGGAGCCGAGGTAGAGCGGCAGCGACGGGGTGGGCTCGCCGAGGCCGGGGCCGACGATGAGGCTGATGATCCCGCGCAGGGCCAGGAAGAACACGGCCGCGCCGACGGCGGCGCCGCGACCGCCGACGAGCCGGGCCGCGACGAGGGCGAACCCGGCCGCAGCGGCGATCATCATCGGCTGCAGCACGAGGCGGAACTGCGGGACGCCGAAGTCGTACTCCGCCTGGAAGACCGACAGGCCGATGAGCATGCCGCCGAGCGCGGCGACGCGCAGGACCCACAGCACGACCGGCTGGGCGGCCTCCTTGATGCCCTTGCCGGCGGTGGCCGCGTGGCCCTCCTGCTCGAGCACCAGCTGGCCGATGAGCGACAGGCCGGCGCCGGTGATGAGCATCAGGTGGGTCGGGCCCCAGAGCGTGACGTCCTGGCCGAACAGCCGGTGCCACACGTCGTCGAGGGGGAAGCCGAGCAGGGCGTACATGCCGGACGCGGCGACGAGGAGCCCGCCGACGGGGGCGTGCCAGTGCTTGGTGATCTTGATGGAGGCGGGGCCGGGCTTCTCGTCCAGCGGCAGGACCACGGCGAGCATCCCGGCGGCGAAGACGAGGTAGAGCCCGACGAGGATGAAGTAGTGCGCCGGGTTGGCCAGCGGGCCCTCGTCGCGGCCGCGGCCGATGTGCAGCGAGATGTCCCAGAGCATGCCGAACAGCGCGACGATCAGGCTGAGGGCGACCATCAGCGAGGGCAGCGCGACCCAGCCCGGGCGGCCGGTGCGTGCGCCGGCGGCGTCCGCGAAGCGGGCCAGCACGGTGGTGCGGCGGGTGCGGTGCGCGATCGCGAGGACCAGCAGCACCAGGGTGACGGCGCCGACGCCGGCGGTGGCGCCGATGACCTCTCCGAGGGCGGCACCTCCGGCCGGCTTGGACTCGGCGGCGAGCAGGAGCGATGTCTGGATCATGCAGAGGAACGTGACAGCGTGGATGTCACATGTCAAGTGGCGTGATCGCCATCACGTCGGCTGGCCCCGCAGCGCGAGCTCGAGCTCGAAGCGCCCCTGCGGGTCGTCCAGCACCTCGCCGAACATCTCCCGCAGCCGGCCCAGCCGGTAGCCGACCGTCTGCGGGTGCACGTGCAGGGCGGCTGCCACGTGCTGGCGTTCCCCGCGGTGCTGCAGCCATGCCAGCAGCGTCTCGGCGAACCGCTCGCGGCTGCTGTCCCGCAGCTCCTGCAGCGGCGCCAGGCGCACGGCGGCCAGCGCGGCCACCAGCTCCGGGTCGCGGTGCACCACGAGCGCGGCCAGCTGCTCGTCCGCGAACACCGGGTCGCCGGCCACCAGCCCGCGGGCGAGCAGCCCCGCTGCCTGCTGGGCCAGCCGCAGGCTCGTCGGCACCGCCGCCCAGGGCCGGGCCGGGCCCACCCCCGCCCGCCAGCCGACCAGGCTGCTGCGCAGCGCCTCCCGCGGACGGGTGGCCGGGACGAGCGCGACGACCTCCGCGCCGTACGGGGCCACCAGCGCGTCCGGGCCCAGCCGGGTGCTCAGGCCGGCCGCACGCTCCTCCTCGACGACGAGCACCAGCACCTCGTCGGGCACCGTCCAGCCGGCCGCCGCTGCTGCAGCCGTGACCGAGGGGGCGTCCGCGGAGCCGCTCATCAGCAGGGTCAGCAGCTCGCTGCGCCGCCGGTCGGACTCGCCCGCGCGGCGGGACTGCTCGGCGGCGTAGCCCTCCGCGCTGACCGCGGACAGCTCGTCGATGTAGGCGAACACCGACTCGGCCAGGGGCATGAGCAGCCCGGGGTCGATCTGCCCCGCGAGGTCGGCGAACCGGCGGAAGGCCACCCGGGCCCCCACCCGGTAGGCCGCCAGCAGCGCCTCGAGGCTGCGGCCCTGGAGCAGCTCGCCCTTGCCGAGGGCGAGGTAGACGTCCCGGTCGTGCGGCGCCAGCGCCGGGCTCTGCGTGCCGGGCAGGTCGAGGAAGCGCCCCAGGGCGACCTCCACGCCGAGCCGGACGCCCTGCCCGAAGCGGCCCTCCAGCGGCCGCGCGTAGCTGGGCACCTCCGACGGGATGCTGGCGATCACCTCGTCCACGACGTCGGACAGGTACGGCCGGACGCTCTCCCCCATCCCTGCGGGCAGGCTCGACCAGGGCGTGCTGACGGCCACGTTCATCCTCTCGCCACAAGAACGGGTGATCGGACCGTACTCCCGACGATGTAGCGGCACCCAGGTCGTACGGACAGGATGAGGACATGACCTCGAGCGCCGCGTTCTTCGACCTGGACCGCACCCTGATCCGCGGCTCGGCCAACTTCCCGCTGGCCGTCGCCGCCTTCCGCGCGGGCTACGTGCCGCCGCGCCAGCTGCTGCACGACGCCGTCAACGCCCTCGCCTTCATCACCGGCGGCGCCACCGACCAGCGCTCCGCCGACCTGCGCGAGCGCATCCTGCTGGCGGTCGCGGGCCACCCGGCCGCAGACGTCATCGCCCTCGGCGACTCCTTCATCCCGAAGGTCGCCGCCTCGGTGCTGCCCGAGGCGCGCCGGCTGCTCGACCAGCACGCCGAGGCCGGCGAGGACCGCATCGTCGTGTCCGCGAGCCCGATCGAGATCGTCGGCCGGCTGGCGGAGGTGCTCGGCCTCGAGGGCGCCGTCGGCACGCGCAGCGAGATCGTGGACGGCTGCTACACCGGCCGGCTCGAGGGCGCGTTCTGCTACGCCGACGGCAAGGTGGCCGAGGTGCAGCGGCTGGCCGCCGAGCGCGGCTACGACCTCGCGCGCTGCACGGCGTACAGCGACTCGATCAGCGACCTGCCCTTCCTCGAGTGCGTCGGCACCGCCGTCGCGGTGAACCCGGAGAAGCACCTGCGCGCCGTCGCGACGGCCCGCGGCTGGCGCATCGTCGAGGTGTCCCGCCCCTCGCTGCGCGCGCGCTTGCGCACCGGCGACCGTCCCCGCGACCGTCTAGGGGAGCGGCAGCACCTCGACCTCGGCGCCGACGGGCAGGTCCGGTCCCGGAGGCACGACTGCGAGCGCGTCCGCCAGCGCCGCGCCGCGCAGCATCCCGGAGCCGGTGTGCCGGACCGGGTGGGCGTGCCGTCCCTCCAGCCGTACGGGCACCAGCCGGGTTCGGACGGCACCGCCCGCACGCCCTCGCCGAGCAGGGCCCGCGCCCCCGCCGGGGTGCGCCCGGCCAGCCGCGCGAGCAGCGGCCCGAGCAGGGTCGCCGCCGCCACCAGCGCGGCCAGCGGGTTGCCGGGCAGGCCGACGACGCACCGGCCGTCGGGCAGCCGGGCCAGCACCTGCGGGTGACCGGGGCGGCAGGCGACGCCGTCGACGAGCAGCTCGGCGCCCAGCCCGGCGAGCACCGGGCGCAGGTGGTCGGCCGGACCGACCGACGTCGCGCCGGTGACGAGGACGACGTGCGCGTCCGACGCCTCGAGCGCCGCGCGCAGCAGGTCGCGGTCGTCCGGCAGGTGCCGCCGCTCGACGAGGTCGCCGCCGTGCGCCGCCACCAGCAGCGGCAGCTGCGGGCCGAGCGCGTCGCGCACCTGACCGTCCTGCGGCAGGCCGCCGGCCAGCAGCTCGTCACCGGTCACCAGGCCGGCCACCCGCGGTCGCGGCCGGACCTCCAGCGCGTCGTGCCCGCACGCCGCGGCGAGCCCGAGCAGGGCGGCGGTCACCGGGGTGCCGGCGGCCAGCAGCTGCTCGCCCGCGGCGCACTCCTCGCCCGCGCGGCGCACGTGCCGCTCCGGCTCGACCTCGCCGCGCAGCACGTCGCCGATCACCTGCGCGTGCTCGACCTGCAGCACCGCCGTGCAGCCCGCCGGCAGCCGCGCGCCGGTCGCGACGGCGACCGCCGTGCCCGCGGCCAGCGGCGCGTCCCACGTCGCGCCCGCGAGCAGCTCGCCGACCACCTGCCACGGGCCGCTCCCGCACACCGCGAAGCCGTCCATCGCCGAGGCGTCGTACGGCGGCAGCGGCGACCGGGCGACGAGCGGCGCGGCCAGCACCGTCCCCGCGCAGGCGTCGAGCGGACGGGACACGGCGGGCAGCGGATCTCCGGCGGCGTGGGCACGCCGGCGCGCCTGCGCCCAGGGCGTCACGGTCCTCCTCGGGTCGCCGGACTGCCCATCCTGCCCGGGCTAGGGTCCGCTCGGCGAAGGGGGCAGGCGCGTGGCGAACGCCGAGATGACGGCGGTCTGGAACGGGCCTCTCGTGGCCGCCTGGGCGCAGCAGCCGGACCGGTACGACGCGATGCTCGGCGCGCTCGGCCTGCACGCCCTCGGCGCGGCGCGGCTGCAGCCCGGCGAGGCAGTGCTCGACGTCGGGTGCGGCAGCGGGCAGCTCAGCCGGCAGGCCGCCGAGCGGGTCGCGCCCGGTGGCCGGGTGCTCGGCATCGACGTGTCAGGGCCGCTGCTGGACGTCGCCCGCGCCCGGGCCGGCAGCGCCGACTACGTGCAGGGCGACGCGCAGGACCACGCCTTCGGCGAGCGCTTCGACGTGGTGGTCAGCCGCTTCGGCGTCATGTTCTTCGAGGACCCGGTCGCGGCGTTCAGCAACCTGCGCGCCGTCGCCGGACGCCTGGCGTTCGTGACCTGGCAGGCGGCGCCGCGCAACGCGTGGGTGATGACCGCCGTCGGCGCGCTCGTGCCGCACGTCGGCATCCCGCGGCTGGCAGCGCCCGGTGAGCC
The DNA here is from genome assembly GCA_963781675.1 of uncultured Actinomycetota bacterium. Taxonomy (GTDB): domain Bacteria; phylum Actinomycetota; class Actinomycetes; order Mycobacteriales; family SCTD01; genus SCTD01. The sequence continues at coordinate 316,006 of CAWAGF010000001.1, read as the reverse complement.
GAGCCCGTTCTCGCTGTCCGACCCCGCGCGGCTGCGCGCGGTGCTGGAGCGGGCCGGCTGGCAGGACGTGCAGGTCGAGCCGGTGGAGGTCCCGGTCCTGGTCGGCGGGCCTGGCGACCTCGACGCCGCCGTCGGCTTCTACGCGCAGGACACGAGCATCCTGCGGCTGCTCCGGGACGTCGACCCGCGGCAGGTCGAGGCCGGCTTCCGGGCGCTGCGCGAGGCGGTGGCCGAGCGGATGAGCCCGGACGGGCTGCGTCTCGGCGCGGCGGCCTGGGTGGTCACCGCGCGGGCGTGACCGACTGGTGCAGCCGGCCGGCGGTGGTGCTCCTGCTGCTGCGGAGGGCGTGGGATTCGAACCCACGATGACGCTTCCGCGCCATAGCGGTTTTCAAGACCGCCGCCATCGGCCACTAGGCGAGCCCTCCAGGGTGCTCAGCGTAGGGGGCGGGCCAGCACCAGCGTGACGTCGTCGCCCTGCGCGCCCAGCTCCTCGACGGCGGCCAGCACGTCGTCGGCCAGCTCCTCGAGGTCGTGCCGCGGCAGCCCGCGCACCACCGCGAGCGGGTCGGCCGTGCGCGGCCCGGCGGCACCGCGCCGGTCGACCAGGCCGTCGCTGTGCAGCAGCAGCACCTCGTCGTCGCGCAGCTCGACGTGCACCTCCGCGCAGGCCGGTGCGGGACCGCCCTCCAGGGCGAGCGGCAGCCCCGGCTCGACGTCGACGGGGACCGGGCCGTCCGGCCGGAGCAGCAGGAGCGGGGGGTGGCCGGCGCTGGCGACGCGCAGCCGGCCGGCCTGCTCGTGGACGGCCAGCGCGGTGACGAACAGGCCCGGCTCGACGGTCGTGCGCAGCGCGCGGTCGGCGGCGGCGAGCAGCGCCGCGGGACCGTCCACCAGCGGCGCCAGCGCGGCGAAGGCGGCCTGCACGCCGCGGGCCACGACGGCAGCGGGCAGTCCGGAGCCGCAGACGTCGGCGACCAGCAGCCACCGGCCGCCGCGGCCGTCAGGCAGGCAGAGCGCGAGGTCGCCTCCGGCGGCGCCGTCGTAGGGCAGGGAGCGGACGGTGACGCCCCCGCCCGTCGGCACGGCGGCCAGGCGGGCGGCCAGGACGGCCAGGTCCGCGACGGCCCGCTCCTGCTCGCCGGCACGGTGCAGGGCGTCGCCGAGCCCGCGGGCGATCCGCTGCAGGCGGGCCAGCTCGGGCGGCGACTGGACGGGGGCGGTGGTCATCGACAGCAGCAGCGCGCCGGAGCGGGCACCGAACGGCGCGGCGACCCAGGACGGGCCGGTGCCCTGCACGACGGTGCGGCCGGTGCGGACGGCCTCGGTGACGGGCAGCCCGGCGTCGAGCGGCAGGGCCGCGCCGGCCGACATCGGGCCGCAGCCGTACCCCGCCGACCCGACGACGAGAGCGCGGGCGCCGTCACGCACCACCACCGCGGCGGCGCGCACCCCGGGCACGTCGAGCAGCAGCGGCAGCACGGCGTCGGCCGCGGCCACCCGGCTGGGCGCACCGGCCAGGCGGGACAGCACGTCGACGACGAGCGCGTCGTCCAGCGCCGCGGCCGCGGGCGTGCGAGGGAGCGGACCGGCCGGAGCCCTGCCCGCTGCGACGTCACCCCCGGATACGCCCACCGTCCCCCTCCTGCGCACAGGGTAGGCCGGAGGGCGGCCGGAAGCACGAGCCGTTCGGGTGGTCAGCGGGTCAGGTGGCCGGCGACCCAGTCGTCGATCTCGGCCCAGCGGTCGTACAGCCAGCGCTCCTGCGCCGCCGCCTCGCGGGGCACCTCCGCCGCCGGGACGAACCACCAGCGCAGCCGCACGGTGCTGTCCATCGGCAGCCCGTCCCACAGGTCGGCCGCCGTGGACAGGTGCTCCAGCCCGGTGTGGCCGACGAAGACGACGTCGGCGTGCGGTGCGGCGGCGAGGGCTGCCGCCACCCCTCCCGGCCGCGGCGGGAGCACGTGCTGCAGCTCCTCGGCCCGCGCGGCCTGCTCGAGCATCCCCTTGCCGCGCAGCCGGTCGATCGCCCTGAGCCGGCGGCCCTCGGTGAAGTTGCCGCCCTCCGGGAAGATGAGCAGCGCGTCCCCGTCGCCGAGGTCGCGGGCGAGGTCGGCGACCCGCGTGGACATCTCCTTGCTGCCGCTGGTCATGAAGGCGTTCGGCAGCCGGTTGAGGTAGACGTCGAGCAGCGGGTCCCACTGCAGGACGTCCTTGAGCACGATCCGCGGGCGGCGCAGGTGGTCGCGGTCCATCAGCGTGCGGACCATGAGCAGCGAGTCGCCGGGGCCGGCGTGCCGGCTGAGCACGACCATCGCGTTCGTCGAGCCGGGCACCCCGTCGTCGAGCGGCGACCAGGAGACGTCGTCGTCGACGAGCTCGAGGTGGAACAGCACCTTCGCGGTGAGCAGCACCTCCTCGAGCAGGCCGTGCAGCACCGCGTAGTGGGCGCGCTGGAACAGCGGCGAGCGCAGCCACCAGCCGAAGCCGCTCGCCACCCAGAGCACCAGGGCGATCGCCAGGCCGACGCACTCGAGCAGCAGGTAGACCAGCGCGAAGGCGAGCAGCCGCAGCACCCGCCACCGGCCCGGCAGGACGGCGGACAGCCCGGCGGCGACGAGCACGAGCAGCGGCAGCAGCGTCGCGGCGAACGCGAGACCGACGACCACCAGCAGGGCGAGCGGCCGACGCACCCAGCGCGGCGGGAGCGGGACGCTCACCGGCCCGCGAGGTACGACGCGGTCGCGGCGTGCGCCCGCTCCACCCGCTGGCCGACCCGGCGCACGTCGCGGTAGCGCAGCGCCTTGAGCCCCTCGGGCACCTCGTCGCCGGTCGGCAGCACGTGCACCACGACGTCGTCCGGCAGCCGCGCCATGTCGGCGGCGAAGCGGTGCCGGCGCGCGATCTCGAAGGCGACCAGCGCGACCTCCCACGGCCGCGTCGGCGGCGCGAGCGGCCGCTCGATCCGGCCGACCTGCAGGACGTAGACCGTGCGCGCGCCGAGCTCGACGGCGCGGCTGACCGGGATCGAGTTCACCAGGCCGCCGTCGAGGAAGTGCTCGTCGTCGATCCGGACCGGCGCCAGCAGCCCCGGCACCGCGCAGGACGCCATCACGGCGTCGGACAGCGAGCCGGAGGTGAACCAGTGCTCGGCCGCGCGCTCGACCGCCGCGGCCACGCACTGGAACGGCACGGCGAGGTCCTCGATCCGCTCGACCGGCAGGTGCTCGGCGAGCAGCTGCCGCAGCGGCCCGCGCCCGTGCAGGTGCGTCTGCGTGCGCACCGCGCGGCCGACCCGCTCGGCGATCGAGCCGCTGAAGACGCCGCCGCCCGCCGACAGCTGCCGCCACAGCTCGGCCAGCCGCACCGTCGTCTCCACCGTCGGGTCCGCGGCGAGGAAGGCGCCGTTGAGCGCGCCGACGGAGGTGCCGACGACGAGGTCCGGCGTGATCCCTGCCTCGAGCAGCGCCCGCAGCATCCCGACCTCACCGGCCCCGAGCACGCCACCCCCGCCGAGGACGAACGCGACGTCATGACCGGGCACGGCGCAGACCTTCCCACCCCTGCCCTGCTTCAGCCGGGGGCGGTACGCGTCGAAGCACTCCGTGGCCCCCGTCCCGTCCCGAGCCAGAGAGCGGTGTCCCGCATGCGCCTGCGCGTCCTCGGCTGCGCGCTGCTGTCCGCGCTCGCCGTCGGCACGGTCGGGCTGCAGGCACCCGCGACGGCGGCCACGTCCACGTCGGACTCGCTCAAGCAGCAGGTCGCGCAGCTGTCCGCCGAGATCGACCGCGTCGGCGCCGAGCTCGCCAGGGACGCGAAGGCGTACGAGGAGGCCGAGACGGCGCTGGGCTCGGTGACCCAGCAGCAGTTCGCGGCGCGGGCCGACCGGGACGCGCTGGTCGCGGCCGAGACGCAGTCGCGCACCGCCCTGCAGGGCCTGGCCCGCGCCGCCTACAAGGGCGGCCTGCCGCCGATGGTCACCGCGCTGCTGTCCGGCGACCCGGGGGCGCTGTCCCAGCTCGCCTACGTGCAGCGGTCGGTCAACCGCGTCGGCGTCTCCCAGAACGACGTCACCCGCGAGCTCGCCGCGCAGCAGGCCGGCGCCGGCAAGGCGCTCGAGCGCTCGGACGCCCTGCGGCGGCAGGCCCTCTCGCAGCGGCAGGCCCTCGAGGAGCAGCGCCGCCGGCTCGCCGAGCGCACCACCCAGCTGACCGCCGACCTGCAGGCCACGGGCACGAAGCTCATCCAGGCGCGGGCCGCCGAGCAGGCCGCCGAGGCGGCGCGCCTGGCCGGGCTGCGCCGCGCCGCCCAGCTGCAGGCCGCCCAGCTGGCCGCCCAGCGCGCCGCTCAGGCCGCCGCGGCGGGGACGGCCTACGTCGGCCCGTCCAGCACCGGGGGCGGGCTGTGCCAGGCGCCGAGCGGCTACGGCGAGGTCAACGGCTTCCTGTCCGACACCAGCCTGTGCCCGCTCGAGACCGTGCCCGGCCACCGGCTGCGCACCGACGCGGCGCGCGCCTTCGACGCGATGAACCGCGCCCGCATCGCCAGCACCGGCACGGCGCTGTGCATCTCGGACTCCTACCGCAGCTACCCCGAGCAGGTCGACGTCTTCCGGCGCAAGCCCAACCTGGCCGCCACCCCCGGCCGCAGCCAGCACGGCTGGGGCCTGGCCCTCGACCTCGGCTGCGGGGTGCAGGGCTTCGGCACCGAGCCGCACCGCTGGATGGAGCTGAACGCCGCGCAGTTCGGCTGGGTCCACCCGGCCTGGGCGCAGCAGGGCGGCAGCAAGCCCGAGCCCTGGCACTGGGAGTACGCCGGAGGCGCTCGCTAGCGTCGAGCCGGTGACGGTGCTGGGTCGGTACGCCACGGTCCTGCGCGGCCGCGGCACCGCCGTGCCGCTGACGGCGAGCATCGTCGGGCGCCTCGGCCTGGGCATGACGACGCTGGGCCTGCTGCTCCTGGTCCGCGACACGACCGGGTCGTACGCCTCGGCCGGCGCGGTGTCCGCGGCCTACGCGCTGGCCTTCGGGGTGTTCGGCCCGTCCCGCGCGCGGGCCGCCGACCGCAGCGGGCCGGTCCCCGCGCTGCTGCTCACCGCCGCCCTCCACCCGGTCGTCCTGGCCGTCCTCGTCGCGCTGTCCGTGGCCGGCGCCCCTCCCTGGTCGCTGCTCCTGCCGGCCGTCCTCGGCGGCGCGACCGTCCCGCCGCACGGGCCGGTGATGCGCGCGCTCTGGGGGTCGCTGCTGGAGGGACCGCTGCGCGCGACCGCCTACTCCCTCGAGTCCGTCGTCGTCGAGCTGTGCTTCGTCCTGGGGCCGCTGCTCACCGCGCTGCTCGCCGCCTCGGTGCACCCCGGGGCGGCCGTCGTCGCCGCGTCGCTGCTCGCCAGCGCCGGCGCCCTCGCGATGGTCGGCACCGGAGCCGTGCGCGCGGGTGGTCCCGCACGAGACCCCGCACGGCAGCCGGTTCGGCCCGCTCGCCTCGCCGGCGGTGCGCGCGCTGCTGCTCACCGTCGCCGGGATCGGCACCAGCTTCGGCGCGATCGAGGTGTCCATGCCGGCGTTCGTCGAGGGCGAGGGCGCGCGGCCCGCGGCGGCCGGCCTGCTGCTCGCCGTCTGGTCCGCCGGCTCCATCGCCGGCGGCCTCGTCTACGGCGGCCTGCACCTGTCCGCACCGCACCGCCGGCAGCTGCCGGTGCTCGTGGGCGCTCTCGCCGCGGGCTCGGTGCTGCCGCTGCTGGCACCCGGTCCGCTGACGATGGGCGTCGCGCTGTTCGCCTACGGCCTGGCGATCGCGCCGTTCAGCGCGTGCAACTCCGTCCTGCTCGGCGACGCGGCGCCGCCGGGCACGACGACCGAGGCGTTCGCCTGGAACAGCAGCATGATCTTCGGCGGTGCCGCCCTGGGCACCGCGGTGGCCGGGCTCCTCGTCGAGCACTCCGGCCCCACGGCCGGGCTGGGCGTCACCGCCGCCGCCGGAGCGCTGTCGCTGGCCGCAGCGGTCGCCGGCCTGGCGCGCCTGCCGGGTGCGGGGGCCGCCCGCACCTAGCGTCCGGGACGTGCCCTCCCTGCGCCGTGCGAGCGCGAGGCTGTCGACTGCGCTCGCCCTCGCGGTCGCGCTGCCGCTGCTGCCGACCCCGACCGGTGCGCAGGCCGCCGACCCGGTCGTGCAGGCCCGGCGCGAGGTCGCCGCGGTGCGCGCCGAGGTCGAGCGGACCGCCCGCGTCCTGAGCGACGGCACCCGCACGCTGGAGCGCGAGCAGGCGGCGCTCAGCCGCGTGCGGCGCGACCTCGACCGGGCCCGGCGCGAGGCCGGTACCGCCACGGCGGAGTCCGACGAGGCGCGGGCCCGGCTGCGCGCGCTGGCCGCCGCGGCCTACCGCTCCCCCGTCCCGGACGGTCTGGCGCTGGCCCTCACCGGCACCCCCGACCGGTTCGTCGACGCGATGGTCGCGCGGGCCGACCTGGCCCGCGCCCAGGGCAGCACCACCGAGGTGCTGCGCGAGGCGACCGCGGCCCGCGTCCGCGCTCAGGGCGCCGTGCGCAGCGTCGAGCAGCTCACGGCGCAAGCCACCGCCCAGGAGCGTGCGCTCGCCCTCCGGGTGGACGCCCTGCGCGCCGAGGCCGACCGCGCCGCCAAGCGCCTGGCCGACGCCTCCTCAAGGCTGCAGGGCGCGCAGCGGCGGGCCACCCGCAGCCGCACCGGCTTCGTCGTCGCCACCTGCGACGGGGGCAGCACCGGCGGGGCCGCCAACGGCTTCCTCGACCGCTCCGTGCTCTGCCCGCTCGACGGCGCCCCCGGTCACGCGCTGCGCGCCGACGCGGCCGCCGCCTTCAACCGGCTCACCGCCGCGGCCCTCGCGGACCGGGGCGGCCGGCTGTGCGTCAACGACTCCTACCGCTCGTACGCCGGGCAGATCAGCGTCTTCCGCCGCAAGCCACGCCTGGCTGCGGTGCCCGGCACCAGCCGGCACGGGCTCGGCGTCGCGGTCGACCTCGGCTGCGGCGGCGAGCGCTTCGGGTCGAGCACCTACCGCTGGCTCAAGGCGAACGCGAGGCGGTACGGCTGGGTGCACCCCGGCTGGGCCGAGCCCGGCGGCGGGCTGCCGGAGCCCTGGCACTGGGAGTACGTCGGCTCGTCCAGGTGATCCACAGAAGCATCGACGGCCTACGGGCCCGGCCCCGGTGCTGTGGACGTCGATCCTTCTGATGATCACGTCGGGGTGCCGCGCTAGGTTCCGCGCCGAGGGTCGAGGCCTTGTCTCCGGAGTCGACCCGTGCGCCTCGAGCTGCTCACCCCGCCCGCCCTCGTCGCCGTCGACCGCGCCCCGGCGCTGCTGCTCGCCCGGCGGGGCGACCGCCGCTACGTCCAGGTCAGCGCAGGCCCCGGCCTGAACCACCTGCGCTGGGTCGACGCCGCCCGTGTCCGGCCGCCGGAGGAGGCCGAGCCGGTGCAGGCGGTGCTGCCGACGACGCGCTTCGGGCTGCCGCGCGCCGAGCGCTAACGGGGCGCGACCAGCAGGCTCTGCGCGCCGACGCCGACGGGTCCCTGCCGGTCGGACAGCCGGGTGGTGGCGAGCCCCGCGGCCCCGGGCGAGATCGCCGTCTGCGCCGCGACGCACACCCACTCCCCGACCGCCTCGCGGTGCAGGTGCACGGTCAGCTCGGGGTTGATGAAGTGCCACTGGGTGAGGTCGAGCTCGCTGCTCAGCCCGTTGCCGCTGTCGGCGACGCAGAGCACCCGCTGCAGCGGGCTCGGCTCCTCGTCCGGCACCAGCGGGTGGAGCAGCCGCGTCCAGACCGTCGCCGGACCGGGGACGTCGAACCGGCCCTCGGTGAAGCGCCACTCGACCGCCGACAGGTACCCGTCCACCCAGCCCCCGGCCGGGACCACCAGCGCCTCTGCCGGCAGCGGGGGCGGCGGCTCGGCCCGGCTCGCGACGCCGTCGTTCATCGTGCGCTTGACCCGCCAGGCGGCAGCCCGCGCGGCGTCCCGCCCGTCCGCGGACAGCACCGCCTCGACCAGCTCGACGCTGCGCCCGGGCCGCAGCACGCGCGCCCGCACCTCCAGCTCGCCCACCGGCACGGGCCCGAGGATCTCGACCGTCATGCGCGCCACCACGACGTCGTCGCGCGGCGCGCACCGCTCCACCGCGCGCGCCATCAGGGCGGCGGGCGGGCCGCCGTGCTGGAAGCGCGGGTCCCACGGGCCGGTCGTGTGCACGGTGCTGGACCACCGGTCGTCGCCCAGCGGGACGTAGAAGGCCTCCACCCCACGGACCGTACGGTGACGCCCATGCGCGCCGTGACCCTCCCGTCCTACGGGGACGCCTCCGTCCTCACCCTCGCCGACGTCGACGACCCCGTCGCCGGACCCGGCGAGGTGCTGGTGGACGTCGCCGCGACCGCCGTCAACCGGGCAGACCTGCTGCAGCGCATGGGGTTCTACGAGCCGCCGCCGGGCGCGTCCCGCTACCCGGGCCTCGAGTGCTCGGGCCGCATCGCCGCCCTGGGCGAGGGGGTCGCGGGCTGGGCGGTCGGCGACGAGGTGTGCGCGCTGCTGTCCGGCGGCGGGTACGCCGAGCGGGTCGCGGTGCCGGCCGGCCAGCTGCTGCCGGTGCCGCAGGGGGTCTCGCTGGTCGAGGCGGCGGCGCTGCCGGAGGTCGCCTGCACCGTCTGGTCGAACGTCTTCATGCTCGCGGCGCTGCAGCCGGGCGAGGTCTTCCTCGTGCACGGCGGCACCTCCGGCATCGGCACCATGGCCATCCAGCTCGCCGTGCGGCACGGCGCCCGGGTGCTCTGCACCGTGGGGTCCAGCGAGAAGGCCGCGGCCGCCGAGGGACTCGGCGCGGAGCGGGCCATCCGCTACCGCGACGAGGACTTCGTCGAGGTCGTGCGGGACGTGGCCGGCGGGGCCGACGTCGTGCTCGACAACATGGGCGCCGCCTACCTGCCGCGCAACGTCCAGGTGCTGCGCGCCGGCGGCCGCCTCGTCGTGATCGGCCTGCAGGGCGGCGTCAAGGGCGAGCTCGACCTGGCGGCGCTGCTCGGCAAGCGGGCGGCTGTGCACGCCACGTCGCTGCGCGCACGGCCGGCGCAGGAGAAGGCCGCGATCGTCGCCGCCGTGCTGGCCGGGGTGTGGCCGGCCGTCGAGGCGGGCCAGGTGAAGCCGATCGTGGACCGGGTGCTGCCGCTCGAGCAGGTGCGCGAGGCGCACGAGGTGCTCGAGGCCAGCACCCACGTCGGCAAGGTCGTGCTGACCGTCTCCCGCTGAGCTCAGCGGATGCCGAGGCCGCCCGCCGCCACGATCGCCTTGCTCAGCGGGCGGACCAGCTCGCGCAGCCGGGTGCACCCCTGCTCGCCGAGCCGCTCCCAGGCCGGCAGTGCCAGCTCGTCGGTCCGGTCCTCGACGCGCTGCCGCACCGCGCGGCCCTCGTCGGTGAAGCCCTCCCCCTCGTCGACCCAGCCGCGCTCGCGCAGCCGGACCAGGGCGGCGTCCCACTCCTCGTCGCTGTAGCCGCGGGTCTTGCGCAACGGCTCGCGGGTCCACGCGTCGCCCTGTGCGACGTGCATGACCGCCGCCTCGAGACCGGTGATCCCCTCCACGACCAGCGCGGCGATGTGCCCGTCTCCGCGGAACTCCCGCAGCAGCGTGATCGCGTGGAACAGCTGCAGGTGGAGCGGCTCCGGCCAGGCCAGGGCGGCGTTGCCGGCGTAGAGCGGGCGGCCCTCCGGCGTGCAGCCCTCGCACGCGGTGCGCGCCAGCTCCACCGCCTCGGCCACCTCCGGACCGTCCAGCAGGTCGCCGCACAGCCGCCGGAGCGCCCGGTCGACCCCGCGCAGCCGCGCCTCGACGAGCTGCGCCGGGGAGGCCGTCTCCCAGGCGCGGTCCATCCCGAACGCGACCGCCACCGCGGAGAAGTTGAAGAAGGTCGCCTGCACGACGGGGGCGGGCACGGCGCCGAGCGCAGCGGCTCGCGCGGGGAAGTAGCCGGCCGCGCGGTTCGCCTTCAGGTCGAAGCCGAGCGCGGCGTACTCCTCCTGCGCCTCCGGGGAGAAGTACACCTGGGCGTGCACCGGCTCGGTGGCCTTCCAGCACTTGCGGCTGACGATCGGGTCCATCGGGCGCCTCCCTCGGGTCGGGCTGCAGTCGATCACAGGGCGGCGAGCAGCCGGTCGACCTCCTCGTCGGTCGTGTAGCAGACGACCCCGGCACGGACGGCCCCACCGCGGTCCTCGAGCCCGAGCGCGGTCATCAGCTCGACGGCGTAGTAGTTGCCGGCCCAGACGGCGACGCCCTGGTTGCCGAGGTCGGCGCTGACCTGCTGCGGCGTCCGCCCCTCGACGGTGAAGGCGACCGTCGGCGTCCGCGAGGCGGGAGCGCCCACGAGCGTCACGTCGTCCCGTGCGCCGAGCCCGTCGAGCAGCCGCGCGAAGACCTGCTGCTCGTACGCCGAGATGCTCTGCATGGCCGACAGCACGCGCTCGCGACGGGCCTCACCGGTGCCGTGCGAGGCGATCCAGTCGACGGCGGCAGCCACTCCGGCCAGGTGGGCGAAGCTGGGCGTCCCGTGCTCGAAGCGATCCGGGACGGCGTCGCTGCTGGGCATCAGCTTGTCCGGGCGCAGCGTTGCCAGCAGCGCGGGATCGCCGACGGTGCAGCCGATGTGCGGGCCGTACCACTTGTACGCCGACGTCGCGTAGAGGTCGGCGCCGAGCGCGCGCACGTCGGTGGGCAGGTGCGGCGTCGCGTGCACGCCGTCGACGTGCACGACGGCTCCGACGGCGTGCGCCCGATCGGCGATGCCGCGCACGTCCGGGCGGGTGCCGGTCGCGTTGCTCGCCGCGGTGACGGCGACCAGCCGGGTCCGCTCGCCGATGAGCGCGTCGTACTGCCCGAGCGGCAGCTCCGCGGTCTCGGCGTCGACGTCGGCCCACCGCACGACCGCGCCGGCGCGGGCGGCGGCCTGGACCCACGGCCGCACGTCGGCGTCGTGGTCGAGGCGCGACAGCACCACCTCGTCCCCCGGTGCCCACGTGCGCGACAGCGCACCGGCCATGACGTAGGTGTTGGCGGTCATCGACTGCCCGAGGACGACGCCAGCGGGATCGCCGCCGACCAGGTCGGCCACCGCCTCGCGCGCCGCGTCGACGAGGGCATCGGACCGGCGGCTGCTGGCGAACGGCCCGTGCCGGTTGCTCACGGCGCTGCGCATCGCGTCGCGGACGGCGTCGCTCACCGCCTCGGGCACCTGCGTCCCACCGGGCCCGTCGAAGTGCGCCAGCCCCTCGGCCAGGGCGGGGAACTGCGCGCGTACGGCCGCGACGTCGAAGCTCATGCAGGCAGCCTGCCCGACCGGGTGCAGGAGCGCCGGGGTGGGGCAGGATCGACGGCATGAGCCAGCAGCCGGACCAGGAGCCCCAGGACCAGCAGGTCGTCGTCATGGGCGAGGACGGCCAGCCCGTCGGCACGGTGACGATCGGTCAGGACGGGTCGATCGAGCCGTCCCGCCAGCAGAGCCCGGCCGACCTGATCGAGCAGCCGGCGAAGGTCATGCGCATCGGCTCGATGGTCAAGCAGCTGCTCGAGGAGGTGCGCCAGGCGCCGCTCGACGACGCGTCCCGCAGCCGCCTGCGCGAGGTGCACCAGAACTCCATCGCCGAGCTCGCGGAGGGCCTGGCGCCCGAGCTGCGCGAGGAGCTGGACCGGCTGACGCTGCCGTTCAGCGAGGACTCCATCCCGTCCGACGCCGAGCTGCGCATCGCGCAGGCGCAGCTCGTCGGCTGGCTCGAGGGGCTGTTCCACGGCATCCAGACCGCGCTGTTCGCCCAGCAGATGGCGGCGCGGGTGCAGCTCGAGCAGATGCGCGGACGCGTCGCGCTGCCGCAGGGCAGCGGCGCCCCGCAGCCCGGGCCGCAGGGGCCGACCGGCGGGACCGGGCAGTACCTCTAGCGCAGGGCTAGAACCAGCGCTCGAGGACCTGCGCGACGCCGTCCTCGTCGTTGGTCCCGGTGACCTCGTCGACCGCGGCCAGCACCTCCGGGTGCGCGTTGGCCATGCCGACCGAGCGCCCGGCCCAGGCGAGCATCGGCAGGTCGTTCGGCATGTCCCCGAACGCGACCACCTCGTCGGCGGTGACGCCCCACTCCTGCGCCAGCGAGGCCAGTCCGCTCGCCTTGGAGACGCCGCCCGCGCTGATCTCGAGCAGGCCGTCGCTCGAGGAGTGCGTGCACTCGACGGAGGTGCCGAGCGAGGCGCGCGCCTGCGCGAGCAGCTCGTCCGAGCCGAGGCCCTCGTGGCGGGCCAGCAGCTTGACGACGCCGGCGGAGACGAGCTCCTCGATCGGCGCGACGAGCACCTCGCCGTTGTCCCAGCGCGGGACGTACGCCGCCTCCCGCCCGAACCCGTGCAGGCCCTTCTCGACGGCGAAGGCGATCCCGGGGACGTCCCGGCGCAGCGCCTCGACCACCGCGGTCGCCGCCGGCGCGTCGAGCAGTGAGGAGCGGACGACCTGCTCGGTGTGCAGGTCGTAGACGAGCGCGCCGTTCGCGCACACGGCCAGCCCGCGGTGCCCCGTCGCCTCGGCGACCGGCGCCATCCACCGCGGCGGCCGGCCGGTCACCATGACGAACAGAGCACCGGCCTGCTCCACCCGGGCGAGCACGTCGCGGGTGCGGTCCGACACCGACAGGTCGCTGCGGACGAGGGTGCCGTCGAGGTCGGAGGCGACCAGGCGAGGAGCGGGACCGGCTGCCCTCACCGGGGCAGCAGCTCCTCGCGGTTCGCCAGCCACGGCCGCAGCGCCTCCGGCACGTGCACCGAGCCGTCCTCGCGCTGGTGCACCTCGAGCAGCACGGCGATCGTGCGGCCGACCGCGCAGAGCGTGCCGTTCAGCGTCGCGACCGGCGACAGGCCGCTCTCGCCGCGGCTGCGGATGCCGAGCCGGCGCGCCTGGAAGTCGGTGCAGTTGCTGGTCGACGTCAGCTCGAGCCAGCGCTGCTGCGACGGCAGCCACGCCTCGCAGTCGTACTTGCGCGCGGCCGACGAGCCGAGATCGCCTGCCGCCACGTCGATCACGCGGAACGGCAGCTCGAGCGCGGTGAGGAAGCGCTTCTCCTGCTCGAGCAGGAACCGGTGCTCGGCCTCGGCCTGCGCGGGATCGACGTAGGAGAACATCTCGACCTTGTCGAACTGGTGCACGCGGATGATCCCGCGGGTGTCCTTGCCGTGGCTGCCGGCCTCACGGCGGAAGCAGGACGAGAAGCCGGCGTAGCGCAGCGGCAGGTCCTCCACGACCTCGGCGGAGTGGTACGCCGCGAGCGGCACCTCGCTCGTGCCCACGAGGTAGAGGTCGTCGTTCGCCAGCTTGTAGACCTCGTCGGCGTGGGCGCCGAGGAAGCCGGTGCCCTCCATCGCCTCCGGCCGGACGAGCGCCGGCGCGATGACCGGGGTGAACCCGGCCTCGACCGCCTGCCCGATCGCGAGGTTGACCAGGGCGAGCTCGAGCAGCGCGCCCCAGCCCGTGAGGAAGGCGAAGCGGCTGCCGCTGACCTTCGCGCCGCGCTCGGTGTCGATCGCGCCGAGGCCGACGCCGAGGTCGAGGTGGTCCCTGGGCTCGAAGAGCATCGGCAGCACCTCGCCGACCTGCTCGACGACGACGAAGTCCTGCTCGCCGCCCGGCGGCACCCCGTCGAGCACGACGTTCGGGACGGCCAGGTGCGCGGCGCGCAGCGCGGCGTCGGCCTCGGTCTGGGCGGCCTCCGCGGCCTTGACGTCCGCCGACAGCGCCTTGGCCCGCTCGAGCACGGCGGGGCGCTCCTCGGGCACTGCCGTCCTGACCGACTGCGACACCGTCTTCTGCTCCGCGCGCAGGCCGTCGGCGCGGGTGACCGCGGCGCGGCGCGCGTCGTCGGCGGCGAGCAGCGCGTCGACCAGCGCCGGGTCGTCGCCACGGGCGACCTGCGAGGCGCGCACGCGGTCGGGGTCGTCCCGCAGGAGCTTGAGGTCGATCACCCGACGAGGCTACCGGCGCGCACTAGCGTCGTTCCCATGCGCAGCGACCTGTTCGGCAGCAACCTCGAGACATCCAGCAGCGAGACGCTCTCGCTGCAGAACCCCCGCATGCTCAAGGCCCGCCTCGACAGCAGCGAGCTGCTCGCCCGCCAGGGCGCGATGGTCGCCTACCAGGGCGCTGTCGAGTTCGCGTACGAGGGCGCCGGCGGCGTCGGCCGCTTCCTCAAGAAGGCGCTCACCGGCGAGGGCGTGCCGCTGATGCGGTGCCGCGGCACGGGCGACGTCTTCCTCGCACAGGACGCCAACGAGCTGCACATCCTCGACCTGGACGGCGACGGGGTGACGGTCAACGGCGCGAACGTCCTCGCCTTCGAGCCGTCGCTCGCGTGGGACATCCGCCGGGTCGAGGGCGCCTCCGCGCTGTCCGGAGGCGCGTTCAACATGGTGTTCACCGGCACCGGGCGGCTGGTCGTCAGCGCGTTCGGGACGCCGGTCGTGCTCAACACCGGCGAGGCGCCGACGTACGCCGACCTGCAGTCCGCGATCGCCTGGTCGGCGAGCCTGCAGACCCGGCTGGTCCGCACCGCCGGCGCCGGCGCGCTCATCGGCCGTGGCAGCGGGGAGGCGTTCCAGCTCGCCTTCTCCGGCCAGGGCTTCCTGGTCGTGCAGGCCAGCGAGGGCCCGGTCGTGCCGACGCACAGCCACGGCAGCAGCGGCGGGGGTGGTGGCGGCCTGTTCGGCTGACCCCGAGGGGGCCTTCGAGTGGTCCCTTCGAGCGGTGTTCGACGCGTGCCGGCCAGGTCTACGGTGCGCCCATGTCGAAGACCGTCGCACTGGGTCCCCTCGTCTTCCTCGCCGTCGCCCTGGCGATGCCGGCGTTGAAGGGGGGCGGCTACAGCGCCGCGCGGGACTCGATCAGCGAGGGTGCGCTCGGGGCGTACGGCTGGATGCAGACGGCGGCCTTCGTCGTGCTCGGGCTGACCTCGGCGCTCCTCGTGCTGCTGACGCGTCGTGAGCTCGAGGGCCGCCGTGCCACGGCCGCAGCCGTGCTGTTCGGCGTCTGGGCGGTCGCGGTGCTGCTGTGCGGCGTGTTCGCGGTCGACGAGGGCGCGAAGGGCGCGACGTCCGCGGCCAAGGTGCACCTGCTCGCCGCGGGGATCGCCTTCGTGGCGGTGCTGGCCGGGATGTGGCTGTCGACCTTCGCCATGCGCAGCGACGCCACCTGGACGGACCGGTTCCCGGTCTCGCTGGCGGTCGTCGCCCTCGCGACGGCGTTGTTCCTGCTGACCGCGATGGCGCCCCAGGACAGCTCCTGGGGCGGCGGCGCTCAGCGCGCCTTCACCTTCGTCGTGCTGCTGTGGATCGCCGGCTTCAGCCTCGCGGCCGGCTAGTCGCCCGCCCGCAGCCGGTCCAGCCACGCCGCCGCGGCGCGGTAGTCACCGTCGCCCGTGCCGTGCCGCACGTCGGCCGCGACGCCGTCCGCGCGCGGGTAGCTGCCGAGCACACGCACGTCGGCGCAGGTGCGGTGCAGCGCGCTGAGCGCCTCGCCGACGCGGGCGTCCTGCAGGTGGCCGTCGCAGTCGATCGAGAAGAAGTAGCTGCCCAGGCCGCTGCCGCTCGGCCGCGACTCGATGCGCGTGAGGTTGATGCCGCGCACCGCGAACTCCGTCAGCACCGACAGCAGCGCGCCCGGCTGGCTCTGCGCGATGAACGCGAACAGCGAGGTGCGGTCGGCGCCGGTCGGCGCGGGCGGCGGCCCCGGTCGGGACACCAGCACGAAGCGGGTGACCGCCCCCTCGTTGTCCTGCACGCCGGAGGCCAGCACCTGCAGGCGGTAGTGCTCGGCCGCGATCGGCGCCGCGACGGCGGCGTCGTACCGCCCCTCCGACACCGACCGCGCGGCGTCGGCCGTGGACGGCGTCAGCACCACCTCGGCGTCGGGCAGCACCTCGCGCAGCCAGCGCCGGCACTGCGCCTCGGCGTGCGGGTGCGTCGCCACGACGCGCACGTCCTCGCGCCGGGTGCCGGAGCGGCCGAGCAGGCTGAAGCTGACCGGCAGCAGCACCTCGCGGGTCACCTGCAGCGGGTCGCCGTGCGCGAGCTCGTCGAGCGTCGTCGGGACCGAGCCCTCGACCGAGTTCTCCAGCGGCACCATCGCGCCGTCCGCGTCCCCGCCGCGGACGGCGTCGAGCGCAGCGGCGACCGAGGCGTACGGCGTGAGGTCTGCGCGCTCGGCGGCCCGCAGCGTGCGCAGGGCGGCCTCGGTGAAGGTGCCGGCCGGACCGAGGTAGCCGAACCGCGCAGGCGGGACGCCCGGCATCAGGTGGCGGCCGGCAGGGGGTTCGGCATGCGGCGAGGCTACCGACCGGCTACAGCCGACTCCGCCTGGTGCTCGCCCGCTGATCCGCACGCCTCGGTGACCGGAAGGCCGGCCAGACCTGACGGACTCCGCTCGTCGTCGTAGGTCTGTACGGCCGCCCCTCGACCGAAAGCCCGGACTGCCTGCCATGCCTCCAGCGCATCGAGCTGCTGGTCCAGCTGGTCGTAGCGTCCGCCGATCCATCCTCGGTGCGTCATGGACCGGAACAGCGACATCTGGACCTCGTAGGGCGCGCGCTTCCGCTGGACGTGGAGCTCCACACGCGCTCCCTCCTCATGCTCGAGCACGGCGCAGCGCGCGTCGAAGTCTGCGACGAGCCGCCCGTGGTCGAAGTGCGCCACCAGACCTCGCGCCGCAGCGCTCGGGGCCATGTGCTTCCCGACCGTCACCCGCACGGAGACGTCACCCGCGGAACCCCGCGCGTCCACGAAGGTGGGTGCGATGTCCTGCCCCGTCGAGGCCAGCACGGCCGCGGCCCTTGGTCCGTGGCGGGCGACCTCGATGGCCGACGGGATGAAGCTCCGCAGCCCAGGCACGATGGTCGCAGCGACGTGCAGCGGGTGGACCGCCGTCTCCACCAGGGAGCCCAGCGAAGGCGGCTGCTCCGTCCACGCCCGTAGGTCCCCCGACGGGGACCTCGAGGAGTCTTCCAGCACCCAGCCGTGGACCGAGCGAACCGGACCGAGCCGGTGCACGAGGTCCTCCAGCTCGGAGCCGGACGGGAGCTGGCCGCCCCCGGACGCCTCGAGGTAGGAGCAGTACACCTCGCGTCTCGTCATCAGGTAGGTGACGGGAAGTGCCTTCTCCAAGGCGTAGTAGCCGAGCGAGAAGCCTCGGGCCATCAAGTGGGGCTCGCGCCGCAGGCGGCGCAGCTCCTCCTCTGCGGCCACGATCGGCTTCTCGACAGCGAACGGCATTGCCTCAGCAGCGAGCGCCTCGACGTAGAACAGGTGCGATGCGGTGGGCGTGGCGATGATGACGGGGGTGCGCATCTTCACGAGCCGGTCGACGATGGCGGAAGGCGACATGTCACCAGGACTGCCCGCGGCCGGGCCGGTGTCCAGGAGCTGGATCTCCCGCGATCTGACGCCCAGGGCTGAGAGCGCCGGGAGGATCCGCTTCTGGGTCACCTGCCCCGCGCCGACGATGAGGAAGCCCTCAGCACCCCGCGCGGCGATGACCGGCAGGGAGTTGATGAGGGAGCTGACTCCGGCCCCCAGGTAGACGAGTCCCATCAGGGAGAGGACGGCACTGGGGCTGCCGGTGAGAGAGCCGCTGTCGCCACCCCGCAAGGCGGCGAACACCTCGCCGACCGGCACGCTCAGGAGCAGAGCGATCAGGGCGCACTGCGCTGCCACGACCACGGGGAACTGCAGCAGGTACTCCGCAGGGTGGTACGCCGTGTAGCGACCTTCGATGAGGCCGCGCAGCAGCAGGTAGTAGAGGACCCAGAGGGTCGCTTCGAGCACGAGGACGCAGGCGAGGACGCGTGCCGCGGCCTCCCCCCATGAGGGAAGACGAACGTCCGTGAAGAGCAGGACGGCAGCGGCAGCCAGCTCAGCCAGGAAGTACATCTCCGTGAAGGCGGCCGGGAAGTCGAGCCGGAGGTTGGTCGTGCGCCGCGCGCCCGCCCGCAGCCGGAACACCTGCTTGAGCCACTGGAGCGGTGAGAGCAGGCGCAGGACCGCCACGAGGTGGAAGACCGAGAAGGCGAGGGGGGAGGCGCGGCCGCCCCACGTGTAGCTGGACGTCGGAGGCAGACCCGCCACCTGGTCGACCCTCAGCGCGATCCACGCGCGGACGCTCGCCACGGGTCAGGTGCGCACGCGGCTGGCGTGCGCGACGGCCTGCCGCTCCTCGGGCGAGAGCTCGTGCTCGCTGCCGCCGCGCTGCACGCCCTTGGCGTAGGTGCGGCTGTCGCTGCGGCTGTGGATGCTGGTCAGCACCAGGCCGTCGCCTGCGTCGTCGAGCAGCGCAGCGGAGAACGACAGCCGGCCGCCCAGGTCGCCGAACGCGTCGTAGCGCACCACGGCGACGTGGCGCAGCGTCCCGGCCAGCTCCGCGCGCGTGCTGGACAGCTCCTCGCGCAGGCCCACCACCTCGCGACGCAGCGCGTGCGCACCGGCCGTCGAGCGCTCCAGCGCCTCGGGGAACGTCGCGGTCTGGTCGCCGTCGACGAGCGCGTCGTAGGCCCGGCGCAGCCGGCCGACCTGCACCACGAGCACGACGGCCACCACGAGCGAGAACACGCCCAGGCCCGCGGCCACGACGGCGAGGCTCTCGGTCGACACGTCGGCACCCTAGCGGCGCCCGTACGCTCCGGGCCGTGGACAGGACGGAGGCGCAGGAGCTGCTGGCGGCCGTCGCTGCGGGCGAGGTGGACCCGGCGGACGCGCTCGACCGGATCGCCACGGCGCCCTACGACGCGCTGGCGCACTCGCTCGTCGACGTGCACCGCGCGCTGCGCACCGGCGACCCCGAGGTTGTCTACGGCGCCGGCAAGACCACGGGTCAGGTGCTCGACAACGTCGAGGCGCTGCGGGCCTCCGGCGACCGCGCCGTGCTCGTGACGCGGGCCGCCGCCGAGACGGTCGCGGCGCTGCAAGCGGCGCACGACGACGTGCTCGTCGACGGCACGACGGTCGCCGTGGGCGCGCTGCCGCGGCCGTCCGGCACGGTGGCCGTCCTGGCCGCCGGCACGTCGGACGGCCCCGTCGCCGCGGAGGCGGCGCTCACGGCGCGGGCGTTCGGCGCCGACGTGGTGCGCGTCGACGACGTCGGCGTCGCCGGGCTGCACCGGCTCCTCGCCGCCCGCCCCGCGCTGGACCGCGCCGACTGCCTCGTCGTCGTGGCCGGCATGGAGGGCGCACTCCCTTCCGTGGTGGGTGGGCTGGTCGGCACGCCGATGGTCGCGGTGCCCACGTCGATCGGGTACGGCGCGAGCTTCGGCGGGCTGGCCGCGCTGCTCGCGATGCTCAACGCCTGTGCGCCCGGCATCACGGTCGTGAACATCGACAACGGCTTCAGCGCAGGGGTGTTCGCGGCGCGCGTGGCCCGGCGCGTGTCGTCGTGATCGGCTGGCTCGACTGCGGCGCCGGCATCAGCGGCGACATGCTGCTCGGCGCGCTCGTCGACGCGGGCGTGCCGCTCGCGCACCTGCAGGCGGCGGTGGACGCGGTGGGCGTGGAGCCGGTGCGGCTGTCGGCGTACGACGTCGTGCGCGGCGGCATCGGCGCCTGCAAGGTCGACGTGCAGGTGAGCGACGACGCGGCGACCCGCGGCTGGCGCGAGGTGCGCGCGCTGCTCGAGCAGGCGCCGCTGGACGAGCCGGTGCGCGCACTTGCGCTCGACGTGTTCAGCCGGCTGGCCACCGCCGAGGCCGCGGTGCACCGGGTGGACGTGGAGCAGGTGCACTTCCACGAGGTGGGGGCGCTCGACGCGGTCGCCGACGTCGTCGGGTGCGCCGCCGGCCTGGTGCACCTCGGCCTCACGCAGCTGACCGCGTCGACCGTGACCGTCGGCTCCGGGACCACCCGCGGGGCGCACGGACCGCTGCCGGTCCCGCCGCCGGCGGTGGTCGCGCTCCTCGTCGGCGTCCCCGTGCAGGCCGGCCCGGTGGCCAAGGAGATGACCACCCCGACGGGTGCCGCGCTGCTCGCGGCGACGGTCGCGACGTACGGCCCCCTGCCGCCGATGTCCCTGCTGCGCAGCGGATCCGGCGCGGGCGGGCGCGATCCGGAGGAGGTCGCCAACGTGCTGCGGCTGCTGCTCGGCGAGCCGCTGCTGGACGAGCCCAGCACCGCGCTGGTGCTCGAGACGAACGTGGACGACCTCGACCCGCGGCTCTGGCCCGGGGTGTTGCAGGCGCTGCTCGACGCCGGCGCGAGCGACGCCTGGCTGACCCCGATCCTCATGAAGAAGGGCCGGCCTGCGCACACGCTGTCGGTGCTGTGCAGCAGCGACCGTGCCGCCGCGGTGCGCGAGGTCGTGTTCCGCGAGACGTCGACCCTGGGGCTGCGGACGACCACCGTCGGCAAGCACGCGCTCGAGCGGGCCGAGCGGACGGTGGACGTCGACGGCCGCGCGGTGCGGGTGAAGCTCGGGCTGCTCGACGGCGAGGTCGTCAACGCGATGCCGGAGTGGGCGGACGTCGCCGCCGCTGCGGCCGCGCTGGGCCGACCGGCCAAGCAGGTGCTGCGCGACGCGCACGCCGCCGCGCGCGACCTGTCCTAGGTCGTACGCGCGTCGACCAGCTCCTGCAGCCCGTCGACGAGCGGGCGGCTCGTCCAGCCGAGGTCGCGGCGCGCCTTGTCGCCGGACGCCCAGAAGGTGACCCCGTCCGAGGAGCGGACCAGCTCGCGCAGGTTCGGCGGGAAGCCGAGCGCAGGTCCCACCAGCGGGCCGGCGGGGGCGAGCGCGCGAAGCAGCACGGTCGGGACCGTGCGCGGCGGCTTGCGGCCGGCCAGCCCCGCGAGCCGGGCGACCAGCTCGCGCACGCGGGTCGGCTCGCCGGCCAGGACGTAGGACTCGCCGGGGACACCGGCGTCCAGCGCCAGCAGGATGCCGGCGGCGACGTCGTCGCGGTGCACCGGCGTGACGCCGAGGTCCGGGAAGGGCAGCGCCGGCAGCTTCCCGGCGAGCAGCTGCCCGAGCAGCTCGCCGAACGTGCTCGGGTCCCCGGGTCCGTAGACGACGCCGGGCTGCACGGTCACGAGCGGCAGCCCGCGACCCGCGATCTCCTGCGCCCGCTTGTGGGCGCACACCTTCGTCTCCTCGTACACGGAGGTGAAGCCGTCGGCGGTGCGCACCCAGCCCTCGTGCGCCACCTCGCCGCCGGTGTCGCCGAAGACGGCGACCGTCGAGACGTAGACGGCGCGGGACACGCCGGCCGTCAGGGCGGCGCCCAGGACCCGCTCAGTGCCGCGGACGTTCGCGTCGACCAGCTCGTCACGGCGGCTGTCCGGGATGCCGACCGCGTAGACCGCCGCGCTGTGCACGACGGCGTCCGCGCCCTCGCACGCCCGGACGAGCGCAGCCTCGTCGGACAGGTCGCCCTGCACCAGCTCGCAGCCCAGCGCCTCGAGGGCAGCTGCCTTGGCCGGGGTGCGCACCAGCGCGCGCACCTCGTCCCCGCGGGCGCGCAGCAGGCGCGCGACCTCCCCGCCGATGAAGCCGGTCCCGCCGGTCAGGAAGACGCGCACCCGGCAGACAGTAGCGCCGCCGTGACCTGCCTGTGACCTTCGAGGAGCGCTGCGTCCTCTAGGAGCGCTGCGTCATCGAGAACCGCAGCCGGGCCATCCCGTTCTGCGCGGCCGGCTCGATGCCGGTCGTCTCGAACAGCTCGCCGACCCGCTCGACCAGCTCCTCGGCGCTCCACTTCGCGCCGCCCTTCTGGATGAAGGCCTCGCTGGTGAAGGGGCGGTACAGCTCGACGGTGTCGCCCTGGACGCCGAAGACCTTGCCGCTGATGTGGCTGCTCGCGTCGCTGCAGAGGAAGGCGACGAACGGCGCGACGTTGTCCGGGTGCCAGAAGTCGAAGCCCTGCTCCTCGTCGCCGCCCGCCAGCTTCTCGCCGTACGCGCCCTCGGTCATCCGGGTGCGGGCCGCCGGGCAGATCGCGTTGACGGTGATGCCCTTCTTCCAGTTCTCCTGCGCCACGATCTGCGCGAACGCGGCGATGCCCGCCTTTGCCGCACCGTAGTTGCTCTGGCCGAAGTTCCCGAGCACGCCGCTGGTGGAGGCCGTGCAGACGACCCGGCCCGGCTGGTCCTGGTCGCGCCAGTGGTTGATGGCGGCGTGCGTCGGCGCGTAGTGGCCGCGCAGGTGCACCTTGATGACCGCGTCCCACTCCTCCGGCGTCATCTTCGCCAGGGTCCGGTCGCGCAGGATGCCGGCGTTGTTGACCAGCGCGTCGAGGCGGCCGAGCTGCTCGACCGCGGTGCGGACGATGCCCTGGCCGTGCTCGATCTCGGAGCAGTCGCCCAGGTAGAGCACCGCGCTGCCGCCGGAGGCGGTGATCTCGTCGACGACCGACTGGCCCGCCGCCTCGTCGACCTCGCCGACGACGACGCCGGCGCCCTCCGCTGCCAGCTCCAGCGCCTCACCGCGGCCGAGGCCGCGCCCTGCGCCGGTGACGATCGCGACCTTGCCGTCGAGGAGTCCCATGAGGCGAACCTAACGCCGCCCCGGCGGGCGCTGCGCCCCGGGCCGCGTTACACCGGAGTGGCAGCGGGAAGGGCCTTCCTGCTGTCCGCACCTGCCTAGGAGCTCTGCCCATGACCCTGTCAGACGCCCCCGCCCTCCTCGTCCAGCCCTCCGCGCCGCTCGTCGAGACGGGCCCGACCCCCCTCGCCGACCAGCTCGCCACCGCGCTCCGGGAGGGGGGCCACGCCCTCGACCTGCTGCGCAGCGCCGAGCCGGTGGACCGCCGCGACCGGTTCCTGACGCTGCTGGGCGTCTACGACCTGCACACCGCCCCGCTGGAGGTGGTCGGTGACGCCGTCCGCTTCCAGCACCACCCCGCCCTCGCCGAGCTCAAGGGCCGGCTCGAGGTGCCGTGGGTGACCGAGCTCGAGGCCGCCTGGGAGGCGGCCGGCGACCTGACCGACTGCACCGGGCCGGAGAAGGTCGTCCGGGCGATGCGCGTCGTCGCGGCCCGCGACCGGCTGCCCGCGGCGTACAAGTGGCTCGCCAGGACGGCGACATGGGAGCAGGTCGTCGACTTCCTGGCGCTCGAGGGCGGACCGGACGGCGGGTTCGACGACCTCATCGCCGTCTGCCAGGTCGGCCTGACCGGCACCGCGAAGCTCGAGCTGGGCAAGAACTTCTGGGACGAGATGGGCCAGGGTGACCTGGCCGGCGTGCACACCCAGCTGCACGCCGACCTGTGCGCGGCCATCGACCTGCCGACCGTCCCGCGCGCGCAGATGGGCGAGGCCGCGCTGGAGCGGGCCGCGCTCGGCGGGCTGCTCGCCACCAACCGCTGGCTGCAGCCGGAGATGGTGGGCGCGCTCGGCCTGCTCGAGCTGCAGGCCGGCCCGCGCTGCCGCCTGGTGCTGCAGGCCTTCGACCGGCTGGGGGCGCCGGAGGGCGCCTACCCCTTCTACGTCGAGCACGCCGAGGTCGACCCGGTGCACGGCAAGGACTGGATGGACAAGGCCATCGAGCCGCTGGCCGGGGAGAAGCCGGAGTGGGGCCCGCGGATGGTGAAGGGCGCGTGGTGGCGCTCCACCATCAACCTGGCCTTCTTCGCCGAGCTCCAGGCGACGCTGATCGAGGAGTCCGCCGCGGCCTAGGGTGCTCGCCATGAGCACCCCTCAGGACAGCGCGGCCGAGCACCGCGTGGCCAGCGAGGTCGGCCGACTGCGCACCGTCCTGCTGCACCGCCCCGGCGCCGAGCTGCAGCGCCTGACGCCGCGCAACAGCGCCGACCTGCTGTTCGACGGTCTGCCCTGGGTGGCCCGCGCGCAGGAGGAGCACGACGGCTTCGCCCAGGCGGTGCGCGACCGCGGCGTCGAGGTGCTCTACCTGACCGAGCTGCTCGTCGAGACGCTGGAGCAGCCGGCCGCGCGCGAGGAGGTCGTGCAGTCCGCGGTCGCTCCGACCGTCGTCGGTCCGGCGCTGGCGAGCGTGCTGCGCAAGTGGCTGCTCGACCTGCCGAGCGCAGAGCTGGCCGGCGTGCTGTCCGCCGGGCTCACGCACGCCGAGCTCCCCTCGCACGGGCCGGACGGCGTCGTCGCCCGGCTGGCCGGCCCCGGTGACTTCGTCGTGCGGCCGCTGCCGAACCTGCTGTTCACGCGCGACTCCTCGGTGTGGGTGGACGACCACGTCGCCATCACCAGCCCGTCGATGCACGCCCGGCAGCGCGAGCGCACCCTCACCGGTGCGATCTACCGCCACCACCCGCGCTTCGCCGGCACCCCGCTGCTGTACGGCGGCAGCCGGGAGGAGGCGTGGTTCGAGGGCGGTGACGTCCTGGTGATGGCCCCCGGCGTCGTGGCCGTCGGCACCGGTCAGCGCACGACTCCGGCGGGGGTGGAGGCGTTCGCGCTGCGCGCCTTCGCGGCCGGCATCGCGCACACCGTGCTCGCCGTGCCCATCGCGCAGGAGCGGGCGACCATGCACCTGGACACCATCTGCACGATGGTCGACCGGGACGCGGTCGTGATGTTCCCGGCCGTCGCGGACACGCTGTCGGCCTACACGGTCACGCCGCGGGACGAGCACGACCTGCAGGTCAGCGACCCGCAGCCGTTCCTCGTCGCCGCCGCGGCGGCCATGGGCATCGACCACCTGCGCACCATCGACACCGGCCTGGACCCGGTGACCGCCGAGCGCGAGCAGTGGGACGACGGCAACAACACCCTCGCCCTCGCGCCTGGGCTGGTCGTCGCGTACGAGCGCAACACCGAGACCAACGAGCGGCTCGAGGCGGCCGGCATCGAGGTCGTGCGGATCGCGGGCAGCGAGCTGGGCAGCGGGCGCGGCGGGCCGCGCTGCATGAGCTGCCCGATCGCGCGCGACGCCCTCGCTAGTTGAGCGTGAGCTGACGGCTCAGCAGTCCGGAGCGGGCGCGCCGCTCGTCCACCGTCAGCGGCTTG
The DNA here is from genome assembly GCA_963781675.1 of uncultured Actinomycetota bacterium. Classification (GTDB taxonomy): domain Bacteria; phylum Actinomycetota; class Actinomycetes; order Mycobacteriales; family SCTD01; genus SCTD01. The sequence goes on along the minus strand of CAWAGF010000001.1, from coordinate 291,013 downwards.
CCGCTCGCCAGCTCCTCGTCCAGCCGCGCCCGGAGCGCGGCGGTCGGCTCCTCCATCGCCTCGGGCTCGCGGTCGAGGGGCGCGTCCCACACCGGCACCAGCAGGCCGTGCGCGCGGAAGGACCCGACGTAGCGGGTGTCCGGGCCGATGGTCAGCGCGCCGGCGGCGGAGAGCCGGGCGAGCGCGTCGAGCAGCGCGTCCTCCTCCTCGGGCAGCACCCAGCGCAGGTGGGTGCGCTCCTTCATGCGGCACCAGTAGGCCGAGGCGACGGACGCGAGGCGCGCGGTCGGTACGACGGAGGCGTTCGCGCGCTCCATCGACGCGGCCACCTCGCCGGTCGGGTCGGGAGCGCCCTCGACCCAGTAGTCGAAGCCGGGGTGCAGCGTGATCTCGAGCGGGTCGTCGGTGAGCAGGTCCTGCAGGCGCGCACCAGGCCCGGGCAGCCCGGCCGGCTGGACGCTGCTGCCGGGCGTCGTCTCGAGCGCGGTCTCGAGCGCGTGCGCGAGGTCGCGGCTCACGTCGCCGGAGCGGGACTGCACCTGCAGGCCGAGGTAGGTCGTGCCGTCGGCGCGCACCATCGCCGGCCAGGCCAGCGGCAGCACGGTCGAGAGCACGACCTCGCGGTCCGGGGAGTCCTTGAGGCGCAGCGGTGCGGTGGCGGCCGGCACGATCTCGCGCAGGGCGACCCACTCGGTCTCGTCGACGCGGCCGGCGAACGGCCGTGTCACCAGGCGGCGGTCGTCACCGGATCCCTTGCCGTGGCAGGCCTTGTAGCGCTTGCCGCTGCCGCACGGGCAGGGCTCGCGGGCGCCCACGACGGGGACCACGGCGTTCGGGTCGGCGGCCGGCGACGGGGCACCGGTGGGACGCGCAGGCGGGCGGCGACGGGCGCTGATCGCGGGCTCCTCGGGCAGGCAGGCGGGACTGCCGCAGCCTAGGCCGCTCCTGTCGCCGGCTGCGCCGCCGCGGGGGATGCTCGTCCCGTGACCGTCGCGATCGTGGGGGCCGGCCTGGCCGGAGCGGCCTGCGCGCGCGCCCTGGCCGCAGCGGGCGTGCCGGTCGAGGTGCACGACCGCGGGCGGGTGCCCGGTGGCCGGATGGCGTCGCGCCGGCTGGACGGCCGCTACGTCGACCTCGGCGCGAGCTACCTCACGACGCGCGACCCCGGCTTCACCGCGCAGGTGGACGACTGGACCTCGCGCGGGCTCGCCCGCCCCTGGACGGACGCCTTCCACGTCGGCGGGCCGGAGGGGCTGGGCGCACCCAAGAGCGGGCCGCTGCGCTACGGCACCCCGGGCGGGCTGCGCTCCCTGGTGGCCGACCTGCTGGACGGCCTCGACGTGCGCCAGCAGTCGGTGGTGTCCCGCGTCGGGCCGGGTCCGACCGTCGACGGCCGGCCGTACGACGCCGTCGTCCTGGCGCTGCCCGACCCGCAGGCCGCGCCGCTGCTCCACGACGCGCTGGCCGTCGAGCGGGCGGCGGTGCAGGACCGCGTCTGGGAGCCGGTGGTCGCGCTGGCGGCGGGCTTCGCGGAGCGGACCTGGGACGTCGACGGCGTCTTCGTCGACGGCTCCGACGTCCTGGGCTGGGTCGCCGACGACGGCCGACGCCGCGGCGACGGCGCCCCCGTGCTGGTCGCGCACTCGACCTCGCCGTTCGCCGCGCAGCACCTCGCTGACCCGCCGGCGGCGGCGCCCGCCATGGCGGAGGCGGTGCAGGCCCTGCTCGGGACCGCCGCACCCGAGTGGACGCACGTGCAGCGCTGGACGTACGCCCGGCCGGCCGCACCCCGTGACGCGGACTTCCACCTGGGCGAGGCGCGGGTCGGCCTGTGCGGCGACGGGTGGGGCTCGCCGCGCGTGGAGACCGCCTGGACGTCCGGCACGCGGCTGGCCCAGGCGATCGCAGAACGCCTCTAGCGCAAGGCGATCCGCCGCCGCACCCGGTCCGGCCGGTTGCTGATCACGACGTCGACCCCGAGGTCGAGCATCAGGTCGATGTCGGCCGGCTCGTCGACGGTGAACACGTGCAGCCGGTTGCCCTGGTCGTGCACGCGCTCGACGTAGCGCGGGTGCCGCCGCACGGCCTCCAGGGCCAGGCCGGCGCTGCGCACCTGCGGCGGGAGGCTGCCGTCGCGGTAGCGCACCGGCACGCGGTCCATCAGGTAGACGGTCGGCAGCAGCGGCGCCATCGCGTGCACCCGCCGCAGCGACGTGGCGGCGTACGACATGACGGTCACCGGCGAGACCGAGCGCGACAGCGGGGCGGCCAGCCCGTAGCGGCCGAGCAGGTCGACCAGGCTGCGCTCGACGAGCCCGCCGTAGCGCGTGGGGTGCTTGGTCTCGATGTGCAGCTCGACCTGCCGGCCGGTCGGCCCCTTGTGGTCCAGCGCGAGCTGGAGCAGCCGCTCGAGGGTGAGGACACCGCGCCGCTCCGGGTCCTGCTCGGCCTCCTCCCAGGCCGCCTCCAGCAGCGGGTCGCCCTGGCGGGCCTTCCAGGACGCGAAGTCCAGCTCGTTGAGCTCGGCCAGCTCGAGCGTGGACAGCACGCCGCGGCCGTCGCTCACCCGGTCGATCCGTCGGTCGTGCACGCAGACCAGCACGCCGTCGCGGGTCAGCCGGATGTCGCACTCGAGCGCGTCGGCGCCCTCCTCGAGCGCCAGCTCGTAGGCGCCGAGGGTGTGCTCGGCATGCGCAGCCGAGGAGCCCCGGTGGGCCACGACCTGCACGGGCCGGAGGGCGGAGGGCACCCGGCGATCCTGCCCCGTACGTCCTGCCCTGTCAGTCGGTCAGGCCCGGCGGCGCACGACCGGGTCGACGCCGTTGACGACGTCCACGGGCGGCTGCCCGTCGAGCACCCGGGTGAGGTTGGCCGTCGCCTGGCCGACGATCCGCATCGCTGCCTGGACGGTGGAGCCGGCCATGTGCGGGCTGAGCAGCACGCGCGGCGCCGTGCGCAGCGGCGACCCGGTCGGCAGCGGCTCGGAGCTGAAGACGTCGAGCGCCGCCCCGCCGAGGTGGGCGCTCTCCAGCGCGGCGACCAGCGCGGTCTCGTCGACCACCTCGCCGCGCGCGCCGTTCACGAGCAGGGCACCGGGCCTCATGCGCGCCAGCCGCGCCTCGTCGAGCAGCCCGCGGGTCTGCGGGCCGAGCGCGATGACGAGCACCACCACGTCGCTGGTCGCCAGCAGGTCGTCCAGCTCGGCGTAGGCCGCCGGCGCGTCGTCGTGCCGGCTGCGCGACCAGTACTGCACCTCGCACCCGAAGGCCCCGAACAAGCCGGCCGCGCGCCGGCCGATCGCGCCCATGCCGACGACGCCGACCCGGCTGCCCGCCAGCTCGCGTCCGCCGAGGCTGGTCTGCGGCCACTCCCCGCGGCGCACCGAGGCGTCCCCCTCGACGGTGGCCCGCAGCAGGGCCAGCGTCGCGGAGACGCACCACTCGGCGACGCTGGTCGCGTTGGCGCCCGCGGTGTTGGCGACCGGCACGCCGGCGGCGGCGAACGCGTCCAGCTCGATGCCGTCGGTGCCGACGCTCGGCTGCTGCACGAAGCAGACGCGCGGGCCGGGCTCGAGCAGCCGCAGCGACGGCGACCAGTCGCCGATCACGACGTCGACCTCCGGCAGCAGCCGCGCGACCTCCGCCTGGGTGCGCTCCTGCGGCGTGACCAGCTCGATGCGCGGCTCGCCGAACAGCGACACGAGCACGTCGTGCGGCAGCGGGGGCAGCGCGAGCACGCGCCAGGTCTCGGGGGTCGTCATCGACGTCCCTCCCGGGCCGGTGTGCCGCCGTGCGCGCCGAAGAAGCGCGCCGCCGCCACGCGGGTGGACAGGGACCAGGTGGGATAGGCGTGCACGGTCTGGCCGAGCCGCCCGACGAGGGCGCCGATGCGCATGACGAGCGCGCCCTCGGCGATCTGCTCGCCGGCCATCGGCCCCACGGCGGTCATCCCGACGAGCCGCCCGAGCAGCATCCCGACGATCGGCCGGGGCACCGCGATCAGCTTGACGAAGCCGTCGGTCTCGCCGGCCGTCCGGGCGCGGTCGCTGCTGCGGTCGAACACCGTCGACACCCGCACCTCGTCGCCGTAGCGCTCGACCGCCTGCGCCTCGGTCAGCCCCACGTGCGCGACCTCCGGCTCGGTGAACGTCACCCAGGGGATGACCCGGTCGTCCCACGCCTTTGCGCCGAAAGGGCCTCGTGCGAAGGCGTTCTTGGCGGCCAGGCGCCCCTGCTCGTCGCCGACGTGGGTGAACTGCAGTTCGCTGGTGCAGTCACCCGCGGCCCAGACGGTGCGGGCTGCGCGGAGCTTGGCGTCGGTGACGACCCGCCCCTTCTCCAGCCGCACGCCGGCCTTCTCCAGGCCGATGCTGTCGGTCGCGGCGCGCCGGCCGACCGCCACCAGCAGGTGCGAGCCGCGCACCTGGGTGCCGTCGCTCAGGTGCAGGGTCGGACCGGCGCTGACCCGCTCGACGGTCGCGCCGGTGCGCAGCTCGACGCCCTCGCGCTGCAGCACCGCGCTCAGGGCCTCCTGCGCCTCCGGCTCCTCGCGGCCGAGCACCGACGGCGCGCCCTCGACCACCGTGACCCGCGCACCGAGGCGCCGGAACGCCTGCGCCAGCTCGACGCCGATCGGCCCGCCCCCCAGGACGAGCAGGTGCTCGGGCAGCTCGGTCAGGGCGAAGACGCTCTTGTTGTCGAGGTAGGGGACGTCGGCCAGCCCCTCCACCGGCGGCACGAGCGCGCGGCTGCCGGCGGCGACGACCAGGCGTTCGAAGGTGACCCGCCGCCCGTCGACCTCGAGGCTGTCCGGCCCGGTCACGACGCCCCAGCCCTGCAGCAGGTCGATGCCCTGCTCGGCCAGCACCTCCGGCGACTCGTCACGCTCGATCTCCGCGATGACGCCGTGCACGCGTGCCATCACCGCGGCGAAGTCGACGTCCGGCTCGGCCGAGAAGCCGTACTGCGGTCCCGATCTCGCTGCCTGCACGCGCCGGGCCGTCTCGAGCAGCGCCTTGCTCGGGACGCAGCCGTAGTGCGTGCAGTCGCCGCCCGGCCGGTCCGCCTCGACCAGCGCGACCGACCGCCCGGCCTTGCGTGCGGTGCGCGCCGCGGCCAACCCGGTCGCGCCTGCGCCGAGGACGACCAGCTCGTAGTCCGCCATGGCCGCAGTGTGGCAGCGCCGCGCCCCGGCCGCCCTGGCAGGATGCCGCCGTGACCCGCTGGCAGCGCTTCCTCGCGTACGGCGGCGCCGGGATGCTCAGCGAGATCGCGACCACGTCGGTGCGCAGCCACGGCCGCGACGGCGACTGGCGGCTGACCGGTCACACCTACCTCTGGATGCTCCCGGTCTACGGCAGTGCGGCGTTCCTGTTCGAGCCGGCGCACGACCGGTTGCGCAGCTGGCCGGCGCCCGCGCGGGCGGCGGTCTGGGTGGCCGGCACGTACGCCGTGGAGGCGGTGGCGGGCACCGGGATCAAGGCGCTCACCGGCGAGGTGCCGTGGGACTACAGCCGGCCGCGCGGCCGCAAGCCGGTGCCGCGGCACTGGCGCGGGCTGGTCCGGCCGTCGTATGCGCCGCTGTGGGCGGCGGTCGGCCTCGGGCTCGAGCGGCTGCACGACCGGCTGGATGCCGCCGCACCGGCACAGACGTCCACAGACCCTTGCGGTTCGAACACATGTTCGATACCATGACGCATGGCCAGCGCGGCGGACCTCCAGGCTCTCGACGCCGAGTGCCCTTGGCTGCGCGAGGACTTCCAGTCGGGGCTGGCCACCCTCCGCGACTCGACGGCCGAGACCGCCCGGCGCCTGGCCGCTGACGCCCGCGTGCTCACCGCGCTCGCCGCGCAGGTGCCGCGCTGCCCCTTCGACGACCGCGGCGCGACGCCCTGGACCTCCTTCCGGCGCGAGGTCGCCGTCGCGCGGTCGATCAGCGACGTGGCAGCCGCTGCCGAGATCCGCGCTGCCGTCCGGCTCACCACCTGCCTGTCCGAGACGCTGCGCCTGCTGGACGAGGGCCGCACCACCGCCCCACGCGCGCTGGCGTTCGTCCGCGAGGTCGAGGTGTACGACGACGACCTCGCAGCCCGGCTGGACGCGCAGCTGGCCGAGCGGGTGGCAGGCCTGCCCACCTGGCGGATCGTGCAGGAGGTGCGCCGGGCCGCGGCCGTCCTCGACGCCGAGGCTGCCGCGCTGCGCACCGCGGCCAAGGACGCAGCACGCGACGTCGTCCTCCTCCCGGGCGCGGACGACCAGGCGACCGTCGTGCTGACCGGACCCGCCGTGCCGCTCGTGCGCTGGTTCGACGGCCTGGACAAGCAGGCCCGCGCGGTGAAGCAGGCCGGGGAGGCGCGGACTCTCGCGCAGCTGCGCTTCGACCTCGCCACCGGTGACGAGGCCGTGGGCCAGCGGCGCAGCCACGTAGCGCCGGCGTCCGCGGACTGCCGCGTACGTCGACCGGTGCAGGCCAGCATCACGGTTCCCGTGGAGACGGCGCTCGGCCTGAGCCACGAGCCGGCCTGGCTGGACGGCTACGGCTGGCTGAGCGCACCGGCGGCCCGGCTGCTGCTGGTGGACGCCGAGCTGCGTCGCGTCTGCGTGCAGAGCACCACCGGGCAGGTCGTCGACGTGGCTGAGCGGGACGTACGGCCACCGCCATCACCGGCAGGCGTCCGGGAGGCGCTGACGCGGATGGTGCTGGGCGAGGTGGTGGTGCACGACGTCGCCTGGCGGACAGAGGATCAGCACGACCCGTCGCCACCGCTGCGGGACCTCGTCGCGCTGCGCGACCGCTTCTGCGACGGCCCGACCGGCACCCGGCGCACCGCCGCGCGGTGCGACCTGGACCACGAGATCGCCTACCCCGACGGGCCGACGGCTGCCTGGAACCTCGTCGCCCGCGCCCGGCGGACCCACCAGCTCAAGCACCGGGGCTGGACGCCGCTGCGCACGCCGACCTCCACCGTCTGGTTCAGCCCGGCGGGGCAGGTCGTCGAGGTGCCGCACCTGCAGGTCGCCTCGCCGCGCGTGGACGACGACGCCGTGCTGCCCGACGCGGAGGTGCTGGCTGCACTGGACGCCGCGCAGCTGCAGGCACTGGATGACACCGCACCGACGCGGCCCTGGCTGCCACGGTCCGAGCGCGAGGAGCCGGTACCCGACTGGCTGGACCCCGCCCCGTTCTAGGCAGCGGCGCCAGACCTACTTCAGCAGGCGGGACAGCCGGCGGTCCGCCAGCGGCTTGCCGTCGGTCTGGCAGGTCGGGCAGTACTGCAGGGACTTGTCGGCGAAGGACACCTCCCGCACGGTGTCGCCGCAGCGCGGGCACGGCAGCCCGGTGCGGCCGTGCACGGACAGCCCGCTCTTCTTCTCGGCCTTGAGCTTGCCGGCGGCCAGGCCCTCGGCGCGCTGCACCGCCCCGCGCAGGGTGTCGACGATCGCGACGTGCAGGCGGGCGACGTCCTCGGGCGTGAGCTTGCCGGCGGTCTTGAACGGCGAGAGGCCGACCTCCCACAGGACCTCGTCGCTGTAGGCGTTGCCGAGGCCCGCGACGAGCGACTGGTCGGTGAGCACGCCCTTGACCTGGCCGCGCACTCCGGCGAGCAGCCCGGCGAGCAGCTCCTCGGTGAACTCGGGCGACAGCGGGTCGACACCGAGGCGCGAGATCCCCGGCACGGCAGCAGGATCGGTGACGACGTAGACGGCGAGCCCCTTCTTGGTGCCGGCCTCGGTGAGGTCGAAGCCGGAGCCGTCGTCGAGGTGCACGCGCAGCGCGATCGGGCCCTTGCCCATCCGCGGCGGAGCGGGCGGGAGCGACTCCCGCCACTGCAGCCAGCCCGCCCGGGCCAGGTGCACGACCAGGTGCAGGCCCGAGACGTCGAGGTCGAGGAACTTGCCGTGCCGGGTCGCCCCGACGACCTCGAGGCCGGCCAGCGCAGTGGGCGGCGGGTCGTAGGTCTTGAAGGCGCTGATGGCCACCGGATCCACCCGGGCGACCACGCGGCCGACGGCGCGCTCGCGCAGGAAGGACACGAGCGCTTCGACCTCGGGGAGCTCCGGCACGGCTGCAGCGTCCTCGACGGCGTACCGGACGCGCAACCACGGGGTGCGCGCGGCGATGAGGGCCACCGGGTCGACCTGGTCCGGGACGCCCTTCACGCCCTGACGGCGACGCACCGGCAGGGGGTTCGCCCTTTCGGCAGCGGGCAGTGCGTGTCACAGTGACGAGAACACGACGAGGAGCCGCATGTCGACCGCCCTGCTGACCGACCGCTACGAGCTGACCATGCTCGAGGCGGCCCTGGCCGGCGGGCTGGCCGATCACCGCGCCGTGTTCGAGGTCTTCGCCCGGAGGCTGCCGCGCGGGCGGCGGTTCGGCGTCGTGGCCGGGCAGGGCCGGCTGGCGGCCCTGCTGCCGGAGCTGCGCTTCGGTGCCGAGGAGCTCGGCGCGGTCGACTTCCTCGACGAGCGGACCTGCGGCTGGCTGGACGGCCGGCGCCTCGACCTCGAGGTGAGCGCCTACCCCGAGGGCGAGACCTACCTGCCGGGCTCGCCGGTGCTGACGGTCGAGGGGTGCTTCGGCGAGGGTCTGCTGCTCGAGACCCTCGTGCTGTCGGTGCTCAACCACGACACGGCCGTCGCCTCCGCCGCGGCGCGGATGGTGCTCGCCGCGCAGGGGCGGCCGCTGCTCGAGATGGGCGGCCGGCGCACCCACGAGCAGGCCGCCGTGGCCGCCGCCCGCGCGGCGTACGTCGCCGGCTTCGCGATGACCTCGAGCCTGGAGGCCGGCCGCCGGCACGGGATCCCGACCGCGGGCACCAGCGCGCACGCCTTCACGCTCGCGCACGCCAGCGAGGCCGAGGCGTTCCGCTCGCAGGTGGCGACCCTCGGCGCCGGCACCACGCTGCTGGTCGACACCTACGACACCGCGCAGGGGATCCGCACGGCCGTCGAGGTCGCCGGGCCGGCGCTCGGCGCGGTGCGGCTCGACAGCGGCGACCCGCGCGAGGAGGTGCCGCGCGCGCGGGCGCTGCTCGACGAGCTGGGCGCCACCGCGACGCGGATCGTCGTCACCGGGGACCTCGACGAGCACGCGATCGCCGACCTCGCCGGCCTGCCGGTGGACACGTACGGCGTCGGCACCTCGGTGGTCACCGGGTCCGGAGCGCCGACCGCGGGCTTCGTCTACAAGCTGGTCGCGATCGCGCGCGAGCCCGGTCCGGACGCCGAGCTCGTGCCGGTCGCGAAGCGGTCCTCCGGCAAGTCGACCGTCGGCGGGCGCAAGTGGGCCTACCGCACCGCCGACGGCCGGGAGGTCCTCCGGCTGCGGCTGGGTGGCGACGGCACGCCGCTGCAGCAGCCGCTGCCCCCGAAGGACGACGTGACGGCCGCCCGCACCCGCTGCGCTGCCGCGCTCGCCGCCCTTCCCGACGACGCCCGGCGCCTCGACGACGGCGCTCCCTTGCACGCTGCCCAGGTGGAGGACGCATGACCTACGACGACCGGACTGCCCTCGTGGTGGTCGACCTGCAGAACGACTTCGCCGACCCTGCAGGCAGTCTCAGCGTCGGCGGCGGCGAGCAGGTCGTCTCCGTCGCGAACGCGCACATCGCGCAGGCCCTCTCCGCAGGCGCCCCGGTGCTCTACACGCAGGACTGGCACCCGGCGGACACGCCGCACTTCGCCAAGGACGGCGGCACCTGGCCGGTGCACTGCGTGCAGGGCACCTGGGGCGCCGAGCTGCACCCCGACCTGGACGTGCGCGGCGAGGTCGTGCGCAAGGGAGAGCACGGCGAGGACGGCTACTCCGGCTTCACCATGAGGGACCCGGTCACCGGCGACAGCATCCCCACGCCGCTGGCGGAGCGGCTGCGCGCGCACGGCGTCGAGCGGCTCGTGGTGCTCGGACTGGCCACCGACTACTGCGTCCGGGCCACCGCGCTGGAGGGCCGGGTGCAGGGCTGGCCGGTCACCGTGCCGTGGGACGCCGTGGCCGCCGTCGACCTGCAGCCCGGCGACGGCGAGCGCACCCGCGAGGAGCTTCGCGCCGCCGGGGTCGAGATCGCGTGAGGCGCCGGCCGCCGGCCGACGAGCGCACGTGGCTGGCCTCGTACGACCCGTCGCAGTTCCCGCCGTTCGCGGTCACCGTGGACGTGGTGCTGCTGACCGTCCGGCACGGCGCGCTCAGCGTGCTGCTCGTCGAGCGGGACACCCACCCGTTCCGCGGCCAGCTCGCGCTCCCGGGCGGCTTCGTGCGGCCCGACGAGGACCTCGACCGGGCAGCCGTCGCGCGGCTGGAGGGCGAGACGGGCGTACGACGGGACGCCGCGCACGTCGAGCAGCTGGGGGCGTACGGCGACCCGCGGCGCGATCCGCGGATGCGCGTCGTCTCGGTGGCCTACCTCGTCTTCGCTCCCGACCTGCCACCACCGGTCCCGGGCAGCGGCGCCCGCTCCGTGGCCTGGCTGCCGGTGGCCGACGTCGACGGGGCGCGGCTCGCCTTCGACCACGAGCAGGTCCTCGCGGCGGGCGTGGAGCGGGCGCGCGCCAAGCTGGAGTACACCCCGCTGGCCGCCGCCTTCGTGGGCGCGCAGTTCACGGTCGCCGAGCTGCGCCGCGTGTACGAGGCGGTCTGGGGCGTGCCGCTCGACCCGCGCAACTTCCACCGCAAGGTGACCGGGACGGCGGGCTTCCTGGTGCCGGTCGGGCGTCCCGCCCCCGTCGGGCCGGAGGGCGGCCGACCGGCGGCGCTGTTCCGCCGCGGGGACGCGACGCTGCTGCACCCGGCGATGCTGCGTCCCGCGCGCTGACCCGTACCCGCGCACGTCCTGGCCCCGGACACGAAGGAGCCCGGCCCTCCGAAGAGGACCGGGCTCCGCCGCGGTGCGGGAGTCACCGGCTCGGTGAGCAGCCGAGCCGGGCGTGGGGGCCGGCCGGCGCTCGCCTAGGCGGCGCGGGCGGTGCGCTCCCGGCGGGCGGCGACCAGCAGGCCACCACCGGCCAGGAGGAGGAGCCCGCCGAGCTCGACCAGCAGGGCGGCGTCGGTGCCGGTGAAGGGCAGCGCACGGGGCCGGACGGTCGCGGGGCGCGTCGCCGGGACGACGACGGTGCCCTCGAGCGGGGTGACGGTGCCGTTCGGGACGATCACCGGCGGGACGATCACCGGCGGACGACCGTCGGCGGGCCCACGGGGACCGGGCCGGTGGCCGGCTGGTCAGGCGTCACGCCCTCGATCGGCGTGTTCACGGTGCCGCCACCGACGGCCGGCGGGACGCACGGACCCATCTGCTGCATGCCCGGGACATCGGGGCAGACGTCGACCGGCGGGGTGCCACCGCCGCCACCCGTGGTGCAGGTGGTGCCCATCGGCTGGTTGCCGGGCAGGTCGGGGCAGGCGTCGGTCGTCGTGGTGGGCGGGGTGCAGACCGTGCCGGGCAGCTGGATGCCGGCCAGGTCGGGGCAGGCGTCCGTGGGCGGCGTGCCGCCGGGGCAGGTGCCGTTGGCCGGCGCCGGGATGATGTCGCGGCCCCCCTGGTGCGCCGCGTGGGCCGCCAGGGCGTTGTCGCTGATCGTGATCACGACGTACGGGTTGGTGGTGCTGCCGGTCGCGTGGCAGATCGTGACCTTCTTCGGCTCCTCGCTGCCACCGCCGCCACCACCGCAGGTGCCGTTGGCCGGGGCGGGGATGACGTCGCGGCGGTCCTGGTGGTCGCGGTGCGCCGCGAGGGCGGACTCGTCGACCGTGATCACGACGTACGGGTTGGTGGTGCTGCCGGTCGCGTGGCAGATCGTGACCTTGCGGTCGTCCTTCTTCTTGCAGTCCTTCACGTCACCGCTGGCCGGCATCTTCGAGCCGTCCGGGCAGGTCTTCGGCGGCTTCGGGCAGTCCTTGGCACCGCCGGCCGGCATCTTCGAGCCGTCCGGGCAGAGCTGCGGCGGCGTGGTCGGCGGCGTGGTCGGCGGCGTCGTGGGCGTGCCGGTGCAGCCGGTGTGGGCGGGGTTGCCCTTGCCGATGCCCTGGTTGCGGTCGCACTCGTAGCCCGCGTTGTGGTCGACCGGGCCGCTCGGGTACTGGCCCTTGGGGTTCTTGTTGTCGGCCTTGCCGACGCAGCCGGCGCACGGCTGGCCCTTGGCCGGTGCCGTGTCGTTGCCGTTGCCCGGCTCGAGGCCGGTGCCGTTGCTGCAGTAGCTGTGCGTGCAGGTGCTGCCCGGGTTCGCGCCGGTGCCGTTCTTGTCGGCGTTGGACAGCGGCTGCGACGGGGTGCCGGCCACCGGGGCGTTCGGGCGGTCGGCCTTGCTGCTGTTGCTGTTGCCGTTGACGTAGGTGCTGTTCACGGTGGTCGCCGTCGCGGCGCTCTTGCCGGAGGCGGCACCCGCGGCGGAGCCGGTGGCCGGCTTGTCGGCCGCAGCGCTCGTCGTCGTGGTGGCGGCGGCGCCGTCGGCCTTGCGGGCCTCGCGGGCCTCGCTCGGGGCCTTGGCGGCGGCGTTGGCGGCGGCGGCGCGCTCACCGGCGGCCTTCTCGGACGCGCCCTTGTCTGCCTTGTCGGCGGCGGCCTTCTCGGACGCGCCCTTGTCGGCGGCGGCCTTGTCAGCCTTGTCGGCCTTGTCGGCGGCGCTGCGGTCGGCAGCGACCTTGACGTCGGCCTTGACGTCGGCCTTGACCTCGGCCGCGCTGCCGGCGGTGCGCAGCTCGGCGGTGGAGGAGCCCAGGGCGTCGTTCGAGGCGCCGGACGCGAAGGCCGCGCCCGTCATCGAGAGCGACAGGGGCAGGGCCAGAAGTGCCGCGGCGAGGCGCCGTCGGCGGAGGGACGTGCTGCTCGTACTGGTCATGCGGGGACTCCCGTCCGCGGTAGGAGGGTGCCTTCGCACTCCTGACCACCGGACGAGCCGGTCTCGCCACTGGCTCCCCGCACGGTCTGGGCGACCGTCCTTCTCCGTGCCCCGCGTGCGCGGGGTCGGTGAGGACCGTGCGGATCAACGCCTCTGCGTCCGGAGCCAGGCGCCCGGGGGCACCCATCTCCAGGGGCAGGTCGGTCTCGCCACTCACTCCCCGGACGGCCTAGGCGACCGTGTCTCTCCGTGCGCTCGGGCCGGCAGGGTGCCTGCCCGGGCGTCGGTGTGGACCGTCCGGATCAACGCTTCCTCGGACCGGGGGCTCAAGCCCGGTCCGCGCAGGTCCACGGTTGTGGTCCTGCGATTACAGAGAGTAGCCATCCGAGCACAGGTCGAACTACGCCGTTCGGGGGAACTTCGGCCGACCGCGACTGCTCCCTACGCCTCCGGCGGCTGCTCCGTCGCCTGGTCGGGCTCCGGCTCGCGGCGTCGCGCCCGCCGCTCGAGCAGGAAGAAGACGGCGAACAGCACGAGGGGCAGGGCGATCATCGCGGTCTCCGGCGCCCCGCCGCCGTGCGCCAGCGTCCTCACGAGGACAGCAGCAGGCTGAGGCCGCCGACCGTGAACGCGACCATCACGGCCACCAGCGGCAGCTGCCCGACCGTCGACCGGTGGCCGCCGGCGCGCACGGCCCGGTCGTGCGCCAGCACCACGCCCAGCACGTGCCCCACGACGATGGCGCTGACCTGCACGTTGGCGATCAGCCGCGGGGTGACCACCGTGTAGTCGATGGCGTTGCCGTACGTCCCGAACAGGTCGACGTCCGGACGGCCGAACGGGTTGCTGGCCAGGATCCAGGTCGCCTGGCCGTCGAGCAGCAGCAGCGAGAAGTAGTGCGCGATCGCGTAGCCGGCCGCGATCGGCACCAGCGAGTGGGCGAACAGGCCCGGCTGGGCGCGCGGGGCGTGCCGGCTCAGGACGCCGCACAGCAGGCACGCGCCGACGAAGAGCAGCGTCGCCACACCGATCATGACCAGCAGGCCGAACGTCCCCGGCACCGCCGTGAGGTAGGCGTCCCGGCCAGGCCCCTCGGCCCAGTACTGCGTCCGCGACAGCCCGTCGAACCCGGTCGAGCCGAGCAGCACCATGACGACCGCGACCAGGCCGCGGTCGACGCGCAGGCCGTCGACGCCGTCCAGCGGCGACCGCAGGACGAGGCGGCCGTCCTCGCGCCGCCCGAACGGCGACATCCGCCCGAGCAGCGTGCTGTAGACCTCGAAGCCGTCCCCGCGGGCGAACCAGCCGCTGCCGAACCACAGGGCCGCCACCAGCTGGGCGACGCCGTAGACGACGAGGAACACGCCGACGGTGCGCGGCTCGGAGCGGCCAGGCAGCACGAGCTCGAGCCAGACGAAGCAGAGCAGCGCGACCGCCGCCGGCCAGTAGCCCAGCGCGGGCAGGCGGCCCTCGGCGGGCGCCGGCCCCGTGATGCGGGCCAGCCCGGCGTGGATCGTCCGGAGCGGGTTGACGTACCGCCAGAAGGCGCCGAGCAGCAGGCTCGCCGGGATGAGGCCGACCCAGAGCGTGACGTAGAGGGCGTACGGCGCGAGGTTGTCGCTCGAGCTGGCCGGGCCCACCAGGGCGACCGCGACGACGAGCAGCGTCAGCGCGAGCACCACCAGCCGGGCGACGCCGCGCACGACCGGGCTGTCCACGAAGGCCTGCACGGCACGGGGCAGCGCGATCCCGGCGGCGTCGCCGCGGAGCTTCGGGCTGCGCCAGAGCAGGACCAGGGCGAGGAAGCTGACGACCACCGCGAGCCCGGCGCCGTAGAGCGCGAGGTAGAGCGGGACCGGCAGGTCGGTGCGGCTGCCGACCCCGTGCGCCAGGACCACGACGTCGGGCGAGGAGGTCACGCCACCCGCAGCTGGAACAGCGGCTTCCCCGACTGCTCGAGCTCCACCTCGTACGAACCGAGCAGGTCGGCCACGAAGGAGAGCACCGCCGGCTCGCCCGGCGAGAGGTCGGCGCTCAGGTCGTAGCCGTGGACGTGCACCTCCTCGGCGACGTCGGAGGTGACGCGCAGGACGACCTGCTCGCCCTTCTTCACGGCGACCCGCGCGTCCACCCCGGTCACCTTGCCGCCGGCGACGGTGATGTCGATCGTCCGGGCGGCGGGCGCAGCGCTCGGGGCCGGCGCGGCGGAGGGGGCTGCCGCGCTCGGGGCCGCCGCGCTCGGGGCGGGCGGCGGCGCCGCGGTGTCGGGGTCGCTGCCGGTGGAGCAGCCGGCGAGCAGGAGGACGACGACGACCAGCAGGCGGTGCACAGCAGCTCCTCAGGACGGGCGGGCAGCACGGCCGAGGCTACGGGACCGGGTCCGCGCTCCTCCTGCCGAGCAGCAGCGCGGCCGCCGCCGCTGCGACGCCCGCCGCGACCGCGGCCACCGCCTTCTCGGCGTACCAGACCGGCTCGTACAGCTCCGGGAGCGGACCGAGCGCCGGCACCCGGACGTAGACCGAGAGCACCACGGCGAGCAGCGACGCGGCGCCGACGAGCACCGCCGCCAGCGCCGG
This sequence comes from uncultured Actinomycetota bacterium, assembly GCA_963781675.1. Taxonomy (GTDB): domain Bacteria; phylum Actinomycetota; class Actinomycetes; order Mycobacteriales; family SCTD01; genus SCTD01. The sequence goes on along the minus strand of CAWAGF010000001.1, from coordinate 275,607 downwards.
CGGGCGGGTGCGGTGCACGAGCAGCCAGCCGGCGACCAGCAGCGCGACCACGCCCTGCACGCGGAACAGCGCACCGAGGCTGACCTGCTCGCCGAGGCCGTCGTAGCTGCCGGCCAGGTCCAGGTGCACCCCGCCGGACACGGCCAGCGCCGCCGCGGCGACGACCCGGACGACCAGCACCCCGTCATCCTGGGGCACGCTGGCCGGCATGCACCCCGCCGTCCCCGAGATCACGCCCGCCGAGGCGCACCGCCGCGCGCTGGCCGGGGAGGTGCTGCTGCTCGACGTCCGCGAGGACGACGAGTGGGCGGCCGGCCGCGCTGCGGAGGCGGTGCACGTCGCGCTGAGCCGGCTCGACCCGTCGACGGTGCCGGGCGAGCTGCCGGTCGTCGCGGTCTGCCGGGTCGGCAGCCGGTCGCACGTGGCGGCCGCGGCGCTGGCCGCTCGCGGCCTGGACGCCGCGAACATGACCGGCGGCATGCTGGCCTGGCAGGCGCAGGGCCTGCCGGTGATCAGCGACGCCGGCCCGGGTGAGGTCTTCTAGCGCCCGGTGAAGCGCGCCTCGCGCCGCTCGACGAAGGACAGCACGCCCTCGGCGGCGTCCTCGGAGCCGAGCAGCGGCGGGAGCAGGCCGGCCAGGTGCTCGCGGGCGGCGTCCTCGTGGCGACAGGCCACGCGCGCGTTGGCCAGCGTCCCGTAGACGCCGAGCGGCGCCTGCCTGGCGATGAGCTGGGCGATCTCGGTGGCGCGGGCGAGCTGCTGCCCGGCCGGTACGACCTCCTGCACCAGGCCGATCCGGTGCGCCTCGGCCGCCCCCAGCTCCTCGCCGGTGAGGAGCCAGCGCATCGCGTTGCCCCAGCCGAGCTGCGCGGGCGCCCGCAGCGTCGCGCCGCCGAAGGGCAGGATCCCGCGGCCGACCTCGAGCTGGCGGAACCGCACGTCGTCGGCCGCCACCACGACGTCGCTCGCCAGCGCCAGCTCGATCGACAGCGTGAAGGCGATGCCCTGCACGGCCATGACCACCGGCTTCGGGACCGGCGGGCCCCACAGGCCGAACGGGTCGTGCAGGCTCTTGCCGGACAGCACCGACGGGCCGTGCTCCTGCACCGCGGGCAGCACCTCCGCGAGGTCCAGCCCCGCGGAGAAGTGGTCGCCGTGGCCGAAGACCACGCCCACCCGCACGTCGTCGTCGGTCGCGAGCCGCTCGTACGCCGCGGCGACCTCCTCGATGACGGCGAGGTTCCAGGCGTTGCGCTTGGCGGCGCGGTCCACGCCGATCAGCAGGACGTGGCCGTCCCTCTCGACGGTGACCGTGCTCATGGGGGACCCCTTCAGAGGAGGAAGCGGAACAGCGGGCTGTCGGGCGGTACGGGGCTGATCTCGGGCGGGGCGGCCGCCATCCGCGCGAGCAGCGCCTCGAGGTCCTCCGGGCGGCTCAGCTCGATGCCGACCAGCGCCGGGCCGGTCTCGCGGTTGTTGCGCTTGACGTACTCGAACAGCGTGATGTCGTCGTCCGGCCCGAGCACCTCGTCGAGGAAGCGGCGCAGCGCGCCCGGCTCCTGCGGGAAGTCGACGAGGAAGTAGTGCTTGCGCCCCTCGTGGACCAGCGCCCGCTCGACGACCTCGCCGTAGCGGCTCACGTCGTTGTTGCCGCCGGACAGCACGACGAGCACGGACGCGCCCGCGTCGACGGCGGCCACCTCGCCGAGCGCCGCCGCGGCCAGCGCCCCCGCGGGCTCGGCGATGATCCCGTCGGACTGGTAGAGCGCGAGCATCTCGGTGCAGACGCGGCCCTCGGCGACGGCGACGACCTCCGCCTTGCTCTCCCGCACGAGCGGGAACGTCACGTCGCCGGCCCGGCGCACCGCCGCACCGTCGACGAAGCCGTCGATGTCGGCCAGCCGCACCGGCTCTCCCGCCTGCAGCGCGGCCGCCATGCAGGCCGCGCCCGCCGGCTCCACGCCCACGACGCGGACGTCCGGGTGCCGCTCGCCGAGCCAGGCCAGCGCCCCGGCGAGCAGGCCCCCGCCGCCGACCGGCAGCACCACGACGTCCGGCACCCGGTCGAGCTGCGCGAACGCCTCGGCCACCACCGTGCCCTGCCCCGCGATGGTGCGCGGGTCGTCGAACGCCGGGACGAGGGTGGCGCCGGTGGCCGCCGCGTCCTCGAGCGCCGCGGCCGCGGCGTCGTCGTAGGTGTCGCCGACCAGCAGCACCTCGACCACGTCGCCGCCGAGCACCGCGATGCGGTCCCGCTTCTGCCGCGGGGTCGTACGAGGCAGGAAGACCTTGCCCGGGCACGCCGAGCGCCCGGCAGGCGAAGGCGAGGCCCTGCGCGTGGTTGCCGGCGCTCGCGCAGACCACGCCGGCCGACCGCGTCGCCTCGTCCAGCTGGCTGATCAGGTTGTAGGCGCCGCGCACCTTGTAGGAGCGCACGACCTGCAGGTCCTCGCGCTTGAGGAAGACGTCACCGGCCGACCCGCTCGGACAGGCGCGGACTGCGCTCGACGGGAGTCGGGGCGACCACGCCGGCGAGGCGCTGCGCGGCGGCCTCGACGTCGGCGGCGGTCACGGTCATCCCGGCAAGGCTAGGCGGCCCGCGCTCGCCGAGTCCGCGGGAAGGCAGGGCAGGCTGTCGGCGTGCACCCGGCGCCGACCTCCGACCCCGCGCTCGAGCGCCCGGCGGGGCCTTCGCGCGTCCGCCTCCTGCTGCGCTGGGCGGCGGCGCCCGCCCTCGTGTTCGTGCTCGCCCGGCTGCTGCTGGCGCTGGCGCGCGACCGCGTGGGCATCGGTCCCACCGCCGACTCGTGGATCCACTGGGACGCTCTGCTGTACCTCGACATCGCCGACCGGGGTTACGTCCTGATGCCCTGCGGCGCGGAGTACCCCCCGGGCAGCTGGTGCGGCAACGCCGGCTGGTTCCCCGGCTACCCCGCGGTCGTGCAGGCGCTGACCGGTCTCGGCGTCACCCCCGCCGTCGCGGCCGCGGCCGTCTCCGCCACCTGCGCGCTCGCGCTGCTGGTGGTGCTGTGGGTGCGCTTCCTCGGCGCCGAGGCGTCAGCGCGCAACCTGCTGCTGCTCGGCCTGGCGGCCGTCTTCCCCGGCGCCGTCTACCAGCACGCCGGCTTCCCCCTCAGCCTGCTCGTGCTGGCCGTCCTGGTGCACCTGGACCTGCTGCGCCGGCGGCGCTGGGTGCTGGCCGGGCTGGCCGGCGCCGTGGCCGTCGCCACCTACCCGGTGGCCGCGGTGCTGCCGGTGACCGGGCTGCTCGGCGCCGCCGTCCTGGCCCGGGGCGGTCGGTGGCAGCGCGTGCGCGCGGGCCTTGTCGTCGGCGCGCTGGCCGGGGCCGGCGGACTCGCCGTCGCGCTGCGCCTGCGGGTGGCCACCGGCCACGCCGACGCCTACCTGATGGTGCAGGAGAAGTACGGCCACGGCGTGAACCCGCCGTGGGAGACCGTGCGCGACACCGTGCGTCCGCTCTGGGGCGGACCCGGCTTCACGGCCGAGACGGCGACGAGGTGGCAGACGCTGCTCGTGCTGGTCCTGGTGCTGCTCTGCCTCGGCGGGCTGGCCCGCGCGCTGCTGGCCCGCCGCCCGGGCGCCGTCGAGGACGTCCCCGTCGCCCTGCTGCTGCTCGGCGCATGGCTCATGCCGCTGGTCGTGGGCAGCGGGGTCAGCCTCTACCGGAGCGAGGCGCTGCTCGTGCCGGGCGTCGTGCTGCTCCGCCACCTGCCGCGCGACGCGACGACCGCCCTGCTGGTGCTCGCCGTACCGCTGGCGTACGTCATGGCGCAGCTGTTCTTCCTCGGCACGCTGGTCTGAGCAGCAGGAGGCCCGGCACCACCGGGTGCCGGGCCGGACGTGCTCGTGCTGGTGCGCGAGGGGGGAGTTGAACCCCCACGTCCTTTCGGACACACGGACCTGAACCGTGCGCGTCTGCCATTCCGCCACTCGCGCGAGTGCGGTCAGCAGGCTAGCACCCGGGTCAGGGGCCTCCCTGAGCCCGCGACCAGCGCGGATACGATCTCCGCCGAGAGGGAAGGGGACCCGGCGTGGGAGTGCTGCAGCGCTTCGAGCGTCGGCTCGAAGGCCTCGTCGAGGGTGCCTTCGCCCGTGTCTTCGGCGGCGTCGTCCAGCCGGTCGAGGTGGCCGCCGCGCTCCAGCGCGAGGCCGCCGACAAGAAGGCCATCGTCGGTGCCGGGCGCGTGCTCGTGCCGAACGCCTACGTCGTCGAGCTCGGCGAGAGCGACCACGCCCGGATGGCGGAGTACGACGAGCCGCTGCGCGCCGAGCTCGCGAGCATGGTGCGCGAGCACGCCGAGGAGCAGGGCTGGTCCTTCGTCGGCAAGGTGCGGGTCTCCTTCGAGCAGGCCGACGGGCTGGACACCGGTGTCTTCCGGGTGCGCAGCGCGGTGACGCCGGACGCACCCGCCGCCCGCGAGCACGCCACCACCGGCATCGGCCGCCCCCGGCTGGTGCTCCCGGCCGGCAGCGGCACCCCCGAGCGCACCGTCCTGCTCACCAAGCCGGTGACGGTCATCGGCCGCGGCGCCGACGCCGACGTCCGGCTGCACGACACCGGCGTCAGCCGCGCCCACCTCGAGCTGCGGCTCGAGGACAGCGGCGTGCGCCTGGCCGACATGCGCAGCACCAACGGGACGCTGCTCAACGGCCGGCCGGTCACCTCCGCGGTCCTGTCCGACGGCGACCGCATCGACGTCGGCGCCACGCCGATCGTCTTCAAGCAGGAGGCCTGATGGGCAGCGCCCTCGTCGTGGCGGCCGTGAAGTACGGCCTGCTGGCCCTGCTCTGGGTCTTCGTCGTCGTCGCGTTCCGCATCGTCCGCAACGACCTGTCCGGCAGCAAGGTCGTGCGCGCGCCGGCCGCCGCCCCGGCTGTCGCCGCGCCCCGCGCGTGCCCGCCGCCCCCGCGCCGTCCGGCGGTCGCCGCAGCCGCAGCGCGGCCCGGCGGCTCGTCGTCACCGAGGGCGCGCTGGCCGGCACGACCCTGCGCCTCGGCGACGACCCGGTGACGCTGGGCCGGGCCGACGACTCCACGCTGGTGCTGACCGACGACTACGCGAGCAGCCGCCACGCGCGGCTGGTCCCCGGCGACGGCACCTGGATGGTCGAGGACCTCGGGTCGACCAACGGCACCTACCTCGGCAGCGCGAAGGTCGTGCGTCCGACGCCGGTCCCCGTGGGCCAGCAGATCCGGATCGGCAAGACCGTGCTCGAGCTGCGCACATGACTGGGGACCGCGCGTGACGCTCGCGCTGCGCTTCGCCGCCCGCTCGCACACCGGCCTGCTGCGCGACGGCAACGAGGACTCCGTCTACGCCGGGCCGCGGATCCTGGCCGTGGCCGACGGCATGGGAGGCCACGCCGCGGGCGAGGTCGCCTCGCGCAGTGGCCATCGCGGCGATCGCGCACCTGGACGAGGACGCGCCCGGCAGTGACCTGCTCGACGTCCTGCGCGGCAGCGCCGTCTCGGCGAACGACCACCTGCGCGACATGGTCTCCGGCGACCCGGGCCTGGACGGGATGGGCACGACGCTCACGGCGTTCCTGTTCGCCGGCACCCGGCTCGGGATGCTGCACATCGGCGACTGCCGGGCGTACCTCCTGCGCGACGGCGTCCTGACGCAGATCACGCACGACCACACGCTGGTGCAGACGCTGGTCGACGAGGGGCGCATCAGCGAGGAGGAGGCGAGCACCCACCCGCAGCGCTCGCTCATCACCCGCGCCCTCGACGGCCGGAGGGCATCGAGCCCGACCTGTCCGTGCGCGAGGTGCGGCCCGGCGACCGCTACCTGCTGTGCACCGACGGCCTGACCGGCCCGGTCGGCCGGCTCGAGACGCTGCAGGAGGCGCTCGGCCTCGCCGACCCGCAGGAGGCGTGCGACCGGCTGGTGCAGCTCGCGCTGCGCGGCGGCGGCCCCGACAACGTCACCGTGATCGTGGCGGACGTCGTCGAGGGCAAGGGCCTGCGCAGCAGCGCGCCCGTCGTCGCGGGCGCCGCCGCGGAGTCGCCGCAGCCGCCGCCCGAGGGCATCGCCGACACCGCTGCCGCCCGCGCGCGCACGGCCGAGGGGCGCGACGTCGCACCCGTCGCCGCGCACGACGGCCGCGCCGCAGGCGGCGCCGGCCCCGGGCCGGGGCGGACGCCGTACCGCCGTCGTCGCGCTGCTCGTGCTCGGCGTGCTCGCCGTCGCCGCGGGGGCGGGCTGGGCGTACGTCCGCTCGCAGTACTACGTCGGCGTCGACGGCGAGCAGGTCGCGATCTTCCGGGGCGTCGACGGCGCGGTCGGCCCGGTCGCCTTCTCCACCCTCGAGCAGCGCACCGCGCTGGCCACCGAGCGGCTCGACCCGATCGCCGCGAACCGCGTGGAGCAGGGCATCGTCGCCGAGGACCGCGCCGCGGCCGAGCAGATCGTGGCGCGGCTCGAGGAGCAGTTCCCCGAGTGCACCCCCCTGCCGTCCGCGGTCCCGACGCCGGCGGTCTCGGCGGTGCCGACGCCGGCCGGGTCCGCGGCCGCGCTGCCCTCCGCGGTCCCGAGCGCGGTGCCCAGTCCCACCGGCGCCGCCCCCGTCGACACCGGCTGCCCCGCGTGAGCGCGCCGACCGTCACCCCGTCGTACGCCCCGCCCCGGCGCGGGGCGGAGCTGGTGCTCACGACGTTCGCGGTGCTCATCGCGGTGCTCGCCTACGCCGCTGTCGGCATCGCGGTGGAGGACCGGATCCCGAGCGGGACGCTCGGCTACGGGCTCGGGCTCGGCGCGCTGTTCCTCGTCGCGCACCTGGCCGTGCGGCGGCTGGCCCCGCACGCCGACCCGCTGATCCTGCCGTGCGTCGCGCTGCTCAACGGGCTCGGCCTGGTGATGATCCGGCGGCTCGACTTCGCCGCCGTCGAGACGGCCGTGCAGCGCGGGCGCGAGATCCCCGGCGGCGAGGCGCCGCGGCAGCTGATCTGGACGGCGGTGGGCGTGGCGGCGTTCGTCGCGGTGCTCGTCGTCGTGCGCGACCACACCCGCCTGCAGCGCTACACCTACACGGCGGCGGCCGCCGGCCTGGTGCTGCTCCTCCTGCCGGCGCTGCCGGTGCTCGGGCGGACCATCAACGGCGCGCGGCTGTGGATCCGGGTCGGGCCCTTCACGCTGCAGCCCAGCGAGCTGGCCAAGCTGCTGCTCATCCTGTTCTTCGCCGGCTACCTCGTGGCCAAGCGGGACGTGCTGTCGCTGGCGAGCCGGCGCGTCCTGGGGCTCGACCTGCCCCGCGCGCGCGACCTCGGGCCGGTGCTCATCGCCTGGGGCGCGAGCCTCGCGGTGCTGATCCGCGGCAAGGACCTCGGCAGCTCCCTGCTGTTCTTCGCGCTGTTCGTGGTGATGCTCTACGTCGCCACCGAGCGCACCAGCTGGCTGCTCATCGGCCTCGGCCTGTTCGTCGGCGGGGCGCTGGTCGCCTACCAGCTGTTCGCGCACGTGCAGCGCCGCGTCGACACCTGGCTCGACCCGTTCGCGGACCCGGACCAGGCGGGCTTCCAGCTGGTGCAGTCCCTGTTCGGCTTCGGCACCGGCGGGCTGACCGGCACCGGTCTGGGTGAGGGACGTCCGGGCACGGTGCCCTTCGCGAGCACCGACTTCATCATGGCGGCGATCGGCGAGGAGCTCGGCCTGGTCGGCGTCATGGCGGTGCTGCTGCTGTTCGGGCTCGTCGTGCAGCGCGGCCTGCGCGCGGCGCTGTCCTGCCGCGACTCGTTCGGCAAGCTGCTCGCCACCGGGCTGTCGTTCTCCCTGGCGCTGCAGGTGTTCGTCATCGTGGGCGGCGTCACCGGCCTCATCCCGCTGACCGGCGTGACGCTGCCGTGGCTGTCCTACGGCGGCTCCAGCATCGTCGCGAACTGGGCGCTCGTCGCCGTGCTGCTCCGCGTCAGCGACGCGGCCCGCCGGCCCGCTCCCGCGCCCGTGACGCCCGAGCTCGCACGGCAGGCGCTCGAGTCCGCCGAGACCCAGGTCGTCCGGCGCCCGGGAGCGTCCGCGTGAACCGCCCCCTGCGCCGCGTCGCGCTCGCCTGCCTCGTGCTGTTCGGCCTGCTGCTCGCCAACGTCAACTGGGTGCAGGTCGTCAAGGCCGACGACTACCGCGACGACCCGCGCAACAGCCGGGTCCTGCTGCGCACCTACGAGCGCGAGCGCGGCGCCATCGCGGTGCTGGCCGAGGCCGGCCGCCGCGAGGCGATCGCGGAGTCGACCCGCACCGACGGACCCCTCACCTGGCTGCGGCAGTACCCGGGCGGCCCGGCGTACGCGCACGTCACCGGCTACTACTCCCTCGTCTACGGGCGCAGCGGCGTCGAGCGCGCCGAGGACCGGGTGCTGTCCGGCGAGGACGACCGGCTGTTCGTGCGGCGGCTGTCGGACTACGTCACCGGCAACGCGCCCAAGGGCGGCACGATCGTCCTCACGATCGACCCCCAGGCGCAGCAGGCCGCCTACCGCGGGCTCGAGGGCAAGCGGGGCGCCGTCGTCGCGCTCGACCCGAAGACCGGCGCGGTCCTCGCGATGGTCAGCCGGCCGTCGTACGACCCGGCCAGGCTGCAGCTCGTTCGAGCCGGCCGAGATCCGCGAGTACTACGCGCAGCTCAACGACGCCGACGACGACCCGCTGCTCAACCGCGCGATCAGCCAGACCTACCCGCCCGGCTCGACGTTCAAGGTCATCACCGCGGCGGCGGCGCTGGCCAAGGGCGGCATCACGCCGGAGACGCAGATCCCCTCGCCGCGCCAGCTCGACCTGCCGCAGACCGACCGCACGCTGTCGAACTTCGGCGACAGCGCCTGCAGCGGCGAGACCTCCACGCTCGCGGACGCGCTGCGCATCTCCTGCAACACCGCCTTCGGCTCGCTCGGGCTCTCGCTCGGCGCGAAGGACCTGCGCGAGCAGGCAGAGGCGTTCGGCTTCGACGAGGGCGGCCTGCGGGTGCCCACGCGGGTCGCGACCAGCCGCTTCCCCGACGACGACGTGTCGCCGCCGAACCTCGCGTTCTCCGCCATCGGGCAGTACGAGGTCCGCGCCACCCCGCTGCAGATGGCCATGGTCGCCGCGGGCATCGCCAACGGCGGCGAGGTCATGAAGCCGCGCCTCGTGCGCGAGGTGCAGTCGCCGGACTTCTCGGTGCTCGACCAGCCCGGTCCCGAGGTGCTCCGGCGCGCGGTGGACGGCGACGTCGCCGACGAGCTGAACCGGATGATGCAGCTCGTCGTCACCGGCGGCAGCGGCAAGGCCGCCCAGATCGACGGGATCACCGTGGCCGGCAAGACCGGCACGGCGCAGGGCGCCGAGGGCGCGGCACCGGACGTCTGGTTCATCGGCTTCGCCCCCGCCGACGACCCGAAGATCGCCATCGCGGTCGTCGTCGAGGACGGCGGGCCGCTGGGCAAGGCCGGCACGGGCGGTGCGGTGTCCGCGCCCATCGCCCGCGACGTCATGCGCGCGCTGCTGCGCCGATGACGACCAGCGCATGACCACGAGCGCCACCGACGTCCTGCTCGCCGACCGCTACCGGCTGCTGGAGCGCATCGCCACCGGCGGCATGGGCGAGGTCTGGCGCGCGCAGGACACCCTGCTCGACCGCACCGTCGCGGTGAAGACGCTCAAGGCGGAGTACCTCGACGACCAGGACTTCCGCGCACGCTTCCGCGCGGAGGCCCGCCACGCCGGGCGCCTCGGCCACCCGGGGATCGCGTCGGTCTTCGACTTCGGCGAGACCGACGGCTCCGCGTGGCTGGTGATGGAGCTCGTCGAGGGCGAGCCGCTCTCGGGCCTGCTGCGCCGGGAGGGCGCGCTGTCCGTGGACCGCACGCTCGACCTGGTCGCGCAGACCGCGAGCGCGTTGCAGGCGGCGCACGACGGCGGCGTCGTGCACCGCGACGTCAAGCCCGGCAACCTGCTGGTGCGGCCGGACGGCGTGCTGAAGGTGACCGACTTCGGGATCGCCTCGGCCACCGACGCGGTGCCGCTGACGCAGACCGGCTCGGTCGTCGGGACCGCCTACTACCTCTCGCCCGAGCAGGCCGCCGGCCGCAGCGCCTCCCCCGCCAGCGACGTCTACTCCCTGGGCGTCGTGGCGTACGAGTGCCTGTCCGGGCGTCGGCCCTTCCCGGGCGAGAACCCGGTCGCGGTGGCGCTGGCCCACCTGCAGGCGCCCGTCCCGCCGCTGCGCCCCTCGATCCCGGCGCCGGTCTGCGCGCTGGTGCTGCGCGCGCTGGCCAAGGACCCGGCCGAGCGGTTCGCGAGCGCGGCCGAGATGGCCCGGCGGGCGACCGCCCTGCGGGCTGCCCTCGAGGGCGGGCCCTGGGTCGAGGACGACGGCGGGCTGGCCGCGCTGGACGTCGAGCCGCCGCCGGGCGTGCAGCCGGTCGAGGCCGCGGACGGCACGCAGCTGCTCCCGGTGGCCCCGCTCCCCGCTCCGGCCGAGCCCGCGCGGCTGCCGGGCAGCCGGTCCCGCTCCTCCCGCCGTGCCGTCACCGGCATCGGGCTGCTCCTCGCGCTGCTGGCCGTCGCACTGGGCGCGCGCGCCGGCGACAGCGGGCCGTCGGGGGTCGCGCGGGGCGCCGGCACGATCGCCCGGCCCGAGCCGGTGCGCGTACGGGTGGATGCCGGCGCGTACCTGGGCAAGCCGGCCGCGGGCGTCCGCGCCGCGCTGGCCGGGCTGGGGCTGGTGCCGCGCCTGGCCTACGACGGCAGCGGTCGCCCGGTCGGTACGGTCAGCGGCGTGCAGCCGGCCGGTCAGCTCGTCGTGGGCAGCCCCGTCGTCGTGCACGTCGTCCCCGCGCCGCCCGCACCGGTCGCAAGGGCCGTCGCCCCGGCGCCGCCTCCCGCCGCACCGGTCGCCGACCAGCCGCGCCCCCGCAAGGGCGACAAGGGGAAGGGCAAGGGCAAGAAGTGACGGCGCCGCTGCCGCCGAGGCTGCTCGGCGGACGGTACGAGCTCGGCGCCCCCCTCGGCACCGGCGGCATGGCCGACGTCTTCCGCGGGACCGATGTCCGGCTCGGTCGCGACGTGGCCGTGAAGGTCCTGCGCTCGGACCTGGCCCGCGACCGGTCGTTCCAGGGACGGTTCCGCCGCGAGGCGCAGGCCGCGGCCTCCCTGAACGCCCCGTCCATCGTGTCCGTCTTCGACACCGGTGAGGACGACCGCGGCGTCCCGTACATCGTCATGGAGCTCGCCGACGGCCGGACGCTGCGCGACGTGCTGCTCGAGGAGGGCCGGCTGCTGCCGACCCGCGCGCTCGAGGTCACGGCCGAGGTGTGCACGGCGCTCGACGCCGCGCACGCCGCCGGGATCGTGCACCGGGACATCAAGCCCGGGAACGTGATGCTGACCCGCGCCGGCGAGGTCAAGGTCATGGACTTCGGCATCGCGCGCGCCGCCTCCGACGCGAGCTCGGCGATGACGCAGACCTCCGTCGTCATCGGCACCGCGGCGTACCTCTCGCCCGAGCAGGCGCGCGGCGAGCACGTCGACGCGCGCTCCGACCTCTACTCGACCGGCTGCCTGCTCTACGAGCTGGTCACCGGCGCGCCGCCCTTCACCGGCGACAGCCCGGTGGCGGTGGCCTACCAGCACGTGCGCGAGGACCCCCAGCCCCCGTCGGCGTACGACGAGACGCTCCCGGCGTCGGTCGACGCGGTCGTGCTGAAGGCCATGGCGAAGAACCCCGCGAACCGCTACCAGTCCGCGGAGGAGATGCGCGAGGACCTGCTGCGCGCCGCCCGCGGCGAGGAGGTCCTCGCGACGCCGGTGCTCGAGCCGGTCGCGATCCTCGCGCCGGCCGCGCTGACCGCAGCGCAGGTGGACGAGGGGCGGTCGATCAAGCGCGGGATCGCCTACGGGCTGTTCGGCCTGGTGCTGATCGGCCTGCTCACCGTGGTGGCCCTGCTGGTGAAGGGGCTGCTCGGCACGGACGCCGGGCTCGTGCCGGCGCCGCCGCTGGTCGGGCTGTCGCAGGGCGAGGCGGTCGCCGAGCTCAAGGCCGCCGGCCTGTCGGTCGGCGAGCTCGAGACCCGCTTCGACCCCAAGGCGTTCGGGACCGTGCTCGAGCAGAGCCCGGCCGCCGACATCCTGCTGCGCAGCGGCGGCGCGGTGTCGCTGGTGCTCAGCAAGGGCCTGGAGATGACGATCGTCCCGGTCGAGGTCGTCGGGCTGTCGCGCGAGGAGGCGGAGGTGCGGCTGGCCGAGCGCAAGCTCGTCATCGGCGACGTCGTCACGCGCGACGGAAACCTCCCGGCCGGGACCGTGCTCGGCATCAGCCCGCAGCCCGGCTCGCAGGTGCCGGCGCAGACGAAGGTGACGCTGACCGTCGCCTCCGGGCAGGTGCAGGTGCCCGACGTCCGCGGCAGGTCCGCGGAGGAGGCCGCCCAGCTGCTGCAGCGCGCCGGCTTCTCCGTCGGCATCAAGCCGCGCGACGACCCCGGTCCGCCGGACCGCGTCCTCGACCAGTCGCCGGTGAACACCCTCGCGCCGCGCGGCTCGACCGTCGTCCTCGACGTGTCGCAGACGCCCGCGCCGCCGTCTCCGGAGCCGTCGCCGGAGCCGACGCAGAGCACGGCGCCGGCCTCGCCCGACCCGCAGCCGGAGCCCACGCCGAGCTGAGCGTGCCGGCGGGACTCAGCCGAAGGCGGCGAGCCGCTTGACCTCGACCTGCTCCGACAGCGCGGGCGCGAGCGCCGCGGCGCCGGTGTCGCCGCAGGTGCGCAGCCAGCTGGCGAGCAGGAGGTGGCCGCCCTGCGTCAGCACCGACTCCGGGTGGAACTGCACGCCCTCCACCGGCTTGTCGCGGTGCCGCAGCGCCATGACGACGCCGCTCGGCGTGCGCCCCGTGACCGCGAGCTCGGCGGGCAGGGTGTCCTCCTCGACCGCCAGCGAGTGGTAGCGCGTGGCCGTGAACGGCCGCGGCAGGTCGTGCAGCACGCCCGCCCCCTCGTGCTCCACCTCGCTGGTCTTGCCGTGCAGCAGCTCCGGCGCGCGGCCGACCGTCGCGCCGTGCGCCACGGCGATCGCCTGGTGGCCGAGGCAGACGCCGAGCAGCGGCACGCCCTTGTCCTCGCAGGCGCCGACCATCTCGACGCTGATGCCCGCGTCCTCCGGCGTGCCCGGCCCGGGTGACAGCAGCACGCCGTCGAAGCCGTCCGCGTCGGCCGTGCTCACCTCGTCGTTGCGCCGCACCTCCGTCTCCGCGCCGAGCTGGCCGAGGTACTGCACCAGGTTGAAGACGAAGCTGTCGTAGTTGTCGACGACGAGGATGCGGGCTCTGCCTGTCATGGTCAGGAGGAACGCCGCGGCGGCGCGGGGCTCTTCCGCGGCGGCTCGCCGGCGCGCCTGGTCGGCGTGAGGACGCCGTCCGCGACGACGCGCCGACCGGTGGTGGGCGCCGCTGCTCCTGCGGCAGCCTTCTTCGCCGGCGCCTTGACCGGAGCCGCCGCTCCTGCGGCAGCCTTCTTCGCCGGCGCCTTGACCGGAGCCGCCGCTCCTGCGGCGGGCTGCTTCCTCGGAGCGGCCGCCCGCTTCGCCGGCGCCGCGGCCTCGCCCGCCGGGGCGGTCTTCCTGGCGGGTGCCTTCCTGGCGGCCGCCGGCTGCTTGCGCGGAGCCGCTGCGCCGTCGTCCGGGACCGCCTTCTTCGCGGGGGTCCGCGGAGCGGCCGCCTTCTTGACCGGCGCAGCCGGTGCCTGCGTCCCGGTCCCGGCCCCGCCCCGCGCGGGACGCGGCCGGCCGCCCGGCGTCGACGCCGGCTTCTCCTGCGACGACGCCTTGGCCCGCTCCTCCTCGAGCAGCACCCGGCGCAGCACCTTGCCCACGACGGTGCGCGGCAGGCTGTCGCGGAACTCCACGACCCTGGGCACCTTGTACGCGGTCAGCTCGCGCCGGCAGTGCTCGACGACGTCCGCCTCGGACAGCGAGGCGCCCGGAGCGGCGACGACGTACGCCTTGACGGTCTCGCCGCGGTACTTGTCCGGCAGCCCGATGACGACGGCGTCCTGCACGCCGGGCAGCCGGAAGAGGACCTCCTCGACCTCGGACGGGTAGATGTTGAACCCGCCCGCGATGATCAGCTCCTTCTTGCGGTCGACGATGGAGAAGAAGCCCTCCTCGTCCATCACCGCGACGTCACCCGTCAGCACGTAGCCGTCGTCGGTGAACACGCCCGCCCCGGGGGCACTGCTGTCTTCACGCCCCCAGTAGCCGCGGAACACCTGCGGCCCCTTGATGGCGAGCTCGCCGGGCTCGCCGGCCGGCACCTCGACCGACGGGTCCTCCTGCGACACGACCTTGCAGAGCGTGCCGGGCAGCGGCAGGCCGATCGAGCCGGGCTTGCGGGTGCCGCCCACCGGGTTGCAGTGCGTCGACGGCGACGTCTCCGTCATGCCGTAGCCCTCGACGAGCGCGGCGCCGGAGATCTTCTCGAACTGGTCCTGGATCTCGGTCGGCAGCTTCATCGCTCCGGACACGCACAGCCGGATCGAGCGCAGGTCGTGCGAGCGGACCTTCGGGCTGTCGGCCAGCGCCTTGTAGATCGGCGGGACGCCCGGGAGCATCGTCGGCTTCCACTCGTCGATCGCGGCGAAGACCTGGTCGATGTCGAAGCGCGGCAGCAGCACCAGCGTGCCGCCGAGCAGCACGGTGGCGTTCATCGCCACGGTCAGGCCGTACGCGTGGAACAGCGGAAGGACGGCGAGCGAGACCTCCTTGCCGGCGGTCGCGCCGGTGTCCCAGAGGCGGTTCATGTAGGCGTTGCTCACGAGGTTCTGGTGCGTGAGCATCGCGCCCTTGGACGCGCCGGTCGTGCCGCCGGTGTACTGCAGCAGCGCGAGGTCGACGGCCGGGTCGAGCTGCACCTGGCGCGCGGGCTCGGTGCCCTTGAGCAGCGACAGGAACGGCGTGACCCGTGCGTCCTTCGGGATGCTCGCCGTCATCTCGGCGCGGGCCCGCTTCGCCTTGGCCAGCGGCAGGCGGAGCTTGAGCCTGGTGGCCACCGGCAGGTAGTCCGCGATCGAGGTGACCACCACGTGCTCCAGCGCGGTGTCGCCGCGGACGGCCGCGATCGAGCCGTACACCCGGTCGAGGCAGACGACGACGGTGGCGCCGCAGTCGGCGAGCTGGTGCCGCAGCTCGGCCTCGGTGTAGAGCGGGTTGTGCTGCACGACGACCGCGCCGAGGCGCAGCGCGGCGAAGAACGCGATGACGTTCTGCGGGCAGTTCGGGAGCACCAGCGCGACGCGGTCGCCCTTGTCGACGCCGAGCCGCCGCAGGCCCGCGGCGAAGCGGTCCACCGCGTCCTTCAGCTCGCGGTAGGACAGCGTCGTGCCGAGGAAGGCCAGCGCCGTCCCGGTCGGGAAGGAGCTCGCCGCGTCGTCGAGCAGCCGCGTCAGCGGGACCTTCGGGAAGTCGAAGTCCGCCGGCACCCCGGCCGGGTAGCTGCTCAGCCACGGCCGGTCGGCGTACGAGGGCCCCGGCGCTGCACTGCTGCGGGCGCGGGTCTTTGCGGGGCCGGGCACGACGCCTCCTGGGGTGCGGACGAACGCCGCGGATCCTCGCACGCGGACGTCCTGCCGGACTCAGCCGGGCGGGGCCGACGGGCCGGGCTCGACGGTGACGTCGCTGAAGGGCAGCAGCGGCTCGACGGCCGGGAAGACGACGAAGAACAGCAGCGCGACGACGGCGGCCAGCAGCACCAGCGACCCGAGCAGCTTGCCGGGCAGTCCGCCGGGCAGGGTGCGCCACAGCCAGGTGTACATCTCAGCCCTTCAGCGCGTCGGGCAGGCCGTCGGACTTCTTGCTCGCGGCCGTGAGCTCGGCGCGCACGATGAGGCGCTGCTTGGCGGAGTACTTGGGGTGGCAGGTGGTCAGCGTCAGCAGCCGCTTCGCCGGCTCGGCCTGCGGGTCGCCCGGCACCGGGAGCGTCACCTCGGTCGCGGTGGGCGCGACGATCGTCTTGTCCTGCACCTGGTAGGTGAACCAGCCGTCACGCGTCTCGAGCACGATCAGCGAGCCGGCCGTCAGCTCGTCCAGCCGCTGGAACGGCGCGCCGTACGTGGTCCGGTGGCCGGAGACGACGACGTTGCCGAGCTCCCCGGGCAGCGCGGTGCCGGGGATGTGGCCGGGGCCGTTCTTGAGGTCGGGCACCGACGTCCCCTCGACGACGACCCACGGGTCGTAGCCCTCGAGCGAGGGGATGTGCAGCACAGCGAAGCCCTGCCCGAGGTCGAGCGAGACGGGCACCGGGTCCCCGGGCTGCACCTCACTGCTGGGGCGGGCGACCGGCTCGGCCCACGTCGACCGCAGGTCGTCGCCGAGCCGCTCCTGCTCGCGGGCGGTGACCAGCCCCGTGACGTACAGCTCGTACACGCAGAACAGCAGCACGACGACGCCGAGCGTCATCAACGTCTGGCCGAGGCCCCGCAGGAGGGTGCGGATCGCGTCGCTCATGAGCGCGGCGGGGTGGCGACGTTGGGGAGCTCGAGCGGGCCGTCGTACGCCGGCAGGGTCACGGACCTCGCGCTGCGCACGGTGTAGCCGAGGCCGAAGCGGTCGACGAAGGTGCGGAAGAACAGCACGCCGGGGTCGACCTCCAGGGCGTCGCGCAGCGCGTCCGGGTCGCCGACGGCGGTGAGGACGAAGGGCGGCCCGTAGACCTGCCCGTGCAGGATCACGGTGTTGCCCACGCAGCGCACCGCGCTGGTGGAGACGATGCGCTGGCCCATCAGCGTCATCGCCTCGGCGCCGCCGGCCCACAGGGCGTTGACGACGGCCTGGACGTCCTGCTGGTGCACGACCAGGTCGTCGGGGTCCTCGGACAGCGCCGGCCGCCCCTCGCGCCGCGGGGCGTCGTCCAGGGAGACGGTGAGGGCCGGGCCGGTGACCGGGACCAGGCCCGCGGCGAGCTCGAGGTCCGCAGCCGCGGTGGCCTGGGCCACCCGGTCGTCCCCGGCTGCGGCGCGGTCCGACAGCACCTGCACCTGCGCCCGCAGCGCGGCGGCGTCGCGCTCGCGCCCCTCGACGTCCGCGCGCTCCCGGGCGATGAGCTCGGTGAGCTTGAGCCGCCGGTCGGCCCGCAGGTCGGTGCCCTGCGCCGTCGCCGCGCTGGTCGCGAACAGCAGCCCGGCGGCCAGCGCCGTCAGCGGCACGAGCACGACCCACGGGCTGCGCGGACGTCGGAGCTGCACGCGCCGCCTCCCGTCGTCCCGTCCCGCGACCGCAGGCTCCCGTTACGCTAGTGCCCAGGTGTTCCCCACGAGGTCTGGAGCAGCACGTGCCCGTCTCCAAGAAGCGGAAGAAGGCGGCCTACACGCCGTCGGCCGCCACGGCGAACGGCCCGAGGAAGAAGGGCCCCAGCCCGGTGTGGCTGGCCCCGCTCATGCTCGCGCTGTTCGGGCTCGGGGTGCTCTGGCTGGTCGTCTTCTACATCACCGAGGGCGACATGCCGCTGGTCAGCGGCCTGGACAACTGGAACCTGCTCGTCGGCTTCGGCTTCATCATCGCGGGCTTCGGGCTGTCCACGCAGTGGCGCTGACGCACGAGTGACACGCGTGTAGTTCTCCCCAGCGCTCGTCCACAGTGTGGACAAGCGGGGAGGTGGTCACGCGCTAGCGGGTGAGGGCCGCCGCGGTGGCCGGGCCGACCCGGCCGTCCACCGGCAGGCCGGCGCGCGCCTGGACCGCCTCCACCGCCCGCGTCGTCGCCGGTCCCCACGCGCCGTCGACCCGCAGCTGGGCGCCGGCGCGGTTGAGCAGCCGCTGGACCGCCCGCACCCGGGGCACCGGCGAGCCGGGGCCCACCTCGCCGGGCGGGCCGACCTCGGCCACCACGGGCGGGCCGACCCGGGCGAGCGCGACCTGCGGGCGCGGCAGCACCGGCCCGCGCGCCTCGACGAGCGGGCCGACGACGGGACGTGCGACCGGGCCGTACGTCACGCGCGCCGGCGAGGTGGCCGCGCTGGTGCCGCCGGCGAGCAGCAGGCTGCCGGCGGAGGCGGTCAGCAGGACCGCGACGGCCATCGACGGGCGGGCGGGCACGCCGCGAGCCTGCCACCTCCCCGGCCGCGGGCCGGGGAGGCGCTCCGGGCGCTAGAGCAGCTCGAGGATCGTGGCGTTGGCCTGGCCGCCGCCCTCGCACATGGTCTGCAGGCCGTAGCGGATGCCGTTGTCGCGCATGTGGTGCACGAGCGTGGTCATCAGCCGGGCGCCGGACCCGCCGAGCGGGTGGCCCAGCGCGATGGCGCCGCCGTTGGGGTTCATGACCTTGTCGTCGGCGCCGATGTCCTTCTGCCACGCCAGCGGGACGGAGGCGAACGCCTCGTTGACCTCGAAGGCGCCGATGTCGTCGACCTTCAGGCCCGAGCGCTCGAAGGCCTTGAGGGTGGCCGGCATCGGGGCGTGCAGCATCGGCATCGGCGCGACGCCGGCGAGCACCGCGGTGTGGATGCGGGCGATCGGCGTGAGGCCGAGCGAGGCGGCCTTCTCGCTGGTCATCATCAGCAGCGCCGCGGAGCCGTCCGAGATCTGCGAGGAGTTGGCGGCGGTGATCTTGCCGTCCTCCTTGAAGGCCGGCTTGAGGCTGGCCAGCTTCTCCATGGTGCCGCCGGGGCGGATGCCCTCGTCCTGGCTGACCCCCGCGACGGGGACGATCTGCGCGTCGAAGCGGCCCTCCTGCTGCGCGGAGTGGGCGCGCTCGTGCGAGCGCAGGGCGTACTCGTCGAGCTGCTCGCGGGAGAAGCCCCACGTGTCGGCGATGTCCTCGGCGCCGACGCCCTGGTTCGGGAAGGTCTCGCCGTAGCGCTCGACGTACATCGTGCCGAGCGGGCTGGCGGTGAAGGTCGAGCCCATCGGCACGCGGCTCATGACCTCGACGCCGCCGGCGACGGCCACGTCGTACTGGCCGGCGATGAGGCCGGCCGCCGCGAAGTGCACGGCCTGCTGGGACGAGCCGCACTGGCGGTCGACGGTGGTGCCGGGCACCGACTCGGGCCAGCCCGCGGACAGCACCGCGGTGCGGGCGATGTCGAAGGTCTGCTCGCCGACCTGGGACACGCAGCCCCAGACGACGTCGTCCACGAGCGCCGGGTCGATGCCGGTGCGCGCGACCAGCGCCTGGAGCACGAGCGCGGACAGGTCCGCCGGGTGCACGCCGGACAGGCCGCCGTTCCGCTTGCCCGTGGGCGTACGGACGGCTTCGACGATGACGGCGTCGCGCATGGCAGGTCTCCCTTGTGAACGGTGGTTCACACGATGATAGGTCAGCCCCCGAGGGCGGCCCTGCGCACCGCCACCAGACCGACGAGCACCACCAGGACGGCGGCGCACGCGGCAGCCTGCAGCACCGTGCGCCGCGGCCCGCGGGGGACGTACGCCAGCGCGGCCGCCACGACGGCGCCGGTCAGCAGGCCGCCGAGGTGCGCCCGCCAGTCGATGATCGGCACGGCGAAGGTGATGACCAGGTTGATGAGCAGCAGCGTGACGATCTGCCGCGTCTCGCCGCCGAGCCGGCGCACGCACGACGTAGAACGCGCCGAACAGGCCGAAGATCGCGCCGGAGGCGCCGACGCCGAGCTGGCCCGGGTCGCTGAGCAGGAACGACAGCGTCGACCCGCCGAGCGCGCTGAGCAGGTACAGCGCCAGGTAGCGGCTGCGCCCGAGCGCCGTCTCGAGGGTCGGGCCCAGCGAGGCGAGCGCGAACATGTTCATCGCCAGGTGGAACGGCCCGCCGTGCAGGAACGCCGCCGTGAGCAGCCGGTAGTACTCCCCGGTCGCCACGCCGCCGACCTCCCCGTCGGTGAGGCGCACCGGGCCGGGGAGGTTGCCGTACGACTCCTGCAGGTCCCGCTCGCCGAGCAGCAGCCCGGCGACGAAGACCAGCACGTTGAGCGCGATCAGCGCGATGCTGACCCGGCTGGTGTCACCGCTGACCCGGCCGCCGAAGACGGTCCGCCCCTGGCGCACGGTCTTCGCCCCGGCGGCGACGTCGTCCGGGCACTGGAAGCCGACCGACGCCGAGCGCATGCAGTCCGGGCAGATCGGCCGCTCGCACCGGGTGCAGCGGACGTAGGTCTCGCGGTCGGAGTGCCGGTAGCAGGTGGGGACGGTGCCGGCGACGGGCTCCGTCAGCTGTCCACCGCCTCGATCTCGACGGACTCGATGACGACGTCGGTCTGCGGGCGGTCCATGCGGCCGGTCGGCGTCGTGGCGATCTTGTCGACGACGTCGCGGCCGGCCTGGTCGGCGACCTCGCCGAAGATCGTGTGCTTCATGTTCAGGTGCGGCGTGGGGCCGACGGTGATGAAGAACTGGCTGCCGTTGGTGCCCGGGCCGGCGTTGGCCATCGCGAGCAGGTAGGGCCGGTCGAAGCGCAGCTCGGGGTGGAACTCGTCCTGGAACCGGTAGCCCGGGCCGCCGGTGCCGGTGCCGAGCGGGTCGCCGCCCTGGATCATGAAGCCGTTGATGACGCGGTGGAAGACGGTGCCGGCGTAGAGCGCGCCGTCGCCCTTCTTGCCGGTCTTCGGGTCGGTCCACTCGCCGGAGCCGTCGGACAGGCCCACGAAGTTCTTCACCGTCTTGGGCGCGTGGTCCGGGAACAGCTTCACCCGGACCGGGCCGAGGCTGGTGGTGAGGGTGGCGTACAGCTCGCTGGCCACGCGGGGGCTCCTTCGCAGACGGGATCAGGGCGGTCGAGTCTTGCACGCGGCCCTGGGGCAGGCTGTCGGGAGCAGCACGACGTGGACGAGCCGGAGGACGCATGACGTACGACGTGACGAGGGCGGCCGGCGAGGTCCTGAGCGCCGGCGTGGTCCGCGGGGACGCCGCGCTGACGGCGCTGCGCGGGGAGCGGGTCGGTCCGCCGCTGGCCGTGCGCCGGTGGCCCTGGGCGGTGGGCGCGGCGGTGCTCGGCGCCGCTGCGGGGGCCGGCGTCGCGCTGCTCGTCGGGCGGCTGCTCCTCGGCCGGGACGCCCCGGACGCGCAGGACCCGGCCGACCTCGAGGCCGTCGTCGACCGGCCGGTGGAACAGCCCGACCCGGCCTAGCAGAGCCCGGCCGCTCCGCCTGCCTCAGCTGGAGGTGCGGGGCGCGGGCGCCGTCTCGGACGCCTCGTCGGTCGGCACCCGGCCGAGCCGCTGGTAGACGGCCCGGCGCAGCAGCGAGTCGACCTGCGCCTCGGGCGGGACGCCCTGCGACGACGGTCGTGCGGTTGCGGCCGGCCCGCTTGCTCTCGTACAGCGCGTCGTCCGCGGCGCGGACCAGGGTGTCGGCGTCGCCGGCGTGGCCGGGGAAGGTCGCGACGCCGGCGCTCGCGGTGATCGGGACGACGGACGGCGCGGCGGAGACGGCGTGCCGCAGCCGCTCGGCGATCTTCAGCGCCTCCTCCGGGCCGCAGCCCGGGAGCACGACCGCGAACTCCTCGCCGCCGTAGCGGGCCGGGGTGTCGAAGTCGCGGCACTCGATGGCGAGCGCGGCCGCGACGTTGCGCAGCACCTCGTCACCGGCCTGGTGGCCGTGCGTGTCGTTGAGCGACTTGAAGTGGTCGATGTCGACCATGACCAGGCTGACGTGCTCGGCACTGCGGGTGGCGCGGGCGACCTCGCGCTCCAGCGTCGCCTCGAAGGTGCGGCGGTTGGCGATCTTCGTGAGGCCGTCGGTCGCGGCCAGGCGCTGGACCTGCTCGAGCAGCCAGGCGTTGCGCAGGGCCAGGGCGGCGTAGGACGCGCTGCGCTCGAGGCCGGACACGACGCGGCGCTGGATCCGGCCGCCGGACAGGTCGGACTGCTCGAGCACCAGCGCGCCGAGCGGGCGGCCCTCGGCCGAGAGCGGGACGACGACGAGGTTCTCCGCCTCGGGCAGCAAGGAGCTCAGCCACGGGTCGGACTCGGCGTCCAGGCTGCGCACCAGCAGGGTGGAGTGGGTGCGGTGCGCCTCGTCGACGACGGCGCTGCGTCCGGCCCGGCCGGGGCGGCGCGCGGTCGACTCGGCCAGCCCGTACGACGCGAGCAGCGGCAGCTGCCCCTCGGGGCCGGCGAGCACGACCCCGCGCGGGAAGCCGAAGGTGTGGATCACCGAGTCGAGCAGGGACCGGGCGATGTTGCTGCCGTCGACGGCCCGCTCGAGCGACTCGGCCAGGTCGGTGAGGGCCTCGAGGTCACCGCGGCGGCGGCGCAGCTCGCGCTCGTTGATGGCCGACAGCGCGGACGTCGAGATGGCGACCAGCCAGAGCACCGTGATGAAGACGGCGAGCTCCTGGCCCTGCAGCACGGTGCTGCCGAGGCTGCCGGTCGCCGGGAGCACGCCCTCCTTCGCACCGGCCGGCGCGAGCTGGGCGTTGTAGGAGCCGAAGACGAGCAGCGAGTGCCACATCGCGAGCTTCAGGCCGGTGCGGTACGACGCGAGCAGGGAGACCGCTCCGAGGTGCAGCAGCACGAGGTAGCGCACCGGGCTGTCCAGGCTGCCGGTGAGGTAGGACGCCCAGGCCAGCCAGATGCCGTCGACGATGAGCATCACCGAGAAGACGAGGACCTTGCGCAAGACGAGCACCCGGGACAGCACCTCGGCCAGGGCGACGACCAGTGCGTACGCCATCGTCGCCGCCACGGCGGTGTCCTTGAACTCCGGCTCCAGCGCACCGCGGACCGTGGGGGTCAGCGACTCCGGCGCGAGCAGCGCGCACAGCAGCAGCAGCCCGATCGCGGCCAGCCGCAGCAGCTGGGTGACACGCAGCCTCTCGCCCAGCGGCACGGCGTCCGTGCTGCGGCTGGCGGCGCGCGTGGCGCTCACCGGCGTCGCGGACTGGCTCACGTGAACGCACTCCCTGGTCTGCGGACGAAGGTGGTGAAGTCGAGCTCGGGCTCGGCCTCGACGGGTGCCGCAGCCAGCTTGGGGTCGCGGCGGTCGATCCGGTTCTGGGCCAGGAGGAACAGGATCACGATCGCCAGCAGGGCCAGGGGCAGGGTCGGCTTGGTGGCGGTGCCGGCCACGAGCTCGCGGACGACCGCGGGCAGCTCGTCGACGGGCAGGGCCTGCGGCAGCAGCGGGTTGGTCTGCGGGCGGGGCTCGGCGGGCGCTGCGGCCTCCTCCTCCTCGATGGCGCCCGACGCCGGGCTGAGCGGCCCGGGCCTCGCGGCGCGCACGACGTCGTCCTCTGCAGGCTGCATCGGCACGGCAGGCCGCGGGGCTGAGCCCTGCGGCCGGTCGAGCACGACGCCGGTGCCACCACGGCCGGGACCGGTCGGCACCTGGACGACGCCGTCGCCCGGGTCGACCGGTCGCGACGGCGGCGGCGGGTCGACGCGCACCGGTCCGGCGACGCCCACGGTGCGCAGCGCGTACGCGCTGCTGGCCGGCGCGCTGGTGTTGCCCGCGGCGTCGGTGTAGCGGACGGACAGGGTGTACGTCCCGTCCGGCAGGCCGGTGAGGTCGAGGTCGTAGCGGCCGGTGCACGCGCCCTCGCGGACCAGGCTGCGGTCGCGCGTCACGGTGCAGGTCGCCTTGACGCCGGCCGGCACGGAGAAGGTCCAGCTGAGGGTGCGGTCCGACCCGCTCGCCGGCGGGCGGCTGGTGAACTGCGGCTGGTCCGGAGCGCGGGTGTCGTAGGTGTACGGCGCGCTCGCGACGGGGCTGACGTTGCCGGCGGCGTCGGTCACCCGGAGCTCCAGGGCGTACGTCCCCTGCCCGAGGCGGGTGAGGTCGACGCTGAACTGCGAGGCGTCGCACTCCTGCCAGTCGGTCACCGGCGCGCCGCCGACCCGGACCAGCCGGCACTCGACGAGCTCGTCGGTGCCGATGCTCCACACCCACACCGGCTCCGGGTCCGAGCCGACCAGCGCCGGCACGTCCACGAAGCTCGGGCGGGCGGGCGGGCGGGTGTCGTAGCGGTAGCTCGCGCTGCTCGTGGCGCTGCGGCGGCCGTCGGCGTCCACGGTGCGCACCTCGAGCGAGTAGAGCCCGTCCGGCCGGCCGGTGAGGTCGAGCGGGTAGGTGCCCGAGGCCAGCAGCGCGCTGGCGGACGCCAGCTGCAGCGCCGCCCGCGTGCCGGTGCCGCAGGAGCCCCAGCTGTCGGCGCTGCCGTCCGGTCGGACCAGCCGGCACTCGAGCGTCGTGCCGGCCGGGGCGCCGACCGTCCACGACACGCTGCGGTCGTTGCCGGTCGCCGGCGGGGTGTCCTGGAAGGTCGGCAGCGCCGGGGCGCTGCGGTCCAGCCGGTAGCTGTTCGACACGGCGGTGGACAGGTTGCCGGCCTGGTCGACGGCGCGCACCTGCAGCACGTAGAGCCCGTCCGGCCGTCCGGTGAGCTGCGCGGTGAAGGGGGTGCTGCAGCTGGTCCAGTCCTCGAGCGCCACGCCCTCGAGCAGCAGGCGGCACTGCGCCTTGGCGTCCCGGCTGGTGCTGAAGCGCCACTGCGGGTCGAGCGTCGAGCCGGTGCTGCCGGGCACCTGGGAGAAGACCGGCTCGCTGGTGGCGACGGTGTCCAGCACGTAGGTGCTGGTGGCGGCGGGTCCAGCCGTGCCCGCCTCGCTCACGGCGCGGACCGTCAGCGTGTAGCTGCCGTCCCGCTCACCGGCCAGGTCGAGCCGGAACGGCGAGGTGCACGGGCCGTCGTACAGGACGCGGGTGCCCTGCACGACCCGGCAGGTGGCCTTGGTGCCGGACGGGACCGTGAACGTCCAGGACGGCGACCGGTCGTTGTCGGTGGGGGTGAGGCCGTTCGCGAGCGCGAGCGCGGTCGGGGCGTTCGGCGCGGCCGTGTTCAGGACGTACGAGCTGGTCGTCTCCGGGCCAGGCGTGCCCGCGGCGGACAGCGCACGGACGGCCAGCGTGTAGACGCCGTCCGGCAGGTCCTTGAGGTCGGGGGTGTAGGAGTCGGTGCACGGGGACCAGTCGCTGACGACGCCGGCGGCCGAGGTCAGGCGGCACTCCAGCACGGCGCCGGACCCGCTGGACAGCAGCCAGGTCGGGGTGCGGTCGTTGCCCGGCGTCGGCGGCGCGGTGATGCCGACGGCCACCGGCGCGCTGGTGTCCAGCACGTAGGGCGACGACGCCTCCACCGTGCTGCGGTTGCCGGCCGCGTCCGTCAGCCGGACCACGAGGGTGTACGTGCCGTCGCCGAGGCCGGTCAGGTCGACGGTCTTCAGCGTGCCGGCGGGCGAGACGCCGCACGGCGCCCAGTCCCGCAGCACCGAGGAGAACACCAGCAGCCGGCACTCGGCCGTGGCGCCGAGCTCGCCGCTGGCGATGCTCCAGGTGGGGGCGCGGTTCGTGGACGGGCTGGGCGGGCCGATGAGGGTGGCGGCACCCGGCGCGGTCGTGTCGAGCAGGTAGCGGCTCTGCACGGCTGCCGAGACGGCGCCGGCGGCGTCCTTGCTGCGCACGGACAGCAGGTAGGTGCCGTCCGGCTGGCCGAACAGGTCGGCGGTGAAGCTGCCGGCGCAGCTCGCCCAGTCGCGCAGGACGGTGGTGCCGCGGGTCAGCCGGCACTCGGTGGTCCCGCCGGCCGCCGTGATCGTCCACCTCGGGGTGCGCGGGCCGGCCGGAGCGGCCGGAGCGCTCACGACGGGCGGCGCCGGCGCGGCGCTGTCGACCACGTGCACCTCGGTCAGCGCGGCACCGACGTTGCCGGCCTCGTCCACCGCGCGGACGGTCAGCGTGTAGCTGCCGTCCGGCAGCCCGGTGAGGTCGACGGTCAGGGGGCTCGCGCAGCCGGTCAGCTCGCGCACCGCGCCGCCCGGGAAGGTCAGCCGGCAGACCAGGGTGCTGCCCGGCTCGTACGTGAAGGCCCAGGTGACGCTGCGGGCCGGGGACGGCGAGGCGGGCCCGGCGGTCAGCACCGGGGCCGCCGGTCCGGTCGTGTCCAGCACGTAGGTGCCGGTCGCCGCCGCGCCGGGGTTGCCGGCGGCGTCCGTGACGCGCACGGTGAGCGTGTACGTGCCGTCCGGCAGGCCGGACAGGTCGAGCGCGGCGGGGCTGCTGCAGGCAGCGAGGTCGCTGATGACGGTCGTGCCGGACGTGAGCCGGCACCGGGTGGTCGCACCGGCCTCGGTGGTGAAGGTGAAGGACGGCGTCCGGCTGCGGCCGCCCGCGGGCGACACCACGACGGCGGCGGCCGGGGCGACGGTGTCGAGGACGTAGGTGCCGCGGCCGACCAGGCTGAGGTTGCCGGCCCGGTCCGTCGCGCGGACCTCGAGGACGTACGTCCCGTCCGGGCGGCCGGCGAGCGGCGTCGACAGCGGCAGGACGCAGGGGGCCCAGTCGCTGACCACGCCGTCGGCGCCGGTCAGGCGGCACTCGAGCGTCGTGCCGCCCTCGACGACGGCGCCCCAGCTGGGGGCCAGGTCGCGGCCGGGGGTCTTCGGCGGCGTCACGACGGGGGCGTCCGGCGCGGTGGTGTCCAGCACGTAGCCACCCGTGACCGCGGTCGGGCTGACGTTGCCGGCGGCGTCGGTCAGCCGGACCGTCAGCGTCCAGGTGCCGTCCTGGTCCAGCACCGGCGCGTAGCCGGGCGTGCAGGGCACCCAGCCGCCGACCGCCGTGCCGGCGCGGGACAGCTGGCACTCGGCGCGGGCTCCGGCCTCACCGGTCCACGTGAAACCAGGTGTGCGGAGCGACGAGGGGCCGGTCGGGCCGGTGACCAGCGGTGCGAGCGGAGCGGTCGTGTCCAGGACGTACGGTGCCGACCGGCCGACCGGGCCGACGTTCTGCGCGCGGTCGGTGGCGCGGGACTCCACCACGTACCCGCCGTCCGGCAGCCCGTCGAGCACGGCCGCGTAGCCGCCGGTGCACGGGCCCCAGTCGTTGACGACCGTGCTGCCGCGCACCAGCCGGCACTCGGTCGTCGTGCCTTCCTCGGTCGTGATCGTCCAGGCGGGGGCGCGGCCCTGCGCCGGCCCGGGTGGCCCGCTCACGACGGGCGCGGTCGGCAGCACGGTGTCCAGCAGGTAGGTCGCGGAGCTGGTGGGGCCGGGGCCGACCGGGTCGGTGCTGACGGCCTCGAGCAGGTAGCTGCCGTCCGACGGCAGCGCGACGCTGAACGTGCCCGAGCAGGTCGTCCAGTCCTGGATGACGGTGCCGCCGCGGGTGACGCGGCAGGTCGTGACGGCCGTCCCGCCCTCGCCGGTGACGGTCCAGACCGCGGTGGTGCGGTTGCTCGTGGCCTGCGCGGGCGACAGGACCGGCGCGGTCGGCACGGTCGCGTCGTGCACCAGGACGGAGCTGGTGGTCGTGCTGCTGTTGCCCGCCGTGTCGACCATCGTCACGACGACGTCGTAGCTGCCGTCGCCGGGCAGCAGGACGGTCGAGGCGCCCGGGCAGCCGGACAGCGTCTGCACGACCACGCCGTCCCGGCGCAGGACGCAGGAAGCGGAGGTGACCGGCTCGTCGATCGCGACCGTCCACGTGACGGTGGTCGTCCGCGACGGCCCGGTCGGGACGGTGGTCGTGGCGGTGGCCCGCTGGGTGTCGAGGTGGTAGGTCGGCTGGACGTACGCGGTGACGTTGCCCAGGACGTCGGTCACCGTGACCGTCAGGACGTAGTCGGCCCCGGCCGTGTCCGGCAGCGCCGACGGGGTGTAGCTGCCCCCGCTGCAGTCGGTCGCGCCCGTGGGCGCACCCGGACCGGTCAGCGTGCAGCTCGCCGTGCCACCGGCCTCCGGCGTGAGCGCCCAGGTCGGGGTCGTGTCGTTGCCCGGCGTCACCGGCCCGACCACGCTCAGGTCCGCCACGGTGTCCAGCCGGTAGGTCGGGAACTGGTCGTAGACCGTCACGTTGCCCAGCGCGTCGGTCACCGTGACGACCAGCGCGTACGTCGTCCCGCTCGTGACCGGGAGATCCGCCGTCGGGGTGAAGCCGGTGGTGCTGCACCCGGTCGTGTAGCTCCTGCCGTCCGAGCCGGTCAGCACGCACGTCACCGAGCCCTCGACCGTGTAGGACCACGTCGGCCTGCGGTCGTTCGACGGCGTCGCCGGCGCCTGGCCGTAGGTCAGGACCGCGACCGTGTCGAGGTGGTAGGTCGGCTGGACGTACGCGGTGACGTTGCCCAGGCACGTCGGTCACCGTGACCGTCAGGACGTAGTCGGCCCCGGCCGTGTCCGGCAGCGCCGACGGGGTGTAGCTGCCCCCGCTGCAGTCGGTCGCGCCCGTGGGCGCACCCGGACCGGTCAGCGTGCAGCTCGCCGTGCCACCGGCCTCCGGCGTGAGCGCCCAGGTCGGGGTCGTGTCGTTGCCCGGCGTCACCGGCCCGACCACGCTCAGGTCCGCCACGGTGTCCAGCCGGTAGGTCGGCAGCGTCAGCGACGTGCTGTTGCCCAGCGCGTCCACGACCGTCACGACCAGCGTGTACGTCGTCCCGCTCGTCACCGGCAGGTCGGTGGCCGGGGCGAAGCTGCTCGGCGTCGTGCACGCACCCTGGAACACCACCCCCGCCGACGTGCTCAACCGGCACGTCACCGACACCCCCGGCCCCGCCTCCGACGTGAACGCCCACGTCGGCCGCCGGTCCCTGCCCGGCGACACCGGCGGAGCGCCCGCAGCCACATCCGCCACGGTGTCCAGCCGGTAGGCGGCGCTGGCCGAGGCCGGGTTGCCGGCCTGGTCGACGACGGTCACCGTCAGGAGGTAAGACTCGCCGGAGGTGGGCGGCAGCGGGCTGCTCGGGGTGAAGGTGCCGGTCCCCGCGGACAGGTCGCGGGTGCACGTGCCCGCGACCGCGGTGCCCAGGCTGTCGGTGAGCACGCAGCCGGCCGACCGGGCGCCCGGCTCGAAGGTGACGCTGAAGACCGGGGACCTGTCGTTGCCCTTGACGGCCGGGGCGCTCACGGCCACCGCCGGCGCCGACGTGTCCAGCAGGTACGTCGCGGCCGCGCTGGTGCTGCTGTTGCCGGCGACGTCGGTGACGGTGATCGTGAAGGAGTACGCCTCGCCGGGAGAGAGCGGCAGCGGGCTGCTCGGGGTGAACGTTCCGCTGCCTCCGGCCAGGTCCGGCGTGCAGGTGCCCGCGACCGCCGTTCCGAGGCTGTTGCGGAGCGTGCAGACGACGGTCTGGGCGGCCGGCTCGAAGGTGAAGCCGAAGGCGGGCACGCGGTCGTTGCCCGTCGCGGCCGGGGAGCTGGCGGCGGCCGCCGGGGCGGTGGTGTCCAGCACGTACGCCGCTGTGGCGCTCTGCGCGTTGCCGGCGTCGTCGGTGACGCGCACCGTGAAGACGTAGCTCTCCCCCGGCGTCAGCGGCAGCGGGACCGTCGGGGTGAAGGAGCCGGCGCCGGTGGACGCGTCGTAGGTGCAGGTGCCCCCCTGGCTCCCGCTGGTGCTGCCCACCAGCGTGCAGGTGACCGAGGCGGCCCCGGGCTCGACGGCGAAGGTGAAGCGGGGGCTGCGCTCGTTGCTGCGGGCCGCCGGGGCCGTGGCGCTCGCGGACGGCAGCGTCGTGTCGAGGCGGTAGCTGACCGGGCTGCTGGTGGTGCTGTTGCCCGCCAGGTCCCGGACGGTGATCGTGAACGTCCACGTCTCACCGTCGGTGAGCGGCAGGTCACTCGGCGTGAAGGTGCCCGTGCCGGCGGTCAGGTCGGCGCTGCAGGCGGTGGTCCGCGAGCCGCTGACGCCGCCGACCAGCAGGCAGGTCACCGACTCGGCGCCGGGCTCGAAGCCGAACGTGAAGGTGGGCGTCGGGTCGTTGCCGGTGACGGCGGGCGAGGTCGCGGACGCGGCCGGCGGCGTGCTGTCGAAGCGGTACGTGGCGGTCCGGGTGCTGAGGTTCCCCGCGGCGTCCGCGGCCGTGAGCGTGAACGTCCAGGTCTCGCCCGAGGTGGCCGGCAGCGCGGCCGTGGGCCGGAACGTCCCGGTGCCGTTCACGGCGTCGTACGTGCAGGCCCCGGCGCGCAGCCCGCTGGTCGCACCGCGCAGCGCGCAGGTGACGGTCGCCCCGGGCTCGGCGGTGAAGGCGAACACCGGTCGGGGGTCGTTGCCCGGTGTGGCCGGGGAGGTGGCGGTCGCCGACGGGGCCGTCGTGTCGAGCAGGTACGTGGCAGGACTGCTGGTCGTGGTGTTCCCGGCGTCGTCCCGGACGGTGATCGTGAACGACCACAGCTCGCCGTCGGTCAGCGGCAGGTCGGCGGCCGGCGCGAAGGAGCCGGTCCCGTTCGCGAGGTCGGCCGCGCACGTCGTGGTGCGGGTGCCACTGGCGGCGCCGGTGAGCAGGCACGTGACGGACGCCGCTCCGGGCTCGAAGGTGAAGCTGAAGACCGGCCGGAGGTCGTTGCCCGTGACCGCGGGGGCCACGGCGTCGGCGGCCGGCGCCGTGGTGTCGAGGCGGTAGGTCGCGGTGCCGGCCGCGGAGTTCCCGGCGACGTCGACGACGGTCACCCGCAAGGTCCACGCCTCCCCGGGCCCGCCGGGAAGCGGCGCCGAGGGGACGAAGGTGCCCGTGCCGGTGGTGACGTCGTAGCTGCACGTCCCGCCGCGGGTGCCGCTGACCGCGCCGGTGAGCAGGCAGGTCACGGACGTGGCTCCGGCCTCCGTGCTGAAGGAGAAGGACGGCGAGGTGTCACGACCGGTGGCGGCGGGGCCCGCGACGCTGACGACGGGCGCGCTGGTGTCGAGCACGTAGGTGACGGCCGGGCTCGTCGCGCTGTTGCCGGCCGCGTCCGTCACCGTGACCGTGAACGTGTAGGTCGTCTGCGCCGTCGACGGCAGCGCCGAGGTCGGCTGGAAGCTGCCCGACCCGCTCACCGGGTCGAAGGTGCAGGCGCCGGCGACCGGCGCGCTCGTCCCGGTGACCAGCCGGCAGTCGGCCGAGGTGGCGCCGGCGCTGCTGAAGGAGAACACCGGCCGCACGTCCTTGCCGCGGGCCGCCGGCGACGTGGCCGTGACCGTGGGGTCGGTCGTGTCCAGCACGTAGGTGTCGGTCGCGGACACGTCGTTGCCGGCGGCGTCCTTGCCGGTGACGGTGAGGACGTAGGTCCCGTCCACCTCGCCGGACAGGTCGACGGTGTAGCCGGTGGCGGTGCACTGACCGGTGCCGATCGTCGTGGTGCCGCGCTGCAGGACGCAGGCGACCCCGGTGAAGGTGTCGCCGCTGAAGGACCAGCTCGGCGTGGTGTCGTCGGCCGTCGGTGCCTGGCCGGGGGTGAGCACCAGCGTGGCCGGCGTGGTGTCCAGGACGTAGTCGCCGGACGGGAGCGTCAGGACGTTGCCGCGGCTGTCGGTGGCCGTGACCGTCAGGACGTACGTCGTGCCGCTGGCGCCGGTGAGGGTGCCGGCCTGGTAGCCGGTCGGGGTGCAGCTGCCTCCCCCGTCGGTGACCGGGGCGCCGTCGGCGGTGAGGGCGCAGGTGACGGTGACGGCCTCACCCGCCGTGAGCGTCCACGTCGGGGTGGTGTCGTTGCTCGGGCCGGCCGGCGTGGTGAGGGTCAGCTCGACCGCGGTGTCCAGCAGGTACGGCAGCGTCAGCGTCTCGGTGTTCCCCAGCGCGTCCGTGACGACCGTCGTGACCGTGTACGTCGTGCCCGTCGTGGAACCGACCGGGAGGCTGGCGGTCACCCCGCTCGCGGTGCAGGTGACGGTCGCCCCGACGCCGGTGATGTTGCACGTGGAACCGACCACCGTCGACCCGGTGAAGGTCCAGGCGGGGGAGGTGCTCCGGCCGGCGGTCGGGCCGGTGGCGCCGACGGAGAAGGCGTCGAGCGTGTAGGTCGTGGTGACCGTGGTCGTCCGCGACCCGGCGTCGGTGGCGGTGACCGACAGGACGTGCGCCCCGTCGGCAGCCGTGCTGAGGTCGAGGACCGCTCCGCCGGCGCCGTCGGTGCACGGCGTGACGGCGCCGTCCAGGGTGCAGCTGACCGTCGTGGCGGAACCGTCGCTCACCGCGATGTCGAAGGACGGTGTCCGGCTCGCCCCGGTGGCCGGGCCGGTGACGGTGACGACCGGGGCGTTGCCGTCGTACAGGAAGGACGAGGTGACGGCCTCGCTCCGCGACGTGCGGCTGGTGGTGGTGCCGGTGGTCGAGCCCTCCGGCGTGAAGGTGCTCTCCTCGAGCTGCACCGTCCGGACGGAGAACCAGTACGTGCCGTCCGTGGTCAGCGAGCCGGTGAAGCTCAGCTCGCTGCCGGCCGTGGCGTTGCAGGGCGCCGCGGCCGAGTAGGCGCTGTCCGGCGCCGGCAGGGCGCGGGTGAGCGCGCACTCGCTCGTGTAGCTGGTCGTGATGCCGACCGTGCCCGTGTCCGGGGTGCTGACCGGGATCGGAGCGACGGTGCCGCCAGGAGGCAGCGTGTACGTCCACGTGACCGCGCCGGAGCCCTCCACAGGGCCGGACGTGATCTGCGGCGTGGGGACGGGGTCCGCGGCGCTGGCGGACTGCGCCAGCAGCCCCAGCAGAGCGGTGCCCGCGAGGGCGAGCGGGACCAGCAGCAGGAGGGCACGCCGCAGCGACGACGGCGCCAGCCGTGCCTCGCGGGGGTGCATGCAGACTCCTGGTGCCCGAGGGAGAACGGGCTCTGCTGAACGCGGCACAGGGCGACCCCTGGCCGGACGGACGTCTCCGTCTTACGTCCCTCGGCAGAGGGACGGCGGGACGTTAGCCTTCAGGACCAGGTTCTTGTGGTCAGTTCTGAGGATCTGTGCGTGGGTGGAGCCACGGGGACTCGAACCCCGAACCCCCGCCTTGCAAAGGCGGTGCTCTGCCAGTTGAGCTATGGCCCCGTGCGGGTGCGCTGCTAACGCAGGTCGGGGGTGCTGGTCGCCTCGGTCCAGACGTCGCGCTCGGCCTGGCCGGAGCGGGACCGCCGGAGCAGGACGGCGAGGGCGCCGAGCAGCGCCACCAGCAGGGCGGGACGGCGCATCGCGCTCTCCTCAGGAGGGGGAACAGGTGTCCGGGGTGGGCCTGGGAGGACTTGAACCTCCGGCCTCATCCTTATCAGGGATGCGCTCTAACCGCCTGAGCTACAGGCCCGGACGTGCCGTGGGCACGAGCGAGCAGGTTACACCAGATCAGTCCCGCTCCCCGAAGGTCAGCTCCAGGCCGCCGGTGAAGGACGAGCACACGTTGTAGAGCAGCGCGCCCAGCGTGGCCAGCAGGGTGAGCAGGACGATGTTGACGGCGGACAGCACGGCGGCACCGCCGACGATCCGGCCGCTGGTGAGCAGCGGCTCGGTGCTGGCGTTGCCCCCGCTGACCTCGGCGAACAGCTCGTTGAGCGAGCCGGTGACGCCGAGCGAGCCGAGCACGGCGTAGAGCACCGCCACGGCCACGACCAGCGCGATGCCGAGCAAGACCGAGGCGAGCAGCGAGAACAGGAAGACCGACCACGGGTCGATCCGCCTGAGCGACAGCCGGGCGCGGCGGGTGCGCCCCGCCGCAGGACGGGTGCTGGCCGCGGCCGCAGGACGTGCCGGGGTGCCCGGCGCCGGGCGGGCAGGCACCTGCCGCGCGGGCCGGCCGCCGGACGGCAGCACCGTGGTGGGCGGCGCCTCCGCGGGGCGGCGGCTGGCGGCCCAGCCCGGGCCGGGGTCACCGGCGGAGGTGGCTCCACCCGGGCCCGCCGGCGCCGTGGGGCGCTGGGCCGCGTCGGCGCCACCCGTCGGCCGCCCCTGCGGGGGCTGAGCGGGCGCAGCCTCGGCCACGGGCGCCGAGCCGCCGGCCCGCGGCACCGCCGGCGGCACGTCCGGCGCAGCTGCTGCGCCGGGTCCCTGGCGCTCGGGCGTCGGGGCGTCGCTGGGCTCGCCCCCGGGCGTGGGCTCCCGCGGGGTCGTCATGCCTGGTCTCCCTCGTCCTCAGCCGCGTCCTCAGCCGCGTCCGCAGGCTCGTCGACCGCGTCCGCAGGCTGGTCGACCGCGGCCACCGGCGCCTCGGCGGGGTCGGTCCCGTCGGTAGCCACGCCTGCCGCCGCCCCGTCCCCGGCGGGATCGATCCCGCCGGTCTCGGTCTCGTCCTCACCCGTGGCGTCGTCCGCCGCCGCCTCGCCGTTGTGGGCCACGGCGACGACGGTCGCGCCGGCGTCGAGCGACACCAGCTTCACGCCGCCGGTCGGGCGGGAGAGGTAGCGCAGCGGCTGCACGGACATGCGGATGACCACGCCGGTGCTGGTGATGCAGAAGATCTCGTCCGCGTCCTGGACGATGAGCGCGCCGACGAGCTGCCCGCGCTTCTCCTCGATCCGGGCGGTGAGCACGCCCTGCCCGCCGCGGCCCTGGCGCTTGTACTCCGACAGCCGGGTGCGCTTGCCGAAGCCGCCGTCGGTGACGACCAGCAGCGCCGCATCGTCGGCGTCGTCGCTGGCCGGCGGGACGGCGCCCATCGCCAGCAGCTCGTCCCCCTCGCGCAGGCGGATGCCCATCACGCCGCTGGTGGCGCGGCCCATCGGGCGCAGCGCCTCGTCGTCGGCGAGGAACCGGATCGACTGCGCCTGCTTGGAGACGAGCAGCAGGTCGTCCTCGGCGCTGATGAGCGAGGCGGCGATGAGCTCGTCGTCCTCGCGCAGGTTGATGGCGATCAGCCCGCTCGAGCGCCCGTTGTCGTACTCCGTGAGCGAGGTCTTCTTCACCAGGCCCTTGCGGGTGGCCAGCACGAGGTACGGCGCGACCGTGTAGTCACGGATCGCGATGACCTGGGCGATCCGCTCGTCCGGCTGGAAGGCCAGGATGTTCGCGACGTGCTGGCCGCGGGCGTTGCGGTTGGCCTCGGGCAGCTCGTGCGCCTTGCAGCGGTAGACCCGGCCCTGGTCGGTGAGGAACAGCAGCCAGTGGTGCGTGGTCGTCACGAAGAACCGCTCGACGATGTCGTCCTGCTTGAGCGCGGCGCCCTGCACCCCGCGCCCGCCGCGGCGCTGGCTGCGGTAGAGGTCGGTCTTGGTGCGCTTGGCGTAGCCACCGCGGGTGACGGTGACGACCACGTCCTCCTGCGCGATGAGGTCCTCGGCGCTCATGTCGCCCTCGAAGGCGATGATGCGGGTGCGCCGCTCGTCGCCGTACCGCTCGACGATCTCGCCGAGCTCCTCGCCGATGATGCGCCGCTGGCGGGCCGGGTCGGCCAGGATCGCCTGCAGGTCGGCGATCTCGCGCTCCTTCTCGGCCAGCTCGTCCAGGATCCGCTGGCGCTCGAGCGCCGCGAGCCGGCGCAGCTGCATGTCCAGGATCGCCACGGCCTGGATCTCGTCGATGTCGAGCAGCTCCATCAGGCCGCTGCGCGCGGCCTCGGCGCTGGCGCTGCTGCGGATGAGCGCGATGACGTCGTCCAGCCGGTCGAGCGCCTTGCCCAGCGCGCGCAGGATGTGCGCCCGCTCCTCGGCCCGCCGCAGCTGGAAGCGGGTGCGCCGGACGATGACGTCGACCTGGTGCGCCACGTAGTACTCGACGAACTGGTCCAGGCGCAGCGTGCGGGGGACGCCGTCGACGATCGCCAGCATGTTGCAGCCGAACGTGTACTGCAGCTGGGTGTGCTTGTAGAGGTTGTTCAGCACGACCTTGGCGACGGCGTCGCGCTTGAGCACGATGACCAGCCGCTGGCCGAGCCGCTGCGAGCCCTCGTCGCGGACGTCCGCGATGCCGGCGATCTTCCCGTCGCGGACCAGGTCGGCGATGCCCTCGGCGAGGTTGTCGGGGTTCACCTGGTACGGCAGGTCGCTGACCACGAGGATCGTGCGGCCCTTGGCGTCCTCGTCCACCTCGACGACCGCGCGCATGCGCACGCTGCCGCGGCCGGTGCGGTAGGCCTCCTCGATGCCGCTGCGACCGACGATCAGGCCGCCGGTCGGGAAGTCCGGCCCCTGGATGCGGGCCAGCAGGGCGTCGAGCAGCTCCTCGGACGTGGCGTCCGGGTTCTCCAGGTACCACTGCACGCCGGAGGCGACCTCGCGCAGGTTGTGCGGCGGGATGTTGGTGGCCATGCCGACGGCGATGCCGGAGCTGCCGTTGACCAGCAGGTTCGGGATCCGGCTGGGCAGGATCGTCGGCTCCTGCGAGCGCCCGTCGTAGTTGGGCGTGAAGTCGACCGTCTCCTGGTCGATCTCGCGGAGCATCTCCATGGCCAGCGGGGCCAGCCGGCACTCGGTGTAGCGCATGGCCGCGGCCGGGTCGTTGCCCGGCGAGCCGAAGTTGCCGTTGCCGTCCACCAGCGGATACCGCAGCGACCACGGCTGGGCCAGGCGCACCAGGGTGTCGTAGATCGCCGTGTCCCCGTGCGGGTGGTAGTTGCCCATGACGTCGCCGACGACGCGGGCGCACTTGAAGTAGCCGCGGTCCGGCCGGTACCCGCCGTCGTACATGGCGTACAGCACCCGACGGTGCACCGGCTTCAGGCCGTCCCGCACCTCCGGCAGGGCACGGCCGACGATGACCGACATGGCGTAGTCGAGGTACGACCGCTGCATCTCGACTTCGATGCCCACGGGCTCGACCCGGTCGCCGGGCGGCGGCGGGGGGAGGACGTCGACCACAGGTGCTCCTTCGTTCCACGTGGAACTGCGAACTGGTCGCCCGTTCCACGTGGAACGGGCGCGGGACTAGATGTCCAGGAAGCGGACATCCCGGGCGTTGCGCTGGATGAAGGCGCGTCGGGCCTCGACGTCCTCGCCCATGAGCGTGGAGAAGAGCTCGTCCGCGGTGGCGGCGTCGTCCAGGGTGACCTGCAGGAGCACGCGCTCGGCCGGGTCCATCGTCGTGCTCCACAGCTCGCCGGCGTTCATCTCGCCGAGGCCCTTGAAGCGCTGAACGGCGTCCTTGGGCAGCTTCTTGCCGGCGTCCTGGCCGGCAGAGATCAAGCCGTCGCGCTCGCGGTCCGAGTACGCGTACTGGAACTCGTCCCGGCCCCACTTGATCTTGTAGAGCGGCGGCTGGGCCAGGTAGACGTGGCCGGCCTCGACGAGCGGGCGCATGAAGCGGAACAGGAGGGTGAGCAGCAGCGTCCGGATGTGCTGGCCGTCGACGTCGGCGTCGGCCATGAGCACCACCTTGTGGTAGCGCAGCTTCTCGATGTCGAACTCCTCGTGGATCCCCGTCCCGAGGGCCGTGATCATCGCCTGGACCTCGTTGTTGTTGAGGACCCGGTCGATGCGCGCCTTCTCGACGTTCAGGATCTTCCCGCGGATCGGCAGGATGGCCTGGAACTTGCTGTCCCGGCCGCCCTTCGCGCTGCCGCCGGCGGAGTCGCCCTCGACGACGTACAGCTCGGACTCCCGCGGGTCGGTCGACTGGCAGTCGGCCAGCTTGCCCGGCAGCGAGGAGGACTCCAGCAGGCCCTTGCGGCGGGTCAGCTCGCGCGCCTGGCGGGCAGCCAGCCGGGCGCGGGCGGCCTGCGAAGCCTTGGTGACGATCATCTTGCCGTCGGTGGGGTTGCGGTCGAACCAGTCCTTGAGCCACTCGCGGGTGGCCTTCTGCACGAAGCCCTTGGCCTCGGAGTTGCCCAGCTTGGTCTTGGTCTGCCCCTCGAACTGCGGGTCGGCGATCTTGAGGCTGATGATCGCCGTCAGGCCCTCGCGGATGTCGGAGCCCTCGAGGTTGGTCTCCTTCTCCTTGAGGTGGCCCTTCGCCCGCGCCCACTCGTTGAACGTGCTGGTCAGCGCGGTGCGGAACCCCTCCTCGTGGGTGCCGCCCTCGTGCGTGTTGATGGTGTTGGCGAAGGTGTAGACCGACTCGCTGTACGAGTCGTTCCACTGCATCGCCACCTCGACGGTCATCCGCATGCCGGAGGTCGTCTCGTCGGAGAAGCCGATGACGGTCGGGTGCACCGGCGACTTGCTCGTGTTGAGGTGCGTGACGTAGTCCTCGAGCCCGCCCGGGTAGTGGAACTCGGACTCCACGACCTCGCCGCCGTTGAGCTCGGTGCGCTCGTCGCGCAGCACGATCCGCAGGCCCTTGTTGAGGAAGGCCATCTCCTGCAGCCGGCGGTGCAGCGTCTCGCGGGAGTAGGTGGTCGTCTCGCTGAAGATCTCTGCGTCGGCCCAGAAGCTGACCGTGCTCCCGGTCTCCTCGGTGGCCGCGCCCTTGAGCAGCGGCTCGGGGACCGACCGCAGGTAGGTCTGGGTCCAGACCCAGCCGTCGCGGCGGATCTCGACCTCGAGCCGGGTGGACAGCGCGTTGACGACGGCCGCGCCGACGCCGTGCAGGCCGCCGGACACCGCGTAGCTCTCGCCGTCGAACTTGCCGCCGGCGTGCAGGGTGGTCAGGACGACCTCGACAGCGGGCCGCTTCTCCACCGGGTGCATGTCGACCGGGATGCCGCGCCCGTTGTCGGACACCCGCACGCCGCCGTCGGCCAGCAGCGTGACGCCGATGGTGTCGCAGTGGCCGGCCAGCGCCTCGTCGACCGCGTTGTCCACGACCTCGTAGACCAGGTGGTGCAGGCCGCGCTCACCGGTGGAGCCGATGTACATGCCGGGGCGCTTGCGGACCGCCTCGAGCCCCTCGAGGATGGTGATCGACGAGGCGCTGTAGCCGGCCGGCGCAGCAGCCGGCGCGGCAGCCGGCGCCGGCGCGGGCTCCTGCTCGCCGTCGGCGGGCGGGGTGGGCTGGTCGCTCATGGCGCTCTCCAGGTCCTCGACGACAGGGCCTGCCCGGCGGGGCCTCCGCGGGCGGCGGCTCCGTGCCTGGCAGACGAGCTCGCGCCGGGCGCCCCGGCGGGGAGCCTCGGACCCCGAGCGGCGGGACGACCCGGTCAGCATAGCCGCTGGATCACCAGAACGGGCCTCAGGCGGCCGCTGGCGCGCCGGAGCCCCTCCGCCCGTGGGGGCCCACGGACCGCGAGGTCGACGCGGCTGAGCGCGTTCCAGCGCGGTGAGCTCCCGCCGGACCCGCGGAGTGGGACGCCGTACTGCGAGCAGCCTCAGCCGTAGGTGTCGCGCGGGCCCCGGCCCTGCACCCGCCGCGGCCCCTTGCGCCAGTCGGCCTGCGCCGGCCCCCGCACCACGATGGTCTGCACGACGCCCTCGCCGACCTGCTCGGCCAGCCGCTTGCCCATCGTCCGGGTGAGCAGCCGCAGCTGGGTGGCCCAGGCGGAGGACTCGGCGACCAGCACGAGCTCACCGCCCGTGAGCGACAGCGGCCGGCAGTGGTCGGCGATCTCGGGCCCGACCAGCCGGTCCCAGTTGGCGAGGACGCCGGCCGCGCTGGTCGTCTCCTCCCAGCCGCGCTCGGCGACCAGGCGCCGGATCATCGCTCCGAACGGCACCGGGTCCCGGCCGTCCGGCCCGCTGCCTGAGCGCGTGTCCCCGGCGCGGGGCGCCTTCCTGCGCGGCGCCCCGGGCGACAGGCCCTTGGCCCGCGCCGCCGCCCGGGCCCGGGACAGCGCCGCCCGGGCGAGGTCCGGCCCCTTCAGCTCCGGCGCGCCGGGGTCGTCCGGCGGCTCATCGGACACGGGTGACGGTCCCCTCGTGCACGTCCCACCGGCTGCCGGCCAGCGCCTCCGGCACGTCGGCGGGCACCGCGGCCGTGACCAGCACCTGCTCCGCGCCGGCGACCAGCTCGGCGAGCCGGTCCCGCCGCCCCTCGTCCAGCTCGGCGAACACGTCGTCCAGCACCAGCACCGGCTCGCCGCCGTCGGCGCGCAGCAGCTCGTAGGAGGCCAGCCGCAGCGCCAGCGCGTACGACCAGCCCTCCCCGTGCGAGGCGTAGCCCTTGACCGGCAGGCCGGACAGCCCGAGCACCAGCTCGTCGCGGTGCGGTCCCACCAGGGAGACGCCGCGCTCGATCTCCTGCGGGCGCACCCGGGCCAGCTCCGACAGCAGCGCCGCGGCCAGCAGCTCGCGGTCGCGGGAGCCCTCCGGCTGCGCCTCCCCCAGCGAGGACCGGTAGTCCAGCGTCGTCTCCCCGCGCGTGCCCTGGCCGCCGACGGCGACCGCGCGGTAGGCCTCCTGCACCCGTGGCCGCAGCGCCTCGACCAGCCCCAGCCGGGCGGACAGCAGCTCCGCGCCGGCCCGGGCGAGATGGCTGTCCCACACGTCGAGCGTGCGCATGTCGCCGCCGCCGGAGCGCCGGGCGAGGAAGGCGGTCTTGAGCAGGGCGTTGCGCTGCTTGAGCACCCGCTCGTAGTCAGCCCGCACGCCGGCGTAGCGCGGCGCCGAGCTCACCAGCAGGTCGTCGAGGAAGCGGCGCCGCTCGGACGGGTCGCCGCGCACGAGCGACAGGTCCTCGGGCGCGAACAGCACCGTGCGCAGGATCCCGAGCACCTCGCGGGCGCGCGGGACGGGGGCACGGTTCACCCGGGCGCGGTTCGCGCGCCCCGGATTGACCTCCAGCTCGACCAGCGTGCTGCGGCCGTCCCGCTCCACCTTGGCCCGGACCACCGCGCGCTCCGCGCCCGCCCGCACCAGCGGCGCGTCCGCGGCGACCCGGTGCGAGCCGAGCGTCGCGACGTAGCCGAGCGCCTCGACGAGGTTGGTCTTGCCCTGGCCGTTCGCGCCGACCAGCGCGGTGGAGCCGGGGCCGAGCTCCAGCTCCAGCTCCGGCCACGAGCGGAAGTCCGCGAGCGACAGGTGCGAGACGTGCAAGCCTCAGGCCTCGGGCGGCGTGCCGGACTGGCCCCGGACCTGGCCCTCCGCGACGTCGGCGGGCGCCGTGGAGGGCGCCCCCGCGTCCGCGCCCGGGCTGTCGGCGCCCTTCTCCGTGGAGCCGGCCGCGGCCGTGACCGCGTGACCGCCGAACTGGTTGCGCAGCGCGGCGATCATCTTCATCGCCGGGCTGTCGTCCTGGCGCGAGGAGAACCGGGCGAACAGCGCCGCGGTGATGACCGGCAGCGGCACGGCGTGGTCGACGGCGGCCTCGACCGTCCAGCGGCCCTCGCCGGAGTCCTCGGCGTAGCCGCGCAGGGCCGACAGGTCGTCGTCCTCCTGCAGCGCGTTGACCATGAGGTCGAGCAGCCAGGACCGGATGACGGTCCCCTGCTGCCAGCTGGCGATGACGGCCGGGACGTCGGTGACGACGTCGGTGGCCATCATCAGCTCCCAGCCCTCGGCGTAGGCCTGCATCAGGCCGTACTCGATGCCGTTGTGGACCATCTTCGCGAAGTGGCCGGCGCCGACGTCGCCCGCGTGGACGAAGCCGCTGTCGCCCTCCGGCTTGAGCACGTCGAAGAAGGGCTGCACCTTCGCCACGTCGTCGGCCTTGCCGCCGCACATCAGCGCGTAGCCCTCGGTCAGCCCCCACACGCCGCCGGAGACGCCGCAGTCGACGAAGCCGATCCCCTTGGGCTCCAGGTCCTTGGCGTGCCGCTGGTCGTCGGTGTAGCGCGAGTTCCCCCCGTCGACCACCACGTCGCCCGGCTCGAGCAGCTCGGCGAGCGCGTCGACCGTGTCGTACGTCGGCTGGCCGGCCGGCACCATCACCCAGACGACGCGCGGCGTCGGCAGCGCCTGCACCAGCGCCTCGAGGCTGTCGACCTGGCGGTCGCTCTCGGCGGAGCGGTCGTAGCCGACGACCTCGTGACCCCCGCGGCGCAGCCGCTCGGCCATGTTCCCGCCCATGCGGCCCAGCCCGATCATGCCCAGCGTCGCCATGCGTCTCCTCGTGGTTCGTACGGACCGGGGCTCAGCCCGACAGGCGCACCGGCATCAGCAGGTAGCGGTACTCCGCCGGCGTGCCGGGGGCCGCGGACCCGTCGCGCTTGCCGGTGAGCACCGCGGGGCGGGTCGGGCCGGTGAACGACAGCGTCGTGGTGTCGCTGTCGACAGCGCCGAGCCCGTCGAGCAGGTACTGCGGGTTGAACGCGATCTGGAACGGCTCGGCGCTCGCGCTGCCCTCCCAGGAGCACTCCAGCTGCTCGGAGGCCTGGGCGTCGTCGGCGCCACCGGCCTCCAGCACCACGCCGTCGGCGGAGAAGCCCAGGCGGACCGGGGCGTTGCGGGCCGCCACGAGCGCGACGCGCTTGACGGCCTCGGCGAACGGCGAGGTGGCGACCTCCGCGACCGTCGTGCTCTCGCTGGGCAGCAGCGAGCGGTACTTCGGGAACTCTCCCTCGAGCAGGCGCGAGGTCGTGCGCCGGCCGGCGCCCTCGAAGCCGATCATCCCCTCGGCCCCGCCGGTGGCCAGCGCGAGCGTGACCTCCGGGCCGGCGGTGAGCGCGCGGGCCGTCTCGGACAGGGTGCGCGCCGGCACGAGGGCCGTCGTCGACACGCTGCTGTCCTCGGGGCGCCACGGCAGGGTGCGGACCGCGAGGCGGTAGCGGTCGGTGGCGGCCAGCGTGAGCGTCTCGCCCTCGATCTCGAACCGCACGCCCGTGAGCACCGGCAGCGTGTCGTCCCGGCCCGCGGCGAGCGCCACCTGGGCGACCGCGGCGGCGAAGACGTCCGAGCCGAGCGTGCCCGCGGTCGCGGGCATGGCCGGCAGCGCGGGGTAGTCCTCGACCGGCAGCGTGGGGAGCGTGAAGCGCGCCGGTCCGCAGGTCAGCACGACGCGAGTGCCCTCGACGCGCAGGTCGACCGGCTGGGCCGGCAGCGAGCGGACGATGTCAGACAGCAGCCGACCGGGGACGAGGACCTTGCCGGCCTCGTCGGAGGTGACGTCCAGGCGCACCCGCGAGCTGACCTCGTAGTCGAAGCCGGAGATCTCCAGGCCGTCGTCCCCGACCTCGAGCAGCAGCCCGAGCAGGACCTGCATCGGCGGCCGCGCCGGCAGTGAGCGGGCGGTCCAGACCACCGCGTCCGCGAGAGCGTCGCGATCGACCCTCAGCTCCATGTGCGTACGGCCCTTCCGTCGTGTGCGTGGGGTTGACCCTGCCAGATGCCCGTCGTCCACATCGGAGCGCTCCCCGAGAACCAGGGGGTTGTCCGTGAGGAAGGGATACGCGTCGCAGTGGTAGGGGTGCGCGGGCCTGTGGAGGGACGGCGTCCCTGCAGGTCACGCGGCGTGGCGGGGTGTGCGGCGGATGTGGACGCGCACCCCGTGCGCCGGTGGACGGCTGGGGACGGCCGGGTGGCCGGCGAGCGGCGTCCACCGGGCGAGCCGGCGTCGTCCCCAGTTGTCCACAGGGTTGTCCCCACACTGTGCAGGGACCAGGTGACGCGGGTCACCCCGAGGTGGTCCGGACGGGTCACGGGCGCGTCACTGCCCACGCGAGCGGGTCTTGATCCGGTTGGTCAGCTCGGCGACCTGGTTGTACGTCGCGCGGCGCTCCGGCATCTGCGCCCGGATCTTGCGGTCGGCGTGGATGACCGTGGTGTGGTCGCGGCCGCCGAACATCTGGCCGATCTTGGGCAGCGACAGGTCGGTCAGCTCGCGGCACAGGTACATCGCGATCTGCCGGGCCGTCACCAGCACCCGCGAGCGCGAGGACCCGCACAGGTCCTCCATCGTCAGCCCGAAGTACTCGGCCGTCGCCGCCATGATCGTCGCGCCGGTGATCTCTGGCCCGCCGTCGGCCGGGATGAGGTCCTTGAGCACCACCTCGGCCAGCGACAGGTCGACGCTCTGCCGGTTCAGCGACGCGAAGGCCGTGACGCGGATGAGCGCGCCCTCGAGCTCGCGGATGTTTCGCGAGATCTTGCTGGCGATGAACTCGAGCACGTCCGGTGGCGCCGCCAGCCGGTCCTGGGCGGCCTTCTTGCGCAGGATGGCGATGCGGGTCTCGAGGTCGGGCGGCTGGACGTCGGTGATCAGCCCCCACTCGAACCGCGTGCGCAGCCGGTCCTCGAGGGTCGACAGCTGCTTGGGCGGCCGGTCGGAGCTGATGACGATCTGCTTGTTGGCGTTGTGGAGGGTGTTGAAGGTGTGGAAGAACTCCTCCTGCGTCCCCTCCTTGTGCTCGAGGAACTGGATGTCGTCCACGAGCAGGATGTCGACGTCGCGGTAGCGCCGGCGGAACGTCTCGGCCCGGCCGTCCCGGATCGAGTTGATGAAGTCGTTGGTGAACTCCTCGGAGCTCACGTAGCGGACCCGCGCGCCCTGGAACAGGTGCTGCGCGTAGTGCCCGATGGCGTGCAGCAGGTGGGTCTTGCCGAGCCCGCTCTCGCCGTAGACGAACAGCGGGTTGTACGCCTTGGCCGGCGCCTCGGCGACCGCCACCGCCGCCGCGTGCGCGAAGCGGTTCGAGGCGCCGATGACGAAGGTCTCGAAGGCGTACTTCGGGTTCAGCCGCGCGGGCTCGGCCGGCGGCCGGCTGTCCCCGCCGCCGGGGCGGCCCGGGAAGGGCCGCACGTTGTCGCGGTCCCTGTCGCGGTCCAGGCCGCTGTCCGGCACCGCGTCGTCGCGGCCGAGGCCGTAGCCGCTGGCGTAGCTGTCGTCGTCGTCGAAGGACGACTGGTCGCCGAAGGCCCCGGTGTAGGTCCGCTGGTCGTCCGGGCCCTGTTCGTACGGCGCGGGCGCGGGGGCCGCAGCGGTGGGCACCGCCGCGGGGGCCGGCGGCTGGACGGTCACGGCCACCCGGATGTCCCGGCCGTACGCCGCCGAGAGCGCCTGCGCGATCACCGGCCGCAGCCGGGTGTCCAGCACGTCCTTGGCG
The DNA here is from genome assembly GCA_963781675.1 of uncultured Actinomycetota bacterium. Taxonomy (GTDB): domain Bacteria; phylum Actinomycetota; class Actinomycetes; order Mycobacteriales; family SCTD01; genus SCTD01. The sequence continues at coordinate 231,168 of CAWAGF010000001.1, read as the reverse complement.
AACTCGTTCGGCGCGGCCAGCAGCGCGGTGTCCTCGACCAGGCCGAGCGGGCGGGTCAGCCCGACCCAGGCGCGGTGCTGCGGCGAGAGCGCGCTGTCGGCGAGGCCGGCCACCGCGCGGGTCCACACCTCGTCGAGCTCGAGCACCGGCGCGACGTCCCCGGGTGCGCCAGCGGGGGCGGCAGCGGGGCCGGCGGCAGCGGCGCCGTCGGGATGGGGCTCGGTCACGCAGGTCCCTCGGCTCGGAGCGGTCGGCGGCCCGGGAGGGCCGGTGCGGCGGTCCCGCAGTGCGGTCGCCGGGACGACCCTGCCGTCCGGGGACGACGATGTCCACACCGCTGTCCACAACCTGTGGAGGCGACGAGGGGACACCGGGACGGCGCGCCCAGGGCCGTCCGCACGGACCGCCCGCACGCCCGTCCTTCGGGTGTCCAGGACCGGGGGCATCGACCGGGTGAGGAGCGCCCGGCCGGTGTCGGGGAGGACCGGCGCGGGGACGCTAACAGCAGCACCCGGGGCGGGCAAGGCACTCGGGCGAACTCGCCGGAACCTTCCTGCGGCGTGTCTCCGCGCGCGTGTTTGACCCCCCGGAGGGCCGTCCGTATCGTGGAGGTCGTCTGTGCCCGCGCCGGGTCCGCTCCGACGAGCGTCCGTCCCGCGCGAGGCCCCCGCAGCAGCATCCCCGAGAGCGAGCCCCCGTCGTGAGCAAGCGCACCTTCCAGCCGAACAACCGTCGCCGGGCCAAGACCCACGGCTTCCGGCTGCGCATGCGCACCCGCGCCGGCCGCGCCATCCTCGCCGGCCGTCGCCGCAAGGGCCGCGCCGAGCTCTCCGCCTGAGCCGGTTTCCGACGGCCTGCTCCACGTCGACTGCCCGCGCGGTGCTGCCCGAGGCGCACCGCCTGCGCTCCTCCGCCGACTTCACCGAGGTCGTCCGGCGCGGCCGCCGCTCCTCCCGGCCGCTGCTCACCGTCCACGCGCTCACCAGCGGCACGGCCTCGCCCGTCCGGGCCGGGCTGGTCGTGAGCAAGGCGGTCGGCGGATCGGTCGTCCGGCACCGCACCGCCCGGCGGCTGCGGCACCTGCTGCGGGACCGGGTCGCCGCGCTGCCGCAGGGGGCGCGGCTGGTCGTCCGGGCCGCCCCGGCCGCGGGGTCCGCACCGAGCAGCGCACTGGCCGCCGACCTGGACGCGGCCCTGGCCGGAGCGCTGCGCCCGCGGCAGCCGCGATGACGACACCGTGACGGCGCTGCTGCTCCTGCTCGTCCGGGGCTACCGCCGCTTCCTCAGCCCGCTGCTCGGCCAGCGCTGCCGGTTCGCCCCGAGCTGCAGCGCCTACGCCCAGGAGGCCCTGACCGTCCACGGCGCCGGCCGCGGCAGCCGGCTCACGCTCGTCCGCCTCGTCAAGTGCCAGCCGTTCCACCCCGGCGGGCACGATCCCGTACCGCCTGTTCGTCCGTCTTCTGTGACCATGGACAGACCCGCCCTCGCCGACGACTCGGAGCAGTCCCGTGTTTGACATCCTGGCCGGCCCGGTCGGCCACCTGCTCGCGGCCATCCACTCGGGGCTCTCGACCGTCCTCGCCCCGTCCAGCGGTCCCGCCTGGGCGCTGTCGATCATCCTGCTGACCGTGACGGTCCGGCTGCTGCTGTTCCCGCTGTTCGTCAAGCAGATCAAGAGCCAGCGCCGCATGCAGGAGCTCGCGCCCAAGATCAAGGAGCTGCAGAAGCTCCACAAGGGCGACCGCGAGACGCTCAACGTCGAGATGATGAAGCTCTACAAGGAGAACAACGCCAACCCGATCTCCGGGTGCCTGCCGCTGCTGCTGCAGCTGCCGGTCTTCTTCGCGCTGTTCACCGTCATCCGCGAGTTCAAGCCCGGGGCCGAGCCGGCGTACGGCCTGTCGGCGGAGCTGCTCGAGCAGGGTGGGCGCGCGAAGGTGTTCGGCGCGCCGATCAGCGCCGCCTTCAACAGCCCGGCCTCGCTGCTCACCGAGCTCGGCGGCCAGGCCACGACGGTCCGCATCGTCGCCTTCCTCATGGTCGTCGGCATGGGCGCCTCGACGTTCTGGACGCAGCGCCAGCTGATGGCGCGCGCCACGACCACCGACCCGCAGCAGCAGATGGTGCAGAAGCTCATGCTCTACGTGCTGCCGCTGTCCTTCGCCGTCTCCGGCGTCTTCTTCCCGATCGGCGTGCTCCTCTACTGGCTGACGACCAACGTCTGGTCGATGGGCCAGCAGGCCTGGGTCATCAAGCGGATGCCGCCGGTCAACCTGACCCCCGGCAAGCCCGCGGCCGCCGCGGAGGGCAAGGCCAGGACCAAGGCCCCCGAGCCCGCGCCCGCCCCGGTCGCGACGGCCACCGCCGGCAGCATCACCACCTCGGTCTCCGGCCGTACGGGCGGCGCCACGCCGCGGGCCGCGGTCTCCGCGGCCGGCAACCGCCGCCCCTCGGGCGCCCGCAAGAACAAGAGCCGTCGCGGCGGCCGGCGCTAGCCTGCCCCGCTCGACCCCGACAGAAGGACACCTGTGACCGAGCCCGACACCACCGAGACCCTCTCCGGTCAGGACCTGCTCGTCCGCGAGGGCGACATCGCCGGGGACTACCTCGAGCGGCTGCTCGACATCGCCGACGTCGACGGCGACATCGACATGGACGTCGAGGGCGAGCGCGCGGTCGTCGCCGTCGTCGGTGACGGGCTGGACGCACTGGTCGGCCAGCACGGCCAGGTGCTCGAGGCCGTGCAGGAGCTCACCCGCCTGGCCGTCGTGCGCGAGACGGGGGTGCGCAGCCGGCTGATGCTCGACATCGGCGGCTGGCGCGCGGCGCGCAAGGACGAGCTGACCACCATCGGCACGCGGGCGGCCACGCGCGCCCTCGAGTCCGGCGAGCCGGTGCGCCTCGCGCCGATGACGCCGTTCGAGCGCAAGGTCGTGCACGACGCGGTCGCCGCGGTCGACGGGGTCGAGAGCGAGTCCGAGGGCGTCGAGCCCGAGCGCCGCGTGGTGGTCCTCCCCGCCGGCTCCTGAGCCGCACCCGCTGACTGCCTGATGACCGCACCGGACACCGTCGACCTCGCCCCGCCCGCGCACGCCGCTGCCGTCCTCGGCGACGCGCTGCCGGTGCTGGAGCGGTACTGCGCGCTGCTCGCGACCGCCGGTGTCGAGCGCGGGCTGATCGGCCCGCGGGAGGCGCCGCGGCTGTGGGAGCGGCACCTGCTCAACTGCGCCGGCCTCGCCGAGCTGCTCGAGCCGGGTCAGGTCGTCGCCGACGTCGGCTCCGGCGCCGGCCTGCCGGGCGTCGTGCTGGCCGCCATGCGCCCTGACGTGACCGTGCTGCTGGTCGAGCCGCTGCTGCGCCGGGCGACGTTCCTGTCCGAGGTGGTCGAGGAGCTCGAGCCTGCGGCACGCGGTCGTGCGCCGGGCCCGCGCCGAGGAGCTCGCCGGCCACCTGCTCGTCGACGTCGTCACCGCGCGCGCCGTGGCCCCGCTCGACCGGCTGGCCGCGTGGTCGCTGCCGCTGCTGCACCCCGGCGGCCGGCTGCTCGCGCTCAAGGGCGAGCGGGCCGACAGCGAGCTCGCCTCGTCGGGGGCTGCCCTCGAGGCGGCCGGCGCCGCGTCCGCGTCCGTGGTGGTCGTGGGCGACGAGGCGCAGGACAGCCTGGGCCGGGTGGTCGTCGTCGTCCGGGACAGCACGCCGCTGCCGGGAGCCAAGAAGAAGAAGGCGCGCCGATGAGCGGGCTGGGCTGGCCAGGTCGTGGCCGGCGCGGTGCACACGGCAGCGGGTCGCCGGTGGGGCTCGGCTGGCCGCGCCGCGAGGCGGAGGTCGGGCCGGGTGCTCCGGACGCTGCGGCTCCCCCCGCCGACCTCGAGGTGACGCTGCCGGCCGTGCTGCCGCCCGAGCTGCGCACTGGTGACCAGGCCCCGGTCGCGCCCGTCGTCGTGGCCGCGGCGGTGGACGCCGTCGGGATCGCCGACGCCGTGCCGCTCACCGCGCTGGAGGACGTGCCGCCGAGCACCGGCAGCGCGCCGACCGCGGCAGCGCCGCCGACCGCGCCGACCCCGACCACCGACGCGCTCCCCGCCGACGCCCTGCGCGCCAGCCTGCGCGAGGAGGACGACGCGCCCGAGGACCTGCCGTTCGCCGCGCAGGCGGCCGCCGCCGTACGCGCCCTGAACCCGAGCGGCCGCCACGACTTCCCGACGCCGGCCACGCGGCGCGTCATCACGATCGCCAACCAGAAGGGCGGCGTCGGCAAGACGACGACGACGGTCAACCTGGCCGCGGCGCTCGCGCTGCACGGCGCGAAGGTCCTGGTCATCGACCTCGACCCGCAGGGCAACTGCTCGACCGGCCTCGGCGTCGAGCACCGCTCCGGGACGCCGAACGTCTACGACGTGCTCATCGACGAGGCGCCGATCGAGGAGGTCGTCCAGCCTGCCGACGGCGTCCCGAACCTGTGGTGCGTCCCGGCGACGATCGACCTCGCCGGCGCGGAGATCGAGCTGGTCAGCGTCGTCGCGCGCGAGTCGCGGCTGAAGAACGCGATCGAGGCGTACTGCGAGGGACCGGGCGCGGACGTCGACTACGTGCTGGTCGACTGCCCGCCGTCGCTCGGCCTGCTGACCGTCAACGCGATGGTTGCGACCAGCGAGGTGCTCATCCCGATCCAGTGCGAGTACTACGCGCTCGAGGGGCTGGGCCAGCTGCTCAAGAACGTCGAGCTCGTGAAGCAGCACCTCAACCGCGGGCTGCACGTGTCGACCATCCTGCTGACCATGTACGACGCGCGCACGCGGCTGGCCGACCAGGTCGCGCAGGAGGTGCGCAACCACTTCGGCGAGACCGTCCTGTCCGCCACGATCCCGCGCAGCGTCCGCGTCAGCGAGGCGCCCGGCTACGGGCAGTCGGTCGTGACGTACGACCCGGGCTCGCGCGGGTCGCTCGCGTACGTCGAGGCGGCGCGCGAGATCGCCGAGCGAGGAGCCCGGGCATGACCACGCCACCACGTCGCACGGGCGGGCTCGGCCGCGGCCTGGGCGCGCTCATCCCCACCGGCCCGACCGAGGACGCCCCGGCTGCGGACGCACCGCAGGAGGTGGCGGGCGCCCGCTTCGCCGAGCTGCCGCTGGACCGCATCACCCCGAACCCGCTCCAGCCGCGCACCTACTTCGACGAGGAGGCGCTGGCCGAGCTGGTCGTCTCCATCCGCGAGGTCGGCCTGCTGCAGCCGGTCGTCGTGCGCGAGATCGACGTCGACGAGCAGGGACCGCGGTACGAGCTGGTCATGGGCGAGCGCCGCTGGCGCGCCTCGCAGGAGGCGGGCACCGGCACGATCCCCGCCATCGTCCGGCAGACCTCCGACGACGACATGCTGCGCGACGCGCTGCTGGAGAACCTGCACCGCAGCCAGCTCAACCCGCTCGAGGAGGCGGCGGCCTACCAGCAGCTGCTGCACGAGTTCGGGGCGACGCACGAGGAGCTGGCCACCCGCATCGGCCGGTCGCGCCCGCAGATCTCCAACACGATCCGGCTGCTCCAGCTGCCCGCACCGGTGCAGCGCCGCGTCGCCGCCGGCGTGCTGAGCGCCGGGCACGCGCGCGCGATCCTGGGCCTGGCGACGCCCGGGGCGCAGGAGGCGATGGCCGCGCGCGTGGTCGCCGAGGGCATGAGCGTGCGCGCCGTCGAGGAGGCGGTGCAGCTCGCCGTCGCCGACGGCACCGAGGACGAGAAGGCCCCGCGCGCGAAGAACCGGCGGCCGGTGCCGCAGGGGCTGGTGGAGCTGGCCGACCGGCTGAGCGACCGGTTCGAGACGCGGGTCAAGGTCGACATGGGACGGGCCAAGGGCAAGGTGACGATCGAGTTCGCCACGCTCGACGACCTGCACCGGATCGTCGCGATGATCGACCAGCCGGGCGGCGAGCAGCACCACGACTGATCAACGCCGTCCTTCTGCACCGCGTGAGAGGTGCCCGGAGGTGCGGGCGTCGATCCAGCCGGACCGTCAGCCGCGGGCGGCGGCCTGCTCCAGCAGCTCGCGCAGCAGGCCGGCGAAGGACAGCCCCGCGGCCTCGACCGCCATCGGCAGCAGCGACGTCTCCGTCATGCCCGGTGCGGTGTTGACCTCGAGCAGCTGGACGGTCGCCGTCGGCGTCCACCACGAGGTCGACGCGGGACAGGTCGCGCAGCCCCAGCGCGCCGTGCACGGCGACCGCGGCGTCGGCGACCGCCGCGGCCACCTCGGCCGAGAGGCGTGCGGGGCAGAAGAACTCGGTCTGCCCGGCGGTGTAGCGCGCGCTGTAGTCGTAGACGCCGGACAGCGGCACGACCTCGACGGCGGGCAGCGCGCGCGGACCGTTCCCGGTGTCGACGACGGTGACCGCCAGCTCGGTGCCGCTGACGAACTGCTCGACCAGCGCGGCCTCGCCGTACGAGAAGCACGAGACCATCGCGGCGGGCAGCTCGTCGGGCTTGTCGACCTGCGTGCAGCCGAGCGCGGAGCCGCCGCGGGCCGGCTTGACCATCAGCGGCAGCCCCAGGTGGCCGACCAGCCGGTCGAGCACCGCGCCGGCGCCGAGCTCGCGGAACGCCGCGTGCGGCAGCACCACGGAGGCCGGCGTCGCGAGGCCGGCGCGCAGCGCGAGCGCCTTGGCCGTCGGCTTGTCCCACGCGATGCGGCAGGCGGCGGGCGATGCGCCGACGTACGGCACGCCCGCCACGTCGAGCACCTCGCGCAGCGCGCCGTCCTCACCCGCACCGCCGTGCAGCGCGACGAGCACCGCGTCGTACGACGTCTCCGCGAGCACCGTCAGCAGCGAGGCGTCGGCGTCACGCAGGTCGGCCTCGACGCCGGCCGTGCGCAGCGCGTCGAGCACCCGCCGGCCGGAGCGCAGCGAGACGTCCCGCTCGTGCGACAGCCCGCCGGCGAGGACGAGGTAGCGGGCACTCATGCCAGGTCCGGGGCGGGCGACTCGGCCTGCGGCCGGGCCGGCCGCAGCGGTCCGGTGGAGCCGAAGGTGGCGCGCAGCTCGACCTCCTCCTCGAGGACGGTGCCGAGCCGGCGGACGCCCTCGCGGATGCGGTCCGGCTCGGGGTAGCAGTAGGACAGCCGCAGGTGGTTGCGGCCGGAGCCGTCGGCGTAGAAGGCGGTCCCGGGGACGAACGCGACGCGCGCCGTCACCGCGCGCGGCAGCAGCACCTTCGCGTCGAGCTCGCCGGGCAGCGTCACCCAGACGTAGAAGCCGCCGGTCGGGTGCGTCCACGTCGTGCCCTCGGGCATCTGCAGCGGCAGCGCCTCGAGCATCGCGTCGCGGCGCTCGCGGTACATCGAGCGGAACGCGGTGACCTGCCCCTGCCAGTCCTGCGTCGCGAGGTAGTCGGCGATGACGTGCTGGTTGAACGTCGGCGGGCACAGCACCGCCGCCTCGGCGGCGAGCACCAGCTTCTCCCGGACCGCGTGCGGCGCGAGCACCCAGCCGACGCGCAGCCCCGGCGCGAAGGTCTTGCTGAACGAGCCGAGGTAGAGGACGTCGTCCTCCCCGCCCCGGGCGCGGATGGCGCGGGTCGGCGGCGCGTCGAAGCCGAGCAGCCCGTACGGGTCGTCTTCCAGGACCAAGAGGCCGGACGACTGACAGATCTCGAGCACCTCGTCGCGCCGCTCCTCCGCCATCGAGACGCCGGCCGGGTTGTGGAAGTTCGGCACCGTGTAGAGGAACTTGGCCCGCTTGCCGGCGGCCTGGACGCGGGCGATCGTCTCGCGCAGCGCCTCCGGGACGAGGCCGTGCTCGTCCATCGCGACGTGCACGACCTCGGCCTGGTAGGCCGCGAACGTGCCGAGCGCACCGACGTAGGACGGCGCCTCGGCGATGACCACGTCGCCCGGGTCGATGAAGACGCGGGTCACCAGGTCGAGCGCCTGCTGGCTGCCGACCGTGACGACGACGTCCTCGGGCGAGGCGTCGATGCCCTCGAGCGCCATCACGGTGCAGATCAGCTCGCGCAGCACCGGGTCGCCCTGGCCCGAGCCGTACTGCAGCGCCTGCGCGCCGCGCGTCTGCACGAGCTCGCCCATCAGCTTGCCGACGACGTCGAGCGGGAGCGCCGACAGGTTGGGCATCCCGCCCGCCAGGCTGACCACCTCGGGGCGGCTGGCGACGGCGAACAGAGCTCGGATCTCGGACGCGGTCATGCCGTGCGTGCGCTGCGCGTAGCGGTCGGTGAAGGCGTCGAGGGTGACGCCGGAGCCGGTCCGGGATCCCATGCTGCGACGGTACCTGCGGGCGTCCAGCGGATAGCGCTCATCGACCTCGGCGGCGCAGCGTCCTACCCTGGACCGGTCCCCGGCAGGCAGGAGCTCGACCCGTGCGCTCGCGCCCGACCCGCCGCCGCGTCGGCGGCCTGTCGCTCGGGCTGCTCGCCGGACTCGTCGGCGGCTGGGTGGCCGGCCTGCTGCGCGCGCCGGGGCAGCGCCGCACGTGACCCGCCGCGCCGTCAACATCACGCTGGACAACCTCGACGACCTGCCGGGGCGCTGCCGGAAGTGCGTGTTCTGGGAGCTCGACCCGGTGGCGCTCGACCGGGCGAAGGAGGCCGGCGACACGGCGTTCGAGAAGGAGTCGTGGGTGTCCGCGACGCTGCTCGACTGGGGCAGCTGCGGCAAGATCGTCTACGTCGACGGCGTCCCGGCCGGCTTCGTGATGTACGCCCCGCCCGGCTACGTGCCGCGCTCGATCGCCTTCCCCACCAGCCCGGTCAGCGCCGACGCGGTGCTGCTCATGACCGGTCACGTGCACCCGGACTTCGCCGGCGGCGGGCTCGGCCGGGTCCTGCTGCAGTCGGTCGCCAAGGACCTCACCCGTCGTGGGGTGCGCGCGATCGAGGCGTTCGGCGACGAGAAGTGGGAGTCGCCGGCGTGCGTGCTCCCGGCCGAGCACCTGCGCGGCGTCGGCTTCAAGACCGTGCGGCCGCACCACCGCTTCCCGCGGCTGCGGCTCGAGCTGAAGTCCGCGGTGTCCTGGCGCGAGGACGTCGAGGTGGCGCTCGAGCGCCTGCTCGGGTCGATGAGCCCGGACCCGCTGCTCCGCCCGGTGTGATCGCCCCGTGTGACCGCGTGACCCGCCCTGTCTGACCAGCGGCCGCCGCCACCGGTCACCGTCACGATCCCCGGCCGCGGCTCCGCTCCCGCCGAGCTGCTCGCCGTCGGCCCGCCGCCCCCGCGGCGGCCGCCCGTGCCGGTACGGCTGCGCGCGCTGGCCGCCGCCGTCCTGCTCGTGCTCGGCACGGGGGTCGCCGCCGCGGTCGACCAGCGCGACCTGCCGCCGCCCCCGCGGCCGGTGCCGGAGACCGGCTTCCCCGGCGTGACCGCCCGCGCGCAGGTGGAGGAGGAGCGCGAGCTGGTGACCCGCATCGAGCTGGAGGTCGTCGTCGCCGGCGGCTCCACCGGCCAGGGCGACACCGGCGGCCCGGCCGAGCCCGAGCAGCTCGCGCTGGTCGACGTGGGAGCCCGCGGCTTCCAGGTGCGCCTGCGCGGCCGGTCGACACCGGTGGTGCTCGGCGACCTCGGCCGCTTCGGCAGCGGGCTGCAGTACGTCGTGCCGCTCGGCGCGGACGTCGTCGTCGTGGACTGCTCGGTCGAGGTGGGCGCCCAGCGCCGGGTCACGCTGCAGCTGCGGCGCGGCGACGGGCCGACGCGGCCGGTGCAGGTGGACGCCGGGACGGCGTTCGTGCGCGCGCTCGACGACCTGGTGCGCCGCACCTGCCGCCGCCCCGCGGCTAGACGGGGCCTCGTACTGGTCCTCGTGCTCGAAGAACGGCCACCAGCGCGCCCTGTTGCGCACGACGATCAGTACCGGCCGGCGGGTCAGGCCGGCCCCGGGCTAGACCCGGCTGAAGTCCGGCAGCTTCATGACCCCGGTCGGCGGGTCGAGGTCCGCCGGCAGGTAGAGCCGCTGGATGGCGACGAGCACCGCCTCGGCGACGGTGTCGCGGAACGCCGGGTCGGCCAGCCGGGCCGCGTCGCCGGCGTGCGTGACGTGGCCGAGCTCGAGCCGCACGGCCGGCATCCGGGTGAGCCGCAGCAGCTCCCACGTCTTCTCGTGCACCCGCCCGTCGAGCAGGTCGGTGCGCGCGACGACCTCGCGCTGCACCAGCGACGCCAGCTCCTCGCCGACGGTGGAGGTGGTGCCGCGGCCGGCGCCGAAGTGGTAGCTGGCCACCCCGTGGCAGCTCGGCGACGGCGCCCGGTCGACGTGCAGCGACAGCACGAGGTCGGCGCCCGCGTCGTTGGCGAACTGCGCGCGGTCCGCGTCGCTCGGGCAGCTGTCCGGGCCGCGGGTCAGCAGCGTGCGCACGCCGACGGCGGTGAGCCTGCCCTCGAGCCGCGCCGCGAGGTCCTCCACGACCGCGGCCTCCTCGAGGCCGTGCCCGGTCGCGCCGCGGTCCGCCCCGCCGTGGCCGGGGTCGAGCACCACGACCTTGCCGGGCAGCGCGGCGCCGGAGCGGTGCAGCGCCTCCGCCTCGCGCAGCACCTGGGGGCGCCCGCCCGTGACGTGCCGTCCGAGCTGGCGCAGCGCCCGCAGGGTGGCCGGTCCGCAGGTGCCGTCGGGCACCAGGCCGTACTCCCGCTGCAGTCCGCGCAGCGCCCCCTCCGTACGGGCGCCGAAGACGCCGTCGGCCCGGCCGGCGTCGAAGCCCAGCTCCAGCAGCCGCTCCTGCAGCGCCGCGACGTCGTCGCCGACGAACGGCCGGGTGGCCAGCGAGAGCAGCCGGTCGCCGAGCTTCCAGCGCGCGGCGGCCAGCGCGCGGTAGGTCTCCTCGCCGACGATGCCGTCGACGGACAGGCCGCGCCGCTGCTGGAACTCCCGCAGCGCCCGGTCGGTCGCCTCGTCGAGCACCTGGTCCGCGGGCACCTGCGCGAGCAGGCCGAGGCCGTGCAGCAGCGCCTGCACGTCGGCGACGGCCGGGCCGCGGTCGCCGAGGCGGAACAGCTGCACGGGGGCACCTCTCGACGACAGCACGGAGCGACCGACAGTAGCGCTGCCGAAGGGGTGCGGGAACGGCGAAGGCCGGGCCCCGCAGGGACCCGGCCGTCGTACGACGTCGTGCTCTAGAGGAAGGACTCCAGGTCCTTCAGGATCGCGGCCTTCGGCTTGGCGCCCACGATCTGCTTGACGATCTTGCCACCCTGGAAGACGGCCATCGTCGGGATGCTCATGATCTGGTAGTCGCGCGCGGCGCCCGGGTTCTCGTCGATGTTGAGCTTGACGACGGTGAGCTTCTCGCTGTTCTCCCCGGCGATCTCCTCCAGCACGGGGGCGACCATCTTGCACGGCCCGCACCACTCGGCCCAGAAGTCGACGAGCACGGGCTTGTCGCTCTGCAGGACGTCGGCGGCGAAGCTGGCGTCGGTGGTGGTCTTGGTGTTGGTGCCCATGTGCTCGGTGCTCCTCGGGGTAGCGGGAAGGGGTGGTCTAGACGGAGGCGGGTGCGGAGCCGGAGCCGCCGTGGACCTCGGGACGGTCCGGCGGCTCGGCGGGGATGCCGGTGTCGAAGCCGACGTGCGGCTCCGGCGGGGTGTCCTCGAGCATCGTGAGGTAGCGCTCGGCGTCCAGCGCCGCGGCGCACCCGGTGCCGGCGGCCGTGATGGCCTGGCGGTAGGTGTGGTCGACGAGGTCACCGGCACCGAAGACGCCGGGGATGTTCGTCGCGGTCGAGTGCGGCTGGACGAGGACGTAGCCCTCGTCGTCGAGGTCGACCTGGCCCTTGACGAGCTCGGAGCGCGGGTCGTGGCCCACGGCGATGAACAGGCCGGTGGCCGGCATCGTCTTCTCCTCGCCCGTCACGCGGTTGCGCAGCCGGACCGCCTCGAGCCGGTCGGCGCCGACCGCCTCGAGGACCTCGGTGTCCCACTCGAAGCGGATCTTCTCGTTGCTGAAGGCGCGCTCCTGCATGACCTTGCTGGCGCGCAGGGCGTCGCGGCGGTGGACCATCGTGACGCTCCGCGCGAAGCGGGTGAGGAAGGTGGCCTCCTCGACGGCGGTGTCGCCACCGCCGACCACGACGATGTCCTGGTCGCGGAAGAAGAACCCGTCGCAGGTCGCGCACCAGGAGACGCCGCGGCCGGAGAGCTCGCTCTCCCCGGGGACGCCCAGGTTGCGGTAGGCCGAGCCCATGGCCAGCACGACGGTCTTGGCCAGGTAGGTCGTGTCGCCGACCTTCACGACCTTGGGGTCGGCGTGCAGGTCCATCTCGGTGACGTCGTCGGTGACGAGCTCGGCGCCGAACCGCTCGGCCTGCTTGCGGAGGTCGTCCATGAGCTGGGGGCCCATGACGCCGTCCGGGAAGCCGGGGTAGTTCTCGACGTCGGTGGTGTTCATGAGCGCCCCGCCTGCGGTGACGGAGCCCTCGAAGACGAGCGGCTCGAGCGCCGCCCGCGCCAGGTAGATCGCGGCGGTGTAGCCCGACGGACCGGACCCCACGACGATCGCGTTGCGCACCTGCTGGTCGCTCACGGGCCACCCTCTCCTCGACGTGCTGTGACTGGTGGAACGCCCGGCCGCCACGGCCTCTTCCCCCTGACGTGGAAGGCTCCCACCTGTGAGCCCGTCCGCCCCCGCCGCCCCGCTCGCACCGGGCACGCGCTGCGGCGTCCACCCGGTGCGCCGGGCCGTCGACCTGTGCCCCGTGTGCGGGCGGCCGCGCTGCGCGGCCGACGCCGAGCAGGCGTGGGGCGGGGGATGCCCCGCGTGCGGCGGCCGGCCCGCGGCCGCACCGGTGCGCCCGGCCGTCCCGCTGCGGGAGCGGCTGGTACGAGGCGCGCTGGCGGCGCAGGGTGCCGCCGTGCTCGGCGGGGTCGTGGCGGCGGAGTACGTCGAGGCGCCGCTGTTCAGCTACCTCACCCCGTTCGTCGTCGGCGTGCTGACCGCCGCGGCGGCGCAGGCCGCGTCCGGCGCGTCGCGCACCGGCACGGAGGTCTCGCGGCTGCGCGTCGTCGCGGCGGTCTACGCGGTGCTCGGCGTCGCGCTGGGCTTCGTGCTGGAGAAGAGCACCAGCACCTTCGACTCCTCCACGCTGCTGCCGTACGCCGCGGCGGTCGTCGGCGTGGTGCTGTGGACGCTGCCGCCCAAGCGGGCGGCGGCGCGCGGCGACGACGCGGGCTGAGGCCCGGGCCTACGGCGCGTCGAGGCGGAAGAAGCCGAGCAGCCGGGCGTCCGCCGCAGCGCACTCCGGACCGACGACGTAGACCGACACCTTCGCCGGGTCCGGGTCCGGCAGCAGCACGGCGAGCGCCGGCTGCCCCTGGTAGGTCGCGTAGTCGAGGGCCCGCGGCTGCAGGCCCGGCTCCTCGGGCGGCAGGACCGCGGACAGGCAGTCGGCCAGCCCCTCGGGCGTGCGCAGCCGGCCGAGCGGGTCGCCCACGGTGGCCGCTGCGGGCGCGGGCGCCTGCATCGTGGTGGTCCGGGCCTCCTCGGACGGCGCGGACGGCGCGGTGGCCGCCGCGCCGGCGGCCGAGTCCATCGACCGGAGGGCGTCGGCCTGACCGGCCAGCACGCCCGGCAGCACGCCCGACACCGCCGCGGCGTCCGCGTAGTCGGCCCCGCTCGCGCTGGTCGGGACCGCAGGCGCGGCCGCGGCCGCCTCGCTGTCGGCGGACCCGCTGTCCTCGCTGCTCTGGCTGCCGGTCACCACGCTGTAGCCGAGCGCGCCGGCGGACAGCGCCAGGACGGTCGCCGCGGCGGCGGGGAGCAGCCGCCGGCTCGGGCGGCGCTCCGGCAGCGCGGTCACGCCGGCCCCGGCGGTGGAGGACCGCAGCCCCGGCTCAGCGGCGAGGGCGGCGGTGAGCCGCTCCGCGAGCCCCTCCGGCAGGGCCGGTGGCGGGAGCGTGCGCAGCGCGGCGGTGACGCCGGCCTCGGCTGCTTCCAGCTCGCGGAGGCGGCTGGTGCAGGAGGAGCACGACGCGAGGTGCGCGGTGCTGTCCGGCTCGGCCTCGCCGGCGAGGGCGTCGGCGAGCTGGTCGAGGTCGAGGTGGAGCGGTCCCGTCCCGGTCATGCCCCACCTCCCTGGCTCTGCTCGGGTGCCGACAGGGGTGGGACGGGCGGGATCTCCGGACGGTTCCGCAGGTGGCCGAGCGACAGCGCGAGGCGGGCCCGGCCGCGCGAGCAGCGGCTCTTCACCGTCCCCGACGGCACGCCGAGCACCGCGGCCACGTCGTCCACCGGCATGCCGTGCACGTCGACGAGCAGGATCGCGCAGCGCTGCTCCACGGGCAGCTCGGCCAGCGCCGCCTCGATCTCGAGCGCCGTCTCGCGGGCGGCCAGCGCGTCGTGCCGGTCCACGGGCTCGGCCGACCCGCCCTGCTCGGGCATCGGCACGGTCGGTCGGGCCTGCCGGCGGCGCACCCGGTCGAGGCAGGCGTTCACCACGACGCGGTGCAGCCAGGTGGTGACCTTCGCGTCGCCGCGGTACGAGGCGGCCGCGCGGTAGGCCGACAGCAGGGCGTCCTGCAACGCGTCGGCGGCCTCCTCCCGGTCGCCGAGCGTGCGCAGCGCGACGGCCCAGAGCCGGTCCCGGTGGTGGCCGACCAGCGTGCCGAACGCGTCCCGGTCGCCGGCCACGTGCGCGGCCAGCAGCGCACGGTCGCGGGCGTCGCCGTCGGCGGGGTCCGCGACCACGCCGAGCGCGGGAGGCCCCTGGGTCACGGCGCGAGGGTAGTGGCGCGGGGGGTGCCGGACCGGCAGGCCGCTCGTGCGGCGCGGCAGGGCGCGGACCGGCGTCAGCCGCTGAAGAAGCGGAGCTCCTTGATGCCGGCGTTGAAGCCGTCGCCCGCGTTCCGCAGCCCGGTGATCCACACGAGGTACCAGCGGCCGCTCGTGCCTGCGGCGGGCGTCAGCACGAGCGCCTCCTTGTCCGCCTTGCCGGTCGCGACCACCCGGTAGTCGACCGCGCGGGCGCCGAGCGCGTCGGCCGCGCGCAGCTCGAAGGTCGCGCCGCCGCCGGTGGTCACCAGCTCGACGCGCCCGACGCGGGTCGGCTTGCCGAGGTCGACGAGCAGCCCGACGCCGGGCTTGAGCCCGCCGAACGCCGCCGAGGCGTAGCGGACCGTCTCCCACGTGGTGCTCGTGTCGTCGTCGACGGCGTTCGGGACCGAGCCCTTGCGCTCGACCCCGTCGCCGGGTGCGGGGTCGAAGTCGTCCACCCGCGCGGTCGCCAGGTCGATGCGGCTGCCGACCGGTCGCCCGGGGGCCGGGGTGACCGCGGCCTCCGCGAGCGGGTCCTCGACCGGCGGGATCTCCCCGAGGTCGCGCCCGATGGCGAAGCTGCCGAGCCCCACCAGGGCGATGAAGGCCAGGCTGAGCAGCACCGGCAGGAAGCGCTTGACCCGCGGCGGGATCCGCGGCTCGCGGGGCACGACCGGCTTGGGCGCGTCCGCGCGCACGGCGCCCACGAGCGCGTCGGCCAGCGCGGCGGCGCTCGACGGTCCGGGGCGGCCGGTCGCCGGCTGCAGCACCCGCACGACGAGCTCGTCGAGCGCGCGCGGCACGCCGGCGCGGACCTGGCGCGGGCTGGTCAGCCGCCCGCGCTGCCGGTCGCGGGTGGTCGGTGCGGGCGGCACCCCGCAGGACGGCTGCGGCGTCGCGCTGGCCGGCCACTTCGCCGTGAGCATCGCGTAGAGCACGGCGGTCAGGTCGCGCACGTCCGCGGCCGCCCCGACCGGGTCGCCGGCGCGCGCGGCCGGCACCGCCCGCTCGGGCAGCGCCCCGGAGGTGGCGGTGTCGGTGAGCTTCAGCCGGCCGGCCGGCGTGACCATGACGTTGCCGGGGTGCACCCGGGCGTGGCAGACGCCCCGGTCGTGCGCGCTCTGCAGCGCCTCGGCGGCCTCGACCACCAGCGCGACGGCCTGGTCCGGCTCGAACGCGCCGTCGCTCGCCAGCACCTCCGCGAGGTCGCGGCCGTCGACCCACTCGCTGATGACGTAGGCGACGTCCACCTCGCCGGCGGGGCGTCCGGCGCGCTCGGCCG
Source organism: uncultured Actinomycetota bacterium (assembly GCA_963781675.1). Classification (GTDB taxonomy): domain Bacteria; phylum Actinomycetota; class Actinomycetes; order Mycobacteriales; family SCTD01; genus SCTD01. Next base: position 215,151 of record CAWAGF010000001.1, on the reverse strand, counting down.
GCCACTCCTGGATCGCGGCGTCGTAGACCCGCGCGAGCGTCGGCGTGGACAGCGCCCCGGCCGCGGCGGCCGCCTCGAGGAAGGGGCGGGCGGCGGCCGCGCCGCGACGGCCGGCGGCGCGCAGCACCTTGACGGCGACCGGCCGGGCCAGCACCTCGTCCTGGGCGCGCCAGACGATCGCCGGCGACTCCTCGTCCTCGTTCGCCCGGGGCGCGGGCTCGACGGGGTGCTCGAGGCGGTACCGCTCGGCCAGCAGGTCACCGGCGCGCAGGACGGGCCGGATCGCGCGGCGGCCTGGCGGCGGGGCCACGGGATCCTCCTCGTCGGGCCGCGCTCCGTCAGCAGGCGCGGGTCGCGACGATCCTAGAGGTGCCTGGGGGACCGGGAGGCCGTCAGCCGGCCGAGGCCGCGCTGACGGTGACGTCGACCTCAGCCCATTCGCGGGCCGGCCCGATCTTCTCGACCAGCATCGTGGAGGCGGTCCTGTGCAGCGTCAGCGTGAGCGCGCCGTCCGGCGTCGCGGTGAAGGTCTGCGGGTCGATGCTGTCGCCGTCGTCGGCGACCTCGGCGAGGGCCGCGTCGTACGCCGCCTGCAGGTCCTTGCTGCTCTTCCAGGAGTCGTTCGCGGCGCGCAGCGCGGCCTGCGCGTGGTCCTCGGCCTGGAAGCGCGCAGCGCCCAGCGAGACGGCGTCGAAGCCGACCACGCCGAGCACGGCCAGGGTCACGGCCAGCTTGGTCAGCCAGCCCAGCACGATGTCCCCGCGGTCCCCCATGCACTCTCGATCGGCCGGAGTCGACGGCGGCTTGAGGTGCCCCGATCCGGTGGTCACCGCAGGCCGACGCGGCGCAGGACCGGGCCGGCGACCTCGGCCACCTCGGGCACCCGCATCCGGCGGGTGAGCAGCACGTAGCCGACGACGAGGACGCCGCCGGCCAGCGCCAGCGCGAGCGCCGCGCCGAGCGGGCCGCGGCCGACAGCGGAGGTGGTGCCGGTCGCGACGGCGAGCGCCAGCGCGCCCGGCAGGAGGGCGGCGACCAGGCAGCGCACGCCGGTGCGCACGACGGTCGCGACGTCCAGGCCGCCGATCCGGCGCGACAGCACCAGCGAGCAGATCACCAGGCCCGCGACGAACGACGTGGCGTGCCCGGCCGCGAGGCCGACCACCTCGTACCGGTCGGGGAGCAGCACGTAGAGCACGACGTCGACGACGATGAGCGTGACGTTGACGCCGAGGTTCACGAGCGTCGGGGTGCGGGTGTCCTGCATCGCGTAGAAGGCGCGCAGCTGCAGCTGGTAGGTGCTGAACGGCACCAGCCCGACCGCGAACACCGCGAGCAGCACGCCGATGAAGCGCGCGTCGTCGACCGACACCTCGCCGCGGGCGAAGACCAGCGTCGCCATCTCGCGCCCGAGCACCACGAAGGCGACGGCCGCCGGCACGAGCACCGAGACGGTGAGCCGCAGCCCGCGGTTGAGCGACGCGCGCAGGTCGTCGGTGCGGCCGTCCGCGGCGGCCCGGCTCATCCGCGGCAGCAGCGCGGTGATGACGCTGACGGCGACGATCGCGTGCGGGAGCTGCCACAGCACGAACGCGTAGGCGTACGAGGCGAAGCCGCGGCCGGACCCGACCAGCTGCTCGTCGGAGGCCAGGCGGACGACGACGAAGAACGCCAGCTGGTTGGCGACGACGTAGAGCAGCACCCACTTGGCCAGGCCGCCGACGGTGCGCAGGTCCAGCTGCCCGACGTCGCGGCGCAGCCGCAGGGAGAAGCCGGCCGCACGCAGCGACGGCACCAGCGCGACGGTCTGCGCCACGATGCCGAGCGTCGTGCCGAGGCCGAGCAGCGCGACCTGCCCGTCGGTGAGGCTCGCGGCCGTGAGCTCCGCCCGGCCGCGCACGACGAGGAACAGCAGGCCGGTGAGGATGACGACGACGTTGTTGAGGACCGGCGCCCACATCGGCGGGGCGTAGCGGCCGCGGGTGTTCAGGACCGCGCCGAGCACCGCTCCCGCGCCGTAGAAGAGCACCTGCGGCAGGAAGAACCGCGCGAACACCACCGCCAGGTCGCGCGACGCGGGGTCGAGCTCGCCGGCGTAGAGGTCGATGAGCAGCGGCGCCGCGAGCACCAGCACGACGGCGGCGGCGCCGAGCACCAGGACCGTCAGCGTCAGCAGCCGCTGCGCGTACGCCTGCCCGCCGTCCTCGTCCTGCTTGGCCGCGCGCACGAGCAGCGGCACCACGACGGACGTGAGCACCCCGCCGAGCAGCAGCTCGTACACGATGTTGGGGGTGGTGTTCGCGACGTTGTAGGCGGTGCCGACGCCGTAGACGCCGAGCACCGAGGCGATCACGGCGGTACGGACGAAGCCGGTCGCGCGGGAGGCCACCGTGCCGAGCGCCATCGCGCGGGTCGACCCGCCGAGCGAGCTCACGCCTGCCTGCGCATCGCGCGCCGGGTGATGCGGGCGCCGGCGGCCACCATCAGCACGGCGGCCGCCACACCCGTCACGCCGAGGGCGACCCGGCCGTACTGCGTGGAGCGCACGTCGAGCTCGACCGGCGAGCCGAACGCACGGCCCTCCTCGTCGACCAGGGTGGCCCGCACGACGAAGCGGCCGGAGGTCTGCGGCTCGACCCGCACCTGGATCTGCGTGGCGTTGCGCGCCGGGACGACCTGCACGCCGGTGTCCCCGGAGGACAGCCGCGCGCTGCTCGACTCGTCGAGGCGCACGCCGACGTTCACCGGCTGGTCGAGCTCGTTCTGCACCGACAGCTGCAGCACGCCCGAGCCGCCGGTCAGCGTCACCGGCTCGCTCACGAGGCGCACCTTGCGGCGCAGCTCGCCGACGTCCTCCTGCAGCAGGCGCAGCATCCGCTCGCCGAGCAGCGGCTGGTCGCGCCAGGCGGCGGACGCGGCGCGGCCGTGCGCGCGCAGCAGCCGGGCCTTGGTGCGCCGGGCCTCCTCGGTGCCGTCGACGAGCACCGACTCGGTGAACTGGTCGGCCTGCGCCTGCACCTGCGCGAGCCGCTCGAGGTAGGCGCCGGACAGCTCCTCGCCGCGTTCGGCGACCTCGGCCACGGAGCGCTCCTCTGCCGGCGCCGGTCCCTGCGCGTCCGGCAGCGCCTCGCACCGCTCGCGCCCGCGGGCGACGTCGGCCAGCCGGACCGGGCACAGCCACGGCAGCCGGCCGGTGTCGGCGATCATCGCGGCGGCCAGTCCGGCCTGCGCGACGTCGGCGTCACGGGCGGGGGCGATCAGCAGCGTGCGGGACTCGCTCGGCACCTCGGCCGCGATGATCGCGGTCTCGGCGATGAAGCGCTGCTCGGCCAGCCGCGGCCCCTGCCACCTCGCCGGGTCCGGCGTGACCAGCGCGGACAGCACGTCCTCGACGACGAGGCCGGTGGTCGTGCCGTACGGCGACGGCAGCGTGCTGCGGGCGCTCGGCGTGCGGTTGCGGGAGGCCGAGGCCGGCGGCAGCGCGTCGACGTCGAGCACCACGGAGCTGGCCTGCCCGCCCAGCAGCACGTCGAGGGCCGCATCGGTCACCGGACCGGGCGGCGGCCAGACGACGGAGGTGAGCGGCTCGCGGTCCGAGCCCTGCTCGTAGAGCAGCCGGCGGACCTCGCTCTGCCCGAGCTTGCGGAGCTGCTCGACCTCGTCGCGCAGCCCGGCGCCGGAGCGCGTCATGGCGACGACGTCCGGGTCGCCGAACGGCAGCGCGAGCACGTCCTGCTCCAGAGCGGCGGCGCGCAGCGCGACCAGCCACTGCTCGGCGTTCTGCGACATCGGGCGGTCGACCTTGTCGCCGCGCTCGAGCACGCTGTAGCCGCGCGGCGCCACCATCGCCTCGATGCTGTAGAGCAGCGACGGGTCGATGCCGTACGTGACGGGCACGGGCTCGCCCCGGCAGCCGGCGAGGGGGTCGCGCTGCGCTCCGGGCGGGGGTGCGGCGGGCTGGTCGCAGGCGCCCTTGCTGCCCTCGCGGGCGCCGACCAGCAGCTCCTGCAGCCGGCCGCGCGGCGAGGTGGCCGACCCGGGGGCGACCAGCGCGTCGAGCTCGTCGTCGACCATGACCTCGGCCGGGGCGCGGCGCGGCTGGTCGATGAGCGGCCACAGCCAGGCCACCCGGGTGGGGGCCGGCGGGCCGTCCGGGAACCACGGGACGTAGGTGGTGGCCAGCCCCACGGCGGTGCGGGCGCCGTCGGAGCCGTACCGGGCCCGGGCCTGCACGGCCAGCGGGTAGGCGCCGAGCCCGCTGCCCAGGCGCAGGTCGGACACGAGCATCCGCAGGTCGAACGGCTCGCTCTCCCCCGGGGCGAGCTCGTCCTGCGCCGTGGCCGCCGTCAGCAGGCGGCGGGTGCCGACGACCGGCTCCTCGTCGGCGCGCTGCAGCTCCCCGCGCGTGCGCAGCCGCGTGCCGATGGACAGGCGGACCTGCAGGCCGGACAGCGCCTCCTGCCCGCAGTTGCGCAGCCGGCCGGCCACCTGGAACGGCTGGTCCGGGCGGCTCGGCGCGCGGGGCAGCAGCGTCGTGACCTCGACCTGGACCGGCGTCTCCTCCGAGGCGCCGGCGCAGCCCTCGGGCGCGGCCGGCGCGGGGGAGGACTCCGTCGCCGAGGTCGGGGCCGCCAGCAGGAGCAGCGACGCGGCCAGCAGGGCGGCGCCGACGCGGGCGCGCACGGCTGCGCGCATCCGTCAGGCGGTCTCGGCGAGCAGGACGGGCACCCGCTCGAGCAGCCGGCGCTCGTCGGCGTAGGCCAGCCTGGCGGCGAGCTCCTCGAGCGGCACCCAGGCCACCTCGCTCACCTCGACGTCCGCGTCGGACAGCTCCAGGCCGTGCACCGGGTCGGCGGCGAGCAGCAGGTAGTGGTGCACGGTCTTGTGCACCCGCCGGCCCTCGGCCACGAACCAGAAGTCGATCGTGCCGAGCTTGCCGACGACGCGGCCGCTGATGCCGGTCTCCTCGGCCACCTCGCGCACCGCCGTCTCGGGCTCGGTCTCCCCCGGCTCGACGTGCCCCTTGGGCAGCGACCAGAGCAGCCGCCCGCGGCGGTCGAGGCGCCCGATGAGCGCTCCGGAGGCCCCCGGACCGAGCCGGTCGAGGACCAGCCCGCCCGCGCTCGTCTCGTCCACCCGCCGCAGCGGGCGTCGCGTGGACGACTGCCCGGACGCCCCCTGCCCGGGCGTCGCAGGCGTGGGAGGGGTCACCTGGTCAGGGTACGTCGGGCCACCCCAGGCCGCGCTCCTGCGACAGGCCGGTCAGCCGGTCGAGCGGGCGCCCGACCAGCGGTCCAGGTCGAGCACCTGCGCCAGGTCGCCGCCGAGCGAGGGACCGGTCAGCGAGGTCGCCCGCGCGCCGGTCGTCACGAGCAGGTCGCGGGTGCGGATGCCCAGCACGACCTGCCCCTCCCCGACCGCGCAGTAGCTGACGTCGCTCTCGCCGAGCGCGCTGTCGGCGAGCAGCTCCACCTCCGGCGGCAGGCACACCGGGGCGACCAGCGCGTGCGCGAAGTCCGTCGCCGCGTTGACCGCGTCCGGCCGCGCCGCCCGCACCGACCGGGCGTCCAGCGCCTCCAGCAGCGCGCCCGGCTGGGGCAGCCGGCCGGCCGGCACGAGCACGGCTGCGAAGCCGGTCCCGGACGCGCGCACCACCTCGTAGCAGCGCACCGCGACGCAGCCGGCCGTCAGGCCGAGCAGGCGCGGCAGGTCGTCGGCGCTCGTGGCACGGTCGCGCAGCCGCACCATCTCGTGGGGGACGTCCCGGGCGAGCAGCTCCCGGTGGACGTCGAGCGCGCCCTTCACCCCGCCACCGTCCTCCCGTCGCGGCCGCTCCGCAAGACGGGCCCCGATAGGCTCGTCCCCCGTGCCCGCCCTGACCGAGCTGCAGCAGAACGCCGTGGGCGAGCTGCTGCGCGTGGCGCCGGTCGCGGTCGAGCTGGGCGAGCGCTTCCACGCTGCCGGGCACGCGCTGCACCTGGTCGGCGGGTCGGTGCGCGACGCGCTGCTCGGGCGCCTCGGCGACGACCTCGACGTCACGACCGACGCGCACCCCAAGGCCGTCCAGGCGCTGCTCGACGGCTGGGCCGAGGCGACCTGGGACACCGGCATCGCGTTCGGCACCGTCGGCGCCCAGCGCAAGGGCTTCCGGATCGAGGTCACGACCTACCGCGCGGAGGCCTACGACCGGACCAGCCGCAACCCGGTCGTCAGCTACGGGACCTCGCTCGCGGACGACCTGGCGCGCCGCGACTTCGCGGTCAACGCCATGGCCGTCGCGCTGCCCGACTGGAAGGCCCCGGACGCGTTCGTCGACCCGTACGGCGGGCTGGACGACCTGGCCGCCGGCGTCCTGCGCACGCCGGGCAGGCCCGAGGACTCCTTCGGCGACGACCCGCTGCGGATGCTGCGCGCGGCCCGCTTCGCCTCCCAGCTCGGCTTCTCGGTCGCCCCCGAGGTCGTCGCGGCGATGGGCGCGATGGCCGACCGCCTGTCGATCGTCAGCGTCGAGCGGATCAGCGACGAGCTGTCCAAGCTGCTGCTCGGCCGCCACCCGCGGGCCGGCCTCGAGCTGCTGGTCGACACCGGCCTGGCGGCGCTGGTGCTGCCGGAGCTGCCGGCGCTGCGCCTGGAGATCGACGAGCACCACCAGCACAAGGACGTGTACGACCACACGCTGCAGGTGCTGGAGCGCGCGATCGCGCTGGAGCAGGACGGGCCGGACCTCGTGCTGCGCCTGGCCGCCCTGCTGCACGACATCGGCAAGCCGGCCACCCGCCGCCTGGAGCCCGGCGGCGGGGTGTCGTTCCACCACCACGAGGTCAAGGGCGCGCACCTGGCCCGGCGGCGGCTCAAGGCGCTGCGCTACCCCAAGGACGTCGTCGCCGCCGTCACGCTGCTCACGGAGCTGCACCTGCGCTTCCACGGCTACGGGGTGGCGGGGGGGAACGGGCGCAGCCAGCCGGGCACCTCCCCCTGGACCGACAGCGCGGTGCGGCGCTACGTCACGGACGCGGGTGACCAGCTGCAGCGCCTGCACAAGCTGGTCCGCTCCGACTGCACCACCCGCAACCGGCGCCGGGCCGCGGCGCTCGCCTCCGCCTACGACGACCTCGAGGCGCGCATCGCCCGGCTGGCCGCGCAGGAGGAGCTGGACCGGATCCGGCCCGACCTGACCGGCGACGACATCATGGCGCTGCTCGGCGTACCGCCCGGGCCCGTCGTCGGCCGGGCCTACAAGCACCTGCTCGAGCTGCGGATGGAGCACGGCCCGCTGCCGCGCGAGCGGGCCGAGGCGGAGCTGCGCGCCTGGGCGCTGACGCAGGGCGTCTAGTCCTTTCGGGCCATGGATCAGCGGCCCCGCGACACCGATGATGTGCACATGCTGGGACAAGACGGGCGCGTGGGCAGCGGCTGGGTGGCCGGCGTCGCCGGCACGCTCGCCGCGGTCCTGCTGACGGCCGTCGGCGTCGCCGCGCTGCGCAGCGACACCGCCAGCGCCGACACGGTCCTCGTGAAGGGCACCGACGCCCGCGTGGTGCTGGAGGACGGCAGCGCTGCGGCCGTCGAGGTCGGCGACCGCGTCCCCACCGGCGCCACCGTGACGGCCGGCCGCACCGGGGCCGTTCTCGAGACCCGGGACCGCGAGGTCCACCTCGGCGGCGGCACCGCGGTGACCGTGCTCGACGGCGTGCGGCAGGTCCTGCGCAGCGGCTTCGTCCTCGTGGACGCCTCTGACGACGCCCCCGGCCTCCAGCTCCAGACCGCCGCGGCCACCGTCACGACCGCCGACGACTCCCTCGTCCGCGTCGACGGCGGCTCGCTGGTCCGCGTGGGCGTGCTGCGCGGGGACGCGGCCGCCGTCCGCGCCGCCGCCCGCCGCGCGACCAGCGAGGTCGCGACCTACTTCCAGGTGCAGGTCGCCCCGGGCGGGCTTCCCGGCGCCACCTCCCCCTTCGTCCTCACCCCCGGCGACGCCTACGAGCGCGTCCTCGCCGCCGAGCTGGTCAGCGCCGACGAGGACCTCACCGCGCTGGCGTCCCGCCTGGACACCGACGGCACCGCCGGCCGGGTCGTCATGACGGCCCTGCGCGACGGCGTGCCTGCCGGCCCGGCGCTGCCCGCAGGCGCTCCAGGCAGCGAGGGCACCCTCGGCTACCTCATCGCGAGCGCTGCTCCCGGCGGCGACGTGGCCCGGCAGTACGGCGAGGTCCGCGACCTGCGCGCCCGCGGCGGCTCGTGGGGCGTCGTCGCCGCGATCGTCGAGGCCGAGGTCGGCCGCGTCGGTGCCGCGCTCGGCGCACTGCTCGACCCCGGCACCGTGCCCGTCCTGGCCGGCGGCCCGATCGACCTGACGCAGGTGCTGCAGCCCTCCGGCGGCGGCGCCCCGCAGCGCCCCGGCGCCCCGGCCGGCCCCGGCCAGCCGGGCGCACAGCCGCAGCCCTCTCCCGGCGGCGGCGGTGGCGGCCCGGCTCCGAGCCCCGTGCCGAGCCCGACCGCAGGCCCGGCCGACCCGGTCACCGGTCCGGTCACCGACCTCGTCGAGGAGGTCGTCGACACCGTGCTCGACCTCGTGTCGCCGAGCCCCTTCCCGGTGGTGCAGGTCCCGGTCAAGGTGCCCGTCGTGCAGCCGAGCCCGGTCGCGACGCTGCAGGTCCAGGTGCCCACGGTGCAGGTCCCGGGAGTGCGGCTCCCGCCGCTGCTCCGCTAGCTAGCGCTCCACCACCGGCTCGGGCGGCTCGACGCCGGCTCGCCGCGCGGTCATCACGGCGTAGACGACCGCGGTCACGGCGTAGCCCCCGGCGACGATCCCGATGAGCGGGTAGCTCTTGCCGTCGGCCGGGAGCACGAACGCCGACGCGGCGGCCGCCGCGACGAAGCAGACGTTGAACAGCGTGTCGTAGAAGGAGAAGACGCGGCCGCGGAAGTCGTCCTCGACGGTCTCCTGCAGCAGCGTGTCGACGCAGATCTTGGCGGCCTGCGCGGCGAAGCCGAGGAAGAAGGCCGCGACGAGGAAGGCGCCGTGCGTGTACGGAAGCCCGAAGACGACCTCGGCGACGGCCGCCGCGGAGAAGACCAGCACGACCCAGCGCTGGGTCCCCAAGCGACGGGTGACCCCCGGCGTCACCAGCGCGGCGAGCAGGCCGCCCAGCACGGCGACCGCCCCGACGGCGATGAGCCCGCCGAAGCCGCCGCCGGAGAACTGCCGGCCCAGGAAGCCGTCGGGCGTGTAGAGCAGCAGCGTCGCGACGGTGGACAGCCCGTAGAAGAAGCGGTGCGCGCTGATCGCGGCGAGCGCGCGCGCGGCCGGCCCGCGGTCCCGCACGTGCTGGGCGCCCTGCGCCACGCCGCGGGCCACCCGCCCGAGGGCCTCGGCCAGCCGGTCCGTCGCGCGGCGGGTCGGTCCGAGCTGGTCCCGCCCGAGCGTGGTGGCCAGCAGCGCGGCGGCCGCGTAGCTGGTCGCGGCGACCAGCGAGGTGCGCGCGCCGCCGACCTCGTCCTGGCCGAACAGCGGCCGCACCAGCGTCGCGACGACCGCCCCCAGCGCGAAGGCGCCGCCGCCGAGGGTGGTGGTCACGGAGTTCGCGACCACGAGCTGGCGCTCCTGCACCACGTGCGGCAGGGCCGCCGACAGCGCCGACAGGATGAAGCGGTTGGTCGAGATCACCAGCAGCGCGAGGCCCTGCACCACGAGCGAGTCGTCGCCGAGGCCGGCCAGCGCCGCCGCCGTCACCGCGACCAGCACGGCGCGGACGAGGTTGGCGTTGCGCAGCACGCGCTGGCGCCGCCACCGGTCCAGGAAGACCCCGGCGAACGGCCCGACCAGGCTGAACGGCAGCAGCAGCACGGCGAAGGCCGTGGCCGCCTGCGCCGCGGAGGTCGCGTCGTTCGGGTCGAAGAAGACGACCAGGATCAGCGCGGTCTGGAACAGCCCGTCGCCCGCCTGGCCGGCCAGCCGGATCCCGAGCAGCCGCCGCAGGTCCGGCAGGGCGAGCAGCTCGCGCAGGGACGGGCGGGCGCTCACGTCCGAAGGCTAGGTCAGCGTGAGGACGTGGCCGGTGCGGGGGGCGCTGCGCCCGGACAGCACCTCGAGCCACACCGCGCGCAGCGCCTCCGGCCCGCTGCCGACCTGCACGTCGACCCACTGCTCGACGGCGGGCACGAACGACCGCCAGGCCTGCGCGAAGCGGTCGTCCAGCCCGGCGCGCCCCCAGTCCTGCGTCCGCTTGCGCATCTGGTCCGGCGCGAAGAACACCGACGGCCGCGCTCCGGACAGGGTGCCGGCCGGGCTGCTGTCCTGGTGCGTCACGCCGACGACCAGGTCGAGGACCAGCGCGCTGCCGAGGTGGTCGTGCAGCGCCTGGCGCAGCGGGGTGCTGCCGGCGCAGTCGACGTACGCCGTCGGCTCGGCCGGCAGCGCGCGCACCTCGTCGTACGGCAGGACCTGGTCGTAGCAGCCGAGCGACTGCGTGAAGGCGACGTTGCCCGGGCTGGTCAGGCCGACGGCGCGCACTCCGGCGCTCTGCAGCAGGAACGCAGCGCCGTACGCCGTCTTGCTCGACGCCGAGGACAGCACCACGGTGCGCGCCCCCGCGGTGCCGCCGTCGACGAGGAAGTCGGCCAGCACGAAGGAGGTGAAGAACAGCGGGCGGTAGAGCACCTGCAGGTCCTCGCGCGCGGCGTCGTATGCCGGGTCGCCGCTGGTGAGGGCGTAGGCGTTGTACGGCGACGGCAGCGACGCGCGGTGCGCGCTCCGGTCGCGGAAGCCGCGGGCGTCCCCCGCCGAGGGCTGCACGAGCAGGTGCGAGGCGGTCGGGAGGTAGCCGTACAGCCGCTGGCCGACCTCGACGCCCTCGGCGCGGGAGGCGACGACGTCGCAGAAGCCCCACAGCGGCACCCGGCCCCACGCAGGGTCGGTGGCGGGGAAGAAGTCCCAGTAGCGGAACGACTCGCCGAGCACCGCGTAGGTGACGTTGTTGGCGGTCAGGCCGACGCGGTCGGCCCGCAGCACCGCCTGCCCGTCCGCGGGCTCCGGCGCGTCCAGCTCGCGCAGCGCGGTCTGCGTGAGGTCCGTCTTGTCGACGTCGAGGGCCCAGGCGGTGGTCATCCCCGGACCGTACGCGGAGGGTCGCGTGCGCTGGGACCACGGGCGGTCCGTTCCTGCTGGGCTCCGCAGCCGCCCTCGGCGAGCGTGGCGGCGGCACGCTGGCCCCGCGCGCCCGCGCACGAGAAGCGCTGTCCCGCAGGGACTTTCGCCCCCCAGGACTGTCGGAGGTCAGGTCTACCGTGCGTGTCGTGGCAGCAGGTCAGCAGGGCTTCTCGGTGGCGGCGGACGTCGCTGCGCTGGACGCCTTCGGTGCTGAGCTGGCGGTGCTGGAGCTCGACCGCGGCGCGGTCCACGCCCGTCAGCTGCGGGTGCTGATGCGCATGCAGGCGATCGGGGTCTCGAGCGGCACGGAGTTCGGGACGGTGCCGCAGGCCGCGTTGTTCCTGGGCTGCTCCGAGAACCGCGCGGCGCAGCTGCTCGCCGAGGGGCTGCTGCTCGGGGCGCTCCCCTGTGCCCTCGAGGCGATCGACTGCGGCCTGTTGACCGTCGAGCAGTCGGCGACCGTGGTGCGAGTGCTGACGCCGTTGCCGTTCGCGCTGCCGCGCGCCTGGGCGCTGCTGCTCTCGGCGTGGCCGCCCCGTGCTCCGCTGCGGCCGGCCAGGCCGGGTACCGGCCGTCGCGCCGCCTGCGCCGCCTCATCACCGTCCGCTCGCCGCGGTGCGAGTGGCCCGGCTGCGGCGCCCGCGCGGTCCGGTGCGACGCCGAGCACGACCTGGCCTGGCCGACGGGCCCGACCTGCGCCTGCAACCTCGGGCCGTGCTGCCGCCGGCACCACCGCGTCACGCAGCTCGGCTGGACCAAGACCCGCCACGCGGCAGGCGTCACCTGGACCCTGCCCCGCCTCGCCGGGGGTCCTGGCCGGAGTCGTTCCTGGCTCAGCCGCACCCAGCACGAAGCGCCGTCGAGCGCGATCAGGCCCGTGCCACCGCTGCCTGCCGTCGACGCCTTCGCCGAGCTCGGTCCCCGCCAGGAGGAAGAGGAGCTCTGGTGGCTCGCCGGCTGCCCCGACGACCCCGCCGGGCTCGAGCTGCGAGCCACCGGTCAGCGGGAGCCCGGCGACACGAACCACCTCGGCGAGCACCTGCGCACCGGCGACACCCGCTGGACCCTCGACCTCGACGACCCCCGCACCTGGCTGTCCGCGCTGCGCCGCCCGCGAGGGGCCACGGGGAACTGCGGCCTCAGCGCGGCGGCCACAGACGCCGGCGGCTCCTAGCGCGAGCCGGACGAGCTGTCAGGTCAGCGGCTTCAGGCCAGGCTCGGGCTTGAAGCAGGTGCACTGCGGCGTCCAGCGCTGGACCCGGTAGGCACCAGCGCCGGCCGATGCTCGACCGAGGTCGATGCGGTAGGTCGAGGACGGGGCGACCGCGGTGGAGATGGCGCGGAGCGCCGAGACGAAGCCCTGCCCCGTCAGCGGGTTCGCGCGAGATGCGGCCGCTTGGGTGAAGAAGAAGATCTCGCACTGCAGTTGCAGCACGGTCTCCTCGTTGCGGTCGCTCGGTGTGTAGCCCTTCGCGGCGAACAGGTCGGCGCACTTCTTGGCGCCGGTGGCCTTGATGTTCTGGTTCGCTGCGTCAAGGTCGATGGAGGGGTACCAACCCAGTTGGACGGCGCCCACGAGCGACTTCTTGTCCGAGATCAGGTTGGCCGCCGCTTGTCCGCCGTTCGGCGACAGCCAGCCGAAGCGGGGGTAGTAGCCCTGGTTGGACGCGGCCTGCGCGAACAGCACGGTCACCAGCGCCGAGACGTCGGTGATCAGGACGTGCGTGACGCCGTTCTGCCGGAAGCGGAGGACCGCGTTCCCGATCGCGGCGGCGAGAGCGCCCGTGTCCGAGGTCGACTGCGGGTAGGCCAGCTTCACCTCGTCGGTGAGGGTGATGCCCACGCTCTTCAGCCCGGGCTTGAGGTGTCCCTTGACAGCGCGCTCGAAGTTCGGCTGCTGGAAGGTGAGCAGTCCGACCTTCGCTCCCTTGTCGAAGTAGCCGGTGTCCGCGAGGGGCTTGCCGAACAGCGCGCCCTGCTTGCTCAAGCTGACGGCGTTGAGCTCCAGGTGGAGCGGGTAGCGGCGGAACACGTCGTCGTCGTTCACGGTGAGGCCGGGGGCGCTGATGTAGGGCACGCCGATCTTGGTGAGGCAGGACAGGAAGATCTCGCTGTGGTTGATCGCCGAGATGACGGCGAAGACCTTGTTGTCCTCCGTGAAGGTGGCGCAGGCCGCCTGCTCGTTGCTGTCGTTGCTGTTGCCTGAACCGGCGTCGTAGACGTGGAAGACCGGTACGACCTTGCGGCCGGCCATCCCTCCGGACTTGTTGATGTGCTCGACCAGGATGTCCAGCTGCTTCTTCTGGTCGCCGGAGCTGACGCCCTCGAAGCCAGCGCTCTTGCGCGCTTCGTCCGCTCCCTTGATGTACTCCAGCCCGATGCTGATCGTCGTGTCCGTGACGCCACGGGCGTTGCTCGCGGGCTTTGCTACTGGCGGCTGACCCCCCTGGGCTGCAGGAGCGGAACCGGGGGCAGCTGCCGTGTCAGGTGCACCGGGCTGACCAGCCGCCGCCTCGCCAGTGACCGGGGACTGAGCACCTCCGGCCGCGCCCGCAGGCGCGAGCGGGTTCGTGCCCAGGCTGTCGCCCGTGCTGCTGGACGTCCCAGGGGCACCGGGGGCGCCAAGGCCGTCGCTCGTCAGCTGCTGCCCGGGCTGGCCGGCCGCAGAACCGAGCAGCGCGTCCTGCTGCACGGTCGAGCCGCACGCCGTGAGGACGCAGAGGGCGAGGGCGGCGGCAGTTCGACGGACAGGGCGAGCGGACATGAATCCTCCTGGTATCCGACCCGAGTCTGCATTGTCGGGCGCGGGCGGCGCGTTGTGGGAGCGACCAACAGCTGTTGTGGCCCGAGACGGGGCTCAGCTGCCGCTGCTGTACCCGAGCGCGCGCAGTCGGAGTTCCAGGTGAAGCAGCAGCCGGGTGTCGGCGTCTTCGAGATCGAGGTCGAACAGTGTCGCGGCGCGTGTGCAGCGGTAGCGCAAGGTGTTGGCGTGCACGTGCAGACGGGAGGCGGCACGGGCCGTATCGCCCTTCTCGGCGAACCACGCGTGCAGGGACTGCTCGTAGCTGGTGCCGTGCTGGGCGTCGTACTCAGCCAGCCTGGCTGCGGTCCCACTCAGAACGTTCCCGGCTGCCGCCAGCGCTTGGGCCAGCCCGATGAGGAAGAGCTGGTTCCTGCAGGCGCTGGCGAACAGGACGGCAGGGCCGTCGCCGAGCAGAGCCGGGCTTATCGCCAGCAGCTGTTCCACCTCTCCGGCGGCGGCTGTGAAGGAGCCTCCTGGCTGCACCGGATAGCTGACGGCCGCGCGCACGCGCCGGTGGCCACCGCGCTGCAGCAGTGCCTGGAGCTGGTCCGCGAGGTGCGACTCGGACGTCCACGGCAGGATCGCGTGGACCACGCCGTCGACTTCGCCGGCAAGCCCGGTCCCCTCGCTGCGCTGCGCTTGAAGGCTGAGGATGTCCGCCAGCCGCGTCCGTAGGAGCTCCTGGCTCTCGCCGGTCCCGTCCATCCAGACTCCGACCACGACCGCAGGCAGCAGGCGCTCGACGACGGGGCCTGGGTTCGCGGTGAGGACGCTCAGCAACAGGCGGTTCCTCTGCTCGCGACTACGGGCATGCGTGCCGAGTGAGGCGACGAGGGCGGCCGTGACGCCTGCTACCGCCTCGGTGAGCAGGCGCTTGGCGTGCGGCTGCAGCGTCGTGCGGTCGCCGACCACCCAGACGGTCCCCACCCGCTCATCGCCGTGCCGCACCGCGACCGCCAGGCGGGGGCTGCTCTCAGGGCCTGCGGAGAACTGGACCGGGCCCTGGGCTCGCCAGAGTCGCTGGTACCACTCCTCCCTCTCGACGTGCTCGGGCACGCGACGACCCAGGATCCCGCGCCGTCTGATCTCGTCGATGGGTTGGCCGGCGATCGTGCTGAACGCCAGGACGCGCCGGTCAACGCCTTCGATGGCCACCGCACCACCCAGCGCCTCGGCAAGGGCGTCCGCGAGGTCGAACAGGTCCCCCGCCAGGTCCTGAGCGAGGAGCGAGCTCACGCACGTGCGGATCGTGTCGTGGATGTCCGCCCATCTGGTGTTGCCCCTGACCGACAGCAGCGGCATCTCCGCCGGCAGGCGCTCGAGGACGCCTGCGACGTCGGCCTCTCGCACCAGCAGGGCCGCCCCCGGGGGCACCTCCGTGGACGTGTCCTCCCAGAGCACGAGCGCTCGTGGGCCGGGAGGGGGATCGCTGCGCGTCTGGAGGAGGACCTCACCGACCAACGCGTCCCCCGTACCTGGGCTTGCCAGCCGTACGTCGTCTCCGCCGAGGGTCGCAAGCAGGACCCGGAGCTCCACCTCCGCCGTCGAGTGACTCACCGACCCAGCCTCGCCCACCCGGCAGGTCCCGTCAGCCGCAACGCCGTCCAGGCGAACCCGTCACTGGAGTCAGGCACGCCGAGCGGCGCGCAACGCCCACTCGGCGAGCAGTGCGGCGCCGGACGCGATGACCTGCTCGTCGAAGAAGGCTTCTGGCGAGTGGTTGTAGGCGGCGGTCGCCGGGTCCCGGTCGGGCGGGCACGCGCCGAGGAAGGCCATGGAGCCAGGGACGGCTTCGAGCACGAGGCTGAAGTCCTCGGAGCCGGTGGAGGGGTTGGGCAGCTGGATGAAGGTCGGCGCACCCGGCACGTCGCGGACCAGCTCGGCGACTGCTGCCTGCTCCTCGGCGTCGTTCACGGTGACGGGGTAGAGCTGCTCGACGTGCGCAGTGGCTTCGAGTCCGTGGGCCAGGGCGATGTTCTCGCAGAGTCGGACCGCCTCCTCGACCGCGCGTCGGCGCGCCGGACCGGAGAACGACCGCAGCGTCGCCTCGAAGGTGGCGCCTTCCGGGATGATGTTGTGGGCGGTTCCCGCGTGGAACGTGCCGACGGTCAGCACGACCGGGTCGAAGACGTCGAAGCGGCGGGTCACCATGGTCTGCAGCGCAAGGACCATCTCGCAGGCCGCCGGCACAGGGTCCCCGGCACGATGCGGCGTGGAGCCGTGGCCGCCGCGGCCGTGCACCGTCACGTGCAGCGTGTCCACCGCGGACAGCATCGGCCCCGGCCGTGAGGCGACCAGCCCGCTCGGCAGCATCGCCGGCGCGACGTGCAGCGCGAACGCAGAGCTCACCGGAAGCGAGCCGGCGTCGAGGACACCCTCCTGCAGCATCAGTCGGGCACCGTCGAAGCCCTCCTCGCCCGGCTGGAACATGAGCACGACCTCGCCGGCCAGCTCGTCCGCCCGCGCGGCCAGCAGTCGCCCCGCACCGACCAGCATCGCGGTGTGCAGGTCGTGGCCACAGGCGTGCATGGCGCCGTTCTCCGCAGCGAAGTCCAGACCCGGTCTGCTCTTCGATCGGCAGCGCGTCCATGTCGCCACGCAGCAGCACGGTGCGTCCGGGACCGGCCTGCCCGGCCACCACGCCGACGACGGACGTCAGCGCGCGCCCCGTCGACAGCTGGACCTCGCAGCCGTCGAAGGCGGCGAGCACCTTCTCCTGCGTGCGAGGAAGCGCCAGGCCCAGCTCCGGCTCGCGGTGGAGACACCGCCGCAGGGCGATCAGATCTTCCTGCAGCTGGTGAGCGTCCTCCAGCAGGGTCACGCGGGCCTCCTCCGAGCAGCAGCGCAGCGAGCGCTGCAGCGGCAACAGTGCCCGACCGCTCGCGTCGCCGACTCGTGCGGCTGCATCAAGCCCTGGGCGCCACTTCGTGCCGCCTTCCGAACCAACCGCGCTTGCGACCGTGCAGAGTGCTGCACATGCACATGGCGGACGAGTCGGGACCGGTCCAGGGGACCGCGACGAGCGACGGGCGGGCGCTGGCCTGGTCGGCGGTCGGGGCCGGCACGCCCGCGGTCCTGCTGGAGGCAGGGCTGTCCGGGAGCAGTGCGGGATGGTCACAGGTGGCCGCGGGCCTGGCAGCCGTCACGCGCGTCGTGAGCTACGACCGGGCGGGCTACGGCAGCAGCGCTGCCGTGGAGCCGACCCCCGCGCAGGTCGTGGCAGACGTCGATGCAGTGCTGGCCGCTGCCGGGGTCGACGGGCCGGTCGTGCTGGTCGGCCACAGCTGGGGAGGTCTGCTCACGCGTCTCTACTGCGCCGCGCGTCCTGACCGGGTGGCGGGGGTCGTCCTCGTCGACGCCACGCACGAGGACCTGCCATCCGTCGACAACCGGCTGGTGCGCAGCGTCAACCACCGGGTATCCAGGCTGCAGGCGCGTCGCGCGAGGTCAGGCCGTACCGCGCGGGACATCGCCGCCGGCAAGGGGCAGCTCGGGCGTCTGGTCGCCTCCGTGCCGCAGGAGCACCGACCGGCGCTGATCACGCACCTGACCGCGCCCGGCACCTGGGAGCAGACCGCACGGGAGGTCAGGAGCATCCCGGTGATGCTCGCCGCGGCCCGCACGGCTGCTCGGCCGGCTACCCCCGTCGTCGCCCTCGTGGGCGGGCTGAGCCGCAACGCACGTGAAGCCAAGGTCCGGGCGAAGGTCAAGTCCGTGTACGACGGCTGGCTCGGCGCGGAGCACGTCCAGGTCGTGCCCAGGGCCGGGCACGGCATCCCGGTAGAAGCGCCGGAGCGCGTGGTGCAGGCCGTGGCGGTCCTCGTACAAGGCCTGCGTGGGACGGCTGCATGACTGACGCCGTGACGACGGAGCACGTCCTCGTGCTGCCCGACGGGCGCCGGTTGGCGTGGTCGGAGTCTGGAGACGCGGACGGCAGCCCGGTCCTGTGCCTCCACGGCACCCCGGGTTCGCGGGTTGGCAGGCACCCTGAGCCGGAGCGGCTGCTCGAGGCGGGGATCCGGCAGATCACCTACGACCGGCCCGGTTACGGACTGTCGGATCCGCTGCCCGGCCGCTCGGTGGCCGATGTCGTCCCGGACGTGCGGGCGCTGCTGGACGCGGCAGCGGTCGACCGGGCGGGCGTGATGGGCGGTTCCGGCGGGGGTCCGCACGCTCTTGCCGTCGCGACGCTCCTGCCGGAGCGCTGCACCGTCGTGCAGTGCGTGGTCGGCGTGGCTCCGTACGACGCGCCGGATCTGGACTTCTTCGAGGGCATGGACCCCGGCAACCAGCAGCGCTTCCGCATGGCGGTGGGAGATCGGGACGCTGTCGTTGCGGCGTTCACGCAGGAAGTGGAGCGGCTGCGAGCGCTGATGACCGACGACCCGGCCTCGCTCATGGGCGACATGGACCTGCCCGAGGCCGACCGGGAGATCCTGCGCCGGACGGCGGACCGCGCGCGGGCGACCCTGGAGGAGGCTTTCCGCCAGGGAGTGCTCGGCATGGCGGACGACTTCGCTGCGCTCGCCCGGTGACTGGGGCTTCGACCCGGCCGACGCGACTGCTCCGGTCGTCATCTCCTACGGCGAGCACGACGTCAACGTGCCGGCCGGACACGGTCGATGGCTCGCTGAGCACGTTCCCAACATCGGCGTCCGCGCCTCCTCCGACGCCGGGCACCTGATGTCTCCCGAGGCTGGCTTCGAGCTCCTCCGGGAGACCGCCGAGCGTTCCTGAGCCCGACTGCTTCCGCTGACGCACCAGTGCCTTCCTGCGCGCTCGCGTGACCCTGGGCTGCGCGGGCGGGAGCCGCGTCGTACCGATCCTCCGGCCGGGCGACCGGTTCGCAGGCACACCGCTTCGGCACCAGCCCCGAGGGCGACCACCTGCGCCTTGACTTCCGGCACCGGGCTGGTCACCAACCGCCCACGGGCCGCGGACGCACGGCGGCCCGGCGGCTCACGAGGAGCGGCCGGGCCGTCGGGACGTGCGGGAGGGCTAGCTGCCCTTGCTGGCCTGCTCGATCGCCTCGGCGGCGTGCTTGCCGAGCTCCTCGCCGCTCAGCCAGGCCTCGAGGATCTCGCGGCCGAGCTCGTCACGCACCTGGCGCGGCGGCGACTTCATGAAGTACGTGCTGGCCGGGTGCACCGGCCCGCCCTCGCCGCGGTCGAGCGCGACCTTGGCGCAGCGCAGCGCGTCGATGATGACGCCGGCGCTGTTCGGGGAGTCCCAGACCTCGAGCTTGTACTCGAGGTTCAGCGGGACGTCGCCGAACGCGCGACCCTCGAGGCGGACGTACGCCCACTTGCGGTCGTCGAGCCACTGGACGTAGTCGGACGGGCCGATGTGCACGTTCCGCGCGCCCATGTCGTGCTCCATGTTGGAGGTCACGGCCTGGGTCTTGGAGATCTTCTTGGACTCCAGGCGGTCGCGCTCGAGCATGTTCTTGAAGTCCATGTTGCCGCCGACGTTCAGCTGGTACGTGCGGTCCAGGATGACGCCGCGGTCCTCGAACAGCTTGGCCATCACGCGGTGCGTGATCGTCGCGCCGACCTGGCTCTTGATGTCGTCGCCGACGATGGGGACGCCCGCGGCGCGGAACTTCTCGGCCCACTCCGGCGTGCCGGCGATGAACACGGGCAGCGCGTTGACGAAGGCGACCTTGGCGTCGATGGCGCACTGCGCGTAGAACTTCGCCGCCGCCTCGGACCCGACGGGCAGGTAGCAGACCAGCACGTCGGCCTTGGCGTCCTTGAGCGCCTGGACGACGTCGACCGGCTCGGCGTCGGACTCCTCGATGGTCTCGCGGTAGTACTTGCCGAGGCCGTCGAGCGTGTTGCCGCGCTGGACGGTGACGTCCATCGGGGGCACGTCGGCGATCTTGATGGTGTTGTTCTCGGACGCGAGGATCGCCTCCGACAGGTCGAAGCCGACCTTCTTGGCGTCCACGTCGAACGCGGCCACGAACTCGATGTCGCGGATGTGGTAGCCGCCGAGGGCGACGTGCATCAGGCCGGGGACGCGCGCGGACGGGTCGGCGTCGCGGTAGTACTCGACGCCCTGGACGAGCGACGCGGCGCAGTTGCCGACGCCGACGATGGCGACACGGACGGAACCCATCAGGGCGCTCCTCTTTCCTTGGGTGGGGTGGTGGTGCGGGACAGCTCCTGTGCCGGAGCCTGCGTGGAGCGCTCGGTCTCGATGAGCTCGGTGAGCCAGCGGACCTCGCGCTCGACCGACTCCAGCCCGTGCTCCTGCAGCTGGAGGGTGTAGCGGTCGAGCCGGGTGCGGGTGCGGTCGAGCGAGCGAGCGGACGCCCTCGCGGCGCTCCTCCAGCCGGGTGCGCCGGCCCTCGAGGATGCGCACGCGCACCTCGGGGTCGGTCTGGCCGAAGAAGGCGAAGTGGACGCCGAAGGTCTCGTCCTCCCACGCCGACGGGCCGGCCTCGGCGAGCAGCTCGGCGAGCCGCTCCTTGCCGTCGGCGGTCAGCTTGTAGACGACCTTGCCGCGGCGGCCGGTGAGCGGCGGCGCCTCGGCGACGACCTCGGCGTCGCCCTCGTCCTCGACGATCCACCCGGCGTCCTGCATGCGGCGCAGGGTGGGGTAGAGCGAGCCGTAGGAGAACGCCCGGAAGGTGCCGAGCATGGCCTTGAGCCGCTGGCGCAGCTCGTAGCCGTGCAGCGGGGACTCGTGCAGCAGGCCGAGGACGGCGAGCTCGAGCACGCTGTCCTCCTTCGTCCGCAGTCGTCCCGCTGGGTCAGTGCTCCGCGATGTATCGCGGCGATACATCGGACTGTACGTCCTGCCCGCCCTGCGGTGCAACAGCGCACGACGCGCGCGTGTCCGGGAGGTGGCGCGCGAGGGAGGGGACCGCAGCGCCACCTCCCGGGACGCGGTCGTACCGGTCGGCGGGTGCGCAAGCGCGACGTCGTCGACCACGCCCTCGCACGCCGCGCCCTGCTCCGGTCCCTGTTCGGGGGGGGCTGTTCACGACGACCTCGTCGTACGACGTGTGCGACGCCGGCGTGTTCCTCAAGCGGGCGGCGGAGGCGTACGGCGGGCAGACCGACCGCACCTGCCCGATCTGCCGCAAGGAGCAGCTCTGGCAGGTGAGCTGGGTCTACGGCGACGACATCGGCGACTACTCCGGGAGCGCGCGCAACGAGGCGCAGCTCGAGGCGCTGGCGCGGTCGTACCCGGACTTCGCCGTCCACGAGGTCGAGGTCTGCCGGGCCTGCGGCTGGAACCACCTGGTGCGCAGCTACCGGACCGGCACGCCGGGCACCGCGCCCGCACGACGGAGCCCGGCGGCGGGACCGGCTAGGCCCGGCCCCGTCCGGACGTGCGCGACCATGGAGGCATGTCTCGACTGTCTCGGATCCGCTGGAAGCGGGTGCTGCTGCTGGGGAGCGCCGGCTCCGTGCTCGGGGTCGCCGCTGCTGGTCGGGGTCGGCTACGCGCTGACCGACGTGCCGGAGCCGAACGAGAGCGCGACCGCCACGGCGACGCGCATCCTCTACTCCGACCGCTCCGAGATGGGCCGCGTCGGGTCGCAGAACCGCATCCCGGTGCCGCTGTCGAAGGTCCCCGAGGACGTGCAGCGCGCCGTGCTGTCCGCCGAGGACCGCGGGCACTACACGAGCCCGGGCATCAACCCCAAGGGCATCGCCCGCGCGCTGTTCGCCAACGTCAAGGGCGGCGGCGTCGAGCAGGGCGGCTCGACGATCACCCAGCAGTACGCGAAGAACGCCTTCCTCACCCAGGACCGCACCTTCAGCCGCAAGGTGAAGGAGGTCTTCATCGCGCTGAAGATGACCCGCACGGTCGACAAGGACAAGATCCTCGAGGACTACCTCAACACGATCTACTTCGGCCGGCAGGCGCTCCGGGATCGAGGTGGCGGCGCAGACCTACTTCAACCGGCCGGCCGACAGGCTGTCGCTGGCGCAGGGCGCGGTGCTCGCCGCGAGCATCAAGTCGCCGGCCGTCGCTGGACCCGGAGAAGCACCCGGAGGAGGCCAAGCGCCGCTGGGGCTACGTGCTCGACGGGATGGTCGAGCAGGGCTGGCTGACCGAGGCCGAGCGTGCCCAGCAGGTGTACCCGACGGTCGCGAAGATCGGCGCGGGCAACCGCAACAACGACCTGTCCGGGCCCAAGGGCTACGTGATCCAGGCGGTGCTCGAGGAGCTCGCCGACCGCGGCTTCCCCGAGGACAAGCTGTCCGCCGGCGGGCTGGTCGTCACGACCACGATCCGCAAGTCGGCCCAGGAGGCCGCGATCAAGGCGGTGCAGGACGTCACCGGCGACAAGCCCGGCGACGACGACCTGCAGGGCGCGCTCGTGTCGGTGAAGCCCGGCACCGGCGAGGTGTTCGCCTACTACGGCGGCGCGACCGGGACGGGCTTCGACTTCGCCAACCAGGGCGTCGGCCGCCAGCCGGGCTCCTCGTTCAAGCCGTACGTCCTCGCCACCGCGCTCGACCAGGGCCTGAGCCTGCGCACCCGGCTCGACGGCAACAGCGGCAAGGACTTCCCCGGCATCCCCGACCCGATCGAGAACTTCGGCGAGGAGAGCTACGGGCGCGTCGACCTCGTCGAGGCCACCCAGCGCTCGATCAACACGGCGTACTTCGAGCTCGGCCTGGAGGTGGGGCCGAAGAAGGTCGCCGAGCTGGCGCACAAGGCAGGTATCCCCGAGTCGGTGGAGCTCGCCCAGCCCGACGGGACGGTCGAGGGCGGCATCGCGCTCGGCAAGTACGAGGTGCACGTGCTCGACCAGGCCGTCGGGTTCGCCACCTTCGCCAACGGCGGGATCCCGGTCCAGCCGTTCCTCGTGCGCACCGTGCAGGACCGCGAGGGCGAGACCGTCTACAGCGCTGAGGTCAAGACCGGTGACCGCGCGTTCAGCGAGGACGTCGCCGCCGACGCGACCTTCGCGATGCGCGCCGTCGTCGAGCGCGGCACCGGCCGCGGCGCACGCCTGGACGACCGGCGCCAGGTCGCCGGCAAGACCGGCACCTCGCAGGACAACAAGGACGCGTGGTTCGTCGGCTACGTGCCGCAGCTGTCCACCGCCGTCTGGCTCGGCTACGCCCAGCCCAGGACGATCCGCATCGACGGCGTGGAGGCGACGGGCGGTGGCTTCTCCAGCCGCATCTGGAAGGCCTACAACGAGGTGGCGCTCGACGGGCTGCCCGAGGAGGAGTTCCCGCCGCGGGCCGACGTCGGCCGGCGCAAGAACATCGACGACGGGACCGACGGCGGCAGCGACCCCGCGCCGCGGCCGCGCCGCACCCGCCGCGGCGGCTCCACCCCGCCGCCGGACTCCAGCAGCGAGGAGTCGCCGGCGCCCCCGCAGGAGGAGCCGGCGCCGCCGCAGCCGGACACGACCCAGGCGCCTCCGCCGCCCCCGCCGGACGACCCGCCCCCGCCGCCCCCGGCGTCCGAGCCCCCGCCGCCCGACCCGAGCCCCGGCGGCTGACCTAGTGGCAGAGTCGTCGGCATGACCGCGATCGCTCCGCCGGACCAGGTCGTCCAGCCGTCGAGGGACGAGCCCGTGGCCGCCGTCCTCAACGCGCTGGGCGGCCCGCCCGGCCGCCACGCCTCGACCGAGCCGCGCCGCCACTGGCGGCCGGTGCGCGTCGTGGTCGTCCTGACGCTGCTGGCCTGCACGCTGGGCTTCTGGCAGAAGGCGCCCTGCCGGGACCACGCGTGGACGGAGAACTACCAGTACACGCGCGCCTGCTACAACGACCCGTTCCCGCTGTACGGCGGCCGTGGGTTCGCCGGCGAGGGGCTGCCGTACGTCGACAACATGCTCGAGTACCCCGTCCTCATCGGCGGGATGATGCAGGTGGCGGCCCAGGCCGTGGAGGGCGCGGACCCGGCGCAGCGCGGCAAGCGGTTCTTCGACGTGACGGCGCTGATGATGGCGGCGTTCGCGGTCGTCGTCGCCATCACGACGACCCGTCTCGCGGGCCGCCGCCGCCCGTGGGACGCCGTGATGTTCGCGGCCGCTCCCGGGCTGGTGCTCACCGTCTTCAACAACTGGGACATGGCTGCCGCGGCGCTGGTCGGGCTCGGGATGCTCGCCTGGGCACGCCGACATCCGGCGTGGGCGGGCGTCGCGTTCGGCCTCGGTGCCGCGACCAAGCTCTACCCGGGCCTGCTGCTCGGGCCGCTGATCCTGCTGTGCCTGCGGGCCGGCAAGGTGAAGGAGGTCGCGGGCGCCGTCGGCACGGCCGCCCTGGCCTGGGCGGTCGTCAACGTGCCCGTGGCGCGCGCGGCGCCGGACGGCTGGCGGGAGTTCTACTCGTTCAGCTCCGAGCGCGGCGCCGACTGGGGCTCCCTCTGGTACTTCCACCAGTACCTGCGCGGCCCGCTGGACGTCGGCCTGGTCGCCGGGCAGGCGCCGCACCGGCTGAACACCCTGGCCAGCGGGCTGTTCCTGCTGGCCTGCGCCGGCATCGCCTTCCTGGTGCTGCGCGCGCCGCAGCGGCCCCGCGTGGCCCAGGTGATGTTCCTGACGCTGCTGGCCTTCATGCTCACGAACAAGGTGTTCTCCCCCCAGTTCGTCATCTGGCTGCTGCCGCTCGCCGTCCTCGCGCGCCCGCGCTGGCGGACGTTCCTGCTGTGGCAGGCGACCGACGCGATCGCCTTCTTCGCCATCTGGTACTACCTGATCCACATCGGCGACCAGAACCAGGGGATCTCCGACCCCTGGTACTTCGCCGCGCTGCTGCTGCGTGACGCGGCGCTGCTGCTCCTCGCCGGCCGGGTCGTGCACGAGGTCCTGCGGCCGGAGCACGACGTGGTGCGGCGGGACGGCGTCGACGACCCGGCAGGCGGCGTGCTCGACGGGGCGCCGGACTGGCCCGTGCTCGCGCCGCTGCTCGGCCGGCCCCGGCCCCTCGTGCGGGCGTGACGACGCAGGAGGTGGCGGACGCGGCTCCCGCCGCGCCGGACGAGCGCCGGGAGCGGCTGCTCGCCGCGCTGGGCCCGTACGTCGCGGTACGGGCCGGCCTCCTGCTGCTCGCCTTCGCGGGCGCCTGGACGGCACGGCAGACCGCCGTCGACTCCGTGGGCGCCTACCTCGAGCGGTGGGAGCGATGGGACGCCGTGCTCTTCCGGCGACTGGCCGAGTACGGCTACGACGGCGACCCGTCGATGCCCCCCGACGCCGGGCTGCCCAGCTTCTTCCCGGGATACCCGGTCCTGCTGCGCGCCGTGCACCTCGTGGTGCCGAGCTGGCCGGTGTCCGAGCTCCTGATCAGCCTCGTGGCCGGGGCGGTCGCCGCCGTGGCGCTCGTGCGGCTGGCCGAGATCGAGGGCCTCGGGCGCGATGTCGGCCAGCGCGCCGTGCTGTACCTGTTCGCGGCGCCGTACGCGGTCTTCCTCGTCGCCGGCTACTCGGAGCCGGTGTTCCTCGCGCTCGCCGTCCCGGCCTGGGTGGCCGCGCGCGAGGGCCGCTGGGTCGCCGCCGGCCTGCTGGCCGGGGCAGCGAGCTACGTGCGCGTCTCCGGGCTGTTCCTGGCCGCCGGTCTGGTCGTGATGTACGCGCTGGCGGTCCGGCGGCCCCGCTGGGACGCGCTCGCGCTGCTGGCGCCGCCCGCCGCGGTCCTGTCCTACTTCGCGTACCTGCACGCGCGCACCGGTGACTGGCTCGCCTGGACCCACGCGCAGGAGCGAGGCTTCGGCCGCCGCTTCGCCTGGCCCTGGGACGCCTTCCAGACGACGCTCGCCGGCGGGCGGAACCCTGGGACAGGAGCGGAGTACCGCTTCTCCTACTTCGCCGAGATCGGCGCGGTCGCGCTCGGCGTGGTCGTCGTCGTGCTGCTCCTGCGCCGTCGCCGCTGGCCCGAGGCGACCTACGTGGGTCTGTCGCTGGCCGCCCTGGGCAGCTCGACCTTCTTCTTCTCGGTGACGCGAGCCACCCTGCTGTGGTTCCCGGCGTTCCTGCTGCTGGCCGCCGCCGCCTCGCGCCGGCCGTGGCTGCACACGGCCTACCTGGCGGTGAGCCTGCCGCTGCTGGCCGGCCTGGCGCTGACCTTCACCAGCGGGCTCTGGACCGCCTGAGGCCTACGGCTGCAGCCGGACGACGACCGCGTCCCCCCGGGCCTCCACCAGCACGCCCGGCAGCAGCGACAGCGACGCCGCGGTCACCGGCTCGTACCGCGTCCCGGGCGTCAGCTCCGGCAGCAGCACCAGGGTCGCGACGCCCGACCTGCGCAGCCGGTCCAGCGCGTCCGGGGCCGGGAGGCGCGCGGCAGCGTCCCGCAGCTCCGCCTGCTCCTGGGGCGTGAACCCGCTGACCCCGTTCACCACGGCGGGGTAGCCGTCCGTGCTCCAGAGCATGACGTCCTGGTCGACGAAGTCCTCGCTCGGCAGCACCATCACCGGCTCGGGCAGGTCCGCCAGGCGGACGCCCGTGGGGGGCGTCCTGATGGTCGTCAGGCCGGCGGTGTCCAGGCCCTCGACGAGCGCCAGCGCGGTCAGCACGACGGCCAGCCCGCTGAAGGCAGGTGCGTCGACCGTGCGCGAGGTCCCGCGCATCGCGCGCTGCAGCACCGTGACCCCGTGCGCGGCCAGGAGCGCCAGGCCCAGCCATGCCGTCGTGACGAGCCGCGACGGGGTACGCACCCCCTGCCAGCCGGGCGCGTGCTCGTAGAGCAGCAGGTAGGTCCACCGTCCGCCGGCGGGGCCGGACGTGCCGAGGGCGAACAGGGCGATGACCACCGTGGCCCCTGCCACCATCGCGACGCGCCGCCGGGACCAGGCTCCGGGCAGCAGCAGGCCCACGGCGCCCATCGCCAGCGCGACGAACCCGGGGAACAGGGCCTTCTCCTGGACGGCCCCCACGTCCTTGCGCTCGTCCTCCGAGTAGCGCCCCCACGCCCAGGACTCCGCCGGCGCCGTGACGAGCGCGGTCGCCGAGGGGGAGAACTCCTGCAGCTCCGCCACGCTGCGCCGGGACTGCGGATGGTCCTCGACGATGGCGAAGTACGGCAGCGCGAGCACGCCGCTCAGGGCGAGGAACAGCGCGATCCCCGCGGCGTCCGCGCCGAGCAGGCGCCGGTCCGGCCAGCCCCCTCCCCGTCGCTGCAGCAGCAGCGCCCGGACCGCGGCGACGGCGGTGCAGACGCCCAGGAGGTAGGCCAGCTGGAGGCCGAGGCCGAAGCCGATGCTGACGTGCCACGCCGCGACGGCCCAGCCGGCGAACGCCCACGCCGGGCGGACCTCGCGCAGCCCGGTCCGCCGGCCGATCCCGTGCCCGCGGGCGAGCAGGGCCAGGGCCAGCGGGATGCCTCCGCTGGAGAGCACCTGCACGTGCTGGAGCTGCGAGGCCCGCCAGGGGTTGAAGGCGAACGCGGTGGCCGCCAGCAGCGCCGCCGCGCGGCCGAGCCCGAGCTGGCGCACCAGGACCCAGGTGCCCGCGAAGGCCAGGGCCATCGCGAAGAGCAGGACCACGTTGTAGCGCAGGAGCGCCGCCTCCGGACCCCTGCCGAGCAGGGAGAAGGGCAGGTAGCCGAGCAGGAGGTCGGTGAAGGCGAAGGAGCGCTCCACCGGCGCGAACACGTTGCCGTCGTACAGGCTGTCGCTGCTCGTCAGCGCGTGTCCCGGCCAGGACAGCTGCCACGACAGGAGCACGGGATCCCGGGCCTGCCCGGGCACCGTCGTCATGAGGTCCTGCGGCCGCCTGACCAGCACGGCGAGGAGCAGGCCCAGCAGGAACGCGAGCAGGCCCTCGGCGACCGGCCCGGGGCGGCGGTGGCGCGGCGTCACGGGGGCGTCGGCGGAGTGCACGGGTCGAAGGCTAGGCCGTGCCGGTCAGGGGTTCTGGACGTCCGGGCCGCGCGGCCCTAGGCGGGGACGACCGGCAGCCCGACCCGCACCTCGCCGCTCCGGTCCGCCCGCGGGTGGTAGCCGTCGTCCGCCCGCACGTGCCAGGTGTACTCGCCCGGCTGCGCCGGCAGCAGCGACGCCTGGTCACTCCGCAGGCCGTTCCACTGCAGGTACGGCCGGGCGTCCTCGCCGGTGGCGCGCGCGACGGTGACGCCGTCCTGGTCGTGCACCTCGACGACCCACGGCGCCTCGGTGGTCAGCTCGCCGGTCAGGACCAGCGGCGTGGGCGCGTGCACCGGCGCGCCGGTGACGGTGACGGCGGTGATCCGCGGCGCCGGGCCGAGCAGCCTCGCGGCGCCGGTGCGGATGTCGCCCAGCCGGTCGTACAGCGCCCCCGGGCACGCCGTCTGACCGGTGTCCTTGTGGCCGTGCACCCGCCCGAGGGTGACCTTCGTGCCGCTGCGGTAGCGCGGCGAGCCGCCGCTGGTCAGCGTGACCGTGCCCCGCGGGTCGAACTGCCAGGTGCCGGCGGCGTAGGCGACGACGCGGCTCATCGCCCGCACCGCCTCCTCCGTCGGCGCCTGCTCGGTCATGTCGCCGAGCAGGCTCACGCCGAGGGTGCCGGTGTTGAAGCCCGCGGCGTGCGAGCCGATCGTGGCGCGGCCGATGCCGCCGGCCCGCCCCTCCCACATGCCGCCGAACCGGTCGACGACGACGTTGTAGCCGAGGTCGCTCCCAGCCGCGGGCCTTCACGTGGTACGCGTAGTCCGCCCGGATCTTGGCCGGCACCTCGGCAGCGCGTGTAGTCGTTGCCGCCCGCCGTGTGGTGCACGACGACGGCCTTGACCGCCTTGGCGTACGAGGGCTTGCCGCGGCGCAGCGACTCGTCGGCGCCCCAGTCCGCGCGGCGAGTGCACGCCGTCGAGCAGCGCGCGGGCGTCGGCGTGCGCCGTCGCGCCGAACGACAGGGACGCGCTTCGCCCGGCCGTCCCCCACCCGGACGAGGCGCAGGTCGCGGGGCGCGCCGGTGACGCGCACGTCGACGAGCGTCGCGCCGCGCGGGCGCCAAGCGGCTCGGTGCCGCCGCGGGCGGCGGACCGCTCGGCGGCGTCCGGCACGTCGCTGTCGTCCTCCGGCACCTCCCAGGCGGTCCAGCCCGCCGCGGTCAGCCAGCGCACCCGCACCTGCGCGTCACCGCCGGCCCAGGTCACGCCGACCAGCTGGTCGGCGTCGGAGAGCGCCGCCGTGGTGGCGCCGACCGCGAGGGCCGCGGTGCGGACGACCGGCGCCACGACGGGGGTCGGGTCGCTGGTGGCGAGCGAGGGGACGGCGGGGCCGAGCAGGACGGCGGCGAGGACGACCGCCGCGCGACGGGACAGGCGCACGTGAGCTCCGAGCTGGGTGGGTTCGGGCGCAGGCTGCCCGACTTGGACCGTTCCGTCCAGGGAGGGAGGCGGTCCTGCTGCTCAACGAGCCGCCGCCGGCACCGGTACGGGCAGGCGCCGCCGCTACCCGGGCAGGCTGTCGCGCAGCCAGGCGATGTCGGCCGCCTGGCCGTCCCGCCCGCCCGGCGTCTCGCACACGACGGGGGCGCCCGCGGCGGCCACCACGGCCAGCAGCAGCTCGCGGTCGATCTGCCCGTCGCCGAGGTTCGCGTGCCGGTCCGCCCCGGACCCGAAGGCGTCGCGCGAGTCGTTGCAGTGCACCAGGTCGATGCGCCCGGTGATCGCCGTGACGCGGTCCACGACGTCCAGCAGCTCCTCGCCGCCGGCGTGCGCGTGGCAGGTGTCCAGGCAGAAGCCGACGCCCGGGAAGCCGCCGATCCCGTCCCACAGCCGGGCCAGCGCGTCGAGGCGCCGGGCCATCGCGTGCTCCCCGCCGGCGGTGTTCTCGACCAGCACGGGCAGCGGGCACTCCATCCGCTCGAACGTCTTCACCCAGTTCTCGACGCCGACCTGCGGGTCGTCCCCGGCGGTGACGTGGCCGCCGTGGACGATCAGCCCCTTGGCGCCGACGGAGGCTGCGGCCGTCGCGTGGTCGAGCAGGATCTTGCGCGACGGGATGCGGATCTTGTTGTTCGGCGAGGCGACGTTGACGATGTACGGCGCGTGCACGTAGAGGTCCAGCCGCCGACGTGTCGCCCAGCTCCGGGACGACCGCCTTCTTCCAGCTCTGCGGGTCGCCGCAGAAGAACTGCACCAGGTCCGCGCCGCGCGCGAGCCCCTCCGCGACGGGGTCCTCCTGGCCCACGTGGGCACCGATCTGCAGCACCGGGTCAGCGTAGGTGTGACGCACGACCGGCAGGAGATCGCCCAGCAGGTGCGAAACTAGGGGCGTGACCGTCCTTCGCCCGCCTGCTCGTGGCCCTGGCCGCGCTGCTCGGCGCGTTCCTGCTCGCCGCGCCCGCGCACGCGGCCGAGAAGGTCGTCACCATCACCGCCGAGGGCGTCTCGCCGAAGGTCCTCGAGGTCGCCGCCGGCGACACGATCACCTTCGTCAACGAGGACACGACCTTCGGCTACCGCGCCCGCGCGACGAGCGACAACTGGGACCTCGACAGCGGCCCGGTCGGCCTGCTCCCCGGGCGCAGCTACACCCACCCCGACCCGATCACCGAGGCCGGCACCTACACCTACCGGGTCGCCGAGGGCGAGCCGTACGAGGGCTCGGTCCTGCTGCGCGGCGCGAACACCGTGAGCCCGCGCCCGACCAAGCCGGCCAGCACCGCCCCGAAGCCCCGGCCGAGCAGCGCGGCCGCCCCCCGGCCCACGCCGTCCCCGACCGGCGGCAGCGGCACCGCGCAGGCCCCGCCCGTCGGCGGCGGCTTCGGCTCGCTCGGCGCCCCGTCGGCCCCGCCCGCGGAGGGCGTCGCCCCGCCGCCGGCCATCGCGCTGCCGGAGCTGCCCGGGGAGTCGGCCGGCCCGCTGCCGGAGGCCGCTCCCGAGCCGCGACGCGGAGGCCGCCGGGCCGCTGGCCGTGCCGGGCCGCCTGGGCGCACCTGCCGGCTACCGCGGCTACGGCCTGCCCGCCGCGCTGGCGGTCGTGCTGGCCGCCGGCGTCGTGTCGCTGCTCGTGCGCCTGCTGCTCGCCGAGCCGGCCGCCCGCCGCCGCAGCCGCTCGGGCCTGACCGGTCCCGCACCGGTCGCCGTCTCGGACTAGGCGTCGACGGACGCTCCTGTCGGACCCCCGGCCTAGCGTCCGCAGCGGACGGGGACCCGGGCCGCTGCGCTGGTAGCCTCAGCAGGTTTGCTGACGCGAACGCCCTCCTGCCACGGATCGTCCGTGGCCGCTGAGTCCACAGGAGGAGGTGGGTCACTTGCGTCACTACGAGCTCATGGTCATCCTCGACCCCGACCTCGAGGAGCGGACCATCGCTCCCTCGCTCGACACGTTCCTCAACGTCGTGCGCAACGGCGGCGGGTCTGTCGAGAAGGTCGACGTGTGGGGCCGTCGCCGGCTCTCGTTCGAGATGAACAAGAAGGCCGAGGGCATCTACGCCGTCATCGACCTCACGGCCGAGCCGGCCACCATGAAGGAGCTGGACCGCCAGCTCAACCTCAACGAGTCGATCATGCGCACGAAGGTCATGCGGCCCGAGCTGCGCGCGAGCAAGGCCGCCCCGGCCTCGGCGTCCCCGGCTGCGGCTCCCGCCGCTGCTGCGGCACCGCGCTGCTCCGGCTGCTGCTCCGGCTGCTGCTCCGGAGGCGGACGCGGCCCCGGCCGACGCTCCGGCCGACGCCAGCTAGTCCTCCGCTCGTACCACAGTCCGGCACCGCACCGCCCCTTCCCCGCTCCACCTGTGCGCACCTGACGCGCACGCACCCACACTCGACATCTCCCGCTGATCGCGGGAAGGGCAGAAGGAGAACCCCGTGGCAGGCGACACCGTCATCACCGTGGTCGGCAACCTCACCGCCGACCCCGAGCTGCGCTTCACCCCGTCCGGGGCTGCCGTCGCGAACTTCACCGTCGCGTCGACGCCCCGCACCTTCGACAAGAACACGAACGAGTGGAAGGACGGCGAGGCGCTGTTCCTGCGCTGCTCCGTCTGGCGCCAGGCCGCCGAGAACGTCGCCGAGTCCCTCTCCCGGGGCACCGCGGTGATCGTCCAGGGCCGCCTGAAGCAGCGCTCGTACGAGACGAAGGAAGGCGAGAAGCGCACGGTGTACGAGCTCGACGTCGACGAGATCGGCCCGTCCCTGAAGTTCGCCACCGCGAAGGTCACCAAGGCCTCTCGCAGCGGTGGCGGCGGGGGCGGCGGCGGTTTCGGCGGCGGCGGCGGGCAGTCCTTCGGCGGCGGTGGCGGCGCGAGCTCGGCCCCGGCCGACGACCCGTGGGCCAGCGCGCCCGCCGGTGGCGCCGCGAGCTCCGGCGGCTGGTCCGACGAGCCCCCCTTCTAGACCCACCTACTTCGTTCCCCAGGAGATCCGACGATGGCCAAGCCACCGCCCCGCAAGCTCAAGAAGAAGGTCTGCCAGTTCTGCAAGGACAAGGTGACCTACGTCGACTACAAGGACACCGGCACGCTGCGCAAGTACATCTCGGACCGCGGCAAGATCCGCGCCTCCCGCGTCAGCGGCAACTGCCGTCAGCACCAGCGCGACGTCGCCATGGCCGTCAAGAACAGCCGTGAGATGGCGCTGCTCCCCTACACCTCCACGGCGCGCTGACATGGCCGCGATGAAGCTCATCCTCACCCAGGACGTGTCGGGGCTCGGTGCTCCCGGCGACGTCGTCGAGGTCGCGCCCGGCTACGGCCGCAACTACCTCGTCCCGCAGGGCCTGGCCATCCTGGCCACCCGCGGTGCCGAGAAGCAGATCGCGACCATCCGCCGCGCCCGCGAGGTCCGCGAGGTCCGCGACCTCGGGCCAGGCCAACGAGATCAAGGCGCAGCTGTCCGGCCTCAAGGTCCGGCTGCCGGCGCGCTCCGGTGACGGCGGCCGCCTGTTCGGCTCGATCACCTCGAGCGACGTCGTCGAGGCCGTCAACAAGGCCGGCGGGCCCAAGCTGGACCGCCGCCTCGTCACGCTGGCGCGCGCCGATCAAGGCCCTGGGCAACCACACCGTCACGGTGAAGGTGCACCCGGAGGTCGAGGCGACGCTGACCGTCGAGGTCGTCGCCGCCAAGTAGTCCCGCACGTCCCGTACGGTCCGGCCCCCGTCAGGGAGCCGGGCCGTACGTCGTTCAGCGGCGGCGCTGCAGCACGACGGTCAGGTAGACGGCGGCCAGCACCGGCCCGAGCAGCAGCACCGGGTAGAGCAGCAGAGCGCTCACAGGACCCCTCCTTCCCCGCCGCGGACGGCGAACAGGGCCAGCAGGGCCAGCAGCGGCAGCAGGCTGAGCACGGCGGCGACGAGCTTCTCCCCGCGCGTCCAGCGGGCGGACGCGAGCACCAGGCCGAGGCCGACCAGCGGGCCGACGAACGGCACCACGACGCCGCCGAAGGCCAGCACGACCACGGCGGCGACCTCCAGGCCGCCCCAGGCCGAGGGCGCCCGCGGCAGGCCGTACTGCGGCACCAGCACCGGCTGCTCCTGCGCCCGTCGGCGGGCCGTGCGCATCAGCAGCACCGCCACCAGGACCGGGGCCACCACGACGACCAGCAGCAGGAGCAGGCCGAGCCAGCCGGGCAGGCCGACCCCGGTGCCGCTGACCGTGCAGCTGACCTCGCCGCCGTCCGAGCCGCCGTCGTTCCCGCTCACGGTCACGCAGGACTGCTCAGTGCCGCCGGACAGCAGCGGGAGGAAGGCCAGCAGGTAGTAGGCGCCACCCGGACCGAACGGCACGACCAGCGTGCCGAGCAGCTTCTCGCGCCGCCGCCACAGCGGGGAGCTCCACAGCAGCACGACGCCGAGGACCCAGCCGACGAGCGGCAGCAGCGACCCGACCGTGAGCAGGAGGACGGCCGCCAGCTCCTGGCCGGTGCCGCGCGGCACCGGGACCATCGGCGGCGGCCCCCAGCCCTGCGCCGCGCCCGGCAGGTCCTCGTGGGCCACCGCGGCGATCTCCTCGGGCTCGCCGAGGCGGTCGAGCAGGGTGCGGACCTCCGCCTCGTCGGCGGGGGCCGCGGAGGCGATGTGCGCGCGGAGCTCCTCGACCAGCTCGTGCCGTCGGTCGGGGGGCAGGGCGGCCGCGGCGCGCTCCAGCCGGCTCAGGTAGTCGGCCACCAGGCCGTCGACGTCGCTCATCTGCTGCTCCCCTGGACGAAGTGGTCGACGGCGTCGCGGAAGCGGGTCCACTCCGCCGTGAAGTCCTGCAGGGCGGCGCGCCCGTCGTCGCTCAGCCCGTAGTAGCGGCGCGGCGGGCCGGACTCGCTCTCCACCCAGCGCGTGGTGACCCAGCCCTGGCGCCGGAGCCGGCTCAGCAGCGGGTAGATGGTGCCCTCGCTGACGACCATCCCGTCGACCTCGGCGAGCCGGCGCACCAGGTCGAAGCCGTAGAGCTCCTCGCGGTCGAGCAGGGACAGGACGCAGTACTCGAGGACGCCGCGGCGCAGCTGGGCGAGCGGCCGTGCACCACCCGGTTCCATGCGGCGCAAGGTAGTGCTGACGTCTTGTTGTTGGCAAGGACCTGCTTGACCACAACGCTTCGGCTGGACGTCCGCTCATGCCGATGAGCGGGCGCCAGCGCACTACGCCCTGACGTTCATCAGGACGACCGCCTGGTCAACCGTGATGCTCCTCGTCAGCCCAGGCGTCGCCGGGCGGCCAAGGATCGGGCAGCTCGAAGAAGTCGGCCGGCTCCACGTCGGGCTCCGTCTCAACGAGCGTCGTGCCGTTCAACGCCAGGTCAGTGACTGGCAGGCCAAGGCTGTCCGGCAGCGGGTGGAGCGGCGCCGGGTGGCGCCATAGGGCGACGTCTGCCCGCAGGACGCCATACGGCATGAGTTGGTTCACCAGCAGCACGCCGGACACGTTGCTGTGGTCCCACTGAGGCGGCCGGCCGAAGTAGCCGCCCGGCTGGCGCACCTCCCGCGTTACCGTCTGACCTGTGTCGTCCTCGTACCACTGAACGCCCATGGCTCCGTACATTGCAGCCGTGCTGTGCCAGCGCTCAGTGTCGTGGAGGTACGTCCCGACGGCGATGACGAAGGGCGCTCCCAGATCGCCATAGGCATGGTGCTTCTCGGTCAACGCAGCTCGTATCGCCGGAGCATCGTCGACGACTGACACCTCCGTGTGGCCGTAGACACCGATCGAGCGGTCCATGTCGCGGACGCCTCGCACGTCCGGCCGCTTTGGGATTGGCCTGAACGTCACGGCCCACCCGTTGTCCTTCCAGGACCAGAGCGGGCGCCCCCTCGATGCTCGTGATCGCGTCTGGGTCGAGCCCGTCGAGCCAATGACGCAGGGCCTTGCGGAGCTTGGCCGCCGCAGGTGGCGTCTCGCCCTCCTCAAGCCTGTCGAGCCACAGCATGAAGTTCGGATGCCGGAGCCGGTCCACCACGTCGAACAGGTCAGCCCGTCGACGGGCCGCCGCTTTGGCCTCGGGGGCAGCGCCGGCGCAATCGCCTCGACGTACAGGCACCTGCCGTCGCGCTCCGCGAGGAAGTCCGGCGTTCGGGTGGTGTGCGCCAGCGGCGGGTGGATCGTCACGGCATAACCCGCGCGGATGAGGCTCTCGTGCATGTACAGCTCGAGGTAGGCGCTACGGAACTGCTCGTCGTCCCGCGACCTGAACCGCTGGCTCAGCTCGTTGTACTCCGCTGGGTCGGCTACCCGATCTGCCCATGCCTGCACGAGTCTGCGAGCTTCCTCCCAGTAACCGCCGGGGACTCGATTCAAGAACGCGAACGATGTCTCGTTGTGCTCGGCCGGACGACGGTCATGCCGGTTCAGGACGTCGAAGATGGGTTCCCGCATGCAGCGATGATGCCGCGCAACCATCACGCTGCCCAAGGCCGCCGCCACGACCGGAGGAGACCTCCGGGCTTCGGCAGGACCGTGAGTTCTAGCCCCACGATCGAGGCAAACTCAGGCCAACATCTAGTGCGGACCGGACTGGTGCGGCAGTGTCAGGTCATGGCTTCTGATCGTCTGCGCTTCGCTATCGAGGTCATCAAGCCGGATCCCGGCTCCTCGAGGCCGCGCCTCAGGACGGCGAGCCTTGTGCTGGCGACCTTCGAAGGTCAGGAGGTCGGCCACCTAATCTACGGCGTCGGACCGGGCGATGAAGTGCTGCTGCTCACGGACGCGAAAGGTCCACGATGATTTCCTCCGGCGCGGGTGCTTGACGCAGATGTCAGAGTGGTTGCTGGCGGCCTTCCCGGGCTTCGTCCTCAAGGATGGCGGTAACACGAACACAGTCGTCGGCGACTGCGCCCTGGAGGGACTCCGCCGCAAGGGCCTGGTCGTCTGACGACCGTTGTGGCTGCGCGGGCACGGCGCAAGCAACGTCAGGCCGCAGGCTGCGCGGACACCGCCGAAGCGCGTTGCCTGGCCGGCCAAGCAGTTCATGACGTCCGCTCATGCCGCTGACGGCACCAGAGGCGGGCTCGGGTTGTCCTTCACGGTCAGCGTAACGCTGGGTGGGGGGCTTGCCGCAAGACCCTGGTCACGGGCAAGACTCCCGGGTCCACGCGGGACAGCGACTGAAGGAGTGGCCTATGCCTGACGCCCTCGACGAAGGCCCGTTCTTCCACGGCACCGTTGCGGATGTCCGTCCGGGTGAGTTCCTGATCGCAGGGCGCCCTTCGAACTATCGCCCCGAGATCCTGATGAACCACATCTACTTCACAGCCCTCGTCGACGTAGCCGGCCTCGCTGCCGAGCTCGCGGCTGAGCTCGCCCAGGGTGAGTCCGTGCCTCGCGTGTACTCCGTCGCACCCATCGGGCCGTTCGAGAACGACCCGAACGTGACCGATAAGAAGTTCCCCGGCAACCCCACGCGTTCGTACCGCAGTCGCGCGCCCCTCCGGGTGCTCGGCGAGGTGACCGACTGGCCACGCCTGACGCCCGAAGCGCTGCAGGACTGGCGGCAGAGGCTGACAGCCCTCCTCGCGAACGAGCGCGCCGAGATCATCAACTGACGCCACGCGCCTTCCCTGCCGCGCCCCTGGAGAACATCCGCTCATGCCGCGAGTGGCGCGCCACGGCCGTCGGTAGGCAGGGGCGTCACGCTGATTGCGTCATCAGCACGCCGACGACGTAGCGCAGGTCCAGCCGGTCCGCGGCGGCCCGTGGGCTCAGCGTCTCCGCAGAGACGAGTACTCCACAGGCGGCGGGTCCTCCCACGGCTGGGGCTGGTGGTGGAGCACCGCCTCATCGTCTGCGGTGCGGACGTCGAGGCGACGGTCGGGGTGGAGCACGAGCTGGAAGCCTTGCGCGTGGACCAAGGTGTGATGCCGACTGCAGAGCAGCACGAGGTTGCTCAGGTCGGTACGGCCACCGAGCGACCAGTAGACGATGTGGTGTCGCGTGCAGCTTGCGGCGGCGGGTGCAGCCAGGGAAGCGGCAGCGCTCGGCGTCCAGGGTGCCGAGCAGCTCGCGCAGGCGGTCGCTCACGTCGCGCTGAGAGCGGCCGAGGTCGAACCGGCGCGGGTCGAGTCCGCCGACGAGCCGCGACGGGCCGGGGCCACGGCCGGGCAGGGCTCGCACGACGGCGCGCATGCTGGTGGGCGGCAGCAGCTCGCCATCGGCCTGGCGACCCCAGCCGGTCAACGGGTCCACCTGGACGACGAGCTGCGGCCGGCGCCGGCGCGCGACGGCGGGGTGGTCCGCGGCCTCCGCGGCGACGGCGTCCGTGGCCATCGCGAGCAGGGCCTCCGCGTCCGTGACCGCCGGCGCGGCGCGGGCTTCCCGTCGAGCGGGAGCTCGGTCGGGACTGCCGAGCGTTCGCCGCTGCAGCTCGTCGCGCTTGGCGTCCAAGCCCGCTCGAAGCATCGGCACGTAGTGCGCCGGTCCGCGGATGGTCATCGTGAAGCCACCATGCTCGTCGTAGCGCACCGTCGTCTGCAGCTCCCCCTGGGCCAGCTCCGGGTCCGTCGCCGCCCGGTCGTGCGCACGGGCGCGTTCGCAGCCGCGCACGATCCGCTCGAGCTGCCCGGCCGAGGCGTTCTGCCCGACCGCGACCCAGTCGATCCCGTCTCCCGGCTGCGCCGCACGGCTCAGCGCGCGCACCTTGCTGTACGACAGCTGGCCCGCTGCGAAGGCTGCGGCGATGGCCGGGAGCTCCTCGAGCCGGCGGGCGACCCTGACCTTCTCGCGTGCGGCGCCCGGGCTCAGCCCGATGCGCCAGGACATCCAGTGCGCGCACGACAGCATGCCTGGACCCGCCCAGCCCTCGCGCCGGTCGAACTCGGCGATCCACGCCAGGAGCTCGGCCTCGGTCGCAGCGATGCGACCGGCCCGGAGGCAGATGCCCACGGCGAGCTCGTCGATGTCCATGAGCGAAAGCGGCTTCATGCAGGGACGTTACGGCCGGCATGTGACAGTCCCGCCTACCACCACAGGCGGGACGAGCCGCGATGAAGCGAGCCGCAGGCCGGGTCCGTCCAGGTGCGTCGCCGGCCGACGGACCTCCAGCCGCGGCTGCAGCAGCACGGCGGGCCTTCGCTGTCGCGACAAGCCTGTGGAGGACGGATCTCTGCGGAGACAGCTTCTCCACAGGTGGCAAGCCGATGGCCCGTGAGCTGGTGCCGGCTCGGGGTGGAGCAGAACACGCAGAGGCAGGACCCGCCGGGCCGCGACTCCGACGACGCCGTCCGGTACTACCGAGTCAGCCCGCACCGCGCGGGTCGGGTCCGCTGGAAGCGACGACCTCGTCAGGCGGGACCCACCCAGGCCGCTCAGCCGAAGCGGTAGAGGATCTGCCCCGTGGTCCCGACCCGCCCGTACAGCACCTGCGGGATCCCCCGCTCGGCCCGCAGCCCGGAGAGCAGCTGCTCGCACTGGCCCTCGAAGGTGCGGTACTCCGTCGCGGCGACGACGTACACCGGGGCCGTGCCCGCCCGCGCGGACAGCTCGCGGGCGAAGGCCAGCGGGTCAGCAGCCTCCTGGCGCGCGGCGTAGTCGACCCAGTCGACCCGCCGCGGGTCGCCGAAGCTGGGGTAGACGACCTGCTCGACGCCCCGGTCGAGCAGCCGCCAGATCGGCGGCCCCAGCTGGTCCGGGCAGTAGGCGAGCAGGTCGCCCGGCGCACCGCCGGCCGCGCGGAAGGCGTCCACGACGCGCGCGGCAGAGGCGCGCGGCTGCGCGGCAGCGGGGATGCCGGTGGCGGCTCCCACCGCGACGAGCAGGCCGAGCGCGACCGGTGCCGACCAGCGGCCGGGCAGCGACAGGGCGCCGAGGGCGACAGCGAGGCAGACCAGCGGCACGGCGACCGCGGTGTACCGCCCCGTGTAGGCGCCGCCGCCGTAGAAGACGGTCGCCCAGGCGAGCAGCAGCGTGAGCAGCGCGGTGCCGCCGGCCCGTCGGGCGTCCCGCCGCCGGACCGCACCCAGCACCGCGAGCGGGACGAGCAGCAGCGCCATCAGGGTCCGCGGCCCGTCGTCGCCGCCGCCCCAGTAGCGCGGCGTGCGGAAGAGCTCGGCGAAGGTCAGCGGGTCGGCCCAGGGGGCGCCGGTGTGCGCGGCCTGGAACAGGAACGTCGGCACCCACGGCAGGAACAGCACCCCGCCGAGCACCAGCGCGGCGACGACCCGGACGTGCGGGGCGGACCGCCGCAGCAGCCCCGGCAGGTGGGCCAGCCCGACGGCGGTCAGCAGGAACAGCGACCAGTAGTGCGTCAGCAGCAGGAGCCCGGCCACGACGCCCAGACCTGCGACGGCGCCGCGGGAGGCGGTGCGCCGGACCCGGTCGTACAGCAGCGCACCGGCCAGCACCTCCACGACGACCAGCAGGTACATGCGGGTCTCGCTGCCGTACCGCATCGTCCAGGGCAGCGCAGCCAGGACGACCACCGCTGCCCGCCCCCCGGCCACCCCGGCCAGGCGCGACCCGAGCCGGTGCGCGAGCAGCAGCGCCACCGGCAGCAGGCACACCGTGAGCAGCCGTACGGCGGTGGTGCCGGTGCCGAGCAGCGCGATCCAGGCCTTGAGCAGCAGGTAGTAGACCGGCGGCGCGCCGTCCTGCCGCAGCGCGCCGTGCAGGTCGCCGAGCGGCAGCCGGGCGATCTCGACGCTGATCGTCTCGTCGAGCCACAGCGGCCCGCCGAGCAGCCCGGCGAGCACCCCGGCGACGCAGGCGCCGACGGCGGCGCCCACGAGGGCCAGGCCCAGGGGCCCCTCGAGCGGCGTCCGGCCCGGCGCGGCGACCGGCCGGGACAGGACGGCGGTCAGGCCGCGCTCTCCTCCCGCTCGCGCTCGCGGCGCGGCAGGATCGGCGCGTCGCGCCCGGTGCGGGAGGCGGCCGTGGAGGAGCCGGCGGCCGGGTAGACGGCGGCGTCGGAGGTCACCGTCTCGTGGTAGTCCTCCTCGACGTTCACCGTCCAGACGTCGTGCTGCGCGCCCGTGACGACGTTGTCCACGGCGAGCATCGCGGTGAGCATCGAGTGGTCCTGGTTGTTGTAGCGGTGCATGCCGTTGCGGCCCACGGGGTGGACGTTCGGCACGGCCGCGTCGAGCCAC
This sequence comes from uncultured Actinomycetota bacterium, assembly GCA_963781675.1. Lineage (GTDB taxonomy): Bacteria > Actinomycetota > Actinomycetes > Mycobacteriales > SCTD01 > SCTD01. The sequence goes on along the minus strand of CAWAGF010000001.1, from coordinate 174,790 downwards.
CCGCGCAGCACGTCGACCCGCTCGGCGTAGCCCTCGTCGTAGACCGGGTAGGCCTTCGGGACGCGCACGACGTAGCCGGCCTCGACCTGCTCGGTCTTCGCGAGCCCGAGCCTGGCGATCTCGGCCTTGCCGAGCGCGATGAGGTCCTCGTCGGAGGACTCCCACAGGTCGTCGCCCTCGGACACGAAGTACTCGAGGCCGAGGCAGGTGAAGCCGTCCTTGACCAGCTGCGGCGACCACGAACCGAAGTTCTGCACCCGACCGACCCGTACGCCGGGCTCGTGGATGTAGATCCAGTTGTCGGGGAAGCCGGCGCTGACGGGCACGACCAGCGCGACGGTGAGGAAGTCGCGGAAGGACAGGCCGTCGGCGGCCTCGAGCACGTGCGCCGGCGCCGGCGGGTCCATGGCGCGCACGAGCTCCGGCATCGGCATCGAGCTGATGACGGCGGAGGCCGGCAGCCGCTCACCGCCGGCCAGCACGACGGTGTGCGCACGGCCGCCGGCGTGCTCGACCCGCTCCACGGGCGACTGCATGCGCACGTCGCCGCCACGGCCGACGACCAGGTCGCGGCAGCGCTCCCACATCATCCCGGGGCCGAGGCGGGGGTACTGGAACTCCTCGATCAGGGTGGTGATCTGGCCCTTGTCCCTGCCGAGGCCGAAGGCGCTCGTCACGGCGTTGAGCAGCGAGAGGTTCTTGATGCGCTGCGCCGCCCAGTCGGCCTGGATGTCGGTGGCGGGCACGCCCCAGACCTTCTCGGTGTAGGTCTTGAAGAAGATGCGGTACAGCCGCCAGCCGAAGCGCGCGGCGACCCAGCCCTCGAAGTTGCTCTGGTCCTTCGGCGGACGGACGCGGACCAGCGCGTAGGACAGCACGCACCGGACCGCCTCGAGGACGCCGAGCCCGAACAGCGCGTTGAACGGCTTGAGCGGGTAGTCGAAGAGCTTGCCGCGGTAGAGGATGCGCGACATCCGCGGGCGCATGAGGAAGTCCTCGTCCGGCAGCACCTCGTGCCAGAAGGCCTCGACCTCGGGCACCTTGGTGAAGAAGCGGTGACCGCCCAGGTCGAAGCGCCAGCCGTCGCGCTCGACCGTGCGGCTGATGCCGCCGACGGCGTCGCTGGCCTCGACGACCGTGGTGGGGACGTCCGCCTGGCGCAGCCGCAGCGCGGCGGTCAGGCCGGCCGGACCGGCTCCGACGACGACGACCGGGTCCTCGCCGGCGCGGGCAGGGGTGATCGTCACGCTGTCGTGCTCCTGTCGTCGGCTCATGAGGGACAGCGGCGGCCGCTCGCCCGTCGCCCGACGAGTTCCCGCTGCTCGTCCTTCGAACCTGCCCGCACGCCCGGGACGTGCGTCACACCGGAGCCAGGGTCGAGAACGCCCGGTCGCCAGTCTCCCACGTGCGCTCGACGGCCAGCCCGGCGGAGGCGGCGGTGGCCTCCAGCGCGTGCGGGCCGAGCAGCGCCCACGGGAACCACGCGCTCGTCACGCCGAGGCCCTCCAGGCGCACCGGTCCGGCCGCGCCGCCGTCCCCGTCCGGGTGCAGCTCGCAGACGACCCGGCCGTCGGGCGCGAGCAGCGCGGCGACGCGGCGCAGCATCCGGACGGCGTCGCCACCGATGCCGACGTTGCCGTCGGCCAGCAGGACGGTGCGCCAGGTGCCGGCGCCCGGCACGGGGGCGAAGACGTCGCCGAGCAGGACCGGTGCGCCGGCCAGCCGGGCGAGCACGGGCAGCTCGGGGACCAGCTCGAGCCCGAGGACCTCGACCCCGCGCTGGTGCAGCGCCGCGGTGAGGCGGCCAGGACCGCAGCCGACGTCGAGGACCGGACCGTGCGCGTGCGCCAGCATGGACTCGTCGGCGTCGCTGACCGGGCCGGACCAGCGGGCGACGGGCAGCGGGACGAGGCGCCCGTCGGACAGCCGGAGCAGGCGGGGCTGCAGGTCGTCGGCGGCGGCGGTGGACAGCCACCGGGACAGGACGTCCGCGGGGTGCAGCGCAGCGGGCTGCTCGGTCGCCGGGCGCGCGGACGGCAGCACGGGTCGTCCTCCAGAGGTCCGGGTCAGGTCGCAGGTGGTTCGCGCGGCGCCCGGGCCCGGTTCACGAGGCGTGCGTCACGGCGGATCATGCCCCTCGGACCGCGTCGGCACGCCTGGTGCGGCAGGCTCGCGGCGTGACGGGGGACGGCTGGGCGCGCGGGGCCGCCGCGGCGACCGCGGTCGGCACCTTCCTGGCCTGGCGCACCACCCAGGAGCACAGCATCCTGGGCAACCACGACCGGCTGCTCGCCGAGATCCTGGTGTGGTGGCTGGCCTGGGCCGTCTCGATCGCCTGCCTGCGCCGCAGCAGCGCCCGGCAGGTCCTGCTGGTCGTGGTGCTCGGCGCGGTCGCGCTGCGCCTGGCGGCCATCACCGCGGTGGTGCCGCTGTCCGACGACCTCTACCGCTACGCCTGGGACGGCCGCGTGCAGGCGTCCGGCACCGACCCGTACCGCTACCCGCCCACGGCCCCCGAGCTGGCCGAGCTGCGGGCGACGACTGGCTGTTCCCGGACGACCGGGAGTGCGCGCGCCGTGACAAGCAGCCCGGCTGCACGATCATCAACCGGCCGTCGGTCCGCACGATCTACCCGCCCGTGGCACAGGCCTGGTTCGTGGCCGGGCACGCCGTCGGCGCCTCCCACCTGGAGGACCTCGGCTGGCAGCTGTTCGGTCTGCTCGCGGACGTCGCGACGATGGTCCTGCTGTGGCGGCTGCTGCTGCGCGCCGGGCGCGACCCGCGCTGGGTGGCCGTCTACGCGTGGAGCCCGGTCGCGGTGCTCGAGGCGGTGCAGAACGGCCACGTCGACGGGCTCGCCACGCTCTTCGTGGTCGCGGCCGTGGGGCTGGCCGGGCGGCGGCCGGCCTGGTCCGGCGCAGCCCTCGGTGCAGCCGCGATGGTGAAGCTCTACCCCGCGTTGCTGCTGCCGGTGCTGCTCGGCCGCCGGCCGGTCCGCGTCGTCAGCGCGTTCGTCGCCGTGTGCGTCGTGTCGTACGTCCCGCACCTGCTGGCGGTCGGCTGGGACGTGCTCGGCTACCTGCCGGGCTACCTGCAGGAGGAGGACTACGGGTCGGGCGACCGCTACCTGCTGCTGCGCCCGCTCGGGCTGACCGGCGCGCCGGCCACGCTCGTCGCGGGGCTGCTCGGGCTGGGCGTCCTCGCCGTCGTGCTGCGGCGCGTGCGCCGGGACCCGTACGACGTCGCGCCCCCGGCACTGCTCCTGCTCGGCGCCGCGCTGCTGCTCGCGACACCGGTGCAGCCCTGGTACGGCCTGCCGCTCGCGGCGCTGGCGACCCTGGCCGTGCGGCCGGTGTGGCTGGCCGTGCCCGCGGCCGCCTACCCCGCGTTCTTCGCGGTCGTGCCGGGCGGTCCGTCGTCGGGAGCGGCCCGTACGGGCAGCGTCGCCTTCGCGCTCGCGCTGCTGGTGCGTCGTGGCCGGACGTGCGAGGAGGCCGGACGGTCGCGCCGTCCGGCCTCCTCGTCGTACCGCTGCGGGCTAGCTGCTCGGGACGTCCACCGTGATCTCGGCGACGCCGACCTTGAAGAACTCCGCCAGCGCGTCGGTCTTGAAGACCATGTTCAGCGCGTCAGCGGCGGTCTTGGTGAGGCTGACCGTGGTGCCCTCGAGGATGCCCTTGGAGCCCTGGACCTCGAGCGGGTTGAGGGTGCTGCCGTCCAGGAAGAACAGCGGGACCTCGGTGTCGGGGGCCGGGAACGGCATGCCGTTCACGGCGACCTTGCCCATGAGCATGCTCGAGCCCGGGTCGACGACGAAGTCGGTCAGCGCGACCTGGGTGTCGCCCTTGGTGAGCGTCAGGCCGCTCTGGAAGTGCTCGATCCGGCCCTGGACGTAGGGGTCGACGCCGGACTCGGGGTCGTAGTACGTGACGTTGCCGCCGGTGATCGGGAAGCTGACGACGCCGGCCGTGCCGTCGAACTTCGCGCCGCCGATGACGCCGGGGGCAAGGCCCAGGCCGGTGATGCCCTCGACGAAGCCGGCGTCGAGGGTGACGGCGGTCTGCTCGCCGGTGAGCTCGTCGATCTTGGCGACCGGCTCCTTGCTGACCTCGTCGCTGCTGGAGCTGTCGTTGCTGGTGCTGTTGTCGTCGCTGCCGCAGGCGGCCAGGCCGAGGGTGAGGCCGGCGGCGAGCGCCAGGACGGCGGACTTCTTCTTCAAGCTGAGCACGGGAGCTCCTTGTGGTCGGGGCAGGTCGTCGGGGGGTCTTCGCGCGACGGGCGCGTCCGGTTCACCTGCGATGTCCGGAAAGGCCGGAGAGCCGGCAGCGCGTGCTGCCGGCTCTCCGGTGTGGTGCGGGGGGACTAGCTCTTCGGCAGCGCGACGGTGATCTCGGCGATGCCGACCTTGAAGAACTCGGCCAGCGCGTCGGTCTCGAAGACCATGTTGAGCGCGTCGGCAGCGGTCTTGGTCAGGCTGACGGTGGTGCCCTCGAGGACGGCGGTGCCGTCGGCCTCGTTGACCTGCAGCGGGTTCAGGGTGCTGCCGTCGAGGAAGAACAGGTCGGCGCTCTCGGCGAACACGGCACCGTCGACGGTCACCTTGCCGGTGAGGACGCTCTTGGCCGGGTCGACGACGAAGTTCTCGAGCTTGACGACCTTGCCGTTGGCGCCGGTCAGCTGCAGGCCGCTGTCGTCGTGGTTGATCAGGCCCTGCACGTACGGGTCCACGCCGGAGTCGGGCGTGTAGTACGTGACGTTGCCGCCCGTGATCGGGAAGGCGATCTTCGCGCCCTCGAGCGTGGCACCACCGAGGGTGGCCGGGGTGAGCTTCAGGGCGGTGAGGCCGGCGAGGAAGCCCTCGTCGAGCGTCACGGCGGTCTGCTTGCCGGACAGCGTGTCGATGACGGCGGCCGGGCTGGCGGCGGCCTTGGGCTCGCTGTTGCCGGTGCTGGCGGTGTCGGTGTCGTTGCTGCCGCAGGCCGCGAGGCCGAGGGTCAGGCCGGCGGCCAGGGCCAGGACAGCGGACTTCTTCTTGAGGCTGAGCATGGGGCAGGGCTCCTTCGGGTGCGGCGGTCGGCCGCAGGTCGGTGGGTGTCTCTGCCAGGGTCTTCGCCCCCGCGTCGCCTGCGGTTCGCCCGGGACGTCGTGACACCCGCCACAGCGAACCTCTGCGCGTCGCGCAGCGAACCTGCGGGGACACCCGCTCCCAGGACGGACACTGCGCCTCATGACCGCCACCACGCACGACCGCTCCCGCGGGCTGAAGGGGCTGCTCGAGCGCGGCCCCGGCGGCCCGTTCGACGAGCGCTCCTGGCGCAGCCCGATCCGCGGTCCCTGGCTGACCTCGGTGCTCGCGCTCGTCCTGCTGGTCGGCCTGCTGGTGCTGATCGTGACCGGCTTGCTGTCCTACGCCGCCTACGACCCGGGCCTCGGCGGCAGCAACGACCAGACGCCGCAGGCCGGGCTGCTCGCGCGGTACGTGTGGTTCGACTGGTTCACCTCGCCGAGCTGGCTCTACCGCGTCAACCAGGGCACCCATGTGCTGCTCGGCCTGGCGCTGATCCCGGTCGTGCTCGCCAAGCTCTGGTCGGTGGCGCCGAAGCTGTTCGAGTGGCCACCGGTGAAGTCGCCCGCGCAGGCGCTGGAGCGGCTGTCCATCTTGCTGATCGTCGGCAGCATCCTGTTCCTGATCCTCACCGGCGCGATGAACGTCCAGTACGACTACGCGTGGGGCTTCTCCTTCTACACAGGGCACTTCTACGCCGCGTGGGTGTTCATCGCGGCCTTCGCCGCGCACGTCGCGCTGAAGCTGCCGACGATGGTGCGGTCGCTGCGCGGCACGTCGTACTGGTCGGTCGACACGGCCTCGACGGTCCCCGAGCCGCGCGACCCGGACCACCTCGTCTCGCCGGACCCCTTGCCGGCCAGCATCTCCCGCCGCGGCGCGCTGGGCGTCGTCGGCGGCGGGTCGCTCGCGCTGCTGGGCCTGTCCGTCGGGCAGTCGGTCGACCCGCTGCGCCCTACCGCGCTGCTGTCCCCGCGCGGGCAGGACCTGGGCGACGGCCCGAACGACTTCCAGGTCAACACCACCTTCGGCGAGATCGGCATCGACCCGACGCAGACCGGATCCTCGTGGCGGCTGCGCCTGGTCGGCCCCGGAGGCGAGGAGCTGGCGTTCCGGCGCGAGCAGCTGCTGACGATGGGCATGCGCACCGAGGAGCTCCCCATCGCCTGCGTCGAGGGGTGGTCCACTTCGCAGGCCTGGACGGGCGTCCGGCTGCGGGACCTGGCGGCGATGGTCGGCGGCGAGGACTGCGCGTCCGTCTTCGTCGAGTCGCTGCAGCGCGGCGGGGCGTTCTCGACGATGACGCTCACCGGCAAGCAGGTGCGGGCGGGGAAGTCGCTGCTCGCCCTGAAGGTGAACGGCGTCGACCTGTCGCTCGACCACGGCTTCCCCGCGCGGCTCATCATCCCGGCCGCCCCCGGCGTCCGGAACACCAAGTGGGTCGAGACCCTCACCTTCCGGAGCTCCTCGTGACGCGCACCTCCGCCGACGACACCCGCGTGCCCAGCGGCCCCTTCCGCCGGCTGTACGGGGCGTCGCCGTGGCACCTGGTCGCGCTGCTCGGCTGCTTCGCGCTCACCGCGTACGCCGTCGGCCGCCTGCTCGACGACCTGCCGGTCCTGCTGCGGATCGGCATCTGGTTCGTCGGGGCCGCCCTGGTGTGGGACCTCCTGCTCGGCCCGGCGCTGGCGCTCGGCGACCGGCTGCTGCGCCCGCTCGGCCCTGTCGTGAACTACGTGCGCGTCCCGGCGCTGCTGTCGCTGCTGCTGCTCGCCGTCTGGCTGCCGGTCATCCTGCAGCGCTCCGAGGGCGTCTTCCGCGTCAAGGCCGGGCTGACCCAGGACCCGTACCTGGGCCGGTGGGTGGCCGTGACCGCGGTGCTGTTCGCGGGGTCGGCGGTGGCGTACGCGGTGCGGGTCCTGCGCGCGCGACGGCGGACGACGCCGGCCTGAGGCACCCGGCTGCGGTCGCCTGTCCGGGTCCGCCGGGCGGGCGCTCCCGACAGCCCCCGAGTTTCTCTGTCCACAGGCGGTGCACACAGGTGTGGGCAGGTCGCACGCGCGGCGCCGCCCCCTCGTCCGCGCTCCTCCACAGGTCGGTCCCCGGCTGTCCACAGCGACAGGCCGCACCGCCCACACCTCCTCCCCAGCTGCGTCCACAGGGGGCCCGTACCGACACGCCGCAGGCCCCCGTTCTCGTCGGAGGTCGCCGGTAGAACTGCCTGCGACGGCGGCGCGCGCCGGCGGACGAGGAGGTGGGTGACCGGTGTCGGAGCGGGTCGTGGAGCTGCCCTCGCAGCCGGGTCGGCCTGCTCCCGAGTTCGAGCGCACCCCGCCCCAGGACCTCGCCGCCGAGCAGTCCGTGCTGGGCGGCATGCTGCTCAGCAAGGACGCCATCGCCGACGTCGTCGAGGTCGTGCGGGCGACCGACTTCTACCGGCCGGCGCACCAGACGATCTTCGACGTCGTCGTCGACCTCTACGGCAAGGGCGAGCCCGCCGACCCGATCACGGTGTCCGCCGAGCTGACGCGCCTCGGCGAGATCGGCCGCGTCGGCGGTGCGCCGTACCTCCACACGCTGCTGTCCAGCGTCCCGACGGCGGCCAACGCCGGCTTCTACGCCCGCATCGTGGCCGAGCAGGCCGTGCTGCGGCGCCTGGTCGAGGCCGGCACGCGCATCGTGCAGCTCGGCTACGGGGCGTCCGGCTCCGGCGGCGTCGACGACGTGGTCGACCGCGCCCAGCAGTCGATCTACGACGTCACCGAGCGGCGCAGCAGCGAGGACTACACGCTCCTCGAGGAGCTGATGCAGCCGACGATGGACGAGCTGGAGGCCATCGGCTCGCGCGGCGGCTCCATGTCCGGCGTGCCCACCGGCTTCGCCGACCTGGACGGCCTGACCAACGGCCTGCACCCCGGCCAGATGATCGTCATCGCCGGCCGTCCGGGTCTGGGCAAGGCCCTTGCGCTGGACACCGCCCTGCCGACGCCGACCGGCTGGACGACGATGGGCGAGGTGCAGGTCGGGGACCTGCTGCTCGACGCCGCCGGCCGTCCTACCCGCGTCGTCGCCGCCACCGAGGTGCTCGCTGACCGGCCCTGCTACGAGGTGGTCTTCTCGGACGGCACGCGCGTCGTCGCCGACGCCGAGCACCAGTGGTCGACGCACACCCGCGCGTCCCGCCGCAGCCGGACCGGCCGCCCGGCCGTGCGCACGACGGCGGAGATCGCCGCGACCGTGCGCTGCGCGACCGCTGACCGCCGGGCGAACCACTCGGTCACCAACGCCGCGCCGCTGCAGCTCCCCGAGGCCGCACTGCCGCTGCCGCCGTACGTGCTCGGCGTCTGGCTCGGTGACGGGCACAGCGCGAGCGCCCGCTTCACCACCGCCGACCCCGAGATCGTCATGCACCTCGAGGCCGAGGGACTGGTCGTCCCGCACCAGGGGCAGCTGCTGTACGGCCTGCAGCTGCCGGCGGCGGCGCAGCTGCCCCGACTGCGGCGGGCCGTCCGCGGGCCTGGTCCGGTGCGCCGCGTGCCGCGCCCACCACGGGACGGTGCAGGGCCTGCTCCGCACCCTCGGAGTGCTCGGCGCGAAGCACGTGCCCGCGCGCTACCTGCGTGCGTCCGAGGCGCAGCGCCGCGCGCTGCTCGCCGGGCTCATGGACACCGACGGCACGGTGACCCCCACCGGGAACCTGCAGTTCGCCGTCACGTCGGAGCGCCTCGCCCGCGACGTCCAGGAGCTCGTGGTCAGCCTCGGCCACCGCTGCACGATGACGCGCAAGCAGGTCCGCGGCCGGAGCGAGGCCACCTCGACCTGCTTCACGCTGAACTGGACGACCGACGAGCGTGTCTTCCGGCTGGAGCGCAAGCACCTGGCGCACAAGGAGCGCAGCCGCACCACCAGCGCCCGGTCCGGCCAGCGCTGGATCACCTCCGTCACGCCGGTCCCGGCCGTGCCGGTGCGCTGCGTCCAGGTCGACAACGACGACCACCTCTACCTCGCGACCCGGTCGATGGTGCCGACGCACAACTCGACGCTCGGGCTCGACATCGCGCGCTCCGCGTCGGTCAAGCACGGCCTGCCGAGCGCGATCTTCTCGCTGGAGATGAGCAAGACCGAGATCACGATGCGCCTGCTCTCGGCCGAGGCGCGCGTCCCGCTGCACCACATGCGCTCCGGCACGATGACCGACGACGACTGGTCGCGCCTCGCCCGCCGGATGGGCGAGGTCGCCGAGGCGCCGCTCTACATCGACGACTCGCCGAACCTCACGATGATGGAGATCCGCGCGAAGGCCCGGCGCCTGCGGCAGCGCAACGACCTGCAGCTCATCGTCATCGACTACCTGCAGCTGATGAGCGGCAACAAGAAGGCCGAGAACCGCCAGCAGGAGGTCTCCGAGCTCTCGCGCTCGCTGAAGCTGCTGGCCAAGGAGCTCGAGATCCCGGTGATCGCGATGAGCCAGCTCAACCGCGGTTCCGAGCAGCGCACCGACAAGAAGCCGCAGATCAGCGACCTTCGCGAGTCGGGGTGCCTGCCGGCCTCCACCCGCGTCCTGCGGGCCGACACGGGCGTCGAGGTGACCCTCGGCGAGCTGTTCGCCCGCGGCGCCCGTGACGTCCCGGTGTGGAGCCTGGACGACTCGCTGCGCTACGTCCGCCGCCACCTCACGCACGTCTTCTCCACGGGGCGCAAGCAGGTGTTCCGCCTGCGGCTCGCGTCGGGCAAGCAGGTGACGGCGACGGCCAACCACCCCTTCCTCACCTACGACGGCTGGCGCCCGCTCGGAGATCTGACCGCCGGCAGCCGCGTCGCCGTGCCGCGACACGTGCCGGCGCCCGACACCGAGCAGGCCTGGCCCGAGGCCGAGGTCGTCCTGCTCGCCCATCTGCTGGGCGACGGCTCGTTCGTCAACAGGCAGCCGATCCGCTACGCCAGCGTCGACGAGGCAAACCTGACGGCGGTGGCCGCGGCGGCGCAGACGTTCGGCATCACCGCGGTACGAGACGACCACGCGGCGGCGCGGTGCACGTCGCTGCGGCTCCCGGCGCCTTTCCACCTCACGCACGGGCGGCGCAACCCGATCGCCCTCTGGCTCGACGGTCTCGGCCTGTTCGGCCTGCGCTCGCACGAGAAGTTCGTGCCGGCTGCCGTGGCACACCTGCCGAAGTCGCAGATCCGCCTCTTCCTGCGCCACCTCTGGGCGACCGACGGCTCCGTCACCGTCAACAAGAACGGCCGCAGTGGGCGCATCTACTACGCGAGCACGAGCCGTCAGCTGTGCGACGACGTCAGCCGACTGCTGCTGCGCTTCGGCATCTCGACGCGGCTGCGAGCCGTCTCCTCCGGTCAGCACCGCCAGCAGTGGACGCTCGACATCTCCGGGGTCGACGACCAGCGCCGCTTCCTCAACGAGATCGGTGTGCACGGCGCGCGCGGCACGCAGGTCGTCCGGCTGCGCGACGCTCTCGCCGACGTCAAGGGCAACGCCAACGTGGACACCGTCCCGAAGGACGTCTGGCAGAAGGTCCGCGGCCTGCTCGTCGAGAAGGGCATGACGCAGCGCCAGTTCGCGGCTGCTCTCGGGACGAGCTTCTGCGGCAGCACGATGTGGAAGCACGCACCCAGCCGGGAGCGCCTCGGCCGGGTCGCGCAGGTGCTCGAGGACCGGGACCTCGAGCTCATGGCGACCAACGACGTGCTGTGGGACGAGGTCGTCGACGTGGAGCCGCTCGGGGAGGAGGAGGTCTACGACGCGACCGTCCTCGGCACGCACAACTTCGTGGCTGACGGCGTCGCGGTCCACAACTCGATCGAGCAGGACGCGGACATGGTGATCCTGCTGCACCGCGAGGACGCCTACGAGAAGGAGAGCCCGCGCGCCGGCGAGGCCGACTTCATCGTCGCCAAGCACCGCAACGGGCCCACCGCGACGATCACCGTCGCCTTCCAGGGCCACTACAGCCGCTTCGTCGACATGAACCCGGGCTGAGTCGTGCACCTGCTCCGCAGCCTCGTCCCGGCCCGCCGCCGCGGTCGCCGCGTCGCTCCCCGCCGGCCCCAGCGCATGCCGCAGCCCGACGTCGTCCAGGACGTCCCGCTCGACCAGCGCAGCTGGGCCCGCCGCTCCGCGCGCTAGGCAGGGCATCCGCCGGACGACGGGTGCGGGGGCGGCGCCGTCGGGCGTACGGTCGCGTCCCGTCCACGAGGAGCTCCCGTGCGCCGTCTGCTGTCGTCCGTCCTGCTCTCCGTCGGCACGGCTGCCGCCGTGGCGCTGAGCTCCGCCCCCGCGTCCGCCATCACGAACGGCACCTACGACGGCAGCAAGCACCCCGCTGTCGGCGGCCTGGTGTCGCCGACGCAGTACTCCGACGGCACCTGGCTGTACTGCTCCGGGACGCTCCTCTCGCCGACCGTGTTCCTCACGGCGGCGCACTGCGCGCAGGACGCCGAGCGGGTCGCCGTCACCTTCGACCCTGACTACGAGGCCGGGGACAGGGTGTACAGCGGCACCTTCCAGGCCGACGACGCCTATCCCGGCAACCAGAGCGACGCCCACGACATCGCGGTGGTCGTGCTCGACAAGCCGGTCAAGGGCATCACCCCGGCGAGGCTGCCGACTGCCGCCTCCCTGAGCCGGCTCCCCTCGGACCAGCGCTTCACCAGCGTCGGCTACGGCGCCTACGAGGTGACGAACGAGCCGGGTGGCCATCGGTACCTCTACGACGACCGGCGGATGGTCGCGACCGGCACGCTGAACGCGATCAACGCGACGTGGCTGCGCCTCTCCATGAACGCGTCCACCGGCAACGGCGGCACCTGCTACGGCGACTCGGGCGGCCCGAACTTCCTCGGCACGAGCGACGTCGTCGCCGCCATCACCATCACCGGCGACGCGGTGTGCCGCTCGACGAACGTCGACTACCGGCTCGACACCGCCTCCGCACGCGCCTTCCTCGCCGACTACGTGACGCTGCCCTGACCGGTACGACCGAGCCCCGGACGCAGCGGCGCGTCCCTCAGGCCGCCGCGAGCACCAGCTGGCGTGCGCCGGCGTGCGCGACGGCCGTGGCGGCGGCGACCACCGCGGGAGGGGGAGGGGGCACGACGGCCTGCCGCTCGGCGCGACGTGCGGACGCGGTGCTGCGGGTACGGCGGGTGCGGTCGAGCGGCGCCGGGCGCGGGACGACGGTGCGCTGCGTCTCGGCGCGGGCGGCGGCCAGCACCCGTCGCGCGGCCGCGACGGCCTCCGGGGAGTAGGCGGGCAGCGTCTCCGGCAATCTCCCAGCGCGACGACGCGACGCTCCGAGCGCGGCGCGGGCACGGCGACGGCGACAAGGGTGGGGGGCGCTGCCACCTCGGTCGGCAGCAGGTGGAGCAGCTCGAGGTCGGGGGCGTCGTTGAGCGCGGCAGCGGCGGGCTGCAGGGGCGCGTGGTCGGCGACCACGAGGTCAGCCGGTGCCTGCTCGGCCCGCGCCTGCGCCACCACCTGGTGCACCGCCTCCAGCACCTCGTCGTCGACGAGCACGACCTCAGGGTCGTCCTCCTCGCGCGGCGGCACGACCTGCCAGTGGCCGCACACGTTGCAGGTGAGCAGCAGGAAGCGGTCGTCGTCGCCGAGCCCGGCGAGCCACGCACCCGGCCCGGCGGGGCCGGTGCGGGTCAGGACCAGCGGCCGGTCCTCGCTCTCGCACGGGCTGCACCAGCCCGACCAGTCCGCGACCCGGCTCACCCGTACCCGCTTGGTGCTGCTCACGTTCCCTGCCCTCCGTCGGCGCAGCGGTGCGCCACGTCCTGAGGACGTCGGCAGGCAGCCGGGGCGGGCGCATGCCTCGTGGTGATCAAACGGACATGGCCCGAAAGGAGGGGCCGGTGCGCGCGTGCGCCCCGGCCCCTCCGACGTGCGGGTGCTGCTACTCGACGACGACGGTCCCGAGGTCGACCCGCTGGCCGCGCTTGACGACGATGCGGCGGCTGACGCCGACGCCCTTCGGCCCGGTGATGGCCAGGACGTACGCCTCGGTCTTCTTGGCCGCGATCAGGGCGGGGCGCGTCGAGGGGTTCACGTGCCACTCGAAGACGCCGTCGCCGCCGGTCTCCATCCGGGTGTCGAGGAACTCCCGGTAGGTCTTCTGGCCGAGCGGGTTCTGCTCGCCCTGCAGCCACAGGGCCGTGTCGAAGGTCTTCGTGATCGACAGCGTGGCCTTCACCGCGCGCCCGCGCTTGTCGACGGCGCGACCGCTGATGATCGCGTGGTTGAGCCGCTTGGACGTGATCTTCATGTCCTTGAGCTCGGCCGTCGCGTCGGGGTCGAGCGTGTAGGTGGGCCGCTTCTCCGGGGCGATGCAGCCGTAGACGGCGAGCATGATCAGCGCCTCGCGGTTCTTCTCGTACATCGCCGGGACGGTCTCCGGGTACGGCGGGTGGAAGGTGGAGCCGGCGTGCTCGAAGGTGTAGCCGATCGAGCCGAGGGCGCCGTACGCGTAGTCGGACGTGGTCCCGGTCGTGACGTAGAGGTCGATCGACTTCTGCGGGCGGTAGCCGTTGTAGACGGCCATCGCGCGGCCGAGGCCCTCGAGGACGGCGTTGTCCGGCGCGTCGTCGCGGGTGTCGCCCCACGCCCAGAGCAGCAGGTCGCCCGACGTGTGGTGCGTGATCATCGCGGTGGCGTGGTGGCTCTTGAGGACGTGCGCGACGTTGCGCGACTCGGCCTCGGAGAACGGGTCGCTGCCGCGGTAGGTCTGGTCGGTCATGGAGGGCGACGACCCGCCCTGGTCGTCGCCCCACTGGTAGGCGTAGTTGCGGTTGGGGTCGACGCCCAGGTAGCCCTGCAGCTGCTTGGGGATCTCGGTCTCGGCGGCGCCCAGGCCCTCGCTGACGTGCGAGGAGCCGACCGGCCGGCGGTTCTTGCGGACGTAGCGGCCCTGGCCACCGAGCAGGACGCCCTCGACGACCCCGGTCTCGACCGGCGGCAGCGAGCGCGTGTAGTTGAAGCTGTCGACGTTCACGACCGGGACGATGATCGTGCGGACGTTGTCCACGATCGCCTTGATGCGCTTGTCCTTGGCGTAGTTCTCCAGCAGGTCGAAGGCCCACATGATCGGGACCTCGGAGGCCGGCCACTCGCGGGCGTGGTGGCAGCCGTCCTGGTAGAAGACCGGCCGGCCGTCGCGCTTGGTGACGTTGGTGCAGATCTCGAGCCCGTAGACCGTGCGGCCCTCGAGCGTCCTGTGCGGGAGCTCGATCAGGCGGGCCTTGGTCGGGTAGCGCTTGGCCAGGGCCCGCATGTCGGCCTCGTAGTCGGCCAGCTGGCGGTAGTCGCCGGTCTTCGTCTCGCCGGGCTGCAGCAGCGCGGTGCGCACGCCGGGCGCGCGGTCGGCGTCGGCGGCGACCAGGTCCGGCACGGTGATGTCGAAGCGCAGGCCGGTCGCCTTGAGGCGGGCGAGGTCGCCGGGCCACAGCAGGTACTCGATCGAGCCGTCCTCGTACACGCGGTGCGTGTCGTCGAAGCCGGCCAGGCTCTTCTGCTGCGCGCGGGTCACGGCCCACACGCGCGCCAGCCGCAGCGGTTCGACGGCGGAGGAGCCCCCGGCCGCGACGGCGGGCAGCGTGACGCCGACGGCACCGACCGCACCCACGGCGGCGGCGGAGCGGAACAGGGAGCGGCGGGACAGCCCGCGCGAGCTGGTGGTCTCGGTCATGGGCGGCTGTTTCGACAGGGCAGGGCCGACTTCCTGCTGCCGGACCGGGCCGTACCGTCGCCGGCATGGTGAAGCTCACGGTCCTCTACTCCCCGCCGGCGCAGGTCGAGGAGTTCGACGCCCACTACACGTCGGTGCACGTCCCGCTCGCGCTGGCGCTGCCTGACCTGCTGCGCGCGGAGACCTCCGTCGTCGTCGGCACGCCCGACGGGAGCCCGGCGCCCTACCACCGGATGGCGGAGCTGTACTGGGCGGACCCGGCGACCATGCAGGCCGCGCTCGGCTCGGAGCAGGGCCGGCAGACCGCGAAGGACGCCTTCGGCCTGGCCGGGCGCACGGGGTCGACCGTGACGATGCTCGTCAGCGAGGTCGACCCGGCCTAACGGACCCGGAGCCGGGTCAGCTCGACGCCGCTCCCGTCCAGCACCACCGGGAACTCCCCGGCGCGGCTGGCCAGGAAGTCCAGCTGCACCGGGACCTCCGCGGTGGCCAGGGCCGTGAGGTCCAGGCCCTGCACCACGACGGTGTCCGCGCGGTCGCTGATGACGACGAGCCGCACGGGCACGTTGCGCTTGAGCTCGACGACGCCGGTGTCCCCGGTGAGGTCCTTGCCGGTCACGACGATGCTCACGATGCGCGGTGCGGTCGGGTCGGCGACGCCGGAGGCGACGGACGGGGTGTCCGGTTCGACGACGATCGGCCGGTCGCCCGACGGCTGGGGGTCCGCGCCGTCGCCGCAGGCCGCCAGCGGCAGGGCCAGCAGCAGGGCGAGCAGAGGGCGCGAGCAGGCGGAGAGCGACGGCATGCGGGGCATGATCCCCCGCCGGGGTACCGGGCACGCACCCGGTCGCACGGGAACCGCCGGGAACCCCCGCGGGCAGCCCTTGCGCACTAGCGTGACGCGCATGCCCCCGGACCCGACGGTCGTCTCCCGCAGCACGTCGATCGCCGCGCCGGCGGACCGGGTCTGGGCGCTGGTGAGCGACCTGCCGCGCATGGGCGAGTACAGCCCTGAGGCGGTCGGCGGCACGTGGGTGCGCGGTGACGGACCGGCCGTCGGGTCGGTGTTCCGCGGCCGCAACGCACGGGGCCTGCGCCGCTGGTCCACCCGCTGCGAGGTGGTCCGCTGCGTGCCCGGCCGGGAGTTCGCCTTCGAGGTCAGCGCCGTCGGGATGAAGGCCGCCGAGTGGGCGTACGACGTGCAGCCCGACGGCGAGGGCGTGCGGCTGACCGAGACCTGGACCGACCGCCGCGGCGCGCTGCTCGCTGTGCTCGGCAAGGCCGTGACCGGCGTCTCGGACCGCGACGGGTTCACCGCGACCAGCATCGAGCAGACGCTCGCCCGGGTGAAGGAACGGGCAGAGCGGCAGGAGTGACCGCTCCGGTGGCGAACTGTCCTCTCTCACCGGTACTTTGAGTAGTCACAAAACTACGCATCGTGCCTGACCAGGTCGAGCGGGAACGGGAACGGACGTGGTGGAGCAGAGCGCGGTACGGGTCGCCGGGCCCTCGCGCGGCGTGCTCGGGCTGGCTACCGCCGCCCTCGTCGGGGTGACCTCCGGCGCCACCGCCCTGGTCGTCCTCACCGGGACCGCCGCCGTCGTGCCGCCCGCCCCGGTCGTGGAGCCGCAGGCCCCGCCGGCCGCCGCGCCCGCCCGGCCGCCGGTGGTCGTCCTGCCGCCGGCGGCGCTCGGCACCGTCGTCCCGCCCGGCCGCGCGACCGCCCCTGCCGGCGCCGGCGGCACCACCACGCGCGTAGCGGCGCCGCCGGTGGTGACGCTGCCGGTGGTGACGCTGCCCCTCGCCGTCCTCGACCCGCGCTTCGCCCCGGCGGTCCCGCTCGCGCTCCCCGAGCTGACGCCGGTGCTTCCGGTCCCCGCCCCGGACGCGGTGGACCCCGTGGCCCCGACCGCCCCGGTGGAGCCGCTCCCGCCCGCGGTGCCCGGCGAACCGGTGCCCGAGCCCGTCTTCGGCCCGCGTGCGCCCGTCGGGGCGGCCGACCCGGACGTGGACGGCCCGGTCCGCGGCGCGCAGCCCGCGACCCCAGCGGTGCCGGGCACGTCCCCCGCTGTCCCCGCCTCCCCGGCTGTCTCCGCAGGACGCGCCGCCGGCAAGGCCGCCCAGGCGCAGCGCAAGGCCGCCCAGGCGCAGCGCAAGGCCGCGCCAGGCGCAGCGCAAGGCCGCGGGGAAGGTCGGGAGCGAGCGGGACGAGCGGGACGAGCGCAGCAAGGGCAGCAAGCGGGCCGCCGACGCGGACGGGCCGTCCGCCGGCGAGCGCGCTGCTGCGCCGAGCAGGGCCGCGCAGCAGCCGGGCGACGAGAAGGCCCAGCAGGCCGCGCAGAAGGCCGACGAGAAGGCCGACGAGAAGGCCGACAGAAGGCCGACGAGAAGGCCGACAAGAAGGCCGACAAGAAGGCGGCCAAGAGCGCGCGCAAGGCGAAGAAGGCATCCCGGCCGTCCCCGGCCGCCCGCCAGCGCTGACCCGCCCCGCCAGCGCTGACCCGCCTGCCGGCAGTGCGACACAGGTCACACCCGGCGACCGCCGTCTGCCACACTGCTCGCGCACGCCTGGGCGCTCATCCCGCGCCCCGGTGCCGCCCCGCCGCAGCCGGTGACCCCGGAGACGGTGCACGAGCGCTAGAGGAGACCCGTGTCCCTGACGGACCTGCCCGCCGCCCCGGGTGAGGCGGCGCCCCCCGGTGAGGCGACCAGCACCACGGCCGGCGCCGAGCTGGTGCAGCTGCTGACGCCCGAGGGCGAGCGCGTGCACCACCCGGACTACGACGTCGACCTGACCGACGAGCAGTACCGCGAGCTCTACCGCGACCTGGTGCTCGTCCGGCGCATCGACGTGGAGGCCACCGCGCTGCAGCGCCAGGGCGAGCTCGGCATCTGGGCCGCGCTGCTCGGCCAGGAGGCCGCCCAGGTCGGCTCCGGCCGGGCGCTGCGCGAGAAGGACTTCGCCTTCCCCACCTACCGCGAGCACGGCGTCGCCTGGTGCAAGGGCGTCGACCCGCTCAAGCTGCTGGGGCTGTTCCGCGGCGCGAGCAACGGCGGCTGGGACCCGCAGGAGAAGCGCTTCAACCTCTACACGATCGTCATCGGCAGCCAGACGCTGCACGCGACCGGCTACGCCATGGGCATCACCAAGGACGGCGCGGTCGGCCCGCAGCACGACGGGACCGACGGCGAGGCGGTCATCGCCTACTTCGGCGACGGCGCCAGCAGCCAGGGCGACGTGAACGAGGCCTTCGTGTGGGCGAGCGTCTACAACGCACCGGTCGTCTTCTTCTGCCAGAACAACCAGTGGGGCATCTCCACCCCGACGACCAGCCAGAGCCGCATCCCGCTCTACAAGCGGGCCGAGGGCTTCGGCTTCCCCGGCGTCCGGGTCGACGGCAACGACGTCCTGGCCTCGTACGCCGTGACGCGCAAGGCGCTGGACGACGCCCGCAACGGCCAGGGCCCGACGCTGGTCGAGGCCTTCACCTACCGGATGGGCGCGCACACCACCTCGGACGACCCGACGCGCTACCGCCTCGCCAGCGAGCTCGAGGCGTGGAAGCTCAAGGACCCGCTCGAGCGGATGAAGTCCTTCCTCTACAAGCAGCAGCTGGTGGACAGCGCGTTCTTCGAGCAGCTCGAGGCCGATGCCGACGAGCTGGCCGCGCGCATCCGCAAGGGCTGCCTGGAGATGCCCGACCCGGAGCCGCTGTCGATCTTCGACGAGGTGTACGACGAGACCACCCCCCTCCTGCAGGAGCAGCGCGCGGGCTTCGCCGCCTACCTCGAGGGCTTCAGCGAGGGGAGCCACTGATGGCCCAGCTCACGATGGCCAAGGCGCTCAACGAAGGCCTGCGCACCGCCATGGAGAAGGACCCGAAGGTCCTCATCATGGGCGAGGACATCGGCAAGCTCGGCGGCGTCTTCCGCGTCACCGACGGCCTGCAGAAGGACTTCGGCGAGGACCGCGTCTTCGACACCCCGCTGGCCGAGTCCGGCATCGTCGGCACGGCGATCGGCCTGGCGATCCGCGGCTACCGGCCGGTGTGCGAGATCCAGTTCGACGGCTTCATCTACCCGGCGTACGACCAGATCGTCAGCCAGCTCGCCAAGATCCACGCGCGCAGCCGCGGCCAGGTGAAGATGCCGGTCACGATCCGCGTGCCGTTCGGCGGCGGCATCGGTGCGGTCGAGCACCACAGCGAGAGCCCCGAGGCGTACTTCGCGCACACCGCCGGCCTGAAGGTCGTCACCTGCTCGAACCCGGTCGACGCGCACTTCATGATCCAGCAGGCGATCGCCAGCGACGACCCGGTGCTGTTCTTCGAGCCCAAGCGGCGGTACTGGGAGAAGGCCGACGTCGACACCACGATGACGCCCGACCCGCTGTGGGGCGCCCGCGTCGTGCGCGAGGGCAGCGACGCGACGCTCATCGCGTACGGCCCGATGGTGAAGACCTGCATGGACGCCGCCACCGCGGCGGAGGAGGACGGCCGCTCGCTCGAGGTCGTGGACCTGCGCTCGCTGTCGCCGCTGGACTTCCCGACCGTGCTGGCCTCGGTCCGCCGTACGGGACGGGCGATCGTCGTGCACGAGGCGCCGTCGTACGTCGGCCTCGGCGCGGAGATCGCGGCCCGGCTGTCGGAGGAGCTGTACTACGAGATGGAGGCCCCGGTGCTCCGCGTGACCGGGTTCGACACCCCCTACCCGCCGTCGCGGGTGGAGGAGGAGTACCTGCCGGACCTCGACCGGGTCCTGCACGCCGTCGACCGCTCCCTGGGGTACTGATGAGCCGCCTGAAGCAGTTCAAGCTGCCCGACCTCGGCGAGGGGCTCACCGAGGGCGAGATCCTGCAGTGGATGGTCGAGCCCGGCGACGAGGTGAAGCTCAACCAGCCGATCGTCGAGGTGGAGACCGCCAAGGCCGCGGTCGAGGTGCCGTCGCCGTACGCCGGCGTGGTCACTGAGATCCACCACCAGGCGGGCGAGACGGTCGACGTCGGCTCGCCGATCATCACCTTCGACACCGACCCGTCCGCCGGTCCGCTCGAGGAGGTCGCGGGCAACGCCGCTGCCGGTGCCGCGGCCAACCCGGTCGAGTCCCGCGCGACCAAGGACGCCAGTGCGGTCGGCTCGCAGGCCGACGTCGTCGCGGACACCGTGCCGCGGCCGGCCGCCGACGCTGCCGGCCCGCAGGGCGCGCTCATCGGCGAGGTCGGGCCGAGCGGCCGCACCGCCACGCTCGTCGGCTACGGGCCGAAGTCCGTGACCGCCAAGCGCCGCGCCCGCACGGACGCGCCGTCGGCGCCGGCCGCGCCGCCCGCCCCGGCCCGCGTGTCGGCGGTGCAGGTCGGCGAGACCGCCGCCAAGGTCGCGGGCGGCGCGACGGTGCTGGCCAAGCCGCCGGTGCGCAAGCTCGCCAAGGAGCTCGGGGTCGACCTGTCGGCACTCACCGGCACCGGTCCCGGCGGCAGCATCACCCGGGCCGACGTCGAGGGCGCCACGTCCGCGGTGCCGTCCGCGGGGAGTGCGCAGGCGTACGACCCGGCGACCCGCGAGCGGCGGATCCCGGTCAAGGGCGTGCGCAAGCACACCGCCGCCGCCATGGTGGAGAGCGCGTTCACGGCGCCGCACGTCACCGAGTTCATCACCTTGGACATGACGCCGACCATGGAGCTGCGCCCGCGGGTGCAGGCTCTGCCGGAGTTCCGCGACGTCAAGGTGACGCCGCTGCTGTTCGTGGCCAAGGCGCTGCTGCTGGCGATCTCCCGCAACCCGGAGATCAACGCGACGTGGGACGAGGCGGCGCAGGAGATCGTGGTCAAGGACTACGTGAACCTCGGCATCGCCGCGGCGACCCCGCGCGGGCTGCTCGTGCCGAACGTCAAGGACGCCGACCAGATGTCGCTGCCGGAGCTGGCCCGCGCCCTGCAGGACCTGACCGAGACCGCCCGCGCCGGCAAGACGCAGCCCGCGGACATGGCCGGCGGCACGATCACCATCACCAACGTCGGCATGTTCGGCGTGGACAACGGCACACCGATCCTCAACCCGGGCGAGTCCGCGATCCTGTGCTTCGGCGCGGTGCGGCCGACGCCGTGGGTGGTCGACGGCCAGATCGTCCCGCGCCAGGTCACCCAGCTGTCGCTGTCGTTCGACCACCGCAACGTCGACGGCGCGCTCGGCTCGCAGTTCCTGTCCGACGTCGCCCGGGTGCTGTCCGACCCGATGACCGGTCTGGTCTGGGGATAGCCCCTGGCGGTGGCACGCTGTGCCCATGACCTCCCCAGGCCGGTCGTCCTCCGGGTCGCGCGCGCTGCCGGCGATCGCCGCGGTCGTCGCGGGCATCGTGCTCATCCTCGTCGTCCGCATGCTCACCGGCGGCGGGGACGACGGGGGCGCCGCGGCCGGCAGGCCCGTCACGGCGGAGTCCTCGTGCGACGGGCCCTCGACCGAGCTGGTGCTCGCGGTCAGCCCGGAGAAGACCGCGATCCTCACCGAGATCGCCCAGGCGTACGCCGAGGACGACGGCGAGTCCGACACCGGCTGCGTCGACGTGACGGTCACCGAGAAGGCCTCCGGCGCCGCGCAGGTCGCCCTCGCCCGCGGCTGGGTGGAGGCGACGGACGGCCCGCGCCCGGACGTGTGGTCGCCCTCGTCGTCCTCCTGGCCGGGCCTGCTGTCCGACGCGCTGCGCAAGCAGGACAAGCCCGCGCTGGTCCCGGAGGGCGAGCTGCCCAGCCTGGTGCGCACGCCGCTCGTGATCGCGATGCCGCAGCCGATGGCCGAGGCGCTCGGCTGGCCCGCGAAGCAGCCCGGCTGGTCGGACCTGCTCGCGCTCACCAAGGACCCGCGCGGGTGGGGCGCGCTCGGGCACCCGGAGTACGGCCCGTTCCGCCTCGGCAAGACCAATCCGGAGCTCTCGACGAGCGGCCTGCACGCGCTGGTCGGCGCGAACTTCGCAGCCACCGGGCTGTCGAGCGACCTCACGCCGAAGAACGTCAACGACCCGAAGGTCCGGGCGTACGTCCAGGGCATCGAGCAGGCGGCCGTCCACTACGGGCCGACCACGCTGACGTTCCTCGCCAACCAGGCGAAGGCCGACCGCGACGGCCGCGGCCTGGCGTACGTCTCGGCGATCGCGGTCGAGGAGAAGTCGCTGCTCGACTACAACCGCGGCGACCCGAGCGTCGGCGGCAACGGCAAGCCGCCGCGGATCCCGCTCGCGGCCGTCTACCCGAAGGAGGGGACGGTCTTCTCCGACAACCCCTACGTCACCCTCAGCGCCGACTGGGTGGACGCGACCAAGCAGGCCGCGGCGGCCGACTTCCTCGCCTACGCCACCTCGAAGGCGTCGCAGCGCCGCTTCACCGACATCGGGTTCCGCGCCGCGGACGGCACCGCCGGTGCGCTCGTCTCGCGCAAGAACGGCGCCCTGCCGGAGCAGCCGAAGGTCGAGCTGACGCCGCCCTCACCGCCGGTGCTGGCGCTCATCCGCGACTCGTGGCGCGACCTGCGCAAGAAGGCGCGGGTGCTGTTCGTCATCGACCGCTCCGGGAGCATGCAGGACGACAACCGCATCGAGCTCGCGCGGGAGGCAGCGGCCAAGGCGTTCGGCGGCTTCGGCCCGCTCGACCAGGTCGGCCTCGTGACGTTCTCCTCCGACTACCGCGTCGACGTGCCGGTCGGGCCGGTGAACAAGAACCTCAGCCCGCTGGTGACGGCGGCGCGCGGCCTGTTCCCGGAGGGCGGTACGGCGCTGTACGCGTCCACCCGCACCGCGCACGACCAGATGGTGCGGGAGTTCCAGCCCGGGCTCATCAACGCCGTCGTGGTGATGACGGACGGCAAGAACGACGACCCGGACAGCGACCTGGACCGGCTGCTCGCCTCGCTGCGCCCGGGCGAGGACGCCTCCCGCACGGTGCGCGTCTTCACGGTCGCCTTCGGCAGCGACGCCGGCCTCGACGAGCTCAAGCAGATCGCCGAGGCGTCCACCGGTGCGGCCTACGACGCGCGCAAGGAGACGAGCATCGAGAAGGTCCTGTCCGACGTCGTCTCGAACTTCTGACCGGTCGCTGGTGAGGCTCGCGCGGCTGCTGGCCGACCCGTGGACGTTCGGCGCCGGGACGTTCCTCGGCGCGCTGGCCGGTGTGGGCGTCGGCATCGGCGCTCCGGCGGCGGTCGGGATCGGCGTGGTCGGCTACGCCGTCGGCACCGCGGTCAAGGCGCTCACCAGCCGGGACGACACCGGAAGCGAGCCCCCGCCCGGCCTGGTGCTCCCGCCGCGGGGCAGCTCGGCCCGGGTGCTCTACGACCGGGCGAAGGCGGCGGTGGCCGACCTCGGCGAGATCGCCGGCACGCCGACGTCCGCGCCCCTGCGTGCCCAGGCCGGCAGCGTGCACGAGCAGGCCCGCGAGGCGCTCGACGGCATCGCCCGCATCGCCGCGCAGACGGTGGTCCTGCGGCAGGCGCTGGAGCGGGTGGACGTGGCGCAGGCGCAGCGCGACGCGCAGGCGCTCGAACGGGCGCAGGCGCACGAGGGCGGCGGCCACGAGGAGTCCCTCGCCGCGGTGCGCTCGCAGCTGGAGGTGGCGGCGCGGCTGGACCGCGCGGCCCGTGCGGCCGACAACCGGCTGCTGTCCTCGGTGCTGGGGCTGGAGGCGCTGGTCGCGTCGATGGCCGAGGTCGTGGCGATGGGCGCCGGCAGCGGCGACGACGGGGCGGGCACGCGGATCCGCGGGCTCAGCGAGGACCTGACCGGGCTCCGCGTCGGGCTGGCCGAGGCCGAGGAGACCTCCCGGCGGGCCCTGTCGGGCTGATCCTCCCCGGCACAGCGCGAAGTCCCCAGCACCAGGGTGCTGGGGACTTCACGAAGAGGGCAGCGGTCAGGTGATCCAGATGGGCGAGATGACGGCGGCGTCCTCGGGCTCGCGGATGTCGATGCGGCGGTCGCGCCTGCGGATGTCGTCCTTGAGCTCGCGCATCGCGGGCGACAGCTGGGCGCCGAGGCGCTCCATGCAGTGCAGCCGGCGCAGGATGCCGTCCTCCTCAGGAGTGAGCCGCTCCAGGGTGGCCTGCATGGTCGTGCCCCTCTCGTGGGTGTCGCTCGACCGTAGAGCCGAGCGGCCGCTCCTCGTCAGGGCCAACCGGGTGATCAAGTCGTCACTGTGCGTAGCCAGCCACCTCCGGCGCGGACCGGCTGTGACCTGCTGCACACTGCGTGCACGAACCCCGAGCCCTCCAGGAGCCCGCCCCATGCGCACGGTCCAGACCGCCCGCGGCCCGATCGACACTGCCGAGCTGGGGGTGACGCTCATGCACGAGCACATCTTCACGCTCACCCCCGACGTGCAGCAGAACTACCCGCAGGAGTGGGGCTCGGAGGAGGAGCGCGTCGCCGACGCGGTCCGCCGGCTCAACGAGGTGGCCGCCCTCGGCGTGCGGACGATCGTGGACCCGACCGTCGTCGGCCTGGGCCGCTACCTGCCGCGCATCGAGCGGCTGGCCGCGCAGGTCGACCTCAACATCGTCTGCGCCACCGGCCTCTACACCTACGACGACGTGCCCTTCTACTTCCACCACCGCGGGCCGGCGCTGTCCGCGGCGCTCGGCCAGGACGTGCCCGACCCGATGGTCGACATGTTCGTCGGCGACATCCGCGACGGCGTCGCCGGGACGAGCATCAAGGCCGGCCTGCTCAAGTGCGCCATCGACCACCAGGGCCTGACGCCCGGCGTCGAGCGCGTTCTGCGCGCCGTCGCGATGGCGCACAAGGAGACCGGCACGCCGATCACCCTCCACACCCACCCCGGCAGCCAGCAGGGCCTGGCCGCCAAGAGGGTGCTGGACGCCGAGGGCGTCGACCCGCGCCGTGTCGTGCTCGGCCACAGCGGCGACAGCACCGACGCCGACCACCTCTGCGAGCTCGCCGACGCGGGGTTCGTGCTGGGCATGGACCGCTTCGGCATCAACCTGGACACGACGTTCGAGGCGCGGGCCGACATCGTCGTCGAGCTGTGCCGCCGCGGCTACGCCGAGAGCATGGTCCTGTCGCAGGACGCGTCCTGCTACATCGACTGGATCGACCCGTTCGTGCTGCAGCTGCTGCCGGACTGGAAGTACACCCACATCCACGAGCGGGTCCTGCCGTACCTGCTCGAGCACGGCGTCACCCAGGACCAGGTGGACACGATGCTGGTGGCCAACCCGAGGCGGTACTTCGAGGGTCCGGCCGCCTGACCGCCCGGCCGGCCGCAGGTCCACCGGACGATCGCCGGTGTGACCTGCGGCTGCGAGGAGGATCACCCTCAGGTCCGGACGCGGACCCGCCGATCCGGTGTTGAGCAAGACGTACACCGGAACCGAAGGGGGACCACAGGATGAGCATCGTCCGCAAGATCCGCACCAGCAGGACGCGTCGCACCAGCCGCGGCTACCGCGACCTGGCTCGCGCCGTCGCCGCCGCGCCGACGCGCGCCAGCCGCGAGGAGCTCCTCAACCTCGCGAACATGGGGCGCTAGCCGCCCCTCGCACCACCCAGCCCGGGCCGGGCCTGCCGCCTCTCGAAGGCGCGGGCGCCGGCCCGTCCTGCTTCCCCCGGCCGCCTGGGAGACTGCGGGCATGGCTGCACGCGTACGCGCCCCCGAGCTGGTCGGCGCCGGGGGCTGGATCGGCACCGGCGGACGGTCGTACGGCATCGCCGACTTCCGCGGGCGCATCCTGCTGCTCGACTTCTGGACCTTCTGCTGCGTGAACTGCCTGCACGTGCTGGACGAGCTGCGCCCGCTCGAGGAGCGCTTCGCGGACGTGCTCGACGTCGTGGGCGTGCACTCGCCGAAGTTCGCGCACGAGGCCGACCACGACGCGCTGCTCGCGGCGGTCGAGCGGTACGAGGTGCACCACCCGGTGCTGGACGACCCGGAGCTCACGACCTGGTCGCAGTACGCCGTGCGGGCCTGGCCGACGCTGTGCGTCGTGGACCCCGAGGGCTACCTCGTGCACGTCGCCTCCGGTGAGGGCCACGGCGAGGGGCTGGCCCGCCTGGTCGAGCAGCTCGTCGAGGAGCACGAGGCGAAGGGGACCCTCCAGCGGCGCGGCGCGGCGTACGTCCCGCCGCCGCAGGCGCAGACCGCGCTGCGCTTCCCCGGCAAGGTGGCGCTGCTCCTGGACGGCACCCTGCTCGTCAGCGACACCGCGCACCACGGCCTGGTGCGGATGGCTGCCGACGGGGAGACCGTCCTGCGCCGCTACGGCACCGGCGAGCGCGGCCTCGTCGACGGCGAGAAGCCGCAGTTCGCCGAGCCGCAGGGCGTGCTGGTCACCGCGTCCGGCGAGGTGCTGGTCGCCGACACCGCCAACCACGTCGTGCGCCGCCTCGACCTCGAGACCGGCGAGGCCACGACCGTCGCCGGCACCGGGCAGGTCTGGCGACCGGGGGACCCGACCAGCGGCCCCGCGCTCGAGGTGCGCCTGTCGACGCCGTGGGACCTGGCCGAGCACGACGGCGAGGTGGTGCTCGCGATGGCCGGCACGCACCAGCTCTGGGCGTACGACGGGGAGCAGGTCCGGGTGCTGGCCGGCACCACCGGCGAGGGTCTGCGCGACGGGGACGCGGACAGGGCCTACCTGGCGCAGCCGAGCGGCCTGGCGTCCGACGGCGAGCGGCTGTGGTTCGCCGACGCCGAGACGAGCGCCCTGCGGTGGTACCGCGACGGGCACGTCGGCACCGCCGTCGGCAGCGGCCTGTTCGACTTCGGTCACGTCGACGGGCCGGCGGCGGGCGCGCTGCTCCAGCACCCGCTCGGGGTGGCGGTGCTGCCGGACGGCAGCATCGCCGTCTGCGACACCTACAACGGCGCGGTCCGGCGCTACGACCCCGCCACCGACGAGGTGAGCACCCTCGCGACCGGCGTCGCCGAGCCCAGCGGCGCGGTCGTCGTCGAGGGCACCCTCGTCGTCGTCGCGAGCGCCGCGCACCGGCTCGAGCGGCCGGTCGCGCCCGGCGCGATGGCCCGCATCCAGGGGCAGGCCCAGCAGACGCAGCGCCCGGTCACGGACGTGGCGCCCGGAGCCGTCGCGCTGGAGGTCGTCTTCGAGCCGCCGCCCGGTCAGCACCTCGACGAGCGCGAGGGCCCGGCGACGCGGCTGGTCGTCACCGCCTCCCCGCCCGAGCTGCTGGTCGAGGGCGCCGGTGCGAGCACCGGGCTGTCGCGTGCGCTCGTGCTGTCCGGAAGCGAGGGGGTGCTGCACGTCGCCGCCACCGCGGCCTCGTGCGACGAGGGGGTGGAGCACCCCGCCTGTCACATCACGCAGCAGGACTGGGGCATCCCGGTGCGGCTCGTGCCGGGCGCCGCGGCACGGCTGGGGCTCGTCCTGCGGGGGCCCGCGGCCTGAGCACGACGAAGGCCCGCCCCCCGAGGGGGGCGGGCCTTCGTACGAGCGGCTGCTAGTAGACGTCGCGCTCGCGCGTGACGACCGTGTCGGCGCCGACGGTGTCGCGGCGGCCGAAGACCAGCATGGTGAGCAGCAGGCCGATGGCTCCGCAGATCATCAGGATGACCCCGACGACGTTGATGTCGAGCCCGCTGACCGTCGCGTCCACCGCGAAGGTGAGGATCGCGCCGATGGCGAGCAGGAAGATGCTGACGCCGATGCCCATGGTTCCTCCAGGGTCCGTGCGGCAACAGGGTGCGCCGCGGTGACGGGGATCTACCCGGGTCTCCAGCGTGGACACGCGGCCGTACGGGTGATCTCCGCAGGGCGCCCGGATCCTGCCCCCGTGTCCGGAACTCCTCAGCGCGTCGGCAGCGCCGAGATGCTGTAGGTCAGGTCCGTGCCCTCGCCGGCGCCGAAGCGGCCGTTGACGACGTAGATCCTCCCGGCCTTGACCTCGGCCGTCGTCGGGCGGTCCAGGGACGGGTCGCGCAGCACGCCGGTGACGCTGGTCGTGGCGGCATCCGGGCGAAGGCGCAGGACGACGACCTCGTCACCGCCGTACCCGTTGACGACGTACAGCGTGCTGCCGAGCGCTCGTCCGGGTTCGTCCGACGACCGTGGCACGGGGTGGTTGCACCCGCAAACGCAGGAGGCCGGCCACCCGTTCGGATGGCCGGCCTCCTGCGGCGCGAGCTAGAAGGCGGCCTCGTCGAGCTGCATCAGCGACAGGTCGGTCGCCTCGGTGACGGCGCGCTTGGCCGACAGCTCGGGCAGGACGGCAGAGGCGAACCAGCGCGCGGCCGCGACCTTGCCCTCGTAGAACGCCTTGTCGCGGACGGAGGCGCTCGGCAGCTTCTCCAGGGCCACGACGGCCTGGCGCATCAGCAGCCAGCCGACGACCAGGTCGCCGAAGCTCATCAGCAGGCGGGTGGTGTTCAGCCCGACCTTGTAGATGTTCTCGTTGGCGTTGCGGCTGCCCTCCTGGGCTGCCGACATCAGGTCGTTGATCATGTGGCCGTTCATCGCCTGGACGTCCTCGAGCGCCTTGGCCAGCAGCTCGCGCTCGTGAGTGAGCGAGTCGCCGCCGTCGGCCTTGGTGAACTCCTGGATGTCGCCGACGAGCTTGGTCAGCGCGGCGCCCTTGTCCCGCACGATCTTGCGGAAGAAGAAGTCCATGCCCTGGATCGACGTGGTGCCCTCGTACAGGGTGTCGATCTTGGAGTCCCGGATGTACTGCTCGATCGGGTAGTCCTGCGTGAAGCCGGACCCGCCGAAGACCTGCAGCGAGGTGGCGAGCAGCTCGTACGCCTTCTCCGAGCCGTAGCCCTTCACGATCGGCAGCAGCAGGTCGTTGAGCCGGACGGCGAGGTCGTCGACCTGTCCCTCGTGGGTGCTCAGCTCGACGCGGTCCTGCTGGCTTGCGGTGTAGAAGACCAGCGCGCGCAGGCCCTCCGCCCAGGCCTTCTGGCGCATGAGCATGAGGCGGACGTCCGGGTGGTGCGTGATGGTCACGCGCGGCGCCGTCTTGTCCGTCATCTGCGTCAGGTCGGCGCCCTGGACGCGCTGCCTGGCGTAGTCCAGGGAGTTCAGGTAGCCGGTCGACAGCGTCGAGATGGCCTTGGCGCCGACGAACATGCGGGCGTTCTCGATGACCTGGAACATCTGCGCGATGCCGTCGTGCACGTCGCCGACGAGCGTGCCGACGGCGGGGGTCTTCTCGCCGAACGTGACCTCGCAGGTCGTGGAGACCTTGAGGCCCATCTTCTTCTCGACGTTGGTGACGACGACGCCGTTGCGCTCACCGAGCTGACCGGTCTCGACGTCGACGTGGAACTTGGAGACGAGGAACAGCGACAGGCCCTTGGTGCCCGGGCCGCCCGCACCCGGCACGCCCACCGGGCGGGCCAGCACGAGGTGGAAGATGTTCTCCGGCCAGTCCCACTCGGCCGAGGTGATGAAGCGCTTCACGCCCTCGAGGTGCCAGGTGCCGTCCTCCTGGAGGCGGGCGGTCGCCCGGCCGGCGCCGACGTCGGAGCCCGCGTCGGGCTCGGTCAGCACCATGGTGGCGCCCCACTGCCGCTCGATCGCCAGCTCGGCGAAGCGCTTCTGCTCCTCGGTGCCGTTGCGGTGCAGGATCGCCGCGAAGCCCGCTCCGGAGCCGAACATGTAGATGGCCGGGTTGGCGCCCAGGACCATCTCGTTGGCCGCCCAGCGCAGGGTGGGCGGGGCGCCGATGCCGCCGAGCGAGACGGGCAGGTCGAGCCTGTCCCAGCCTCCGTCGGCGTACGCCTGGTAGCTCTTCAGGAAGCTCTTCGGCATCGTCACGGTGCCGGCGTCCTTGTCGAAGACCGGCGGGTTGCGGTCGCTGTCGGTGAAGCTCTCGGCGAGGTCGGCGGTGGCGAGGCGCTCCACCTCCTTCAGCACGTCGCGGGCGCTGTCCTCGTCGAGCTCGCTGAAGGGGCCCTGCCCCAGCGTCCGGTCGGCGCCGAACACCTCGAACAGGTTGAACTCGATGTCGCGCAGGTTGCTCTTGTAGTGACCCATCGACGGGGGCTCCTCGGATCTGGCCGTGGTTACCGGCGAGTAGGGAACAGGATGCTACCGGCGGGTAACCCGCGCAAGCGGCCGGTCGGCGGAACGCGCGCGGGCGGAGTGACGAGTCCCCGCGGAGGCTGCGGTCGCCTGGGCCCTTCGGGCCAAAGGTCCGCGAACCCGCACGAAGTGCGGCGGAAACGGGCACGCTGCTGCCCGTGACCATCGACCCGAACGCAGCGCAGCGCGTGCTCGACCAGAACGCCCTCACCGCGCGCCTGCTCCAGGCGGTCGGGCAGGCGGTCATCGCCACCGACGCCGGCGGGCTCGTCCTCTACTGGAACCGGGCCGCCGAGGAGCTGTACGGCTGGAGCGCGGCCGAGGCGATCGGCCAGTCGATCGTCGACCTCACCCCGTCCTCGACGTCCCGCGAGCAGGCGGAGGAGATCATGACGGCGCTGCGCAGCGGCCTGTCGTGGACCGGTGACTTCGTGGTGCGCCGGCGCGACGGCAGCGAGCTCACGGCACTGGTCACCAACCGGCCGCTGCTCGACGATGCCGGCGAGGTCGTCGGCGTGATCGGCGTCAGCGCCGACATCACCGAGCGCGTGTCCGCGGAGCTGGCCGCCCGGCGCATGGAGGCGGTCGTCGCGTCCATGGGCGACGCCGTGATCACGAGCGCACCCGACGGCACGATCCTCACCTGGAACGACGCCGCCTGCGAGCTCTACGGCTGGTCCCCTGCGGAGGCGGTCGGGCAGCCGCTGACGCTGGTGGTGCCGCCGGACGGCGTGGCCGCCTTCGTCGCGAAGACCGAGCGGCTGCGGCGCGGCGAGCCGTTCCGCGGCCAGGTGGAGCGGCTGCGCCGCGACGGGAGCACCGTGGTCGTGTCGCTCACCGTCTCGCCGGTGCTGGACCGCGACGGGACGCTACGTCGGCAGCAGCTCCATCGCGCGCGACATCACCGAGCAGCGCGCCTGGGAGCAAGCCCTCTCGCACGCCGCCCTGCACGACGACCTCACCGGTCTCCCGAACCGCACCCTGCTCGCCGATCGGCTGGCGCAGCTCGACGCCGCGTCTCAGCGCACGGGCGCGCCGCTGTCGGTGCTCTACCTCGACCTGGACGCCTTCAAGGACGTCAACGAGGCGCAGGGCCATGTGCTCGGCGACCAGGTGCTGCTGGAGGTCGCGGCGCGGCTGCGCGCGTCGGTCGGTCGCGGAGACACGGTGGCGCGCTTCGGCGGCGACGAGTTCGTCGTGCTGCTGCCGGACACCGACGAGGCCACCGCGGCGCAGGTCGGCGGCCGGCTGCTCGAGGTCGTCCGCCAGCCGATCGAGGTCGACGGCCAGCGCCTGCACCTGTCCACCAGCATCGGCGTCGCCACCTCCCCCGGTGTCGACGGCTCCGCGCTGCTGCGCGCGGCCGACGCCGCCGTCTACGACGCCAAGGCCCGTGGCCGCTCCCAGGTCAGCGCCTTCGTCGGCGACCTCTCGCTGCAGGCCGAGCAGCGCCTGGTGCTGTCCGGCCAGCTGCGCGACGCGCTGTCCTCCGACGCGCTGCACCTCGTCTACCAGCCGGTCGTGGCGCTGCGCAGCGGCGAGGTCCTCGGGGTCGAGGCGCTCCTGCGCTGGGACCACCCCCAGCGCGGCCCCGTGCCGCCGGGCGACTTCGTGGCCGTCGCCGAGAAGACCGGCCTGGGCCGCGAGCTGGACGCGTGGGTGCTGCGGAACGCCTGCGCCGAGTTCTCGGGCATGCGGATGGCGGGGGCCGTCCCGGCGGAGAGCTACCTGGCCGTCAACGTGACGGCGACCAACGTGGTCGACCCCGGCTTCGCCGCCGCCGTCGAGCAGGCGCTGCGCGACAGCGGCCTGCCGGCCTCGTCCCTCGTCATCGAGGTCACCGAGACCGACGTCATGAACGACCTGGACATGGGCGTGCGGATGCTCACCCGGCTGGCGGACTCCGGCGTCCGGATCGCCATCGACGACTTCGGCACGGGCTGGTCGTCGCTGACGTACGTCCGCGCCCTGCCGGCCAGCATCATCAAGCTGGACCGGACCTTCGTCGCCCGCCTGCACGAGGACGACGCCGACCTCGCCATCGCCGCGTCGGTGGTCGAGCTGGGCCGCGCCACGAAGATGGCCGTCGTGGCCGAGGGCGTGGAGACGCAGGCCCAGCTGGCCGTCCTCCGCCGGCTCGGCTGCGTGGCCGGCCAGGGCTTCCTCTGGCACGCAGGCGTGCGGGCCGAGGAGCTGCCCGCCGCCCTCGCCGCGGTCAGCGTCGTGACCGCCGAGCCGGTGCAGGCCGTCCCGACCCGTGCCCCCCGGCAGCGCCTCGAGGTCGGACCCGAGCACGGGCTGGTGCGCCTGTGGGAGCTGCACGGGGACGGGGCCTCCCTCGCCACCATCGCGGCCGCCCTGAACCGGGAGGGCTTCCGCGCGCCGAGCGGCCACCGCTGGCACGGCAAGGCCGTCGCGCGCGTGCTGGCCGAGCCGTCGCTGTCCGCCTCGTACGACGACGCGTAGGTGAGCGCCCTGCTCGTGCGGCGGGCGAGCGAGCGGTTCGTCACCCGGAGCCCCGGCGTGGAGACGCGGCACGCCTTCTCCTTCGGCGCGCACTACGACCCGGCGCACGTCGGGCACGGCCGGCTCGTGCTGCACGACGAGCACCGGCTCGACGCGGGCGCCGGCTTCGACCCGCACCCGCACCGCGGGCTCGAGGTCGTCAGCTGGGTGCTGTCCGGCGAGCTGGAGCACGAGGAGGGCGGGCGCACCGCACGGGTGCCCGCCGGCACGGTGCAGCGCATGACGACCGGCCGGGGGGTGGTGCACGCCGAGCGCGCCACGGGCGGGCCCACCCGCTTCCTGCAGCTCTGGCTGACGGCGGGGGTCGACGCGGACCCGTCGTACGAGCA
Source organism: uncultured Actinomycetota bacterium (assembly GCA_963781675.1). GTDB lineage: Bacteria > Actinomycetota > Actinomycetes > Mycobacteriales > SCTD01 > SCTD01. The sequence continues at coordinate 142,131 of CAWAGF010000001.1, read as the reverse complement.
GGTCGTCGCCGGGCGGCTCTGCGAGGTGCTGCCGGGCGTCCACGCCGGACGGCTGCGCGGCAGCTGGACGCTGCCGGACGTGCCGCTCGCGCACCTGCACGTCGCCGACGGCGATGGCGAGCTGGACGACCTGCGGCTGCACGCCGGGGACGCCGTGCGCCTCACGGCGGCCGGCCCGCGGGCGCTGCGCGGCGACGCCCACGTGCTGGTGGTCACCTGCCTGCAGGAGTGACTCGCCGGCCTCCGGGTATCGGCTTCGCGGAGCCGTGCGTGCCCCGCTGGGCGGGCCGTGGCACCCTTGTCGTACCGGGCGCGGGAGGAGGGGCAGTGGAAGACCGGGCGGACGTCGTCGAGCAGCGCGAGCTGGCGCTGCGTGCCGTGCCCGACTCCGCCCCCGTCGCCCGCGCCGCCCTCCGGGACCTGATCGCAGGCAGCCCCTTCGCCGAGCGCGTCGACGACGGCGAGCTCGCCCTCTCCGAGCTGGTGACCAACGCCGTCCTGCACGGCCGCGACCCGATCGTGCTGCGCCTGGTACTGGGCGAGCACTGCCTGCGCGTCGAGGTGGGAGACGGCAGCCCGGTCAGCCCGTCCTTCTCGATGCTCGACCCGACGGCGGTCACCGGCCGCGGGCTGATGCTCATCAGCGCGGCGTCCGACCGCTGGGGCGTCGAGCCGCACCCGCAGGGCAAGCGGGTCTGGTTCGAGCTGCACGACGGCGACCAGGCCGACGAGCTCGAGGCCGACGTCGACGCGCTGCTCGCCGCATGGGGCGACGACCTGGCCGAGGACCCGGCGCTGGAGCAGGTGCGGGTGGTGCTCACCGACCTCGACACCGAGCTGGTGGCCGCCGCCGAGGCGCACGTCGAGGGCCTGCTGCGCGAGCTGTGCCTGCTCGCCGGTGACGAGGACGTCCCGGACGACACCGCCCGCGTCGTGCGCAGCGTCCTGCAGGCCGCCGCGGGCATGGACTCGGTCCGCGCAGGCCTCAAGCACCAGCTGGCCGTGGCGGTCTCCGCCGGTCAGCCGCGGGTCGACCTGTCGCTGACGCTGCGCCGGGACGACGCCGAGCTGGTCCGCGACTTCACCCACGCCGTCGACGAGGCCGACCGGCTCAGCCGCGCCGGCGCGCTGCTCATGACGCCCGCCCGCCCGGAGCTGTCCGCGGCCCGGCAGGCCTACCTGCGCCGCCTGCTCGCGCAGCTCAACAGCTGACCCGCGCCGCGACGGGGCAGGCTGGCTCCATGAAGCTCTCCGGTGCGCACGTCCTCGTCACCGGCGCCTCCCGCGGGATCGGCGCAGCGGTCGCCGCCGACGCCGCCCGCAGGGGCGCCACCGTCACGCTCGTCGCCCGCTCTGCCGACGTCCTCGCCGCGCGCGCCGCCGAGCTCGGTGGGCACGCGCTGCCCTGCGACCTCGGCAGCGCCGCGGAGCGGGAGGGGCTCGTCGCGCGCGCCGAGGCCGGCGCCGGGCGGCCCGTCGACGTGCTCGTCAGCTGCGCCGGGCTGGACGCCGTCGCCGGCCTGCTCGAGGTGACCGCCGAGCAGATGAGGGCGCTGTACGAGGTCAACCTGCTCGCTCCCGCTGAGCTCGTCCGGCAGGTGCTGCCCGGGATGGTCGCCCGCGGCCGCGGCCACCTGGTGACCGTGTCGTCCGGGTTCTCCACCGTGACGGCCCCCGGCCTCGTGCCGTACGCCAGCAGCAAGGCCGGGCTGTCGCACTTCCACGCCGGGGTCGGCCTCGAGCTGAAGGGCACCGGCATCGGCACGACCCTCGTCGAGCCCGGCCCGGTCCGCACCCGGATGTGGGGCGACATCGAGCAGCACGGCGTCGCCGCCGCCGCGCTCGAGCGCTGGGTCCGCCTGCAGCTCACCCGCGTCGTCACGCCCGAGGAGGTCGCGACGAAGGTGCTCGACGGCGTCGAGCAGGGCAGGGCCCACGTCGTGCCGTCGCGGCGGATGTCGCCGGTGCTGGCCTTCACCTGGATCCCGCGGCGGGTCGGCGACCTCGCGCTGACGGGGGTGCGGCGCCGCTGAACGCGCTGCTGCTCGTCGCCGCCGGCGGCGTCGTCGGCGCTCTGGCCCGCTACGGCCTCGGGGTCGCGCTGCCGCACGAGCCCGGCAGCTGGGCCTGGTCCACGCTGCTCGTGAACGCCGTCGGCGCCGCGCTGCTCTGCGCGCTGCTCAGCCGGACGGGGGGCGCGAGGCTCCGGCTGCTGCTCGGCACCGGGCTGCTCGGCGCCTTCACCACCTTCTCCGGCTTCGTGGTCGACGCCGTGCTGCTGGCCGACGCGGGCCGGCCGGGCGTCGCGCTGGCGTACGTGGCGGTCGGGGTGCTCTCGCTGCTGGCGGCGGGGCTGCTGGGGCGGGCGGTGGCGCAGCGGCCGGCCGGGCCGCCGCCGGTGGTGCCGTGAGCCCGGAGCTGGCCGTCGCGGTCGGCGGTGCCGTCGGCGCCCCGGCCCGCTACCTGCTGGACCGGGCCTGCCCGCGGCCGTGGGGGACCGCGCTGGTCAACCTGCTCGGCAGCCTGCTGGCCGGCGTCGTGGCCGGAGCGGCCCCGCCCGCGCGGCTGCTCCTCGCCGTCGGCGTCCTCGGGTCGTTCACGACGGCGTCCACCCTCGCCTGGGACGTGCTGACGACGGAGCGGCCGGTCCGGCTGCTCGCCCTGCACCTGGTGCCGGGGCTGGCGCTCGCGGCGGCCGGCTTCGCGATCGGCCGCGCGCTGTGAGGCGCGACGAGCGGGTGGGTCCCCGGTGACCCTCGACGAGCGGGTCGCCGAGCTGGCGGCCGAGCCCGGCCGCACCTGGGGCGTCCGGGACGCGCTGCTCGCCGTGGCCGTCGTACCGCTCTCGCTGCTCGTCTCCGTCCTCCTGCTGGCCGCGCTGCCGGAGGTGCCGTCGGCGGTCGCCGTCACGGGCGCGACCGTGCTGCTCGGCGTCGGGGCGGTGGTGGCCGTGCGCCGGCCCGCCCGGCAGTCCGGCGGCGTGGAGCGGGCGCTCGGGCTGGAGCCGCCCGCCTGGTCGGACACCGGCCGCATCGTGCGGTGGTCCCTGCTGCTGCTCCTGGCGCAGAGCGCCGTCATCGTGCTGGCCCGGCTGGCCGTCCCGGCGCTGCGCGACGTGCCGGTCGAGAACGCCGGCTTCCTGCGCGAGCAGGGGCCAGGCTCGCTCGTGCTGCTCGTCGTGGCCGCGGTGCTCGTGGCGCCGGTGCTGGAGGAGCTGCTGTTCCGCGGGGTGGTGCTGCGCGGGCTGATGCTGCGGACCGGGTTCTGGCCGGCGGCGGTCGTCTCGTCGGCGTGCTTCGGGACGCTGCACGCCACCGCGGTGGGCCTGGCGGGGCTGCCGATCGTGCTGGCGACCGGCGTCTTCGGGCTGGGGCTGTGCGTGCTGACCCGGCGGACCGGCCGGCTCGGCCCCGGCATCGGGGTCCACGCGCTGCGCAACGCCGTGGCGGTGGCCGCCGTCGCGCTGGGCTGAGCCGGCTAGGCGTCGGCGGAGGCGCGCAGCGCCAGCAGCGCCGGCTGGACCTCGGGGTCGAGGTGCAGCGCGCGCCGCATCTGCGTCAGGACGAGCAGCCGCGCCACGGCGTCCTGCGCTCCCGCGACGACGCAGGTGCCGCCCGCCTCGCGCACCCGCCGTGACGTGCGCAGCAGCGCCCCGAGCCCGGTCGAGTCGCAGAAGGCGAGCCGGTCCAGGTCGAGCAGGACGAGCTGCAGCCCGTCCGCGAGAACACCGCCCACGACGGCGTCCAGCTGCCCGGTCACCGCCAGGTCGAGCTCCCCCGCGAGCGCGACGATCGCGATCCCGTCGTCGTGCAGCACCGACGTCGTCAGCGTCATCCTCATCACCCGCCCTGGCGCACACCCTGGCGCAGGCAGGCAGATCGGGCAACAGCCGGCCGACTACCGCCCGCGCCTCGACGACTCAGTGGTCGGGCGTCGGGTCGTACGTCGTCCGGAACACGCGCCGCCCGCCGACCCCGTCGCCGCCGCTGACGGTGCGGGTCACGGAGATCCGGAAGCCGCCGCCCTCGCGCGGCTCGCCGCGGGCCGTGCGACGCGGTGACCCGCCGGCCGCCGTTGTCGCCGTACAGCGCGACCGTCACCGAGCTCGGCGTGCTGCTCGTCGTCACGTGGATGCCGTGGCCGGTGTCGTTGCCGACCTTCACGTCGACGGAGCCGAAGTAGACCGTGGACTCGCGGCCGGCCGGGTAGCGGGAGATGTAGAAGCTGTGCGGCTTGTGCGCGGGGATCGGCAGCCCGGCGAAGAAGGCGGCGTTGAACAGCGTCGTGGCGAACTGGCTGACGCCGCCGCCGACCTCGTCCGTGAGCTCGCCGTCGACGATCGCCCCGTCCGCGACGAAGCCCCGCTCCTTCGTGCGCCGGCCGGCCGTGGCGTTCAGGCTGAGGACCTCGCCGGGCGCCAGGTAGGAGCCGTCGACGATCTCGGCGATGCGCCGGATGTTGGTCGCGCGCGGCTGACCGGCCTGGAAGTAGGTCGTGAAGGTGCCGATCAGGGTGCGCACCCCGGCGGCCTGCGCCCGCTCGGTCGTCAGCTCGGGCTCGACGACGCGCAGGGGCAGCTCCCGGGCGAGCGTCCGCTCCCCCGCGGTGATCAGCTCGGACAGCCGTGCCGTGGCCGGGTCGACGTCGACGGCGAGCCCGGTAGCGCCAGGCGTGACGGCGACCTGCGCCGGCTGCGGCGACCAGGACAGGTCCCCCTTGCCGTCCAGCACCGGCGGCGCGCCCGCGACGACGAAGCCGGCCTCGCGCGCCGGCCGCTCCAGCGCCTCCGCCCGGCGCTCGACGACGTCGTGCAGGGCAGGCAGGTCCACCTTCAGCACCAGCGCGTCGCCGACCAGCGGCGAGCTCAGCAGGGGCCCGATGTCGCCCGGGGTCACGGTGAGCGCCTCCCCGTCCTTGGTGAGGCTGTACGGGCCGGCCAGCGCGCGGCGGGCCTGCGCCACGACGGCGTCGACGTCCGCGGGCGTCGTGGGCGGCACCTGCACCGTGACCGGCAGGTCGAGCGGCTCCTCGCGGCCGTCCTGCAGCGCCTGCCGCACGAGGGTCAGCGCATCGCCCAGCAGCCGCCCCGGCCGCGGGGCCCGGGCGCTGACGGAGGTGCCGCGCACCTCGATGCCGCCCGGATCGGGCGCGCGGTCGACCGTCTTCGCGAGCGCGTCGACCTGCGCCTGCAGGGCGGCCTCGTCCACCTGCACCACGAGGCCGACGGGTCGTCCGGTCTCGCCGCCCGCCGCGCCGAGCAGCGGGCCGAGCACCCGGTCGACCGGCCCGTCGCGCCCGGCGTCCAGCGCGGCGTCCACCGTCGCGTCGACGTCCACCTGCGTCACGCCGCGGTCGACCTCGCCGAGAACGTCCTCCGCGGTGACCGGCAGCGCGCCCTGCGTCCGCGCCGCGGCCAGCCGCTCGACGGTGGCCCGCAGCGCACGCGCGTCCTGACCGCCGACCTCCTGGCCGGCGACCGTCGTGCCGGGAAGAGCCTCCTGCGACCCGAGCACCAGCAGACCGCCGGCCCCGACGGCGGCCGCGCCGACCAGCGACGCGAGCACGCCTGCCACCACCCGTCCCCGCACGCCCGCTCCTGTCGCTCGTCCTGCCGAGCCTGCGACGCTGCCACAGCACGGCCGGCCGCGCGGCGCGGAGCCCGGGCCCTCCCCTGCGCCTGCGCCGCTTGGCCCGAGGACCGGCGGAGTGGTCAAAAGGGACTATCCGGGCGCGAGGAAGCGTTCCCCTGTCCGTTGGACGCAGAGAACACCCCACTTCCTGGAGGCACCTCGTGCGCACCCCCCTGGTCCTGTCCGCCCTCGCCGGCCTGGCTGTCGCCGGCCTGACGGCCTCGCCCGCGTCGGCCGTCGTCGGCGGCTCCGCCGCGCCGGCCGGTGCCTACGACTTCACCGCCTCCCTGCAGGACGGCGACTTCGCCTTCTGCGGCGGCAGCGTCATCGCGCCGAGCTGGGTCCTCACCGCCGCGCACTGCGTCCCGGACGGCGACGCCACCGGCCTGTCGATCGTCGCCGGCACCGTGGACAACAGCGACGGCAGCGGCCAGCGCCGCGAGGTCGCGGAGGTGCTCGTCCACCCGGACTACGACGCCGACGCCTCCACCCACGACGTCGCCCTGCTCCGCCTGGCCACGCCTACGTCCGTGCCGCCGATCGCGCTGGCCGGTGCCGGCGACGACGCCCTCGAGGCCGACGGCGCGCCGGTCAAGGTCACCGGCTGGGGCGACCGCACCCCGCTCGCCGGGGGCGGGCTGCTCACCACGAACCGCCTGCAGGAGGTCGACCTGTCCGTCGTCGGCGACGACAGCTGCGACGTGGACGGCCCGACCGGCGTGTGCGCCGAGGGCTTCCTCAAGGACAGCTGCCAGGGCGACAGCGGCGGCCCGCTGTTCGCGACCACCGGTGGCCGCCGCGTCCAGATCGGCATCGTCTCGTACGGCCTCGGCTGCGGCGTGCCGACGTTCCCGGGCGTCTACTCCGAGGTGAACAACCCGTCGATGCGCGCCTTCATCAGCCAGCACGCCGGCGTCTAGACGCCTCGCCGAGAGCCGCCGCCCCGACCGCGGGACGGCGGCTCTCGCGCGTCACGGGGCGCTGCGCGCCTTCTTGGCCCGGTACATGTCCTGATCCGCTGCGTTCCAGGTGCGCTCGAGGGCGCCCTGCGCGTCGGTGGCGACGCCGATGCTGGCGTGCACGGCGGCAGCCTCCAGCGAGGACCGCAACCGCTCGACCAGGCGGGTGGCGCCGTCCTGGGACGTCTCCGGCGCGAGCACCCCGAACTCGTCGCCCCCCAGACGGCAGACGACGTCGACGCTGCGGGCGGCCTCCCGGACCGCCTCCGCCGCCCGTCGCAGGTGCGCGTCGCCGACGGCGTGGCCGTGGGCGTCGTTGATGCTCTTGAGGCCGTCGAGGTCGATGACGACCACGGCGGTGCAGCGGGAGTAGCGGGTGGCGCGCGCGGCCTCGTCCTCGAGGGCGCGGCGCCAGGTCCGTCGGTTGCCGAGCCCGGTCAGCGGGTCGATGCCGGCCAGCTCGACGGCGCGGCTGGCCAGCTGCTCGGCCGCCAGTCGGCGCCGCTCGGAGGTGAGCAGGTCGGAGACGAGGGTCGCCGCGCTGTGCACGGCCACCCGCCGGGCCGCGTCCGCGTCCCGCGCGGACGCGACGAGCACCACCCCCCTGTGCCAGTCGCACGCCGGCAGGGCGGTCGGCCACAGGACCAGCCCCGGCACCGGCCGGGGGGCACGACTGCGCACGAGCATGGACAGCTCGGGCACGTCCGCTGCCTCCAGCTCGAGGGTCAGCAGGTCCGCCGCGACGACCGTTGCGGTGAGGACACGGCGGACCGGGCGCAGCAGCGCCGGTTCCGCGACCTCCCCCGGCGCAGGTCCTGGCGCCTCGGGAGGGCTCGTCGTGAGCGCAGCGCTCATGGCCCCCCGTCCCTTTCCGGGCAGACGGTACACATCCACCGCCTCCGTCAGGGCCGATCGTCGAGGAGCACCTCGATGCGCCGGTTGACGCCGTCCAGCGTGGCGCGCACGACGGCAGCGCTCTCGTCGTCCCGGACCACGGCCGAGCCGACGAGCCGCTCGACCCCCTGCCCGGTGATGAAGGTGAGCGAGACGAGGACGGTGCGGCCCTGGCCGTTCTGGGACACGTCGACGTGGTCGAGCTCCAGCCGCGCGCTGTCGTGCACGAGGCGCTCGACGGCCTTGAGCGTCGCCTGCGCGACGGCGCGCTGCATGCCGGGCCCGGTGGTCGCCCCGCGGGCCCACCCGGACACGGCCCGCTCGTACGCCGACAGGATGACGGTGGCGCTGAAGTCCACCCCGCTCGTGACCAGGTCGGTGCGGACGATGGCCGGACGAGGGGGCCGCTGCGTCGGCAGGGCGGCGGCGGGTGCCGCCTCGTCGGCCTCGACGACCTGCACCTGCCCGCGGTGCAGACGTGCGCCGAAGCGCTCGTGCACGAGCCGGCTCGCCGCTTCCGCGACGGCCTGGGCGTCTGCGCCGGGCTCCAGCCCGAGCCGCAGGCAGTCCACACCGCCGGACGCGTCGGGCTGCACTTCGGCGGCGGACACGCCCGGCACGGCGCGCAGCGCGGCTGCGACAGCACGCAGGTCGTGGCTCATGACGGGCTCCTCGGTGCCTGCCGAGGGCCGGCCGGCTCGGAGAAGATCGGCACCTCCGCACCAGCCATGATCGTCCAGAAGGCGCAGCCGGGGAAGCGGCCGAACGGGTCAATCCCGACGCCGTGCCGCGCCCGCACCCGCCGCGGCAGGAGCGTCGGTAGGTTCGGCCCATGCTGCTCTCGGACCGCGACCTCAAGGCCGCCCTCGCCTCCGGGCGGATGGCGCTCTCGCCGTACGACGAGGCGATGGTGCAGCCGAGCAGCATCGACGTGCGCCTCGACCGGTTCTTCCGGGTGTTCGCCAACCACCGGTACACCCACATCGACCCGGCTCTCGACCAGCCGGAGCTCACCGAGCTCGTCGAGGTCGGCGACGACGAGGCGTTCATGCTGCACCCGGGCGAGTTCGTGCTCGGCTCGACTCTCGAGGTCATCACCCTCGGCGACGACCTGGCCAGCCGGCTCGAGGGCAAGGCGCTCGCGCTCGACACCGAGGTCCCCACACCCTGGGGCTGGACCACGATGGAGCACCTCGAGGTCGGCGACGAGGTCTTCGACGAGCAGGGCACAGCCCACGACCGTCGTCGCGACGACTGACGCCGATGGCCGACCGGCCCTGCTACGAGGTGCTGCTGTCGGACGGCACCCTCTTCCTCGCCGACGCGCAGCACCTCTGGGTGACGCGCACGAAGGCGGAGCGGGTCCGCGGCCTGCCCGGTGCGAGCCGCACCACGGAGCAGCTCGCCACGACGCTCCGCATCGGTCGCGAGTGGAACCACCACATCGCCCTTGCCGGGCCTGCTGGCTACGCCGACCGTGAGGACCTGCCGGTCGACCCGTACGTCCTCGGCGTGTGGCTGGGCGACGGCACGACCTCGTCAGCCACCATCACCTCCGCCGACCTCCAGGTGGTGGAGGAGATCCGGCAGGCCGGGTACGACGTGCACAGGACGTCCGCCCCGTACGGCTGGCGCATCGGCGGCCGTCCGGCAGACCGGCGGCGCGACAGCGCGGGCCGCTTCAGCAGCGACGACGGGCTGAACTCCGTCCTGCGCGCGGAGGGCCTGCTCGGTGACAAGCACGTGCCGGCCGCGTACCTCACCGCCGGCTACGAGCAGCGGCTCGCGCTGCTGCAGGGCCTCATGGACAGCGACGGGTACGCGGACGACATCGGCCGATGCGAGTTCGTCAGCACGCTGGAGCACCTGTCGGACGCCGTCGTGGAGCTCGCCGCCTCGCTCGGCCTGCGGCCGGTCAAGCGCAAGAAGCGCGTCACCCTCAACGGCGTCGAGTGCGCCCCCGGCTACCAGGTGACGTTCACGCCGCACCTGCCGGTCTTCCGGCTCGAGCGCAAGCTCGCTCGCCTGGCCCCCAAGCTGCGCCAGTCGCGCTTCCGATCCGTCGTGGCCGTCCGCCCGGTGCCGTCGGTCCCGGTGCGCTGCATCCAGGTGGCCGCGCCCAGCGGGATGTTCCTCGTGGGCCGCACGTTCGTCCCGACCCACAACAGCTCGCTGGGCCGCCTCGGCCTGCTGACGCACTCCACGGCCGGCTTCATCGACCCGGGCTTCAGCGGCCACGTGACCCTCGAGCTGTCGAACGTCGCGAACCTGCCGATCAAGCTGTACCCCGGCATGAAGATCGGCCAGATCTGCGTCCTGCCGCTCACCTCACCGGCGGAGGAGCCGTACGGGAGTGCGACCTACGGCTCGCGGTACCAGGGTCAGCGGGGGCCGACGCCGTCCCGGTCGCACCTGCGCTTCAGCCGGACGCCCACGGAATGAGCCGGCGCGCCCGTGCGACGGCAGCGGTGCAGTTCTGGCCGCGAGCGGACCTCGATGCGGCCAGGCTGCTGTGGCCGTCGCTGTTCGAGGACGACCTGCCGGACGACTACTGGGGCACGGTGGAACGCAACCTGCGGGACGCCGCGCGCCGGGTCCACCTGCTGCTGGTCCCGATGCGCGTCGCGGGCTTGTCCGAGCACCTCGCCCGCACCGGCAGCGACGTGGACGACGAGGCGACCCGTGAGGCGTACGCGGAGGAGCGGGTGGCGCTCGGCGACGTCTGCTCGTGGCCACCGAGGCCTGATGAGGCGTGCTGGTGCGAGTCGGGCGCGACCTACGACGACTGCTGCCTGTCCGGCTGAGGCACGACGGGTGCGGCTAGACTTCCGATCGCTCCTGCGGGCGTAGCACAATGGTAGTGCGCTAGCTTCCCAAGCTAGACACGCGGGTTCGATTCCCGTCGCCCGCTCCACGCCTACGAACGAAGGGCCGCCGTCCCGCTCGCGGGGCGGCGGCCTCGTCGTGCAGGCGCTAGGGCTGGTCGGCCCTCGGCGGCTCGTGCCCGCCGGGGCCCTGGCCCTCGCTGGCGCCGCCGGGGGCGTCGCCCGGCGTGCCGGTGCTGTGCTCCGGACCGCTGCCGGCGTTGGCGCCGGCGACCGGGTCGACGGTGCCGGCCGGCTCGCCCTCGGTCGGCACGTCGCGCAGCGTCTCGCCGCTGGAGGCCGGCTCCTTGACGGTGCCCTCGCCGGTGACGCCGTGCGACTGCGCCAGCTCGACTGGTCGGCGCCCGCGGTGGCGTCCGGCGTCGCGCGCGATCGGCCCAGGCGCCTCGACGACGACGTCCTCGGTGATCGCGGGCGCACCGGCCCCGACGAGCGCCGGCGCCTTGAGCGAGCGGGCCAGGATCTGGACTGACGTCCAGCACCTGCACGCCCTCCTTGGCCGTGCCCTCCTGCTGCTTGGCCGTCACGGCGTCGCTGAGCATGACGATGCAGAACGGGCAGGCGGTGGAGATCAGGTCGGCGTCGGTCGTCAGCGCCTCGTCGGTGCGCTCGACGTTGATCCGCTTGCCGATCTTCTCCTCCATCCACATGCGCGCGCCGCCGGCGCCGCAGCAGAACCCGCGCTCCTTGCAGCGCTGCATCTCCACGGTCTGGAACCCGGGGATGGCGTTGAGGATCTCGCGCGGCGGGGTGTAGACGCGGTTGTGCCGCCCGAGGTAGCAGGGGTCGTGGTAGGTCACCTTCTCGTCGACCGGGGTGACCGGCACGAGGTGGCCCTCGTCGACGAGCTTGCCGAGCAGCTGGGTGTGGTGGACGACCTCGTAGTGGCCGCCGAGCTGCGGGTACTCGTTGGCGAGGGTGTTGAAGCAGTGCGGGCAGGTCGCCACGATCTTGACGTGGTTCTCGCGTCCGGCGCCGACGCCGTTGAGGACCTCGACGTTCTGCATGCCGAGCATCTGGAAGACGAACTCGTTGCCGAGGCGGCGGGCCGGGTCACCGGTGCAGGCCTCCATGCTCGCCGAGGATCGCGAACTCGACGCCCGCGGTGTGCAGCAGCTCGGCGAACGCGCGGGTGACCTTCTTCGCGCGGTCCTCCAGGCCGCCGGCGCAGCCGACCCAGAACAGGTACTCGACCTCGTCCGGGATCGTGTCCTCGACCATGCGGACCTCGAAGGGCAGACCCTCGGTCCACTCGGTGCGGGTCGCTGTTGTTCAGGCCCCACGGGTTGCCCTTGTTCTCGAGGTTGCGCAGCATCACGCCGGCCTCGCTCGGGAACGCGCTCTCGATGAGCACCTGGTAGCGGCGCATGTCGAGGATGTGGTCGACGTGCTCGATGTCCACCGGGCACTGCTCGACGCAGGCGCCGCAGGTGGTGCAGCTCCACAGGACGTCGGGGTCGATGACCCCGCCCTCCTCGGCGGTGCCGACGAGCGGTCGTACGGCCTGGTCGTGGTTGGTGCCCATGATCCGCTCGTAGCCGGACTCGGGGACCGCGTGGCCGTGGCCGCCCGCGTGGTCGTCGTCGTCGCCGACCGGCTTGAGGTCCGGCACGTGGTCCTCGGGCGCCGTGAGGGTGCCCAGGACGTACGGCGCCTTGGCGAACAGGTGGTCGCGCAGGTTCATGATCAGCAGCTTGGGCGACAGCGGCTTGCCGGTGTTCCAGGCCGGGCACTGGCTCTGGCAGCGGCCGCACTCGGTGCAGGTCGCCATGTCGAGCATCGCGGTCCACTTGAAGTCCTCGACCTTGGCGACGCCGAAGGTGTCGACCTCCGGGTCGGCCTCCTCGAGCTCGAGGACCTTGCCGCCGCTCATCATCGGGAGCAGGCCGCCGAGGGCGACGCCGTCGGGGTTGCGCTTGGTCAGGACGTTGATCGGCGCGACGAAGATGTGCAGGTGCTTGGAGTACGTGACCAGCACCAGGAAGCCGAAGACGACGGCGATCTGGCCGAGGACCATGACGTCCTCGATCCGCTCGTTGGCGGTCTCGCCGAGCGGCTCGATCGCGTGCGCGACCAGGTTGGAGAAGAACGGCGCCCAGGGCGTCTCCTGCCAAGGCGACACGCCGGTGTTGAGCTGGGCGGCGCGGATCCCGAACAGGGTGAGGACGACCAGGAAGATCAGCCCGAGAACGCCCCAGGCGGCGCCGGTGTGCGAGCCGTAGAAGCGGGAGTCGCGGCCGACGGTCTTGGGCTCCGAGCGCAGGCGGATGATCGCGAACACGATCAGGCCGAGGAGCACGGCGACGCCGAAGAAGTCCTCGAGGAAGCCCAGCGCGCGCGTCTTGCCGATGATCGGGATGGCGAAGTCGACCTGGAACAGCGCGCCGACGGCCTCGATGATCGTGAACGTGAGGATGAGGAAGCCCCAGAACACGAAGAAGTGCGCGATGCCGGGGACGTTCCACTTCAGCAGGCGGGCCTGCCCGAAGACCTCCACGACCTGGCCGAGCAGGCGCTTGGGCCACGCGTCGAGCCGGCCGGGGGACGGCTGGCCGCTGGCGATCATCCGGTAGAGGAAGAACACCCGGCGGCCGGCGACCGCCAGCGCGACGAGGGCGATCGTCAGACCGACCACCAAGCGCACGATCATGTGCGTTTCCACAGGTCCTCCTGGTACGGGGCGGTGCCCAGGCACCGCAGCCTGGGAAGCGTACGACCGGCCCCGGACCCCTACCTACCGGCGGGTAACCGGGTCGCCGTGCGCCTGTCCCGCGCACCAGTGTCCTCGGGCCGCCTGGGGTCCGCGCGCCGGGCCCGCTAGAGGGCCAGGTCGAGCACCCGCGCGGCTGCCTGGAGCAGGAAGACGGTCAGCGGGCCGGCGAGCAGCAGGGCGAGCACGACGGCGAGCAGGCGCATGCGCCAGTTCGGACCGCCGCGGTCGTTGCGCATCTCCGAGAGCACGACGCCACGGTGGCACACCCGGGTGCGCCGCGCGCCCCGTTGCCACGGGGTGATCATCGGCAGTGCACCGCCGCGTACGACGGCGTGTCGCGGCGGCAGCCCGCCGATGACCGAGGTGGGCGACCCGGCAGCCCGTCCACAGGTGCTCGGCGGACGGCGCGCGGGGCGCCGGCCGGACCGCACGCTGCCGTGCGTGAACGAGCCGGAGCTGTACGAGCCCGTGGGCGAGGCGGCGCTCGGTGCCGGCACCGGCGGCGTGTGGACCTGGGCGCAGGCTCGCGCGGCGGGCCTGTCGGAGGGCGCCATCGCCCGGCGGGTGGCCAGCGGGCACTGGCAGCTGCTGCACCGCGGCGTCTGCTGCTGGGGCGGCGTGCGCCCCTCGGTGACGATGCGGGCCTGGGCCGCGGTGCTGGCCGGTGGCGGCCCGGGCCGGGCGCGGGCCGCGGCGCGGACGACGGCGCGGCTGTACCGGCTGCCGCTGGTCGACGACGAGGATCCTGCTACCGGTGCCGCCGACGGGGTGCACGACGACGTCGCCCTCGAGGGCCGAGCCGTGCGCGGCACCGCGGCGCTGCACGTGCAGTCCCTGCGGCTGCAGCGCGGCGACCGGGTGCGCGTGGACGGCTGCCCCTCGCTGGCGCTCCCGCGCGCCCTGCCGGGCCTCGCGCGCGTCCTGTCGTACGAGGCGCTGGTGTGCGTGCTGGACGCCGCCCTGCACCGGGGGCTGCTGACCGTGGACGACCTGCAGGCCGTGCTGGCGCGGCACCGCGGCGAGCGGTGCGTGCCGGCCCTGGCGCGGGCGGTCGCTGCGGCGGACGGCCGGGCGGAGTCTGCGCTGGAGGGCCTGACGCGGCTGCTGCTCCGGCCGGTGCTGCCTGCACTCGTGCCGCAGGTCCGGCTGCGGGACGCGACCGGACGGGTGCACGCCCGCTTCGACCTGGCCGACGAGGAGCTGCGGCTGGCGGTGGAGGCCGACGGGAGGGCCGGGCACTCCGGCGAGCGGATGGCCGCCCGGGACGCCCGCCGGGACGAGACCGGCCGCCGCCTGGGCTGGCACACCGAGCGGGTCACCTGGTTCGAGGTGCGGTGCCGACCCGAGCAGACGCGCCAGCGGGTGCTCCTGCGGGCCCAGGAGCTGCGCGCGCAGCAGGCCGGCGGACGGCGCCCGCTCTGATCAACGGCGGGTCACCGCCGCCCGCCGAGGCGCGCCGTGGCGGTCAACTGCTGTTGATCACAGCCAGGTCGCCGCCACGGGCCTGAGCAAGTCTTCCTGAGCCGGGAACACTCAAGGCGGCGGGACGTTGTCCTAGCATGAGTGGCGAGCACTCAACCCCGTACGTCAGAAGGAGCAACCCATGGCACGCGCCGTCGGCATCGACCTCGGCACCACCAACTCCTGCGTCGCCGTCCTCGAGGGCGGCGAGCCCAGCGTCATCGCGAACGCCGAGGGCGCCCGCACCACCCCGTCGATCGTCGCGTTCGCCAAGAACGGCGAGGTGCTGGTCGGCGAGGTCGCCAAGCGCCAGGCCGTCACGAACGTCGAGCGGACCATCCGCTCCGTCAAGCGGCACGTCGGCACCGACTGGAAGCAGTCGCTGGACGGCAAGGACTTCAACCCGCAGCAGATCAGCGCGTTCGTCCTGCAGAAGCTCAAGCGCGACGCGGAGAGCTACCTCGGCGAGACCGTGACCGACGCGGTCATCACCGTCCCGGCGTACTTCTCCGACGCCGAGCGCCAGGCGACCAAGGAGGCGGGCGAGATCGCCGGCCTGAACGTCCTGCGCATCGTCAACGAGCCCACCGCGGCGGCGCTGGCGTACGGCCTGGACAAGGGCGAGAACGAGCAGACGATCCTGGTCTTCGACCTCGGCGGCGGCACCTTCGACGTCTCGCTGCTCGAGATCGGCGACGGCGTGATCGAGGTCAAGGCGACCTCCGGCGACAACAAGCTCGGTGGTGACGACTGGGACCAGCGCGTCGTCGAGCACCTGGTCAAGCAGTTCCAGCTGTCCAACGGCGGCATCGACCTGTCCGGCGACAAGATGGCCATGCAGCGGCTGCGCGAGGCGGCCGAGAAGGCCAAGATCGAGCTGTCGGCGTCGCAGTCGACGACGATCAACCTGCCGTACATCACCGCGAGCCCGGAGGGCCCGCTGCACCTGGACGTCACGATCACGCGCGCGGAGTTCCAGCGCATGACGCAGGACCTGCTCGACCGCTGCAAGGGGCCGTTCCAGCAGGCCATCAAGGACGCCGGCATCTCCATCGGCCAGATCGACCACGTCGTGCTGGTCGGCGGCTCGACCCGCATGCCGGCCGTGTCCGACCTGGTGCGCGAGCTGGCCGGCAAGGAGCCCAACAAGGGCGTCAACCCCGACGAGGTCGTGGCCGTCGGCGCCGCCCTGCAGGCCGGCGTCCTCAAGGGCGAGGTCAAGGACGTCCTGCTGCTCGACGTCACCCCGCTGTCCCTCGGCATCGAGACCAAGGGCGGGATCATGACCAGGCTCATCGAGCGCAACACCACGATCCCGACCAAGCGCTCCGAGGTCTTCACCACGGCCGACGACAACCAGCCGTCCGTGCAGATCCAGGTCTTCCAGGGCGAGCGCGAGATGGCGCAGTACAACAAGAAGCTCGGCATGTTCGAGCTGACCGGCCTGCCGCCGGCGCCGCGCGGCGTGCCGCAGATCGAGGTCACCTTCGACATCGACGCCAACGGCATCGTGAACGTCCACGCCAAGGACCTCGGCACCGGCAAGGAGCAGAAGATGACCATCTCCGGCGGCTCCGCGCTGCCGAAGGACGAGGTCGAGCGGATGATGAAGGAGGCCGAGCAGTACGCCGAGGAGGACAAGAAGCGGCGCGACGAGGCCGAGACCCGCAACTCCGCCGAGCAGCTGGTCTTCCAGACCGAGAAGTTCCTCGGCGAGAACGGCGACAAGCTCCCGGCCGAGGGCAAGGCGGAGACCGAGGAGGCCCTCACCGAGCTGAAGTCGGTGCTCGGCGGGCAGCGACATCGCCGCGATCAAGGCCGCCGCGGAGAAGGTCGCCACCAAGTCCCAGGAGCTCGGCGGCGCGCTCTACGCCCAGCAGTCCGCGGACGCCCCCGCCGGCGCCCCGGCCGCTGAGGACGACGGCGTGGTGGACGCCGAGGTCGTGGAGGACGAGGGCAAGTGAGCGAGCAGGAGGAGGGCTGGGACCTCGACCCGGACCGGGTCGTCGTCCGGGACAAGCGCCGGCTCGACCCCGACGGCACCGTCCGCGAGCCGGCGGCTGCTCCTGCCGAGGAGCCGCCGGCCCCGGAGGCCGTCGAGGCCGCGGAGCCGGACCGCGTCGGCGAGCTGACGGCCGACCTGCAGCGGGTGTCGGCGGAGTACGCCAACTACCGCAAGCGGGTCGACCGGGACCGGGTCGCCGTCGTCGAGATGGCCACGGCCGGGCTGCTGTCCGGCCTGCTGCCGGTGCTCGACGACATCGACCGGGCCCGCGAGCACGGCGACCTCACCGGCCCGTTCGCCGCGGTCGCGTCCTCGCTCGAGCAGCTCACGGCCAAGCTCGGCCTGGAGCAGTTCGGTGCGGCGGGCGAGGCGTTCGACCCCTCGGTGCACGAGGCGCTGATGCAGGCCGAGCCCGACGCGAGCGCGACCGTCGCGACCTGCGCGGCGGTCCTGCAGAAGGGCTACCGGCTCTCCGGCGGGCGCGTCCTGCGCCCGGCGCGGGTCTCGGTGGCCGAGCCTGGTGCCGAGGCCCCCGCTCCGCCGACCGAGCCCTGAGAGGAGGGGACCCGTGAGCGCGCGCGACTACGTCGAGAAGGACTACTACAAGGCTCTCGGCGTCCCCAAGGACGCGTCGGCGAGCGACATCAAGAAGGCCTACCGCAAGCTGGCGCGCGACCTGCACCCCGACACCAACCCCGGTGGCGAGGAGCGGTTCAAGGAGGTGTCCGAGGCCTACGACGTCCTCTCCGACACCACCAAGCGCAAGGAGTACGACGAGGCCCGCAGCCTGTTCGGCAGCGGGTACCGGCCCGGGCCGGGCGGCTACGCGGGCGGCGGGGTGCCGGGCTTCGACCTCGGCGACCTGTTCTCCCGCGCCGGCGGCCAGGCGGCCGGTGGGCTCGGTGACGTCTTCGGCGGCCTGTTCGGCGGAGGGCGCAGCGCCGGCCGCGCCCCCCGCCGGGGCGCCGACGTCGAGGCCGACGTGACGCTGTCCTTCGTGGACGCCGTGCGCGGCGCGACCGTCCCGCTCCGGCTCACCACGACCGGGCCCTGCTCGACGTGCGGCGGCTCGGGCGCGGCGCCCGGCACGACCCCGCACGCCTGCGCGACGTGCGGCGGTGCGGGCGTGACGTCGAAGCAGCAGGGCGGCTTCGCGTTCAGCGAGCCGTGCCGCACCTGCCGCGGGAGCGGCCGCACCGTGGACAGCCCCTGCCCCGGGTGCGCCGGGGAGGGGCGGGCCGTGCAGGGCAAGACGCTCAACGTCCGGATCCCGCCCGGCGTCGCGGAGGGCTCGAAGGTCCGGCTGAGCGGACGCGGCGGAGCGGGCGAGCGCGGCGGGCCGGCCGGCGACCTCATGGTCACGGTGCACGTCACCCCGCACCGGCTGTTCTCCCGCAAGGGCGACCACGTGACCGTCACCGTCCCGGTGACCTTCCCGGAGGCGGCGCTCGGCGCGCAGGTCAGCGTCCCCACGCTGGACGGCCCGGTGACGCTGAAGGTGCCGGCCGGCACCGGCAGCGGCCGCACCTTCCGGGTCAAGGGCCGCGGCGTGCCCGCCACGTCGGGCAAGCAGGGCGGCGACCTGCTCGTCACCGTCGACGTGGCGGTCCCGGCCCGGCTGTCCAAGGAGGCGGAGCAGGCCCTCGCGGCCTTCGCCGCCGCGGCGCCCGACGACCCGCGGGCGCACCTGTTCGAGGAGGTCTCGTGATCGAGGACGACACGCCGGTCTTCGTCATCTCGGTGGCCGCCGAGCTGTCCGGCATGCACCCGCAGACGCTCCGGCAGTACGACCGGCTCGGCCTGGTCACGCCCGGCCGGGCCGGCGGCGGTGGCCGGCGCTACTCCTCGCGCGACGTCGCCCTGCTCCGCGAGGTGCAGCGGCTCTCGCAGGAGGAGGGCGTCAACCTCGCCGGCATCAAGCGGGTCATCGAGCTGGAGAACCAGGTCGAGGCGCTGCAGGCCCGGGTGCAGGAGCTCGGCGAGGAGCTGCACCGGGCGACGGCGGCCGTGCAGAGCGCGCGTCACGACGTGGCGCAGTCGATGCGCCGGGACCTCGTGCCGATGCGCGATGCCGCGCTCGTGGTCTGGAAGCCGCAGCGCCGGTAGCTGGTGCGTGCCGCGCCGAGTCGCCGGCCTCGCTGCCGGCGGACGCGCTCCGCGCAGAACGGGCACCAGTCTCGCAGACTTGAGCGGAACACGCTCAACCTGCTCGGCGTTGCAGGAAGCAGATCCGCACCACCGCACGAGGAGCACGCATGGACGCTGACCGTCTGACCACCAAGAGCCAGGAGGCCGTCTCCACGGCCGTCCGCCGCGCCGCGGCCGAGGGGCACCCCGAGGTCGCGCCGGTCCACCTGCTGCTCGCCCTGCTCGACCAGGGCGACGGCATCGCCGCGCCGCTGCTGCAGGCCGTCGGCGCCGACCCGGCGCAGGTCCGCACCCGTGCCGAGGGGCTGCTCGCCGCGCTCCCCAAGGCCAGCGGCAGCAACGTCGCCGCGCCGGGGCTGTCCCGCGCGCTGATGGCGGTCATGAACGTCGCGCAGAGCAAGGCCAAGGAGGTCGGCGACGAGTACGTCTCGACCGAGCACCTGCTGGTCGGGCTGGCCGACTCCGGCGGCGACGTCGCGCAGCTGCTGAAGAGCAACAACGCGCTGCCCAAGGCGCTCGTCGACGCCTTCGCGAAGGTCCGCGGCGGGATGCGCCGCGTGACGACCCAGGACCCGGAGTCGACCTACAAGGCCCTCGAGAAGTACGGCGTCGACCTCACCGACCGCGCCCGTCGCGGCGAGCTCGACCCGGTCATCGGCCGCGACAACGAGATCCGGCGCGTCGTCCAGGTCCTGAGCCGGCGCACCAAGAACAACCCGGTCCTCATCGGCGAGCCCGGCGTCGGCAAGACCGCCGTCGTCGAGGGGCTGGCGCAGCGCGTGGTCGACGGCGACGTCCCGGAGAGCCTGCGCGGCAAGAGCATCGTCGTCGCTCGACCTGTCCGCGATGGTCGCCGGCGCGCAGTACCGCGGCCAGTTCGAGGAGCGGCTCAAGGCGGTGCTCGAGGAGATCAAGCAGAGCGACGGCCAGGTCATCACCTTCCTCGACGAGATGCACACCGTCGTCGGCGCCGGCAAGGCCGAGGGCAGCATGGACGCCGGCAACATGCTCAAGCCGATGCTCGCCCGCGGCGAGCTGCGGATGGTCGGCGCCACCACGCTGGACGAGTTCCGCGAGAACGTCGAGAAGGACCCGGCGCTGGAGCGGCGCTTCCAGCAGGTGCTCGTCGGCGAGCCGTCCGTCGAGGACACGGTCGCCATCCTGCGCGGTCTCAAGGGCCGGTACGAAGCCCACCACAAGGTCGAGATCGCCGACTCCGCGCTCGTCGCGGCGGCCACCCTCTCCGACCGCTACATCCCGTCGCGCTTCCTGCCCGACAAGGCGATCGACCTCGTCGACGAGGCCGCCTCCCGCCTGCGCATGGAGATCGACAGCAAGCCGGTCGAGATCGACGAGCTGCAGCGCGCGCTGGACCGGATGCGCATGGAGGAGCTCGCGCTCGAGGGCGAGTCCGACGACGCCTCCGTGGAGCGGCTCGCCCAGCTGCGTCGCGAGATGGCCGACAGGTCAGGCGATCTCGCCGCGCTCACCGCGCGCTGGGAGCAGGAGCAGGCCGGCCTGAACCGGGTCGGCGAGCTCAAGCAGCAGCTCGACGAGCTGCGCACGCAGGTCGAGCGGGCCCAGCGCGAGGGCGACCTCACCACCGCCTCGCGGCTGTCGTACGCCGACATCCCGGCGCTGGAGAAGGAGCTCGCCGCGGCCGCCGAGGCGGAGCAGACCAGCGAGCGGATGGTCGAGGAGCAGGTCAGCGCCGACGACATCGCGCAGGTCGTCAGCGCGTGGACCGGCATCCCCGCCGGCCGGATGCTCGAGGGCGAGACCGCCAAGCTGCTGCGCATGGAGGAGTCGCTGGGGCAGCGCCTCATCGGGCAGCGCCCGGCCGTCGAGGCGGTGTCCGACGCGGTGCGCCGGGCCCGGGCCGGCATCAGCGACCCGGACCGCCCGACCGGCTCGTTCCTGTTCCTCGGCCCGACCGGCGTCGGCAAGACCGAGCTGGCCAAGGCGCTCGCGGAGTTCCTGTTCGACGACGAGCGCGCCGTCACCCGCATCGACATGAGCGAGTACGGCGAGAAGCACTCGGTGGCCCGCCTCGTGGGCGCGCCGCCCGGCTACGTCGGCTACGAGAGCGGCGGCCAGCTCACCGAGGCGGTCCGCCGCCGGCCGTACGCCGTCGTGCTGCTCGACGAGGTCGAGAAGGCGCACCCGGACGTGTTCGACGTGCTGCTGCAGGTGCTCGACGACGGCCGGCTCACCGACGGGCAGGGCCGCACCGTCGACTTCCGCAACACGATCCTGGTGCTGACCAGCAACCTCGGCAGCGCCTACGTCAGCGACCCGCTCCTGAACGCCGACCAGCGACGGGACAAGGTCATGGACGTCGTCCGCGCGGCGTTCAAGCCGGAGTTCCTCAACCGGCTCGACGAGGTCGTCGTGTTCGACGCGCTCGGGACGGAGGAGCTGTCGCGCATCGTCGACCTGCAGATCGGCCTGCTCGCGAAGCGCCTGCAGGACCGGCGGCTCGCGCTGACCGTCACCGACGCCGCGCGCGACTGGCTGACGCTCACCGGCTACGACCCGGCGTACGGCGCCCGCCCGCTGCGCCGCCTGGTGCAGAAGGCGATCGGCGACACGCTCGCCCGGGCGCTGCTGGCCGGCGAGGTGCGCGACGGCGACGAGGTGGTCGTCGACCGCAACGACGCCGGCGACGCGCTGACCGTCGCGCCGGCAGTCCGCGCGGACGCCTGACCCGCACGCCACGTGAAGTCCCCAGCACCAGGGTGCTGGGGACTTCACGTCGGCGGGCCGGCCGTAGCCTCCGCCTCATGACCACCGCACTCGTCACCGGCGCCACCGCCGGCATCGGCGCCGCCTTCGCCCGCCAGCTCGCCGCACGCGGCCACGACCTCGTGCTCGTCGCCCGCGGCGCCGCGCGGCTGGAGAGCGCGGCGCAGCAGCTGCGGTCGTACGGCGTGCAGGTGGCGGTGCTGCCGGCCGACCTCGCGGGGGACGACGGGTGCGCGGCCGTCGAGGCGCGCTGCGCGCAGGGGGTCGACGTGCTGGTGAACAACGCCGGGCTCGGCACCAAGGGCGACTTCCACGAGGTCGACCTCGAGCACGAGGAGCACATGCTGCGCGTGAACGTCCGCGCGGTCATGCGCCTGACGCACGCCGCCCTGCCGAGGATGGTCGCGCGCGGCAGCGGCGCGATCGTGAACGTCAGCAGCGTCGCGGGCTTCGCGCCGGGCGCCCGCGCCGTGACCTACAGCGCGAGCAAGGCGTACGTCACGAACTTCAGCGAGTCGCTGCACCTGCAGTACGCCGAGCGCGGGGTGAAGGTCCTCGCGCTGTGCCCGGGCTTCACGCGCACGGAGTTCCACAGCCGCGCGGACATGGACGTCAGCGGGATCCCCGAGCGGATGTGGCTGGACGCCGAGCAGGTCGTCGCCACCGCGCTGGGCGACCTGGACCGAGGCAAGTCGCTGAGCGTCCCCGGCGCGCAGTACAAGGCGATCGTCGGCGCCACGCGCGTCATCCCGCCGAGCGTGCAGCGGACGGTCCTGCGCGGCCTGCAGAGCCGCTTCCCCGGGCGCAAGCCGTGAGCGAACGTCCTGGACCTGCAGGCACCTGACCGGGCAGGGTCGCCGGCATGAGGCTGCTGGTGCTGGGCGGGACGAGGTTCGTGGGGCGTGCGGTCGTCGAGGAGGCGCTGGCGCGCGGCTGGGAGGTCGAGGCCGTGCACAGAGGCGTGACCGGCGCGCTGCCCGAGGGGGCGCGCAGCCTGACCGCCGACCGCACCGACCGCGCCGGGCTCGAGGCCGCGCTCGGCGACGGCCACTGGGACGCCGTGCTCGACACCTGGGCGAAGGAGCCGCGGGTCGCGCGCACCGCCGCGGAGGTGCTGCGCGGTCGGGCGGACCGGGCCGCCTACGTCAGCAGCCGCAGCGTCTACGCCGCTATGGACGCCGGCCGCGGCGAGGACGCACCCGTCGTGGACGGCGACCCGGACGCCGACGCGCGCGACTACGCGGCGGACAAGCGCGGCGGCGAGCTGGCCTGGCTCGGCGCCTTCCCCGACGTCCTGCTGCTGCGCGCCGGGATGATCCTCGGTCCGCACGAGGACGTCGCGCGGCTGCCCTGGTGGCTGGACCGCATCTCGCGCGGCGGCCGCGTCGTCGCCCCCGGCCGGCCCGAGCGCGGGCTGCAGTACGTCGACGTGCGCGACCTCGCCGGCTTCGCGCTGGACGGCCTCGAGCAGGGGCTCACCGGCCCGTACGACATCACCAGCATGCCGGCGCACTGCTCGACGCTCGAGCTGCTGGAGGCGTGCGTCGAGGCGACGGGCAGCGACGCGGAGCTGGTGTGGGTCGACGAGGCCGACCTCGAGGCGGCCGGCGCGCAGCCGTGGACGCAGCTGCCGTGCTGGGTCCCGGAGCAGGGCGAGCTGGCGGGCGTCATGGCCGGCGACGCCAGCCGCGCCCGGGACGCCGGGCTGGTGGTGCGGCCGGTCGAGGAGACGGTCGCGGACACCTGGGCCTGGGTGCAGGAGGCCGGCGTGCCGAAGGGCCGCCCGGGCATGGAGCCGGGGCTGCCGGAGGAGCTGGAGCGGGCCCTGCTGCAATAGGGGCCATGACCGACCGCGACGACCTGCTGTCCCTCGTCCGTGAGCTCGCGATCGTGCACGGCAAGGTCACCCTGTCGTCCGGCCGCGAGGCCGACTACTACGTCGACCTGCGCCGCATCACGCTCTCCGGGCGCGCCGCGCCGCTCGTCGGCCGGGTGATGCTCGAGCTGACCGCCGACCTGGACTACGACGCGGTCGGCGGGCTCACCATGGGCGCCGACCCGGTCGCCGCCGCGATGCTGCACGCCGCGGCCGCGCAGGGCCGGCAGCTGGACGCGTTCGTGGTGCGCAAGGAGGCCAAGGCGCACGGCCTGCAGCGGCGCGTGGAGGGCCCGGAGATCAGCGGCCGCCGGGTGCTCGTGCTCGAGGACACCTCGACCACCGGCGGCTCCCCGCTGACCGCGCTGCAGGCGGTGCGGGAGGCCGGCGCCACGGCGGTCGGCGTGGCCGTCATCGCGGACCGGGCGACCGGTGCCGCAGAGAAGATCGAGGCCGAGGGCGTGCCCTACCGCTTCGCCTACTCCCTCGAGGACCTCGGCCTCAGCTAGCCCGGACCTCGAGCTGCTCGCCCGCCACCTGGAGCACCTCCCGCACCTGGCCGGCCCCGTCGTACGCCGTGTAGCCCTGCACGGTCCCGCCGCGGGGGACCGCCGCCCACCACACGGGCCGCGGGAAGCCCTCGCCCTGCACGGTCCGCGCCTCGAGCACGGTGCCGTCCGTCAGCTCGACGGTCACCCGGGAGACCCCGGTGCCGAGCACGCCGGCGGTGACGGTGTCCCGGTCGACCGAGAGGGTGTCGTCGCCCGGCGCGACCGTGAGCGCGAACGGCGCGACCGGCCCCGTGCCGACGTAGCCCCGGCAGCCGTCGTTGACGAGGGTGCGCGAGCTGGCGGTGCACCAGCGCGTGCCGACGAAGAAGGTGACGACGTCACCGCCGTTCAGCCTCTCCAGCCGCTCCACCGAGGTCGTCGCCTGCGGGAAGCGCGACGCGAGCGGTGCGGCCACCGTCTCGGGCGGGCGCTCCCCCTCGCCGAGCAGCCCCGGCCCGACCAGCGCGGCGCAGCCGAGGGCGGCCGCGGACAGGGCCACCACCCCGGCCGTCCGGCGCCGGCGCACCCGCCGCGCCCCCTGGTGGACGGACGCGACGAGGTCGACGGGCGGGTCCAGCGAGAGCGCCGGCGAGCGCAGCAGCGCGGTCAGCTCGTCGTCCCTCATGCCGGCACCACCAGGCCGGGGTGCGCGCGCAGCTTGGCCATCGCCCGCGACGCCGCGCTCTTCACCGTCCCGGCGGAGCAGCCGAGCGCCGCGGCGATCTCGGCCTCGGACAGCCCCTCGTAGTAGCGCAGCACCACGACCGCGCGCTGCCTCCCGGACAGGGTCGCGAGGGCGGCGAGCACCGCGTCGCGGGCGTCGTACGACGTCGTGGCGTCGGGGACCGCGACCTCCGGCACCTCGTCGGTCGCCTGCTCGCGCCACGGCTTCTTGCGCCACCAGTCGGTGTGCGCGTTGACCATCGTGCGTCGCACGTAGCCCTCCGGGTCGTCGCTGTCGATCCGGTCCCAGCGCAGGTAGGCGCGCGTCAGCGCCGTCTGCAGCAGGTCCTCGGCCCGGTGGCGGTCACCGGTCAGGAGGTGGGCGGCGTGCAGCAGGTGCCGCGAGCGCGCGGCGACGAACGACTCGAACGACTGCACCCGACCTCCTCTCGTGGACGAGGACGTGCCTGGGCCGCGCTCGGTTGGCACGGCCGGTCAGTCGAGCGGGCTGTCCTCCTGCTGGAGCCGCACGGAGCCCTCGGCGACCAGCGCCTGCTCCCGCCCCTCGCGCCGGGCCTTGCGGACCTCGAGCACCACCGGGATCAGCGACACGACGATGATGACGACGGTCAGCGGGAGGATGTAGCGGTCGATCGGGACGTCGCCCGCGGCCGCGCCCAGGGCCTTGCCGACGCCGTAGCCGGCCAGCGGCACCCCGAGGCCCCAGAGCAGCGCGCCGATGGCGTTGAAGAACGCGAACTTGCGGGCCGGCACCTGCAGCACCCCGGCGACCGGGTTCATGAACGTGCGCACGATCGGCAGGAAGCGCGCCAGGACGATCGCCTTGCCCTCGCCGAACTTGTCCAGGTAGGCCTCGGCGCGCTCGACGTTCGAGCGCTTGAACAGCCTGCTGTCCGGGCGGTCGAACATCAGCGGCCCGGCCTTCTTGCCGATCAGCCAGCCGGTCTGCGCGCCGAGGAACGCCATCAGCGGGACGCCGATCAGGATCGTCCAGATCGACAGGCCCTCCTCGCCCGAGGCGGCGAAGACGCCGGCCAGGAACAGCAGCGAGTCCCCCGGCAGGAAGAAGCCGACGAGCAGCCCCGTCTCCGCGAAGATGATCAGCATCAGGCCCACGACGCCGAACGTCAGCAGGGTCTTCGGGTCGAGGAACCCGGGGAGCAGCGCGAAGGAGTCCACCGGGCCAGGCTACGTTCGGCGGGTGGCTCGCGAGCGGCTGGTCGTCATCGGCGGGGACGCCGCAGGGATGAGCGCGGCGAGCCAGGCGCGCAAGCGACGCGACGCCGACGACCTCGAGATCGTCGCCTTCGAGCGCGGCCGGGCGACCTCCTACTCCGCCTGCGGCATCCCGTACTGGATCGGCGGCGCCGTCGGCACCGAGCAGGAGCTGATCTCGCGCACGCCCGAGCAGCACCGCGCCAACGGCATCGACCTGCGCATGCGCACCGAGGTCGTCGGCATCGACCTCGCGTCCCGCCGGGTGAGCGCCCGCGACCTGGAGACCGGGCGGGAGTACGAGGAGCCGTACGACCAGCTGGTCTACGCGACCGGCAGCGTGCCGATGCGGCCGCGCGCGGACGGCTTCGACGCACCGGGCGTGCACGGCGTGCAGGTGCTCGACGACGGGCGCGAGCTCATCGCCGAGCTCGACAGCGGCCGCGTCGAGCGCGTGGTCGTCGTGGGTGGCGGCTACATCGGGCTGGAGCTCGCCGAGGCGTGCCAGGTGCGCGGCCTCGACGTGACGGTCGTGAACCGCTCCCCGACGCCGATCGGCACGTTCGACCCGGACATCGGCGAGTTCATCGCGGACGCCGTCGCCAAGATGGGGATCCGCCTGGTGTTCGGCCAGCCGGCGACCTGCGTGGAGACCGGCCCGGACGGCCGGGCCGCCGCGGTCGTCACCGCCGACGGCACCCGGCTGCCCGCGGACCTCGTGATCCTCGGCCTCGGCGTGCGCCCCAACGTCGGCCTCGCAGAGGCGGCCGGCATCCCGCTCGGCGCCTCCGGCGGCATCCAGGTCGACAACCGGATGCGCACCGAGGCCCCCGGCGTCTGGTCCGCCGGCGACTGCGTCGAGAGCTGGCACCGGCTGTCCGGCCAGCGGATGGTCGTCGCCCTCGGCACGCACGCCAACAAGCAGGGCCGGGTCGCCGGCATCAACCTGGGCGGCGGCTACGCGACCTTCCCCGGCGTCATCGGCACGGCGGTCACCAAGGTGTGCGACCTGGAGGTCGCGCGGACGGGGCTGTCCGAGGCGGAGGCGGACGCCGCCGGCTACTGCTACGTCACCGCGCACGTCGACTCCACGACCCGCGCCGGCTACTTCCCCGGCGCCAAGCCGATCCGCGTGAAGCTCATCGCGGAGAAGCGCAGCGGACGGCTGCTCGGCGCGCAGATCGCCGGCCGCGAGGGCGCGGCCAAGCGGATCGACGTGCTGGCGACCGCCATCTGGAACGAGATGAGCGTCGACGAGGTGCTCTCCCTCGACCTGTCCTACGCGCCGCCGTTCGCCCCCGTCTGGGACCCGGTGCTCATCTCCGCCCGCAAGGCCTTCGAGGCCGTGGAGGCCGACATCGCGCGGGACGTGCGGGCGGGCAACGGCGGCTGACGCTCGCACGTCAGGGGCCCGTACGGCGCACCCGTCGTCCCGCCGCACGCCGGAGGGCCGGCCTCCCGCAGGAGACCGGCCCTCGTGAGCGCGCGGAGCTAGCCGACCATGTAGCCGGCGAGGTCGCCGATGAGGTTGATCCCTCCGGCGCCGTTGCGGATGCGGATGCGCCCGTCGGCGCCGGTCTTGACGATCGCGCTGTTGGCGCGGGTGGTGCCGCGGACCAGGTTGAGGTTGCTGACCGTCGGCACGGTGGCTGCCCCGACCGGGAAGGCGCGGACGTCGGTGCTCGCGCTCACGCCGGTGCCGGTGAGGTTCAGCACCGCGGCCGTCGCCTGCGCCGGGACGCCGCGGGTGCCCGCCACCTTGAGGTCGACGTAGCCCTCGCCGGTGACCGGGATCGGGGCGCCGCCGATGCCGCTGCGGGTGTCCAGGAAGCGGGCCGGCGTCACCGGCACGAAGCGCCCGGTGGCGGAGGGGCCGTAGTAGCCCGCGAGGTCCGCGATGAGGTGCACCTGGCCGCCGCTGTTGCGCAGCCGCACCTTGCCGCCGTCGCCGACCGCGACGACGACGAGGTTCGGCAGGGTCTGGCCGGTGCGCAGGTTCAGGTTGCTCACCGTCGGGACCGTGCCGTCGGTCGGCGTCGGGTAGACGCGGATGTCGGTGCCGGACGTGCCGCCGGTGCCCGTGACGTTCAGGACGACGGCGCGCGCGTCGGCGGGCACCGTCACGGTGCGGCCGTCCGCGGTCGTCAGCGTGCCGGTCACCTGCAGGTCGCGGAAGTCCTCGGTGCCGATCTTGCCGGTCGGGCCGCCGACGCCGCTGCGGGTGTCGAGGATGCGGCTCGGGTCGAGCGCCGCGAAGCCGGCGCCCTGGGTGCCCGGCACGTAGTAGCCGGCGATGTCGGCGATGAGGTGCAGGGTGCCGGCGCCGTTCCGCAGGGTCACCGCGCCGTTGCTGCCGAGGGCGACGGTGACGAGGTTCGGGACCGTCTGCCCGGCGGCGGCGTTGAGGCTGCTGGTCGGCGGGACGCCGGTGCCGGTCGGATAGGCCCGTACGTCCGTGGTCGCCGTCGTGGACGTGACCGTCACGTTGAGCACCACGGCCGTGGCGTCGGCCGGCACCGCGGTCGGACTGGTGGCCAGGCCGCGCACCTGCAGGTCGACCGTCTCGCCCGCGCCGAGCTTGGCGGCCGGGGCGCCGATGCCCTCGCGGGTGTCGAGCACCCGCTTGGGCGTCACCGGCACGTACGTCGACTCGGCGCCGGGGGTGACCCGGCCGGGCGTCGGGCCGTGCACGTGCGGCTGGGCCTCGTCGCCCGCGGTCGCGGTGACCCGGCCGGCGCGCGCACCGTCCTTGTCGACGGCCCACAGGTCGCCGGGCGGGAAGTCGTCTGTGGAGGAGTAGCCGTAGAGGTCGAACAGGATGCTCTCGCCGTCCGGCGTCCACGCCGGGTACTCCGCGACGGTCGCCGCGCTCGTCGGCCGGGTCGCGGCGAGCACCCGCTGCGACCCGCCGGTCGCCGGCACGGTGGCGATCTGCGCGACGTCCTGGCCGCGGGTCGGGTCGCTGTCCCGCGCGGTGACGGTCGCGTACGCGATGGTCGACCCGTCCGGCGACCAGGCCGGGGAGTAGCCCTTCACGTCCGCGCCGAGGGCGGTGCGCCCGCCGGAGCCGTCGCTGCTGACCACCGTCAGCGGGCCGCTGTCGTCGATGGTGGCGTTGCCGATCGCGGCGAAGACGATCTTGCTGCCGTCCGGGCTCCAGTCGGCCGTGTAGCCGTCCTCGCCGCCGACCAGCGCCGTCGGGGTGCCGCCCGCGGAGGGGACGGTGAACAGCGCGGTGTCCACCGTGTCCTCGCTGCCGTCGGCCGGCGTCGTCACCGTGATGCGGGTGAAGACCAGCTTCGTCCCGTCCGGCGACCAGGCGGCGCCGACGTCGACGGAGAAGCTGTCGGCGGTGCTCGGCGGGGTCGTGAGCCGGCGGAAGCCGCTGCCGTCGCGGTTGACCACCGCGATCCCCTCCTCGAGGTCGGCGCTGCCGCCGCGGTCCGTGGAGAAGGCCACCCGGCCCGCGTCCGGGGACAGCTCGGGCTCGTCGTACAGGTACTCGTTCGTGGTGTCGGCCGCGAGCACCGTCGTCACGCGACGGCTCTCCAGGTCGCGCAGGACGATCGAGTAGATGCCGTCGTTGTCGTCGTCCGCGGTGTAGACGACCTCGTTCATCGTGCTGCTCGCGGAGGCGGGCGGGGCGACGAGGACCGGGGCGACGAGCGCCACGAGGCCGGCGGCGAGAGCACCGGTGCGGCGGGAGGGGGGAGTCATGCCTGTCCTTCCGGGGAAGCGCCGGCGCACGCCGACAGCCCGTTGTACCTGCCGTCCGCAGGCCCGTCAGCCAGGCTCGCGAAGCGTGACCGCTTCGCGACCTCTGTCCGGTCGTCCGCGGGCTGCCGGTCGGCCCGTGACCGCCGTCCACGGCGCTCTGGCACGCTGTCGCACGACCCGACCACGAAGGAGCCCGCCGTGCCGATCGCCACCCCCGAGGCCTACGCCGACATGCTCGACCGCGCGAAGGCCGGCCGCTTCGCGTACCCGGCGATCAACGTGACGAGCTCGCAGACGCTGAACGCCGCCCTGCGCGGCTTCGCGGAGGCCGAGTCCGACGGCATCGTGCAGGTCAGCACCGGCGGCGCGGAGTACCTGTCCGGCAGCACCGTCAAGGACATGGTGCTCGGGGCGCAGGCCCTCGCGGAGTACGCCCACCACGTCGCCAAGGCCTACGACGTGCAGATCGCCCTGCACACCGACCACTGCCCCAAGGACAAGCTCGACGGCTACATGCGCCCGCTGATCGCGATCAGCCAGGAGCGCGTCGACAGCGGCCGCGAGCCGCTGTTCCAGAGCCACATGTGGGACGGCTCGGCGGTCGAGCTCGAGGAGAACCTCTCGATCGCGCAGGAGCTGCTCGAGAGGTGCGCCAAGGCGCGCATCGTGATGGAGCTCGAGATCGGCGTCGTCGGCGGCGAGGAGGACGGCGTCGAGAACGCCATCAACGAGAAGCTCTACACGACCCCGGAGGACGCGCTGCGCACCGCCGAGCTGATCGGCACCGGCGAGAAGGGCCGCTACCTGCTGGCCGCGACCTTCGGCAACGTGCACGGCGTCTACAAGCCCGGCAACGTCAAGCTGAAGCCGTCGATCCTGGACGACATCCAGCAGGCGGTCGGCGCCAGGACCGGCAAGGACAAGCCGTTCGACCTCGTCTTCCACGGCGGCTCCGGCTCGCTGCTCGAGGAGATCCGCGAGGCGCTCGACTACGGCGTCGTGAAGATGAACGTCGACACCGACACCCAGTACGCCTTCACCCGTCCCGTGGTCGGGCACATGCTGACCAACTACGAGGGCGTGCTGAAGGTCGACGGCGAGGTCGGCAACAAGAAGCTGTACGACCCCCGCTCCTGGGGCAAGGCCGCCGAGACCGGCATGGCCGCCCGCGTCGTCCGGGCCTGCGAGGACCTGCGCAGCGCCGGCACCAAGGGCTGATCCGCCCGACCCCCTACCGCGTTCGTCATCAGTCCGTTATCTTCGCCCGGTCGCCCTCGTACGGGGGCGGCGGCCGCTCCCTCCCGCCGAGTCCTGCCCCGGGGAGCAGGCCCACCCGGCACCGCCCGGGGCAGGAGCGGGGGACCCACACGTCCCACCGGCCGCCTCGCGCGGCCTCGGGGTGAAGCCTCGCGAGAGGCCAGGTTCTCCGACCTGAACCCGACAGCTGACCCCGCAGGCGTGAGGAGAGGACCCCTTCGTCGATGTCTGCCGTCCCCCTGTCGCGTGTCGTCAGCCCCCGCAAGCACGCCCGGCACGCCAAGCCCAGCGCCGCCCCGAAGGTCCTGCTCGCCGGCGGCATGACCGCGGCCTTCGCGGTGACCGACGCCGCCGTCATCGCCGGGTCGGCCTCGGCCGGTGGCAGCAGCAGCCAGTTCGAGCAGCTCGCGCAGTGCGAGAGCGGCGGCAACTGGGGCATCAGCACCGGCAACGGCTACTACGGCGGCCTGCAGTTCAACCTGGCCACCTGGCGGGGCCTCGGCTTCGGCGGCTACCCGCACCAGGCCAGCAAGAGCACCCAGATCGCGGCCGGCCAGAAGCTGCACAGCCAGCGCGGCTGGAGCCCGTGGCCGGCCTGCTCGCGCAAGCTCGGCCTGTCCGGCGACGGGGGCTACAGCGGCTCGGGCTCTGGCGCGACCCAGACCCAGACCAGCACCACGCAGGCCGTCGCGCCGAGGAGCAGCGCCGAGCGCCGCGCCGCCTCGGCCCGCGCGAGCCGCACCCGCGCGGCCAGCCAGGCCGCGACGCGGGCCGCCCGGGAGGCGGCGGCCAAGGCCCGCGCCCAGCGGATCGCCGCCATCAAGGCGCTCAAGACCACGACGCCGCCCCGCTTCGACGGCCACGTGCTGAGCGTCGAGGACCGCGCCACCTACCGCATCGCCGTGAAGCACTGGCAGCGTCGGATGGCCGCCCGCGGCTGGACCATCGGCGTGGACGGCTACTTCGGGCCGCAGAGCGCCCGCGTCGCCGCCGCGTTCGCGCGCCAGCACGACGTCACGACCGGCCCCGGCACGGTGGACGAGCAGCTGTGGGACAAGGCCTGGAGCACCGCGGTCAGCGTCTAGCCGCCACCAGCAGCCCGTACGACAGGGCGCCTGCCTCGACCGCCTGCGCGCACGCGCGGGCGGTCGACGCGTGTCGGGGGCTGACCACGCGCAGCCGCCGCGCCAGCCGCCGGCAGAGCGCCAGCGCGTCCGCCGGGCGGTCCTCCGTCCGCTCGACCCGGAGGCCGGCGGCCTCCACCAGCGCGACGTACTCAGGCAGCGTCCGCGCGGTGGTCAGCCGGTCCACCGCCGCCACCACCTCCGGCGGGGCGAGGTCGCGCCGCAGCAGCACGTCCGTCAGCGCCAGCCGGCCGCCGGGCCGCAGCACCCGGGCCACCTCCGCGAGCGCCCGCGCGGGGTCGTCGAACGTCGACAGCGCGCACTCGCACAGCACCGCGTCGTACGCCCCCGTCCGCAGCGGCAGCGCGTGCGCGTCCCCGACCACGGGGGG
Source organism: uncultured Actinomycetota bacterium (assembly GCA_963781675.1). Lineage (GTDB taxonomy): Bacteria > Actinomycetota > Actinomycetes > Mycobacteriales > SCTD01 > SCTD01. The sequence goes on along the minus strand of CAWAGF010000001.1, from coordinate 109,876 downwards.
CCGGGCCCGGGGCTCGACGTCCACGCCGACGGCGAGCAGCCCACGGGCGGCCAGCAGCCGCAGTGAGGCGCCGTCGCCGCAGGCCACGTCGGCGACCAGCGCGCCGGTCGGCAGGGCGAGCCGGTCGAGGACGTGCCGGGTGAGCGCCTCGCCGCCGGGGTGCTGCGTGGTGCCCAGCAGCAGGCGCCTCCCGAGGTCTCGAAAGGTGTTGCCGGCGTCCTCCACCTCTCTAGGGTCGTGCACGTGCTCATCCACCCGTGGGACGCCGCGACCGACGACGAGTGGCGCGCGCTGCTGACCGCGCACGACTTCGGGACGCTGGTCGCCGCCGGCCGCGGCCGCGACGTGCCGGTCGTCGTCCCCACGCACTTCACCTACGACGGGGAGCGCTCGGTGGTGCTGCACCTCGCCCGGCCGAACCCGGTGTGGCGCGCCCTCGAGGAGAACCCGCACGTCGTGCTCAGCGTGGTGGCCGACTGGGCGTACGTCCCGGCCGCGTGGAAGGCGGTCGGGGAGGAGGACCCGGCGCTGGGGATCCCGACGTCCTACTACGCCGCCGTGCAGCTCGTCGGCCGGGCGCAGGTGCTCACGGGCGAGGAGCTGCTCGAGGTGCTGCGGACCCAGCTCGCCCACTTCGAGCCGGGCTCCGGCGTCGCGGACCCGGTCGCGCACGCCGGCCTGCTCCACGGCATCCGCGGGCTGCGGCTGGCCGCGGACGAGGTGCACGCCAAGCTGAAGTACGGCGGGAACGCCGACGCCGCGCACCAGGACCAGGTGGCCGCGCGGCTGGCCTCGCGCGGCGGTCCGGGTGACCGCGCCGCGCGCGACCACCTGCTGCGCCGGTCGGGCAGGATGGCGCCATGAGCATCACCGGTCGCGACCTCCTGGGCGGTCCGCCGCCCACCCTGCTGCCCGAGGAGCCGGGTCCGGTCGACCTGCTCGAGCGGGGCGGCGACCCTGCGGACGTGGCGGCCGCGCACCCGACCAGCTCGCTGGCGTGGGCGGTCCTGGCCGAGCAGGCCTACGCCCGCAAGGCCTACGTCGAGAGCTACGCCTACGCGCGGACCGGCTACCACCGCGGGCTGGACGCGCTGCGCCGCTCGGGGTGGAAGGGGTACGGCCCGGTGCCGTGGGCGCACGGGCCGAACCAGGGCTTCCTGCGGGCGCTGCACGCGCTCGGCGAGGCGGCCGGCGCGATCGGCGAGGCCGAGGAGGCCGCGCGGGTGCGGCAGTTCCTGGCCGACAGCGACCCGGCGGCGGTCGAGGCGCTGCGCCCCTCCGCCTGACCGCTCGTCACCAGCAGGGGTCAGCGGCTAGGGCAGATCGGTCGGCGGGACGGGTGGCGGGGGCTCCGCCGGCAGCCGTACCGCGCCCGGGCGGCGACGGCCCAGCAGGGCGGCGCCCGGCAGGTGCGCGATGGTCCGGCTCGTCTCGTCGACGAAGGTCATGATCCGCTCGGTGGAGCCGGCGATGAAGGCGACCCGCTCGTGGGTGTCCGCGAGCGTCCGCAGCACCGGCAGGACGTCGGCCTGCACCTTGCGCAGCGTCTCCGGCAGCTCCTCGACGACCGGGTCGTCCAGCACGACGGCCAGCCGGCTCAGCCCGGGCGCGAGGGCGCGCAGCGGCTCCTCGAGCTCCTCGGCGAGCCCGTCCATCCGCAGGGCCAGCCGGTGGACGGCGGCCAGCGTGTCGCGGGCCTCGCCCACGACCTCGCCGAGCTGACGGACCGCCCCGCTCAGCGACGACAGGACCGTGGGCAGCGTGGCGAGCGCCTCGGTCTGCGCCTGGAGCACCGAGAACAGGCCGTCGATGCCCGGGATGCGCGCCACCCGGTCAGCCTACGGATCGGGTGCCTGTCACCCGCTGCAGTGGGTAGGACACGCTCCGACACGGAGGAGGTGGCATGACCGCCGAGCTGCAGATCAGCCCGCACGTGGACGACCGCGTCCAGGAGCTGCGCCGGCGCCTCGAGGCGCTGCTGGGCATCCCGGCCACCGAGGGCAACGCCCTCACGGTCCTGCGCAACGGGGACGAGATCTTCCCCGCGATGCTGCAGGCGGTCCGGGACGCGCAGCGGACCGTCGACTTCCTCACCTTCGTCTACTGGAAGGGCGACATCGCGCAGGAGTTCGCGATGGCACTGGCCGAGCGGGCCCGCAACGGCGTCGTGGTGCGCGTGCTGATCGACGCCCTCGGCGGCCGCCTGATCGAGAGCAACCTCATCGACCACATGACCGACTGCGGCGTGCAGGTCGAGTGGTTCCGCAAGCCGCTGCGGACCAGCCTGCTCAAGCAGGACCACCGCACCCACCGCAAGGTGCTCGTCTGCGACGAGCAGGTCGCCTTCACCGGGGGCGTCGGCATCGCCGAGGAGTGGTGCGGCGACGCCCGCGACGAGAGCGAGTGGCGCGACACGCACGTACGGGTCGAGGGCCCGGCGGTGGACGGCCTGTCGGCCTCCTTCGCCCAGAACTGGGCGGAGACCGGCCACCCGCTCATCGACCAGTGCCGCACCTTCCCCGCGCAGTCCGAGCCGGGGTCGTCGGTGGTGCAGGTCGCCCGGGGCAGCGCCAGCGTCGGCTGGAACGACATGGCGACGGTGTTCCGCGTGATGATCGAGTCCGCGCAGACGCGGCTGCGGATGATGACCGCCTACTTCGTGCCGGACGAGTGCTTCCAGCAGCTGCTGCTCGACGCGGTGGAGCGCGGGGTGCAGGTCGACGTGATGCTGCCCGGCCCGCACGCCGACAAGCGGGTCTGCCAGCTGGCCAGCGAGTCGCTCTACTCGACGCTCGTGCAGGGGGGCGTGCGGATCTGGGCCTTCCAGCCGTCGATGCTGCACGCCAAGGTCCTGACGGTCGACGGCATCGCCAGCGTCATCGGCTCGGCGAACATGAACCGCCGCTCGATGGCGCTCGACGAGGAGGTCGTGCTCAGCGTGCTCGACCCGGTCGTGGCCGCGCGGCTCGAGGACGACTTCGACCGCGAGCTGCCGCGCTGCGAGCGGATCGAGCCGCGGCGCTGGGAGGACCGGCCGCTGCACCAGAAGGTGCAGGAGAAGGCGACGACCGTCCTCCACCGCTTCCTGTAGCCCGCGCGGTCGCCGGCCGCGACGATGATCGTCCGCGCCTCGGCGGCGCGACGTGCCGGCGTGTCGTGCCGCCGGCGCACGGATGATCTACGGGCGCAGCAGCGACCAGGCCCCGGGCTGCACGGTCCACGTCCGCCGGGTCACCTCGTCGCCCAGCTCGCCGTCGGCGTTCACCCCCACCGGCTCGCCGCTGATCGTGACGCTCCGGCCGCGGGTCCAGCGCACCTCGGGGTCGGTGAGGTGCGTGCCGGCCTGCAGCGCCGCGGCGTACCGCGCCCGCGCGAACGGCCCGGTCGCCCGGGACACCATCACGTCGAGCAGCCCGTCGTCCGGGCAGGCGCCGGGCAGCAGGGAGGTGCCGCCGCCGATGCTCGGGCCGTTGCCGATGCCGACCATCAGGGCGCGCCGGTGGTCGTCGGCCAGCACCTCGCCGTCGACGACGACCCGCAGCCGCCAGCCGGTGGAGCGCAGGCCGGCGAACACCGCCCCGAGCGGGTAGGCGAGCAGCCCGAGCCACGGCTTGACGCGCGACGCCGTCGCCGCGGCCTCCGCGCCGACGCCGACGTGCACGGCGTTCACGACCACGCCGCCGGCGTCGTCGGTGAGCAGGTCCATCGGCTGGTGCCGGCCGGTGAGGACGAGGCGCGCGGCGTCGGCCGGGTCGAGCGGCAGGTCCATGGCGCGGGCCAGGTCGTTGCCGGTCCCGAGCGGGACCAGCGCGATCGGGCGGTCCGTGAGCTCGCCGCGCGCGTGCAGCCGCGAGACGACCAGGTGCAGCGAGCCGTCGCCGCCGGCGACGACGAGCCGCCGGCTGCCGCACGCGTCGAGGGCCGCGTCCAGCTCCTCCGGCGTACCGGTCGAGACCACCTCGACGGGGCCTGCCTCCGCCAGCACGGCGCGGGCGGCCTCGACCGCCTCGTCCTCGGTGCTGCCGGCGTGCGCGCTGGCCAGCAGCAGGTGACCCTCGGGCATGTCGCGCTAGCCTTCCTCCGCAAGAGCCCCACGCGCGGACGCGCCTGGGGCTTGTCCCGTGACAGGAGCGAAGCATGCCCGCACTCGTGCTCGTCGGCGCCCAGTGGGGCGACGAGGGCAAGGGCAAGGCCACCGACCAGCTCGGCGGCTCCGTGGACTACGTCGTGAAGTTCAACGGCGGCAACAACGCCGGGCACACGGTCGTCATCGGCGACGACACCTACGCGCTGCACCTGCTCCCGAGCGGCATCCTCTCGCCGGGCTGCACCCCGGTCATCGGCAACGGCGTCGTCGTCGACCTGTCGGTGCTGTTCGAGGAGATCGACGCGCTCGAGGCGCGCGGCGTCTCCTGCGCCAAGCTCGTCCTCAGCGCCGACGCCCACCTCATCGCGAGCTACAACCGCACGCTGGACAAGGTGGCCGAGCGCTTCCTCGGCAAGCGCAAGATCGGCACCACCGGCCGCGGCATCGGCCCGACCTACGCCGACAAGATGAACCGCATCGGCATCCGCGTGCAGGACCTGTTCGACGAGGGGATCCTGCGGCAGAAGGTCGAGGCGGCCCTCGACATGAAGAACCACGTGCTGGTCAAGGTCTACAACCGCAAGGCCGTCGACGCCGACCTCGTCGTCGAGGAGCTGCTGTCCTACGTCGACCGCGTGCGCCCGATGGTCGCCGACACCAGCCTGCTGCTGAACCAGGCCCTCGACCGCGGCGAGACCGTCCTGCTCGAGGGCGGCCAGGCGACACTGCTCGACGTCGACCACGGCACCTACCCGTTCGTCACCAGCTCCTCGGCCACCGCGGGCGGCGCGTGCACGGGCAGCGGCATCGGCCCGCGTCGCGTCGACAAGGTGATCGCCGTCGTGAAGGCGTACACCACACGCGTCGGCGAGGGGCCGTTCCCGACCGAGCTGCTCGACGCGGACGGCGAGGCCCTGCGCGCGAACGGCCACGAGTTCGGCACGACGACCGGCCGGCCGCGCCGCTGCGGCTGGTACGACGCGGTCATCGCCCGCTACGCCGCGCGCGTCAACGGCGTCACCGACTTCGTGCTCACCAAGCTCGACGTGCTCACCGGGTGGGAGAAGGTCCCGGTCTGCGTGGCGTACGAGGTGGACGGCAGGCGCTTCGACGAGATGCCGATGAGCCAGACGGACTTCCACCACGCGACGCCCGTCTACGAGCTGCTCGACGGCTGGAGCGAGGACATCACCGGCGCCCGCACCTTCGAGGACCTGCCGAAGACGGCACAGGCCTACGTGACCGCGCTCGAGGAGATGAGCGGTGCGCCCTTCGCCTCCATCGGCGTGGGCCCCGACCGCGAGCAGACCCTCGAGCTGCGCCCTCTGCTCGGATGATCTTCAAGGGCGTGCGCGAAGGGCGTCCGTACCCGGACCCTGCGATGACGCTGCGCGAGTGGGCTGCGCTGCCGCCGACGCAGGTGCAGCTCGACCGGCTGGTCACCACCAAGCGCACGCTCGACCTCGAGGTGCTGCTGGCCGAGGACTCCACCTTCTACGGCGACATGTTCGCCCACGTCGTGGAGTGGCGCGGCGAGCTCTACCTGGAGGACGGGCTGCACCGTGCACTGCGCTGCGCCCTCGCCCAGCGCAAGGTCCTGCACGCCCGCGTCCTGAGACTGGAGGGCTGATGGCCCGGATCGAGATCACGCACGACTTCGCGCTGCCCGTCGAGCGCGTCTACGCCTACCTGTCCGAGCACGAGAACCTCGGCGCCCTGTTCGGCGCGCGCATCGCGCGGGTGCGCGACGGCGACACCTCGCGCAACGGCGAGGGATCGGTGCGGCGGCTCAACGTCGGCCCGCTGCCGGCGTTCGAGGAGACGGTGACGCGGGCGGTGCCGGACGAGCTCGTGGAGTACCGCATCACCAAGGGCCCGACGCCGCTGCGCGACCACCGCGGCGAGATGCGCTTCTCCGCAACGGGTCCCGGCTCGCGGCTGGTCTACGTGATCGAGTTCGGCGCCGTGCTGCCGCTGCTCGACCGGGTCATCGCCGTCGGGTTGGAGCGCAGCATCCGCAAGGGGCTGTCGGAGGTCGACGCGCGGGCCTAGCGCCCGCCCCGCACTAGCGTCCTGGCCGTGAAGGTCCTCGTCCTCGGCTCCGGTGCGCGCGAGCACGCCCTCCTGCTCGCGCTGGCGCGGGACCCCGCCATTACCGCCCTGGTGTGCGCGCCGGGCAACGCCGGCACCGCTGCGCTGGCGCAGAACCACGACGTGGCCGTCGCCGACCCGCGGGCGGTCGTGGCGCTCGCGCAGCAGGTCGGCGCCGACCTCGTCGTCGTGGGCCCGGAGGTGCCGCTGGTGGCCGGCGTCGCCGACGCCCTGCGCGCGGCGGGTGTGGCCTGCTTCGGGCCGTCCGCGGCCGCCGCGCAGATCGAGGGCAGCAAGAGCTTCGCCAAGCAGGTGATGCGCGACGCCGGGGTCGCCACCGCGGCGGCCGAGGTGTTCACCGACGCGGAGGCGTGCACGGCGCACCTGTCGTCCGTGCCGCCGCCGTACGTCGTCAAGGCCGACGGCCTCGCGGCGGGCAAGGGCGTGCACGTCGGCAGCGACCTCGACGTCGCCGTCGGCTTCGCGCGGGACGTGCTCTCGGCACCGGGTGCGGTCGCGGTGGTGGAGGCCTACCTCGACGGGCCGGAGGTCTCGCTGTTCGCGCTGTCCGACGGGCGCACCGTCGTGCCGCTGCTGCCCGCGCAGGACTTCAAGCGGGTGCGCGACGGCGACGAGGGGCCCAACACCGGCGGCATGGGGGCGTACGCGCCGCTGCCCTGGCTGCCGGACGGCACCGTCGAGCAGGTGCAGCGCGAGGTCCTGCAGCCGGTCGTCGACGAGATGGCCCGGCGCGGCACGCCGTTCGCGGGCCTGCTCTACGCGGGCCTGGCGATGACCTCGCAGGGGCCGCAGGTCATCGAGTTCAACTGCCGCTTCGGCGATCCGGAGACGCAGGTCGTCCTCGCGCTGCTCGAGACGCCGCTGGCCGGGCTCCTGCACGCCGCGGCAACAGGGGTGCTGGACGCCGTCTCGGTGGACTGGCGGGACGGCGCGGCGGTGACCGTCGTCGTGGCCGCCGAGGGCTACCCGGGCACCCCCGCCGCGGGCGACGCGGTGCAGGTGGGCGCGCTGCCGGAGGGCGTCCAGGTGCTGCACGCCGGCACCCGGCAGGACGGCGACCGGGTGGTGGCCAGCGGTGGCCGCGTGCTCTCCGTGACGGCCGCCGGTGACACGCTGCAGCAGGCCCGCGAGCGCGCGTACGAGGGCGTGGCAGCGGTCTCCCTGCGCGGCGGGCACTGGCGCTCCGACGTCGCTCTGGCGGCCGTCGAGGGGCGCGTGCGGGTCCCGTAGCCCCGTCAGGTGGGGAACCTCACGAACCGCTCAGAACGGGCATCCGCCGGTACACTGGAGCCCGAGCCGCGCCGCTGAGGTGCGCTCCGCACCGGGTGCGGGTCTGTCCCCGGTGCCGCCCGCAGAGCCGTCGTGCCGCGGGCCTCCCCCTCCACCACCACCTGTCCGTCCGGGCGTGGTGCACGAACGACGGACCCGGAACCGGAGATCCCCGAATGTCCCGCACCGTCGCCCGTCTGTCCGCCGTCAGCGCCCTCACCGGCGCCCTGCTGCTGCCCGTCGTCTCGGCCGCCCCCGTGCTGGGCGTCGCCGTCGCCCAGGAGCAGTCCTTCGGCGACCGCGTCGTGGCCGAGGCCGCCCGCCACGACGGCAAGGACTACGAGTACGGCGCCACCGGCCCGGACGCCTTCGACTGCAGCGGCTACGTGCAGTACGTCTTCGGGCAGCTGGGCGTCGAGCTGCCGCGCACCAGCGGCGAGCAGTACGCCGCCTCGCAGAAGGTCGCCAGGAGCGACAAGCGCCCCGGTGACCTCATCGCGATCCACAGCAGCAGCGGTCGCGTCACGCACGTCGCCGTCTACGCCGGCGGCGGCGACATGTGGGTCGCCTCCACCGGCTCGGACCGGGTGCGCCTGCAGAGCATCTACACCGACCGGTACCGCGTCGGCCGCTTCGGCTGACCTGGGAGACTGGCCCCTCCCGACCGACTGGAGCACGCCGTGATCGAGCGCTACACCCTCCCCGAGATGGGGCGGGTCTGGAGCGAGGCCCACAAGTACGAGCTCTGGTGCCAGGTCGAGGTGCTGGTCCTGGAGGCGCACGCGGAGGCGGGCGTCGTGCCGGCCGACACGGTCGAGCCGGTGCGGCGCGCCGCCCCGCCGACGCCCGAGGCGGTCGCCGAGATCGAGGCGGTGACCCAGCACGACGTCATCGCCTTCCTGTCCGCGTGGGCCGACAACACCGAGCCGCGCGAGGCGGCGGCCTACGTCCACTTCGGGATGACGAGCAGCGACCTGCTGGACACCGCGCTGGCGCTGCAGCTGGTCGAGGCCAGCGACATCCTGCTCGCCAAGTGCGACGCGCTGGTCGCCGCCCTGCGCGACCTCGGCCTGCAGCACAAGGACACCGTCAAGGTCGGCCGCACGCACGGCATCCACGCCGAGCCGACGACGTGGGGGCACCGTGTCGCGGACCTCGCGTTCGCCATGGCGCGCAGCCGGGACCGGCTGAAGCGGGCCCGCGAGGCGGTGGCCGTCGCGAAGATCAGCGGCGCGGTCGGCACGTACTCCAACATCGACCCGGCCGTGGAGCAGGCGATCGCGGGGCGGCTCGGCCTGACGCCGGCGCCCGCAGCCACGCAGGTCGTGATCCGCGACGGCATCAGCGAGTGGGTCAGCGCGCTCGCCGTCATCGCGACGGTGTGCGAGGCGTTCGCGCTGGAGGTGCGCCACGGGCAGCGCACCGAGGTCCGCGAGCTGTGGGAGCCGTTCGGCAAGGGGCAGAAGGGCTCCTCCGCGATGCCCCACAAGAAGAACCCGATCGCCAGCGAGCGCATCGCCGGCATGGCCCGCGTCGTGCGCGCCCAGGTCGTCCCCGTCATGGAGGGCATCCCGCTCTGGCACGAGCGCGACATCAGCCACAGCTCGACCGAGCGCATCGCCCTGCCGGACGCGTCCATCGCCACCGACTACCTGCTGCACCTCACGACGCGGCTGGTCACCGGACTGGTCGTCGACGCCGACCGGATGCGGCACAACCTCGAGTCCTCAGGCGGTCTCATCTACACGAGCACGGTCCTGCTCGAGCTCGTCGAGGGCGGGCTGTCCCGCGAGGACGCCTACGCCTTCGTGCAGCGCGCCGCCATGCGCACGTGGGAGACCGGCACGCCGTTCCGCGAGACGCTGACCGCCGAGGCCGCCGCCGCCGGGCAGCAGCTCGACGAGGCGCGCCTGGACGAGGTGTGCCGTCCCGAGCGCTACCTCGAACGCCTGCAGCCGGTGTTCGCCCGGCTCGAGCAGCTCGCATGAGCCTGCCGCTCAAGCTCCTCGCGAAGGGCAAGGTCCGCGAGCTGTACGAGGTGGACGACGAGCACCTGCTGCTCGTGGCCAGCGACCGGCTGTCCGCCTACGACGTCGTGCTGCCCACCGGCGTCCCGGACAAGGGCGCCGTGCTCACCGGCCTGTCCGTCTGGTGGTTCGCGCAGCTGGCCGACCTCGTGCCGAACCACCTCGTCACCGCGAAGGTCAGCGAGATGCCCGACGTGCTGCAGCCGCACGCCGACGTGCTGCGCGGCCGGTCGATGCTCTGCCGCCGGCTGGAGATGGTCCCGGTCGAGTGCGTCGCCCGCGGCTACCTCACCGGCAGCGGGCTCAAGGAGTACGTCGCGTCCGGGACGGTCTGCGAGCAGCCGCTCCCGGCCGGCCTGGAGGACGGCTCGAAGCTGCCGGAGCCGGTCTTCACGCCGGCGACCAAGGCCGCGGTCGGGGACCACGACGAGAACGTCCCGTACGACGCGGTCGTGCAGCAGGTCGGCGAGGACCTGGCGGCCGAGCTGCGCCGGGTGACCCTGGCGGTCTACTCCCGCGGCGCCGAGGTGGCGGCCGCGCGGGGGATCCTGCTGGCCGACACCAAGCTCGAGCTCGGCCACGACCGTGACGGCGCCCTGACGCTCGGCGACGAGGTGCTGACCCCGGACAGCAGCCGCTTCTGGCCGGCCGACGGGTGGCAGCCCGGCCGCGCGCAGCCCAGCTTCGACAAGCAGTACGTCCGGGACTGGCTCGACGCGAGCGGCTGGGACCGCACCGCGCCCGGCCCCGAGCTGCCGGCCGACGTGCTGGAGCGGACCCGCGAGAAGTACGTCGAGGCGTACGAGCGGCTGACCGGCAGCAGCTTCGACAGCTGGCTTCGGGAGGCCTAGCAGGAAAGACAGGTGTGGCGGCGAAGACAGGGCCACCCAGCCCATCGCCGGATGCCCCGAACGGGCGTCCACCCGGAGGTCCCGCGTGCTCCCAGCAGCGCCCCCTGCCCGTCCGTCCCGGAGAGGCCTGGCGCTGCGCACAGGCCTCGCCGCCTCGCTCGTCCTCGGCGTCGTCGCCGCGCTCCCCGGACTGGCTGCCGAGGCGGCCTACACCGACACGTCCGGCCGGCTCGAGGTGCCGGCCGCCGGCGTCGCCTCCGGTGACCTCGTCTACGACTTCGCGACCTGCCCCGCGCCGCCTCCCACCCAGGGCGTGGACGTGTGGGCCTACGAGCTGCCCGCGGACGTGGCCCTGCCGGGCGCCCCCCTGGCCGTCACCGGGACGGACGCGGCCGGCGCCGTGGACCTGTTCGCCTACGTCTACAAGGCCGACTGCACGTACGACCGCCTCGTCGAGTCGGCGACGCCGGAGGAGGGCGTGGCGTTCCCGCTCGCTGACGGCGACCGCTACCTGACCGTGGCCACCCCCACCGGCGCAGGCACCGACCTGGTCCTGACCGTCGGCGCACCGACCTCGACGCCGACCCTCCCGCCGACGCCGTCCGCCGAGCCCGGCCCCGGTGGCGAGCCCGGCACGAGCGGCCCCGTGGTGCGTCGTGACTACAGCGGCGGCGTCGACGACCCGCTCTACCCGGAGCAGGGCACCGGGCCGGCCAGCCTGGAGTTCTCCGGCCAGTGGGGCATGCGCCTCGTGCAGGCTGAGCAGGCGTGGCAGGAGCCGCGCGCGACCGGCGCCGGCATCACCGTCGCGGTGCTCGACTCCGGCCTGGACGTCACGCACCCGGACTTCGCCTGCGAGGGCAAGGTCGTCCGGCTCGACCCGGCCCGCTACCCGCGCTTCGCCGATGTGAAGGACGTCGAGGGGCACGGCACGCACGTCGCCGGGACCATCGGCGCCTGCACCGACAACGGCACCGGCGTCGTCGGCGTCGCCCCCGACTCCCGGATCCTCCCGGTGCAGGCGCTGTCGCCGACCGAGGCCACCGGCGAGCGACTCGCCGCGGCCATCGACGCCGCCGTCGAGAGCGGTGCGCACGTCATCAACATGTCGCTCGGCTTCAGCGCTGCCGGTGCCCCCGGCACGGGCTCTGCCCTCGCGCTGGTCGGCGGCTTCGCCGCGGACATCGACCCGGCCATCGAGCGCGCGGTCGCCGCCGGCGTCGTCGTCGTCGCCGCCGCGGGCAACGAGTCCGTCCCGCTGTGCGGCTACCCCGCCATCGCCGCGGACGTCGTGTGCGTCGGCGCGACCGACCGTCGTGACCTCAACACCTGGTACGGCAACTTCCCTGTGACGCCGGTGGGCGCCGCGCTCGTCGCCCCGGGCGGCTCCGGCACCCTGACGCAGCTGGACTGCACCGCAGCCAGCGAGGGCGTGCTCTCCACGTTCTCCCGTGACGCGGAGTTCCCGTGCGACCTCACCCCCGGCTACAACGCCATCGACGGCACCTCCATGGCGACTCCGCACGTCGCCGGCGTGGCCGCCCTCGTCTACGACCGCCTCGGCGGGGTGCGCTCCCCCGAGGCCGCGCAGCAGGTCATCGCCGCGATGACGAGCAGCGCGAAGGACCTCTACACACCGGGGTACGACCCGATGTCCGGCGAGGGCCGCATCGACGCACTGGCCGCGGTCCGCGCCGTCACCCCCGTGACGGACCCGACCGGCACGCCGAGCCCGACGACCACGCCCACCCAGGAGCCGTCGCCGACGCCCACGCAGACCGAGGCGCCGCCGCTGTCGCCGACGACGGCAGAGCTGCTGGCCGCGAGCCAGGCGCAGACGACCGACGAGCTGCCGGTCGCGGTGCGCCTGGAGGACGAGCAGGGGCCGGTCGAGGGCGCCGACGTCGTCTTCCGGCTGCGCGGCGACGGCGGCGTGCGCGACCTGTCCGCCGTGACCGACGAGCGCGGAGTCGCCACCGCCGTGCAGTCGCTCGACGTGCTGGTCGGCTCCTACGTCCTGTCCGTCGAGTACGCCGGGGACGACCGCCGTCTCGGCAGCTACGCGGAGCAGTCCGTCGAGGTCGTCCGTGACGACAGCGCGACGAGCGTGACGAGCAGCGGTCGGGGCGCGGGCCGCACCGTCACCGCGCGCGTGCTGGACGCGGACGACGCCACCCGCCCGCTCGCCTACCGCGAGGTCGTCTTCCTCGCCGACGGCAAGCAGGTCGGCTCCGCCAGCACCGACGGCTCCGGCGTCGCGGTCTTCTCGCCGACCGGCAGCGCGCGCGGCGCGAAGCAGTACGAGGCGCGCTTCGACGGCGACGACCGCTACGAGGCGTCGTCCGGGCGCGCCACGCCGTAGCCGCAGCACGACGGCGCACGGCCTGCGAGAGTGCGGGCCGTGCGCCGCCTGCTGCCCGCCCTTGCCCTGCTGTCCTCGCTGCTGGTCCCGCTGCTCCCCGCCGCCCCCGCGGCGGCGGCCGGCCCGACGGGCGACCCGTCCGGCTGGACCGACCGGCAGCTCGCGGCGCAGCTGGTCCTGGCCGGCTACGACATGAGCCGCACCGACGACGCGCTGCCCTGGGTGCGCGAGGGCCTCGGCGGCGTCATCCTGTTCGGGGCCCCGCCCAGCGACCTGCGCGCCCGGCTGGCCCGGCTGCGCGCCGCGGGCACGGTCGTGCCGATCGTCGCCTCCGATGAGGAGGGCGGCCGGGTGCAGCGGCTCAAGAGCCGTGCTCGGCGCGCTGCCGTCGGCCGAGACCATGGGCCGCACCCGCAGCAGCGCCGACGTGCGCGTGCTGGCCGCGTCGTACGGCCGGAGGATGGCGGCGCTCGGCGTCGACGTCGACCTCGCGCCGGTGACCGACCTCGGCATCCCCGGCTACTACGTCGAGCAGACCGACCGGGCCTTCTCCGCCGACCCCGGCACGGTCGGCGCGTACGCCGGTGCCTGGCAGGCCGGCATGCGCAGCGTGCGGGTGGCGCCGGTCGCCAAGCACTGGCCCGGCCACGGGCAGGCGAACAACACGCACGACCGGGCGGCGACGACCCCGCCGCTGAGCACCCTCGAGCGGCGCGACCTGCTGCCCTTCGCGGACCTGCTGCAGGCCGGGGTGCCGGCCGTGATGGTCGGCCACCTCAACGTGCCCGGCCTGACCGAGCAGGGCGTGCCCGCGACCCTCTCGCCGAACGCCTACCGCTACCTGCGGGAGCGGGCCGGCGCGCAGCGCCTGCTCATGACCGACTCGCTGAACATGGGCGCCCTCTCGATCGGCATGCACCTCACGCCGGCGCAGGCCGCGGTGCGCGCGCTGAGCGCCGGTGCCGACGTCGTGCTCGTCGACCCGGGCGCGGGCCCGGGCAGCGTCATCGACGCGGTGTCCGCGGCGCTCGCGCGCGGCAGCTACCCCCGCGCCTCGGCCGTCGCCTCCGCCCGGCGCGTGCTCGCGGTGAAGCGGACCACCAACGCGCCGCTGCCGATGGCCTCGCTCGCGCCGGCGCAGGGCACGACGGACGCCTCGCTCACGCCGACCCTCAGCGGCGTCGCGCGCGACCGCGTCGGCGGGACCCTCACCGCGCAGTTCCACCTGCGCACGGCCGGGTCCGGCACGTGGAACGTCGCGGCCGGCGCGCGCGTCCCGGTCGCCTCCGGCAGCCGGGCGTCGTACCGCGTCGGCGAGGGCCGCCTGCAGCACGGCACCACCTACGAGTGGAGCGTGCGCGCGTGCAACGCCGCCGGGGTCTGCGCCCCGGCGGGGCCGGTGCTGCGCTTCACCACCCGCCGGGCCGCGGCGGGTCTGCGCGCCTCCTAGCAGGAACAGCGGCCTCGACGGCGAACTCTCCCGGCAGTCGTCACCCAGCCGCTCGTCCCGGAGGTACCCGTGAACACTCGCAAGGCGCTCCCCCTCGCCCTGTCCCTGCTGGTCGCGGCAGGCGGTCTCGCGCCGGCGTTCGCGGCCAAGCCCAAGCCGATCACCGAGTCCTACGCCGTGCAGGGCGCCCCGGTGCCGCTGCCGCTGGCCGGGGTCGACGGCGTCGACGGCACCAACAGCTGCGTCAACCCCGACCTCGAGGGCGTCAGCACGACCACCCGGACCATCAAGACCACCGGTGCCGGCACGCTCGAGGTCGAGCTCAAGGGCTTCGCCGGCGACTGGGACATCACCCTCACCGACGACAAGGGCAAGGTGCTCGCCGAGGGCGCCGGCAGCACGACCGGCGGCGAGGCCACCGGCGGTGCCGGCTCGCTCGGCACCGACAACACGGAGAAGGCCGTCCTCAAGACCAAGAAGGGCATGACGATCAACATCGGCGTCTGCAACTTCCTGGGCGGTCCCTCGGCGAACGCGAAGTACACGTTCACCTACCGGTAGCCCCGCGGTAGCGCCGCGGCAGCCCCCGGTCCCGCTGGGGCCGGGGGACTAGCCTGCGGACATGGCAGTGCACGAGGTCGTCGTCGACGTGATGCTCAAGCCCGAGATCCTCGACCCCGCGGGACAGGCGGTCCTCAACGCCCTCCCCGCGCTGGGACTGCCGGCGGCGAGCAGCCTGCGGATCGGCAAGCACGTCGAGCTCTCGCTCGAGGCCGAGGACGAGACGGCGGCGCTGGAGCTGGCCACGAAGATGGCCGAGACGCTGCTGGCGAACCCCGTCATCGAGGACTTCCGCGTGCGCCCCCGCCGTGACGGGTAGGCGCTCCTCGTGGAGTACAAGCTGACGCTGGCGCTGCCGCGCGACGAGTACTCCGTCCCCATCGCCCGGGCCGTCCTCAAGAACGGCCTGACCGTCCTCGGCGTCACCGAGGAGGTCGTGCACGCCATCGAGCTCGCGCTCACCGAGGCCTGCACCAACGTGCTCGACCACGCCGCCGAGACCGACGAGTACGAGGTGTCCGCCGGCATCGACGGCACCGTCTGCGTCATCGAGGTCATCGACCGCGGCGAGGGCTTCGACGGCAGCGTGAAGGGCCACGCGGACGCCGAGCCCAGCGCCGAGGACGGCCGCGGCATCCAGCTCATGCGCGCGCTGGTCGACAAGGTGACGTTCACCAGCCGCCCGCAGGTGGGCACGGTCGTCCACCTCGAGAAGCAGCTCGACTGGCTGGACGACGCGCCCATCAAGAAGCTGACCGAGGGCAAGCCGAAGACCGAGCACGGCCCGTGGTCCGGCGACGAGCACGTCGAGGACGCCCCCGTCCCGCAGTAGTCTGGGCCGAGTGACGGCTCGCATCGGCGTGGTGACCTTCCCCGGCAGCCTGGACGACCGGGACGCCCAGCGCGCGGTGCGCCTCGCGGGTGGTGAGCCGGTCGCGCTGTGGCACCGCGAGGCAGACCTGCAGGGCGTCGACGCCGTCGTGCTCCCCGGGGGCTTCTCCTACGGCGACTACCTGCGTGCGGGCGCCATCGCCCGGTTCGCGCCGGCGATGACGAGCGTCGTCGAGCAGGCGCAGCGCGGCCTGCCCGTGCTCGGCATCTGCAACGGCTTCCAGGTGCTCTGCGAGAGCGGCCTGCTGCCGGGGGCGCTCACCCGCAACGCCCACCTGCACTTCGTCAACCGCGACCAGCGGCTGCGCGTCGAGAGCACCGGCTCCGCGTGGACCAGCGGCTACGAGAGCGGGCAGGAGATCGTCGTCCCGGTCAAGAACGGCGAGGGCAACTACGTCGCCCCGGAGCAGGTGCTCGACGAGCTGGAGGGCAGCGGCCGCGTGGTCGCGCGCTACCTCGGCAGCAACCCCAACGGCAGCGCCCGCGACATCGCCGGCATCCGCAACGAGAAGGGCAACGTGGTCGGGATCATGCCGCACCCCGAGCACGCGGTGGAGGACCTCATCGGCACCGCCGGCACCGACGGGCTGGTCTTCTTCACCTCCGTCCTGAAGGCCCTGGTGTCGGCGTGACCGACACCGTCGCGCAGGCCGCCGGGACGCCCGACCAGGAGCAGCCGTTCCTCGAGCTCGGACTGAAGGACGACGAGTACGCCCGCATCCGCGAGGTGCTCGGCCGCCGGCCGACGCAGTCGGAGCTGGCGATGTACTCGATCATGTGGAGCGAGCACTGCTCCTACAAGAGCAGCAAGGTGCACCTGCGCCAGTTCGGCGAGCTGCCCAAGGGCGACCGCATGCTCGTCGGCATGGGCGAGAACGCCGGCGTCGTCGACGTCGGCGAGGGGCTGGCCGTCACGTTCAAGGTCGAGTCGCACAACCACCCGAGCTACGTCGAGCCCTACCAGGGCGCGGCCACCGGCATCGGCGGCATCGTGCGCGACATCCTCACGATGGGCGCCCGGCCGGTGCTCGTGATGGACCCGCTGCGCTTCGGCGACGCCGACCACCCCGACACCCAGCGCGTGCTGCCGGGCATCGTCGCCGGCATCGGCGGCTACGGGAACTGCCTGGGGCTGCCCAACATCGGCGGCGAGGTCGTCTTCGACCCGAGCTACCAGGGCAACCCGCTCGTCAACGCCCTGTGCCTGGGCGTCATGCCGGTCGACCGCATCCAGCTGAGCGCCGCGCGCGGCGTCGGCAACGTCGTCGTCCTGCTCGGTGCGAAGACCGGCCGCGACGGCATCGGCGGCGTCTCCGTCCTCGCGTCGGCGACCTTCGACGCGGACGGCCCGGCGCGCCGCCCGAGCGTCCAGGTCGGCGACCCCTTCACCGAGAAGCTGCTCATCGAGGCCTGCCTCGAGATGTACGACGCGCAGCTCGTCGAGGGCATCCAGGACCTCGGCGGCGCCGGCCTCACCTGTGCGCTCACCGAGACCGCCGCCGCCGGGAGGTCCGGCATGCGTGCGCACCTCGACCGGGTGCCGCTGCGCGAGGCGTCGATGGAGCCGCACGAGGTGCTGGCCAGCGAGTCGCAGGAGCGGATGCTCGCGATCGTCACGCCCGCCAACCTCGACGCCGTGCTCGCGATCGCCGAGAAGTGGGGCGTGCTCGCCACCGCGATCGGCGAGGTCGTCGAGGGCGACCGGCTGCTCGTCGAGTGGCACGGCGAGGTCGTCGTCGACGTCCCGCCCGGCTCGCTCGCCGACGACGGACCCGTCTACGAGCGACCGCTCGCGCGACCGGACGACCAGGATTCGCTGCAGGGCGCCGCGCTCCCGCCGTACCCGAGCGAGGACCTCGGGGCGCTGCTGCTGCGCATGGTCGCCTCGCCGAACCTGTGCAGCCGCCGCTGGGTCGTCGAGCAGTACGACCGCATCGTGCTCGGCGACACGGTGCTGGCCTGGCCCGAGGACGCCGGCGTCGTGCGGCTGTCCGACAGCGGGCTCGGCATCGCCCTGTCCACCGACGGCAACGGCCGCTACGCGCGGCTCGACCCGTACGCCGGCGCGCAGCTCGCGCTGGCCGAGGCCTACCGCAACGTCGCCGCCACCGGCGCCGTCCCGATCGCGGTGACCAACTGCCTGAACTTCGGCAGCCCCGAGGACCCCGCCGTGATGTGGCAGTTCGCCGAGGCGACCCGCGGCCTCGCCGACGGCTGCCGCGCGCTGGCCACGCCGGTGACCGGCGGCAACGTGAGCTTCTACAACTCGACCGCCGGCACCGCCATCAACCCGACGCCGGTGATCGGCGTGCTCGGCCTGCTCGACGACGTCGCCCGGCGCACGCCCATGGGGTTCCAGTCCGAAGGCGAGTCGGTGCTGCTGCTGGGCGAGACGCGCGACGAGCTCGGCGGCTCCGAGTGGGCCTGGGCCGAGCACCGCCACCTCGGCGGCCGCCCGCCCGTCGTCGACCTCGAGCGCGAGCAGGTGCTCGGCGAGGTGCTGGTCAGCGGCTCCCGCGACGGCATGCTGTCCAGCGCGCACGACCTGTCCGACGGCGGCCTCGCGCAGGCGCTGGTCGAGTCCGCGCTGGCCAAGGGCATCGGCGCGCGCGTGGTGCTCCCGGCCGGGCTCGACCCGTTCGTGCAGCTGTTCAGCGAGTCCGCCGGGCGGGCCGTCGTGACGGTGCCGCGCTCGGAGGAGCTGCGCTTCACCGAGATGTGCGCTGCGCGCGACCTGCCGTGCACCCGCATCGGGGTCACCGACGGCACGGTGCTCGACGTGCAGGACGTGCTGTCCCTGCCGCTCGCGCAGCTGCGCGACGCGCACGAGGGGACGCTCCCGGCGCTGTTCGGCCCGCTGGCCGGGGACACCGCTGCGGCGGACCCCGCGGCGACGGCTCCGGCGACGGGCGCCGCTCGCTAGCCTGAGGGCGTGCCGCCGAAGCGTCGCCGCGACCCGGCCCTGGTCGCCGAGGCGGTCACCCGGGTGCTGTCCGGGTCGTACGAGGAGCCCGACCTGGCGCTGGCCGTGCGCGGCCTCGCCGGGCGGCTGGCGGAGGTCGCGCCGGGCCGGCACGTGGAGGTGCGGGTGCCGCCGTACGCCGCCGTGCAGTGCGTCGAGGGCCCGCGCCACACGCGCGGCACCCCGCCGAACGTCGTCGAGGCCGATCCCGTCGCCTTCGTCGAGCTCTGCGCCGGCCGCGTGCCGTGGGCCGACGCTGCGCGTGACGGTCGCGTGCGCACGTGGGGGGACCGCGCCGACCTCTCGCCCTGGCTGCCCCTCTGACCTCCCTTGCCAGTGGCATCGCCGCGGAAGCATGCTGCGCCGTGACCTCCCCGGTGCGTGGCACGGAGCGCTTCGAGCAGTCCACGCTCCCCATCGCCCTGGTCCGCCTGGACGGCGGCGTCATGTCGGTCAACGAGGCGCTGGCCGGCCTGCTCGGCCGGTCGCGCGACGACCTGGAGCGGGACGGCCTGGCGCGCTGGGGCGCGAGCGACGCCGATGCTGCCGCGCTCGACGAGCTGCTGCGGCGGGCCGCGGACCACCACCTCGCGCAGCGGGTGGATGCCGACCTCGCCGGCAGGACGGCCACCGTCCCCTGCCGCCTCTACCCGACGGTCGTACGCGGTGAGGGCGGGCGGCCGGCGTACCTGACCGTCGTCATCCTCGACGAGAGCGAGCGGAAGGAGGCCGAGCAGGCACTGCTGCGCAGCCGTGCGCGCTGGCAGGCGCTGCTGCGCAACGCGGCCCACATCACCTACACCGCGAGCGCCGAGGGGCGGCTCACGTGGGCGACCACCTCCGTCGGGCGGCTGCTGGGCTGGCGCAGCGAGGACCTGGAGGCCCTGGACGTCATCGAGCTCGTCCACCCGGACGACCGGCCGGCCGCTGCCGAGTCGTGGGCGGCCGTCGTCCAGGGACGTGCTCAGCAGTCAGAGCTCGAGCTGCGCCTGCGGAGCCGTGACGGCGGGCACGTCTGGGTACGGCACGCGCTCAGCGATCTGCGCACCGACCCGGCGGTGCAGGCCCTCGTCGGCAACGTGCACGACATCCGCGAGCAGCGGCGGTTGCGGGCGGAGGCGGCCGCCCAGCACGAGCGCTTCCGTGCGCGCTTCGAGCAGTCCACGGT
Source organism: uncultured Actinomycetota bacterium (assembly GCA_963781675.1). Lineage (GTDB taxonomy): Bacteria > Actinomycetota > Actinomycetes > Mycobacteriales > SCTD01 > SCTD01. Next base: position 90,136 of record CAWAGF010000001.1, on the reverse strand, counting down.
GCCGCAGTCCTCCGTTGGCCCGGACGGTCGGCTGGTGGAGGTGAACGACGCCTTCTGCGAGCTGCTCGACCGCACCCGGGAGAGCCTGGTCGGGCGCTCGCTGCGTGACCTGACGGCCCCGGACGACGACGGCAGTGCCGATGTCGTGCTGCGGGAGGTCCTGACGGGACGGCGCACGGCGGCACGGGTCGAGCGACTGATGACCGGACCCGGGAACCGACCCCTCAGCGTGCTGGTGGAGGTCACCGGGCTGCGGGACGGTGCCGGCCACGTCGACGGCGCAGCGGCGGTCCTGCAGGACCTGACCGGGCTGCGTGACGCGCAGAGCCGCCAGGAGCGGCAGGAGGAGTTCTTCCTCGCCCTCTCCGCGCGGGCCGCCGACGCCGCCATCGTCACCGACCAGCAGGGGCGCATCGTGCACGCCTCGCGCTCCCTGCTCCACGTCCTCGGCTACGAGCCGCACGAGCTCGTGGGAGAGCTCGCGCTCGACCTCGTGCACCCCAAGGCACGCGCCGACGTGCGGGCGACGTTCCGCGGCAGCCAGGACGAGGTGCGCGGCGGGGAGGCGGTGCTGCGCGTCCGGCACGCCGACGGCTCCTGGCGCTGGGTCGAGATGACGGTGACCAACCTGCTCGACACGGCAGTGGGCGGCATCGTCGCCAACCTCAAGGACATCACCGAGCGGGTGGAGGCGGAGACCGCGCTGCGGGCGTCCGAGGCGCGGTACCGCGCGCTCATCGACACCGCGCAGGAGGGCATCTGGGCGGCCGACCTGGACGGCCGCACGCTGTACGCCAACGCCCGGACCGCGGAGCTGCTCGGCGTCCCGCTGCAGGAGGTCCTCACCCGTCCGGTCGTCGACCTGCTCGACCCGGCGACGGCGACGCAGTTCGTCACCCGTCTCGCGACCAGGGCGCGGCGCGGGACCGAGCGCTACGAGCTGCCGTTCCGTCATCCGGACGGCAGCCAGCGCACCTACTCGATCGCCGCCTCCCCTCTGCACCGCCCGGACGGCGCCGTCGAGGGCGCGCTCGCGATGATCGCCGACGTCACGGATGCGCGCCGCGCGCAGGACGAGCTGCGGCACGCTGCTCTGCACGACGCCTTGACCGGCCTGGCCAACCGCTCGCTGCTGCAGGACCGCCTCGAGCACGCGCTGCAGCGCGAGACGGTCGGCACCGCAGTCCTGTTCCTCGACCTCGACCAGTTCAAGTTCGTCAACGACAGCCGCGGCCACGACGCAGGCGACGCGCTGCTCGTGCAGGTGGCCGAGCGGCTGCGGGGGGCCCTGCGCCCCCAGGACACCGTGGCCCGCTTCGGCGGGGACGAGTTCGTCGTGGTGTGCGAGGACACCGATGCGGCTCAGGCACGGCAGGTCGCGGACGACCTGCTGACCTGCTTCGAGGAGCCGCTCGTCGTGCACGGCGACGACGTGCACGTCAGCGCCTCCATCGGGGTCGCGGTGACGCCGGCGGCCAGCGCGGGCGACCTGCTCCGCTTCGCGGACACGGCCATGTACGCCGCCAAGTCGGCCGGGCGTGGCCGCGTGCACGTCTACGACCAGCGGCTGTCCGAGGAGGTGGAGCAGCGCCACGTCCTTGCCGTCGAGCTGCGTGCTGCCCTCGCGGACGGGGGGCTGGACATGCACTACCAGCCGGTCGTCGAGCTCCGCACCGGCCGGGTCCTGGGGGTCGAGGCGCTGGCCCGCTGGAGCTCGCCCGTGCTCGGGGCGGTACCGCCGTCCCGCTTCGTGGCCGCCGCCGACGCCGCGGGCCTGTCGCCCGCGCTGGACCGCTGGGCGGTCGAGCGCGCGCTGCGTGACGTCGCCGGGCTCCGGGCTCGTGGTCGGCTGCCGAAGGACGCGCACGTCGCGGTGAACCTCTCGGCGCGCAACCTGGCCGACCCGGCCCTCATCGACCTCGTGGTCGCCACGGCCGCCGAGTCCGGCACAGCTCCGGAGCTGGTGGCCCTGGAGATCACCGAGAGCGCGGTGATGGGGGACGCGCACCAGGCGGTGCGCAACCTGACCGTCCTGCGCGACAAGGGCTTCCAGGTCCTGGTCGACGACTTCGGCACCGGGTACAGCTCCCTGGCCTACCTGCGTGACCTGCCCATCACCGGGCTCAAGATCGACCGGTCCTTCGTCTCGGGCACCGATGACGACGACGACGGCGACGCCCTGGCCATCGTCGCCTCCGTGGTCGACCTGGCCCGGGCCGTCGGCGTGCGGGTGGTGGCAGAGGGGGTCGAGACCGAGCGACAGGCGGCACTGCTCGCCGGCATCGGGTGCGGGGCGGCGCAGGGCTGGCTCTGGGGCCCCGCGCTGCCTCCTGCAGCCTTCGAGGAGGCGGACTGGACGTCGGCCCGGCCGGTCGTGCACCCGGCGTCACCCGTCCGCGCGAAGCGCGAGCGCAAGCGCGCGAAGCTCGAGCAGGTCGGGCTCGAGCACGGGCTCGACCACCTGCTCGACCTGCACCGGTCGGGCGCCTCCCTGGCGAGCATCGCGGCAGCGCTCAACAGCCGGCACTTCCGCACGCCGGAGGGGGTGCGTTGGCACCGGACGACGGTGGCCCGCACCGTCGCGGCGCACGCCTACCCGTCGCTGCTGTCGGAGACCGAGCCCGGGACGTAGGTTCGTGTGACGCCCGCCACACGAAGGAGCACGTCGTGAAGGAGCTCGTCTGGCACCGGCAGCTGCTGCCGGCCGTCGACCGGTACGCCACGCAGCCGTTCCTCACCGACACGGGCAGCGGGACGACCACGTCGTACGGCGAGCACGCCTCCCGGGTGCTGCGGCTGGCGAACGCGATGCGCCAGGAGCTCGGTGTCCAGCCCGGCGACCGCGTGGCGGTGATGTCGCTGAACAGCCAGCAGTTCGAGGAGCTGTACCACGCGGGCATGCTCGGGGCGGCCGTCCTCAACCCGCTCAACCTGCGCTTCGCGCCGCGCGAGCTGACCCACGTGCTGAGCGACTCGGCGACCAAGGTCGTGTTCGTCGACGTGTGGTTCGCCGGCGTCATCGACTCGGTGCGCGAGGCGGCGGGCGTGCAGAAGGTCGTCCTCATCGGCGGCGGCGACGTGCCGCACGACGTGGCGTACGAGGACCTCATCACCGCGGGCGAGGAGGTCGTGCCGGCCGAGCCGGAGGAGGAGGACGCCTGCCTGCTCATGTACACCGGCGGCACCACCGGGCTGCCCAAGGGCGTGCTGCTGACGCAGCGGAACCTGATGCTGACGGCGTACCACATCGGGATCAGCGTCCGGATCGAGCGCGAGGACGTCTACCTCGTGCAGGTGCCGATGTTCCACGCCGCCTCGATGGCCGCGATCGTCGCGATGCCCACCTCCGGCGGCGCGCTGGTGACCGTCCCCGTCTTCGACGCCGGCGGCGTGATGAAGGCCTGCGAGGACCACGGCTGCACCAACACGATCATGGTCCCGACGATGCTCGCGATGACCTTCGCGCACCCGGACTACACCCCGGAGCGGATGCGCTCCCTGCAGCGGCTGACGTACGGCGCCTCCCCGATGCCCCGGCCGGTCCTGGACCGCCTGCGCACCGACCAGCCGCAGCTCGAGCTGTACCAGGGCTACGGCATGACCGAGAGCGCCGCGCTGGTCAGCATCCTCATGCCGGAGGACCACCTGCGCGAGGAGAAGCTCGCGTCCGCCGGGCGTCCCGTGCAGGGCACCGTCGTGCAGATCCAGGACGAGCACGGCGACCCGGTGCCCGTCGGGCAGGTCGGCGAGGTCTGCCTTCGCGGCGGCCAGTTCATGCGCGAGTACTGGCGGCGACCCGAGGAGACGGCCGAGGCGTTCCGCGACGGCTGGTACCACTCGGGCGACGCCGGGCGGCTCGACGACGAGGGCTTCCTCTACCTCGTCGACCGCACCAAGGACATGATCGTCACCGGCGGCGAGAACGTGTACTCGACCGAGGTCGAGCAGGCCGTCGCGTCGCACCCGTCCGTCGCGCAGGTGGCGGTCATCGGCGTGCCGCACGACCTGTACGGCGAGGCGGTGCACGCGATCGTCGTCCTGAAGCCGGACGCGGCCGCCACCGAGGCCGAGCTCGTCGAGCACTGCCGAGGGCTGATCGCCGGCTACAAGGTGCCGAAGTCGGTGAGCTTCCGCGACGAGGCGCTGCCGCTGAGCGGGGCGATGAAGGTGCTCAAGCGCGAGCTGCGTTCGCCCTACTGGGAAGGCCGCGAGCGCGGCGTGAACTAGAGGCCCCTCTCATGATCCACAGAAGCATCGGTGCCGTAGGAGGGCATCTCGGCGGCTGAGCGCATCGACCCTTCTGTCGATCATGGTTCGGCGGTCCGGAGGTCGCCGCCGAAGCGGGCTGGCTGCCGTCGAGGCTGTCCGTGGCCACGAGGCACTGTGATGAAGCAGCGGACCCTGATCGAGAACGGCCTCCCCGTACACTCGACAGCGCCGGCTTCCCCGCCTCCACCGCCTTCTCAGGAGCCCCCCGCGTGCTTCCCGCACCCGACGTGATCCCCGAAGAGCCGGCCATCGGCGAGGAGTGCGGCGTCTTCGGCGTCTGGGCCCCCGGCGAGGACGTCGCCAAGCTGACCTACTACGGCCTCTACGCCCTCCAGCACCGCGGTCAGGAGGCCGCCGGCATGGCGGTCAGCGACGGCAGCGCGGTCGTCGTCTACAAGGAGCTGGGCCTGGTCGCGCAGGTCTTCGACGAGGTGACGCTCAGCAGCCTGTCGGGCCACCTCGCGATCGGCCACACGCGCTACAGCACCACCGGTGGCGGCACCTGGGAGAACGCCCAGCCGTCCTTCCGCAACCTCGCGACCGGCGGCAGCCTGGCGCTCGGCCACAACGGCAACCTCACCAACACCAGCGAGCTCGCCGAGCGCGCGGCCACGCTCGACCCGCGCGCCGGGTCGATGGGCGCGACGACCGACTCCGACCTCATCACGACGCTGCTCGCGGCCCAGCCCGACCTGTCGCTCGACGAGGCGGCGATGCAGGTCCTCCCCACGCTCAAGGGCGCGTTCTGCCTCACCTTCATGGACGAGCACACGCTGTACGCCGCCCGCGACCCGCACGGCGTGCGTCCCCTCGTGCTCGGCCGCTCCGAGAACGGCTGGGTGGTCGCGAGCGAGACCGCCGCGCTGGACATCGTCGGCGCGAGCTTCGTGCGCGAGGTCGAGCCGGGCGAGCTGCTCGCCATCGACGAGCACGGCGTGCGCAGCAAGCGCTTCGCCGAGGCGACGCCCAAGGGCTGCCTGTTCGAGTACGTCTACCTCGCCCGCCCGGACACCCAGATCGCCGGGCAGAGCGTCTACACGACCCGCGTGCAGGTCGGCCGCACGCTCGCCTGGGAGGCCCCGGCCGACGCCGACCTCGTCATCCCGGTCCCCGAGTCGGGGACGCCGGGCGCGATCGGCTTCGCCGAGCAGAGCGGCATCCCGTACGGCATGGGCCTGGTGAAGAACGCCTACGTCGGCCGTACGTTCATCCAGCCCAGCCAGACGATCCGGCAGCTCGGCATCCGCCTCAAGCTCAACCCGCTGCGCGACGTCGTGCGGGGCAAGCGGCTCGTCGTCGTCGACGACTCGATCGTGCGCGGCAACACCCAGCGCGCGCTGGTGCGCATGCTCCGCGAGGCCGGCGCCGCGGAGGTGCACGTCCGCATCTCGAGCCCGCCGCTGATGTGGCCGTGCTTCTACGGCATCGACTTCGCGACCCGCGCCGAGCTGATCGCGAGCGGCCTCGGGGTCGAGGAGGTACGGGCCAGCATCGGCGCGGACTCCCTCGCCTACGTCAGCCTGCAGGGGCTGACCAGCGCCAGCGCGCAGCCGGCCGACCGGTTGTGCCGGGCCTGCTTCGACGGCAGCTACCCGATCGAGATCCCGCAGCGCGACCTCATCGGCAAGCACGTGCTGGAGGGCATCGAACGAGGGGCAGCCAAGAGCGCGCAGCTCGACCACGACGTGAAGCACGACCACGCCGAGCACCGGCCAGGTGGTCGTGCACAACGGCGTCGGACCGGCGGACCCCTTCGACGCCGTGCTCGGCGGGCAGGGCGGCGGCGACGCCCTGACGCGCCCGTGACCGAGTCCTCGTACGCCGCGGCCGGCGTCGACATCGACGCGGGCGACCGTGCGGTCGAGCTCATGAAGGGCCGGATCGCCCGCGCCGGGCGGCCGGAGGTCGTCGGCGGGCTCGGCGGCTTCGCCGGGCTGTTCCGCCTGGACACGAACAAGTGGAAGAACCCGCTGCTGGCCAGCTCGACCGACGGCGTCGGCACCAAGCTGGCCATCGCGCAGGCGCTCGACAAGCACGACACGGTCGGCATCGACCTCGTCGGCATGGTCGTCGACGACCTCGTCGTCTGCGGCGCCGAGCCGCTGTTCATGCAGGACTACATCGCGTGCGGCCAGGTGGTCCCGGAGCGGATCGCCGAGATCGTCGGCGGCATCGCGCACGGCTGCGAGCTGGCCGGCTGCGCGCTCGTCGGCGGCGAGACCGCCGAGCACCCGGGCCTGATGCCGGCCGAGCACTACGACATCGCCGGCACCGGCGTCGGCGTCGTGGAGGAGGACCTCGTCCTCGGGCCCGACCGCGTGCGCGAGGGCGACGTCGTCCTCGCCATGCAGAGCAGTGGCCTGCACAGCAACGGCTTCAGCCTGGTGCGGCACGTCCTGCTGCAGGGCGCCCGGATGCGTCTCGAGGCGATCGTCGACGAGCTCGGCGAGCCGCTCGGCGAGCACCTGCTCACCCCGACCCGCATCTACGCGCTGGACTGCCTCTCGCTCATCGCCGAGACCGAGGTGCGCGGCTTCAGCCACGTCACCGGCGGCGGGCTGGCTGCGAACCTCGCCCGGGTGCTGCCGCCGCACCTGTCGGCCACCGTCGACCGGGGCACGTGGCAGCCCCAGCCGGTCTTCGACCTCGTGCAGTCCCGCGGCCGGGTCGAGCAGGCCGAGATGGAGCGCACCTTCAACATGGGCGTCGGCATGGTCGCGCTCGTCGCGCCCGAGGACGTCGACCGCGCGCTCGCCCTGCTGACCGCCCGGCACGTCCCGTCCTGGGTGGCCGGCACGGTCGTGGCCGGCGACGGCACCGTCACCCTCACCGGCAGCCACCCCGCGTAGGGACAGCAGAAGGGGCGGCCTGCGCAGGCCGCCCCTTCGTCGTACATCGCGCTGCTAGCGCTCGTCCTCGTCGTCGTCCGCAGGGGCGTACGGGTCGTCGAAGTCGTCGTCCTCGGGCTCCACGGCCGACGAGGGGGTGACCGGCGCGCCGGCCAGCTCCGCCCTCAGGCGGTCCGGGTCCAGGTTGCCGGTGCTGTACTTGAGCTCGCGAGCGACCTTCGTCTGCTTTGCCTTGGCACGGCCGCGCCCCATGGCTCGACCCCTTCGCGACGGCGGGGCCGGGGCCCCGACTCTCCAACGATCATGACCGGACGGCACGTCTCCTGCTGCTGGTCCGACAGGCGTGCCTGCTGCTCACGGTACAGGGTGCGGCGCGAGCGGACACGACCGGCAGCGCGGCCCCCGGGCTGCCGGAGGGCGGGGAGATACCACCTCGAAGCGGGACATCTGCCGCGACGTGCCGAAGTTCTTCCGGATCGGCAGCAGGAACCACGCGTCGACCGACGAATCCCCCGAGCACCCAGCCACGTCGCCCTCAGGAGTCCCGATGCGCCTTCGCACCGTCGCCGCCACCTCGCTGGTGGCCGTCGTCGCCGCCGGCACCCTCGCCCCCGCGCTCGCCGCGCCGCCGAAGACCATCACGGTCACCTACGAGGTCGGCCCGCTCACCCCCGACCCCACGCCCATCGCGGGCGACGTCTGCACGCCGGCCCTGCCGACCGCCATCGACGCCACCGAGTTCAAGGTGCCGGCCGCCGGCCGCCTCAAGGTGAACATCGACGTCGTCGGCGACTGGGCGCTCGGCATGCGCGATGCCAAGGGCAAGCGCCTGGCCGAGTCCGACGGCGGCACCCCCGAGACGGTCGAGTCGATGGACGTCAAGTTCAAGAAGGCCGGCGTCGTCACCGTGGAGTCCTGCAACTTCGCGGGCGCCCCGACGGGCACCGTCACCCTCACGTTCACCTACGCGAAGTAGGAGCTGACATGCGCCTCCGCACCGCTGCCACCACGTCCCTGGTCGCCGTCCTCACCGTCGGCTCGCTGGCCCCCGCGCTCGCCGCGCCGGCCAAGCCGAAGCCGGTGAGCAAGGAGTACACCGCGACGGCGTTCCCGCCCGACCCGTCGCACATCGGCGTGACCAGCGGCATCTGCAACACGACCAACCCGGCCTCGCAGCACAACGAGCCGTTCACCGTGCCCTTCGCCGGGACGCTCGTCATCGACATGAACGGCTTCCAGGGCGACTGGGACCTCGCGCTCTACCGCGGCAGCACCCTCATCGCCCAGAGCGCGCAGTCGACCGAGCAGGACCCGCAGACCCCCGAGAAGATCACGGTCAAGCTCAAGAAGGTCGGCGACAAGCTGTCGATCCGGGCCTGCAACTTCGCCGGTGGGCCCACCGCCCACGTGAAGTACGTCCACACCCCGAGGTAGCGGGAGCTCCCGTGCGCACTCGCCTCGTCCTCGCCGTCCTGCCCGTCGCCTGACCTTCGTCACCGCGAAGCAGTCCGCCCGCACGCCCGCTCGACCCAGCCGCGCCGGCGCCCGCCGACCGCACCCTGACCGCCCGGAAGGCCCTCCTGTGCGCACCCGTCTCGTCCTCGCCGTCCTGCCCGTCACCCTGCTCGGCGTGGCGGCTGCGTCCGCCTCCGCCGCTCCGAAGCCGAAGCCGTTCACCGAGCAGTACGAGGCCTCGGCGCCCGCACCCGGCTTGGACTTCGCCTGCGACGGCACGGTGCCGATGGGTCAGGACCTGCACGAGGTGAAGATCCCGGCCGCCGGCAAGGTCACGATCGACCTGTCCGACTTCCTCGGCGACTGGGACCTGCTCGTCAGCGGCGACGGCAAGGACCTCGGGGCGTCCGAGGAGGTACAGCCGCTCACGGACGGCGAGTCGGTGACGGTGAAGGTCAAGAAGGCCGTCGTCCTCACGATCAACGCCTGCAACTACAACGGCGGTCCGACCGGCACCGTCAAGGTCGCCTACACGCCCTAGCCCCCGCACGACGAAGGGCCGGCCCCCCGCAGGGGCCGGCCCTTCGTGCTGCCTCAGGTCAGCTGCGGCCGGGCAGCAGCACCGAGCGCAGCCGGCCGACGTCGGCCATCCGGCGCTCGCCGATCCGGTCGGCGGCGACGGCCGGCGGCACGCCCTCGGCGTCGGCCAGCCGGAAGATCGACAGGGTCGTGTCGTAGATGGTCGCGGCCTTGGCCTCCGCGCGGGCGAAGGAGAAGGTCTCGTGCAGCGCCTCGTCGGCCACCTGGCACAGGCCGCCGGCGTTCGCCACGTAGTCGGGCGCGTAGAGGATGCCGCGGTCCGCCAGCGACTTCTCGACGCCGGGGTGCTCGAGCTGGTTGTTCGCCGCGCCGCAGACGACCTTGGCCTGCAGCACCGGCACCAGCTGGTCGGAGACCGAGCCCCCGAGCGCGCACGGCGCGTACACGTCCATGTCCGCGGTGCGCAGCGCCTCGACGTCGAGGACCTCGACCTGGGGGAACGCCGCCCGAACCCGGTCCAGCGCATCGCTGCTCACGTCGCTGACGACGACGCTCGCGCCGTCCTGCACCAGGTGCTCCACGAGGTGGTGGCCGACCTTGCCGACGCCCTCCACCGCGACGCGCCTGCCGTCCAGCGTCGGGGCGCCCCAGGTGTGCTCGGCCGCGGCGCGCATCGCCTGGAAGACGCCGTACGCCGTGAGCACCGCGCTGTCGCCAGCCCCGCCGTTCTCGGGCGAGCGCCCGGTGGCGTAGTCGGTCTCCTTGGCGATGACGTCCATGTCCGGCACGAAGGTGCCGACGTCGCAGGCGGTGTAGTAGCGGCCGCCGAGCGACTGCACGAAGCGGCCGTACGCCCGCAGCAGCGCCTCGGTCTTGTCACGGGTCGGGTCGCCGATGATGACGGCCTTGCCGCCGCCGAGGTCGATCCCGCTGCAGGCCGCCTTGTAGGCCATCGCCTTGCTCAGCTTGAGGACGTCCTCGAGGGCGGCGTCTTCGCTGGCGTACGGGTAGAAGCGCGTGCCGCCGAGGGCGGGGCCGAGGGCGGTGGAGTAGACCGCGATGATCGCCTTGAGGCCGCTGGCCCGGTCCTGGCAGAACACGACCTGCTCGTGACCCGCGTCCTTGAGGTGGTCGGTCCGGTCGAAGACGCCCACGGCGTGGCTCCTAGTGCGACGGCTGCCGGCGCTGCCGGTCAGGGTGTGGTCGCCGAGCCCTCGTGAGGCGCAGCGCGGTGCGGGGGTCGGTGTGCCCCGCACGCAGGGTAGCGACCGGAGGGCGGGCGGCGCGGGCCGCGTGCGAGCATCCGGGCATGAGCGCGCACGCCGCCGGCCACACGGCCTTCCTGCGGGTGTACGAGCCGCTCGCGGCGTTCGAGGGGGCGGAGCGCCGGCGCTGGGAGGAGTACCTCGCGACGCAGGAGCCGCCGACCACCGCCGCCGGCGCGGTGCTCGAGCACGAGGCCGCGCTCCAGGCGCTGGTCGGCCTCGTCCCGGCCGTGCTGCCCGACGTGCCGGAGCACGCGTACGTCGCCGAGGTAGACGGCGTCACCCTGCTCTGTCCCTGGCGCACGCGGGTGCGCGCGCTGGAGGCGCTCGAGGAGTTCCTGTCGGACGTGCCGCGCGAGCTGGTCGCGGCGTGGGTGCCGCCGGCGCTCGCGGACGGCTCGACCGCCGAGCTGGACGGCCACCGGCTGGCGCACCCGGACGAGCGGGTGCCGCAGCTGAGCTCCACCTGGCACGTGCCGCTGCGGTGGTTCGTCCTCGTGGATGCCGGAGAGCGCGAGGTGCACCTCGGGCCGTCCGGCGTCCGCACCGGCCGGTCGCTGGTCTACCGGACGCCGATGTCCCGGGCCCGGCGGCGGGTCGCGCGCGCCCTGGCGGTGCTGCGCCGGACGGTCGAGGACGGCGTGGTCACGGCGGGCGTCGAGGACCTCGGCCGCTGGCTGGAGGAGTTCCACCCGCGCTCGCTCGTGGAGCTGGACTACGGCGGCCTGGTCCACCTGCTCGACGACGCGGAGCTCAGCCAGGACGAGTCGGCGCGCGACGTCGCGCTCGCCCTGGCTGCCCTCAACGAGGGCGACACCGACCGCGCGGCCGCCGCGTACGCCCGCGTCACCGCCCGGATGAAGGCGCTGCAGGCGGTCGAGAGCGCCAGCTGACCCCGGAGTGACTAGGCGCAAGATGGCCCGCACGGGCCATTCCGCTCAAAGGCGACATCGCACACGATCGTCGTACGCGGGCACAGTGCCCGCTCTGAGAGGACGACCCCGCCATGAGCACACGCACCCCTGACTCCGAGGCCCTGCTCACCCCGGCCGAGGTCGCGACGATGTTCCGCGTCGACCCCAAGACGGTCACGCGCTGGGCCAAGTCCGGCAAGCTCACCTCGATCCGCACGCTGGGTGGCCACCGCCGCTACCGCGAGGCCGAGGTGCGCGCGCTGCTCGCGGGGATCCCCGCGCCGCGCCCGCAGGCCTGACGCACCACCCGGCACCCACAGCCCCAGACAGCAGCGCCGCACTCCCCGCGAGGGGGGTGCGGCGCTGCTGCGTCTGCGGAGGAAGAGGGGTGGTCAGGGGCGGGGTCGAACCGCCGACCCCACGCTTTTCAGGCGTGTGCTCTACCAGCTGAGCTACCTGACCAGGTGTGGTGCTGCGACCCCGACGGGACTCGAACCCGCGACCTCCGCCGTGACAGGGCGGCGCGCTAACCAACTGCGCTACGGGGCCTGGTGTGGAACCGGGCCTTGCTTGCTAGGGACTGCTGTGCCCCCAACGGGATTCGAACCCGCGTAGCCACCTTGAAAGGGTGGAGTCCTGGGCCGCTAGACGATGGGGACTGTCCAACCGTGGGGAACGCCGGGAAGCATAGCGGACCCTCAGCCGAGCAGGTCCCGCACCAGGCGGCCGAACCGGCCGTGCGGCGCCAGCGCCGCCACCGCCCGCGCGTCCTCGGCCGTGTCGACGTCGCGCAGCTCCGGCAGGACGTACGGGTCGAGGCCGGCGGCGCGCAGCGCGGCGAGCTGCAGCGCCCCGGTGTCGTCCTGGCTGGTCGGCACGTCGCGGAGCAGGGAGCCGTCCGGGCGCTGCAGCCCGAGGGCCCACCAGCCGCCGTCGCTGGCCGGCCCGAGCACCGCCTCGTGCTCGGCCAGCCGGTCGAGCGCCTCGCGCAGCAGCGAGGTCGTGAGCTGCGGGGTGTCCATCCCGACGAGCAGCGCCGGCTGGGCCGGGTCGACGTCGTCGAAGGCCGCGGCGAGCCGCTCGGGCATCGGGCCGCCGCGCTGCGGCTGCACCTCGAAGCCGCCGGCCTCGTACGTCCCGTCGAGCACCAGCACCCGGCGGGCGGCCGCCACCTGCCGGACCACCTCGAGGGTGTCCTCGAGCGCGGCGGTTGCCACCTCCGCGGCCTGCTCCGGGGTGAGCGGCGGGCACAGCCGCGTCTTCACCCGGCCTGCGACCGGCTGCTTGGCGAGCACGAGCAGCTGGGCCCTCACTCGATCGCCCGCAGGACGCGGGACATGTCGCGCACCGCCTTGAGCGTCCCGCCCACGGTGCCGGTCACCTTCGACCGCCCGGTACGGGGCAGGTAGTCGACGTCGACCTCGACGACGCGCCAGCCCGCGGCGACGGCGCGGGTCACCATCTCGAGCGGGTAGCCGAAGCGGCGGTCCTGCAGGCCGAGCTCGCGCAGGGCGTCGCGGCGGCAGGCGCGCATCGGGCCGAGGTCGTGGATCCGCAGGCCGGTGCGCCGGCCGAGCTGGCGGGCGACCTCGCGGTTGCCGAGCCGGGCGTGCAGCGGCCAGTCGCGCAGCGACTGCGTGCGCCGGCGGCCCAGCACGAGGTCGGCGGTGCCGTCCGCGACCGGGCCGACCACGCGGGGCAGCTGCCGCGGGTCGAAGGAGCCGTCGGCGTCGAGGAAGCAGACGATCCCGTCCTCGTGGTCCGCGGCGGCGAGGCCGGCGTGGCAGGCCGCGCCGAAGCCGCGCGGGCGCGCCTGCACGACCCGTGCGCCGTGCTGCTCGGCGACCTGCGCGGAGCCGTCCGTGGAGTCGTTGTCCGCGACGATCGGCCGGTAGCCGTCGGGCATCCGGGTCAGCACCCAGGGCAGCGCTGCCGCCTCGTCCAGGCAGGGCAGCACGACGTCAGGCACGCAGCGGCGCCGTGGCGAACTCGGCGATGCCGTCCTCGAAGCTCACCTGCGCGGTGAAGCCGAGCTCCGCGCGGGCCTGCTCGGCGCTGGCGACGACGTGCCGGACGTCGCCAAGCCGGTACTGCCCGGTCACCACGGGCTCGGGACCGCCGGCCGCGCGGGCCAGCTCGCGGGCCAGGTCGCCGACGGTGTGCGGGGTCCCGCTCGCCACGTTGTAGGGCGTGAGGGCGCCCGGGGTGCCCGCGCCGTGGGCGAGCAGGTTGGCCTGCGCGACGTCGCGCACGTGCACGAAGTCGCGGCGCTGGCCGCCGTCCTCGAACACCCGCGGTGCCTCGCCCCGCTCCAGCGCGCTGCGGAACAGGCTGGCCACCCCGGCGTACGGCGTGTCCTTGGGCATGTGCGGGCCGTAGACGTTGTGGTACCTCAGCGCGACCGCGGTGCCGCCGCTCGCCCGCGCCCAGCTCGACGCGAGGTGCTCCTGCGCGGTCTTGCTGGCGGCGTACACGTTGCGCGGGTCCAGCGGCGCGTCCTCCGGCACGGTGCCGGGGTCGAGCGGGCGTCCGCAGACGGGGCACGGCGGCTCGAACCCGCCTGCCTGCAGGGTCTTCTCGTCCCGCGGGCCGGGGCGTACGAGGCCGTGCTCGGCGCAGGTGTAGCGGCCCTCGCCGTACACCACCATCGAGCTGGCCAGCACCAGGCGGCCGACGCCGACGCGCTCCATGGCGGCGAGCAGCACGGCGGTGCCGAGGTCGTTGTGCCCGACGTAGAGGGGCAGATCCTGCAGGTCGACGCCGAGCCCGACCATCGCCGCCTGGTGGCAGACCGCGTCGACGCCCTCGAGCGCCTGCTCGTCGCGGACGTCGGCGTGCACCCGCTCGGCCCGCGGGTCGAGGCTGTCCGGCCAGCCGCTGCGGTGCACCTCGGGGAGCAGGGCGTCCAGGACCCGCACCTCGTGACCGGCGTCCAGCAGCGCGGTGACGACGTGCGAGCCGATGAAGCCGGCGCCGCCGGTGACGAGGACGTGCACCCGCCGGACGCTAGCCGGTGAGCCGCACCAGCTCGTCGACGAGCCAGTCCAGGGCCTGCCCGGCCACCGGCGTCACCGCGGACATGCCGGCGAAGCCGTGCACCATCCCGTCGAACCTGCGGCCGGCCACCGGCACGCCCGCCTCGCGCAGCCGCGCGGCGTACGCCTCGCCCTCGTCGCGCAACGGGTCGAGCTCGGCGGTGAGCACCACGGCCGGGGGGAGGCCGGTCACCCCGGTCGCCAGCAGCGGCGAGCAGCGCGGGTCCCGCGGGTCGGCGCCGTCCAGGTAGAGCGCGACGAAGTGCTCGAGAGCGGTGCGGGTCAGGCCGTAGCCGCGGCCGAGCGCGGTGACGGACGGGCTGGCGAGGGTGGCGTCGAGCAGCGGGTTGAGCAGCACCTGCGCGATCACCAGCTCCGGCGCCTGCTGCGCGACCACGGCGGCGAGTCCCGCTCCCGCGCTGTCACCGCCGACGGCCACCGGTCCGAGCGCGCGGACGACGGCCAGGCAGTCCTCCAGCGCGGCGGGGAACGGGTGCTCCGGGGCGAGCCGGTAGCCGAGGCTGGTCAGGGCCGCACCGGTGCGGGCGGCCACCGAGCGGCACAGCGGGTCGACCGCGTCGAGCGTCCCGGTGACCCAGCCGCCGCCGTGGAACCACACCAGCTCCGGCCCGCGGGCCGGCCCGTCCGGGAAGTAGCGGCGGACCGGGACGCCGGCGACCAGGCCGTCCTCGGCGGCCACCGCGGGCGCACCGGCGCCGACCGCGCGCGCGAACGCGTCGAGCCCGGCGCGGGCCTTCGCCACGTCGAGGGCGTCGCCGTCCTCGAAGGCGTCGAGCAGGTGCGCCAGGGACGGGTCGACGGTCATCGGGCGGCACCTCCTCCGGCTGCTGGCGCTCGTCATCCTGTCATGACAGGATGACGGGTGTGGACGTGACGCCGACCGCCGAGCTGCCGCGCACGGCGATCCGCAAGAACGGCTCGGTGCCGTACTACGCGCAGCTGGCCCAGCTCTTCCGCGAGGCGATCACCGGCGGCGAGTGGGAGCCGGGGCGGCCGCTGCCGTCGGAGCAGGTGATCGGCGCGTTCTTCGGCCTCTCGCGCACCGCCGTCCGCCAGGCGCTGGCCGAGCTGCAGGCAGAGGGCCTGGTGCGCAAGGAGAAGGGCCGCGGCTCCTTCGTCCGTGGGCCGCGCCGGGCGGAGTTCGTCGTGCAGGAGCTGCGCGGCTTCTTCGACGAGATGAGCGAGCAGGGCAAGGCGGTGTCGACCGAGGTGCTGCTGCTCGAGACGACGGTCGCCCCGGCCGAGGAGGCCGCGCTGCTCGGCATCCCGACCGGGAGCAAGGTCGTGCAGCTGGACCGCCTCCGCAAGGTCGACGGCGAGCCGATCTGCGTCGCGCGCACGCTCCTGCCGCTGCCCCGCTTCGCCGGGCTGGCCGGGCAGGACCTGTCCAGCAGCAGCCTCTACGAGGTGCTCGGGAGGACGTTCGGCGTCGAGCCGCGCACCGGCTGGCGGACCGTCGAGGCGACAGCCGCCGACAAGGTGCTGGCCGGGCACCTGGGCGTGCGGGCCGGCTCCCCGCTGCTGCTGCTCACGTCGCTGAACGTCGACGTGACCGGCGAGCCGTTCGAGCACTTCACCGCGTGGTACCGCGCGGACCGCACCAGCTTCCGCATCGAAGTGGGACCAGCGAGAGGGACAGCATGACTGCCGCCACGACGACAGGCACGAGCCGCCTGCCGACGGTCACCGACCTGCGCAGCGACACCCTCGAGCACCGCTTCGGCGACCTGTGGAACCCGCCCGGCCTCACCAACTTCCTCGGCTGCGCGCAGGTCGACCTCGACCCGGTGGCCGTGCGCAGCATCAGCTTCCCGCCGCTCGCGACCGGCGACCTCGTCACCGGCACGCTGTTCCTCGACGACCGGCTGTTCACCGCGCTGGGCGTCCCGCTGTCGACGACGTGGCAGCCCGACCGGGTCGAGCGGCTCGCCTGGTGGGACGGCCTGTCGGTCTCGACGACCACGGTGGTGCCGGTGGGTCGCACCGCCGTGCTGGTGCGGCTGTCCATCAGCAACTGGACCGACGAGGGGCGCGCGCTCCCGGTGCGGCTCGCGCTCCGCTCAGCGGTCACCAAGCGCCTCGCGCGCTGGACCGAGCCGTACCCGCCGTGCGAGGAGGACAACGAGGTCCGGCTCGACGAGGGCCGCGCCGCGCAGGTGTGGACCGCCCGCGGCAGCGACGCCGTCATGGTGCAGGGCGGCTACCCGCTGGCCGACACCGTCGACGAGCACGGCCTGCGCTGGTCGACCGTCATCCCCGCGGCCGGCACCTGGACCGCCGACTTCGTCATCGCGCTCGGCGAGGACGAGCAGAGCGCGCTGGCCTGCTACGACGCGCTGGCCGCCGACGGGGCCGGCGAGATCGCGCGCTGCGAGCAGCTGTGGGACGACGAGCTCGAGGCGGTCTTCACCCCGGGCAACGACCGCTACTCCGGCTCGCTGCCGGTGCTCGAGACGACCGACCCGGCGCTGCGCCGCCTGTGGCTGACCGGCGTCATCGGCGTCGTCTACTTCAAGCGCGAGAACCCGTACAGCGTGATGGGCCGGACCTACGACACCCTCATGCCGCGGTACTGGCAGTCGCTCACGTTCCTCTGGGACTACAGCCTCTCCGCGCAGGTGCACGCGCTGCTGGACCCCGACGTCATGCGGCGCTACCTCGAGAAGTGGATCACCACCGACGTCCACACGCACATGGGCACCGAGTGGCTGACCGGCGAGCCCGTCGGCATGTGGTACGCGGTCAACGACTACGCGATGGTGCAGACGATCGACGCCTACCTGCGCGCGACCGGCGACGTCGAGTGGCTCGAGCGGGAGCTGCCCGGACCGGGCGGGCAGCCGCTGTCGGTGGTCGCGCACATCGACCGGTTCGCCTGCAGCTGGCGGCGCTTCCGCAGCGAGAGCGGCCTGGCGAACTACGGCGGCATCGGCAACCTGCTCGAGTGCGTGAGCACCTACGTCAACGAGGTGGCCAGCCTCAACGCCGCCAACGTCTGGATGCTGCGCAGGGCCGCGGAGGTCGCGCGCTTCCTCGGCGACGGGCTGGCGGCGACCTGGTACGAGGCGGAGGCCGACGTGCTCGTCGTCGACCTGCAGCAGCTCTACGCCGAGGGCGCCGGCCACTGGTACGCCCGCCAGCCCGACGGCCGGATGGTTCCGGTGCGGCACTGCTACGACTTCAGCACCGTCGCCGCGACCGTGGCGCAGGACCTGCCGGAGCGGCAGCGCGAGGAGATGGTCGCCTTCTTCGTGCGCGAGCTGCAGACGCCGACCTGGATGCGCGCGCTGTCCGACCGCGACACCGACGCGTCGTTCTCCGTGCGCCCGGACCACCAGTGGACCGGTGCCTACCCGGCGTGGCCGTCGAACGCCGCCGCGGCCCTCTACGCGTTCGGCCGCGCCGACCTGGCGAGCGCGTGGCTGCACGGCCTGGCCAAGAGCGCGAACCAAGGGCCTTTCGGGCAGTCGCACTTCGCCGACGGCGTCCTCGCGCCGGAGTCCGGCGGCGCGCTGAAGGCTCCCGCCGAGCTGCCGTGGATCAACGACTGGACCTGCTCCTCGAACGGCGCCTGGGTGTCGCTGGTCCTCGGCAGCGTGTTCGGCGTGCAGGTCGGCCTCGACGGCAGCGTCACCGCGGCACCGCAGCTGCAGGGCCTCGACCCGCAGGCGCGGCTGGTCGGCCTGCGCGTGCAGGGCCGCACCTGGGACGTGGACGCGACCGGCGCCCACGAGCGGACGTGACCACCCTGCTGGCTGACCTCGGTGGCACGAGGCTCAAGGCCGGCACGTCCGTGGACGGCGTCGTCGCGGTCGAGCACGGCGGCGCCTGGCTGCCGGCGCTGCAGGAGGCCCTCGCCTCCACCGCCGCCGACGAGGTGGCGCTCGCCGTGCCGGGCCTGGTGGAGGACGGCCGCGTCGTCGCGCTGCCCGGCAAGCTCGGGGGGCTCGAGGGGGCCGACCTCGAGGCGCTGCTCGGCATCCGGGTGCCGCTGGTCGTCAACGACGCGATCGCCTACGGCGTGGGCGAAGCGGTGCGCGGCGCCGGGAGCGGTGCCGGCCGCGTCGTGGTCGTCACGATCGGCACCGGACTCGGGGTCGCCGTGGTCGAGGACGGCCGGCCGCTGGGGCGCGGGCGCCTGGGCGGTGGGCTGCTCGGCGGGCAGCTGCCGCTCGGCGGGGAGTCGGCGCCGGGCACGTCCGGCCGCACCGGGACCTTCGAGGCGCACTGCCGCGCCGAGGCGCTGGTCGCGTCCGTGCCGGGCGCCGTCGACATCGGGACCGCCTATGCCGCAGGCGGTCCCGGCGCGGTGTACCGGGCCTGGCTGGTGCGCGGGTTGACGGCGCTGGCGCTGGCGCACGCCCCGGACGTGCTCGTCGTCGGCGGCGGGGCGGCCCGCGGCTCCCTGCTGGACGGCGTCGCGGAACAGGTGGCGGCCGGCCTGTGGCCGGGGCAGCGCGTGGACGTCCGGCTCGCGGAGCTGGGCGACGCCGCCGCGCTGGCCGGGCTCGAGGAGCTGCTGCGCGTGCAGGTGGCGGCATGAGCAGGACGTCGACGTACGACAAGCAGCCCGTGGTCCAGGTCGGCACCGACGACGAGGTGGCCGTCGGGGCGGACGCCGCCGCGGCCGTGCTGCGCGGCGCGCGGGTCGTCGTCGTGGAGTGCTACCCGGGCGTGCGGCCGGCCGACGTGCGGGCCGTCGCGGAGCTGCTCGGCGCCGAGCTGGTGCTTGACGTCGCGCAGGGCTACCTGCCG
Source organism: uncultured Actinomycetota bacterium (assembly GCA_963781675.1). GTDB lineage: Bacteria > Actinomycetota > Actinomycetes > Mycobacteriales > SCTD01 > SCTD01. The sequence goes on along the minus strand of CAWAGF010000001.1, from coordinate 71,033 downwards.
CCGGCCGAGCTGGACGCGCTGGTGGCCGCGGACCTCACCGACGACCCGCTGTTCGGCCGGCTGACCGGCTTCGGCGTCGCGGACTTCTTCGCGCCGGGCGCGCTGGAGGAGCTGCGCGCGCAGGTGGCGGCGTGCGACGGCACCGTCCTGGTGCACGGCACGGGCGCCTCGCTGGTGGTCGACGGTGACGTGCTCGTCTACGCCGACCTGGCGCGGTGGGAGCTGCAGCAGCGCCAGCGCTCCGGCGAGCTCGGCAACCTGGGCGCGGACAACGCGGGCGAGCGCGCGTCGCTGCTCTACAAGCGGGCCTTCTTCCTCGACTGGCGCGCGGCCGACCGGCACAAGGCCGGCCTGCTCGACGGCGTCGACCACTTCCTGGACACGACGCGCGGCGATCGGCCGCTGCTCGTGAGCGGCGCCGCCGTGCGCCGCGGGCTGGAAGCCGCTGCGTCGCAGCCGTTCCGGGTCGTGCCGTTCTTCGACCCGGCGCCGTGGGGCGGCCAGTGGATGCGCGAGGTGTGCGACCTGCCCGCCGGGCCGCCCAACTACGGCTGGTGCTTCGACTGCGTGCCGGAGGAGAACTCCCTGCTGCTCGGCTTCGGCGCCGAGCGGCTCGAGCTGCCGGCGCTCGACCTGGTGCTGCACCGGCCGACGGAGCTGCTCGGCGCGCGGGTGGTCGAGCGGTTCGGCGCGGAGTTCCCGATCCGGTTCGACTTCCTCGACACGATGGGCGGCGGCAACCTCTCGCTGCAGGTGCACCCGCTCGCCGAGCACATCCGCGACGAGTTCGGCTGGGCCTACACGCAGGACGAGTCCTACTACCTGCTCGACGCGGAGCCCGGGGCGCAGGTCTACCTGGGCCTGCGCGAGGACGTCGACCCGGAGCGGATGCTGGCGGACCTGCGGGCGGCGCAGGACGGCGGCCCGGCGTTCCCGGCCGAGGCGCACGTCAACGTGGTGCCGGCGCGCAAGCACGACCACTTCCTCATCCCGGCCGGCACCGTGCACTGCTCGGGCGCCGGGTCGATGGTGCTCGAGATCAGTGCGACGCCCTTCATCTTCACCTTCAAGCTGTGGGACTGGGGACGGCTCGGGCTCGACGGTCGCCCCCGCCCGATCAACGTCGAACGCGGCCGGCGGTCGATCCGCTGGGACCGGCGCGCCGGCTACGCGGAGCGCGAGCTGGTCAACGTCGTGACGCCGCTGGACAAGGGCGACGGCTGGCGCAGCGAGCGGACCGGGCTGCACCCCGCCGAGCCGATCGAGACGCACCGGCACTGGTTCACCGGCACCGTCCCGCACGACACCGGCGGCAGCGTCAACGTGCTCAACCTCGTCGAGGGCGAGCAGGCCGTCGTCGAGTCGCCGACCGGGGCGTTCGCGCCGTACGTCGTGCACTACGCCGAGACCTTCATCGTGCCGGCGGCCGTCGGCGCCTACACGGTGCGACCGCACGGCCCGGCGGCCGGCCAGCAGTGCGCGACGGTCAAGGCGTTCGTCCGGCCGTGAGGGCGGCGGCCGCGCTCGGCCTCGGCGTGCTGCTCGTCCTCGGGCTGCTCGCCGGCGCCGTCGTGCTCCTGCGCGGCGACGACTCCCCGGCGCGGGTGAGCGCTCCACCGGTCTCCTCGCTCGCGCCCGGGGCGCGGACGCCCGAGGACCTGGCCCGGGCGGCCTGCGTGCAGGTGCGCCTGGCCGCGCAGGGCATCCAGGCGGGCAGCGAGGCGCAGGCGGTGCGCACGCAGCTGGCCGCCGCACGTGCGCTCGCAGGTCAGGCGCTCACCGGCGACGGTCGCTGGGCCGCGCTGTCCGGGGGTGCGGCCGCCCTCGACGAGGCCGTCCGGCGCGACGACGGCGCCGCTGCCGCGGCCGGCCTGCGCGTCACCCTGGCGGAGTGCGGCGCGCTGCCGCCGGGCTGAGCGTCAGGCCCAGCGGCGCACGCTCGCGCAGTAGTCGCTGTAGCGCTGCCCGAAGCGGGTCAGCAGGTACTGCTCCTCGGGCCTGATGACCCCGAGCCGCACCACCACCAGGCTCACCGGGAGGAGGGCCGGAGCCCACCACGTCCCCACCAGGGGGCCCCCGCCGACGACAGCGACGGCAAGACCGGTGTACATGGGGTTCCGGCTGAGGGCGAAGGGGCCGCTCGTGAGCAGGGTCGTGACCGGGAGGTGCGGGACGATGGTCGTGCCCGCCCGGTGCACCGCGGACACCGCCCACAGGACCAGCCCCACGCCGGCGGCGAGGACCGGTGCGCCGAGCAGCCGCGGCAGACCGGTCGACCACGGCAGCACCTGGTGCAGCAGCACCCCTGCGAGGAAGGGCACCGCGAACATCAGCGGCGGCGGGATCCGCGTGACCTCGGCCCCGACCGCGACGGGCGCGTTCATGCGAGGCCCACGGTGACCGCGCCCATGGCGTGGACGACCTCGAGGTGACGCAGCTGCGGCTCGCCCTCCGGCCGGTTGCCGCCGAAGGCCGCGTCGACGGCGGGGTGGATGCGCTGCTCGTACGCCGCGGCGCAGGCCTGCTCGCTCTCCCACACGTCGATGTAGCGCAGGCCCCCGTCCGGGCGCGTGACGCACAGGTGGAGCAGCTGACCGGCCAGCGGCTCGGGTCCGAGCGCCTCGAGGATGCGGGAGTAGAGGGCGGCGTCGATCGGCACGTCCTGCTCGTAGGCGTAGACCATGGGGACTCCAGTTCGTCCGATAGTAGTTCTGGTGAATACGGGTACCGTAGGGCGCATGGCAGACGCGGTCAACGCCCGGCGCAGCTACGTCGCGCCGCGGCGGGCTGCGCAGGCACGGGCGACGCGGGTGGCCGTCCTGGCGGCGGCACGACGGTCGTTCCTCGACAAGGGGTACGCCGCGACCACCGTGGCGCACATCGCCCGCGCGGCGGGGGTCGCCGTCGACACCGTCTACGCCTCCGTCGGCCGCAAGCCGGCGCTCCTGCGCGAGCTCGTCGAGACCTCGCTGTCGGGGTCGGACGACGCCGTCCCCTCGGAGTCCCGCGCGTACGTCCAGCAGGTGCGGGCGGCCCCGACCGCGGCCGCCAAGCTGACGACCTACGCCCGGGCGCTGGTCGACGTCAACGCGCGCGTCGGACCGGTGCACGCGGTCCTGCGTGAGGCGGCGCGGACCGACAGCGCGTGCGAGGCGCTGCGTGCCGAGCTGGCGCAGCGTCGCGCGCTGAGCATGCTGCGCCTGGCCGCCGACCTGCGCTCCACCGGAGAGCTGCGCGCAGACCTCGACGACCAGCAGGTGGCGGACGTGCTGTGGAGCACCGGGTCTGCCGAGTACTGGGGGCTGCTCGTCGACGAACGGGGCTGGACCCGGGAGCAGGTGGGCGCCTGGCTGGCCGACGCGTGGACGCGGCTGCTCCTCGCCGGCTAGCGCCGCAGGTAGAGCTCGCGCGCCTGCAGGCGACCGGTCGACCCGTCGACGTACTGCCCGCTCGCCGAGCCGACCCGCTCGGCCACGCGCCACCGCGACAGCGACGTCGTGAGCGGCACCATGGGCAGCCGCTCGCAGAGCAGCTCCGTCACCCGGGCGTAGCCCAGCGCGCGGTCCTCGTCGTCCTCCGCCTCGCGCGCGACGCGGTCCAGCGCGCGGTCGACGTCCGGGTCGGAGAAGCGGCTCAGGTTGTCGCGCCCGATGCGGTCGGTGGAGAACAGCGGGTGCAGGTAGCCGTCGACGTCGCTGTAGGGGACCGACCAGCTGAAGCGGAACATCCCGTCGAAGCCCTCCGGCGACCCCGCCTTCGCGAGGTACTCCGGGAAGGTCATCGCCGTCGGCACCGCAGTCAGCCCGGTGCTCGCCCGCAGCTGCCGAGCCACCTCGGTCACGAGCGCGCGGTTGCGCAGCTCGTCGTTGAAGTAGAGCGGCACGCGGACCGCGGACAGGTCCGCGCCCGCCGCGCCCAGCAGCGCCTGCGCGGCCGGCACGTCGGTGCGCACCTGGTCGCAGGCGGTGTCGTCCTGCGAGCTGCGCGGGAGGAAGCCCCGGGCCGGCTCGCGCGTGCGGGGGAAGACGCGGCGCACCAGCTCCTCCCGGTCGAGCGCCAGCGACACCGCCTGCCGCACGCGCGGGTCCTCGAACGCCGGCGTCGTCACCGGCAGGCCGAGGTACTCGAGCGCGGGACCGGCGCCGGACTGCACGCCGGACACGTCGGCCGGCAGCGCGGGCGCGACGTCGGCTCGCCCCTCGGCGACCTCCTTCGCCGGGTCGGCGGAGAAGCGGAACTCGACCGCGTCGGCGTAGCCCGCGCCGCCTCCGGTCAGCGAGCCGTCGACCGGCTCGTACGCCTAGACCGGACGAGGCGCAGCGCGTCTGCGCCTGGTGCGTAGGGCTTCTCGAGGCGGTACGGGCCGACGCAGACCGGGGAGCGGCTGAACGCCTCGGGGTCCCGCTCGACGGCGCGCCTGGACACCGGCGAGAGCAGCGGGCTGGCCAGCACCCGCACGAAGTCCGACAGCGGCTCCACGAGGTTGATCTGCACGTTCTCCTCGTCGCGCACCTGCACGCCGCGCAGCCGGCGCCGCTCGACGTCCTCCTCGGTCGGGACGTCGCCGTGCAGCTGCGCGTAGCCGTCGACCGGCGCGAGCCGTTCGGCTGAGGTGCTGGCGTAGTCGGCCGACGCCACCCGCGACAGCGTGAAGGCGACGTCCTCGGCCCGTACGGGGCTGCCGTCGGAGAAGACCGCGTCCTCGCGCAGTCGCAGCGTGATGCTCGCACCGCCGTCGGAGACGAGGTAGGACGCAGCCACCCCAGGCAGCAGCTCCGAGGTCTCCGGATCCGTCGTCAGCAACGGGGTGCAGAGGGTGCGCGCGACCAGCTCGCCCGCCGGCTCGTAGGCGTTGCCCGGGTCGACCGAGCCGGGCGTCGTCGTGGCGATGCGGAGCACCCCGCCGCGCCGCGCGCCGTCGGCGGCGGGACGGAGGGCGACGCCGCTCTCGTCGGTGCAGCCGGTGGCGAGCAGCACGACCACGGCGGTCAGCGCGGTGCGCTTCACGGCTGCGGACCCGCCTGCGCCCGGGGCACCTGCGAGATGGTCGAGGTGTTCGTGCGACTGACCCCGGCGTCGCCGTCCTGGCCGGTGAAGGCGACCGTCTCGCGCAGGACCAGTCCGCCGAACTGCGTGCCGACGGCGTAGGTGGCCGTGAACGCGAGGTCCTGCGTCGGGCTGACCAGCCGGCCCTCGGTCAGGTCGAGGACGAAGCTGTCCAGCGGCTCGCCGCACGCGTCGACGCGGGACTTCCCCGTGACCGTGGACACGAACGTCATCGCCGTCTGCGTGCGCGGGTCGACCCCGCGGGCCTCCACCTGCTCACCCTGCACGAGGGGGAAGACAGCCAGCGGCAGCTCCGGTGCCGGCTCGAACACCGACGACTGGCCGGCGCTGTCCTTGCTCGTGATCCGCGCGAGGTAGAGCCCGGGTGCGAGAGGACTGCCGACCGGCTGGCGCTCGACCACGTCGTAGGTCGTCGTGGTCGTGACGTCGCCCAGCGCCTCGGCCACGTCGAAGAGGAAGCCGTTCGCCGTCTCGAGGGGACCGCTGACCGTGCGCAGGGACAGCGCGGGGAAGGCGCCGCGGCGGGCGTCCGCTCCGCTGACGTCGAACGACCCGATGTTGCGGAAGACGTACTGCCCCTTGGCCGGACGCAGGGCGATCGACGACGGCGCCTCGACGGCGGGCGCCTTCAGCGGGTCCAGCGCCGGGCAGGGCGCGGCGGTCGGCGGTGGCACAGGCGGAGCGACCGGCCGCGACGGGTCGACGACCTCGAAGACGGGCGGCGGGAGGGTGACGACGCTCGGCGGGGGAGGCAGCACGAGGCTCGGCGGCTGCGAGCCGGGGGACGGCGCCGTGACCGGCGGCGCCGGGGACGGCGAGCTCTGCGCACCGAGCACGACGTTGCTCGGCACCTCCTTGAAGCCCACCGACAACGGCCGGTCGGGGCCGCCGCACCCGGAGGCGAGGGAGGCCGCGGTGAGCAGCAGCAGGACGCGGTTCACGAGGCGCTCCCTCGGCGGGGGTCGGGCACCGGCACGTCGGCCGGCCGCAGCTGCGCGGCGCGCTCGCCGCGGGTGAAGGCGAGCACCGAGCCGAACAGCCGCTCGCTGTCCTCGTACGCCGCGCGCGAGGCCATCAAGTAGTAGCCGCGGCCGTTCGGGGTGAACGAGAGCAGCAGCGTCAGCTCCGGCAGGACCCGCCGGTAGACGCGCTCCTCGCCGATGCGGGTCGGGCGGAACTGCCCGTCGCCCAGCCCCTGCAGCACCTGGTCGCGGGTGCGGGCAGAACGGGTGTCCACCTTCGGGTCGAGGGCGGCGACCTGCAGGGATCCCTGCACGACGTCGCCCTGGCGCAGGCTGAAGACCATGCCGTCGCGGGCGAGCGACCGGTCGCTGCCCTCGCGGAAGGCGTCCTCGGCGTCGGGCTCCCGCACGAAGCGGACGTCCCCGAGGACGTCCGGCGCGACCACGTCCGGCAGTGCCTGCACGACCGGGCGCACCGGCTCCGGGCGCGTCACGGCGACGAGCACCGCGACGGCCACGACGAGCACGCCCGCGGTCAGCGCCAGCGGCACCGGGCGCGGCGGCCAGACGCGCCCGGGCAGGGCGCGCCCCCCGGCGAGCGCACGGCCGGGCAGCGCTCGGACCCGCTGCACCAGGCGCTTCGGCCGACCGGCCACCGCGGCGCGGCGGGACGGGCGCGGCTTCCAGAGCGTCGGCAGCTCGTCGGTCCAGGGGTTGCTCAGCGAGGCGCGGCTGGCCAGCGCGGCGACGCGGGACAGCGCGGGCTGCGCGCTGCGCAGCCGCCGGCCGACCGAGCGGGCCATGCTCTCGGCCGCCTCGACGTCGCCGGGCTGCACGTCCCGCGTCAGGTCGCCCCACAGCGTGCGGGTCACGAGCCAGGCCAGCTCACGGTGCTCCGCGTCCGGCGCCACCCGGCCGAGCAGCTCGAGCGGCGTGAGCGCGGGCCCGCCGAGGCCGAGGTCGGTCGTGCTGTCACGCAGCTCGGCGTAGGCCGCGGCGATGCGCGCCCGCGGTCCCAGACGGGCGGCCGCGCGACGCCGGGCCGTGCGGCGCAGCGCCTTGACCAGCGCGGGGTAGAAGGCGACCAGCAGCCCGATGCCGAGCAGGAACGGCAGCGCGCGCAGCGCGTAGTAGCGGACCAGCACGTAGGCCAGCTGCACCGACGACTTCTCGACCGGGACGTAGACGACCAGGGCCAGCTCGTCGGTGGGCCGCACGGACGGGTCGTCGTTGCGCTGGCCGGCCGCGGTGCTGGCGCGCGCCCGCGGCGGCGTCCCGACGATGGGCGTCCAGCCGCTGCCCTCGAAGTAGGCCTCCAGCCAGGTGGCGCCGTTGCGCGGCCGGATCTCCCACGTGCCGGCGCCCTTCTCCTCACCGCCGAACCAGCCGTAGCCGATGCGCGCCGGCACGCCGGCCCAGCGTGCGAGCAGCACCTCGCCGGCGGTGATCTCGTACGGCGTGGCCTCCTGCCCGGCGAGCATCTCGACGACCCGCGACGGCGGCACGTCGACCGGGTTGCCCGCTCCGGCGGCGACGACCTCCGCGAAGTAGGCGCGGCGCACGAACTGCAGCCGGGCGAACGGCGTCGTCGGTGCCTGCGCCAGCAGCGCGGCCACCTCCGCGGGCGGCGGCGGGACGTCGAGGAACGGCTGCGCGGCGGCGGCCGGCGGGCCGGCCTTCGACAGCTCGGCACCGGTGGCCGGTGCTGGCGCGCTCACCTCGTACGTCGTGCCGCGCTCGGGGCGCACCCCTGCGGTGCGCAGCGCCTGCGTGCGCGGGTCGTACTCGACCTGCGGCCCGCCGCGGACGGACAGCGGGTTGGCCAGGCCCGGCAGCGCCTTGCCCGGGAGGTCGCCGACGGTGATGCGCGCGGTGAGCCCGGCGGCGGGGAGCGGTCCGCGGGTGTCGCCCGGAGCGTCCGGCACGTCGCCGTCGACCGGCACGAGGGTGGAGACGTCGAACGGCGGGGTGAGCCAGGCCGTCCCGTCGTAGACGTCGAGGGTGCCGAGCCGCCAGGTCGTCGGGCGGTCGGCGCTCACGGTGAACAGCACGCGGTCGGGGGCGGGCGGCGGGGTCGGCGGCCGCATCGGCGGCACGACGTCCTGGGCGCTGGGCGGGGGGAACAGGAAGCCGACCTGGGCGGTGCCGAAGAGCGCGCCGCCGAGCAGCACGAGCGCGACTGCGCCGCGGGCGAGGCGGCGCAGCTCGAAGCGGCCGTCGCCCGCGCCCTCGGCCGCGAGGTCGGCGCCGAACGACACGGCGAGCGACCCGACGAGCAGCAGCAGCGCCACCAGCGTCGCCAGGACCTCGCTCTCGGGCGGCTGCAGCAGCGACCCGCCCACGACGAACGGCAGCACGGCCAGTGCTGCCGTGCGCGGCCTGTCCAGGGAGAGCGCGAGCCCGGCGGACGCCTCGCCGAGCAGGGCGACGGTGACCAGCAGCAGGAACCGCCAGCCGGGGTCGAAGGCCACCGGCGGCTGGCCGAGCCCGCCGGAGCGCAGCGCCTCCACGACCAGCGACGGCAGGCTGCTGCCGCCGTCGGTGAACGGCACGACCAGCAGCGCGCCGGCGACGACGGCCAGCGCAGCGCCGCCGTACTGCACGAGGGAGGCGTTGCGCACGCGCGTCGAGAGGTAGGCGACGCCGACGCCGAGCAGCGCGCCGAGCAGGCCGACCAGGCGCGGCAGCACGCCGTCGAAGACGCTGCCGGCCACCCACCCGAAGGCCGCGGTGGCGAGCAGCGCCGAGGCGCAGGTGAGCAGCGGCGGCGCGGACGGCGTCGCGTCCGCGACGGGCGGCGGCGCGTCTGCGGCCAGCGGCTCGTCGACGTCGCGCGGGGCGAGGGTGCCGGCGCTCATCGCGCCCCGGCCCCGACGACGTGCTGGAACGTCGCGCCCAGGCTCGCACCGGGCTTGAGCTCGACGACGCCGCAGCCGAGCCCGGCGGCGCGGTGGATCATCGCCGGGTCGGTGTCCTCCCAGAGGACGAGCACCAGCACCACGGACGTCCCGCGCGACAGCAGCAGCTTGATGCGGCGGGCCGTCTCGGTGTCGAGGTGCGGCGTGACGAGCACGTTGTGGGTGCTGCGCTGCGGGTCGAGGAACAGCCGGTCGAGCACGTCGGCGAGCCGGGCCCGCTCCGGCTGCGCGGCGGCCAGCACGTCCAGCAGCGGGATGCGGGAGCGGCTGCCGCGCAGGCCCTTCGCGAGCGGCCCGCTGCCTCCCTGGATGGAGACGGAGAAGCCGTCGGCGAGGTGCTTCACGCCGAGCGAGGCGACCACCTGCACGGCCCGCTCGAAGGTCTCGCTCGGGTCACCGGGCGCGTGCTGCGCGACGTCGGTGTCGAGCACGAGCCGCACCCGGTCGGTGATGCCCTGCTCCGACTCGCGCACGAGCAGGCGGCCCTCCTCGCCGCGCGCGCTCGCCAGCCAGTTGATGCGCCGCGGGTCGTCGCCGGGGACGTACTCCCGCAGGCCGTAGAACTCGAAGCCGCTCGGCCACGGCCGTGACTGCGGCGGGCGCACGGGCGGGTCCTCCCACTCGCGACTGGTCACGCGGTCGTCCACGCCCTCGAACGACGGGTGGACGATGACGGTCTCCGCGGGGGCGATCTCGACGCGCTTGCGGGTCAGCCCGAACGGGTCGCTCCACTCGGCGAGCAGCGGACCGACGGTGAACACGCCGCGGCGGCGCGCGGTGAAGCGGTAGCCGTGCACGACGGTCTGCCCGCTCGGCAGCAGCGGGACGGGCACGCGCACCGGCGCACCGAACGGCTCCGGCAGTGCCTCCTCGAGCACCACCGTCGCGAGGCGGCGCTTCGCGGTCACGCTGACCTCGACGTCGACGCTCTGGCTCTCGCGCACCCGGGTCGGCAGGCTGGACCGGACCGCCTCCACCGACAGCCGCCGGCGGGCCAGCACGCGGGACAGGCCGACGACGGCGATCGCGCCGTAGACCAGCAGGAACAGCGGGCGGCTCGCCAGCAGCCGGCCGAGGACGAGCCCGGGCAGGACGAGCGCCGCGACGGCGACGCCTGCGGGCGTGAGCCCCAGCCGTCGCTCCGCCGCGGCGAGCAGCCCTGCCCGGGTGCTCATGCGCTCTTCAGCCCCAGGGGTGCCTTGACCGCGGTCAGCAGCCGCTCGACGACGCCGTCCACGGTCTCGTCGCGCAGCAGCGCGTCGGGGGTGAGCAGCAGGCGGTGGCCGAACACCGGCGGGACGAGCAGCCGCACGTCGTCGGGCAGCACGTCGTCGCGTCCCTGGGAGGCGGCCACGACGCGGGCGGCGCGCATGAGCGACAGCGCGGCGCGGCTGGACGCACCCATCGACAGCGCCGGATCGGTGCGCGTGGCCTGGCACAGGTCGACGATGTAGCGGGCCACCGACTCGCTGATCTCCACCTGCGCGGCCCAGTCCATCATCGCGACCAGCTCCTCGGTGCTGACGACGGAGCCGATGCGGTCGATGGCGTCGCCGGTGCGGTGCGACATGAGCACCTCGACCTCGGCCTCCGGGCCGGGGTAGCCGAGGGAGAGCTTGAACAGGAAGCGGTCCAGCTGCGCCTCCGGCAGCGGGAACGTGCCGGCCAGCTCGATCGGGTTCTCCGTCGCGAGCACGAAGAAGGGGTTCGGCAGCCGGTGCGTCACGCCGTCGACCGTGACGTTGCGCTCGGCCATCGCCTCGAGCAGCGCGGACTGCGTCTTCGGCGTCGCGCGGTTGATCTCGTCGGCGAGGAAGATGTTCGCGAAGACCGGCCCCTGCCGGAACACGAAGTCGCCGGTCCTGCGGTCGAGCACCGGCGAGCCGGTGATGTCGGCCGGCAGCAGGTCGGGCGTGCACTGGATGCGCGACGTCGTCGCCGACACCGTCGCCGACAGGGCCCGCGCGAGCATCGTCTTGCCGGTGCCCGGGTAGTCCTCGAACAGCAGGTGGCCGTTCGCGAGCATCGCCGTCAGCGACAGCCGGACGACGTCCTCCTTGCCCTTGAGCACGGTGCCGACGTTGTCGACCATCCGCTCGAACAGCTCGCCGAAGCCGCTGCCCGTCAGGCGGAGCGGTGGTGCGGCCTTGCGGGTCCGGGGTGGCACGTCAGGTCCTCTCGTCGGGATGTTGTTCGAGCAGTGCGGCAAGGGCGCCCATCCGGCCGGAGCGCTGCACGACGTCGTCCGAGGCAGCGAGGTACGAGGCGAGCACGCGCGGGTCGGCGCGCACCTGCTCGGGCGTCCCGGTGACCAGCACGGCGCCGGCCTCCATGGCGACCATCCGGTCGGACAGCGCCGTCACGAGCGGGAGGTCGTGCTCGATGACGAGCATGCCGCAGCCGGTCTCCCGCACGATGCGCTGCAGCAGCGGGCCGAGCGACTCCGTCTCGGCCTGCGCGAGGCCGGACGACGGCTCGTCGAGCAGCAGCAGCGACGGCTCGCTGGCGAGGATGCACGCCACGTCGACGGCGCGACGGCTGCCGGTCGACAGCTCGGCGAGGGTGGCGTCGGCGTAGGCGTCCAGGCCCATCAGGTCGACCAGCCGGTCGACCTGCCGGCTGATGCGCCGCTCGGAGCTGCGCACCTGCGGCGCGAAGACCGCGGCGAGCAGCGGGTTGCGGACCGCCTTGCGCTCCAGGGCGACCGCGACGTTCTCCCGCACGGTGAGCGCCGGGAACAGCCGGGCGCTCTGGAAGGAGCGGCCGAGCCCGGCCCGCGCACGGGCGTCCGGGGAGGCGCCGGTGACGTCGACGCCGGCCAGCAGCACGCTGCCGCGGTCCGGCACGGTGAAGCCGCTGACGAGGTCGAACAGCGTGGTCTTGCCGGCGCCGTTCGGGCCGATGATGCCGACGACCTCGCCGGGCGCGACGGTCAGGTCGACGCCCTGCAGCGCGGCGACGCCGCCGAAGCTGACGGCCAGGTCGCGGACCTCGAGGGCGTTCGTCGTGGCCACCTCGACCGGCGGCTTGCGCACCGCCGCACGGGTGCCGCCGGCGGCGCCGCCCATGAAGACGCTGCGCACGAGGTCGGGCCGCGAGAGCAGCTCCTCGGTCGGGCCGTCGAAGCGGATCTCGCCCTTCTCCATGAACACCGCGCGGTCCGCGACCGTGAGCGCGACGTTCAGGGACTGCTCGACCATGATGATCGTGGTGCCGCGGCCGTTGAGGGTGCGCAGGACGCCGAGCAGCTGCTCGACGACGGCAGGCGCCAGCCCGAGCGACAGCTCGTCGACCAGGAGCAGGCGCGGCTCCATGAGCAGCGCCTGCGACAGCCCGACCATCTGCTGCTCGCCGCCGGACAGCGAGCCGGCCGGCTGGTCCAGCCGCTGACGCAGCACCGGGAAGAGCTCGAGCACCTCCTCGGTACGGGCCTGCGCGGTGGCCTCGTCGTCGCGCAGCGTCCACGCCGCGGCGCGCAGGTTCTCGCGGACGGACAGGCTCGGGAAGACGGCGGCCCCGCCCGGCATGCTCACGATGCCGAGCGCGGCGATCGCGTGCGGCGGCAGGTGCGTGGTGTCGCGGTCGTCGAAGAAGACCGCGCCGCCGCTCGGCTCGCTGGTGCCGGACAGCGCGCGCAGCAGGGTCGACTTGCCCGCGCCGTTGGTGCCGACCAGCGCGACGACCTCGCCCTGCTCGACGTCGAGGTCGACGCCGAACAGCACCTGCACGCCGCCGTAGGCGACCTGCACGTCGCGGCAGACCAGCAGCGGCGTCTCGCCCCGCTCGCGCGCCTCGCGCAGGACGGCCTCCGCCTCGTCGGCGGCGCGCGCGGCGCGGATGTCGCGCTCCACGCCGGCCGACCCGGTGCCGAGGATCAGGCCGGCGAGCAGCAGCAGGGGGATGAACAGCAGGATGCCGCGCTGCAGCCCGACGCCCTCGACGGCGGCCAGCAGGAACGGCGTCCCGACCAGGCCGAGCAGCTGCCACGGCGCGTTCGTGGCGAGCCCGAGCCCGCGGATGCGCGAGGGCACGACGACCGAGATGAGCGAGTAGAAGGCCGGCACGAGGGCCTGCTCGACGAGCACGATGAGCTGGATCGCGACGACGGTGACGAGCACCGGCGGGCGCAGCGCGAGCAGCCCGATGACGACGCACTGCGCGACCGGCGCGACGCCCATGAACACCATGTAGCGGCCCGGCCGGCTGGTGAGCAGGCGGTCGCCGACGACGCCGGCGAACAGCAGCCCGACGAGGCCGACGACGCCGTTGACCGTCTGCACGATGCCGATCTGCGTCACCGACAGGCCGTAGACCTCGAACAGGAAGAACGGCAGCACGACGAAGGTGAACACCCCGCGGGCGGACAGCAGCGGCGTGACGTACCAGCAGCGGCGCAGCGTCGAGATGCTCGCGGCGCTGCGGTAGGACTCGGCGAAGCCGGGCGCCGGCGGGGCCTCCCGCTCGTGCGCGTCCGGTCGCTCGAACGCCCCGCGCGGCGGCTCCTTCAGCAGGAACGTGAGCATCGCGACGGCGGTCGCGGCGCCGCCGAGGACGAGCAGGGCGACGCGCCAGCCGAACGCGTCGCCGAGCAGGCCCGCGCCGACCGGCCCGACGACGAGGCCGAGCTGCGCGGCGGCGAAGTAGATGCCGAACACCCGGGTGCGCCCGGCGGGCGGGAACCAGTCGGCCAGCAGCGGGAAGCTGGCGGGCTGCGCGATGCCCTGGCCGACGCCGTTCGCGAGGCGGGCGCCGACCAGGCCGGTGACGTTCGGGACGACGCCCTGCGCGGCGACCGTGCCCGCGGTGAAGACGGTGCCGAGGCGCAGCAGCCACACCCGCTTGACACGGTCCACGAGGTAGCCGAGCGGGACGGTCAGCGCGGTGCTGACGATGCCGACGAGCGAGGAGACCACGCCGAAGAACGCGAGGGAGACGCCGAACTCGGCGCGGATCAGCGGCAGCAGCACGCCGACGGCCGCGTCGTCGATGCGCAGGAACAGCGAGGTGAGGCACAGGACGAGCAGGACCTTCTTCGGACCCACGACCTGGCGCGGGTCGAGGTCGGACAGCACTCGCCGCCAGCCGCCGCGGGTGAGCGGGTCGTCCTCCTCCGGCGGCGCGACGAGCACGACGGCAGCTGGCAGGTCCCCGACCTCCACCTGCCGTGCGGTCGGGACGAGCGGACGACCGACGAGCTCAGTCATCGGCCTGCCCCGCGGTGCGCAGGGTGGCGGCGAGCGCCCACTGGTCGTCCAGCGCGTACCGCTGCGGCACGAAGACCTCACCGCCGCCGGGGCGCACCTTCGGCGTGATCGGCGCCGGACCGGAACCGGTCAGGCGGTCGCGTGCACCGAGGCCGGGGACGGCGATCCCGTTGCGCGCGGCGATGCGGCGCAGCAGCGCGTCCCGGGAGTCCAGCACGACCTGGGCGAGTCCCCCCGGCGCGAGCAGCAGCAGGGTGACGCCGCCGAGACCGTTGACCAGCAGCGCGACGGTCGGGCTCGTCACCAGGAGGTCCTGCAGGGCGAGCAGGCCGAACCCGAGCAGCGGCCCGCCGACCGACCCGAGGCCGCCGATGACGGTGTAGGTGAACACCAGCAGGCTCGTCCCGACGGAGAAGGAGTCCGCGCGCACCCCCGCCTGCTGGTAGGCGAACAGGCCGCCGGCGAAGGCCGCGAGGAAGCCGGACAGGGCGAACGCCTGCAGCCGTGCACCCAGCACGCTGATGCCGAACGCCTGCGCCGCCGGCTCGTTGTCGCGGGCGGCGAGCAGCGCGCGGGCGGTGCGGCTGCGGCGCAGGCCCACGACGGCGAGCACCGAGGCCGCGAGCACGAGCAGCACCAGGTAGTAGAAGACGCGCTGGTCCTCGAGGTCGACGCCGAGCAGCAGCGGGCGCTCGAGCGTCTCCGGCAGCGCGGCGCCGAGCGTGTCCGGGTCGAGCAGGACGGCGGGCACCGCGGCCGCGAACGCGAGCGTGCTGATGGCCAATGTCAGCGGCTGCAGCCGGAGCGCGGGAAGGCCGACCAGCACCGCGACCGCCGCACCGGCGAGCGCACCGAGCGGGAGGGAGAGCAGGAAGGGCAGGCCGCTGGCGGCGGCGACGTACGCCCCGACGGCGGCGAAGCCGAACTGCCCGAGCGAGACGAGGCCGGCCCAGCCGGTGAGGACGAGCAGCGACATGCCGACGACGGCGAGCAGCAGCGTGGTGGACAGCCGGCTGGTCTGGCTCGGCTTCAGCAGGAACGGCAGGGCGACCAGCACCACCGTCAGCGCGACGACCAGGCCGCGGCCCAGGGACCGCACGCTCTGCAGGTCGCGCAGGGCTCGCGGCACGGGTCGTGCCTGCCGACCGGCGAGGTAGGAGCTGGACGTGTCGACGTCGGTGCGGGTGGAGGCGCGGCGCTGCAGGAGCAGCAGCGCGCTGATGACGACGACCAGCGAGCCGTCGAGCAGGTTCGTGCCACCGGCGGAGAAGTCGACGGCGGCCGTCAGGACGCCGAGCGCCAGCGCCGCCAGCCCGGCGACCGGCAGGCTGACCAGCCGCGCGACCACCACGACGGTGAGGATGCGCACGAGTGACGCGCCGCCTGCCGGGTCGTCGCCGTCGCCGGCGGGCGAGGTCATCGCGCCGAGCAGCGCGGCCGCACCGGACAGCGCGCCGACCAGCATCCAGACGCGACCGGTCACCCGCACGACGTCCACGCCGAGCGTCTGCGCGCGCGAGGCGCTCTCGGACGACGCGCGGATCGCGGTGCCCACAGCGCTGCGCTGCAGGTACAGCGCGATGGCGCCGAGGCCGAGCACCGCGACCAGGACGAGCAGCAGCTCGGGCAGGCCGAAGCGCACGGTGCCGATCGAGAACGCGAGGCCACCGGGCGGGGGCACGGCGTTCGTGACGCCGCCGAAGGTGCGCTGGTCCTGCGTCGTGAGCAGCTGGACGAGGAGCCGCTGCACGCCGGCGAGCAGCGTGATGAGGAAGATGGACGCGACGGTCGCGACCAGCCGCGGCGCGCGGTCCAGGCGCCGGACGACCGCGACGTAGACCAGCCAGCCGAGCAGCACGGCGAGCCCGGCGGAGACGACCAGGGACGCCCAGTACGACGTCTGCAGCACGCCGCGGCTCGTCGTCTCCAGGCACGGCGGACAGGTGGCGCGCACCCCGCGCAGCACCGGCTGCGCGTTGACGAGCACCGCGAACAGCGTGGCGGCGACTGCGCCGATCTGCAGCTGGGCGAAGTCGATGAAGCGGTTGCTGCGGAACACCAGGATGATCCCGGCCGCGTGCAGCGCGAGCGGAGCGGCGGTGACGACGCCGAGGGCGTAGATGCCGAGCGGGGTGCGCCCGGGCAGGAGCAGCAGGACGGGCACGACCGCGGCGAGCACGAGCAGCTCCGGCCGGCGCAGCAGCGCCTTCACAGGCAGGGCCCGCGGCGGAACGCCGGCTCGCCCTTCGGCCACGCGCCGAGCACGTAGCGCCGCCCGCGGTCGACGTAGCAGACGGCACCGGGCACCGACGGGTCGATCGTGCCGGGGCGCTGCGGGTCGAACCAGAACATGCTGGCGTCGACCGACATCACGTGCCGCGGACCCTGGAAGCCGACGCGGGACTGGAAGTCCGGCGGACCGCCGGCGTCGGGGTTGGGGAACTGCGCGCGGTGCAGGCCCTGCGCGAAGCTCTGCGGCGTCAGCTCCGGTCCGGCGAGCTGGATGCCGGCGGCGAGCAGCGAGAGCTGCATGTACCGCGAGTGCGCGGAGTAGTAGCTGGCGGCCGCCGGCTCGTAGGTCGGGTCGACCTCCTTCACCGCGCGGTACCACGGCATGTCCTGCCGGGGGTTGAGCTTGTTGCGGAAGCTGATCCCGATGACGTGCGCGCTCTGGTCGGGCGGCGCGTTGCCGCCCCCGTACGCGTTGTCGATGTCGGTGTTGATGTACGACGACTGGACCCACTCGGGCTGGTAGCCCTGCGCGCTTGCCGCCGGCATGTAGACGTTGCGCAGGTCGACCGCCGTGCACAGGCACATCACCGACGTCACGTCGGCGTCCTGCAGGGACACCATCGTGTTGACGCCGCTGCGCGCCGCGGCGGTGCTCTGGTCGTCGCGCTTCTCCACCAGGTCCACCCCGCAGGCCTTGAGCCCGTTGCGCAGCGGGGTGACGTCCGGCGTCGTGCCGTCGGTCGACCGGGTCGTGATGAGGCCGAACTTCCTGACCGGGGCGCCGGCCTGGGTGGCCCCGGCGTACGCGGGCGGTCGGCCGGCCAGGCTGCTGCAGACGAAGTCGGCCGTCGTGGCGGTGATGGTGTCGACGCCGGCCATGACGTTCCACTCGTACGGCGCCCGCTTGCGGTAGTTCGCCTCGACGCCGGTGGTCAGGTTGCCGTCGACGATGCTGAGCACCTTCGCGTCGGCGAGCGCGTCGTAGTAGTGGTGGTCGGCGGCCTGGCAGTTCAGGTAGGCCAGCGAGGCGAAGGCGACGATCTGCTCGTCGACCGCGACGGCGTCGTCGCGCATCTTGGCCGGGTCCGGCTGGCTGTCGACGCAGCCGGTCGTGCTGAACGGCACCAGCTGCAGCTGGCGGCCGTAGAGCTCGTAGCGCTTGTTGAAGTACTGCGCCAGCTTCTGCGGCGGGCTGAGGTCCTCGAGGAACTGCTGCGGCAGCGCGATCGTGATCTGGTCGCGGGTGACGCCCTTGCTCGTCGCGCCGCCGTTGTCGACGTCGGGGTCGAAGTACGGCACGCACGGCGGCGACTGCCGGTCCTCGGTCTGCCGCGGCGGGGTGCCGACGCAGGCGCGCACGCGCGGCAGCTGCACGGTGGGGGCGGTCGGGGAGGGGCCGGGCTGCGGGAGCGGGCTGCCGTCCGGGCCGAGGCTCGGGCCGGCGCTCGGCGCCGCGGACGCGCCCCCGGCGGTGCCGCCGCCGGTGCGCGCGGGGTCGGCGTCGGACTGCTCGTCCAGCGTCTGCTTGATCTGCGCGACGGCCTGCGGGGCGAACTCCGCGATCGTCGGCGGCGTCTGCTGGCGCGACGTCAGCGCCACCGCGGCCACGAGCACCGCCACGGCGACGACGACCGCCCCGAGGACGAGCGCGGGGGTGCGGGGGCGGGCGGGCGCGCTGCTGCCGCTCATGCCACCGCCCCCCGAAGATGTAGACCTATCATGACATGTTGCGCACGGCGCCGCGGACCTTCCAGAGGTGCCGGCGCGCGGACATCCTGCAACGCCGCCGACGCGGGCGCAGGGCCTTCCCGCCGCGGCGCCAGGATGTCCGGAAGCGCCCCGGTACGTCCCCCGCAGCGTGTCCGGGACGGGTGCCGCTCGTTGGGCGGCTGCAGGAGAAGCCGTGCCGGCAGCGAAACCCGCTGGTGACACACCCAGCCAGGAGGACCCATGCGCCCGACCGCCCGCACCCTGACCGCGCTGTGCCTCGCCGGGATCGTCGCGGGCGCCGGCTCGGCGGTGGCCGCGCCGGCCAAGCTGGGCCCGAACCTGGTCGCGAACCCCGGCTTCGAGGCGTCCGCGCTGGAGGCCCCGGGTCAGCCGGTCCTGCCGGCCGACTGGCTGGTCGAGGGCGTCAGCGCCTTCGAGCACCGCGCGAACCTGTTCAAGGACGGCGCCCGCAGCGTCTCCCTGTCGGTCGCCGCGGGTGGCGGCAGCCAGGTCTGCGACGGCAGCTCCGGCGAGCAGCAGTGCGCCGCGAACCCGGCGCCCGCCGCCACCGGCGCCACGCCGCTCCGGCCGGCCTGGGTCACCGACGCCCCCCTCGCCGTGACGGCCGGCAAGCGCTACCGCTTCTCCAGCTTCATCATCCAGCCGAGCCTGAACCCGGACGACGGCGTCCCGGGCGAGGGCGCTGTCGGTCGGGTCCGCTGGCTCGCCGCCGACGGCTCGGTGCTCTCCACGGTCGACGGCCCGAAGCTCGTCAAGGGACCGAAGCGGGTGCTGGGCTGGAAGAACGTCTCCGCCGACGTCGTGGCCCCCGCGGGCGCGACCGGCGCGCAGCTGCTGCTGGGCTTCACCGACTTCTCCACCACCGGCCTGCAGTACGGCTTCGACGGGGTCGTCTTCTCGCTGGTGAGGTAGCCGCTGCGCCAGGATGTGCGCGACGAGGCCGCCCTGGGCCCCTCGAGCAGCAGGAGCGCCGTGACCGAGTCCGTGCTCGTCGAGCGCCGCGACGGCGTGCAGGTCATCACCCTCAACCGGCCCGAGGCGCGCAACGCCCTCGACCGGGCCGTCGCCGAGGCGGTGGCCGCCGCGGTGGACGAGCTCGACCGCGACGACGACCTGCGGGTGGGAGTGCTCACCGGCGCCGGCGGCACCTTCTCCGCCGGCATGGACCTCAAGGCGTTCCTGCGCGGCGAGACGCCGGCCGTGGAGGGCCGCGGCCTGTGCGGCATCACGCAGACGCCCCCGGGCAAGCCGATGATCGCGGCCGTCGAGGGCTGGGCGCTGGCCGGCGGCCTCGAGCTGGTGCTGGCCTGCGACCTGGTCGTCGCCGGCGGCTCCGCCCGCTTCGGCGTCCCGGAGGTCAAGCGCGGCCTGGTCGCTGCCGGCGGGGCCGCGCTGATGCTGCCGCGGCGGGTCGGCCCCGCGCACGCGCTGGAGCTGCTGCTGACCGGCGACCCGGTCGACGCCGCGCGCGCCGCGGAGATCGGCCTGGTCAACCGCGTGGTGCCCGACGGCTCGGCGCTGGAGGAGGCGCTGCGCCTGGCTGCGGTCATCGCCGCGAACGGGCCGCTGGCCGTCGCGGTCACCAAGCAGGTCGCGCGCCGCAGCGCCGACTGGTCCTTCGAGCAGGGCTGGGCCGAGCAGGACGCGCTGGTGCGGCCGGTGTTCCTCAGCCACGACGCGGCCGAGGGCGCGGCGGCCTTCGCCGAGAAGCGGGCCCCGGTGTGGCGCGGTCGCTGACGCACGGGCAGCACCGGCCAGCGGCCCGCTCTTCCAGCGTGCTCCTCGGCCAGGTCGACGTGCGGCACGACCGGTGACCCGTGGACGGCGCCCGGTCGTCGTCGCGCCCGAGGGCATCGGGGCGGCCCGCCTCGGGATGACCTTCGACCAGGCGGCCGAGGCACTGGACCGCGGTCCTGTTCGCCGCCCCCCGGTACTACGACACGGTCGCCGCCGACGGCGGCGGCGGCTGCTTCCCACGAGCGTCATCCAGGACGAGGTGTTCTCGACCCCCTGCTGCCTGGCCGGCCGGATGGTGCTGTGATGGTCCCGCCCCCGAAGCATTAAAGTGATGCAGCCGGCTTTTACCCGGCGGAACGCGGGGCGGTACCGCGCGGGGGTACCGCTGAGCCGCCCTGGACTGTCAGAGGGCGCCCTCATGCTCGGCTCATGGAGCCGGAGGCGAAGCGCTGCGTGACCTGTCACGTGGTGCGCCCGCTCAGCGACTTCAACAAGCGCGTGGCAGCGCGCGACGGCCTGCAGTCGCGGTGCCGGCACTGCGCACGTGACTGGTACCTCGCCAACCGGGTGGAGCACCGGGCGAACGTCCGCCGGCGCAACGACCGCGTCCGGCGTGAGAGCAAGGAGCTGCTCGAGCGGTTCCTGCTCGAGCACCCGTGCGTCGACTGCGGCGAGCGCGACCTGCGCGTGCTCGACCTCGACCACGATGACCCGGCCGACAAGCTCGAGGACGTCGGCCGGCTCATCGGCGCGGGCATGTCCTGGGACCGCGTCGAGGCGGAGATCGCGAAGTGCAGCGTGCGCTGCGCGAGCTGCCACCGCCGGCGCACCGCGGAGCAGCTCGGCTGGTGGCGCCAGGCCGCCGAGCTGCGGCGCCGCCACGCGCTGCGCACCGCCGCGCAGGCGCGGCTGATCACGCTGCTCGGCGCCGGTGGGACACTGGACGGGCCGCCCGACCCCTGACCCGGAGCCCCCGCATGCGCCCGTCCCGCCGCCCGACTGCCCTGGCTGCTGCCGTGGCCGCCGTCGCGCTGCTGGCCGGCTGCACCACCGCCGAGCCCGAGCCGAGAGCCGCGCCGTCGCCGACCGGCCCGCCCGCGTCCTCGCTCGTGCGCGCGGCCGCCGCCGAGACCGACGGGCAGGCGAGCGCGCGCTACGCGCTGACCACCGCGACGACGGTGAACGGCGCGGAGGTCGTCTTCACGGGCGAGGGGGTCTACGACTGGGCCAGGGACACCGGCCAGACGACGTACGAGACGCCGGTCGGCACGGTGCAGCAGCGCCTCGTCGGGCCGGACCTGTTCCTCGTCCTGCCCCAGCAGCCGAAGGTCTTCTTCAAGCTCAAGGCCTCCGACGTCGCCGCCTCCCCGGTCGGTGGGACGGTGGACCCCACGGCCCAGCTGCACACCCTGGCGGCGGTGGCCGAGGCCGAGGTGGTCGGCGAGGAGGAGGTGCGCGGTGAGCGGACGACGCACTACCGCGGGACCTACGACGTGGCGCGCGCGCTGCGCGGTGCGCGCGGGCTCCAGCAGGCCGCGCTCCGCTCGTCGCTCGGTGTCGCGGCGGGCAGCGTGACGCAGGCGCCGTACGACGTCTTCCTCGACGGGGACGGCCGGCTGCGACGGCTGACCCAGACGATCGAGGTGCCGAGCGGCGCGCAGACGCTGACCGTCACCTCCACGCTGGAGCTGTACGACTTCGGCGTGCCGGTCATCGTGGCGAGCCCGCCCGGCGCGAGCCAGAAGGACGGCGCTCCGCTGCTGGCCGCGCTCCGCAAGGCGCTGCCCCAGCCCGCTCCCGCACCCACCCCGAGCGCGCCCGCACCCAGTCCGAGCGCGTCGTGATCCGCGACCTGCTGCGCGTCGAGCCGGGCACTTCCGCGGGCCTGGCCGACCGCGACCCGCGTGCGACGCCGGGCACGAAGGCGGGCAAGGCCAAGGGCCGCAAGGAGGTCGCCGCTCTCGCGCCGCGGCTGGCCGACCTGCAGGAGCGGCTGTACGCCGGTGCGAAGCACGGCAGCGCCAGCCGCGTGCTGGTCGTGCTCCAGGGGATGGACACCGCCGGCAAGGGCGGCGCGGTGAAGAAGGTCCTCGGCCTGGTCAACCCCTCGGGAGTGCGCATCACCGGCTTCGGCAAGCCGACCGAGGAGGAGCGCGCGCATGACTTCCTCTGGCGCATCGAGCGCGCGCTGCCGGCGCCCGGGATGATCGGCGTCTTCGACCGCAGCCACTACGAGGACGTGCTCGTCGTGCGCGTGCACGACCTCGTGCCGCCGGCCGAGTGGGAGGCGCGCTACGACCTGATCAACGCCTGGGAGGCGGGCCTGGTCGCGCAGGGCTTCGTGCTGCTCAAGGTGATGCTGCACCTCTCGCCCGAGGAGCAGCGCGAGCGGCTGCTCGCCCGGCTGGACGACCCGAGCAAGCACTGGAAGGTCAACCCCGGCGATGTCGTGGAGCGCGGCTACTGGTCGCAGTACCAGGAGGCGTACGAGGCGGCGCTCACGCGCTGCTCCACGGACGTGGCGCCCTGGCACGTGCTGCCGGCGGACCGGAAGTGGTACCGCGACTGGGGCCTCGCGCACCTGCTGCTCGAGACGCTCGAGGAGCTCGACCCGCAGTGGCCGGCTCCCGAGCTGGACCTCGACGGGATGCGCGCCGCACTGCGCGGGTAGGCCGCGCAGCGACCCGTACGACGAGGAGGACGACCGTGAGCCCGATCCGAAGCCTGGCCCGCCCGCTGCTGGCCGCGACGTACGTCGTCGACGGCGCCTCCGGGCTGAAGTCCCCGGCCGAGCGCGTGGCCGCGGCCCGGGCCGCCGGGCTGTCCGACCCGGAGAAGCTCGTGCAGGTCAGCGCCGCGACGCAGCTGCTCGGCGGGCTGGCGCTGGCGACCGGGCGGCTGCCCCGGCTGTCCGCGCTGTCGCTCGCGGCGGTGATGGTGCCGAGCACCTACGTACGGCACCCCTTCTGGTCGGCCGGTGGGGACAAGGGCGAGCAGCGGACGCTGTTCCTCAAGAACCTCAGCATGGTCGGCGGTCTGCTCCTCGCCGCCGCCGACACCGGCGGCCGTGAGTCGCTGCCGCACGCCGCCGTGCGGGTGTCCCGGCGCGCGAAGAAGAAGGCCGCCAAGCGCGCACAGCACTAGCGCAGGCGGTCGAGCCGCTCGGTCAGGGCGGGCAGGTCCAGCGAGGTGTCCACCCGGGCGCCTGCCGCGAGGCCGAGCCCGGCCATGCAGATGGTCCGGTCGACGAAGCCGTCGACGTCCGGCCACGGGAAGTACGGCTTGGCCACGAGCAGCGCGGCCACGCCGTGCGCGGCCGCCCAGAGCCCGAGCGCCAGCTCGACCGGGTCGCCCTCGAGGATCCCGAGGTCGAGGCACGCCTGCACCGACTCGACGAGGTAGCCGAACGCCCCGCTCGCGACGGTGCTGTCCACGGCCTCCTGCCCCGGGTCGTGCGCCTGCATCATGACGACGCGGTAGTGCTCGGGGTTCTCCAGCGCGAAGTGCACGTAGGCGTTGCCCTGCGCCCGCAGCGCCGCGAACGGGTCGGCGGCCTGCTCCGCGGCGGCCCGCAGGCGCTGGTGCAGCGCCTCGAACACCTCGCCGCACACCGCGTCGATGAGCGCCCGCTTGTCGGCGAAGTGCAGGTAGATGCTCGGCACGCTGACGCCGACCCGCTGCGCGACGGCCCGCACGGACACCGCTCCCTCGTCACCGGTCTCGGTGAGCAGGTCCATCGCCGCGCGCAGCACCTCGCCGCGGAGCTCTGCGCCGCGTCCCCGCGGGGCGCGCCGGCGGACGGTGGTGTCAGACACCGGCGGGGACGGGGAGGGGCACGACCTCATCCTCCCCCACCGGCTCGGCCTCGCTCAGCCCGAACCGGTCGTGCAGCCGGCGCAGCGGCGCGGGCGCCCACCAGTTGGCCCGGCCGGCCAGCCGCATGAAGGCCGGCACCAGCGCGCCGCGGATCAGCGTCGCGTCGACGACGATCGCCAGCGCCGTGCCCAGCCCGAGCAGCTTGATGAAGCTGATGTCGCTGCTGATGAACGCGAGGAACACGATCGCCAGCAGGCCGGCCGCGGCGGTGACGATGCGGCCGGTGCGCTGCAGGCCGACGGCGACGGCACGGGTGTTGTCCCCCGTCGCGTCCCACACCTCCTTGATGCGCGACAGCAGGAAGACCTCGTAGTCCATCGACAGCCCGAACAGCAGGCAGAACATGAGGATCGGGATCGTGGTGTCGAGGGTGCCGGTGACGACCGGGTCCCCGACGAGCCCGATCAGGTGGCCCTGCTGGAAGACCCACACCATCGCGCCGAACGTCGCGCACAGCGAGAGGACGTTCAGCACCAGCGCCTTGACCGGGATCAGCAGGCTGCCGGTGAACAGGAACAGCAGCACGAACGTCGTCCCGAGGATGAGGCCGAGCGCCAGCGGCAGATCCGCCTTCAGCGACGCCTTGGTGTCGACGAGGCTGGCCGCCTGGCCCTCGACGAGCACCTCGCCGATGTCGGACGGGACACCCCGCACGTCGCGGACGAGCTGCTCCCCCTCCGGGCCGTACGACTCGACCGACGGCACGACGCGCAGGAAGGTGCCGCCGTCCGCGGACATCGCGGGCGACCCCTGGGCCGTCACCTGCCGGCCGTCCACCCAGCTGCCGGTCGCGGCGTCGACGCGCTCCACGCCGTCGACCTGCGAGAGGGCCGAGGCGTACGACGACGGGTCGCCGGAGGCGCGCGGCGCGACGACGGCGAGGGCGAGCGACTCGCGACCCGGGTAGTCCTGGCGCATCGTCTGCGCGACCTGGAAGGCGCCCGCCTCGCGGGGCAGCACCCGGTCGTCGGGCAGGCCGAACACCACGCTGCCGAAGGGGATCGCGGCGACGAGCAGCAGCGCGATGACCGACGTCGCGACCGGGAGGGGGCGGCGCATCACGCCGTGCGCGACCCGGCTCCAGAACCCGTCGTCGCGCAGGCCGCTCGGCCGCGGGGCGGGCAGTCGGAGCAGCCGCCGGAGCGGGCGCCGCAGGTCGAGGCGCTCGATCCGGTGGCCCAGCGCGGCGAGCGCGGCCGGGAGCACGACCACGGCGCCGAGCGCCGCGAAGACGACGGCGGCGATGCCGGCGTAGGCGAAGGAGCGCAGGAAGTAGAGCGGGAAGACCAGCAGTGCGGACAGGCTCAGCAGCACCGTCAGCGCGCTGAACAGCACGGTCCGGCCGGCGGTCCGCACGGTCGCGACGACCGCCGCCGGGACGGTCAGCCCGCGGGCCAGCTCCTCGCGGTGCCGCGTCACCATGAACAGCGCGTAGTCGATGCCGAGGCCGAGCCCGAGCGAGGTCGCGAGGTTCACCGAGTAGACGGACACGTCGGTCGTCTTCGCGAGCAGGTGCAGCGCGAGGAAGGTGCCGAGGATCGACAGCACGCCGATGAGCAGCGGGAGCCCGGCGGCCACCGCGCTGCCGAACACCAGCACGAGCAGCACCATCGTGATCGGGATGGCGATCGCCTCGGCGCGCAGGATGTCGCGCTCGATCGTGTGCCCCACCTCGGAGAAGACCTCGGCCTGACCACCCACCTCGACCTGCAGGCCCTGGAAGTCGCCGCGGTACGACGGCGCCAGCTCCTCGACCCGGTCGACGGCGTGCTCGTCGCCGCCGGTGAGCCGGGCCAGGACGACGGCGCTGCTGCCGTCGGCCGCCTTGAGGGAGTCGGGCCGGCCGGAGGTCCACCAGCTGGTGACCTGCACGACGCCCGGCTCGGCAGCGAGCCTCTCCGCCAGCGCGGTGCCGGCGGCGACGGCTGCCGGGTCGTCGACGCCGCCAGGGGCCCGGGCCAGCAGCACCAGGTTGGGCGCCCCGCTGCCGAACTGCTCCTCCAGGACCTGCGCGGCGTGCACGGACTCGGCCTGCGGGTCGTCGAAGCCCCCGCCCGACAGCTCACCGGCGACCCCGCCGCCCAGCGCTCCTGCCACGGCCAGGAACACGACGGTGACGACGAGCACGAGGCGCCGGCGGGCGACGGCCAGGCCGGCGAGACGGGAGAGCAGCACGGTTCCTCCAGCAGTGTGTGAACGCCGCTAAGTTAGCGGCGGTAGCAGATGGGCGCAAGACCCTCGCCCCACCGACACCTGCCGGCCACCTGCGACCGCCCGTCCCGTCACCTGCGGCCGTCACCGTGCCGGTGTGCTCCTGCTCGCCCACCGCGGCGCCCCCGACCCCGGAACGACCGAGAACACCGTGGCCGCCGTCGGCACCGCCCTTGCCGGGCCGGCCGACGGCGTGGAGGTCGACCTCCGGCTGACCGCCGACGGGGTGCTCGCCGTCTGCCACGACCCGGTCGTGCCGGGCACTGCGCTGCCGGTGGCGGCCACGGCGTGGGAGGTGCTGCGCGCTGCCGCGCCGGGCCTGGCCCGGGTCGAGTGGCTGCTCGCCGCCGCCGCCGGACGGCCTGTCGTGCTCGAGCTCAAGACGGCGCCGGTCCGCAGCGCCCAGGTGCTCGTCGAGCGCCTGCTCGGGCTGCACCGCGCAGGGCTGCCGCTCGAGGTGACCGTCTCCTCCTTCGACGCCGCGCTGGTGCGGGCCGTGCGGACGCTGGCGCCGGCGCACCTCGGAGTGCGCACCGCGCTGCTCGGCGACACCGGCTGCCTGGCGACCGCGGTGCTGCGCCGCGCGGTGCTCGGCGGCCACGACGAGGTGCACCCGCACGTGAGCGACCTGCTGGCGAACCCGGAGGTCGTGGCGGCCGCGCACGAGGCCGGTCTGCGGGTCGTCCCGTGGACGGTGAACCGTCCGCGCGACCTGCGCCGCTGCGCGCTGCTCGGCGTGGACGCCGTCATCACGGACGTGCCGCGCACGGCGGGCCGGGCGCTCGCTGCGCACCCGGCGACCGCGTAGCCGCGGCAGGGCAGCCCGCCGCGCCGGAGGTTGCGTCGCGGACGAGCAGCGGACCGGGTGAGAGGCCCTACGGCGCGACGGCCCCTGCCGGCAGGGCCTCCACCGGCTCGGCCGCCGGACCCTCGACCGACACGCGCGGCAGCACCCTGTCCAGCCAGCCGGGCAGGTACCAGTTGGCCCGGCCCAGCACGAGCATCACCGCGGGCACGAGCACGCTGCGGATGACGACCGCGTCCATGAGCACCGCGACCGCCAGCCCCAGGCCGAACAGCTTGATGGTGAGGTCCGGCCCCAGCACGAAGGCCAGGAACAGCATCACCATGATGGCCGCGGCGGCGGTGATGGTGCGCCCGGTGGCGGCCAGCCCGTGCAGCACGGCCTGCCGGTTGTCGCCGCGGTGCAGCCACTCCTCGTGGATGCGCGACAGCAGGAAGACCTCGTAGTCCATCGACAGGCCGAACAGGATCGCGAACAGGATCACCGGCAGGAACGCCAGGATCGGCCCGGTCCGGTCGACGCCGATCAGCGACAGGCCGTACCCCCACTGGAAGACGGCCACGATGACGCCGAACGCCGCAGCGGCCGACAGCAGGTTCATCAGGGCAGCGACGGTGCTCACCACGAGGCTGCGGAACACCATCGTCAGCAGCAGGAAGCTGAGCAGGACCACGATGCCGACGAACAGCGGCAGCTTGTCCGCGATCACCTGGCTGAAGTCGTTGAACACCGCTGTCGAGCCGCCGACGAGCAGGTCCTGGCCGCTGTCGCCGACCGCCGCCGGCACCAGCTCCGTGCGCACGCGGTCGACGAGCTCGCTGGTCTGCTCGTCCTGCGGCGCGGACGTCGGGTAGACGGTGGTGATGCCGACACCGCCGGCGACCGGGACCCCTGGCTGCGGGCCGCCGAGGTAGACGGTCGACGACACCGCGGCCACGTCCTCGTCGGCCTGCAGGGCCCGGACCAGGTCCTGCGTAGGTGCGGTGCCGGGTGCGGCGCCCAGGTCCGTGACGACGAGCAGCGGTCCGTTGAAGCCGGCGCCGAAGCCCTCCGCCAGCAGGTCGTAGCCCTGCCGGGTGGTCGTGCTCTCCGGGTTGCTGCCCTGGTCGGTCAGGCCGAGCCGCAGGCTGCCGAGCGGGAGCGCGACGAGCACCATCAGGCCGAGCGCTGCAGCGGCGACGAGGCGCGGGCGGCGGTCGAGGAAGGCGGCCCAGCGCCGCCAGCCGCGGGTCTCCTCCTGCAGGTCCTGCGGCGCGCCGGTGGCCAGCGCGCGCTTGCGCCGCGGCAGCACCCTGCGGCCGAAGAAGCCGAGCAGCGCGGGCAGCAGCGTGAGCGACGCGAGGACGGTCGTCGCGACGGCGAGGGAGGCCGCGACGGCCACGCCGTACAGGAACGACAGGCCCAGCGCGAACAGGCCCAGCAGGGCGATGCAGACGGTGATGCCGGCGAACAGCACGGCCCGGCCGGAGGTGTCGACGGCGGTGACCGTCGCCTCCTCGGGTGTGCGCCCCTCGAGCAGACCCTGCCGGTAGCGCGTCACGATGAACAGCGCGTAGTCGATGCCGACCCCGAGGCCGAGCAGCACCGAGAGCGTCGGCGCGAAGGTCGCGATGGTGATGAGGTTGGCCAGCAGGCCGACCCCCGCGAGCGACACGGCGATCGACAGCACAGCGGTGATCAGGGGCAGCGACATCGCGGTGAGCGACCCGAAGACGACGAGCAGCACGACGGCGGCGGCGACCAGCCCCACGACCTCGGCGACGCCCTGCTCCGGCGGGGCGGTGGCGGCCTGGCCGGTCACCTCGACCCGCAGCCCGTCGCGCGGCTGGGCAGCGACGGCGAGCACCTCGTCGACCTGCGCGTGGCTCACGTCGGTCGGCACCAGGCCGGCCAGCGTGACCGTCGCGAAGGCGATGCGGCCGTCCTGCGACACCTGCTGAGGGGCGTCGTACGGCGAGGCCACGGAGGCGACCTGGTCGAGGCCGCCGAGCTCGCGCAGGACCTCCTCCACCGCCGGGCGAGCCGCTGGGTCGGTGACCTTCCCGCGCTCCACGGCGAAGACGGCGGTGAGGGCGTCGCCGCTCGCTGCCGGGCTCACCCGCTCGAGCAGCGCGAACGCACGGGCGCTCTCGGTGTCCGGCAGGGTGAAGGAGTCGTCGTAGCCCGCACCGACGGCGCCCAGCGCGCCGCCGACCACCGCCAGGAGCAGCAGCCAGAGGGCGAGCACGAGCCGCCGGCGGCGGAAGCTGAACAGGGCGAGCGCGCGCACGCGGGACTCCGTCGTCGAGGGACTCCCAGTGTCACGGCGACCTGGGGCCCCGGGGGCGTGACCTCGGCCACCCCGCGGCGGGTCCTACGCTCAGGCCTGCCGCCGCACCCGGCCGGCCCCCCGGACGTCCCGACACCCCTCGAGGTCCCCGTGCGCCTGCGCCTGACCCCCCGCGACACGTCGTTCTACGACCAGTTCGCCGCGTCCGCCCGCAACATCGTCGACGCCGCGGACGTCCTCGCGCAGATCGTCGAGTCGCGGTCGGTCTCCGAGCGCGGGGCGCTGAACCAGCGGATGCGCGACATCGAGCACGCGAACGACGAGGTCACCCACGAGGTGATGCGCCGGCTCAACTCCACCTTCGTGACGCCGTTCGACCGCGAGGACATCTACCGGCTGACGGCCCAGCTCGACGACGTCGTCGACTACATGGAGGCGGCCGCCGACCTGGTGCTGCTCTACGAGCTCGACGAGCTGCCGGAGAGCACCCGCGAGGTCGTGCAGGTCCTGCAGAAGGCCGCTGCCGCCACCGCCGAGGCGATGCCGCGGCTGCAGGGCATGAAGGGCCTCGAGGACTACTGGATCGAGGTCAACCGGCTGGAGAACGAGGCCGACCAGCTCTACCGCCGGACCGTCGCCAAGCTCTTCAACGGGCAGTACGACGCGCTCATGGCCATCAAGCTCAAGGACCTCGCGGACCAGGTCGAGGCGGCCGCCGACGCGCTCGAGGACGTCGCCGACACCGTCGAGACCATCGCGCTCAAGGAGTCCTAGGACCTTGTCCGCGGAGCTCCTCGGGCTGCTCGCGATCGTCGCGATCGCCCTCGCCTTCGACTACACCAACGGCTTCCACGACGCCGCGAACGCCATCGCCACGGCGGTGTCGACGCGCGCGCTGACCCCCCGCGCCGCGCTCGCCATGGCCGCGGTCGCGAACCTCGGGGGCGCCCTCGTCGCCACCGGCGTCGCCAAGACCGTCGGCAGCGACATCATCTCCGCGCCGAGCGGAGGCGACGGTCTGGTGCTCGTCTTCAGCGCGCTGGTCGGCGCCATCACCTGGAACCTCATCACCTGGTACTTCGGCCTGCCGTCCAGCTCCTCGCACGCGCTCATCGGCGGGCTCGTCGGCGCCGCGCTCGCGGCGTCCAGCGACGTGAAGTGGGCGGGCGTCGTCGACAAGGTCGTCATCCCGATGGTGCTCTCGCCGCTCATCGGCTTCGGCGTCGCCTACCTGCTGATGCTGGCGATCCTGTGGGGCTTCCGCCGGGCGGCGCCGTCGAAGATGAGCCGCGGCTTCCGCAAGGCGCAGATCGCGTCGGCCGCCGCGATGGCGTTCGGCCACGGCCTGCAGGACGCGCAGAAGACGATGGGCGTCATCGTCCTGGCCCTCGTGACCTACGGCTCGCAGACCAGCGACGAGGTGCCGCTCTGGGTCAAGCTCGCCGCGGGCGCCGCCATCAGCGCCGGCACGTACGCCGGTGGCTGGCGCATCATGCGCACCCTGGGCCGCCGCATCATCGAGCTGGACCCGCCCCGCGGGTTCGCGGCGGAGACGACCGCGGCGGCCGTGCTCTACACGACCGCCTTCGTGTACGAGGTGCCCGTCTCGACGACGCACACCATCACGTCGTCGATCATGGGCGTCGGCGCGACCCGGAGGCTGTCCGCGGTGCGCTGGGGCGTCGCGCGCACGATCGTCACGGCGTGGGTGCTCACCATCCCCGCGGCCGCGCTCGTGGCGGCCGGCTTCTACGAGGTCACCCGGCTCGTCCTCCTCTAGCCGTTCGGCGTTCCCCCGCGCGCAGCCTGCGTGACGGACACTGCGCGGGTGACCCTCGACCGGCGCACCTTCCTCGGCGGGGCGGCCGCTGCCGCCGTGACCGGCACCGTCGCCCTCCCCGCCCCCGCGACCGCCGCTGCGGCGCCGGCGTTCCTGCACGGCGTCGCGAGCGGCGACCCGCTGCCGGACCGCGTCGTGCTGTGGACCCGTGTCACCGCCGACCGGGACCTGCCCGTCTCGTGGCTGGTCGCCCGCGACCCGCAGCTGCGGCAGGTGGTCGCCCGCGGCGAGACGCGCGCCACCGCGGCGCGGGACCGCACGGTCAAGGTGGACGTCGGCGGGCTCGCCCCGTACACGACGTACTTCTACGTCTTCGAGGCCGGCGGCAGGCGCTCGCCGGTCGGCCGGACCCGCACCGCGCCGGCGGCGGGGCAGCAGGTCGCGCGGCTGCGCTTCGCCGTGGCCACCTGCGCGAAGTACGACAGCGGCTTCTTCAACGCCTACGCGCGGATCGCCGAAGCGGACGTCGACGCGGTGCTGCACTGCGGCGACTACGTCTACGAGGGCGCGCAGGACGCGGACGCCCCGCCCGGCCGGGTGACCTCGCCGCCGACGGAGGTGCGCACGCTCGCGGAGTACCGCCAGCGGCACGCCCACTACAAGACCGACCCGGACCTGCAGCGGATGCACGCGGCGCACCCGATGGTCGCGACCTGGGACGACCACGAGGCGAGCAACGACAGCTGGGCCGACGGGGCCGCCAACCACGACCCGGAGACCGAGGGCCCGTGGCCGACGCGCAAGGCGGCGTCGCAGCGCGCCTACGACGAGTGGATGCCGGTGCGGCTGCCGGTCCCCGGCGACCCGTCGCGGATCTACCGCCGGCTCGGCTACGGCGCGCTCGTGGACCTGGTCGTCGTGGACACCCGGCTCGAAGGGCGCAGCCAGCAGCTGACCGGCCTCGACGGCGACCAGGTGATCGTCGACCCCGCGGTGGCCGACCCCGCCCGGCAGATGTACTCGCCGGTGCAGCGCACCTGGATCGAGCAGAGCCTGGAGGCCTCGCGCGCCACGTGGAAGCTGGTGCTCAACCAGGTGCTGGTCAGCCAGCTGCGCGCCGTCGGGCTGCCCCAGGACGTCAGCGCCGCGCTGTCGTCCCTCGGCCAGAGCGGGGTGCCCAGCGAGGGCGTCGCGCTGGCGGCCGACATCTGGGACGGCTACGAGGCGGAGCGCGAGCGGCTGCTCGGCTTCCTGCGCGGCAAGGAGCTGCAGGACGTCGTGGTGCTCACCGGCGACATCCACGCCTCGCTCGCGAACGACCTCAGCGAGGACCCGTACGACCCGCTGCTCCCGCCCGTCGCCGTCGAGGTGGTGACGCCGTCGGTGACCAGCACGAACTTCGACGAGGCGTTCGGCACGCCGCCGCGCACCACGTCGCTCGGCGTCGAGGCGGCGATCCGCGCGCAGAACCGGAACACCAGGTACGTCGAGCTCGACAGCAACGGCTGGGTGCTGCTCGACGTCACCGGCGAGCGGGTGCAGGCGGAGTGGCTGTTCGTGCCGACGGTCCTGGAGCCGGCGGACGGGCAGCGGCTGGACGCCTCCTGGCAGGTGCTGCGCGGCGCGCAGCAGCTCAGCCCGGGCGGTCCGCAGACCGAGCCGCGGGCCGACCGGCCGGCCGCACCGCCGTCCGCCGCTCCCGCACCCGCGCCGCCGTCCCCCGCCCCCTCGCCCGCTCCGGCCGGGCCCTCCCTGCCGAGCACGGGCGCCGCTCCGCTCGCCGGCGCGGCCGTGGCGGCCCTCGCGGCGGCCGAGCTGCTGCGCCGCCGCGGCCAGGCCTGATCCAGCCGGTCGGCCGGCACGGGCAGGAGGTCGGCCGCCGACGGTGAACCCTGCAGCACCTGCCCACGACCCGAGGTGCCGCCACCGTGTCCTGCTCCTGCTCGCGCCGCTCGTTCCTGCGCCTCGGCGCGCTCGCCGGCGCCGGGCTGCTCGCCCGGCCCGCCCTGGCCGGACCCCTGACGACCGGCACGGCGGCGCGGCTGCGTCCGGGCGGGCCGGCGTACGTCGGCGGCCTGTCCGTGCTGGCCGGCAGCCTGCACGACCACAGCACCGACAGCGACGGCGACGCCCCGTCCGAGCTGGTCGCGGCCTACGTCCGGGCGCACGCGCGCGAGCTGGGCCTGGACTTCCTCAGCTTCACCGAGCACTCCGACTTCTTCCCGGTGAGCCCCGCCGGCGCCGACCCGTGGTCGCGCAGCGCGGACGTGTGCGCGCGCTTCACCGGCGACGGCTTCGCCTTCCTGCGCGGCTTCGAGTGGACCAACGACCAGCAGAACCACCTCAACGTGCTGGGATCGGCCGGCTGGCTGCGCCGGGACGAGTCCTTCACGATGACGCCGTTCTGGCAGTGGCTGGCGACCGACCCCGGCCCGGTGACCACCTCGCTCGCGCCCGCGCTCGGTGGGGCCGACGGCATCGGGCAGTTCAACCACCCGTCGTCCAAGGGGCCGCTCAACTGGGACGACTACGCCTTCCACGCCGGCGCCGCCCGGCGGATGGCGACCATCGAGGTGCGGGAACGCGCGGCCGGCTGGTACTGGTTCGCCCTGATGCGCGGTTGGTCGGTCGGGCCGGTCATGAACGCGGACTTCCACGACTGGGCGGCGAGCGGCCTGCTGGCGAACGCGACGCCCGGCGTGGACAGCGGCTACCCGCGCGAGCGCACGCTGGTCGTCGCCGCGGACACCACGCCGGCGGCCCTGCTCGACGCGCTGGCCCAGCGACGCACCGCTGCCACGGACCGGCCGGACCTCTGGGCGACGCTCCGCACCCGGGACGGGGCGTGGATGGGGTCGTCCGTCTCCGCCGAGCCGGGCGAGGCCGTCCGGCTCGTGGTCGACGCCGGCAGCGCGACCAGCCCGGTCACCAGCGTGAGCCTGGTGCAGGACGTGCCGTTCGACGACGCGGTCGCGGCGCACTACTTCGGCCCGAACGACCTGGGCCTGGAGAACCAGCACACCGCGGCCTACGTGGAGCAGCAGCGCCGGTACGCGCTCAGCGGCGGCCGGGCGACCTTCAAGGGCGGGCAGGACGCCCCGCCGCCCGGCGCGCTCGTGCAGGTGCAGCCCTGGGAGGACGGCGCGCGCACGACGCGGCTGAGGTGGACGGTGCCGTCGACCACCAGCCCGCGCCCGGACGGCGCGCACTGGGTCTACGCGGTGGTGACCTGCGCCGACGGGGCGCGCGTCACGACGGCGCCCCTGCTCGTCGCGCCGTAGCGGGGGCTAGGCGCTGAGGGAGCGCAGGCGCTCGCGCGCCTTCCGCTGCGCGAGCACCGGCACGAAGCCGCGGATCGGGGCGGCCTCGAACTCCCGCACGATGTCGCCGAACCGCTCGGCCACCTCGTCCTCGGGGAGACGCCCGGCGAACTCCGAGACCAGCGCGGCGCGCGCGGCCTCGAGCTGACGCTTCTCGTCCTGGATGCCCATGCGGCACAGGCTGCGCGCTCCGGGTGAACGACAGGTGAACGACACTCCGCGGTCGTGCGACGGATCAGCCGAAGCGGCCGGTGATGTAGTCCTCGGTGCGCTTCTCGCCCGGGTTGCTGAAGATCTGGGCGGTGTCGTCGATCTCGACCAGCTTGCCCGGCTTGCCCGTGCCCTCGATGGTGAAGAAGCCGGTCCGGTCCGAGACCCGGGCGGCCTGCTGCATGTTGTGCGTCACGATGACGATCGTGTAGTCCTTCTTCAGCTCCTCCATCAGGTCCTCGATGGCGAGCGTGGAGATCGGGTCGAGCGCGGAGCAGGGCTCGTCCATGAGCAGCACCTCCGGCTTCACCGCGATGGCCCGGGCGATGCACAGGCGCTGCTGCTGTCCGCCGGACAGGCCGGCTCCGGGGCGGTCGAGCCGGTCCTTGACCTCGTTCCAGAGGTTCGCGCCGCGCAGGGAGCGCTCGACCACCTCGTCGGTCTCGCCCTTGGACACCCGGCCGTTGAGCTTCAGCCCCGCGACGACGTTCTCGTAGATCGACATCGTGGGGAACGGGTTCGGCCGCTGGAAGACCATGCCGACCTTGCGGCGCACGTCGACCGGGTCCACGCCGGGCGCGTAGACGTCGTCGTCGTCGAGAAGGATCTGCCCCTCGACGCGCGCGCCCGGGATGACCTCGTGCATGCGGTTGATGGTCCGCAGCGCGGTCGACTTCCCGCAGCCGGAGGGGCCGATGAACGCGGTGATGGCGTTCGCCTCGATGACCAGCGACAGGTCGTCGATCGCGTGGAACCTGCCGTAGTAGGCGTTCACGTGGTCGAGGGTGATGCGCTTGGCCACGACGGTCCTTCGGGACGGGGGCAGGGGTGCCGCGCCCGAGCGTACGGGCGGCGCGCCCCCGCGGGACGGCCCGGGCGGGCCTTTCGCGCTCTCTTGCGCCCCGGTTCACCTGCCGTTCACCGGGCGGCCCGCGCCGGTCCGCCGGCAGGGGCGGACAGCGTTCGCGCAGTGTTCACCTGGACCCGTCCGGTGCTTCACCTGGGCTGCCTAGCGTCGCTGACGTCCGCCGGTCCGGCTCAGCTCGAGCGGGACCCGCACTCCGAGAGAGGGACCCTTCCTTGAAGCTCCAGCGCACCAGCCGCGTCGCGGCCGTCCTGGCCGCCGGCTCGCTCGCGCTCACCGCGTGCGGCTCCGACGAGGGCCAGGGCGGTGCCGGCACCGGCACCGGCGACGACAAGGCGACCTCGCTGACCGGCGCCATCGCCGGTGCGGGCTCGAGCGCGCAGTCCGCCGCCATGCAGGCGTGGATCGCCGGCTTCCAGAGCAGCAACAGCGGCGTCACGATCAACTACGACCCGGTCGGCTCGGGCGGCGGCCGCGAGCAGTTCACCGCGGGCGGCGTCGACTTCGCCGGCAGCGACCGCGCCTTCAAGCCCGAGGAGGTCACCGAGGCGGCCAAGCGCTGCGCCGGGGGCACCGTCCTGGACCTGCCGATCTACATCAGCCCCATCGCGGTGGCCTTCAACCTCGAGGGCATCGAGAAGCTGAACATGAAGCCGGCCACGATCGCGAAGGTCTTCAACCAGAAGATCACCAAGTGGAACGACCCGGCCATCGCGGCCGACAACCCCGGCGCCACGCTGCCGGACCTGAAGATCACGCCCGTGAACCGCCAGGACGACTCCGGCACCACGCAGAACTTCACCGACTACCTGGCCGTCACCGCCAAGGCCGACTGGCCGTACGAGGCCGACGGCGTGTTCCCGGTCAAGGGCGGCGAGGCGGCCAACGGCACCTCCGGCGTCGTGCAGGCGATCACGGCCGGCAACGGCGCGATCGGCTACGCGGACGCCAGCCAGGTCGGCGACCTCGGCACGGTGGCCGTCGGCGTCGGCAGCGCGTTCGTCGAGTACTCCCCCGAGGCGGCTGCAGCCGTGGTCGCGGAGTCCCCCCGCGAGGAGGGCCGCCAGGACGGCGACATCGCGATCGAGCTCAAGCGCGACACCACCAGCGCGGAGGAGTACCCGGTCGTCCTGGTCAGCTACGGCCTGGTCTGCACCAGCTACGAGGACGCCGGCAAGGGCGAGGTCGTCAAGGCCTTCCTGTCCTACATCGCCAGCGAGGACGGGCAGCAGGCCGCGGCCAAGACGGCCGGCTCCGCGCCGCTGTCCGAGTCGCTGCGCAGCGAGGTCCAGGCCGCGATCGAGAAGATCGGCGCGGGCGCCTAGCCTGACGCCGGCACCGGTCCGGGCGGCCACCTGCACGACGGCCGCCCGGACCGCTCGTCCGTCCTGACCCGCCCGAGAGGACCGCGTGAGCGAGCCCAACCCCACGACCGGTGTCGCGCCGCGGATCACGCCCCCCGTGCAGCCGCGGCGCGGCGGTTCCGCCCGCCTCGGGGACCGGGTGTTC
Organism: uncultured Actinomycetota bacterium; assembly: GCA_963781675.1. Classification (GTDB taxonomy): domain Bacteria; phylum Actinomycetota; class Actinomycetes; order Mycobacteriales; family SCTD01; genus SCTD01. Next base: position 34,337 of record CAWAGF010000001.1, on the reverse strand, counting down.
TCCGCCCTGTCCACCGGGTCCGGGATCCTCATCCTGGTCGTGCTGGCCGGGGTGGCGCTGTTCCTCGTGTCCGAGTCGGTGCCGGCGCTCACCGCCGACGCCGCGGACCTGCCCGGCGGCCGCAGCTTCCTGTCCTACCTGGGGCCGCTCGTCTTCGGCACGCTGCTGGCGTCCGCGCTCGCCCTGCTGTTCGCGGTACCGCTCTCCATCGGGATCGCGCTGTTCATCAGCCACTACGCGCCCCGGCGGCTGGCCCGCACCCTCGGCTACGTCGTCGACCTGCTGGCCGCGATCCCGAGCGTCGTCTACGGCATCTGGGGCGCGCTCGTGCTCGCCCCGTACCTGGTGCCGACCTACCGGTGGCTCGAGGAGCACGCCGGCTTCCTGCCGTTCTTCGCCGGGCCGGCCTCCTCGACCGGCCGCACGATCCTCACGGCCTCGCTGGTGCTGTCGGTCATGATCCTGCCGATCATGTCGGCCATCAACCGCGAGGTCTTCCTGCAGACGCCCAAGCTGCACGAGGAGGCCTCGCTCGCCCTCGGCGCCACCCGCTGGGAGATGGTCCGGATGACGGTCCTGCCCTACGGCCGCTCCGGCATCGTCAGCGGCGCCATGCTGGGCCTCGGCCGCGCGCTGGGGGAGACCATCGCCGTGCTGCTCGTGCTGTCCGCCTCCGGCGCGGTGACCGTCAACCTCATCGGCCAGTCGAACCCGTCGACCATCCCGGCGAACATCGCGGCGCAGTTCCCCGAGGCCACCGGGCTGAAGGTCAACCTGCTCATCTCCACCGGCCTGGTGCTGTTCCTCATCACCTTCGCGGTGAACTTCGCGGCCCGTGCGGTGCTCGCCCGCCGGGCCGACTTCGACGGGGCGGCCGGATGAGCACGACGACGCCGACCCGGCCGGTGGAGCGCGCCCTCGCCTCCGGCAGCCGGCCGCTCCCGCGGTGGGCGCCCTGGCCGCTCGCGCTGCTCGCCCTGGGCGCCGCACTCCTGCTGCGGGCCGTGCTAGGTGGCGGGCCGATCGCCACGGCCTTCCTCACCGGCCTGCTCTACGTCGTGCTCACCTACGCCGTCTCCCGGGGTCGCGAGGGCTCCCGCCGCGCGGCCGACCGCACCGTCACCGCAGCCGTCACGATCGCCTTCCTCGTCGCGCTGCTGCCGCTTGTCGTCGCTGCTGTTCACCGTCGTCAGCCGAGGAGCGGCGCGCTTCGACGCGGACTTCTTCACCCTGACGATGCGCAACATCGTCGGCGAGGGCGGCGGAGCGCGGCACGCGATCCTGGGGACGCTGATCATCACCGGCCTGGCGAGCCTCATCTCCGTCCCGATCGGCCTGCTGACCTCGATCTACCTGGTCGAGTACGGCCGGGGCCGCCTGGCGCGCGCCGTCACCTTCCTCGTCGACGTCATGACCGGCATCCCGTCGATCGTGGCCGGCCTTTTCGCCTACGCCTTCTTCGTGCTGTTCTTCGGACCGGGCGTGCGCTTCGGCCTCGGCGGCGCCGTCGCGCTCTCCGTCCTCATGACGCCCGTCGTGGTGCGCGCCTCCGAGGAGATGCTCAAGCTGGTGCCCGCCGAGCTGCGCGAGGCGTCGTACGCCCTGGGGGTTCCCAAGTGGCGGACCATCCTGAAGGTCGTGCTCCCCGTCGCGGCCGCCGGCATCGCCACCGGCACCACGCTGGCGATCGCGCGCGTCATCGGCGAGACGGCGCCGCTGCTGCTCATCGCCGGCTACGCGTCCAGCCTGAACACCGACCCGTTCAACGGCCGCATGGCGACGCTGCCGGTCTACGCCTTCTACTCGTTCACCCAGCCCGGCGTGCCGCCGCAGGCCGGCATCGACCGCGCCTGGACCGCCGCGCTGGTGCTGATCCTCATCGTGCTGGTGCTCAACCTCGTGGCGCGGCTGATCTCACGGCTGTTCGCCCCCAAGGGCACGCGCTGAGCAGGCCGTCGAGGCCGGCGTAGCCGCCACCGCCGGGGCGTCCGCCGCGGACCCTCACCCCGACGGGCGGTGGCTGTACATGACGTCGGTGGCGTGCCGTGCGAAGCCCAGCCGCTCGTACGTCCTGACCGCCGCGGTGTTGCTCTCGTCCACGTAGAGCAGCACCTCCGACAGCCCACGGGCGGCCAGCGAGTGCAGGCCGACCAGCGTCAGCCACGGACCCAGCCCGCGGCCCTGCTCGGACGGGTCCACGCCGACGATGTAGACCTCCCCGATCGGCGGGTGGTCGTGGTGCTCGTGCTCCGGGTGGTCCACGTCGTGCTCGTGCGGGGCGTCGCCGCCGTGGCCACCGTGCACCTTGGTCCAGTGCGAGCCGACGAGCCGGCCGTCGCGTTCGGCGAGGAAGAAGCCGGCCGGGTCGAACCACGGCTCCTTCTCGCGCAGCTCCACCTCGTGCACGCCCCAGCCGCCCTGGTCGGGGTGGTCGACGAAGGCGCGGTTGTTCAGCTCGGTCCACGCCTGCTCGTCCTGCCCCGGCACGAAGGTGCGCAGGACGAGGCCGTCCGGCGTGACCGGCTCGGGCAGCGGGTCGGACAGCGAGCGGCGCATCTGGAGCAGCACGCGGCTGCGCCGGAAGCCCAGCCCCTCGGCCAGCGCCGCCGCGGCCGGGCCGTCGCCGTGCGCCCACAGCCGCAGCCGGCCGTCGGGCACCTGCTGCAGCAGCTCGGTGACCAGCGCGCGCCCGAGGCCCTGACCGCGTGCGTCCGGGGCGACCGCCAGCTCCGCGCTCGACCCGTCCACCTGGTCGGTGACGTCGAGGTGGGCGTACGCCAGCACCTGCCCGCCGCCGCGCACCAGCAGGTTGCGCACCTGCGCGTCACCGCCGTACGGCAGGTGCAGCAGCACGTGCTCGGACAGCGGGGCGGTGCCGTCCGCGGCCTCGGCCTGCTCCACCAGCCGGTGCACGGCCTGCACGTCGTCCGGCAGCAGGCGGCCGAGGACGTCGCAGGTACGGGTCATGCGGCCGACGCTACGCGGAGGCTCAGGAGGCCGCCGGGGAGGCGACCGGGCTGGGCAGGCGCAGCAGGTCGGCGTAGTCCAGGCGGCCGAGCGGGTCGGTCGTGAGCAGGCCGTCGCCGCGCGGGACGGGCAGGTCCGCGCCGTCGAGCCGGAAGCGGACCGCGCGGGCGCGTCCGGGGGCGGTCAGCGTGGCCACGACCTGCGCGAAGCCCAGCGGGGACGGGCCGATCTGCGCGGCGCCGCCGCCGAGGGTGACGACCGCGGTGCCGTTCGCGCCGACCTCGACGCGCTCGACGTCGAAGGTGCTCGGGAGGGCCGACGTCGTGCCGGCGGCGACCTCCTCGGGCGTCGGTCCCTCGAGCAGCAGGTCGAGCAGCTCTGGCGTCGTGGTCGAGCGCTCGACGGCGCGGGTCTGCAGCACCACCAGGTCGTCGCGCACGAAGTAGAGCGCCACGCGGCCGTCGCCCTCCGGCGCGGGCACCGCGTCGTCGAAGACGCCGAACGGCGCATCCGCGCGGTCCAGCGCCCGGGGCTCCGCGTCCTGCGGGACACCGCATGCGGTGAGCGTCGCCAGCAGCGCGAGCCCCAGCAGTCGCGCGCGCGCCGACGACCTCGGCAGTGGCGTCGTACCTCCTCCGCGGGCCGGCGACGTCACGTCGGCGCTCCGGGCAGGACGACCCGGAAGCGGGCGCCGCCCCCCGGCCGGTCCAGCACCTCGACCGTGCCGCGGTGCGCCTGCACGTGCTGCGTGACCAGCGCGAGGCCGAGGCCGGTGCCGTCGCTCCCGCCGCGCATGCTCGACGCCCGGCCGCGGGCGAAGCGGTCGAACACCAGGTCGCGCTCGTCCAGCGGGACGCCCGCCCCGTCGTCGTCGACCTCGAGCACGAGCCGGTCCGCCACGACCTCCACGCCGATCCGGACCACCCCGCCGCCGTGCTTGGCCGCGTTGTCGACGAGGTTGGCGAGCACCTGCTCGAAGCGCCTCGGATCGACGTCCAGCACGTGCGCGCCCCGGACGTCGAGCAGCTCCGGCGGCAGCTGCCGGGCAGCCGCGAACGCGCGGGTGAGCGTGACGACGTCGGTGGGCCGGCGCTCGGCCGGCCGGTCGGACTTGGCCAGCTCGAGCAGGTCGGTGACCAGCGACTCGAAGCGGGCCACCTCCGCGGTGAGCAGGTCGACGGCCGCGGCGGTCCGCTCGTCGAGCTCCCCGCGACGGCGCTCGAGGACGCTGGTCGCCGCGGACAGCGTCTGCAGCGGGGAGCGCAGCTCGTGGCTGACGTCCGCGGCGAAGCGGCGGTCCGCCTCGGAGCGCGCGGACACCTCGTCGACCATCCGGTTGAACGACACGGCGAGCTTGTCGAGGTCGGGGTCGGTGTCCCGCGCGACGCGGGCCGTGAAGTCGCCGGAGGCGATGCTGCCGGCGGCGCCGGCCACGGAGGCGAGCGGTCGCAGCACGCGCCGGCTGACCACCCAGCCGACGGTCGCCCCGGCGAGGGTGGTGGCGACCGCGACCGCCACCAGGGCGCTGCCGAGGACGCCGAGCGTGCGCTCGAGCTCGGTCAGCGGGCTGATCTCGTAGTACGCCGCGCCGGCCGTCACGAGCGGCACGCCGACGACCAGCGCGGAGCTGTCCCGCAGCGGGACCCGCTGCACCGCAGGCGTTCCGGCCTCGACCAGCCCCTGCAGCGACGCCGGGATCGCCGTGGTCAGCCCGTTGTCGGCGGACCGCGCGAACCACTGCCCGTCGCGCCGCACCAGCGGCCGGCGGACCTCTCCGGTGTCGAGGTTCTGCAGGGCGGTGACGATGTCGGGGTCCTGCCCGCCGAGCCCGGTGCGCAAGAAGGACGCGTCGAGGTAGGCACCGCGCACAGCGGCCCGCTCCCGCTCGTCGAGGAGCGAGCCGCGCGTCAGCTCGTACGTCGCGACCGCGAGCGAGGCGGACAGCCCGAGGGCGCCGAGTGCGAAGACCGTGGTGATGCGCGCCCGCAGGCCGAGACGCCTCACCTCAGGGCGCGAGCTTGTAGCCCAGGCCGCGGACGGTCACCAGGTGCGTGGGCGTGGCCGGGTCGCGCTCGACCTTGCGGCGCAGCCGCCCCATGTGCACGTCGACGAGCCGCTCGTCGCCGTAGACCTCGTATCCCCACACGCGGTCGAGCAGCTGCTGGCGCGACAGCACCCGGCCGCTCTGCTCGGCCAGCTCGCAGAGCAGCCGGAACTCCGTGCGGGTCAGGTGCACCTGCGTGCCGCCGAGCAGGACCTCCCCGGCCTCGGGCCGCAGCTCGATCTCGCCGAAGCGCAGCACCTTCTGGTCGCCCTCGCCGCTGCCGCTCGCCCGCCGGCGCAGCGCGCGCAGCCGGGCGGACAGCTCCTTCACCGCGACCGGCTTGACGACGTAGTCGTCCGCCCCGGCCTCGAGGGCGGCCACCACGTCGTGGGTGTCGTCACGGGCGCTGACCACGACGATCGGCACGTCGCCGACCCGGCGCAGCGCGCGGATGCAGTCGAAGCCGTCCATGCCCGGCAGCATCAGGTCGACCAGGACGAGGTCGGCCGGCGTCGCCTTGTGCTCCGCGAGGCCCTCCTCGGCGGTCCCGACGTCGCGCACGACGTAGCCCTCGTCCTCCAGGGCGAGCTTGAGCGACAGGCGGATCCGGTCGTCGTCCTCGACGATCAGCAGGCGGGGCACGAGGCCATGCTGCCAGCCGCTGCGTCGTACGTCCGGTGCGCGTGGGCCTCGACGCCCGCCCGCTCCGCGAGGTCCGCGCCGGCGCCGCCGCCGGCCACGACGGAGACGCCCTCGGGCAGCCACCGCGCCAGGCGCGCGCAGCCGGTGACGGCGTACGCCGCGTCCTCGTCGTACGACGCGACCTCGCCGAGGTCGACGACCAGGCGCAGGCACCCGCACTTCACGAAGTCCGCAGCGGCGTGCAGCACCTGGCGCGCGCCGGGCTCGTCGAGGTGGCCGGCCAGGCGCAGGCGGGCCGCACCGGCGGCAGGGGCGTCGACTGAGAGCGTGAACACGAGGCAGATGGTGTCCGGCCGGTGCGACAGAGCGGGTGCCTTCGCATGACGGTCCGGTGACAGCCGCGACCGTCATCCGACTGACACGCGACGGCACCCTGACCGCCATCGGCCGGGCGCACCTTGTTGCCATGGGCGCACTGGTGCAGCAGGTCGAGGTCGTGGTGGTGGAGGACGTCCTGGACCACCGCTGCGTCGCACGCACGCGGGAGCAGCTGCACGCGGCCCTCGTCGGCGGACCGGAGCGGCTGGTGGTCGACCTGGCCGGGTGCGACTTCGTCGACGCGAGCGCGCTGTCGATGCTGCTCGACGTGCACCGCCGGGCCTGTCGTGGCGGCGGCGTGCTGACGCTGCGCGGCTGCTCGCCGCGGGTGCTGCGCCTGCTGTCGCTGACCGGCCTGCGCCGCGTCTTCGACGTCGAGACGGGCTAGACGAGCGCCGGCTCGTCCTCGTTCAGCGCGCTGATCGGCGGCGTCACGAACTTGTAGCCGACGTGCCGCACCGTGCCGATGAGCTGCTCGTGCTCCGGGCCGAGCTTGGCGCGCAGCCGCCGCACGTGGACGTCGACGGTGCGGGTGCCCCCGTAGTAGTCGTAGCCCCAGACCTCCTGCAGCAGCTGCGCGCGGGTGAACACCCGGCCCGGGTGCTGCGCGAGGTACTTCAGCAGCTCGAACTCCTTGAACGTCAGGTCGAGCACCCGCCCGCGCAGCCGGCAGGTGTAGGTGCCCTCGTCGATCGTCAGCTCGCCGGCGCGCACGACGCCCGGGTCGCCGGCCGGCTCGACCTCGGCCTTCTTGCCGGTGGCCAGCCGCAGCCGAGCGTCCACCTCGGCCGGGCCGGCGGTGTCGAGCAGCACGTCGTCCACGCCCCACTCGCTCGTCAGCGCGACCAGCCCGCCCTCGGTGAGCACCGCGAGCAGCGGCACCGTGATGCCGGTCGTGCGCAGCAGGCGGCACAGCGAACGGGCGCCGGCCAGGTCCTTGCGGGCGTCGACGAGCAGGGCGTCGGCCGGCGGCGCGTTCAGCAGTGCGGACACCTCGGCGGGGGCGACGCGGACGGCGTGGCCGAGCAGCGCGAGCGCGGGGAGCACCTCGGACGACGGCGTCATCGCGTTGGTGAGGAGCATCAGGGTGGCCATGGGTCTGCCTCCTCCTCGAGCCCGCTGGCGGGACCGTCGTGGGGAGAGGCGCCGTTGCCTCGAGGAGCCCAGCCTATCGCGCCCGTTGCAGGATGGGGTCGTGACGGTGACGTGTGACGTGCTCCTCACCGCCGACGGCGAGCGGCTGGCGGCCTGCGTGCTGCCCGGGCCCGGGAGCACCTGCGTGGTGCTCGCGCACGGCTTCTCCGGCTCCATCCCGAAGGTGCGCTGGATCGCCGAGCGCCTGTCCTCGACGGCCAGCGTCCTGTCGTACGACGCCCGCGGCCACGGCCGCTCCACCGGGCGGACGACGCTCGGCGACCGCGAGGTGCTCGACCTCGACGCGGCGGTGCGTGCCGCGCGGGCGCTCGGGCACGAGCAGGTCGTCACGTGCGGGTGGTCCATGGGCGGTTCCACCGCGATCCGGCACGCGGCCCTGCGCGGCACGGAGGTCGCCGGCCACCGGCTGGAGTGGGCACCGGACGCGGTCGTGTCCGTCAGCGCGACCGCGCGGTGGTTCGTGCGGGACACCGTGCCGATGCGGCGGCTGCACCGGGTCGTGGAGACGCGCAGCGGGCGGCTGTTCGCCCGGCAGGTCATGCGCACGCGGATCTCGCCGGACGGCTGGGACCCGCTGCCCGCCTCGCCGGTCGAGTGCGTCGCCGCCGTCGCGCCGGTGCCGCTGCTCGTCGTGCACGGCGACCGCGACGGCTACTTCACCGTCGACCACGCGCTGGACCTCGCCGCTGCGGCGGGCGAGCCGGTGGAGCTGTGGCTGGAGGAGGGCTTCGCGCACGCGGAGTCCGGCGCCTCCCCGGAGCTGGTCGACCGCATCGGTGCGCACCTGCCCGTCCTGCTGGCCCGCGCATGACGACGCTGCGCTACTGGGCCGGGGCGCGGGCCGCCGCCGGTGTGCCGTCCGAGCAGACGTCGGCGCGCACCCTGGCCGAGGCGCTGCTGCTGGCCCGCTCCGTGCGCGACGACCGCTTCTCGAAGGTGCTCGAGGTCTGCTCGTTCGTCGTGGACGGCGACCCGGTCGGCGCGCGCGACCACGCGCAGGTGCTGCTCGTCGACGGGGGGCTCGTCGACGTGCTGCCTCCCTTCGCCGGGGGCTGACCGCTCCTCTGGCACGATCGCCCTGTGAGCGGAGCTGTCGGCGGGTGCCCCGCGACGCAGGAGCGGGCGTGCCCGTCGGCTGCGGAGCGAGCGGAAGTGGCTCGGTGAGCGACGAGCAGGAGCCGCCGGCGGACGCCGTCCGTCGCGGCGGCACCGGCGAGGACCGCTCCGCCCGTGACTGGGTCGGCAGCGAGGAGCCCGAGGCCCCCGAGGGCGTCGACGCCGACAGCACCTCCACCTCCGACACCGGCCCCGCCGCGCCCGTCGCGGACGAGGAGCCGCCGCCCGCGCTGGACGACGCCGTCGTGGGCGTGCCGGTGGTCGTCGACCCCGCCGCCGAGGAGCCGGCGGTCCAGCCGGCCGACGACGCGCCTCCTGCGGAGGAGCCGCCGCGGCAGATCGTCCGTGCCACCGGCCCGCCGCGCCGGCCGCCGCTCGTCGTGCAGGGGCTGTGGCCGGCCCTGCTCGCCGGCGGGCTCGTCGCCGCCACCGTGTTCGGCCTGCTGCCGCTCGCCGTCGCCGTGCTCGGCATCCAGGTCTTCCTCGTGCTCGGCGCGCTCGCGCTGCTCGACGCTCCCGCGGCCGGCGGCGCCTTCCTCGTCGCCACCGGCACGGTCGTGGCCGCCGACGTGGTGGTGCTCGCCGACGACGGCCGGATCAGCGGCCTGGCCGGCGTCGCCGGCCTCGGGCTGGTCGCCTCGCTGCTGCACCAGCTCGTGCGCAAGGGCCGCAGCCGGGTGACCGAGTCGCTCGCCGACACCCTCGTCGTGGTCGTCGTCGCGGTGGCCGCCGCCTGCCTGCTGGCCCTGCGGCAGGTCGACGGCGGCGAGCAGGTGCTGCTCGTGTCGCTGGCCGCGGCCGGCGCCGTCCTGCTGCTCGGCCGGGTGGGCGACCGCCTCGCGCCGCGGCCGATGCTGGCCGCCGGCGCCACCCGCGGCTGGCCCGGGCTGGTGCTCGGCCTGGGCGCCGGCGTCGCGGTGGCCGTGCTCGTGGCCGACGCGGGCTACGGCGACGGCAACCTCCCGCTGCGCTCCGCCGCGCTGCTCGGCCTGGTGATCGCCTCGACCGTCGCGACCGCGGACCTGGCCGTCGACCTCGGGGCCGCCGAGCTGCGGGCCGGCTGGCGCGACGCCCGGCGGGTGGCCGCCCTGCGTCCGACGGCGCTGCTGCTGCCGTACGCCGTGCTCGGTCCGGTGGCTCTTCTCGCCGGCCGCCTCGTCCTCGTGTGAGGCGCTCCCTCGTCGCGCTCGTCGTCCTGCTCGCGCTGGTGCTCGTCGTCGACCGGGCCGGGGCCGCTCTCGCTGCGCGGGCCGTCGCCGAGCAGGCCCGGGCCGGGGCCGGCCTGCGGGCCGCGCCCGAGGTCAGCATCGGGGGCTTCCCGTTCCTGACCCAGGCGCTGGCGGGACGGTACGACCGCGTGACGGTCACGGCGTCCGACGTGCCGGCCGGCGAGCTCGAGGTCGCCGGCTTCGAGGCGACGCTCACCGGCGTGGAGGTGCCGCTGCGCGACGCCCTGTCCGGCGCGGTCACCGAGGTCCCGGTCAGCGGCGTGCGGGCGCGGGTGCTCGTCGCCTACGAGGAGCTGACCCGCCGCTCGGGCGACCGGTCGCTGACCGTCAGGCCCGCCGGCGACCGGGTGCGGGTGACCGGCCGTGTCGAGGTGCTCGGCCAGCGGCTGTCCGCCTCCGCCGTCTCCCGCGTCACCGTCGACGGCGGCGCCCTCGTCGTGACCGCCGAGTCGTACGAGGTCGGCAACCGCACCGCGGACGCGCTGCTGACCCGTGCGCTCGGCGGCCGCCTCGACCTGCGCGTGCCGGTCGAGGACCTGCCGTACGGCCTGCAGGTCAGCGGGGTCGAGGTCACCGTCGACGGCGTCGCGGTGGGCGCCACCGCCGGCCCGACCGTCCTCGGCCCCCCCTGAGCACGGCTCCTGTCCGGTTCGCGAGCGTTCGCCCGCCTCCTCCCGCACGTTTCCTCAGCTGTGCAGGAACTCGTGGGCGGACCGCGAATCACCTTGCCCACGCGCCCACACCGCGGCCACCACCCCACCTTGACCGAGGAGTTCCCATGCGTCGCAGGCTGTCTGCCGCCGCGATCGTCGCCACGCTGAGCGTCGCCGTGCTCCCTGCCCTGCCGGCCCAGGCCTCGGCGGCGGCAGCGGGCAGCCTCACCGCGGGGTCGCTGGTCTACCCCAGCGCCGACGACCGCTCGTTCACCATCCGGGTGACGAACAGCGAGCAGGCGCTCGTGGGCAAGACCATCAACGCGATCCGCGTGAACCTCCCGACGGAGTCGGGCATCACCCTCGGCAGCGCTCCGGGGACGGCCACCGGCTTCACGGCGCAGGCCACCAACCTCGGCACGACGCAGTTCCTCACGTACCGCGGCGGCGCGGTCCGGCCGGGCTCCTCCGTCGACATCACGTTCCCCGCCAAGGTCGGCGCACCGCTCGCCAAGGACCTGACCGGCCGCTTCGTCGTCCAGGTGTCCAGCGACAACTTCGCGACGTCCAAGCCCGTCACCGGCACGCTCAACACCGCGATCAAGGTCCTGGAGCTGGTCCAGGCGGAGATCAAGCCGCTGTCCCCGACCAACGCCGGGAACACCAAGGGCGTCACGGACCGCTCCGGCACCGCCGGCCAGGCCGTCGTCTATGGCACCGCGGTCAAGAACCACTCCCGCTCGCTGCTGAACGTCACCACCACGTTCACCTCCCCTGCCGGCGACACCGCGACCCCGGTCACGACCCCGATCCCCGCATCCGGCACGGTTCCCGTGCAGGTCCCGGTGCAGCTCGGCAGCGCGGCGGTCGACCGGGCCACCCCCTTCACCGCCACCGCGACCTCCGACGGCGCCACCGCGCCCACCAAGGTCGACAGCTTCACCGTGCAGGCCCCCGCTGGCCTGGCCTTCAGCGACCTGCAGCCGACCCGCACCCGGTCCGGCGCAGGCGCGACCGCGAGTTCTCGGCGCTGGCCAGCAAGACCGGCACGCCGGCCCTGGAGGTGAGCTCCAGCACGCTCGCGTTCGCCGGCAACACGGTCGCCACGACCCAGACGCCGGCCTTCGCCGCCGGCGCCAACAGCCAGCGCGTGACCTACGCCGCCCGCGACATCGTCGGGTCGGACGGCCCCGCCGCCGCGAGCGTCGGCACGACGGCCAGCGACGACAACCTCGCGGGCTACACGTTCTCCGGTGGCCTCGGCAACGTCGTCATCGACAACCTGGCGCCGCTGCTGACCGTCGCGGTCGGCCTGCCCAAGGACGCCGACGGCGACCAGCAGACCGCGGTGCGCAACGGCAACGCGATCACCGTCAGCGGCACCGTCGCCGGGGCGTCCGACCTCGCGGCCAGCACGCTGAAGGTGGTCCTCGACCCCGACAAGGGCAACGACGTCCCGGTCACCGTCACGCTGAGCGGGTCCGGCGACAGCCGCACCTTCTCCGGCACGGTCAGCCCCACGTTCGCGGCGGACGCCTCGAGCTTCATCGCCAAGGCGGAGGTCGCCGACACCGCGGACAACGTCGGCTCCAGCCAGACCGCGAAGCCGAGCGTCATCGACAACGTGGTGCCCGCGCTCGACCCGAAGGGCGGCGTCGTCCTGACGCCCACGACCATCGAGGTCGGGTTCAACGACGCGACCGGCGTGGCCGGCGGCTGCAGCCCCAGCGCCTGGAGCATCGCCGGCACGCCCGGCTCCGTCACCGAGGTCCGCACCGCCGACGGCAGCCCCTGCACCGCGCTCGGCACCGGCGGCCGCCTGCTGGTCCTGCGCAACGCCCTCGGCGTCGACGAGACCCCGCGGGTGACCTACGAGGCCTCCCCCAACCGCACCGTGTCCCCGCGCCCGGCCAAGGACGGCGCGGGCAACGACGCTCTGCGCCAGACCGTGAACACCATCAGCAACCTGGTGCCGCTGGCGCCCGAGCTCAAGACCCTCGAGCGCCGCGACGGCGGGGCGTACGAGTCGGCCTTCCTCGACACCGACGAGCAGGCCTACTACACCAACGCTGCCGGCAGCGACGCGCTTCGGCTCACCGTGGCGGGCATCCGCCAGGGCTACACCGTCCAGGTCCTCAAGGGCGGGACGCCCGTCGCCTCGCAGCTGTTCACCGCCGCGCCGGCGCCGCTGGCCAGCCAGTACGAGGGCTCGATCGTGGTCCCCGTGTCGGCCGTCGACGGGCTGAACGAGTTCTCGGTCCGCTACGTGAGCGCCGGCAACAACCCCGGCCCGGGCACGCCCTTCAAGGTGGTGCTGGACCGCCTGGCCCCCGCGATCGGTGCGGCGTCCGTCGTGCCGACCGCCACCTCGACCGACGGCTCGCCGCAGGCGGTCGACGTGACGGTGCCCTTCAGCGAGGAGGTCGTCCGCGGGTCGGACTTCTCCGGTGACTGGTTCGTCAGCGAGACGGTCGACACCGAGGAGGGCCCGGCGGAGCGCACCACGAACGCCGACAGCGTCACCAGCACGAGCACGCTGACCCGCACCCTGCGGGTGACCCTGGTCGACCCGAACCGCTTCTCCGGGGTCGACTACCACCTGAACAGCCCGAACGGCCTCCGCTACGAGGACCGGGCTGGCAACATGCTGGGCGACACGCTCACCCCGGTCAGCTAGCCGCAGCCGCTCCACGACGGCGCCGCCCGGACCGAGGTCCGGGCGGCGCCGTCGTCGCACCAGGAAGGTCGTCATGCACGCGTCCCCCTCGACGCCGCTCACCCGGCTGCTGCGCGCGCTGGCGTTCGTGGCGCTGCTCGTGCCTGCCCTAGTCGTGCTCCCGGGGGGCGCCTCGTCGGCCGCCGGCACGTTCTCGGTCACGCTGGCTCCGACGATCGCGGCAACAGGGCGGTGCGGTTCCCGCAGCAGGTCACCGTGGGCGGGCAGGCACCGGCCGGCGCGCTCACCGGCGCGCGCCTGGTCGGCATCGCCGCCGACGGGAGCGAGCAGCGCGAGGAGGTCGGCGCGAGCGCCCTGGGTGCCCCCGACTCGGCGGACGGCGACTACCTGCGCGTCGAGGGCGGGCAGGTCACGGGCCGGCTGCGCCTGCGGTGTGTCTTCAGCACCCAGCCCAGCTGCCTCGACCAGCCGGCCCCGCGCCCGCGGGTCCGCACGGTCCTGCTCGAGCTCGACGTCGACGGCCAGACCGGGCGCAGCAACGCCGTGCGGGTGGACCTGGACCGGCCGACCGTGCGCGACGCGTGGCTGGCCGGGACCGACGCCGTCGTCGTCCGCTTCACCGAGCCGGTGCGGCAGCCGTCGCCGCAGACCGACGCCGCCGGTGACTGGCGCGTCTCCGACCCGGACGCCACCGTGCTGCCGGGAAGGCCCCACGGAGGGCGACTGCGTCGGGCGTTACGGCCCGGACGAGCGCGACGGCCGGCGACACGGGCTGCACCCGGACGCTGCGGCTGGCGCGCCCGATCGGCGAGGACGACGCGCCGACCGTCGACTACGTGCTCTTCGACGACCGCGTGCCCGGTCGTCGCCTCTACCAGGACCTCAGCAGCGCCGACCTGATCTACACCGGGACGGCGACGACCGAGGCGCTGGACCGCGTCCGCCCGGCGCTCCCGCGCATCGACCGCGTCGACGGCGCCGCCCCTGCCGCCGGCGGTCGCGTCGACAGCAGCCGCACCTCGCCGTCGCTGGACGTGAGCAACCTCGTGGCCGGTCACGTCGTCGTCTCCGGGCCACCCCCGCGGGCGAGGCCCCCACGGACGGACCTGCCGTGACCGCCTCCGGTGCCTCGGCCACCGTCGCCGCGCCGGCGCTGCCCCGCGACGGCAGCTACGTCCTCGAGGTCGTCGTGCGGGACCCGGCCGGCAACCTCAGCAACGACGCGACCCGCCGTCCGGCCGGGCCGACGCCGCGCCGAGCCGGCTGACCTACGTGCTGGACACCGCGGTGCCGGTCCTCGCGGGCGCGGTGACCGACGCGACGGCGGTGCGGGTGGCCTTCTCCGAGCCCGTCTCCGGGACCGACGCCCCGGCCGACTTCCGCATCACCGGGCCGGACGGCAGGCCCTACCCCGTCACCCGCGTGACCGCGTCGACCGACCGCACCTCCCGCGTGCTGGACGCGGCCGGCGTGCCCGTCGGGCCACCGTGCGCTACGCGCCCGCCGGGACGTCCACGCGCTACCGGACGCCGCCGGCAACACCGTGGCCGACACGTCCGTCCTGGCGAGCGGTGTGCCGGTGCCGTCGGTGACGGTCCCGGCCGGCGAGCTCTACACGATCGCCCGCCGCACCGACGTCCAAGGGTCGAGCCGCAGCGGGACGGTCGTCTCGGTCTTCCGCGACGCCGGCGACGACGGCACCCCTGACGGCCCGGCGCTGGCGACGACGCGCGTCGCTGCGGGCCGCTCCGACTACACCGTGCAGGTGCCGCTCACGGCCTCGGCCCGCAACGACCTCGTGGTCGTCGCGAGCGACCCGGCGACCGGCCTCAGCAGCGGCGCTGCCCGGTCCCGCCCGTGGTCCAGGACGAGACGAGCCCCTCCCTGTCGCTGTCCTCGCCGGCCGGCGGCGAGGTCCTGGCCGGGGGCGCGTCCTTCCCGATCCGCTACACGACCTGCGACGCCAACCCGACGAGCGGGCCGGTCCGGATCGAGTTCACGCCTGACGGCCAGACCTATCATCTCGTCGCGCCCGCCGTGGGGCCCGGCTGCCCGCAGGCCGAGGCGACCTACGACTGGACGGTCCCCGCCGTCTCCACGACGATCGCCCGCATCCGGCTACCGCGACGGACCTGGCGGGCAACCGCAGGTTCGTGCAGTCGGCGCCGTTCACGGTCGACGCGGTGCCGCCCGCCTACGTGCCGACCACGTCGGACGTGCGCGAGGTCGTCGTCCGCTTCGCCGAGCCGGTCTCCGGCCCGGTGCGCGGCGGCGACTGGACAATCGGCGGCGTACGGGCGAGCAGCGCGACCTCCGACGGCACCCCGGGGGCCCCCGGCTCGTCCCAGGGCGTCCGCACGATCGTGCTGCGCCTGCCGCCGACCGCGGCACCGCTCGGACCCGACGACCGGCCGGTCGTCGGCTACGCGCCGCCCCCCCTGCTCGGAGAGCTCCGCGACGGAGCCGGACAGCTGGTGCGCGAGCGCGCGGTCGAGGCCCTCGACGGGATCCTGCCGGCAACGCCGGGCATCACCGCCCCCCAGGACGGCCTCGCCACCGGTGACGCTCAGGTCACGGTCAGCGGGGTGGCGCAGCCCGGGACGACCGTGCAGGTCGACGAGTCCGGGGTGCGCCGGGCGTCCGGCCCGGTCGGCGCCGACGGCGCCTACGCCGTGGTCGTGCCGCTGCGACCCGACGCGCGCAACGTGCTGCAGGTCCGGGCCGTGGACCGAAACGGCGGCTTCAGCCCGCCGGCGGCCGTCGCGGTCGTGCAGGACAGCACCGCCCCCGCGGTCACCATGACGGCTCCGACGGGCGGGGGCCGCCGGGAGCCCGGGGCACCGGTGACCATCTCGTGGTCGGCGACCGACCGGCAGCTGGCCGCCAACCCCGTGACCCTGCTCTACTCCGACGACGGCGGAGCGTCCTTCGTGCGCATCGCCGGGGAGCAGCCGGCAGCCGGCAGCTACACCTGGACCCTCCCAACCCGGACCACCTCCCAGGCGGTCGTGCGCGTGGCGGCCGTCGACGCGGTCGGCCGGACCGGCAGCGCGAGCAGTGCGCCCTTCGGCGTCGGGACCGAGCCGCAGCCGGTGGCGTCCGCGGGCGGCCCGACGCCGTCGGGGGCGGCGACACCGGGTGCATCGGCCGGCCCGACGCCGACGTCGGCGCAGCCCGTGCCGTCCTCCTCCGGCGCCGTGGACGACGCGGCGGGCACCTTCCACGCGCTGCTCCCGAGTCGGGTGGCCGACACGCGCGGCGGGTCGGGTGGGCGTCAGGGCGCGCTCGGCGCGGGCGAGACCACCCGGCTGCAGCTGACCGGGGTCGGCGGGGTGCCGTCGCGGGGAGTCGGCGCGGTCGTCGTGAACCTCACCGCTGTGCAACCCACCGCCGCCGGGCACCTCACCGTGTGGCCGAGCGGCGAGGCCATGCCCACGGTGTCGAGCCTCAACTTCCCCGCGGGCCGCTCGGTGGCCAACCTGGCGGTACTGCGGGTAGGTCCGGACGGCAGCGTGCAGGTGCGCAACGCCGCCGGGGCGGTGCACCTGGCGGCCGACGTCTTCGGCTGGTACGCCGACGCGGAGGGGGAGCCGGGCGCCGCCTTCGCCGCGCTCGCCCCGCAGCGCCTGCTCGACACCCGCGACGGGACGGGCGCGCCGCGCCGGCCGCTGACCTCGACCGGCGCCCTGGACGTCCAGGTCACGGGCCGCGGGGGCGTCCCGGCGGGCGGTGTGTCCGCCGTCGTGCTCAACCTGCCGTCGTCGCACCGACGCAGCGGGCCACCTGGTGGCCTGGCCGGCCGGTGCCGCCGAGCCCGGTTCGAGCAACGTGAACTTCCCCGCGGCGACGGTGTCCAACCTCGTGACGGTCCCGGTCGGTCGCGACGGCAAGGTGTCGGTCTCGCTGGCGGCCGGCTCGGCGCACGTGCTGCCGACGTCTTCGGCTGGTACGGCGCTGGCGCGACGGACGTCCTCGTGCCGCTGTCGCCGCGGCGGCTGCTCGACACCCGGGAGGCTCACCGCCGCCCGGGCGGCTAGGGGCCGGGCGCACGACGACGCTGCAGTGCGGCGGGCAGGGGCTGCCGCAGGGCGTCACCGCCGCGGTGCTCAACCTGGCCGTCGTCCAGCCGACCGCCTCCACCCACCTGACCGCCTACCCTGCCGGCGCGGCGGTGCCGGTCGTCCAACGTGAACGCCGCAGCCGCGCGCACGGCCGCCAACCTCGCCGTGGTGCGGGCCTCGACGGCGCGCCTGCAGCTGCCAACGCCGCGGCGAGTCCATCTGTGGTCGACGTCTTCGGGTACTTCCGCCGACGCTGACGCGCGGGGGCGAGCTGTCGGAAGGCTCTCCGCAGTCGAGACGTCCCGCCTGCATGACAGGTGTGCTGGTCCTCGCAGCGGTGCTGCTGCTGACCACGGCCGCAGGCATCGCGCACCGCGCCCGGGACGGGAAGGTCCGCGAGGGCAGGGCCGAGGACAGCCTGCTGCCGGTGCTGGTCCGCCTCGGGGAGGCACCCGGGGAGCGGGCCACGCTGCTGCAGTTCTCCAGCGCCTTCTGCGCCCCGTGCCGGGCCACGCGCCGCGTGCTGGACGAGGTGACCGGCCTCGTACCCGGTGTCGCGCACGTCGAGGTCGACGCCGAGCAGCACCTCGACGTGGTCCGCGAGCTGGGCATCCTCAAGACGCCGACGACGCTCGTCCTGGACGCCGCCGGGCGCGAGGTGAAGCGCGCGAGCGGGCAGCCGCGCAAGGCCGACGTGCTCGCCGCGCTGGGCCAGGCGCTACCGTGAGCCCCATGCAGGTGCTGGTGAAGCGACGCGCGGTGGACTTCTGCCGCCTCGCCGGCTGCCTCTGTCCGACCTCCTGACCTCGACCCGCGTTCGACCTCAGGAGCTGTCTTGATCGACCCTCGTGGGCTGCGCTTCGCAGCCTGGGCCACCACGCTCGTGCTCGCCGTCGTGCTGCTCACGGCCTCCCCGTGGCTGCTCGCCGCGCAGGCCGTCGTGTTCGCGCTGGGCACGCGCGGCAGGAACCCGTACGCCCTGTTCTGGAAGCGCTTCCTGAAGCGCACGCCTCCGACCGAGCTGGAGGACGCGCGCCCGCCGCGCTTCGCCCAGGTCGTAGGGCTCGTCTTCGCCGTCGTGGGGGTGCTCGGCTTCGCCGCGGGCGCGCCGATCGTCGGCCTGATCGCCACCGCCGCGGCCCTCGCGGCGGCGTTCCTCAACGCGGCCTTCGGCATCTGCCTGGGCTGCGAGCTCTACCTCATCACCCGCCGAACCAAGGGAGTCCCCGCATGAGCCGCGCAGACGTACTCGTCGACGCAGACTGGGCCGAGGCCCACCTCGACGACCCGAACATCGTCTTCGTGGAGGTGGACGAGGACGTGTCCGCCTACGACGGCGGCCACATCAAGAACGCCGTGCGCCTCGACTGGACCCAGGAGCTGCAGCAGCCCGAGGCCCGCGACCTCATCGACCAGGAGGCCTTCTCCGCGCTGATGAGCGAGAAGGGCATCGGCAACGACGACACCGTCGTCCTCTACGGCGGCAACAACAACTGGTTCGCCGCGTACGCGTACTGGCAGTTCAAGTACTACGGCCACGAGGACGTCAAGCTGCTCGACGGCGGCCGCAAGAAGTGGGAGCTCGACGGGCGCGAGCTCGTCAAGGACGTCCCCGAGCGCGCGAAGACGTCGTACAGCGCGAAGACGCCCGACGCGTCCATCCGCGCGTTCCGCGACGAGGTCGTGCAGTCGATCGGCAGCAAGAACCTCGTCGACGTGCGCAGCCCCGACGAGTTCAGCGGCAAGATCAAGGCGCCCGCGCACCTGCCGCAGGAGCAGTCGCAGCGCGCCGGCCACGTGCCGACCGCCATCAACATCCCGTGGAGCAAGGCCGCCGCCGACGACGGCACGTTCCGCTCCGACGACGAGCTGGCCACGCTGTACGGCGAGCAGGGCTTCGACGACAGCCGCTCGACCATCGCGTACTGCCGCATCGGCGAGCGCTCCTCGCACACGTGGTTCGTGCTGCACGAGCTGCTGGGCAAGAGCGACGTCAAGAACTACGACGGCTCCTGGGCGGAGTACGGCTCCCTCGTGGGCGTCCCGATCCAGAAGGACGTCTGACATGTGCGGCTCGCCCGACCAGGACACGCTGCCCGCGCTGGAGGTGTCCGCTGCTGAGGCGGTCATCCACGGCTTCGTCACCCGCGACGGGTCGCCGCTGCCCGGCGCCTACGTCCGGCTGCTCGGCTCGACCGGCGACTTCACCGCCGAGGTGCAGACCTCCGCGACCGGCTACTTCCGCTTCTACGCCGCCGACGGCGAGTGGACGCTGCGGACGCTCTACCGCGGCGGGTCGCTCGACACCGGCGTGACGGCGACGAAGGGGCAGGCCGTGGAGGCCGCGGTCGAGGTGCCTGCCTAGGACGACCCGCACAGGGGCCCGGCTCGCCTGAGCCGGGCCCCTGCGCGTTGCGGGGCGTTCCGGGCAGCCGTACGGCCTTGTGCAGCAAGGGATCCGGCAGCCGGCCTAGTCATCCCGGGCCATCTCGAGAACCACCCGGACCTGGCCCTCAGGGCCTAGTCCAGGTGGCCCGAACCTCTTGGCAGCGACTAGCCCCCCAGCGGCTGGCACTGACTGCGAACGAGGGATGACATGCGCAAGCGGACTCTGGGCGTTGCTCTCCTCGCCGGCCTGGCGATCAGCGGTGGCGGCGCCTTCACGGCGAGCAACACGATGACCGCCGTCGACGGCGGCACGAAGAACGTCGCCGGCTACGGCGCCGCGACGGTGACGGGCGCGACCGTGACCGCGGTCGACTACGTGCAGGACTCGGCGAACGCGAACCTCATCGACCAGGTCAAGTTCGTCGCGACCGGCGACCTGACGTCCAAGGACGCCTCGGTGATCCTCTGGAACGGCGCCACCAACAACGGCAACTACACCTGCACGGCGGCCCTGGGCGCCGGCAGCCTGATCCCGGGACTGGGGACGGTCGCGGGCACCGACACCGTCTTCACCTGCTCGACGCCCGACGAGCCGATCGCGGAGTTCAACTCGCTCGGCATCACCGTCAACAACTAGCGGCACCCGCAGCAGCGGCGGCCCGGGGCTCCTCCCCGGGCCGCCGCTCGGCCCGTCCAGGAAGGTCCCGCACCGTGCTGAAGCGCAGCCTCCACGGCATCGCCTGGGTGCTGCTCGTCCTCACGGCGCTCGTCCTGTGGCCCCAGCAGTGGGGCGGGACGATGACCTACGTCATCACCAGCGGCACGAGCATGCAGCCGATGTTCACCGCCGGCGACCTCGGCGTCCTGCGCAGCGCGCACGACTACCGCGTCGGCGACGTGGTGGCCTACCGGAGCGAGGAGCTCGGGCGCGTCGTCATGCACCGCGTCCGCACGCAGGACGACGGGGTCTACACCTTCCAGGGCGACAACAACGACTTCGTCGACCCGGACCGCGTCCGGCAGGACCAGCTGCTCGGCCGGCTGGTCCTGCGGGTCCCGCAGGTGGGGCCGGTGCTGCAGTGGCTCCTCCGGCCCGTCAACCTGCTGCTCGTCGTCGGCGGGCTCTTCCTGCTCCTCGCCGACCGCCGCCGCGAGCCTGACGCGCAGCCCCGGGTCAGCGACGCGGAGCCGCTCGTGCTGGACGTCTCGGCGCTCCAGGTCCCGGCCGGCGCCACGGTCGTCCAGCTCGTCGACCCTGCGGACCTGGAGCGGCTGGCTGCGAGGTACGACCGCCCGCTGCTGCGGCAGCCGGACAGCGGTGAGACCTGGGTGGTCGACGGCAGCACCGTCTACCGCCATGCCCTGCCGGTCGAGCAGGCGCCGGAGGTCGGCTCCGGCCGCGACTGGCGGTACGACCTGGACCCCGACGTCGTGGCCCTGCTCCCGCGTCCGCGGCGGCAGGCGGCGGAGCCCACCCACGGGGTGGACCTCGGCAGGCTGCTGGGCCTCGGCTGAGGCCTGCTCAGCTCACGGTGATCTGGAGCTTGCGCGGCCGGCTGGCGGACTCGCCGAGCCCGGGGCACGTGTAGGTCCCCTCGCGCACGCCGGTGATCAGGCTGATCACGGTCAGCACACCGGGGGTGCACGTCACCGCGGGCCCGGCGCCGAAGCGCGCGGACACCGTCCGGCCCAGCAGGACGCCACGCAGGCGGGGCGTGGCCGCCGTGATCGTGCCGGCCGACACGGTGTAGGAGATCGAGGTGAGCGAGGCACCGCTGACGGCCGTCTCGCGGTAGACCGCCGTGCTCCCCGGCACCGTGTTCCCGGCGGTCGAGGCCGCCTGCGTGCTCGCCGCGAGGCAGCCGGCCAGGACTGCGAGGGCGAGCAGGGGGCGGCGCACGGGTTCCTCCTGGAGCAGCGGTCTGTCCTGCGATCGGCAGGAGGACGCCGATGCTGGAGCACTGGTGCCCACGGGACCAGGACGACGGATCTGGTCCCCGACCAGGTGACGAGTGGTCCCCGCGCAGGGTCCGGACACGCAGGGCTACGGACCAGGAAGCCGCATCCCGGGACGGACCGGGACAGGGCGCTGCCGCCAGCGGGCCCGGCTGCGCCGTTCGGCGTAGTCACAACCATCAGGACGAGTCATGTCCTCTGCTGCGGGACGTCCCGACACACCTGGAGTAGTCACACGGAGTGACATCGGGCCGGAGCCCGCAGAGCCACTGGAGCTGTCATGCGCAAGGCCCTCGTCGTCTCCCTGGCCGCCGCCGTCGCCGCCACCGGCGCCGCGCTGGCTGCGGCGCCCGCGCAGGCGGCCTGCACGGTCACCTCGCCGGCCACCTCGTGCACGCAGGCCACCACGGCGCAGCTCGTCGTGGCGGCCGGCGGCCTCAGCCTCGACGTCTCGACGGCCGGCACCACGGTCACGCTGGCGCCGGCCCAGGGCGTCACCGCCATCCTGCCCAGCGCGGCCGTCACGGGGAGCCTGGGCACGACCGCCGTGAGCGACAGCCGCGGCTCCAGCACCGGGTGGACCGTCACGGTGGCCGCCACCGACTTCGTCTCCGGCCAGAACACGATCCCGATCAGCAACGCCACCCTGGCCCCCGGGACCGTCGGCAGCCTGCCGCTGCCGACCGTCTGCGGGCTGGCCGGTGTCGTCACGCTGCCCACCTCCGTCGCCCTGGCCACGACCGCGAAGCAGCTCGGCAAGTGCGCGAACGTCGTGCCGACGGTCGTCGTCGGAGCCAACTCCGCCCAGTGGAGCAACACGATGTCGCTGACGGTCCCGGCGGACGCGGTGGCCGGCACCTACACGAGTACCGTCACCCAGAGTGTCCAGTAGCCGACGTCGCGTCGCTCTCCTCGTCGCTGCGGCCGTCGCTCCCCTCGCGGGGGCGGCGGCCGCTGCCGTTCCTGCTGCGGCTGCTGCTGCGGCCTGCCAGCCGGGCATCTCGGTGAGCCTGCTCCCGCTGCCGGGGGCCAGCCCGAAGGGCCGCGAGGCGACGTACGTGGTGGCGGACCTCGAGCCGGGTGCGCGGACGCGACGCCAGGTCCGCGTGTGCAACGGCACCGGCAGCCCCGTCCGGGTCTCCCTCTACGCGAACGCCGCGGGCATCCAGGACGGCGGCTTCCTGCCGCTGGGCAGCCCGCGGGCGGACAACGAGCTGTCCCGCTGGAACACCGTCGCCCCCGCCTCGGTCGTCCTGCAGCCGAACCGCCCCGTGGACGTCGCGGTGACCGTCGAGGTCCCCGACGACGCGGAGCCCGGCGAGCGGTACGCCGTCGTCTACGCCGAGGTCCCGCCCGCTCCCGGCGGCACCGGGGTGGGCGTGGCGAGCCGGGTGGGCGTCCGCGAGTACGTCCTCGTCCGGGGCGACCAGCCGCCGCGGACGGACTTCACCGTCGAGTCGCTGACCGCGGCGCGCGACGCGCAGCGCCGGCCCGTGGTGCAGGCCGCTGTGCGCAACACGGGCGAGCGCGCGCTGGACATCGCCGGGCAGCTGGCGCTGTCGGACGGTCCCGGGGGAGTCAGCGCCGGGCCGTTCCCGGCGACGGTCGGGACGACGCTGGCCCCGGGGCAGTCGGCCCCCGTCCAGGTCCTGCTGGACCCGATGCTCCCCGCCGGCCCGTGGCGGGCGCGCCTCGACCTGTCCAGCGGCGGCACGCAGCGGGCCGCCGAGGCGACGATCACGTTCCCGGACGAGGCCGGCGGCACGGCTGCACCCGTACCGGCGAAGAACCTCCCGCTGCGCGAGGACCCGAGCGTCGTCATCCCGGTCGCCGTGGGGATCTTCAGCCTGGCGGCCCTGCTCCTGCTGCTGGTCCTCTACCGGCGCAGGAGCAAGGCCGAGGACGGCGGACCAGCCCCTGCTCGGTAGGATCGGCGGACACCCACCAGGAAGGCCCCACGTGCTCGAGATCGTCTACACCGGCATCCTGGCGCTGGCGTTCGCCTTCATCGCCTGGTTCTCGGTCTACGTCGTCTACAAGCTGTACCAGGGCCAGCGCTAGCCCTGATGCAGCCGCGCCGTCCCCTGCTGCTCGCCGCCGGCGCCGCCCTGTCGCTGCTCGCGGGGCTGCCTGCCGCGCTCAGCGCGTCGGCGCAGGAGGAGCGCCTGCAGGTGCAGGCCCTCGGCAGCAGCCTGGCCGCCAGCGTTGCCGTGCAGGTGCCGCCGGCGGAGCCCGTCGGGCTGCCCGGCTCGACGACCACCGTCCCGACGACCACGTCGTACGACGGCGAGGTCCGCTCGTTCGTCCTGCACGTGCCGGACGGCCTGCTGGCCCCGGCGCCGCTCGTCGTCGCCCTGCACGCGCACAGCCAGGAGCCCGAGGCGATCCGCGCCTACAGCCGGCTCGAGGCGCTCGCGGACGAGCAGGGCTTCGTCGTCGCCTTCCCCGAGGGCGCCGGCGGCTCCTGGAACGCCGGCCTGTGCTGCTTCCCCGGCAGCACGGAGGGTGTGGACGACGTCGCCTTCCTCGACGAGGTCATCGCGCTCGCCCGTACGAAGACGCCCATCGACCCGAACCGCATCGCGCTCACCGGCGGCTCGAACGGCGCGATGATGGCGCTGCGCTACGCGTGCGAGCGCTCCGAGGTGGTGGCCAGCGTCGCCGTGGTGGCCGGGCCGCTCGTCGCGCCGTGCGCGCCGAAGCTGCCGGTGCCCGTCCTCGCGCTGCACGGCGCGCGGGACCGGGTCGTCCCGCTCGGCGGCGGCCGCAACCCTCAGCTCGGCGTCACCTTCCCGCCGGTGGGGGCCTCGCTGGAGCCGTTCCGCAAGGCGGGCAGCGAGGTGCAGCTGCAGGTGGTGCCGCGCGCCGGCCACGAGTGGATGACCCGCAGCCGGCAGGGCCTGGACGCCACGCGCACGATCTGGTCGTGGATGCGCGACCGTCCCCGCGTGGGCTGACAGCGCTTCACCCGTAGCGCGGGCGGCGCCTGTTCCAGGCAGCGCGCGACGAAGGCCGCGTCCCGGGGGACGCGGCCTTCGTCACGGCGGGCTGCTCGGCAGCCTTGCCCTACGGGCAGCTTCCAGCGCCGCCCACGGCGTTGCAGACCGTGGTGAACTTGTCGTCCAGCTCGCCGCCGAGCAGGCCGACGGTGACGACGATCGCACCGGCGATGAGAGCGACCATGAGGCCGTACTCGACTGCGGTCGCGCCGCGGTCGTCGTTGCGCAGCCGCTCGACGCGGTCTGCGACCAGGACCTGAAGAGTGATCATGAAGCTGAGCACGGGATCTCCTATCGGGTTGTGGCTGACCGGTTGGCTGCCGCTGTAGGAGGTATCGGGGCCGGCGCATGTCACCTGCATGGCACGAGTTGACCAGTGCCGCCTAGTCATTCGGGACTATGGGCGTCGAGGGCCCCGCACGGCGCCCAGCGCGCGGAGGTCGGTGAGGCCGCGCACACAGGCCACATAGACCCGCTGGCCTGTGCCGAGGGGGGTGGTCAGCCAGGGCCCGCGGGGTGGGGGCACCCGCCATGCGAGCGCGGCCGTGGAGCCAGGCCGGCACCTGCTAGAGGATGGTGCGCGCGATCTGGATCGCACCTGGGCCGACCGTCACCACGAACAGAGCCGGGAAGATCCGATCACCACCGGGAAGAGGATCTTCACGGGGGTCTTGGCGGCTTGCTCCTTGGCATGCTGCCGGCGGCGCAACCGGCACCTGGGCGGCCTGCGCCTTCAGCACGTCCCCCAAGGCGATGCCGAGCTGGTCGCTCTGCACGAGGGCGACGACGAAGGAGGACAGCTCCGGCACGTCGGTGCGTTCGCGCAGCGCGGCGAGCATCCCGCCGCGGCACACCGAGCTCTATCTCGCGCAGCAGCCGTTGCAGCTCGCTGCTCAGCGGGCCGGACGAGTTGTCCACGACCACCTCCAACGCCTGCTCGAAGCCGAGGCCCGCCTCCACGGTCAGCGCCAGCAGGTCGAGCGCCTCCGGCAGCGCCCGTCCGATCTCCCGCTGCCGCCGGTCCGCACGGCTGCTGAGCAGGACGTCCGGGACGAAGGACGCTGCGACGCCGAGCAGGACAGCCCAGACGGGTGTCGGCAGCGGTCCGCCCAGCAGGCCGAGGAGCAGACCGAGGAGGGCGGCGGCTGCCTTGTACGACAGCTGGCGCTCCACGGTCAGCGAGCCTTCGAGTCCGGCGAACGCGATCCTGTTGCGGGTCAGGTCCAACCGATGGGCTGGCGACAGCACGCGTACCGCACGCCCGCCGGCGTCCAGGGCTGGCTCCAGGACCCGGTAGACGAGGCCGGGAGGCTGCACCTCCACCTCGGGCACGTTCGCGAGCCCGCGGTCTCCGCTCGAGGCGATGGCCCTCTGCTGGGCCAGTCCCGAGGCAGCGAGGCCGAGGCCGCCGGCCACCAGGATCAGCGCGAGCAGCAGCATCTCAGACCTCGATCCGGATGATCCTGCGGATCATGCCGAAGGACACCAGCATCAGCACTCCTGCCACGGCCAGCATGAGCAGGCCAGCACCTGTCGTGTACAGCGGGCGCAGGTATAGGGGACTGGAGAAGGCGAGGAACCCCCCGATCGCGAAGGGCAGCCCGCCGAGGATGTAGGCGGAGATCCGCCCCTCGGCCGTCAAGGCCTGCAGGTCGCGCTTGAGCTCGAACCGGGCGCGCATGAACTCCGCCACGATGCGCAGCACCTCGGCCAGCCGACCCCCGGTCTGCTGCTGCACGGCGATGGCCCGCACCGTGTAGAGCAGGTCGCGCGAGTCGAGCCGCTCGGCCATGGCCTCGAGCCCCTCCACCAGCGTGGCCCCCAGGCGGGTGGCGTTCAGGACCCTGCCGAACTCCGTCGCGGTCGGGTCGTCGGCCTCCGCCACCACCAGCTCGAGGGCCTGGGCGATGCCGGCTCCGGACGCGAGGGAAGCGGCGAGCAGGTCGAGCACGTCCGGGAGCTGGTCCTCGAACCGGGTGCGTCGGCGGGCGACGGAGCGAGCCACGAGGGCGTACGGCGCGGCCCGCTGGCGAGCGCGAGCAGGCCGGCCAGCAGGACTGACCCGCTGACCAGCCCCACGAGGACGCCGAGCAGCGCGCAGCCCAGGCTCACCGTCAGGAAGTCACCGGGAGACAGGGTCCAGTCGCTGCGCGCCAGGGTGGCGCGCACCCGGCTCAGCAGCCCCGTGTCCGCGAGCGCCCGTTCGGCGACCCGCCCGGTCCGGGCCAACGCCGCCCGCAGCTCGTCCGTGGCCTGCACGTCACCGCCGGGACTGGACTCGAAGGTCTCGAGCACGGCGCGGAGGTCCTTCACGCGCCGGGGCTCTTCGCGCGCATCGCGACGATCACGCAGAACAGGCCGACCGCCACCAGCAGCGCAGCCAGCAGTGCGGTCACCGCCTGCGCCTCGGCACGCCCGGCGACGGGAGCAGCCGCACGGAAGAGCGAGGCCGGAACGGGGACGCCCCTCTCCTCGAGCCGCGTCGCGCAGCGCGGCCGCAGGCCGGTGCTCACCAGCGGCCCTGCCTTGCGCACGTAGACGTCCTGGAGCGTGATCGTGTCGCCCTCACGCCCCTGCACCTCGGCCACGTGGCTGACGACGCGGCTGCCGTCGGACTGCCGGGACAGCTGGACGATCGAGGTCGACAGCGCTGGCCACCTGCTCGCGGATCGCGCGCAGCGGCAGGTCGACGCCGCTCATGAGCACCATCGTCTCGATGCGCGAGAGCGCGTCCCGCGGCGTGTTCGCGTGGACCGTCGTCAGGGAGCCCTCGTGCCCCGTGTTCATGGCCTGCAGCATGTCGAGGGCCTCGCCGCCGCGGACCTCCCCCACCACGATCCGGTCGGGCCTCATCCGGAGGGCGTTGCGCACCAGGTCGCGGATCGCGACGGTACCGACCCCCTCGATGTTCGCCGGCCGAGCCTCGAGGGCGATGACGTGCGGCTGGACAGGCGCAGCTCCGCCGCGTCCTCGATGGTGATGACGCGCTCGTTGTCCGGGATGGCCGCCGACAGGACGTTCAGCAGCGTCGTCTTGCCGGTGCCGGTGCCACCGCTGACCAGGACGTTCAGCTTGCCGCGGATGCACAGGTCCAGGAAGTCGGCCGCCGACGCAGACAACGACCCCCGCTCCACGAGGTCGGCGATCGTGAAGCCGATCTCGGGGAAGCGCCGCACGGTCAGGACCGGGTCTCCGACGACGAGCGGCGGGATGATCGCATTCACGCGGCTGCCGTCGGGCAGTCGTCCGTCGGCCATGGGCTGCGCCTCGTCCACGCGTCGCCCGGCGACGGCGAGCATCCGGTCGATGACCGTGCGGTACGACTGCATCGACGAGAAGCGGACGGACGTGCGTTCGAGCACTCCGGCGCGCTCTACCCAGACGCTGTCCACGGCGTTGACCATGACCTCCGTGACGGACGGGTCTGCCATGAGCGGGGTCAGCGGGCCCCAGCCGAGCATGTCGGCCAACGTGGTCTCGAGGAACTCCGCGCGCTCCGCGGGACCGACGGTGGCGCGACTGGACCGGCTGGCCTCGTCCAGGTGGTGCTCGAGCAGGCTGCGCACGAGGGCCTCGTCGACGGCGGTGCCGCCGAGGGAGGGGCCGAGCTCCTCCACGACGGCCGCACGCACGGCAGCCCGCAGGCCGTCGACACCGCCCAGCAGCGGCTCCGCGTCGACGGCCCGTCGTCCGCCTGCCCGGCGGTCCGGCGTGCCGACAGCGGGAGGCCGGACCTTCGCGGGGGCCTTCCTCGGGGCGGGTGCTGGCGCAGCCGAGCGGCTGGCGGTGTCATCGCTGGACGGTGCCCGACGGGTCCGCGCCGTGGTCGGCCGCGCCCCCGCCGGTGTGGCGGCAGTCGGTCGACCGGCGGGAGCGGCATCGTCCTTCGCTGCTCGTGCCAGGCGGTCAGAGAGCTTCATGACGTGCCTCCGGGTGAGGGTCGTAGGACGCGGAACAGCTCGCGGGTCCGGCTGAGCAGTCCGACCGTCGGCGGGGAGGGCAGCCCGGGCAGCTCCGGGGGGAGGATGGCGGCGGCGGCGGCGTCCATGGCACGCGCGACGGCCGAGCGGGGCTCTGAGCGCACCACGACGGTCCCGGTGTTGAGGGAGCGGCTGGCCGCCTTGTCCATCGGGAGCTGCGCGACGAACCGGTCGCCGAAGACCTCCTTCACCTGCCCCAGGTCGATCCCGACGTCCCGGTCGACCTTGTTCAGGACGAGCCGCCGCTCGGCGGTCACCCGCATGCGGTCGAGGACCTCCAGGTAGCTGGTCAGGTTGCGCAGGCTGGGGACGTCGAGCGCGGCGACGACGGCCACGACCGAGCTGGCGTCGAAGGCCGCCATCGCCACCTCGTTGAGGACCGGCGCCGTGTCCACCACGACGACGTCGTACTCGTCCGCCAGCGACCTCGAGCAGGAAGGTGATGTCGTCCGCGGTCGCCAGGTCGGCGCGGGCCGGCTCCCGCGGCGCGAGCAGGACGTCGAAGCCGAGGGGAGAGCGGTGCACCAGCTCGCCCAGGTGCTCCGCGAGCGCGCTGTCCTCGAGCGCCGCGCCCTGCGCGTCGTACAGCCCGTCGAGGACGGAGTACGGGTGGCGCGCCTGCAGGGCCGCACCCACCTCGCCGAACTGCAGGTCGAGGTCGAGAAGGACGACCCTGCGCCCGGGGGCGACCGCGGCCGCGGCCAGGTTCGTGGCCAGGAAGGTCTTGCCGCACCCGCCGCTCGCCGAGCAGACCGTGACGACGGTGCCGGGCTCCGGCGGAGTCTGACCGACGACGTCCTGCGCGGGCTCCGCTGCCGGCTCGTCCTGCCCGCGAGGCTCCGGCAGGGCGTCGCGCAGCAGCGTCAGCAGCCGCCCCTCGTCCGGCTCGCCACGGAACCACCCCGTCACGCCGTGGGCGCGCAGGACGGCGACGGAGGGGGCGGGCGTGCTCTTGGGCGGCAGGTGGGCGACCACCGCTGCCCCGGGGTGCTCCGTGCTCCACCTCCGGGCCCGTCGGAGCCCGGCCGCGGTCAGCTCCTTGCGGCCGAGCACCAGGAGGTCGGCCCGCACGCCGCCGAGGTCGAAGTCGCTGTGCCGCTTGACGTCCACGATGGCGGGGGCAGGGTCCAGTCCCCGGCGCAGCGTCCGGACCGCGTCGCTCAGCAGCCCGGTCCGGTCGACGACGGCGATGGTGGCCGTCACGTGTTCGCGCCCACGACGTCCTGGGGGGTCACCCCGGGCGTGGTGTGCTTCTCGACGGTCCCGTCGACGGACGACAGCGCCAGGTAGAGCGAGCCGAGGGTTGCGGCGTTGACCACCTGCTCGGCCTCGCGCGGACTCAGGTCGAGGACGGCCACGACCTGAGCGCCACCGCCCTCGGCAGGCTGGTCGCCGGACTGGGCATCGGCCGCAGCCACGCTGACAGACATCACCTTGATCCCACTGGCGAAGAGCTTGGTGCGACGAGCCGTCGGGTCCTGCGAGCCGGGCGCCGCCCCGCCGCCGCCGCTAGGTGACGAAGACGTCGACCGCGCTCCCGGGCGTGACGTACCGCGCCACACCGGGCGTCAACGAGACGCCCACCGCCAGCGCGACCCGACCCTTGGCAGGCTTGACGGCGCCGGCCACGTCGGGAGCGCCGAACTGCGCGGCGGTGACCTGCGCTCCCTTGGCCAGCGGCCCGAGCAGGACCTGGCCGACGACGTCGTCCAGATCGGACAGGGCTCCCTCCGCGACGTACAGCCGGGGGACCTGGCGGGTCACGAGCACCTCGCCGAGCTCCGCCGGCGTCATCCCGGCGGCGGCTCCTTGCGCTGCCACGAGGACGTCCACGGTCTCCCTGCCATCGGCTACGCGGTCGTCGACCCGGTTGCCGTAGGCGAAGACCAGCACGAACCCCATCAGGGCGCAGAGCAGCCCTGCCAGGATCGTCACGTTGAGCTTGCGCACTGTTCCTACTCCTCGCAGCTGCTGGCACGGGCGGTCAGCGTCTTGGTCGAGCCGGCGCCGGTGATCCCGGCGAAGACCGCGCCCGCAGGACCGAGGTCCGCGGTAGTGCTCATGGCCACCTGACGCCGCCACCCGGATGGACAGTCGACGTCGGCGACCCGTGCAGAGGAGATCGGCCCGGACGCCGAGAACCTGAGGCTCTCCTGCTCGAGGGCTGCCTGGCCGGGCAGCAGGCCGGCGGGGACCTGCACGCCTCCGGCCTCACGCGGCACGTCGGACCGGCTCGTCGCGAAGCGGGCGAGCTCTCCCACCGCCTGCCCCAGCTGCACCCGCTGGTGGCAGAGGGCGGCCAGCGGCGCCACCAGGGCGAGCAGTGCGGTCAGCAGCGTGGTGACGAGCGCCATCTCGATGGCGGCGGACCCTCGGTCGCCGCTCATTCGAGCCGCCCTTCGACGGTGCGCTCGATGCGGGCGAGGCCGCCGAGCGCCGGTCCCACGAGGGGCAGCCAGCTCCCGGCGGTGCGGATCGCCGCGACGTCGTACGTCACCGTCACGGTGACCCGGTCCCCCTGCCGCCGCCGCGCCGTCGTCGAGGTCACGTCGACCTCGACCGGTGCCGACGGCGTCCCGAGGGCGGAGGAGACGGCCAGCGAGCGGACGGAGGCGTCCACCGCTGCGGCCGTCGGGTAGCCGGCCGAGGTGCGGAGCGTCGCCTTCCTGAGCGCGACCTCAGCGGCGTGGCCGGCCAGCGCGGCGTACGTCGCGTGCAACCCGAGCACGAGGACGCCCCCGAGCACCAGCAGCAGCAGCGGCAGGACGAGCGCCGTCTCGACAGCGGTCGCCCCCTCGTCACCACGCAGCCGCCTGGTCACGTCGTCGGGGCCAGCTGCGCGCGGAAGACCCTGTTCACGCAGGCCTGCGGCTCGTTCAGCGGTGTCGTCAGGTCGGTGGGGCCGAGCACGTGCTCGACGACGCACGGCAGCAGGTCCTGCTCGCTGGGGTCCGGGTTGACGGTCAGTGCGTAGGACAGGTCGTCCAGCAGTTCGCGTGCGGCAGTGGCGCAGGCGGGGTCCAGTGCCACGGGGGCCGGCAGCACGACGGGCTCGTCGAACCGGTCGAGCGCGGCCAGCACAGGTCCGAGCAGCG
This sequence comes from uncultured Actinomycetota bacterium, assembly GCA_963781675.1. Classification (GTDB taxonomy): domain Bacteria; phylum Actinomycetota; class Actinomycetes; order Mycobacteriales; family SCTD01; genus SCTD01. The sequence continues at coordinate 2,997 of CAWAGF010000001.1, read as the reverse complement.
GTCCGAGAAGCGGAAGGCCGGCCGCGGTCTGGCTCAGGAGTGCGTCGGCGGCGGTGATGGTGTTGTCCAGGTACGGCGTCAGCCCGCTGGCGTCGAGCGTGCCGCGCTCGGCGCCGTCGACGAGGACGCGCAGGGCGACCACCGTGGCCTGCAGCTGCGCGACAGCGACCCGCTCGACCGGCGTGAGCGTGCTCAGAGCCGTGGTGTCCACGGGAACGTCCAGCGCTTCGGCCAGAGAAGGCAGGGTCGGCAGCACGGGCTTGAACAGTCGGCGCGCGGCCGCCTTGCCGGTGGACGTGCCGGCAGGTCCGCTGCGCAGCACCCCGTCAAGAGGACCGTCCACGCTGTACTCCAGCTCGACCTGGACCCCGTTGTGCGCGAGGGCCGGGACCAGCTTCTGGACGGCCAGGGCGAGGGTCGCCAGGTCGGTCGCGTCTCCGGCGACCGGGCCCGTGACGCTCCCGGCGAGCGTGACCAGCCGGCTCCGCACGGGTTCGACCAGGACGCCGACCTTGGTGAACACGTCATCGACGCAGCTGCTGAAGGCGGGGTCCCGGGAGTACACCGCGTCGCACGTCGGCATCGTGGCGAAGGTGGCGCTGACCGGCGAGCGGTCAGCCGGATCCCGGCCCGGGTCGTCCACCGGACGTCCGTAGGCCGTGAAGGTCGCCCGGCACGCCCGTCCGGTCGGTCCGAGCGGGTCCGGCAGGCCTGGGGGCAGGACCGTCGACAGGTCGACCAGGGGGTCGCTCAGGGCGGCCGTCGGTCGCGAGCCGAGATCGACGAGGACCAGTCCAGCCGCGCCGGCGAGCGCTCCCGACTCCGCGGAACGCTGCATCTCCTGGCGGACGCTGGTCCTGACGTAGGAGCTGAGGCCGAGGGCGGCTACGGGGACGAGCACCGCGGCCACGACGATCGCGGTGACCACGGCGATCACCCCGCTGTCGTCCCCGCGGCCGAGCGCGCCTCGGGCGGGGCCGGTGGGCGTCGGTCGGGTCGGCACCCTCGGAGCATCGACCAGGTGTGGCGAGCCCTGCATGGCCCGTTGTGACTACTCGAGCGGCGTCGGGCGCGCCCGCTAGGCTCGTCGGACAGGCAACGGGAGGTCGGCGCGTGCACTGGTCCTGCGGTTCGGGTGCGTCCCGTGACCAGTGATCTGCTCGCGTACGGCGCCTCCCTGGTGGGCGTGCTGTTCCTCGTCTTCTTCGTGCCCCTTGCGCTCGTCGTGGTCCTGGTCACGCTCGTCCAACGACTCGGTGCTGCGCGGCGGGGCGAGCCGGCCGAGCAGTGGCGGCGGTGCAACGCCTGCTCGAGGCGGTGGCGGGGAGTCCCGGGCAGCGACGCCTCTGCTCGGACCATCCGCCGTCGGGCTCGGGCCCGTCGCCGCGCCCGGCGTCGCGGCACGGACGCTCCGGAGTGGGCGCAGGCTCAAGGCTGGGACCGTTGCCCGAGCTGCCTGTCGCGCGATGTCCGGCCGTCGCGCGCGGCGCGGCCGGACGAATCGAGCGCTGTCTGAGGGTGGTACCGGCGCGGCGCGGCCGCCGGTACGGTACGGCAGAGCATGGTCATGCCCGCTGAAGCCCGGCGGGCTCCGGCTCCACGCCGACGAGGACACCTACATGAGCATCACGCAGCCAGCGCCCCCGGAGACCGGCTGTACTGCTGACGCTGGCGTCGACCTGACGGACCCGACCGGAGGTCGGACGGCCTGGTCGGTCTCCGCGGACGATCCCCGGGCTCGCTTGTCGCGCCAGTACCACCGCGTCGAGCGGGCTCTGGCGACTCCTGACACCTGATGGCGGTTAGCATCCGCCGGTGGACTTCTCGATCACGCCCGAGCAGGAGCAGCTCTACGCCTCGATGAGGCGGCTCGCCGCCGAGGTACGCCCGAGCAGGAGCAGCTCTACGCCTCGATGAAGCGGCTCGCCGCCGAGGTGGTCGCCCCGGGGGCGGCGCAGCGCGACCGGGACGGGCGCTGGGACCCCGACGTCTGGAAGCGGCTCGCCGAGGCAGGCGTCGCCGGGATGCCGATCCCCGAGGAGCTCGGCGGCTCCGGCGGGTCGATCATCGACTGCTGCCTGGTCAACGAGGCGCTCGCCGAGGGCGGTCACGACGGCGGCCTCGGCCTGTCGCTCGGCGCCCACTGGGTCATCGGGCGCGTGCCGATCTGGCTGCACGGGTCGCAGGAGCTGCAGGCGCGCTGGCTGCCCGGCCTGTGCGACGGCTCGCTCATCGGCGCCTGGGCGTCGACCGAGCCCGAGGCCGGCTCGGACAGCGCCGCGCATCCGCACGACGGCCGTCCGCGACGGCGACGACTACGTCCTGAACGGCACCAAGATCTTCATCACGAACGGCCCGATCGCCGACGTCTGCACGGTCCTCGCCAAGACCGACAAGGGGCCGTCCGCCTTCGTCGTCGACACCACGCACGCCGGGCTTCGTCGTCGGGCGCGAGCTCGACAAGATGGGCTGCCGGTCCTCGCCGACCGCCGAGATCCACCTGCAGGACTGCCGCGTCCCCGCCGGCTCGATGCTGTCGGTGGAGGGCGAGGCGCTGTGGCGCGTCGCCTTCGAGTGCTTCTCCTGGGAGCGCACGGTCATGATGGCCGCCACGATCGGCGGCATGCGCGCGACGATCGACGGCGCCGATCACCTACGCCAAGCAGCGCGAGCAGTTCGGCAAGCCGATCGCCCACTTCCAGGTCATCGCGCACAAGATCGCCGAGATGGAGATCAACTACGAGGCGTGCCGCAACGCCGTCTACAAGGCCGCCTGGCTCAAGCAGGAGGGCAAGGACCACATGAAGGAGGCGAGCATCGCCAAGGCGATGACCGGCAAGCTCGCCGTCGACAACGCCCTCGAGGCGATCCAGATCCACGGCGGCTACGGCTACCTGCGCGACTTCCCGGCCGAGCGGGCGCTGCGGGACGCCAAGCTGACCAGCATCGGCGGCGGGACGACCGAGATCCAGAAGATGATCATCAGTCGGCTGCTGC